>NZ_KE007351.1:257529-466021 GCF_000400715.1 Acinetobacter genomosp. 15BJ | reverse complement strand
GAGTTTGATCATGGCTCAGATTGAACGCTGGCGGCAGGCTTAACACATGCAAGTCGAGCGGAGTTATGGTGCTTGCACTATGACTTAGCGGCGGACGGGTGAGTAATGCTTAGGAATCTGCCATTTAGTGGGGGACAACATTCCGAAAGGAATGCTAATACCGCATACGTCCTACGGGAGAAAGCAGGGGATCTTCGGACCTTGCGCTAAATGATGAGCCTAAGTCGGATTAGCTAGTTGGTGGGGTAAAGGCCTACCAAGGCGACGATCTGTAGCGGGTCTGAGAGGATGATCCGCCACACTGGGACTGAGACACGGCCCAGACTCCTACGGGAGGCAGCAGTGGGGAATATTGGACAATGGGCGGAAGCCTGATCCAGCCATGCCGCGTGTGTGAAGAAGGCCTTTTGGTTGTAAAGCACTTTAAGCGAGGAGGAGGCTCTCTTAGTTAATACCTAAGATGAGTGGACGTTACTCGCAGAATAAGCACCGGCTAACTCTGTGCCAGCAGCCGCGGTAATACAGAGGGTGCGAGCGTTAATCGGATTTACTGGGCGTAAAGCGTGCGTAGGCGGCTGATTAAGTCGGATGTGAAATCCCTGAGCTTAACTTAGGAATTGCATTCGATACTGGTCAGCTAGAGTATGGGAGAGGATGGTAGAATTCCAGGTGTAGCGGTGAAATGCGTAGAGATCTGGAGGAATACCGATGGCGAAGGCAGCCATCTGGCCTAATACTGACGCTGAGGTACGAAAGCATGGGGAGCAAACAGGATTAGATACCCTGGTAGTCCATGCCGTAAACGATGTCTACTAGCCGTTGGGGCCTTTGAGGCTTTAGTGGCGCAGCTAACGCGATAAGTAGACCGCCTGGGGAGTACGGTCGCAAGACTAAAACTCAAATGAATTGACGGGGGCCCGCACAAGCGGTGGAGCATGTGGTTTAATTCGATGCAACGCGAAGAACCTTACCTGGTCTTGACATAGTAAGAACTTTCCAGAGATGGATTGGTGCCTTCGGGAACTTACATACAGGTGCTGCATGGCTGTCGTCAGCTCGTGTCGTGAGATGTTGGGTTAAGTCCCGCAACGAGCGCAACCCTTTTCCTTATTTGCCAGCGGGTTAAGCCGGGAACTTTAAGGATACTGCCAGTGACAAACTGGAGGAAGGCGGGGACGACGTCAAGTCATCATGGCCCTTACGACCAGGGCTACACACGTGCTACAATGGTCGGTACAAAGGGTTGCTACCTAGCGATAGGATGCTAATCTCAAAAAGCCGATCGTAGTCCGGATTGGAGTCTGCAACTCGACTCCATGAAGTCGGAATCGCTAGTAATCGCGGATCAGAATGCCGCGGTGAATACGTTCCCGGGCCTTGTACACACCGCCCGTCACACCATGGGAGTTTGTTGCACCAGAAGTAGGTAGTCTAACCGTAAGGAGGACGCTTACCACGGTGTGGCCGATGACTGGGGTGAAGTCGTAACAAGGTAGCCGTAGGGGAACCTGCGGCTGGATCACCTCCTTAACGAAAGATTGGTGACCGGTAAGAATCCACAACAAGTTGTTCTTCGAAGATGTATCTGAGGGTCTGTAGCTCAGTTGGTTAGAGCACACGCTTGATAAGCGTGGGGTCACAAGTTCAAGTCTTGTCAGACCCACCAAATCTGATTGCAGTAGCTTAGATTGAAAGATATGTCGTTCATTAAGTGATAAGCTGGGGACTTAGCTTAGTTGGTAGAGCGCCTGCTTTGCACGCAGGAGGTCAGGAGTTCGACTCTCCTAGTCTCCACCATACATTACGAAGTAATGTAGAAAACGAAAGTTAAATTCCAAAGATAGCTTATAGAAATTAATAAATAAGAAGATCGAATGATCTTGGTTTATTAACTTCTGTGATTTATCACAGTTTACTACTCACCGACGAGGTGGTAGTTAATCATTAACAGATTAGAAAATTGAGTCTGAAATAAATTGTTCAAACTCGATTAATTTGACACTAACGGTAATACGTAAGTATTTCAGTTAGATGAAGAATTAATCTGAGAACTAGCAAAAACACTGAATCAAGCGTTTTGGTATATGAATTAGATTGAAGCTGTATAGTGATTAAATTCACAGACAACAGATAGTAGCAATTAAGTTTGCAACGATAACACTCACTTGTATGTGTTAACGACTGTTTGGGGTTGTATAGTCAAGTAATTAAGTGCATGTGGTGGATGCCTTGGCAGTCAGAGGCGATGAAAGACGTAATAGCCTGCGATAAGCTCCGGGGAGGCGGCAAATATCCTTTGATCCGGAGATTTCTGAATGGGGGAACCCACCCGCTATAAGGCGGGTATCATAAGCTGAATACATAGGCTTATGAAGCGAACGAGGGGAAGTGAAACATCTCAGTACCCTTAGGAAAAGAAATCAATTGAGATTCCCTTAGTAGCGGCGAGCGAACGGGGAGCAGCCCATTAAGTTGTGTGTGTTCTAGTGGAACGCTCTGGGAAGTGCGAACGTAGAGGGTGATATTCCCGTACACGAAAGGGCACACACAATGATGACGAGTAGGGCGAGGCACGTGAAACCTTGTCTGAATATGGGGGGACCATCCTCCAAGGCTAAATACTCCTGACTGACCGATAGTGAACCAGTACCGTGAGGGAAAGGCGAAAAGAACCCCTGTGAGGGGAGTGAAATAGATCCTGAAACCGCATGCATACAAGCAGTGGGAGCCGACTTGTTCGGTGACTGCGTACCTTTTGTATAATGGGTCAGCGACTTATATTCAGTAGCAAGGTTAACCGAATAGGGGAGCCGTAGAGAAATCGAGTCTTAATAGGGCGTTTAGTTGCTGGGTATAGACCCGAAACCAGGCGATCTATCCATGAGCAGGTTGAAGGTTGGGTAACACTAACTGGAGGACCGAACCCACTGTCGTTGAAAAGCCAGGGGATGACTTGTGGATAGGGGTGAAAGGCTAATCAAGCCTGGTGATAGCTGGTTCTCCCCGAAAGCTATTTAGGTAGCGCCTCGGACGAATACCATTGGGGGTAGAGCACTGTTTCGGCTAGGGGGTCATCCCGACTTACCAAACCGATGCAAACTCCGAATACCAATGAGTACTATCCGGGAGACAGACTGCGGGTGCTAACGTCCGTAGTCAAGAGGAAAACAATCCAGACCGCCAGCTAAGGCCCCAAAATCATAGTTAAGTGGGAAACGATGTGGGAAGGCATAGACAGCTAGGAGGTTGGCTTAGAAGCAGCCACCCTTTAAAGAAAGCGTAATAGCTCACTAGTCGAGTCGGCCTGCGCGGAAGATGTAACGGGGCTAAAACTATGTGCCGAAGCTGCGGATTTGACTTTAAGTCAAGTGGTAGGGGAGCGTTCTGTAAGCCGATGAAGGTGTATTGAGAAGTATGCTGGAGGTATCAGAAGTGCGAATGCTGACGTGAGTAACGACAAAACGGGTGAAAAACCCGTTCGCTGAAAGACCAAGGGTTCCAGTCCAACGTTAATCGGGGCTGGGTGAGTCGACCCCTAAGGCGAGGCCGAGAGGCGTAGTCGATGGGAAATTGGTTAATATTCCAATACTTCTGTGTAATGCGATGAGAGGACGGAGAAGGTTAAGTCAGCCTGGCGTTGGTTGTCCAGGTGGAAGGTTGTAGGCATGTATCTTAGGCAAATCCGGGGTACTCTATGCTGAGAACTGATAGCAAGCTGTACTTGTACAGTGAAGTGGCTGATACCATGCTTCCAGGAAAAGTCTCTAAGCTTCAGTTACACAGGAATCGTACCCGAAACCGACACAGGTGGTCAGGTCGAGTAGACCAAAGCGCTTGAGAGAACTCTGCTGAAGGAACTAGGCAAAATGGTACCGTAACTTCGGGAGAAGGTACGCTGCTGACGGTGATGGGACTTGCTCCCTGAGCTATTGGCAGCCACAGAAACCAGGCCGCTGCAACTGTTTATTAAAAACATAGCACTCTGCAAACACGAAAGTGGACGTATAGGGTGTGATGCCTGCCCGGTGCTGGAAGGTTAATTGATGGGGTTAGCGTAAGCGAAGCTCTTGATCGAAGCCCCAGTAAACGGCGGCCGTAACTATAACGGTCCTAAGGTAGCGAAATTCCTTGTCGGGTAAGTTCCGACCTGCACGAATGGCATAATGATGGCGGCGCTGTCTCCAGCAGAGGCTCAGTGAAATCGAAATCGCTGTGAAGATGCAGTGTACCCGCGGCTAGACGGAAAGACCCCGTGAACCTTTACTGCAGCTTGACATTGAACTTTGACCTTACTTGTGTAGGATAGGTGGGAGGCTTTGAAGTTAGAACGCTAGTTCTAATGGAGCCGTCCTTGAAATACCACCCTGGTAATGTTGAGGTTCTAACTCTGCCCCGTAATCCGGGGCGAGGACCATGTCTGGTGGGTAGTTTGACTGGGGCGGTCTCCTCCTAAAGAGTAACGGAGGAGTACGAAGGTGCGCTCAGCGTGGTCGGAAATCACGCGTAGAGTATAAAGGCAAAAGCGCGCTTAACTGCGAGACCCACAAGTCGAGCAGGTACGAAAGTAGGTCTTAGTGATCCGGTGGTTCTGTATGGAAGGGCCATCGCTCAACGGATAAAAGGTACTCTGGGGATAACAGGCTGATACCGCCCAAGAGTTCATATCGACGGCGGTGTTTGGCACCTCGATGTCGGCTCATCTCATCCTGGGGCTGAAGCAGGTCCCAAGGGTATGGCTGTTCGCCATTTAAAGAGGTACGCGAGCTGGGTTTAGAACGTCGTGAGACAGTTCGGTCCCTATCTACCGTGGGCGCTGGAAATTTGAGAGGATCTGCTCCTAGTACGAGAGGACCAGAGTGGACGAACCTCTGGTGTACCGGTTGTGACGCCAGTCGCATCGCCGGGTAGCTATGTTCGGAAGGGATAACCGCTGAAAGCATCTAAGCGGGAAGCCTACCTCAAGATAAGATTTCCCTAGGAATTTATTCCTCTAAAGAGCCGTTCGAGACTAGGACGTTGATAGGTTGGGTGTGGAAGCACGGTGACGTGTGAAGCTGACCAATACTAATTGCTCGTGAGGCTTGACTATACAACACCCAAGCAGTTGTATATAAAGCTCAATTCGATTCAAAACCAAACAGTCAGAAGTGAAAACAACTGATTGAACTTGATTTAGTGAATAAACTAGTTACAATACAGACCAATTATCTAATCCGTTAATAACTCTTTGGACCGTAAGTAAGGCATACGACAATACATCGTGATTAAGACCCGAAAGCACCACAACAGTTTGCTGGCGACAATAGCAAGAGTGAACCACCTGATCCCTTCCCGAACTCAGAAGTGAAACCTCTTAGCGCTGATGGTAGTGTGGCACTTGCCATGTGAGAGTAAGTCATCGCCAGCTTTTAAATACTAAACACCCCCAACCTAACGGTTGGGGGTGTTTTTTATTGGACGGAATTTTATATCTCAACTTATTTTAATTAGATTTGACTAAAAATACTTCATACTCCTCCATCTCTTGCTTAAGATATAAACAATTTGAATCGAGCATCCGTTTATGCAGTTTAAAATTATCGCCGCTCAAGATCTGGATAAACTACAGCGACAACAGATTGCTGAGCTATGCTTTACAGCTTTTGATGAAGATCCTTGGGGGCAATATGCTTTCATGCAAACAGCTTCTCATCTAGTCGGTATATTGGATGAAAAGATTGTATCGCATGCACTATGGACGGATAGAGTTTTCACTATTCATAGCAATAATCAGGTGAAAACTGCTTATGTTGAATATGTGACTACTGATGAAATGATGCGGGGGAAGGGGTTAGCATCACAGTTATTAAGATATTTGATAGATGCTTTAACTACTTTGGGTTATGAACTTGCTGCATTACAACCTGAAGATGATGCTTTTTATAAAAAACTAGGTTGGATTTCTTGGTTGGGGGATTTATATATCAAACAAAATACCTCTACTTATCTGACAGATGAGCATGAAATTCTCTTGTATCCATTGAGTGTTAAGCTGAAAGAATTACTATCACAACATAATACGGATACAGCTGATGATGCTATTTGCACAGATTGGCGAGAGGGTGAGCTTTGGTAGGAATAATTTCATATATTAATGATATTTAATAAAATTATTTTAATTTAAAAAACCTGTAAAGATAAGAATAGGTTAGTATTTCACCTTGGTAACTTATAACTTTTCATAAATCTTAACGTTTTCTACTTTCCTCCTTGGCTCACAAGCCTATAATGATTGAGAATCATTCCAAATCTAATAAGGAAATAACATGTCGACCGATCAGCAATTTCCAACACCTGCCAACTTAGGTATCGCAGTCTATTCAAACAATGCCGAAGCGATTGGTAACACACCTTTAGTTCGTATCAATCGCCTCATCAAAACGGGTGCAACGGTACTGGCAAAAGTGGAAAGCCGTAACCCTGCATTCTCAGTGAAATGTCGTATTGGTGCAGCGTTGATTGCAGATGCGGAAAAACGTGGTGTACTTAAAACAGGTATGCATATTGTTGAGCCAACCAGTGGCAATACAGGCATTGCTTTGGCATTCGTCGCAGCAGCAAAAGGCTATCCAATTACCTTAACCATGCCTGCAAGTATGAGTTTAGAGCGTAGAAAAGTATTAAAAGCATTAGGGGCAGATCTGGTTTTGACTGATCCAGCCAAAGGCATGAAAGGTGCAGTTGATGAGGCTGTTCGTTTAGCCACTGAAAATCCTGAACAATATTTCTTACCACAACAGTTTGAGAATCCAGCCAATCCACAAATTCATACGGACACCACAGGCCCTGAAATTTGGCAGGCCACTAATGGTCAAGTTGATATCTTGGTCGCTGGCGTAGGTACGGGTGGTACCATTACTGGGATTTCACGTTATTTTGAACAAGTTCAGAATAAATCACTTTATTCAGTAGCGGTTGAACCTGCGGAATCACCAATCATCACGCAAACCAAGCGTGGTGAAAGCATCACACCAGCGCCACATAAAATTCAGGGAATTGGTGCGAATTTTATTCCTAAAAACTTGGATTTAGATCTAGTTGATGAAGTTTTACCCGTGAATAGCGCAGATGCAATTGAGTGGGCAAGAAAGTGTGCAACCCAAGAAGGCATCTTAGTCGGTATTTCAAGTGGTGCAGCATTAGCGGCAGCAGCGCAAATTGCTGAACGTCCTGAAAATGCAGGCAAAACCATTGTGGTGATCTTACCAGATAGCGGTGAGCGTTATTTATCTTCAGTCTTATTTGAAGGTTTGTTTGACGAAGCTTAAATTCGTTATTCAGTCCAATAAAAAAACCATGCTTGAGGCATGGTTTTTTATTGATTTTAAAGCGCTTTCTTTAAAGTTTTTTCGTGGCGTTTGACCGAACGAGCATATTTCTTGGCTTTATGCCGCGTCCAGAAACTGCGTTCATAGCCTGTTGGTCCAACATTGTAATAAGCTACGGCTTTAGACCAACTGCCAGCAGATCGATAGTAGGTCGAGAGCACATGTGCACCACAGTTAATATTAACATTTTCATCATAGAGATTGCCCGGACAAGACTGACGCCAATGGCTGGAAATAATCTGAGTTAAACCGATTGCACCCGTTGGCGAACGGGCTGAACTGTTGTAATTAGACTCTTGGCGGATCAGGGCGGCAAGTAAAGTTGGAGATACATCATAACGCTCAGAACTTTGAAGGATCATCGGCGATAAGCGATTGGCCGTAGTCGGAGAAACCGAATACGCATTTTGCAAACCTGAGGAAAGCTGATTCGAGCGATTGGCAAAGGATCCGCTTAAACTGCTACATGCAGATAGACTGATTGCAAGCACAACAAGGCTGATCTTTAAAATGATTGCGGCAAACGGTTTAAAGGCCGTATGTTGATCAGAAGAAGTTGATGTGATGTGCAAAACCAGAACCCGATACCAAACAGAAGTATAAGGATGGTATGCACTCAGTTTAGGGGAGTCAATAGTAGTTATTTTACGGTAATGAATGGATCAGAGAAAGTCATAAAAAAGCCCCGACATCCTGTCGAGGCTTTCTCATATTTGGTTTCTTGCCGCCAACTCCTGTCAACGACCACGTCCTGTGTTTCTTGTTGTTCTGAATGAGACATCCTGTCTCTCTACACTTGATATATTAGTGAGTCTAGCTCAGCAGGTATATTCGGCAATCACCGCAGTTATTGTAGGCTTTTGCTTACAATAGGACTTTATAGCGCTTCTTTTAAGCTTTGTTCATGGCGTTTGACCGAGCTGGCATAGCGTTCAGCTTGCTGGCGCATATAGGGACTTCTTCTGTAACCTGTAGGGCCAACATTGTAGTAGCCGAGAGCTTTTGACCAATCACCTGTCGATTGATAGTAGTTTGCCAGAATATAGGCACCACAATTGATGTTGACGTGTTCATCATATAAATCACCAGGGCAGAACTGTTGCCAGAATTTCGGGCGTACTTGAGTTAAACCTACGGCATCTGCTGAAGACCGCGCACGAGTTCTATAGCTAGATTCTTGACGAATTAGCGCAGCCAATAAATGTGGTGAAATATTATGACGCTCAGCTGTTTGCAGGATGATAGGAGCAACCCGATTTGCGGTTGTTGGTGCTACTGAAAAAGCGTTTTGAATACCAGAAGACAGTTTTTGGGAGTGATTCACCGTAGGTGCCTTGGTTGTCGTACACGCGACAGTGAAGTAAGTACTTAAAAAAATGAGACTCAATTTAGCAAAAGTAATGTGAAAGCGAGAAAAAGAAAAGTTTTTGTAAATTATCATCGTAGAAAAATTTGACCGTCATTTATAAAACATGCGGATGGTAGGAAGCAAGCCAATGGGAGTCAATGCAATCTATAGGGGTAAATCGTTTAGTTTTAGATATTAAGCTGAATAAAAAAGCCCCGACATCCTGTCGAGGCTTTCTCATATTTGGTTTCTTGCCGCCAACTCCTGTCAACGACCACATCCTGTGTTTCTTGTAGTTCTGAATGAGACATCCTGTCTCTCTATGCTTGATAGAGTAATGAATTGATCTCATCAAGTATATTCGCCAATCATCACAGTCGCTGCAGGCTTTTACTTACAAGGTGTAGATAGCAGGTGGGATCAGATTAGCGTTTCTTTAGAATCCAGCCGACCAATCTTTGTGCAATTGGCGCGCAGACCAATACGCTAGGAAAGGCAAACATCCACGCCACGATCCATGCAGACATCCACATGGCGAAGAAATTATTGATAAAACCCACTGCCTTTAATGTGGTGATGCCCGAGATTAAAAAAGACATCATGCAGGATAAAATCAATGGAAATAAAAGACTTGCTGCTTTCACGTGTTCATCACTCCTTGATATGCACTTAAGCTGCATGCAAAGTTTTGTCCAAATAACTGAGCGGTTTTAATATCGCCAACATCAAAAGCATCTGCCGCACTGGCATGTTCGGCTTGTGCCATAAGACCAGACCATGACCCAAGACGATTTGCTGCTTGCATATACGGAACACCTTGATGTTGCTCAGGTAAAATTGGGTTGCCGACCCATATCATACCGTGTTGCATCGCAAAGGTGAAAAGTGAAATCAGGGTAGATTGCTTATCGCCTGCGGGTAGTGAGGAAACGGTAAATCCTGCGGCTAATTTTCCTTTAAATGCTTGCTTCTTCCATAATGGGCCGGTGGTATCCATCAACTGTTTCAATGTGCCAGAAATCCCACCCAGATAGGTCGGTGAACCCCAAATCAGTCCATCATAGTGACAGAGTAGCTCGGGTTGAGACATTAACTGTTCAGCGGTGAATAAATCAATTTTAATCTGTTCAACTTGTGCTGCACCGAGTTGAATCTGTTGAGCAATAAATTGGGTATGGCCCTGACGGCTATGATAAACAATGGCAATCGACTTCATGGTTTGATCCCTCATTGAAATAGTGCAAGCACTTGAGCGCTGAGATATAAACCGCAGCCGAAAATAGCGTGATTGATCAGGCTTCGGAGGCAATTTTGCAAAGGCTGTGCTGTTTTAGCTGAAGCAATGCCTGCCCCCATAGCGGGTTGCATGATGAAAAAGGGAATGAGCACAGTGATCACCCCGAAAATAAGAGCAGAGCTAAATTGGGGTTGTCGTAACCATGCATCTCCTACCATCAGGACAAAGCTGAATGCAAAGAGGATGCCGACACTGTAATGTGCTAGCCAACCCAAGGCATATTCCCGTCGAATGGCAGGACTTTGTGCAATCGATGCATGGATGAACTTGCCCCGAAACATCCAGCCCACCCAACGACCCAGCAAAGCAAAATTTAAGGTGGGCTGATTGAGTTTTTTTAACAACAATAGCCACATATCTATTATCAGCGTGGCCCCTACACCTAAACACAGGATTTGAAATAATAGTTCAACAGTATTCATTTTTTCACCTTGATCTTTTTTGCATAAAACGCGATAAAGATAGTGTGCAAGTTCAAGTTAACTTGAAGTCAAGGGGTATTTATGGATATTGGAGAAGTTGCTAAACGGGCAAAGGTGACCACCTCAACCTTACGCTTTTATGAGGAAAAAGGCTTGATCAAATCAATAGGCCGTCATGGATTACGTCGGCAATATGGCAAGCAGGTCTTGGATCAATTGGCATTGATTGCTTTAGGGCGGGCGGCAGGTTTTTCTCTCAATGAAATTGCGCCTATGTTTGGGGAGAGTGGTCAGCTCGAATTGGATCGAGCCATGCTCAATGAGAAAGCAGACAAGCTGGAACAAATGATCCGACGTCTGCACTTTATCAGCCAAGGACTGAGACATGCCGCGGTTTGCCCCGCAGAAAATCATATGCAATGCCCAACCTTTCAAAACTTTTTAAAAGCTGCGATTGCCGGTGAGTATCAGCCGACCAAACTTGAGTAAGATGGATGCTGAGGCAGTGGGTCTGATTGCTAAGATAAAGTGTTGCGTTACATTGTCATCTTTTCGCCATAAAGACTTCATTTTATTGCAGTAAAAGCGTCATAAAAACTTGTTTTAATTTGCGTAAATTTTTACCAAATGTATAAAACCATGAACAAGAAAACTTTATTGGCCTTTTTCTGCTGTAGTACTTTGGGTTTAACTGCCTGTAATAATGATGACAATAATCAAGATCAGAATACATCGACAGACAAAGTCACAGAACCCACGCTGATTTCTTTCGTCAAGCTTCCTGTCGCAACTTATGCCGCTGGACCAGATTCAGGTAAAGCAGTGAGTGGGGCCAACGGCATCTATCCACCCTTTAAAGGACAACCTGTACAGGGCTTTTCTGCCGCCTTAAAAAATGAGGATGGCAGTTATATGGCCATGGCCGATAATGGTTTTGGCACACAGGATAATTCAGCTGATTTCTTATTACGCATTTATAAAATCAAAGCCGATTTTAAAACCAAGAGCAAAGGTTCGGGGCAGGTATCCGTACAAAGCTTCATTCAATTACGTGACCCAAATAAACGGATTCCTTTTGAGATTGTGAATGGCAATACGTCAGAACGCTTATTGACTGGAGCGGACTTTGACCCTGAATCGATGCAACGTGCGGCTGATGGAACGTATTGGATTGGTGATGAATTTGGTCCATTCCTGCTGCATTTCTCCGCTGATGGTGTGTTGTTAGATGCGCCGATTGCTTTGCCAAATCCATTTAATCCGAGCCAAGAATTACGTTCACCGCAAAATCAACTGAATAAAGCCAATATCAATTATGTTGAGCCATTGGTGGGACGCAGTAGTGGTTTTGAAGGCATGGCGATTTCACCAGACGGTAAATACCTGTATCCGCTACTGGAAAAGCCACTGGTGAATGACTCGACAGGTAGACTGCTGATCTCTCAATTTGATCTTCAGAAGAAAGCCTATACCGGTGTTTATTATTGGTTCGTACTGGATAGTAAAGCCACCAATATTGGTGACTTTCAGCTGTTTAATGACAAAGAGGGCATCATTATTGAACGCGATGTGAGTCAAAATAATCTGGGTGGTCATAAGAAACTGATTCGGATTAAATTCAATGAGCCGAAGCAAGTGGTGGCACGCGAAGACTTGGTCGATTTAATGAAAATTGCCAACCCAAATGGGCTGTATGGCACAGCGCGTGAAGGAGATATTGGTACAGGCAAGGTATTTGCCTTCCCATTTGAAACCATTGAAGATGTGATTATTGAAAATGGCACGACTTTGACAGTATTGAATGACAATAATTTTCCAGGTTCATCGGGTAGAAATGCCAAACTTGCCGATGATAATGAAATAATTCAGATCCGTTTGCCTAAAGCATTATTTTAAACATTTGATAAAAATGGCCGAAATGATCATTCCGCATTTCGGTCGAAGGCGTATACTGGTTGGGCATAAGGAGTTCCGATGTCTGAATCAGTTATACGTCCAACCCATATCGAATATGGTTCTAAATCGTTTACTGCGATTTTATGGTCATTGTTCTTTGCTGGTTTCGCGTCATTTTCCTCGTTGTACTGTGTACAGCCGATGATGCCGATTTTTGCAGAATTCTTTCACGTCACTCCGACCCACAGTAGTTTTCCTCTGTCTTTTTCTACCATTGCATTGGCCATCGGTCTGCTATTTACAGGCTTTATTTCTGATCGTTTTGGGCGTAAGCCGATTATGGTATTTGCCCTATTTCTGGTCTCGATTTTATTGCTGATCAGCGCTTCTTTCCCGATCTGGGAAATCTTTTTAAGTACCCGTGTTTTGATTGGTCTAGCGGTCAGTGGGGTTGCCGCAGTGGCAATGACTTATATCGGAGAGGAGATTGCGCAGAAGGATATCGGTTTTGCTATGGGGCTGTATATCTCAGGTACCGCGATTGGCGGTATGGGTGGGCGTTTGATTGCAGGTGTTTTGGTTGATTTTATTTCTTGGCAATCGGCAACTTATATTATTGGTTTTCTGAATTTTGTGATTGCTTGCTTATTTTATCTGTTATTGCCCAAATCACAGCATTTCAAACCATTTCCATTCCGGTTTTCACGTTTTAAAGCAGCTTTTGAGCAAAATCTAAAAGACCCGAAATTACGCATTTTATTCGCCCAAGGTTTTATTCTAATGGGCTGCTTAGTCACGGTCTTTAACTATATCAGTTACCATTTATTAGAAGCCCCGTTTAATCTATCGCAAACATGGATCGGTCTGATTTCAATTGCTTATTTGGCAGGGATTTATAGTTCACCCAAAGCTGCACAATGGGGCTTTAAATTTGGACGGGATAAAGTGTTGCCAGTTTTACTGGTCATGATGATCATCGGCCTATTGATTACCTTGATTCCATCACTTTGGACTATTTTGCTGGGTCTCACAATTTTTACCTTCTCATTTTTTGCGGCACATTCGACCGCCAGCAGTTGGGTTTCGGTTCAAGCAGTGCAGTATCGTGCAGTGGCCTCTTCACTGTATTTATTCTGCTATTACATCGGCTCAAGTTTACTGGGTAGTAGTGGTGGGTTGGTCTGGGAGAACTATGGCTGGACGGGGATAAATCTCATGGTGGCTGTAGTTTTAGCACTTGGGCTATTTTTAGCGTTGCGGTTAAAGGCTTTACCAATTCAGAAAGTTGATTAACTTTTGTTTTTTAGACTTATGTTTTAAAGTTTTGAATCAATATAAAAAGATAAAGAAATAGAATGAAATCAGTTAAAAAGATATTTATACCAGTGTTAGTCGTCCTTTCTTTAGGGACGAGCTTCTGTATTGGTGCTTTAACCGCAGGACTAAATGATTGGTTTCAACCTTTGGTCAGCATGCAAATTTCAAATCAAAGTGGGCAAACCATCAGCACGCTCAAGCTATCCGTAAAAACAACTGCTGTTCAGCATGAAATATTTTTTCAGCCAATCGAAAATAAAAAAATAATAGAAACGCAGTTTTTCATACAGGGCGAAGGTGGATATCAGTTGGAAGCGACACTTGCGAATGGTCAAATCGTTTCTGGAGGTAGCGGCTATATCGAGTCGGGTTATACGGTGAAAGAGGTGGTTCGATCGAATGAAATAAGCAGCGACGTCTCCCATTAATCAAAAACGCTAGTTTTGCCTCTGATATTTATATTTTGCTTAAACTTTATACAAATAATTTGTTATCCCCTTGTTCCTGAATGTTTTATAAACAGGGAAAATGAATGAAATTCATGTTAAAATGATCGGCTTTCATTTTAGGGGTTAAAATACCACCAGCCCCGATAAATGTCTCTCCTTCATCTGCTAGCCGAGATTCGCAAGCTATGTCTACTGCCTATACCATGCAGACTGCGCCTAAAGCGCTGTTTGATTACGACAAATATTGGGCGTCGTGTTTTGAACCCGCACCATTTTTGCCGATGTCACGAGAAGAAATGGATCTACTCGGCTGGGATGCATGTGACTTTATTTTAGTTTGTGGCGATGCTTATATTGACCATCCATCTTTTGTATCAGGTGTGATTGGGCGTGTACTTGAAGCACAAGGCTTCCGTGTCGGAATCATTGCACAACCTGATTGGACCAATGTAGAGAGCTTCCGCGTTTTAGGTAAGCCAACCATTGCATGGGGTGTGACTGCAGGGAACATGGATTCGATGATTAACCGTTATACGGCTGATCGTAAAATCCGCTCTGATGATGCCTATTCACCAAATAATGAAGCGAATAAACGCCCAGACCGTGCAGCCACGGTTTACTGTCAGCGTTGCCGTGAAGCTTTCCCAGATGTTCCTGTATTACTTGGTGGGATTGAAGGCAGCTTACGTCGTATCGCGCATTATGACTATTGGTCAGACAAAGTTCGTCGTTCGATTTTGATGGATTCTAAAGCTGATTTGCTCATGTATGGCAATGGTGAGCGTGCCATTATCGACGTGATGCATCGTTTATCCAAAGGTGAAAAAGTTCACGAGATCACTGATGTTCGTGGTACTGCATTTATTATCAATAAACATAATAAAAAATCGAAAGCAAAATTCGTTGAAATCGCCAGTAACGATGTTGATACCATTGGCCGTGTTGATCAAATTATCAACCCTTATGTCATGACTGAAGACATTGACGGTTGTGAAGTTGAAAAAGAAAAAGGCAACTCACTGGCACAGTATCAGGACTTTCAAAAAGAATTTGTGGCAAATCCGATCGTACGTGAAGGCGACAATCTAGATCCAGATACACAGATCGTACAGCTGAAACCTGCACCATCAAAAGCAATTAAACATAAATTACCACCACGCGAATTGGCGGTAATCCGTTTACCTTCTTATGAAGAAGTGGCTGAGGATCAGGTACTCTATGCACATGCCAATCGTATTTTGCATCTAGAAACCAACCCTGGTAATGCGCGTGCATTGGTGCAACGTCATGGTGAGCGTGATGTTTGGATCAATCCACCGCCAATTCCTCTGACCACTGAGGAAATGGACTATGTGTTTGATTTGCCTTATGCGCGCTTACCGCATCCAGCTTATGGCAATGCGCGTTTTCCAGCATTTGATATGATCAAGTTCTCGGTCAATATTATGCGTGGTTGTTTTGGTGGTTGTACTTTCTGTTCGATTACCGAGCATGAAGGTCGTATTATCCAAAACCGTTCTGAAGATTCAATTTTACGTGAAATTGAAAAGATCCGTGATACTGCACCAAACTTTACCGGGATTATTTCGGATTTAGGTGGACCAACGGCAAACATGTACCGTTTGCATTGCCAAGATCCTGAAATTGAAAAGAATTGCCGTAAACCATCGTGTGTTTATCCCGGCGTTTGTCAGAACTTACATACCGATCATGCACCTTTGGTTCAGCTTTATCGTAAAGCTCGTGAAATCAAAGGGGTGAAGAAGATTCTGATTGGTTCAGGTCTACGTTATGACCTCGCTGTCTTAAACCCTGAATATGTCAAAGAATTGGTTCAGCACCATGTTGGTGGTTATCTAAAAATTGCGCCTGAGCATACCGAAAATGGCCCATTATCCAAGATGATGAAACCCGGTATCGGCACCTATGACCGTTTTAAACAGATGTTTGAGCGTTTCAGTAAGGAAGCAGGTAAGGAACAGTATTTAATTCCATACTTTATTGCCGCACATCCGGGTACTACCGATTACGACATGATGAATCTGGCGATTTGGTTGAAGAAAAATGGCTTCCGTGCCGATCAGGTACAGACCTTTTATCCATCGCCAATGGCAACGGCAACCACAATGTATTACTCAGGCAAAAACCCATTGTCTAAAGTGGCACGTTATACGGAAAATGTGGATATCGTGAAAGGCGAAAAGCGTCGTCGTCTGCATAAAGCATTCTTACGTTATCATGATCCAAACAACTGGCCTTTATTGCGTGAAGCCTTGAAAGAGATGGGGCGTGTAGATTTAATTGGAAACTCAAAGCAGCATTTGATTCCAACTTATCAGCCACAAGGTACAGCTGAAGGTGAATATAAATCGGCACGTAAAAAGAATTCATCTGTTGCAGGGGATTCTGCAAAGCGTGGTCAGGGTCAGTCTCGGTCACAGTCAGGTCAACAGCGTCCGCAAAAAGGACAGCTATTGACGCAACATAATGGTTTACCACCACGTGAAACTGGTGAGAAAAGACCGTTTTCAGGAAAGCCAAAGTCTAAAACCAAAGCACATCGTTAATTGAGTATTTAAGAAGGCATGAGAGCGTTCATGCCTTCTTTTTTATGCCTAATTGTCATATGATCACAATTTGATCGCAAAACTATCGCCCATAGAAACATAAACTGACAATAACGACTTGAATCTTGGCAAACGAATGATTATAAATAAAGTGCAGAGGGTTATTACGACTTTGGTCGTCTAGGAAAACACGATTAAAAAACTTAAGTTTGCACTGCAAAATGACTTTGCTATCGATGTTCTTGATTAAAAAAATTGGCATCAAGCCAAAATGATTATAAAAAATCTAAAGGGATTAGTTAGAAATGTATTATTTTATAACAACAGTTGGGTTGCTGTTAATCACAGCACTTGCACTTCGTCGCTTACAACAAAATAGGCGTCAGGACAGTCCATTAAAACGCCGTGGTATTTTGAATATTGCGGAGCAAATTACCTTGATGCGTTTACAAGCTGTATTACCACGTCATACCGTATTGGCACATGTGTCTTTTGATGCTTTACTGACCACTAAATTTGCGCACACACGCCGTAAGTATCAAGGTTTGGTCGCAGACTTCGTCATTTTAGATCAGCAGCATCAAGTGCTTGCGATTATTGAGATCGCAGACGAGTCTTATGTGAACCGCCTACATCAAAAACATTATCAAGATAGTTTGCTTGAATTGGCAGGCTATCGTGTACTGCGTTATAGCAGTATTCCGACTGAACAGGAGCTCAGAGAAGATTTAGTGCCTGATTTGTTTGAGCCTACCGCTATTTCAGCGGCAGGTACGTCAGCATCGATGTCGATGCCTAAAGCAGATCGAATGATGAAATATAATGAATTCGCATTTAAATCTTATTAATCTGGGCGAACAGCGGTTACCGTCATTTCAACCAAAACATGAGGGGTGTAGAGTTTAGATTCTACACAGGTACGTGCTGGGGGATGTCCTTCAGCAATCCATGCATCCCAGACCGCATTCATGGCTGCGTAATCTTTTTCAATGTCTTTTAAAAAGATCAGTACAGATAAAATATGGGTTTTATCTGTACCTGCTTCTGCCAATAAACGATCAATATTGTCTAGAGTTTGCTGTGTCTGTGCCGTTACATCAACGCTGGTATCATCCGCCAATTGGCCTGCTAAATGAACAAGATTTCCCGCAATGGCAACTTCGCAATAACGTGATGTGACATGAAGGCGTTGCACAGACATAGTGATTCCCTAATCGAAAAAGTAGAGTCGCAATTGTACTTGATGCAATTCGGCAGCAATGTAATTTTCTATAAATCAGGCTAAAAAAGTTTCTATTCCCATTAAGTTGCGCTGTTGGAAAAATAGAATACAGCGCTGTTGTGGGCAGATAATGATATTTCCCAGATTCAGAAACTGAATTTTAGCCTGTCTTAATTGATTCAGGCAGTTTGCAATAGAACTCTGTGCTGGACAAAGTTGTTTGAGTTGGCTCAAGGCTGAATAGGCTGTCTGATTCATGGTTTTATTCCTTATTAATGCAGTGAAAAGGGACGAAGCCATCGCTTCGCCCCTATGTATTTTTATTGGCTTTGTTGTTCGGATTGATACCAATTGACATGACGGGTGATGAACATGACACAGGCAATCAGAATAAAGGACAGGATCGAACCGAATAAGAAGGTTTTACCACTGGATTGCAGTAATAGATACATCATGCCGTAGAGCACACCGAGTAAAATCCCAAATAACAGCGCAGGCTTAATCCCTTTGACCACAAAATATAAATACCATGTGATGAGACCGACACAAGCGATTGCTGCCGCTAGATAGGCGAGTGCAAAGGCGTAATATTCACTGATCGAAAGTAACAACACGAAGAACACACCTTGTGCCATCGCAACCAAGGCATATTGCACAGGATGGATTTTGAGTTGTTTTAAAACCTCAAACAGGAAGAAGCAACCAAAGGTAATGATGATCACCATCACACCGTATTTAATGGCACGATCGGTTTGGGTATAGATATTGACAGGCTCTAGGAATTGAGTCGAAATGCCTGAAATATTTGAGGGTGTACGGCTATCATAAGCGGCTTCTGCTGCTGCATTTTGTGCGTTTAGGACCTGATAAAAGCATTGGCTATTTTCGCACAATGACACATTTTCCAAATTGCGTTTGCCCAATGCAATATTTTTCCAGTCTGCTTGGAATTGATGTTTTTCACTGGATTTTTTGAATGGAAGACTTTGCCCATCGTATTTGACATCGCCCCAGTTGCCTTTGGCCTGATAGGTCATTTCATAACTGGTGGGAATAAAACTGAATTCACTGAGTCCTTCAAGTTCAAATTCTAGGTCGAATTTAAACCCTTGCTGAAATTTTTGTACCAGTTCAGGGTATTGCTTCGCCGTCAGATGCATCAGGTCAAAACCACGTTGTCCTTGGCTTTGCTCAGAAAAGTCGAACTTATAGGCCTTACCATCAATATTGAAGATCGGTTTGGCATTCAGCCCACGTGCATCTTGGATCGGAAAAATAATTTCAGCCTGTTCCCAAAGGTAATCACGTTTTGACTCGTTCTCGATGGCCTTAAATGTGCCTTTGCCAGACATCGAATTTTGATAGCTAATCGCTTTATAGATATTACGCTTATAAGTACTGTCCGAAACTTTAAATTGTGCATTCCAGTTGGTCGTTTCCGCTCCTACCGCGATAAATAGGGTTTGTGTACAGGGATAACTTTTTTTCTGTTCATCGTTACAGGTGGTTTGCACTTGGTAGGGCAGTTTTAAATAAGGCGCAACGATTTGTTGTGGACGAATTTGTTCGTTGGCAATGTCATGAATGACTTGTTGTTGATAGCTTTGACGTTCAGAGACTAAGCCCGAAATAAAAAATAAACCGATATAAAAAATTAAAATCAGGAACAAAATGGCTCCGATTTTAAGGTTGATAAAATTGCGACGCATATGAAATTCCATGGTCATTAGGATATGACCAGTATCTACATGCGATATGCGCTTCGGATGAGTTCGGTTTGAAGCTTAGATGAAGTTTGTGTGAAGTGTGAGGGTCAAGAGCACACCAGATTGATGGGTTGCTAAGAAGTCGAGGCGATTCGCTTCAATATTCTGGATGCTAATCTGACCTTGATGCTGCTGAATAATCTGTTTGACGATACTGAGCCCAATGCCGGTACTGCGTTGCTGATTATGCGGACGCGGTAGAGAAAAATAGGTTTCAAATACGCGGTTTAAGGCGTACTCAGGAATTGCATCGCCCTCATTAAAAAACAGCAGGGTGATGTTGTGATGGCTTGGGTCTTGCTGAAGTTGAACTGCGATTTTACCTTGTGGTGGGCAGAAGTCTCTGGCGTTATCTAAGAGATTATTCAATGCCTGTTTCAGCCAAAACGGATCGGCGTGGATCAAGCTGTGTTCGGGCAGATCAAGTTGAATCTGGATTTGTTTCAGTTGCAGCACACTTTGCTGTTGCTGAAAACATTGTTGAATCAGGTGATTCAGATCGACCGATTGAAATTCTAAAACATGCTGATTTTTTTCAAGTCGTGTTAATAACAACATTCGTTCAATCAGGGACTGTAAACGTTGGCTTTGTTCAACAATATGTAGCGCAAATTGTTGCTGATCGACCAGTGGTAAATCATCTTGTAGTAATTCAGCGCTGGCTTGAATCGCAGTGAGCGGGCTTTTGAGTTCATGGGTGAGTGTATTGACATAGTTTTCGACATAGCCACGATCTTCCAGTTTTTCCCGCATTTCGCTCAGTGCTTGAGTCACTTGATTGAGTTCTTTGGCGGAATAAAAGAAAGGTGCTTGATTCACGGGTGCCAAGGCCTGTGCATAGCGTCGGACGCGATCAATACTATGTCTTAGCCAATACGCCACCATACTGGCCAAGAGCAGGCTGAGTGCCGCAATCCAGAGGGCTTGATAAATCAGTTGCTGCTCAGCACGTTCGATATAGGGTTGTACCGACTGATTTGGTTTGCCAATACTGACTACACCGAGCAATTGTTGTTGGTAAATAATTGGTGCTGCAATATGCATGACACTACTGTTGCGATCATAGGGATTGGTTGCAGTTGAGCGTGCGCCGTATTTACCACGCAGTGTTAAGTAGACATCATTCCATTTGGAATAGTCTTGCCCCACAGCTTGTCCTTCGGAGTCGTAGATCACGATGCCTTGGGGATCGGTAATGTACAGTTGTTGATTAATTTGCTCTTTGCGATGCTGCCAAATGGTGGCATTCAGTTGACGAGATAAAGCTGCCTGGATTTTTTGGTCAAATTCAGGGGTATCGACCTGATGTTGATAGACATCTTCTGCAATCAATTGGGCAATGATATTGGCGTTTTCAGCGAGGGTATCTTCAACCACCTGCCGTACATTGGGTTTTACTTGTTGGGTCAGGGTATAAGCGATAAAACCTAGACTCAATACCACCACCAAGCTAAAGAAAAACCAGATACGGACAAAGATCGACATGCTTTAGCTCAACTTCATCAAACTATAGCCAAAACCACGATGGGTCCGAATCGGGTCATCATGTGGGGTAATCTGTTTGAGCTTTTGCCTTAAACTTTTGACATGGGTATCGACAGTACGTTCCAAACTATGCTCTGGATGTTCCCAAATATGATCCATTAATTGTTGGCGACTGAATACTTGTTCAGAATGCTGAATCAGTAAAAATAACAAGCGATATTCATAGCGAGTCAGTTGTAGCGGCTGACCATGATAATGAATTTGCAAGGACTGTGGGTGACATGACCAAGTTGCCGATTGCACAATAACTTCAGTTTCCGTCGTTACTGCAGAGGCTGTAACAGACTGAGTTTGAATTTCCATTCTGCGCCAAATCGCTTTGATTCTGGCGACAATTTCTCGTGCACTAAAAGGTTTACTGCAATAATCATCTGCACCAATTTCGAGGCCGACCACCCGATCAATTTCATCATCACGTGCAGTTAAAAATAACAATGGTGTTTGATCTTTCTGACGCAGTTGTTTACAGACTTCAAACCCGTTCAAATCCGGTAGTCCGACATCTAAAATAATGAAGTCAAAAGATTGTTGCGCCAGTAATTGTAATGCTTGTGTGCCAGTATTGGCCCAACTGACTGACCAGCCTTCACGCTCAAGCGCATAACGCAGGGGCAAGACGATTGCGGCTTCATCTTCAACACAGAGGATTTGTTTTTGCTTCATAAGGCATGTACATACAGAATTTTCTAGTTTTATCTACCGAGTTTAACTGAAGTCATGACCGTGCGTAGTGGGAAATATGCAATTTTTTTATAGGAAGAAGGGGATAGAGAAAGAAGACCTGAAGTGCCCTGTAATCTTCGGATTTGATCGTCACGCCAACCACAGGAGCAGATGCTAAAAGCGAGGTTTTCTTTAGCAAAGCAAATAACAAGGATAATGTTACTGCGTTGCTTAGAGTACTGAAAACTGGATAAAAAGCAAACATAAATTTTAGTCAGCGTTGTATTGTTGTGCAAAAAAGCAGCATCACCATAAAGAAAGTTGTGATTCTTCTTCTAGAGTCTGTAACTGATATACACCGACGCCAACCAGACGGAATTGGAATTCTGGGTCAATATGCATTTCATCTAGCAGTTGTAACAGCACTTGGGCTAAATCCTGTTGCGATTGTAGCGCTTGTTTAAAGCTCTTACTATGCTGTAATACTTGGAAATTCTTAAGCTTGAGTTTTACAGTCACACCGCGAGCCGTTAGCTGTTTTTTATTTAAACTACGCCAGACTTGCTCGGTCAATGGCTGCCACGCATGGCTGCATTGAGCAAGAGTGTAATCATCATCAAAGGTAATTTCCTTGGAAATCTGTTGGCGTTCCCGTTCTGCTTTGACTGGTCGATGATCAATGCCTTGCGCATATAAATACAGCTGTTTGCCGTATTTGCCAAAATGATGAATCAGCACATTTTCGTCGATTTTTTGCAGATCGCCCAAGGTATGTAAATTCAGTTGCTGCAGTCGTTCTTGGGTGACTTTACCCACCCCAGGAATTTTATTCAAAGCCAAATCTTGAATAAAGCGCAGCACCTGATTCGGTTTAATCACAAATAAACCATTGGGTTTGTTCCAATCCGAGGCAATCTTGGCTAGGAACTTATTTGGTGCTACGCCCGCTGAGGCGGTCAGTCCTGTGACCGCAAAAATATCAGCACGGATTTGTGCTGCGACTTCGGTGGCACTGGCGATATTCTTTAAGTTCTCAGTCACGTCCAGATAAGCTTCATCTAAAGACAGCGGTTCAATCAAGGGGGTGTATTGCTGAAAAATCTGATGAATTTGCGCTGAAACTTCGCGGTATTTTTCAAAATTAGGTTCAATCACGATGACTTGCGGACAGAGTTTTTTGGCTTGTCCCATCGACATGGCAGAACGGAGTCCAAAGACACGGGCAGGGTAAGACGCTGCGGCAATGACAGCTCTTGGATGATGAGAGGAAATCACCACAGGTAAATCTTTTAGATCTGGGCGATCTTTGAGTTCGACTGAGGCATAAAAGGCATCCATGTCAATATGGATGATTTTGCGTAACTCATTTGGCATCATCAATGCCTTGTGCTTTTAAAAAAATCCGCCATTGTTTTGGGGATTCTGCATAAACATTTAAATCCACGGCTTTGGGAACACCGTCGATTTTGCCTTGGCTGCTATGCTGCCAAAACAGCCATTGTCGACCGTCTTTGAGCTCAGGTTTACCTTCATAGTCTCTGACCCATAAAGGAGTGTTGTTAAAGTTCCCCATCAGCACAATATGGTAAAAGCTCTTTGAAATATAAAAAATCGGTTGTTTACCATAATGCTGTTGCAGTTGGTCATGCATGATCTGAATTTCTTTGATGAGCTGCTCTTTGGTATAAGTGTTGATGCAGTTGCTGTCATATTCCAAATCAATCACAGGTGGCAGGGCATCGGCTTTTTTCGGAACGGTCGCAATAAAATTTTCGGCTTGTATAGCCCCATCACGACACAGCCGATAAAAATGATAAGCACCGACATGTAGGCCACGTTCACGTGCTTTGAGCCAGTTTTCCTGAAAGTTACGATCTTTAAAATCACCGCCTTCGGTTGCTTTGAGATAGACGAATTGGTATTGCATAGGTGAGATTTTTTTCCAGTTAATCTCGCCTTGATGATGAGACACATCAAAGCCGCGAATGGAATAATCCTGTGCCGAGGCTTTCTGTTGATAGAACAAACCAAAATAGCTGACCACACCCAACATGACCGCTAAACCGATACTGGCGTAAGTCGGATAATGTTGAGTTGATGGAAGTTTTGCAGATTTTTTTGCCATATCGTTTGTGTTATGCGGTGCCTAAGTAATAACGCGCTTGCTCATGAGTGAATTGTACAGGTTTTGCTTTGTGAAACGTTATCTGAGCCTACAATTGTGCCACACATTTGCATGCTGCATGGTGTCCCATTTTAGCAATTTTCTGGGCATCTTTTAATCTGTGGTTTCTTTAGGAATTTGCCAAAACACTAAGGCGGTAATGATATTAATACAGCCGAGAGTGATCAAAGTGGCGTGGAAGGCAGTGCTAATCGAGGCACTGGAAAACTGTTGCCCAAACAGATTAATTAACGTTCCGGCCAAAGCCACCCCGATACTCATGGAGAGCATCATAATCATTGACAAGAAGCTATTGCCACTACTGGCGTCCTGTTGTGGTAAATCTTTCAAGGTCAGGGTATTCATGCCAACAAATTGTAGCGAGTTCAACGTACCAAAGATAAACAGGTGCAGGACTTTCAACCATAAAGGTGTAGCGACGGTCATCAGTGAAAAACTGGCAATGCATAAGCCAACCAAAACCGTATTGGTGAGTAGAAAACGACGATAACCGACCCGTTGGATCAGTGGACGTACGATGGGCTTGGAAAATAATGAACCGAGTACCATTGGAATCATCATTAAACCGGTATAGAAAGGTTCAAAGCCAAAAGCAACTTGTAGCATCAGCGGTAAAATGAAGGGAATCGCATTACTACCGAGGCGGGCAAAGAAATTGCCCAGTACCCCAATTGAAAAGATTTTGTAGCGAAATAAGCGACCATGAAACAGGGCGTTTTGATGTGTATGTGCATGGTAGGCATAAGCGGTGGCTGCCAACAGCCCCGAAATCAATAAAACCACACTGATCCAGCGGGAATATTGCGATGCAGCAATATTCTCAATGCCTAAAGACAAGCCCACCATCGCCACCATCAATAGGATAAAACCGCTTAAATCGAAAGATTTAACGCTTGGCTCTTTTTGGTTCGGCATGACTTTGAAGGTCATGATCATGCCGAGTACACCCATCGGCAGATTAATTAGGAAAATCCAGTGCCAGGTTGTTACTTCGACGAGCCAACCACCTAAAGTCGGTCCCATCAACGGGCCAATCAGACCCGCAAGGCTCATCAGGCTCATGGCAGACAGAAATTGGGAGCGTGGGATCAGTTTTAACAGTGCCAAGCGCCCCACGGGCATGAGCAAGGCACCACCAACACCTTGAATGACGCGGAAAAATAACAATTGTTCTAGGTTTTGTGACAAGCCACAGCCCAGCGAGGCCAAGCTGAAAATCACCATGGAACTCAGATAAATATTACGGATGCCAAAACGATCGGCCAACCAGCCACTGAGCGGAATACACGCCGCAACCGACAGCACATAGGCCACAATGACGCCATGCATTTGCAGGGGATTTTCATTGAGTTGTACTGCCATGGCAGGAATTGCCGTGTTGACGATGGTGGTGTCCAAGGCTTGCATAAAAAAGCCAATCGAGACCAAGAGCACCAACATTCGGAATTCAGGCTGTACCGCTTGATGTGTTGTCGTTGTCATGAGCCATGATGCATAAAAAGGCAGTTTTAGTTTAATGCAACTGTGTGTGAAATAAAGCCTAAAATTGTCAAAGAGTGGTCATGAAACTGACATTAAAGTGTCATCGAATTTGCATCACCAAATACTAGATTAGCCATACAGAATAAATTGTATGGAATTTGATCATGAAATTTAAGATTTCAGTATTACTGACCGCGTTACTGTCGGTGGGGTTAGTGGCGTGTAATGATGACAACGACAATGACAACGCAAACACCCCAGCAGAAGTGGTTGAAGCAACCCCTGAAACGATTAAGTTAAGTTTATTAGGGCGTTATGAAACCAATGTTTTCGCCAAAAGTGCTGCTGAAATTCCGGCGTATGATGCTGCAAGCAAACGTCTATTTGTGGTTAATGCCCAGAAGGGTTTAGTCGATGTTCTAGATGCTTCTAAGCCTGAAAAACCCGTCCATCTTGCAGAACTTTCTGCCCGTACCTATTTAGCCAATTCGGAAGTGAACAGCGTTGCGGTTAAAAATGGCATTGTTGCAATTGCGGTTCAAGCTGAGAAGAAAACCGATACAGGGATAGTGGTGTTCTTTAATGCCAAGGACTTAAGTTTTATCAGTAAAGTTGCTGTGGGTTCTTTGCCGGATATGTTGACTTTTAGTCCAGACGGTAAAACTGTTTTGGTGGCCAATGAAGGTGAGCCAAACGATGACTACTCGGTTGATCCTGAAGGTTCAGTCAGCATTATCGATATCAGCAATATTCAACAACCCAAAGCCAGTGCAGCAGACTTTAAGGCGTGGAATTCACAAAAGGCGGATTTAATCGCCAAAGGTGTACGTATTTTTGGACCAAATGCGAGTGTGGCTCAGGATCTAGAGCCTGAATATATAACTATTTCTGCAGACAGCAAAACTGCGTGGGTGACATTGCAGGAAAATAATGCGATTGCTCGGATTGATATTGCACAGCAGAAAGTCACTGATATTTATCCATTGGGCTATAAAGATCATGGGCAAATTGGCAATGAGCTGGATGTCAGTGATAAAGACAAAAAGATTGATATCAAGACTTGGGCAGGCTTGGTTGGGATGTATCAACCTGATTCGATTGCCAATTATCAAGCCAATGGTCAAACCTATCTGGTTACTGCCAATGAAGGCGATAGCCGTGAATGGTTGAAGGATTCCAAAGCCTATTATGCGGGCGATGTTAGTAAAGGTTTTGTTGAAAATATTCGGATGAAGCATCTGTTTAACAGCAAAGGCTTTAATAAGGATGGCGATTATCCAGCACATTTACAACAACTGGCTGCTGGGGTGAAAGGGGCGAAACTCAATCCAGTGACCTTTGCGTATTGTGGAGCAACTACGACAACTGTGGGTGCATGCCGTGATGATGCAGCATTGGGTCGTCTCAATATTGCGTGGAATATGGGTTATCAAACCAATGCAGATGGTTCAGCAAAACTGGATGCCAATGGTTTGCTCACTTATGACAAGCTCTATGCTTATGGCGCGCGTTCATTCAGTATCTGGAATACTCAAGGTCAGTTAGTTTGGGATTCAGGCAGCGAGTTTGAAAAGAAAACCGCTGAATTGTTCCCGAACTATTTTAATAGTGACCACGAATCAGTAGCCTTTGATGACCGTAGTGATAATAAAGGTCCTGAGCCTGAGGGTGTTGCTATCGGCACGATTGGCAAGAAAACTTTTGCTTTTATTGGGTTAGAGCGGATGAGTGGAGTGATGGTCTATGACATCACCACACCAAATAAACCGAAGTTTATTGAATATTTTACCACGCGTAATTTTGTTGAAACCGATGCAGCAAAACAGGGAGATCTAGGGCCTGAAGGTTTGATCTTTATTGCTGCAAAAGACTCACCGAATGGCAAGCCTTTATTGGTGGTGGGGAATGAAGTTAGTGGTTCAACTGCGGTATATCAAGTGAATGTACAATAAGTTTTCAATAAAAAAAAGCGGATCCAAATGATCCGCTTTTTTTTATGGGTATGTTTTAGACTTCGATATGGCTGGGTGTGTTTAAGTTTTTAATCACACTTGAAATCTGTTCCAGTGTTTCACAAACAATCACTTTGGCACGATGCTGTGGTGGTAAAAAGCCTTCTTCTACCGCATGATCAAGCTGTGCAATCAGGGCATCATAAAAACGATTGACGTTATAGATGATCATCGGTTTCTGATGTTGATTGAGCTGCCCCCAAGTGGCAATTTCCAGAATCTCTTCAAAAGTTCCTAGACCACCAGGCAGGGCAATAAAGGCACTGGCACGTTCAGCCATCAGTGCCTTACGTTCATGCATGCTGTTGACGATATGTAGTTCGGTCAATTTATGGTGGGCAATTTCATAATCCAACATAAATTCTGGAATCACACCGACTACTTCGCCACTATGTTCCAGTACAGTATCCGCAACTTGCCCCATCAGACCAATGCTGGCACCGCCGTAGACAATACCAAAGCCTTGATTGGCAATATGTTGGGCAAGCTCAATGGCTTTGTCTCGGTAAATCGGCTTGTTGCCTGTACGCGAACCGCAATATAACGCAATAAGAGATTGAGTGGTTTTTATGGGAGGAGGAGTAATGGTTCTTGTCTCTGTCATTCTTAATACACTATTCATTCGTTTATTTTCACCTTATCATTTTCGTTGTGCTTGTCTAGGCTAAATCAGGTTTGTGACAGTTTTATGCACATTTTACATACAATCTACTTTTGTCGTGCTTCGAAAGAATTTGAAAACATCCTCAACATAAAAAAAGATGAATTTCACTGAAATCTTGCCTATACTAAAAATCCTTTTATTAATCTATGTACCTCTATGAGTAGTGGTTGTTGTCGCTCCGCATTGTTCTTATTTCCTAAAAAAAATGTTTTGGCTGTTTGTGCCGATCTTTTAAAATCTCAACTTCATAACAATATCGCTGATTTTGCAGAGGAGTCACCTCAATGATTCTGGAATGGATGTCAGATCCTGCTGCTTGGGTTGGCTTAGCCACATTGGTGGTGCTTGAAATTGTATTAGGTATTGATAACCTTGTTTTTATTGCAATTTTGGCAGAGAAATTACCACCAGAACAACGTAATGCTGCTCGTAAAATTGGTTTGATTCTCGCCTTGTTAATGCGCCTGATCTTGCTTGCCTCGATCGCATGGGTGGTGACATTAACCACACCGTTGTTCCATATTTTTGATCATCCTTTCTCTGGACGTGATTTGATTTTGCTGTTTGGTGGTGTGTTCTTGTTATTTAAAGGCACCATGGAGTTGCATGAACGAATTGAGGGTACACAAGCACATAAAGAAGAAAATCCAGTCCATGCCGTGTTCTGGATGGTTGTGGTGCAGATCGTGGTCCTTGATGCGGTATTCTCGCTCGACAGTGTGATCACCGCAGTGGGGATGGTGAAAGAGCTTTCGGTGATGATGATCGCGGTAACGATTGCGATTGGTATCATGCTATTGGCTTCACGCCCGCTGATGGACTTTGTGAATAAGCATCCAACCGTGGTGATCCTGTGTCTTGGTTTCCTGATGATGATTGGTTTCTCATTGGTGGTCGAAGGCTTCGGTTTCCATATTCCAAAAGGTTATTTATACGCTGCGATTGGTTTCTCGGTGTTGGTGGAAATGGTCAACCAAACCATGCGTCGTAACCAAGAGAAATTGGTCACTACCACTGATTTACGTTACCGTACTGCTTCAGCCGTACTGCGTATGCTTGGTAATAAGAGCAATGGTAACGAAGGTCAAAACAAAGAAGCTGAAGATGTGTTAGCGACACAGGCCTATGCCAAAGAAGTCTTTGATGAAGACAATGGGGTATATCATAGTGTCTTGGTTCAAGGGGTATTGGGTTTATCTGAGCGTCCAGTTAAGTCGGTGATGACACCACGTCCAGAGTTGGAATGGTTAGACTTGGATGACGATCCTACTGAGTTAAAAGAACGTTTAATGGCAATGACCCATTCACGTTTGATCATTGCGCGTGGTGAGTTAGACAATATCGAAGGGATTGTTCTCACCCATAAAGTATTGAATGAATACATCGAAACAGGTGCGATTGATTTCAGTAAACACTTACGCGAACCCGTGATTGTGCATGAAAATGCACAAGTACTGATGGTGATGGAACAGTTACGTCAAGCACCGTTGCAAATGGCGATTGTCCTGAACGAATATGGTTCGATTGAAGGAATTGCCACACCAATTGATATGCTGGAAGCAATTGCGGGTGAGTTCCCTGATGAAGATGAATTGGAAGCAACTGCGGAAAGTCTAGATGATGGTTCGATGTTGTTAGAAGGTTCAACCGACATACGTCACGTTTCTTTGTTGTTGGGCAAGGATTTGGTCGATGAAAGCGAAGAATACTCCACTTTGTCGGGCTATATCTTATTCCATCTTGGTCGTTTACCTGAAAATGGTGACATGATTGAGGTGGATGGTTATCGTTTTGAGGTGGTGACAATGGATGGGCACAAGATTGAAAAAGTGCGCATTATTGCGAAAGAGAAGACGACCGAGAAATAATTAAGTTTTAGCAAATAGCCTTTGAGTTTGGCCTTGTGGTACAAGGTTTTTCTCAGGGCTATTTTTATTTGAGAATCGGAAATGACATCATCACAAAATTGTCCATGTGGGCAGGGACAATATGCTGCGTGCTGTCAGCCTTTGCACTTAAAACAGCAGATCGCTCAAACTGCAGAGCAATTGATGCGCTCGCGTTATAGTGCTTTTGCCTTGCAGCAGATTGACTATATTTTGCAAACGACAGCCTTGGGGCAACAACTGGCTTTAGATCGGGCAGCGATTGCAGACTGGAGTCAATCGAACCAATGGCTCAAACTGGAAGTCGTGCAACATCAGCCCAAGCTAGATAAAACCCATGCACTGGTTGAATTTAAGGCACATTATCATGATGGCATGCAGGCCCATATTCATCATGAAATTTCACATTTTGTATTGCATCAACAGCAGTGGTATTTTCTTGACCCGACTCTGGATCTGCAAATCACCATGAAACAGCCCTGTATTTGTGGCTCGGGGAAAAAATTTAAACAATGTTGTGCGCAATTCATCTAAGTTTGTCTTAGAATAGCGCACACTTTTACGCCTGATTTAGGGATGTAGGCAGATGTTACTCACCGTAATTTATATTATTGCCATTACTGCGGAAGCGATGACAGGTGCATTATCCGCAGGTCGACGCAGTATGGACTGGTTTGGTGTGGTACTGATTGCCTGTGTCACGGCATTGGGTGGCGGCTCAGTGCGTGATGTACTGCTCGGGCATTATCCGCTCACGTGGGTGAAACATCCTGAATATTTGGTGCTGACCTGTATTGCTGCCTTTGTCACTATTATTATTGCCAAGTGGATGCGCCATCTGCGTAACATCTTCTTGGTGCTGGATGCTCTAGGGCTCATTGGTTTTACCATCATTGGTTGTCAAATTGCGTTATCCATGGGGCATGGTTTTGTGGTATCTGCGGTGGCAGGGGTGTTAACAGGCGTTTCGGGTGGTATTCTGCGCGATATTCTGTGTAATGACGTACCGTTGGTGTTCCGTCGTGAGTTATATGCCAGTATTTCCTTTGTTGCGGTAATTTGTTATTGGGTGTGCTTGGAAGTTGGTTTGCCACACGATCTCACTGTGATTTTTACTTTGGTCTTTGGCTTTACTTTACGTTTAATCGCGATTTATTTTGGTCTGGAAATGCCGAAATTTATCTATAAAGAAGATGATGCCGAGTCTGCTTCCTCCACAGATGAGCATTGAGACTAAAATGGATAGAGAGAAAATTGAGCAGATAAGAAAAGAACTCTCTATCCCACTTAAACACGCGATAAAACTTTTAAAAGAAAACCAAAATGATGTGTCTGCCGCAATAATTAATTTCCATACAGATAATATTGAAAAAGTGATTCAAGCAACTGAATGTCAAATCTCGGTCGCCCAAGATATCTATCAATGTTGTAATTTCGATGTTGAAAAGGCGATTAAAAAAATCCAGTCACTAGTTATGCTCCTTACAACACGTGAAAATCAACAAAAAATCAAGAATGAAATAGGTTTTATTCTTTGGGCTGAATCTGAAAGTCATAAAACCAGTTCAAATGATATTTTTATTCCAGTGCAGGATTTTGATTATATTTTAGATGCTTTTAGAGTCGCTTGTTCTGTAGACCAATTGGGCAATACTTTGTCGGGAGACAATTTTGATGTATGTGGATACAACTACCTAGATCATCATACATGTACCGTTATCTTGAATGAGATGCTAAAAATTCCTGCAAATAATTTAGCGATAGAAAAATTTTTAAAAGCTTTAATTAGTTGGTGGAGTGACCAGTTAAAGCGTGCTAAATATATTGTAGTTTATGGCAATTTATAATACATCTCATTAACTCTGGTTTATGAAGTCTTAGATGTTAAAAAGAATTAATATAAGTCCCTTTTCTTGTCATTCAATTGAGATTGATGGTTATATCCCCTTTGCTATTTATTTGAATGAGAAATCTCCAGATTTGTATTGGAGAGCTGGTAATTGTTCTACATCTTTAATTGAAATAGGGCTTTTAAAAACAGGTGAATTATCAACGATCAAACTTATTACTTATGATCCACAGATGATTATTCAAACGATAAAATCACCGGCATCTGTAGCTTTGAAAAAAACATTGCTCCCTGTCTTTGATGTTTCGTCTTGGGTGATAGATATGAACGATTTTTCCAGTCAGTTTAAAGATGCATTTGACACAGATTTTCAATTGCTGATTGGGCTGGATTACATTGAACTGGCATTTTCATCTATTAAAGAGAATACAATTGAATCTTTTCAAGGGTACCATTTTAGTTTGGGCTTTAATGATCATGATGAATTTGTTTCTTTGCAAATTTTAAATATTGATAAAAATAAAATGGCATTACTTAGAGAAAGTCTCAGATTAGATAAGTAAAAATCTTCTGTTTAGAACCTTATCCAATTACAAATTCTTCGAACAAGACACCATTTGACGTTTAAACAACAACAAGGGCTTGTCACAACGCCTTCATCCACATAGCATACAAAGCATTGACGATAATAAATGATTTTGGATGACTCGCTGAAATGACCAGCCTTGCACATCATGCAACAGAAAACCGTTCCGTAGCCGAATTCACTGAACAGGCTTACTTGAACTATGCCATGTACGTGATTATGGATCGTGCATTGCCCCATATCAGTGATGGTTTAAAGCCTGTACAGCGCCGTATTGTCTATGCGATGAGCGAGCTCGGCTTGAAATCGACAGGCAAACCGAAAAAATCGGCACGTACCGTGGGTGACGTACTCGGTAAATACCATCCACATGGTGACTCAGCCTGTTACGAAGCAATGGTGTTGATGGCACAGCCATTTAGCTATCGTTACCCATTGGTTGAAGGTCAAGGCAACTGGGGTTCACCTGATGACCCAAAATCATTCGCGGCAATGCGTTATACCGAAGCTAAACTTTCGGCTTATAGTGAGTTATTGCTGAGTGAGCTTGGACAGGGCACCAGTGAATGGCAGGATAACTTTGATGGTTCGATGAAAGAACCAATCACCTTACCTGCACGTATTCCCAATATTTTATTGAATGGTACCACGGGGATTGCTGTTGGGATGGCAACCGATATCCCGCCACATAACTTGCGTGAAGTGGTGAAAGGCACGATTGCGCTGATTCGTAACCCTGAAACCACCGATGAAAAATTAGCAGAATATATTCCTGCACCAGATTTACCGACCAAAGCAGAAATTATTACTCCGCCTGAAGAATTACTGAAAATTCAAACCACAGGTCGTGGTAGTTATCGTGTTCGAGCGGTGTATACGGTCGAGAAAAATGAAATCGTGATTAGCGAATTGCCCTATCAGGTTTCTGGTTCAAAGGTTGTGACTCAAATTGCCGATCAAATGATTGCCAAGAAGTTGCCACTGGTTGCCGATATTCGTGATGAATCTGATCATCGCAATCCAACCCGTTTGGTGATCGTGCTGCGTTCCAATCGTGTTGATGCAGAAACGGTGATGAGTCACTTATTTGCCACTACGGATTTAGAGTCAAGCTATCGTGTCAATTTGAACATGATTGGGGCCGACGGCCGACCACAAGTGAAATCGATTCGCCGAATCTTGTTAGAGTGGATTGAGATTCGTAAGCAAACCGTGACCCGTCGTTTGCAATATCATTTAACCAAAATTGAAAAGCGTTTACATATCTTGGCAGGTCTTTTAATTGCCTACTTGGATATTGATACCGTGATTCGGATTATTCGTGAAGAAGACCAGCCAAAACCTGTATTGATGCAGCATTTTGGCATTGATGAAATTCAAGCTGAAGCCATTTTAGAACTCAAGCTCCGCCATTTAGCCAAACTTGAAGAAATGGAAATTCGCCGTGAGCAAGAAGAACTGGAAGCTAAAGCCGCCATTATTCGTGAGCAATTGGCAAATCCAGAATCATTGAAAAATCTTATTATCGGTGAGTTAAAAGAAGACGCGAAAAAATTTGGTGATGATCGCCGTTCACCAATCGTTGCTCGTGCAGACGCGGTACAGATCAAAGAACAAGATTTAATGCCAGCCGAAGCGGTGACCGTGGTGTTGTCAGAAGCAGGTTGGGTCCGCGCTGCCAAAGGTGCGGAAGTAGATGCCGCTAATCTCAACTTCCGAGCGGGGGACCAGTACTTAAGTCATGCGGTAGGTAAAACCAATCAGCGGGTGTACTTCTTGGATGAAACAGGGCGTAGTTATGCCTTGCCAATTAGCAGCTTACCGTCGGCGCGTGGTTTAGGAGAACCGCTCAGTTCAAAACTGTCTCCAGCCAGTGGGGTTTCATTTATCCAAGTCTTTATTGATGACGATAATAGTGAGTTACTTGCAGTCAGTTCTAAAGGTTATGGTTTTAAAACCCAAGCTGCGCAATTGGATACCAATGCCAAAGCCGGTAAGGCGTTCTTGACGGTTGCAGATAAGGGAACGGCTTTGCCATTGCTGCCAATTCAGCAAGCAACCCACGTTGCAATTCTCAGCTCATCAGGACGCTTACTGATTATTGATTTAGCAGAACTTCCTGTTCTGAATAAAGGTAAAGGTAACAAGTTGATACAACTTGATGAAAAAGAGCAAATTTTATCCATGACAACCCTGAGTTTAGATGAAATAATCCAAGTCGCTGCAGGACAACAGCATCTCAAACTGAAAGGGGACGATCTCCAAAAATATCTAGGAAAAAGAGCAACAAAGGGGCAACTTTTACCACGCGGATATCAAAAAGCAAATAGACTCTTCATTCAGAGATAAGGCTAGTATTCTGTGATACAAATACGTTATATATGACAATGTATTCATATTGTTTGAATAGATTGACAGGGCAATTCAAAAAGTTAAAAAAAATGTTTTGTCATGGACGTAACGTTGTTACATTTTTAAGGATTACCACTCGGAGATAATGGCATTATGGAAAAGATTTGGTTTGCTGAATACCAAAAGACAGGAATTCCAGAAACAGTTGAACTGCCTGCTGAAAACACCTCACTTGTTGATATTTTTGAACGCAATTTCCAAAAATTTGGTTCACGTGATGCCTTTATCTTCATGGATAAAGTTTTAACGTTTAATGAATTAGAAGTCGCTAGCCGTAAATTCGCTGCTTATCTACAAAGCTTAGGTTTAGCTAAAGGATCACGTGTTGCGGTAATGATGCCGAACGTTTTCCAATACCCAGTGGTTGCTTTAGGTGTATTCCGTGCAGGTTTAGTGCTTGTAAACGTGAATCCACTGTACACAGCGCGTGAACTCGAGCATCAATTGAATGACTCTGGTGCTGAAGTGTTGGTGATCATTGAAAACTTTGCCAGCGTTTATCAAAGCATTATTGGTAAAACACCTGTGAAGCATGTTGTGGTAGCTTCTGTGGGTGATATGTTGGGTACATTAAAAGGTACTTTGGTCAACTTTGTTTTACGTAAAGTGCGTAAGCAAATTCCAGCGTGGAATATCCCTGAGCATACCAAATTTAATGCTGCATTAAACAAAGCCAATCCAAGCAACTATAAGCGTCCAAGTTTAACCTTAAGTGATACTGCGGTACTCCAATACACGGGTGGTACAACAGGTGTTTCTAAAGGTGCTGAATTGACGCATCGTAACCTTGTGGCAAACTTACTTCAGTGTGAAGCAATTTTCTCAAGCAAGTTTGGTGCTTCTGACAGCGCGAAAGGTGATCGCATTGTTTGTGCATTGCCGCTTTATCATATCTTTGCGTTCATGGTATGTGCGCTTTACGGTATGTACAAAGGCCAAGCGAATATCCTGATTCCAAACCCACGTGACTTGCCAGCAGTGGTTGGCGAATTACGTAAATACCAACCATCATTCTTCCCAGCAGTAAACACATTGTTTAATGCTTTAGTGAACAATGAAGAGTTCAAACAACTTGACCATAGCAATCTGAAGATGGCAATGGGCGGTGGTATGGCGGTATTACCTTCAACTGCGGCAGCATGGAAAAAGATCACTGGTACAACTATTATCGAAGGTTATGGTTTATCTGAGACTTCACCTGTTGCAACAGCAAACCCACCTGCTACAACTGAATTCAGTGGCACGATTGGTATTCCATTGCCATTAACAGAAGTTGCAATTTTGGATGATGACGGTAAAGAAGTTGCACTGGGTGAACAAGGTGAAATCTCGATCCGTGGCCCTCAAGTAATGAAAGGCTATTGGAACCGTGCAGATGAAACTGCCAAAGTGATGACTGCTGACAATTTCTTCCGTACGGGTGATATTGGTGTGATGGATTCACGTGGTTATGTGAAGATTGTTGACCGTAAGAAAGACATGATCTTGGTGTCTGGTTTTAACGTTTATCCAAGTGAAATTGAAGAAGTCATTGCCAAACATCCAAAAGTATTGGAAGTGGCTGCGATTGGCGTTCCAGATGAAAAATCAGGTGAAGTGCCAAAATTATTCATCGTGAAAAAAGATCCATCTTTAACCACTGAAGAAATTATTGCTTATGCAAAACAAAACCTAACAGGCTACAAGTGCCCACGTTATGTTGAGTTTATGGAAGAATTACCGAAATCTAACGTAGGTAAAATCTTACGTAAAGATTTACGTAAACCCGCTTAAGAATCCCACCTAACCTCCCTTTAAAAAAGGGAGGTACTGGAAAGGCGCCGCAATTGCGGCGCTTTTTTATTTGGATTTATTTATTGCTATTTGATTTCATTAACCAACGGTCGATATAAGGACGTCCGATTCCGACAATACAGACAAACACCACCATCGTTGCGAGTTGGAAACGTAAACGCGTTGGATCAATACCATTAAAGCTAAAATAATTATCAGCAATAGCATACAGCACAATCACTGCTAGCCAGTGCCACAGGGTCAATCGGTAAATGCCAACGGCATAAAAGGCAACTGTTAGAATTACAAATGTGCCCAAAGTTGACTGCCAATTTAGATTGGCGCAAATCACACTGAGTAGAAATGCCATGATTGGGAGCACAACCTTCAGCACACGATCAACTAAGAGTTGATGTTGTCGTTGCTGCGCCAAAACATCAAACATTTCTTTTTGATCTTGCTGCTGCATAGTTTGACCTTAAAACTGTATGAAAAAACACAACTTTTACACAAAAACGTGGTGTAAAAGAAACGCTTGTAGAACAAGCACAAATGAAAGTTCAATAAATTATAGATTATGATAGCATGATCAGAAGAACTTCAAATGATGGATGTCAGCATGCAAGGTATTAGCGGCATTATATTGATGATTATAGTCGCATGTTTGTTGCCGTATGTGTTTACCTTGATTGCAAAATCAAAAGGTGGTTTTCAAGCAAAAGATAATCAAAACCCGCGTGAGTTTTTAGCCAAAACCACTGGCTTGTCTGCACGAGCCAATGCTGTGCAACAAAATAGCTTTGAAAGTTTACCTTTGTTTATTGCTGCGATTTTGATGGCAGAATATATGGTCGTGCCAGAACGCTTTATTCTTACGCTGGGGTGGGCTTATATCGTATTCCGTGTGATTTATGGCATCTGTTATCTAGCCAATTTGGCAACTTTACGTTCAATCATTTGGTTTTTCTCTCTGCTTTGTCCAATTTTACTGTTCGTGATTACCATCAAAATGACTTAAGCGCAGCTGGATAGAAAATTCTCCAGCTGTTTGCATATCTAGCATCATTTTCATTGTATTCACGTTATAATCTGTCCGATTTACATCTGACTTCACAATATTAAACGAGTGTTGATATGAGTTATAGCAATATTCCTGCGGGTAAAGACGCACCTAATGACATTTATGTCATCATCGAAATTCCTGCAAATGCAGCGCCAATCAAATATGAAATCGATAAAGATTCAGATGCGTTATTTGTAGACCGTTTTATGGGTACAGCAATGTTCTACCCAGCAAACTACGGTTATGTACCAAATACATTGTCTGAAGATGGTGACCCATTAGACGTACTTGTTGTAACTCCACATCCTGTTGCTGCTGGTTCTGTGATTCGTTGTCGCCCAGTGGGCAAATTAAAAATGGAAGATGATGGTGGTATCGATGCGAAATTAATCGCTGTGCCACACGATAAATTATCTCCATTGTATAAAGATGTTCAAGAATATACAGATCTTCCGCCGTTATTGATCAGCCAAGTTGAGCATTTCTTTGCTCACTACAAAGATTTAGAGCCTGGTAAGTGGGTAAAAATCAGTGGTTGGGAAGGTGCTGACGTTGCGAAAGCTGAAGTACTTAAAGCAATCGAAGCTGCTAAAAAGTAACTTTGAATGCTTGACCAAGCTTTAGCTTTTAAAGCTTGGTCATAAAAAAACTCCATTCATTTGAATGGAGTTTTTTTATTGCTTGATCAACTGTGAATTAGAATAATTTCACAGGGATATCAAGCCAGATACGCCATTCGTTGGTATCACCAATGTAGGCATTTGTTTGGTAGTCATCACTCGCACGATAGTATGAGTGACGTAAGCGTAAGCTTGCATCTTTAGCAAAACCAGATTGAACAGTGTATTTCACTTGGTTAAAGAACTCACGTTCTTTGGCATTGTCAGTCAAGTTCTTAACTTTAATGTCCCAACCGTAAACATATGCAGTCGTCCAGCTTAAACCAGGAACACCATAACCACCAAAGTCTACGTTATATTGAAGTTGCGCAGATTTTTCACTGTTACCAATGAAGTCAGACAAGTAAGAGTTTGGCAAATAGATACTTTGTGCACCATCAGCATTCTCACCATAATCATAACCAGTATTGCCATTGTTTTGTTGGTAAGCCAACATCACACTATGCGGACCTGTGTTATAGGTGCTAGAAAGTGCCCAAATGGTGTTCTTACGATTAGACAAATCATCAGTTGTACTTGAATAAGTACTGCCTTTTTCATCCCACTTGGTGTGGTATGCGCTTAAGTCATAAGTCAAACCACTGTTTTTATCTAATGGCTGCTTATAGTTCACATTGATATAATGACGATCCAACTTATCTTTGCTGTCTAAGCCGAAATAAGCTGCATTTAAGTTGTCATCAAATTTGTATTTCGCACCCCAAACTACAGCACTATCAAGCTTTCGGCCATCGCGATTGATTTGATCAGAGTACTGATCCTTGGTGAATTTACCTGCCGTTAATTCTAAGCCATTAATTTCACGGCTTGTTGCCAAAACACCTTCAAAGTATTCAGGAACCAAACGCGTGGTATTACTTGCCAAGACAGGTAGATCTAAAATTTGTGTACCGTAAGTGACCGTCGTATTCGAGATACGGGCTTTAACAAAACCGCCACCACGTGCCCAGTGATCATAAGCCGAACCATCTGGACGTTTCGGAATCATACCGTTACCAGAATTGTTGTTTGAGCCTAATTTAAAAGAGCCGTCACCAATAACACCCGCACCAAAGCCAACTAAACCTTGAGTAAAACCAGTTTCCAGTTTCACCATTGCCGTCTGAGCATATGAGCTCGTGTCTTTGACACCATTCTTTTTGTCACGATTTAAATAACCAGTACGGAATAAAATATCCCCTTTGGCATCTTCAACAAGTCCTTTTGCTTCGCTTTGTTCGCTTGCATATGTTGAGGTAATTAACGCGGCATTAATCAAAACCGCTAAAGTAAGTTTATTTGCCTTTGGCATAGCTCGCCTCATTAAAAAAATAAATTTGGGATAGAACCGAAATTTTGACCAATTGTATAAGTTATGCATAAAAAAGATAGATTTTTATTAAAATAATTTAATTAATATTAAATAAAATACTTATATAATTTTATGATTTGTTTCCTGTTTAAAAAACCGTTAAATTAAATTTAAAATAATGATTTTTATATTTAATTTAATTTAATTTAATTTAATTTGGTTGTAAAATAGGCTGTATATTTTTTGATTTATTTTTATAAAAATATGTGATTTATTGCATTATTTTTTCTTTTTATTTAATGAGTTATTTTTTCTTTGTTTAAAAAATAAGCGTATCGGTTTGCAAAAAATACCATCCCGACGAATGACAGTGACTCATCAATCCAAAAGTTACAGATGTTCAGGCGAATTTAAGTTTTTTACCGATGCACTTTTATGGAACACTGCTTGCTTTTTCTACACGATGCTTATCTTTTAAACGCTGTGTTGATTTTTTCCTTTGCAGATATGCCTCTTTTTTGTGCAGTAAATAGCCTTTATTTTTATGATGCTTCCAAATAGTTCAAAAAAACAGATCTGTTTTTGATAAAGATCAATTCCAAGGCACAGATGACCGACGCTCAGCACTTTTATGGGACAAAATCGAGATTTAACGCAGTTTTGATAGAGTTGGCACAGCAATTGCTAATTACTTTTCGATGCAATTTAAAACATAAATCAGTCGAATATCCATCATGGGGGAGATCAATATGATGAAATTTGCATGTAAAGCAATCGCGTTGAGTATTTGTGCAGTGACTTCGACTTTTGCTATGGCGGAAGAAACAAATACATTATCTCAATACGGCCTTAGCTTTTCTGGAACCGCTGCTTTAACGACAGATTATCGTTATCGTGGTATTACTCAAACTGAAAGTGATCCTGCGGTGCAAGGTGGTTTTACATTGACACATTCATCTGGTTTATATGCCGGTGTGTGGGGTTCAAATGTTAATTTTGGTGCTCCAGATCCACATTTGGAGTTAGATCCATATGTGGGCTATGCGACTGAACTTCCATTTGCGGGTAAACCGACTTTAGATGTGGGTTTATGGTACTACGGCTATCCAAGTGCATCTGATCTGAACTGGTTAGAATTATATGCAAAATTAGGCTTTAAAAATGTCTTGGCATCTGGCGACAGCTTATTGGGTAGTTTGAACTATACCAATGATTTTGCAGGTACAGATGAGAATGGCTGGTATGTAAACGCTACTTATAATGTTCCTTTCGCTGATACCGGTTTCGGTGGTGTTGCAAGCATTGGCTATACCAAAGTAGATCTTGATGAAGCTTTTGGTCAAAAAGATGCTAAAGATAATTATGTCGACTGGAAAGCAGGTGTGACTTATAGCGTTAAATCAGTATCGGGTTTAACGGCTGAACTCGCAGCGGTAGGTACCAATATCGATGCGCAGACTCAACCTTATAAGCGTGGCGTTGAGACAGGTGCTGTGTTTACATTGACTAAAGCATTCTAAGTTTCTTTGAGTAAATAAAAAGCTAGCACTGTTGCTGGCTTTTTATTGATTCAGGCACCGAGATATTAAGCCTGCTTAAAATATAGAGAACCCCATTCTGATAATCAGAAAGACCAAAAGGATCAGAAAAAATAATCTAATAAACTGACTGCCATATCGTAATGCCAGAAAAACACCCACTAAAGAACCCATAATATTACAGACGGCGATCGTTAATCCAATTTCCCACAATACATGCCCTGTAGGTATAAAAAACAAAAGTGCTGCGCTAAATGTCCCAAGGTTAATAACCTTTGCCGATGCTGAAGCATTGAGGAAATCAAAACCGAAAACTTTTACAAACAGAAAGAGTAGAAAACTTCCGCTACCCGGCCCAAAAACACCATCATAAAAGCCAATCAAGCCGCCAAAAAGGACTCCAAGGAAGATTTCTTTATGCCCACATTTGAGATAAGTACTTCGTGCACCTAAATCCTTCTTCAAAAACGTATAGACAGCCATGATGATGAGTAAACAAAAAATGACATATGTCATCAATTGCTTTGGAATGTAGGCAGTGGTCATTGCACCAATAAATGCAAATATAAATGCTGCAAGCATTGTGGGAATCAGAAGCTTCCACACAAACTTGATTTTATGAACAAATTTAAAAATAGAAGATGCTGTTCCAGCCCAAACAGCTAACTTATTTGTACCCAAAACGGTCGCGATACTGTGTTGTGGCAAAGCATGTAGTAAGGCAGGTATTTGTACTAAACCGCCACCGCCAACTGCAGCATCAATCAGACCACCACAGAAAGCAAAGAACCCTAAAGTCAGCAAGACGGTTTCATTAATCATCATATCAGCCAGTCTGAAAATTTTTATGTTGTCCGCACTTTTTAAGGAACAGCATGCGAATCTTGTTGGATGATGATTATTAAACAGCGTTTCTTTTGAATTTGCTGTTTTTTTATGCTGTTCAGGAACTAAAGTTTTGAATGAATAAAAATTATTAGCTTGGCTAAAAAGGTGCTTTTTATGCGCTATGAAGGGTAGCAGTCGCTCATTTCAGTTGCATGATTAGAAATACTTTGTCTTAGAACTTAGAAAATATTGAGTTGATTTTTATTAGTGTTTGATTTTATTTGTCTTTTTTTTGTTTTTGTGATTTGGCACAGCAATTGCTAATTAGCTTGTGATGCAATTTAAAGCTTAAAAATCAATTGAGTATCTAAAATATAGGGGGAGACCAATATGATGAAATTTGCATGCAAGGCTGCTGTATTGGGAATGATGACTGCAACATCAACTTTGAGTTTGGCTGAAGAAACAAAACTGCCATTCCCAGGAACGATTACAGGTAATGTGAATGTTGTATCAAGCTACAATTTACGTGGGATGACCAACTCACCGGAAAGTGATACACCAGCAGTGCAAGGGGGGCTGGATTATACACATGACAGTGGATTTTATTTGGGTTATTGGTTTTCGACTTTAACCGCTGCCTATGCTGATTTTAATACTTCACCAACCGATGTGAAGGAAGAGAAAAAATCCTTCGAAAACGATTTTTACGCGGGCTATAAAGGCAAAATTACCGAGGATATTGGTTATCAAATTGGGGGAACGGTTTATTACTATTATCCAGGTTGGGAATCGACAGGTTATGAAACCATCTTGGGGCTAAGTTATAAAGATTTCAGCATTACCGCACAGACTTTATTGAATAATGTGACTTTTGGAAACAAGGGCGATACCTATTTCTTGGCGACCTATGCGCCAAAACTTGCAGGGGGCTTTACGGGGAAAGCACAAGTTGCAGCCTATTATTATGGCGATGACGACGAGTATCTGGCTTATCAGGCCAAAGCTGGCGATGTAACCAAAACAGATTTTGCTTTCCGTCATGCAACGTTGGGTTTATCACATCCTTTGGGTAATACAGGCGCAACGTGGAGTCTGGATTATATTTTTGGCGGCTATACCCGTGATGAAACTAAACAAAAGAATAAAGTGGTATTAGCTTTAGGTTATGCCTTCTAATTGAGTCTGATCTATAAAAAAGCGACCGTGAGGTCGCTTTTTTAGCTTTGCTGACCGCGATAGGACAAGGCTTCAGTAATATGGCTGCTACTGATGAATTCACTTTCGGCTAGATCTGCAATCGTTCGAGCCACTCTTAACACCCGATGATAGGCACGAGCAGAAAGGTTGAGCCGCTGTTGTGCTATTTCAATAATTTTTGTCGAGCTGTCATCTAATAAGGCATGCTGTTCCAATAATTTTGGAGAGAGCGCCTGATTTAAACAATGTTGTCTTTGGATCTGTTTGTCATAAGCATGGATAACGCGTTGTCGTACCGTGTCAGAGTTTTCGGTTGGGGTACGATCCTGTAATTCTTGTGCCTGTAAGGGTGGCACATCAATGTGCAAATCAATGCGGTCTAACAAAGGCCCTGAAATCCGATTTTGATAACGTTGAATGCTGTCAGGCGAACATTGGCAACGACTATCCTGATTAAAGGCATAACCACAAGGGCAAGGGTTCATTGCGGCTATAAACTGAAAACTTGCAGGAAAAGTCATTTGTCGTGCCGCGCGTGAAATCACAATTTCTTTGGACTCCAGTGGTTGGCGCAGTACCTCAAGTACCTTACGATCAAATTCGGGCAATTCATCCAAAAATAAAACACCCAAATGCGCTAAGGTGATTTCGCCGGGTTTGGGTTGAGAACCACTGTCATTTACCTAAATAAATGTCAAAATACTTTCAATTCTATTGACTATTAGAGCTATTTTACCCTAAATTAATGTCATAATTTACCTAAATAGATGTCATTGAATTGGAATTTACCCGAAATAGGTGTCAACATATGCTAAAACAAGAAAGAAAAATAAACCCCACATGGAGAAGTGTTTCAGGGCAAATTAGTTTTCGTGGTGAAGCTGTTCCGTATGAGTCTACGCTGGAGCGCGATTTTTTAGTCTATCAGTCGTTTAGAAAGGATGTGATTGATATCGTAGCCCAACCTATTGTGATTCCATTTAGAAAAAATGGTAGGACATATCATTACACTCCAGATTTCTTTGTACAGGTCAAAATGCATCGCGGTATCAGCGGCTATGATGATCGCTCTATGCTGGTTGAAGTTAAGCCTCAAGAAGAATGGAAAAAACACTGGCGTGATTGGTCAATCAAATGGAAAGCAGCAATGCAATGGTGCAAAGAACGTGATTTTCGCTTTGCTATCTATGACGAGGGACGCATTCGCCATTTAGCATTGGAGAATATCCAATTTTTAGCACGATATAAAAATCTCGCAGTAGACGAGCGCGAAGTGGCGGCTATCTTGCAACAGATCGAACTTATGGGGAATACCACAGTTGAGTATTTGTTGGAACGGTTCTTTAAGGGATACATCTATCGACCACGAGGGCATCAGATCATTTGGCATTTAATGGCAAGGCAAAAGATTGGCTTTGATGTGTGGTCGGATATTAAAAATGAAGCAACGGAGGTATGGCATGAACCTACCAAATAATGATCAGGCTGATAGTGATATTCAAGATGAACCGACTAAAACAGGCTTTGGCATTTGGCGCGAAGCCGTTCACCTGACGACTGGCGGTATTTATCGCCACAAGAATACAGATCATGAGTATCAATTGTTGCATTTGATAGATTCCAATCAAGCAACATTTAAGAATCTAAAGACACTGCGCAATGAAATCTTGAGCGTGCATGATTTTAATAATGTGCGTAGTAAGCAAGGTGCTAGTGTTCAAGTTCATGCCGATGAAATTAGCGATATGGATTGGGAAAAAGCACAAAAGCGTTATATGGCGATTAAACCCCTCATGGGTGATTCGGACATCCGTATTAATTCGTGGTCAGGTGAAATTGAAAAATGGGCGAGTGAATGTGGTGTGTCAACCCGAACATTAATGCGTTGGATGAATGCCTACACCAGCACTTATTCTATTGCGTCCCTATTAGATAAAAAGCGCGGATGGGTTTCAGGCAATAGACGTTTACATGACCATATCCGAGAGTTAATTGATACGGTTATTCAGGAATATTATTTAAGCATTCAGCGCCCAACGGTTGAAGCAACAATCCGTGAAGTTTTTAAACGCTGTCATCAGATGGGTTGGGATAAACCAAGCAAAAATGCCATTCGCTATCAAATTGAAAGGATACCTGAGAAAGATCATTTGAAAAAAAGAGGGTATCGAGAGCGCGCCAAAAATAAATTTACACCGAAAGTCGGGCAGTTTCCGCAGGTAGACTATCCGATGGCAGTCATTCAGATTGACCATACTCCCGCTGATATTATTTTAGTAGATGATAAGCATCGTAAGCCGATAGGCCGACCATTTATCACAGTTGCTATTGATATCTATAGCCGCATGATTACGGGCTATTATATTTCACTAGATGCGCCGTCTGTGACATCCGTGGCTATGTGTCTATCGCGCAGTATCCTGCCTAAACAAGAACTTTTAATCAAGCATGGTTTGACTGATGTCAGTTGGGATGTCTTTGGTATACCACAAAAAATTCATGTGGATAATGGTTCTGATTTTAGAGCAGAGAGTCTTAGGAAGTCTTGTGCGCTGCATGGTATTGGCATTGAATTTCGACCATTGGCCCGTCCTGAATATGGTGGTCACATTGAGCGGCTAATCGGCAATATCATGCACAAGGTGCATGAATTGCCTGGCACGACTTTTTCAAATATTAAGCAGCGCGATGGCTATGATGCTGAAAAAAATGCGGCACTTACATTAGATGAATTTGAGCGCTGGTTTTTAAACTACGTGACCCGAATTTATCACCAATCTATTCACTCTGGCATTGGACGTACACCTAATGACCAGTGGCGTATCGGTATATTTGGTGATGGAGTTGAAGCTGGGAGCGGTTTACCAGTAATCCCTGCTGATGCACAAACTCTAACTTTAGATTTCATGCCTAGCTTTGAGCGTACTATTCAGCATACAGGGGTCACGATCAATGGGATTCACTATTATGACCCTTGCTTGAACAGTCTGATTAATATCAGTGAAGATAAGCAGAAAAAGAAATTTTTATTTAAGCAAGACCCGCGTGATATCAGCATTATCTGGTTTTTTGATCCTTTTCTACGCCAATATTTTAAAATCCCGTATGCCAATCAAGCTTTACCTGTCATGAGTTTATGGGAATACAACCAGCTTTATCGCATGGTAAAAGCAAAGCATGGCACTGTGAGCGAGGGTTTAATCTATCAAGCATGGGAAGATATGCAGAAACTGGTCGATGAATCACAAAAAAATACCAAGACGCTAAGGCGACAAGAGCAACGCCGTAAAACGCATATTAAATCACAAGATGTTTATCAGCCTGTCGAGCAAGCAGCACTTATATCTGAGCAAGATTGTGCAGTGTCGGGTGACATGACAATTCAACCAGTCAGCCAGACTCAGCAGCATGCTTTGGATAATGATGCGCCAACCTATTTTGAGGATATTGAATAATGCAGGATGCAGCGTACCTCCACATTCATGAAAAATTTCGGCCTAACGTCATACTGCCTGATCGTGAGCGGATTGCGTTTATTGACCAGCCACGCTGGATTGGTTATTCCAAAGCCAATCAACTTCTTAATCTCATGCAGGGTTTATTAAATCGCACTAAGCAGCATCGTATGCCCAATTTGCTCGTGGTGGGTGAATCCAATAATGGCAAGACTACGGTAATCAAGCAGTTCGTCAAAAAGTTTGGGCAAAGTTATATCGAAGATGATATTCGCTGGGTTGTGCCAGTGATCTCGATACAAGCCCCACCATCACCAAATGAAAAAGAGCTATATATCAGTATTTTGGAAAATTTAGCTTTACCGTATAAGGGTAGCGGCTCAACTGCGATGCTGCGCTACCAGATGATTCATGCGTTTAAGGAATGTCAGGTCAAACTACTAATCATTGATGAAATTCATTCCTTTTTGACTGGTACAGCCAGACAGCAACGTCAAATCATGAATTGTCTCAAATTCCTATGTAATGAACTTGAAATTCCATTGGTTATTGCGGGAACTAAAGATGCAGTGAGGATATTGCACACTGATCCGCAGCACGCCAGTCGTTTTGATGTGGCTGAATTATCGACATGGAATAATGATGGTGAGTTTAAGCGAATGGTTGGCAGCTTTGAGCGGTTTTTACCACTTAAAGAACCCTCTAATTTAACCGATACAACTAAGATTAATTTGATTCATAATATCAGCGAAGGGCGGATTGGCAACGTCAAACGTCTATTAAGTGAGTGCGCGATTGATGCGATTAAATCAGGTACTGAACATATCAGTGAGCAGGCTATCAAGGATAAGTCGTGGCTAAGACCAACACAGGGTATTCGCAAGGTCATCGGATAAATCCACTGACTGTACCAACACCATATCATGAGGGTGAAAGCATGACCTCATGGCTGGTGCGCGCCAGCTTAAATCAGGGCTGCGATCCGCTCACGTTTACGCAGTATTATTGGCCTGATTATCGTCTCTGGACACAGGATGTCGATAGAGGATTTAGTCAGGTAAACAGTGATATTCAGCATGATATAGAGATTATGGCGCGGATAGACACAGAAGTTGATGTGCCTGCCACTTTAATAATTTTTGCCGATAATTTGGGAGCTGAAATCAAAACACAAGCTGCGCCAATAGCGTGGACACAGCCCTTATCTAAGCGCAACCGCACCTCACAAATTGGCTATCCGCATTGCCCTGAATGTTTGGAGGTAGGCAAAAATGCTTATTTAAAATTATCTTGGCGTTACAGTTGGGTGATGTACTGTACGGAACACTACTTAAAACTACAAAGCCAGTGTATTTACTGCGATCAGCCCTATCAGCCGCAAATGCTTCAAGCCCAAGCTCGTTACTTAAATCGTTGTCATTATTGTGAGCAAAAGCTGGCAGTTGCAGCAGTATCTGAAATTGTTCATTTACTTGCTTATAACTTTCAGCAATGGGCTGAGCAGGTATGGAATGTCAGGCAGGGCTGGATACTTGAGCAGCAAGTATCGGCTGGAGAGTGGTTTAATCTGGTATTATTTTATGTGAGACTCATCCGCCGTGCTATTAAACGCCCTAACCATATGTTTGGGCTGCTGTTGACTTATTTTGGTTTCAAACTGGACGATGAGATACTTGAAACTGGTGCAACGGGATTGGCGCTAGACCTACTGTCCATTGATGACCGAGTTGAGTTGTTTAAACGAGTCTACCACCTACTGGAAATCTCTCCAGAACAATGGCTAGATGGCTGTGCAGAATGTGGAGTTAGCCAGAATAGCTTTAAATGGCACAAGGAATTCCAAGTACCAGCGGCTTTTATGCCCGTATTTTTACAGTTACCACAAAAGACTAAACGCTCGCCCCAAAAACAGATTCAAACGATTAATCCCAAATCTTCTGAAGCAGTAAAACAATCATGGGCGCGGTTACAGCGTAAGATAAAAATAAGGGAGTTTTATGAACAAAACCTCATCAGAAAATAAGCTGCATACCCATTGTGATCATTGTAATAAGCAGCACGTTAAAATCGTGCGCTACTATCAGCAAGAAACATACTGTGCCAACTGTTATCGAACATGGTTTACTAAAAAACCTTGTAGTAGTTGTGGTGAAATAAAGCGTCTGCATAAAAAAGAACACAGTAGCGTCTGTCTGGATTGTCGCCGTCATCAGCCTTGCATTCGTTGTGGGTGTGATGCAGTGAAGCATAGTGCGAATACGCCACAAGGTAGGGCTTGTCAGAGCTGCTACCAGCGCCATTTTAAAGCCCCACAGCAGTGCTTTGAATGCGGCAAGAAAAAGACAGGCTTATCGCGCTATCAAGAGTTACCGCATCAGCATCCTATCTGTGGTACGTGCTATCAGCAGCATGTATGTGAAACCTGTCCTGCCTGTCGGCGCTACCGTAAACTGGTGGATACCCCACAAGGCAAGCTGTGCCACAAGTGCCATGAGTTAGGTGAGATTAATTGTCCGTCTTGTCAGAAGTTGATGCCTGCTGGGTGTGGTGAGCATTGCTGGTCGTGCTATTGGCAACAACGCTTGATACGAGAAGTAGAAATCAATCAGAATAAATTTGCATCGGATGGAGTTAAACAAGGATATGGTGATTTTATTAAGTGGTTTGTGGCGCAGCGAGATTACCAAGTAGTCACGCTAAAACATCAACACTTTGTTAAGTTCTTTGAGCGCTGTAATGCACTTTGGGGGCAAATTCCTAATTACGATAAACTGGCTAATGAATTTAAGCCTGAGGGATTGCGCAGTCATTTAACTGTACTTCGGTGGCTAATAGATACAGGCCAAATCACTATAAATCTAAAAGTGAAAGATGATATTGCCGAGCAGGAACGCATTCAAAATCTCTTAGGTAAATTTGATGCAGTGCCTGAGCAGGTTGATCGCTACTATGAAATTCTGGTGAAGAAAATAAACGCGGGCAGAACCACGCTTAAATCGCTCAGGTTGGCTTTGCAACCCGTGGCGGGACTTTATCAGCAGTTTGGGTTGATTGGCGCTCAGGCGCCAAGCCAAGCGCAAATAGATAACTATTTGACCCTCAAGTCTGGTCAGCGCAATGCCCTTTACGGTTTTATCAATTATTTGAACCAGACGCAGGAACTGGAGCTTAAATGTGAAGTACCAGATTTAAAGCGGCGTAAACGTGCCAAGCGGCAGCAACTGGAGCAGGAAATTATGGGGCTTGCTAGGCAGACTACCCCCTTAAGCAAAAAAGACCAACTGCGCTGGTTGCAATTGGGTATGGCCTATTTCCACGATCAGGAAGTCAGCTTAAAGGCCTTAGCCAATGTACCAGTTTTCTGTCAGCCAGATAATGAAATGCTAAGACTTAATTATGAAGGTAAGCATTATTGGTTGCCGCGAGCTGGGCAGTAAGGAGCGTGTAATGAATTTTACGGAACAGCACTGCTTTGGGTTTGCGCTTAATCAGCAAGGGCAATTGGTTACGATTGACCAAGCTATTCAATGGCGACAAAAAGGACTAAAGCCGAGCTATTACTGCCCGAATTCTGAATGCAGCGGCGAATTGGTAACAGTGCTCGGGAAAGTCCGTATCAATCATTTTCGACATAAGACTAGCTTTTGCAATTTAGAAACTTTGCAACATCAGCTAGCTAAGCAAATTATTGCCCAATCTATTATTAACCAGAAACAAATTAGCTTGCTATTTAATTGTGCAGTTTGCCATAAGAACACGTATGAGTGGGCAATGCCGCCAAGAATAAACCATGAATAGCCACCGATTTTGTAGACACCAACATATCAAACCGTCCGCTTCTATAATTGCAAAAGTGCATATTCTAAAAACGGACATTTCTATTTTGGGCTTACATGTTAATTTCGCATAACCTCCATTATGTTGAATAAGCTCATATTCCAAGTTATCTTTAACTAAATGGTGTCTACAAAATCTATGGTTATTCAAATCTATAACTTAGAGCTTAGTAAAAGATGATTTATGAAAAAGATCTAATACAAATATTTTTTATCTTAGGTAACAATTTACTTTTGAAGTTCTATTCAGTATGCTTTCTGCGAATCTCGAGATGATTTTTTAGTATGCCACATAATAAGTTCTCAAAACTTATTCTTGCGTTTGTCCTGTTTTTGTTTACGATAACAACAACGGGAGCTTACTCGTGGGCGCCCGTTATAGCTAAAAATCTTGATCATCATCACGATGTGAATATCTCCGTTGAAACAGATAGTTCCAGCCAATGGTCGCTTATTCACCATGATGAAGAGCAGGTTTTTATAGAAGATACTAAAAATCACAACTGGACCAGTTATGATGAATCACCTTTTCATCATTCTACTCCACCGGTTCAAGCTAAAGACCAAATGAGCATTGATCCAGTTTTTCTCTTGAGTTTTTCCCTCCCGCTCATTCTGCTTTTCCTGAGTCTTTTTGAACGACCCGTTCGATCCTATGCACTTAGGAAAAGGATAGAATATCTTTGTAATTCCTATATATTTACAAAAGGTTTAATTGTTCTAAGAAATTGATTTTTCTGTACAAAAAATAATTTCCATTTTTTTGTATAGGTAAAGTCATGTCTAAAAAATATCAGATATTTCTTGCCTGTGGTTTAGTAGCAGCAACGACTCGATTATTTGCAGCATCTGATTACGTTCAGCTACAACAACAGGTAATTTCAAACGATTCAATTTTGAAGAGTTTGCAACAGTCTCAACACGCATATGCCATAAATCAGAAATATGCCGGTAGACTTAATAATCCTACGTTTAATCTTGAATTAGACAATTTAGGTAATTCAGACCTTAAAGATCTTGATGGGCCAACGACTATGATTGGTTTGTCCCAGGATATTCCTCTCAATAATAAACGCGCTTTGCGTAGGCAGTTGGCAGGTTTTCAAGGCAATAACAACCAATTTGAGGCATTGAAGCGTCAGGCTGAATTAAAAGCCGATTTCCGTGTTTGTATGTCAAATTGGTATGCGGCTTCAAAACGGGTAGAAATTTATTCTACCGAAAGCAAGATGAACGCGAGACAAGCCCATGTTCTGAATGAAAAATTGAAGTTTGGCAGAGTAATTCCATCTGATGTTCAATTGAGTTCAGCTTTATCGTCTGAATCAAAACTACGTTATCAGAACGAAGTGAAGAAAGTTCAATTTCAAAAAAATCTGTGTTCCAAATTCATATCTGTATTACCTGATCAAGCAATAGAAGTTCCTTTAAGCATTAACTTTGCGGATAAACTGAGCTTATCTGAACAAGAAGCCTTGCTTAAAACTCAACTGGCTAAAACCCAGTATGAATTAGCTAAAAAAGAAGCCGTGCCAGATATTACGCTGGGTTTAGGGGTAAGGAACTATCAGGAGACCAATGATCAAGTTTTCTTAGTTTCTACATCTATTCCCCTATCTGTTTTTAATCGAAATAAGGGGAGCATTGCACTTGCACAAGCGGAGCAAGTACATGCAGAAACTCGTTCTATTCTCGTAAACCGTAACTCCAAAATTGAATTAGAAAATAAGTCTATTGAAGTATCGAACCTGATTGATTCGATCAAAAATTATGATCAGTCCATACTTCCTGCCACCAAAGAAAGTTTGAGAATTGCTGAAATGGGGTATCAGGCAGGAAAAATTTCTTTACTTGAATTCAATACTATTAAGCAAATTTGGTTGGATAAACATCTCGCTCGATTCGATTTGTGGTTGGCTTTGCAAAATCAAATTGCAGAGGTTGAACGAAATTATGTGACCAATTTAGATCAAGAATAAGGCCTGAAAATATGAATAAACCAACCAATACTTTAATTACTACAGGTGTTATCGCTTTATTAGTCGTTTTATGTGCAATCGCTTGGTACAAAACGGGTAATAAAGCCGAAACTTCAAGTCATAATGAGGTGACTGAAGAAAAAGTTGCTGTAGCAGGAGATGAAAAAGGCCCGCATGGGGGCCGTTTATATCGCGATGGTGATTTTGCTGCTGAAGTCAAAATCTTCGAGGAAGGGGTAGAGCCTCATTTACGGGTGTATGGCTACTTTAAAGATAAGCCATTAAAACCAGAAGAGATTAGTGCCAATATTTTTATCCAGCGTCTTGATGCAGAACAAACCATATCATTTAAGCCTGAAAGCGATTATCTGATTGGGAATGAAATTGTCTATGAGCCACATTCATTCTTGATGGTGATCAATGTTGATTATCAAGGTAAAAAACATACTTGGAAATGGGATACCAAAGAGGGACGAGTCACTATGCTTGATAGCAGTATCAAGAGCAGTGGTTTGGAACTTTTAAAAGTTGAACCCATGATGTTTGAAAATGCACTCGAACTCAAAGGTGAACTTAAATTTCCTGATAATTTTGAAGGCTTTATTACACCTAAAACGAGTGGAACATTAATAAAAACGTACCGTTCAATTGGCGATAAAGTGAATCAGGGGGATCTGTTAGCGACTGTGCAAAGTCAGGAGTTAATCCGTCTTAATGCGGAACGTACGCTTGCATTGGATACCTTACAATTTGCCCGTAAAAAGATGGAACAGGAACGAGTTTTATTTCAAAAGAAAGTTTCACCTGAAATTGACTACATCAATGCCAAACGTGAATTTGAAAATGCTCAGACTAGGGCCAATGAGCTGAATAGCTTAATCCGTTCCTATGGGGGGGCAGGTAATGGAACAATTGAAGTCAGAGCCGCAATGTCAGGTACGATTCTACAAGTGCTTGGTGCTGTTGGTTCTAATGTAACGCCATCATCTCCATTGTTCAAAATTGCCAATACAACTCAGTTACTTGCTGTGGTTAATGTGCCTGCGGATCAACTGGATGCCATTAATCCAAATAATAAAGTAACTGTTAAGCCTCAAACTCAAACAGGCACAGAAGAAGCATTGGGGCGCATCAAATATATCAGTGACGTGATTGATCCAAAAACACGAACTGCGCAAGTTTTTATTGAAATTCCCAACCAGTTCAGATGGCGTTCAGGACAGTTAATCACTGCACAAATCTTTGAAAACCAGAGCATGAAACCGATGGTTGTCCGTGAAGATGCTTTGCAAAACTTCCGTGATTGGGATGTGGTGTTTATTCGTGTCGGGAATGACTTTGAAGCACGTCCTCTAGAGTTAGGCGATAAATTTAATGGTTTTGTTGAAGTTAAATCTGGTCTAAAAGCAGGGCAGATTTATGCAGCAGGTAATTCTTATTTATTAAAAGCAGAGCTGGGTAAATCTGGCGCTACTCATGATCATTAAGGAGTAGCGTTTATGTTTGACCAAATTGTAAAGCTCTCGATAAAGAATCGTTGGCTGGTACTGATCATTTTCCTATTCATAGGGGCATTTGGCGTTTACAACTATTTTAAACTGCCAATTGATGCTGTACCCGATATTACCAACGTACAAGTTCAAATTAACAGTGAGGCCCAGGGCTTATCTCCAACCGAGATGGAATCCCAGGTCACCTACCCCATTGAAACGGCTTTGGCTGGTATTCCTAATCTGGACTATACCCGATCAGTATCCAGATACGGCTTATCTCAAGTGACTGCGATTTTTAAGGAAGGCACGGACATTTACTTTGCCCGTCAGCTAGTGAATGAAAAGTTGCAAGGGGTTACACCAAGTCTTCCAGGAGGTATATCGACTTCTATGGGTCCTGTTTCTACAGGACTTGGCGAAATCTTCATGTACACGGTGGAAAATGCAAAAAACAACCCGACTCCACTTTCACCGACTGAATTGCGAACACTTCAGGATTGGGTGATCAAGCCTCAGCTTCGAAATGTCGAAGGTGTGAATGAAATCAATACGATTGGTGGCTATTTAAAACAATTTGTTGTACAGCCCGACTATGCGTATTTACGAAGTATTGGTCTAGATCAAAAGACTATTTTGGATGCTATTTCTAAAAATAGCATGAATAAAGGTTCAGGCTATATTGAGAAGAATGGTGAGCAGTACTTGATACGTTCTGATTCTCAAATCAGTTCGATTGAACAAATTCAGAATATTCCGATCACCACAAGCAATGGTTATATTTTGCGTTTAAAAGATGTAGCTAAGATTTCTATTGGACATGAACTCCGTACAGGTGCTGCAACAAAAGATGGCCAGGAAATCGTGCTGGGTACAGCTTTTATGCTGATTGGAGAAAACTCTCGTAATGTCGCTCATGCAGTAGATCAAAAATTACAGCAAGTCCAAAAGTCTTTACCTGAAGGTGTTGAAGCCAAAGCAGTATATAACCGTACGACATTAGTTGATGCCACGATTGAAACCGTGAAGAAGAATTTGCTCGAAGGTGCAATTCTGGTCATTGTCGTGTTGTTCATTTTTCTGGGTCATTTCCGTGCTGCACTGATTACCGCAATGGTGATACCACTGTCTATGCTGATGACCATAACAGGTATGGTGAATCAGAAAATTAGTGCAAATTTAATGAGCTTAGGGGCTTTGGACTTCGGGATCATTGTAGATGGTGCCGTGGTAATTGTTGAAGCCTCACTTGCCAAATTGGCGATGAAGCAGAAAGAATTAGGACGAATACTCACCCGTCAAGAACGATTCACGACGGTTTTTGAAGCGACTAAGGAATCACGAAAAGCCATTCTCTATGGTCAGTTGATCATCATCTTGGTGTATTTGCCGATAATGACCTTGACTGGGGTAGAAGGCAAGATGTTCACGCCTATGGCAATGACCGTAGTGATGGCATTGGTTGCCGCTATGCTTCTATCGATTACATTTGTACCTGCAATGGTGGCTTTAGTGACCGCAGGTAAAATCAAAGATGAAGAGTCTAGAATTGTTTACTTCATTAAAAAGATTTATAACCCGGTCTTAGATTGGTCATTGAATCATAGGTACAAGCTGATTGCTTTTGTAGCTGTATTCTTTGTATTTAGTGCAAGCCTTTCAACACGATTGGGGTCTGAATTTATTCCCTCTTTAGATGAAGGTGATGTGGCATTACATGCGCTGCGTATACCGGGCACGTCCTTAACTCAAGCGGTCGAAATGCAATATGCGCTTGAGAAAGAAATCAAGAAAATCCCTGAGGTTCAAACGATATTTGCCAAAGTCGGTACGGCTGAGATTGCAACTGATCCGGTGCCACCAAACGTAGCTGATAATTTTGTCATATTGAAACCACGCGATCAGTGGCCAGATCCCGATAAAGAAAAATCCGCTATCGTTGCTGAAATTGAACGTGTTTCTAAAAGTGTATATGGAAACAACTATGAGTTCACTCAACCGATTCAAATGCGATTTAACGAACTTATTTCAGGTGTCCGTACTGACGTTGCTGTAAAAATTTACGGAGATGATTTAGAGCAGCTTTTGGAATTAGGGAATGGTGTTGCAGATGTACTTGAAGGTGTGAACGGTACAGCTGACTTGAAAGTTGAACAGATGTCGGGACTGCCAATGGTGTCTGTTGAACTCAAGAAAGACATGATTGCGAACTATGGGCTAGATGCAGAAGATGTGCAAAAGCATATTTCTAATCTAATCACCGGTGAAACAGCAGGTAAAGTATTTGAGGGTGATCGTAAGTTCGATATTGTTGTGCGGATGGATCAAAACTCAGTAACTGACCTGGAAAAACTGTATCAAATTCCTGTCAGTTTGCCTGATGGTTCAAGTGTATTGTTGTCCGAATTGATTGAATTGAAGAATATTCAAGGACCCAACCAAATTTCTCGTGAAAATGGTAAACGTCGTATTGTGATCACGGCAAACGTGCGTGGTACTGATATCGGTAGTTACATTGCTGATGCACAATCAAAATTAAACTCTGATTTCCAAATGCCAGAAGGTTACTGGCTCACTTGGGGCGGTACTTTTGAACAAATGGAGTCCGCCTCTAATCGACTTATGATTGTTGTACCCATCGCTTTGATTTTGATATTTGCAATGATTTATATGGCCTTAGGCAATATCAGAAATAGTGTGCTGGTCTTTACTGGTGTGCCTTTTGCATTAACGGGTGGCGTCATTGCTTTAGCCCTCCGTGATATTCCTTTCTCTATCTCGGCTGCTGTTGGTTTTATTGCTTTATCGGGTGTTGCAGTACTCAATGGTTTGGTACTCGTATCGGCCATTCAGAGATTGCGTGATCAGGGTGAAGGGCTGATTGATGCAGTAAAACATGGTGCATTAGAACGTTTGCGGCCAGTGCTGATTACTGCACTGGTTGCCTCTTTGGGCTTTATCCCTATGGCTTTAAACGTGGGGATTGGTTCAGAAGTACAGCGCCCAATTGCAACCGTTGTTATAGGGGGAATTATTTCCTCAACGCTACTTACCTTGATTATTCTGCCCACCCTGTATGTTTGGTTTAACCAAGCTCTTCAGAAAAAATCTGACGATTTCGCTGAGCAGAAAGGGTAGAGAAGTTCAATATGATGGCAATAGTGCAAGATTCAAAAATGAGATATGTGATGATGTGGCTGGTTTGCATCATCAGTCTTGCACTATGTCTGCATTTTAACGAGCATGCGACTGAAAACCGCTTTCAAGAGCATGCCTATGTAGATGTGATTCATACTCATCATCATGAGGTAAATCAGCAACATTCACATCATCATCAAGATACCTATTACGAACATTTTTCTAATGTTGCATCTCTCAAAGAAATAGCACTCATCTTGCTTCTGTTAGGTGCGCAAATATTTGACCGTACGAAGAAATACGCTCTATTGCTTGCAAGTCGTATTTTTAAACCTCCAAAAAAATCATGAGTTTTTTGAACCATTTTTTAATTTTTGGAGTTTGATTTAGATGCAAATTATTGATTCACATTATGTGAAGCTCAAAACCTATTTAAAGCTGTTGATTGCTTTATGTATGGTCTTGATAAGTCCTGCACTTTTTGCTCATGGAGTTGCAGAGGGTGACAAAGGCTATATACAGGAAATCTACGGTGTTCATGTGATCCCCTTTATTTATCTGGGCGCCAAACACATGGTTACAGGTTATGACCATTTATTATTTCTGGTCGGTATTATTTTCTTCTTATACCGTATGAAAGATATTGGTTTGTATGTCAGCCTGTTCGCCATCGGTCACTCAGTTACCATGCTGATAGGGGTGTATTACAACATTTCGATGAATGCATACATTATTGATGCAATCATTGGTTTTTCTATTGTTTATAAAGCTTTAGATAATTTAGGTGCTTATCAGCGCTGGTTTGGATTCCAGCCCAATACAAAAATTGCCACGCTGATTTTTGGTTTGATTCACGGCTTTGGTTTAGCTGTAAAAATTCAGGAATATGAAGTGCCAGATGATGGCCTGCTTGCGAATCTGATCTCTTTCAACATCGGGGTCGAATTAGGGCAACTCATGGCATTAGCCATCATTTTACTGCTTATGACGATGTGGAGAAAAACCCCTTATTTCTTCAAAACAGCATATCAAAGCAATGTCTTCTTGATGTTCCTTGGTTTTCTACTTGTTGGCTACCAACTCACTGGCTTCATTACACAATAAGGATCTAAATTATGTTTAACGCTGAAATTCCAAAAGATGTTGAATTACCCTCTTCAAAGAAACTGATTAAATCCACTGTGGTTGCTGCGGTGAGTGCCGTTGTTGTTCTTGTGACTTGTGTAATGCCAGCCGAATACGCTATTGACCCTACTGGTGTAGGTAAAGTTTTGGGTTTAACCAAAATGGGGGAAATCAAGCAATCTTTAGCGGCTGAATCAGAGAATGGAATGGGAGAGACCCCTCAGATCCCTTCAGTAAATACTGCTAATAGTTCGGTTGCTCAGGCTGCTGTAACAAATGATAGCTCAAATACAATGCCCGCTATTAAGAAAGAATCGATCTCTATCGAATTAAAACCTAACCAGGCAACTGAAGTTAAGTTGGCTATGCCTAAAGATGCAAGTGTAAGCTTTGATTGGAAATCTTCAGGTGGTGGTCTGAACTATGATACCCATGGCGATCCTGTAAATGCGCCAAAAGACTTTTATCATGGTTACGGTAAAGGTAAAAATGAAACTGAGCAATCTGGCACATTGACTGCTGCATTTGACGGAAAGCATGGCTGGTTCTGGCGAAACAGAACAGAAAATCCAGTGACTGTAACTTTGAATATTGAAGGTCAATTCAGTGAAATGAAAAAGGTCTTTTAATTTTTGGAATTCCAGATGAGGCCTAAGCCTCATCTGGAACCTGTATGGCATAAAAGTTAGGTTTTAAATAAGGAGTCCCTAAAATGCTAGAAGTATTAAAAAACATAACATATCGGCATTTGTTCTTAGCTCAAGTTATCGCTTTGATTGGTACGGGACTCATTACTATTGCTCTAGCCTTGCAGGCTTACGACATCGCAAAAGGGCAGGCAGCGCAGGTCCTGGGTATTGCCTTGGCAATTAAAATGATTGCTTATATTGGGGTCGCACCCATTGCTTCCGCATTTGCTGAAAGATTACCGAGAAAAAAAGTTTTGGTGGGCTTAGATGTCATTCGAGCTTTAACCGCATTGTGTCTGCCTTTCGTGACTCAAATCTGGCAAATCTATATTTTGATTTTTATTCTACAGTCTGCTTCAGCCGCTTTTACCCCAACATTCCAGGCCATGATCCCGGAAGTTTTACCCATAGAAGAAGAGTATACAAAGGCTTTATCTCTGTCTCGTTTAGCCTACGATCTGGAAAACATTATAAGCCCGATGCTTGCAGGTTTATTACTCACAGTGATGAGTTATCACAACTTGTTTTTGGGAACTGTGGTTGGATTTATCGGTTCAGCATTATTTGTAGTCAGTGCAAAATTACCAAATGCGAAAATGCCTGAGTTTATCGGGGTATATAACCGGATCAAACAAGGCGCAAAAATATATTTCAGAACACCTCGTTTAAAAGCATTGTTAGCTTTAAATCTCGCTATTGCTTCAGCCAGTGCAGTCGTTATCGTAAATACAGTCGTTCTTGTTCAAACGACCTTTGGCTTGACGGAAAAAGCGACGACATGGGCATTTGGTTTATTTGGATTAGGTTCAATGCTTGCTGCATTTGCATTGCCAAAAATATTAGATAAATTGAATGATAGAGCTGTCATGCTTTCAGGGACTGTGGTTCTCGTCGTTGGATTACTGAGTGGCTACTTTATTTCTACCTATGCTTGGTTATTAGCACTTTGGTTTATATTAGGCATTGGTTATTCGGTTTCTCAAACACCCACTGGACGTCTTATTAGAAAGTCTGCCTCAAGTGAAAACCGGGCAGCACTATTTGCAGCTCAATTTGCATTTTCCCATGCTTGTTGGTTAATCACTTATCCATTAGTGGGCTGGTTAAGTACAAACTTTGGAACATTGATTACTTTTGTGCCTATGGCATTCATTGCCCTCGTATCCATGGTCGTCGCATTTGTTATCTGGCCAAGAAAAGATGATTTAATTCTAGAGCATACTCATCCTGATTTACCGCAGGACCACGAGCATTTATTGCAGCACAATCATAAAGGTAAGCATGAGCATGAATTTATGATTGATAGATATCACCAGCATTGGCCTAAATAGTGGCTTATATTTTTTTATTCTTAAGTGCATTTGGGGCAGCAACATTACTGCCTCTGCAATCCGAATCTGTATTAGCTGGAATACTAATCCTAGGAGAATATTCAGCCATTTTACTTATAAGTGTAGCAACGCTAGGAAATGTTTTAGGCTCATGCGTGAATTGGTGGTTGGGAGTACAAGTTGAAAAATACAAAGATAAGAAATGGTTTCCTGTATCTGAAGAAAAGTTATTAAAGGCACAAAACCTATATGGGCGTTATGGTTCACCTTTACTATTATTAAGCTGGGTTCCAGTGATCGGTGATCCAATTACCTTAGTCAGTGGCGTGCTTAAGGAGAAATTTTCTAAATTCCTGTTTTTAGTATTGATAGCCAAGTTTTTTCGTTATGTTTTCATCTATCTGATTTATTTGAAAATGGCCTAAGTTGTGTTAGCTTTGATTAAATATCATACAAATTGATATTCTTACTATTGGAGATGGGATTAGATGAAATTTTTTTTATTAATATGCTTTATAGGCATGTCATTTACTTATGCAAATGCTCATTCTGGAGGAACAAACTCACAGGGTTGTCATACCAATAGTAAAACTGGTGATTACCACTGTCATTGATAGGTCAGTGCACAGTTTTCTATTTTAAAAACTGTGCGTTTAAATTATACGTAGCGCTTAATTAAAGCTAAAAATTCATTCAGTTCTTGTTCCTTTATTTCCGCAGTATCACCTAATACATGCTTTCTAAGAGGCTTTGTTGCACAAAGATTTGAAATGCAAAGCGCCCCTAATTGAGCTAAATTTAAGGCGTAACTTGGGTAAGTGGTCGACCTAATTCCGTAAATCTGTTAAGGACTGCTACACGTGCATGGATTTCATTCACTTGGCTATCAAAACTCCTTGCACTGAGTTTACCTCCTAATAATTTAATGCAATGCATCTTAGTTTCAACCAAACTTCGCCGATGATAGCCTGACCATTTTTTCCATAGTGTCCTGCCTAAACGTTTAATTGTTCGAAGTAATTCATTTCGCTCTAGCGAGCTACTCTTTGTATCTTTCCATTGTTTCGCATTTTTTCTAGGTGGAATCACCGCATGCCCTTGCCGATCTGCAATGACCTGACGGCATTGCTTGGTGTCATAAGCTCCATCGGTATAAACAGAGTTAATCTGCTCATCTTGTGGAATCTGATTAAGTAAATCACCAAGCACCTGTGAATCACTGACATTATTGGTTGTAAGCTGAACTGCTCGTATTTGTAGGGTTTTAGCATCTATACCAATATTTAGTTTACGCCATTGGCGACGATATTCAGGCTGATGTTTCTTACGTTTCCATTCGCCCTCACCTAGAAACTTCATGCCTGTAGAGTCCATGAGTAGATGCAGCCCATCGCTACTTTTTTGGTAGCTGATTACAATATCAATATGCTTTTGTCTTCTACAAAGCGTGGTGTAATCTGGAGCTATCCAATTTAATCCGCAAAGTTTAATCAGACTTTGCACAAAGCCAGTAACCATACGTAAAGACAGACGAAATAAGGATTTAATCATTAAGCAGCATTGGATAGCTGCGTCGGAGTAGGTTTGATTTCGCCCTTGTTTGCCTTTTGATGGCGCATACCATTACATAGCAGGATCAAACCAAATGGCAATATTTCCGCGACTCATAAGTGCTCGGTTATATGCGGGCCAATTGGTTGTGCGGTAGATTTTGTGTGTAGGCTTCTTCATTTGAAAATTATATCGCTGAAAAACCCTTTACAGATAGGTTTGTGCAACAAAGCCACTGTAATGCATTATTTTCGCCTTGTTATATAAATTAATTCGTTTATCAATGAGGGATCGGCGTATAGTTTTCAAGATCAAATAGACACTAAAAATTAAGTTAAATTATTAATCCCATTTCTTATCCAGTTGCTACTTGCTGCTTTCACATGGTTAAACGTGGCAACATTGCTTTCAAGGTTCTTAAACATAGTTTTGCTTAATGTTCCGCGATTGCCAAGTACCTGATAAACCAGATGACGTAGCCCCAAGGGATTGTTATCTGATAAAAACCATTGCTCATCATCCACGTTAAAGATAAGGCCACTTGAGCTATATTTATCAGTTGGTTCACAATCTATGATGAAATAATTTTTGGAGTTAGTTTTGACTCTGAGGACTAATATGGTTTTAGGATATACAGAGTGCAGATTGCCATAAGTCATGGTAGCGAGCGTTTCTCCCTGAAAGCCTTCATTAAAGGTATAGCTGTCAATCTTAGTTAGCCCTCTAAGTGACTTGGCATCATTAAGAAGTTCTGCCAACTGCTGATTAGCGCTGCTAGATTCAAGCGTATCACTTTTAAGTCCACTCTCTAAATCAATAACGGCTTGTAGACGACCAATGTGACCGCCTGTACCCACTTGAATGCCCGTTGCATAACTCTCAAGCTCTGGCGCGGTGATAGGAATGACTTTGCCGATATTTAATGCCTTAACTATATCAATATTCTGATTCTTGGCGACTTCTCTAGCTTTACCGATGCTTTGGACTTTTTCTCTTAATATGGCCGTATTTTGGTTATTAGGCCCAAGCTCTGCTTCTACAACTAGATCATCTGTTTCGAGGTTTTGATAGATTGGCTTAATTGTTTGAAAACTTTTAGCTGAACCTTGATCAGCGAGAGTTGAAAAAGAATTGGCAATATCGTAATAAACAAGCTTACCTTCGGGCATGGAAATAGCATTAATCTGAGTGCATAGCCAACTATCGTCAGATAGCTGTACTGCTTTAATTATCATTTCAATAGGTTGTTTATGATAAGGCTCAACTTTTAAATAACTATATCTCTTGGCTTGAAGATTAGCTAAAACCCTGCTGTTTAATGCCTTAACTACTTTTTTAGTAAAATCACTATTTCTAAGATGGTACAAAAATACTGCATCACCTTTAGTGAATTTCTCAGAAAGAAAGACCGCATCAGGGCAGGATCGGTTTATATAATTCAGGTGCAGCAATTGACTAATTGTGCTGTCCGATGGGTTTTCGCCTTCTCCCCAAAGATAGGTTAATAAAATGCGGTTAATTTCTTTAGATGCGCCATAGAGCGCATTAAAAAATTGTAATGGGTGGATTATGATGCGATGAACAACACCTTGGTCATCTGCCTGCTCAGCCACAATCAAACTGTTACCATCATTAATGATATTGCTAACAGGGTAGAGTGCAGGGTCAAATGCATATTGGCTTTCGCCATTTTTAGTTTGGGCATAATTGACTTGATATTTATAATTCTTCTTCAGAGTAACACCCATATTCTCCAAATCGTAACGCCCAATGCAGCAGCCATTCGCCCATATTGAGCCAATGGGAATACTGGGTATGATTTCAAGCGGTAAACTAATCGTAATCTGATAGCCAGAATCTTGATATTTCCCTTTCTCAAGAGCAGTGATATTAGCAAACATCACTTCAACTAATTTTTGGGCATGCCGATGTTGTGATTTATTTTTAATTTTGCCGTACCAGATCACAATATATTCGTGGTCTTTAAAAAAAGCAGGTTTTTTGGACTTTGGATTATCAAGTTGAGGGTTGGTAAATTTGCTGATATCTAAGTTGGTCGTGCTGGTGGTTCTTGGGCAACCAGCAAAAGGATTAAACTTCATTAGCAACCTCCAACTGATGAAGATTGGAGGTTGTGACATCTATTTAGGTAATATGACAAGTATTTAGGTAAATGACAACCACCACCGACCAAGGCAATCGCAGATGCAGTATGGTGAGGTGCGCGAAAGGGCCGTTGTCCAAAGCTATGTTGTGCATTGGCAACCGAGTAAATACTGGCGACTTCTAGATTTTCACGTGCATTGAGTGGAGGCAAAATAGAGGGCAGCCGTGAAGCCAACAGTGTTTTACCAGTGCCAGGTGGCCCTTTAAATAATAAAGAGTGTCCGCCTGCGGCAGCAATTTCTAAAGCACGACGCGGGCGAAGTTGTCCTTTTACATCGGCAAGATCGAATTGATAATAGGAGGCGGCTGCGGTTGTTCTTTGTGGTGCAGCTTGAATCTGGGAATTGCCCGAAAAATGTGCACAAACCTCTTGTAGATGATTGGCCGCATAGACTTCAAATTCTGGCAGCTGATTGGCTTCATCCAAATTTGCAGTTGGCAGTAATAGGCGATGTTGCGCCTGTTGACAGGCCATCGCAATGGTTAAGGCCCCTGAAATCGGGCGTAAATGTCCATCCAGTGCCAGTTCACCAATAAATTCAAAACCTTCGGTGCTGTTTTCAGGAAGTTGTCCAGAAGCAATCAGGATACCAAGAGCAATGGGTAAGTCGAGTCTGGAACCGTCTTTAGGTAAATCTGCAGGCGCTAAATTAATGGTTAAGCGCTTGGTTGGAAACTGAAAACCGCTATTAATAATGGCTGAGCGGACACGATCTTTACTTTCACGAACTGCAGCTTCAGGTAGACCCACAATTGTTAACGAGGGCAAGCCTGAACTGATATGAACCTCAACTTCAATTTGTGGGGCATGCAGACCCAATAGGCCTCTCGTATAGATTTTGGCAAAAGACATCTTATTATTGTTCCATTGTGGTGCTTTATTTTTAATCATTTTTCGGTGCTGTTCGCACCGAATTGGTGCTTATTTTTTATTCTGAACGATTCCTTCAAGTATTTTCATTTGCTGTTGCAGCTCAGTCAGGCGTTGATTGGCCGTATTGAGAGCAGTTCTTTGGCGATCAAGCTCTTGTTTAGAGACAAGGTCTAACTTTTCGATACTTTCACTGAGTAACGCACGTAAGTTTTTTTCTAGGTCTTTTTTAGGTTGGTCAACTTGTTGCAAAATTGCCTGTAAAAGAGTCTCAATCATAAAGTGCTCAATAGGTTATGTATATTTGCTGCTCAGTGTATCACTGCTGGCTATATTCCTCTAGCACACTTCGGGACAGAAGGATGAGTGACTGGTTGATTTCATTCAATATAGCGAAATGAAACTTATTTTCGATGCACTATCTACATCTTCAAGCCTAAATAGGTTATAAAGAAAGCTTGTGCTCGATATTTAAAAACCCCCAACCTTTAAATATTGGCATGAAAATTGAACATAAAACCTTACTGGTGAAAATAAGCCGAAGGAAAACAAACATGAAGCTTGTAACTGCAATTGTAAAACCATTTAAATTAGATGATGTGCGTGAAGCACTCTCTGAGATTGGTGTTCAAGGGATTACCGTAACTGAAGTCAAAGGTTTCGGACGTCAAAAAGGCCATACAGAACTGTATCGTGGTGCAGAGTATGTGGTTGATTTCTTACCGAAAGTGAAGATTGAAATTGCAATTAGCGATGAAATGGTGGATGCAGTCATTGAATCAATCACTCGTGTCGCAAGCACAGGCAAAATTGGTGACGGTAAAATCTTTGTCACGAATTTAGAGCAAGTAATCCGTATCCGTACGGGTGAAACTGGGCCAGATGCTGTCTAAATTGGCACAAACTTTGCTGAGTTAGAAATAAGAGAAATAGCTCACAAAATAAGGTTGGGGGACACGAATGAAAAAAATGCTTATGGCGCTCAGTCTATCTGGCGCACTCTTAGGTGGTTCAGCGGTGGTTTGGGCAGACGATACTGCATCAGCACCAACAACTGAACAAACCGTAGCCGTTGCTGATACGGGTGCTGCAACAACTGAAATTGTAGCAGTTGAAGCTCCAGCTCCTGAAGAGGCTGCTCCTGCTGCTGTAGCAACAGTGGATACGGGTGATACAGCTTGGGTTCTTGTTTCAACAGCATTGGTTCTGTTGATGACTATTCCTGGTTTGGCTCTGTTCTACGGTGGTATGGTACGTAAGAAAAACGTACTCAGCACCATGATGTTCAGCCTTTCTGCGGCGATCTTAGTGAGTTTAATCTGGGTAATTGCCGGTTACTCATTGGCTTTCTCTGGTTCAGGTGCTTATGTGGGCGACTTGGGCAAGGCGATGCTGAATGGCGTTGCGTTTGATGCCTTAAGTGGAACAATTCCTGAAAGCTTATTTGTTATTTTCCAAATGACGTTTGCGATCATCACTGTAGCGATTATCAGTGGTTCGATTGCTGATCGTATGAAATATTCAGCATTTATGGCATTTATCGCAGTATGGGTGGTCTTGGTTTATGCACCAATCACTCACTGGGTATGGGCGGCTGACGGCTGGTTATTCAAAGCAGGCGCATTAGATTTTGCTGGTGGTACGGTTGTTCATATTAACGCAGGTGTTGCAGGTTTGGTTGCAGCATACATGTTAGGGAAACGTACAGGTCTTGGCCGTGAATCTATGGCGCCACATAACTTAACTTTAACTGTGATTGGCGCAAGCTTGATTTGGGTGGGTTGGTTCGGCTTTAACGGTGGTAGTGCTTTAGGTGCTGGTGCGCGTGCAAGTATGGCGATTCTTGTGACTCAAGTTGCTGCTGCCGCTGCTGCATTCTCATGGCTCATTGTTGAACGTCTGGTTCGTGGTAAAGCATCGGTTCTTGGTGGTGCATCAGGTGCGGTTGCTGGTTTAGTGGTGATTACGCCTGCTGCTGGTTTCGTTGGTGTAGGCGGTGCTTTGATCATGGGCTTAATTGGTGGTGTGGTGTGCTTCTGGGGGATTACTGCACTGAAACGCCTGCTTAAAGCGGATGATGCCTTGGATGCATTTGGTTTACATGCTGTTGGTGGTATCGTTGGTGCGATTCTTACTGGTGTGTTCTACAGTGATGAAATCATCAAAGCGGCAAATGTTGCACTTGCACCAACCTTTATCGGTCAATTGTGGGTACAAATTGAAGGTGTATTAGCGACAATCGCTTATAGCGCAATTGTGACTTTCATTATCCTGAAAGTAATTGATCTGGTGATTGGTATCCGTGTCAGCGCTGATGATGAGCGTATGGGTCTTGACCTGAGCCAACATGGCGAACGTATCGAATAATCTGCACAACATACGATTTAAAAAAACAGCCTTATGGGGCTGTTTTTTTATGGCTTTAGGGTGCTAGTTCTGCAATTGAAGAAACTTTGCTACACTTAAGCAAAGTGAGTAAATAATCGCGCAACTATGCATTGTCCATTTTGTAACGCTGCTGATAGTAAAGTCATAGACTCCCGTTTGGCTGCCGAAGGCTGCCAGATTCGTCGTCGCCGTGAGTGTGTCATTTGTGGGGAGCGTTTTACCACCTTTGAAAGTTATGATGTGGTCATGCCTCGCGTGATCAAATCAGACGGTAAAAATGAACCTTTTGATGAGGCCAAACTGCGCCGTTCTTTAATGCATGCCTTACAAAAACGTCCTGTCACTCAGGAACAAATTGAAACCGTACTCAGCGATATTCAATCGCAGATTCGTCGTTTAGGCGAGCGCGATGTCAAATCCAGAACCATTGGCGAAATCGTGATGCAGGCATTATTTGCATTGGATCATGTTGCCTATGTTCGATTTGCTTCTGTGTACCAAGATTTCCAAGATGTAGAAGCATTTCGCCATCAAATTGAGCAAATGCAACAACGTGAAAATGAAGCTTAAATTCGAGAGATCATGTCTGAGTTAACCCAAGATCATTTATCTGAACATCAGCAGTGGATGCAACAAGCCATTGCCTTAGCTCGACGTGGTCAATATTCGACGAAGCCGAATCCAAATGTCGGTTGTGTGATTATCAAAGACGGTCAACTGATTGGGGAAGGCTATCACCCTAAAGCTGGTCAGCCGCATGCGGAAGTTTTTGCATTGCGTCAGGCAGCTGAGAGTGCCAAAGATGCAACTGCATATGTCACTTTGGAACCCTGCGCACATTATGGTCGAACACCGCCTTGTGCGGAAGCTTTGGTCAAAGCCCAGGTGAAAAAAGTTGTCATTGCCTGTTCTGATCCAAATCCACTGGTCGCAGGTAAGGGCGTTAAAATTTTACAAGATGCAGGCATTGAGGTTGAAACGGGGATTTGTACGGAAAGTGCAAAAACGCTCAACTTGGGTTTTTTGAAGGCCATGTCAACTGGCCTGCCTTATGTACGTTTAAAGATAGCATCCAGTCTGGATGGCCGTACTGCGATGGCTTCGGGTGAATCAAAGTGGATTACTGGCACAGCAGCTCGACAAGATGTACAACATTGGCGGGCAATTTCGGGTGCGGTGATCACTGGTATTCAAACGGTTTTAGCCGATGATTGCGAACTGAATGTACGTGTTTTAGAAGGCGTTGACCTGACAACAGTGGTGCAACCAAAACGGATCGTTTTAGATCGACAAGGGCAATTACCACTTTCTGCAAAAATTTTACAGCAATCTGAAACGGTGATGGTGATGACACCATTTCGTCAAGAACTTGCTGATTTAGGCGTGATACAATTGCCACCGCAACCTTTAAACCAGTTATTACAGACTTTGTCTCAACAATATCAAATTTATGATGTTTTAGTTGAGGCAGGTGCGACTTTATCAACGGCCTTTTTACAACAAGGATTGGTTGATGAAATGATTAGTTATGTTGCACCAACTTTACTTGGTCAATCTGCTCGGGCTATGTTTAATGCTGAATTTAGCAAAATGGCAGAGCAGCTTCGTTTTGAGTTGGTCGATGTAACCCAACTTGGGCAAGACATTCGCCTAAGATTGCTCCCTATCCAAGAGATGATATGAATCCAGAACCATCGGTTTATCACAAACGTCGTCATGCTGCCCGTACGACTGACGAATATCTTTTTCATCAGTTAGTACCGTATCTCGGTAATAAGCGTCGGTTGCTTCACCTGATTTTAGAAGCACTTGAGATTACAGGTACACTGAATAGCAAGAAAAAGAATCCACCGATTTTTGCTGATTTCTTTGCGGGGAGTGGGGTTGTTTCGCGTTTAGCGCGTCAGAATGGTTATCGCGTGATTGCCAATGACTGGGAACCGTATAGCCATGCGTTGAACAATGCCATTTTAGCTTGTGTTGATGCACCTGCTTTTAAAGAGTTAGGGGGTTATCAGAAAGCCATTGATTATCTGAATCGCTTACCTGAGGTCAAAGGCTGGGTCACGCATAATTTATGTCCGCGTAATGATGATGTGTATGATCCTGCCCGTGATCGTTTGTTCTTCAAACGCCGTAACGGTATGCGGATCGATGCGATTCGTCAGCAGATTGCAACATGGCAAGCGCAAGGTGCAATTAATGATGTAGAGATGAGTGCTTTATTGGCACCGCTATTGTATTCCGCAAGTTTCGTCAGTAATACCAGTGGTGTCTTTAAAAGTTTCCATCAGGGCTGGGGCGGACGTACCCAAACTGCCTTGGAGCGGATTGAATCTTTATTGTGGTTAACGCCGAGCCGTTTTTGCGAGATTGGGGATGCTAAGCGTCCTGCTGCTGAAGTGTGGTGTGTCGATGCACAGCATTTAGCCAATCAAATGAGTAGTTTTGAGGTTGATGTCGCTTATCTTGATCCACCCTATAATCAGCATGCCTATAGCAGTAACTATCATGTTCTGAATGCATTGACTTTATGGGATCAAGTTGACTTGCCATCCCCAGATACCAAAGGTTTTAAAAGTGGTATTGATCGAGCTTGGCGTAAAGAACGTCCAAGTCCTTATAACTCATCTAAATATGCCAAAGAGGCCTATGAAAAGTTATTGGAAACGATTAATGCACGTTATATCTTGACCAGTTATTCGACTGATGGAAATATTGAGCCCAAAGACTTGCTCACTGCCAATTTGAAGCGCGGTAAAGTGACTTTGTTGACCCAAGATGTACCACGTTATCGGGTGAGTAAACAACGCCAGTCTGAACGTGCTCGCGTACTTGAGTTTATTGTGATCACGGACACCCACGCCAAGTCTGGACCTCCGTTACGGCAGCTCTTGGGACAGTTATACCATTTCGCTGAATTGGGTGGTGTAGATACCACGGGTAACAGTACCCAACTGGCACTTTGGTAAAAGAAAAAAAGACACCATTTTGGCAACAAAGTGGTGTTTTTGTATCCAATATTTGGTGGGTATCGGTTAATTAGATTGTTATGATCGGCTTTCAAGATAAGTTCATGTTTTTATAGTAAATATCTATCAATTTTGAGTTGGTTTATATGTGCATCGTCATGCTTTTAAGTTAAATGATATAAAGTGGCAATTAAAAAAATAATGATTTAAAACAAATGTATAGAACTTTTTATCCTTCTGTTTTTATCGTCGTGTTCACTTAATATAAGACTGGAAATACTTTAACCAATCGTTCAAATTTTTACCAAATGATATTGACCATATCTAAAAATAACTATAGTTTGCCGAGCTTAATTTAGGGTCTTGCCTATTTGCAGCGATGACCAAGAGAGGTTGTTATGAGTCGCTCGGAACCCACCTTATTGGGGCAGTGTGTAGCTGAATTTTTTGCTACCGCAATTTTTTTATCATTTGGTATTGGTGTGGTGGCTGCACTTAAGCTTGCAGGAGCGAGTTTAGGCTTGTGGGAAATTAGTATCGTATGGGGCTTGGCTGTTGCATTGGCAGTGTATTTATCTGCTGGCATTTCTGGGGCACATCTCAATCCCGCAGTGACTATCGCTTTGGCGCTGTTTGCTGGTTTTGAAAAACGTAAAGTACCTTTCTATATCATTTCACAAGTTGCTGGTGCAGCTGTGGGGGCACTTCTGGTTTATGGTCTGTATAGCAATTTATTTGTGGACTATGAGCAAACCCATCATATGGTGCGGGGCAGTGTTGAAAGTTTAGAATTGGCGGGAATTTTCTCAACCTATCCACATCATCTGCTCTCGCTTGGTCAGGCCTTTATGGTGGAAATGTTTATCACCATGTTATTGCTGTGGTTGATTATGGCAATTGGTGATGATAGCAATGGTTTACCACGTGGTGCTTTGGCTCCGATTCTAGTGGGGCTGTTGGTTGCTGTGATTGGTGCGTCTTTTGGCCCATTGACTGGCTTTGCTATGAACCCTGCACGTGATTTTGGCCCAAAAATTGTAGCCTATTTCTCTGGCTGGGGACCTGTTGCTTTTACTGGTGGCCGTGATATTCCGTACTTTATCGTCCCGATTATTGCACCAATCGTAGGGGCTTGTTTGGGCGTACTTGGTTATAAGTTGTTCTTTAGCCATTTCTTGCTGAATCAAAAAGTCGAACACAAAGCCACTGCTGAAAAACAAGTGTCTGAAATGCAATAAAGACCAGATGAATTTTAAAAAGGGCGATCAATAGATGGCCCTTTTTATTTGCCTGTATTTGCATTGCACATGCCTTGTTATCTCCAGTTCTTTGCTTTAAGGTATCTTCTTTACAGTGCTACATACTGCAATAAAGATAGGTTGAAACTCCCATGTTTACAGGCATTATTGAAAGTTTAGGTAAGGTTGAGAGCCTACAAAGTGTAGGTGGCGACGTTCGTTTGCGTATTCAAACTGATTTGGATATGTCTGATGTGCATTTGGGTGATTCGATTGCCACTAACGGGATCTGCCTGACCGTGATTGAATGGGGTGAGAACTGGTATGCGGCTGATGTTTCGCGTGAGAGTTTAAATCGGACGACACTGGGCCAGTGGAAGGTCGGCCAAGCCGTCAATGTCGAAAAAGCGATGCTGCCAACCACACGTTTTGGTGGACATATTGTCAGCGGCCATGTGGATGGCTTAGGTGAAATTAGCTTAGTGCGCCATGATGCACGTTCACTGTATTTTGAAGTGACAGCACCTGTTGAGTTGGCTAAATATTTAGCCGAGAAAGGTTCAGTCACGGTCGATGGGATCAGTTTGACGATTAACCATTTACGCGGCAATATTTTAAGTTTGAATTTGATTCCACATACTGCCGAGCGTACCAATATTGGCACTTGGCAGGTTGGAAGCAAAGTCAATTTGGAAGTGGATGTCTTGGCACGTTATATCGAGCGTTTATTGCTAGGTGATAAGGCCGCTGAACAGAAAACTGAATCGAATATTAGTATGGCATTCTTGGCTGAAAATGGTTTTTTAAAATAAAAGATGAAGTATAAAAAAGCCCAGTTCGAACTGGGCTTTTTTATTATTTTTCGTCTGAAAATTCACTGTTTTTCAGAATATAGTCAATTTCATCTTGTGCTAGGGCGTGCAGTTTTGCTCTAAACACCGTTACCGCTTGCTCAATTAAACCTTCAGCTTCTAATTCAAGTCGTACACGGACACTTTCCAGTTCGGACAGAATTTGCTGGTCATCGATCACCATACTTTGACCTCGTGCATAATCCACACTTGGCTGTTCAGGGTTACTTTGATAGCGTTCAGTTTGCTGTGCAATTTCCTGATCAATATGACCACGTAAGGCAAGCAGGTTTTCAGTCTGTTGTTCAAATTGACGGGCTTCATCGGCTTGTAATTGCGCTGCATATGCTGCTTCAGCTGCACGCTTCTCTTCCAAAGCCTTTTCCAAAGCCAGTTGTTTACGAATACGTGCTTGTTCAATCAAGTCCGCTTTTAAGTCGGCATAGGCTTGATCAATGCGCTGCTGAGAAAGTTGCTGAGCATTTTCCTCATGCTGTGTCCATGTCTGAGTCAGTGTTTGTGGTAGCAGTAGATCACAAATACGTGCTAAATCATCCTGATAGGTCTGACGGACAGCCTCAGGTGCATTTAACCAACGTTTTTTAAAGTCCTGACCTACATTTAATGCCACAAGACACTCCTCAAATGATGCTGTTTATTGCCGATTTATAATTTAAATGTTCGAGGTTCAATACCTAAACGACGATACATTTTAAATTTTTCCCGCCCGATCTGTTTTGCCGTTTCATTATTTTCAATAATTTCGATAATGTGGCGAAAATCTTGAGTTTGTTCAAGTGCATGATTGTTAAAATTAAACACGATCCAATCATTCGACGGAGGTAATTCCGCTGAAATACACACAGGACTATGCGGTTGATCGATGCCATGTGGAATAAAACTGAGTGGATCAAAGTTCCAAAGTTTCTCATCTAACTCCGTTTGCTGCTCTGAATCAACGCAATACCACCAAATTTGTGGATGCTGATTCAGAATCTTACGGCATAAACGGCAAGCACTTTCGACTTGCCGTTCTGTACTATTCTCAAATAGATAAAAGCTGATTTGTGGCATGTTCTAGTTTTTCGTTGCAACACGATTTGCTAAAAACTGCATCAGTAATGGCACAGGACGACCTGTAGCACCTTTGGCTGCACCCGATAACCACGCCGTACCTGCGACATCGAGGTGTGCCCAACGATAATCACGAGTGAAACGTTCGAGGAAACAAGCAGCAGTAATTGCGCCACCATATGGACCGCCAATGTTGGCAATATCAGCAAAAGGAGAGTCGAGTAATTCTTGATACTCTTCCATCACTGGCATACGCCATACGCGGTCTAGTGACTGTTCACCTGCCTGTTGTAGGTCTTGGGCAAGTTCATCATCTGGCGTAAATAAGCCACTCACCACTTTACCCAGTGCAACAACGCATGCACCTGTGAGGGTTGCGATATCAATCACCAGTGCTGGGTTAAAGCGTTTGATGTAGGTGAGGGTGTCGCAAAGGACTAAACGACCTTCGGCATCGGTATTTAGGATCTCAATAGTCTGACCGCTCATGCTGGTCACAATATCACCTGGACGAGTTGCATGGCCAGAAGGCATATTTTCTGCTGCTGCAATCGCACCGACCACATGAATTGGGAGTTGAGCTTCACAAAGTGCTTGAATGGTTCCAAGAACAGAAGCTGCGCCACACATATCAAATTTCATTTCATCCATACCTAAGCCAGGTTTCAATGAAATACCACCTGTATCAAAGGTCACACCTTTACCGACAAGCACGACAGGTGCTTGATCTACTTTGGCATTGTATTCGAGTGTAATAATGCGACCTGGGCGGTCAGAGCCTTTGCTGACTGCAAGGAAGGCATACATCCCTAGGTCCGCCATTTGCTGTTCATCAAGCACTGTGACTTTTAAAAGCGCTGGATATTGTGCTGCAAGTGCAATCGCTTGATCTGCCAAATATTCAGGGAAGCAAATATTACCAGGACGGTTGCCGAGATCACGGGCGTAGTTCTGACCTGATTGCACTGCATGAATCAAATTCAATTGTGCATCATCTAAAGTGGTTCGATTGGCAACAAGATGGATTGTTTCTAAGACAGACTCATTCTTTTTCGATTTAAATTCATCATAACCATACGCTGCTTGAGTCAGGCTTAAGACAAACAGTGAATGTAAATCGGTTGAGAGTGCTGAAAGATCGATACTAATTTGTTTAAATTTATTTTGTGATGATTTGATAATAGTTTGTGCGAGTTTTGCTAATTTTGTCGCTTTTAACTCGGCATTTTTTCCGAGTCCGAGCAATTGAGCATTGGCTTGTACGGAAATATTGGTAATTAAGGCTAAGCTTTCGTTAAAACCTGCTTTGAATTGTGTTGCGTTAAGCACTTCTTCTAGGTGATTGATTTGATATGTATTTAAGTTCTGTTGTAATTGTTCTGAATCAACCAAAATCCACAAAGATTCGCTAGACGCCTGAGTTGGGAATGCGTTATGAAGGGTAAATTTCATTGTTTGTATGGAACCTGATGAGTGAAAAATAAAGATAAGTCCATTAAACACTTTCAGATATGAGGTTGCAATCCGCAACAAGCGATAGGTTTTATATTTTTAACATTCGGGTAAACTAGCGTTACCTTCAATTGGGCTTTTTGGAAGTATTACTTTGATTATTCGGCGTTATCTCGTCAAACAAGTGGTTTCGACATCTCTCGTCGTCATTGGTTTATTAACCCTGATTATGATGGGTGGTCGTTTAATCAAATATTTTGGCGTGGCAGCTCAAGGTCGTTTAGATGCAGGCATTTTATTTAGCATCATCGGCTATCGTTTGCCCGAGTTTTTAACGCTGATTCTTCCTTTGGGTTTCTTCATTGCCTTGATGCTGGTGTTTGGTCGTCTGTATGTTGACCATGAAATGGCGGTGTTAAATGGCAGTGGTGTGAGCCGTAACCAGTTGGCACGCATGTTGTTACCAATGACCTTGGTATATCTGGTGGTGCAAACCTGTTTAATGATTTGGATGGGGCCGTGGGGTTTACGTGAGTTTGAAAAACTGACCAGCACACAAGCGGTACGCACGGGTTTTGACTTGGTTCGTCCCAAGGAGTTTATTTCTTCAGGGCCTTTTACCATTTATGCAGATTCCTTGTCTGAAGACCGTAAGAATTTAAAAGAGATTTTCTTCTATCAAAAAGCCAATCAAGAAGATAAACCAGACATCATGATTTTGGCGAAAGAAGCCACTCGTGTTGAAGTTGCTAATGATACGGCTAATGTCGTGGACTTGCTTCAAGGTCGCCGTTACGAGATTTATCCTAATCAGCCACGTTATCTTCAGGCAGAATTTCAATCTTATCGCTTACGTTTAGAAAATGATAAAGATGTGAAATTTGAAAGTGATGATGTAGAAGCATTGTCCATGTCCAAGCTTTGGCAGAAACGGGATGATTCCGTGGTACGTAGTGAGTTAGGCTGGCGTATCTTTGGACCATTTATCATTATTGTGGGTTTGATGCTTGCTGTCGCATTGTCTGAAGTGAGTCCGCGTCAAGGGCGTTATTATCGTTTGATTCCTGCGATCTTTATTTTTGCCAGCTTAATTGTGGTATTGATCGCGATTAAGACTCGAATCAGTAAAGATGAGTTGGATATTTGGGCTTATCCAGCTGTGATTTTGGTTTATGCCATTGCAGCCGCAATTTTTGCACGTAAACAAAAATTAGCGCCTAAAATTAAGAAAAGTATGCAGCGAGTGGGGTTGTGATGTTAGCACGTCGAATAGTCGCCAAACATGTGACAAAAACCACGGTTCTAGCCATGCTTGGAACAACGCTGGTGTTATCTTTCCTACAAGTATTATTTACTTACCTTGGTGAATTGGGTTCGCTGAAACCTAACTATAATGCGTGGCAGGCTTTTCTATTTGTGATGTGGGGTGCACCGCGTTATTTATATGAAATTCTGCCTGTTGCTGCATTGATTGGCTCGGTTTTAGGACTGGGCGCACTTGCTTCGAATAGTGAACTGATCGTGATGCGTTCTGTGGGTATCAGTTTATGGCGAATTGTTGGTTGGGTCATGCGTTCAGCGCTGTTATTGATCGTACTGTCTTTTGTGTTGAGTGAATGGGTGATTCCTTATACCAACGAACAAGCTCAAAGTATTAAAAAGCAACGCAGTGTAGCGGCTTTGGGAGAAGTCAAAGGCTATTGGTCACGTGAAGGTCAGCGTTTTATTTATATTGATTATGCCAACTCACAAGGTCAGCTACGCAACATTCAGACCATCGATTTTGATCAGGACTATCGCTTGCAGTCTTTTGTGACCGCTGAAAAAGGGCAGTTTATTAAAGATGGTGAATGGCAGTTGTCTCAATCACATCAAGTGGATTTACTGGCGCAAGGTAATGCCATTAAAACGGATCATGAGCAGCAATCACTTGGTTTAGCATTACAGCCGAAATATGTACATATGGTGACCTTGGACCCTGAAGATTTATCTCCAAGCCAATTGATTAGTTTCATGCGCTATATGGATGAATATAGCCAGGTGCCAAAGACCTATGAATTGGCCTTCTGGCAGAAAGTGACGTCACCGTTTTCTTTAATTACCTTAGTGTTGATTGCTTGTTCCTTTATTTTTGGGCCATTACGTCAACAGTCAATGGGTTTCCGTTTGGTGATTTCACTGTTTACAGGTCTAGGCTTCTTCTATCTTCAAGATTTCTTGGGCTATGCAAGTTTAGTGTACGCACCTTCACCTGCATGGTTTGTGCTGATGCCTGTGGTGCTGATCTTTATGGTGGGTAGCTATCTGCTCTATCGAGCACGCTAATCTTGATGGAGAGGTTCTATGATCAGGATTGATGAAAGCCATCAGTCAGGTCATGGAGAATTCGATTAAATTTCGGTAAAATAGACCGATCAAATGACAAACAGAGAGTCCATTATGACGGATGCAAATGCTGGCAAAATTCCTCACGTTCTGGTAATTATGGATGGTGTAGGACATCGTGAAGCAGTTGAAGATAATGCTTTTTTAGCGGCAAAAACGCCAAACCTCACTGCGATGAAGGCCAAGCATCCAAATAGTTTAATCTCAGGTTCAGGCGAAGATGTCGGCTTACCTGATGGTCAAATGGGCAACTCTGAAGTCGGTCATATGAATTTAGGTGCAGGTCGTGTGCTGTACCAAGATTTCACTCGAATTACTAAAGATATCCGCACTGGTGCTTTTTTTGAGCATGAAGTTTTAATTGATGCTGTAGAAAAAGCCAAACTAGCAAAAGGTGCCGTACATGTGATGGGTCTGTTGTCTCAAGGTGGTGTTCATTCACATGAAGATCATATTGTGGCAATGTGTGAGCTTGCATTGAAACGTGGTGCAACCGTATATCTACATGCCTTCCTAGATGGACGTGACACCCCACCACGGAGTGCAAAGCCATCATTAGAAAAACTAGATGCTTTATTTGCACAATATCCAAATCAGGGTCGTATCGTTTCGATGATTGGTCGTTACTTTGCGATGGACCGTGATAATCGTTGGGATCGTGTTGAACAAGCCTATCGCCTCATGACAGAAGGTGAGGCAGTACGTGTCGCCAACTCAGCAGTTGAAGGCTTAGAGCTAGCTTATGCTGCGAATGAAAATGATGAATTTGTTAAAGCAACACGTATTGGTGAAATTGCCAAAGTGCAAGATGGTGATAGTGTTGTTTTTATGAACTTCCGTGCCGATCGCGCGCGTGAGATTACTCGTGCTTTTGTTGAAAAAGATTTTGCTGGATTTACCCGTAAAGTTGTTCCAAACCTGTCTAAGTTTGTGATGCTAACACGTTATCAAGCGAGTATTGATGCACCTGTGGCGTATATGCCAGAAGCGCTTAAAAACTCGATTGGTGAATATTTGTCAAGTTTGGGTAAGACCCAATTGCGTATTGCTGAAACTGAGAAGTACGCACACGTCACGTTCTTCTTTAGTGGTGGTCGTGAAGATGAATATGAAGGTGAAAAACGTATTCTCATTCCTTCACCGAATGTTGCAACCTACGATTTAAAACCAGAAATGAGTGCTTATGAAGTAACTGATGAGTTGGTGAATGCAATCAATTCAGGTGAGTTTGACCTTTTAGTCGTGAACTATGCCAATGGTGATATGGTTGGTCATACGGGTGTTTTTGATGCCGCGGTGAAAGCAGTTGAAACAGTCGATAGCTGTCTAGGTCGTGTTTACGATGCAGTGATGGCGAACAAAGGGCATATGTTAATTACAGCGGATCATGGTAATGTAGAGCAAATGCAAGACTATGATAGTGGACAGGTTCATACCCAACATACCACAGAATTGGTTCCATTTATTTATGTTGGTCCAACACAAGCAACGATTGCTGAAGATGGCGTATTGGCGGATGTAGCGCCAACACTCCTGCATTTGATGAACATTGCTGTACCGCCTGAAATGCAAGGCAAGAACTTAATTACTTTAAAATAAGGTGAATCAATGACCCAACACAACAACATTTACCGAGCGTTATGTGCAAGTGTGTTGATGTGTTGGGGGCATAGTCTCTCAGCCGCACCAATCACCCATTCTTCAGGGTGGTCGAATGAAGACTCCAAGTCTGGTAATGCTGAAGTCCCAATTGAATCTATTCAACAATTTGTACAGATTTACGGCATCGTCAAAGATAACTATGTCGATAAAAAGTCGGATGATGCTCTATTCCAACAGTCCATTAAGGGCTTAGTCAGTGGTCTAGATCGTTACTCCCGTTATTTATCTGCAGAAGAATATCGTCAACTGATTCAGTATACAGAGGGTGATTTAGCTTCTGTCGATTTCAATTTAAATTATGATGCACATTCGAAAACGTGGCAAATTCAGGATCTGAAGTCTGGTTCGGATTCGAGTAAGCTGGGTTTACGCAATGGACAAGTTATTCTGAAAGTGGATAACCAAGAACTCAAAAGCTTAAATCAAGACCAAGTACAAGGTCTACTGTATGGCTCGATTGGAAGTACTGTCCAAATACAAACAGAGAATAATAGTACGACCATTTTGGTGAGAAACAAGAAAGTCGAAACTGATATTGAACCAGTATTGTTGCACAATCAGGTATTGGTGCTGAAAATACGTGTTTTTCAGCAAGATACGGCGAATGAGATTAAACGTTTGATTGAAGAATATAGTTCGACCAAACTTAAGGCCGTGGTATTCGATTTACGTAATAATCCAGGGGGCTTGCTTTCAGCCTCGGTCGAAGCGGCTGACCTATTTTTAAATCAGGGTTTAATTGTCACGACTAAAAGCCGTTCTGAAGGTGACCAGCAATTCCAAGCACTTCCTTCTAATGAATTTCAAAATATGAAATTAGGCATTTTAATCAACCGTCGTTCTGCTTCTGCTGCTGAAGTCTTTACAGCGGCATTAAAAGAGCATAAGCGTGCATGGGTGGTAGGCGAAAATAGTTATGGCAAAGGGGTGGTTCAAAAGTTGTTCCCCTTACCAAGTGGCGCTGCATTGCAGATGACGGTATCACACTATTACACTCCAAATGGCAATATGATTGAAGGTCAAGGCATTCAGCCAAATCAGACTTATGCTTTGTCTGCCGAGATGAAAGAAGATAATTATCTTGAACATGTCACAGATCTGGTTTTGAAAAGTAGATATTAAAAAAAGCCCCTCAGTTGAGGGGCTTTTTTTAATATTGATTATTCATCATCTTCAGTATCTAAACCGAACTTCTTCAATCGATAACGTAACGAACGGAAGGTCATTCCCAACTTCTTTGCCGCCAACGTTCGATTCCAATGTGTGAGATTCAGTGCATTCAGAAGAATTTCTTTTTCAATATTCTCTAAATAACGCTCCAAACCTTCAGGTGGAAGCTTCTTTGAACTCATGTTTGGGCTTGCAGAATATTGCGGTGTTTCAACTTCTTCAGCCGTCGTATTGGAAAGTGAAGGTGCTGGGCTTGCCAATGAACTACGTAAAGGTGCCGTTTGGAGATGTGCCAAATCAATATTGTCATCGTCACTCAGCGTAATCGCACGTTCAATAATATTGCGTAATTCACGCACATTACCTGGGAAATATTGCTGTAATAAGAACTGCTCTGCACGTGAAGACAACGATTTCGCAGTTAGATCCCATTCTTGACTAATCTTTTGAATAAAGTGATTCGCCAATAACAAAATATCCTGTCCACGTTCACGTAAAGGCGGCAGTACGATATCCATCACATGAATACGGAAGAACAAATCTTGACGGAAACGACCTTGCTGTACCAACAGTTCCAAGTCTTGGTGACTAGCACTAATCACACGAAAATCCACATCAATCTCTTGATCTGAACCAACGGGGCGAATTTTCTTTTCTTGTACGGCACGCAGCAATTTGACTTGCATATTTAAAGGTAGTTCGGCAATTTCATCCAAGAACAAACTACCGCCGTGTGCAGACAGAATTAAGCCTTGCTTGTCCTGAGTTGCACCAGTAAAGCTGCCTTTTTTATGTCCGAATAGCTCACTTTCCATCAATTCAGTAGGAATCGCACCACAGTTAATCGCAATAAAAGGACCTTCGCTGCGATTACTTAAACGATGGACCAGATTCGCAACCACTTCTTTGCCTGTTCCTGATTCGCCTGTAATGAATACTGGGGCTTGGGAACGTGCAATTTTCTTTAAGGCGATGCGGAGCTGTTGAATGGGTGCAGAACGTCCAATTAACAGCTTGTTTTCTAAGGCTGTTTCTGCAGCCTCTTGTTCAGGCTGTGGACGGTTTAATGCTTTCTGAATCAATTGATCCAAATGCATCTGGTTGACAGGCTTACTGACAAAATCAAATGCGCCTGCTTTTAAGGCTGAAATGGCAATATCCATATTGCCGTAGGCAGTCAGTACCGCAATAGGCGTATTGGGATAGTTCTGTGTCACGTGTTTGACCAGATCCAAACCATTGCCATCTGGAAGATTTAAATCTGTTAAGCAAGCATCGTACTGGAATTCAGTAAAGAACTTTTTTGCCTGTTCGACCCGATAGGCGAGATGTGTTTTGATACCCATACGCGCCAGCGTCATCTGCATTAAAAGACATAAATCTTCTTCGTCGTCTACCAATAAGACGAGTGGTTGTTTTGTTGCCATTTCCCCGAGAAACCTAATCTATAAATCAATGAATTTTTGAGCATTCAATCCTGAAGCATGCTCCTTGTTGTCGCTCTATATAAGTGAGCTTTGCATGATTTGCCTCACAAAACGTATGAGACAAATACAATCCTAAACCAGTTCCTTTAATTTCGGTACTAAAAAATGGTTTGAACAGTTGAGAAATATCTCGTTTTGAGACACCCGTCCCAAAATCGATGACATCAATGCAAGTTCGACCATCTTTTTCGTGCACCTCGACTTCTATATAAGGCGCGTCAGTTGCATTATGTCGCAGTGCATTCCGAATTAAATTAATCAGCACTTGGCGTAATTGTTTTTCATCAAATAAGATGTTGGTTTGCTCTGTGAGTTTAATTTGAATTTGTTGTTTCGCATCTGCAAGATCTTCATTGAGTAAACTTTCAAAGAAGGAGCTCAGATCAATTTCTTGTGGTTCTGTAGGTTTATTTCGTGCCATTGCTAAGGTGTCTTGCACGATACTATCAATCCGCTTGGCTTGTTTGCTAATCATGCGCGACAGCATTTCTTGTTGATGGGTATCACTGTCTTTGAATAATTCATTGGCCTGTACAATAGCAGCCAAAGGATTGCGAATTTCATGGGCAATACTGGCTGACAGCTGACCAAGTGCAGCGAGTTTCAATTGCTGAACTTGCTGAGTCAGTTTCTGTGCGTCTTTTAGGATCAATAATACTAAGGCTTGTTCAGGAACAATTAGATGCTTAACCCGAACATTGATAGTGTATGAACTTTGCTGTGATTCAAAACTGAATTCTTCGCCATCCTCTAAGTCACTAAACTGAACCAGTTCAAATAAGTCGGGTTGTAATTTGATCAGTGGCGTTTTTTCCAAGGAAATCGGTAAATGGATACCTAATAGCGCATTGGCTGCAGGATTGGTTAAGACGATATGGTTACTTTCATCCAGTACTAAATAGCCATCTTCGATTTGTTCTAAGATATAGCGGTTAATATTCTGTAGTTGATGGATTTCAATGGATTGATGAAAAGTTAAGGTTTCTAGAATTTTAAAACGCTGTACTGCAATACGACCAATGGCATGAACTACAAAAAATAAAAACGCCAGAAAAACGCTATTTCCGAGGTGATTTAAATTATTGGCCTCAAAAAAGTCACCTAAAAAACGTTGGTAAACCACCATAATGACAGCAAATAAAGTAATAATCAGCGACAGGTGAGCGTTTAATAAGATCGCAGAAGAAAAAATAATAATGACGTAAAGCAAGCTGAGTTGCAGATTTGGGCCACCCGCAGAGAAGGTGATTAAGCTTAGGCAAATGACATCAATCAGAAAGATAAAAATCAACTGCTTGGAGATTTGTATCGGAACAAGCTGTAATAAAAACAGTTGAAAAATGTTGAATGCAATATAGCAAATCAAGGTATAAAAATATAAGAAGGGATAAATATAGTTGTTGGAAAGTTGTTCAGCAGTGAGTAAATAAATTAACAACAGGCTAATCGAAATGATCAGCCGATAGCCGCTATACCAAACCCCAAGCCGATAGACAGTTTGTGAGACTGACGACGCAATTTTCCCTAACATAGGCGCTTACTGTTATTTTAAGGTTTAATGAGTCCATAACGAATCGCAAGATGGGTGAGTTTGACATCACTATCAATGCTCAATTTTTCAAAAATACGATAACGATAGGTATTTACAGTTTTGACGCTTACGAATAATTTGTCAGCGATTTCTTGGGCACTAATACAATTCACCACCATCATGGCAACTTGCATCTCACGTTCTGATAGCGCATCAAAAGGAGATTGTTGCGTATCCGAAAGATAGGAGCTGGCCAATTGTTCAGCAATATCTGCACTAAAGTATTTTCCGCCTTGCATGACTTTGTTAATAGCACGAACCATTTCAGAAATCGGTGCGCCTTTGGTGATATAGCCTTTCGCTCCTGCTTTTAATAGCAGTGAAGGATAGGGTTCTTCAGCAAGACCACTAACAGCAATCACTTTTGTTTCAGGTGCGCTTTGTAATAAACGGCGAGTGGTTTCTACCCCACCAATACCAGGCATATTCACATCTAACAACACCACTTGAGGGTGTTTCTGGCGAACTAACGCAATGGCTTCTTCACCTGATTCAGCTTGCCCAATGACCTCTACATCGGGGTGGTCTTCCAACATACGACAAATTCCTGTGCGTACGAGTTCATGATCATCAACAACGAGAACAGTGATCAAGAAGACCTCCTTTTTTCAAAAAAACTGGTTTTTTGTTACATAAAGCAAAATTAGCTTGCAATGAAACGACAAAATTAGCAATCCTATTCTTCGTTTTTAGCGAATAGTTGTACACAATTGTGTCTATAAAAGCTTTACCCGATTTGTTTAAATGTAAGGCATAATGGTATTAAGCGCAAATGTGCAGCGTCCTGAGTTGAGTATTGTGTCGTGAAAAATTCTAAAAAATCTATCATGCATGTTTTAAGCATGTCTATCTTGTTGGCCTGGAGCACAACAAGTTTTGCTGAACTGGTTGTGAATAACAATCCAGCTTCTTCGCGTGTAAGTGGTTCAGCTTCGATGAATTGGTCTGCAACTGATGCAAGCCAGTTGATGGAAGATGATGAACCATTAGAAATTGGTCCACAAGGTTCAACCTCTGTTACCACAACATTGCGTAATGGTGGTTCGGCAACAATTACTTCTTCAAGTACGCCGCAACAGTCAGGGCAGATTCGAGATACCTTTGGGTATAGTAGTCAACCCTCTGTCAATGCACGTGCTGCTTTGGTGATGGACGCGCAAACCGGCGAGGTGCTGTACAGTAAAAACAGTAATATGTCGGTACCCATTGCGTCGATTACTAAGCTGATGACTGCTGTCGTCACGGCAGATGCACGTTTAAACATGTCAGAAGAAATTACCTTAGAGTCGATTGATTTTGCAGGCGCAGGCGGTAAGAACTCAAGTTCAACCCTACGTGCAGGCGATACCATGAATCGAGCAGAAGCACTTTTGTTTGCATTAATGAAGTCTGAGAATCCAGCTGCGGCTGCATTAGCACGTACCTATCCAGGTGGTCGTCCTGCATTTATTGCGGCAATGAATGCAAAAGCGAGACAATTGGGTATGACGTCTACGCGTTATGCTGAATCTACAGGTTTAGATCCACACAATGTTTCTTCAGCACGTGATTTGGGTATTCTAGTCAGTACAGCTTCACAATATGGCTTGATTCGTCAATTTTCGACTACACCAACCTATGACTTCAATTTAGGTTACCGTGTGCTGAAATCCAATAATACCAATGCCTTGGTACGTAATGGTGGCTGGAATATTAACTTGTCAAAAACAGGTTATATCAATGAAGCAGGTCGTTGTGTGGTGATGCATACGACTGTGAATTCACGCCCAGCGGTTGTGGTGTTATTAGGCGCACCAAGTTCACAAGCACGTAATAGTGATGCAACGAATTTATTAAGCTGGTTAAGTACTTTACCAAAACGCGTTTAGTTCTTTTAAGTCAAAAAACTCCTCTTTATGGGGAGTTTTTTTATGCCTGAATAATGCGACACAACTTGTCTTATTTTAATAAATTGTGTTCGTTTTTTAAACAGAAATCGGCTAATGTGTGCATACAACAAAAAATGATGACATACCGTTATGAATGCGATGCAACATGCACGGATTTCTGCAAAACGCTGGGGTGGGGAACCCGAAGACTACTATGAATTACATGCGTTTATAGACAGTACCAAAAGCCTATGTAGTGATGCACGACACCGAATTTTACATACCTTGTGGGGCATAAATTCTATTGTAGTTCCTGTGTTTGGGCATAGCCTTCAAAATAGTGCAGGCAAATCGATTGATATTAAAGATTTGTGTGAGCGTGATCATCTATTGGTGGATTACCAACAACGTTTTATTCTGACACTTAATGATTTTGTAAATGCGATAAACCCAAGACAATTGCCTCAAAACTTTGAGAGGCATCTAGAAGCATTGCATCATTATTATGTGCAGGACAAAACACTTTCACAATTAATGTTATCGCCTTTAGCACTCACTGGGAAATTGCATTCGCTGTTGCTCACCCATAACAGTTGGTTTATCTATGATATTTTGCCAAGGATTGGGCAACTGCCTAAGTTAGACAATATTGTGTATAGCCCCGCTGATTTTTTTAATGCCATGCATTTTGAATTATGGATGGATAATGGCATGGCAATTCCTGCAAGTGCTCAAGCATTACATCAAATAAAACAAACAACTCAATCATAAATGAATTAAGGGGAACAACATGACGACTTATGTGATTCGTGCCAAATACTTTGGTTATAACGATGAAGTCTTTTATGTGGCAGGCAATCGTATTGCCAATGTTTTTGAGGATAAAGTCCAAGCCGAAGCTGCATATAAAAAGCTTGAAATTGATGGGGCGCGAGATTTTGCCCTGTATGAAGTGGAATCGCTTTTTGATGCAGATGAAGTTCTGTTAAAACAACTGGATAATTTTGTGTTTTCACGTTGCGGCGAGCATGTCTGTGAAAATGGGGATATTTCAGATGATGTGTTACCTGAAAGCTTAAGCGATGAAGATACCTTTGAATTTATTCAATTGGCAGGAATGCAAAAATTTCAACTGGTACAGTTTGAACATGAGGCTCGGTTTTATGCACTTTGGTCAGTCAAAAAACAGAAATGGGTGGAACAACATGATGAGTTTTTTGCCAGTTTAGCGTATGCAGATCAACCTGAACAATTAAAAACGAATGTCGGAACTATTTTTGCAGATTATGACTATGGTGATATTCAGCTTAAAGGCTCAATTGATGAGTTGTCTGATCAACCTATGCTCTTACAGGCAATGATCACAGCGCAATCGGGTTTGAAATACGATCAGAAAAGCCAAATTTTAACGATTATGCAGGGTTGGGAGGAAGAAGCTTTATATGCGGTTAATCCTTTACTCAAACAACCATTATTTGAAATCAAAGAAATTGAGCTTGAAGAAATTCAGAGGATTGAAAAAGAATTAGCTGCACAATATAGCTATGATGATTACGAATAACTTTTTCTTTCTATGATTAGTAATAAAAAACCAGTTGCAGGCAACTGGTTTTTTATTGAAGAGCTTATACTTACATATTTGAAAGAATCGAATCTTTCACTTGATCCATAGTCGCATCAATCGACAACATCACGGCATCAGCACATTGCTTGATTGCAGTGTCAGGATCCTTTAAGCCATTGCCTGTCACTGTACATACAATCACAGAACCTTCAGCAATTTTACCCGCTTTAAGATCACGGATTGCACCACCAATTGATGCTGCTGAAGCTGGTTCAACAAAGACACCTTCATACATTGAAAGCAAACGTTGCGCTTCGAGGATTTCAGCATCAGTGAGTTCATCAAACCAACCTTTAGAATCACGTACCACAGCTTTGGCATGGTTCCAGCTTTGTGGATTACCAATACGAATCGCTGTTGCAACAGTTTCTGGGTTCTCTACTGGCGCACCGCGTAAGAATGGCGCAGCACCAGAAGCTTGATAACCGACCATTGTTGGTAAGCCTTCTGGTTTAGGACCAGTGAATTGATCTGTTGCAGCATCATAAATCACTTGCTCAAACTGATCTGCAGGTTGGTTTGCAACCGCTTCGGTATAACCCATCCAGTGTGCTGTGATGTTACCAGCATTACCGACGGGTAAGCAGTGATAATCAGGAGCACGGCCCAATGCTTCTACGATTTCATAAGCAATGGTTTTTTGACCTTGTAAACGGTATGGGTTGATTGAGTTTACAATCGTTACAGGTGCTTGATCTGCAACTTCTTTGACCAAACGCATACCGTCATCGAAGTTACCACGGATTTGCATAGTGATCGCGCCGTACATCATTGCTTGCGCCATTTTACCCATGGCAATTTTGCCTTCTGGGATTAATACGAACGCTTTGATGCCTGCACGTGCTGCATAAGCTGCTGCCGCTGCAGAAGTATTGCCTGTAGAGGCACAGATAATCGCTTTAGAGCCTTCTTCAACTGCCTTGGTCACCGCCATGGTCATACCACGGTCTTTAAATGAACCTGTTGGATTCAGACCTTCGTATTTCACATAGATTTCGACGTTTTTGCCAATAATACGTGGAATATTCTCTAGTTTAATCAGTGGAGTATTACCTTCACCTAAAGAAATTGCGCGTGTAGTTGCAGACACAGGTAAACGGTCACGATAACGATCTACAAGACCAGTATAACGATTGGCATTCGACATGATGGTGTTCCAATATAAGGTAGAGAAAAAATCCCGCTCAACAAGCTCCCTTTCAAAAGAGAGCCGTTCCATTCTTGAGTGAAGAAGGGTGAGGGGATTTAAACTGATTAACTATCGAGCGATTCTAAACGAATTCTTACGATTTCGCCACGAATTGCAGGTAATGCTTGAATTTGTGCTAGTGCTTCATCCATTTTTGATTCAACGATTGGATCCGTTAAAATCACGATTGGAATCAAGTCTTTTAAGCGTGATTGCTGCATGATGGCATCAATACTGATTCCAGCACGACTTAGAATCGTAGTGACATCAGCCAATACGCCAGTTTGGTCTTCAGCATTGAGACGGATGTAGTAACCTGTCGTCATTTCTTCACGGCTCAAGATTGGCACGTTAGTCAATGCTTCAAAAGCAAGCTGAGGAATGGTACCTGCGCCATCTTCGGTATATGAAATATCACGAACGATATCAATCACGTCAGCAACCACAGCAGAAGCGGTTGGACCTGCACCTGCGCCAGCGCCGTAATATAAAGTAGGACCAACTGCATTGGCCTGTACCAAGACTGCATTTTTAACGCCATTGACGTTAGCAATCAATTCTTCAGCAGGAATTAAAGTTGGATGTACACGTAATTCAATGCCTTTGTCTGCGCGACGTGCGATACCTAAGTGCTTGATACGGAAACCAAGTTCTTCTGCATATTTCACATCTTGAGCAGTAATTTTGCTGATGCCTTCGGTATAGACCTTATTAAATTGTAATGGAATACCAAAAGCACATGACGCCAAAATCGTTAGCTTATGTGCAGCATCAATGCCTTCAACATCAAAGGTTGGGTCAGCTTCGGCATAACCAAGTTCTTGCGCTTCTTTTAAAACGTCTTCAAAGGCACGGCCTTTTTCACGCATTTCAGTCAGAATGAAGTTGCCTGTACCATTAATGATGCCTGCAAGCCATTCGATATGGTTCGCTGCAAGACCTTCACGGATCACTTTAATGATTGGGATACCACCCGCAACGGCGGCTTCATAGGCAATCTGAACAGCATTGTCTTCAGCTGCTTTAAACAGTTCATTGCCATGTTCAGCCAGTAAAGCTTTGTTTGCAGTCACAACCTGTTTGCCATGCTTAATGGCTTCCATGATGACTTCATAAGCAGGATGAATACCACCCATGACTTCGACCACCATATCAACATCTGGTTGACGGACGATCTCCATCAAGTCATCGCTTTGTTTAATGCCTTCGAGTTGTAAATCTGGACGTGGACGGCGTGTGCCTACGTGTGTAATTTGAATTTCTCGACCGGTACGGCGTTTAATTTCCGCAGCATTTTCTTGTAGTAATTTAAGGGCTCCACCACCTACAGTACCAAGACCGAGTATCGCCAGACGAACTGGTTTCACGTCACACTCCATTATATTCAATCATTTTAATGAAGCTTGATCATAGCTAAAAAAATGCGCAGACACTAGGGTCTGTTGTCACTTTATAAATGAATTGCGTTGAAGGCTGAAAATCCATCAGACAAGGTATGAAACGTAGGGAATGGCATTCCCTTGCCAAGTTTCATAACGACGTATGAGGGAGTTTTAGCCACAACCCTGTGGGACAGGGAGATTTTTGACGCTTCTGCGTTATGTCTTGTTTATTTAGAATGACTAAATTTCACAATCCATGCCTTGTATCGCCTAAAAATCTCCTCTGTCGCAATCATAGATAAAGTGGTAACAGACCCTACTTCGATCATCTTTAATCTGTCGCCCGAGTCTTTGCTCATCTGTCGTGTAGTTTGAACTTATTTGTTTAAGCGTTGCACGATTTCTTCTGGGGTCATGTAACCACCTAAATATTCGCCATCGACGTTATAAATGGCAGGTGTACCATTCACGCCCATATTTAAACCCAGTTGATATTGGTCACGAACAGGGTTTTTACATTCGGCAGCAGAGACGGGTAAACCTTTCGCAGCTTGATCGAAAGCAGCTTTGCGATCTTGGCTACACCAGATTGCCTGCATGGTTGGCATGAACTGTTCACCACGTGGCCATGCGATGTAACGAACTTCAATCCCTTTGGCATTAATTTCAGCAAGATGTTCATGTAGTTTATGGCAATAAGGGCAGCTTGAATCCGTAAATACATAGATCACATGTTTGGCTTTGCCGCCTTGCGCTGGATACACGATTAAGTCTTCAGTTTTGAGTGAAGCTAAATGTTTCTTATTTTCGGTTGCTTGTAGAGCGTCACTGACATTGTGCAGCTGTTTATCACCTAAACGAACCACATCACCTTGAATGATGTATTGACCATCCGCAGTGGCATAGACTGAACCCATCCCTTCCAGACTCACCCAATATAGATTAGGCACTTCAGTTTTTTTGATGGTAATAATTTTAGCGTTAATATTGGCTGTTTTGAAATTCTTCTCTAAGGTCGAGACTAAACGCTGTTGCGCATTGCGTTCATTCAATGTTGATGCTTCACCTGTCGCCGGTGCACTTGCTGTGAGCGCATCTTGTTTTTGTGCTGAGTTTTCTTTTGAGCAAGCACTGACTAATAATGTTGATGCTAATATACAAGCAATTACAAGCTGAGACCGAGTAAACAACATATAGAACCTTTTTTGTACGAATTCATTTGTATAAGGGGCCTAGCATAACAAAAAAAATGAATCACTTCGTTAAATCTTGCATAGGCTCTGTGAACAGAGTCAAGTTTTAGCTGAATCCTAGATAAAAGGTGGTTTTAGCCCCGTGGATGGTATTTACCATGCAATTCCTGCATCCGCTGTTGCGCGACATGGGTATAAATTTGCGTAGTAGATAGATCACTATGTCCAAGTAGCATTTGTACCACGCGTAAGTCTGCGCCGTGATTGAGTAGATGAGTCGCGAAAGCATGGCGTAAGGTATGGGGGGATAACTCCGCTTGAATATTGGCTTGTAGGGCATAACGCTTAATCGCATACCAAAAATTCTGTCGACTCATAATGCCGCCATGTTGAGTGAGAAACAGATAATCGGTACTGCTCTTATACAATTGTGGGCGTGATTCAGCTAAATATTTTTCAATCCAATCACAGGCAAATTGACCAAGGGGGACGAGACGTTCTTTATTGCCCTTACCCGTGATTCGAACAAAGCCCTGTTTTAAATTAATCAGTTCTAAACGTAAATTCAGTAATTCTGAAACACGCAGACCACAGGCATACAGGACTTCGAACATGGCACGATCACGTAGGCCTAATGCTGTGCTGATGTCAGGTGCATTGATTAAGGCCTCGACATCTTGTTCAGATAAATCCTTGGGTAAGGCTCGTCCAATTTTAGGAGAGTGGTGGGTGGCAACAGGATTATCATCACGGAGCTTTTGTTCTCTTAAGAATTTATAAAACTGTCTGAGTGCGGATAAGCAGCGGGCAATCGAACGAGGGCTTTTCCCTGCTTTGGTGAGGGCGATCAGCACGTCAGCAATGTCATCACTGGACCATTGTGGTAATGCGGCGGTTTGATGTAATTCAGCACATTGAATCAGGTCGGATAAATAGGCATTACGGGTATGTGGGCTCACGGTTTGAGCCACCAGATAATCCCGAAAACCCTGTAAAAAACTCAAATGTTCGGGGATGTTAACCGCAGTAGGAATACGGGGTTTTTTATTCAGCATAAGGCGTTAAACATATTTCTCAGTGAAAGTGGGACATGTATTTTAGGGAGAACGCTACCCTGATTTATTTTTGGTTGAATTGCACTGTAAAAGAAAAATGAATTGTTGTCGATCTGTCACAGAAGCAAATGCCACTGAGATTGGTTTTGGTAATTATTCTCATTTGCTTGTATACTAGCAAAAAAGGGTTAAGGGTTAGAAGCGGTGCGATTGTCAGCATTAAAAGTCAAGCAAACAGCGATGATTACGAAAGTAAATCGCGTGGTCGATGAGACAGAACAGCCAGATTTAGTTGCAGTTCGTTTAGAAAGTTTAGGCTTTGTGCCAGGTACACAAGTACAGGTGATTACCAAAGGCATCTTTGGTGGAGATCCGATTCTAATCCAGCTCGGTTTTACGCGTTTTGCGTTACGAAAAGCGGAAGCGGATAAAATTGAAATTCAACTTGAAGGAGCACCTGCATGAGTGATGCGTTACGTGTTGCCCTTGTGGGAAATCCAAACTGCGGTAAGACATCTTTATTTAATCATTTAACCGGTACACGCCAAAAAGTTGCCAACTATGCGGGTGTGACGGTTGAACGTAAAGTCGGGCACTTTCAGCTTCCGTCAGGGAAGTCTGTGCGTGTTCTGGATTTGCCAGGAACCTATAGTTTACAGGCGACCAGCCCAGACGAAGAAATTACCCGTGATGTCTGCCAAGGCAAGATTGCGGAAGAAGGGCAACAAGATGCCTTCTTGTGTGTGGTCGATGCAACTAACTTAAAGCTACATCTTGGTTTGGTGTTAGAAATTATTGAGTTGGGTCGTCCGATCCTTGTCGTTTTGAACATGATGGATGAAGCGCGTCGTCGTGGTATTCAGATCAATACGCAAAGATTATCAGAGCGTCTTGGTGTGCCTGTTGTTGAAACTGTGGCGGTACGTAATTCAGGTATCGAAAACCTACTGCATGCACTTGATCAAGACAAGTATTCAATTCCACAAACGGAACTGAGCGGCTTGAAGGGTGACCATCATCAGAAAATTGAAGTGATTTTCAAAGATGTGGTGAATTTTGTTGATCAGGAAGATAAACGTACTGATTTTCTGGATAAGATTTTCTTACATCCAGTCCTCGGCTTACTTAGCCTTGCAATCATGATGTTCATTGTATTCCAAGCGGTATTTGCTTGGGCTGCGCCATTTATGGATGGGATTGAAACCTTCTTTGCATGGTTTGGTGAGAAGCTCGGTGAGTATATCTCGCAACCGTTGCTGCATAGTTTGGTTGTTGATGGGATTATCGCGGGTGCGGGTAGTGTGGTTGTGTTCTTGCCACAAATTTTGATTTTATTCTTCTTTATTTTGGTTTTAGAAGAATCAGGTTATTTACCGCGTGCAGCTTTCTTGCTTGATAAATTGATGTTTAAAGCAGGTTTAAGTGGCCGAGCGTTTATTCCGTTACTTTCAAGCTTTGCCTGTGCAGTCCCTGGGATTATGGCAACACGTAGTATCAGTGATCCACGTGATCGTTTTACCACGATCATGGTTGCGCCATTGATGACCTGTTCTGCACGGTTACCTGTTTATGCTTTATTGATTGCTGCCTTTATTCCAAGTCAAACGGTCTGGGGCATTTTCAATCTACAAGGTCTGGTTTTATTTGGTCTATACATGTCAGGGATTGTGAGTGCACTTTGTGTCGCGATCGTGATGAAATTTTTGCAAAAAGATAAGTCACAACATGCACTTTTGCTTGAGCTACCAAGTTACCGTATTCCTGATCTGAGAAGCGTTGGAATTGGCTTATTAGATCGCGGTAAAATCTTCTTAAAACGTGTTGGTGGCATTATCTTTGCCCTGTCGATTTTGCTTTGGTTCTTATGTACGTTCCCACAAGCGCCAGAAGGGGCAACTTTACCTGATATCGATTACAGTTTTGCTGGGATGTTAGGACACTTGCTGCAACCAATTTTTGCACCTGTTGGTTTTAATTGGCAGATTGTGGTTGCGCTTATTCCTGCAATGGCAGCGCGTGAAGTTGTGGTTGCGGCTTTGGGTACGGTCTATGCTTTATCTGGTGCTGATGATGATGCAATCTCTCAGGGGCTTTCTCATTTAATTAGTGCGGATGGCACAGGTTGGTCATTGGCAACAGGTTTATCATTGTTGGTGTGGTTCATCTATGCGCCGCATTGTTTGGCAACCTTAGCAACGGTACGCCGTGAAACAGGTTCATGGAAACATGTTGCTGTGATGACTGCGTATTTATTCGGTTTGGCATATTTAATGTCTTTCTTGACCTACCAAATTGCATCAAGCATTTGGGGTTAAGAAATCCCACCTCGTCTCCCTTTAACAAGGGAGGCAATTATTGGAGAGGCGTTTATGTTTGAGTACTTGATTGTTGCTGTATTGGTACTGTGGAGTGCTGTTGTAGTGTTTAAGAAGGTGTTCCCTCAAACAGCAAGTTCAGCATTTTTGAGTCTGTCAAATCTTTGTCAGCGTTTAGGTTGGCAACGCTTGGCAGTATGGTTAAAACCTAAAATGGCTGTCGGTTGCGGTGGTGGCTGTGGTTGTTCAACTGATGAGGCTGAAACTAAAAAACCAGAAACGATTCAAACGGTCAAATGGCGTTAATCGCAATCTTAAAATTGCCCATCTTAAGGTGGGCATTTTTTTGGAAAAGAAAAATGAATCAGACGGATACGTGGGAAAAGAAATCATTAAGCTTGAGGCACAAATTGGTTTTATCGGGCTTTATACTGGTGATGACATTGCTTTATCTTTCTGCTTTGTCTAAAGGTCTAAATATTTATAAAGAAACCCTCTCTTGGCTTATCTCATGTTCCATCTTGATTTATCTGTGGTTAAGACCCGAATTGATTGAGCTTAAATTCAAGCACTATGTATTTAAATCTGTAGATTGGCTGGGTGCTGTGATCTTGGTTCTATTGGGGATTAGCTTTTTTATACCTGCCTAAGCTTTTACGCACTGACACAAAAAAGATTGAATAAAACCAAAACTGAAAAAGCATTTAAAACAGTAAAGTGCTAACATTTTTGCCATTCTGTAATCTGCAAAAAATGGGGCGAAAATGTTAATACAACGTGGTGGATTAAAAGTTGTGGCTGGCTTGGGTATTTCGGGCGTGTCAGCAGTTAACTTTCTACATGAACAGGGCTACCAAGTTGCAGTAACAGATTCACGAGCAACCCCACCTGGACATGATCAGATTCCAGCAAGTGTTCGTACCAGTTTTGGTCAACTCGATACCGAGCTTTTATTACAAGCAGAAGAAATTATTCTCAGTCCAGGGCTTGCACCTCAACTTCCAGAAATTCAACAGGCCATTGAAAAAGGCATTCCAGTTGTTGGTGATATTCAATTATTACGCCGTGCGACTGAGGTGCCAATTATTGCGATTACAGGATCAAATGCAAAAAGTACCGTGACCACATTAATCGGCTTGATGGCACAAGATGCTGGCAAAAATGTGGCTGTCGGTGGCAATTTAGGTCGCCCTGCATTAGATTTATTAAAAGATAAACCTGATTTGATTATTTTAGAGTTATCGAGTTTTCAACTTGAAACTACGTCACATCTGAATGCAGAGGTGGCTGTGGTGCTGAACATGAGTGAAGATCATCTTGATCGTCATGGTGATATGTTGGGTTACCACAAAGCCAAACATCGTATTTTCCAAGGTGTGAAAAAAGTCGTTTATAACCGTGATGACAATCTAAGCCGTCCATTGGTTCCAGATGTTACCCCAATGCAAAGTTTTGGTCTGAATGCACCTGATTTAAATCAATATGGCGTGTTGCGTGATGCCGATGGCAGCATGTGGTTAGCACGTGGAAGAGAGCGTTTGCTGAGAACATCTGAGATGTACATTCAAGGCATGCATAACGTCGCCAATGCGTTGGCGTGTTTGGCTTTGGGTGAAGCTGTTGGTTTGCCTACAGATTCGATGTTTGAAACGCTTAAGCATTTTAATGGCTTGGAACATCGTTGTGAGTATGTCGAAACGATTGATGGTGTGCGCTATTACAATGATTCTAAAGGTACCAATGTCGGTGCGACGCTAGCTGCAATTGATGGCCTTGGTGCTGCAATTGAAGTGAACAAAGGTAAGTTAGCCTTGATCTTAGGTGGGCAAGGTAAGGGGCAGGATTTCAAGCCTCTCCGTGATGCAATTCAAAAATATGTAAAATCAGTGATTCTCATTGGAGAAGATGCTGCGGTGATTGAACAAGCGATTCAAGGTACAACAGTTATTCAGCATGCAAACAGCCTAAAAGAAGCGGTTGAAATGGCACAAAAAGCAACACAAGCGGAAGATGTTGTTTTACTTTCGCCAGCCTGTGCAAGCTTTGATATGTTTAAAAGCTACAATGATCGTGGGCATCAATTCGTGGCATGTGTAAATGCCTTGAACGAAAAGAAGAACTAGGAACAAGACTATGACTGATTTAGCCCAAAATACGGTGCAAAAGATTTCGCAGTTGCTGAATCGTTTACCCAAGCTTCCAGCAGAAATGACAGCGCGGAATATCCTGATTTTTTGTGTGATTTCTTTACTGTGTTTCGGTTCGGTTATGGTGGCATCTGCTTCGATGCCATATGCAGAATATATCCATGAAAGCCCATTTTATTTCTTGATTCGCCACGGTATTTCGATTGTGGTTGCTGCGGTAGTGGCATTCTTAACCTATCGAATATCATTGAATCTGTGGTTTAAAAATGCCTTTCCTTTGTGGTTAATTACCATTGTATTGTTGCTGGCGGTATTGGTCGTCGGTTCTGAGGTCAATGGTGCACATCGTTGGATTAAGGTCGGTGGTTTCACCTTGCAGCCGACTGAAATTGCCAAAATTGTGATGGCGATTTTTACTGCTGACTATGTGGTGCGTCGTGCCAAAGAGGTTCGAACGCATTGGAAAGGTTTATTGCGTTTAAGTGGCGTCATGGCATTAACGGTCGGTTTCATTGTTGCTGAGCCTGACTTGGGTGCAACCGTCGTTATCGTGTTAATGATGGTGGGTGTATTCTTCTTGGCGGGTGCACCCGCAACGCAGTTCTTGATCATGCTGGGTGCGATCTTTGCAGGTGTCAGTGCGTTGATTATCTTCGAACCATTCCGCTTCCAACGCTTGATTTCATTTACCAACCCTTGGGCGGATCCTTTGGGTGTGGGGTATCAGCTGTCCAATGCTTTGATGGCCTTTGGTCGTGGTGAGTGGTTTGGTACGGGCTTAGGGCACAGTGTACAGAAGCTATCTTACTTACCTGAAGCACATACTGACTTTATGTTGGCGGTATTAGGTGAGGAGTTTGGTTTCTTTGGCGTGTCGATCGTGATGCTGCTGTCGTTTACCATGCTGGCGTGTTGTATCCGTATTGGTCACCGTGCCTTGCAACATAACTACTTACGTGCAGGTTATTTGGCCTACGGGATTAGTATCATCTTCCTGATGCAGATTTTGGTAAATGCAGGCATGAATATGGGCTTGATGCCAACCAAAGGTTTGACTCTGCCTTTCATTAGTTATGGCGGTACATCACTCATGATGTGTGCGGCGATGATTAGCTTGATTCTAAAAATTGATGCGTCAACGCAAGAGTTGAACCCAGTGAAAGAAGAATCTAATTTCTAGTATATGTAAACAAACAAAAAGCCCTGTCGTTATGCAGGGCTTTTTTATTGTTTATAAATAGGTTCCAGTTAAATACTCACCTTTCGGAATCAGATTGACATCCCATTGCTGCACGGCTTGTTGTAGCATAATCCGCGGTTGATTCAGTTCCACCGCAGGTTGGCCTAAAGCCAAGATCGCTTGCTGTAATAGTTTGGGGGCTTGAGCGATATCCAGTGCTTGCGCAAGATTCTGTTTAGACAGTTTCTGCCCTTGATCGTTCATGGCAAGAGGAAGATGCATATAGCTTAAACTTGGATAACCCAGCAAAGAACCTAACCAGATTTGTCGAGCAGTGTTATCGAGTAAGTCTGCACCGCGTACTACATGCGTGATGCCTTGTAGATAATCATCTATCACCACCGCCAATTGATAGCTGATAATGCCATCACGACGCTTTAATACAAAATCACCAAGCTCATGCTGTAAGTCAGAACATTGTCGACCTTGTAAACGGTCTTCAAAACAAATCTGTTGATCAGTAACCTTTAAGCGAATCGCTTGATCAGCAAACTCTAAATTTAAATCGCGGCAAGTTCCTGCATAGATATGATTTGAACCCAGCATTTTACGGGTACATTGGCAGGCATAAATCGCATCGAATTGTTTGAGTTGCTCAAGCGCCTGTTCATAGATTTCGAAACGATCTTTTTGAAAAATAATCTCTGCATCGGGTTCAAATTGAAAGGCATCAATGCAAGAGAGAATGTGTGCTTCGCTATTGGGATAAATGCGAGGGATGTCGGTATCTTCAATCCGAACGAACCATTGGCCGTAGTTGGCTTTGGCATCGCAATAACTTGCAACTGCTGTGAGCAGGGAGCCAAAATGCAATGGGCCGGTTGGCGATGGCGCAAACCGACCCACATATGAGCGGAGATTAAGCAAAGCATCGCTTTGCTTAACTTCATGGCTCAACACGGTTTTCAAAATTAACCGTTATTTTGCTTTTCTTTGATTTCAGCCAAAGTTTTGCAATCGATACATAAAGTCGCAGTTGGGCGAGCTTCTAAACGACGTAAGCCAATCTCGATACCACAAGTTTCACAGAAACCGTAGTCTTCGTTTTGAATTGCTTCGATCGATTGTTCGATTTTACGGATGAGTTTGCGTTCACGGTCACGTGTACGTAATTCAATCGCAAATTCTTCTTCTTGCGTCGCGCGGTCATTGACGTCAGGAAGTGCACTAGATTCGTCTTGCATCGTATTTAAAGTACGATCAACTTCAGACATTAACTCTGCTTTCCATGCATTTAAAATTTGGCGGAAATGCTCAAGTTGTCCTTCAGACATATATTCTTCATTTTTCTTTGGCTGATAAGGCGCAATTCCAAATAAGCTCGCAGTTGTACCGCTTTCTGAAGCTTTTGGTTTGGTTTTGCGTGTACGTTTTACAGCCAATTTTTGATCGTCGATCACTTCTGTCTGTTCGTCCAAGACTTGATTTTGGTTGTCATTCGCCATATAGGGCATTCCTCATCTTACACGTACTATCTATACGCAAAAAATATGGTGATATGCAAGTGTTTTTATAGAAACCTGAGATGGTTTTTCCCATCAAGGGTCGACATCATATAGAGTTTTTGAGCAAGATGGTAGTCATTCCCGTCCAGATTTTGTCTGAAATTGACAATGTAATTTGTAATCAAAAGTTTAATCATATCCTAAAACTTCAGAACTACTCATTCGTTGCGATGTCGGTAAACGATAGACCTGAGTTTCCAGTTCACCATTTGCTTTAAGGCAGATATAGCGGTAACCAGGATGCTCTTCATCGAGCGCAAATTTATCGCTTCTTGGTTTGAATTGGATACAGGTTGAAGGGGTAGATAAAAATTCAACACCTTGCCATGTATTGATCGAATCTTGATGCACATGACCACAGACAATTGCTTTGACATTGGAGAATGGTTGAATTGTTTCCAATAGGTCTGAGGAGTTTTTGAGCTTATGTTGGTCAATCCATGCTGATTGCATCGCAAAAGGATGATGGTGACAAGCAATAAGCACATGACGATCATGTTGTTGTGCAAGTAATTGGGTGAGTTGCTGCAATTGTGCGTCAGCAATTTTTCCATCAATACGTTTTGGTTGTGCGCTATTTAATAAAATAATGCACCATTGACCCAGCTCAATCACAGTTGGCTGAGTTGGATCAGTCTCATGAAATGGAAAATGCGCCGCATCATCATGGTTGCCTGGCGTATGGAAAAAGGGAATCCCCACGCTTTGCATATGTTGTACATAGCGTTTATAGGGGTCGTCTCAGGAAACGGAAAATATAGCACGCTAAGGTTTTTCAATTGCGCGCAATGGCCTAAATTTTCCACCACCTATCTTGGCTTTGCTTCGCCATAGATAATCCCCAGTTAAATTGATGTGCTCCCACCCCAGCGGTGACAGATATTGCAGCAAGGTATCATCGACTGTGCGACCATGCCCTCGTAGGGCGTTAGTCGCTCTCTCTAAATAAACCGTGTTCCACAATACAATGGCGGCGGTCACTAGATTCAAGCCACTGGCTCGATAACGCTGTTGCTCAAAGCTTCGATCTCGAATCTCACCCAATCGATAAAAGAAAACGGCGCGCGCTAATGCATTACGGGCTTCACCTTTATTTAATCCAGCTTGAACCCGACGGCGTAGTTCTACGCTTTGCAACCAATCCAAGATAAACAGTGTGCGCTCAATACGCCCCAGCTCTCGTAATGCCAATGCCAAACCATTCTGTCGTGGATAACTACCGAGTTTACGTAGCATTAGCGACGCTGTGACAGTCCCTTGCTTGATTGATGCGGCCAGACGCAAAATATCGTCCCAATGAGTACGAATCTGTTTGATATTCAGTGTGCCGCCAATCATGGGTTTAAGTGCGGCATAGTCTATGTCTGACTTTGGAATATAGAGTTTCGTATCGCCCAGATCACGAATTCGTGGTGCAAATCGAAACCCTAGCATGTGCATGAGTGCAAAAACATGGTCGGTGAATCCAGCCGTATCGGTGTAGTGTTCCTCGATGCGTAAATCAGACTCGTGATACAGCAGCCCATCAAGAACATAGGTTGAATCACGAACGCCCACATTGATCAGCTTACTGCTAAATGGTGCGTATTGATCAGAAATGTGTGTATAAAATAACCTTCCAGGCTCTGCGCCATATTTTGGATTGATATGTCCTGTACTTTCAGCTCTGCCACCTGCGCGGAAGCGTTGGCCATCTGATGAGGAGGTAGTGCCATCTCCCCAGTTTTCAGCGAAAGGTTGTTTCAATTGAGCATTCACCAATTCGGCCAATGCCGTTGAATAAGTTTCATCACGGATATGCCAAGCCTGTAGCCATGAGAGTTTGGCATAAGTTGTACCAGGACATGATTCGGCCATTTTCGTCAGCCCTAAATTAATTGCATCAGCCAGTATGGTCGTGAGCAATAACGCTTTATCCTTCGCAGTGTCATCCGTTTTCAAATGAGTGAAGTGTCGAGTAAAGCCTGTCCATTCATCGACCTCCATTAATAATTCGGTGATCTTGATATGTGGTAACAGCATTGCTGTTTGGTCAATTAAAGTTTGGGCTGTATCAGGAGCCACGGCATCGAGAGGTGTTATTTTTAGACCAGATTGATTGATCATCGCATCAGGCAAATCGTTGGTCGCTGCCATGCGATTAATGATTGCTAATTTCTGCTCCAATAGTGAAAGGCGACTTTGCAAATATAGATCACAATCAGTAGTAATGGTTAGAGGTAACTCATTGGACTGTTTTAGCTGATTAAATTTATCAGCAGTCACTAAATACTCATCGAAGTCTTTGAATTGGCGAGAGCCTTGTACCCAGAGATCCCCAGCCCGTAGCGAGTTTTTAAGTTCAGATAACACACATATTTCGTAATAGCGGCGATCAATACCATCATCGGTAAAGACTAGTCTTGCCCACCGTTTTTTGATAAACGCTATTGGAGCATTAGAGGGGATTTTTCGTGTATTATCAACATTCATGCTGCGGAGCAACTCTACAGCGGCAAGCATATCTTTTGCTGCTGGGGCAGCACGCAATTTAAGTATGGCAAGAAGTTCTGGCGCGTAACGGCGTAAAGTTGCATAGCTCTCGCCAATTCGTGGTAAAAAATCAAAGTCTTCGGGTTGCGCCAGTTTTTCTGCCTCAGTAATACTTGCTGCAAAAGCATCCCATGAAATAACAGTTTCGATGGCGGCAAACGGATCACTGCCATTTTGCTTGGCATCTAGCAAGGCTTTCCCGATAAGCCCATACAAACGCACTTTGTCGTTGATCGCTTTACCTGATGATTGAAATTGTTGCTGGTGTTTATTTTTTGCGATAGCAAATAGCTTTCCAATAATGCGATCATGCAGGTCAATAATTTCGTCGGTGATCGTGGCCATACTCTCCACAACGATTGCTACCAAAGTGGCATATCGACGTTGAGATTCAAATCTGGCCAAATCAGCAGGAGTCATTTGCCCACCTTCGCGAGCAATTTTCAGTAAGCGATTTTGATGAACGTGTTTTCCAATGTCTTCAGGTAGATCGATGGCTTGTAAGCACTTCAGCCGCTCAATGTGCTCAAGCATGTACTTTGAGTTTGGTTTAGCTGGTGACTGTCTAAGCCACCCCAATATTGTCAGTTTGCTGCCCTCTTTACGGTTCAGCAAAGCATCTATATTTTGACGATGAGTTTCTGAAAGTGAGCTCGTCAAAGCAGTATAAATTATGCGGTTGGCAGATGTGATTGCTTCTGCGCAAATACTATCAATTGCATTTATAGCTGGCAAAAGGACTGATTTTTGTCGTAAATTTTCAACGAGAGTTGTGGCTAAAATAAGACCTTTATCTGTCTGAAGGGACAAATCCACCATCATATTGACCGATTGCCGATAGTCACTCAAGGTGAATAGTTTGAACCCAAAAACTTTTTTCAATTCGGCAATATGTTCTCGTCTTGTTTGCTCGCGCTGACCATAATCATTCCAGCAGTCCACTGATATACTAAGTTGAGCAGCCATCATGAAAAGTAAGGGTTTGAATGGTTCGTCGTTAATACCCAATATCACTCCAGGGTAACGCATGTAGCAAAGTTGAATTGCAAAGCCTAGCTTGTTGGATGCCCCTCGATGTTGATGGACTATGGATTTATCAGAATCACTCAGAGTGTAATGCTGAAGCATAAAAGCTCTATCATCTGGAATTTCGAACAGGCTTCCCAATTCCGTGGACGACAAAATAGAATGGCGCGGCATGGCTCATTAGTCCCAAATAAACTAAACTATTAAAGGTACATTATTTTGTACCGCCACGCTTAGCTTTGCGCTGCAATTTCGCAAGGAGGTTCAATTGGGACAGAATGCGGCCATTTATTGCCGAGTATCAACGAACGATCAGTCCTGCGAACGACAGGAATATGACCTACGTGCCTACGCCAATCGTTGCGGCTACGATGTTGTCGGTGTTTGGAAAGAAACTGCATCAGGCAGTAAGGATGAGAGATTGCAAAGAAAATACTTGATGACCATGGCGCAATCTCGTGAAATCGATGCCATCTTGGTGACGGAATTGACACGCTGGGGCAGAAGCACCGTGGATCTCGTACAGTCATTACAAGATCTTGGGCATTTCGGGGTATCTCTGGTGGCACAAACAGGTTTGCAGTTTGACCTTTCCACATCTCAGGGAAAGCTCATGGCTTCTGTGATGTCTGCATTAGCAGAGTTTGAGGGAGATTTACTACGTGAACGTGTGCGCTCTGGTGTAGCAGCGGCACAAGCGCGGGGCGTTGTGTTTGGTCGTCGTCCTGGTCAACGTACCAAGTCAGATCGTCTGGCACCTAAAGTGTTGGAGTTGGTGTCTGCTGGACACTCTTATCGACAAGTCGGTCGGCTGGTCAATCTAAGCAAAAATACCGTGTTGGATATCGTTAAAAGAAGTCGGAGTGAAAATCCTTAGCGTGCTATATTTTCCGTTTCCTGAGACGACCCCTTATTTAAAACTGGCTAAAGAAAAAGGAGCTGTTGGGAACTTAAAGTAGAGGTGGTACTCATGATGGTTACTAAAACCATAGTATTTTTAATAATAAACTTATAAAACAATATATTACAAATTTATATGATGCGTATCATACGCATCATATAAAAATCGTCATATTTTGATATAATTGATCCAATCAACCCTCTGATAGGTTTCATTTAAATTTCATGAGTCTTACAGAAATTAAAGTTCGCCAAGCTCATTGCAAGGAAAAAACTTGTTTTTTATCCGATGAAGATGGACTTAGCCTGAAGATTGAGCCGAGTGGAAGAAAATCTTGGTGCTATCGCTATACAGATCCACAAACAAAAAAACGTCGCCGCATTCAGTTAGGACTTTATCCTGAATTATCACTGAAAAAAGCACGACAAGTCAGAGATGACTTTAAAGACAATAATTTTTGTTTTGAACATGATACTGTTTCTAATGTCATCACCTTTCGTAAGGTAGGGGAGGAGTGGCTGCAGTTCAAACTGAAGAATTCATTTAATGATTTACCCCGCTGCGGTGTACTACAGTTAGCAGAAAGATGTTTACAGCAAGATATTTATCCAGACCTTCAGGATTTACCTTTTCAAAATATCAAGCGCTATGACCTGGTTTCAGTAATTAAAAAAATAGAGGGACGCCAAGTAAAAGAACCTGTCAAAAAAGCTTGTAGTTATTTGAACCAAATTTATGACTACGCTGTAGCGATGGGTTATTGTGAGTTCAACATCGCTCATGGTTTAAATAAAATCACCATTAACAGCAAAATCAAGAAAAATTATCCGTATTTGAAAGCGGAGGATATATCTGATTTTAAGAATAAATTACAAAAATTGGATGCCCATCCCATTATTAAAAAAGCATTGATGTTCAAATTGCATACTGGCGTACGAGGAGCTGAATTATTATTATCTGAGCCCCATCATTTTGATTTAAAAGATAAAATTTGGAGAATACCAGCCTTACATATTAAACAGTTTCGACGAAAAGTCATATTAGGCCATGAGATTCCAGATTTTTTAGTTCCACTTTCAAATCAGGCTTTAGAGATTTTAAAAGACGTCATGCAGTGGTCATACGGTGAAAAATACCTTTTTGCTAGCCCACGCAAATACAATCAACCGATTCATTTTAATACTCTAAATATGGCCATACGTAAGATGGGGTATGGCAAACATCAATTATCTTCTCATGGATTACGTTCTACTTTTAGTACCATTTTGAATGACTCAGGTTTGTTCCAAGATAATTGGATTGAGGCACAACTTTCACATATTGATAAGAACCGTACCCGTGCCAGCTATAATCACGCTGACTATTTAGCTCAACGGACTGAAATGATGCAGTGGTGGGGTGATTATTTAAGTACTACTAAGTGAAAATCGTACTTTTATACATAAACTTAAAACATTATGGGGTGTCAAATGGATAGTAAACAATATACTTACCGTGTTATATGGTCAGCAGAAGATAATGAGTATGTTGGGTTGTGTGCTGAGTTTCCATCATTGTCTTGGCTTGATGCGGATCAGTCTAAAGCATTCTCAGGAATAGAGGAGCTCGTTGCTGATGTTGTCGCTGATATGGTTAGCAATAATGAAAAAGTTCCTACACCACTCTCCGGAAAAATATAGTGGTCAGTTTATTGTCATTGTTCTCAGTGGTTTAACAAAAACTAGCCCTCGAAGCCGCAGAACGTAGTGTGGACATGAATCGTTTAGTATCAGTAAAAAGAGCTATGTAATTTTAGTCTGTACTAATGTCTAGTAGGAGTGAGTGATAGAGCAGGAACAAGAATTTATGCTTCATATATTCTGTAAATCGTATGAATTAATAGGTATTTTTAAAGAAAGTTTCTTTGATTTAGTGCTTTTTATTTAAAAAATTAATTTTTAAATACAACTTAGGCTAATTGATAAACACTATCTGGAAAGATTAAAAGAAAATATTTTTTAATTTCTGCTAATTCATTTAAGGCAGGTTCCCTTTCAAGCAGTTGAAATGTCCAAATAAGTACAGCCTGATGATTATCATAGCAAGTATTTACTCCAAGAAAATTAGCCATTCCATAACTTCTATTGATGTTCATTTCTTTAATTAATTGATTTCCTAAGTCACGAGCTTGCTGGCTGATCAATAACTCATTTGTTAACACGGCGGTCATCTCCACAAAATAATCTAATGCAGGTTCAATCCTTATACTTAAAAAGTTATAATTTAGTTGAAATGGATAAAATATACTTTCTATAAGTTTTAATAACCTGCTGTAGGTTAATTTTAGCAAAGTATTACTCAGGCAACAACTTTAAATAACCCGCAGCAAGTTATTTTTTGTAAATTAATTTAAATATGATTACTTGTAAGTTATCTAGCCTCATGGGCGATAGAAAAATTTTAAAATTAAGTGAAGTGGTGCATGCAACAGGTATCAATCGCAATACGCTCACAAGTATGTATTATGACCGTGCTGTACGTATTGAATTACCAGTCGCCGATAAGTTGTGTAAGTACTTTAACTGTACGATGAATGATTTGTTTGAGTTTAAGGAAGAAGTTGAAGAAAAGGATTAACTAATACTTCGTTTGATAAGTTTTCCCTACAGGTCTAATACTGAATTTTATAAAGCTTCATCGAAAACATATATTTACTTTATTATTTATATAAAGGAATCAATCGAATGATAGAGGTATTTTTCTTATAACTTAGTTAAGAAGAGGGGCTAATGACCCACAATAGCGGTAACTATTGTGGGTTTGTTCCATGTAATGCAAATTGCCGTACAAGGAATTTAAAATGACTTCACTCCTCATCTTACGTTGCCCTTGTACTTATTGCAAGATTTTGAGTCTTTTTACAGGATTTTTCATTACACCATTTAAATTACTTCTTTTTATCATGTCGATAATGTTGGGTGCCAAGGCCTGTCGCCATAACATTTGAAATTGAAAGTTCTATAGATGTCCGCAATCCATCGAATAATTGAACCTCATTTGATGCACGAAGATAGTCCAATATATTTTCGCTCAAGGACTCTATGATTGCTTTGGGATTTCTAATTCTAAATTGATCACTTTCAGCCAATTTAATGAGATGTGACAGGTCTGGAAATGCTTTACTACCCGCCAGTTTGAGTGCAATTTTATGATCAATGGATTCATAAATGAGTGTATGCGTAATATCGAAAGGTGGCGAAACAAAAATGTTCTTCATATCTGAGGAATATTGCAGAGCAAAGTTTGATATACGCTGAATTATCAGGAGACTTTCCCTTGGGAGATTCTAGGCAGCCAACTTATAAAAGTCTTCGGCCATTTGATTTGGTGTCTTAAAACCCAAACCCTTTTGAATTCTTCGATGATTATAAAATAACTCAATGTATTTTATAATATCTGCTTTGGCTTCTTCTCTGGTTTGATAGTTGTAATGATGCACTAACTCATTTTTCAGTATTCCCCAAAAGCTTTCAATCGGTGCATTATCGTAACAGTCTCCGCGCTTGCTCATTGAACCTTGAAAACCATATTGCTCAAGTATATTTCGATATTCATGGCTGCAATATTGGCTGCCTCTGTCCGAATGAACAATTAAGCCTTTCGTTGGTTTTTGATTACGAATCGCCATAGTCAGTGCATTGCAAACAAGTTGTGCGGTCATACGCTCATTTAAGCTATAGCCAACCACTTGCTTCGTGTAAAGGTCTTTTACCGCTGCTAAGTACAGCCATCCTTCAACAGTCCATATGTACGTAATATCACTTGACCATGCTTGATTTGGTCTAGTCATTGAGAATTGTTGCTCCAGCAGGTTTTCATAGATCGCTCGATTATGGTCACTATTCGTAGTCCTTTTAAAACGCTTGTGTCGCTTACAATACAGGTGGTTCAGCGCTTTTATCTGACGTACAGCGTACATACTCATTTTTATGCCCTGAGCTTGTAAGTATTTGGTTAATCGAATATAACCATAGCTCTGCCTTGTCTCCTCATGGGCTATTTTCACCAATATCGTCTGTTGATTTCGTTGAATCGTTCTTTTGCTCACGCCTCTCTTGAGCCAATCATAAAAACATGAAACTGAAACATGAAGTAATCGAGCCATTAAGGTAATTGGAAAAGAATATCTTTTTTGTTTCATATAGGCGTACCTTACTGACTTTCTTTGGCAAAGTACGCTGCTGCCTTTTTTAAAAATTCACGTTCCATTTCAGCTATTTTGAGCTGTTGTTTGAGTTTTTTATTTTCTTCGAGTAGAGCGTTTAGATCAGGTGAATACTGTTTTGTACCTGCTAAAGTTCCAGCCTTTGCTTTGGTATTCCAATTTGAAAGAGTTTGCATTGAAATGCCAAGTTGTCTGGCTGTTTCCGATACATTGCCTTGATTGGCTTCAATTAATTTGATGGCTTCAGCTTTAAATTCTGTGGTGTAAGTCTTGTGTTTCTTGCTCATGGTAAACTCCTGATGAGTGTGTTTAGTTTACCAAGTTAAAACCTCCTGTTTTTTCAGCACACATCAGCCAGGAAATAGAGCCATAAAGATAGTCCATGTATCTGTATACATCTTCCACCACTCTTTCGAAATTTCTCCTGTGTGACTCCATCCAAAAAGAATAAAAAATGGAGTAGCAATAATTATAGAGGCAATACAGATAGTTAATAAATTAAGACTGTTATAACGATTTAAAAGAATTGAGAATATGAAGCTGAAAGGTACAGTCAAAATACAATAAGCCAAGTAGACAAGACCGTGCCCTACAAGAACCACTAAAATCGAGTATAGGCTGTATTCCTGATTCATTACGATAAACAGGACTGCTGTGAAAAAAAGTAGTGGTAAAGGAGAAAGTAAGAGAGCTTTTACTATTTTTTCATTTGAGTATTTCACTAATTTAATTCTCTTATCTACTCAATAAACAATAATACTATAACGATTTTATTGGAGGTTTTTTGATTCTATTTAACATAATGGCTGTTATGCAAAGTCGACTTGTAATGCAATTTGCATTACACTGTTCCTAGTACATTAAATACTTGGGAAATATGATGGCTACTGTTAACTTCAGGATCGATGAAGCCCTTAAAGAAAAATCTTATTCAATCCTTAAAGAGCAAGGTATTGCACCTACGGATTTCTTCACTAGTATTCTTGAGTATGTTGCTACGACTGGGAAACTGCCTGTCAAAAAAGCTTTGCTTTCGGAAGAAGATGAAGAATTATTAGCTCTTGTCCGTAAGCGCATTAATGATCCTAAAGAGATGTTTGAGGAAGTCACATTAGATGACTTATAAGCTTTTACGTCACAAGGACTTTACAGCAGAATGGGAAAAACTCCCTGTTGCTATACGAGATCAATTTAAAAAGAAACTAGCCAAAGTCATAGAGCAGCCACATATTCCAAAGAATATGCTTAGAGGCGATCTTGCAGGTTGCTATAAAATCAAATTATTAAAAGCTGGTGTCCGACTTGTCTATCAAGTTAAAGATGATCAGGTAGTTATCCTGCTCATTACCGTCGGAAAACGAGCTGATAGCATAGTTTATGACGAAGCGAAAAAGCGAATTAAAGACTAAAAATGGGAGCTTATAGCTCCCATTTTTGTGTTATTCACCAATTAAAATGTCTATGCGATAAACCATTTAAAATGTCCTGTTTTTAACAGCAAGAGTCAAGAACAGGATTTAAATTTCTTTGTTCAATAACAGCTTTCTGAGCTTTACGACTCGGCGTACTTTTCTTGGCTCGGGAACGTTTATTCTGTTTTTCCAACTCTTCATGTTGCTGTTGAATATGGGCCAGGACCGAACCTAATCTTTTATTCTCAACCACTTCATTCTGCTGCAGTCCAGCCAGTTGATGTGTGCTGAGAAAACAGGAGGTTTTAACTTGGTAAACTATAGACACTCATCAGGAGTTTACCATGAGCAAGAAACAGAAGACTTACACCGCAGAATTTAAAGTTGAAGCAATAAAATTGATTGAAGCCAATCAAGGCAATGTATCGGAAACAGCCAGACAACTTGGCATTTCAATGCAAACTCTTTCAAATTGGAATAATAAAGCAAAGACTGGCACCTTAGCAGGCACTAAACAATATTCACCTGATCTAAATGCCTTACTCGAAGAAAATAAAAAGCTCAAACAACAGCTCAAAACAGCTGAAATGGAACGTGAATTTCTAAAAAAGGCAGCAGCGTACTTTGCGAAAGAAAGTCAGTAAGGTACGCCTATATGAAACAGCAAAGACATTTATTCCCGATTAGCTTTATGGCTAGATTACTTCACGTTTCAGTGTCACGATTTTATGATTGGCTAAAACGAGGCATGAATAAAAGATTGGTTCAGCGAAATCAACAGACAATTTTGGTCAAAATAGCTCATGAGGAAACTAAACAAAGCTATGGCTATATTCGATTAACTAAGCATTTACAAGCGCAAGGTATCAAAATCAGTACGTATGCTGTACGTCAAATAAAAAAGCTCAACCAGCTGTATTGTAAGCGTCATAAGCGTTTCAAAAGAACTACGAAGAGTGATCATAATCGAGCGATCTACGCAAATTTACTAGAGCAACAGTTTTCAATGACTAAGCCCAATCTTGCATGGTCAAGCGATATTACATACATTTGGACTGCTGAAGGTTGGTTATACTTGGCAGCAGTAAAAGACCTGTACACGAAACAAGTGGTTGGCTATAGCTTAAATGAGCGTATGACCGCACAACTTGTTTGCAATGCACTGACTATGGCGATTCGTAATCAAAAACCAACGAAAGGCTTAATTGTTCATTCGGACAGAGGCAGCCAATATTGCAGCCATGAATATCGAAAGATACTGGAAAAATGTGATTTTCAAGGTTCAATGAGCAAACGTGGGGACTGTTACGATAATGCACCGATTGAAAGTTTCTGGGGCATACTCAAGAATGAATTAGTGCATCATTGCAACTATAAAACCAGAGATGAAGCTAAAGCAGATATTACAAAATACATTGTGTTATTTTATAATCAGCGAAGAATTCAAAAGAGTTTGGATTTTAAAACGCCAAATCAAATAGCAGAGAACTTTTATCGGTTAGCTGCCTAGCATATCCCAAGTGAAAGTCTCCTGCTAATTCAGCACATATCATTCAACACAGTATGGAAATTACTGATTTTGATCCTCTCCAGTATGGTAAAAGATATCCAATTGTATTTCCTCCCCATCCAACAAAGCTATCAGTTGAGGTAGAAGGACTTTGGTTAGATGATAATAAAACACGGTTCTTTATCACTCGATTCAAAAAAGTTGACCCGATTGATGACCATACCATTGATGTAAATCAAGACCACATTAACACTATCCCCAAAGACGATGAAAAGAACCCAATTCCTCGGGAAAAAAGCAAAAATAAGAATGAACATATCAATACCCAAAAACCGCCATCAAAAGTAAATGGTGAATACCGAAAAAGGTCTGATGTAGAATCAGGAAACACCAATGGTATATTGAAGTATTCATTTAATGAACCTACTACCGATCCAGTAGAAGTTGATTCCTATATTCGACCATATACAGATAAATCCGAAGATGTTGAGACATCATCCGATGAACCGCATGGAAATGAAAAAACAAATATCAAAAAGTCAGAAACTACAGATAAACCGCCTACAAGGGATGAACGTTTTGACATTCCGTATATTATTGAATCACTTCAAGCATTAGCGTTAGAGAAAGATTCTCCATTGCAAAAAGTCTATGCTATTAATGAGTTTGGTGAGGGAATAGAAGGCTTCAACCTATTGCAAATCAAAGAACTTGTTCCTAATCCTAATCACCCGTCTTGGATTGATGATAAGCTTGGAAGACAACTATTATTTCTAAAACTAGAACTCAAAGATAGAATTGATCACTACTATTTAATTGATATACATAAAAATAGAAACCATGAAGCTTTCTGCGCTTTCCTTATCATTACTCCTTACAGATTAACTGGAGAACAGATAAGTAAAATATGTATAGAACTTGAAAGTGCAAAAGGGATTAAAAAATGGATGGCCCATTGCGAACATTTTACTAAACAAATTATTTCTCTCAAACATTCTTGGGCAACTCCTGATGAATGGAAAAATAAATTCAAGAATCTTTTTAAGGCATTAAGCAAATAATTTAACTTATTAGTTATAAGTAGATTATAAAATATTATCAGGTATAAACAGGATTCTTGTCATATAGAACTTAGATATGAGCCAAATTTAATTTTGGCTCATATCTTTCAAATATATCATTGAAAAATTCCTTTCAAATCTTTTGGTACGCCAGAAGCAGTTTCCATTTGCCCCTTACTATTTTTCCAGATCATTGCAGGTGTAGCATAAAAACCATACTTGGTCATCATTTCTTCATTACTTTCAATTTTTTGGGCAATGTTCGCTGGGATTGGTTTCATTTCTTTTATCTTCTGCTTCCCTTTGGTCGCATTAAATTCTTCAAAAACCTTTGCTGGATTTGCAGCAGCAAGTAATGTTGCTGCCTGTCCTCTACTTTCTGGACGAATCACTGCCACTTGAATATGACGTAACTGGACTTTTCCTGATTTTACATAAGGACGGGCTTTTTCCCAAAACATATGACAGTATGGACAGTTTGGATCTGAGAATACATAGACAATACGGGGTGCATTAACATTGCCGTCCTGAATATAAGCGGATTTACCCAAACTTTTCCAGACATCATCCAATACGGATTGTTTAACATGCTTATTTAGGGCATCAACAGTCAGGTTATCGCCTTTGGCATTATGTAAGTCACCAATGATGTAATATTTCTGGTCATTGGAGATAAAGACTGTTGCAGGATTTTGTTGCATATGTCCTGCCCAACCCGTCATTTGTGCGGGGGCTTCTATCTGTTTTACAAAGCTAAAGCCCTCTTTTTCCAGTTGCTGCTTAATTGTGGGTACAGCAGCAAATGTCTGAGCGGCACTCAGGGATAATATTAAGCCAGACATTAACTTTAAATGAGCGTTCATCAGGTTACACCTCTATTGATTTGATGGATAAGTAATTTTTCGCAGGTATTGCTTGAGCATGGCTTGGCTTAATTCACCAAGATGACGTTCCACAAGTTGTCCTTGTGCATTAAAAAATAAGGTACTGGGTAAGCCATACATATTCATGTGTTGAGGCATTTCCCCATGAGGATCAAACAAGACATTGTTAAAATTCAATTGATAACGATGTAGATAGGACACAATCGCTTCAGGTGTTTCACCTTGGTTAAGCATGACAAATTGAACATTTGGATAATCTTGCTGTGCCTGATACAACACAGGCATTTCACGATGGCAAGGCGGACACCAACTCGCCCATAAATTCACGACAGTAGGTTTACCAATAAATTGAGTCAGGGATTGTGGTTGCTGTTTGGGATCGTTAAATGCTAAATCTGGATAGTGTTGCTGTGCATTCCAATGATTGAGTAAATTGATTCCCACAAACTGTATTGTGATAAACAATAGAAAACTGCTTACCAATGCAGGCAATTTTAATAAGCGATTTTTCCAGATAAACCAGCCACTACCCGCAATGATGCCTGCATAAAGGTTAAATCCTTTATCCTGAACCTTAAGAATATCTATTGGATGAGCCAAATATAAATCAGCATGAATCAGCACAAATACAAGTCTTGCGGCAAATAAGCCAATCCATAGTGCAGTCCATAAGGAATCCTTATAGCACTTCCAGGTTGAATCACTCCATTGATGACGTTGCTTAAAATATTTCCCAATGAACCATACGCCAATAAATCCAGACAGTAAAATCAATAGTGACCACGGGAGTATAAAAACACCGAGATGCAATGCTTGGGAAGAAATCAAGGTTGATTCTCCCTATTTAATTTTTGAATATTCTGAATTAGTTGTACTGCGGTATAAGTTCCTGTAAGACGAAGATCACGCTGCTCTTTCTGGTTAGGTGCAAGAAACAATACCGTTGGTGGACCAAGAATCTGCCACTGTTTTAAAATGATGTCTTGCGAAGCTTCATACTGGGTTAAATCCAGTTTAATACGAGTCACATTTTTCAATGCATCCTGAACATCAGTTCTTGGTAAAACATCTCTTTCGATAGGCTGACAAGCAACACACCAGTCAGCATAGACGTCAATGACAATAGGGTCTTTAGCATGTGCAGCTAACGCCTGATTCAGTTCCTGTTGATTTTTAACAATGATCCACGATTGAAGTGACTCACTTTCTGTGGTCTTGACATTTGCAATCGCTTGATTGATATGCCAAATTCCACTCACAGCACAGCCACAGATCAAAACCAGAATGGCAGCTTTATAAGGGATATGGACAATATGGCGTAAAATACCCAGTAAATATCCCGCCATTGTAATCAGAATTAAGGCAAGTCCTGCATAGTAAAAAGTTAAAGGCAATAAAGGACGAGCAAAATATATCGCCATTGCCAGCATGATAAAGCCAAAACTAAACTTTAATCGATCCATCCATAAACCAGGTTTGGGTAGATATTTAGCTCCAAAGACACTGGCGATAAATAAAGGTATCCCAATCCCAAGACCCAGTAAGAACAGGTAGAATCCACCAAGTAAACTATGTTCAAGATGAGAGACATAGAGCAAAGCCCCTGCCAATGGTGCACTCATACAGGGACCAACAATCAAAGCCGAAACTGCTCCCATGATGCCAGCACCCAGCAGTGTTCCACCTTTTTGGCGTTGCTGTATCTGGTCTAAACGTTGTAATAAACCCTGTGGTAAGGACAGTTGATATAAACCAAATAAGTTCAACGCAAATACAATAAACATCAGGGCAAATAAGCCAATGAATACAGGATTTTGAAACCAGCGTTGAATACCATAACCAATTTGTGAAACCACAATACCCATAAGTCCATAGACCAATGCCATACTCAGTACAAAGGTCAATGCGATGATGGCAGCTTTATAGCCTTTATTACGCTGCACCAAAATGCCTGAAAGAATAGGAATCAAAGGTAATGAGCAAGGTAAAAAGGCAAGCAGAATACCCAGTCCTAAAAATAGGATAATGTTAAAAACGACACTTTGATTGGATAAAAGGTTTAAAAAGAATTGATCATTGTTCCAGTCATCACTCAATGATGTTGTTTGTGGCTGAGTTTCAGCCTGCTCTTGTACCTTATCATGAAGAGGTACGGCTGATTCATCCTCCTGTAAGGTCGAAGAAGTTTCAGGATTCGATTTTTCCTGAACAGTTTGCTCTTCAGATTCTGTTTCTACTTTTGATGTATTTTCCTGAGTGACTAAAGCTGCAAGATTAGAGAACTTTGTTTCTGAATTTTGTTGTGGAAGCAGTCCTGCTGCATCAGTCGTGATTGTGGTACGTTGTACGGGATAACATAGGCCATCTTCCGAGCAACCCTGCCAACTCACTGTATATTGGCTGTTTGGTTTTACATCCAGTTGGGTCAGCACCTGATTGTAGTGCACATTGGTTACACCAAAAGTTGGATCATCCTTTTCCTGCCCTTTGGGTAAGTTTAAAGACAGATTCTGCTGATCTAGACTCACCTTGAACTGGTCATGATATAAATAATAATGAGGGGCAATATCCCATTTTAACTCGGCTGTTTTTTCAGATAGAGAACTTGCCTGAAATTTAAATGCCTGTTCTGGTGGCAAAAAATCCTGATTTGCATATATCGATGTTGTGGCTATGCCCAATACAATCGCTATAAATGGTTTAATCAACATACGAGCTTATCTAAACTTAACATTCAGAGCATTATCAGGGACGCTAAATTAACAGAACATTAAGGGCTGTTTTTGTTTGTAAAATAGGTGGGCTAGATGAGGAAATACCATGTTTGTCGTACTTGTTGAAGATGATCCCTATATTGCCCAGAGTATTCTTGCTGCACTAGATTACCTGAATGTTTCAGTTGAGCATGTCGATACTGCTAAAGCTGCGGATTATTTTATTCGCAACAGTGCGGTTGATTTATGTTTACTGGATTTGGGTTTGCCTGATCAGGATGGTCTTGATTTGTTAAATACATGGCGTAAAGATCAAATTCATGTACCTGTTCTGGTGCTTACAGCACGTAATCAAACCCAGCAATGTGTAGATGCCTTAAATATCGGGGCAGATGATTATCTGGCCAAGCCCTTTGACTTAAAGGAACTGATTGCCAGAGTCCATGCTTTGGCAAGACGAAATCGTGGTTACTCCTCAAATGTGCTGCATATTGGTGAATTAGAGATTCATCAGGACACGCAACAGGCGCATTATCAAGGACAACTCCTCACATTATCCAGACGGGAATATAGTTTGCTGGAAGCCTTTATACTTTATCCCAATCAAGTGTTAAAAACAGAGCAATTGATTGATAAAATTTATGGTTATCAGGACAGTATTGAAAGCAATGCATTGAATGTGCATATCCATCACCTCAGGCAAAAGCTTCATCCTGATATGATTCAGACGGTTCGGGGTGTGGGCTATATGTTCAAAGTGCCAGAGCAAAGCACATGAAAAGTTATAGTTTAAAATGGCGACTGGTTTCCACTATTCTGGTGGTCTTTGTTATCTTGTGGTCACTGGTATTCTGCTGGCTTTATTTTGAACTGGAAAAACGCCTGCAAAACACACTGGATGAACGCCTTTCTGCTTCTGCTCATATGGTCGCCCGTTTAATTCAGCAGCTCCCTGTAGACGAGATTGCCAATACAGTGAATGCGACACAACAAGACCATGGCACTCCAAATCTGATTGCCTGTCAGGTTTCATTATTCAGTTCTAATATTTCAGCCAACCATCAGGTGATTGCCAAAACACAAGGTTCACCTGAAAGTTTAAGTACACGAAAAATAGGGCTGAGTACCTGGTCAGAAAATGGAGTGGAATGGCGTAGTTATGTCTTGCAGAAAGGACAGATACAGGTGGTTGCTGCGGAAAGGTTGCAATTACGTTATTCCTTGCTCAAACAGATTTTACAATCAGTATTGATCCCTTTAATCATTACATTGATTTTATGTATTTTTTTAATTTTATGGATTATTCGGGTTGAGTTTCAACCTTTAGACCAGATTGCACAACACCTAAGCCATAAGAAACAGCATTTATCTGATGCGGCCACCTATTTACTGGAATTAAAAACCCAGAATATCCCTAAAGAAATTCAACCCTTTGTTGATGGTTTACTGGAACTTATCCATGACCTGCATCAAAGTCTGGAAAATGAAAAAAGTTTTAGTGCCTTTGCAGCCCATGAGTTACGTGGTCCACTTACCGCAATTAAGACTCATGTTCAACTGAGCCAGCTTATGCTGAGCCAGACTGAACCAACACAAGGTAAAATTGACTTCAATCTCAAACAGGCAGAAGCAAGTATCCAGCGTTATGAGCAGTTACTGGAACAACTATTATTACTCAGCAAAACTGAAATACAACCGCAACATGCTTCAATCGAATCCACAGACATTGCCCAAACCCTACAACACGTCATTGCTGAACTTGAACAAAAATATCCTGATATATCCAAACATCTTAATATTGACTGGGAAAGTTTATCTTTAATCAATCTACCTCACGCTACTTTAACGATTGTACTTAAAAACCTGATTGAGAATGCTTACTTACATGCACAATCGATAACCCCGATTCAAATATATATGGATAAGGGGGATTTAATGGTTGCGGATACAGGTCATGGTTTGACCAATGCTGAACTCGGTTTACTGACACAGCGATTCTGGCGTAAATCTTCGCAAAATGCTGGGCATGGTTTGGGATTATCTTTAGTCAAATTACTACTGGAAAAACATGGGTTTTCAATGCAGTTTTTGCACAATCAACCACAAGGATTAAAAATCAGGATTTATTCTTCAATTTCTGATTAGCCTTGAAAACGCCATAAAGTATTTAGGAATTTTTGTTCCGTTCCCCAAGGCGTTAAATGAATTTCAGTATCATGCTGAATAAGCTGAAAATCTTGCCCCAATGTCATCGCCAGTTTATTCACACTATAACGCTCTACAGGTAAACCGCTACATTGGGTCGGACCATCTTCAGCAAAGGTAGAAATCATCACCATACCATTAGGCTTTAGTGCATGACGCATTACATCTATATATTGCTGTTGTTGAGTTTCTGTCACCATAAAATGAAATACTGCACGGTCATGCCATAAATCAAAAAATTGTGTTGGTAACTGAGCTATACAAATATCCGCAACCTGCCACTGTACATGACCTGCATCCAGCTCTTTCTCCTTAAGTCTATATTTAGTTGTATTTAAAGCTGTTTCAGATAAATCCAGAAGATATAAATTTTTATACCCTATTTCAATCAGTTGGTCGATAAGTAATGATGCACCACTACCCACATCTATTAAATTTGATTTTAAATCAACAACATGATGTTGAATTAGAGCTAGTCTTTTTAAATCTTGCTGCTGATACCAGCTTACCTTATCTACCTGTTTGGATTGGTAAACCTTTTCCCAATAATTGTTTTCCACTTTAAACCTCCATCACTCCTAAATAAAATCGACAGCACCTTATTATTCTGGCAATTTACTATTTAATAGGCCAACTTAAGTAACAGCCTAAAAAAGCCTGCAATCATAAGTAAACTTAAAAAACCACCCAGCCACAGCACAATAAACCATTGGGTTTGAGAAAGTTTCATGGCTTTACTCCTTTAGTGATAACCATCACCGACTTTAACTTTATCCCGAAATACCCAATAGGACATCGCAGTATAGGTAATGATAATTGGGATAAGAATTAACGCACCAATCAACGAAAATAGCTGGCTTTGATACGGTGCTGCGGCATCCCAGATAGTCACTGAGGGTGGAATAATGTAGGGGAACAGACTAATCAGGAAACCTGTATAGGCTAAAAAGACAAGACCAAACATATACATCAAGGGTGCAAACTCATGTCGTTGTTTACAGGCACGAATCACCAGAAAACTCAATAATAAAACCAGTATTGGTACAGGGCTAAAATAAAACAGTTGCGGTAAGCTAAACCAGCGTTCAGCAATTACAGGATGTGCCAGTGGCGTGTAGATACTGACCCCAGCAAAAATCACCAATAATGCTACCACCAGTTTAGGCATCAGTTGATAAAGTTGCTGTTGCAACTGAGATTCAGTTTTTAAAATCAACCAGCCACAGCCCAAAGCAGCATACCCCACCACCACGCCCACACCTGTAAATAAAGAAAATGGCGTGAGCCAGTCGAGTCCACCACCAGCATAACGACCATCTATAATTTTGATGCCCTGAATATATGCACCTAAAATCACACCCTGTAAAAAACTGGAAAGTATCGACCCACCAATAAATGCCTTATCCCATAAATGTTTGGTACGATTTGCCTTAAAACGAAACTCAAAGGCAACCCCACGAAAAATCAGGGCAATCACCATGAGGATAATTGGTAAATACAGTGCAGATAAGACGGCTGAATAGACCATGGGAAAAGCTGCAAATAATCCTGCCCCACCGAGTACCATCCATGTTTCATTACCATCCCAGACGGGGGCAACAGTATTCATCATCACATCCCGTTCCTGTTGGTCTTTGACAAAAGGAAAGAGAATCCCAATACCTAAATCAAATCCATCAAGTACCACATAGACCAGTACACCCAAACCAATAATGGCAACCCAGATTAAAGATAAATCAATCATGATGATGCTCCTTTATCCTGTTCATCAAGAGATTCATTGATGGCACTGAGTGGGCGCATCGGGGTTTTAAAATGTCCCACACCGCCTATTTCACTTGCCTGACTATGAATAAACTTTGGTCCCTTATGCATTAGTTTGAGCATGTAATAAATACCCACACCAAACACAATGCAGTAGACCACCACAAAGATAATCAGGGTTAAACCCACCTGCTCGGCTGATACAGGAGAAAGCGCATCTTTGGTTCGCATAATGCCATAGACAATCCATGGCTGCCGTCCAACTTCGGTGGTAAACCAACCTGCCAGTAAGGCAATAAAACCAGAGGGTGTCATAATAAGTGCAAAACCATGAAACCATTTTTGCTCATAGAGTTTGCCTGTTTTTCTAAGCCAGACACTGGCGAATGCCATCAGCAGCATTAACATGCCAAGCCCCACCATAATACGGAAACTCCAAAATACAATGGTTGAGTTTGGACGATCTTCAGGGGCAAAGTCTTTTAATCCAGTGACAGTTCCATCCATTGAATGAGTCAGAATTAAACTACCTAAATTGGGAATAGCGATGGCATATTTGGTACGTTCTTCCTGCATGTCAGGCAGTCCAAATAAATAAAGTGGCATCCCTTCCTCATGATTAGTTTCCCAATGTCCCTCCATGGCTGCAACTTTGGCAGGCTGATGTTTTAAGGTATTTAAACCGTGGGCATCACCAATAAACACCTGTAACGGGGCTAAAATCAGAATCAGCCACAATCCCATGGAAAAGGATTTTTTAACCAGTTCATCACGACGACCTTTCAATAAGTGCCATGCTGCTGTACCTGTGACCAATAATGCTGCCACAAGAAATGCAGCAATACCCATATGTGCCAAGCGATATGGGAATGATGGATTAAAGACAATTGCAAACCAGTCATGTGGCACAATAATGCCATTCTCAATGCTAAAGCCTTGTGGCGTCTGCATCCAGCTATTAGAGGATAGAATCCAGAACATGGAAATACAGGTGCCAATTGCGACCATTAACGTGGCAAAAAAGTGCATGCGAGGACTAACACGCCCCCAGCCAAACAGCATAATCCCCAAGAAACCAGCTTCAAGGAAAAATGCACTCAATACTTCATAGGAAAGTAAAGGTCCTGTAATACTGCCTGCAAAATAGGAAAATTCGCTCCAATTCGTACCAAATTGATAACTCATCACCACACCAGACACCACGCCCATCCCAAAAGACAAGGCAAAGATTTTTATCCAGAATTTAAACAAATCCTGATAAATCGGGTTTTGGGTACGCAACCATTTCCATTCCAGTACCGCCAAAAAACTTGCCAGACCAATCGAAATAGCAGGAAAAATAATATGGAATGAAACTGTGAAAGCAAACTGTATTCTTGCCAGTTCCAAAGCTGTCAGCCCTAAATTCATAAGACCTCCTTACTCAAGCAGATAATGCGGAAAAAATTAAATAAGCAGCAACAACGGTGACAGTCGTTGCAAATATTTTTTGTACCGTTTTAACTGGAATCAGGGTGATGATACGTCGTCCTATTAACATGCCAGCAATACATGCCAAAACAAAACTAAGTGTGACTTCAAGAGGGTACTGAAACCCATCCAGCACATGAATCGAGATACTTAAACCACCGATTAAAAAAATAATCATCAATGAGGTAGCAACGATGCTGTACATGTCCAGATTGGTGATTTTGCGTAGTGCAGGCACAATCACAAAACCACCACCAACCCCCAACAAACCTGTGAGTAAACCTGCTATTACACCGAGTCCTCCCAGTATTGAGGCAGTTTTAACATTCCAGATAAAACGTCCTGTGGATGGGCTAACCTTGCAAGGTGGGTTTTCAAAATCATTGACTTTATTAAAGAAAATACGATAAGCAACAATCAGCATCACCACTGCGAAAGCCAGTGTTAGCCAGAGTGGTTCAACAATATGAGACAGGTGTACACCATAGCGTGCCGATGGAATACTGATTAAAGCAATCCAGATGGCTGCACGATAACGGACAATCTTGTTGAATAAGCCTTGAACAGTTCCAATAAAAGCAGACAAGGTAATTGCTAATAAACCAACAGGTGCCGCTTGAGCCACTGTCCAGCCTTGACTTGCCATCAATGCAGGTACCGCCAAAATGCCACCACCAGCTCCTGTCAAGCCAAGCAAGCAACCAATAACTAAACCCTCAATAATGAGTAAAAACATATCTTGAACCCGCCTTTTATCTCATATCGAATCATTTTTTAAAGTCAAAAAAGCCCTAAACCCATCTCCTATAAAAAGATAGGTATTTGATATATAATTTAATTTATTTTCTTGTGAGCTTCGGTTTAACTAGCCATTCATGCCCTTTGAGCATACCATCCCAATATATAGGTGGTAGAATCTGCTCTTTGAGTAGCCATGCCATACGAGAGGGTTGTTCACCATCTAAGAACCATTTTGGAAAACTTGGTAGCAGCTTGCCGCCATAGCCAAACTCAGCCAGTACAATTTTGCCCCGTTCTACAGTGAGTGGGCATGAACCATAACCATCATAATGAGCAAATTGTTCACTGCCTTTAAGATATTGCAGGACATTAACTGCAACGATTGGAGCCTGTTTACGTGCAGCTGCGGCAGTTTTGGCATTGGGAGCATTCATCACATCACCCAAAGCAAAAATATTAGGATATTTTGGATTGGCATGTTGTAAGGTATGTTGATTGACATCAAGCCAACCTGCTGCATCTACTAAAGAACTGGCACGAATAAAATCGGGGGCTTGCTGTGGGGGTACAACATGCAACATATCAAAATCCGTTGCGATGATTGACTTACTCTCACCTACCACAACCTGAAACCAAGCTCGTTTTTGCTGACCATCGACCTTGATGAGCTGATGATTAAAATTTAAATTGATACCGTATTGTTCAACATATTCCATCAATGCAGGCACATAAGCCGCCACACCAAATAACACCGCACCTGTATTAAAAAAATCTATCTGAATATCTTTCAGCAACCCCTGTTTTTTCCAGTGATCTGCTGATAAGTACATGGCTTTTTGTGGTGCACCAGCACATTTAATTGGCATTGGTGGCTGGGTAAATACTGCTTTGCCTTTTTTTAAATTCTGTACAAGCTGCCATGTATAAGGAGCAAGGTCATAACGGTAATTGGAAGTCACTCCATTTTTTCCGAGTGTTTCTACCAGCCCCTCTATGCCATGCCAATTCAGTTTTAGACCTGGACAAATGACCAGAGCTTCGTAACTTAGTGGTTTACAGCCCTCTAAAATGACCTGTTTATTTTCTGGGTCAAAAGCAGCAACAGCTTGCTGAATCCATTTGACTTTTTGCGGAATTAAATCACGCATCTGACGGGCAGTTTTTGCTGGTGGAAAAATACCACCGCCCACCATCGTCCAACCAGGTTGATAATAATGAATATCGGCAGGGTCAATGATGGCAATATCCAAATCAGCCTGACGTGATAATAGGCTTGCAGCAACGGAAATTCCTGCTGCTCCTGCACCGACAATCACCACCGTATATTTGGTACTACTTTGTGGATTTGCCTGTTTTAACACACGAGGAACAATACCCTGTAAATCATAACCCAACGTTTTTGCAGTGAGTAAAGTCTGTTCAAGATTCTGCTCACGTCCTTGTGATAATGCCCAGAGCGTAATTGAGCGTGTACCTGTGCGGCAAAATGCCAATAACGGTTTTTCGGCATTTTGATACATCATTCTAAATGCCTGTGCCTGCTCATCCGTAACCTGACCACTGGTGACAGGCAAATATTCAACGGTTATGCCATGTTGTGTTGCAGCCTGTTGAATTTCGATGATATTGGGCTGGTCTGCCCCCTCACCATCAGGACGATTACATATAATGGTTTTTATGCCTTGTTCTGCAAGCGTTGTCATATCCTGTGCGGTAATCTGTTCCGAAACTAGAAACTCAGTATTGACCTGTTTAAGTTGCATGACATGATCTCCTTATTTGCCACAGGCTTTATTGGCAGGTAAAGCAATATCAATTTTCTTTGGATAAGGTAAATTCAGATTCTGCATAATGTCGATAAACTCCTGTTTGCTTCGTCCATTGCCCAAACGTGCATTATGTAAACGTTCCTGTCCAACTGTTGAAGACAGTCTGCCTTTGTAATCATGGCCTGGGTAAACAATAGTTTCATCGGGCAAAGAAAAAATTTGTTGATGAATACTGTCATATAAGGTTGCAGCATTACCCTCCTGAAAATCAGTACGACCACAGCCATCTATCAGTAAAGCATCACCTGTAAATACCATACCCTCGACCACATAACTGGTACAGGCATTGGTATGCCCAGGGGTATAACGGGCTTCAACTAAAATATCGCCAATCCGAATTGCACTTTTATCAGTGATAAAAATATCACCACACGCCACACCAGAATTGCGATGCAACACCGTTTTACAACCGAATTTTTCCCTTAACTGATTGGCAGCCGTCACATGGTCAGCATGAACATGGGTATCTAAGCTATATGCCAGAGTTAAGTTCTTTGCTGCCAAGAGCTTGGCATAATGCCCAATCTCGGAAGCCACAGGGTCAATCAATATCGCTTGCTGTGTATCCTCACAGGCGAGTAAATAGGTATAGGTCGAACTTTCCTGTTCAAAGAATTGATGAAATATCATAGGTATTTTTCTCGAATCAAATCAACTTATATTCTAATTTTGCAAATACAATGCCAATTTTATCTTTTAATTTTATATACAGTAAAATCAATTAAATATATTCGTTTTATTTATTTTGGTATTTCAAACAACTTATTTTTGTTTCATAATTTGTTTCAAATGTTGCAACAACTGAAATAACATATGAAACATCAGCCACAAGAAATCGAATGCAGCCCTATACAACTCGAATTAAGTCAAAAATTTCATAGTTGCTCCAAAGAAATGCGGCATATGTATTCAATTATTGAAAAAGTAGCGGTGACTGAATTTCCTGTTTTGGTTCGTGGAGAATCTGGTAGCGGTAAAGAGTTGGTTGCCCAAGCCATTCACCATTACAGTCAGCGTAAGAATGAGGTTTTTATTGCCATTAACTGTGCTGCACTCAATGCCAATATTCTGGAGAGTGAACTGTTTGGACATGTTAAAGGGGCATTTACAGGGGCAATTAGAGAACATAAAGGCGTATTTGAACGTGCAGCAGGTGGCACATTATTTTTGGATGAAATTGCCGAAATTCCACTGGAATTACAAGCCAAGTTATTGCGTATTCTGGAAACAGGTGAATTTACTCCAATGGGTGGGGAAAAATCCATTAAATCTGATGCGCGTATTATTACTGCAACCCATCGGGCATTGAGAGAAGAAGCTCGACTGGGGCATTTTCGACAGGATTTACTCTATCGCTTACGGGTGATTCCTATTTTTATACCGCCTTTACGTGAGCGTAAACAGGATATTCCCCTCATTGCCGAAGCAATTTTAAAAGAACAACAGGAAAGTTTAAACACCACACCTAGACTTACACAACAGGCAATCGAAGTATTGATAAATTATGACTGGCCTGGCAATGTACGAGAACTTAAAAATACGCTGCTCTATGCACTGACGATGGCAAATGGTCAATCTCATATTGAAGTCATGGATTTACCCGATGAAATCAGTCATACCCAATACCACAGTGAATGCATCAATTCATTAGAGCCATCACCACAAAAGGGAAAGCTAAACAAAGATACAGTGCAAAAGATGTTAGTCAAATATCAATATGACTTCGCTTTAACAGCTCAAGCCCTTAATATCAGCCGAACTACATTATGGCGTTATCGAAAGTTGTTTAATTTATAGTTGTGCTTCCGTCAGCCATGTCTTAAATGCCACCAGTTTCGGCATATTCTGACATTCTTCCCGATACACCATGTAATACGCCAATACAGATGAACATTGCATATCAGGATATAATCGTATCAATCGCCCCGTTTTTAAATCATCTGCTGCCATGACACTTCTGGCCAATGCCACGCCATGTCCGTCTATGGCTGCCTGTAAAACCGCAGCCGAATTATTGATTTTTAAACCTCGTTGGGTCGGTTCATCACTAATCTGATTGTACTGTAACCATGTATCCCAAGTCGTAAACCCTGAATGGGCATCCATTGTTAAATCATGGATTAATGGTAGATTTAATAAACTCTTAGGATCTTGTAATTGTAGCTGATACTTCTGATAAAACGCAGGCGAACAAACAGGAAATACCTCCTCATCCATTAACTTCTCTGCAACCAATCCTGACCAGTTGCCTTGTCCATATCGCACTGCAATATCAATACCATGACGTCCAAAATCCACAGGCTTTAAATTGGTATCCAGTCGAATATCAATCTCAGGATAAGCTTGTTGAAAAGTATCAATTCTTGGTAACAGCCATTTCGCTGCAAAAGCAGGACTGATGGCAACAGTTAAAACCCCTGTTGAGGTTTGAGCCTGTAATTTTTCCAGTCCAAATATCAGCCTGTCGAATCCTGCACGAATATCAGGTAATGCCAACAATGCCGCTTCAGTTGCTACCAGTCTGGCTTTACCTCCTGTACTCCGCTGAAACAAGGTCATGCCGAGATAATCTTCTAGACTTTTAACCAGTTGTCCTACTGCCGCAGGGGTAACATTTAGTTCATCAGCAGCAGCCGAAAAACTTTGATGTCTGGCACTAGCCTCAAAAGCTCTTAATGCGTTGAGATATACAGGAGTTTTCATTCTAAAGATTTTCTATTAATCATCACAAGATTATCTCATTTGTTTATATAGGACATGAATCATAAAATCAATCCATGCAAATGACATACAGAATAGATATGTCAGGGAAAAACTCAAAATTGATAGAGGATGGCATAGTCATGAATAGATTTTCTTTGAAAGTAGCGATTGTAACAGGTGGTGGTTCAGGTATTGGTAAAGAGGTTGCCACTCGCTTAGTGAAAGAAGGTGCAAATGTTGTCATTACTGGACGTAATGAAGATAAGTTAAAACAGGCTGCTCAGGATATTGATGCCACAGGTGAGCATATCCGTTATTTTGCTGCGGACATTGCATCCCCAATAACTTCACAACAACTTGTTGATTTCACCACCGCAGAATTTGGTGGGGTTGATATCCTGATTAACAATGCTGGCATTTTTGCGCCTAAACCATTTCTGGAAGTCTCTGAATCTGAATATGACGGATTTCTAGACATCATCTTAAAAGGCAAGTTTTTCATGGCTCAGGCTGCCGCAAAAGCCATGCAGTTACGTGGTGGCGGTGCAATTGTTCAAACAGGTTCGTTATGGGCATTACAGGCAGTTAAAGCAACGCCATCTTCTGCCTATTCTGCTGCGAATGCTGGTGTACATGCATTAACTCATAACTTAGCAATTGAACTTGCAGAGGTGAATATCCGTATTAATACCGTTGCTCCTGCTGTAGTTGAAACACCTGTGTACAACACCTTTATGACAGATGATCAAGTGAAAGAAGCACTTCCATCTTTTAACTCGTTCCATCCATTAGGTCGTAACGGTCAGCCTGCCGATGTTGCAGAAGCGATTTTATTCCTTGCCTCAACAAATGCAGCATGGATTACAGGAACCATTCTACCTGTTGATGGTGGTGTAATGGCTGGTCATTAATTTATACCTATTTTTAACCTTTTAGCTAAGTGAGATTTAATATGCAAGACTGGAATAATTATCGTGATTCTTTATTACAACGTGTGGGTGAATATGCTCAACTTGCGCCAGATGTAATGAAAGCCATTGGTTCACTTGAGCCAAGTATTGGCAAGATGGGAAAACTGGATGCCAAAACCCATGAATTGATTGCTCTGGCAGTCGCTGTAACGACACGTTGTGATGCATGTATTGCCGTTCATTCTAAAAAAGCGATTGAACTAGGTGTGAGCCGTGAAGAAATTGCAGAAGCTCTTTCTGTGGCAATTGCATTAAATGCTGGTGCTGCCCTGACTTATTCAGCCCGTGTTTTAGAAGCAGTAGATAGCGTAAGTCAGCAATAACATTTTTAAATTCTTCCTCCTATTGATCTGCATCAGGTCAATAGGATATTTGCCTTTTTGAATGGATGAGACAAAGCATGTTAATTAACGCTGATTTTTCCCAAATGGCTGTGGTTAAACCCAACGACTATCAATGGGTCAAGTCTCCTCGTGGTGAAGTTGAAAGAGTTATGCTGGATCGGGTTGGAGATGAAACTGCCCGTGCCACGAGTTTGGTTCGTTATACACCACACACCATTTTTCCAGAGCATCAGCATCCATTGGGTGAAGAAATTTTGGTGCTTTCAGGAACATTCACTGAAAATAATGATCAGCATTATCCAGCAGGCTGGTATTTACGCAATCCAGATGGTTCAAAACATACTCCATCCAGTGAAGATGGCACACTGATTTTTGTCAAACTCATGCAAATGTCCAAGACTAATACTGAGACTGTGCGTATCAATACTCATTATCCTGAAAACTGGCAAACACTTGGTCAGCGTCTGATTTGTCCCTTATACCTCTCGCATGATGAACATACCTATCTCGAAAAACTTAAACCACATCAGAGTTTTGATGAACATAGTTTAAATGGGATAGAACTTTTAATTGTACAGGGTGAATTGATTGCAAATGGAGAGTGTTATCCCACAGGTTCATGGATTCGTTTACCACTTCAAAGTAGCCATAGTTTTTATGCAAGTGAAATAGGCGCAATGCTGTATGTAAAAACAGGCCATCTTTCCTCTGCCCAAAAATTTATGGAGCAGCAGTCATGATACAGACCAAGATTGCCATTATTGGCGCAGGATTAAGTGGCCTTTATGCTGCCTATTTACTGGAGCAAGCTAAAATCACCGACTATGTTGTACTGGAAGCGAGAGAGCGTTTAGGAGGACGTGTCTATTCAGAGCGAGGATTTGATTTAGGTGCAACATGGATCTGGCCTGACCTCAATCCTGATCTAATGCGACTGGTACATCAATTGGAATTGACGTTTTCCGAACAGTTTGAAAAGGGTAAGTTGGTCTTTGAAAAGCAAAGAGGAATACCCCCTGTACAGTTATCAAGTCCTTGGGCATCGACACCCTCGATTCGCCTTGAGGGTGGAATGAGCAGCCTGATTCATGGCTTAGCCCAACAAATTCCTGCACAAAAAATTATGACTCAACAACAGGTCACTCATATTACTCAACAAGAACAAGCACCACTTCATTTAACCACTCAGAATCAGGCGGGTGATGAAACAATTATTGAAGCAGATTATATCCTAATTGCGCTTGCACCTCGTCTAACTGCTCAACACATTTTATTCTCTCCAGCCTTGCCCCCTGCATTACTGAGCCAGTGGAAACACACTGCGACATGGATGGCTCCCCATGCCAAGTATGTGGCAGTTTATCCTGAAGCTTTTTGGAGAAAACAGGGCTTGTCTGGTCAAGCCAGTAGCCATGTTGGCCCTATGGGTGAAATTCACGATGCGTCTACATCCAATGGTCATGCCGCCTTATTTGGTTTTCTGGGTATTCCTGCAAGCGTTCGTAAAAAAGTCAGTGAGGCAGACTTGATGGCACATTGTCGGGCACAACTGGTTCGCCTGTTTGGTTCAGAAGCTGCAACCCCTGAATATGAATATATCAAAGACTGGTCAGCAGACAATTTTACCGCCACTGAAGATGACTGGAAAAACCCTGCTGTCTCTCATGGAGTAGCACCTGAAAATACCCCGAATGACCAAATTTGGCATAACCGTATCATTGGCATTGCTAGCGAATGGTCACAGCACTATTCAGGCTATTTAGCAGGGGCGATAGATGCTGCTCAGATTGGTGTTCAGCGTATTCAACAACTCTTATAAAATTCAATAGGCATATTTATGCAAAAGACTTATAAAGCCGTACAGGTAAGCCAGTTTGGTAAACTGGAAATGGTTGAACGAAATATTCCCACACCACAGGTAGGTGAGGTTCTGATTGCGGTGGAAGCCTGTGGCATCTGTGGTGCAGATGCCACCACAGTCGAAAGTAGCAATCCTGATTTTCAATATCCCCGTGTGCCAGGTCATGAAGTGGTTGGGCGGATTATTGCTATTGCAGATTCCTCATCCTATTGGAAAATTGGTCAGCGAGTTGGAGTCAGTCGCCTAGGCGGACATTGCAATCACTGTGCTGAATGTCGTCAGGGTTTATTTAATCTCTGCAACAACCAGCCTGTTATGGGGAGTAGCCATGATGGTGGCTATGCAGAAATGCTACTTGCCAAAGAAACAGGATTAGTGACTATTCCTGATGAACTAAGTTCAGTTGAAGCTGCACCTTTGGTGTGTGCTTGTCAACGGCATTCTAAAATTGACCCCTTTTACCTTAAAAATGGCTAAGTAAAATTGACCCCTTTGATCTCGTATTAAGTTTCAACCTGGGGCTGAATCCCAATTCTTTTTTTATCCCTCAAACGATAACTCTCACCCGATATTTGTACTACATGACAGTGATGTGTGCTGAGAAAACAGGAGGTTTTAACTTGGTAAACTATAGACACTCATCAGGAGTTTACCATGAGCAAGAAACAGAAGACTTACACCGCAGAATTTAAAGTTGAAGCAATAAAATTGATTGAAGCCAATCAAGGCAATGTATCGGAAACAGCCAGACAACTTGGCATTTCAATGCAAACTCTTTCAAATTGGAATAATAAAGCAAAGACTGGCACCTTAGCAGGCACTAAACAATATTCACCTGATCTAAATGCCTTACTCGAAGAAAATAAAAAGCTCAAACAACAGCTCAAAACAGCTGAAATGGAACGTGAATTTCTAAAAAAGGCAGCAGCGTACTTTGCGAAAGAAAGTCAGTAAGGTACGCCTATATGAAACAGCAAAGACATTTATTCCCGATTAGCTTTATGGCTAGATTACTTCACGTTTCAGTGTCACGATTTTATGATTGGCTAAAACGAGGCATGAATAAAAGATTGGTTCAGCGAAATCAACAGACAATTTTGGTCAAAATAGCTCATGAGGAAACTAAACAAAGCTATGGCTATATTCGATTAACTAAGCATTTACAAGCGCAAGGTATCAAAATCAGTACGTATGCTGTACGTCAAATAAAAAAGCTCAACCAGCTGTATTGTAAGCGTCATAAGCGTTTCAAAAGAACTACGAAGAGTGATCATAATCGAGCGATCTACGCAAATTTACTAGAGCAACAGTTTTCAATGACTAAGCCCAATCTTGCATGGTCAAGCGATATTACATACATTTGGACTGCTGAAGGTTGGTTATACTTGGCAGCAGTAAAAGACCTGTACACGAAACAAGTGGTTGGCTATAGCTTAAATGAGCGTATGACCGCACAACTTGTTTGCAATGCACTGACTATGGCGATTCGTAATCAAAAACCAACGAAAGGCTTAATTGTTCATTCGGACAGAGGCAGCCAATATTGCAGCCATGAATATCGAAAGATACTGGAAAAATGTGATTTTCAAGGTTCAATGAGCAAACGTGGGGACTGTTACGATAATGCACCGATTGAAAGTTTCTGGGGCATACTCAAGAATGAATTAGTGCATCATTGCAACTATAAAACCAGAGATGAAGCTAAAGCAGATATTACAAAATACATTGTGTTATTTTATAATCAGCGAAGAATTCAAAAGAGTTTGGATTTTAAAACGCCAAATCAAATAGCAGAGAACTTTTATCGGTTAGCTGCCTAGCATATCCCAAGTGAAAGTCTCCTGCTAATTCAGCACATATCAATGATCCTGAATTTCCAACCTTTTTCTTTAGCGAAAGCATGAGCTGCCTTAAATTTTGGCTTTAATTTATTCCAATCCTCTATAAGTTTCTTTCTAGGTTTTATTTCTATCAACAGTGGACAGGTGATTTCCTCAAAATCATCACAATTTGCACTGGAAAACTGTACTAGGAAATCAGGGGTATAAGTAGATTCATTACCCAACTCTGTTATATATGGTATGGTAATAGGCTGGCTTACTATATCTATAACATTGCTATTGAACTCTTGCTTAATCAAAAAATCACGCTCAAGAGTAGATTCACACCAAATCGTCTTTTCCCCTCTAAAAGCGTAATTTACCGAAATACTCCCATATACAGTTTGAGATTTCCTAACTGGAGAATATTCATCACTGATTCTTTTCATAGAAAACCTCTTACAGCTACTCGTGCCTATTCGTGTAAATTTGCAAGCCACTCTTGCTTATTGCTGTCATTACTCTAATCTATTTGTGTAATTTTAGAGTGACAACCTATTGTTTTCTTATCATGCCACTCTTATCTATTGCTGTAAATGACAACAAGGGCGAAATCAAACCTACTCCGACGCAGTCATCCAATGCTGCTTAATGATTAAATCCTTATTCCGTCTGTCTTTACGTATGGTCACTGGCTGGCACTGTTGCAAATAGTGATTTGAGTCGATGATGTTCCCTTTAAAAAGTGCTTAGAGACCGAAAACCCTGTTGATTAGACACACTTCACCCTGAGGCTGACCATAATAAAATGACGATGCTTGTCCTTTACGTAGTGCACGCATGACTTCAATACCTTTAATTGTGGCATAAGCAGTCTTCATAGATTTGAATCCTAATGTGGCCCTGATGATTCGCTTTAACTTACCATGATCACATTCAATGACATTATTTTTATACTTAATCTGCCTGTGCTCAATATCTACTGGACATTTTCCTTCTCGCTTTAATCGTGATAAAGCATGGCCATAGGTCGCTGCTTTATCTGTATTGATGACCCGTGGAATTTGCCATTTTTTCACCGTATTGAAGATCTTTCCTAGAAAACTATAGGCTGATTTACTGTTCCGTCTAGCGGAAAGGTAAAAGTCAATCGTATGACCCCGTTGATCAACTGCACGATACAGGTAAGTCCATCGCCCCTTCACTTTGATATAAGTCTCATCCATATGCCATGAATGTAAATCTGTAGGATTACGCCAATACCAGCGTAACCGTTTTTCCATTTCTGGAGCATAACGCTGAACCCAACGATAAATTGTACTGTGATCCACATTTATGCCTCGTTCAGCGAGCATTTCTTGAAGTTCACGATAGCTGATGCCATATTTACAATACCAACGAACAGCCCAAAGAATGATTTCACCTTGAAAGTGCCGACCGTGGAAGGGATTCATCTGCTGTATCTCGAAATAAATAAGATATTTAGCTTATCATGTCAGCCTATTTGCAACAGTGCCCCCTCGACCAGGTTATATTTAAAACAGCTGTGCAATGCCTACATTAATGGCAAAGCCAGCTAAGGTTAAAAACAAAAATAAACAGCCTGCTAATAACAGTGGTTTTATTCCCGCTTGGCGAATAGCGCCAACATGTGTACGCAGCCCAAGTGCGACCATGGCAATGGTAAGTAGTATATTATCAAACCATATAATAGCGTTTGTAGTTCCTTGCGGAATAACCGATAACGAATGCACGCCACTTGCCACTATAAATAACACTGCAAACCAAGGGATTGAAATACCCGCTTTTTGCTCGCCGCCATGTGCGTTTATGTTTGCATGCTTTTTACTTTGCCAAAACGATAAGCCTACTAAAAATGGCGCAAGCATCATTACGCGTAGCATTTTTTCTATCACGGCGGTGTCAGCCGCATTGGCACTTACCGTAGTCCCTGCTGCTACCACTTGCGCAACTTCATGAATGGTTGAACCAACAAAAATACCGTACGCATGCTCACTCACACCCATATATTCAAACATAATTGGGTAGGCAAACATACTTAACGTGCCAAACACCACAACCGTTGCCACCGCTACAGATACTTTATGCGCTTGTGCTTTTATTACTGGCTCTGTTGCCATTACCGCTGCGGCGCCACAAATAGAGCTACCCGCACCTATTAGTATGGTTGTTTGTTCATCAAGCTTAAAAACGCGCTTACCTAGCTGTACTGCTAATATAAACGTACCAAGCAGCATTACCACATCGGTTAATAGGCCATGCCAGCCTACACCCGCTACTTGTGCAAAAGTAATCCTAAACCCAAATAAAATAATGCCCGCTTTGAGTAATATACTTTTAGCGTAATCAACGCCTACATCTGTACGCGTAGCAATGCGCGCAAACACACTGTTACCCACAATAATGCCAAGCACAATACCAATTGTTAAGGAGCTAAATTGCGCACTTTGCATTATAGGTAACTTACTTAATGCAACAGATGCCCCCGCTAACACAACCACCAGCAGCATACCTAACCACCAGCGCGTATCGCCGTATTGCTTAGTCAAAGGCTGAAAACTACTTTTAATAGCGCTAAGCATAATATTCCCTCACTTAAACCAAGTTGATGTGTTGACTTAATTGTAAGAAAGCTCAAAATATAACTCCAATATATTAAAATCATGATTTGATAACTTAAAGTTATACAATTTAGAGTTATGCAATTTAAGGTTGTTCAATGAACTTACATTCACTTAGGGTGTTTTATACAGTGGCTAAATTGGGTAGTTTTTCAGGCGCAGCCGAAGCGCTTTTTATAAGCCAGCCCGCTGTTTCTAAAGCGCTAAAAGAGCTAGAGCATCAGTTAAACATTCAACTTATTGAACGTGCATCTAAGGGTAGAAAGCTCACCCTAAGCGAGGGCGGCCAAGCTTTGTATGATCACGCCCGCAGTATTTTTGCTATCGAAAAAGCCGCCATTGAAGATATTAAATCGCGAACAGGGCTTAAGCGCGGTACATTAGTTATAGGCACCAGCACCACCATTGCCAGTTATTGGCTACCGCCTTATTTAGCCAAATTTTGTGCGCAGTACCCGCATATAAAAGTAGAAGTACAAGTGGCTAATACCACGCAAATTGAGCATGCCTTACTTGAATGCACTATCGATTTAGCACTGGTTGAAGGCACACCTACCGAGCCGCACATTATTAGTAAGCACTGGCAAAGTGATTTAATGAGTGTGGTTATACCGAGCAACTTTAAGCCCACTAAAGACTTAAAAGCATGGTTAAACGAGCAGTTTTGGTTATTACGCGAGCCAGGCTCTGGCACGTTAGAAATGTCTGTAAAGTTATTAGCAGAGCATGGCGTACAAGCAGAGCAAAGTATGCAATTAGGCAGCAACGAAGCTATAGCAAGAGCTGTTGCTCAAGGTATGGGGGTCGCTTTATTTCCAAACGTAGTCACAGAAGATTTAGTGCAGTTAGGCAAATTAGCGCGCCTGAGCCAAAAAAATAACGAGCAACTCTCTCGGCCGCTATACCAACTGCATTATAAAGACAGACCGTCTTCGCATGCTGCACAAGCATTTGAAAAAAGCCTGTTTAGTGAATAGAGGTTATGTGAGTAAAATTAGAATTGAGCTGTAAGTCGTGTATATATAAGAAGCTGAAGGTCGAAGCATTATTGTTTGTTCTGCTTTGACTACAAATGCTTCTTAGCATATGAGCTCAGTGCTCTGCTTGACTCATATAAATCGAGGGCAATTTGAAACCAATGTGTCCAATGAATATTGTTACTCTTTTTGAGCAAGGAGATCATTTCTTTAAGCGTATCTGAGTAAAAACCTTAGATTACTCATAAATCATAATGCAAAAGCTGGTGCAAACTGTTAAGCGCTGGCTGATTTTTTATGTTTTTTTGAATCTTATTTTTTCCCATAAAGCCCTCAGATTAATACCGATTCCCATAAAATTTGGTTTCAATTCTACTATTTTTTCTTCACTTTTCGGTTCTTTGGAATTAACTCCAGCCTCATTACCTTTGGCTTTAAAACCTTCAACATTTTTGACTTTAGCTAAGGTTTCTTTTGAGGTCTTATTGTTCTTTAAATCAACATCTTTTGAATCTTCTATATCGAACATTGGCATATCCTATCCTTTGCTATTCAAGTACCCTATATACCATCTAACTATTTGTGCAATAGCTGAAAGACGGAACGATGTATTTGCTTGACTAACATCATCTGTACGGTTGGAGGCTTTTAATCCTCTGACCTGCCTTGCCTTTACCCCCGTATTAACATTTAAAAATTTTGCGCCAGTAATTGGCTTTGTTGCACAAACCTATCTGTAAAGGGTTTTTCAGCGATATAATTTTCAAATGAAGAAGCCTACACACAAAATCTACCGCACAACCAATTGGCCCGCATATAACCGAGCACTCATGAGTCGCGGAAATATTGCCATTTGGTTTGATCCTGCTACGTAATGGTATGCGCCATCAAAAGGCAAACAAGGGCGAAATCAAACCTACTCCGACGCAGCCATCCAATGCTGCTTAATGATTAAATCCTTATTTCGTCTGTCTTTACGTATGGTCACTGGCTTTGTGCAAAGTCTGATTAAACTTTGCGGATTAAATTGGATAGCTCCAGATTACACCACGCTTTGTAGAAGACAAAAGCATATTGATATTGTAATCAGCTACCAAAAAAGTAGCGATGGGCTGCATCTACTCATGGACTCTACAGGCATGAAGTTTCTAGGTGAGGGCGAATGAAAACGCAAGAAACATGGACCTGAATATCGTCGCCAATGGCGTAAACTTCATATTGGTATAGATGCTAAAACCCTACAAATACGAGCAGTTCAGCTTACAACCAATAATGTCAGTGATTCACAGGTGCTTGGTGATTTACTTAATCAGATTCCACAAGATGAGCAGATTAACTGTGTTTATACCGATGGAGCTTATGACACCAAGCAATGCCGTCAGGTCATTGCAGATCGGCAAGCGCATGCGGTGATTCCACCTAGAAAAAATGCGAAACCATGGAAAGATACAAAGAGTAGCTCGCTAGAGCGAAATGAATTACTTCGAACAATTAAACGTTTAGGCAGGACACTATGGAAAAAATGGTCAGGCTATCATCGTCGAAGTTTGGTTGAAACTAAGATGCATTGCATTAAATTATTAGGAGATAAACTCAGTGCAAGGAGTTTTGATAGCCAAGTGAATGAGATCCATGCACGTGTAGCAGTCCTTAACAGATTTACGGAATTAGGTCGACCACTTACCCAAGTTACGCCTTAAATTTGGCTCAATTAGGGACGCTTTGCATTTCAAATCTTTGTGCAACAAAGCCCCGCCAATGTAAAAATGACCCACTAGGGGATGCGGACAAAATTCAACCGGCGTTGACAGCTCGCGCACTTCGGGGGTAAATTTGGTTCGGATTTTGCTCATGATGACTCCATTGTCTCAAATAACGGAGCCTCCTCAAAATCCGGGGCGGTTCACTTCTATAGAAAGGAGAGAACTTTCCTCGACAAGTTGATGTCTGAGACAGGTATTGAGTACTTCGTGAAATAGATTAATCAAGATCACTCAACAGTATGCTTCGGTTGCACGACAAGACACTTAAAAATGTCCTTTCAGCAATATTGTTATCAAAAGAATTCTTTTTAGGATAGTAACCATGAAATCGCTAAAGCATCTAATTCCCGTACTTACATCATGTCTGTTAGGCATGTCCGCTGTCATTCCAGCAATTTCTCATGCGGCTCAAGAGGTACGAGTTTATGGCCCGGGCGGCCCAGCTCCCGCGATGAAAGAAGCCGCGAAGACATTTGAGGAAAAAACTGGCACACCAGTAATAGTTACCGCTGGCCCCACACCAAAATGGATTCAAAACGCAAAAGACGATGCTCACATTATCTACAGCGGATCTGAAACGATGATGACCGACTTCGCCCAGGCTATGGAGGGCGGATTTGATGAAACCAAGGTTAAGCCGCTCTACCTGAGGCCATTGGCAATACTTGTACGCCCGGGCAATCCTAAAAATATCAAGGGACTTTCCGATTTGTTCAAACCTGGACACAGAATTTTGGTGGTCAATGGTGCTGGACAAAATGGTGTATGGGAGGACGCAGCGGGCCGTAAAGGAAGTATTGAGTCGGTGAAAGCGTTCCGAAAAAATATTGCCAAATACGCCAAAAACAGCGCCATCGCAAAACAGGAATGGACTGATGACACTTCTTTGGATGCCTGGCTAATCTGGAACATTTGGCAAGTTGCGAACCCCACCTTGGCGGAAGTTGTGCCCATTGAAAAAGATTATGTTATCTATCGTGATACCGGTGTGGTGCTAACCAACAAAGGTGAACAGATCACAGCAGCGAAACAATTCGTTTCGTTCTTACAATCCGACGACGGTGCGGCTATCTTCAAAAAATGGGGATGGATTACTCAATAAAATAAGCTTAAGAACAGTGGTGCTTGCATGAGCAAGCTCACGTGTGCGCCACTGCCCTTGCATAATGATGTGGTTCTAGGATTTTAGACCACGCCTATAAGTGATAATCTACTCCCCAATAAGCATGGGAAATGCTTGTTTTTGGAGTCAACCATGACACGAAGAAAACGTCGTAATCATTCAGCAGAGTTTAAAGTTACAGATTAACCAGTGATTTTAGCGTTACCCGTCACGTTTGAGCTGAAACCAACTTATCAATAGAGATTATCATGTCAAATAAATATTCTATTAAATTTTCAATCCTCGTCAGCTTATCAGCGTTATCTTTGGTCGCTTGTGGCAATCAAGTCGAGAAAAATAGTCAAACAGATACCATCGCCTCAACGCCTCAAACAACTCAGCAGCGTCAGGCGATAACCACCATTCCTAACGTTCAAACTCAAATCTCAGATACATTGAAAAACAATACGTTAACGGTACATCGCGACCCGAACTGTGGCTGTTGTCATAGTTGGATTGAGCATGCTAAATCCTACGGTGTGATGATTGTTGACAAAGTCACCAGTAATGAGGCAGTTACAGCGATCAAAGCGCAGCATCAATTACCAACGTCAATGTACTCTTGCCATACCATCATAAGCCAAGACGGTTATGTGTTTGAGGGTCATGTGCCGGTCAAGTATATGGATAAGTTCCTACAAAACCCGCCCAAAGACGCTATTGGTCTAGCCACACCGGGTATGCCAATGGGTAGTCCAGGCATGGAAAAGGGTGATCAATTCAGTCCTTATACTATTATGCTGATAAAAAAAGACGGTAGTACCGCGCCTTATGCTAGTATTAAACAAGCAAACGAACAATATTGAAGATATTAGCCAGTACAGCGCTAGGTAACACTGATTGGGTCACGTCCGGCTATAGGACGTGGCTCTCATATAATATTACAGCAGATTGAGTAAGTTATTGACTGAAGTTACGCAGCCCTTTAAAAAAGCGCTATCATAACAAAAAAAGTAGTTTTTATAAGAACTACTGATTAGGACCTTGACACCCTGCTTTTTACTGGATAATCTTATTTCAACGCAGCAAAATCTGTGTGCAGGCGTGAGAACCTGATAAAATATCTAGGTGCAATTAAATGTCGCACTTGCGGCTATTTTTTTGCCTACTGTTAAGCAGTCCCTATGGTAGCTTAGCAGGGCAGCTTCGTGCTGGCTGATCCTAGATTCAGTATTCTCACCCCTGTTAAGTTGCCTCCATTGCCGTGAGAAGCGATGGAGATAATTAAACTCTTATCTAGGAAACTGCTATGCATACTAAATTCAATGATGCAAACCCATGCATGCCAAAAAACCTCGCTAAACAACTGATTGTCGAAAGCGCTAAACTTCTGAATCATCAACAACGCCAAGCCTTGCTCGATATTTTCATGACTTTAGATCAGGCGGAAAAAACAGCTGAAAAGACACTTCAGCAACATGCTGTAGCGCAACAAAGCACCCACAACTTTTCTCAAGATCACGAATGCCAAGAAGACAATCAGGAATATTGGTCAGGTCATTACTATGATTCTTACAGTCAAGAATATCCGGAAGATTGGGTAAAACGGACTCAGTCCACCCCACATCGTCATAAGTTCCCTAGAACTGCTTACTGATCGTGGGGGGGCCTCTTTAAAAGTAGGCATCATAATCCGAGCTACTCGACTGAGTTGGCTCGGATGAGGATGAATACCGGGGAAACTGAGGGATTTGAGAACCTGATGACAGTCGTTGATTTACATTTCAAAATCCAGTCCATGATGTTTAAGCCATCATAAACTAGACATTTTTATTGGTGAGAATATAGACATTTTGAATGGGTTCTAACATGTTATGTTATTCCCAAGTAGAAATGTCCTACCTAATAACCAAATAGAAATGTCCTATATGGACATTTCCAAGTCAAGCACAGGATTTAGATTTCGTTGTTCAATCGCTGTTTTCTGTGCTTGTCTACGTGGCATCTTTTGAGAACGATTGCGTTTGTTTTGGTGTTCCAGTTGTTCATGCTGTTGTTGAATATGTGCCAGCACAGAACCCAAACGTTTATTCTCAACGATCTCTCGCTGGTTGAGCTGACTTAATTTATCAAAGATGCTGTAATTGATTTTTCTTCCCTGATATTCAATGGCTACAGTACCATCCGGATATTCCAGGAACTCAAGATACTTGCCGCCCAATCTTTGATTTTCTTCGCTGTTTTCCAAGATATATACGCATTTATCATAAGTAATCGTCAAGCTGTTCGTGACCCTGCGGGGTTCACGCCAGGTAAAAACATCATCTAATTCTTCGGCTGTTTCAGCGATAGGCCGATGTAGATCCTTGGAATTAAAAGCCATCTTGGCGAATTTACGATTAAATTGCTCAATAAAGCACGGCAGCCACTTATTGGCATCTGCAATTGAACTGATGCCTTCTAGACGCATCTCCTTAATCAGACGATCCTGAAGTGTTCTATTCGCTCGTTCTACACGACCTTTGGCTTGAGGGGAGTTAGCGAAAATGATATCGATATTGAGAGTGCTCAGAACACGTCCAAACTGGGTAATCTTGGTGTCTTTCTTGCTACTTTGATTCACCCTAAAAACTGAATGTTTGTCACTGTAAAATGCCAATGGCTTACCATGCTGTTCGATATATAAACGTGTCGAAATCATATAGTCAAAGGCTGACTCTGACGCACAGAAGCGTAAATGCTGCAATTTTCCTGTGGCATCATCGATGAATACTAGCAGACAGCATTTAGGTGCTCGACCTTCAAACCAATCATGGTGTGAGCCATCAATTTGGATCAATTCACCATAACAATCTCGGTTATAACGAGGCTGATATGGTCGTTTCAGGCGCTTGCAGCGAGGGATCCATAAATCGGCTGCAATCATCCAGGAACGCAGGGTTTCTACTGAAAGATCGAATCCATTCACGGTGGTGAGCTTTTCATGCGCTAAAGTGGGTCCGAAACCATAAAGTTGATCTGAAACAATATTGAGACACTTAAGTCTGAGTTCTTCAGGAAGTTTAGAATTGCTGATTTGGCCACGACCGGCATGGGCTAATGCAGCGGGACCTTGAGCTTTGTATTTCTGCAGTAAGCGTCTGATGTGACGTTCTGAGATATGAAGTAGCTGAGCAGCCTGGGATTGAGTTATACGTTGATCACAGATTTCTTGCAAGACCGACAATCGTTTAAGTTCTTTATCCGACATAGACACCAACATATCAAACCGTCCGCTAAGGAAATTGCAAAAGCGCATATTCTAAAAGCGGACATTTTTACTTTGGAGAAACCGGACATTTCTATTTTGGGCTTACATGTTAATTTCGTAAAACCGCCATTATGTTAAATTTAGAACATGTTACTTTAAGTTCATAGAGGCTTTGTTGCACAAACCTATCTGTAAAGGCTTTTTCAGCGATATAATTTTCAAATGAAGAAGCCTACACATAAAATCTACCGAACAACCAATTGGCCCGCATATAACCGAGCACTCGTTCATCGCGGAAATATTGCCATTTGGTTTGATCCTGCTACGCAATGGTATGCTCCATCAAAAGGCAAAATAAGGGCGAAATCAAACCTACTCCGATGCAGCCATCCAATGCTGCTTAATGATTAAATCCTTACTCCGTCTGTCTTTACGTATGGTCACTGGCTTTGTGCAAAGTCTGATTAAACTTTGCGGATGAGCAGCTACGAATATCAGTGATATTCGTACACCACGCTTTGTAGAAGACAAAAGCATATTAATATTGCAATCAATTACCAAAAAAGTAGCGATGGGCTGCATCTACTCATAGACTCTACAGGCATGAAGTTTCTAGGTGAGGGCGAATGGAAACGCAAGAAATATGGACCTGAATATCGTCGCCAATCGCGTAAACTTCATATTGGCATAGATGCTAAAACTCTACAAATACGCGCTATTCAGCTTACAACCAATAATGTCAGTGATTCACAGGTGCTTGGTGATTTACTTAATCAGATTCCACAAGATGAGCAGATTGACTCTGTTTATACCGATGGAGCTTATGACACCAAGCAATGCCGTGAGGTCATTGCAGATCGGCAAGCGCATGCGGTGATTCCACCTAGAAAAAAATGTGAAACCTTGGAAAGATACAAAGAGCAGCTCGCTAGATCGAAATGAATTACTTCGAACAGTTAATCTTGGAAGCAGTGCTTCTCAGGCAGGACACTATGGAAAAAATCAGGCTATCATCGGTGAAGTTTGGTTGAAACTAAGATGCACTGCATTAAATTATTAGGAGATAAACTCAGAGCAAGGCGTTTTGATAGCCAAGTCAATGAGATTCATGCACGTGTAGCAGTCCTCAACAGATTTACGGAATTAGGTCGACCACTTACCCAAATTACGCCTTAAATTTAGCTCAATTAGGGGCGCTTTGCATTTCAAATCTTTGTGCAACAAAGCTGTTTGAATAAAAACTTATCTATGTACCTTCAATTTTAAGCATGGTTTGATCCTATCTTTTCAAATAAATGGCCATGCAATACTCAGTAAAAATAATAGCCCTAATACGGCGCAACTCATTTGCCAAAAACGTAAAGGATCTCGTTCAATGATTGCTGGTGGTTTAGAGTTTAATAATTCTTTGGAAGGATGCATTAGATTATGAATGAGTTCAGACAAGGCCTCAAAACGATGTGTCGGTTCAATACTCAGCGCTTGGCCTAAAATTTTATCTAACCATATAGGTAAATCAGGCCGATATTTCCTGATGGAATGATATTGAACTTTTTTAAGCTGCTTTAAACTGTTACAGCGAGCTAAATCTGTGCCATAAGGTAATTGTTTGGTGAGTAAATAATAGGCCATGACCGCCAAAGAAAATTGGTCTGAATGTACAGATGGCGAATGATCAATAAAATACTCCGGTGCCATAAATGCTAAGGTTCCGAGTGGTCGATTCGCATTTTTAGGATTAATTTCGACCAGGCCTCTTACTGCTGTTGAACCATAATCAATCAGTTTAATTTTCATGGCATTTTCTGCATTTAAAACCATGATATTCTTTGGCCGTATATCCTGATGCAGCATCTCCAGCCGGTGCATTGCATTTAAAGCCAAGGCCGTTTGTTGCAAAATTGGTAAAATATCATCGAGCTTTAAAGGCTTTTCCTGGCGATGCAGCCATTGAGCCAAGGTTTCACCCTGCAAATATTCATAACATTGGAATAAATATTTTTTCTCAGTGTTATGTGGATAACAGTGCATCAGGTTGTCATGTTTCAGACGTTTCGATACCCAATCTTCGAGTTGAAACTGCTCTACGGCATTTTTATCTTGCTGTAAATCTACCCCCAAAGTTTTTATGACCAAAGGCTGCTGCTGAGTATCGTGTGCCAAATACAGGCAACTGCGATGATTTTGGTGCAAAATCTTATCAATCACATAACCTTCAAAAACTTCACCTTTACTGAGCTGTTGTGGAAATACATAATCCTGCTGAATATGAAACTGATTCAGTTCAGGCAACTGTTCTACACGGATCACCTGGAAACTTAAGTTATCATCACTGCCCTGTTCTAAAGCTTTTTCAACTAATCCTTTGGCAAGTTGATTTAAATCTGCATCTATTAAAGTTAAATCTAATAATTGTTGATCTGTGACAAATTCATAGACCCCATCGGTCATTAGTAAAAAAATATCTTTTTCTTTGAGTTCAATATTTCGATAATCAATTTCAATACGATAATCCGCACCTAAGGCTCGACTAAGATAATGCTCTTTGGAAGACAACCAGACACGATGATCATGGGTTAGTAATTCAATTTCATGATCGCGAATGCGGTAAATACGACTATCACCAACATGAAAAACATGGGCTTGTTGCTGTTTTAAAATCAGTGCAGATAAGGTACAGACATACCCTCGGTCTTTATCAAAACGTCCTTGACTTTGTTGAGTCTGTGCATAAAGCCATGAATTGGTCGCGCGGATCACTCGTTCTGCTGAAGTCTGTGTACTCCAGGCATCTGAAGTAGAATAATAGTCAGATAAAAAACTACCAACGGCTGTTTCTGCTGCAAGATGACTGACATTACTGCTACCGATTCCATCCGCTATAACACATGCAATACCTTTCTGTTTCAGCACATGTCCTTCGGGCAGATATACTCCATGGAAATCCTGGTTCTGTTGTTTAACTCCGGCAGTAGAATATTGCCCAATAGTGACTTTTAATGTTTTTTTCATGCTGAAAGCTCAAAAAGGGATCTATATGATCCCTTTATAAAATGATGAATGTTAAAATTCTTTTTTAACACCAGTACGGACATGGGTGGTATAAAGTGCCAGACCTGTTAATGCCAAACCGCCCACCAGATTACCTAAAGCAACCGGCAGTTCATTCCATAGGAAGTAGTCAGCAATCGAGAAGTCACCGCCCATCATCATGGCAAATGGGAACAGGAACATGTTCACGACAGAGTGCTCAAAGCCCATGGCAAAGAACAGCATAATTGGCATCCACATGGCAATAAATTTGCCACTCACCGTAGTAGACATCATCGCGCCAATGACACCTAATGACACCATCCAGTTACACAGCATGCCACGGATAAAAATAGTCATCCAGCCGGCGAATCCGTATTCGGCATAACCTAATGTCCGCTCCTCGCCAATATGCGCAATTTTTACGCCGACAGGGTTTGGATCCGCTGCAAAACCCATGGTATAAACCGCTGCCATGAGCACCGCAACGACTAAACAGCCTGTAAAGTTCCCTACAAACACCAAGCCCCAGTTTTTTAGAATACGTCCCCATGTCACCCCTGGGCGTTTATCTAGCCATGCCAGCGGCGTAAGTACAAACACCCCAGTTAATAGGTCATAGCCCAATAAATACAACATACAAAAACCAACTGGAAACAGGAGCGCACCAATCAATGGTGATCCTGTTTGCACGGCTATGGTAATGGCAAATACCGCTGCCAAGGCCAGAATGGCCCCTGCCATAAAGGCACGAATCAATACATCACGGGTTGCCATATGCAATTTGGATTCACCCGCATCTACCACTTTTTTTGCAAACTCTGCAGGAGCAAGATATGCCATGTCATCGTCCTCATTTTTAATATCTGGACCTGTTTTTAAACAAAAAGACGCCTAAGGTCTTTGGAACCTTAGGCGTCGTTGCCTTAAATATCAGAACAGGTAATTTTGTTATGGCGCCATTGCCATGCTTGTTATAAATAAAGCAAAAGCTGTGCCATAAATTATTTAAAAATCATTCAATTTTTTACGCTCTATTTAAAGCTAATTTCGTCCTCTAGTTGGCATGAGAACTGCATTAATGAAAATTCACATAAATGTATTTCAAAAATAATCTGGAGATTTTTATGATTACCCATCGTCAACAAGTAACTGACATGATCATTTCAGCGAAAGTTTTAAAGTCAATTAAATGGGCAGATGTCGCCAAAGAAATTGGTCTTTCTAAAGAATGGGTAACGGCTGCCTGCCTGGGACAAATGGCATTTAATAAACAGCAGGCAGAGAAAATTGGTCAGATTTTTGACCTTAGTGATGAGGCAGTAGCATGGCTGCAAATTGTACCTTACAAAGGCTCTTTACCAACCAGTGTGCCTACGGACCCTTTAATTTACCGCTGGTATGAAGTTGTAAATGTATATGGTTCGACTATTAAAGAGCTGATCCATGAAGAATTCGGTGATGGCATTATGAGCGCAATCGACTTCAGCATGGATATTCAGCGTGAGGAAAACCCGAACGGTGACCGGGTAAATGTCGTATTGTCTGGCAAGTTTTTACCTTATAAAACCTATTAATTAATCGTTTGATAAAGCCATCATATTGATGGCTTTTCATTTCTTCGTAAGGAGATCTTTTATATCACCGTCTTTATCCTTATTTAATTTTGACTATACACAGCTTCTGGGTATAAGAGGAACCGACATCAATATAGTGACAGTTATCAATCTGGGTATGTTTTTTGGCACTGTTGCAAATAGAGATTTGAGTCGATGATGTTCCCTTTAAAAAGTACTTAGAGACCGAAAACCCTGTTGATTAGACACACTTCACCCTGAGGCTGACCATAATAAAATGACGATGCTTGTCCTTTACGTAGTGCACGCATGACTTCAATACCTTTAATTGTGGCATAAGCAGTCTTCATAGATTTAAATCCTAATGTGGCCCTGATGATTCGCTTTAACTTACAATGATCACATTCAATGACATTATTTTTATACTTAATCTGCCTGTGCTCAATATCTACTGGACATTTTCCTTCTCGCTTTAATCGTGATAAAGCATGGCCATAGGTCGCTGCTTTATCTGTATTGATGACCCGTGGAATTTGCCATTTTTTCACCGTATTGAAGATCTTTCCTAGAAAACTATAGGCTGATTTACTGTTCCGTCTAGCGGAAAGGTAAAAGTCAATCGTATGCCCCCGTTGATCAACTGCACGATACAGGTAAGTCCATCGCCCCTTCACTTTGATATAAGTCTCATCCATATGCCATGAATGTAAATCTGTAGGATTACGCCAATACCAGCGTAACCGTTTTTCTATTTCAGGAGCATAACGTTGAACCCAACGGTAAATAGTCGTGTGATCAACATTCACACCCCGTTCGGCCAGCATTTCCTGTAGTTCACGATAGCTAATGCCATATTTACAATACCAGCGCACAGCCCAAAGAATGATTTCGCCCTGAAAATGCCGACCATGGAAAGGATTCATATGCTGCACCTTTAGCTAAAACAGTCTTCAGCTTACCATTCGTGGTTATTTGCAACAGTGCCAGCTAATGCCATATTTACAATACCAGCGCACAGCCCAAAGAATGATTTCGCCCTGAAAATGCCGACCATGGAAAGGATTCACATGCTGCACCTTTAGCTAAAACAGTCTTCAGCTTACCATTCGTGGTTATTTGCAACAGTGCCAATAAGAGTTCAAATATTCTATTTAATTGTCATTAAACCGGATTCTGGCAGGGTGATATATGGAAAATTTGGACGAATTAAAAAGCCTGCATTTGCGGGCTTTTTAATGTCTGGTTTGGAGTTAGTTATTTTTCTTTTCTAATTTTTGGGCAACGGCTAATTCACATTCTACTGGATGGAAGCTGACCAGATCTGCCGATGTACTTAACTTGCCATTTTCACGGTCGAAAATAAAAGAGACAGAACATTTTTGATTTTCCTGATCGGTGATTTGAACACCGTAATACCAGGTTTCCGCATCGCTAATCACTACGACGTTTTTAGTCTCACCTAAATTTTCTTTTAATACCGCCTGAGTTGGGGTGCTAATTGCACTAGCAATAAAATCTAATGAAACAGGTTTGTGCTCAGTGATTTTAGAGGTGATTTCTGGACTAAACAGTTGGTAATCATTACTGATTAACTGTTCATGATTATGTGCGTTTGCCAGTGATGCTGCGGATAGTGCTAATGTCAGCGTGATTAACTTGATTTTCATATTGTATCCCCATGATTCGAATATTTTAAAGTTTGAGTTTCTTTCAAATTTCTAAAATCATATACGATCTTAAAAATAATAAAGGGTTTGGAGATAAAATCTCATTTTTTTGTTTCACTCTGATGGGCATGCTGTTCCACAGTGGGAAAATATGCAGTCAGATCTTTAAGGATTTTGAGACCAATATATCGGAGACAGTTTATTTAACTGATGTTACGCATCCATTCTATATGTTGTAAATTTTAAAAAAATCGACCGCAACATGTAGTGGCGAAGATGCTCAAAAATACACTTATTGCGTAACATCAGTTATTTAAGTTAGGCTGCCAGTTTAGATTTGCTAAAATTTACATAACGCACGTTAGACAAATTGAGAAAAAAGCCAGTTCAATATGTACTGGCTTTTTAGTGTCACGTATATAAATCTAAGAATTGTTTTAATCGTTGCTAAGATGATGTTTCACGGCTTCTAAACCATTGATTTAAAGTTCAGGATTTTGACTGGCATGACCTTACTTTGGCGTGTGCTCTAAAATTACATTAGGCCATTCATTAAAGTTGTAAACCATAAATAGAAATGTCCGGTTTTCTATCCGATCAGGAATAACAATATTATTAATAAAAAACAATAAATTAAATAGTTGCTTAGTTTTCATAATGTATATATAGTGTATATACATTTTATTGTTTTAATGCCTTTGGGAATAAATATCTTATGACTGATCAACCCAAAAAAATAAAGGCCAACAAAAAAGATGGGCAACTCTTAATTCGCATTAACAGCACTGAACGTGATGAGTTCATTCAATTGTGTGAAGCTATGGACACCAGTGCCGCTAGAGAATTAAGAAAATTTATCCGTAGTTTTATGAAAAAAAATCAGTCAGCGGATATTCATACCAAGGAGTGACATCATGTCGAAGCAAGTTAAAATCTTGAAACAGAAGATCAAAGCACGTCTTGAAAAGATTTCAAAACACAAAAACAAGTTAAATAAGTTCAAAAAGCAGCTTAAAAAACAGAAGTAATATAGTGAGGATTAGTCTCACTAGAAAGTAAAAAAAAGCTGAATTTCCTATTAGGAAATTCAGCTTTTTTCATTATTTACTGTCGGGACTATACCAGCTCAGAAATAATATCTGCCAATACTTCGTCTGCTTGCGAAGTACTTTTCACAGAAGAAATTTCCTTTTTAATTTTAGTGAGAGATTTCCCAGTTTCTTTAAAAGAAAAAACGGTTTTATTTCCTGTGAGGATTAGAGGGGTAAGATTAGAGACTTCGCCTATTTTTAAAAATAGCTCTGCCACTCTGACTTGATGAGCATAAATAGATCGTAACTTTTGGGTAATTTCTAAAGCAGTCCGTTTATTCATAAATATATCCATTAATTTTATTAGATTTTTTGAACATTTTAATTCTTATAAACCCAATCTTAGCAGAACCAGTATCGATGAGTAAATGCCTATACAGCATCCTCAATAAATTAGCTGGGCTACAGCAGAATAAAGTCGTTGATAATAAAAGATTAGGTTCAGTTCTGGCGCATATCCAGCAACAGCATGAAGAGTTGGAGAAACAGAATAAACGTTCCCGGGCCAAGAAAAGTATGCCAAGCCGTAAAGCTCAGAAAGCCGATATTGAACAAAGAAAGTTAAATCCTGTGCTTGACTCTTGTAGTTAAAAACAGGACATTTTAAATGGTTTATCGCATAGACATTTTAATTGGTGAATAACATAACATAAAAAATCCTAGACTCAAATCTAGGGTTTAAATTTAAAAAAATACATAAAAATTAATAACATGGTATTAATATTGTCCCATTGTAATTTGTTTCAATTCTAATGAATTATGAAACTCAAAATGTAAATAATTATCAAATATTTTGTATTTAAGCCAACTGTTACTTTCTCTTTCGGGGGTTCCAAATAAATTAGCTACAGATTGCATCGTACTTTTGTGATTAATACCTGTGATCAGATTTTCTAAAAATGGGTATGGGTAATATTCTTCATTCTCTTTGACGTAGATGAAAATGGTATCTAGTATCTGATGTTCATTAAACCTGAACGTAATACCTCTCTTAAAAAATTGCCAATAGGATAGCTTTTCTCCACCAAAATTAGTCTCTAATGAGTCAAACTCACTTGCAACAAGAATAACTGCTTTCAAAATATCTGAACTTGACTCTTTAGTTCCAAGACAAGATAAAAAAACCTCTACATCACCTGAAAAATTCACTTATGACATACCTAAATCAAAATTTTCTTTATCCTTTGGTTTTTATCATATTAAAAATGAAATCTCTGATTCAAAGTTAAAATTTTCAAAAGCTGTATCCATTTAACATAAATCTCTTATACGAATTCTAGCCCTGCATAGGGCGGGCTAGATATAGCGATTAGACCCAATTCTCTAGCTTCAGACCATCAATTCGTTCAAATTCTTTTGTATTGTTCGTAACTAATACAACATCCAATGCCAAAGCATGAGCAGCGATCAGCATATCTAAGCTGCCAATCGGTTTACCTGTAGATTGAAGATTCTGGCGTAATTTGGCGTAATGCCAAATCGCCTGTTCATCGTAAGGAAGAATCTCTAAAGGTGACAAAAACTTGTTTAACGCCTGTTTATTGCGTTCAGATCCAGACTTCTCTACACCAAAAGCCAGCTCAGATGCCGTGATACTCGAAATCGCAAGCTGGCCGAGTTGATATTGCTTAAAGCGCTCAAAAACTTGTTGAGGCTTATTATTGATGACATAGATACAAATATTTGTGTCTAAGAGGTAAATCATCTGAACTCCTCACGGAGCTGTTCGCCTTGATCAGCTCGCTCCAATTGGAATCCAACCTCAAACTCATTTATTGCTTCTAACATGACATCCCAAGGATTGTCGATGGGCATGAGTAATACACCACGACCGAAGCTTTTGATGGCCACTTCCGTGCCATTAAAGCGAAAGGCTTTAGGCAAGCGAACAGCCTGACTGCGACCAGTTTGAAATACTTTCGCAATTTCCATAATTACCTCCCGAAACCAAGATATATATCATTGATACATATCTTAACATTAAATCTTGTAAAGTCAAAGTGAAATTAAAATCATAAGGCAATAAAAAAGCCCGACATCCTGTCGGGCTTTTTCATATCGGGGTGCTCGTCTTACTGATCTCGTGCTGCCCATTCCTTGCGCTATTTTCTTATTCTTGTTTTCTGGAAACATCCAGTTCTCTTATGTATTCATCATAGGGCTAATGCTTTGGATTACCAATCCTCAAAAATCTTAAATTCATGTAAGTTTTAGCTTACAAAGTTGGCCTATTTTATCCCAAGAGTTGTCCGCAGAAATTGGGGATTATTTATGAACTGTGACCCTTGAGAAATCAGGAAAAAATGCAAAAACGAATGTTTTTTGATCAATTTTATTGGCTAAAAGTTACAGTTTTGCTTAAAAAGAAACCGACTTGTTTCCAAGTCGGTTGAACGAGAACGTTCCAGAGGGTATGAATAACGATAAGATACTGATCTTAAAGTAATATTAAAAACACTGTTATTCACCAATTAAAATGTCTATGCGATAAACCATTTAAAATGTCCTGTTTTTAACCACAAGAGTCAAGCACAGGATTTAAATTTCTTTGTTCAATAACAGCTTTCTGAGCTTTATGAACCGTACCGGGTTTGTCGGAGAGTCAATATTCTGAGAGACTATCCCGATGACAAAATTAAAATATACCCCTGAAATCAGAGAAAGAGCGGTTCAATTATTGATTGAATCTGAAAAAGATTATCCTTCTACTTGGGCTGCAATCACAGCAATTGCGCCTAAGATTGGTTGTACTCCTGAAACACTTCGTGCCTGGCATCAAAAGCATTTAGATCAGCAAAATCCTATTAAAGTACAACAGATATCTGATCAAGAAAAAATGAAGCAAATGGAACGTGAAATTAAAGAATTAAAGCGTGCCAATGAAATTCTACGTAAAGCAGCCGCTTTTTTCGCCCAGGCGGAGCTCGACCGCCCACACAAATAATGGTGGATTTCATCCATAACAATAAAGACTTATATGGTGTTGATGCGATTTGTAGGATTTTACCGATCGCAGCTTCAACCTATTACCGGACTCTAGATCTCTGCGAAAATCCAGAACATCGAGCAAAGCGAGATTTACATGACTTGCATCATGCTGAGGAGTGACTATTAAGCCATGCCATAACAGCTATACAAAATAGAAAAAAGATACAAGGTAATATCCAAACTTTAGGATAACGTTCCAGTACCATTAACAATGTATAGAACTCTCCTCGTATTCAATTCCACATCATAAATCTTCCTTATCTCATGACACCCTGTTGCAAACTGTATTTCCATAACATTCTAAAGGCAGTATCTTTTGAATATTGCTTATACATAACCATTTTAGGACCTCAAATTCATCAACGGCTTTATTCGATTTCGCCCCCGTGTTAAGAGTTCTTTTGATGTAAGCATCCAGCTTGTTTTTAAGATTCAAGATAAAACCTCGAATAAAGTCTGGTAAATCTAATATCAAAAGTGCTCTGAGTTTGATCAGAACTTCAAATGATTTTTTTTGCATGTCTTATATTATTAGAATTAACTACTCTACCTCACTATATCGTAGAGTTCATTTCATCCAATCGACGTATTAAAGATTTTGATAAGAGTTGCTTAGAACATATAGCAAGCTATGGCTCACTCGACAGCCTATGTACATTGTATTTATTGCATCACTGGGGAGTAACAATTAATAGTACTGCTCTTTCTAATGATTGCTGTTCACTTCTCATAAATTCATTAGAGTTATTACTAAAAAGAAATCCTCACTTCCATCGTTCACATGTCTTTTTATTTGATGAATTATGTGATCAGATCTTCCTTATGGAATTAAAAGGATATAGTCGTCCACTCAAAATTAAATTAAATTGGCGAGAATACAGAAAGGAAAACTGGTCTAGTGAAGTTAAAGAGATATCTACAAAAGCTGAAGCAGATTTCCGTGTTCACCCCAAACTTCAAGACTTCATTCCAAGCACAGATCAAAACCTAGTAGAACTATAGAAAGAAACTGTTTGTTTAAGTTGATTTTATCTGCTTACCAGAATCTAAAAACAAAAAAACCACTTACGATTTGTACGCGTAAGTGGTTGTTTTATATGGTGGGCCCAGACAGAATTGAACTGTCGACCAACGGATTATGAGTTCATAGGTCTATTAAATAGCTATCAAAATATGACGTAAACTGATATCAAGCTTATTTCACACCTTATAGTGAAAAGTGTAGCAAGTTGCTACACAGTCATATAACGTCTTTTCCAAATATTTCATTCAATCGTTTTCTATTTTCTTTTACAAAATTTGGATTATTTTTTAATTTATATTTCATTTCTTTCTTAAATTCACTCATTGAACTGCCAGCTACAGCAAAATCCATTTGGAACATAATATCATTCACTATCACATTTGCTTGAGATTCAGTTAAGCACCCTTCTGTCTTAAACCACTTACTAAATTGTTTATAATTTGGATCGTTTGCATAGATGTACCAAGACCTTACAGTCATATCGAACTTCGCACCTAATTCTTTAACAAGCGCATTATCATCAAAATTGACATCTAAATAGATTTGAGTCTTATCATTAGTATTAGATACAACAACTTCAGTGGCATGCCTATTAAGAATTTTAAATCGAACTCCGACAATAGGTCGACCTTTCTTGATGGTATCGTATTCTAATTGAAGACTAGTCCTTTCATTAATTTCTTCAATAATTTTGTCTAAAACGTATCGTCTAAAATCAACCCAACGATCGTATTTTTTCTCCCCAATATCAATTAATGCTTTGATATTCTCAAGTGAAAGTTCAACCTCATAAGAATCTTGATTAGCATACTTAAATTCATTTTTGATAAAGTATGAATACAAACTCATACTAGTTACAGAGTCCAAAGCAAATAAATCTTTCAATTGATAGGTCGTAAAATTTCCATTTGCTAAACGAGTAAAATATGGAAGTACTTCACTGGTGAAACGTATCTGCAAAGCATTTTTAGCGTCATCTTCCCAACGGAGTTCACGAATAATTGGTACTACTGAGTGTACTTTTTTAACTTTACGCTTATTATCATCCACGGGCTCTTCAATTACAAAATGAGCTACTCGTGATGATAATTCTTTATAAATACGATCAATAGCAACATTAATGGAATTCTTTTTATCTAATCCTAATAGTTCGCCTAAATCATCTTTATGCAAATAAATATAAGTTTGCTCTGTAATTTCACGATCTTGATTATTCTTCTCACCATAATTCGCAACAGCCATTGCATAAAGTAGAGCTTTATACTCATTAGATGATAATTCAATTGGTCTAATCAGACGGTTACTAGTGCTGACTACTCCATTATGTCGAATATTACCAATACAATAAGGTAGATGTTCTAATTCTTCTGGTTCGTTGTGATTGCTCATAAGTGGAAAGATTAAAATATTTTCTACATGTTATACACAAAAGTGGAAGAAGATGCAAACCGCTCACTATTTTCTCTTGCTTACATTAAATTAACTCAGTTTATGCCCATCAAACATCTTAAGAGTGGAAGAAGTGTCACTATTAAAGTGCAATTTTGATACTATTCAGCCTTATGGTGGAATATCTATAAAACTAAACACTTTTAAGTGACAATTCTTCCACCTTTGAGAATTCATCCGTGTCGCTAAAGTAATCAATTTGAAAGTAGGAATAGCCTACAACACCACTAAAGTGGAATTACTTAACACATATTCCACTATTAAAGTGACAAACCTTCCACCATTCCGGTATTCTTGACTATCAAACATCATGTTATCAATTAAATTTTATACAAATAGTTTATCCACAGAATAAAAAACATCTAATGACAAGTCTTCCACCTTTATTTTAAGAAAAACAAACTTATCAACATCATAAGCAATTGAATTATATTGTTTTAAATTAAAAAATCCACGTTAAAATAAATCACAAGGACAAGTCTTCCACCATAGTGACAAACCTTCCACTTATCGGTGACAGACCTTCCACTTATTAGTGACAAACCTTCCACTTATCGGTGACAGATCTTCCACTTATCAATGACAGGCCTTCCACTTATCAATGACAGGCCTTCCACTTTAAAAACTCTATATATTTGTTTTTAAACAAATAAAATCAGTCTAATTATAATTAACTAATTAATATTAATTAATACTAATTAAAATTAGCTAGCTATATTTTTAAAAAAAGTTAAGAAATGTTTTTCCCACATCTTTTGAATTCAAAAGATAAAAATATGACAAAGGAACTGTAGCAAGTTGCTACAAATATCTTTATATTAAATGAAATCAAAGTAAATTCCTTAAGACAAATATGTCAACTAAAATCATTGCTGTAGCTAATCATAAAGGTGGTTGCGGGAAAACAACTACTGTAGTACATCTTGCTTCAGAACTTGCTGAATTAGGAAATAAGGTCTTAGTAATTGATCTGGATCCACAAGCAAATGCAAGTTTACATATAGGATTAAGACATCCTAGCGAAGTTGAAACTACATCAGCTGAATTACTTATTGGTGATATAAGTCTATTATCGGAAGCATTAGAAGAAGAAACAAAATTTAAAAATGTTTCCTTAATATATGGCTCATTAACTCTTGGTAAAACTGAAGATCAATTGAAAGATGATGCACCAAGACCATCCGAGGAACTTTCAAATAAATTGGAAATTCTAGAAGGATTATATGACTACATTCTTATTGATTGCCCTCCTAGCTTAAAATTACTAACCAGCAATGCTTTAGCCGCTTCGACACATGTTATTGTTCCAATTGAATCTGGTTCACAATACGGTCTCTATGGTGTTACTGATTTAATTAATCATTTAAGTAAAATTAGAAGAGTTAACCCTGAATTAGAACTCTTAGGTGCTTTATTAATTAAACATGATGAGCGTCAGAATGTATGTAAATTAATAAAAGATGAAGCATTTAATCAAGTTGGAGAATTATTGCATACCACAATTCCAATGAGCACTAAGGTTAATCAAGCTGCAATTTTGCAACAACCTTTATTATCTGTTGATAAAAACTCAAAAGTTCGAAAAGCTTTTGAAACTTTAGCACAAGAAATTGTTCAGCGTGTCGGATAATATAATTCTGGAAATACTATGGTAAGTAATAAAGAGCTATTGGCTAAACGTCTTCAGCAAAATACTCAAAAGCATCAACATGCCCAAAAGGAGCATATTAACGATGTCAAAGAGCTAAGACGTAATGTACAAATTACAGATATTCAGGCTAGCCCTAACCAGCCTCGAAAACTCTTTAATCAACAAGATATTGAAGATTTAGCAGCATCAATTGAGGAAATTGGGCTATTACAACCAATTGCAGTTCGTAGAATAAATGATAAATATGAGTTGATTGCTGGTGAAAGACGATTGAAAGCCCACCAATTTCTCAATAAGAACACCATTGAAGTAATCATTATTGATGCATCGGATGAAGAAGTTGCTTTATTAACATTAGCTGAAAATTTAAAGCGAGAAGATCTGACAGATTATGAAATATATGTTGGATTAACTTCTTTGGATGAAAAATTAAAAAAAAATAAGCAGAAGTTAGCAAAGTCATTAGGTATGAATCGTGAAGATATGTATAAATATTTATCTTTTGAAAAATTACCTGGAGAGTTGATTGAAGATTTGGAAAAACAGCCGTCATTATTAGCACGGACCGCTGCTACAGCAGTGAAAAAGTTTCTATCAGATCATGAAGAAAACCATGAAAATGCTAAAGAAGCATTATTCGAAGCATGGTCAAAATTGCTTAAAAAAGAAGTTGAACAGACAAAACTGGCATCACTAGCTGAAAAAATCTTTAAGTCAAGAGAAACGAAAGAAGTAATTCAAACTTCAATTGTACATAAAATTGAATATGATGGGAAAGTTGCTGGTAATATCAAATTTGACCATAATACATTAAAGATATCTTTAAAAATCGGACAATTTGATGATCAAAATTTACAAGAATTAGAAGCTTTCCTAAAAAGAATGTTAGAAAAATAAAGTAAAAAAATAGTGTAGCAACTTGCTACACTATTTTTTGCAATTAGGAAAATTTATATAAGTAGTCATAATAATATTTTCATAAATTTGTCATTTAAATTGAATATTTAAAGCGTATTTTTCGACCATCCTAAGATGAGTCGATGCAATGCTTTGGCATAAGAAAAAATTTAATAAAAAATTAATAAGTTTGGCATGCTGTAGTTTGGGCACAGTTATTTTGATGGGCTGTCAAAGTCCTGCTTTAGTTCAATCAACTTCTACTTCAGTACAACCATCAAAACAGCCTCAACGTGTGGTTTTTTTCTTGGGAGATGGAATGGGTATCACGACACTAACAGCTGCACGAATCTATGCTGTTGGTGAAGACGGGCAACTGCCGATAGATCAACTTCCAGAGTCAGCATTTGTTCGTACTTTCTCAGAAGATGCACAGGTTACAGATAGCGCACCATCGATGGGTGCTTATATGACAGGTGTAAAAATGAAAAATGAAGTGATATCCATGCAGACTGGAACAATTGCAGTAGAACCAGATCAGGCTGGAAACCATCAATGTGGAACCAATCCTCAGAACCAGAATAAGCAAGACACCCAAACTTTACTCGAATTGGCCAAGGCACAAGGTTGGGGTACAGGTGTAGTCACGACAACTCGCATTACGCATGCTACACCAGCATCGACTTATGCCCATATTTGTCATCGTGATGCTGAAAATGACATAGCATCCCAATTAGTACCAAGTTCGCAAGGTGATACCTATCAGCGTTATAACGTCAAATTAAAAGATGGGGTTGATGTGATTCTAGGCGGGGGTAAGCGTCAATTTCTGCCGAAAGATCAAGGGGGAGAACGGATAGACCAACGGAATTTGATCGCAGAAATGCAACAAGCAGGCTATCGAGTGGTCTATGATCAAACTCAACTCTCCCAGATGAAGTTAGGAAAGAATGAAAAATTATTGGGTTTGTTTAATACTAGCCATTTAAATTATGACTTAGATCGAACCAAAAAAAACTTGCCTGAACCTAGCTTAAAGCAAATGACGTTGGCCGCTTTGGACATTCTAACCCAAAATAAAAATGGTTTTTTCCTGATGGTTGAAGGGGGACGTATAGACCATGCTTTACATGACACCAATGCTAAGCGTGCATTACAGGATACAATTGCCCTAAACGAGGCTTTGGATGCAACCATTAAAAAACTTCGACAAAGTGACCCTGAATTAAAAAATACCTTGATTGTGATAACTGCAGATCATGATCACACTCTAATTTTAAATGGCTATGCCAAGCGTACTGGAAAATATGTACAAGGTCAGGAAACCAGTGTACTAGGTTTGGTTAAAAACTATGATCGTGCGGGTTTTGCCAAAGATATTCATGGACAACCTTATCCGATTATTGGTTTTGGTACGGGCAAAAAGCGTCCGACACAAAATCGGATGGATGACCTAGTAATCAATTTGAAAGACAGTGATATCTGTCATCCAGTACAGGGTCCACAACCTAAACAAGGTGAGAAATATAGTTTTACTTATCCTTTGAGTGAAACTGGTTGGTGTACGGGAGCTGCTGCGGATGATTTCCAGCAAGAAGCCGTGATTCAGACAGGTTTTAAAGATAAAGAAACACATGGCGGGGCTGATGTTTTCTTGGGAGCCATAGGGCAGGGAGCAGAGCAATTCTCGGGTAGCTTAGAGAATGTTGAAGTGAACCATCTGATTCGCAAGATCACAGGCTTATAAGTAGAGGGATATCCAATGAATAGTACATTAAAAACTTTCCCTTACCTGTTGACGCTTTTAACTTCTGCAATCACCTCATGCGGTGTATATGCTGAAAATTATTCAGATTTTAGTCCGACAAAAAATATCATTTTCTTTCTAGGTGATGGTATGGGGCCAACTACGGTAACAGCCAGTCGAATTTATGTTGTAGGGGAAAATGGTAAACTGGCGATGGACACCATGAAACATGCGGCCCGAATCAAGACCTATTCTGAGGATGGTCAAACCACGGACAGCGCACCTTCTATGGGCGCTTATATGACAGGGCAAAAGAATAAAAATGAAGTGATTGCCATGTCGACGGGTACGGTAGCCGTTGAGCCTGATGATGGAACATTGCCAAATGGGAAAAGCCTTGCCAAAGCTGTAAACCGCTGTCCTGAGCAAGGGAGTAGTGTGGCAGCAGGAATCCCTGCTTTATCTATCTTAGAGCTGGCTAAGAGCAAAGGGAAAGCTGTAGGGGTGGTGACGACGACAGAATTGACTCATGCGACCCCTGCTGCAACCTATGCACATATCTGCCATCGTGATGCACAATATGATATTGCCCTACAAGCAGTTCCCAAAGGCAAGGGCTATAACCCAAAGTTGTTAGATGGAATTAATGTGTTGATGGGAGGTGGCTTAAATCACTGGACTGTTTATGACGATGTATCAAACCCCAAAGGTCGTTTGGATGGTCGGGATTTACGAGCAGAGTTAAAACAACAGGGCTATCAAACAGCATCAACCCAGAATGAACTTGCCCAGACAGTCAATAATCAGAAAATTTTTGCAGTGTTCTCTGCTCAGTCACATTTAAATTATGATTTGGATCGAGTAAATAAAAAGATTGATAGTCAACCAAGCTTGGCGATTATGACCAGTAAGGCAATTGATGCCCTTGAAGCGCAAAACCAAGGGCAAGGATATTTCTTAATGGTTGAGGGCGGACGTATTGATCATGCCTTACATGGCAATAATGCCAAACGTGCCTTACAAGAAGCCAAGGCATTTAATGACGCTATCCAGACAGCTCTGCATCAGGTGGATATCAGCAATACTTTAATTGTAGTGACCGCAGACCATGATCATGTCATGACCTTCAATGGTTATGCTGCACGTACAGGGCGCAGTACAGCAGACAATCCTGGGATTTTAGGTCTCAGCTATGATTACAACGTCGCAAAAGAGCAAAATGCCTACAGCAAAGTGTTGGCTGATGGTCAGATGCATAATCCTTATCGCGATGTGAATGGTGCTACAGGGACCACATTGGTGTTTGGCAATGGTACAGGACCACGTTTAGATATTCGTGAAAGCATCAGTAATGAGCAAGCTTTTGCGGATGACTATAAGCAAGAAGTGGGTGTACAGCTGGAGAAAAGCGAAACGCATGGGGGCGGTGATGTGATGCTTTTTGCAGAAGGCCAAAACTCGAATCTATTCAAAGGGACTCGTGAAAATACCTGGGTCTTTGAACAGTTAAAAAAAGCGTTTGGATTTTAAATGAAGACAATGCTACAACAGTTGTTAAAGCCGCAAAGTTCACTCATAGCATTCTCTTTGTATGCCCTGAGTTCATTGGCGTGGTCAGCAGATGAATATCGCATTAATTACCGCATTGAGCGGCTTGATAGCAATGGTGTGACCACGATTCAACAATATAGCGATAAGATGATTCGCGACGAACATAATGTTTGGATTGAGCGTTTAAATACTCAAGAACATGCACATACTGAAGCAGGAGAGCATGGGCATCAGAGCTTTGATCATGCGATTCAATGGCTGCAAAAAGATAAGCCAAGTGAAATGAAAACCAAAGATGAGGCTTTTCAACGGTTCTATATTTTGCCTGATGAAAAAATGCGAGTGCGTTTGAAGGATGTAGAGCAAGAAATGCTGGGCATGCGAAGTTGCTGGCGTTGCGAATATAGCTTAATTCAGCCTGACTTATTAATGCACATTCCAGCTATTCAAAGTCATGCTGGAGTTCAGCATTATCAAATGCATCAAGCAGGTCAAACCTTGAATATCGTATGGAATGAAAAAGATCAGATTGTAGAACGCTATGAGTTACGACGTCCTGCGCAAGGTTATTCAAAGGTATTTTCAGTACATAAAATGAAATCACCAATTTCAACACCGTGGATACAGACTGAAAAATATAGTGACCGAGATTATTCCGATTTTAGTGATTAAAGCGGATCGGTCATTCTTCATTTTGATGTGTTTTAGAGATGATCCTGTTGAATCATCGATAAAGAGGATGCGTTTTTGACTATTTTACGAAGTAAAGAAGAGATGTTCAGTTAAAGCTAAAGGACTAAGATTGCGCTGCTTGTACCGTTAAGCCACTCCAACGTTTAAAGGCCCGACGAAAATTAGTAGTGTCATTAATCTGCAAGTATTGAGAAATCTGTTCAGTTTTAAAGCCCTGTACACGATATAAGTGTATGGCTGTGTGTAACCGGCTTTGATCCAGTTGTGCTTGGAAATTGGTTTGGTGTTTCTTTAGTTTACGTTTCAATGTCGCAGAACTTATTTGAAAATGTTCTGCCGTGTGTTCAAGTTGGATATTATTTTGAATATTCTGCATCAAATACTGATGCACACTCAGTAAAAAGCTCTGTTGGAGATGCTGAGCACTCATGTATTGCAAAGCCTGCTGATGACTGATGGTCGCAAGTGTTGCTGAGGCACCAGGCAATGGTTCATGAATAAAATGGCTGGGTAAGCTCATCATATTCATTGGACGGTTAAAGGTCAGGTCTCCGCCAAGGTGCGTCCAATATTGCTCAATATAGTCTGGCTCATTAAAGTTAAACTCAAAGGTCCAAGGTAACTTGCTTTGATACAACTGTCTGCTTAAGGCCTGTATTGCACTCATTGCACTTTCAATAAAAAATCGATTTTCAATTTTGTTTTCGTCTAGCCAATAGAGATGGATCTGGTCTGAGCTATACATGATACGAGGACAGAGCCAGGGCGAAACTGAAGCAAAAAAAGTTAAATATCGATTTAATGCATCATCTAAACTGGATGAATAAAGCATGGCTTTAATTGCATCATTGAATGGAGTGGTTAAACTGCGCTGACCAAATAAGAAGCTGATATCCTGATTACGAAAGTACTGTTCAGCATTTTTGAGGATGTGCTGGAATTGTTGCTGATTTATCAGCTTATGACCAGAAAAAATATCTTCAATAAAAAGCCCACTACCGCGAAGTAACACATGATGGTCAACTTCATGACTAGCTGCCAAATCAATCAATATTGATAGCTGATGATGGGCAGGAATAAAACAGTAGTCGCATTCAAAACTCATACGCTTACCCGTTGTACTGCATAATGCTTTTTCAACTGCATGAGTTGTTGATTCAAAGCATTGAGTAATTGTTGTGGTTGATCATAGTGTTGAATTGAACAGGAGGTGGTTAATGCTTTTAGGGGAATATGGACAGACAAATCGCGATGATAATAGGCATAGGTTATGATCATACGTTCTAATTGATGGGCAATTTTTTCAGCTTGTTGTGCTGTGGTATTGGGCAATAATACGATAAAGCGATCCCCAGCAAAGCGGCAAAGTAAATCATGTGGACGCAAGTTCAGGCTCAATAATTGAGAAATATACTGTAGGACAGAAGTACCCTCATCAAAGCCGTATAGCTGGTTAATTTGGTTGAAATTCTGCATATCGATCAAGAGCACGGCTACATCACTTTTAACGATGTCATCTTGTTCCATGATTGATTTAAGCTGAGACTTAAAATAGTTGGCATCAGCTAAGGGAGTAAGCGCATCGAATAAACGATGGTCCCTATAGACACGCTCACGCTTTTGCATCTGTTTGGATATGGCGAGCTCTTCTTGATGCCAGAAATAGATCCCTGTGGTCAGTAAACATAGACCAATCGGAAAGGGGATGGATTCTAGCCAAGCATCCCAAATGATTTCTTTGGGTAAGCGGATAAACTCATCCAAAGTATCCATCCACATATGAAAGAAAATAAAGCACAGTCCATAAAACATATAATGGGTGACTCGACCCAAAGGACGACTTTTGACAATAAAAAAGATCCAGATTCCGATAAAAACAGTCGCTCCACCTTCGCCTAAAATATCAACCCAATTCCATTCATGAAGGGATTTGATCAGCCCTAAGCGGATAAATAGCCATAATGAGAGCGCACAGAAAGTTGCTAACAATAAGAAAGGCTTGCGGTAATAAGCAAAATATTTCGGCATAGCGTGTAGAGAAGGTCTATTTGGGCACAAGCTAAACAGGTTTAGATGACAGTTTAATGGCAAGTGTTAGAGTCAAAACAGATCAGGCTATTTTGAGCTTTTAATGCTGAAAGTAAGGGAAAATCCTGTATTTACAGTAAATATGTACCTTTTAATTCGTCAAAGAATAGATTTAGACAGATCAAATCAGCTCATTTTGTGGCAAGAAATCCAGCAAAAGGTCCAAATGGAGAGGGAGGGAATCATTGCTGTCACATCCTGTTCATATTCGCTTTTTATTGTGCGCTCAAACCATGCCACTTTGGCTTGAGGGGAAGAATACAATGAGCAATCTGAATAGCCGTTTAATGAGAAATAAACGTGCGGGCTTTCAGCTCAGCACACTGGTCTTGTCAATGTTAAGCCTGACACATGTTCATGCGCAGGAAGAAAATAATGTGGAATACGTGCAGGTCATTGGACAAGCAGCAAGTATGGATAAAGCACTAAAAGAACAAAAACGTGCGGACCAGATCAGCAGTGTGGTACATGCTGATGGGATTGGACAATTACCCGATGATAATGCAGCAGAAGCTTTACAACGTATTCCAGGGGTGTCTACCGAACGTGATCAAGGCGAGGGACGTTTTGTTTCAGTGCGGGGCTTGGGGGCGGATCTCAATTCAGTCACCATCAATGGCACCCTCGTGCCTGCACCTGAAAGTGACCGTCGTGGTGTAGCACTGGATGTATTGCCATCTGAGTTGGTGCAATCGTTGGCTGTGGTCAAAACTCTGACCCCAGATATGGATGCTAATTCTTTAGGTGGAACCGTTCAGGTCGAAAGTTTATCGGCTTTTGATCATGATGGTTTGTTTTATACCGGTACAGTTGAAGGCAGTTATGATGACAAGCGGGAAAAATATAGTCCTAAAGCATCAGGTGCGATCAGTAACCGTTTTAGTGTAGGTGAAGGTCAGGATAACCTCGGGGTGGCATTGGCCCTGAGTTATCAAAATCGAAAGTTTGGTTCTGATAACGTTGAAACTGGTGGTGTATGGGATGGTCATGCGCTCGAAGAAACAGCAATGCGTCAATATGATATCGAGCGAGAGCGTATCGGTGCGGGGCTAAATTTTGATTACCGTCCTAACGATACGGGTGAATATTATTTAAGAACTTTATACAGCCGTTTTAAAGATACCGAAACGCGTCAGGAAGTCGCAGCTGAGTTTTCTGATCCACTGTTGGCTGGACAAAGTGGTGATGCAGAAGTGACCCGCTCATTGAAGAACCGAGAGGAGACTCAAGAAATTCAGTCTTTTGTTTTAGGCGGTAAACAAGGATTCGGTACCTGGACCGTTGAAGGGCAGTTAGGCTATAGCGAAGCATCAGAGGAAAATCCAGGTGGAATTTCTGGGGCAAAATATAAGGCTGAATTAAGTAATTTTGGTTTTAACAGTACACAAAAACCAGTGATTACGGCAGATCAGGACCTTTACGATGCTGCGAACTATGAGTTGGATTCGATTTCTTGGGAACAATCCAAAACCACGGATGAAGAGTACAACGCAAAGCTAGATTTTCTCAAAGACTATATGTTGGGTAATTATGCCGCATCGTTTAAGTTTGGCGGCAAGATTAGTCAACGTGAAAAGACCAACAATACCGATGAGTGGGAGTACGAAGACTTGAGTACCTCAAGTTCGGACTTTAACTCCAATAGTGACTATGAACTCGGCCAGTTTGGTCCTAGCCTCAATGTAGATGCGATTAAAGCCAAAATTAGCGGTCTCAACGCCAGTGACTATGTCGTGGCAGATGGTTCAATCATTAACGATTTTAAGTCAAATGAAGACATTCAAGCCGCCTATTTGATGAATACGGTCGATTTAGACCAACTTCGCGTGATTGCCGGATTACGTTATGAGAACACCCAATTTAAAGCGCGTGGTTTTGAGTTTAATGATGATGTGATCACATCCACCCAATATGAAAATGACTATGATCATTGGTTGCCGAGTTTACATTTCCGTTATCAACTCGCAGACAATGCCTATCTTCGTGCTGCATGGACCAATAGTGTAGTACGACCGAACTTTGCACAAAGTGCACCAGGTGTATATATCGATGGTGATGAGGCTGAGTTTGGTAATCCAATGTTGAAGCCATTGGAGTCTTCGAACTTCGATTTAGGGGTAGAAAAGTATTTGGGGCAAGCCAGCATGGTCGGCTTCTATGCATTCTATAAAGATATCGATAACTTCATTTACAACACCAATATTGCTGGGACAGGGCAATGGGCTGACTTTGATGAAGCAATTACTTATAAAAACGGTAATCAGGCCAAACTGTATGGGATGGAATTTGCTTATTCACAGAAGTTTGACCACTTAGCAGCGCCATGGAATGGGATGTTATTGGGCTTTAATACGACTTTCAGTAAGTCTGAGGCTGATATCGATTCGATGAAAGATGGCGAGCTGCTAAGTCGTCGTATTCATCTGCCGAACCAGTCCGATGTAGTGGGTAATCTCATGCTGGGCTGGGAAAATGAACGCTTTGGCGTACGTCTTTCTGCAAACTATAAATCGAGCTATTTGTATGAATTGGGTGACATCGATGCGCCTGAAAAAGACATTTATACTGATGACCAAGTCTTTCTCGATTTCAGTAGTCACCTGAATTTATCGAAAAACCTGCAGTTGAAGTTTGATATACAGAATATAACCGATGAAGTCTATTACAACTATTCCGGTTCTAAAGCCTATAACGCGCAATATGAAGAATATGGTCCAGCTTACAAGCTTGCACTGACCTATACCCATTTCTAAACCGAATTAAATATTCGTCCTGAGGTTTTCTCTACATGAGAAGACCCGAGGCGGTTTAACCCAATTTTGAGTATTTCTATGAATGTTTCATGTTTTAAGTTGTCGGTTTTAACCAGTTGCTTATGCTTGCTGACGGCATGTAGTCAACACGGTATTTTAGCATCGGCTCCGAGTAGCACAGCGCTTCAATCCTCAATACCTCAGCTGGATCAACCGCAAGCAGCAAAGCTACAGTTACGTGAAGTCGACATCAATGATGCTAAAGCTGAAGATATGCAATGGTTAAGTTTGAGTACCTGGCCTGAAGTTGCTGGAGTGTTAACGAGTAAAAATAAAGGGTTGCAGTTTCTAGACGATGAACAAAATGTCTTATATCAAATTCAGGGTCAGTTTGGACGTTTTGATTATCGCATTGGAGCAGAGCGTTTATTGATTGCTACCTCGAATTTACAACAACAGCAAATTCAGCTCTTGAGTATGAACTTGCAGAACAAAAGCTGGGATAAATCGGTTTTTATTCCAAAACGTACCTTTAAGTCTGAAGATGTCTGCTTATACACCGACCCACAAGGTTTAAGTTTTGCATTCTTGGTGGGCGAAGAGGGGATTGGTGAGCAATGGTTGGTTGCCAATCATGAAAAAGCACTTGTGCAACCCAAACTGGTACGACGTTTAAGTTTTCCGCCCGCGAGTAGTGTCTGTAAAGTGAATGATGCTTCAGCTGAACTATTCATTAATGAGGCGAATGTGGGGGTTTGGGCATATCCTGCGCATTCTGAAGCGGACATGGTACGCCAAGCTGTTGATCTTGTAGAACCTTTTGGTTCGATTCAAGGTACACCTTCTGCAATTGCGATTGTGGATGATCTGGTAGCGGTATTAGATGAAGAAAAACCATTACTTTACCGTTATCAAAAGCAGGATAAGTACTGGAATAGATTATCTTCTTTAGTGCTGGATACAGTAAAAGAAGCCGAAAGCCTGAGTATTCGTGGCAATGATAGCGATAAAGCGTTGTTGATTTTAGATGATAAAACTGCCAAGACCACAGAGCTTGAATGGCCAACGCAGGCAACCCAGCGCACAGCAAATATTGTCACGATCCCCGCAGAAGTCCAGACTGAGGGTGTCCCAAGCACAGGGGATGCTGCTGATGATCCTGCCATTTGGCATAACGCAGCACAGCCGAGCCAGTCCCGTATTCTAGCGACGGACAAACAAGGGGGGTTACAGGTTAGTGATTTGCAAGGGAAAGCCATCCAATATTTACCTGTCGGACGATTGAACAATGTCGATGTCCGTCATGGTTTTAAGTGGGGTAATCAGACTGTTGATTTGGCAGTGGCATCGAACCGAGACCATAACAGTCTGCATGTCTTTGCGATCCAACCTAACACAGGCAAGGTTTCAGTACTTGGCGAGCTTCCAACTGAGCTAGATGACATCTATGGCATCTGTATGTACCGCGACGCTCAAGGTGAAATCTATGCCATTCCGAACGATAAAAATGGCACGTTTATTCAGTATCACATTACCGCAACACAGCAGAAATTGCAGGCTCAAGAAGTCCAACGATTTTCCGTGAAAACGCAACCTGAAGGTTGTGTAGTCGACGATGCCACAGGACGTATTTTCTTAGCTGAAGAAGATGTTGCAGTATGGGTTAGAGATCTTAATCCAAAGACCCAGTTACCGATGCAGCAAGTACTTGCTGTGGGGGATGTCTTATATGACGACATTGAAGGCATGGGACTTTATCATGCAAAAGACAAAAGTTACCTAGTGGTATCTAGTCAAGGCAATGACAGTTTTGTGGTTGTGGATAGCAAAGCACCGTATACAGTTCGGGGCGCATTCCGAGTAGGGATTAACACCGAAAAAGGGATTGATGCCGTCTCAGAAACCGACGGTTTGGATGTGAGTTCTCAAGATTTTGGTGGTAAGTGGAAACAAGGCATGCTGGTGGTACAAGACGGACGCAAACGTATGCCAGAAACTAATCAGAACTTTAAGTACGTTCCTTGGGAAAAAATAGCACAAGCCCTACACTTGGACTAAATGTTAATTCAGTATATGGGCTGGTGTAGCAAAGCACAGCCCACTTTTATAAATACCTACGCTGCAGCAAGCAGCAATTAAAAAATTGGGGAGCGTTATGCAAGCAACAATGGATCAAATGTCAGTGTGGATACTGATCAGCCATGCCAGTGTTTTAGTCAAAATTGTGATGTTGATTCTAGTCTTAGCTTCGGTGGTGAGCTGGTATCTGATTGTACGTCACGGCATGCTACTGCGTGGGCAAGAGCAACTCTGGCATCGGTTTTTAAAGAACTTTAGACAGCAAAAAGATTTAAACCTATTACAGCAGGAATACCAACAGTCCGAACAGCACAAAGGGGTGGTCAGTATCTTTCAATATGGGGTAGATGAATATCATCAACTGATAAAAGATGAACAGCTCACTACGGCTGATGTAATCGATGGTGTAGAACGTCGGTTACTCAGTAGCATCAGTGAAGAAGAAGAAAAGCTCCAACAAAATCTTACTTTCCTTGCAACAGTAGGCTCTGTTAGTCCTTACATCGGCTTGTTTGGAACGGTTTGGGGAATTATGAATGCTTTTATTGGACTATCTGGCGTTGAGCAGGCGACTTTAAATACCGTTGCACCAGGCATTGCAGAAGCTTTGATTGCGACCGCAATAGGCCTATTTGCAGCCATTCCGGCTGTAGTGGCTTACAACCGGTTTTCGGCACGTGCTGACAAGTTATCTAGTCGCTATTACGGCTTTGCCAATGAGTTACAAACCAGAATTTACCGTTTGCTTGGACATACTGAGCGCAGTTCGCGTTAAGGAGTAAGAGTCATGATCAAGCGTCCTCAAAAGTTGAAACCCAATGCAGAGATGAATGTAGTCCCCTATATCGATGTCATGCTGGTGCTGTTGGTGATTTTTATGGTGACCGCACCGATGCTGACACAAGGGATTAAAATTGATTTACCTAAAGTCGATGCCGATGTCATGCCAGCGTCACAACAGCAGCGTATCGTGACTTTATCCATTCAGGCGAATGGCCAGTATTACTGGAATATTGGGTCAGAAGTGAATACAGAAAAAGTGACTGATCAAGCGATCGATTTAAGCAGTATGCAACAAAAATTAATTCCCATGATCAATAACGATCAAAGCCTACAGTTTTATGTTCGTGCAGATCAGAATGCTGACTATCAATTAGTTGCACAAGCCATCGCAGTCTTGCAAAAGAGTGGCGTGACCAACTTGGGCTTAATCACGGAGGAACCACAATCATGATGGCAATAGCATCAAAAATCAGGTTTCGTGATCAGGGGCTAGCTTTAACAGTCACAGCAGGCTTACATATTGCGGTGATTGCCTGGCTTGGTACGGTTGAAATGCATGAAACATTCAAAGAGCCCCAGCCGAAAACGATTCAATTACAATTTATTCAACTGCCACCACTAGTCCTAGAGCAGCCAAAAATAAAACAGCCTGAAGCCGTGGTTGAGAAAAAAGTTGCTGATCAGCCCCCTCAAAAAAAGCAGGTTGAGCAACCTAAAGAAACACAGCTGAAAACTGACAAGAAATTTGTGGAATCCAAAAGTGAGAAAGTTGCACCTGTGGCCAATAAACAACCACAGCAGGTGTCAGCTGAAAATTCAAGTACAACAACAGAAACTAAGAAAGTAGCAGAGACTGAACCGAAGTCAAACCTTGCAACGCAGTCTATGAATGACAAGCCGACAACATCAAAAGCACAATCCAGCCAAACAGCGACTTTTGATGTAAAAAACTATCAACCTGTTTCCAAAATTGCACCTACATATCCTGAATCAGCTTTAGATCGAAAGATCGAAGGGGACTGTACAGTTGTTTATAGCGTGAATGAAAAAGGAAGAGTTGAAAATCCAAAAGCACAAGGTGATTGTCATCCGATGTTTGTACGTCCTTCAATACAGGCTGCACTTAATTTTAAGTATCAGCCGAGATTAGTAGATGGCAAGCCGACGAGTGTATTGAATGTTAAAAATACATTTCAATATCGAATTTCATGAAATATACGTAAATATGAAGAATAAAAAATATCTTCTAATATCATTAAAGCGCCTGTCACTCCTCTCCTAGATAAATATCGTCTTCTTGTATAGGAGAGAACATCATGAGTAGATAATGTTATACCCTTAATTTTTTTCAATATAATAGAGAGCATATATCAGAGTTTTGATTTTTATCACTTCATTCCTGAACAAAGAAAACAAATAGGTTGTTCATTAGGAAATTTATACAATTGAACCTCGCAATAGGTAGGTATTTTGTTGGGTAATATTTCTGGTATTTGTAATACTAATCAGGCTAGAGTTAGGCACTTCTTTTTAAAAAGCACCAGAGGGTAAACCGAGTGAGTGACCTTAATTTAGATTTTTTAGACCAAACATTAGATAATAACGAGAAGAAGAATAAGAAAATTAAAAAGATACGAATTGGTTACAAGCTATATGACAAGTTTAGAGGGGATCCTAAATTCGCAGACGAAGTGGCTAATTCAGCTTTAGATCCGGATAAGCGTTGTTATCGCGGGATAAAGATTAAAATCACCCACGATGATTATGAACTTACATTTATAGCAGATGATTAATTTTTGATTGAAGAATTTCTTTAAGTGAAAACGGTAACAAATATTTAACTTGTGTGAATAATCATGTTTATGCAAAATTGAGACATATTTCTCGCGCTGGTAGTTATCCAGAGTTTGGTCTGTATCTATCCGTAGTGCAGACCTTTTTTTATGGTGACAGTGTTTCTTAGTGATTTTCGATCTAGATGTAGTGATTTCACGTTTAAATAGCTCAAAATTTTACTGACTTTTCGGTGATGGCATAACTCAATATGGTACATCAGCCAGTTTTGGACAAGTGATATTCAAAAAATATGATGCTGCAATGTTAGATGCACAAACGGCATACATCTGGGCTAATACCACACTGTAGGATTAATTCTTTCACGTTTGCAGAACTTAAATCCATAAGGAGTACAGGGCTTTTTAGCTGTTTATGGATATTACAGCCCATACAACTGAGATAGTGCAGAACATATCTTGGTGGTGCTTCATTAAATGTTCTTGGTGATAAAATGAGTTAATTCGCAGGTTCTACAGATTATTTAGCGACTGTTAAACTACATCTAAGCCTATTTGAATATGAGAGCAGGAACTTAATTTGGATTCCAGTTACGTTGCCGTTAAAAAATCAATATTTTGTTGAATTCGTGTTTGAATCATCTGTAGGGTAGATTCTCGAATTTGATTGGGATACAGGCGCTGCGCAATTTGACTAAATTGAAGTGCAATTTCACGCATGGCCAAGATGATCTCATCGACTTCTAGAGTAGTCAGATTAGCTTCTGAAGTACCGAGTTTATGTATGTCATTTCGGGAAATATTGAGCGCTTCGCCCATAATGTCCATTTGATGATAACCACCTGGACCCTCGCAGAAGGTCACATCATAGGCTGGAGACAATTTCCATTGACCATTTTTCTCCATGAGAAAAGAAAAGTTCTTAGTATGGTCATCCCGATTATTGAAAAGCACATTAAACACAGCACGTTTAAAAGCATACAATCTTTCTCGTACATCTTGCGTACACATCAAGGTTGCCCGGAGAAAATTGCGATAGTCTAGGCTACCTGGAACTTTATAGTCTGCTCCTGTATATGCAGCCAAACTCTGCATTGGAATCCGCATACCATTTTGACGGTCGAATCGTTTAGAAGCAAAAGCCGTTAAACCATTGGGCAAATTAAAGAAATGGGTATCTGGAGTCTCGATTGCACAAAGCCGCAAACATTCTGCATAGACGGCTTCAATGGCGCAGACTTCAGGATGCTCTTGCTGAGCAGGAAACTTAATCAGCCAGGCTTCATGTTGATCAGAAGCTTGAGTCGAAAACTCAAAATTGACAGGATCTCGGTAAACCAATGCTTTGGGTCTGGCACCTTGGGGGGAGCCACCCATGACCAGCAAATGTTGTAAAAATTCGCCACCTTCTCCTTTGAGGACTTCTTGGACTTCCTGTGCCAATTGCGGCAGGGGAATATTCTCTGAAGTTTGCATCTCTGCGACACAGGGTTCAAAGGAGAGGGCACCCATTGCATGGGTGCTAATATAAGTTAGACGTTCCAAAGGGCCGATTCGTGCCGGATTCAGTCCAATTTTTCGAAAATATCGATCCATCAACAACATGCCCCAACCATCCGGCAAAGCATCATAGACTGGACCAGGCAATCCCATTTGATGAGTAGGAAAACCCTGTCTGAATGGTAGACCTTTTAAAGGGAGTAAGTAAGAAGAGAGCTCAACACCTCGCTGTATTGCTTCTGGACTATATTCAAAAGCGATGCTAGGTCTACCAGTTGTGGCAGTTGAACTAATCAGCGTTCCCCACAGCCAAGTTTCACCCCAACCATTGTAATAAATATTAAGCCTATTGAGCATTATCCCTTCCTCTTAATACGCTGTCGCTTACTTTGACTCTCATAGCGTAAAATGTCATTTACACTGTTAAGCTGAGGTTGGAATAGCTCCTGAAGTTCGTGTAATCGGCCCAAGACCATTGCAATACGGACTAAATTTTCAACAGATACATTTCGCCCCGCTTCTAGATTCGAAACAGTATTTACGCCGACACCTGCTCGTGCTGCAACGTCAGCTTGGGACATCTCCAGAATGAGTCGTTGCTTACGTAAACGCTCACCTAAAAGAGTCACAACTTCTTCGGGTTTAGTGAAATATAAATCCATTATATTGGGGCTTAATCTTTAATAATTTAATTAAACCACAAAATAATGGAATTATTCTACAGCTATCGTGTAGTTAAGGTGGACTTTGTTATGCAGTACATCGAAAGGGAGGTATGGTCCTTGGATATAGGTTACAGAAAATCATCAGGATGTACTTGGACTGATTGTTGAAACGGAGATTTCAGTATTTTCATTTTTCCTTTTAGGCCACATGACTTAGAAGGGTTCTTCGAAAAGTAGTTCATATTTTAAAAATCCTATAAATATTGAGGATATTTTCTTAATGCTTTCAATATAGCATGCGGTGAATATGTAACTCGTGCGGGCTTAATCTGCCTTTCAGTATAAATTTTTTGGGCGTGAGAGGGGGGGAGGACAAGCAATTTAAATCGTGGATACTTCTAAATTATTTGTGTAATAGAAGATGCCAAACATGGATTTAGGGGGGTAATAACACTAAATCAAAAAAAATTGGAAGAATGATTATTTAAATATTATTGTAAAACAATAATATATATTAAAATAAATAATTTTTTAAATAAAAAATAGGAAAAATTATATAAGTATTTGCTGTGTAATTTTGAACTGATTAAATCATGAGTTTTGAACAATTGGTAAAAAATATCAAGGTGTTTTTTATCAATTTATTCTGCCACTCTCAACTCCAACCTAAGCTTGGTGAATATAACGTCATCCTAGGTACTGGATCATTCGGGACAGTTATCGACCAAAACAACAACGATGTACAGCATGATGTTTATTTGAATGCTTGCAGACCGAAGGCCACCAAGGTACTTATGATTCAGTGCAGCGTTATGTTGGAATTTGAAATAAGTCCGTTTTACGTCCTAAATCCAAACTAACTTTTGTTCCCATGCTGTTGCCTGGAGATATGTGCTAGTTTTTCTGGAGTTATGAAACGGTAGAACTTTCAGGTGACATGCATCAAGTCAAAATTGCACATTTTCGTTTAGCCCATAGCTGTAAATGCTTTGTTGTAGCTTTTTCTATAGAAATACAGGAAATGGTCATGGACACACATCAATGCGTTTTTCACTTCTTAGGTGGCATACCAAAACGAATGGTCTATGGCAATCAAGACCGTTGTAGATATCATTATGACAGGCAAGGAACGGCAATTTAACTGGTGTTTTATGGCACTTGGCGTACATTACCTATTTGATCTTGTTGCATGTACACCCACGTCAGGCTGGGAAGAAGGTCAATTCGAAAATCAGTTCGGCAATATTCGTGAATGGTTATTCATCCCATGTCTGAAATTTAATGATCAGCATGAGTTCAATCATTGGCTGGAGTTGCGATATCAGAAGCTTGCCAAAAGATAGTACTCGATCATGAAACAATATCGGATAATGGATGTTTATGACATGGAAAATGCCATCTCATTGCCATCCAGCAGCCATTTGATGGTTATATTCTGCATGTCTTACGCGTAAGCAACCGCCATCTGATTCACTGTGACCTCAACCGTTACAGTGTACCAGCCCAGTACGCCAGAAAAATTGTGCTCGTCCATGCCTATGCCGACCATATTAAAATGATTTATAAGCATCAGGTCAGCGTTGATTATCCCCGTCCGTTTGGACGTGATCATCTAGCATGTAAGCTTTGACAGAAACCTAGCGCAGTCCGTCATGGTGTCCCATTTTAGGAATTTCCGCCTGCCATACTCAAAGTCCGAGACAAAATACTGAAATATCCTAATGAAGATTATGCGTTTGTCATATTGTTGCTTGCAGTTAAGGAGTGTGGGTAAGAGCACTACAGGTTACTTGTGAACTGACCCTATAGTATGGTGCATTTCATCCATCGTAATGAATGAATTGCGGCATTTAATTTCTTCGACATCACCAGCCAATCTGGATCTGTCAGAACAGAATTGATTGCAACTACGTCATGAGCCTCAAGCCAATATTAATCGTTATGATAGCTTGTTAGGAGGCTGAACATGTTGAACAGTTTTAGTCAAAAATAACTTATGTGATTTACAGATGCATTCCATTGAAATGGCATGTAATAACCAAAAATCATAGTAAAATGGAAGAATATTTTTTTTAAATGTAACTATAAAACAAAAATATATGAAAAAATAGTTCATTTTATAAATAAATAATAGAAAAATGGTATAAATATTTAGTAATTAATTTTGATCTTATTAAATAATGAATTTTGAACAAATGGTAAAAAATATGAAGGTTTTTCTTTATCAGTTTGTTCTGCCGTTCTCAACTCAAGCGAAAGAGTTGGCCAATGTGAAGACTAGGCTTAAACAATTAGAAAAAATAAGACCAGGCAACAACAAGGCTAAGCAGAATGATTTCAAAAAAATTTATGTAAAACTCTGGTGTCAAATTTTAGAGCTTCTTAAAAGCGATAGGTCAGTCCGAGCGAATGTTAACTATGTTCCACAACTGCAATTGATTTGTAATGTGGAAAAATATATCGACTCAAAAATGACATCAGAAATTTTTAATACTCGGAGAGAATTCACTGCGCAATTCTTGATTCTTTTTTTTGATCTGCGTAATGAAGAAATAAAGAAAAAAATAATCCATTGTTATAACAATAAATCCTCCGTGAATGATACAGCACCACTAATGAACAAAGAAGTTGAGTGAGTTAATGGAACAGCAATTTTTAGATCAATATCATCAGTGCAAGACAAGGTTTGTTGCTAAAGAATTTGATGATTTAGATCACGAAGATTTGAAAGCCTTTCAGCACTTAAGACACCGTGCTCGACAAATTTTTAAATCAATTATTAGAGATCGTAAACTTGGCGAAAAATATGACGTTGCTGCATTAACATATTTTGGAGTAGATCTAGAATTTAAAAATGATAATGTGTCGTATCTTGTTTTTAGATCGAGTTATTTCATTTATGCACTCTATGAAAAAATTGCCGAATTAGCGGATTCTCAAGCAAAGCAAAAAGAGGTTTTTGATTTACTACGGTTTATCGCTAAACCTCTGATCCAAAACATTGAAGCTGAACTGGATTTAAAGGATGAAAGCCAGAGACTATTACAGTGCTTTATACAATATATGCTAAAACTGAAGGATGGACTAGTTACGTTTAGTGACTGGGATTGATGTGTGCTGAGAAAACAGGAGGTTTTAACTTGGTAAACTATAGACACTCATCAGGAGTTTACCATGAGCAAGAAACAGAAGACTTACACCGCAGAATTTAAAGTTGAAGCAATAAAATTGATTGAAGCCAATCAAGGCAATGTATCGGAAACAGCCAGACAACTTGGCATTTCAATGCAAACTCTTTCAAATTGGAATAATAAAGCAAAGACTGGCACCTTAGCAGGCACTAAACAATATTCACCTGATCTAAATGCCTTACTCGAAGAAAATAAAAAGCTCAAACAACAGCTCAAAACAGCTGAAATGGAACGTGAATTTCTAAAAAAGGCAGCAGCGTACTTTGCGAAAGAAAGTCAGTAAGGTACGCCTATATGAAACAGCAAAGACATTTATTCCCGATTAGCTTTATGGCTAGATTACTTCACGTTTCAGTGTCACGATTTTATGATTGGCTAAAACGAGGCATGAATAAAAGATTGGTTCAGCGAAATCAACAGACAATTTTGGTCAAAATAGCTCATGAGGAAACTAAACAAAGCTATGGCTATATTCGATTAACTAAGCATTTACAAGCGCAAGGTATCAAAATCAGTACGTATGCTGTACGTCAAATAAAAAAGCTCAACCAGCTGTATTGTAAGCGTCATAAGCGTTTCAAAAGAACTACGAAGAGTGATCATAATCGAGCGATCTACGCAAATTTACTAGAGCAACAGTTTTCAATGACTAAGCCCAATCTTGCATGGTCAAGCGATATTACATACATTTGGACTGCTGAAGGTTGGTTATACTTGGCAGCAGTAAAAGACCTGTACACGAAACAAGTGGTTGGCTATAGCTTAAATGAGCGTATGACCGCACAACTTGTTTGCAATGCACTGACTATGGCGATTCGTAATCAAAAACCAACGAAAGGCTTAATTGTTCATTCGGACAGAGGCAGCCAATATTGCAGCCATGAATATCGAAAGATACTGGAAAAATGTGATTTTCAAGGTTCAATGAGCAAACGTGGGGACTGTTACGATAATGCACCGATTGAAAGTTTCTGGGGCATACTCAAGAATGAATTAGTGCATCATTGCAACTATAAAACCAGAGATGAAGCTAAAGCAGATATTACAAAATACATTGTGTTATTTTATAATCAGCGAAGAATTCAAAAGAGTTTGGATTTTAAAACGCCAAATCAAATAGCAGAGAACTTTTATCGGTTAGCTGCCTAGCATATCCCAAGTGAAAGTCTCCTGCTAATTCAGCACATATCAGTACCTGTTTCACCAATAAATCAAAAAAAATTTTCTTCTTTTCCTTTACTGCTTTCTGATACTCACCTTGAGTGCTTCTGCCTTTAGCAATCCGTTGTCTTAAGGATGGATTCTTAATTCCATAAGTAAGTGTGTCTATACCAATATATTGATGAAGTATCTCTTTGTAAGCCTTAGACCCTTCTTTATCATTCAGATTACACAACTCTCCTCTCAATGCTGTTATTTGATCCAGCAGGCAAATCAATTCACGAATCGAATATCCAAATTTTAGATCTAAGAAGTCATATTTAGGATCGTTACAGCTCTCCTCCATCTCCCTATAGATAGAATTATATTCCTCCACTGTAAAATACAATTGTTGCTTGAAGTGTTGTGAACCAAGATTTTGCTTTCTTTTTATTTTTACTTCAATCCCAATAATAGGCGCCCCTCTCCAGTCTTCAATTGTTTTTGGCTCAGGTCTACCCTCCATATCAAAATTAATGACAAGCTCAACATGCTTCAAACCATTATTCAAATAATCTTCCAACCAGACAATATTAAGATATTGGTTCAATATCTCAGCTTCCAATTCATCCATTGAGCTTTTATCAAATACTTTCATAGCGACTTTGTTCGATTTAAACCATTAATCATACCTACCCGTGCAGATTGTACATTTTTATATTTTCAAAAAGTTATTTTTACGGCTGTTGATTCCTTATTTACACCAACCCTAAAGTGAATAATAAGAAACGTGATCACACACCTACACAACTTTAAACACTCTTGTCCATAGGACATGAAAGGAAATGAATCATGGTTATAGATTTAACAACCCGCGATTACCTATTTTTAAAATACCGATCAGTACACATAAAACTTGAAGATGTTGTAAAGGAATATTATCCGAATCTAAGCAAGGAGAACATGTTAGCAAGGGCCCGTGAAAAACGATTTCCATTTACATGTTACCGAATTGATGAAAGTCAGAAAGGGGCATTTTTTGTAAATCTACAGGAGCTTGCTGAAGCGATTGATCATATTTACCGTACCCAGTACTCGATCTTTCAAAACAAAGTACAAAAAGCGATCCAGTCAGTAAGTTGAAAAATGGTAGGAGAAATTAAATGTTAGAAGCTCGCTATCGTGTAAAGGACTTAGTGAACTATACTGAACGTCAAGCAAAGGACTATGTGGATCGTAGTGGACATAGACGCAGACTTTCATACAGGCCTGCTAGCAAAGGCTTGTTGAATATAGCAGAATCCACTTTTTGGAAAATGGTTCGTAGTGGAGATTTTCCTAAACCCACCTATTTAACATCTAGCATACCAACTTGGGCAGAAAGTCAAATCAGTATTTGGCTTAGGGCAAGAAGTAAAAAGGTGGAGGTTAATTTTAAATGAGCACATTCCAGATGAGTATGAACGAATACTTGTTTATAAAATATCGCTCCATAACAGTTGAGCTTATGATAATCGTCAAAGACTATTATCCACATTTAAGTAAAGCCGAAGCATTGAGAAAGGCAAATAACTGTGAGTTTCCTTTTTCAGTATTTAAACTGGATAAAAGTAAACGTGCCCCATTTCTAGTGCACGTTAAGGACCTAGCCAACTTTTTAGATAAACAATACTCTGAAGCCTCAAAAGATTTTGCTACGTTTCATCAATGAGGCGTAGCACCTCCTCAAACTGCATTACATTTCTTCTAGCCTTTACCGAAACATATCGTTGGAGGCTACTCCAAGAATCATGCAAACTTACTTTTTGAATTTCAGGAATCGTAAAGCTTTGTTCTGCAAGTCTAGTACATCCTTCATGTCTTAAATCATGAAAGCGCAGATCTTCAATCCCTAGCATTTTGCAAGCCTCTCTAAACTCTTTCCCCAAACTCTTGGCATTCAGAGGTAAGAGTAAATTTTCATTGTGTGATGTGTGCTGAGAAAACAGGAGGTTTTAACTTGGTAAACTATAGACACTCATCAGGAGTTTACCATGAGCAAGAAACAGAAGACTTACACCGCAGAATTTAAAGTTGAAGCAATAAAATTGATTGAAGCCAATCAAGGCAATGTATCGGAAACAGCCAGACAACTTGGCATTTCAATGCAAACTCTTTCAAATTGGAATAATAAAGCAAAGACTGGCACCTTAGCAGGCACTAAACAATATTCACCTGATCTAAATGCCTTACTCGAAGAAAATAAAAAGCTCAAACAACAGCTCAAAACAGCTGAAATGGAACGTGAATTTCTAAAAAAGGCAGCAGCGTACTTTGCGAAAGAAAGTCAGTAAGGTACGCCTATATGAAACAGCAAAGACATTTATTCCCGATTAGCTTTATGGCTAGATTACTTCACGTTTCAGTGTCACGATTTTATGATTGGCTAAAACGAGGCATGAATAAAAGATTGGTTCAGCGAAATCAACAGACAATTTTGGTCAAAATAGCTCATGAGGAAACTAAACAAAGCTATGGCTATATTCGATTAACTAAGCATTTACAAGCGCAAGGTATCAAAATCAGTACGTATGCTGTACGTCAAATAAAAAAGCTCAACCAGCTGTATTGTAAGCGTCATAAGCGTTTCAAAAGAACTACGAAGAGTGATCATAATCGAGCGATCTACGCAAATTTACTAGAGCAACAGTTTTCAATGACTAAGCCCAATCTTGCATGGTCAAGCGATATTACATACATTTGGACTGCTGAAGGTTGGTTATACTTGGCAGCAGTAAAAGACCTGTACACGAAACAAGTGGTTGGCTATAGCTTAAATGAGCGTATGACCGCACAACTTGTTTGCAATGCACTGACTATGGCGATTCGTAATCAAAAACCAACGAAAGGCTTAATTGTTCATTCGGACAGAGGCAGCCAATATTGCAGCCATGAATATCGAAAGATACTGGAAAAATGTGATTTTCAAGGTTCAATGAGCAAACGTGGGGACTGTTACGATAATGCACCGATTGAAAGTTTCTGGGGCATACTCAAGAATGAATTAGTGCATCATTGCAACTATAAAACCAGAGATGAAGCTAAAGCAGATATTACAAAATACATTGTGTTATTTTATAATCAGCGAAGAATTCAAAAGAGTTTGGATTTTAAAACGCCAAATCAAATAGCAGAGAACTTTTATCGGTTAGCTGCCTAGCATATCCCAAGTGAAAGTCTCCTGCTAATTCAGCACATATCAGATAATTATTCTAATAATCAGGTGTTCAATCAGACCAAAATTCGTAATTACTTACATGATTTGAAAATTATATTTAAAAGGCTAGTACAAAGGAAAATTGTTCAACGGCAACGTCGTAAAAAAATAAAAATGAATGATTGGCCAACAAAAAAGAAATTAAAAATCTTCCAAAGAAAGCAAGAGCAAAGACAGCTCATCAAAAGTTATCCAGGATACATTAGGACGTGCCAAGAGGTCCTTTATGATGAAGAGGGGGACGTAGAATATATAGATGAAGGAATTTCTGTACATACGACAGATAGGTCTACTGCTAGATTTAACGCTGTACTTAATCCGCAGAGTGAACATTTGATGAGGCATCGTCAGAGACGTCTACAGCCGTTTGTGACCAACACTCATTTTATGAGTAAGGATGTTATTCAACATCTGATATATTTACTAAAAAGCGAGCTTTACAATGCTCATCCCAATGATGCCGCAATAGCAGCCGCGTGTTTATTGAGTCTTGCGACAGGCTTATCACCGATGCATTTACTTCAATTTCAGCAATTGATTGATGAAGGTGTTTTGATAAAAAGTAAAAGTCATAAAAAACCAGAGTATATTCTTAGATTACATTTAGATATTACAGAACAGAAAGTTGATATTTTAAAGCATCATCAGCTAAATCAGACTGTGACACATGATCTGCATTTATCAAGTAGTTGGTTCGAATACATTGTGCTTCATGAGTCTCAACACGTGCTTATGGTGAATGATATTAATAAAAAAATAAAAGAATGGACAGTGAACCAAGGGATCGGCTCGATTACTGTAGAGAAACTACAAGCTCAGCTGTATTTCTATATTTTCCATCGTACTTTCAATGAATATATTGCTCATGTGCTTTCTGGCAAGGACAGTGATCATGAGTTACCAAGTAGTTATTACAATGGTGTTCCGACAACTGAATTGAATCAGAATTATTTAATCTATTTAGATACACTCGACATTAAAGAGACTAAGCAAGAAATTCAAATTGTAAAAAATCAATTTGAAGAAAATAAGCAGAATTTATCACTGCGTTTTGGCAGTCAATTGGCGTTAAACCAAAACTATGTCTCTCAATTCTTTACACGCTTACATGCAACTTGTTCTGACAAGGTACAGCTTCATCAGCATCTGATCGAGCGAATAAATGCTTATAGCGTTTGGATGTGGCATATCAGTTTATTGTGTCTGACTCTCCGTCCTCGTGAGAATTTATTAGGAAATTATAGTGATTACGATTTAAGGATGAAATTGCTGTACGTTAATGATAAGAAAAACAGTCGATCTCGTAAAGACGGTCGATATATACCGTTGCCTCAATTTTTCATCCAAGCCGTTAAACGTTATATCCAATTTTTAAATACGGTGATACAACAGTATGCAGATTTACTCAAATATGTGTTTGGTAAAAGGATTACTCTGCAAGATCTTTTTGGGCAAGTCATCTTCTATCCCAATGACTTACCTAGTTCAGCTCAGGAATGGGCCAGTAAAAAGATTAAAATTTTTGCCCTCAAACGTAGTTGGGTTAATGATTATATGGAGAAGCATCAGCTCAGCAGCTTGTATAACAATTGGTTACGTCATTTTGATATGAACATACTAATGGAGCAGAGTGTTGCATTTAATGTAATACAAGCCATTTATGGGCATGATCAACGCAATCAGGAGCTCTTTTACCGCTATTCATCTGCATCCTTACCGCAGTATATAAATCAGTTTACCCAGAGTATTGATCGCATGATTAAGCAGTTGCATATTGAGCATCTCTCAATCAGCCTGACTACTCAGAATGAGGGTTTATCATGAAAAAAAATGATCTGCTGATAGCGAAGATTAGAGAACAGGTTGATTCTGTCTTTTCTGAGATGAGGAATCAGATTAAAAAGTTAAGTGATAATTCTGAATTATTAGATTACAAGTTGAATGCTCTCTGGTATGAGTTTTATGATGAATTAATATGTTTTTTAGAGCAGAAAAAACTAACCAGTAAAGATGCTCAAAAGCCCTATATTCAGGATTGTGAACAGTATTTTTTATCCCTGCGTCAGGATTACTTATCAGAAACACCACTGGCTTATCCTATAAAAGTATGGCCAAAGACCACATTCTTTGATCCAATCCCACGACAAATTCGAAGTACTGAAGCACACCTTCGACTTGGGCAGCAGCATTTTCATATCGCCATAGCATTAAAAGAATATTGGAATGATCCGTGCCATGAAGAAATCACAGTGGATTGGATATGGGGTAGTTTTTATCTAAGTTTGATGTATTGTTCAGGTTGTAGTGATTTAAGTCATTTAACGGCTATAGGAAATACTTTAATTAATGCAATCATTGAGGGTGAACTACAGGTCTGTTCTAAGCTATACCATGCAGATTACAAAAAAATTATTAACCCACTAGTGCTGCACTACCGAGTACAGCAACGTGCTTATGGTAATCAGATTGATAATAGACAGGTCTATCAGTGGCGCCATATTTGGTTGAACCCCTATTCACAATTGTATATACAAGGGATAAAAAAACGAACTGCTCAGGCTTTGTATACACAGACCCCTCGACTTGTACTTGAGTCTATTTCAACAGTATTAGGTCGATTGCCGAAAGAGCTTGATCTCAATTATCAAATGACTGGATTGAAGAAACTCTTACGCCGTAGTGATGCAAAGTTAGAAGAGATCCGCTCACTTACGCCTTTCGAGAATTTGAATTTAGCTATTGAGTTAGACCCAAATTCAGGCTTAGACATGTGTTTAAGTGAGGTAATGCAAAATCGCTTAAAGACAGTGTCTTTAACTCCTATGGATCAGGTGCGGTCTTGGTTTGATTTGTTCATAGATCAAGATCAAACCTTGCCCGATGATAAGCAAAGGATAATTCCTCTACATACTGAATTCGTCAAGCCAGACTTGATTACAGCACATCAGCAACTCAAAGAAATCCCTTTTGAGTTGATGTTATTTGAACGAGATCAAACGGAAAAAAATGAGAGTCACAAGAGACAACGTAAAAGTGAGCGAATTAAATGGATGCGATGGAAACAGATTCAGCAACGTCTAGAACAAAAGAAATTAGTAAGCGGTATATATGAAAAAAATATCATCGAAGCGCAGCTCAGGCTACTGGCTTGGATCTTTCATCTTAAAGCTCAAAACAAGAAGTTAAATAGTATCGAACGCTATTTAAGTAGCATCGCCAAAGATTATTTATTTCATATCTATATGTTTACGGATGATATAGAAACTATGAATCAAGAAGATTGTGAGGAACTATACGAAGCAATTCTAAATAGCATTGATGATCGTGACCAAGCGAAACGAGAATCTGATCCAAAGGCTAATCATGGGCGAGCACAGTATGCATTTGGCCGACTAAAAGCATTTCATACATTTTGTATGAAGCAATATCAAGTGCCTAAAGTTAGTACGTTTAAGTATAATGATTATCAACGGGTGCAATTTTGTGATGCAAAATTGATTAGTCCGAAACTATTTAATCAGCTCAAGCAGGTGCTCACCTTAAAGATTGAACAAAGTGAGACGTCTAAAGAGCGAGAGTATTTATATCAACTACAGCTCATGTATTTACTCGCATTTCGATTAGGAATGCGTTTGAATGAAATTCGTGGCCTAACCCTCGCTGAGGTCATTTGTCCTGAGCTGATATGGAATCATGATACACAAGGAAAAATTGTTAACATTCACATTAACTTACGTAATAATGTTTACCGAAAACTAAAAAGTCAAAATGCAAAGCGTCAGCTCGATTTGAATGCCGTTATGCTAGATGCTGAGTTAGCATTGGTTCAGCAGCATATAAAGCAATGTATTATGCATAATCCTGTTAAAACAAATCATACGGAAAAATTGATTTTTGCTAATGATAGCGAAATTTTAAGTGCAACTTATATTAGCGAAATGACCCAGATGATTTTTGACAAGATACTAGGAGAAGGTCACGGCTATACATTCCATAATTTTAGACATAGTGCAGCGAATCATCTAGCAATAGCTTGGCTAGGCTCAAAAGAAATGGTCATGACCTATACAGACTATGGGTGGAGCCAGTGTAAGAAGATGCGTAAGCATTTGTTTGGAGATACTGCAATTCAAAATGAGGCTGTTATACAACATAAGTGGCGGTTACTTGCCGATTGGATGGGGCACGGCACCATAGAGCAAACAGCATCACATTATCTACACATACTTGATTTGTTGGTGGTCGATCGAATCTATCACCTGCCATGTACAAGCCATGAGACTGCGATCAAACAGATTCTACAAGGTGATATAAAAGGATCGAAAGAAGATATTATTGATCTCAATCACGTGATTCAAAAAGACAGGCAGTTTGATTTTTATCATGCCTCACAAGCAGTAAATAAAGTTGATTCAGTCAAACTATCTCGGCCTACAGAAAGTAAAAATTTATTTGTCTCTACAGTGATACATGATTATATAAAGTATAAATCGTACGAGGATCACATTTGGGTTACCCGTAGTAAAAAGCTGGCAACAAAATGGATGGCCGTGAAAAAGTTTCAAGAAAGTGATTTCCTTGATGATGGTGAATTGATTACGCTATATGAATATGCTTTGAAGAAAGGTTTTGATGTGAAAAAATGTTTAGATATTCCATCAATGCAGAAGAATGTTCAAAAGCAGATTATGATTGCGCTAAAAACTCTTAAAGAACATGGCAAAGTTAGAAAAAATTTCATTCATTTTCAATACTGTTTCGATAAACAAAATAGACCAAGAATCAATTGGTCTGTTGAAAGTCTTGTATTAGGATTGAAATGCATTTTGCCTGATCATACGGAATTAAAACTGGATAATTATCCACCTGATATGACACGAAAAAGTCGTGAAATTAAATTAAGTTTTATCAATTCAGCATTTGGTAATGTAACTCTTTGTATAGTTTTTATATTGTTATTACATACAATTAAGCAAGAAAACCTGTGGATTTGAAAATAATTTCAGAAGTATTTGAATCAACAGAATCCAGTTAAAGTACAACTCCTTTCAGATCAGCTACGTATCAAATAACTTGAGCGTGAGAATAAAGAACTGCAACGGGCCAATGAACGCGATATTATCGTTTTCTCAATTACTTACGCAAAAGACCGTGATGGCCGCTTATCTATGAATTTTGGTGCACTTAACCGTCAAGGTGGTCAGCGCCGTCTAAATGTAGCAATTACTCGCGCTCGTCAAGGATTACATGTTTTCTCGACCTTAAGTCCAGAAGAAATTAATTTGGCAAGCACCAATAGTGAGGGTGTAAGGGATTTAAAAGACTTCTTAGTTTTTGCTCGTAGTGGTCAGTTGCATTTAAATTATGTTGATCAAAAAAACAGCAGACTAAAAAAGAATTTGTACAGTACTTACAGAATAAGCTTCAAGAAAAAGGTTGGAGCGTGGACCCCGGAATAGGTCAGGGCGATAGCTGTGTAGATCTAGCTATTAAAGATGACTTGCATGCAGATAGCTATATTGTAGGTATTCTAGTCGATGGTGAAAATTATGCAAAAGCAGCTACAGCAAGAGACCGTGATCAGCTCAGACCAACAGTATTAAATGGGTTAGGCTGGCAGGTATTATCAGTGTGGACAGTTGATTGGTGGCTGGATCCAGAGCAGAACTTAACTAAATTGGTAAAAGCATTGGAAGAGATCAAAATAAATCAACAGGTTGCTTAAATTGTCTGAAACCTTTGTGATGAAAAGCATGATTTAAATCAAGTCATTGACGGGGAAAAGTCAGATCAATGAACAGGCATTTTTAAGGTCATCAGATTAAGTGAATTCTGATAATGAATAAAGCGCCGTTTGGCACTTTATTCATCCTAGCCCCTCAATATTGCAAAATGCGATAATTGGTTTATACTTGATTTATAGCAAAATGCGATAAAATGTTATGCATGTGATCACCCACGCTCGAATTATAGCAGCAATGCACAAGTGGCCACAGGCTGAAACGGCATTAGATGGTTGGTATCGAATCATAAAGGCAAACGATCCGAAAGATTTTGCTGAGATGAAACAGCTCTTTCCAGCGGTCGATAAAGTTGGAAAGTTCCATGTGTTCGATATTGGCGGGAACAAGATCCGACTTATTGCAGTCGTGATGTATCAGGCGAAACGTGTGTATATCCGTCATGTCTTGTCCCATAAAGAATATGACAAAGGTCATTGGAAGGAAGGTTAGTATGAACGCGATGATTAAACAGGCCGTAGACCACTGGCACTACGTTGCACCATTGCTCAGCAAGCCAGAAAATGAAGAAGACTTTCATACACTTGTTGAAGCTTTAGATGAACTTTTAGATACCGTTGGTGATGATGAGTCTCATCCTTTAATGGGGCTTATTCATCAGCTTGGTGATCTGGTTTCTGATTATGAAAATGAGCATCTTCCTATGCCTAAAGGGAATGGTCGCGCTGCTTTGGCTTTTTTAATGGAGCAACATGGTTTAGGTCAGTCTGACTTAGCAGAGGTTGCAACCCAATCTGTGATTTCTGAGATTTTAAGTGGTAAACGCCAACTGAATATACGTCATATTAAGGCATTGTCTGAGCGGTTTAATGTATCGGCAGATACGTTTTTCTAAAAGATAGGGCGCTGCGAGGCGCTCTATTAGTAATCAATTTGAATTTCTTGTTAGTCTTGATATTTCAATTTACAAAGTCTATGTGCCTATAATCGCTTTATTCCTTCGTTAAGAATCACAAAAACGGTAATAAATAAAAAAACACTATATAAAATTATCATTGAAATACTGCCCATTGTAGCTTTACGCAGTAAAGTTTTTTGCTTTTTTGCACTTAATAAAGTGAACCGTACCGAGTTTGTCTGAGACAAACTTTCTTGACGAATATGGCAACATTCTAACGCCACTTCAATATAGTGTTGCGTATAATTACACAATGAATAGCAAAGACATTATTAAGTGTCTAGAGCAGGAAGGCTGGTACAAAGTGGGAGATAAAAGCGACCATGAGAAATACAAGCATCCTGAAAAATCTGATCATGTTGTAGTTCCTCGCCCGAGGAAAGACATGCCGATTGGCACTTTATGCAATATTTATAAACAGGCTGGTTGGGAGTGGAGGTAAATATGTTATATCCAGTATATGTTCATAAAGATGAAGATACTGCATACGGCTTAACTTTTCCTGACTTTGAAGGGTGTTTTAGTGCAGCAGATGAAATGCAAGATATTCAACGCATGGCGCAAGAGGCTGTAGAGCTTCATTTTGATGGTGAGGATTTGAAATTACCAAAACCATCAAGCCCTGAACAATGGTTGGGTGATGAGCGATTTCAAGATGGGTTCTGGTTGTTGATTGATATTGATACAAGCAAAATCAGTCCGTATCAATGTCAGTATGTCAGAGTCTTTGGTCAAACATATTGATGCTGTTGCAAAAAGACAGCATTTAAGTCGATCTGCCTTTTTGGCAAAAAGTGCAGAATTAGCACTACACGATTAAGATCTTAAGAGAGCAACCACCCGTCTACATGGCGGGTTTTTTTGGCTTAATTTATGAAAAATACCGATCTTCTTAGCGCTGATAAGGGATATGACTCGAAAGCTTTGAGAGAGCAGATAGAAAGAAAATCCACAAAATGTTAAAAATCATGCTAGAAGATGAACTCTGGTTGAAATAGCCTAAGCAAAATGAAAAGGGGGAATTGTCTAAAAATCTCTCTGGTTATAAGTAAACTGTCTTTATGAAAAGCATCATGCTAACTTTGATTCATAATAAGGAGAATTTAAAAGCTTTAGCATCACAATTTGGTCACTGGATTTTAGACAATAGTGTAAAGATTAGCACTTTGGTAAATCGATGAGCTAAAGTGTTGTAGTCCAAACCCGATCTGACAGTTACCCATTTTTTAGTGGGCCTGTTAGGTTAAATTTGAGCTAAATTTTTCTCAGCCAAAATTCATTTCCAATCAAATAATGTTTCAAGTGGCGTGCGGACACTGCACAATTTAATTCACGGTGCCTAAGACTGGTATCAACTTCGGTCCAGTCATTCTTGCTTTGCTAATGATCTCCACCAGTTCATCATAAGTCAGCTCAAACTTATCCTCACTATCAAAAACATAAACCATGTTCTTGCCTTCATGTTCAGGTGGAGTGGGTGGTATAAAGCGTTTCGGGATTAGGAGTTGAGTAATTTGTTCGTCAGTTAATTTAAATAAATGCATGTTTTTATCCTACTCTTGGTAAGTCAGACTATTTTGTTAAATATGATGGTGATCTAAGGTTTTGATTCATGTGCCATGAGGCTTCTTGATTGTTAGCAATGCCTAACGTGACGAGATTCTTCCCAAACCGTTCACTGATGACTTCGATAACATCTGTGAGTTGGCGGAAGGCAAATTATATAAAGCGATTTTTACAGAAATTAAGTAGCTTGCCATCGATGAGTATGCAACACAGCATAAACAAAATAGCCAAATGAACTAAATGCCCACTGACAAATACACCACTAGAATTTGATTTAGTGGTGTATAGATGGTCTGTAGATACAAAATATGTCATTTCATATTTTAGTAATTGCACTTAAACCATTGTTGCTTGTTGTCCCAAATCACGCGCCCTGACTCCAACGGCGTTTGTTTGTAAAGAACATCACGGCCCGAAGAAACTTGATTGCTGTTGTTTAACCAACCTTTAATATTGATTTTTATATTTTGTTTATCGTTTGAAAAACCCTCTAAACTTGCAATCACAATACCTTCAACTTGATTGTAAGTCGGCTGCCCATAAACCAGTGTTCCTGTATAAGCGCTTAACGGGGTATTCTTACAAATTGTTTGTCCGATATCATTTTCTTTTGGTGCGTTCACTATCAGGTTTCTTTCATACTCAGCCTTTAAGCGCAGTTGATCACTCTTTGCCTTTTCCTTGGCCTGCTTTGCTTTGGTTTCTATAACCCGTTCTTGTTGATATGAAGTCCGTAAGGCACTATCTGCTTGCTCCTTTGAGACTACTGATGTTTTTAGTGTAACGAAATTCAACGGATCGCTTCCAGTAACACCACCTATGCGAGATGCAATAGGCTCAATAGACACATTCCACGGCGTATTTGACGCACAATGAAATGTTCCGGTTGCCGCAAGCAAATTCGGATAATTAAGTGCAGATATATGCTTACCTGTCATATAACGTAATGACGTTTTAGATATCTGGAATAGCTTGCCCCCTTGTGCAACACATAGGTTGTTCATATATGCATGCGGGATCAGAGCATCTGGTACGGAGTCTTCAAATAGGTATTCTTTGCCTATACCATCTTTTCCATTGAGTTTTTTACCATCGATCAGGCTTTGTGGCGAGTTGTATTGCTTTACATCGCTTGGCTTAATAGAGTTTGCTGTAACACAGCCAAAAAGTGGAAGAACTGCGCCAAAAGCACACAATATATTTAAATTTTTCATATCGAATATTCCAATTCTATTCATATAAAGTAATAAGAAATTTCAAAAAAACTTGGTGAAAAGTGTTAGCTCTAAATAGTAATATCCGCCTTTGATACTTAGGTTAAGAATCTTAGCTTTAACCCACACCAGCTCGTTAAAAGTAATTTGAACTACTTCCTGAACGGTAGAGTTTGGTATTAACTAATTAGGTCAAAAGGTACGATTACTCGATTCATAAACTAAACTTGCACGGGTAGAAGTTTTATTTCCCATTGGGTCCCAAATCTTTCATTTAAGAACTGAGAAATAGCTTCTTTACGAACGTCATATTGATCTGATTTATAAAGCACTGCATTGGTTCCAGTCGATACACCGTAGCGAGTAAAACCATCCATTGCATCATTGGCTGTAGTCTTATTTGTCAAAAAAACCTGTGCTTTGTCATTTTTGATGAATTTATGAATATCTTTAAGTCGAGGAGCTTTTTCGACAGGAATAGTTATTTGCACAACATGATAGGGATCGAGAGATACAGCTTCAATAATGTAATCAACGCCACGAGTCATACCACTGCTGAAACATTGAGCCGTGTCATCTGCAGATTCAAAATCATCAAATAAACCGTCTTGTATGGCTTCCTGACGAGAATTGGTAGTTATCATGTCTCCCTCACCATCAGAAATTAGATAGCAATTATCAGGATAAAGCTTGATTAAATACGACATGAGACCCCTCAAAATTTTCAATTAATAATGTTTTATAAAGTTTATGTATGTTTATCTAACAACTATATTTTGGCAAGAAGTTTTTGATTTGTGAATTGGTTCAATTTTTTCTTGGTCGGCCTGTTTTCTTTTTCATATCCATTTTTAGAAAAGAAATAACAAAATTGGGATCATAGAGTTTCTTGCGTGAGCCACCTAAATTTAGAATTTCAAGTTTGGCTGCTAGGGTTTGCCTGGACATCGGAAAGCGTTTAGTGAGCCATGCCAAATCAACTAGATCCGGATATTGTTCTACTTCAAGCGAGACGACTTTAGCGCCGTATATAGTATCCCCAAGACATATTCTAGGTGGAGATTTGCTTTCTACAGTAATGATATATTTTTGTTTAAACATGCTGAAGTACTCCCAATTTTTATATTTAAAAGTAACAAACCCATAATGACCGAATGATATGATGATGTCCTTGTTTTTGTCTATTTTTTAAACTCTGCTCTTGTTGCTATATCAAAATTTTGCTGTTACCACATCAAATTTTTCATTATCGAATGCTGTTACCACATCAAAATGTTATATAAATAATGTCTAAGAGATAGTAAGTTGAGGAATAGTTTCAATTATTACTTGCTCTATATTTAATATTCAGCAAAAGAAAATGAGCTGAAATTTAAGATTTCCTTTCTAATATGACATCGGCTAACTGATCTGCAATTTCTTGGATGGTGTTGATAGAAGTATTCAATGCAACTTTATCAGCGAGATTAGGACTGTAGTTGATGACATCTGTTTTGGAAATTTTGTGCCAAATTGGCAATATCATTTTGTGCCCATTCATTTCTCTAGCAACTAGACCGTCTAATTCATACTGGGTCCAATCTTTTTTTATAAATGCTTCTGATAGCACGACAGTTCCATATCTAGAGTTCTTGAGTCCACTATCAATTTTTCTGCGCAGACTATCTCCCACTCTTAAGGAGAATTCGTCGTACCATACTTTAATGCCAAGCTGTTGCAATGTCTCAGCAAGAGGTCGGACAAAATCTTCCTTGTCTTCTGAAGCATGTGAAATAAATAGATCGTATTCAACTTCGACTTCTGGTACCGAATCGAGATAAGGAGATGCTGTAACATTAGTGATGTGTCGTGTTGATACCTTAATTGCATCGATTTCACGTTTTAACTTTTTCTGATGTTCAATTTCTTCTTTTTGCTGCTTCTTAACTAGAGCCTCCAATTTTTTTCTTTCAAGTTCTTCTGCTTTTGCTAAGTTCTGATTTTCTTTAAGCAGCTTGTTATGAATTTCTGTTTTCTTTTTTTGAAGCTCGGCAACCTTGATTTGATATCTAGAAAGTTCCTGCTCTTTACGGCTAATTTCAGATAATTTAGAGCTTAGAGAAGAGGGGCTAATATTGTTGGTTATGGATTTTTGCATTTGGACTAATTTAGCATTCGTATCTGCTATTTTCTTTTGTTCTAAGCTCATGCGGTGAGTGATATCTGCGAATTCTTTATTAAGTCTTGTAATAGTTGAAGATATGGATTGAATTGACATCTTGATCTGATCAAAAAAATAAAAATTATTGTTTGATCTACTTAAATGCAAGGTTAAGTTTTGAAATCGTAATATTAATGCTTGTTCCCAAGCAGTCGTTCTTTGAAGTTTTATCTATAGAAGATAATGATGAAATTAAAAAAACGTAAAACCACATTATTATAATTCCACTCAAAATATTGTTATTAAATTATTTTAATAGTGCTTATAAGTTAGAAAATGAATTGTGTTATTAGCTGTTTATTCGAATTCTCTTGAAGATAATAAACTAGTTTAGCTAAAGGGAAACATCAAGAAAGGTAATCTTAAATTTTTTTAGAATGGACTGAATAAGGCTTATTGGGGTCGTCTCAGGAAACGGAAAATATAGCACGCTAAGGATTTTCACTCCGACTTCTTTTAACGATATCCAACACGGTATTTTTGCTTAGATTGACCAGCCGACCGACTTGTCGATAAGAGTGTCCAGCAGACACCAACTCCAACACTTTAGGTGCCAGACGATCTGACTTGGTACGTTGACCAGGACGACGACCAAACACAACGCCCCGCGCTTGTGCCGCTGCTACACCAGAGCGCACACGTTCACGTAGTAAATCTCCCTCAAACTCTGCTAATGCAGACATCACAGAAGCCATGAGCTTTCCCTGAGATGTGGAAAGGTCAAACTGCAAACCTGTTTGTGCCACCAGAGATACCCCGAAATGCCCAAGATCTTGTAATGACTGTACGAGATCCACGGTGCTTCTGCCCCAGCGTGTCAATTCCGTCACCAAGATGGCATCGATTTCACGAGATTGCGCCATGGTCATCAAGTATTTTCTTTGCAATCTCTCATCCTTACTGCCTGATGCAGTTTCTTTCCAAACACCGACAACATCGTAGCCGCAACGATTGGCGTAGGCACGTAGGTCATATTCCTGTCGTTCGCAGGACTGATCGTTCGTTGATACTCGGCAATAAATGGCCGCATTCTGTCCCAATTGAACCTCCTTGCGAAATTGCAGCGCAAAGCTAAGCGTGGCGGTACAAAATAATGTACCTTTAATAGTTTAGTTTATTTGGGACTAATGAGCCATGCCGCGCCATTCTATTTTGTCGTCCACGGAATTGGGAAGCCTGTTCGAAATTCCAGATGATAGAGCTTTTATGCTTCAGCATTACACTCTGAGTGATTCTGATAAATCCATAGTCCATCAACATCGAGGGGCATCCAACAAGCTAGGCTTTGCAATTCAACTTTGCTACATGCGTTACCCTGGAGTGATATTGGGTATTAACGACGAACCATTCAAACCCTTACTTTTCATGATGGCTGCTCAACTTAGTATATCAGTGGACTGCTGGAATGATTATGGTCAGCGCGAGCAAACAAGACGAGAACATATTGCCGAATTGAAAAAAGTTTTTGGGTTCAAACTATTCACCTTGAGTGACTATCGGCAATCGGTCAATATGATGGTGGATTTGTCCCTTCAGACAGATAAAGGTCTTATTTTAGCCACAACTCTCGTTGAAAATTTACGACAAAAATCAGTCCTTTTGCCAGCTATAAATGCAATTGATAGTATTTGCGCAGAAGCAATCACATCTGCCAACCGCATAATTTATACTGCTTTGACGAGCTCACTTTCAGAAACTCATCGTCAAAATATAGATGCTTTGCTGAACCGTAAAGAGGGCAGCAAACTGACAATATTGGGGTGGCTTAGACAGTCACCAGCTAAACCAAACTCAAAGTACATGCTTGAGCACATTGAGCGGCTGAAGTGCTTACAAGCCATCGATCTACCTGAAGACATTGGAAAACACGTTCATCAAAATCGCTTACTGAAAATTGCTCGCGAAGGTGGGCAAATGACTCCTGCTGATTTGGCCAGATTTGAATCTCAACGTCGATATGCCACTTTGGTAGCAATCGTTGTGGAGAGTATGGCCACGATCACCGACGAAATTATTGACCTGCATGATCGCATTATTGGAAAGCTATTTGCTATCGCAAAAAATAAACACCAGCAACAATTTCAATCATCAGGTAAAGCGATCAACGACAAAGTGCGTTTGTATGGGCTTATCGGGAAAGCCTTGCTAGATGCCAAGCAAAATGGCAGTGATCCGTTTGCCGCCATCGAAACTGTTATTTCATGGGATGCTTTTGCAGCAAGTATTACTGAGGCAGAAAAACTGGCGCAACCCGAAGACTTTGATTTTTTACCACGAATTGGCGAGAGCTATGCAACTTTACGCCGTTACGCGCCAGAACTTCTTGCCATACTTAAATTGCGTGCTGCCCCAGCAGCAAAAGATATGCTTGCCGCTGTAGAGTTGCTCCGCAGCATGAATGTTGATAATACACGAAAAATCCCCTCTAATGCTCCAATAGCGTTTATCAAAAAACGGTGGGCAAGACTAGTCTTTACCGATGATGGTATTGATCGCCGCTATTACGAAATATGTGTGTTATCTGAACTTAAAAACTCGCTACGGGCTGGGGATCTCTGGGTACAAGGCTCTCGCCAATTCAAAGACTTCGATGAGTATTTAGTGACTGCTGATAAATTTAATCAGCTAAAACAGTCCAATGAGTTACCTCTAACCATTACTACTGATTGTGATCTATATTTGCAAAGTCGCCTTTCACTATTGGAGCAGAAATTAGCAATCATTAATCGCATGGCAGCGACCAACGATTTGCCTGATGCGATGATCAATCAATCTGGTCTAAAAATAACACCTCTCGATGCCGTGGCTCCTGATACAGCCCAAACTTTAATTGACCAAACAGCAATGCTGTTACCACATATCAAGATCACCGAATTATTAATGGAGGTCGATGAATGGACAGGCTTTACTCGACACTTCACTCATTTGAAAACGGATGACACTGCGAAGGATAAAGCGTTATTGCTCACGACCATACTGGCTGATGCAATTAATTTAGGGCTGACGAAAATGGCCGAATCATGTCCTGGTACAACTTATGCCAAACTCTCATGGCTACAGGCTTGGCATATCCGTGATGAAACTTATTCAACGGCATTGGCCGAATTGGTGAATGCTCAATTGAAACAACCTTTCGCTGAAAACTGGGGAGATGGCACTACCTCCTCATCAGATGGCCAACGCTTCCGCGCAGGTGGCAGAGCTGAAAGTACAGGACATATCAATCCAAAATATGGCGCAGAGCCTGGAAGGTTATTTTATACACACATTTCTGATCAATACGCACCATTTAGCAGTAAGCTGATCAATGTGGGCGTTCGTGATTCAACCTATGTTCTTGATGGGCTGCTGTATCACGAGTCTGATTTACGCATCGAGGAACACTACACCGATACGGCTGGATTCACCGACCATGTTTTTGCACTCATGCACATGCTAGGGTTTCGATTTGCACCACGAATTCGTGATCTGGGCGATACGAAACTCTATATTCCAAAGTCAGACATAGACTATGCCGCACTTAAACCCATGATTGGCGGCACACTGAATATCAAACAGATTCGTACTCATTGGGACGATATTTTGCGTCTGGCCGCATCAATCAAGCAAGGGACTGTCACAGCGTCGCTAATGCTACGTAAACTCGGTAGTTATCCACGACAGAATGGTTTGGCATTGGCATTACGAGAGCTGGGGCGTATTGAGCGCACACTGTTTATCTTGGATTGGTTGCAAAGCGTAGAACTACGCCGTCGGGTTCAAGCTGGATTAAATAAAGGTGAAGCCCGTAATGCATTAGCGCGCGCCGTTTTCTTTTATCGATTGGGTGAGATTCGAGATCGAAGCTTTGAGCAACAGCGTTATCGAGCCAGTGGCTTGAATCTAGTGACCGCCGCCATTGTATTGTGGAACACGGTTTATTTAGAGAGAGCGACTAACGCCCTACGAGGGCATGGTCGCACAGTCGATGATACCTTGCTGCAATATCTGTCACCGCTGGGGTGGGAGCACATCAATTTAACTGGGGATTATCTATGGCGAAGCAAAGCCAAGATAGGTGGTGGAAAATTTAGGCCATTGCGCGCAATTGAAAAACCTTAGCGTGCTATATTTTCCGTTTCCTGAGACGACCCCTACAAGGGCCGTAAGCCGTCACTGACTCCTGAACAAGTGGCTCTGCTGCATCAACGTCTTGAATCTGGCGACTACAAAACCAAGCGAGCATTGGCGAAGGAGTTTGGGATTTCTGCGCCAACGCTGTATCGGTATCAGTAGTAGTTCCAGCTATTTGATATTATTTGTCTATCTATTGAAAATTTTTCTGAGTAAAACAGGGTCGGCATCCTGAACTGAGCTTGCTCCAATTTTATTTGCTGCTAACCGTAAACAGGAATCGACCGATACAAACCAACTTGCCATCAAGTAGTAACTGAACCGATACTGTCGTAATGCGCCGACCCGCACGAACAATACTGGGGACTGCCTGTAACGTACCTATAAATGCTGGCCGCAGGTAATCAAAGGTCATCGTGGAGCATAAGGGCAGCTCATTATCACCACGCTGACGGGCAAGATAGGCGGCGGCGGCCACTTCACCAAAACTCGCGAGAATGCCGCCATGAAACGTGCCAATCATCGGGTTGCCGATATGCGAATCACGAAAGTCCATAAAGTACTGTATTTCTCCATGTTGCATTTCCTCACGAAAACCTAGAAAATCGACAAAAGGCTCGTCACACAATTTTAGTGGGGGTGTTTCCGCGCTCATCTGATTTACTATACTCATATCACTCGCCTCGCGCTTCATTGCTGTCAAAAGAGGGTCCCATCGTGCCGATTGCGAAAGAACCAGTGACAGTAGCCAGTAGCTCACCACTGTCTTCTGCAACCGCTCGGCCCGTGATAAAGGCCACCGTATCGGTTCTACCAATGCAATCCACTATCGCCTTTAAACCTACCGCAGAGGGAATACGTCGCAAAAAATCGACACGCAAATCAATAGTGGCAATCGGCTCTAACGACCGCAATGACGAAAAAATAGATAAGCCGCAAGTCGTATCCAGCAGCGTCACCAAAGCCCCTCGATGCAGTGAGCCTTTACGGTCAGAGAGTTGCTCAGAGAAGGGCATCGTCATCTCGGCATGACCATCGCTCACTGCACCAACACTAATATTGAACATATTGAATAAAGGGTGATTAGTACCAAAAAACGCCTTAGCCATGGTCAGGTGTGCCGTGTTATTACTGTCCATTTTTGAACTCCCGCCATTGCTGGCTGATTTTATTGCGAAAAAATTAGCGGCACGTCTCAAAGTGCAAGGGCGGCATCTGTATAATTACGTTCGGCCTGCATCACCGCCACAATGGCCTCTTCAATGGCGGCATATGGAAAGTTTGTGCTTTCCGAGGCAGACTTCAAACACATGGCTAATGCCGTCCATGCTTTTTCGCAAGCCCTCATTAACAGGGGCAGTCGATATTGCTGTACACTTGCGTCATAGTGAACCGCTTCATCAAGGAATTCAGCGTACATTTTGCGGAAGCCGCCGCCACCTGTGCCACGCTTTTCAATAATTTGGTAGGCAAATCGGGTCGTCCAGTGCCAATCGCCTGTGGCTCCCCAACGACTCAGTTCGGCCAGCCATGTTTCCAGTGCCGATATGCCACTCACAGCTAATGACTTGGCGTTGTCATGGATGACACCGGTAATCATCTCGGGGGTAATTTCGCCTTGAAACGCGGTGGGCGTGAACATATTGCCATAGTGAATAAATGGGGGCTGTGTAGAAAAACGTGCGCGGGTCAGTGCCTCTCGCGTCACCGACAAAACACTCGGACGCTCGGTATCGGTGACAAATACCGCACCTGTCTCTGGATTTCTCGACCAAGCGGCTATGGCGTGACCGGGAAAGTGCGTGCTGCTGTTGAAGTAAGGTAAATAAAAAATATCCGTCAGCAACAGGGTGGGGTGACCCGCATCCAAACATTTCTCCAGCGCGGTGGCTGCCGATTCGGGTGACTCGAAGGTTTGCCACTCAAAGGGTATACCGATACTTTCAAATACGCGCGCTTCAAACCCCAAAGACCGCACATGCACTAAAAATGGCACAGGGGCGTCAGCCATTTCCAAATAGGTCACGCCAAGCCCTGAGCCTAATCCAAAGCACATGGCCTCGGAAATATTCAGCCCATTAAACTCGAGCAAATCACGAATTGCGGAGCTGCCACAATGCCTCCCGATGGCGTGCGTGATACGGGATGGAGTCTTATAGTTGGTCACAGGTTTTTTGCCTCTTCGTGAAAATCTGGATTAAGGATGCCTCTTGTCATCATCTGCCATATCGCATCCGCGATCTGTTCAAGATTGTACTTACCATTTTCTTTATACCAAGTGGCAGCCCAGTTTATTGCTCCTAGCCCAATCAGTCTTAACAGATCTGCATCCACATCGTTTCGGATACAACCATAAGACTGCAGATCATCAAGAATTGTCTGCCAATATCGCTCGTATCTGTCTCTCTCAGCAATAATCTGCTCACGTGCGACTCCATGTACCGAGCGCCACTCAAACAACAACACATAAACCATATCGTCACCCGACATAAGGATATCGACATGTGTCTGCAGTGCCGATTGCATTTTTTTGAGTGGATCTTGAATCGCGGAAGTCGCCTCAACAATCCTGTAAATAGTTCTCTCAATAGCAAGCCGCATCATATCAACCAAAATATCGTCTTTACTACGATAGCGGTAATGCAGACTGCCTGGAAGAATACCACAAGCACTGGCAATTTCTCGCACACTGGTACGCTCAAAACCCTTTTCTCGAAACAGCTTGGCAGAAGCGGCTAATACTCTCTCGCGGTCAGCAACTTCGACTCGCGTAGATTCACTACTCAACATAGTTTGACTCATAACATTATATCAATAAGACAGGTTACTCGACTTGGTCAAGTCGAGTCGAGTCTTTCACGGTCTCTCCTGATCTATACAGCTTTTGCAATGGGGACATTAAAAACAATTCGTGACGCTTCCATAGGGTCTTGATGCTTATCATATTCAGCCAGCCAAGAATTAACCTTTTCTGGGATTTCGGTGTCGCTAGGATGGAAACCTGGCTTAAACCAGTCCAGATAGCGTGGAATAAGTCTGGTAATCAGGCCACGTGGTCCATAGAGGCGATAAAATCCCTTAGCAAGCACCAATGGCTGACCTTGTAGTTTGTCAATTTTCAACATATGCCAAAGAACTGAGCCAACCACCGCATGTACCAGTAGCGTTCCGATAATCAAAGCAGATGCGCGGGTGAAATACCCCCCACCTGCCGCTGTTTCGTAAACATCAAAGGCTACTGTTTTGTGTTCGACTTCTTCTACCCCATGCCACATGAACATGGCACGCATTGCGGGATGAGCATTCTTGAACATCTCACCCTCACCCTCCATAGCACCCTCGCCTAGTACAGCAGTAATATGTTCAAAGGCAGCTGTCATGGCCAACAGATACTTGGCGGGCAGGTGTTTTTGGGAGAGCCGAATAAATAATTTGAATCTTGCGATGACCTTTTCGACATGAATGCCTTGCGACTGCATCACCGCATTATACTGGTCATGCACAATGCCATGTTGCGCTTCTTGGCGAAAAAAGTTTTTGATATCTTCTCTCAGTTTAGGATCTGTGACCAGATCCTGATAGTTACGCACCGACTGAATAAAAAAACGCTCTCCATCGGGGAAGTGAATAGAAAGTGCATCAAAGAAGCGTGTTAACACCGGGTCACCGTCGTTCCAAAAAACTGGAACATCACTTAAATCAAACCGCGGCTTACGTGGCTGGATATTGATCATATGAGTCATGGCGAGAGTTTCCTTGTAAAGGCATCGAATGTCTGTAAACCTGCTATCACATTTGACCTTGAGCAATATTTTTCACCTTGGTCAGGCACAGCAAATATCACACAAGAATTCAACGGGTATTGGTCAAATGACCAAATGCATATTTTGAATATATTGGTCGATTGACCAAATGTCAAGCCTGTCCTCAAAATTTGATAGAATGAGTTAACAACGCAGCAGGTGAGCCAGATCATCTTTGACATCGAATATAGCTACCAGACCTTTTGGCAGAGGTGTTTTTTTAATGTTAGTTTTTTTACATTAGAGTGTGTTGACGTTTGAAAATATTGATTGCAAATTGGAGGCAGACTCAGAGAATTAAAGCTCTCCCCATCCGAGTCCACCATGCCACGCTTTATGCTGAACGACCAACATTGAGCAAAGATTTCTCCTATGCTCAAGCAACAGGACATTGATCACAAACCAAATTTACGGCTCACCGTAGAAGCCATGCTCTACAGAATGTGGGTGAAATGTCCATGGCTAGACCTACCTCCTGACTGAGTTTGGTCAGCAGCCTAATCTCTACAAAAGATACAACGACTGGTCAGCAAAAGGTTTTTTCCAAAGCATACTCAGGGTTTTATCTACTGACTCTGATATAGAGTAGGGGTTATGGATAGCAATTACGTCAAGGCACATCAACATAATGCACGTGCTGCAACTCACGATCAGGAGGCGATTGGCTTAAGTCGAGGTAGCAAGACAAGTAAGATCCATCTTGCCGTAGATGGGTATGGATTACCCATCGTGTTTGCGATCACGGGTGGTGAATTACACAAAGCCAAAGCTGCACCTGACTTGCTCTCACAGGTATCTATCGATGCCATTCTGATTAACATCTGAATCAGCGTAATGCAAATCTAGCCTGATGTAGTTTTAAGCTACCCCATCAACGCCTGTACCGCAATCGACTCATCCGCCAACCGCAGTGGATCGACCGCCGTACCAGCCGTGATCAGCTTTTTGCTTAGCATAAACTCCTGCGGACGATTCACACAATCCGCCGCAATCAGGCGACCCGCCTGCAAATAAAACGCTGCAAAGCTACGCCTTTGCTGCACATCACCCCGAATCACGATCTGATCATACCCCTGACTGAGTCCCGCAATCTGCAACTTTAGATCATACTGATCTGACCAAAACCAAGGCAAACTCTTCGAGGTCCGCTGTAAGCCACACAAGGTCGCCGAGGCAATTTTGGCCTGTTCATTGGCGTTTGGTACCGACTCCAAGCGCATCCGCCGCTGATAAATCGGATTAAACGCATTGGCACAATCCCCGATGGCCACAATCTCTGGCGCACTGGTACGGCAATACTCATCAATCACAATACCATTGTCCACCTGCAAGCCCGCGTCCAGCGCCAACTCGATATTCGGTACAACCCCGACCCCGATGATCACCAGATCTGCATCGAACATCGAACCATCGGCACACAGCACCGCTTGCGCCCGCCCCTCACCCGTGATCGCCGTGACCGACACACCGGTATGAATCGTCACACCCTGTTCGCGATGAATCCGCGTATAAAAGTCCGACACTTCCGGTGCAGTTACCCGCTGCAAAATCCGCTCGGCGGCTTCCAAGACCACCACCTGCATGCCCTGCTCGGTCAATGCGGCGGCTGTTTCAAGACCGATATAGCCACCACCGATCACCACTGCTTTGCCGTTGGGTTGTACAAATGGCTGGATAGCCTGTACATCGCTGATATTTCTAAGATAATGCACACCTGCCAAATCAGACCCAGCCAGCGACACCGTCCTGACTCGTGCACCGGTACACAGCGCCAACTGGTCATACGCAAGCGTACTGCCATCTTGTAGTGTCACGCTGCGCGCTGCCCGATCAATCGCAACCACCCGCCCGTGCCGAAATTCGATCTGATTTTTTTGATAAAAAGCGGCTGGCCGAATCAATAACTCATCGACCAGTTGTGCACCGCATAAAAAGGTCTTGGACAACGGCGGTCGATGATACGGCAAATACGGCTCATCGCCGATCACCACAATCTCGCCCTGCCAGCCATCTGGCCGCAGACTTGCCGCCAACTGCGCCGCAGCATGACTTGCGCCAATGATGACGATTGTTTGCATATGAATTCACTCAGTTCATGGTTGATGCACAGCATCAATTGTTGCCGACGACAGTTGCAAAATGCCTCTGTCGCCTATTTTGATACCTACGCTTTGGCAGTCAGTTTGACCATCATCTTGGCATAGCCGCGCACAAAGTTAGACTGCACCAACTCTGGCTCACCCAATACCTCAATATTGTCGAAGCGAAGCAATAACTCCTCCCACAGAATCCGCAACTGCATCTCGGCCAAGCGATTGCCCATACAGCGATGCACACCAAAGCCAAATGACAAATGATTGCGTGCACCTTTACGATCAATCAAAAACGCATCTGGCTGTTCAATCACCCGCTCGTCACGATTGCCCGAGGCATACCACATTAAGATCTTGTCGCCCTTACGGATGGTTTGGCCGTGCATCTCGATGTCTTGCTTGGCGATGCGACGCATATACGCCAGTGGGGTCTGCCAGCGAATGATCTCGGACACCATATTTGGAATCAGGCTCGGTTGGTTTTTCAGTTTGACAAACTGCTCAGGAAACAGGTTCAGCGCATATACCCCGCCGGTCATGGAGTTCCGCGTGGTGTCATTCCCACCGACAATCAGCAAGGCCAAATTGCCCAAAAACTCCATCGGACGGTGAATCAAATCCTTGGTATCGTCATTGCTCAGCATTAAGCTAATCAAATCAAATCCCATCGGCTCACCTGCCGCTTGCTGAGCCGCCTTGGCATGCCACAGCGCGGCAAACTGCTTGGCCATATCAGCGGCGGCATTAAAAAGCACATCGTTGTCGCTAATCTCACCGCCCGTGGCTTCTGCGCTGCCCGCCAACGTATCAGACCAGTACACCAGCTTGTGCCGCTGTTCATACGGAAAATCTAACAAGGTCGCCAGCATGCGTGCGGTGATTTCTTTGGACACCCGCTCCACCCAATCAAACGGCGTATCGAGCGGCAAATCATCCAAAATCTCTTGTACCCGACTGCGGATCAGCCCTTCCATTTCTTTTAAATTTTTCGGTGCGACCACACCTTGTACCGCTTGACGCTGCACATCGTGCTTAGGCGGATCCATTGCAATAAACATTTCCACATCCAGTCCGGCGGGCGGCTTGCCAATCACAATCACCGGTTCCGCCGAAAACAGCTCGTGGGATTTGTCCACGAACACAATATCGTCATAACGGGTAATCGACCAAAATGCACCGAATGGACTGCTTTTTTGGTAATGAACAGGACGCTCGTCGCGTAGCCGCTTAAAGTATGACTGCCATTGATGCTGTCGATATAAAAACGGATTGCTCATATCGATGTCTTCGAGCTTGAGCGTGGCAACATCGGGGATTGGCTTTTCTACAAAATCAGGGAACGGTTGCGCCTGTGTCACCCGTTGCTTGACCTTTTGGAACACCTGCATGCCTTTCACTTGTAAATGCATGGGTATCGGCAGCAGGGCTGAAATTTGGTTTAGTGTGGCTTGCATGTTTTTCATGATTCATTCCTCAATGATGATGCTTAACAGCTGTTGAAATCTGCCGTCACTACATTTGAAACTCAGGCAAATGCACCACCATGCCATCCATTGCATCGGACAATTGAATCTGGCACGCCAAACGAGACGACGCCGTACCTTCTGGTACCATCTCTAGCATGCGCGCCTCTTCGTCATTGGGCTGTCCTGTCGCCGCCAGCCAAGCACCGTCAACGATCACATGACAGGTTCCACAAGCACATTCGCCACCGCAATCTCCATCAATGCCGGATACGCCGTGATCGATAGCCAGTTGCATCAGCGACTTGCCCGCTTCGATGTCAAGTACGGTGGCGGTACCGTCATACTCGATCAATGTAATTTGACCCATTATTACTACTCCTGTGTGGTATACGGTTGCTGGTGACGCCGATGAAAATAGCCATCCCTCTTTACTCATAATAGACATGTATCCATACTGCTTACAGGTCTCTTGTTGACAATATAGGGTCATTAAAAGACGATTATGGCGCTGTAGCCCCATCGTCGATTGCATTTTTCTAGTCGATGTTCTTTCATACTGGTCTGTTATTGAGGTGTTTGAGCCATGTTGCATCCAAGTCTGCTGACTGGTCTCGCCAGTACAAGTGAATCTGCTAATATCCCCTGTAGCTATACCCGTCTGATTGGCCGAGAGCTGGACTTGCAGGCGCGTGACCTACCTAAACTATTAAAATTCACCACGCTGACCGCTGAACAACTGATGCGTGACGACACGATGATCACGGCCAGCCAACAGATTCAAATCTTACAAAATAGCTTGGAGTTGTCCGCATCCGATCAGTTTGGCTTGCGTTTAGGGCAGCGGCTCACGCCGTCAACACATGGCTCGATGGGCTTTTTAATCAATAGCAGCCCGAACTTATTGGCCGTGTTACAAGCGTTTCAAACTTTTTTGCCGACCCGTATGAGTTTGATTAGGCTCGAAACACACACCAATGCTGAGTGGACGACCTGCTTGATTTTCTTTGAGCAGACCTTGAGTCATGCAGTACATCGGCTACTGTCCGAAACTGTTGCGGTGATTTTTTCGGAATGTGCCGAATTTATTGTTGGACGACCGCTGACCGAGGCGGTGATTCAGTTTAGCCATCCCGCCCCCGATCATCATGCCTGTTACGCGGATTATCTTGCCGGTACCTATCAGTTTGATCAGCCACAACTGTCGATCCGAGTGCCGACCGAGTTGTGCTTGATTGCCAATGCATCCGCGCAGCACGATAGCTATCTGCTGGCGATGCAACAATGCGAAATGATCCTCAACCGGCTCAAGACCCAACAACACAGCACCACCTACCAAGTGCAAAAAGCCATGCTGTCCTATCCGCTCGGGCAACTGAGTGAAGAGGATCTGGCTGCAGCCTTGTTTATGAATAAGCGTACGCTGGCCAGACGTCTGGTCAAAGAGAACACGAGTTACCGGCTGATTCGAGATCGGATTTTATCTGAGAAAGCCAGTAGTTATTTACATGACCCTCAAATATCGGTCGAGGCAATTGCCAGCTTACTGAATTACCACGACTCTGCTAATTTTCGGCGCGCGTTTAAACGCTGGTTTGGTGTATCACCAAGTGCTTATCGGCGAAAAATCACCCATCGGCAAGAAGAAAATGACCTGAGAGAATGAGGTTGTTCGTATGATTGTTAATACGTTGAAACATCAATACGCCCTAGAAAAATACCTTAAAACGCTATGTCAGAGATGGCAATCATATGGCAGCCCTCCACTTCCAATCCGATAACCTCAACTCAACCCAACGCTTGCAACCCGCTGTGAACTCTGTAGAGGTTTTAATTCCCATTGCAGCCCATCCACCGTCAATGTCTTCAGTTAGGGGTCGTCTCAGGAAACGGAAAATATAGCACGCTAAGGATTTTCACTCCGACTTCTTTTAACGATATCCAACACGGTATTTTTGCTTAGATTGACCAGCCGACCGACTTGTCGATAAGAGTGTCCAGCAGACACCAACTCCAACACTTTAGGTGCCAGACGATCTGACTTGGTACGTTGACCAGGACGACGACCAAACACAACGCCCCGCGCTTGTGCCGCTGCTACACCAGAGCGCACACGTTCACGTAGTAAATCTCCCTCAAACTCTGCTAATGCAGACATCACAGAAGCCATGAGCTTTCCCTGAGATGTGGAAAGGTCAAACTGCAAACCTGTTTGTGCCACCAGAGATACCCCGAAATGCCCAAGATTGTTGACGCTCACTTAATATTGACCAGCGATGCTCGTTGAATATTGACCAGGCATTTAAGCAATGTAGCGTACTACACTGCTGTGGATAAATCGATCAATTGCTGTTGCTTTTTCTTCACTGATCGACGGTTAAAATAACTCTCCTTTCTCTGCTTCTCGTTTCTTTATACGCTGCTTGGCTTCCTCCGTGCTTTGCTTAAAACGATAGGATTCATTACCCGTTTCGATGATATGGCAATGATGAGTCAGTCGATCCAGCAGTGCAGTCGTCAACTTAGCATCACCAAATACATTGCTCCATTCCGAGAAGCTCAAGTTCGTCGTAATGATAGGGGTCGTCTCAGGAAACGGAAAATATAGCACGCTAAGGTTTTTCAATTGCGCGCAATGGCCTAAATTTTCCACCACCTATCTTGGCTTTGCTTCGCCATAGATAATCCCCAGTTAAATTGATGTGCTCCCACCCCAGCGGTGACAGATATTGCAGCAAGGTATCATCGACTGTGCGACCATGCCCTCGTAGGGCGTTAGTCGCTCTCTCTAAATAAACCGTGTTCCACAATACAATGGCGGCGGTCACTAGATTCAAGCCACTGGCTCGATAACGCTGTTGCTCAAAGCTTCGATCTCGAATCTCACCCAATCGATAAAAGAAAACGGCGCGCGCTAATGCATTACGGGCTTCACCTTTATTTAATCCAGCTTGAACCCGACGGCGTAGTTCTACGCTTTGCAACCAATCCAAGATAAACAGTGTGCGCTCAATACGCCCCAGCTCTCGTAATGCCAATGCCAAACCATTCTGTCGTGGATAACTACCGAGTTTACGTAGCATTAGCGACGCTGTGACAGTCCCTTGCTTGATTGATGCGGCCAGACGCAAAATATCGTCCCAATGAGTACGAATCTGTTTGATATTCAGTGTGCCGCCAATCATGGGTTTAAGTGCGGCATAGTCTATGTCTGACTTTGGAATATAGAGTTTCGTATCGCCCAGATCACGAATTCGTGGTGCAAATCGAAACCCTAGCATGTGCATGAGTGCAAAAACATGGTCGGTGAATCCAGCCGTATCGGTGTAGTGTTCCTCGATGCGTAAATCAGACTCGTGATACAGCAGCCCATCAAGAACATAGGTTGAATCACGAACGCCCACATTGATCAGCTTACTGCTAAATGGTGCGTATTGATCAGAAATGTGTGTATAAAATAACCTTCCAGGCTCTGCGCCATATTTTGGATTGATATGTCCTGTACTTTCAGCTCTGCCACCTGCGCGGAAGCGTTGGCCATCTGATGAGGAGGTAGTGCCATCTCCCCAGTTTTCAGCGAAAGGTTGTTTCAATTGAGCATTCACCAATTCGGCCAATGCCGTTGAATAAGTTTCATCACGGATATGCCAAGCCTGTAGCCATGAGAGTTTGGCATAAGTTGTACCAGGACATGATTCGGCCATTTTCGTCAGCCCTAAATTAATTGCATCAGCCAGTATGGTCGTGAGCAATAACGCTTTATCCTTCGCAGTGTCATCCGTTTTCAAATGAGTGAAGTGTCGAGTAAAGCCTGTCCATTCATCGACCTCCATTAATAATTCGGTGATCTTGATATGTGGTAACAGCATTGCTGTTTGGTCAATTAAAGTTTGGGCTGTATCAGGAGCCACGGCATCGAGAGGTGTTATTTTTAGACCAGATTGATTGATCATCGCATCAGGCAAATCGTTGGTCGCTGCCATGCGATTAATGATTGCTAATTTCTGCTCCAATAGTGAAAGGCGACTTTGCAAATATAGATCACAATCAGTAGTAATGGTTAGAGGTAACTCATTGGACTGTTTTAGCTGATTAAATTTATCAGCAGTCACTAAATACTCATCGAAGTCTTTGAATTGGCGAGAGCCTTGTACCCAGAGATCCCCAGCCCGTAGCGAGTTTTTAAGTTCAGATAACACACATATTTCGTAATAGCGGCGATCAATACCATCATCGGTAAAGACTAGTCTTGCCCACCGTTTTTTGATAAACGCTATTGGAGCATTAGAGGGGATTTTTCGTGTATTATCAACATTCATGCTGCGGAGCAACTCTACAGCGGCAAGCATATCTTTTGCTGCTGGGGCAGCACGCAATTTAAGTATGGCAAGAAGTTCTGGCGCGTAACGGCGTAAAGTTGCATAGCTCTCGCCAATTCGTGGTAAAAAATCAAAGTCTTCGGGTTGCGCCAGTTTTTCTGCCTCAGTAATACTTGCTGCAAAAGCATCCCATGAAATAACAGTTTCGATGGCGGCAAACGGATCACTGCCATTTTGCTTGGCATCTAGCAAGGCTTTCCCGATAAGCCCATACAAACGCACTTTGTCGTTGATCGCTTTACCTGATGATTGAAATTGTTGCTGGTGTTTATTTTTTGCGATAGCAAATAGCTTTCCAATAATGCGATCATGCAGGTCAATAATTTCGTCGGTGATCGTGGCCATACTCTCCACAACGATTGCTACCAAAGTGGCATATCGACGTTGAGATTCAAATCTGGCCAAATCAGCAGGAGTCATTTGCCCACCTTCGCGAGCAATTTTCAGTAAGCGATTTTGATGAACGTGTTTTCCAATGTCTTCAGGTAGATCGATGGCTTGTAAGCACTTCAGCCGCTCAATGTGCTCAAGCATGTACTTTGAGTTTGGTTTAGCTGGTGACTGTCTAAGCCACCCCAATATTGTCAGTTTGCTGCCCTCTTTACGGTTCAGCAAAGCATCTATATTTTGACGATGAGTTTCTGAAAGTGAGCTCGTCAAAGCAGTATAAATTATGCGGTTGGCAGATGTGATTGCTTCTGCGCAAATACTATCAATTGCATTTATAGCTGGCAAAAGGACTGATTTTTGTCGTAAATTTTCAACGAGAGTTGTGGCTAAAATAAGACCTTTATCTGTCTGAAGGGACAAATCCACCATCATATTGACCGATTGCCGATAGTCACTCAAGGTGAATAGTTTGAACCCAAAAACTTTTTTCAATTCGGCAATATGTTCTCGTCTTGTTTGCTCGCGCTGACCATAATCATTCCAGCAGTCCACTGATATACTAAGTTGAGCAGCCATCATGAAAAGTAAGGGTTTGAATGGTTCGTCGTTAATACCCAATATCACTCCAGGGTAACGCATGTAGCAAAGTTGAATTGCAAAGCCTAGCTTGTTGGATGCCCCTCGATGTTGATGGACTATGGATTTATCAGAATCACTCAGAGTGTAATGCTGAAGCATAAAAGCTCTATCATCTGGAATTTCGAACAGGCTTCCCAATTCCGTGGACGACAAAATAGAATGGCGCGGCATGGCTCATTAGTCCCAAATAAACTAAACTATTAAAGGTACATTATTTTGTACCGCCACGCTTAGCTTTGCGCTGCAATTTCGCAAGGAGGTTCAATTGGGACAGAATGCGGCCATTTATTGCCGAGTATCAACGAACGATCAGTCCTGCGAACGACAGGAATATGACCTACGTGCCTACGCCAATCGTTGCGGCTACGATGTTGTCGGTGTTTGGAAAGAAACTGCATCAGGCAGTAAGGATGAGAGATTGCAAAGAAAATACTTGATGACCATGGCGCAATCTCGTGAAATCGATGCCATCTTGGTGACGGAATTGACACGCTGGGGCAGAAGCACCGTGGATCTCGTACAGTCATTACAAGATCTTGGGCATTTCGGGGTATCTCTGGTGGCACAAACAGGTTTGCAGTTTGACCTTTCCACATCTCAGGGAAAGCTCATGGCTTCTGTGATGTCTGCATTAGCAGAGTTTGAGGGAGATTTACTACGTGAACGTGTGCGCTCTGGTGTAGCAGCGGCACAAGCGCGGGGCGTTGTGTTTGGTCGTCGTCCTGGTCAACGTACCAAGTCAGATCGTCTGGCACCTAAAGTGTTGGAGTTGGTGTCTGCTGGACACTCTTATCGACAAGTCGGTCGGCTGGTCAATCTAAGCAAAAATACCGTGTTGGATATCGTTAAAAGAAGTCGGAGTGAAAATCCTTAGCGTGCTATATTTTCCGTTTCCTGAGACGACCCC
>NZ_KE007351.1:0-255059 GCF_000400715.1 Acinetobacter genomosp. 15BJ | reverse complement strand
TCAATCTAAGCAAAAATACCGTGTTGGATATCGTTAAAAGAAGTCGGAGTGAAAATCCTTAGCGTGCTATATTTTCCGTTTCCTGAGACGACCCCTTTATATGTCAATGGTGTTGGCGATTGTGCCAAATCACCGGTGTGTACAATGAGGTCAATATGAGGATGTTGCTGGCGCATCAAGTCGATTACAGCATGAAAACTTTGTTCGGGCTGCATCCCGACAAATTCTAAATGTGGATACTCTAATAAATGTGTATCGGTAATCTGTATCATCACAAAATCTTGTTGCGATAATGATGAGACTTGGAAAGTCACCGTCGTTAGCCCCTTCAGATTTTTATCTTTGTTGTAGTTGTATATGTTGAGACAGCCACTGTAATGCCATGATTACAGGTGCGTTTCTCAACCGCCCGTTATTTAATAATGCTTCTAATGCGGAATAATCAAATAGATGAAGTTGAATATTTTCCCCTTCATCTGGCATCCCAAAAATGCCTCCTTCCTTTGGCAAATCAACTTCTGCTACATATAAATGAAAAAATTCAGAACATGCGCCAGCAGAAGGGTAGAAGCTAAATAAATGTTTTAATGTGGTGATCTCACAGCCAGATTCTTCTAGGCTTTCACGGCGGATACAGCTTTCAGGCGATTCATTTCCATCAAGTACCCCCGCGATGACTTCGAGTTGCCATGGCGAAACAGGATCACTCAATGCACCGACACGAAATTGTTCAATCAGTGCAAAACGTTGTTGTTGGTCATTATATAGTAAAACGCCAGCGGCTTCTGGACGATGAACCAATTCACGTTGAATTAAAGGTGAAAAATCAGCTCGCTGAAATAACCGATGTTTTAAACTCACTTTCTCAACTTGAATGAATCCTCGAAACAAAGGCTCTCGAGATTCTATCGTAACGTCGGTTGCTGAATAGCTGGCGTGGTCAAGAATATTCATCTTCAATCAGGATGAGATTGTACATATCTCATCCTAACCGAGAATGATTCGCAGGAAAATCTTTTTTTAGTTGATTTACACCTTGTGGTACAATTTTTGACCATGTTCCTGATAAGCGGTTTTCATTGCATTGAGACCTGCTTCAACTTCTGTTTCTACATCATTTGACTGCTTGGCATTGTGTTGATTTTGCGCATAATCTCGCACATTCTGGGTGATTTTCATTGAACAGAACTTGGGTCCACACATCGAACAGAAGTGTGCCGATTTATGCGCTTCTTTTGGAAGCGTTTCATCATGCATGCTGCGTGCTGTGTCTGGGTCTAAGCTTAAATTGAATTGGTCATCCCAACGGAATTCAAAGCGTGCTTTAGATAAGGCATTGTCGCGGACTTGCGCGCCTGGATGGCCTTTGGCCAAGTCGGCCGCATGTGCTGCAATCTTGTAGGTGATAATACCGTCTTTGACGTCTTTCTTGTTCGGTAAACCTAAGTGCTCTTTTGGCGTGACATAGCACAGCATCGCCGTGCCGTACCAACCAATCATCGCAGCACCAATCGCAGAGGTGATATGGTCATAACCCGGTGCGATATCTGTAGTAAGTGGACCAAGGGTGTAGAAAGGCGCTTCTTTACAGACTTCGAGTTGAAGATCCATATTCTCTTTAATCATATGCATTGGCACGTGACCAGGACCTTCAATCATGACTTGTACATCATGTTCCCAAGCGCGATGCGTCAACTCACCCAATGTTTTAAGCTCACTAAACTGTGCTTCATCGTTGGCATCTTGCACACAACCTGGACGTAGGCCATCTCCCAAACTGAATGACACGTCATAGGCTTTCATGATTTCGCAGATTTCATCAAAATGTGTGTACAAGAAGTTTTCTTCATGATGGGCCAGGCACCATTGCGCCATAATCGAACCGCCACGAGATACGATGCCCGTGAGACGATTTGCCGTCATTGGTACATAACGTAGTAATACACCTGCGTGAATGGTGAAATAGTCAACGCCTTGCTCGGCTTGTTCAATCAAGGTGTCTTTAAAGATTTCCCATGTTAGATCTTCAGCTACACCATCTACTTTTTCGAGTGCTTGATAGATCGGTACGGTTCCGATTGGAACAGGCGAGTTGCGGATAATCCACTCACGGGTTTCATGAATATTTTTACCCGTCGATAAATCCATGATGGTATCGGCACCCCAGCGGGTTGCCCACGTCATCTTTGCGACTTCTTCATCAATCGATGAACCGAGCGCAGAGTTACCGATATTGGCATTAATTTTCACCAAGAAATTGCGACCAATGATCATTGGTTCACATTCTGGATGGTTAATGTTGGCTGGAATAATGGCACGTCCTGCGGCAATTTCCTGACGTACAAATTCAGGCGTAATCTCTCTTAAGTTTTGCGCACCAAAGTTTTGCCCTGGATGCTGACGCATATCGACATTTTCACGTTGGCGCTGGTTTTCACGAATGGCAATATATTCCATTTCAGGGGTAATGATACCTTGCTTGGCATAATGCATTTGCGTGACATTTTTGCCTGTTTGTGCGCGACGTGGGTTTTGAATGTGAGCAAAGCGAATTTCAGCTGTACGAATATCTTTTAAACGTGCTTGACCAAACTCAGAGCTAAGACCAGAAAGTACATCGGTATCTTGGCGTTCTTCAATCCATGTTTGACGCACTAAAGGTAAGCCTTTGTTTAGGTCGATTTGTACATTTGGATCGGTATAGACACCTGAAGTGTCATACACCATGACGGGTGGATTGTGTTCACCACCTAAGCCAGTTGGTGTTTCGGTTAAGCTAATTTCACGGAATGGGACTTGGATATCAGGGCGAGAACCTTCAACATAGACTTTTCTAGATGCAGGTAATATTCGGGTTAAATCTTTTGCAGCTTGCTCATGTTGAGCAGAAATATCAGCAGGGGAAAGATTCGTTAATTGGTTCATGGCATGATCCTTATGTATGGCATTAACGAATCAAGCACGACCAAAAACCATGGCAGATTCATCTCGTGAGTGAGATAAATGCAGGCGAAGTTTTTGTTGGGCTTGATTCCTACGCAGGTGTTAACCTGATCAGGTTCAACGGTACTTATCTTTAAATTGCGTAATTAAGATAATCTCAGCAGTTCGTTAACTGCGCTCCGTCAAGCGACGCATTTAGACTAACAGATTTTTTTATTTTTGTTGTATCAATTCACACCAATCAACAAGGGAGGAATCCGTGCTATTGTCATAAAAGTTTCATCATTTCTATGTTTTAATCACCAATCATTTTTTCCATGTGTCTAGTGGAGGCATACTGTGAGCCCAAGCAATCCTGTGTTAAGTCATCATATTTCTTCACAATTTAATGAAGACTTGCAAGATGTGCACACCAAGTTTATGACCATGGGTGGATTAGTGGAGCAACAAGTTGCTAACTCAATTCATGCTTTATTAGACACAGATGCTAACTTAGCCATTGATGTGCAGTTTAAAGACAATGCAGTGAACCAATTCGAACGTGATATTGATGAAGGCTTAACCTTAATTCTCGCACGTCGTCACCCGGCAGCAATTGATTTGCGTATGGTAATTGCGATGAGTAAGGCCAATACCGATTTAGAGCGTATTGGTGATGAAGCTGCAAAAATTGCACGCATTGCGCAAAACCTTTGTGAAGAAGGTGAGTCTCCTCGTGGTTATATGGAAACACGTCATATTGGTAACCAAGTACGTGTCATGATTCATGATGCATTAGATGCTTTTGCGCGTTTAGATGTAGAGCAAGCCTTGAAAGTGGTGATGGCGGATGTGGATATTGATCGTGAGTATCAGTCGGCAACACGTACTTTAATGACATATATGATTGAAGATCCGCGTCATATCTCACGTGTGATTAATGTGATGTGGGTATTGCGTTCATTAGAGCGTATTGGTGATCACGCACGTAATATTTCAGAACAAGTCATTTATATGGCGAAAGGTACAGATGTGCGTCATACCAGTATTGAAGAAATTGAACAGAAAGTGCATCAAAAATAATGGTAAAAGTAAAATAATTACTGACCGCTCTAACTAGAGCGGTTTTTTATTTTGAGAGAGTCGTAATAAAAAAATCCCAGACTTCGGGGGAAAGTCTGGGAGAGAAATATCATGCGTTACGTGAGATATCAACGTATCTCTTTGTCCTTCTGAATATAACTATAAACACGGTGCCTTAAAGTGTCATGTAGACAACTGTGTATACTCTGTAAGGCTTTATTACTTATGTAAATATCATGTAAAAAGAGAGCTAAAAAACAGCTCTCTTTTTATAGCAGTATTGCTCTAATACTGCTTATTTTTCTTCAGTCCAACCTTCGGCTTTTTCTACGCTTTCATCGTTATTAAAGAACTTCTCACGTTGTTCTTCGAGGAACTTTTTTGCATCGGGTTCAAATACATTCAAACGTTTTTCATTAATCAGCGTGGTTTGATGTTTTAACCATTCTTGCCATGCCTGTTTTGAAACTGTTTCAAAGAACTCTTGGCCTTTGGCGCCTGGAAATGGCGCAAAGTCTAAGCCTTCAAGCTCTTGTTTGTATTTGCGGCAAAGTACTTGTCTAGTCATCATAAATCCTTAAGCGTATAACTGTTCTAGGCGAGTGTGCGCACGGGCAATCGCGGCTTCAACTTGTTTTGGAGATGTTCCACCAATGTGATCACGTGCATTGACAGAGGCTTCTAGCGTCAATGCTTTGTCAAATACATCTGCTGTGATCAAATCAGAGAACTGTTGCAGTTGTTCAAGTGTCAATTCAGATAAATCTTTTTCTTCTGCAACACCTAAAGCCACGGCTTTACCAACAATTTCATGGGCATCACGGAACGCAACACCTTTTTTGACGAGGTAGTCTGCAAGATCGGTTGCCGTTGAGAAACCACGTAAAGCGGCTTCACGCATAATCTCGATATTGGGTACTAAGGCTGGAACCATATCGGCAAATGCCATGAGTGAACCACGAACGGTATCAATTGCATCAAACAATGGTTCTTTGTCTTCTTGATTGTCTTTGTTATAAGCCAATGGTTGGCCTTTCATTAGGGTCAATAGGCTAATTAAGTCACCAAAAACACGACCTGACTTACCACGAACCAGCTCAGGCACATCTGGGTTTTTCTTCTGTGGCATGATTGAAGAACCAGTACAGAAGCGATCTGGAATATTCACGAACTTGAATTGTGCCGAAGTCCATAAAATGAGTTCTTCAGACATGCGTGATAAATGCATCATGATCAAAGACGCAGCTGCATTAAATTCAATGGCAAAGTCACGATCTGAAACTGCATCTAATGAGTTTTCTGAAACGGCTTCAAAGCCAAGAAGTTCTGCTGTGTAAGCACGATCAATTGGATAGGTTGTTCCAGCTAAAGCTGCTGAACCGAGTGGCATGCGATTAACACGTTTACGGCAGTCTTGTAGACGTTCAGTATCACGGACTAACATTTCAAACCATGCTAACAGGTGATGACCAAAGGTCACTGGTTGAGCCGTTTGTAGATGAGTGAAACCTGGCATGATGGTGTTGGTGTTTTGACTAGCCAAACCAAGTAAGCCTTTTTGTAGGCGCAGTAATAAACCTAAGATGTCGTCAATTTCATCACGCAAATATAAGCGGATGTCAGTTGCAACTTGGTCATTACGGCTACGACCAGTATGTAATTTTTTCCCTGTAATGCCGATACGTTGAGTCAAACGAGACTCAATGTTCATATGTACGTCTTCTAAATCAATGCGCCATTCAAAGTTGCCTGCCTCAATTTCAGCTTTAATGGTGCTCAAACCTTGAATAATGTCATCGCGTTCAGCTTCAGTCAGGACACCTACTTTGGCAAGCATAGTGGCATGCGCAATTGAACCTGCAATATCTTGTTTATAAAAACGTTGGTCAAATTGCACAGATGCGGTAAATTCTGCAACAAAAGCATCAGTTGCTTCAGAGAAGCGACCGCCCCACATTCCAGAGGTTTGATTCGGGCTGGCTGAAGAAGAGGATTGAGAAGATGTGGTCATGGCGGCTCAGCAAAATAAAAAAGAGTATAGCAAATCCAAACGCAGTTGCCGAAACTCGACGTAAGAAGTTATCGCAAACTCGTCAGGGGAATCCATCAGGCTCCTATTTTTTTACGAAAATTGGGCAATGGCAATACTTATTAGAATTAATTGTTGCAAGTAATGTCTTGGCGATGGTGTTGGCTTTGGCTGAAGCACGCTCATGGCAAGCCTTAGAGGGCTTCCGTGTGCTGCAATATATGGTTTTTATTAATTGGGTGATTTTGTCTTTCGCAACACTAGTTGATTATTTTAAGGATTTTTTTGCTAAGTTTAGTCAGAAGGTCGCCTTGATAATGGGCTTTGTACTGCTGCAACTGATTGTGCTGTTGACCACATGTGCGATTAATATTATTCAATATTGGGCTGCACGTTCAGGTTCATTTTCAGAGGAGATCTTATTTCATGGGAGTAGTTTGCATTTAAGTTATGGTGTTTTGTTAGGCGCTTTCTGTTTGCGTTACTTATATATGCGTGAGCAATGGATGAATCAGCAATATAGTGAACTGAATGCGCGAATTCAGGCGATGCAGGCGCGGATTCACCCTCATTTCTTATTTAATAGTATGAATAGTGTGGTGAGCTTAATTGCGATTGACCCTGAAAAAGCTGAAAATATGTTGATTAATTTGTCGCGTTTATTCCGAGCGAGTTTTCAAGAACTGAAGTTGGTGAGTCTAGCTGAGGAAATTGACTTATGTCAGCAATATTTAAGTATAGAAAAGATGCGTTTAGGTACGCGTTTGAATGTAGAATGGAACATACAGGCGACACCCATTGAATTAAAACGAGTGACGATCCCGTTATTAACGTTGCAACCTTTGCTTGAGAATAGTATTTTTCATGGGGTGGAAAAAGTTTTGCAACCTTCGACCGTTAGCGTATTGGTTGAAATATTGCAAAATCAAGTCAGTATAGTCATTACTAACCCTTATTCTCACGATACAATAAAATCGAGAAAGGGAAATGGTATTGCGATAGACAATGTGAAGCAGCGCCTGAAAGCCTATTATGGGCAAACGGTTAAGTTTCAGATTTATGGGGGAACGTCGTTATATACGACGGTGGTGAGCTACCACTATCGAGTAAAATAATAAGTCAAGTTAACCATAAAAAATATGGATGAAGTTAACGGTGACAAGGAGGAGAGGATGAGAGTTCTGATTGCTGATGATGAGCCTCTCGCAGTAGAGCGTTTGTCACGTTTAGTGACCCAGATGGGGCACGAAGTCATTGCGACGGCGCATCATGGTCAGGATGTGTTAAATCATATTGAAAACGACTCACCAGATGTCGTTTTATTAGATATTCAAATGCCAGGAATGAATGGTTTGGAATGCGCTGAACAACTCAGTCAGCTCAATCCTAGACCTGCGATTATTTTTTGTACGGCATATGATCAACATGCATTGGAAGCATTTAAATTTCAAGCACAAGGATATTTACTTAAACCTGTTGCACAACAAGATTTACAACAGGTGTTTAATCATTTAACTCACCTTACACAAGCACAAATGACTGGTTTAAAACAACAAGACGATATGTACGATACCAAAACACAACGCCATCAAATTGCTGCGAAAACCTATCGCGGGGTAGAACTGATTCCATTGGAAAATGTCTATTATTTTTTAGCAGATCAGAAATATGTCACTGTTCGCCATAAAAATGGCAGTGTGCTAATTGATGAAACACTGAAAGATTTGGAATTGGAATTCGCAGATCGCTTTATCCGTATCCATCGTAATGCCTTGGTCTCACTCGACTATCTCGAAGGGCTGGAATTGGTGGCCGCTGGGCAATATCAGGTGCGTTTGCGTGAGTTGGAGGAGCGATTGTCTGTCAGCCGTCGCCACTTGCCGAGTTTAAGAGAGTGTATGCATCAATTATAAAACCCAGCTTTTCAGCTGAATGATTGATCACTTTATGAATTTTTACTTGCAATTTCAGGTGATCAAGTTAAGTTTGGAACAATTGCTTTGATCAATACTTAACTTGAATTTATGAAAACCTTAAAAATTGCGACTCGACAAAGCCCTCTTGCACTTTGGCAGGCGGAACATATTCGTTCTCGTTTAAATGCGCTTTATCCGGATTTAACGGTTGAATTGGTTAAGTTTGTCACCCAAGGCGACAAGATTTTAGATACACCGTTAGCCAAAATTGGTGGTAAAGGTTTATTCGTAAAAGAGTTGGAAGCAGCATTGCTGGATGGTCGTGCGGATTTGGCTGTACATTCAATGAAAGATGTGCCGATGCATTTACCAGAAGGTTTAAGCTTGGCTGTGATTTGTGAACGTGAAGATCCTTTAGATGCGTTTGTCTCAAACCAATACTCGCATTTTGATGAGTTGCCACAGGGTACAAAAGTAGGCACATCGAGCCTACGCCGTAAGTGTCAAATTTTACAGCTACGCCCTGATTTAGAAATTGTTGATTTACGTGGAAATGTAGGGACACGTTTATCCAAGCTGGATGATGGTTTGTATGATGCAATTATCTTGGCCAGTGCTGGTTTAAAACGTTTAGGCTTAGCGGATCGAATTCGTCATTGCTTAACCCCTGTTGTAAGTTTGCCAGCGGTAGGTCAAGGCGCTCTGGGTTTAGAGTGTCGTACGGATGACGTGGAATTATTAAAGTTAATCCAACCATTACAACACGAAGAAACCTCGATTTGTGTACGTGCAGAACGTGCCTTTAATGCTTATCTGGAAGGGGGGTGCCAAGTTCCAATTGCTGGTTATGCGATCTTGACTGATGATCAACTGCAAATTGAAGGGCGTGTTGGCAGTGTGGATGGCAAGACCTTGTTGAAAGAGCAATTGGTTGGTGCAACAGTAGATGCTGAGCAATTAGGTGAACAGCTCGCTCAGCGATTGCTAGCGCAAGGTGCGGGTGAATTGCTCAAAGCGCTGTATTAATGCTGTTTATTAATACACGCCCTGATGACCGTGCTTCTGTTTTAACTCAAGCTCTGAGAGAAGTTGGTTATCAAGTCGAAGCACTACCTTTGCTTGAGTTGGTTGCAGCCCCTTTTTCTGAAGATTTGCTACAACTTTACTTGGCCTTAGCTGAGACTCAAGTGATTGTGGTAGTTAGTCCGACTGCTGTTGATATTGGGATACGTTATTTGCAGCAAGCGGGCTTACAACTTTATCAGCTTAAACATATTCAATGGGTTGCAGTGGGGCAAGCTACGGCAAAGGCTTTAGCTCAATTTAAAATAGCAAGTGTTGTTCCTGAGGTGGAAACTTCAGAGGGAATGCTGGAGCTTCCTATTCTAAAACAGCAGAAGCATTTAAAGAAAATTGCATTCTGGCGTGGTTTGGGAGGGCGGCAGTTTATGATGCAGCAATTGCAGCAACAAGGTGTTGAGATTCTGAATTTTGTGCTCTATCGCCGGCAATGCCCAGAACAAAGTTTTTCCAAATTTCCTGAAATTGTAAAAAAAATAAGTTTAAATCAGCCTGTTGCGGTGTTGATGAGTAGTGAAGCAAGCTGGAACTATTGGCAGCAGCTATGTGGTCAGCATCCATGTGCGGCAGAGTGGGTTTATTTGGTTTTAGGCTCACGTCTAGCCCAGATTCTGATACAGGTGCGGGACCAGACTGCTCAAGGATTTAACATTATTCAGCTTGAAAATTTATCTGCATCAGAGATCATTCAACGCATGAGTGATTGGCAAGGACATGTATGAGAAAAATTGGTTATCTAATATTAGGATTGAGTTTATTGTGGTTAGCTAAACTCAGTTACGATGTTGCGCAATATTCTCAAACTGTACCACAGTTACAACAGCAATTAGATCAAACCGAGCAGCGTTATGCTTTATTGAATGATCAATTTGTTGCAGTACAACGCCAGTTGCAAAATACCAGCTCAGTAGAGCCTACGGATAGTGTTTCCATCCCGACTACGGTGACGGGGATTGCACCAGTTATTTTGATTAAGCAGCAAATGCAATTGGTTCAATTTGCATTGGATCAACAGCAGTTTATCTATGCGCTGGATCAACTCAATCAAGTACAACAGCATGTTGTGCAATATGCAGTATCTCCTGCGTTACAACATAGCTTGGTTAAATCGATTGAGCAGGATAAACAAGTCATTCAACAATATGTATTGAGTCAGACACAGCAACAACAGCAACTGGATAGCTTGTTGCAGCAACTAGATCAAAAGATTCAACAAGAAATCCGAAATCCGAAAGTTACCATGACAAAAAATGAAACGGCATCGTGGTGGCAGTGGTTCAAATTAGAAAAAGTACAGCGCAACTCACCTGACTTGATGAGTCGTAATATTACCTTGAAAGAAGCACAATTGCGTTTGTTACTCGCTTCACAAGCCTTAAAACAAGGGCAACTAACAGAGTTTCGAAAATCTACTCTGGAAGTGATGCAATTACTTGCTGAATTGCCAGATCAAAATAGTCAACAAATGAAATTGCGCTTAGAGAAAATTTTAAATCTACCTGTAGTACCAACACCGAAATTAACCACACTGGGTTTGTTGGGATAAGGCATTATGAAACGTTTACTGTTGATTTATGTGCTTGCAAGTTTGGTGCTATTCGCACTGTTTTCTGTATTGAGTTATGGCTATGGAAATGGCTATGTCTATATCTATTGGCGAGATTGGCAATTTCAAACAGGTGTTTTAGGACTCATTGGACTATTTATTCTGATCAGTTTATTGGCACAATTGACTTGGTTATTCGGTAAACGTTATTTTGCCCGCGAGCAGCGAAAAAAAGAAACAATCCTTCATTTTAAAGATTTGCATCCTTATGAACAGCTTGGCATTGTCTGGTTGTTGGAAGCGGCGAAAGATCAGCAAGTCTTTATTGAGCGTGTTTATACTCAGTCAGGATTGCTCAATCATATTATTGATGCGCAATTTGATTATAAAAATGGAGATTATGAAACCGCCTTGCAGAGTTTGGAAAAATCTGCACCGATGGCATTTGAGCTGGCGGAATTACAACGCATCGATATTTATCTTGAGCGGCAAGAAACACAGAAAGCGCTGACACATCTAGAGTTTCTTGCTCAACATCAGCTTTCTCCTTGGTTGACTGAGATTGAAACAGCTTATCAACAACGTATTACTGCATTATGGGGTAAACTTGCGTTACAAGAACCGTGGTTATTCTTGCAAACAACCCAATATGGTTTGTTAGATGCAGAACATCGTGACTTATGGTTACAGCAGTTGCTTATACGATTTGATCAGGCTTCTGTGGATGATCTTGCTGCATTGCAACAACGTTATCTGGTTTTACAGGATGAGATTCAAACTCGTCCGTACAGTAGTAAAGTACTCTGGTTGAAATTATTGGCACGTATGCCAGAAATGAGTTTACAGCATGAAGATCTGGCTTTGCATTTATTACAAGACCAGTTTGATCCAGAAGTGTTTTATCTGTGGTTCCAACAACAATTATTGAAGCAGATTCCAGATTATGCCTATGTTGAGCAGCGCATTATGCAGCTTGAACAGCGTTACACCAGTGTGCCGATGCTTAGCTTTGCAAAATGGCATATTTATGTGGCAACACAACGACAGGCAGAAGCAGAGCAATTATTAACTTTATATCCAGATAATATTTTAATGAGCTATTTAAGGATTAAATCAACTTTGGGTGATAATCCTGATTTAATCAGGCAGTTAAATTTAATATTTGAAAATGATGTGAATTTTCTTAATTTTAAGATATGAGTAAAAATATGAAGGAACTGTCTGTCTATCCGGTTGTACTTAAGCAAACGGTTGCTTGGGGAGATATGGATGCTTTTGGTCATGTAAATAATGTGCAGTATTATCGTTATATCGAGAGTGCACGAATTGCTTATTTAATGGCGTTGAATATCTTTGATCAGGATATATTGACAGTCGTTGCGTCAAGCCAATGTAAATATTTAAGTCCAGTATTTTACCCTGACGTGCTACATATTGGTGCGCGTATCGAAGAGTTAAGAAATAGCGCTTTCCGTATGCATTATGTGTTGTGGAGTGAGACACAACAGCAAACCGTAGCGACAGGTGAGGCGGTTATGGTCTGTGTGGATAAGGCTAGCTCAAAGAAATTAAATATTCCTGATGAGATTAGACAGAAAATAATTCAGTTAGAGCAAAGTGTGGATCACTCTTTAATATCTCATTAATTATTATAAAGACGATTATGTCTATTTTTTTTGATTATATAGTAAATTCATATAATAAGGTTCAAATACGCTGCTTCGGAGAGATTGGTGTATTTGAACATTGATAAGCCCAATAAAATTAGAATTTTTTAGATAAAATTAAGAGTAATTTAATATAAATCGTATTGCTGCTAGCCTCCTATTCACTTTTATAAAATATGTTTTTATATAACACGGCTGCTTTTTTGGGGTTTATTGTAAATAAAATGCGATTTAGTGCTTGATATATGATTAAGTGGGGTAATCTTATATTGATTATTTAATCATTTATAAATTAATATTGAATCGAATTTGAAATTCATTTTATTTTTGAGTGATATATTTCCCCTATTAAGTCGGAGTGGTTCTAATGAAACCAGATATTAGCGAGTTATCTGTAGAAGATTTAAAACGTTTACAAGCTGAAGCAGAAGCTTTAATTGCAAGTAAAAAAGATCAAGCAATTGAAGATGCATATAATCAAATTATTGCAATTGCAGATGCAATTGGCTTCAGTGTTGAAGAATTATTGGAAGTAGGCGAGCAAAAGCGTAAGAAAACCACGCGTAAAGCAGTAGAGCCGCGCTACCGTAACAAAAGCAATGCTGAAGAAACTTGGACTGGTCGTGGTAAACAACCACGCTGGTTAGTTGCTGAATTAGAGAAAGGTGCGAAACTTGAAGATTTCTTAATCTAAGCAAGTTTAGAAGTCATCGTTCTGTCATACGATGACTTTATCCTTTATCAAAAGCCAGGCTTAAAAAGCTTGGTTTTTTTATATCAGAGAATTGGCGATGTTGAAAAAGTATGCATAATGTCATTCAGGGGGCGATTGTCTCAAAAAGGATGATATTTGCATGTTGGTAAGGGTGGAATGAAGAAAAAAACCAAGCAATGGAGATGGTGGATTTTCGCCATTTTTGCATTTTTAATTTTTATTATTTTACAAATTCCAGCAACATGGTTAATTGCGAAATTTTCAAAAGATAATCAAATATTACATAATGTCAGCGGCAACATTTGGCAGGGGCAAGCAGACTGGCAACGTGGTCAGTTGCGTGGTTCAGTGCATTGGAAAACCCGTCCTTTGGATTTGCTATTACTGCGCGTTGGTGCAGATCTCGATATCCATAGTGGTAATACCCAGTTCAATGGCGTTTTTGCTTACGGTTTAAGCAAGAAAATCATGATTAAAGACCTGCAAGGGAAAATCTCGCCTGAAACATTAAAATATTTTGCCAACTGGCAGTGGCCTGAAAACTCAATCCAGCTGAAAGACGTACAATTGAATTACCAAAAAGAGAAAGGCTTTAGTGCGGTAGAAGGACAATTGAATTGGGGCGGTGGTGCGTTGGCCTATACTTTTGGTCAGCGACAAGATCGTATGAATATGCCGTCTTTAGTGGCTGAGCTCAAAGATGAAAATGGGCAATTACAAATTGATGTGCGTGATCAACGTAGTCAGAAAATGGCAAACCTAAGCTTAGATGCGAGTCTGATGCTAGATGTACAACTCACTCAACGCATGTTGTTAAACATTCCCTCGTATGAAGGTAAAGCTGGCTTAGACACCTATGTGATCAGTTCACGGCAACCCTTGTTGCAAGGTGGTTTCTAATGAAAGCAATCACTCAAAAAATACAACAATTGCGTTGGCAAAAACTGGATAAGCTCAGTGGTCTGGTTTTAGCACTCCTGATTTTGTGGTTATGTTGGAAACTGGCTTCATTGTTCTGGTGGGTGGTTGCGCCACCACAACCAATGCAGTTTGACCGAGTTGAATTAGGTTCGCAGCAAGCTCAAGTCCCTAATATCAGTTCTTTTGCGTTATTCAATGAACCTGCAGCAACTTCGGCTGATGATAATGTCAATCTGGAGTTGCAAGGTGTCTTGTTGGGTCAGCCTAATTATTTGTCTTCGGCAGTGATTAAGTTGAATGATAGCGCTGAACGATATCGTGTTGGTGAAACGGTAGGATCAACGTCCTATCAACTGGCCGAAGTTTATTGGGATCATGTGGTTTTAAAACAGGGTAATGGTGCAACCCGAGAAGTTAAATTTAAGGGCTTGGACAAAGGTTTATATCAACCGATCAATCCTGTGCTTAATAACACCAACAATGTAGCGCCAGCAGCAGCTGCGCCCTCGCAAAACTCACCACAATCGGCTTTAGGTCAAGCGATCCAGCAAATGCAGGATAATCGCGAGCAATACCTAAAAAATATGGGGGTTAGTAATGGCGGCGCGGACGGTTATGAAATATCAGACAAGACCCCATCGAATTTAAAAAATACCTTGGGTTTACGTTCGGGTGACCGTATTCTATCGATCAATGGTCAGACCGTCGGGCAGGGACTCAACGAAGTACAATTATTAGAGCAAGTACGTCGTGAAGGGCATGCCAAAATAGAAATAAAACGTGGTGATCAAGTGATGACCATACAACAAAGTTTTTAGTGATCACACGTCACACATCAGTTAGGAACAAGTGCAGGTTATGGCTTTTTTAAATCATCAACGACCACTTTGGGCATTACTTGCCGCAGCACCTTTGCTTGCGTCAGTGAGTACTCATGTGCAAGCACAAACATGGAAGATTAATCTACGTGATGCAGACTTAACCGCATTTATTAATGAAGTTGCGGATATTACAGGGAAGAACTTTGCGGTTGACCCTCGTGTGCGTGGTAATGTGACGGTTATTTCCAACAAACCTCTGAATAAGGACGAGGTGTATGACCTATTTCTAGGCGTACTCAATGTCAATGGTGTGGTGGCGCTTCCTTCAGGAAACACGGTTAAACTTGTCCCTGACAGTAATGCGAAGAACTCTGGGATTCCTTACGATGCACGTAGTCGTGCGGGTGGTGATCAAATCGTAACGCGAGTGATTTGGCTGCAAAATACCAATCCGAATGACTTGATTCCAGCCTTACGTCCATTAATGCCACAGTTTGCGCATTTAGCAGCGGTGGCAGGAACCAATGCCCTAATTGTTTCTGATCGTGCAACCAATATTTATCAGCTTGAAAATATCGTGCGTAATTTGGATGGCACGGGTCAAAATGATATTGAGGCGATTAGTTTACAGTCGAGCCAAGCTGAAGAAGTGATTGGTTTATTGGAGACCATGAGTGCAACCGGTGCTTCAAAAGATTTTATTGGTTCACGGGTGCGTATTATTGCCGATAATCGAACCAACCGTATTTTAATCAAGGGTGATCCAGATTCACGTAAACGTTTACGTCAAATGGTTGAAATGCTGGATGTCCCATCAGCAGATCGTTTGGGTGGGCTTAAAGTCTTCCGCTTGAAATATGCCAGTGCCAAGAACTTGGCTGAGATTTTACAGGGTCTGGTAACTGGGCAATCTGCGTCGTCTTCATCGTCGTCATCGAATAGTAATAACCGATCCAACTCGATGAATAACCTGATCTCGAACAATCAAAACTCAAGCTCGACAACTGGTTCGTCATCTTCTTCTTTTTCGACGCCTTCAATTAATCTAAACGGCAATTCAAGCAATAGTCAAAACTCCAGTATCACCAGCTTTAATGGTGCAGGTATTAGTATTATTGCTGACCCAACGCAAAATGCATTGGTGGTCAAAGCTGAACCACAATTAATGCGCGAAGTCGAAGCGGCTATTCAACAGCTGGATATTCGCCGTCAACAGGTACTTATTGAAGCTGCAATTATTGAAGTCTCAGGAGATGATGCAGATCAACTGGGGATTCAGTGGGCTTTGGGTGATTTAAGCAGTGGTGTTGGCTTGCTCAGTTTTAGCAATGTGGGTGCGAGTCTGGCATCCATTGCCGCAGGTTATGCTACGGGGGGGGCGAGTGGCGCAGCTGCAGCGATTGCAGGTGATGCCAATAAAGGTAATGGCGCCACACTTGGGATTGGTAATTTTGAAAACTCACGTAAAGCCTATGGTGCGCTGATCCAAGCCTTGAAAACCAATACCAAATCCAACTTCTTGTCTACACCGTCGATTGTGACGATGGATAACGAAGAAGCTTATATTGTCGTAGGTCAAAACGTTCCTTTTGTGACGGGTTCGGTATCGACGGGAACTTCGGGTACAGTCAATCCTTATACTACGGTTGAGCGTAAGGATGTGGGTGTCACGCTAAAAGTGATTCCACATATTGGTGACAATGGTACGGTTCGCCTTGAGGTTGAACAGGAAGTTTCGGATGTCCAAAACAACAAAGGTCAGGCAACAGACTTGGTCACCAATAAGCGCGCCATTAAAACCGCTGTACTTGCGGAACATGGACAAACAGTGGTGTTGGGAGGCTTGATTGCAGATAATACGTCATTATCGCGTCAAGGTATTCCTGGGCTGAGTGGTATTCCTTATCTTGGGCGTTTATTCCGTGCCGATGCGCGTAGTAATATCAAACGTAATCTATTGGTGTTTATCCATCCGACGATTGTTGGCGATGCCAATGATGTACGCCGTATTTCTCAACAACGTTATAACCAGCTTTATAGTTTGCAACTTTCAATGGATAAAAATGGCAACTTTGCCAAATTGCCGGAAAATGTTGCAGATATATATAACCCGCAAGCACCAGTCGTGAATTCTCCTTATCAGAAGGTTCCAACAGCGACCCAAGCTAAAAAAACGGTGGTAGTGACGACACCAGTTGCGATTGAAGAACCTCAGGTACAGCAGAAAACAGTACAGTTACCTGTGAAGGAAACAGAGCGCAGTAAAAACACAGTGACGACGACAACAATCCGTCCAGCGTCTTCACAGTAGATGCACAGAAGCGCTTATGTCACAATGTTATGATTGCAAGAAATTATATAAGGATATGCATCTATGACTTGGAAATTACAAGCCATTACAGGTGAATTTACGGGGCAAGAGCTGAATATCGAACGCGACATGTTGGTGGGGCGACACCAAGATGCCGATATTTTATTGCAATCTGCGGATATCTCGCGTCGTCATGCAGCTTTATTGTTAAAAGATAAGCAACTTTGGGTGCAAGATCTCAATTCGTCAAATGGTACATTTATCAACGATGTACGTGTTGAGCAGGAAACCGAATTACATGATGGCGATATTGTGCAATTTGCCAGCTTTGTATTCTCTGTACTTGCGCCAGCGACAGCTGAGATTGAATTACCTGAAATTGAGATTGAGCCTGTGACGACTGCATCACATGATCAAGGTATGCCAAGCATTGCTGAGCGAGCAGTTGAAACACCGATCAGTCGTGATGGTATGCCGCAACAGGTAGGTATTCCAAAACCTGCTCCAATTCCAGAAGGTGTGAGTGTTCAGGCGGTTCCTGAGCCACAGCCTGTTGTAATTGATGAACCTGTTTCACGTGTTGCTCAGGAAAAAGAGCAACAAAAAAATGCTTCGGTAGGTTTGATTTCAATTGTTGTACTGATCATTTTAGCGGTGATTGCTTGGCTGTTCTTTAAATAGTCGGGCGAAGCTTTTACAATCAAGGCATGCCCACGTTGGTGTGCCTTTTTCATTTTTTGAGTCGAAATATATGTCTGTTGCTCAGTTGCAAAGCCGTAGTCTGATCTTATTTGATCTGGATGGAACACTTGTAGATTCCGCTGCCGATCTATACCGTGCGATGAATCTAAGCTTGGAAAAACTCAGTATGCCCATGGTGACTGAAGCGCAAGTTAGGGTTTGGGTTGGAAAGGGTGCAGCTAAACTATGTGAGGCTGTGTTGGAACACCTGTTTGGGCACGTTCGTGCGCAGCAGCAAGAACAATTACTAAATACCTTTGTTGAAACCTATGCAAAAGAATTATGTGTACATACTCAAGTCTATGAAGGGGTCTTGCCTTTTTTAGACTATTGTCAAAATCATGATATTGCCATGGCATGCGTAACCAACAAGCCTGAACATTTAGCGAAAGGCATTTTGGATATTCTGCAATTGAGTCCTTATTTTAAAATGGTGATTGGTGGTGATAGTTTAGCTGAACGTAAACCACATCCCTTGCCATTGTTGCATTGCGTGCAAGCACAGAATACGACAACGTCAGCGACATTGATGATTGGTGATTCAAGTAATGATGTTGAAGCGGCAAGACGCGCAGGTATTGATTGTATTGTGGTCAGCTATGGCTATAATCATGGAGAAAGTATCTATGACTGCCAGCCACAACAAGTGGTCGATCGTTTGGTGGAATTGGTTTAAGCAGATTGAATAAGGAGATAGGCATGAAGATGGTTATGGTTTTTCGATGGCGGGCTTGAGATAGCACTAAAGAAAAAACGCACAGAAATTAAAACCATAGAGAAGATTCATGACCACGTTAGTACAATTTGAACAATTAAAAGCAGCAGGCTATAACACCATTCCTGTTTATCGCCAACGTTTAGCGGATACCGAAACACCACTTTCTGTTTTTGCACGTTTTAAACAACAAAAACAAGCTTATCTATTTGAGTCTGTTGAAGGTGGGGAAAACTGGGCGCGTTATTCGATGATCGGCTTGGGTGAGTCTACTGTTTTTTCATGCAATGCAGGTGTCTTAACCATTCAACAGGCGGATGGTACTGTGGTTCAGCAGGATTGTGCTGATCCTTTTGACTATATCCGTGAGTTTCAAAGCCAGTTTAAAGTCCCCACTCAAGTCGAATTACCTGATCTTCCAAGCTTTACTGGGGGATTGGTGGGCTATTTGGGCTATGACGCTGTGCGTTATATTGAACCAAAACTGAAAAATGTGCCTGCTGCTGATCCTGTAACGTTACCTGACCTTTGGTTGATGCTCTCTCAAACCGTGATTGTGTTTGATAATTTAAAAGATACCTTGTTTTTAATTCATCATGCCGATGTGAATCAGCCTGATGCTTATGCTCAAGCTCAGCAAAAGCTGGATCAGCTTGAGCAATTACTTGCAATACCCGTCAGCTTGCAGGCGAAACCACATACTGCACCCCATTTTGAATCGATCACAGGCAAAGCAAAATTCCTTGAAACGGTTGAAAAGGTCAAAGAATATATCCGTGCAGGTGATGTGATGCAGGTGGTGCCTGGGCAACGTATGGTGTCTGATTTTGATGGTGAGGCATTGCAGGTCTATCGTGCACTCCGCCATTTAAATCCATCGCCGTATTTATTCTTGGTACAAGGGCAGACCTTAACGGATCAAAAGCCGTTCCATATTGTGGGTTCATCACCAGAAATTCTTTCTCGCTTAGAAAATGGCATTGCAACCGTACGCCCTTTGGCAGGTACGCGCCCGCGTGGTAAAACCAAAGAAGAGGATCTCGCTTTAGAGCAAGATTTATTGGCAGATGAAAAAGAGATTGCTGAACATCTGATGCTGATTGACCTTGGTCGTAATGATGTGGGACGTGTATCTAAAATCGGGAAAGTGCAAGTCACTGACCGTATGGTGATCGAACGTTATTCACATGTCATGCATATTGTCTCCAATGTACAAGGTGAAGTCCGTGACGATGTCGATGCTTTGGATGTGTTTAAGGCAACATTCCCAGCAGGGACACTTTCAGGTGCGCCAAAAATTCGTGCCATGGAAATTATTGACGAAGTTGAGCCGGTGAAACGTGGGGTATTTGGTGGTGCTGTTGGATATTTAGGCTGGCATGGTGAAATGGACATGTCGATTGCGATTCGTACCTGTGTAATTCGTGATAAAAAGGTCTATGTACAAGCAGGAGCGGGGCTGGTTGCAGACTCAAATCCTGAATCTGAATGGAATGAAACCCAAATAAAAGCTCGCGCAGTGATCAAAGCGGTTGAATTATCGTCAAACGGATTGATTTTATGAGTTTTTAGCGATTTTTTTGAAAAAAGCACTTGCATCGATTCAGAGTTTTGCTAAACTGCACACCGTTCCGATACGAAACGTACGAAACACTAAGAAAGAGCCGGCATAGCTCAGTTGGTAGAGCAACTGACTTGTAATCAGTAGGTCCACAGTTCGAATCCGTGTGCCGGCACCATCTTAAAAGTGTGGTAGTATAAAGTAAAAGAACAGCACTGTGTAAGTGTGATATGGTGAGATTCCCGAGCGGCCAAAGGGGGCAGACTGTAACTCTGCTACGAAAGTTTCGAAGGTTCGAATCCTTCTCTCACCACCATCTAACTTCGATTGAAGTGGTCAGTACCAACATGCGGGAGTAACTCAGTTGGTAGAGTGGCAGCCTTCCAAGCTGCATGTCGCGAGTTCGATCCTCGTCTCCCGCTCCATCGAAGATGTCGCTCTTATAGCTCAGTGGTAGAGCACTCCCTTGGTAAGGGAGAGGTCTCGAGTTCAAATCTCGATAAGAGCTCCAGATATACAGTTTAGTGGTTATTCCACAAGTTTTTAAAGAAGCAGGCTATTATAGTCTGCTTTTCAAGTATTAGGTGTCTAGTTTTTTAGGCGAATGTCGATAAAGAAGGTTTTTCAGGGTTGTTTTTCTCTAAACTGGTGTCGACGTAAACGAGGAAAATCAAAATGGCTAAGGCTAAGTTTGAACGTAATAAACCACACGTAAACGTGGGTACAATTGGTCACGTTGACCATGGTAAAACAACTTTAACTGCTGCGATTGCAACTATTTGTGCAAAAACTTACGGCGGTGAAGCGAAAGATTACTCACAAATCGACTCAGCTCCTGAAGAAAAAGCACGTGGTATTACAATTAATACTTCACACGTAGAATACGATTCTCCAATCCGTCACTACGCTCACGTAGACTGCCCGGGCCACGCCGATTATGTTAAAAACATGATTACTGGTGCTGCTCAGATGGACGGCGCGATCCTTGTATGTGCTGCGACTGATGGTCCAATGCCACAAACTCGTGAACACATCCTTCTTTCACGTCAGGTTGGTGTACCTTACATCATCGTATTCTTGAACAAGTGTGACCTTGTTGATGATGAAGAATTACTTGAATTAGTAGAAATGGAAGTTCGTGAACTTCTTTCTACTTATGACTTCCCAGGTGATGACACTCCAATCATCCGTGGTTCAGCTCTTCAAGCATTAAACGGTAACGATGGTCCTTATGGCGAACAAGCTGTAATCGACTTAGTTGCTGCACTTGATTCTTACATTCCAGAACCAGAACGTGCTATCGACAAAGCATTCTTGATGCCAATCGAAGACGTATTCTCTATCTCAGGCCGTGGTACAGTAGTAACTGGTCGTGTAGAAGCTGGTATCGTAAAAGTTGGTGAAGAAGTTGAAATCGTAGGTATCAAAGATACGGTTAAAACGACTGTAACTGGCGTAGAAATGTTCCGTAAATTGCTTGACGAAGGTCGTGCAGGCGAGAACTGTGGTGTTCTTTTACGTGGTACTAAGCGTGAAGACGTACAACGTGGTCAAGTACTTGCTAAGCCAGGTACAATCAAGCCGCACACTAAATTCGATGCAGAAGTATACGTACTTTCTAAAGAAGAAGGTGGTCGTCATACTCCATTCCTTAACGGTTACCGTCCACAGTTCTACTTCCGTACAACTGACGTAACTGGCGCGATCAAATTACAAGATGGCGTAGAAATGGTAATGCCTGGTGACAACGTTGAGATGTCAGTAGAGTTAATCCACCCGATCGCAATGGACCCAGGTCTACGTTTTGCGATCCGTGAAGGTGGTCGTACTGTAGGCGCTGGTGTTGTTGCTAAAGTAACTGCATAAGCCTAATACCATGTGTTACACTCAAATCGAAAGCTCCGGCTTTCGATTTGTACGTTAGGTCAGTAGTTCAATTGGTAGAGCGTCGGTCTCCAAAACCGAATGTTGGGGGTTCGAGTCCCTCCTGGCCTGCCACTTTTTTTAAATAAAAAAGCTTAATTCTGGCTGAGTTGTCATATAATAAGTCGCGAATTCTACGACGAGTAAAAAAATGTCGAATGATAAATCGCGTGACGCATTAAGCGACGCGCCAATCCCTCAAAGAAATAATGTTGCAGAAGTTGTAAGTTCTGGTTCACCACTAGATGTTGTCTTATGGTTGATTGCTATAGCTTTATTAGTCGGTTCAGCATTGGTAAATCAGCATTTACCTGCCTATTGGGCGCCAGCAAATGATATTTGGGTGCGTGTTGGGGTGATTTTGGCTTGTGTCGTAGTCGCTTTAGGTTTATTATACGCCACCCATCAAGGCAAAGGCTTTGTGCGTTTATTGCAAGATGCGCGAATTGAACTGCGTCGAGTGACCTGGCCAACAAAACAAGAGACGATCACGACATCGTGGCAAGTTCTCTTGGTTGTACTTGTTGCATCATTGGTTTTATGGTGTTTCGACTACGGGTTAGGTTGGTTTATTAAGTTAATTATTGGGTAAGAACGCGATGAAACGTTGGTATATTATTCATGCCTATTCAGGCTTTGAAAAACAAGTGATGCGTTCGCTTAATGATCGAATTCAGCGTAGTACTGTTGCTGAAAGCTTTGGTGAAGTCCTTGTCCCTACTGAAGAAGTAGTGGAAATGAAGGATGGTAAGAAGCGTAAATCTGAGCGTAAATTCTTTCCTGGCTATGTATTAGTCGAAATGGAAATGAATGATGATACTTGGCACATTGTAAAAGAGTGTCCCAAAGTTCTTGGTTTTATTGGTGGTACACCAGAGAAACCAGCGCCGATTTCACAACGTGAAGCTGATGCGATCCTTGCTCGTGTGCGTAATACAGGTGAAGCACCTCGTCCTAAGACGATGTTTGAACCTGGTGAAGAATTGCTCGTTGTTGACGGTCCGTTCACTGACTTTAAAGGGGTCGTGGAGGAAGTTCAATACGAAAAGTCACGTTTAACGTTGACGATTAATGTATTTAATCGACCAACTCAGGTTGAACTCGAGTTTCGCCAAGTCGAAAAAACGATTTAATCTGCGTCGGTTGAGAAGCGCCCGATCTGATCGGGCATTGTTGTTCTAACACTTCGGTGTTGTTTAATTTTTTGGGGAGCCTAGCGGCGTCTGTACCCAGAGGTAATTTTCAATGGCTAAGAAGATTGACGGCTATATCAAGCTGCAAGTTCCAGCTGGTAAAGCGAATCCATCTCCACCAATTGGTCCTGCTTTGGGTCAACGTGGTGTAAACATCATGGCATTCTGTAAAGAATTCAATGCTGCTACACAAAAACTTGAAGTTGGTTTGCCAATTCCTGTCGTGATCACTGTGTACAACGATAAGTCGTTCACTTTCATCATGAAAACTCCACCTGCATCTATTCTTCTTAAGAAAGCTGCTGGTATTCAAAAGGGTTCTTCTGTACCTAACAAAACTAAAGTTGGTAAGTTGACTCGTGCTCAGTTAGAAGAAATCGCGACTACTAAAGAACCAGATTTAACTGGTGCTGATTTAGACGCTCGTGTGCGTACCATTGCTGGTTCTGCACGTTCTATGGGCTTGGAAGTGGAGCTATAAGACATGGCAAAGTTAACTAAACGTCAAAAAGCCATTGCTGCTGCTGTAGAAGCAAACAAAGTTTATACTTTGGAAGAAGCAGTACAAGTTCTTAACAGCCTTCCAGCTGCGAAGTTCAAAGAATCTTTAGATATCGCTGTAAACCTTGGTGTAGACCCGCGTAAATCTGATCAGGTTGTTCGTGGTGCTACAACTTTACCTGCGGGTACTGGTAAAACTGTACGTGTTGCAGTATTTGCTCAAGGTGCTGCTGCTGAAGCTGCGAAAGCTGCTGGTGCTGATATCGTTGGTTTTGATGACCTTGCTGAAAGCATTCAAGGCGGAAACCTTGATTTCGACGTAGTTATTGCTGCTCCTGATGCAATGCGCGTTGTTGGTAAGCTTGGTACGATTCTTGGTCCACGTGGCTTAATGCCAAACCCGAAAGTGGGTACAGTAACGCCTGACGTTGCTAACGCGGTTAAGAATGCTAAATCTGGTCAAGCACGTTACCGTGTAGACAAAGCGGGTATTATCCACGCTGCGATCGGCCAACTTGGCTTTAGCGAAGAAGCTGTACGTCAAAACGTTGAAACTTTAATTGCAGACTTGAAAAAGTTAAAGCCTGCAACTTCTAAAGGTGTATACGTTAAAAAGATCACTTTGAGCTCAACTATGGGTCCTGGTTTGATCGTTGACGTAAGCAACGTTTCTAAGTAATTAGTAAGAATTTTGAAGCCTTAGATTTTCTCTTTGAGGAAGTCTAAGCAAACTTTGAATTGATAAATGAATGTTTATCAGCGTCAAAGACCTCAGGCGAGAAATATTTTCGAATGTTTTTCTTAATCATCCAGTCTGAGTAGACGCGGTGGTGTGATTTGTTGCTCCTCCGCGTGTAAGTCTGAATAGGGCTTACGAATTGGGAGTGCACTCGTATGAGTGCATAAATCACCGTTAGGAGGTTTTACGATGGCTCTTCTTATCGAAGACAAAAAACAGATCGTTGCTGAAGTAAGTGAAATTGCTTCTACAGCGTTCGCTGCCGTTGTTGCTGACTACCAAGGTTTAACTGTTGAGCAATTAACTGCTCTTCGTGTTGAAGCTCGTAAACTAGGTGTTGCTACACGTGTTGTACGTAATACTTTAGCTAAACGTGCTCTTCAAGATACGCCATTCGCTATCTTGAATGACGACCTTGTTGGTCCAACAATCTTAGCATTCTCAACTTCTGAAGACGACATGGGTGCAGCTGCACGCTTGTTCGAAGAATTTGCTAAAACTAATAAAGCATTTGAATTAAAGGCTGCTGCATTTGAAGGCAAACTTTATCAAGGTGCTGACGTTAGCGTTATCGCGAATCTTCCGAACCAAGAAAAAGCGCTTACTATGCTTGCCTCTGTTCTTCAAGCTCCTATTTCGAAATTGGGTCGCTTACTTACAGCGCTTCAAGAGAAAAACGGGTCAGAAGCTGCTTAAGCTTAAATCTACTTTCACACCATTCAATATCCATTTGGAGTTACTCTCATGGCTTTAACAAACGAAGAAATCTTAAACGCAGTTGCTGAAAAAACTGTTCTTGAACTTGTTGAACTTATTTCTGCTTTCGAAGAAAAATTCAACGTATCTGCTGCTGCTGTAGCTGTTGCTGCTGGTCCAGCTGCTGCTGCTGTTGAAGAACAAACTGAATTCAACGTAGAGTTGACTTCTTTCGGTGCTAACAAAGTTGCTGTAATTAAAGCAGTTCGTGAAGCTACTGGCCTTGGTCTTAAAGAAGCTAAAGATCTTGTTGAAGGCGCTCCTGCAGTTCTTAAAGAAGGCGTTTCTAAAGAAGAAGGCGAAGAACTTAAGAAGAAGCTTGAAGAAGCTGGTGCTACAGTTACACTTAAGTAATGCTGTAGGGAGTCGATTTTTTGAAAATCGGCTCCAAAAAATGGCTGATGGCTCTTGGGTCATCAGCCTTTTTGCGTTACAATAATCGGCTCGTTTTTTGTTAGTTTTACGTTTGATGTGCGTATTATTTAGACAAAATACATAAAATCAAACGCTTACCAATATTTTTTTGCTTATAAAAATATTGTTAAGCGTTTTAATACCACTAAAAATTGCAGCATTTGTAAACAGTGGTGGCCATATCGGCCTGCGTAATTCCTTCTAGACCCGTTCTGCAGGCGGGTTTAGTTTACTTTCCGAGGACTCCAGATGGCATACTCATATACCGAAAAGAAACGGATCCGTAAGAATTTTGGTAAATTGCCCCACGTAATGGAAGCACCGTACTTACTTTCGATTCAGGTCGATTCGTACCGTACATTCTTACAAGGCGGTAAAACTCCAAAAAATCGCGAAGATATCGGTCTCCAAGCCGCATTTCGTTCAGTTTTTCCTATTGAAAGTTATTCTGGCAATGCTGCTTTAGAATTTGTTGAGTATAGTCTTGGTAAGCCTGAGTTTGACGTACGTGAATGTATTTTACGTGGTTCAACTTATGCAGCACCAATGCGCGTAAAAATTCGTTTGATCATTAAAGATCGTGAAACGAAATCAATTAAAGACGTTCGTGAACAAGAAGTTTACATGGGTGAAATGCCACTCATGACAGATAACGGTACTTTCGTTATCAACGGTACAGAGCGTGTAATCGTATCTCAATTACACCGTTCACCAGGCGTATTCTTTGACCATGACAAGGGTAAAACCCACTCAAGCGGTAAAGTGTTGTATTCAGCACGTATTATTCCTTACCGTGGCTCATGGTTAGACTTTGAATTTGATGCCAAAGATTTAGTCTTTGTACGTATTGACCGTCGTCGTAAATTATTGGCAACGGTGGTTTTACGTGCCTTAAATTACAGCAACGAACAGATCTTGAATTTGTTCTACGAAAAAGTACCTGTATATCTTGATATGGGTAGCTATCAGATTGACCTCGTTCCAGATCGCTTACGTGGTGAAATGGCGCAATTTGATATCTTAGACAATGATGGTAAAGCGATCGTTGAACAAGGTAAACGTATTAATGCACGTCATGTACGCCAAATGGAAGCTGCTAACTTAGCGAAGCTTTCTGTACCTGATGAATATTTATATGAGCGTATTACAGCTGAAGACATTCCATTGAAAAATGGTGATGTAATTGCTGCGAATACTGTGCTTAGCCATGAAATCTTAGTGAAGTTGGCTGAAGGTGGTGTTAAACAGTTTAACATCCTATTCACCAATGACATCGATCGTGGCTCTTTCGTTGCAGATACATTACGTGCAGATACTACAACAGGTCGTGAAGAAGCACTTGTTGAAATCTATAAAGTAATGCGTCCAGGCGAGCCACCAACAAAAGAAGCTGCTGAAAACTTATTCAACAACTTGTTCTTCTCTTCTGAGCGTTATGACCTTTCTCCAGTTGGTCGTATGAAGTTCAACCGTCGTTTGGGTCGTCCTTACGAAGTGGGTACGGATCAGAAGTCGCGTGAAGTTGAAGGTATTTTATCGCACGAAGATATCATTGATGTACTGCGTACATTGGTTGAAATCCGTAACGGTAAAGGTGAAGTCGATGATATCGATCACTTGGGTAACCGTCGTGTACGTTCTGTTGGTGAAATGACAGAAAACCAATTCCGTGTTGGTTTAGTCCGTGTTGAACGTGCTGTTAAAGAGCGTTTAAGCCAAGCAGAAACAGATAACTTGTCTCCGCAAGATTTGATCAACGCAAAACCAGTCGCTGCTGCAATCAAAGAATTCTTTGGTTCAAGCCAGTTGTCTCAGTTCATGGACCAAAACAACCCATTGTCTGAGATTACACACAAACGTCGTGTATCTGCGCTTGGTCCAGGTGGTTTGACACGTGAACGTGCGGGCTTTGAAGTACGTGACGTACATCAAACTCACTATGGTCGTGTTTGTCCAATTGAAACGCCTGAAGGTCCAAACATTGGTTTGATCAACTCGCTTTCTGTTTATGCAAAAGCAAACGATTTCGGTTTCTTGGAAACACCTTACCGTAAAGTTGTTGATGGCCGTGTAACTGATGATGTTGAATATTTATCTGCAATTGAAGAAGTAGGGACTGTCATTGCACAGGCCGATTCTGCAGTGGATAAAGATGGCAACCTGACTGAAGAAATGGTTTCTGTACGTCATCAAGGTGAATTCGTACGTATGTCGCCTGAGCGCGTAACACATATGGACGTTTCTGCACAGCAGGTTGTTTCTGTTGCAGCATCATTGATTCCATTCCTTGAACACGATGATGCGAACCGTGCATTGATGGGTTCGAACATGCAACGTCAGGCTGTTCCTACGTTACGTGCTGACAAGCCGCTTGTTGGTACAGGTATGGAAGCAAACGTAGCACGTGACTCTGGTGTGTGTGTGATTGCAGACCGTGGTGGTGCGATTGAATATGTAGATGCATCTCGTATCGTGATTCGTGTAAACGAAGATGAAATGATCGCGGGTGAAGCGGGTGTAGATATCTACAATCTGATCAAATACACACGTTCAAACCAAAATACATGTATCAACCAAAACGTTATCGTAAACTTGGGTGACAAAGTTGCTCGTGGCGATATCTTGGCTGATGGTCCATCGACTGATATGGGTGAACTTGCGCTTGGTCAAAACATGCGCGTCGCGTTCATGACATGGAACGGTTATAACTATGAAGACTCGATCTTACTTTCTGAGCGTGTACTTCAAGAAGACCGTTTAACTTCGATTCACATTCAAGAATTGTCATGTGTGGCACGTGATACCAAGTTAGGTGCAGAAGAAATTACTGCCGATATTCCTAACGTTGGTGAAGCTGCACTATCTAAGTTGGATGAGTCTGGTATCGTTTATATCGGTGCTGAAGTAACTGCAGGTGACATCCTTGTTGGTAAGGTAACGCCTAAAGGTGAAACTCAGTTAACACCAGAAGAAAAACTACTTCGCGCAATCTTTGGTGAAAAAGCAGCTGACGTTAAAGACTCTTCTTTACGCGTTCCATCTGGCACTAAAGGTACTGTGATTGACGTTCAAGTCTTCACACGTGATGGTTTGGAAAAAGATGAACGTGCTCAAGCAATTGAGAAAGCTCAGCTTGATGCATACCGTAAAGACTTGAAAGAAGAATACAAAATCTTCGAAGAAGCAGCACGTGAACGTATTGTTCGTTTGTTGAAAGGTCAAGAGTCTAACGGTGGCGGTTCAACTAAACGCGGTGATAAACTTGCTGAAGATGTATTGTCTGGTTTAGAGCTTGTTGATTTACTTGAAATCCAACCGACTGATGAAGCAATTGCAGAGCGTCTAACTCAAATTCAAGTGTTCTTGAAAGAGAAGAGCTATGAAATTGATGAGAAGTTTGCAGAGAAGAAGCGTAAACTTTCTACAGGTGATGAATTAACCACTGGCGTATTGAAAGTTGTTAAGGTTTACCTTGCGGTTAAACGTCGTATCCAGCCTGGTGATAAGATGGCGGGTCGTCACGGTAACAAAGGTGTTGTATCAAACATCTTGCCTGTTGAAGACATGCCGCACGATGCAAATGGTGTACCAGTCGATATCGTATTGAACCCATTGGGTGTACCGTCACGTATGAACGTGGGTCAGATTCTTGAGACTCACTTAGGTATGGCGGCCAAAGGTCTTGGCGATAAACTTGAAAAAATGTTGAAAGAACAACGTACAGTGTTAGAACTACGTGATTTCTTAGACAAGATTTATAACAAGGTCGGTGGTGAGCAAGAAGAGCTTGATAGCTTAACTGATGCCGAAATCTTGGCGCTTTCAGGTAACTTACGTGCCGGTGTTCCATTAGCAACACCTGTATTTGATGGTGCTGAAGAAAGCCAGATCAAAGACTTACTTGAATTAGCAGACATCTCACGTACAGGTCAAACGGTATTGTTTGACGGACGTACAGGTGAGCAGTTTGATCGTCCTGTAACTGTAGGTTACATGTACATGCTCAAATTGAACCACTTGGTTGATGACAAGATGCATGCGCGTTCAACAGGCTCTTACTCACTTGTGACTCAACAGCCGCTTGGTGGTAAAGCACAATTCGGTGGTCAGCGTTTCGGTGAGATGGAAGTATGGGCACTTGAAGCATACGGTGCAGCATATACACTCCAAGAAATGCTCACTGTGAAGTCGGATGACGTCGAAGGTCGTACACGCATCTATAAGAACATTGTAGATGGTAACCATTATATGGATCCGGGTATGCCTGAATCGTTCAACGTATTGACCAAAGAGATCCGTTCTTTAGGTATCAACATTGAACTGAAAAATGGTGACTAAAAAATCTCCCCCACCCCCTCTTTGAAAAAGGGGGGTGAAAGTCCCCCTTTATAAAGGGGGATTCGAGATTCCCAAATTTCAGTAAAAACAATATTTGTGACCCAGTCGGGCGAGCTTAGCTCCCTGACACACGGAGAAAAAAATTGAAAGACTTGCTCGATATCATGCGTAAGAAAACGGATTCAGAAGGTCATGCACCTATTGAATTTGACCGTATCCGTATTGGTCTTGCGTCACCAGAGATGATTAAGTCATGGTCTCACGGTGAAGTTAAAAAGCCTGAAACCATTAACTACCGTACTTTTAAACCTGAACGTGACGGTTTGTTCTGTGCCAAAATCTTTGGTCCAGTAAAAGATTACGAATGCTTGTGTGGTAAATACAAGCGTATGAAATATAAAGGCGTCATTTGTGAAAAATGTGGCGTTGAAGTAACAACTGCTAAAGTTCGTCGTGAACGTATGGGTCACATCGAGCTTGCTTCTCCAGTTGCACACATCTGGTTCTTGAAATCATTACCGAGCCGTATTGGTTTATTACTTGATATGACATTACGTGATATCGAGCGTGTATTGTATTTCGAATCTTATGTTGTCACAGATCCTGGTATGACTCCGTTTGAAAAGTACCAACTTTTAACAGACGAAGAATACTACAATGCACTTGAAGAACACGGTGATGAATTCGCTGCGAAAATGGGTGCAGAAGCAATTCAAGATCTATTGAAAGATATCGATCTTGAAGCAGAGATTACGCGTTTACGTGAAGAAATTCCTCAAACAACGTCTGAGACGAAACTTAAGAAATCGTCTAAGCGTTTAAAATTGATGGAAGCTTTTAACGATTCGAACAACAAGCCAGAATGGATGGTAATGAATGTACTTCCAGTACTTCCACCAGACTTACGTCCGCTTGTACCACTTGAAGGTGGTCGTTTTGCGACTTCTGACTTGAACGATTTATATCGTCGTGTGATTAACCGTAACAACCGTTTGAAGCGTCTTCTTGACCTTGCTGCACCAGACATTATCGTACGTAACGAAAAACGTATGTTACAAGAGTCTGTAGATGCATTGCTTGATAACGGTCGTCGTGGTCGTGCGATTACAGGTTCGAACAAACGTCCATTGAAATCTTTGGCAGATATGATCAAAGGTAAACAAGGTCGTTTCCGTCAAAACTTACTTGGTAAGCGTGTTGACTATTCTGGTCGTTCGGTAATTACCGTTGGTCCTACTTTACGTCTTCACCAATGTGGTCTTCCGAAGAAGATGGCACTTGAACTATTCAAGCCATTTATTTTCGCGAAACTACAAGCTTCAGGCCAAGCAACAACCATTAAAGCTGCGAAGAAAATGGTTGAGCGTGAGACACCAGAAGTTTGGGACGTTCTTGCCTCTGTAATTCGTCAACATCCAGTAATGTTGAACCGTGCGCCAACACTTCACCGTTTAGGTCTTCAAGCGTTTGAACCTATTCTGATCGAAGGTAAAGCGATCCGTCTTCACCCACTCGTCTGTGCTGCGTTTAACGCCGACTTCGATGGTGACCAAATGGCGGTACACGTTCCATTGACACTTGAAGCACAGTTAGAAGCACGTGCGTTGATGATGTCAACTAACAACATCTTGTCACCTGCAAACGGTGAGCCAATCATCGTTCCTTCTCAGGACGTTGTCTTGGGTCTTTACTACATCACACGTGATGCGGTAAATGCCAAAGGTGAAGGCATGGTGTTTGCGGATACACATGAAGTTAACCGTGCCTTAGCGACGGGTAAAGTTGCGATCCATGCACGCGTTAAAGTACGTGTACACCAAACTGTAATCGATGAAAATGGTCAGCGCGAAAAGCAAACCATTATTGTTGATACAACACCAGGTCGTTGCTTATTGTGGGAAGTAGTTCCACAAGGTTTAAGCTTTGAATCGATCAACCTTGAGATGACTAAGAAAAACATCTCTAAGTTAATCAACTCTTGCTACCGTAAGCTTGGTTTGAAAGATACGGTTATCTTTGCTGACCAATTGATGTATTTGGGCTTCCGTCAAGCGACGCGTTCAGGTGTATCTGTAGGTATGGAAGACATGCTTATTCCACCAAATAAGCATACCATTATCGACAAAGCTGAAACTGAAGTTCGTGAAATTGAACAACAGTTTGAACAAGGCTTCGTAACAGCGGGTGAACGCTATAACAAAGTGGTCGATATTTGGGCGCGTACCAATGACCAAGTTGCGAAAGCGATGATGGACAACTTGTCTTATACTCTTGTGAAAAACAAACAAGGTGAAGACGAGAAGCAGAAATCATTTAACTCAATCTATATGATGTCTGACTCAGGTGCCCGTGGTAGTGCGGCGCAGATCCGTCAGCTTGCTGGTATGCGTGGTTTGATGGCGAAGCCGGACGGCTCGATCATTGAGACTCCTATTAAAGCAAACTTCCGTGAAGGTTTGACCGTACTTCAGTACTTCATCTCAACACACGGTGCGCGTAAAGGTTTGGCCGATACCGCATTGAAAACTGCGAACTCTGGTTACTTGACTCGTCGTCTGGTAGATGTAGCACAAGATTTAGTTATTACTGAATCTGATTGTGGTACAGCTGGTGGCCTAGTCATGACACCATTCATTCAAGGTGGTGACGTGATCGAACCATTACGCGATCGCGTATTGGGTCGTGTAACTGCTGAAGATGTACGTCGTGCATCTGATGATGAAGTGGTACTTCCACGTGGTACGTTAATTGACGAGAAAATTGCTGCTCAGCTTGAAGAAGCGGGTGTCGATGAAGTTAAAGTACGTTCAGTGATTGCATGTGAATCTACATTCGGTGTATGTGCTCGTTGTTATGGTCGTGACCTTGCACGTGGTCACTTGGTAAACCCAGGTGAATCTGTTGGTGTAATGGCTGCACAGTCAATTGGTGAACCTGGTACACAGTTAACGATGCGTACCTTCCACGTTGGTGGTGCTGCAAGCCGAACTTCTGCTGCAAACAGTGTTCAAGTACGTAACAAAGGTACTGTACGTTTCCACAACGTGAAAACTGTACAACATGCTAAAGGTCACTTGGTGTCAGTTTCACGTTCAGGTGAAATTGGTATTGCGGATGACTTAGGTCGTGAGCGTGAGCGCTATAAACTTCCTTACGGTGCAAGCATCTTGTTGAAAGATGGTGAAGCTGTAGAAGCTGGTGGTATCGTGGCGACTTGGGATCCACATACACATCCACTTGTTACCGAAGTTGCGGGTAAAGCGCGTTTCAGCCAAATCGCTGATGGTGTAACTGCTACTTCTAAGACAGATGATGCAACAGGTATGACCACTGTTGAAATTTTACCTGTAACAGCTCGTCCTGCTTCTGGTAAAGATTTACGTCCTGCAATTGTGTTGGATACAACAGATGGCGGCGAACAGTTCTACTTCTTACCACAAAACACGATCGTAACCGTTCGCGATGGCGCAACGATTGGTGTAGGTGATGTACTTGGTCGTGTACCACAAGAATCTTCACGTACTCGTGATATTACCGGTGGTCTTCCACGCGTAGCTGACTTGTTCGAAGCGCGTAAGCCGAAAGAACATGCAATCTTGGCAGAAGTGTCTGGTATTGTGAGCTTCGGTAAAGAGACCAAAGGTAAGAACCGTTTAGTGATCAGTCCGGATGATGGCTCTGAGATTTATGAAGAGTTAATTCCAAAATGGCGTACGATCAACGTGTTCGAAGGTGAGCATGTGAACCGTGGTGAGACTATTTCTGATGGTCCACAAAACCCACATGACATCTTACGTTTGAAAGGCGAAGTTGCGTTAACGAACTACATCGTGAATGAAGTTCAAGACGTTTACCGTCTCCAAGGTGTAAAAATCAACGATAAGCATATTGAAGTTGTTGTACGTCAAATGTTGCGTAAAGTTGATATCACTGATGGCGGCGATACAAGCTTCATCAAGGGTGAGCAAGTGGATTACATCCGCGTTGTTCAAGAGAACCAAGCTGTCTTGGCTCAGAACAAGTTCCCTGCGAAGTTTGAACGTCTGCTTATGGGTATTACCAAAGCATCGCTTTCTACAGACTCGTTCATTTCTGCTGCATCGTTCCAGGAAACAACACGTGTGTTAACTGAAGCTGCTGTAACAGGTAAAGAAGATGATTTACGTGGCTTGAAAGAAAACGTTGTTGTGGGTCGTTTGATCCCGGCGGGTACAGGTCTTGCGTATCACTTAGAGCGTCGTCGTCAAGAATCAGAAGCTGCTGAATTTGAACTTCATAACGATTTTAGTGAAGTTGATCAAGCATTTAGTCAAGCGTTGAACTCAGACCAGTTCTAAGTCTTAACGCATTAAAAAGGCACCTTCGGGTGCCTTTTTTTGTGGAAAAATAAAGCAGTTGTTACAAAAACACATTACAGCATCAGTATTTGATTACTTAATCAAAGTAAACAGTTCATTAAACAATACTATCCTATGCACATCTGAGAGAGGAGTAGTACGAATGAAAAAAATGATGATGGTTGCGGGTGTCGCTTTAATGTCAAGCACGCTATTTGTGGGTTGCCAGAATGCAAGTCCAGAAAGCAAACGTATTGGTTCTGCTGCAATTGGTGGCGGTGCAGGCGGTGCGGTAGGTAAGCACGTTGGTGGTAATTTGGGTGCTGGTCTTGGTGCTGCGATTGGCGCAGGTGTTGCTACGAATGCAAAAGGCTCAAATAGTAAAAATACCAGAAACAGTGCGATCGGTGCTGGCTTAGGTGCGGTGATTGGTGGTGCAGTATTGGGTGGCGACTCTGGTGCTGCGGTAGGTGGCGCACTTGGTGGTAGTGCTGGATCTGCTTATGGTGAGAAAAAAGGTAAGTACTAAGCCTGAGCTTAAACTTGCTGATGACGGTGGTGCTGATTTAACGATTTAAATTAGGTTATTTCTATCCCTGTCATTTTAAAAGAGCCTCTCTCAGTGATGAAACTAAGATTGCTGAGAGAGCTTTAAGATGAAATACTGATTATTTATCTAGCCTGTTTGCTATTTGTTTTAAGCATTCTGAATACACCAAATTTTTAATTCAGCGTATCCAAATTATTTCTACTTTTGTGTATTTCCCCACTTATAAGCCGCTTTAGCTGGCTTGAGCCAACAATCTACCTTTACAAAATATCAATCGATTGGGACATAGCGATAACACAATGTGATCAAATTTCCCATAAAAGAAGATTATGCTTTTCAATAGAACGTATAGAAGTGAGTATAGTCATGAAAAAAACAATTGGTTTAGTTTCAACTTTAGTTTTATCGGCGGTAATGTTCACGGGCTGTCAAAATATGAGTGCCTCTGACCAGCGTATTGGTACAGCAGCCCTTGGCGGTGCTGTAGGTGGCGGTCTAGGTAACCATGTCGGTGGCGGATTAGGTGCGGGTGTTGGTGCAGCTGCGGGTGCAGGTGTAGGTGCCAATGCGAAAGGCGCGAATAGCAGCTCTACCACCAGTAGCGCGATTGGTGCTGGTATCGGTTCTGTCGTTGGTAAAGCAATCTTTGGTGGTGACTCAGGCGCTGCAATCGGTGGTGCAATCGGTGGTGGTGCTGGTGCCGCAATCCAAGAGAAAAAGAGATAATTTCTGCTCATCAGATTCAAAAATGCCTGCAAACGATTGCAGGCATTTTTATCTGAATGAAGCTAAGCACTGGCTTTGGGTTTTTTACGACGGATATAAAGAACTTTTTCGACTTCTGCGATGCGTGTTCCTGCATCATCTACAATATTTAGGGTGTAATGACGTAAAACGGGCTCATGATTCTCTGCCAGTTTTTTGATTTCAGTGATTTCATCGCGACTCAGTTGAATCTCAGCATAGACCGTATTTCGGCCTGGTGATAGAAAATTAATGGTGGCACTTTTATCCCAGACAATATATTTATGACCTAAATGATGAATCAAAATCAGCATATAAAAAGGGTCGACCATTGAATAAAGACTACCGCCAAAATGTGTCCCTACAATATTGCGATTACGTCGGGTCAGTGGCATTTTGACGCGAATGTAATAATCATCCAGATCAATGGTTTCAATCTCAATACCTGCACCGCGATAAGGTGAGTAATGATTGAGCATAAATTTGGATATCGCGGGAATGGTTCGAATTTTTTTGAAAAAGTCTTTCATGGTCAATTTTTTTTCTTGCAACTCTATTCATACTCCATAAGTATCATTTTTATTGCATCGCTGGCAATGGCTGTTTTATGAACAGCCGATAGAAAACAAAATGGGAAAAAATTATGCAAGCACAAGTCAAAACAATCACGACATCGGATCAGCAAACTCTATGTGTCAAAACATGGGGAGATGAGAAAAAAACGCCTTTGGTTTTAGTGCATGGTTATCCAGATAATCAGGAAGTTTGGGAGCCGATCATTGAAAAACTGGTCAATGATTATTACGTGGTGACTTATGATGTGCGTGGTGCAGGTCTATCTTCGATTCCTAAGCGTATTAAAGATTACCGTTTGCCGCGTTTATCATTAGACTTGCAAGAAGTGGTGGATCAAGTTCTACCTAACCGTAATTTCCACATGGCAGCACATGATTGGGGCTCATTACAGTCTTGGGAATCTGCGACTGAACCAAAATTAAAAGGTCGCTTATTGTCTTATACGACGATTTCAGGTCCTTGTTTAGATCATGCTTCTTTGTATTTGCGTGAAAAATTTAAATCTGCACCAAGCAATGTATTAAAAATGCTGACCAAATCTTGGTATATCGGTGCTTTCCATTTACCTTTAGTTGCACCAACGGTATGGACATTCTTTAGTCCTGAAAAATGGGGCAAGATCTTAAGTGGTTTGGAAAAGAAGAAAGATTTGCCATTGAATGCCAATATTGTGGCGGATGGTAAATATGGTATTAACCTATATCGTGCCAACTTTATTCCTTCATTGACTCAACCACGTCAACGCTATGCACAATGCCCTGTACAAGCGATCGTGTTACAGCGTGATGCTTTTGTGAGCCCAGAGTACATTACTGAATCAATGCCAAAATGGGTAGAAAAATTTGAGTATGTTGAACTCGATGCCAATCACTGGGCGGTATTGAGTCAGCCAGAAAAAATTGCTGAACTGATCCGTCAATTCGTGCAACGCCAAGCTGCTTAATGCTTTAGTGGATTTATTAAGCTAAAAATCACTTGAGATGCAGCACAATTCGGCGATATTTTCAGCTTCATGATAATGAATCTGCTAGAATGTCGCCTTTTCTTTGCTCCTGAATTTGTTCATGAATGCTGTCGTAATTGCGATTGCCGTGATGTTTATCTTGTCACTGGCACGAGTTTCTGTTGTTCTCACTTTGGTGATTTCAGCCATTATTGGAGGCTTGGTCGCTGGTCTAAGTCTTTCTCAAACTGTAGAAGCGTTTAATGCAGGCTTAGGCGATGGTGCTGAAGTTGCTTTGGCTTATGCGGTATTAGGTGCATTTGCATTGGCACTTTCAAAGTCTGGATTGCCAGATTTACTTGCGCATAAACTGATTGGTTTATTGGGGATGGAAGCAGGTAAAAATCAACAGAAAAAGGTGAAATATCTGTTATTAACCATTCTGCTGATTGCTGCAATCTTCTCTCAAAACCTCATTCCGGTGCATATTGCGTTTATTCCCGTTTTAGTTCCACCTTTATTAAAAGTGATGAATCATTTAAAGCTGGATCGACGTGCGGCAGCATGTGTCATGACGTTGGGTTTGGTGGGAACCTATATTTTCCTGCCAGTTGGCTTTGGCGCGATCTTCCTTGAACAGATTCTGATGGGCAATATCAACAAGATTGGCGCCGCTTACGGCTTACATGTGGAACGGGGCATGATGCCAATCGGTATGGCGATTCCAGTCTTAGGGATGGTGATTGGTACTTTAGTTGCGGTATTTATTAGCTATCGTAAGCCGCGTATTTATGTTGATCGTTCAATTACGCCAGTCAAAACGATTGACCTAGATAAGCCACTGAAAGTGACCACACAAGCAGAATATGATCTCAAAGCTGATGCTGAAGAACTCAAACAAGAAGCGGAGAATGTACCTTATATCTCCAAGAAAACCATGTTTATGGCTGTGCTGGCGATCGGTTTAACTCTGGTTGCACAATTGTATTCAGGTTCGATGATTCTCGGTGGTTTAGTCGGCTTTGCTGTGTTATCTGCTTCTGGGATTTTTAAATGGCAAGATGCCGATGATGTGTTTGTACAAGGGATGCGTATGATGGCTCTGGTGGGCTTTATCATGATCTCTGCGGCCGGTTTTGCCTCAGTGATGACCCATACAGGCGATATCACCCATCTGGTCAATGGCGTGGTGCATATCATTGGTGATAACCATGCATTAGCCGCGTTCCTGATGCTCTTTATCGGCTTATTCGTGACGATTGGTATTGGTTCATCGTTCTCAAGTGTGCCTGTGCTGGCAGTGATTTATGTGCCTTTGTGCGTACAGTTTGGCTTCTCACCATTGGCAACGATCGCTTTAATTGGTACCGCTGCGGCATTAGGTGATGCGGGTTCACCTGCATCTGATTCTACTTTAGGACCAACAGCGGGTTTAGGTGTAGATGGTCAACATGATCACATTTGGGATACAGTTGTGCCGACTTTTATACACTTTAATATCCCACTGCTTATTTTTGGCTGGATTGCCGCAATGATTTTATAATGCAAATGGCTCGTTAAGAGCCATTTTTTATGCTTGTGTATTTTCTAGAATTAAAATATAAAAATAATCAGTATTTGACATTTTTTGTCTCTTTTTTAATCTAATTTTATAATGTGATTTTAATATTAAGTTTTATATGATTATATTTTTTAATTCATCTAAATTAAATTTTTCTAAAAACTTTATCTAACATTTTAAATTAATACATTCTGATTAAAATACTAGGTTTTATAGTGGCTTAAGTGGACTAAAATGGTCTGGATTAATAAATATTACATATTTTAACAATTATATTTTATTAATATTCAATATATTACAAAATAGATTTAAATGGTCGGAATTAATAAGTATTGCATAATGTAAAAACCCGTGTTTATTATGTTGAACAAGAACATAAATTGTTAAAGAGGTTGTTTTAATGTTAAAGAAAGCATTGGTTGTAGCATTATTGGGGTTATCTTCAACTGCATTTGCAGGGGGCTTTCAAGTTAAAGTGGGTGCGAGTGTTATTAACCCGACTGCGGATACAACATTGGCCCCAGGTGCAACGGTTAAAGGTGATGATGAGTTTGCATTTACACCTTCAGTTGAGTATTTTTTTGGTGAAACACCATTCTCTGCTGAATTATTATTAGCAACACCAATTAATCATGACGTACTATTAAATGGTGAAAAAGTTGCTAGTGTTCGCCAATTACCACCTACGATTACAGCAAAATATAACTTTAAAAACTCAACACGCTTTACACCTTATATTGGTGTTGGTGGTACAGCCTTCATCCCTTGGAATGAAAAGGGTGTAGCGAAAGATGTGAAAGAAGCATTTGGTTTTGCCGGTCAGTTGGGCTTTAACTTCCAACCTGCAGATGCTAAAAATTGGGGTGTTTATGTTGATGTACGTTATGCGGACATTAGCCCAGAAGTCACCTTGGTGGATGGTACTAAATTTGATTTAGATCTCAATCCAGTGGTGTATACATTAGGTTATAGCTACAAGTTCTAAGTCAGTGAATGATTGAAGAACCTCACCTTGTGTGAGGTTTTTTATTTTTGCAATTTGAATATAAAACCGATACAGGCTTCAACACTTAAGTTTTGTATGCTGAGACATAAGCTTAAATAAAAGTGAATGATTCATGATGAAAAAACTGATAACGACAGCATTATTACTCACACCCTTATTATTTTTGTCCCAAGCCCAGGCAGCTAGTTTCTCTTGTAAGGCTGCGAAGCTAAAAGCTGAGCAGCAGATCTGCAATGACCGTAGTTTAAACGATGCCGATGTCAAACTGGCGACGACCTACCAAATTATGCTGCATGCTTTACCTATGGGAGGGCGTGATGCAGAGAAAGATCAACAATTTAAATGGCTAAAACAACGTAATTCCTGTGCTGCCAATAGCCCTTGTCTGAAGCGTGCTTATGCACAAAGACAGCAACAGTTAGATCAACTTCTACAAACACGAGTCTTAAGCCAAGGTCCATTCTAATTGTAACTTTTGTGCGATTTTTAGCTTAAAAATTAGCATCAAGGATTGAAAAATCCAAGATATGCACCATTCATAAATCATTCCAAAGATATAAGCACAGATAAGGAGTGATTTATGAGTGAACAAGTCGCACAGAATTATAGTTTCCAAGCTGAGGTTGCTCAGTTATTACATTTAGTGACCCATTCACTGTATTCCAACCCTGAAATTTTCTTACGTGAATTGATTTCAAATGCATCGGACGCTTGCGATAAGTTACGTTTTGAAGGAATTAATCACCCTGAATATTATGAAAATGATCCAGACTTACGTGTCCGCGTAACTTTAGATAAAGACCATAAAACCTTAACCATTTCAGATAACGGGATTGGTCTGAGCCAGCAAGAAGCCATTGATAACTTAGGTACCATTGCAAAGTCAGGAACGAAAGACTTTATGTCTAAACTGACAGGCGACCAAAAATCAGATGCCCAGTTGATTGGTCAGTTTGGTGTTGGTTTCTACTCAGGTTTTATTGTTGCCGATAAAATTACTGTTGAATCGCGTCGTGCAGGGCTGGATGCGGCTGAAGCTGTGCGTTGGATCAGTGGTGGTACAGGCGAGTTCGAAGTTCAAACGATTGAGAAAGCAACGCGTGGTACTGACATCATCTTGCATTTGCGTGATGATGCACTGGATTATTTAGAGTCGTGGAAAGTTAAACAAATCATCAATAAATATTCTGACCACATCAGCTTGCCAATCGAAATGCAAAAAGAAGTATGGCAAGAGGAAGAAGTCGCTGAAGGTGAAGAACCGAAAGGCGGTCAAATGGTCAAGACTGATGAATGGGAAGCGATTAACTCAGCCAGTGCGTTATGGACGCGTAACAAGAGTGAAATCACTGATGAGCAATACATCGAGTTTTATAAAAACCTGAGCCACGATTTTGCAGAACCTTTGGCGTGGGCGCATAACCGCGTAGAAGGTAGCACCGAATATACCCAGTTACTGTATATTCCAAGTCAGGCCAAACAAGATTTATTTACTCGCGAAGCAAAAGCAGGCATCAAGCTGTATGTAAAACGCGTATTTATCTTGGATGAAGCGGATAACCTGATTCCAAACTACTTACGTTTCGTACAAGGCGTTGTAGATAGTGCTGATTTACCGTTGAACGTCAGCCGTGAACTTTTACAAGAAAGCCGTGATGTGAAAACCATTCGTGAAGGTAATGCGCGTCGCGTATTAACCTTACTGGATGGTTTGGCAAAATCGGAAGATGAGAAAGACCAAGAGAAATTTAAAACCTTCTACACTGAATTTGGCTCAGTATTGAAAGAAGGTTTAGGTGAAGACACGGGCAATCGTGAACGTATCTTAAAATTATTGCGTTATGCAACTTCAAATCATGATGAGATCAGTACGTCTTTTGCTGACTACAAGTCACGCATGAAAGAAGGGCAGAAAGCGATTTATTACGTGACTGCAGATAATTTAACGGCTGCGAAAAATTCGCCACAACTTGAAGTCTTCAAGAAAAAAGGCATTGAAGTGTTACTCATGGCGGATCGTGTTGATGAGTGGGCCATGAACTTTGTATTTGAGTTTGATGGTACGTCATTGCAGAACGTGTCTAAAGGCGCAGTCGATCTCGGTGATCTACAAGATGCTGAAGAGAAAAAGGCCTTAGAGCAAGCGGCTGAACAGTTTAAGCCCGTGGTGGATCGTTTAAGTACATCGTTAAAAGATAAAACCAAGGAAGTCCGTGTGACCACGCGTTTGGTGGACTCTCCTGCATGTTTAGTCACTAGTGAAGGGGAGCTTTCACCACAGCTGATCCGTATGTTGAAACAAGCAGGGCAAGCTGTGCCTGAAATTAAGCCAACTTTGGAAATCAACCCTGAGCATCCGTTGGTGAAAAAATTAGAGAACTCAGCGCAGTTTGATGATTTGGCCAATGTAATCTTTGATCAGGCTGTGATTGCAGAAGGTGGCTTACCAGAAGATCCAGCAGCTTATGTTAAACGTATTAATAGCTTGTTATTGAAATAAGTGTTTTGATCACAAAAAACCTCTGCTTCGGCGGAGGTTTTTTTATGTGTATGGATAACTTTAAAGTTATCCACAGTAGTGTCGATATTTTCATCAGAAGTGAGCTTCAAAGCTCATTTGATAGCTGAAATGATTGTCCTGTTTATCGGCAGGAACATTTAAATAATTAAGATCATTTTGCATATACAGCCAGTTACGCCAAATCGGGCGTTTCCAAGAAAAATAAGGTCCCCATTGATTGACTCGAAGTTCTTTCTTTTCATAATCACCTTCACTGACAATCCCATAACTAAGGTTGTCTTTGGAGAGCAAGTGTAATTTCTGGAAAGTCCGATTACGCCAAGTGTAGTCTTCATCTTGGGTCTTAGACAGATTGAATTGAGTCGAAAATAGTGCTTGTTGCTGAAACATCTGGGTTAAATTCAGATTGGTTTCGGCATAGTTTTTACTGCTTGAGCCATAACGAAAGATTTGCGCCGTATCCAGATTCAGTCCTGAATGTAAGTTCCATTGCTTCTTGGCAAGAAATTGCACATAAATATCAGTATTTGAGTTCGAACCTAAGTCCAGATCATTGTTAAAGGGCAACCAGCTTGAAATCGTACTCCAACTCGCGCTGACAGGATTGGGCGTATTGATATTTTTATGCGATGGGTGCTTGCTGGTTTTACCAAGCTTTTTTAGGGGAGGAGGCTGTTGTGCACGTTGCCATAATGAGTCTTCACCAAAAACGGCCATCAATTCCTGGCTTAGTTGTGCATCACTGAGCTGATCTTCAGGTCTTTCTGTTGCAACATCGCAAGCCAACGTTTTTGTGGTTTGCTTTTGAGTGTGGGGATGCCCAGCCTTTTGATCTAAAAATACATGTGATGTACGCGAGAAATGTCTGCTGAGCGGTAAGAACATTGGAAAGATGGGTGTAAGTAGCTCACCGAGGCAAAGATTGCCTACAATCAATAAATACACAGCCAGAGCGTATCGTTGATCCATGTTAAAGTGAAGAAAAATAAAAGAAAACAAGCATAGCAGTTTAAGCTTAATCATTTATTTACTGGGCTTAATTTTTTTTAATAAAAATGCCCAATCGGAATTCCAACTGGGCATCATGACAGGTCATTTCAGTACTAGAATAAAGTCTCGAGTCGAACGAATGTGCTGACAAAATGATTGCGGTCTTCGCGATGATCATTAAAATAATTCAGATCGCCTTGTACATAGAACCATTCACGCCAGAGTGGTTGTCGCCAAGACACGAAAGGTCCCCAGCTGTTTAAACGGAGTTCATCTTTGTTGTAATAGCCACCCGTATAGATCCCATAGTTAAAGTTGTTATGGGCAAAGAACTGGTGTTGGCGGAAAAGACGGTTATCCCACCACAAATCATCATCCTGCTTGTCGGCATAAGTTAAGCTGAATTGGTTTGATAAAAAGGGCTGATTGGGACGCGCATGGATCAATTCTAAATTAGTTCTTAAATAATTCTCACTTTTGCTGCCATAGCGATAAATTTGTTCTGCATTAAAGCGGAAATCATTGCGTAGATCCCAATGTTTTTCCGCTCTTAAACGGGCATAAATATCGCTACCCGAACGGATACCGAGGTCAGCATCGGTTTCAAAAGGGAGTTTCTTGGAAAAATTTGACCAACGTAAGGCTAAGGAGCCGTTACTGTCTCGGGTTTGTTTGGAGTCAAATTTTTTATCCGGATCTGAATTAGGTTGGTTATTGGTATTGGCAACATTATTTTTAAATTCATCATCTAAAGAGTCATCACCAAATACCACGCTGACTTTTTTCTCTAAGGTTGGTAACTTAATTTTACCGCGAATACGTGGCTTGACCTCATAACCATCATGTTCATTCCAGTAGTTATCTAGCATCACCCGAATGGTGGCAGAGGCCGGATTTTCAGGATCGACATCGCCAAACCAATCATCAATTTTGACCGAAGTACGATCCGCCCATTCACGGATACTGCGTTGCTTTTTATCCGCCCAAGTTTTGTCTTCAGTTTCGGCAGTTGCAGGGACCGTGGATTGATTGGATTGTGCAGGAAAAATTGTTGGCGTAGCATCGACCCAGCGTGGAATATAGTCCAATGCATTCTCATCGCTATTTACTGTGGTCGCATTCGTAGCAGAATTCGGCTGCTGGTTTTGAGCGTTGGTTTCTGCGTTGGTAACACTCAGCGTACCCAGTGAAAGTGTTAGCAAAGCAAAAAAGATACGTGTTGGTACCATTTGCTGTAAATTATTCATAATGAAGGCTTATATATTGTTCTTATGTTAACTTTTGATGATTGAGGCAATAAAATCAAGTATTAGAAACAAAAAAAAGCAATTTAGCTGTATAAAAATGCTAGAAATCATAAGGGCTTAGTGAAATAAAAGTAGACTAGCTGATCCAAATCCTTTTGGAAAAAATAGCCAATAGTCGAGTCACAGCATAAGACTGCCTGAATTAAAAAGTATAGCTGTGCCTTGTTTAAGATGATTCAGGCAGAGCGCTATTTTCGAGTGCCTGATAAAGATCATGTACCGAAATGGGTTGTGGTAAACGGCTAATGACTTGACGAATCAATTGCCATGTATAGCCATCGGTACGATCGAGTAATAGATATGGATAGGCTTGATCTTCATTAGATAACTTCACACGCTCTAAGCCATGGATGACACGTATTTTTTGACGCTCTCGTAACAAAATCACGGGCGTAAAGAAGGTCGCAGCAGTCTCATCAAAGGGAATGAATTTCTGTATATTAATAAAGGATGCAGGAATATATGGATAGACACGCTGATCACGCTGCCAGACCAAAGTGCCATTCATAATGCACTCATTAAACAAGGTCTCATGTTGGTGATAATGCTGTTTAAAATTATTCCAGCTCGTTTGATGAATAGAACTGGTTCGCGTATGACGTTGATCGGTATAGGCCTGTAAAATCGTGGTTGCATATTCAACACTATGAGTTCCGACCAAGACCACGTAATGTGAAAATTGACCTTGTGCATAAAGTTGCTCAGCAATAAAAATTTGTGCTGATCCCCAAAGTGGTTGTGCTTCATTCTCTGCTTTGAGATAGAGCCAATCAATTTTTATATTCTGATCAATCTCGTTATGCAAATCGACCCGATACAGAGATGGAAAGGTGCGTGCATCAATACGCTCCAATCTACAGAGTAAGCCATCTAAACTAAAATCATTCAATGCCAATGGTTTGGCCTTGTTAAGATTTGCAGAAGCAACGGAACTTTGTCTAAAACTCGGTTTCACACGTGTTGTGGCTTGAGCAGAAGGTGTGATCTGAGCCGGTTGAATTTTTTCTTGAATAATGGCATCGAGTTGTGACTTAAACTGAGCTGTTTGTTGCTTAATAATGGATAGGCTATCTTTATTTGCAGCTTTTTCAGCATCATCAGCTTGAATAGGTTCTAATATTGGGATTAAATTCTGTAATTCGTGGTCTGTTTTAACATACACACTGGCATGGCTCTGTAACCATTGTAAGGCATCTTTAGATGAGTTGAGCCAAGGGCTTTTAAGGAATGAAAGTGCGGGACGAATCACCCAAACTTGCCAATGTTGTGCTTGACGTAATGCGGCCCAACCCATATCTGCCGAAGCAAACAAGGCATTTTCTACGCGTCCCATAAAGTTATAAGTACCGCGGTAAGTCAAGGTGTAGCCATAAAGCGCTAAGTCGTCGGCAGAGAATTCTTCATTTAGAATAAACTCTTTAAATGGGCTGAGCTGATCCTGAAAATTAGGATCGTCGCAAGATGCGCAAATGTCTTTGATGCGTTGTTTTGATTTAGCAATTTCAAAAAGTGATGTTTTATCATCATTCAGCCCGTCGACGAGGGTTTTGAGCTCATCAACCAAGAGTGCTTTCTCTAATACGTCCATCGATTGTTTCCTTAGAGATAGGCTTGAGCCTGTTTTTAAATCATGAATTAGGACAAAGTGACAGCAATTTCAAACAGGTTGTAATCAGTTATAGTCGATAAAGTATGCTGTCTTATACGTGTGACAAGTGCTTTGATCTTCGGATCTATTTGTAATTTGACCTGTGTTAAAAGAGATCGCTACGCAACATTTTCATCACAAAAGATTGTCACTTTATGACGATTATAGAAGAAAAGGAGGTAAAATCCATAGCGGTCAAGTTAGTATAAAATCTCATTTACGTATTCTAAATCGAGATATAGATCATGGTTTCTCTTTGAAAATAAAAACATTTTAAAATAATGAATCGAATAAATAGATCATAAGATAAAAAATTATCTATAAATTTATGGATGAGTTGTGATCACTTTCACATATCTATTGGTGAAAAGCTCAGCAAATGAAAATATGTCATTATTGAAATAATCATGACTGTCGATAAGCGGTATTTATTCAAAGATAAAAGACTGAAACAAAAGGGGAATGTGAAAATTTAAAGATTAAAAAACCGTTTTCATACAGAGGTGAAAACGGTTTTAGGGTTAATCAAGCCTAAGACTTAATTTCGCATTGATCATCATTACATTGAGCTGCATCGGTTTGCTCAATTTCTTCAGTTGATTCTGACTGTGCTTGTTGCATCGCCTGTAAGAAAATCTCACGCGGTTGAGCACCTGAAAGTGCCAGTTTTTGATCAAAGACAAAGAATGGTACGCCAGTCACTTTGAGTTGTTCATGGGCAATTTGCTCATCATGACGCACAAAATCTGCAAGTTCATCTGAGTCCAGTACATATTCCACTTCGGCATTGTCTAGACCGATACGTGAGGCAATTTCTTCAACCACTTCACGCTCACCAATCGTAAGACCTTCAGTCATGTATGCATGGAAGAAGGCTTCTTTTGCTTCATTTCCCAAACCCTTACTTTGCGCAAGGTGAATAATACGGTGTGCATTGAAGCTATTGCCTGAATTGGCTTTCTGCCATTGAAAGTCGATACCTTCTACTGCGGCCATGGCTGCAACATTACGTTCCATTTCTTCCATTTCAGCATAACTACGACCATACTTTTTGGCTAACCGTTCAGTATTTGAGGTGTCGTGTTTAGCAGGTGCATTTGGATCCAGTTCAAAGCTATGCCAATGAATGTCTAATTCAATACCCGCTTCTTGGGCAACATGTTCAAGACGTTTTTTACCGATATAACAAAACGGACAGACCACATCTGACCAAATATCTACACGCATGGTGGATCTCTTCAATTCTCGTTAAACAGATAATAGGGGCGAACGTATAGAATTTAAAGCGATGAAAATGTAATGCTCCGTTACGAGAAATAAAAAGGACTATAACTGCATGTGTTTTATCAATTAAACTAAATCCAGAACATAAAAAATATAATTATACTTGGAGGCAATATGCGCCGTTTTTTAATCTTTGTGACTGTTGTAGTCCTTTGTATTGGTTCATTTTTCTTTTATCAGCATACCCTGAAGCAGCGTGCGATCAATAATCAGCAAATGTTTGAGGTGGTCATGTCTGAGAAAATGCGCGAACTATATGATCAAGCACAGGATTGGTCGACCCCTGTGCAGTTGGATATTCATGATGATCGTTTGGCGGGCGATTATAAATTGATGTCTGAGTTTCTACTGAACTACTGGATGCAAAATGTAGAAGCCCGTAATCGTTATTTACGTGAACTCAAAGCCGCCAATTGGGATACCTTTTTAGATGTTGAGCGTCTGGATCAGGACCGTAAGCAGAACTACAAGGACACGGAGCAGATGTTTGTGAATGTCCGTAAAGCATCTGCTGAATATGAGCAGGCACGGCAACAAATCCAGGCCAGTGCTATGCAGCAGGCAAAAAGTCTGGCGATCCAGAATGAGATGAGAAGTTCACTCCAAGCCAAATTGGAGAATAATCTGAAAGCGGATAAAGCCCATGATATTTTCCCAATCGAGCAGCAAATCATTGAAAAGGCACAGGCCATGTTTGATATGCTGAAGAAATATCAGTGGCAAAGGAAGGATAAAATGATCTTGTTCCGCGAGACGGCTCAAGTGAAAAAATTCAACACACTTTACCAAGATGTATTAAAACTGAATGCCAAGATGGAGAAGATTAAACAGAATAATGCTGAGGTTTTAGAAGAAGAACTGTAAACAAGATCGATCACATAGCTTTCAGTGTAGGCATCGAAGAGGTAGACCTCAACAATATGAATTTATGGCAGCTGTTTCATAAAGTAAAACCATTTGTGCTCCCCTATAAATGGCTGGTTGCAGTGACACTGGTGTTGACCTTGATTGGTGCCTTGACGGCACAGGTGAATGCGCTGACTTTGCAATATGCAGTTGATCAGATCAATGCGGTGGTTGAGTCTGGTCAGGGCTTAAATGCAGGCTGGCATATCCTGATTACCATCAGTGTGATTTTATTGAGCAAGGAAGTGTTGAATATTTTTCTTCAGTTTGGACAAAAGTTCTTTGGCGAGAAATTACGGATTTTGATTTCACAGGATGTGGCGCAGTCGATCATTGTGAAGTTTCTACAATACCGTCTGGCCTTCTTTACCCAAGATGATAACCAAGCAGGAAAATTACAGACCCGAATTGATCGGGGAATTGGGTCGATTACCCGACTGGTGCAAATCTTCTTTATTGATATTTTTCCATTGTTTAGTAGTGCCATTATCGCCCTGTGTCTGATGTTTTATGCCAATTTCTGGATTGGTTTGGTGGCGTTGAGCATTGTGCCGATTTATTTCTGGATTACCTTTAAGCAGGCACAGAAACTCAGTGGTACACGACGTAATTTACGTGATGGTCGGGAGCGTAAAAGTCAGGGGACTTTAAGTATCATTCAGTCGATCACGGTGATTAAGTCATTTAACCGTGAGCAAATTGAGGCGGAAAAACAGCTGACCTTGCAAAAACAACTGACCGATGATCAGATGCGAACCCGTCAACTCAGTTTTCTATTTGATGGCTTAAAAACCTTTATTGAACAGATCGGTGTCGTCTTCATTATCATTTTAACGGCTTATTTTGTTCTGGTCGGTGATATGAGCATTGGCATGATCATGTTTCATATTCTGTTATTCAATAATGTCTCTGCCCCGATTCGCTCCCTACATCGCATCTATGATGAAGTGAATGATGCGATGATTTATGCAGAAAGCTTTTTTAAGATTTTAGAGGCTGATGATGAAATAGAAACTTCTGGGCAACTGAAACCACAGCCATTAACTGGCAAGTTTGAACTCAAGCAGGTGAATTTTTTCTATCCCAATGGTTTTCATGCGCTGAAAGACATCAACCTCACCATTCAGCCGAATAAGATTACCGCGTTGGTGGGTTTGTCGGGTGCAGGTAAATCAACCTTAATTAGTCTACTAGATAAATTTTATTTACCTCAGTCTGGAGAAATTCTACTGAATGGAAGTTCATTGACCGAGATAGATACCCAATATCTACGTGATCATATTGGCTTAGTCCTGCAAAAGAATCATATTTTTCAGGGCACGATTGAGGAGAATATCCGCTACGGTAAGATGGATGCGACGCAGGATGAAATCATCCTAGCTGCGAAGAAAGCCTCGATTCATGAGCAGATTCTCAAATTGCCGTTGGCCTATCAATCCGATGCACTATTATTGTCGGGTGGACAACAACAGCGTATTGCGATTGCCCGCATGTTCCTGAAAAATCCACCGATTATTTTTCTGGATGAACCGACTGCGAGTCTGGATGCGATTGCAACTGAACAGATCAAACATAGTCTGGATGAGATCAAGCAAGGTCGTACTGTAATTATCATTTCACATAGTCTGTCACAAATTATTGATGCGGATTATACCTATGTGATGCAGGACGGCAGGATTGTGGAACATGGTGAGCATCATCAGCTTTATCAGCAACAAGGGGTGTATAAAAATATTTTTGATGCGATGGCCAAGAGTCTCAATATCGAAAAAATTTCCAAGACTTTTGAAGGTGATGATGAAGAGGAAACCCATAGTTAGTGGAGTCTCATTTAGTTTAAAGCACCCTTAGATTTTGCATTAATTCAACATCTTTCCGGTAGGTAGATATCTCATAATTTAAAGGAGATTTACCGTTTATCCGACCTATACTGAATCAAACATCACTTTGCTGTAGCCTATTTCTTAGATGCTTTTATTTAACTCATTATCTTCTTATGGATGAGGGATGTTTGGAGCAAGAGATGAATTTTCTTAAACGATCCGCCCTGATCACTGTATTGGCTTTTATGGGCATACCTGTCGTACAGGCAAATGATGAAGTGACCTCATTGCCGACCATTCGGGTCATGGCTGAATCTGAATTACGTGAAGAAGTGGGTTTTGTTCCCTTTCAAGAAGACAAGCCAGTCCGTCAGGCGCTGCAACATTATGTCTATAAAATGCATAATGACATGCAGAATTCAGGCGTGAGTGAAAATCCAGTGGTCATCAATTATCAACCGATGGCAGCGCAACCAGACTTGTCTCAGTATTCTCCTATTTTACAGCAATATATCTTAGCAGTTGCTTCAGGTTTTCAGTCTTCTGACCCAAGTAATGGTATTTTTAAAATGCTGGAACCTTTGAATATTAATCGAAATAATATTGATGGGATTCGTAATGGTACGGTCAAGATTAATGCTGATGATATTTTGAGATTACAACAACAAATCCAAGATGGGCTAAGAGGTTTTAAACAGCCTTATTAAGTTGTCTGATTGAATAAATAAAAATCCCCGCTTAGTGCGGGGATTTTTCTATCTTAGTGTCGATTAAACACGTTCGATAATAGTCGCGATACCTTGACCAAGACCGATACACATCGTCGCAAGACCGATTTGTGTATCTTGTTGTTCCATCACGTTCAACAAGGTTGTTGTGATACGCGCACCTGAACAGCCCAATGGGTGACCCAATGCAATCGCACCACCATTCAAGTTGATGATGTCTTGTTTGTCATAAACGCCTAGGCCTTTCATCACTGATAAGCCTTGAGCAGCAAATGCTTCGTTTAACTCGATGGTTTGGATATCCGCCATGGTTAAACCAGCACGCTTAAGCGCTTTTTGAGTTGCTGGTACTGGACCATAACCCATGATCGCAGCATCACAACCTGCAATTGCCATTGAACGAATCACGGCACGTGGTTTTAAACCCAATGCTTGAGCACGTTCAGCAGACATAAGCAACATTGCTGATGCGCCGTCAGAAAGAGCAGAAGAAGTTGCTGCTGTGACTGAACCACCTTTAGGATCAAACACTGGTTTCAATGCCTTGAATGCTTCAAGGTTGGCATCAGCACGAATCACTTCATCGACGTCGCAAAGGATTTTGAAGCCATTGGCATCATGACCTTCAACACCCACGATTTCGTTTTTGAAACGACCTTCTTGTGTTGCAGCCCAAGCACGACGGTGAGATTCAACACCGAAAGCATCTTGTTCTTCACGAGAGATACCGTTCATACGACCTAACATTTCAGCTGTTAAGCCCATCATGTTCGATGCTTTCGCATAGTGTTTAGATGCTTCTGGGTTAAGGTCGATGCCGTGCATCATACCGACGTGGCCCATGTGCTCAACACCACCAATGATGAATACATCACCTTGGTTAGTTGCAATCTGTGCAGCAGCCGTGTGGATTGCTTGCATTGAAGAACCACAAAGACGGTTTACTGTTTGACCGCCAGCAGTTTTTGGAATATCAGCCAATAAACCAATGTTGCGAGCAATGTTCATACCTTGCTCTAAAGTTTGGTTGACACAGCCCCAGATTACATCTTCAACTTCGTTGGTATCAAACTGGTTACGAGCAACAAGTGCACGTACTAATTCAGCAGATAAACTGTCGGCACGTACATTGCGGAACATACCGTTACGTGATTTGCCCATGGCAGAACGAACGCCATCAACAATCACAACGTCACGTGGATTTAAAGTAGCCATTCACGTCGCTCCTTAACCGTAGAATTTTGTGTTGTTAGCAGCCATGTCACGCAACATTTGTGGCGCTTCATAAGCCTTACCTAAGTGTGCATATTTGTCGCAAAGCGCAACGTATTCAGCAACACCTGTTTGGTCGATATAACGGCATGGACCACCACGGAATGGAGGGAAACCTACACCCATGATCATCGCCATATCTGCTTCAGAAGCAGTTGCAACGATGTTGTCTTCTAAGCAACGAACTGTTTCGTTACAGAAAGCAAGCATCATACGGTCAATGATTTCTTGGTTGTCAAACTCGCGTTTTTCGCCAGTCACGAAAGGTGCAATGATTTCATATGCTGTTGGATCAACAGTTTTCGCTTTCTTACCTTTCTTGTCTAACACGTATTTGTAGAAACCAACGTCATTCTTTTGACCAAGACGTTTTGCTTCGTACATCGCTTCGATAGAACCTTTGTAGTCTGGCTTCATACGGTCAGGGAAACCTTCAGCCATCACTTCTGCGCCATGAACACCTGTATCGATACCAACAACGTCGATCAAGTATGCAGGACCCATAGGCCAGCCGAATTTCGCCATCACATTGTCAACTTGTTGGAAATCTGCACCATCTTTGACAAGAAGGTCAAATGCACCAAAGTAAGGGAACAACACACGGTTTACGAGGAAACCTGGGCAGTCGTTGACAACGATTGGTGTTTTACCCATTTTTTGAGCAAGAACAACAGTTGTTGCAATCGCTTCTTCAGAAGTCTTTTCCCCACGAATCACTTCTACAAGTGGCATCATGTGTACTGGGTTGAAGAAGTGCATACCAACAAAGTTTTCAGGACGTTGTAATGCTTTCGCTAAACGTGTAATTGAAATTGTTGATGTGTTAGATGCAATGATCGTGTTTTCACGAACATGCTTTTCAGTATCAGCAAGTACGATTTCTTTGACTTTTGGATTTTCAGTCACGGCTTCGATCACGATATCCACTTCTTTAAACTCGTCATAGCTTAAAGTTGGACGGATGCGAGCTAGTGTTTCACCCATTTGCGCAGGTTTCATTTTTTTGCGTTCAACTTGCTTGGTCAGCAAGCCATTCGCTTCTTTCATACCGAGTGCAAGTTGTGGGTTACCAATGTCTTTCATAATGATTGGTGTGCCTTTGCTTGCCGCTTGGTAAGCAATACCACCACCCATGATACCCGCACCTAATACAGCAGCTTGGTTAACAGGGTGAGCACCTTTCTCATATTTCTTCGCAGTTTTCTTCACCACTTGGTCATTGATGAATAAACCAATCAATGCACCTGCTTGTGGCGTAATCGCTGCTTTTGCAAAACCTTGTGCTTCTGCTTTTAACGCGTCATCACGTGTTGAGCTTGCACCAGCTTGTAAAGAATCAAGTAATAATTTTGGAGCAGGGTATTGAGCAGGGTTTGCTTTCGCAAGGACCGCACCTTTCGCCGTATTGAATGCCATCATTTGTTCAAGTGGATTCAATTTGATTGCATCTAATTTTTCTTGACGCTTTGCTTTCCAGTTCAAACGACCAGCAATGGCTTGTTTAACGAGGTCAACAGCAGCTTCTTGTAATTTGTCAGCAGCAACAACTGCATCTACAGCACCATCTTTCAGTGCAGCAGCAGGTTTTTTCGGGTTCGCCATTGCCATCCATTCAACGGCATTGTCGATACCGATTAAACGGCTTAAACGTACGCTACCACCAAAACCAGGGTAGATACCCAATTTGATTTCTGGTAAGCCCACTTGCGCTTGTTCTGACATCACACGATAGTCACACACCAAGCACATTTCAAAACCACCACCAAGCGCTGTACCATTGATCGCAGCAACTTTAGGTAGGTCTAAATCTTCAAAGCTGTTGAAGATTTCGTGTACAGGCATAAGCCAATCAACAATCGCTTGTTCACCCGCAGCGAAGTTTTGGCCGAATTCAGTGATATCAGCACCAACGATGAATGTTGATTTGCCAGAGGTAACAACTAAGCCTTTAATATCGTTATTGGCTTTCACTGCAGCAATCGCTGCTTGGAAGTCTTCGATGGTTGCACGGTTAAATTTATTAACCGACTCACCTTGTAAGTCAAAGCGGAATTCTGCAATTCCGTCCGCAAGCATTTGGACGGTAATGGCATTGCCAGCGTGGATCATGCCTGATCTCCCTTGTTGTGGAGGATTCTGAGTGGATGTCATAAAGCGTGTGTGCAGTTCAGCACACAAAAAAGCTTCGCTAATCTTACGATAACTATATCCAAAAAGGACATAACAAGTTGTATCAAGCCGTGACGCTAGGGTCATCAATTTATTGTAAGCTTAGACTTGAATTGCTAAATCATGAATAAAAATAAATTTTTCGAGCGAAATAGAGTGTTTACTCTTTGATTGTGATGGGGAATTTGAAAAGGGCTTTGTCCGATTTAGGTAAGCTAATTGGTATTTAAGTGGACAAATTTGCTAGAATAGCAAGCTTATTTTGAGTGCGATTTTGAGATTTGATTCATCAAACTGAGCATTTGGTTTTCAGCTAAGAAGATAGAGTAATCTATGATTAAGTGGATCATATTAGCGATTTTTATCATTTCGGCTTTGTATATTCAGCGCCGTGGTAAAGTAAAGCATTCGTTTTATCGTCAGTTTTTTGACCATTCTACGATTCTCGCACCCATTAACTTTTTAATGTACATGTTTTCCAAAGTACCGAATCAACCGTATATCGACACTCAACATTTTCAGGACTTAAAAGTGCTGGATGAAAATTGGGAAATGATTCGTGATGAAGCTAAAGCTTTGTACGACAAAGGTGGTATTAAAGCTTCAAGTAGCTATGATGACTTAGGCTTTAACTCATTCTTTAAAACAGGCTGGAAACGGTTCTATCTGAAATGGTACGACTCGGCACATCCATCAGCGGCCGAACTATGTCCAAAAACAACCGCTTTGTTAAAGACATTACCAACGATTAAAGCAGCGATGTTTACTGAGCTGGCACCAGATAGCCGTTTGGTTCGTCACCGTGACCCGTATGCAGGTTCATTGCGTTATCACTTAGGTTTAATCACACCGAATGATGATCGCTGCTTTATCGATGTCGATGGTGAGCGCTATTCTTGGCGTGATGGTGAGAGTGTGGTTTTTGATGAAACCTATATCCACTATGCTGAAAATACTACAGACCAAAACCGCATTATTTTCTTCGCAGATGTAGAGCGTCCATTAAAGACTCGCTTTATGGAGAAGTTTAATCACTGGTTTGGTAAAAGTGTGATGACAGCTGCGAGTTCGCCTAATGAAGCAGGTGACCAAACAGGTGGTTTAAACAAAGCATTTGGTTATATTTACCAGATTCGTATTAAAGCCAAAGCTTTGAAGAAATCGAACCGTTCCCTGTATTACTTTTTGAAGTGGTTCATCATGCTCGGTCTATTCTTCCTCATTTTTATTCGTCCTTATGTTTTTTAAGTTTGAATAACATCAACGCCCGAAAGGGCGTTTTTTTATGGGATTTGGCTTAGAATATTTTTAATTCATAACAATTCACTTTGAAAATCTATGCAAACGTTTCGTTCTAAAATTGATTGGTGGTTCTGGGGTGTAGTAATTGCAACGACAGGCTTGTTACTGCAATTCTTATGGACGATGTATGTGAAAGGCACCATGCAGCAATATCCTGAACATGCCGCCCTATATTTTCTGACGATTGCTATATTATGGTGGCCGATTTTCAATACGCGTTATATTGTGACCGAACAGCACTTAACGATTCGTTCGATGTTATTCAAGTGGCAGATCAATCATTCAGATATTACTAAAATCTCGACAAGTCATAATTTAATTTCATCTCCTGCTTTATCTTTGGATCGTTTGCGAGTTGATTATCAGAAAGATGGGGTTGCAAGTCATATTTTGATTTCGCCTAAAGATCAGCAGGCATTTTGCAAGGCCTTAAATCAAACGCTTTCCGAGCATTAAATCACTTATAAACTTGGCTCTTACACGATATTCACATTTAAAGCTTGAAAAAAATTAAGCAAACATCACATCATGTGATGTAAATAGAGAGAATAGGCATGTCGTGAACCCAAACGCTCGAGAACACATTGAAAAAATACTGGCGCATATGACTCAGTTACCTGGCGTTTATAAAATGCTAGGTAAAGATGGGGAGTTATTGTATGTGGGCAAAGCCAAAAATCTAAAAAATCGTGTCTCAAGCTATTTTGTTAAAACCATTGAGCATCCGAAAACGCAGGCCTTGGTTGCCCGTATTTATGATATTGAAAGCTTGGTGGTGCGTTCCGAAACAGAAGCGCTATTGCTTGAACAAAACCTGATTAAGCTGCATCGTCCGCCTTATAACATTATGTTGCGGGATGACAAATCCTACGTCTATATCTTTGTTTCTTCAGACAAGCCTTATCCTCGGATTGCCAGTGGACGAGGCAAAGGCAAGCATCAAATTGGTAAGTTTTTTGGGCCGTACCCAAGTGCTTATAGCGCGCGCGATACCTTGTTGGTGTTACAGAAGCTGTTTAATGTACGCCAATGTGAGAACAGCTATTTTTCACAGCGCAAACGTCCGTGTCTGCAATACCAAATTAAACGCTGTACAGCGCCTTGTGTCGGCCTGATTAGCCCAGCAGACTATAAAGAAGATGTCGATAACTCCATCCGTTTTCTACAAGGTGATACCAAAGAGCTGAATCAAGAACTGATTGGGAAAATGGAACAGGCGGCTGAAGCACTGGAATTTGAAAAGGCGGTGTTCTATCGAGATCGTTTGGCTTTGCTTCGTGAAGTACAGGCACAGCAAGCCGTGTTTAAAATTAAAGGTGAAGCCGATATTCTGGCAATTGCTTATCAAGCAGGGGTGACCTGTGTCCAGATTATGTATGTGCGCAATGGACGGATGCTGGGAGGGAAAAGTTATTTCCCTGATATGTTGGGTGATGATTTAGGACAAATGCTCAGTGATTTTATGGCGAACTTTTATTTCCAAGTCGCTGATGAAGTACCGACAGAGCTGATCGTGAATGTCAATGTGCCCGACCAGCAGCAATTGGAAGAAGGCTTACAGCAGACCTTTAATAAAAAGGTACAGATCAAGCAGAAAGTGCGTGAAACCCGTGCCGAGTGGTTGGAACTGGCACAAATGAATGTGCAGCATGCAATTAAAGGCAAACTCAGTAATCATCTAGAACTGAACGAACGCTTTCACCAGCTTGAACAGGTGGTGGGACGTCCGATTGATCGGATTGAATGCTTTGATATTAGTCATACCATGGGTGAAGCACCAATTGCTTCCTGTGTGGTGTTCGATCAGGGCGGGTCACGAAAGCGCGATTATCGTCAATTTGCCATTCAGGATATTACGGGGGGCGATGATTATGCTGCAATGCGGCAAGCCCTGATCCGTCGCTATAAAAAGAATATGTTGCCTGATCTTCTATTAATTGATGGAGGTAAAGGGCAATTGCATATGGCGATGGAGGTTATGCAAGAGCTAGAGCTGGATGCCTTTATGATCGGGGTATCTAAAGGTGAAGGTCGTAAGCCAGGATTGGAAACACTACATTTTACCGATGGTACTAAGATTCAATTGCCTGAAGACCATAAAGCCTTGCATTTGATTCAACAGGTGCGTGATGAAGCGCATCGTTTTGCGATTACCAAACACCGCGCTAAACGGGATAAACGTCGCAGTAGCTCTGTGTTAGAAGCCATTCCCGGACTTGGGCCAAAGCGCCGTCGTGATTTATTGACGCATTTTGGTGGGATACAAGGGGTACTCAGAGCATCGGAAAAAGAGTTGATGTTAGTACCAGGGCTAGGAGAGGTTCTGGCGCGGACGATTTATAAAATCTTACATGAGTAATTTGACCGATTGACTAAATCTTCTCAAGATTGCGGTGTAAACGATCATTCACAAATGGCGAAAAACATTCAAAGATAGCGTATTTCGATGATGAAGGAAAAATGATGTCCTTGCTTCCGCTCTATCAACAGGTTGAACAACAAGAATGGATCGATATTCCATCAGGTTGGCTACAAGGCCGTACGGTGTTTGGCGGGTTGATTGCCGGACTGATGATTCAAAAGGCGCTGAGTACGGTACAAGATGCAGCAAAACAACTATTAAGTTGTAACATCACTTTTGTCGGCCCTGTGCAACAAGGGCGGGCCAGACTCAGTGCTGAAATATTACGTGAAGGAAAATCAGTCACGACTTTAGAAATCCGACTCTGGCAGGATGATGCGGTACAAAGTATTTTGGTGGCCAGTTTTGGCCTACAACGTGAATCGCGGATTCATGTGCAGAACTTACCTACAGTTCCTGACTATCCAACAGCTGAACAACTGGATAAAACCTTCTATATTGAGGGGTTAATGCCCGAATGTTTACAGCAATTTGAATTGTGTTGGGCAGAAGGGAGTTATCCAATGGCAGGCAGTAAGGTTCCTGATTTTGGTGGCTGGGGGCGGTTTGCACCTAGTTTGCACTCAAACCGTAAAATGCAATTGGCAGATCTGTTTGCACTCATGGATGTCTGGCCACCTGGGGTTTTGCCAATGTTTAAAACGCCTGCACCAGCGAGCTCATTGAGCTGGCAGATTACCTATTTGCAGCCGATTGTGGATCAAATTCAAGATTGGTTTAAATACAAAGTCGTGACTGAATATGCAGAACATGGTTATTCAACGGAATATGCGTATATCTGGGATCGTGAAAACCGCTTAATTGCGGTACTTAGACAGACAGTTGCTGTTTTTGCCTAGTCGACACTGCGGTGCATTTCGTATAAAGTTGCTTACACATGGATAATCTCGGCACATCCTTTGTGCGACATGCATATTTGATGCGAACAACATGGCGGTGTTTATGAGTACAGGGCAAATCCTGAACATTCCTAATATTTTAACTTTGGCACGTATTGCCCTAATTCCTGTTTTCTTGGTGATTGCTTATTGGCCACCGGCAATTGGAATTGCTGAGCATCATGGGGGAATGATGCGTCATCTGATACTGACAGCGGTATTTGTACTGGCTGCGGTGACAGATTGGTTGGATGGCTATTTGGCACGAACTTTAAATCAAAGCTCTGCTTTTGGGCGGTTCCTTGATCCAGTAGCAGATAAGTTGATGGTTGCAGCAGCACTGATTGTATTGGTGCAATGGCAGCCGAATATTTCAATGGCTTTTGCTGCGATTGTAATTATTTCGCGAGAGATTACCGTTTCTGCGCTACGTGAGTGGATGGCAGAGTTAGGTGCTCGTACCAGTGTTGCGGTTTCAACTGTTGGAAAATACAAAACAGCTTTCCAAATGATTGCGATTAGTGTGTTCTTATTGAACTGGAAGCCATTGGAAATATGGGCCTATGCTTTACTGTATGCCGCAGTTATTCTCACCCTATGGTCGATGTTTATTTATTTGAAAGCAGCATGGCCGTACTTAAAACAGCCTTAATCGTATTACAAAGCTAATATTTAAAAAGCCTTCTATAAAGAGGGCTTTTTTATTGTCTGATGAATGGCTAGACAAGAAAAAAGCCCATACAACGATGAGCTTAGTTCTCTGAGGAAAGCCATGCTCTTTTGGGAGAGTATGCTGAAGAACATAATCATCATATGAGAATTTGCTGGAATTTACAACCATGTAAAATGTAAATGTTTTTTAATATTCTCAAATAGGGGTGCCTTGGTTCTCAGACAGTGTTGCAAATTTATGTTCAATTTGAGTCGCATTATTTTGCAAGATTTCAATTAACTTTTGAATGTTGATGAAGTCAAAACGATTCTTTGAAGCCACTAATGTGAGCGCAATCGGCGCTTCTTTGTTGGAGAAACGAATCGGCACGGACAAACTGCACAGTTGAGGATCGATTTCACCTTGGGATAAGTAGAATCCCTGTTTTTTGATTTTCCGCATGTGTTGGATGAACTCATCCGGAGTTTGTGCAAATCCGACTTGCGCCAATTCTTTTGAAAACTGCTGATAATAGGCTTGAATACGTTGCTTGCTTAAATGTGCAATCACGATCTTGGGCGAAGCACCGATATAGACGGGTCGTGGACAACCTCGGCCAAAAGAAAGTAATTCGGCATCTTTAAAGGTCTCATGATGTAGGTCGATACAATAATCATGATTTAAATAGGTTAATAAGCAGCACAGTTCGGTACGTTCCACGATATCGCGCATAAAGGGAATACTGATTTGAATCAGTGGATCAGTGCTGTGAGAAATATAATCTAAAACCGCAATTTTAGAGCCGAGCGTGTAGTCACCCGATGTGCCACTAATCCGTTTTAAGATGTCCGTCGAAACCAGTTCTTTGAGATAACGATAGGCGGTAGGTTTGGATAGCGCAAGCTCATCACAAATGATATCGACATTGATAATCGGACGTGAAACTGAAAATAAATCCAGCACAGTAAGAATTTTACCAAAACTCGAAATTGCCATGATGGGACGCCTACTCCTTACAAAATAACGTGAAAACCGAACTTTTATTGCTTTATAACAGAAAAGCGAAAGGTCGTGTATGTACTTTTAAATCTGATCAGCCGAGATCAATCGTTTAGGGTGAATACTGAGAAAAATGATAAATTTTATTGTGATTATTTTAAATTAAAATGAAAAATTATCAAATGGTGATAATTTATGTTGACTAATTTACTCGATTTTGAAAAAATAAGCTATGCAATGTCTTATGTGGATAATTATTTTTAGGTGAAAACACCTAAAAATGCTAAGTATTGCAGATCACTCCTTATATCCAGTTTCACTCATCGCACTTGCCCTGATCTGAATGTTTTCAAGTCAGTCTGGACAGTTTGTCACTTTTTTAGTGATGGCATGCGTGATTAAACTGACGCTTAACTGAGACATATTCATGCTATTTAAACAGCTGTTGGCTTTTAGACCGAGTCGACTTGACCTCATCTTTGCCTGCAAAACATTTGTAGCAGGTATGCTGGCACTGTTTATTTCGTTTGAATTGGATTTGATTAATCCGATGTGGTCGATTGGTACAGTGTTGATTATTGCCAGTCCCTATTCGGGTATGGTGTCTTCAAAATGTGTGTATCGCTTGGTAGGAACAGTAGCAGGGGCCATGATTGCCTTGTTTCTCACCCCCCATTTTATTAATACCCCTTGGCTGTTTACCATTATTTTGTCCTTGTGGGTGGGCTTTGCACTCTATGTCTCTTTGCTCGACCGTACACCACGTAGTTATGTATTCATGCTAGCGGGTTATTCAACCGCCATGATTGTCTATAACGCGATTACCTATATTGATACCTATAATATTTTTGATATTGCCTTGGCGCGTGTGCTTGAAATTTCCGTGGGGGTGATTTCAACTGCTGTGGTGTCAGCAACCTTTTTCCCTGTGCATGTCGGTGCAATGATTAAACAGCGGGTCAATAAAACCCTGAATGATCTGGAAAGTACTTTTGAAAAGCTGATTACTGTTCAAGAAACACCAGAAAACGATACGCAAATTTTGTCGGTAATTACCCGTGATACCGCAGATATTCATGCCTTGGCGGTACATTTGGCTTATGAAAAAGGTGAGTTAAAGGGCATGACCAAAACCTTGCAGGAAATGCTGCATCAGGTTTCATTGGTGGTGGCCAATCTGGTGGCTTTATCGCAACGGGTGAAACAACTTGAACAAATGCAAATGAGCAATCTTAGGCCGCATTTAAATCGTATCCGTCAAGATACATTGGCTTTTTTAAAGCAAGAGCGCATTGTTCAACCCAGTGATTTGCAGGGTTTACCCATAAAGTTCGAAGAAAATTTTGCCGAGCTGATTGCTCAAGCCACAGCTGAACAACAAATTGTATTGGGTGCATTGAAGATGGATGTTCGCCATTTTATTGCCAATATGCTGGCAGTGAAATTGATTTGGCAGCAGATTCAGCAAGGGAATAAAGAGATTCCAACTGAAATTACTGCCATTACCACCAAGTATCCGAGTTTGCATCGGGATCATGGCATTGCCGTTCGTGGCGGCATCAGTGCGGTGTTGATTACCTTTATTGTGACCGCAGCATGGATTCTTTCGGGTTGGAAAGCGGGCTTTATGATGGCTCAAATGGGGGCGATTACTGCCTGTATCTTAACGGCCTTGGATAATCCTGTACCTGTATTACGTATTTTTATTTGGGGCAGTATTGTCTCGGCGGGTTTAGTTTTTATCTATGCTTTCGGAATCTTCCCGCATATTACTCATTTCTGGCAATTGGCACTGGTGCTATTTCCGGTATTCCTTGTTGCTGTGACCATGATGGCCAATCAAATGCTGATGCCTGTAGGAATGGTACTTGGGATTAATACCATGATGGGGCTGAACCTACACAACAAATATACGATGGATGCAGTTTCTTATCTGGATAGTTCCTTTGCCATGGTGTTAGGCGTTTTAGTGTCCCTGATTGTGATTGATTTGGTCCGTGCTGTTTCACCAGATACCAGCGCCACGCGAATTTTAGCTTTGCATTACCAAGCGATGCGCCAAGCTTTGCATCTGTCTTATGGCACTGATTTTAAAATTCATTTACGTAGTATGTTGGACCGTGTCGGGGTATTAAATACCAAGATGGTACAGAACCCAGACGTGAAAACGGCGATTCAAAATGCATTGGTTGAAAGTAGTTCGATTGTTGATTTAGTCCGTTTGCAAGAAATTAGCCAAAAATTGCCACAATTGTTGGAACTACAAAATGGCTTGAACCAGTTACAACAGCAGTTGGCAGATTATTTTCAAACCCAAGAAAAGCAACTGTCCATTCATCATTTTCCTACGCAAATTGTGCAACAAATTGAAGCTTTGCAAGACATCTCTCAACAGATTGAAGATGTGCAATTACGGCAGCGATTGTTAATTTCACTGAATAATATTTGTGAAAGTATTGGTCATGTCTCAATAGAACAGATGTATTTGGAAAGATCTGGTTTAGGGGTATCTCATGGGTGAAATGAATCTTTATGGGGTTTATATCCCAATCCTTTTGGTACAAGCCATTGTTGCTTATCTGCTGTTTAAGCTACTCAGTCCCTTAGTTGATCGTTTGGTCATCAAGGGCTGGATTGCATTGCCCAGTATTTTCAATTTGTGCTTTTACTTGGGTTTGATGCTACTGGTGCATTGCCTGTTTGTTTGGCTGTGGGCCTGAGGTCTTGGACGAAATGCTGATGCTAAAATTTAATGATTTAAAGAAAGGTGGTAGAGGTCATAAACATGAATGCATTTGATGTAAGAAAAGTTATACGTCCAATTGTATTGCTGGTTGCAGTTGTGATTGCCGTTTACACCATCGTGCATTTATGGAATTACTACAATGCAGCACCGTGGACACGTGATGGGCGTATCCGTGGTGATGTGATTCAGGTTGCTTCTGATGTGAATGGTTTGGTGACTGAAGTCTTGGTACAAGATAACCAGACGGTAAAAAAAGGGCAGGTTCTGTTCAAGATTGATGTGGCACGTCAGGCTTTGGATGTTGAGCAAGCCAAGTCAGATATTGCCAAAGCCAAAGCAGGTTTAGCGCAAGCACATGCAAATTTAGCAGGTTCGAAAGCGAGCTTAGTGAAAACTGAAGCCAATATGAAACTGGCTGAGAAAAATGCAGCACGTTATGCCAGCTTGATGGATGGTGCGATTTCTAAGCAAGAACAAGATCAGGTTTTTGCGACTCGCGATCAAGCTGTGGCTGAGCGTGAGCAGCTCACCGCTAATATTGAGCAGGCCAATGCCGCCATCCAACAGCAACAAGCGTTGATTGAAGTGGCAAATAGCAATTTACATTTGGCTCAACTGAACTTGAATCGTTCAGAAGTGGTTGCACCCGCGGATGGCACCTTATCGAATTTTGATTTGCGGGTTGGTAATTATGTGAAGGTCGGACAGGCAGTTGCCGCTTTATTAGACCGTCATCAGCTCTATGTCGTGGGTTATTTTGAAGAGACCAAACTGAACCGTATTCATGTGGGTGATGCTGCAACGGTACAGTTGATGGGGGATAAGCAACGTATTCGTGGGCATGTACAAGGCATCGCAAGCGGGATTGAAGATCGTGAACGTTCTGGTAGCTCGAATTTATTGGCCAATGTGAATCCAACTTTTAGTTGGGTGCGTTTGGCGCAACGTGTGCCTGTGAAAATTGTATTGGATGAGCAACCGCAAAATCCGTTGGCCTTTGTTTCTGGACGTACAGCCACCGTCAGAATTATCGAAAAGTAATTCAATTAAGGTTAAAAATATTATTTTATTCGTGAAGATTACTTTGAGTTTTACATAATCGCCTAATGATATGCATAGCACTAGGCGATTGAAGGTTATGAGGGGATTTGCCTTAAGGTGTAATTCCAGCTGGGTCGCGATACCAGCTCTGAATCAATAGCGCCGCTGCAAAGCTATCAGCCGATAAACGTTTTGCCTGACCTTTACTTTGATAAAATTCGAGTTCTTCCCTTGCTTCGCGCGTAGTCAGACGTTCATCCACCATCCAGGTTTCAATATTGGTTTGGTGGCGTAAACGACGGGCGAATTTTCGTGCTCGAGCGGAGAGCTCAGATTCACTATCATCCATATTCAGTGGTAAACCCACGATAAATAAATTGGGTTGCCATTCTTTGACAATCTTTAATAATTTATCCCAGTCTGGAATACCATCTTTCATCGGGAATAATGGCAGAGGATTGCTACTTTCAATCGTGGATTGGCCCATCGCCATCCCCATTTTTTGGGTACCAAAGTCAAAAGCCATGATGGATTGGGGTGTTTGCATATCAGGCATGACCAATCTCAGAAGCAAACCAAGTACGGTCTACCCCAATTTTCTTGTAAGCGGCATCCCAACGATCGTGATAAGGCAAATTAAAAATTAAATCCATATCCGACTCACAGATCAGCCAATCGCCCCGTATCATTTCTTCTTCGAGCTGATTCTTACTCCAGCTGGCGTAACCCAAGGCAATTTGATAACGTCCAACACCTTCGTTATGTGCAATCGCATCCAGAATATCTTTACTGGTGGTGATACAGACATTTTCACCAATCGCAATGGATGAATGCCATGTCGGCTGACCTGTATGCAGGACAAATCCAGCTTCAGGACGCAATGGACCACCTTGCAACACAGCATGAGGATGTACGTTATCTGCATCAATCTCTAAATCATTGAGTAATTCTTTGATCTGTAAGTCTGAAGGTCGGTTGATAATGATGCCTTGAGCGCCGTCTTCGTCATGGCGAGCAATATAGATGACTGTATTGGCAAAAAAGTCATCTGCCATGTCTGGTGGAGCGATGAGACAACGGTGAGTTAAATATTGTTTCGTCACCTAGGCGATTCTCCATCAATGTATTGTGCTGATTTATCTATATAGGTTCTTTTTATCAACATACAAGAGTTAATCGGATTTCGCCAATCTTTTTCTGAAATTTTATCGCTTTAATTAGGCCGTTTGGAACTTAAGCTGACGCAGTTGGCGTGCATGCTGTAATGTGGTTTCGCTAATTTCGACCCCACCAGACATGCGGGCTAATTCGAGGATACGCTGTTCTTCCCCCAACTCGATGATGGTGCTGCTGGCTGGATCAGTCTGTTGTTTTTTAACCAATAAATGTTGATCAGACTGTGCCGCAACTTGCGCCTGATGGGTGATACACAATAATTGGACGTGTTGTGCAAGGTCAGCCAGTAAGCGACCAACCACTTCTGCTGTGCCGCCACTGATCCCCACATCAATTTCATCAAAGACCAGCACTTCTGCATCTGTTTTCTCTGCATTCATCACTTGCATTACCAGTGCAATACGAGATAACTCACCACCTGAGGCAACGCGTGCCAATGGTTGCGGAGGAATCCCTTTATTTGCAGTAAAGAGAAGCTGAATAAAGCTGAGACCTTCTGCATTGGGCTCCTGTGGTTCAAATTTAAATTCAAAATGTGCTTCAGGTAGTGCCAATGGTTTAACTTGCCCAGTCAGTTGTTTCGCCAATGGAATTGCAGCCGCACGTCGAATTTGATCTAGATGTTGCGCGGCTTGTATAAATGCCTGATAGGAAACTTCAACTTGTTCGGCGAGCGTTTCTGGATCTTCAAGTTGATGGAGTTGCTCTAAATCTTGCTGCCAAGCTTCATATTCTTGTTTCAGTAATTCCGGTTGAGTACGATGTTTACGTGCTAGACGATGAAAGACTTCGAGGGTTGCATTCAACTGTTCCATGCGTTCAGGGTCAAAGCTTTGACGATCAATAAACTGACGCAAACTTGCGGTTGCATCGTCTATTTCGCTTTGTGCATTTAACAAAGAGTTATAAATATTGGCTAACTGTTCGCTACGACCTGCATGAGATTCTAATCGGCGAATGATTGAGGCAACTTCTTGGGTGATATTTTGTTCCGCTTCATCCAAGACATTGAGGCTATAACTACAGTCCTGCATGATATGTTCATGATGGCTGAGACGATCAAATTCTTGTTCTGTTTCGCGATAATCGGTTTGAATAACCTCTTCAAGCTCTTCTATTTGAGACTCTAGGCTTTGGATTTTTTGAATGCGTGTTGCTTGCGCATCTAAAGCAGCTTGGTGTTGCCGAATATTTCGTTGCCATGTGCTATACGCTTCACGCACCGCATGAGACGGTTCTGCGAAATTATGATAACGATCCAGCCAATGTTTTGGATAGGGTGGTTCGAGTAATTGTTGCTGACTATGCTGACTATAGAGTTGTACCAGTAAACGACCGATTTCTTTCAGCTCAGCCAAACTACTCGGACGCCCATTAATCCATGCCTTGCTGCGGCCTGTGGCGAAAATCACACGTCTTAAATGGATTTCACCTGAATCATCATCCAATTCGTGTTCGGTGAGCCAATGTGCTTCCGCACTTTTGGGCTGATAACTAAACACGGCGGTAACATCGGCTTTGTCTGCACCATAACGCACATAATTGGTATCAGTACGTTCACCTAAGCATGCTGAAAGTGCATCTAACAGTAATGATTTGCCCGCACCAGTTTCACCAGTCAGCACATTGAAACCTTGTTCAATGTCTAAAGCCAGATGGTCGGCGAGTGCAAAATTAATTAAAGTTAAATGGGTGAGCATAAACGCATCCAATGCACGGAATCTTTTGCTTAAAGATAGAGAAGTTTTAAAGTGACGACAAGAGCGGAATACAGGATTTTCCTGATTTACTGAGGAATTGCTGGTTGTTTGTAAGTTTAAGGGAAAGTTTCACTTTGTATTTCTGAGTCATGGGTAGAAAAGCGGTAAGTCTGATGCTTAGCTCCTGCGATCAGTAAAAAGTTGCTTGTCGTGCGCATGGGCAAAGTTTCGCTTTGTTTTTTCTCTTCACTCGCAGCATATGAGCCATGTATGGGGCAAGGTCTTGCGTTCAGGTAAACATTAGTGATGTTTGCTGATCTTCGCACTCGCAGCATAGCTGTTCGACTTGCGCCCGAGCCTTGCGAAGCGTTTTCCTCGCCACTCGCAGCCAAGCTGCTCGTCTTGCGCTCGGACAAAGCTTCGCTTTGTTTTTCCTCTTTACTCACAGCATAGCTGTTCGACTTGCGCCCAGACAAAGCTTTACTTTGTTAATCTGGGCTCAGGTATGAAAATTGCTATGTTTAGCCTAGAAAATGGATTGATTAGTTGTCACGGCACAATTAAACTACGTCCAGCATAATCTAATATAAATGCGGCATTATTTGGAGAGTACGCATGAGTTCAGTGCAATTTGATCATGTAACGGTCATTAAGAAATCGAATGTGTATTTTGGTGGGGCATGTATTAGCCATACTGTACAATTTGAAGATGGTACAAAAAAGACTTTAGGGGTTATTTTACCTACTGAACAAGCTTTAACGTTCGAAACACATGTTCCAGAGCGTATGGAAATTATTTCTGGTGAATGCCGTGTCAAAATCGCAGATAGCACTGAAAGTGAATTATTCCGCGCAGGTCAGTCTTTTTATGTACCTGGAAATAGCATGTTTCACATTGAAGCAGATGAAGTACTCGATTATGTTTGCCATTTAGAAGGTTAACCTATTCCTTCTTAAATCGAGTACACTACGCTCAAAGAAAATCCTGTAAAGTTCCTTTGCAGGATTTTTATTTTTTTAAAATTCCCTAATATCCTCTTGATAAAGGAGGAGCTTCTAAACGAGGTCGTTCATGGCAAAACCCGAATATTATTATGGCGTTCATTCAGTGGAGTCATTGTTGGAGTTGGAGCCTGAACGCGTTTTGACTTTATTTACATTGAAAGGTCGTGATGATCAACGTTTGCAAAAAATTTTGCAGTTGGCAGAGCCGTTTGGTATCAGTGTACAAAAAGCCAGTCGTGATAGTTTAGAAAAGCTTGCAGGGTTACCATTTCATCAAGGTGTAGTGGCCGCTGTGCGTCCACATCCAACCCTAAATGAAAAAGATTTGGATGAGATCATGCAACAGTCGCCAGATGCATTGTTGTTAGCACTTGACCAAGTGACTGATCCGCATAATCTGGGCGCGTGTATTCGTACAGCGGCTGCGATGGGCGTTCAGGCGGTGATTGTTCCCCGTGATCGTTCAGCCAGTTTAACCCCGACAGCACGTAAAGTTGCAGCAGGCGGCGCTGAAAAAGTGAAATTTATTCAAGTCACTAACCTCGCTCGAACCCTAGCGCATTTAAAAGACAGCACTCATACCCGTGTAATTGGGACGATGCTGGATGAGAAAGCATTGCCGATACAACAATGTGATTTCAAAGGTCCTGTAGTGATTGTTATGGGGGCGGAAGATACAGGGCTTCGTCCAATTACTCAGTCACAATGTGATCATACCGTTTATATTCCAATGTCTGGTGATCTACAAAGTCTGAATGTCAGTGTGGCAACAGGTATGGCACTTTATGAGGCGTGTCGTCAGCGTAGTGCTGTATAATTTAGCCAAATGTTGGCAATGTAAACTCAGATGACCATCCGTAAGCAAGGCTATTTCTTTGTCTTTATTACCATGTGTATTTGGGGTGGATTTACCATTTTTTCCCGCCTCAATGCACATTGGCATGTCAGTGTCTGGGATCTGGTGGCAATGCGCTTTGCGATTGCCTCTTTGATTCTGCTCCCAGTCTTAATCTATAAAAAAGATTTCGCATTTTTGTGGGATTTACGTCCAATCATTTTGGCACTGATCGGTGGCTTGGTTTATTGTCTCACAGTCTATAACGCTTTTTTACATGCACCTGCAGCGCATGCAGCTATTTTTCTCAATGGTTGTATTCCCTTGTGTACCGCTGTGGCTGCTTATGTATTATTTAGGCAGCCTTTTGATAAACACACTTGGTTCAGTTTGATGATTATGATGGCAGCTTTGATGCTGATGAGTTATCTCATGCTGAATGATCAAGCTTCGGCATTGGGAATAGGAGATTTACTACTTTTTATCAGTGCAGTGTGGTGGGGGATTTTTACGGTATTGCTGAAACAATGGAAATTATCTGCTTGGCATGCAACAGCTGGCGTGGTGATTTGGTCGGCGATTATTTATTTACCGATTTATCTTTTGTTTATTCCCAAGCATTTTCAAGATGCAGCACCTGTACATTTATTGATTCAAGGGCTATTTCATGGTGTTTTGGTGGTGATCGTGGCAACGTTGACGTATGTGGCTGCAATTGAGCGCTTAGGTGCATTTAAGACAGGCAGTATTGTGACCTTGGCACCATTTATTGCAGCTATTGTTGCAGTCCCTTTGTTAAATGAGTCACTCAATGCCGCGATTGTGTGTGGCTTGATCGGGATGGGTATTGGTGCCTTACAGCCATGGCGATGGCTGCGTAAAGATACTTTAGCGGCAAAACTGGCACAACAGAAACAAAATTAACAAGCGTGTTCTGCTCGTTGTAAATAACTGAAGTGCAAGGGTTTGAGCTGTTGATGGAGATGTTCTAATAGTCCATCATTGATCACGATATCATCTGCCAATTGCTGTTTTTGGGCACGTGGCATTTGTGCGGCAATAATTTTTCGGATTTGCTCTTCGCTTTGCCCATCTCTCTGCCCAGCACGTTGTAGTTGAGTTTGTTCGTCAGCATCGATCAGTAAGGTATGCTGAACCAATTGATGTTGATTGGTTTCAAACAAAAGCGGTGAGACTAAAATTACATAAGGACTTTCAGCATGTTGTAATTGCTGAATAATCGACTGACGAATTGCCGGATGGGTAATGTTTTCTAGGTTTTGACGTGCTTCTGGAAATTGAAAGATATGTTCACGCAGGGCACGACGGTCTAGGTTACCATCGGCTAATAAGACCCAATCCCCAAAAGCGTCTTGAATCGACTTCAAAGCAGGTTGGCCAGGTTCAACCACTTCTCGTGCCACGATATCAGCATCGACCACGGTAATACCTTGGGATTCAAACCATTGGGTTGCAGCAGATTTACCACTTCCAATACCACCTGTGATTCCCAAGATAAAACGCATATTAACCACCAAGATAAACTTTCATAATCTGATCACCCCATAAAAAGGCAATCCAACCTGCAATCGCAATATATGGGCCAAAAGCAAAGGGTTGATTTTCACCGCGCACTTTTATCAAGATAATACCAATAATTGCGCCAAGCATTGAAGAGAGTAGCACAATTAAAGGCAGTAGCATTGGACCCATCCAAGCGCCTAAAGCTGCGAGGAGTTTGAAGTCACCGTAGCCCATACCTTCCTTGCCTGTAATCAGTTTAAAAATATAATAAACAATCCAAAGGCACAGGAAACCAATTAAATAACCCCAAATTGCGGCACTGGCTGTCGTATAAATCGCATAGCTATTTATTCCCAAACCTAAAGCGGCTAAGGGTAGGGTAAAACGATCAGGCAGCAGTTGAGTGTCAAAATCAATAAAAGTTAAGGCAATTAGTACCCAAGTTAAAATTAAGCCAAACAGCATTTGGATGGTGGCACCGAATACGGCAACAACAACCAAAGAGCAGAGCATGGTCAACAGTTCAATGAATGGATAGCGAATACTAATTGGATTCTGACAAGTGCCACATTTCCCACGTAGTGCTAACCAACTCATCACGGGGATATTTTGATACCAACGAATAGGCGAGTCACATTTCGGACAGGTGGAGGCTGGTTGGCTTAAAGTCAGTTTACTCTGATCAATAATCGGTTGTTCTGGGTGTAACAGCATTTGACATTCTTGCTGCCATTCCTGTTCCATCATACGAGGGGTACGAAAAATGACAACATTTAAAAAACTGCCAATACATAAACTAAAAAGCCCAACCGCAAGATAAAGAGCGGCTGGGTTGTCAATAAAATAAGAAAGGAATTGTTGCATAAATATTAGACCACAGAACCCATTTGGAAGATTGGTAGATACATCGCAATCACTAGGCCACCCACTAAAACACCAAGGATTGCCATAATGAGGGGTTCCATCATGGATGTTAAACCATCGACAGCATTGTCCACTTCATTTTCATAATGCGTTGCAACTTTGTCGAGCATACTATCTAGGGCACCAGACTCTTCGCCAATTGCGACCATTTGAATCGCCATAGACGGAAAACGGTTAGAAACACGCATGGCGAATTGTAATTGTTGGCCTGTTGCGACATCTTCGCGAATTTTCATCACCGCTTCTTCGTAAACGACGTTATTGGTTGCACCAGCAGTAGATTCAAGTGCATCAATCAGCGGAACCCCTGCGGCAAAGGTAGTTGCTAGGGTACGACTATAACGTGCAATAATGGCTTTGTAGACCAAATCCCCGAAAATAGGTGCTTTGAGTGCCATTTTGTCCAATAAGTCACGAAATTTCTTACTCCGCTTTTTCGCCTCCATAAATGCGGCAATGATCGCACCAATCACGATAATCAGAATAAACCAGTATTCTTGCATCCATTTCGACATTTCTACCACCATTTTGGTAAAGGCGGGGAGATCAGCACCAAAAGAGCTAAATAGATCTTGGAAGACTGGAACCACTTTGACCATCAAAATAATCGTCACAATCACAGCAACCACAACGACTGTGATTGGGTATTTCATGGCTTTTTTAATTTTTTGCTTGAGTAGCTCACTCTTTTCTTTATAGATTGCGACGCGATCAAGCATGGTTTCAAGCGCACCGGACTGTTCACCCGACTCAACCAAAGAGCAAAATAGATTATCAAAATACTGTGGATATTTTTTTAGTGCACCAGCAAAGGTATTACCCCCTTCGACTTCGCCTTTGATACCGAGCACCACCTCACGCATAGACGGATTCTCAAGCCCCTCAGCCACGATTTCAAAGCCCTGAACCAAAGGAACACCAGCTTTCATCATGGTCGCCAATTGGCGGGTAAAGATGGTGATATCTAAAGTCGTAACTTTTTTCTTCATCAAGCCTTCGAGAATATTTTTACGTTTTTCTCGAATATTTTTGATGGTTACCCCTTGTTTACGTAAAGTGACTTTTGCCAAAGCCATATTGCGTGCTGGTAATTCCCCTTTAATTTTTGCCCCTTTCCGGTCAACCCCTTCATAAGCAAAAGTTGGCATCATTTGCGCTTTTTTAGCTGCCATGATTATTAATCCTTTTTATTAATTTTATTCACTTGTTACTCGATTCACTTCTTGCAGAGAGGTAATACCCTGCATGACTTTTTTCAAACCGGAACGACGTAGATTATTAAACCCTGCTTGTTCTGATGCAGCTGCAATTTGTAAGGCATTACCATCTTCCATAATCAGTCTAGAAATTTCTGGTGTGACTTTCATGACCTCATAAATCCCCACACGACCTTTGTAGCCTTCACGACATTCAGCACAACCGACGGGTTGAAAAATTTGGAATTCTGGGTGATTTAAGTCCTGTTCGGTAAAGCCGAGTTCTAATAGGCTTTGTTTGGGAACCTCGATCGCTTCTTTACATTGTCCACATAAACGACGTGCTAAGCGTTGCGCAATCACCAGATTGACAGACGTTGCAATGTTGAAAGATGGAACTCCCATGTTGCGTAAACGGGTTAGGGTTTCTGGTGCGCTGTTGGTATGCAGGGTTGACATCACCATATGACCTGTTTGCGCTGCTTTAATCGCAATTTCAGCCGTTTCCAGATCACGAATCTCCCCGACCATGATCACGTCAGGATCTTGACGTAAGAACGCTTTTAGCGCTGCAGAGAAGGTAAGTCCTGTTTTCGGATTGACGTTGACCTGATTGATGCCTTCCAAGTTAATTTCAACTGGATCTTCAGCGGTCGAAATATTGGTATCTTCGGTATTTAGAATATTTAATCCCGTATACAGTGAGACCGTTTTACCAGAACCCGTTGGACCTGTAATCAGGAGCATGCCTTGTGGCTTATCTAGGGCATCCATAAATAAGGCTTTTTGCTCATCCTCATAACCGAGTGCTTCAATACCAAGCATAGCGCTAGATGGATCTAAAATACGGAGTACCAACTTTTCTCCAAACAAGGTTGGTAGTGAGTTGACACGGAAATCGATGGCTTTGGTTTTGGAAAGTTTAAGTTTAATACGTCCATCTTGTGGCATTCGTTTTTCAGAAATGTCCATTTGCGACATGACTTTTAAACGTGAGGCGAGACGAGTTGCCATTTGTAAGGGTGGATTGGCAATCTGACGCAATACACCATCGACACGGTAACGTACTCGATACATTTTTTCATAGGGTTCAAAATGTAAATCAGAGGCGCCCATACGAATCGCATCAATCAACAGTTTATTAATATATTTGACAATCGGAGACTCATCACCTTGTGGCGCGTCATCCTCTTCTTTGGTTGGATCTTGACTCACATCAATGTCGAGATCAAAGTCTTCATTGTCACCAAAATCGAAACTGCCCGAATCGCCAAACTGCTGTTCAATCAGTTTTTCGAGTTTTGTGTGCTCAACAATGATGGGCTCAATATTGAGTTTGGTATTAAAGCGAATGGCATCTAATGCTTCAATATTGGTTGGATTGCTGGTCGCGACATATAAAATTTGCCCACGTTGTAGTAATGGGGCAACTTTATGCTTCTGAATGAGTTTATTGTCTGCCAGATCTCGCGGCAGCAAAGCGGTATCGTATACAGCCAGATCGAAAAGTGGTTCACCAAACTCGGCTGCAATCGTTTCAGCAATGGTTAGTGGTGATAAACGATGCTGTTCAATCAGATGTGCAACGATGTCTTGTTGTGCTTTTTTAGCCGCGTCAATTGCGGTTTGCATGGTTGTCGTGGACATGTGTCCATCTTCAACCAACCGTCGAATAAACCCCGAAAACTTTGGAGACGTATGTAATCCTGACATCTGTCCGCCTTATGACAATAAATGTTTATAATATGTATTCTAAAAATTATACTTTTGTTATGCAAAAATACTACTACAGAAAGTGTTGTTTTTGCCTTGATTCATAGCGAAAACTTTGAACTGATCGAGTTTTTTGCAAATTAATTTTCTTTAATTGAATCAAATCTTGTCAATAATCAAATCAATTCAATTGTGGCAAGCTTTAAATTTTACACTGAACCACCATAATATTATGACGGTAGAATAGCAATTTTTACTGATCTTCATGATTTTTAGTCATTTGTATACCAGTAAAAGAAAAAACTGAATTTTATAAAAATCCGTGTAAAATATGCAGCATTTTTGAGAAATTAACAGTGGGTGGGCGAAGTATGTCGAACTCGAGCATTACTCCTTGGGTTGTTGGCAATTGGAAAATGAATCCAATGCATGCGAATGCTTTCCAATTAGTAGAAGAATTTAAACAGTTATTACAACAGGAAGATATTGCAGCTGAGCAATGTCATATTGGTGTTGCGCCAACTGCAATCGCGTTAAGCGGCATTCAGACACAATTTAAAGATGCAACGAGAACGATTTATACTGTTGCGCAAGATGTTTCTCGTGTAGCAGGTACAGGTGCTTTTACGGGTGAAGTCAGTGCTGAACTGTTAAAAGACAGTGGCATTGAATTTGTTTTAATTGGGCATTCTGAACGTCGTGAATTGTTTGGCGATGATGTCGAAATTTTAAAAGCCAAATTACAAAATGCATTAAGTGCTGGTTTGACTGTCATTTATTGCGTGGGCGAAAGCTTGGAGCAGCGTGAACAGGGTGCAGCAGAACAAGTGGTATTACAACAAATTTGTGATATGGCAGCTGTAGTAAAAACTGAACAATGGCAAAATATTGTGATAGCGTATGAGCCGATTTGGGCAATCGGAACAGGGAAGACAGCTTCTCCAGCTGATGCTCAAGCGATGCATGCAAAAATTCGTGAAGGTTTGAAGCAAATCACAACATTCGGTGCAGAGATGGCAATCCTCTATGGTGGCAGTGTCAAAGCCGAGAATGCAGTTGAATTAGCGGCATGTCCAGATATTAATGGTGCTTTGGTCGGTGGTGCATCTTTAAATGCACAATCGTTTTACCAAATTGCTAAAGCATTTGCACAAAGCAAATAACGAGGAATTGAAATGTATAGTTTTATACTCGTTGTACATATCATTTTAGCAATTTTAATTATTGCTTTGGTTCTGGTACAACAAGGTAAAGGTGCGGAAGCAGGAGCATCATTTGGTGGTGGCGGTGCTGCTACCGTTTTTGGTGCCTCAGGTGCAGGTAACTTTTTAACTCGTTTAACTGCGATTTTTACCGCATTGTTCTTTGTCACTAGTTTAACGCTCGCTGTATTTGCTAAAAAACAGACGACAGATGCGTATAGTTTAAAAACTGTTCAGACATCGACATCTGCACCAGCAACATCGCCTGAAACTTCACCAACTGCACCAAAAACAACTGAATAAGTTGAATTAGCACTTTCCTTTTTGCGTTTAAGGGAATAGAATGCGTCCCACAATACTGCGGTGGTGGTGGAATTGGTAGACACGCTACCTTGAGGTGGTAGTGCTTTCGGGCGTGGGGGTTCAAGTCCCCCCTTCCGCACCAAGCTTAATAACCAGTAAGTTTGGTGTGTGCAGTGTTTGTATTGTTGCGGGATGGAGCAGTCTGGTAGCTCGTCGGGCTCATAACCCGAAGGTCGTTGGTTCAAATCCAGCTCCCGCTACCATTTGATTAAGGTGCAACTTAATCAAGCAAATGTGAAAAAACTTAAATTGACTTTTTTTCATATTTGTATATAATTTTTGCACGTTGATGCGGGATGGAGCAGTCTGGTAGCTCGTCGGGCTCATAACCCGAAGGTCGTTGGTTCAAATCCAGCTCCCGCTACCAAGTTTCTAAAAGAGGCTCACAATAAGGTGGGCCTTTTTGCACAGTGGGCTTTGCTTTTCTGTGTAACATAGGGGCGATTTACGCCCTTTTTTATTGGTTGTTTAGCTATATCGTGTAGTTGTTCGACATCAATTGGTCAAATAGTCGTGCTTCACTATACGGTTAAGATTGATTGGCTCGTATGAGAGCGACGAGAGTAAATGAAATTATCAAATAAATCTCAAGCATTGCATGATCTAATTGCGCCAGCTGTAGCTGCGTGCGGTGTAGATTTGTGGGGAATTGAATTCCTGCCACAAGGGAAACGTTCTTTATTACGCATTTATATTGATAAAGCGGTCGATGAGAATGTTGAACCTGTCTTAACAGAAGATGGTGAAGTTGAACTCGGGCGTGGTATTGGTGTTCAAGATTGTGTCTTAGTGACGCAACAAGTGGGTGCAATGCTTGATGTTCATGATCCAATTTCGGGTGAATATGCTTTAGAAGTTTCTTCACCAGGTTGGGATCGTCCATTTTTCCAATTGAACCAACTGCCTGCATATATCGGGCAACAAGTGGCTTTACGATTAATTGCTGCTGTCGAGAACCGTCGTAAATTCCAAGCCAAATTGCTTTCTGTAGACTTAGAAAATGAAATGATTCAAGTCGAAGTTGAAGGTAATCATGTGCTTGAAATTGATAGTAATAATATTGATAAAGCAAATTTAATCTATCAAGACTAATATTAACTTAATTTTATAAGAAATCGGTAGGTGACTTATGGGCCGCGAAATTCTTACCGTTGCAGAAACGGTTAGTAATGAAAAAGGTGTTAGTCGTGAAGCGATCTTCCAAGCGTTAGAGCAAGCACTTGTTGCGGCAACGAAGAAAAAGTTTTACGAAGGCACACGTTCAGAAGAAGCTCAACTTCGTGTTGAGATTGATCGTAAAACGGGTGATTACCGTACTTTCCGTCAATGGACTGTGGTTGCGGATGAAGATCATGAAATGCCAGCATGCCAAGACGCGATTTCTGATTTAGACCCTGCTCAGTGGTCAATCGGTGACGTGCGTGAGTTGGAAGTTGAATCAATTGAATTCGGTCGTATTGCCGCACAAATTGCAAAACAGGTAATCGTACAAAAGATTCGTGAAGCAGAACGCGCACTAGTTGCGGATGCTTATGAGTCTAAAGTCGGTGAGTTGATCTACGGTGAAGTGAAAAAGCAAACGAAAGATGGCTTTATCATTGATCTGGGCGACAACGCCGAAGCTTATTTAGCGCGTGAAGAAACCATTCACAAAGAAATTTTACGTCCTAAACAACGTATCAATGCGATTTTGTATAATGTGAATCGTGAGGGTCGTGGCGCGCAATTATTATTGTCTCGTGCACGCCCTGAAATGCTGATTGCATTGATGAAAAAAGAAATTCCAGAAATTTCTGAAGAAATTATCGAAATTAAAGCGGCTGCTCGTCAACCAGGTGTTCGTGCTAAAATTGCAGTGAAAACCAATGATCATCGTATTGACCCAGTGGGTGCATGTATTGGTATGCGTGGTACACGTATCCAAGCGGTGCAACAAGAGTTGAACGGTGAGCGTATTGATGTGGTGGTGTGGTCTGATGACCCGGCGCAATATATTGCAAGTGCATTAGAGCCAGCTGATGTATCAGGTATTGTTTTGGATGAAGATGCACGTAGTGCTGATATTATCTTTGCAACCAATGATCAGTTAGCGCGTGCAATTGGTTCGCAAGGACAAAATGTTCGTTTAGCATCGGAATTGACGGGTTATAAACTCGACATGATGTTAGAAGAAGAGTATCGTGCTCGTCAGCAAAATGAAGCACAACAATATTTAGATATGTTTGTTACACGTCTGGATATTGAGGAAGACTTGGCAATGGCATTGGTAGAAATGGGCTTTACTTCACTCGAAGAGATTGCTTATGTACCAGCTGAAACATTCGACGAAATTGAGCTTGAAGCGGATTTAGTTGAACTGTTACAAAGTCGTGCGAAAGAAGCTGCTTTGACGGATGCATTGAAACAGCAAGAAAATATTCAAGAGCCAAGTGCAGAACTTCTCGGTATGGAAGGTATGACGACTGAGATTGCGTATGCATTGGCGGCGCGTGGTGTGGTTACTGTTGATGATTTGGCAGACCAAGCAACTGATGATATCTCTGATATCGAAGGTTTAGGTCATGACAAAGCGGGTCAGTTAATCATGAAAGCACGTGAATCATGGTTTAACTAGGAGATAATAGATGACGGACAAGTCGATTCAAGAGTTAGCGCTCAGCGTAGAACGTCCTGTAGAGAAACTCCTAGAGCAGGTTCGCGAAGCAGGTCTACCACAGCGTAAAGCAGATGACATTATTACCACTGAACAGCAAGATACTTTGGTCAATCACTTGAAAAAAGTACATGGTCAGGAAAGTGGTAACACAGGAAAAATTGCGTTGAAACGTAAAACAACGAGTACTGCTAAAGTTACAAGTACTTCAGGTAAAGCAAAAAGCATTAATGTTGAAGTTCGTAAGAAACAAGTTTTTGCTAAACCAAATCCAGAATTACTTGCAGCTGAAGCAAAAGCACGTGTAGAAGCAGATGCAAAAGTACGTGCCGAGCAAAAAGTACGTAATGATGCTGAGCAAACTGCACGTCATACGGCTGAACAAAAAGCCAATGCAACTTTAGAAGCCATGCGTGCAGCGCATACTTCTGATAATGCGGCTCAAGCACCAGCAAAAACAGCTGTTGTGGTGAAAAAGCGTAATAGCGACAAGGTGATTAAAGCCCCAGTTATTCGCCCAACAGAAACACCAGAGCAAAAAAGAGCACGTGAAGAGCAAACTGCTCAGTTGAAAGCGACTGAAGAAGCAGTACGTCGTAAAGCAGCTGAAGAAGCTCAGCAACGTACACTTGAGCAAATGCGTCAGATGGCATCAAAATATTCAAATGATGATGCGACTGCTACGATTCGTGTGATTGATGATTCGCCTTTAGCTGCTGGTCTTGTTGGCCAAGCGTATGAAGATTCCTTTAATAAGGAAGATCGTGAAATCAAACGTGGTGGTGCAACTGCAAATCCACGTGCTGGTAAGAAAGGCGGTCGTGGTGGCGATGCTCAATCTGAACAAAGTTTTAGCAAGAGTCATCATAAGCGTGGCTTGAAAACCAGCCAAGCAAATAAGCATGGTTTTGAAAAACCTGTGAAAAAACAGGTTTATGATGTAGAGATCGGTGAGAAAATCATTGTTGCTGATCTTGCACAGAAAATGGCAGTTAAAGTTCGTGAAGTGATCAAGACCCTCATGAAAATGGGTGAGCTTGTGACTCAGAACCAAGCCATTGATCAAGATACTGCTGTACTTGTGGTTGAAGAATTGGGTCACAATCCAGTTTTAGTATCTGATACGCAAGCCGAAGATAACTTATTGGTTGCTGCTGAAGAAGCACGTGGTGAGCAAACAACTCGTCCTCCAGTTGTAACGATCATGGGTCACGTTGACCATGGTAAAACATCGTTACTGGATCGTATCCGTCGCTCTAAAGTGGCTGCGGGTGAAGCGGGTGGTATTACTCAGCATATTGGTGCTTATCACGTTGAAACTGAGAAAGGTATTATTACCTTCCTAGATACACCAGGACATGCTGCGTTTACATCAATGCGTGCACGTGGTGCAAAAGCGACTGATATCGTGGTTCTTGTTGTTGCTGCTGATGATGGTGTTATGCCGCAAACAGCTGAAGCAATTGACCATGCGCGTGCTGCAGGTACGCCGATTATTGTTGCCATCAACAAGATGGATAAAGAATCAGCTGATGTAGACCGCGTATTAAACGAATTGACCACCAAAGGTATCGTACCGGAAGAGTGGGGCGGTGATGTGCCAATTGCCAAAGTATCAGCACACTCTGGTGCAGGTATCGATGGCTTACTTGATCTCATCTTGATCCAAGCTGAATTGATGGAGCTTAAAGCTTCAGCTGAAGGTGCGGCACAAGGTGTTGTAATCGAAGCACGTGTAGACAAAGGTCGCGGTGCAGTAACGTCAATTCTGGTACAAAACGGTACATTGAACATTGGTGACTTGGTTCTTGCAGGTTCATCTTATGGCCGTGTTCGTGCGATGGTTGATGAAAATGGTCAACGTATTACTTCTGCAGGTCCTTCGATTCCAGTTGAAATCTTAGGTTTACCTGATGCGCCAATGGCGGGTGATGAAGTTCTTGTCGTCAATGATGAGAAGAAAGCACGTGAAGTTGCTGATGCTCGTTCTGACCGTGAACGTCATAAACGTCTAGAGCGTGCGAGTGCAATGCGTCTTGAGAACATCATGGCATCTATGGGTAAAAAAGATATTCCTTATGTGAATGTTGTACTCAAAACTGATGTACGTGGTACTTTGGAAGCGTTACATGTTGCGCTTGATGAGCTTTCTACTGATGAAGTTAAGGTCCGTGTAATCGGTTCTGGTGTTGGTGCGATCACCGAGTCAGATGTCACTTTAGCTGAGTCTTCAGAAGCAGTATTATTAGGTTTCAACGTACGTGCGGATAACACTGCTCGTCAAAAATCTGATCAAGATGGTATCGACATTCGTTACTACAGCGTTATTTATCACTTGATTGATGATGTTAAAGCTGCAATGAGCGGTAAGCTTGCACCTGAACATCGTGAAACCATCTTGGGTGTTGCTGAAGTACGTGAAGTATTCCATTCAAGTAAATTTGGTGCAGCAGCGGGCTGTATGGTACTTGAAGGTGTATTGCATCGTAACAAGCCAATTCGCGTATTACGTGATGATGTGGTTGTGTTCCAAGGCGAGCTTGAATCTCTTCGTCGTTATAAAGAAGTGGTTGAAGAAGTTCGTGCTGGTATGGAATGTGGCCTTGCAGTTAAGGGTTATAAAGACATCAAAGCACAAGATAAGATCGAAGTGTATGATGTTCAATTGATTAAACGGAGTCTTTAATGGCGGGTAGCCAACGCTTAAAGCGCATGGCGGACTCAGTACAACGTGAATTGTCTGAGCTTATCCGTCAGGAGCTTAAAGATCCACGTCTGGGTGGTCTTGTGACCATCTCAGCCGTGAAAGTCAGTGCAGATATGGGATATGCTGAAGTATATGTCACTGTAATGGGCCGTGAACTGGGCGATGACCAAAGTGAAGCAGCAAATAAAGAAACTTTAGATGTATTGAATAAAGCATCTGGTTTCTTGCGTCATGAATTGAGTCGTCGTATCAAGACACGTATTACGCCAAGATTGCGTTTCCATTACGATAAGACCAATGCTTATGGTAACTATATGTTTGGTCTGATTGCTGAAGCTGTGAAGGATTTACCTGAACAAGAGCAAGACGAACAAAAGTAAATACACATAAAAAAGCCACCTTCGGGTGGCTTTTTTATTGCTAGCTTTAAATTAATCTTTTTTCAACGGATTGCGACGGTAACGTTGCCAAGGCAGTGGGCGATTTAAAGCTTCTGGTACATCACCACTGGTTGAGCGTAAGCGTAAATGAATTGCTGCTTGCGCCATCAAATTTGCTGATACCGGTGCCGTGATAAAGGCAAATAAGGTTATCAGTAACTCAGCAAAACCAAAACGACCATGCATCGCTGCAAAAATCATGGCTGCGATCAGAAAGCTACCAAGGCCTAAAGTACTGGATTTGGTCGGCGCATGCAGGCGCATAAATAAGTCGGGTAGGCGGATCATGCCAATCGAACCGATCAGCATAAAGAACGCACCAAACACCACAAAAAATGAAACCACAATCTCAAGAATCAGTTGCATGGCATTGCTCCTTAATCAATTACATGGCCCGTTGTAAAATAACGGGCAAGTGCAGCAGTGGAAACAAAGCCAAGCATGGCAACCAAAAGTGCGCCTTCAAATAAATTGGTGCTGACCCAATAGATGCCTAAGACCACGATCAGACAAGTGGCATTCAAAAATAAGGTATCTAGTGCCAAGAGTCGATCAATCACTGAGGGGCCTGCAATTAGGCGAATCAAACACAGAAACATGGAGATCGTGATGGCAATTAAACCGATACCCAATGCATAAGGCAAAATGGTCATTTATTTGCTCCCTCTGTAATTTTGACATCAAAGATTTCGATTAAAGGCCTTTCATAGCGTTTTTTGATCTCTTGGATATCGAGTTCAGTATTATCTGAACTCAATGCATGTACCAGAATATCGCCACGCTCTTGATCAATCCCTGCTGAGACTGTACCGGGCGTTGTGGTGATAATCATTGCGAGTAAGGTATTTACTTGTTCATGTTCGGTTTCCAGTGGCACGCGATACCATTTAGGGTGAAGCGCATCCATAGGTCCAAGTACCATTTTGGCAACACGAAAATTAGAAATCACAATATCCCACAAGACGACCAAAATCAGCTTTATTGTAGGAATCCAATGAATGTGTGGTGTTCTAGCAATAAATGGGCTGACTAAACGTGCAATCAGAACAGCTAAAATCAGTGCCATTAAAATGTCAGTCAGATCGAGACTATGTGCCAGCATTAACCAGCTCAAAAAAATCAGAACAGACACAAATGGATGTGGGAACCAACGCTCAAGCAAAGATAGTTTTTGCATTAGTGATCCTCCATTGGTTTTAGCTGAGTCGCATTTGGAATCGTTGGTGCTTCTAAGACTTGCTCAGCAATTTGACGCTGCTTATATTCAGAAATATGTTCACCTTGAAGTGTTGGCTTCGAGATAATATCTGGAATAAGTAGTGCATTATGATCTTCAACCTCGCCACCATATTTGGTTTCAGGTAAATAACTTGGATCATAAGGCTGTACGCTAATTGGGCGACCTTGTGCATCATGTTTTAGAATCGTTTGGTTATAAAGCGCGTGATTCTGAATTTGCTGTGCTGTCGCAAGCGTATAGTTCTGAATCGGTGCAGCGCAAACCACATAAAGCATTAATGCACCAAGTAAAATATAGATCGCAGTATCATTACGCTTCGGCGCAAGCTCAGGCAAGGCTTGATATTCAGCATAAGCCGCTTCTTTATGATCTTCTTCTGGTGGTGTTGCGCGCCAGAATAAAATAAAGCCAACGCGTGTCATGGCAATGATGCTGAGCAAGCTCACAATCAGGATCACTGCGATGATCCAGCCTTGATACGGTGTCTCGGCGGTGGCTTGCAAGATGAAGACTTTACCAAGGAAACCGCTGAATGGTGGTAAACCTGCCATCATCAAGGCAATAGTAAAGTAAGTAAAAGCAGCTGCTTTTTCCTGTTTGATTCGCGGTGCAACTTTTAAATGATCTTTAAACGCGCCACGTTGCGAGGTCATCCAACCACAGAATAAATAGAAAGCTGCTGCGATCAAGGTACTGTGAACTAAATAATACAGCGCTGCGGCCCATGCCTGTGTATTGAACATGGCAATTGAAATCAGCAGCGTACCAATCGATGACAACACCATGAAACCAACAAAACGGCGTAAGCGTTCAGCGCCAATTGCACCAATCACACCATAAAGGGAAGTCACCAAGCCAATGATCAATAAGCAGTTCTTGAAAATGCTTTGTGCCATGGCATCATCAAAGACCGTACCATTGACACGCAAGATGGCATAAATACCCACTTTGGTCATAATGGTAAAAATCGCAGCGACAGGTGTACTTGCAACCGCATAGGTTTTAGGCAACCAGAAGCCAACCGGCAACATCGCGGCTTTAATGCCAAATACTACAAAGAGCAGTAGTCCACCTGCAACGGCAAGTTTGTGCTGATCGCCATCTAAGCTTGATACCAGACGACCGACATCAACCATATTCAAGCTGCCGACACTGCCATAAATCATGCCTAGACCAATCAGGAACAGGGCAGAGGCTAGCAAGTTAATCGTGACGTAATGCACCCCAAGTTGAAAACGTGGACGACCTTGACCGTGCAATAACAGCACATAGGAAGCCATCAACAGGATTTCAAAGAATACGAATAAGTTGAATAAGTCGCCTGTCAGGAACGCACCCGTGATTCCCATGAGCAAGAAATGCACCATGGTATGGAAGTAACGCCCACGCGTATCCCAGTTCTCGCTGGCATACCAGATCACGGGTACTGCAAGAATATAGGTCAGGACCAACATAAAAGCAGATAAGCGATCAAGGACTAAGACAATCCCAAATGGCGCCGACCATTCGCTGAGTTGATAAACCGTAATTTGACCTGTGCTGGCAATACTCAGATAACTGATTGCCGTGATTAAGCCCAAAACTGCCGAAGCAATACTAATCCCGCGACGCCAAGGTTGACGCCAATCTTGCTTTAAAGAACCTGAACCTGGATTGCCCAATAACACCAGAATAAAACTGGTGAATGCTGGAATTAAGATACTGATAATTGGAGCGTGAGCGTGCCAGAAACTATAAAAATCAAACATTATGGCTCATCCTCACGTGGGTCATAAGTCAAGGTGGGTTCTTCTTTAGAGTCGACATGGTCTGTACCAGATTCATAACGACTGCGTAAGGCAAGTTGCACGATAAAGGCAGTAGTGGCAAAGCCAATCACAATCGCCGTCAATACCAGTGCCTGAGGGAGTGGATCGGTCACTTTGGTGGCCTGAGTCAACACGGCCGGTGCATTGATTTGCAGGCGGCCCATTGCAAACAAGAACAGATTCACGGCATAACCAATCATGGCTAAACCAAGAACTACGGGAAATGTTCTTGCACGTAGAATTAAATAAATGCCAGTTGCGGTAAGTAAGCCAATCCCTGAAGCGAGTAAAAATTCAATACTAATCATTTTGTTTACCTCCATTTGGGATTGGACCTGACATACTGGAGTGACGAGAGTCTCCGAGGACTGAGATCAGCAACATAGCCGCCCCAACAACGGTAATGTAGACACCTGTGTCAAATGCGACTGCTGAGGCAAGATGCATTTTTCCAAGCAAGGGTGCTTCAACATAGATATGTGCACTGGTCAAGAATGGTCGAGCCCAGAACCAAGCGACGATGCCAGTTAGGCCTGCGATGGTTAAACCTGCGCCAATCCATAATTCATATAGACGACCAGACTTGGCTTTAATCATTTGTTCGGTTTGGTCTTGTCCCAATACGATGTATTGAATGATTAACGCCATTGAGGTGATTAAACCAGCAATAAAGCCACCACCAGGTAAATTATGTCCACGCATGAAGATATAGACACTCACGACCAAGGCAAGCGGTAAAATCCAAGATGCTGTGATACGGAACATCAATGGTGAAGGGTTAAAACGATAAGATAGACCTTGTGTCATGGTGGTACCATGCGCACGCATACCATCCATCAGACAAAGTGCACCAATCGCAGCAATACCCAATACGGTGATTTCACCGAAAGTATCGAATCCACGGAAGTCCACGAGAATAACGTTTACTACGTTTGAACCACCACCCAACGGAATCGCCTGTTGTAAAAAGAACCATGAGATTGAATTGTGATCGCGGGTTAACAGCAACCAAGCAATCCAACCAATACCTAAACCACCTGCAATGGCAAGGCTGGCATCTCGCCAACGACGTGAACGACTCGATTCATACGGGGTAAGCTGTGGTAGTAAAGACAAACTCATTAATAGTAAAACAGTGGTGACCACATCAACCGTAATTTGGGTCAATGCCAAGTCAGGTGCAGATAAGCTGACGAATACCATCGTCACCACTAGACCGACTGCACCACTGATCAATACCGCTTTGATACGTTCATGATGGAACCAGAGCATCATCCAGCAACCAGAGAACAGTGTGAGCCAGAGTACGATTGCAACCCAAGGTGCATGGGTCAGTTCACGTGTGCCTGTGGTTAAACCTTGGTTGAATAGCGGTAAGCCCACCATAATGATGCTAAACAAAACAATCCAGAGGATATAGCTTTGCAAAGAACCATTTTCGGTCTTTTGTTTAATCTTGCGGCTGATGAGTAATAAATTTTTTAAGAATAGATCAAACAGAATCTTGCCTTGGAATTTTCCAAGATAAGGATCTAAGTCGATTTTACGAATGCGACCCTCTTTTGCTAGTGCAAAGTAGAAGATTGACCCACCGATTAGGGCAATTAGACTCATGATCAGGGGGGCGTTAATGCCATGCCAAATCGCAAGATGAACGCCTTCAAATTCAGGCTGTGCCAAACTTGCACGAGTGACGCTGTTGACCATTGTCCCTGCAAATAGGGCAGGGAGGATACCGACCAAAATACAGAGTGTTGCCAAAATAATGGCGGGTAAGCGCATGCCTAAATGTGGTTCGTGTGCATCTTTATTCGGTACGTGTTTGCCAATCGGGCCATCAAAAAACACCCCATGAACGAGACGAATTGAATAACTGACTGCGAAAATACCGGCTAGTGTTGCGACAATAGCTGAAATCACCATCACTGGACCAGACAAGTTTGCCAATAACTCGGTAAAGAACATTTCTTTCGAGATAAAGCCATTGGTCAGTGGTACACCCGCCATTGAGGCAGCGGTGATCATGGTGAGGGTGCCTGTAAATGGAAGTAGTTGCCAGATGCCACTGAGCTTGCGTAAATCGCGTGTGCCAGTTTCATGATCAATAATCCCTGCAATCATGAACAATGCCGCTTTAAAGGTGGCATGGTTGATGATGTGGAAAATTGCGGCAGCTACAGCTAGCGGAGAACCAATACCGAGTAAACATACGATTAAGCCTAAATGACTAATCGTTGAATAAGCCAAAAGCCCTTTCAGATCTTCTTTGAAAATCGCAAAACCAGCGGCCATACAGAAGGTAAATAAACCAACAAAAGTCACGATGTTGTGATACAGCGCAGCACCAATAAAAATAGGAGCTAAACGCGCCAATAAGAAAATCCCTGCTTTTACCATTGTTGCCGAGTGCAGATAAGCGGACACTGGTGTTGGTGCCGCCATCGCATTTGGTAACCAAAAATGGAAGGGGAACTGAGCACTTTTGGTAAATGCACCTAATAGGATCAGTAGCAACGCTGGAACAAACAGCGCATGTTGCTGAATGGTATCTTTCATTAATACCAATTCATCAATCTGATAGGTTCCGGTGATTTGTCCAATTAGCACAAAACCACCCAACATGGCCAAACCGCCCATACCTGTGATGGTTAAAGCCATACGTGCGCCACGTTGGGCGGCCTCATACTGACTCCAGTAACCAACAAGCAGGAATGAAGAAATACTGGTAAGTTCCCAAAAAACTAAGAGAATAATTAAGTTGTTTGAGAGAGAAATCCCCAGCATGGCTGCCATAAACAGCATTAATAATTGGTAGAGTTTACTCAGAGAATTCTTAGGGCTGAGATAGTAATAGGCATAAATATAAATCAGCGTGCCGATACCGCTAATCAGTAAACCAAACAATAAACCTAATGCATCTAGGCGAAAACTCAGATTAATTCCAAGCTGTGGAAGCCAGTCCCAGCTTTGTTGCAGGGTATTGCCCTGTAGAACCGTTTCTGCCTGAGTCAAAAGTAAAATAAAACAACTAAGGCTGATGCCAATCGCCCCAAGTGCCGTCACGCCACGCGAAATACGCTGTAATTGTGAGACAAGGGTGGTGCCGAGTATGAGCGGTAATAAGATAATAATCGGTAGCACACTGGTATCCATGTCGATGATTTAGGTCGAAGACCTAAGGGGTGAATTTTCTTTCAAGACTTACAGGCACTCAAAGAGAATACCAAAAACTTTAAATCTTGAAGCCCAATCAAGTTAACGGAGGCAGCAAGTTGTATTGCACAACTTGAAAATAAAAAATACGGTTTATTTTACTATAAAATATCAACAAAAATCTGATGTTATTACATGAAACAAACAACATCATTTGATTGATAATATTTCAATTTCTGTATTGTGATACGCCTTTATAAGGGTGTTTCTTGGGGTGTATCATCAATCTTGAGTAGGTTGAGTAAATTGCTCTTTTCTTGCTCATTTAATTCCTGAATTTGCTGAAATAAATCATCGACTTTATTGCTTAAAGGGTCTGCTTGCAGCAAGCTTTGGGGTTGGGTTACGAGAGCGGCTTCGGTTTGTGTTAACTCATGGTATAGATTTGAAAGCTGTTGTTGAGACGTGGCGAGGTTGAGTTGGTAAACCCCGTGTTGATCTAGTTTTAAGCATTGATAATGTAGTGCATGCTCAAGTAACGCATCGCGATTGCCTGTGACAATGATCTGTAAGCGTGGAAAAGCCTGATGCAAGCGCTCTAATATTTCTGCACAGTGATTCTGATCAAGTTGATGGTCAACTTGATCAATCAGCAAAATCCCCTCACCTTCTAAACATGGATCAAAGCAATGCTGATTCAGCAAGCACAGCCGACGACTGATGTCTCCAACTAATGCAATCCAGGTTTTGACTGAAGCAGACAACTGTTGAAAAGGAATTAACTGATCGTGATAGCGCACCATTAATTGTAACTTCGGCACATACTGAATATAAATATCGCTTAATTCAGGGAAAACCGTATGTAAGCTGTTTTTCAAGGCATAAAGATTGGGTGCAGAGAGTTGTTTTGGATGATTAATCAGTTCTTGTTGTAATTCCTGTAATATTTCAGATTGGTTGTGCTGATTAAAATCATTGCCCATCAGGCGCCTAACGATATGGGCTGAATGTGCATTTTCGACATCGCTGATTTCACGTAGCCACTCAAAAAAACGTGCAAAAGTAGTATAGGGCACAGCAGTTAAATCGTAGGCCGAAATTTCCTGTAATGTCCCTGGGGTATTTTTGCTTTGTAAATTGATGTCTTGGACAAAACGTTCGGCAGGATAATAAGCAATCAATGGAAGCCCGAATAAAGGGTCTTGCAGTCCTGTTTTTTGATACAGTGTGACCATTTGATCAAGCTGTTGAGTCTCTACTTGACTGATACCAACACTCTGACTATTAAATGTTTTATAGAGTTTCCATGTGCAGGTTTGTGTGTCGGTTTGTTGTGATGAACTACTTTCAGTCAACGTGCTGCCAAGTTCACTGCTCATGCGAACCTGAATTTGAATTTTTGCCTGTAAGCGATTCAGCATAATATCTTGATCAGCAATCACCACACCTGCAGTACGAATATCCTTGTAGCGCGCAGAAAACCAAGTCAGGCTTTGATAGATATTTTTTAAAATGGTACTTTTGCCTGTGGCTTGATCACCAAGAATCAGGCTAATAGGATATTGCTCAGGTTGAAATTCGAGATTTAAATCCCGAAACATCCCGATGTGTTTAAAGAGAACCGATTCAAGTTGCATAAGCTGACCTCAATCATAAGCGCTTTAACCTGCTGACTGACGAAGACTTGAGGGGGCGCACCGTTTTAATTGTTGTATTAAGTCGTATAAATGATGAATATTTAAACTTACTTTAGCACGCGTGCAGGCCACGTAAAGTAGTCTTAGCTCTTCATCTGTAATTTTATGTTCTAGTCCATTTATTTTAAATTGGTAATCGTCTTCGATATGCACACGATTCCATTCCAGACCTTTGGCTTTATGTGCAGTTGAAATTACATAATCAGCCTGTTCAATTGGTGTGATTTTTGCCAGTGCCTTCTTAAGTGGATCGGTACCATGATCATCAACTAGCTTAACTAAGGGCTTGATATCACTACCATCATTAGTTTCACAATATTCGTGTACATCATGCCAAGAGTTAAACCAAGCCAGCTCAGGAACATCGGTAATCCGTTTACCCTGTTTCAATAAACTTGCAGCATCGACAAAACGACTCAGTTTCTGCTGGTCAGCTTGTAAGCCGACTTTATCACCATTGACGAGACCTGAAAGTAATAACTCCATTGCACGGGCGTTAGTCCGACATAGAATCGCATCGCGCATCTTGGTATGTGGTTTATTCACCACGCTTGATTTTTGGTTTGGATTGCCAAGTAGGGGCACGGTTTCATTTAATGCGCCAAGCAAACTGTTAGCGACATCTGCAATGGCATCGCCAAAACGGAAAGAGGTGGTTAAACGACTTTCAGGCAATGGCATTTGCTGCATGGCATTGATTGCTCCACGCCATGCGTAAATTTGCTGGTGTGCATCACCGACATAAATGACTTGAGTACTTTTTTGACGCAGTAAAATACCAAGCATCAATGGATCGGCATCCTGTGCTTCATCAAATAACACATAATCCGCGGGAATATTAGGTTCCGATAAAGCCCAAAGCTTTAAGTAGATATCGTGTCCAATACCAGCTTGATGATTTGGATCAATTGATTCGAGCCAACGGCGTTCTACAGCAGGATAAAGATGTTGTTGTAAGGCTTCAATGTCATCCAGATGTAACCAGCTCGGTGCCTGAATATGCCGAGGAGCTGGATACTGTGAACTGGTAGAACAGAAGTAGCTCACGGCATTGGCAACTAAGCTAGCCAAACGACTCGGCATCAGAACATATTTTTCATAACGCCCACCCATGAGACGACGTAGCGTAATGGGTTCCAGTCGATATTCTTTGGCAATGAAACTTGGGCTTAAGCGCGGTAAGCGTAATTTGTCGGTCACACCACGTGGTGCACTACGAAAGGCCAGTGAGTGAAAAGTTCGACAGTTCACATTGCTGTGAAACTTATTTTGTGCTTCAGAAGCGATGGCTTTGTTAAATGCCAAGTACATACCACGCCGTTCAGGCGTGGCATCGCTAATCATTTGCAGTGTGGTAGTTTTACCTGTGCCAGCATAGGCAATCACTTTAAATGATTGACCAAGACGAGCATTGTCTATGGCAATGGCTTGCTCATAGGTGGCTTTGGGTTTCTCTATATTTGACACAGGCTCTGATTACGCTTCTTGACTGCGGTTGGCTTTTTCAACTAAACCTGATAAACCTTGACGACGTGCGAGTTCATCTAGCACTACTTGTGGGTCAAGATCGAAATAACCCAACATCACAATACTATGGAACCATAAGTCTGCGACTTCATAAATAAGATCGTGTTTATTTTCCAGCGAAGCAAGCACGGCATAATCTTTCGCAGCGATGATACTTTCAATACTTTCTTCGCCGACTTTTTCTGAAATTTTATTGATGCCTTTTTTATATAGGCTAGCGATATAGGAACTATCAGATTCAGCTGTCTTACGCTCTTGCATTAAGCGGCCTAAGTAGCTGAGTACATCGACTTGTTCACTTTGACCGTGATCATGTGCTTCGGTTTTTGCCGCTGCGCCATAAATAGCCGTTGGATCTTTGAGTTGGGCGTCAACAATTTCCCAGCCTTGTGGGGTCAGTTTACGATAGAAACAAGACTCACGACCAGTATGGCAGGCAATGCCGCCATGCTGTTCAATTTGTAGAATAATTACGTCGGCATCGCAATCGAGACGAATTTCATGCACGGTTTGAAAATGCCCAGACTCTTCGCCTTTATGCCAGAGTTTTTGACGTGAACGTGAGTAATACACCGCCTGATTTTTTTCAGCCGTCAGTTGTAAAGCTTCTCGGTTCATCCACGCAACCATTAACACTCGACCAGTTTGATGATGTTGTGCAATGGCAGGAACAAGACCATTGGAATCAAATTTAACTTCATCTAACCAGTTTGACATGAGTGAAAATCCATTGAGTGGAGAGCAGCTAGTGTAGCGGTTGTGGCAAGGGTTGGCTATGCTTGTTGGGTAAAAAGTCAGGGATAGAGCGTTAAAGGTAGTTCGAAATTTCAATCAGGTTTTGATCGGGATCTCGTAAATAAACCGATAAAATTTTACCCATTGCTCCTGTTCTTTCGATTGGACCTTCAATGATGTCAATGTTCTGCGCTTGAAGATGGGCAATGACCTTATCTAATGAGGTTTCGGCAATAAAACATAAATCTGCTGAACCAGCAGTTGGGCGAAGTGCTTTAGGTTCAAACTCTTTGCCTAGCTGATGTAGATTGATTTTTTGATGACCAAATTGCAGCGCTTTGCGGTTTTCAGCAAAAGTGATCACTTCAAAATTCAGAGCAGATTGATAAAACTGACAGGTGATTTCAATATCGGCTACAGTTAACACCAAATGATCTAAATGACGAATTTTCATATTAAGCCGCTCTTATTCATATTCAGGTAGAGATTCAGTTTTAGCATTGAAAACCTGATCTTTCTTAGCATATTGCGCCACCTGTTGATAATCAAGTTGCTGAAAGAGTCCTGTTTTTAAGCCTGAAATAGTGATTGCCATTTCTTTACGGAAATAGGGGATTTGATACATCCATGGAAAGGTCAGGTCGCGTATACCGCCAGCCCACCAATGATTAGATTGATACAGTGGCGTGAGTAGACGACTCAGGAACTGATAGAACTGGGTCGAAGAACGACGCTGTTGATGATAATGTTGCCATAACATCGTCCAGTCAATCTGCTGATGTTTTTGTGCAGCTTGCACCGATTGTGAAAAGGCCCATGCATCCAACAAAGCCATATTCGCTCCTTGTCCCAATTGTGGACTCATGGCATGGGCAGCATCACCGATCACCCCGATTCGTCCTTGCCCAAATTGAGACATCACCACATCCCGATATTGCGCAGATAGCCAGTGGGGTTGATGTTGTTGATTCGATAACAGTTGTTTGAGCCACTCCGCAACATCAGGCCAGCGATCTGACACTTGCTTTAACCATTGCTGTTTAGCTGATTCATCTGTTAAGAATGATTGAAGTTGTGAGCTTGGCAAACTCCAGAACACACTGGAAAGTCGTTGTTGCGGTGCAGTTGGGATTGCACCTGTAGGTAATATACCCATCATGATTTTAGAGCGGTCATAGAACTGATGCAGGATTGCAGGATCGAGTGTTGGACATTCAGGCACGATACTCCATGCCGCTCCCCATGGATAAGCCTGATTAACTTTTACCCATGCCTGCGGGCGCAATTGGCTACGTGCACCATTGGCAATCAGTACTGCATCAAAACAGTCGTCAAATGGGTGCTGCTGATATACACCAAATAATCGAACTTCGTTCGGTTGTTCCTCAATCCGTTCAATACTATGGCTCATTCGCCATGTTACTTGGCTGGCATATTCAGCCAGTTTGTGGGTTAGTACATGACATAAGGTGGCGCGATGAATTCCGAGACCATAGAGATTATGGCCTGCCTGATGATAATGACTATTCACCAGCAGTCTTTTATTGGGAAGTTGGCCTTCCAGTCCTGTAACTTTGGCACCCAACTGTAAAGCATGCTCAAGCACACCTAAATGTTCAAAGACTGCTAAGCCTGCAGGTTGCAGCAGTAAACCCGCACCGACAGGAGAGAGCTCATCCACTTGTTCAAAAATAGTGACATGATTGCCTGTGCGTGCAAGCAGAATTGCGGTTGCCAATCCTGCTGTGCCTGCACCAACAATGGCGAAATGAGGTGTTTTCATTCTTTGTTCTTTTAAAGTGTTTATAGATCAGTCAGTCATGATCTTAACTGATCTCGGTGATTTTTTTAAATGAAATCTATCACGATACAAGGCCCATGATAATCACTGGTATTGAGTGAACGTCAGATTGAATTATTTTAAATGATCTTTGCCTGTGGTCATTTTGATCAGGGTACGATCTTTCTTGATATAGTGATGATAAAGTGCTGCACCTGCATGTCCTAAAATCAGTATCCAGATCAGCCATTTTCCAAGAATCTGCTTATGAATAAAATCAATCGGTTTCTCGAACTGTTCAAAACTTAGGCCCATACCTTGTGCCACCCAGCTTTGGAACAAGGAAGTGTGTTCAAATTTAGGAATCTCAAACAAAAAGAAAAACTCAGTATTGACGCCTGTACCTAAATAACCTGTGAGTGGGGCAATGATCATAATGGCATAGAGAGCAAAATGTCCTGCATGGGCCGCAAAGGTTGCCAAGGGGCTGGCGGGTTCTAATCGGGGCTGTGGATTGCTCAAACGCCAGATAATGCGCAGGATAATAATCACGGCAATGCTGATACCGACAGAAAGGTGAAGTTGTAAAGCAGTCCAGTTCTCAGCTGTTCCTTTTTCGGTAAACCACTGGCGGTAGTAAACACTACAGTAAGCAAGTAAAAACAGGATTGCTGTTGACCAATGCAGCCATTTCGCAATTGAACCATAGTTATTGATGCTATTTCTTAAACTCACGCCTCTCTTCCTTTAAAATCTGTGTTGATGCACCTCAATGTTAAGTCGATGATCGTCTATCTGCTTAAGGATGAAAAGCCTTTGCCTAATGTGGTCGGAAATCTTGCCTAAAATGTTATTGCTCTGCCGGAATTTAAGAAAGTGCTTAAATGGGCAAAAGGGCTAGCTAAAAATGTTGCAGTTGCATAGAAACAAAGGCCGTATCGATGGATACGGCCTTTGAGGTGTATATCTGCTTATTTATTTAGCAATGCGCCACAGTGCAATTAAGCTACTCAGTACAATCAGAATGACTGAGATAAACCATGGGCTAATAATCGCGATGGTCAACAAAATTAGCATCGTGCTACCAAATATCCAGCTACGACGTTGCTGCTGTTGCATTTGTAAGCGCATTTGTTGAATTTCACGCAGTTGTTTGTCATGCCAAGCGGATTGGTTTTTTAGACCATTTAAGCTGTCAATCAATAAGCCTGGAATATCTTGGGCGCCGAGTAATAGGTCTGGAATCTGCTGTCCCAGCTCTTTCACGTTTTTGACGGGGTTCATATTGGCTTTGACCCATTCCGTCAGAATCGGCTTTGCCAGTTTCCAGATATCCAGTTGAGGATAGAGATCAGTCCCTAGACCTTCAACGTGTACCAGTGTTTTGAGCAATAACATCAATTGCGGTGGAATTTCTAAATGGAAGCGGCGAGCAATATCCATCACTTGGATCAAAATGCCTGCAAAATCGAGTTGATCCATCGGTTTGGATACCATTGGGCCAACTGTACGGCGCATTTCGCGTGATAACGCATCTTGATCTGTGCCTGGTGGAATCCAACCTGCTTGATGCACAATTTGAATCAATTGCATGAAGTTACTGTTCATCACCGCCAGTAGCATACGTGCAATCGTCATTTGATCGTGCTTAGACAATTCACCCATAATGGCACAGTCCAACGCGATAAAGCGTGGATTGCTTGGGTTAATGGTCTCGACAAAGACATTGCCTGGATGCATATCGGCATGGAAGAAGTTGTCACGGAACACTTGGGTGAAGAAAATGGTTAAGCCTTTTTCAGCCAGATCAGCACGATCCATACCTAAACGATCAAAGGTAGCAATATCCGAAATTGGGACACCTGTGATGCGTTCAGCCACCATCACGTCTTTACTGTCCATATAGACTTCTGGCACGTACATCATGCTTGAGCCAGTAAAATAGTGACGCATACGGCGGGTATTGTCTGCTTCAAGACTTAAATCAAGCTCATTTAAGATGATTTGACGATAATCTTGAATAATTTCTGATAAATGCAGGGCGCGCGCTGCTTCTAAACGATTTTCTAACCAATCGCCAAGCCAAGCCAGAATCTCAAAATCTTGTAAAATCTGACTGCGAATATCGGGACGAGTAACTTTAACGACAACTTCACGACCATCATGCAAAGCCGCTGTATGCACTTGAGCAATCGAGGCTGCGGCAAGCGGTTGCTCATCAAAACGTGAGAATAAGGTTGATACATCTGCTTTGAGTGATTCTTGAATGCGCTGTTTTGCTAGCTGAGTGTCATACGGTTTGACGCGATCTTGCAATAACACCAGTTGTGATAATACTTCAGGCGGAATCAAATCACGACGCGTAGACAGCAATTGGCCGAGCTTAATTGCTAAGGGCCCCATATCCTCTAGGGCTTCTTTCAGCTTAAGCGGATTCTTTTTCTCGCGACTCGACCAAGCCGCAGGATGCGTTTTAATCAGGCTTAGTGCATGACGAGCTTTTACTGGTAATTCTTCCGCAGGGAACAAGGTATCAAGGCGATAGTGTGCTGCAATACGCCAGAGTTCGAGTAACCGTGTAACATGCGGAATCATATAAAGTCTTACCTAGTCTTGTGTGGATGGATTGAATTGAGTATTGAGTTGTTGAAGTTTTGCCTGTAGACGATCAAGCTCTTGATTGAGTTGACGTGTCTCTCGATTGAGATCGTCCATCTGCCAACGTGGGGCAAATAAACCACTATCTTCTTTTAAGGCATCTTCAACAAAAAATAAATGACTTTGTAGTGAGCGTTTCAAATGCTTGGGTGCAAGTTGAATTTTACCCAGCTCATGTGCCAATTGAGGGCCAATCCATGGAGATAAATGCGCTGCCAGATCAGGCTCAGCCTGCTGCATAATTTTTTGAATATCTTGCAATAAGTGATAGTCACCTTGCAGTGGGATATTACCAATTTGATCCATATCACTGAGCAATAATTTAACCAGCTCAACTAGATTTTCAACATGGAGTGTTGCAGTTGCATCCGTAATTTTATCTTGAGGATCAAACGGGCGTTGTTCAAAAATAGAAGAAGTTTGACTCTGTCCCGTCACGGTCGGTTCTAGGCGAACTCTATTTTCATCAAAAAACACATCAACCGAGAGTTGTGGACTATTGATCACAACACGTAATAATTGACCTTGTAACTGATTGATTTGAATACGGGTAATCGCATCCAAATCAATCACATGATGAATGATACGTTCGACTGCACCGAGTGCTAAAATCGACCACATATCTTAAACCTTAAAGTTTGAATCCGCGGTGAACAGCAACGATACCACCCGTTAAGTTGTGGTAATCACAGCTTTGGAAGCCCGCATTTTCCATCATACCTTTGAGGGTGCGTTGGTCTGGATGCATACGAATTGATTCAGCAAGATATTTATAGCTTTCTGAATCATTGGCAACTAATTTGCCCATAATTGGTAATGCAGTGAATGAATAAAGATCGTACAGTTTTGAAAATGGTTCAAATACAGGTTTAGAGAATTCGAGAATAAGTAAACGACCACCTGGCTTCAAGACACGGTACATGGCTTGGAGTGCTGCATCTTTATCGGTCACATTACGTAAACCAAAACTGATGGTTAGTAAGTCAAAGCTGTTGTCTGCAAAGGGTTCGAGAGTTTCAGCATTGGCCAGTACGAAATCAACATTGGTACAACCTGCATCAATGAGACGATCACGACCAACATTCAACATTGATTCGTTAATATCTGAAAGAACCACATGACCTTGTGGACCCACTTCACGGCTAAATACTTTGGCTAAATCGCCTGTACCACCTGCAATATCAAGCACGTGTTGACCACGACGAACACCTGACATATTAATGGCAAAACGTTTCCAAATACGATGGATACCAAATGACATCAGGTCATTCATGATGTCGTATTTGCTAGCAACCGAGTGGAACACTTCTGCAACTTTTTGTGCTTTATCATCACTATTTACGGTTTGATAACCAAAGTGTGTGGTTGCACCTACGTTGCCAGTATTGGCACCACGCGGTAAGTTATATTTTGGGATTGAAGCTGTTGAGGTCTGTGCTGCACCTTGTTGGATCGGTTGCTGCTGACCTTGTGGCGTGCCTTGTGGAAGGGGCGTGTTTAAGAAAGGGCTGACTTTGTCTGAACTTGGGTTTTGCTCAACTTCTGGGGTAGGCTGTTGGTTTTCGTTAGACATAGTTTTCTCCTAAACTTTCGCTCTAGCGGCACGAATCAGCAAGCATGATGACAGATTTTGTATTTTTTTACAGGCTTTCGCATGTAATTGTTATGAATAATATACAGAAAGTCACTTTCTCAAAAGTGTTTTTAATCGCCTTGTTGATTTGAAAAAAATAGCGTGCTCTGAACTACTTGAGAATAGCTCAGAGCGCAAGACATGTATTAATTACGGAATGGATTTGGATGTCCTGCATGAACGCGATCAATGATCTCACGTTCTTTTTCAGTAAAGGTTTGAATGAATGTTGCTGCAGATTTCATTGGTTTCATTGCAGCAAAACCTTCTTGGATAAACTCATACATGCCATCAAAGTGGTATTTATGTGCCAAACCTTTACACATTTTAAAAGTCGCATACATCATGGTTGAACGCATATATTTATCGAGTGTTACACCCAACTCATCAAGTAAACGCAATTGTTCATAACGTGCTTCACCTTGATCAAGTTTAACCAAAGTATCGCGCATGATCTCATCGGTGAGTGGCGTATCGGCAGGATAGTCGGCTAATAATTGCTGTGCAACTTGTTCATCTAATTGTGTGGCAAGAACCGCAAGACTGACCGACTTAGTTCCTGTCTTGATGCCATTTTCAGGCACAAATTTTTCGACTTTATGTGCAAATTTAAGTAATCGCTCAATCTGTTGTGCCAGAGCATCAAAGTCAGGTCCACCATAAAGACGTTTGAGAAAATATTGGGCCATCAATTGATTTTCAGGGCGAGCAAAAAATTCTTGGTGAGTATGCGCAATACGCTCTTTCATCCAGGTTTGAACTTCATGTAAACGTTGTTCAAGCACAGCATCATTATGATAATTAAAAGCTTTGTATTGGAGTAATAGATCATCAAAGGCAGAGAGTTTTGACATATATAAACTTAATTAAAATAAAACAGTAAAATCATAGGCTGCATCATAACGGAGAACCATGACAGCATAAACTCTAAATGTTTAACAATTGGTCACTATAACAGTACACCTAAACGAATCTACAGAAACTGTACAAGGGTTTTTCTGGGATCAACTTAGTTTTGGCTATACTCATTTTTAATATTAATAATGAGCCGCTTAGAGCAATATATGAGTAAACAACAGCCAGTATTTGAATTGCGTGATGAAGACGAACTTTCTTTAGAATTGATTGAAGCACAATATGCCTTAAAAAATAGCCGTGATAAGAAAAATGCCAAAAGTGTACTGGTTTTAGTGAGTGGAATTGAGCTCGCTGGTAAGGGAGAGGCGGTTAAACAATTACGAGAATGGTTAGATCCTCGCTATTTACGTGTGAAAGCGGATGCTCCTCAGCTGTTGTCAAATAATAAAACCTTCTGGCAGTCCTATACCCGTTTTATTCCTGCGGAAGGGCAAATCGTGGTGATGTTCGGTAACTGGTATAGCGACCTTTTAACTACCGCGATGCATGTGTCCAACCCTTTGGATGAAAATTTATTTGATGCTTATGTTGAGCAGATGCGGGCATTTGAACATGATCTGCAAAATAACCATGTTCATATCGTCAAAGTCTGGTTTGATTTATCTTGGAAATCGCTACAAAAGCGTTTGGATCAGATAGACGCTTCTGAGCAGCGTTGGCATAAATTGCATGGTTTGGATTGGCGCAACAAAAAGCAGTACGACACCTTACAAGGTTTGAGTCAGCGCTTTACCGATGACTGGTTTATTGTCGATGGTGAAGATGAAAAACATCGTGATCAATGTTTTGCTCAGTATTTACTACAGACTTTGCAAGAGCTGCCTGAGCATCAAACCAAAGTCACGCAGAAATGGCAGCAAGCTGCGATACCCAAAGCTTTACTTGAACCTGAAAAAGCCAGTTTAGAAAAAGAAGACTATAAGGATGAGCTAAGTAAGCTCACCAAAAAAGTAGCAGATACCTTACGTTATGACGAGCGTAAAGTGGTGATTGCCTTTGAGGGGATGGACGCGGCGGGTAAAGGTGGCGCGATTAAGCGCATCGTGAAAAAACTCGACCCTAGAGAATATGAAATTCATACCATTGCAGCACCTGAGCGTTATGAGTTACGCCGTCCTTATTTGTGGCGTTTTTGGAGCAAATTGAATGATGGTGGCAAGATCACCATCTTTGACCGTACCTGGTATGGTCGGGTATTGGTTGAGCGGATTGAAGGTTTTGCTTCTACAGTCGAGTGGCAACGTGCTTATAACGAAATTAATCGCTTTGAAGAAAACTTAGTAGATAGCCAAACGGTGCTTGTTAAAATCTGGCTGGCAATTAGTAAAGATGAGCAAGCGCTTCGCTTTAAAGAGCGCGAACAAACACCACATAAACGTTTTAAGATTACAGAAGAAGATTGGCGTAACCGTGACAAATGGGATGATTATCTCAATGCCGCAGCAGATATGTTTAAACGAACCAACACGGATTATGCGCCGTGGTATGTGATTGCAACCGATGATAAGTATTCAGCACGAATTGAAGTATTAAAAGCGATTCTAAAACAACTCAAGGCAGATTAATCTGCCTTGAGTCTCTGGTCACATGCGTTAATTGTTATTTGCCAATTGTGGCGCTGTACTCCGTTGTTGGCGGAAAATGATTAAAGTGGCAATCAAACTAGTGATCGCTGCAAACATCAGCCAAAATGCAGGCATGCTTTTATTGCCAGATGTCTGCACTAGATAAGTGGCAATCATCGGGGTCAGCCCACCAAAAATTGAAGTGGCAAAACTATAGGCAACTGAAAATCCAGCAATTCGCACCGAGCTTGGCATCATTTCCGCCAATGAAACCACCAATGCGCCATTATAGAAGCTATATAACAATGAGAACCATAATAACACCATCAGCATATGCGACAGGCTAATGGTATGGGTGAGCCACGTCAGCAGTGGATAAGCACTGATAAAGATGAGTATCGTAGTCGTGACCAACAGCGGCTTACGCCCAAATTTATCGGAGAGATGCCCGCCAATAGGTAATAGAATAAAGTTGCTCAGACCGACCATAATGGTGGCAATCAAACTTTCGCTACGGGTTAAATTCAAGACCTCTTTACCATAGGTTGGGGTATAGACGGTAATGAAGTAAAACATAGTAGTCGTGGTAGCCACCATACACACACCCGCCAACACAATTTTCCAGTTGGCAGCTAAGGTGCTAAGAATCTGTCGTGTTGTTGGATGTTCTTTTCGAGAGGCGAAGGCTTCTGTTTCAACTAAGGATTTACGCAACCAGAAAATAAAGGGAATAATGGCACAGCCGACAAAAAATGGAATCCGCCACGCCCAAGCATCGACCTGAGCCTTGGTAAACACCACACTGACGATATAACCCAAAACGGCTGCAAAAATCACTGCAACTTGCTGACTGGCCGATTGCCAGCTGGTAATAAAGCCACGGTTATGAGGTTCCGCAATCTCGGCTAAATAAACCGAAACACCCCCCAGTTCAACCCCTGCGGAAAAGCCTTGGGCCAAACGACCCACGAAAATCAGCACGGTTGCGGCAAAGCCAATACTGGCGTAACTCGGTGTGAAGGCAATGATTAAAGAACCAAATGCCATGATGCTCAAGGTCACCATCAGGCCACGGCGGCGGCCAATTCGGTCGACATAAGGGCCTAGCACCAAAGCACCAATCGGACGCATGAGAAAACTGACTGCAAATACGAGGAAGGTTTTCATCAGCGCTGCATAGCTGCTGTCTGAATGGAAAAAGGTTTCACCTATGGCTTGTGCATAGAGTCCGAACAGAAAGAAGTCGTATTGTTCAAGGAAGTTCCCGCTGGTCACGTTGAAAATTGAACGGACCCGAGAAGGAGATTGGCTAGTTTGCACAATGACGCTCCATCATCTATTTATCATCAAGATGTGGAGGTTAAAAATACAATCTTTATCAAAGCTTAAAAAATTAAGTGAATATTAACGTATTTGTGTGGTTTTTTTATGGATCTGTTGCATCACTGTAAACATCTTCATTTTACAGTGATGTGTAAGAAGGGTAGGTCGGACTAACCGTTGTAACTTTAAGCCACAATGCTACTACGACTTTTCTGCTGAATACGTTTGGCAAGGTTATAGCAATCTTGTACATGCGCTTCAGTGATTTTACGCATCATGAAATAGCCTAAACTGGCTGCAACAAGTTGCCCGCCTAAAGGAATAAATTTAGTCACTTGCTTGGTGGCGATTTTGGTAAAAAAACCATTAAATGATTTTTTCATGGCAGTACGCGCCACCACAAAACCTGAAAACTCAAAACCACGTTTACGCAGTTCATCCCAGTGAACTTTTTTGGTTTCAGGATCATAAACACTGATATGTTCAGGCGCTAAGCCAAAACGTGCATTAATATCTGGAATGATTTGTGTCAGCATGCCTAAATCGACAACAACATCAAAAAATGGAATCGGTACAATCGCTGCACCCGCTGACCAATAGGCACGCTTTTTAGCGAGCTTCAAACATTCATCACGAATCTGCTCCAAGTTCAAACTTGGGTCAATTGCATCAGGAATTTTTTCAATTTTCATAAAGTTATACCTAAAGTCTATCCCTTGATAGTACATTCAATCGTATTGAGTGGTGAAATTCAAAACAATTTTTTTATTGGATTGTGTGTTTAGCGTGACATAGTGATCTGAAGTTGTATAGTGATGATGATAGACATTTTGGTAGAGCAAAATGGTGATTTATGGATGGGGTTATATTAACGCATGGGTATTCATGTTATTCAAAGTCAACGCCTTGATGTGTTATTACAAGGTGTGATGGCATCAATCACTCAGCCGAGTAACTCACCCTTTCAGGTGTTTAAAACCCAGCATTTTATTGTCCCAAGTCCCGCACAAGAACAATGGCTGACGCAAAAAATTGCCGAACAACAAGGCATGACTGCCAACTATCAATTTCACCAACGCATTCGTGGTTTTCAATGGTATGCCTACCAACAAGTTTTGGAAAACAAAGAGCAAGTGCGTAAAGCCAATATTCCGCGTTTGATTTTAAAGTGGCGTATTCATCAAGCCTTACAGCCTTTTATTCAACACGAACAGAATACTGTTGCGAATGAGCACCCTTTATATTCAATTGTGCAACGGATTTATGCCAGTGCCGATCAACTACAACAAGGCACTGAAAAACAACTTAAAAAACAGAGTATGTTGTATTGGGTAGCGGAGCAGGTTTCGCAGCTATTTAACAACTATATGATTTATCGGGGTCATTGCCAACGCGGCTGCCAAAGTAATTGTACATGTGCTGGGAATTGGCTATCGACTTGGGGACAGAATAAAGCCTTAAATATCGAACAACTGATTGCTCAAACAGATCAACAAACTTCAGCTTTTAGCTTACAACAAACCGAACAATTAGAAGCTTGGCAGCGTTGGTTGTGGCAAAACTACTTTCATGATGATTTTATCGAGATGCAAAGTATTGATGCTGATTTCTGGCAGCTTCTAGACAATGAGCAGACACGATCACGCGCTTTGGCACAACTGCCGAGTCAGGTGGTTGTATTTACGATTTTAGATTTACCACCGAGCCAACTGCAATTTTTACGTCGTTTGGGACAGTATTTAGATGTGGTGATTCTGCACTATAACCCATCGCAGGAATATTGGGCTGACAGTGTCGATCCTCTCTGGAAAAAGCGCTATGACTTGGGCGTGAAAGAGCGCTATATCGCCAAACATCCCAATGCCAGTGATGCAGAAATTGCCGCATTCTTTGACAGTTTTAGTTTAGGTTTTAATGCTTTAAATCGTGAATCCCGACATCCCTTACTGACCCGTTTGGGTAAACAGGCGCGTGATCATTTTTCCTTGTTATCACAACTGGCAACAGGAGAAGAAGGAAAGTGGGTCGATGCCTTTGTAGAGCAGTTTCCTGAAACGCTACTGGGTAAGATTCAGTCTGATATTTTCTACTTAGCTGAACCTCAGGCTCAGCAATATGAACTTGCGCCTGAGGACGACTCGATTCAGATTCATGTTTGCCACTCCAGTGTGCGACAGCTCGAAGTCTTAAAAGAGCAGTTGGTGCATTGGTTGTCTCAAGCAGATACGACACCGCGTCGCCCAAGTGATGTGCTGGTTTTGACCCCAAATCTAGCCGAGCTTGAGCCTTTAATTCGCAGTGTCTTTCCTGCGGTTGCAAATGAACATGAAGTATTTTTACCAGTTAAAATTGCAGGGGTGGCGCAGTTAGATGCCTTAAATGCTTGGCGTGCAGTGCTTGGACGTTTGCAATTGACTCAAGGGCGGTTTAGCCAAGATGACTTTGCTGATTGGTTAAATTTAGCTGCGACCCAACAACGTTATGGGCTGGATTATACGCAGGCGCAACGGATTTTGAGTTTACTTGACGATGCTGGTTTTAAACGTGGTTTGGATGCTGAACATTTAAAACAAACGCTCAGCGATGATGACCAAGACTATCGCTATAGTTTCAAATTTGCCCTCGATCGTTTGGCGCTTGGGATTGCCGTGCCAACCCATGTTATGGTGCAAGACATCTTAAGTTACGCGTTGGTACAACCAAGTGATTTTGAACTGATTGGGATTCTGATTCAGATTTATCATGAGTTATCTGCACGGCGAGACTGGTTGGTGGTGCATGAGCAAGGACAGCGTTTGCCCGTTGAAGTCTGGTTGCAACGAATCAAACAGGATGTACAAGAGTTTGAACAAGCTGATGTGGTTGCTTTAAAAGCAATCCGTGAAATTATTCAAAAGCAAGAACGTATGCTGACTTTGGCCAGCTATTATGAAGATACCGAAACTCAGTTACGTCAAATTTCCTTGCCTTTACCTTATATTGTCGAAGAAATTCAACGCACGCTAGAAAGTCAGTCCGCGCAAGTTGAACCGACGGGACAAATTACCTTTAGCCAGATTGGACAAATTCGCCCAATTCCGTATCGCCTCATTGTGTTATTGAATTTGGATACGGGTAAATTCCCGAATCGAGACAGCCATATCCCATTTGACTTGATGGATGCACTGCGTCAGCAATTGGGTGATCGCTCTCGTCTGGAAGATGATCAAGGGGCATTTTTGGATGCGGTATTGTTAGCACAAGAACAGGTTTGGCTGTTTTATAATGGCTTTGATCTCAATGATGGCGAAGTCAGAGAGCCATCCAGTGTTTTGCAGGGCTTCTGTGATCATTTGGCTTTGATTGTAAAACCGACTAGCGGCGAAGATAGTCTTCCTTTATCAGAAGTGGATTTAGCTGAATTGGATGCTTTGCAAGTCCCAGCACAGCTTTATCCGCTGTACCATTTACATCGCTTGCAACCTTTCGATCCACTCGGCTTTGTTTCGGATCGTCCTGTGCGTTATCAAGACCAATGGTTTAAGGTGGCATCACAGATTCAGCAAGTCAAAGGTGAGCGGCAGGCATGGGCCAATACCGCCTATCCTGTTGAACAGAATGAAATGATCATTTTGGAGAGTCAGCAATGGATTCAGGATGTCACTTTTCCTGCGCGATTGTATTTAAAAACCTTAGGTGTCGAAAATTTAACTGCAAATGAATTGGTCGATCAATCTGAACCGTTATTACTCGATGGTCTCGGTAAATATGCCATTCGCCATTTTTTACAGCAGCAGGATGAAAAGCTTTCACCAAGTCTATTGCAAGATCAGTTGCCTGTCGGAAAAGTCCAGCACAGTGCTTGGCAGCAGAGTCGCTTAGAGCAGCAACGCTTGTTGGAACGCTTGCAGCAGTACGCCCCATCGCCGACTGAAACCACGCAACGGGTTTGGCGGGTCTCGAAACAATTACAAATCGCCTGTGTGACTCCGAAACAGCTGACTCAAGATTGGGTCAGTTTGGATGCTTCCAGTGCACGTGCCAAACGCTTTGCCAAAGTCTGGCTGGAATACTTGCTTTGGTTGGCTGTATTAAATAGTGAGACTGTCACAGCGAAGCGCCGAATTGTGGTGTTTAGCGATCAGACGGTGATCTGTGAAGGGTTGAACTCTCAGCAAGCCCAAGCTTATCTGCAGGCATGGTTACAGCTTTGGCAAGCTGCACAGCAGCAGCCTGTGGTATTGCCTGCGGCCTTAGTATTAAAGCCTTTAGAAAAGGGCAAGCAATATGAGTGGATTGAACTGGATTCAACTCAGGTTTTAACTGAAGAGAGTCAAAAACAAGTGTTGAAGGACTGGAATGATACGGGTGATTTCTCGGGTTTTGATATGACTCAGAATGAAGCCTGTAAATTGCATCGCGATTGGCAATTCATTTTGCAGGAACAAGATGCAACCGCTTTATTGCAATATGCCTGTGATCATTATTCCTATGCTTTGTATCAACCGATTTTTGAATTTTTACGGGTAGAGTAAGACATGAGCACGCAGAAACCAGTGTCTTATCAGCCGATTGGGGATATCCAATTTGAAGGCTTACATCTGATTGAAGCCTCAGCGGGGACAGGTAAAACCTATACACTATCCAGTTTGATGGTGCGGATTTTCTTAGAGAAATATCTGCCCAATCAGGTGATTGCCACTACCTTTACTCGTGCTGCAGCCGCAGAACTTAAAACGCGTATCCGTCTACGTTTGGTCGAAATCCTTGAGTTTTTAGAACCTTTTCGTGATGTATTGGAACAAGATATTCAGGCGCAGGCATTACAGGAGGCTGATCCGTTAAAACAGCAGGTCTTAAAAAACTTTGCACCGCGGATTGCCTATGCCTGTGAACGGCTAAAATTGGTCATTGATCAGTTAGATGAATTGTTTGTCGGAACCTTGGATAGCTTTAGCCAAAAGTTATTGCGTGAGTTTGCTTTTGAAAGTGGCAAAATCGAACGCGCTGAAATTACTGAGGATGCCAAAAGCTATACCCGTCAATTGATTCATGATGTGTTGCGTGAGTGGATTCAGACCCAACCGCAGCAAGTGATCAATGCGCTATATAGTGTGGGTGGACTGAAGAGTGTCGATCATTTTGTCGGGATGGTGGAAAGTTCGCTGAATTTTAGTTCGGCACAATTCAAACTGCCTGCTAGGCCTGAAATTGACTTAGCTCAGTTGCAGCAATGGCAACAGCAAGCACAGCAGATTGACCTGAGCAGCTTGGCTGAATACTTTCAGTTAGAGGGCGCATATTATGCACATATCAATGGTGCTTCTTTCCGCAACAATGCCTTTCATAAACTGTTTACAGAATCCTTGCCGCCATTATTAACTGCACTCAACAGTCCTGAGAATATACAGATCTTTGATGCCTACTTTGCCGACGCGCGTGATGCGGTATTTAAGTTTTTAGACAAATTCGAAGCGCAAAAAATTTTTAAGAAATGTCCTGCGGAAATTGCCGAAGGCTTCTATCAACATCCAAGTGTGTTGCAATTGCAAAAGCTGTTTCAAGCTGTGCAGCAGACTCAGCAAGAATTTGAGCAGTTACAAGTCTATTTGAAAGCCTATTTATGTGTTGAAGTCAAAAAGCGCTTGCCACAAGTGTTGCAGCAAAAAGGGGAGACCACCTTTGCTCAGCAAATCAAGACTTTGTCAGAAGCCTTGAAAGGTGAGCAAGGACAACGTTTCGCGGTATTTGTACAGTCACGCTATCCATTGATTCTGGTGGATGAGTTTCAGGATACCAACCAAGATCAAGATGATATGTTGGCCAGTATCTGGCGCCATCCGCAACGTTACCAAAAAGGCTGCATGATTATGGTGGGAGACCGTAAGCAGGCGATTTATGGTTTCCGTGGTGGAGATATGCTGACCTTCCTGAATGCCTATCAGGATATTATGGCCAAACAGGGGCGTGAGTATAAGTTGGTGCATAACCACCGTTCGGTGAAACAGCTGGTGGAAGTGGTGGATCTCCTGTTTCAGCGTCAGATCGATTTTGGCGAGCAGGTCAGCTATGACCCAATTCAAGCGGGTTCACGTCCACACCCTGCCTTGGTTGAAAATGCCCAACCCAATCCAATGCCTTTGCGCTGGTTGCATTTGCAAGAGGGTAACGAGCAGGCCACACAGGTGGCGTGGCAGATTCAGCACTTGCTCAATCAATCTTATTTAAAGCAATTGTACTTAGATGGTGATGTCCCAACTGCCATTGATGAAGATGATATTGCCATTCTTTCGCGTAGCCATCGCCAACTGGATGAAGTGCAATATGTATTGGAACGTATGGGAATTCGGGTCAACCGACCTTCGAAACGAAGTGTGTTTGATTCCAGCATTGCACAGGATGTGGGAGCCTTGTTGACGGCGTTGCTTCATCCTTATGACGAAGCCAAGCTCAAACGGGCTTTACTTAGCCGGTTATTTGGGTTTGATCTTGCTCGATTTTTGGCCTTAGAACAAAGTGCAGAAGGCTTGAGCGATTATATTCAGCAGTTTGATGACATACGCGAAATGTGGCTGAATCAGGGCTTTTTATCGGCATGGCAGCGTTGCTTAAATCAGTTTGGTCTTTGGCAGCAACTGGTGGCTACACAAAGTAAAGACAATGAACGTGCCGTGGTGAATCTACGCCACCTCACTGATCTCTTGAGTCAGCACAGTGAACATGTACAAGGGATGCAAAACCTGTATCACTGGTATTTAAAACAATTAAATTCACCAAGTGATCGCGATTGGGAGCTAGAACACAAGCTGTCCAGTGAAGCGGGTGTGCAACTGATGACTATTCATCAGTCCAAAGGTTTGGAGTTTAAAATCGTCTTTTTACTGGGAGCGAATAAGGCTTTTGCTGAAGTACAGAAAACACTGAATTTTTCTACCACTGAAATCCAGTTGCCTGAGACGGGGCAAATACGGACGCAACGGGTGGTGGCAGTGGCGGATAAAAAATTTTTACAGCAAACTGAGCTGGATCAACATCAGCAACGCGCTTTAGCGGAACAAAACCGGCTGTGGTATGTGGCACTGACGCGCGCCAGTCACCGTGTTTATGCCGTGTTTGAACCGGAAAAAGGCGATAAAAATAAGTTTTCAGGTTTGGCTTTTTGGAAGAATCAAGGCGATAACTTTCAACATCCTTATAGTACCGATGCTGCGCTGATCTTAGAGCGACCACAAGCCTTACAGATGCAACAAACCCAACAACAGGTTGCACTCTTGGCTCAACCTTTACCTACACAGCGTTTCTATACGCGGGGTAAAACCAGCTTTAGTTATTTGGCGCAGCATCTAAAGCATAAAGCGACTCGCGCTGATCGATTGGCCAATATCGATGCCGATTTTGAGCAGGCAGAAGATGAGTTGAATTTTTTAGAACTGGAAAATACAGTCGCGGCTCAGCCTATTGCTTGGATTAAACAATATTTCCCGAAAGGGACCTTGGCAGGTAATTTCCTGCACGAAATTTTTGAGCAGATTGATTTTCAGCAACCCCAAACGTGGGTAGAGGAAATTCGCCGTCGTTTTAAAAATACCTATCAAAGTTTATGGTCAGAACTGTTATTACAATATCAACAGCATTTCCCTGAACAAGAAAATGCTGAGCAGCAACTCTATCAATGGATCGCCGATTGGCTCAATGAAGTATTACACACGCCACTCAATCAGGGCTTTCAGTTAAACCAATTAGCTGCAGGACAATACTTGTCTGAATGTCCATTTTATTTGGCGTTGTCTGATCGGGTGCTAGCAATGCAACGTGTGCAGCAGCTATTTGAAGAATACGGCATTGAAATGCCTGAATTATTGGAAGCAAAGTCAGCCCGTTATTTAAATGGTTCAATCGATTTGGTCTACTTCGATGGACAGCGTTACCATATTGCCGATTATAAGAGTAATTATCTGGGGGCAGAGCAACTGGATTATCAGTCAGCTCAGATTGCGGAAAGCATGTCGCTGTCAAGCTATTGGCTACAAGCAGCCTTGTATCTCGTAGCATTGCATCGTTATCTGTCGGTGAAATTGCAGGATTATAATATGCAGCAGCATTTAGGCGGCGCATCATATCTGTATTTACGTGGTATGAATGGGCAAGCACAGCAGGGCTGTTTCTACTGGAAACCTGAAGATGAGTTCATCTTGCGTTTAGATGCAATTCTTGGATATTTTGCTGAGGATAAAGCAGGGAAAATGGTGTAGATAAAGTGGTTGAATTTAAATTAAACAAAAGCTTAGCTTGTGAATAACTCTGTTTATAACCTTGTGGACAAGCGTGTGGGTAAGTTTGAGGATAACTCTGTGGACAAACAAGTTGCTGATCAGTCAGCACAAATGACATGGTTAAATATGTGGAGTAACTATCTCTCACAAGCACCATTTTCTCAATCTACTCAAACAGTTAACGCTGCACAGGTATTACAACAACTGGTTGAAGCCAGTCTGCAGGGCGATAGTTGTATTGAGGCTGATCCAATACAGATTGAAGCACTGGCCGATTTAGCAGTTTCTAGTGAAATTGCAGTGAGGCAAGTCGCGCCGTGTGTCTATGATCAGCAGGGCTTGGCATTATACCGATATTGGCATCTAGAGCAACGCCTTGCAGAACAGATTTGTCGATTAAAGCGACAAACGATTCAGGCTGTTGAGGCTGAACATTATCAAGACTTACTCAGTGACGTACACCAACAGGCTGCATTGAAAATGGTACTGCAACAAGGCCTGAGCATTATTACAGGTGGACCAGGGACGGGTAAAACCTATACCTTGGCGCGTATTATTGCAGCCCTCAACCAGACCATTCCTGATATTCGTATTGCCATGGCGGCACCGACAGGCAAAGCTGCACAGCGTATGAAGGAAGCGCTACAAAACTCTTTTAATGATCCGAAATTATTACAATCAGGACTCATCACCGATGAGTTGCGCAATCAAACTACACAGACTTTGCATCGTTTGCTGGGTATAGGAAAGCGACAAATACCGAGGTTTAATCAAAAACAGCCTTTGCCTTATGACGTGATTGTGGTCGATGAAGCCTCAATGCTAGATTTAAATTTGGCAACCCTGTTATTTGAGGCAGTTCCAGATCAATGCCGAATTATTTTGCTTGGTGATGCCAATCAGTTGGCTTCGGTTGATGTGGGTTCAGTTCTTGCTGATTTACAGCAAGTACAGGCATTGACTGAAAATCGAGTCCAGCTACAGACCAGCCGCCGTTTCTCTGGTGAGGCCAAGATTGGGCAATTCGCACGATTTATTCAGGCACAGCAAGATCTAAGCGATCCCGATTTAGTCTTATCAAAACTAGAGATGGAAATTGTTCAGGCTGCACCTTTGCAAACGATTTCCTTAAATAAAGATATGCCTGACCTGATCCAGTTGGAATATCTACCCGAGCAACAGCAGGTTGATATTGAACCCTACCAACATCAGTTAATGGCTGGATTTCAGGGCTATGTGGATGCGTTGAAAGCTTATATCAATGCGGATGAGCGTGTAGCGTATATTCAGCAGGTGATACAGGCTTTTGATGATTATCGAATCTTGACTGCAGTTCGACATGGATCGTTGGGGATTGAGCAATTGAATCGTTATGCAGGACATTGGCTCAATCAGCAACTAAAGCAAATCGCTGTTGGAGACTGGTATATCGGCCGTCCTGTAATGATGACCTATAATGACTATCAGCTTGGGATTTCTAATGGTGATATTGGCATCTGTTTTAAACATCGCACTCAGTCACAGCAATTTGAAGTATTTTTTCCAAGCTTAAATAAATGGATTGCAGCGCATCGACTGCCACGCAGTATGCAAACCGCCTTTGCTTTAACCATTCATAAATCACAAGGTTCGGAGTTTACCCATACCGCAATTGTATTGGATGCCCAAGCCGAAAGATTATTGAGTCAAGAGTTGATCTATACCGCAGTCACCCGTGCTAAAAAAGTGGTGAGTATTTTGGCTGATTCAAAGGCTTTACAGCAGGCATTGACGATACGGACTGTTCGCCGTAGTGGTTTAGTGCAGAAGATCAATTTGAACAGATTGTGAACTTATTCTTTAGAATTCACTCTTTTGTAAGTAAAAGCTTACAAGGATTCGAGATATTGTCGCTAGAGCAAGCGCAAGGTTTTTGAGATTATGTACACACAAAGAGCCTAGCATGGAAAGCTAGGTAAATCGCAAAAATATAATAATAACGTCGTATGACAGCGAACTTACAGTGAAGTAAGTGATAAAAGAGGAAACTTACAGCCGCTAAGCCTTGTAGTTTTGGGAGAGACTACAGGGCTTTTTTATTTTCATGTCAAAATTCACTATAAAATCAACATAATCCATATAGTTCATAAGGTATTCTGAGAATAGGTGAAAATTCATGCTTTTCAGAATGTGAGTCTATTTCGCTTCAATTCAATGATCAAATAAAAGGAAGAAATATAAAACTTATTGTCTGACAATTTTTTGTTATTATTAAGTTAAATGTTATACAGACTTGTACGTTTTTTCTTACACAGAGATAAGAAAAATGCTATTTTTCTTCACAATTGAATCTGACAGAATAGTCGGTATAGGAAGAACGAATAGCAAGAGAAAGAACAATAAAAGAGAAGGGTGTGGAGTCTGCATTCAGAGGGTCTGAATGGTATAGGAAAAAAGAATAAAAAATAACAAAATTAAGAAGAATGATAAGTTCAAGCGCAAAAGCCCAAGTTTAACTTGGGCTTTTTTGTGCGTGTGATTTGGATGAAGAGGTGCTAGACCAAATCTGCTTCAGTACGGTCAGTTGCGAACAATGAGCGACGTTGGTTTTTGGGAATCTTTGGGCAGTTGGTTGAGATTTGATAAAGTGTTTTTGCCAAGGCTGGTAAGTGAGTACCCACCACTGATTTGCCTGTGGTTAACAGCGATACACTGATATCACGCTCAGGATCAGCCCAACACAGAATATTTGAAAATCCAATATGTCCAAAAGCTTGTCCTGTCATTGGGCCAAATAATCCTACGGGATTACTGCCGAGCATTGGGCCCAGTGCATAACGCATCGGTGCCAGTAAAGTCCGATCTAAGCTAACACCAGAGGTTGGCAGGGTTGAGCGGAATACCGTTTGAGGACTCATAATTTGTTTGCCCTGATATTCTCCGCCACTTAATAGCATCTCAAAAAAACGTCCTGCCTGTTCAGCACTGGTATAGATGTTGCCAGCTGGGCAAATGGTGTCCATGAAACGGGTATCGTTGGTGACATCGACTGCAAGCTGTAGACCGCCACCGAGTACATGATTGAGATAATGATCTGTGCCTAAACTTGGATGAATCCCCGTCGCATAGTTCAAGGCAACATCGGCACGATATTCAGGTTTTAATCCATAATTGAAATAATCCAAGCCCATTGGCTTTTCAACATATTCGGCCAGAAACTCGCGTACACTTTGCCCTGTCACCCGTTGCACGATTTCACCCAGAATATAACCTGCGGTAACGGCATGGTAGGCAAGATGAGTCCCTGAAGGAGAAACGGGCTTGGCGGCACAGAGCAGTTTTAAAATATCATCTTGGTTAAATAGCAGTTCTGGTGTGACTTGAGTGTCGATACGTGGAATACCGCCACGATGGGAAAGTAAATGAAAAATCGTAGCCCGACGTTTACCATTGACCCCATATTCAGGAATGTAATAGCTAATCGGATCAAGCAGATTTAAATCACCTCGTTCATCCAGCATATGGATCAACATCGCCGTGACCATTTTGGAGGCAGAGAACAGGCAGACTGGGGTATCTGGTGTACCAATCTTGGCATCAGTGGTTAAGCCATCTGGAGAGTTACCTTGCGCATAGCCAATACTGCGATTGAGAAGAATTTTTCCCTGACGACGTAGGCATAAGCTAATGAGTGGATAATTCCCCGTTTTATATAGACTTTCAACACTATTCCATATCTTTTGAATCTGTCTTTCGCTCATGCCGCCCAATTCAGCCGAGACTTCATCTTTGCTGCGAATCACTTGATTTAGGTCATGCGGTACATAACAGGTATTGGTTGATAAAATTTTCACGATTCCCTCGCAATATTTTCGTTTTCTTTCTTCTCTGTCATAAATTGAAAACAGAATCAGGCTAGTGTGCCTATTTTGTACAACGCTGTCAGCTGCCGAATTGCCAGCGGATATAAAACAATTTTGCAATATAGCGATAGATCACTTAAAATAAGCGCCTTGCTGTAGTGATGCACGGCAGTCGGTTGGTTTCAACTGATCATTATCATTTTATTTTTGTAAGCATCTCGGAGAAATCGAATGGCTTTAACTAACACTGATCGCGCAGAGATCATCGCTAAATTTGCTCGTGCTGAAAACGACACTGGTTCACCTGAAGTACAAGTTGCTTTATTGACTGCTCAAATCAATGATTTGCAAGGTCACTTTAAAGAACATAAACACGACCATCACAGCCGTCGTGGTTTGATCCGTATGGTTAACCAACGTCGTAAATTACTTGATTACTTAAACGGTAAAGATCACGGTCGTTATGTTGCTTTGATCGGCGCATTAGGTTTACGTCGTTAATTCGATTTTACTTTGTTTTCGGTATTTCGCATGTTGCAATGCTTTATCGCTGAAAAGAGAGTTTCACCTAATTTACTTTAGGTGACTTTAGAAGGGGCGCTTGTTCGCTCCTTCTTTGTGTTTAAATTTATTTAAAAATTTTGATCTAGTGCGATGGCTTCTAAGCTTTGTCATTTATCTACACAGCAGTGGTAGTCTGAATGCCAAACCTTAGGGGTCTCACTAGAATAAAACTAGGAAAATATAATACATGTCAATGTTTAATATCGTTCGTAAAGAATTCCAATTTGGTCAACACCAAGTTGTTTTAGAAACGGGTCGTGTTGCACGTCAAGCAAATACAGTTTTAGTTACCATGGGTGGCGTGACTGTTCTCGTTGCTGTTGTAGCTCAGCCTAAAGCTAAAGCGGGTCAAGACTTCTTCCCGTTAACTGTTAACTATCAAGAAAAACAATATGCTGCTGGTCGTATCCCAGGTGGTTATGGCAAGCGTGAAGGTCGTGCTTCTGAAGCTGAAACTTTAATTTCACGTCTTATTGACCGTCCAATTCGTCCGTTGTTCCCAGAAGGTTATTTCAACGAAATCCAAGTAACAGCAACTGTTGTTTCTTCTGATAAAACGATGGATGCCGATATTGCTGCTATGCTCGGTGCTTCAGCTGCATTGTCGATTGCGGGTACGCCGTTCCGTGGTCCAATTGCGGGTGCACGTGTTGGTTTAATCAACGGTGAATACGTTCTTAACCCGAATTTTGAACAACTTGCTCAATCTGATCTTGACCTCGTGGTTGCGGGTACAGAGTCAGCTGTGCTTATGGTTGAATCTGAAGCGAAAGAACTTTCAGAAGATCAAATGTTGGGTGCGGTGCTTTTCGGTCATGACGAAATGCAAATTGCGGTTCAAGCGATTAAAGAATTTGCTGCTGCTGCGGGTGCAGTTGAATCGACTTGGGTTGCGCCAAGCAAAAACGAAGCACTTCTTGAGCAATTAAAAGCTGCTTTCGAAGCGAAAATCTCTGAAGCATATACCATTGCGGTTAAACAAGACCGTTATGCAGCACTTGATGCACTTTATGCAGAAGCAGTTGCACAGTTTGTTCCTGAAAATGATGAAACTGGTATTGCGGATGAAGTAAACGAATTATTTGAAGATCTTAAATACCGTACTGTACGTGACAACATCTTGTCTGGTAAGCCACGTATCGATGGTCGTGATACTAAAACTGTACGTGGTATCGACGTTCAGGTTGGTGTATTAGGTCGTGCACACGGTTCTGCATTATTCACACGCGGTGAAACTCAAGCATTAGTTACAACGACTTTGGGTAATACACGTGATGCGTTGATGGTTGATACGCTTTCTGGTACCAAAACTGACAACTTTATGTTGCACTACAACTTCCCTGCATATTCTGTAGGTGAAACGGGTCGTGAATCAGGTCCTAAGCGTCGTGAAATCGGTCATGGTCGTTTAGCACGTCGTGGTGTTCAAGCAGTTCTTCCTGCGGCTGACCGCTTCCCGTACGTGATCCGTATCGTATCTGATATTACTGAATCTAACGGTTCATCTTCTATGGCTTCTGTATGTGGTGCTTCATTGTCACTTATGGATGCAGGTGTGCCATTGAAAGCGCCAGTTGCGGGTATCGCAATGGGCTTAGTAAAAGAAGGTGAGCGTTTTGCAGTTCTTTCTGACATCTTGGGTGATGAAGATCACTTAGGTGATATGGACTTTAAAGTTGCAGGTTCTGCCAACGGTATTACTGCACTTCAAATGGACATCAAGATCGAAGGGATCACTGAAGAGATCATGGAAGTTGCATTAAACCAAGCATTTGCTGGTCGTATGCACATCCTGAATGAAATGAACAAAGTCATTTCACGTGCACGTTCAGAAATCAATGCACATGCGCCAACGTTTGAAGTGATCAACATCAACCCTGACAAGATTCGTGATGTGATTGGTAAAGGTGGTGCTACCATCCGTGCGATTACTGAAGAAACTAAAGCTGCGATTGATATCGAAGATAACGGTACTGTACGCGTGTTTGGTGAAACTAAAGCGGCTGCGAAAGCTGCGATTGCGAAAATCCAAGCGCTTACTGCAGAAGTTGAGCCAGGTACAATCTATGCAGGTAAAGTCATTCGTATCGTTGAATTTGGTGCATTCATAAATATCATGCCAGGTACAGACGGTTTGCTTCACATTTCACAAATCTCGAATGAGCGTATTGCGAATGTGACTGACGTTTTAAAAGAAGGTCAGGACGTTAAAGTACAAGTTGCTGATGTCGACAACCGTGGTCGTATCAAGTTGACAATGAAAGACATTGAACAAGCTTAATGCTAGCAAGCATTTTGCTTAAAAAAAGCGCATTGTTTTAACAATGCGCTTTTTTATTAAGTGAATGATTGTTAAGAACATAAAAAACTGAAACTATAAACATAAAATTTCTTGATATTAGACATTGGTCTAATGCCTTAATTGTGTGCCTCGCAATTAACGTAGAATTCCCCAAATTTCCGTGCCTGCCTGCGTTTATGTGGTTTTAGATAGACAGTCGGAAGTCGATTTGTTCATCTCAATATGAAGGAATATCGCACATGCTTGTCGATCATGTCGCCACAGGTCAAGATGACCAACAGCCTCCAAAGAAACCAAAGTTTTATCAGATTCTCTATGTGCAAGTGATCTTCGCAATTGTCGCGGGGATATTATTAGGCCATTTCTTCCCAGAATTGGGTGAAAGCTTAAAGCCGCTGGGCGAAGCCTTCATTAAATTAGTCAAAATGATTATTGCTCCTGTGATTTTCCTGACCGTTGTGACAGGGATCGCGGGAATGAAAAATCTCGGCAGCGTAGGTCGGGTTACAGCGAAGGCCATGATCTATTTCTTGACCTTCTCCACTTTAGCTTTGATCGTGGGTTTGATTGTCGGAAATGTGATTGAGCCAGGTCACGGTTTGAATATTGATCCAAGCAGCTTGCACAGTACCAAAGTTGATGAATATGCTGCCAAAGCGCACGAGTCAACTATTACGGGCTTCTTGATGAATATCATCCCGGATACATTGGTCAGTCCATTCGTATCAGGTCAAATTCTTCAAGTCCTCTTTGTTGCGGTGTTGTTTGGTTTAGCTTTGGCAAAATCAGGTGATTTAGGTCGTCCAGTCACTGATTTTCTACAGCAGCTCACCACGCCAGTATTTACCTTAGTGGGTATGTTGATGAAGTTTGCGCCGATTGGTGCATTCGGTGCCATGGCTTTTACCATTGGTGCTTATGGGATCAGTTCAATCGGTAATTTGATGCTATTGATTGCGACCTTCTACATTACCGCTTTGTTGTTTGTGATTGTTATTTTGGGTGCAGTGGCACGCTATAATGGCTTCTCGATTATTGATTTGATTCGTTATATTAAAGATGAACTCTGGTTGGTACTCGGAACAAGCTCATCGGAAGCAGCATTACCGTCATTGATGGCGAAAATGGAAAAAGCAGGCTGTGAAAAGTCGGTGGTTGGTTTGGTTATTCCAACTGGTTATTCATTTAACTTGGATGGTACCAACATTTACATGACTTTGGCGGCACTGTTTATTGCTCAGGCATGTAATATTGAATTAACCCTTACACAACAAATCACGATTCTATTGGTCGCGATGCTGAGCTCTAAAGGTGCAGCAGGCATCACAGGTGCGGGCTTTATTACCTTGGCTGCAACACTGTCAGTTGTTCCTGCAATTCCAGTGGCGGGTATGGCATTGATTCTTGGTATTGACCGTTTCATGTCAGAATGCCGTGCATTGACCAATCTAGTCGGCAATGCTTGTGCAACCATTGTAGTTGCAAAGTGGGATAATGCACTGGATAAAGAGCAACTTGATCAAGCCCTTAAATATGGTGCGGTTGAGAAAAAAGAAGTGTAATCTTCCTGAGATTCGGAAGAGCCTCCATGCTTTGCATGTGAGGCTTTTTTATTGGATGTCGTTTCAGTCCTGTAATAGCCGTAGCTTTTTATCTGGCTTCATGGCAGCATTTCTTATGCCATTCTAATTTCTATTGTCCTATGCAACTTTATTATTTTTATCGTCATAACAGTGAAAATACGATTTTTATCAGTGCGGAACAACAAACAGAACATACGCTTGAATTTTTATGGGTCGATAGTCTTAGGCAAGATCTGGTGAATCATACAGAGGCTTGGCAGAAGAATATTTATGAGCATACAGGATTGGTACTGAATGAATTCCATTTGCGGGATTTACTGAATATTGAACATCCTTGTGCATTTGATACGGTGGAGGAATATGACCTGTTGGTGTTCCGCAAACTGATTAGCCCAGATGACCAAATTTTGGCAAATGATAGCTCCTCAGAATCGCATGAAAGTGTTTTTGGTTTAGCGACCACACCCATGAGTTTCATCTTAACACCCACGGTTTTGGTGAGTGTGAGGGAGCAGGGTAATCAAGCGGTAGAGAGCTATATTCAACGTATTCAGACCATTATGGGGCGACCGATCATTGAGCAGAATAAACCGCGGAAATTGGCGGCGACACCTGCTGATTTATGTCTGCGCCTACTGAATAGCATGATTGATGGTTATCTGAATTTACGTACACCCTTAACCCGCCGTGTTGAATATTGGCAACAGCAGTTGTTGCAAGGCAATCGTCGCTTTAAGCAGTGGCATCAATTGTTTCATGAGGATATGGCTTTTCAGCAAATCGAAAATCTGTGTGAGGAACAGATCGAGACTCTGCAAGAGTTTAGAGATGAATTAGTCGATAATTATCATCATGTTGTCGGTGAGCATAAGCATAAGGCGCAAGACATTTTACTGGTGCGTTTAAACGATCTGATGAGTCATGTTGAGCGTGTGCAAAAGCATACCTTGCGTTTAAGAAATGCGATTCAATCAGCCATCGATTTACACTTCTCTGCAATTGCTAATCAAACCAATGAGAACATGCGCATCTTGGCAATCATTACCGCCATCTTTGCACCACTGACCTTGTTGACTGGCGTTTATGGGATGAACTTTGAGTTTATTCCAGGACTGAAATCACCTGTTGGCTTCTGGATTATGCTGGGTGTGATGCTGATGAGCACAGTATTTTTACTGTATTATTTTTATCAACAGCATTTGGTCGGGCGTGGTGAACGCAGTGTGATTGATTTACTGGCACAGCAACATAAGCAGCGTAATTTTAATTTGTTGTGGTTCTTGGACTATGAACCGATTAAGCAAACGCTGAAAGAAGTGGAGAAAATGACCAAGCTAAAATAATTTAGACTTGGTCATTTGCAGGATGGCTTAATGAAAATGTTTGAGCTGTTTGCGAAGGTGTTGCACTTCATCGATTAAATCCAACATTACTGCTACAGCTGATAAGCTTGCATCGAAGTCACGTTGTAAACGGTAAGCACGTCTAGCCCGACTCACATCTTCACCAATAAACTGATAGCTTTGCGGTTCTACTGAGATTTGCAAAATATCATAATCAATCAGTTTTAACACCCAATCGGTACTTTGACCGCATGCCTCAGCGAAGTGCTCAAGATCAAGTGCCAATTGTTCATCAATGATTTCAACTTGGCTGTGACCGTCATATTGAATTTCTTTGTATTGAATGGTTGTCATGATCTTACTCCTTATGAGGCGCGAGGTCGGAATGAAGCAAATGAATCGGCAAATTGTTGATAAGCCTGCTGATCTTGCTCATTGTGCACTGGCGGTAAAACAATATTAATGATCAGATACAAATGTCCCGCAGTTTTGTTTGGAATCCCTTTGTCTTTTAAACGTAGCTGTTGCCCATTTTTTGCATTTTTGGGTAAGTTAACTTTGAGTTGTCCAGCAGGGGTACTGAGCTCGATACTTTGCCCGATACCTGCTTCCCAAGGGCTGACATCAATAGTTTGATACACATCAGCGCCTTCAACACGAATTCGGTCAGTGTCTTTATATTGGATTTCAATATAAAGATCACCATTTTCACCGCCATTGGTACCCGTTTGACCTTGACCGTTTAAGCGGATTTGTTGACCTTCCTTCATACCTTTTGGAATTTTAACCTCTAAGGTTTTACGTTGTACCTCAGGTTCACCATAGACGTTATAAGTCGGAATTTGTAGGGTAATTTGTTGAGTTGAACCATGATAAGCAATATCTAAATCGACTTGAATGCTGGCGTGCTGGTCTTCACCACGATAGCTACGTTGTTGACGTTGAGAGCGTTGCTGTCCTCCACCAAAGCCAGAACCAAAACGGCCAAATAAGTCCTCAAATCCGCTAAAGTCAGCACCATCACCCGAACTTTGGCGATAGAACTGTGAACCGTCAAAACCACTTTGATTGCCTTGCCCAAAATTAGAGAAACCTTGTGGATGATCTAGCATTTGGTCATATTCTGCTTTTTTAGTACTGTCACTCAAAGTGTCATAGGCGACATTAATCGCCTGCATTTTGGCTTCAGCATCGGCTTCTTTGCTAATGTCAGGGTGGTATTTACGTGCCAATTTTCGATAGGCTTTTTTGATCTCATCTGCTGAGGCGTCTCTTGAAACACCGAGCTCTTCATAATAATTTTTTGCCATGATCTATAATAAATATAATGATGTGTTTGTTTCATTATGAAACGAATCCAAGAGATTTCAATGGATTCGATTGTATAAGACTTGTTCTGTTTGGCTAAGAATCTACATCGTTAAGGTTTTTAATGTGGACTTGATGTTGATTTTAGATAAAGGTATCGACCAGTCCATAGAGCGCAATTAAGACCAATAAAACACCACATAGACCAAGAATCTTTGGGTAAATACGGCTCTGAGATAGGCTGCGGAAGAACAGATACACTAAAGACAAGGTGAGGAAATCCAAGACAATCCAGGTCACTGTGAGCAGGCTTAAACTGAAATTGATATTCGGTGAGATGTTAATAAACTGCGGGAAAAAAGCCGAAAAGAAAATAATATCTTTCGGATTGGAAATCCCCACCAAAAAGCCTTTTTTAAAGCCGCCACTTTGTGCAGACACGGTTTGGATGGCGGTTGGATACGGTGCCTGAAGCACTTCTTTAATAATGCTATAGCCCAGATAAGCAATATAAAGGCAACCTAATATGCGAATGGCTTTTAGGTAGTTTTCATCAATGGTGAGAAAACCCTTGAGAATCAGTACTGAAATAAAAATCAGGATTAAAGAAGCGAAATTAGTTCCAAAAATCGTCTCCAGTGCTTTTTTATAGCCACCCTTAAGGCCCGCACTAGCGACTAAAATCATCACAGGCCCAGGTGTGGCAATCAGCACCACCACACTGATGATAAACAGCAAGTATTCGAAGTAATTCATAAGGCAAAATTAAGGTCTATGTTATTGGGAGATTTGAAAATTGTTTTATCGCATAGACCTTAATACAAAATAAAAAAAGACGGAAGCCCGTCTTTTTTTATTTTTAACATTTAGTCAATTAACTTAAATGTTCACCGAATAAACCTAAAGCTTCTTCTGCAGTAAATTCATAACGGGTATTACAGAACTGACAATCCATCTGGATTGGGTTTTGAGCTTCCAGTGTTTCATGAACTGCAGTAACGCCGATTTGGATCAAGGCATTGGCACAACGTTCTTTAGAACACGTACAGCCAAACTTTAACTGTTCAACTTCAGGTAAACGCACTTCTTCTTCGTTATACAAACGATACAGGATTTCATTTGCAGGAAGATCGGTTAACTCTTCTGGTTTCAGGGTTTCAGTCAGCATGGTCAAACGTGGCCATAGATCTTCATCAACCAACTTTTGTTCTTCTTCATCATTACGAGGAAGTAGCTGAATCAATAGACCACCCGAACGTTGGTTATTGGTTGCCAATACAATGTGGGTTGGGATTTGTGCAGACAAATCATAATACTGTGTCAAGCAACCTGCCAAGGTCGGTTGATCAAGTGGTACGATCCCTTGATAGCGTTCGCCGTGTTCAGGTTCAATATTGATGAACAGCACTGGATTGCTTAAAGCCGCAAGCACAGTACGACTGTCGCCACCTTCAACGAAACGAGGATCTTCTTCATAATCGGCCAATGCGCGGACTTCACCTAAATGGTTACACTCAGCCATGGCCCATTTAAAAGTTCCATTTGCTTGAATCTGTAAGCTAATACGGCCACGAATTTTGAGTGTACTGGCAAGTAGGGCTGTTGCACTGAGCATTTCACCTAACAGGCTTTGTACCGCAGGCATATATTCACGTTGCGCCAAAATAGTTTGAAGCGCTTCTTCTAAATGCACTACTTCACCACGAACAGGGCAGTCTTCGATAAAAAAGCGTTGGCGTAAATCAGACATATTTTTCTCCAGTACCCCCTAAGGGGAAAACAAAGCAACGCTTTGCCTTGTAAAGCACTTCAGGCTTTATAAAAAAGGTGCATGGTTATGCAGTCAATAATGGTGTCAGTTTGCCAAAACTCAAGATGTTTCATTGAGTGAATTTGCATCACTTTGTGTGTTTTGATCATTGCTCAAGCGATCTGATCTTAAAGTTTTTGTGTTTTCAAACAAATACTCAAGCTCGGCAATAGCGCTTGGATAGTTTTCAAGGACATCTTGTTGATCATGGGACCAATGTTGCTGGTTCAACAGTTTTTTATCTTCCTGTTTAAAGCGCTCAATTTGAATATGTGCATCTTCAACGGAGAGACCAGTTTCAATCAATGCCTGTTGTGCCATATTTAACGATGAAGCATAGGTTTCACGCCAAATATGTTGTACGCCTAAATCATTGAGTAAATGCGCATGATGGCGGTCACGTGCTCGTACAAACAGGGTTAAATCTGGATAGTTCAAACGTAGATGCCGTGCCAGATTCATACTGTCTTCAACATCATCAATTGCAATAATCAATAATTTACAATATTCAATGCCTGCAGCACGTAAGTTCTCGACTTGGGTGACATCAGCATCAAAGAAACGATGTCCATATTGTTCAATAAAATCAGCGTCGGGTTGATTGCTATCAATGACACTGAATTGTTTGCCTTGAGCGTGTAAGGCCCGTGCGATGACCTGACCAAAACGGCCAAAGCCCAAAATAAGAATCGGGTGTTGAGGGATATCGTCAATCTGTACTGATACCCTCTTCTGCAACTTTGGTAAAATTTTTGAATCAAATAACCAATACAGCAGTGGGGTCAATAGCATTGAACCCAATATAATCAGGAACATCGGTTCTAATAACGCTTTGCTGACTAAACTTTCGCTTTCTGCCAGCTTGATCAGAATAAAGCTGAGTTCACCACTTTGCGCCAAGGTGATTGCAAACAGTGTGCTGAGCTTGGCATGGCGTTGTTGATAATAGCTGATTGCTGTAACAACAGCAGCCTTTATTACAACTAAACCAAAGATTGATGCGATGATCAATAATGGTGTTTGGATAAGGGGTTGCAGTGAAAGACCCAAGCCAATGGCCAGAAAAAATAAGCCTGTCGCTGCATCTTTAAAGGGTTCAAGAATACGCTCAACTTCACTTTTAAATTCTGTCTCTGCGAGTAATAAGCCTCCCAGAAATGCACCAATTAGAATATGAATATTTAAAATATCCATGATGAGGATGACAGAAAGTAAGACCAATAAACTGAGTACAGGAATGAGGTGGATACTATTTTTCCGTGCTAAAAAACGGAATGCTGGGCGAACTAAATAGCGGCTGGCTAAGAATAATCCTGAAAATGTCGCGGTGATGGCTGCAAAATAGGCAATGCCATGCCGTGTAGAAGCAGTGTCTTCAAGTAATGGAAATAACACAATCAAGATGACGGCAACAAAGGCTTGAAATTGCAAGGTTGCTAAAGTCGCTTGTCCTAGTTTGCTGTTGAGCTGCTGTTTTTGTTGTAAAAGCTGCTGCGGTAAGATCACAGCGGAAAGTGCTAAAGCAAATCCGACAATCAGACTGGTCAGCACATCATTAAAAAGTAAAAAACATGCGCCAATCAGAACAAGGCTAATGATTAGGAGTTGTAATCCGCTGTTTTTTAGAATGCCTCTACGCTCGAGCCAAAGTTGTTGCGGTCGAAAAGCAAAACCGACAAAGAACATGACTGCAATCATACCAAAATGCAGCAGCTGATTGATGAGCTGAGGATCTTCGATCAGGCCCGAAACGCTGGAGCCAAGTAAAAGCCCTGCAATCAGATAACCCAGAACAGTATTGGCGGCATAACGTTTTGCTAATGGAACAAAAATTAAAGTCGCAGCCAGTAAAAAAATAATCGGTAGCAGTAAAGACATTGAATGCCTCAAATTTTTCTATTTTGTCTAGACTAACTCAAATGAGTCGTCTGTAAAAATATGATCTGAAAAGATGATATTGGAAAACGTTCGATAACTTGAACAAGCTTAGCTTCTAACTAAACTCTTGCGGATCAACATCAATCGATAGCCTCAGTAGATGCTGGCGAGGTAAGTGTACGACGTGTTGCCACCATTGGCGCAAATAAAAATGCAGTTTTGCTCGATCGCTAGACAAAATCACCATATGTGCGCGATAACGGCCTGCTTTACGTTCCATCGGTGCGGGAATCGGTCCCCAAATATCGACTAAATCTCCAGCCATTGTCCGTAATTGTTGTGCAATATCCGCTAAGAATTGCTGACTATAGTCTCGATCTTTAGATTCGACCCGAACCAATACTGCATAACGATAGGGTGGTAACATCGCGATTTTGCGGTCAGCCAGCATTTGTTTCGCAACAGTGCGGTAGTCATGCTCAATTAAAGTGGTCAGCATCGGGTGATCAGGGCGCAGACTTTGTAAATAAACGCAGCCTTTATGCTCGCCTCGACCAGCACGACCAGCAACTTGTACAATCAGTTGTGCGGTACGTTCAGGTGCGCGCGGGTCAACACTGAGCAAGCCTGCATCAATATCTAAAATCGCAACGAGTGTCACATGTGGGAAATGGTGACCTTTGGCCAGCATCTGTGTACCCAACAAAATATTGGGTTTATTTTGCTGAATGCGATCATAAATTTTCTGCCAGCTACCCACTTTGCTGGTACTGTCACGATCGACCCGAATCACCTCATTGTGAGGAAACAATTCTTGTAAGTGTTCTTCAAGCTTTGCCGTTCCTGCACCAATGGTTTTTAAGCTTTGCTTCTGACAGGCAGGACAATGATCAGGCAGGCGATTAATAGTGCCGCAATGATGACAATGCAAATAATGATAAGGCTGTGAATGTAGGGTAAAGTGCGCATCACAGTGGGGGCAGTTGGCTTGCCAGCCACAGCTTTCACACATCAGAATCGGCGCATAACCGCGTCGATTTAAAAAGATCAGCACTTGTTCTTTACGCTCTAAGGTATGCTTGATCTGTTCGATCAGGGTTTGGCTGAGTCCATGCTTCTTTTTTGCGATTTTTAAATCAACCACATGCATTTTCGGCAGTACCGCCACGCCCGCCCGTTGATTCAGTTCAAGCAAATGTAACTTACCTGATTCTACTAAATGATAACTGTCGATACTTGGTGTTGCAGATCCGAGGATGACAGGACAGTTCTGTAAATGACCACGATATAAAGCCACATCACGGGTATGGTAGCGGAAACCTTCTTGCTGTTTGTAAGAGAGGTCATGCTCCTCATCCAAGATAATCAAGCCAAGATGAGGGAATGGTGTGTAAATTGCAGAACGTGTACCAATAATAATTGAAGCTTTACCCGTTTGCGCATGTTGCCATGCCTGTAAGCGTTTCGAGTCATTTAAGCCCGAATGCAGTAAGGCAACATCACAATGAAAGCGTGATTTAAAACGGGCCACAGTTTGAGGCGTCAGGCCAATTTCAGGCACCAGTACCAACACCTGTTTACCTTGTTTTAATACCTCATACATGACTTGCAAATAGACTTCAGTTTTACCACTGCCAGTCAAACCATCCAATAAAAATGCTTGGTATTGATGCTGTGCTTTGAGAATCTGTTGAATCGCTTTTTTCTGATCTTCGTTCGGCGTCAAAGGTACTTGCGCCAGTTGCACAGGTGTTGGTGTAAAATCATGCGGTTCAAGGCAGCATTCAACCAAGCCCTTTTTCTCCAAGGCTTTTAGGGTCGAGGTTTCTACGCCACTCAGATTTAAAACATTTTCAGTCGTGCCATTGGGATGCAGTTTGAGAACCTGATAAGCATCATATTGTTTTTGTGAACGTTTTAATAAAGAGGCTGGGTCTTCATGCGGTGTGATTTTCCATAAGTGAAACAGGATATCCAAGGCACGCCCTTGTCTTAATAAGGTTGGTAGGGCACTTTGCATCACCTCACCAATCGGGAATTGATAATATTGGGCTGACCATGTCAACAAAGTTAAAACTTGTTGGTCTAGAATCGTTTCCTGATCGAGTAATTCTGTGATGGCCTTAAGTTTGAATTGTCCTGTAAATACTTCGTTCGGATCAACTTTTTCTGTAATGATCCCAACAAGATTCTGCCGACCAAAAGAAATCGCGACACGTGCACCGATTTGAGCTTGAACATACTGCTCAGCACTGACCGTGTAGTCAAACGTGTCGTACACATAAACGGGTATTGCAACTCGAATACGGTACAAAATAGCGTTAGAATTTTGGCTAGGCATATAGGCTTCATTCATATAAGGGGCGGATTGACACTTCAGCCTTTAGGTTGCGTTATTGACTAAAACAACTTATACAAGGCATGACTGCATGTCATGGAATTATGCTAAAGTGCGGAGTGTTATGTCGATGAATTTCTTGTGAAACTCATGTATTTCATTGCAAACACGGATGCAATAGCAACAACAACTATTTTGGGACAATTAGAACAGAACCATGCCTGCTTATCAATTTACCGCTCTTGATGCCTCAGGAAAGCAACATAAAGGTGTGCTGGAAGGGGATTCTGCACGTCAAATTCGTCAACAGTTACGAGATAAAGCATGGACACCCATTGCGGTCGATGCCGTTGAGCAAAAAGACAAACAGCAACAACGCTCATGGTTTAAAAAAAGCTTTAGTGCCTATGATTTGGCATTAATGACCCGTCAGCTTTCAGTCTTGGTTGCTGCAGGTATTCCACTGGAAGAAGCCTTGCGTGCCGTCAGTAAGCAAAGTGAAAAATCACATGTCCAAAATCTATTAATCGCCGTACGGTCTAAGGTTCTGGAAGGGCATTCACTGGCAAAAAGTATGCAGCAATCGGGACGATTTCCTGAGCTATATATTGCAACGGTTGCAGCTGGGGAGCGTTCAGGGCATCTTGATTTGATTCTAGATCAGCTATCTGATTACACCGAAAATCGGTTTGCCATGCAGAAGAAAATTCAGGGTGCGATGATCTATCCGATTGTGCTGATGCTGATGTCTTTCGGGATTGTGATGGGGTTGATGACCTATGTCGTGCCTGAAATTGTCAAAACCTTTGAACAAAGTAAAGAAGCCTTGCCTTGGATCACGGTCGCATTGATGAAGGCAAGTGCCTTTATTCGGCATACTTGGATTGGCATGTTAATCCTTGCCTTTATTGCCATCATTGTATTTACCCGTTTTTTAAGAACCAATGCGGGGCATTATGCATTTGACCGATTAACACTCAGATTGCCACTATTTGGTAAACTTTCACGTGGTATAAATGCGGCACGTTTTGCCAGTACCTTGTCGATTCTGACCCGTTCAGGTGTGCCTTTGGTTGAGGCCCTACGTATTGGTGCTGAAGTCAGTAATAATTGGGTGATTCGTGATGCGATTGAAGTGGCGATGGAGCGTGTAACAGAAGGTGGTAATTTGGCAACACAATTAGAGCGTTGCGGTTATTTCCCACCGATGATGGTACAAATGATTCGAAGTGGTGAAGCTTCTGGTGAGTTGGATCGTATGTTGGATCGTGCATCTATTATGCAAGATCGTGAGGTGACCACCTTTATTTCAACTTTACTGGCGTTACTTGAACCCTTGATGCTGATTTTTATGGCAGCAATTGTATTGGTGATTGTGATTGCGGTAATGTTGCCAATTATTAATATGAACAATATGATCTAATGAGTGACATGTAAGAGATGAATATGAATAATTCAATGGATAAACAAAATGTTGGACTTAGCTTGAATCCTGCCACTCGAAGCATAGCTTCTCGTCTTGCGACCCGACCGAGCGTTGCTCGGTTTAATCGTGCCTCAGGATTTACACTCATTGAAGTGATGGTTGTTATTGTAATTTTAGGTGTTCTGGCTGCACTGATCGTTCCGAACGTGATGGGTCGTGGTGAAAAGGCCAAAGTGGATACCACCAGTATTACCTTAAAAGGTGTTGCGGGTGCTTTGGATCAGTATAAGTTGGACAATGGTCGTTACCCATCGATGCAAGATGGTGGTCTAGATGCGTTGGTGAATCAACCTGCTTCTGCAAAGAACTGGTTACCGGGTGGTTATGTCAAAGGCGGCTATCCAAAAGACAGTTGGGAGAATGATTTACAGTATGTGATCCCAGGTCGTGAAGGTCGTGCATTTGATTTATATTCGTTTGGCGCGGATGGTAAAGAAGGTGGCGAAGGCAATGATGCGGATATTTATTATCAGCCATAATGCTTGAATAAAATATCACTTCACTTTTGAATTAAATAAATAGAGAGTGAAGTGATAATGTTTCTTAATTCAATAAAATAACATAACTATTTGAAAAATATAAAATGAATAAAATATTGAATATGTGAGAGTTATAATAAGAATTATTCCCATATTTGATAGTTACAAGAAAAAGAAATTATGCAGAAAAATAGACTATTTCTTTAGATCAAAGCTTTGCATAATAAATTCAAGCCATTGAAATAAGATGTGGAGATCAGATGAAAGCATTTTTTGTGTTGGATGAACTGAATCAGTTTCATTGGGCAATGCTTAAATCTGTATTGCTCATTTTAAGTTTATTGCCTTTTAGTGAAGGAGCTTTAAGCTTGTGGCAAGCTTCGGAAGGAAGTAGTCAAATCATGATCGGATTTTTTGCATTGAGTATGTTGAGTGCATGGTTTGTATTGTGCTTTTTAAGTGCTCTAAAAACCAGTGTCTGGGATAGCCATGAGTTGATTTCTAAATATGAGCAGCTTGTATTTAAAGCCTATCGATATATTCCGATGCTGTTTTTATCCAGTCTCGTGGCGTATTTATCGGTGCAGTTGTCGATTAATTTCTAAGCCGAAGATGTTCAAAAAAACGTAGACCAAAGATCTACGTTTTTTATGGCCTAAATTTAAACTGGTCGAACCAAGAGCATTGTCATTTTACGCACGATAGGTAACACCAAGAGCAGCACAGGAAATGCGATCAGCCAAGAAATTCCCCATGCTGACATCCACGTTGCAAAAGAGAACTGCTCAAAACCCATACTTCTGAGCGTACTGATACAAGACACAATAAAAGTCATAATAATGGACAAGAAGAACGGTAAAACAATGGATACGTAACGATTAGGAATTTTTTGAAAATTAAAAGAAGAAGATTTTGAACTCTGCATTTTTTACTCCGTAAACCAACAAACGCCAGTGCCTTATCCAAGATAAAAAATATCTTGATCAAATAGCTCCAAGCCTTGTTGGAGATATGTTGGCACGTTGATTGACGTAAACGTTTACGGCTTTATGATCAGCAAAATTAATTTAGCATGAAGTTGCTCAATTGAAAATAAAAATAAGCGTATTTATTGAGTCGGATAGATTCGCTATGCTGCAACTGGACTTGAAAAGAGAATAAAGGAAAAGAAAAGCATGCAACAGATCGAGTGGAATGATTTTACTAAGGTAGAGTTACGTGTGGGCCGAATCATTCAGGCGGAAGTGTTTCAACAAGCGCGAAAACCCGCTTATATTTTGCAGGTGGATTTTGGCGAAGAACTTGGAGTTAGAAAATCCAGTGCGCAAATTACCAAGCTGTATCAGCTGGATGATTTGATTGGGAAACTGGTGGTTGCGGTCATCAATTTTCCAAAAAAACAAATCGGCCCGATTCAGTCAGAATGTTTGGTGACGGGTTTTCATAATGCAGAAGGGGATGTTGCGCTTTGTGTCCCAGAGTTTGATGTTCCTCTGGGCACAAAGTTACTGTAATTTATCGACGTGATTTGAAGCTGATATCAACTTTACGCGGACGATAGATCCAACCTACGATCAATAAAAGCAATGAGAAAATCAAGATCGGGTAATCACTTAAACGATTGTAGAGTGTTTGCCCTTGCATGGCAGGTAAGTCACCGCGCAGTACCGCTTCTTGATCCATTGGCGCTTGTTTGACAATATGACCATGCTGATCAATAAATGCGGTCACACCGGTATTGGTGGCACGAATAAACCAACGACCATTTTCTTTGGCACGCATCTGTACCATTTGCAGATGTTGCCAAGGTCCAGCCGTCCCCGTGAACCATGCATCATTCGATACGGTGATTAAAAAGTCACTATTAGAAGCATTACGACGGGTTAGGTTTGGATAAGCCACTTCATAGCAAATGGCGGCTGCCAGTGCATGACCTTTCACATTCAGTGGCTTTTGATTGGCTTCACCACGTGAAAAACCACTCATGCTGACATCATTCTGCATCGCCGGAAGTACCCATTTCAGCATGCCTGACAATGGAATATATTCGCCAAACGGTACTAAACGTTGTTTCTTATACAAGCCAAAGGAGTCGCTACCCGATGCCATAATGCTGTTGTAATACAGCGGCTCACCCACTTGCTGGGATTTGGCTAGATCCCAATAGGGAATACCTGTGACCCAAGCTGTATCAGTTTTCTTCGCCTGTGCCGACATTGCATCCAAGAATTCTTGAATATCGGTCTGGAACATTGGAATTGATGATTCAGGCCAAACGATCAGATCACGGCCCCATTCTGCACGTGTCAGGGTGGCATAGATTTCTAAAGTTTTAATCTGATATTCAGTTAACCATTTCAGATCTTGTGGAATATTCCCCTGAATCAGTGAAACACTCAGCGGTTTAGCTGCTTTAGGCTGCACAAACTGAATAAAACCAGCTCCCCAAGCACCTAATACTAACAGTGCAGAAGGAATTGCCCAGAACCAACGACGATTTAAAATCTCGACTAAGGCACAGGCCAGTACGATTACCACGAAAGAAACGGCATAGACACCAAATAAAGGTGCATAGCCATCGAGTAAACGTTCAGTGAAGGCATAACCTGCAAATAACCATGGGAAACCGGTGAATACCCAAGTTTTTGCCCACTCAAATAACACCCAGAGAGGGGCGAAGGTTAACGGTGTTTCTGGGAAGAAGCGACGATACAACCAGGTTTGAAACGCCGTAAATAAGCCCATTGCTGCTGCCATAAAGACAATCATCAAAATACTTAAAAAGGCATTGGTATCGCCATAGGTATGGATTGAGGTATATAGCCAGAACGCACCGACAAACCATAAACCAAAACCATAGGCCCAACCCAGCGCAAAAGCTTGGCGTGGGCTACGTTGACGTAATACCGCATACAATAGTGCAGGCGACAGAATCGCAAGCCACCAAAAGTAATATGGGGCTAAAGCCAAACTAAAGATTGCTCCTGAAATCAGTGCAATCAACAGTGGAAAAATAAAAGGAAGCTGAGTTTGTGCTTGAGATGGATTTAACAGCTTCTCAAAATAGGTTCTCATTGACGGACAGCTCGAATCAGATGGATAGTGCGTGCATCTGCTTCAATAATGGTAAATTGCCAATCTCCAAGCTCAATGGTTTGACCTTGTAAATCGCTCACTAAACCAATCTCTTGCAGCAGTAAACCGCCCATAGTTTCAACTTCATCGTCAGAAAAATCTGCATCTAAAATAGTGTTGAAGTGTTCGATTGGTGTAAGTGCTTGCACAATCCAGGTATTGGCTGTGGTTGGGTCATTGTCTGGGACGATATATAGTGCTTCTTCATCTGCGATATCGTGTTCGTCTTCGATCTCACCCACAATCTCTTCAAGAATGTCTTCGAGGGTAACTAAACCCGATGTTGAGCCATATTCATCAATCACGATGGCAATATGGGTCTGGGTATTTTTTAACATGCGTAGCACTTGGTCTGAGCGTGCACTTTCAGGCACGAAAACAGGCTGACGCATCAGTGAGCGAATATCGACTTTGACATTGCGCTCGGTTAAGAAGGGCAATAGATCTTTCGCTAATAAGATACCAACGACATTATCCGTTTGATCCGCAGAGAATACTGGGAAGCGCGAATGTGCCGAATCAATCAGCACATGCAGAATATCAAGTAATTGATCATCTTCCTGCAAGCTGATAATCGCTGTACGCGGTGTCATGACTTCTCGAATCTTGGTTGCTGGCAGATCGAGAACACCCTCAAGCATAGCAACAGTATCTGGCTCTAAAAAGCGACGTGAGTCTTGAACTAACTTGAGTAATTCATCGCGGGTTTCAGGTGCGGTACCTAACCATTTTCTTAAGCCACGCATACCCCACGATGGACTGGATTCCTCGACCATGATCTTTCCTAAAGACTCTCTATATCAATTAGATGATTTTCATCATACCGAAGATAAAGCGGATATGCATCAATAATACTATGTAAAAAACGTACAGTTTTTCAAAAATCTGCTGATGATTTTCATATCAGCAGTTTATGCTAAAATGTGAAAATTCGAATATTTGAGTTTTATGATGTCTGAACAACCAAAACTTCCTGCTGTTCAAATCAATACGCGAGGTTTACGTTGCCCTGAACCTGTGATGATGTTGCATCAAGCCATTCGCAAAGCCAAGTCGGGCGATATTGTTGAAGTATTGGCTACAGATCCATCAACATCATGGGATATTCCAAAATTTTGTATGCATCTAGGACACGAGTTGGTATTGAAAGAAGAAAGTCTGGATGAAAACAGTAATACTGAATATCGTTATTTAGTGCAGAAAGGGTAAGTGTCATTTCAGCCAAATAAAGCGAAAGCATAAAAAAATCCGAGTCTAAACTCGGATTTTTTTATTTTGAATTACATGTTCGGGTAGTTTGGACCACCGCCGCCTTCAGGCGTTACCCACGTAATGTTTTGTGATGGGTCTTTGATATCACAAGTCTTACAGTGTACACAGTTCGCAGCGTTGATCTGGAAGCGTTTAGAACCATCATCATTTTCCATGATTTCATAAACACCAGCAGGGCAGTAGCGTTGAGCTGGCTCATCCCATTTTGGTAGGTTTACATCCACTGGAATAGATGGATCAGTCAACTTCAAATGAGCTGGCTGATTTTCTTCATGTACAGTATTTGATACGAATACAGAAGATAAACGGTCAAAGGTCAACTTGCCATCTGGTTTTGGATAGTTTGGTTTAAACGTTGAAGCATCCACAGTTTTAAGCACTGCAAAGTCTTGTTTAAGATCATGCAAAGTGAATGGCACTTTAAAGATGTTTTGATCGATAAAGTTAAATGCGCCACCAATCCATTGACCGAACTTATGCATCGCTGGACCAAAGTTACGCGAGCTATATAACTCTTCTTTTAACCAAGAATTGTTATATTTATCTGTGTAAGCAGTTAATTCTTTATCGAAGTGGTCTTCGCCTTCAAGCACACGTGCAATCGCAAGATCGCCACCTTTTGCAACACCCGCTGCAATCGCTTCAAAGACTGCTTCACCACACAACATGCCTGATTTCATTGCAGTGTGTGAGCCTTTGATTTTTGAGAAGTTCAAGAAACCAGCATCATCACCAATCAAGCAACCGCCTGGGAAGGTAAGTTTAGGTAAAGCATTGAAGCCGCCTTTGACTACTGCACGAGCACCGTAAGAAATACGTTTGCCACCTTCAAGGAATTGCTTGATGGTTGGGTGTGTTTTCCAACGTTGCATTTCCATGAATGGGTACATGTGTGGATTTTCATAAGATAAATCGACGATCATGCCCATGGTGACTTGATTGTTTTCTGCGTGATATAACCACCAACCACCAGTAGAACCTGTTTCAGACAAAGGCCAACCAGCGCCATGCATCACTAAACCTGGTTTATGTTTTGCAGGATCAATTTCCCAAAGTTCTTTAATCCCGATACCGTAATGTTGCGGATCAGCATCTTTATCTAGATTGTATTTGGCAATCAGACGCTTACCGAGGTGACCGCGGCAGCCTTCAGCAAATAAAGTATATTTGGCATGTAGTTCATAGCCAGGCGTGAAGTTATGTGTTGGCTCACCATTTTTGCCAATCCCCATATCACCTGTTTGGATGCCTTTTACCGTACCATCTTCATGATAAAGTACTTCAGCAGCAGCAAAACCCGGGAAGATTGAAACTTCAAGTTCTTCGGCTTTTTGACCTAACCAGCGAACAACGTTACCAAGAGAAACCACATAGTTTCCATCGTTGTGCATTGATTTCGGCACCATCCAATGCGGCATTTTTTGTGCTTTGCTATCAGATAGTAAGAAATATGTTTCGTCGCCCGTTACAGGGACATTCAGTGGCGCACCTTCTTCTTTCCAGTTTGGAAATAATTCGTTCATGGCACGTGGTTCAAGTACAGCACCAGAAAGGATATGCGCACCTACTTCAGAGCCTTTTTCAACAACACATACAGAAAGATCAGGTAGGTTGTTTTCAATCGCTAATTGACGAATTTTAATCGCAGCAGATAAACCCGAAGGTCCTGCGCCAACGATCACTACGTCAAACTCCATCGCTTCACGTTCGATGTGTTCCATGTAGGACTCCTCATATTTTTAAGGGTGGCAACCGTAATATTGCGATTCGGTGCTGCCATGAGTGTTCTGAATTGCCGAACACAAATGATAGTATGTGCTCGCAAACGTTTGGGCTAGTATAGTTTTAAACCTTGGTCTCGCCAATTGGCTGAGCGGTCATATTTTCTCGTCATCAAGGCATAAACTATGATAAATGAAAATGATTCTCCACAAAACCCTTTAGAAAATCAGGGAAAAATCATGTTTTCTGATGATAAAAACTTAATCGACATTGCACAATACATAAAAGATGTACAGCAAAGTCACAAAAGGTCAATTCCCCCATTGGACCAGTGGCATCCAAAGCATTGCGGCAAAATGGATTTACGCATAAAAGCCAATGGCGAATGGTGGCACGAAGGTCAATTGGTCAAACGACAAGCGTTACTCGACCTGTTTAGCAAAGTCTTGTGGAAAGAAGATGGCAAATTCTATCTCAAAACCCCAGTTGAACAGATTGAAATTGAAGTCGAAGATGAGCCTTTGCTCGTTAATCAGGCAGATCAGGTGGAAATAGAGGGTAAAACCTATTTGCAACTGACGACAATCAATCAGGATGTGGTGATTGTTGATGAGCAACATCCCATTTTTATGCGTGGATATGACGGTGAGTTAAGGCCCTATGTGCATGTTCGCTTTGGTATGAATGCATTGATTCAGCGTCAGAGTTTTTATCATCTCGTGAACTATGGCAGTTTGTCTGAAAATGCACAGGGCGAGACGGTTTTAACACTAAAAAGTGGTGATTTGGTCTTGCATTTGAGCACCTGAGGTTTAAGCTTAAAAGAGCGAATAAACCAATGCCTAAGTGTGTATGACAGCTGTTCAATCGATGCCTCTTTTACTCAATCCTATGCCACATGCATCATCAGATGCTCCTATTGGTGTTTTTGATTCAGGGGTAGGTGGATTGTCGGTCGCGCAGGAGATTGCCCGACATTTACCCAATGAGCGGATTATCTACTATGCAGATACAGCCCATGTCCCGTATGGGGCACGTAGCGATCAGGAAATTCGCCAGCTTACGGCTCAAGCAATTGAATGGCTGTATCGTCAAGGCTGCAAAATTGCGGTAGTCGCATGTAATACAGCTTCGGCATTTAGTTTGGATTATTTACGTGACCATTATGGTGAACGATTTCCAATTGTTGGTTTAGTGCCTGCATTGAAACCAGCAGTGATTCAAACCCAGTCAAAAGTTGTAGCAGTACTGGCGACACCTGCAACCTTTCGCGGTCAGTTGATTAAAGATGTTATCTCTAAATTTGCAGAACCTGCTGGTGTCAATGTTTTAACAGTGACGAATTTAGAATTGGTGCCGTTTGTTGAAGCCGGTCAGGAGATGAGTCAGGCGTGTTTAAATGTCTTGCAACAGATACTTCAACCTGTGGTTGAGCAGGGGGCTGATTATTTAGTGTTGGGATGTACGCACTATCCATTTCTAAAACAAGCAATTCATCAGATTTTTGCAGAAAAATTAAAATTAATTGATTCTGGACAAGCAGTTGCACGACAAACAACCTATATTTTAATTAAAAATGGGTTATTATGTGACAAATTGCGTCATAATATTACACGTATTGAATGTTATGTCAGTGGTAACAATGCTGTCGCACTGCAATCAGTCCTTCAGCACCTTATACCAGAACAATTAACATGGAAAGTTAGAAATTTGGATGATCTAGGTGTTTCCCATATCTAAATCGAGCCAGTTTTATATATTTTATTGGGGTTAGCTGTTAATAAAAATCAAGATGCATACTTGATATTATTGATAAATGAATTGGGGCTTCGCCTATGCAAGATACTCGTTATCAAGTCTTTATTTCTACCTCTGGCAATGAAATGCAACCAGAGCGAGCGGTTTTGGCACAAACTCTTGTGGGAATGGGATTCCTGTCTTGGGGTTTAGAGCAACGTACGCCTTTAAGTACATCAATTGCCCGTCGTCAAATTGATGATTGTGATTATGTGGTGATTCTCTTGGGCAGCCAATATGGCGAGCAGTCGGTTTCAGGTGTGGGCTATATGCATCTGGAATACATTTATGCGATGACTAAACAGAAGCCCGTGATTGTGTTTATGCATGAAGATCCCGAATCGCGTGATACAAAACTACATGATCACAAATCCGAATTAAAAGAAAAATTTAAAGAGTTTAGAAAGCAGCTTCAACATGAAGTCGATCAAGTCTTTTGTTATCGCACATTAAGAGATTTAGAACTCGCTGTTCGTTCAAGTATGCCGCAGATGTTAGAGCGTTATCCTGTCGTGGGGTGGGTGCGTCCGCAAAACACACAGGTACTACGTGATGAAATTGATGCATTGCGAGCCAAAGTCAAACAGCTGGAAACAGAGCTCGGTAATCGTGAAACAGATCCATTGACCAATGTTGCTAAAGTCTCGATGCATGAACTGTATTCTTTTGAGTATCGCATGCATGCTTATCAGGATGGTAATTTCAAAGAAGTTAAACCACACCGTAAAATGACGTGGGCACAATTACTGAATGTTTTGGGCTCGGCTTTTGTCATTCCAACACCTGAAGAATATTTTTCTAAACGCATGAATGAATATTTAAATGAAACGGGTCTGGAAGATGCACGCAAAGAGATGCCAAGGGCACATGCGGTTTCTCGTGCTCAAGTCAATATTCGGGCGTTGCATGAGATTAAATTGCAGATGCGTCAAAATGAATGGATCATGCCGACAGGACGCGATGATCGTCAGCGTATGCTGTGGCAACTGACGGCAAAAGGGCAGAAATTGTTGGAAAGTAATGTTTTGGACAGTAATCGGGTTTTTCAGTTTAAGACCATGCATTAATTCAATTTAGAAAAAAGCGCTAAAACTGCTAAAGTAATTGAATGAATTCAATGAAAAGCGGATGTGGTCTATGTTAGCGACACAAAAACCTAAAGTGACAGTGATTCTGGCAAATTTAGGCACGCCCGACGAAGCCTCTGTGCCTGCTGTACGACGCTTTCTAAAGCAATTTTTATCTGATACGCGTGTGATTGAGATTCCAAGATTACTTTGGTGGATCATTCTACACTTATTTGTCCTGACCTTTCGTCCAAAACGTGTGGCCGAAGCTTATGCTTCGGTTTGGTCAAATGACTCGCCAATGCGTGAAATTGTATTGGAACAAACACTGCTGATTAAGCAGCGTTTACAAGAAGAAAATCATCAGTTCGATCTTAGCGTTGTTCCTGCAATGACCTATGGTCAACCCAGTATTCATGATGTACTTGATCAACTGGCGCAGACACCACAAGAGCATGTCATTTTATTACCCCTGTTCCCACAATATTCTGCGACCTCAACTGCACCTTTATACGATGCCTTTGCCAGATGGATTCCACAGCAGCGTCATTTGCCAGGCATTACCTTGATTAAGGATTATTATCAGCATCCTCTGTTTATACAGGCATTGGTAGATAGCGTATTAAACTATCAATTGCAGCATGGAAAACCTGAAAAATTACTCATGTCGTTCCACGGCATTCCTCAGCCTTATGCAGATAAAGGTGATCCTTATGCCGATCGTTGTCGAATGACCGCGCGTCTAGTTGCGGAGGCTTTACATCTACAAGAGCATGAATGGGCGATTAGCTTCCAGTCAAGATTTGGTAAGCAAGAGTGGGTCAAACCGTATACCGACCAACTATTGCAACAATGGGGTGAGCAAAAAGTACAGTCCGTACAAGTGATTAGTCCTGCATTTTCAGCCGATTGTCTGGAAACACTAGAAGAGTTGGCAATGCAAAATAAAGAGATTTTCCAGCATGCAGGTGGTGGCGACTATGCCTATATTCCTGCCTTGAATGCAGATCAGGCGCATATAGATTTGCTTGCTAGTCTGGTTCAGGCTAATCTTGATGCACTCACTCATACCTTAGCCCATCGTTAAATCGACGCTTTATTTCGCCAGAGGTTTCTATGCTACAAGTCAAAATTGTCCCTGTTACTGCGTTTGCCCAAAACTGCTCAATCTTGTGGGACAGTGAAAGCAAAGAAGCGATTTTGATTGATGCGGGTGGTGATGCCGCGGTACTTAAAAAAGAAGTAGAAACCTTGGGCTTAAAGGTGAAAGCACTATGGTTGACCCATGGGCACCTTGATCATGCAGGTGCAGTCGGTGAGTTAGCTGAAGCGTGGAAGATCCCTGTGATTGGTCCACATAAAGAAGATCAGTTCTGGTTGGACATGATTCAGGAAGTCTCAGCGCGTTATGGTTTTCCAATTCCTCAACCTGTTAAAGTCGATCAATGGTTAGAAGGCGGGGAAGTATTAAAATTGGGCGAGGATGAATTTGAAGTCCGTTTTGCTCCAGGTCATACCCCTGGACATGTGATGTTCTATAATGCCAAACATGGTTTGTTATGGACAGGTGATGTGCTGTTTAAAGGTTCGATTGGACGGACTGACTTTCCAAAAGGCAATCACCAACAGTTGTTAGATTCGATTCAACGCGAATGCTTTAGCCTGCCAGATGAAACGCAATTTATCTCAGGCCACGGACCCATGAGCACCATCGGTTATGAAAAGCAGTTTAACCCTTTTGTGGCAAGCAAAGCGGGTTAATTCGATATTGTGGGCCTGTGTATAAATCAGTGTTTATACACAGGGCAAGCTTGTTTTATAACCGACTAAATGCTTTCTAGCCATTTTTGATTGGCTAAGTTCAAATCAAAATTCAAACTATTACAAATACTTTGTAAATCAAAAGACGCTTTATCTTCTGGAATCTGAATCAAAATCGGTAGGCGGGTAATACCATTGTCTCCTGTTGGGAAGGCATAATGCCGTTCTTTATGATTGATTGAAATCAGTGATTCAAATTCTAAATATACAATCAGTGATGGAAAGCGCCGTTGAATGCGAATAATTTCCTGATGCGCATGTCTTTTGATTCGTGAGGTTTTCTCTTTTAACTTAATAATATTATCTTTTATTTTCTGTGGTTTATTGAGCAGCTTACTGAGAAAAGACACGCTTTGTTTCAGTTGACGCTGATTCTCTTTTAACTCTGAAAATGCATCTTTATATTCTTGTAAACAACTAATACTTAAGTCTTTGAGGATATTGGTCGGCTCTAATGCTGCTGTATGATGCTTTTTCCAGTCATCATAAGAAAACACGGTAAATACATCGCTATGGCGTTTTTGCAATAAGGTGGCGTAGGATTTAAGTCGCGCGATAAATAGATTGACCTGCTTATTTAGGATAATTGAAGGTTGTGATTGAAAGGCAATAAAATGGCTAATCAGATCATCCAAAGTTTGTTTGACGCTAATGTAAAGATAATGACATTCATCACTATGATGCACTGCATGTTTTAAAGCATCTGCGATCGGTTCAAGAATATTGCGACAGAGTTTCTGTTCAAAATCAATTAGTCGTTGTTCAACCAGTTTTTCAATAAAGACGCCGTGGGGATTGAGCGGTTCCATCAAAAAGGGAATTAGAGTTTTATTGGCATAAAGCTCGATATGACGAACAATATCAGAGACATAGTGATTGACCTGTTTATCAATAGTAATGATGTGATCCATTTGCCATCGGAATTGCTGATGCTGTGATTCATCTTCGATTTGGTCTAAAGCTAAAAAAGCAGCATTGAAGTAAATATTTTCACAGGCTTCAAATTTTTCTTCTTGCAAAAAGCGTCGAATCGAAAAAGTATTTGCGATCCCTTCTTTGCTCGGTGCGAGTGCAAAAATATATTGAGACGTTTTAACAATATCGAGCTGTTTTGTTTTTTGCTGTTGGAATAAAAAATATTTAAGAATATGTGGCTTTTCTTCGCGTAACTGATGAGCACGAATAATGTTAAAGGAATATTTGAGCAGCTGTTGTTTCAAAAACACTTCAGTAATAAAGGTTTTGATGACACCCGTATTGATATGTCTTTGATTGGCAGGTAATTGAATAATTTCTTTCTGCAAAATGATTTGTGCAGAGGCATAGATGAACTCTTTTAACACCTGTTTTTTCTGTTCTTGTAGATCAAAGTCATCTTCTGTATTGATGCGGTTAATCTGACCGAGCATATTTTCTAAATAGTCGGAGATGGCATAAATATCTTGGTATTGTTTTAATTTTTCCAAAGAGTTGGCAATGGTTCTGACTAACACTTTCATCGGCGCATCTTGAATTTTTTCTGCCAATAGGTGGATGTCATGCTTGGCAAGATAAGAAAAGCTTTGCTCTTTTCGATTCCAGTGAATCTTTTTGAGTTGCAAAATCTGCTGACAGATATTTTCACGGTCTTCAGCAAGGCAGGTGGAAAAAAGTGTTTGTAAGCTTAGCTGCCAATTGGCATCTAGATTTGGATCAATTTGAGTGACTAAAACCCTGAGCTGATAAGGAATAGATTGATTCATTATTACATCCTAGTAAGTCTAAATATTTTTATTAAACAAACTGATCCCTATAAAATTTTGATTAAGGTTGGACCAGTATGAGATATAAGTTGTCGTGAGTTATTTGCTATTTTTATTCATTACAATGTTTGAATTAAGGGTTACACAAGGTCAAAAAAAAGTAAATTACTGTGATGTAATTCACATATCTAAAATATGTAAATTTTTATTAAAATGCATCAATCTGGATTGGGGAAAAACTTTCTAGTGATTGAAAAGAATGAAGATGATTAATCTTCATAATCATCTTCATTGCGTTTTTGATCTGCTTGTGGTGCATCCTGAGTCGGCAGTTTGTATTCATCACTGGCCCAAGCACCGAGATCAATCAACTTACAGCGTTCCGAACAGAAAGGACGAAATTGATTACCTTCCCAAGTGCTGGCTTCACCGCAACGCGGGCAGGGGAATGTACGTGGCATAGAAAATTCCTAAAACAAAGAGGGTTTGTTGACATTTCAACCATGCATTGCGTTATTAGCTAAAACGACATAAACAAGGCATGAAACGTAGACAATGGCGATTCCCTTGTCAAGTTTCATAACGAAGTTTAGGGAGGTTTTAGCCATAACCCTATGGGACAGGAGCATTTTTTGCTGCTACTGTGTTATGACTTATTCATTTAAAATAGCTAAACTTCATAAGTCATGCCTTGCATCAGCTAAAAAATGCTCTCTGTCGCAAGCATTTGTGAAATGTTAACAAACCCTAAATAGATTAGGCAAAAGTAAGGTGAGTTGTTAGACTTATGCCGATTTCTAGATAGTTTGATGAGATTATGTCGATTCGTCAATTTCAAGCACAACGTATGCAAGCCCCTCGTGATTTTATTGCCATTCCCAATACGCCGATCTGCGTTGAAATTGGGGCAGGAAAAGGCAAGCACGCCTTGTTGTTTACGGGGCAAAATCCGCACACCACGTTGTATGCAATTGAGCGAACCAAAGAAAAATTTGTGGCAATGCAGAAACAGCATCAATTAGAACCACGTGAACATTTAAATCCGATTCATGCGGATGCACTTCCTTGGGTGGTGCATGCCTTATTCCCTGCACAAGTCGAACAATTTTTCATTCTCTACCCGAATCCAGAACCGCATAATCCTGCGCAGCGTTGGCTGAATATGCCATTCTTTGAGTTTCTACTGTCTCGTCTTCAGCCGAATGGCACAATTACTTTGGCGAGTAACATTCCTGAATATATTGATGAAGCAGAACAGCAATTGATTGAATTGTGGAAACTGCCGTATCAAAAGCAAAAAATTGCAGCGGATTCTGCCCGAACGCATTTTGAAATTAAGTATTTAGAGCGCGGCGAGTTGTGCCAACAGTTGATCATTCGAAGACCAGAAGGCTATGCAACTCGCTTTGATGATTTTGGACCATTACAAGGTCAAAACGCTCAAGAGCAAGCTGATGCCTAAGCGTGTTGCAGTTATTGGTGCAGGTCCAGCAGGTTTGATGGCTGCTGAAGTTCTAAGCCAATATGACTATGAAATTGATGTGTTTGAACAGAAACCTTCTGCAGCACGCAAGTTTTTAATGGCGGGCAAAACAGGTTTAAACATTTCACATGCTGAGCCTGTCGATACGTTTATACAACGTTATGATCATGCAGAATGGCTGGGTCCATGGATTAAGCAATGGGACGCGCAGTGGATTCAAAACTGGATGCAAGGACTTGGGATCGAATCTTATATTGGTAGTTCTGGTCGAGTTTTTCCGATTGAAATGAAAGCTGCTCCCTTACTCCGTGCGTGGTTAAAACGATTAATGACTGATGGTGTGCGTTTTCATTATCGCCATCGTTGTGTGGATTTATCCAATAATCAACTCACGATTGAGAGCCAGACCCAGCGCTTTAGTGCAACTTATGATGCCATTATTTTGGCCTGTGGGGCGGTGTCATGGTCACAATTGGGCAGTGATGGTGCTTGGCAGCCATGGCTCTCAAAAAATGAAATTGAGCCTTTCCAAGCCAGTAATGCAGGTGTGCTGAAAACATGGTCGCCGTTCATGCAGGAGTGCTTCGGTCAGCCGCTGAAGCGTGTTAATGCATGGGTGCAATCCGAACAGCAAACTCATGGCGATATCATCATTAGTCATTACGGCTTTGAGAGTGGTGTGATTTATAAATTGGGTCGTGATCTCAGAGCACAGCTTGTCCAAGAACAGCGTTTACAATTACATCTGGACCTACTGCCTGATGTCAGCATTGATCAATTAGAAAAGAAATTACAGGGCAATAAAAAGCAGTCTCTTACCAATCTCTGGCGTAAAGCAGGTTTGGACACTGTCAAAATTAATCTACTTCGAGAAATTGTCGGAAAAAGCTTGTGGGCGGATGCCAAGCAAATGGCTCAGCAGATTAAGCAGCTGAGTATTCCTCTAGATGGCTTCCGTCCAATCGAAGAGGCCATTAGCTGTGCAGGTGGGGTAAAGCAAAGCGCTGTATCGCCACAACTGCAATTGCAATCTAATCCCTATGTCTTTTGTTGTGGTGAAATGCTGGACTGGGATGCGCCAACAGGGGGATATTTACTGACGGCTTGTTTCGCAACTGGGCGTGCGGCGGCAGAAGGCGTAAATACATTTATCAAATGATAAAATAAGCTAAAATACTGAAATAAAAATAATCTAAATTAATTTATGAAGAGGGTATATGAATATTGAGCCGACTGTGGAAACACAAAGCAATGAGATCATCAAACCATTTCAACTGAGCAACTTATTCCGCTTGTTTTTCCAACCGAAAAAGTTTTTTGCTCAGTCTAAAAATTATCATCATCAAAGTATCATTTTTGCAGCTTATCTGATTGGTATCGTTGCGGTCATGGATCGGGTTGATCAAAAATTATTAAGTGCTGAAACAGGTGAGATTAGACCACTGATCGACTGGATTACAGCATCCTGGTTGAGTTACTGGTTATGGGTGTTGGGCATAGGAATTATTTCAGCAGCGATTGCGTGGTTAGTACAAGGCTGGTGGTATAAAAAAAGATTACAGTTTTCAGGCGCAAAAGAGGCTGATCCACAACTTGCCCGACACGTGTATGTATTGCAATCCTTGGTCTTTGTATTGCCGATTGTGATTACAACGGTGATCCAAACGTTTTTATATCCAAATTATTTGGAAGCCTATAATTATTCTACCTTTTTGGGATTCATTCCAGTTCCATTTTTATTCTTATCGTGTTGGGTGAGTTACCGTGGGGCTACACAAGTGTTTCCTACCAATGGATGGGCAAAGTTTTGGTTTTTGGGATTACCTATCCTGTTCTATATTTTAATCATTGGCGTATTTACTGCCCTCATCAGTTGAGTTTAAAAGGGCTGTGTGATTTCTCTTAAATCTGGTCATATTTCTTGAGCAGATTTGCCTTGTGATCTAGCATTTAAAAATGCTAGTTTTGAGTAAATACGCATCAGGAATAGGGATATGTCTCAAGCTTCACCCGTGTATCGTGGCAGTTGTTTATGTGATGGGATTCATTATGAGATTCATGGTGAAATTGGTGAGATCATACAATGCCATTGTCAGCGCTGCCGTAAAGCCAATGGAACGGCCTATGCAACTAATGCGCCGATCCGTAGCCTAGATTTTAAAATTACTCAGGGTGAAGAACTAGTTAAAAAATTTGCTGCATCGGGCGTCTATCGCTGGTTCTGCGGCGAATGTGGTTCACCACTGATCAGTTCGCGGGATGCACAGCCAGAATTATATCGTTTAAGAATCGGGACTTTAGATACGCCATTACAACAAAAACCGAGCATGCATATTTTTGCGGCTTCTAAAGCAGAGTGGGATTGCATCGCTGATGATCTACCACAATATGCTGAACGTCCCTAAATTGGCCGTGTTGTTATCATGATTTTTGAAACGTCTGATTTAGATGCCAATGAAATCTATCGCTTGTTGGTCGGGGGAATTACCCCTCGGCCCATTGCATGGATCAGTACCCTGTCGGCAGATGGGGTTGCCAATATTGCCCCTTATTCCTTCTTTAATGTGGCCAGTTGTAATCCACCTATTCTGTGGTATTCACAAGTGAATCCAAGAAATGGTCAGGATAAAGACACCATCAGAAATTTAATTGCGACTAAAGAATGTGTGGTGCATATTGCCAATACGGCTTTATTGGAAAAGATGAATTTATCCTGTGCTTTATTGCCCCCAGAGCAAAGTGAATTTGATTTTGCTGAGATTGAGTCTGAACCCAGTCATACGGTTGCAGCGTTAGCGGTAAAGCATGCGCCTGTTCGATACGAATGCCAGTTAAGGGAAGTCATTCAACTGAGTACGCTTCCATTAGGTGGAACAGTGGCTTTGCTGGATGTCAAATCGATTTATGTTGATGATCGACTCTGGGATGGGCAGATGATTGATCAGCAGCAACTTCAGAGTGTGGGCAAAATGGGTGGAGATTTTTATAGTTTAACGACAGATTTGCGAAAATTGTCGCGCCCTTGAATCCTAAAACATTAAAGAAAAAAGGAGGTATTAAGCCTCCTTTTTATTTTTCAGTAATCGCTTTAGCTAAAGACTTAATCATGAAGTTGTCTGATTTATGATGTGGCAACGCGTGAGTCCCAGTGATGCATGATTTCTGTTACTGCTGCATCTAAAACAGCACCAGAAACTCCATCACGCGCTTGTACGGATATGCCGAGTAAAAAGCTATATATGCTAGTCGCATAAGCATCGATATTCGTATCAGCCGTTAATTCACCTGTTTCCACAGCACGTTGAACGCATTGTGTAAATCTATCGCGAGTTGTTAGGCGATGCTGGGTTAAGAATTGTTGAATGTGGAGATTTTCGGGGGAACAGGTCGCCGTTGAAAGAACCAATAAGCAGCCTTTTGGATGACTGGATTCAGTTTGCATTTTCACGGATTGGCGCAGGGTTCGTTCAATCGCTTCTCTCGGTGCAAGACTTTCATCCCAGAGACTGTTCGTGACCTGACCATGCGTTGCGATGTAATGCTCAATGACTTCTCGGAATAATTCTTCTTTGGAACCAAATGCAGCATAGAAGCTAGGAGCACTGATACCACTGCCGATATTGGCTTTGAGCAGCGATAAGGATGTCGAGTCATATCCGTATTGCCAAAATAGATGCATGGCCTGTTGAATTGCTTGCTCACGTTCAAAGGTCCTAGGGCGGCCCATTTGTGCCATTTGATGCTCCTTTTTAGATATATACTATTCGATACAAAAGTCGTTGACAACCAGAAATACTAAGCCTACATTTATATCGATCGATACATATATTGGTGCTCATCAAGACTCACTAACGATCATTATTGCTTCAGCCCATTAAGTAGGCTTAGCAGAGAGTTGGAACAGCACTGAATTTCTGACTATGTTTTAAAACAGGGATTTTTATAATGAATACACTTACAGGTAGGGTTGCTCTCGTGACTGGCGGAAGTCGAGGTATTGGTGCGGCCATTGCTCGTATGCTTGCGAAACACGGTGCAGATGTGGCGATTACGTATAGCCGTTCGGAGCAACAAGCTGAGGCTGTCGCTACAGAAATTCGTGCATTGGGCCGACGTGCTGAAATTATTTTGGCAGATGCTGTCGATGCCAGCCAAGTAATCACGGCGGTAGACACAACAGTCGACCGATTTGGACAACTGGATATTTTAGTCAACAATGCGGGTAATTTTTTGACTGGACGAATTGATCAACTCACATTAGACGATTATGACCACACCATGTCTGTCAATTTACGTGCAGTGTTTGCTGCGACCATGCAGGCAAGCAAGTATTTGCCTGATGATGGACGTATTATTTCGATTGGCAGTTGTCTTGCATCAAGAACAAGTCGTGAAGGGATCAGTTTATATGCAACCAGCAAAGCTGCCTTGGTGGGTTTGACTAAGGGGGTTGCGCGAGATCTGGGCAAGCGCGGCATTACAGTCAATCTTGTCCAGCCAGGACCAACCGATACCGATATGAATCCTGCTGATGGATCACATGCCGATGCCGCACGAGAAACGTTGGCATTGGCTGATTATGGGCATCCAGATGATATTGCTGCAACTGTGCTTCATCTGGCGGGTGAAAGCGGGCGTTATATCACGGGTGCAGTGATTGATGTGGATGGTGGTTTTAATGCCTGAACAGGCGACATAGAAAGAATTTTGATAAAGCAAAATAAGAAAAAAGGAGGCATTGCACCTCCTGTTTTTTATTTTGCAGTGAGTGCTTCACCTTCAAATTTGACACCATCCCAGCCATGCTGCATAAACTGGCGGATATTTTGATGGTCGGTGGCTTCTGGTGTTGCCAATACAGACGCATAATGCTCCGCAAATAAACTGAGCGTATCCGCTTGATTCAAGCCTTCAATTTTGGCAAAGCTGAGTACTTTGGCACTGCCTTGGTTTTCAGTCGCAGCATTCGATTGTGCGCCATTCTGAAAGGCGGTTGGGGTATATTGATAACGTGCTTCGATAAATGCCAATACATCTGCAAATTTTGCCGTGCCATCTTTCAGTTGTGCCAATAAGCTTTGAGCCATTTTTAAAATTCCATGTTGATTGAATCAATGGCAAGCATCATAACATTGAAAATGCAGAATAGAAGCTGGACACGATTTGAACTGGACGTAGTGGAGTCAGCGGTTTATGCTCAAACAGAGCGTTAATCTATTGAATAATAATGAATAGACATCGTTTAAAGTTATCACTAGCCAGCGCTTTGCTTCAACTTTTAGCGCCTATTTTAAGTTGTGGTTTGCTGTTACAACTCCGCCGTATGATGATGCGACGACTGCCTTTTATACGCTTGCAGAGTCAGGTCAGCAATGTGGTGTAATTGTCTTGGTTGGTCGATATTGAGCAGGTTCGGCAGCGTTATCCAAGCCCTGTTGTTTTATGGGAAAAGCAGGGAAAAACCATCTTTACCATTTTGACTTATCAGCATCAGCATTTTGGATTCAGTTTCTTGGGGAAATTACGTCAGTTCATGCCTTCACCTCGACAAAGTAACTGGCGCTTTTATCTGGATGGTTCACAGCCCAAGACGGTGATCTTTGAGCAGGTCGTGGTTGATCAAGCACTGTATGTGTTAGGCGGCCGTCTGGCCAGCGATGTGATGCCAGCACAATATGCATCGGCGTTTCAGCATCAACGGGCAGAGCACTTGATTCATACTGAAATTAATGTTGATGAGGATTATTCCTTAAGCAGTGATGTGCAGATGATCAAGGAAAAGCAATTACCTAATGCATGGCAGCAGTTATTTCCCTCTTGGGATGATGCAGTTGAGTTTTTGGTCGATCAAGACCATGCATGGGCGGAATGGGTTGACCAACCAGCTCGGATGTCGCAGGGGGATATTCAAATGCCTGTACAGTTTCAACACATTCAAGCTGCTGAGATTCTAAGCTTACAGGCCCCTCAATTGTTGCAACAATTCGGTTTAGATCATGATGCCGAAGCTTTTGCTTTTGTGATTCCAGCACTGGATTTTGAGGTGCTTGGCGAGCAAGTTTTATTTAAAACGACATAAGTTGTGGATAAGTTTATGTTTATACACAGTTGTTTGAAGCTTAAAAACGCAGTTGAGTTGTCTAAAAATTATGTTATTTTAGAATAAAGGAGATGGCATTCCTCCTATTACAAACCGCTATTGTGGCTAATGATGCCTACGTTACCCTGAACAGGGGGCGTAGGTTCGTGCGTGCTCTGTTCTCATTTTGGAGTTCGCAAATGAAAAATAATCAAAAAAACATTGATCTATCCATGTTAAATGTCGCTTTATCTCCTGCGCGATGTGTGGAGTAACCCATGTACTATCCTTTACTCTCAATCGCGCTTGGTTCGGTACTCGGCGCATGGTTGCGTTGGTTCTTGGGTTTAAAACTCAATCCAATTTTTCCCAATATTCCTTTAGGTACGGTCACAGTTAATTTTGTTGGTGGCTTTATTATTGGTTTTGCAATTTCCTATTTTTCTCAAAGCTCACTGAGTCCAAATTACAAACTGTTTGTGATTACAGGCTTCTGCGGTGCATTAACCACATTCTCGACCTTTTCTGCCGAGATTATTGCTTTATTACAAAGTGGTAAGTTGGGGTATGCCTGCGCAGCAATTTTGATTCATGTGATTGGATCATTGCTGTTTACCATTTTAGGTATGAGCTTGCATCAATGGCTGAGTGCTGCATAGCTTTGGAGTGATGACAATGAATGGATTTTTACTGAGTTTTTATACGGCACAGAATCGGACTTATCAGGGACAAATGATAAGTGAATGGTTATTGTCTGTGGCGAAACAAATGAATTTGCGTGGAGCAACAGTGCTGGCAGGGATGGAAGGTGTGGATCATCAAGGCTTATTTCATTCGGCCAGTTTTTTGAGTTGGCCGATCGACCCATACAAATTCAGTTTGCGCTAAGCAATCAACAGGCGATGGAATTATTAGACTATTTGAATGACAAAGAAATTTCTTTGTTTTATGTCAAAACACCGATTGAATTTGGTGTGGTGGGGCAGGCCAAGCTGGATTCTTGAAAGATAGTTATAAAAAAAGAAGTCTAAGTGGAGGAGAGATAGCCTTAGACTTCTAATGCTTACAGCCTAATGTGTGAAACTTAAATGAAAATTAAGCTTTGCGGTTAAAACGTGAAAAGCGTTTGTTAAAGCTTGCGACACGACCTTCATTGCTTGCTTGGCGAACTTCGCCGGTATAAAACGGGTGTGAAGCACTGGAAATATCAAGCGTTACATAGGGATAGACCTGACCTTGATATTCTTTGGTTTGTTTGGTCTGTAGCGTGCTGCCAATTAAAAAATAGGCATCGGCATTGGTATCGTGAAACAACACTTGTTGATAAGCAGGATGGATATCTTTACGCATTTTGAATGACTCCTATTGTTGATAGAAATGTTATAACATAACAATATATGCCGTCAATCTTATTCATTTCAAGTTTTTTTGAAATTTATTTGTAAACAATGAATCCGCGAGCATGAGATATGGAACTTTGCTCAAGCCATTTGATTTGTTAAAAGTTTGAATATGAATGAAATAAAAAAGCCAATCATCTGATTGGCTTTTTATGAAGTTTAGTTCGGGACCAATTCTTCAAATAAATCATTGAGATTGTCATGCACTTTGAGGTGAATCAGGTTCCAGTAATGGCCTGAAATGGTTCGATTGACCATCAAGGTGTCTGGAGAGGGTTTAAATACATCCCAGTATTTCAGGGATTTTTTCACTAACAGCATGCCATCGTGATGCGATGAGTTCTTGGCAAAGTCATAATGGGTACTTAATGGGCGCAACAGGATTTCAATCCATTGCGTATACAGTTCGCTTGGGAATTTCTGTTTCTCAGCAATCGAATGTAGTTCAACCAGTAGGTCTTCAACCTGAGCAATATTCTCTTGGCGGGCTGCATTTACCAGTGCTTTGAAGTGCTGGATGATTTCAGGTGAAAGGGTTTTAACGCTGCCGTAATCATAAATAATCACGCTGCCATCTTCACGAAAAGCAAAATTTCCAGGATGTGGATCACAATGGAAACGTTTCAAGAAAAACATTTCCTGTCCTAAAGCACGAATCAGACGACGCCCAATTTGGTTACGGGTTTCAACCGACCATGTGCTGGCGGTTTCGATGGATTCACCTTGTTCAAGACTGAGCGTTAGCACCCGACGCGATGAATAGTCTTTATACACGGTTGGGATGATGATTTGACCATCCAGCTTTTCATGGAAGGTTTTAAAGACTTCTAAGTTTTGTGCTTCAATTTCATAATTCAGTTCGGCAGATAAACTGTCTTGGATTTCCTGAAACAGTTGATCTTGCAACTTTTTATCAATTTTTAACACGCCCATTAAGCGTAAAGCCAGACGCACCTGTTTTAAATCACTTTCACAGGCTTGATCCACCCCAGGATATTGCACTTTCACCACAACAGATTGCCCATTTGGCAGCACTGCACGATGGACTTGACCAATTGAGGCAGCAGCAAAAGGTTCTGCTTCAAAGGAACTAAAAATCTGGTTTAAAGGTTTGCCTAACTCTTTTTCAACTTGTTGCTGGATCGCTGCAAAAGGCATGGCAGGGGCTTGGCGTTGTAGTTTGGCAATGGCTTTCGCGACTTCTGGTGGGAAGATATCTTTATATTGCGAGGCAATTTGCCCGACTTTCATCACCGCACCTTTCATTTCGCCTAAGGTATCGGCAATTTGTAAGCCGATGTCTTGGAACAGTTTGCTGCGTGCAGCATTTTTTTGTTCTTCGTCTGCGGTGAGATTGCGAATGGAGTTGGCAACGCTTTTGCTGGCAATACTTGCGGTCATGCCAGCCAGTTTAAAAAAACGCTTACTGGGAGAGCTTGCATGTTTTGCCATATGGACTTGACCTCGGGTGATCCAGTTTCAAAGTGATGCTTTGATCATAGGCGACAAAACTTAAATTGCCTATACCAAAATGTTAAGTGATGTAAGTATGCGGTGAAGGGGGCAAAAATGGAGGTATTGATGAGCGCATAAATTCAAGAGCAGCATCCGTACTGCCCTGAATCTATAATGCTAAATGCGGTTTTATTTTTATGGATTGAGATTTACGCGCTGAGCCAAACGTTTATTGTTTAAATATAAACGGCCGATCAGCAACACACAGGCAATCGTTAAACCGATAATCAGGCCGAGCCAGACACCAGCAGCGCCCCACACTGTATAGCGCGCAAGGTATAGGCCGATCGGGAAGGCCACCACCCAATACGCCATTAAGGTGATCCACATTGGCGCTTGAGTGTCCTGCATGCCACGTAAGCACCCAGCGGCACTGACCTGCCATGCATCCATCAACTGATAAGCCATCGCGAACCAGAGCAGGTACATTGCCACAGGAATGACATTGATATCCGTGGTATAGATCGCCACGATATAGGGGCGCGCAAGCGCAATCAGTGTCATGGTCAAGGCAGCAAAGATCGTGGCCGTAATCAATCCCACAATTTGTACTTGACGCATTGCATGCCAGTTTTGTTCGCCGTAATACATGCCAACACGAATCGTCAAGGCAATGGCTAAGGACAGCGGGATCATAAACAGCTGAGAAGTGACTGAAATCGCAATCTGATGGGCTGCAATGGCATTTTCACCCAGTGGCCCCAATACAATCGCACCTGTACTGAAAATACTGACTTCAAAAAATACAGCAAGCCCAATGGGTAAACCCAGTTTTAAAATGCGTTTAATCCAAACTGGATCAATTCTTTCCCATTTGGTGAAGATCGGTGCCTGTTGATAGGCTTTGGCTTTGGAAATATAAATGGCTAAAGTGATAAACATCAGCCATTGCAAGATCGCCGTTGCAAAACCACAACCTGCGCTGCCTAATGCCGGAATTGGCCCAAAGCCATACATAAAGATAAAGTTCAGGGGAATTAATACCAGTAAGGCAATCAAGCTAATGGCCGTCACTGGGCGTGGATGTCCCAGCGCTTCAGAATAACTGCGTAGTGCGGCATACATCATCACTGCAGGCATACCAAAGCCAATTGCATGTAAGAACAGGCTTGCTTTGGGTATTAAGCTTTCAGGCACACCTAACAGTGGCAGAAACATTGGCATACATTGCAGAATCAACATGGCAACGATACCGAGAATGACAGCAACCCATAAGGATTGACGAGCAATGGTTGGAATTTTCTCGGGTGTTCTTGCACCACGCGCCTCAGCCACTAGAGGTGTTGTTGCCAACATAATCCCTGCAAAAAGCAGCATGACAGGAATCCATAGACCAACACCCACGGCAATCGCGGCCAAGTCCGTGGCAGACAGATGTCCCGCCATAATGGTATCAATTAAACCTAATCCAGCTTGCGCAAACTGTGTAATCAGGATTGGAAACATCAAATGAAATAGCTGTTTGAGTTCAAAGCGTTTGGTTGTGGCATGGGACACAAAAAATACTCTTATTAAAATGAGGGAGAATTAACGTTGTAGTGTTAATAGCACACCAATAAAAATTACAATACTACCGAGTAGGCGTTGCCAGTTGATCGGTGTTTTTTCTGTTCCTAACCAGCCAAAGTGGTCGATGAGCATGGAAATCATCAATTGCCCAAAAATTACTAAACCTGAGAAAGTTAGAAAACCAAGTTTAGGTGCAGTATAAATGCTCATACTGATTGCATAAACCCCAAGGCATCCACCTAACCAGAGAAACCATGGAATTTGTGAAAGTTCACTTAAATTGGGTTTATCTGCACCTTGGAAATAAACCAATAGGGCTAGAATAATCGTCCCAATCAAAAAGGAAAGTAATGCGGCTTGTAAGGGGGAGTTCAGATACTCTCGGAGTTGTGCATTGATTGCCGTTTGAAAGGCCATTGCAATTCCAATCCCTAAAGCTAGGGGCAGAATAAATAGCAATTGGCTGGAAATTTTCATCATATTATCGGTCTAATTGTTCTTTATGCTTTCAGTCTAACTGAATACGTAGGGGATGATAAGTTGTATACCGTATTGAAGCTGCAACTGTACTGAGTCGACTCATGTTAAAATAGTCAGGTTCTGTCATTGAGCTTGTATTTTGAGTCTGTTAAATCCTGCAAATATCCCACTGTCTTTGTATATCCATATGCCGTGGTGTGTACGTAAATGTCCTTATTGTGACTTTAACTCACACGCTGTCCCTGATGGGCAATTGTCACTGGATTTGGAACAGCAATATCTTGCTGCATTGGTGGCTGACTTTGAGACTCAGATTGAAATGGCGCAAGGTCGATCGATTCATAGTGTGTTTATTGGTGGTGGTACGCCGTCACTGATTTCTGCACAAGGTTATCAATGGTTGTTTGATCAACTCAAAGCACGTTTAGACTTCGAAGACGACTGTGAAATTACACTGGAAGCCAATCCTGGGACAGTTGAGCATGATCCATTTGCTGATTATCTGGCGGTGGGGATTAATCGTTTATCACTGGGCGTGCAAAGTTTTGATCCTGAACATTTACAGCGCTTAGGTCGTATCCACTCAGCCAATAATGCATTGGATGCAATTCAGCAGGCGCGTCAGGCAGGCTTTGAGCGCGTTAATGTTGATCTTATGCATGGTTTACCACAACAGACTGAGGAACAGGCCTTAACCGACCTAAAATTAGCTGTGGAGCAGGGTGCAACACATATTAGTTGGTACCAACTTACCATTGAGCCAAATACTGTTTTTTTCCGCACTCAGCCGGTATTACCACAAGACGAAGTTTTAGAACATATTCAAGAACAAGGTGAGGCGTATTTAAAAGCCAATGGTTATGTGAATTATGAAGTTTCAGCATGGCGTAAAGAACAGCCATCTGCACATAACTTAAATTATTGGCAATTTGGTGATTATCTGGCGATTGGTGCAGGTGCACATGGCAAAGTCACCCGACCAGATGGAATTTATCGTTTTCAGAAAACTCGTTTGCCAAAAGACTATTTAGCCAAAGTTCCTGCTGAACATGTACAGATGAAACGGATTGAAGCCGATGAATTGCCATTTGAGTTTATGATGAACGCTTTGCGCTTAAATGAAGGCGTTGCTGCTGAATTTTATCCGCAGCGTACTGGGTTAGATTTGAATGAACTGAATGAAACACTGAATCAGTTACGTGAGAAAAAACTATTACTGGCCGATATGAATCGAATTGCATGTACAGAGCAGGGACATATTTTTTTAAATTCAGTCCTAGAAAAATTTTTATAATTAAATGTCCGTAATGCTTTAAGCATGGATGCTTAAAGCAATTCAAATAGGTCTGTCATTTTTTTGAAAGAAATTGGGCAGACAATAAAAAAGCCTCATCAATCGTGATGAGGCTTTTTAGAATTTGGTGGGTCGTCCGCGATTCGAACGCGGGACCAACGGATTAAAAGTCCGCTGCTCTACCAGCTGAGCTAACGACCCTGAAAGAATTTTAGAGTAACACTCTAAAATTGTTGCAAGACAAGCAAAGCGCGTAGTCTTACAAATCTTGATAACTTTCGGTTATCAATCCTTTTCAGGATTATCAAAACATAAGATGGTGGGTCGTCCGCGATTCGAACGCGGGACCAACGGATTAAAAGTCCGCTGCTCTACCAGCTGAGCTAACGACCCTAAGCAAGTGTTTAAACAAGCTTCGCAAGAAAAACTAATTCGTTCTAAATGCGTCTTCGTTTTGATGTTGCGTATTCTAGCAACTTATTCAGCTAACACAAGAGGAAATTTAAAAACATGTGCATGATTGTTTATAAAAAGCACGATTTCCTCTTGTTTAGCTAAAAAATAAACTAGAAACGGTATTGATAGCTTTGAATATTATCAAAGATTTCAGTATTTACATCACTATAGCTGCTTGCACCTGGTAATAAAACAAGTAAACGTTCAGAAGTTTTGCTTGGATTAAAGCCGTCTTCTTTCAGTTTATTCTTCTGGTATTTAAATGTACCTGTGGTTTCAACTTTCTCTTGAACACGTAAGAAAACAGGAATGGCATAAGATGGTAAGCATTTTTTAAACACATTGACCATGTCGCTTAAATCCGCTTCATTGAGTTCTGCACCATCAACCAAAGTAATCGCTGCCATACCTGCGCGACCATTGGTATTTGGAATTTCCACGCCGTAGACCACGGCCTCTACGATCTTTTCATACTCGCAGACCATGTTTTCAACTTCTGTGGTTGAAACGTTTTCACCTTTCCAACGGAAAGTATCTCCCAGACGGTCCACAAACTGCGCATGGCGGAAACCAATATCACGAACCAAGTCACCAGTGTTGAAATATGAATCACCTTGAGTAAACACATCTTTCAAGATCACAGATTTATTCTTCTCAGGATCGGTATAGCCATCGAATGGTGAACGGCTGGTGATCTTACCAATCAGTAGACCGACTTCACCTGTTTTCACTTTCTTACAGTGACCTTTCTTATCGCGGACTAATTCATTCTTTTCTTTGTCGAATTCAACGATCGCATATGGCGTTGGAGAGAAGCCTACGGTGTTGTCAAAGTTGAAGATATTGCTAAAACCAACGTTACCCTCGCTAGATGCGTAAAGTTCAAGTACTTCTTCAACACCAAAGCGTTCTTTAAATTTGCCCCAGATATTCGGACGCATGCCATTACCGATCATCTTGGTCACGCGGTGTGCACGATCTTCTTCTGTTGCAGGCGCATCGATGAGATAACGACACAGTTCACCGACATAACCAATTGCAGAGGCATTGAATTTTTGTACATCTTTCCAGAATGCACTGGTTGAATATTTACGACGTACCGCAAGTGTTGCACTGCCAGCAATCACGCCACACCAGCACACGACTACACCTGTAGCATGGTAAAGCGGAAGGGTGACATACATCACATCATCTTTACCTAGATTAAGGATATGACCATAAGTGCCATATGCCAGCGTCCAGCGGCTATGTGTGAAAATAACGGCTTTTGGTAAACCTGTTGTACCTGAGGTATATATATAGAACAGTCCATCTTTACCTGTCACGGTACGTGTGGTTGATGGGTTGAATTTCGGGAACTGGTCAATTTGTAGCGCTAGATTGACGTAGCCTTCTGGTGCCGTTCCTGCATGTTTACGCGTTTCTTGGTCAGCAAACCAGTGGAAACGATCTTGAGCTACCTTTAAATCTTGGCGTGCTTCATCAATTGCAGCGCGGACTTCTTCCCCTGCAATTACGGCAATTGGATTGACCAAGTTAATACTGTGTGCGAGCACTTTCCCGACTTGTGAGGTATTCACAAGTGCAATTGTGACTCCAATTTTTGCTAAAGCAACGATGCTGACAATCAGCTCAGGACGGTTTTCAACCATCACTGCAATGACATCACCTTTCTTTGCCCCAAGCGATAAATAGTAATGGGCAATCTGGTTTGCCCATTCATTGAGTGCTTGATAGCTATAGCTTTGATCTTCAAATAACAGTGCGATGCCTTGAGGGTTACGCTTGACTGCTTTTTCAAAGGCAATACCTAAACCAGCAGGTGATGTTGGCGTTCGCAAATATGCTTGTTTAAGACCATTGAGGATATGAGGTACTTTAGTGATGAAGTTAGGAAGTCGAGTAGCGACATCACCAAGGGTAATAATATCGGTCTGCGTAGTTTGGCTCATATCAATCCTATTTATTTTTCGATCAATCCAAGAAATGGCTATCCGTTAGAACACAACCATTCACACCATTTTGTTAATGCTGTTTTGTAATGGTAAGTGCCTAGAGCAATCAACCTAATTTGACAAAATAACAAAAAAGCCTAGTCATCGAAATGACTAGGCTTCGCCTTATTGAGTGCAATTTAGCAAATTACTCACTCAGCTGTGGTCTTTTTTGGCGGACGTCCGCGTGGACGGCGAGGAGGGCGGTTCGATTTCTCTTTTTCCGCTTTCGCTGCTTCATCATCCAATTCTGCTTCTGTTGCAGTTGTCGCATCTTCAGCTTTTTCAACAGCTTGAGCAGGTTCAGTAACTTCTGCAACAGTTTCGGTCACGGTTTCAACTTCAGCAATTACAGCAGGTTCGACTGCTTCAGCCTCAACTGGTGCAACTTCAGCTACAGCCTCTGTACTGGCAAGTTCTAAAGGTTGTTGCTCTGGTGCAGTTGCTGCTGCTTCTGCGACAACCGCATCGTCTGCTTGTTTCACTTCTTCTTTCGACTCAGTCGTTTCTACAGCAGCTGGCGTCACATTTGAGGCAACATGTGCTTCTTTTGCCTGCTCCGCAGCCATTTTCGCTAAACGACGACGTTCACGCGGGTCATTGGCAACACGAACTGCCGCTGCATCCGGCGGTGTTAATGCTAACACTGGTGCTGGTTCAGCTTCTTCAGTTGGCTTCTGAGTTGGAAGTTCAGCATCACGTGTGACAGGACGTTTGTCTTCTTTAACTACGGTTTCAGTCACTAAACTACTTGCATATTGTTCAGCGAACTTTTGTAAAGCGCGGTTGAAGGTTGTCACTAAGCCAAATTGCTCAATCAGAATGGTGCAATCATCACCATAGACATGACGAATCAAGCTACCCAGCGTATATTGCCCCAACGTAGGTGTCTGCGATAGTGCAATTTTTACTGTAGCCGTTTTCGGTGCAGTTTGGTGATTACGCTGACGACGACGTGAACGTGGATCATTGCTGGCACGTTGCGCAGGTGCTTGTGCAGTTTCTTCAACTGGTGCCTTTTCAGTAGTCGCTTGTTCTACTTGAGCTGGCGCAGGTGTTTCAACTTTTTCTACAACAGGTTTTGCTTTTTCTGCTTTAGCAGCTGGCGCTGTTGCCTGTTGTGGATTTAATGCAACAATTTCACTTTGACCTTGATCAATATTCACAACGAGCGCTGTGTTCATTGGTTCGCTGCGAGGTGCGTCGACCACATCCACTTTGACTTGTTGTGGATTTGCCACAGCTTCAGGTGCAGCCGTCGGTGTTTCATTTAACACACTCTGGTCACGATGGCGGTTTGGTCGATTTGGACGTTGTTGGTTACGGTCACGACGTGGTAAAGGCGCAGACTCATTACCTTGAGCAGCATCATGATGCTGTTGCTGGTTTTGAGATTCTTGTGGCTGCTGACGTTTTTGTTGACGTTTTAGCTCACGTTGCTCATGGCGCTGTTCTTGACGTGACAGTTGAACGACTTCTTCATGCACTTGATTTTGTTGTTCATGCGCATGTGCATGTTGCTCACGTTGTTCTTTGTGCTTGCGTTTCTTCTGGTTTTGATTTGGACGATGCGATTTTTCGTCTTTCTCAAATGTTTCACGCGCTTCTTGTTTCACAGGGCTTTGTGAAATATAAGCATTGTTTGCAGTTGGCGCAGTAACTTCAGCGATTGCTGGTGTATTTACTTGACCAAACTGACCACGGCTCACTGCACCGTTATTCACCATTTGTTCAATCGCGGCTGCTGCATTTTGCGCAGAACGAGATTGATCAGTGGTTTGCGCTTGTTTTTGAACAAATAAGTTCTCTAACCAAGCACAAGGACTCGCTGACTTTTGTGCCGTTGCTTGAGTCTGTTTTGCTTGCGCAGCGTGTTGCTGGGTTACTTTCTTCTGTGGTGACGCTGCCTGATTTTGTGCAGGTGCAGCATGATGGTGCTCTGCATCTTCTAAATGCCAGTCAGAAGATTCATAACCCAATTCTTTTTCGCTTGAACGAGTTGCTTCTGTACGTTCATAACTAGAAGGGGCAAAACCATCTGGATTGAACTGGATCTGGTAATGTGGTGTTTCTAAGTGAGGGTGAGGCAATACCGTCACACGAACATTCGAAGTTTGCTCAAGGTAAACCAGGCTGTGACGCTTTTCATTCAATAAGAATGCCGCAATTTCCACAGGGACTTCGACTTGAACTTCACCTTGACGTTCACGTAAAGCAATTTCTTCAACCTTACGCATAATCGAAAGTGATAGTGAACGTAAGTCACGTACCATACCCGTGCCATGACAGCGTGGGCAAACGTAGCCAGTCGCTTCTTCTAACGAAGGACGTAAACGTTGACGGCTCATTTCCATCAGACCAAAACGTGAAAGTTGACCGAACTGAATACGTGCGCGATCGCTTTGCGTTGCTTCACGTAATTTCGCTTCAACCATACGCTGGTTACGGTCTTTGGTCATGTCGATGAAGTCGATTACCACTAAGCCACCAATATCGCGTAAACGAAGTTGACGTGCGATTTCTTCGGCTGCTTCTAAGTTGGTATTTAAAGCTGTTTCTTCAACATCATGACCGCGGGTTGATTTCGCCGAGTTAATATCGATTGAAACCAAAGCTTCAGTTTGGTCGATGACGATTGAACCACCAGAAGGAAGTTTTACTTCACGTTCATAAGCCGTTTGGATTTGGCTTTCAATCCCAAAATGAGCAAATAGTGGCTCATTTAAAGTATAGGTTTTGAGTTTGTCCAGTTGACGCGGCATCACTGCTTTTACGAAGTTATACGCTTCGTTATAGGCTTGCTCGCTATCAATCAGGATTTCAGCCACGTCATCACGTAAATAATCACGGATGGCGCGTGTCACTACACCAGCTTCTTGGTGAACCAGCATTGGTGATGGACCAGAACCTGCTGAACCTTGGATTTGAGCCCAAAGATCGAGTAAGTGTTGTAAGTCGAGTTGTAACTCTTCTTGTGTACGACCAATACCCGCAGTACGAACGATCACGCTCATGCCTCGCGGTACATTTAAAGAGGCTAAAATTTCTTTCAGCTCTTCACGGACTGAACCCGAAATTTGACGGCTGATACCACCACCTTTTGGATTATTTGGCATGAGGACCAAATAACGACCTGCAAGTGAGATAAAAGTAGAAAGGGCAGCACCTTTGTTGCCGCGTTCTTCTTTTTCAACTTGAACCAGTAATTCAGTGCCTTCAGTGATGAGTTCACGAATATTTGAGGTTTGACGAGGGTCAGCTTTGAAATACGAGTTTGCAATTTCTCGCATAGACAAAAAGCCTTGACGCTGTGCGCCGTACTCAACGAAAACCGCTTCTAAAGACGGTTCAACGCGAGTGACATGACCTTTATAGATATTTGATTTTTTTTGTTCGCGAGTACGATTCTCTAAATCGAAATCGTAAAGACGATTACCAGTGATAAGTGCAACGCGAACTTCTTCGGCGTGGGTTGCATTAATCAACATACGTTTCATGGGTGTGACACCTAATAGTGATGCACACAAACAACAAGCCCAATATTTTTGAGCAAACATCAAATTGGCGCGATCAAGACTCAGAAGCAACTTTGTGTAGGAAGCTCTGAAACCACTGACTGTAAATATCCAGCTGGGGTTTTGATACGGTTATTTCGATGTCGGCAATACTGCTTCAATCTTGAATCCGTTGATATTTCATGTATGTCTTACATCTGTGAAATATCACTAGATCCGACATAATCAAAGTTTCCTGTACGCTTCACTGGCGGGTGAGCGGTGCATTGGATGGTGACTTTCACTGTCATTAAGCATTGAAGTCGATCCATCTGGAAGTCTTGATACGGAATGATCATCGTATCTCTGCTTAGCAGTTCCAATGCATCAACGCTTTAGCCTGAATGCGACATCAGGGAGCAAATTGTCTGATGTGGATCAGTTTACGTTTAATAACCAGCAAATTGCTGGCGACATATTTTTTCTGAACAAACTGTATGTGCATATGCACAATTAAACGCAACAGTTTGCCATTTTGCCGATATAATAAGCCTTCGGCGTCGGCATAATTCTTTAGGACCTATCCGAGTTGTTGGTGAATATCTCATCGATTAAAAATTTTATCTAAATAAAATTTCTGATTTGATGCTCACTTACGGTGGTATCCGTGCGCTGAATATATCAAACCTTGCGGCATCTGCCTATGGGCTAAGTTTAGGTTTCTTGTGAAATAACTTAGCTAAATGATCATTTTTTAATCATATTTAACAAATCTTGGATTAATCGAGCGTATGAATTCTACACAACAATGGCAAAGTGTCACTTGGTTTGACGTGGATGAGCATCAAGACGGGCAGCGAATAGATAATTTTTTATTTACCCGATTAAAAGGTGTACCGAAGAGTCGAATCTACCGTTTGGTTCGTGAAGGACAAGTACGCGTTAATAAAAAAAGAATAAAAGCAGAGACACGTTTGAAGATAGGCGACCAGATTCGTGTCGCACCAATCCGCTATGAACAAAAGGATGAAACAGCGGTACCGGTGAGTGATGGCGTGGCACAAAGTCTACTCAGCCGTGTGGTGTATGAGGATGAAGGGCTATTGGTCGTTAATAAACCGTCAGGGATCGCGGTGCATGGCGGTAGTGGCGTGGCCTATGGCTTAATCGAAGCATTGCGTGCGGCGACAGGTAAAAAATACTTGGAATTGATCCACCGTATTGACCGTGATACTTCAGGCTTGGTCATGATCAGTAAAAAGCGCAGCACTTTAAAATTGCTACAGGATTTGCTGCGTGAGCATAAAATTCAAAAAACTTATGCGGCAATTGTCAAAGGTCAAGTTAGTCTGGATCAGCAACTGATTGATGCGCCGTTGTTACGTTATGAGCTAGCCAATGGTGAACGTCGTGTCCGTGTGACCAAAGACGGTAAGCCGAGTAAGACCGATTGGAAAGTGGTCGAACGCTATAAAACAGCAACTTTGGTGCATGCTTCTCCACTTTCGGGTCGTACCCATCAAATTCGTGTGCATGGTTTAAGTATTGGGCATCCTTTAGTTGGGGATGATAAATATGGACATAACACACCATATGCAGGCCCTGAAGCACGTCGTTTGTGTCTACATGCCATGCGTTTAGAGATTCCAAACTATCCAAGCATTGAAGCGCCAATGCCTGAAGATATGCAACAAGTGATCGATCAGTTGAGAAAGCAGAAATGAGTCAAAATATCGAACTGGTGATTTTTGATTGGGATGGCACTTTATTCGATTCGGTTGGGCAAATCGTAGCAAGCTTGCAATATGCAGCCCAGCAATTTGAACAACCTCTTACGGATGATGCGGCAAAAAGCATTATTGGCCTAGGCTTGCCCGAAGTCATGCAAATCCTGTTTCCACAAGTTCCGCATTTACAGCAAGATATTTTGCAATGTTATGCGGATCACTATGTGGCAAACTCCAAAGGTGATGAGTGGTTTAGCGGTGTTGCAGAGCTGCTCACTGATTTAAAACAGCAAGGTTTAAAGCTTGCTGTGGCAACAGGAAAAAGTCGTAAAGGTTTAGATCGGGTTTTGGCACAAACCAATAGCGATGAGATCTTTGATATTACTCGTGCAGCCAGTGAAACCAAATCCAAACCAGATCCATTGATGCTGCAGGAAATTTTGACTGAGTTGGATGTCGCTGCTGATCGTGCTGTTATGGTGGGTGATACCAGTTATGATCTAGAAATGGCTCGAAATCTGGATATGCCGCGTATTGGGGTGAGTTATGGTGTGCATAGCATCGAAACCTTGCAGCAATATCAACCCTTGGCCATCGCGCACAATGTGCAGGATCTACATGCTTATTTGCAAAGTGTGCTGAATGTGGCTGCCTTAACCGAGAGTTAATCAATTCAAATCATATGAAACGACAATGGTGGGAGTGTTCGCATTGCCATCATCCATAATAACAATAGGGACCATATGAGTCGTTCAATCCGTTTGCTCAATCTATTACAGCTACTTAGAGAATATCGCTATCCTGTGACCGCGCAGGTGTTGGCAGAGCGTTTACAGATTAGTCAGCGCAGTGTCTATCGTGATATCGAAACTTTGCGTGAGCAGGGTGTTTGCATTGATGCTGCCGCTGGATTAGGGTTTCAACTGAAACAAGATTTTCTGCTTCCACCGATGACATTAAATGAAACCGAGATCGAAGCAATTTTTTTAGCACTGAATTGGTTGAGCGATATTCCTGATTTGGCCTTGAAATCGGCGTCGACTTCGGTATTGGCAAAGCTCAATGCAGTACTGCCTGAGCATTGTCAGCATCAACTTGAACAAACCACTTTAAGATCTATCAATGTCTGGTTACCTGTCGATGAAACTTTGGTGGAGCAAGTGCGTTTGGCCATCCGTCAGCAGTTAAAAATTACCGTAGATTATGCCGATGAACAACAACGGGTAAGTTCTCGTATTTTGTGGCCATTTGCGCTAGGTTATTTTAATGATCGAATCGTATTGGCGGCATGGTGTGAGCTACGTAAAGGTTTTCGTCACTTCCGTATTGATCGGATTCGAGCGCTGAGCTTGAGTCAGGAGCTGTATCCGCAATTCAAACAACAATTATTTCAACAGTGGTGGGCACAGGAAATGTGCCGTGAGACTACTGACAAAAACTGACAATCAAAACTATTACATTGAAATAAGAATAACTCACCAAGGAAATATCAAAATGGCACTTAAACTTTATACCAATAGTTTTTCGCGTGGCGTCGTTGTTGACTGGCTGCTGATCGAGCTTGGCATTGAATGCGAACGTATCGAGGTTGCTTTTCAAACTGAGATGAAAGCGCCTGAGTATTTAAAAATCAATCCATTTGGCAAAGTACCTGTATTGGTCGATGGTGATATTGTGGTTTATGAACTTGATGCAATTTGTGCTTATCTGGCCGATAAATTTGCGGATAAAGGCTTGGCACCTGCACTGAATGATCCTAAACGTGGTGTGTATTATCGTTGGCTATTTTTTATCTCAGGGCCTTGGGAAGCTGCTTCAACCAATAAAATGCTGGGTGTTGAGGTGCAGCCTGATCAGAAAGGCTCTGTGGGGTATGGTGATTATCAAGATGCCTATAACGCTTTTGTGCAAGGTCTCAGCGAAGTAGATCCCTTTTTATGTGGTGAGCAGTTTACTGCCGCGGATGTCACGGTTGCTGCGATGTTATTTTGGCAACTTAAAATGGGGGAAGTACAGTCACATCCAGCCATTGAACGGTATTTAGAAAATATTAAGCAGCGACCAAGCTATCAAAAATTTGCTGAATTTTTTAGTAATGCCTAAACCAATAGGTTTTGCTTAAAGAATAAGGAAGCCGATTGATTCGGCTTTTTTATTTATGAGGAATTCAGTGCAAATTCAAATGGGAGTTATTTAAGTCAAATATATGCCGAATTTCTTCTAGGAATTGCTGTGTGGCAAGGTTCGATTCATTTTTTTGGTAACCCATAAAAACATCGAGGCAGGGCAGCGGATGATGCAATGATCTGACGACAATTTGGTCAGTAGCTAAGGCTTGGATATAGGCAGGTAAAATGGCACAACGATGCCCTGAATGGACCGCTTGAATAGCCTCTGCAATGTTGCTGGCTTCATCGATGCTTTGAAAATGAATCTGCTGCTGTTTAATGTACTGGGTAATGATTCGTGCCAAAGGCTGAGAAAGCTTGTGGGTTAAAATGGTCAGGGGTAAATCCTGTAATTGGGCAATGTTGATCTCTGTATGCTGTGCCAAAGGATGTTGTTTCGGTAGCATAAATACCAAGGGTTCTTTGAGTATCAATTGACTTGTAAATGCTTCATTTTCAAATTTTTGATTAATAAAGATCAGGTCTAAATCACCTTTTTTAAGCAGATTGATTTGATCGCTTTCTTTAAGATTAAGTGTACGAATTTGCAGTTTGGGCAGACGAACTCTTAAACGCGGCAAAATATAAGGGAAAATGCGAATTTCAGCAGAGGGGACAAAACCGATTTTTAAACATTGTACTTTGGCTGCAGCAACCTGTCGCGCCATGGTAATGGCTTTGTCTGCTTGAGTGAGGGTTAAACGTGCTTGTTCCAGAAAAACTTGGCCTTCATCAGTTAACTCCACTTTGCGCTTGGTACGATGCAATAGTTGCACGCCAACATCATCTTCGAGATCTTTAATTTGCTGGCTGAGCGAAGGTTGAGACGTGTGTAATTTAAGCGCTGCTTTACTGAAACTTAGCTCTTCAGCAACGGTAATGAAATAGCGTAAATGACGTAATTCCATAAGACTGATCCAAGAGTGTCTTACTGTTTTTCTCGTTATCATGATAAGAATATCATGTTGTTGGCGCATTATATCTGAGGTTGTTTTATATACAATATGGTTTTTTATAAAATAAAATAAATAGCGCAAAAGCTGAGGTTTAGCCCTTGGCTCGAATTGTCATTGTGCGTTATTAGTTCGGTAAAATTGTGTTGACTCTGCCAGAGAAAATCAGCATAACTAACAAGCTTATGTTAGGATCAAAGACCGATTATAGTGATTTGGAATAAGACGAGAATCCTAAAAAAAATCATTATGATTTGAAAGGCTGTCGCGTTAAAAAATAGTCCATGACCTAAACGGGATATCACACCATTCACCTCATGCGATGAGATTCCACCAAAGAAGACCTACATGAAAGATAAGCCGACATTAACCTACCAATTGCCGACACAATCTTGCTTGAGCCATACTTGGGGGAAACCTCCTTTTCCACATGAGGCTTCTGATCATTGTGGCATTGACCGTTTTTATAATTTACAGAAACCCTTAACATCATTTGATCGTAAAGGTTTACTCAAATGGCTGGCGACACGTAAATCATCGACGTGGACGGTAGATCGTTCGCATGAATGGAATATGCGGAATCACATGTTGGAACTTCCACAGAACCGTCCGCATGCAGATATGAATGATTGGCAAATCTGGTTTGTGGGTCATGCAACGGTTCTCATTCAAATCGGTCCTTATAACTTTTTAACCGATCCAGTTTGGTGTGAATATGTCAGTCCCAAACAGGGCAATGGTCCACAACGTGTTTGTCCTGCTGGCATTGCCCTAGAACATCTTCCAACCATTCATGGGGTCTTGTTAAGCCACAATCATTATGATCATATGGATTTGGCGACTTTAGAATGGTTACATCAGAAATTCGAAATGCCAATTTATACGGGCTTAGGCAATGGCTATTATCTGCCAAAGCACTTACATGTGATTGAAATGGATTGGTGGCAGGAGATTCCATTTCATGATGAGTTGAAGATCGCTTATACACCTGCACAGCATACTTCTGGGCGTGGAGTGCGTGATCAAAATAGAGCACTGTGGGGTGGTTTTTCCTTGCTTGCTAAAACAGGGCATTGTTTCTTTGCTGGGGATACGGGCTATTCCACACACTTTAAACAGATCCATGAGCGTTATGGTGATGCACGTGTGGCGTTATTGCCGATAGGTGCTTACGAACCACGCATGCTGATGCGCTATGTGCATATGAACCCACAGGACGCATTTCATGCTCATTTAGATTTACATGCTCACCGTTCTTTGGCGATTCATTATCGAACCTTTCAACTGACCGATGAAGATCGTGATGCGCCTGAGCATGAACTGCAGCAAGCCATGAAATCATCTTCGAAATTGGTGAACCCGTTTTATTGCATTCGTGAAGGGCACTTTATTCGTGCTTAGCATTTTGTAGTGCGTTGATACACCACAGTGAAATCACAGAAAGGCTCGCAAGAGCAATATTCATGACCACAGGATTAAAGGCTTGATAGATCTGATTGGGATAAATACACAAAACGAAAATAAATAGCCCAATCAGGCTGATCATGTTGAGCCAATGCAAAGACTTGTAAGTTAAAAATAAAAACAAACTACCAAAAATGATTTCGGCAATGCCCGACAGTGAAATCATCCATGCAATATAAGACGTAGGCACATTGAGTTGCTGCCAAACATATTGCTCATCTTGTACCTGAAAAATTAACTTGGGAATCAACCCCTGATAAATCCAAAGTACTGCAATAATTAACTGACAAAACCTTAAGATCTGTTGAATCGTCTGATTCAGGCTATTCATGTTCAGATCTCATCCAATAGAAAGTGCTGCTGAGTTTCAGGTGTCACTCGGTAGCATTGTTCGGTTTTACCAAATAGGCGATAACGATTGAACGCAATACGACGATAAGCAAAATCACGTATCAGTTTAGGAATAATACGCGCATATTTTAAACTGGCGTAAGGGGAATCTAGACGTTGAACGATGCGTAGAAAGGCGGTCGATTCGGTATAACATTGACCATTTTCCAGTAAGACCATTGTTTCAAAATGATCAGTAGGGAGATGGCAATAGGCGAGGAGTTGCTGTCCAATATTGGATTGAACAGAGACCAGTTTGAACAGATACTCAACATCATGTTTAATCATAAAATCAGCCCAAGCTGAGCACAGCACACACTCTGCATCAAACAAGATGATGTTATTGGTTTGAATCAGTTGCTGTAATGGTTTTGGCATGGTTATTTTTCTGATGTTGTTTTGAATAAATTGTCACCCAATTCCATAAAAAAAGCCATCCTCGGATGGCTTTTTATTTCAATATTTAAGGTTTACAGAAAGCTTGGTAAATGACGGGCTGGATCGGTTTCACGTGCTGCCTGAGCATCTGCAACAGTAAGCCCTAGTGCAGTAGCAACACCTTCACCATAAGCTGGATGGCAAGCATAGCAGTTACGGATGTGGCGATACTTGATGAAGTCTAAAGCATCACCCATCGCACGTGCAGTATTACCAAACAGTGCTTGTTGTTGTTCAGGTGTCATCAATTCAAACAACGCACGTGGTTGGCTGAAATAGTCATTGTCATCTTCACGATAATCCCAAAAATCGGCATCGCCATTAATTTTCAATGGAGGCTCTTTGTACTGAGGCTGCTCTTGCCATTGACCGAAGCTGTTTGGCTCATAATGTGGTAAGCCACCATAGTTGGCATCGGTACGGCCTTGGCCATCACGGTGATTACTGTGTACAGGGCAACGTGCGGCATTGACTGGAATTTGTTGGTAGTTCACACCGAGACGGTAGCGTTGAGCATCCGCGTAGTTAAACAAACGCGCTTGTAACATACGGTCTGGTGAAACACTGATACCTGGTACCAAGTTGCTTGGTGCGAAAGCAGATTGTTCAACATCCAAGAAGAAGTTTTCTGAATTGCGATTTAGTTCAAATTCACCAACTTCAATCAATGGGTAGTCGCCGTGAGGCCACACTTTGGTTAAATCGAATGGGTGGTACGGAACTTTCTCTGCATCTTGCTCTGGCATGATTTGTACAAAAAGCGTCCATTTTGGGTAGTCTTGACGTTCAATCGCATCAAATAAATCACGCTGATGACTTTCACGATCTTGACCCACCAATTCGCCAGCTTCTGCATCGGTTAAGTTTTTAATCCCTTGTTGCGTTCTAAAGTGGAATTTCACCCAGAAACGCTCATTGGCAGCATTAATAAAACTATAAGTATGGCTACTAAAACCATGCATATGGCGGTAGCTTGAAGGGATACCACGATCAGACATGACGATGGTCACTTGATGTAATGCTTCTGGAAGTAATGTCCAGAAATCCCAGTTGTTGGTTGCACTACGCATGTTGGTTTTAGGATCGCGTTTTACCGCTTTGTTTAAATCTGGGAATTTACGTGGATCACGTAAGAAGAACACAGGGGTATTGTTCCCGACCATGTCCCAGTTACCCTCTTCAGTATAAAATTTTAAAGCAAAACCACGGATGTCTCGTTCGGCATCTGCTGCACCACGTTCACCTGCAACTGTGGTAAAGCGTGCAAACATTTCAGTTTTTTTACCGATTTCGCTAAAAATTTTAGCGCGGGTATATTGAGTAATATCATGGGTTACGGTGAATGTACCAAATGCACCTGAGCCTTTAGCATGCATACGGCGCTCAGGAATCACTTCACGGACAAAGTTGGCAAGTTTTTCATTCAGCCATAAATCTTGGGCTAATAATGGTCCTCTAGCACCTGCGGTCATACTATTTTGGTTGTCGACGACAGGTGCGCCGAAGTCAGTAGTTAAGTGGCTATAAGGACATTTTTTATCGTCTTGGCTCATGTTCTATCTCCATCAAGATGACCCGTGAGTGAGGTCACCTCAACTGTTTGACCGTTCAAAGATATGAATGTTTAACTGTCTCATGCGCAAATTGGGTATCGAAACTTCGGATGCCTAAGTGCGATTTATAATGATCAAGTTCACATCCTTTGTATTTTTACTCTAGGTTGATGAAAGCTTTTTTTCCAATGGATTAAAGTTGATGTCATAAATGCTTTATTCGATTGAAGCTGTCTAAATCTTAAACATGAACTGCGCTTTTTTGAATGTTAGATTTGTTAAAAAAAGATAAAAGATAACGAAAAAATAAAGACTTACTGCTTTACTTGGTTTTAGTTGAAATTGAATCTAGTGTTTGTTTTGAAAAGTGAGGAAGATATTAGTTCTTGTATAAAAGGGACTGTTTTACCTGTTGGAGTTATGTAAAAAGTCCTAGATTGATTTCTTTCATGGTTTTTGATGTGTCTTAAAATTGATTAATTTACTCAGTGAGCACTGTTAAAACGACTGAATTTATTCAGTATAGTTTTCTTGTTATCTAAAAGCAGATGCTCAGTAGTAAATATGTAAACCCTTAATATTTTTACGCTTGCTATGTTATTTTGTGCTTATCTTTGAAGAGATTAAAAAAATGAAAAAGTTAGCATTGAGTTTCGGGTTGTCTTTAACTGTTTTAGCAGGTTGTACTTCCATGCCACAAAAAGATGAGACTAAAGCAAATTCCTTGAAGGTTGAGTTTGTTGGACAAGGAAATTATGCGGTAACGCAACAACAGGGTACAGTAAGCTTATATGCAGTGGACAGTCAGATCGCAGATGTTCCAGCGACTTTGATTCAGCAGAAGAAAGTTCAAATCTCTCAGGTCCCATTTGCGGTTGATTTTACTGTGCCTGCGGATCACCGTAAGCTTCTTCAACCCTCAGTTCGGGATGATGCTAAAATCAAATACTACGTGACTTGGGAATCAGATGCCAAGAATTTAACTGGCAAAGATGCGATTGTGATTGATTATGATCGTAAATTTCCGAACGTGACATTGAATGGCGGTAAACAGCAGATTTACCTGCGCTCAGTAAAATAAGCATATGTATTGAAAAAGGGCGATCTTGTTGAAAGTATCGCCCTTTTTTATGCTTGGTCTTATATTGAAATGTCTAGTTTAGACATTGAGCATACGATTGGATTTGACCATATCGGCAAGACCATGCGTTTTGAAATAATGTTCAAGCCAACTTTTAATAACCAGTGGGTTGTTCATTTGCAGCACATCATCCAACAGTTTTTTTGCATCAGTCATTGGGACATGACAAATCGCTTTGCGTACTCTGAGAATATTGCTTGAACTCATTGAAAGGGTGTTAAAACCCATCGCCATCAATAAAATTGCAGACAGTGGATCGCCCGCCATTTCACCACAGACGCTGACTGGTTTTTGATGGATATGACAGTCTTGAACCAAACGTTTTAGCGCACGTAGTACCGATGGATGGAAATGCGAATAGACGTTGGCCACATGCGGGTTATTCCGATCTACAGCCAGTAAATACTGAGTTAAGTCGTTTGAGCCCACCGAGAAGAAATCAACCAGTTCAGCAAATTCATCGATCTGTAAAAGTACACTTGGTACTTCAACCATAATCCCGATTTTAGGTTTGGTGATTTTGACTTGCTCTTCTTCTTGTACCGCAATCCAGTCACGTTCTAACAGATACAGTACTTCTTCCACTTCACTGACACTGGTCACCATTGGTAATAAGATATGCAAATTATTTAAACCAATACTGGCTTTGAGCATGGCACGAATTTGTGCAGAGAAAATTTCAGGATGATCAAGGGTAAAGCGTATGCCACGCCAACCCAAGGCTGAATTTTCTTCTTCAATACTGAAATACGGTAAGTCTTTATCCGCACCAATATCGAGGGTGCGCATAATCACAGGCTTGTTGGCAAAATGGCTTAATTGTTGGCGATAGATGGCGCGTTGTTCTTCTTCGCCAGGGAAGCGCTCACGTAACATGAATGGAATTTCACTACGATATAAACCAACACCTTTGGCACCTCGTTGTACACCACGCACCACATCAATCATTAAACCGGTATTGACGAATAAAGGAATCGACACGCCATCAGGGGTAATGGCATCTTTGGTTTCGTATTGCTTCAAATCTTTGGCGATTTGCTCTTCTTCTTTTTGCACTTCTTTATAACGTTGACGTAGACGACGCGGTGGATTGACGAAGACACGTCCTTGATAGGCATCCACAATCATTTCGATATCATCTAGTGTGGTGATGGGTAACTCGGTTACCCCCACCACAGTTGGAATGCCCAAGGCACGTGCAACAATCACCATATGTGAGTTGGCGGCGCCTTCAGACGTCACAATCGCTGCAATATTATCCACGGGCAATTCCACCAAGGCTGCCGTGCTGATCTCTTCGCCAATCAGAATACTGTCTGGGCTGAGTTCACGATGACTGGTATCGTTTTCTTGCAAGCAAGCCAAGATTCGGCGCCCAAGATCTTTCAGATCAGAAACACGTTCACGCAGGTAGTCATCTTCCATTTGTGCAAATAACGCGACATGTTTGTCGATGACTTTGCGTACTGCACCCTGTGCCCAACTGCCAGCACGAATATGGTCTTTGATTTCACTCGGTAGCGCATTTTCATCTAACATACGTAAAAACACGCTAAATAAGGCACGTTCTTCCGACATGAGTGAATCTTGCATTTTTTCATCTAGGGATTGAATCTCAAGACGAACTGCTGCAATGGCTTGATCGAGTAATTCTAATTCATCACTGATGTTTTCGGCTTCGCGATCTGGAATCGCAGCAAGGTCAGCAGGAGGGTAGAGTACAATGGCACGACCTAGGGCCACACCACCTGCACCTGATACCCCTTGGAAGGTTTTATAGCTCGGGCCATTGCTGGGTTTACGGAACACATCAATATTTCCCACAGCATGTGCATGGGCAATCACACCTGAGAGCTGTGCACAAAGTGTGACCAAGAATGATTCAGCGGCTTCGCTAAAGTCTTGAGACTCTTTATTTTGAACAACCAACACACCCATTACCTTGCGGCGATACATCACTGGAACGCCAAGGAAGGAGTTGAACAGCTCTTCACCTGTTTCAGGTAAATAGGCGAATCGCTCATGTTTAGGTGCATTGTCTAAGTTGACGATTTCTTCACGTTGACCGACCAAGCCAACCAAACCCTCGCCAACACTGAGCGATACAGTGCCAACCGCCTCTGGTTTTAATCCTTTAGACGCCATCAGCACATAACGACGATTACGCTCGTCCAATAAATAAATTGAACAGACATCCACATGCATGGCATCGGCCACATGATTGACCATAATGTCCAAGGAATCATGCAAACTGACGGACGCATTGATTTCTTGCACAATGCGTCTAAGCGTGTCGAGTTGCATGTTTGACATGGATGTTTACTCCAATTTATTGAATCGTTATAGGCCTAGTTATAACAGCTCTGTTGCCAAAAATCATTGCTTAAAATGATGATTTCATGACAATTAGCGCTGAGGTAGTTGTAAACATAATTCCATCATAGCTTTACGGTAAACATCGCGTTTGAAGTTGACCACTTGACCCAATGGGTACCAGTAACTCACCCATTGCCATTCATCGAATTCGGGTGGGTCTGATAGGTTTAACTGAATATGATGCGGCGAGGCCGTTAGCTTCAGTAAAAACCATTTCTGCTTTTGTCCAATACATACCGGATCTGAATCTGACCGAATGTACCGATGTGGCAAACGATAACGCAGCCAACCTTTTGTTTGCGCTATAATTTGGACGTGTTCGGGCAATAAACCGACTTCTTCTCTCAGTTCACGAAAAAGTGCCTGTTCAGGGGTTTCTCCAAATTGGATTCCTCCTTGTGGAAATTGCCAAGCATTGTGACCAATGCGTTTTGCCCATAAAACTTGTCCGTCATCGTTTGCCAAAATGATCCCGACGTTGGGTCGGAAACCTTCTGAGTCGATCATTTGGCTACCTAAATTTTGTCTATATCGTTGACTTTGATCTCGGGGACAGTCACTCTTTTGCCCAACTCGAGAAAGGTCAAAGTAAAATGTTTAAAATTGCTATGATCTTAACGAATTTCTATCGACTAGCGGTGATAGATTTACATTTTTTTTCTTAATTTTCAGTTTAAACGAGAAATTCTATGCAATTGGCTTTGTTTGATTTAGATCATACCCTGTTAAATACTGACTCTGACCACTCTTGGGGGGAGTTTTTGGTCAATGAAGGTTTGGTTGATCCAGTTCATCATCGTCAAATGAATGATAAGTTTTATGAAGACTATAAGGCAGGACAACTTGATCCAATTGCCTATAATGAGTTTGTCTTTCAATTTCTGACCAAACACGATAATCATTATTTAACTGAGTTACATCAGTTATTTATGCAGAAAGTTATCCGTCCGCAGATGCGACCTAAAGGCTTTGAGGCGATTAAAAGACATCAGGATCTTGGACATGCGCTGGTTGGGATTACGGCGACCAGCGATTTTATTACTGCACCGATTTTCCGTGAATTTGGCATTACTGAAATTATTGCCACCAATGCGGAAGTGGTTGATGGACAATATACGGGCAAGGTGAAAGGCATTCCTTGCTATCAAAAAGGCAAGCTCGCGCGTCTGGATCAATGGTTGGCTGGCCGATCAGTGACCGAGTCATGGGCGTATTCTGATTCAATTAATGATCGTTTCTTGCTTGAATATGCCACCCATGCGATCGCAGTCAATCCAGATGCCCGTTTAGAAAAGCTAGCGCAGGAACAAGCTTGGGACATTCAAGACTGGTCAATATAAGATTCATGTAGAACGGCCAAATACTTCAGCTTAGGATTAGGAGTATTTAGCCTTTGATCAAGAAGAATTAAAAAACAAAAATACTAAGCTGATCGCTTCAGTTTATTGCTATAACACTACAGAAGTGATTCGGGGGTGTTATGTCAAAACCACATATTAAATTACCAAAACAACTGTGGGCAGAACAAAGTATTGATCTGACACGACACCGCTATCAGGGCAAGTTGCTGACCAAAAGCGAAGGCGTTGCATTGGGGAAAGCACAACGGAAAAAAATTCCACGTGAACAACTGGCACAGTTATCAGAACGTCCAAAAGATATTACAGCTTTAACCCTTTACGATTGGAGTAATGAGGGGCGCTTGGAACGGCTAAAACCAATTCGTGCTAAGCGTATGAGTGTATCTCCGTTTACCTTCTATCGTGGCATGCCAGCCCTGATGTTATTTGATCAAGTTTGGGAGCAGTGCAATTCAGGTCTATTCCAACAGATTTGTGGCGATTGCCATTTGAGTAACTTTGGCGGATTTGCCAGCCCAGAACGTAATCTGTTATTTGGTATCAACGACTTTGATGAAACGCTGGTTGCACCATTTGAATGGGATCTCAAGCGTTTGGTCACGAGTTTTGTGATTGCCGCGAAAGACATTGATTTGGGTGAGGAAGTTGGTTTAAAAGCAATTCAGCGTATGCTGACTGCCTATGTTACTCATTTAGAACAACAAATCATATTGTCTCCTTTGCAAACTTGGTATGAAAAAATTGATGCCAGTACACTATTGGAAAAAACTGAAAATCAAAAAGTCCGTAAAAAATTAGAAAAAAAAGTCAGCACCGCATCACGTCGTGATAGTTCTTCGATTTTACCGAAATTGACTCAACAGGATGAAGCAACAGGGTTTCGCCATTTTATTGAGGATGAACCTTTACTTTGGCACCCTCAAACAGGTGAGCCATTTAGTGAAGGAATCGATACATTTTTTGAGAGTTATCGCAGCACACTGAAATATGATCGCCAAGTTTTATTTGATCGTTATCAATGTACTGACGTGGCTTTAAAAGTAGTTGGTGTAGGCAGTGTCGGGACTCGTTCTGCAATCGCTTTGTTTGAAGATGCAGATCGTGAACCTTTGATTTTACAAATGAAGGAGGCTAATCCTTCGATTTTAAGTCCACTGTTTTTACAGAAAGCCCGACATGAAGGTGAGCGAGTGGTCTATGGTCAGCAACTCATGCAAGCAGCCAGTGATATTTTCTTGGGATATTCAAGTGCGCAACAACAACACTATTTGGTCCGTCAATTACGTGATATGAAAGTATCTATTGATTTGGCAGGCATGGATGATACGTTCTTCGAGGGGTACGCAGATAGTTGTGGTTTGGCTTTGGCACATGCACACGCCAAAGCAGGTAATGCAGATGTTTTAAGAGGATATTTAGGTGAGGGTGATACCATTATCAAGGTGCTGCAGGAGTATGCGCTACAGTATGAGGCTCGTAATTTAGATGATTATCAGCAATTTATGCATGCCATTGCAGATACTAAAATTCAGCTCGCTGGAGATGAGGTACTCTAATAAGCAGGCACCACTGTACATAAAATAAATCGCTACATCACTTGCTTAATTTGAAGAGAAGCTCCCAATGGGAAGGTTTTTTGTCATATTAATGTCATCATTTATTTTTAAGATTAGCCTATGAAAATAAAAATAAATCAGGAAGCGACGACTTCCATCTTGCTCGATACATTATTGCAATTAAAACGACAACAACCCATGATCAAAATGCGATGGATCGCGCTCCCAATCTTCGTTTTGACCTTGATGTACAGTTGGCAGCAACAGTTTTTTACCGCATGGGTGATATTGCCCTTTATGTGGACAGTGATTGTGTTGAATCTTGCCTTGCTTGCGCATTCTAAATCTAAAAAATTACATAAGATTGAGCAATTCAAATTCGATCCGATTTTTTGGAATAAATTCAGATTCTATTATCCAGAACTGGGTCTAAAACAACGGCAATTGATCGAAGCTGGATTTAAGGATTATTTGGCTTTGCATGTCATGCAAAAACAGGCCTATGCCATGCCTTCGCATGCAGTTGATTCATTATGGCATGTCATGCTGGAATTTCCGAAACAATATCAAGACTTATGTGAACAGCTTATCGGTCGGCAGTTACATCATAGCCCCTATGATGCGAGCACAACGTCCACGCAGCAAACGCAACAGTTATTTGCGACGTGGCGAAACAGTTGTGGTCTACATGCCTATCAGCCAAGAAATACCACGCTATTACCTAGACTGTTTGCAATTGACCAAGCTTTAAATTGGCAGGAAGGGCAATATTTTAATTTAGAGTTGATGACCAAGGATTATGCACAATATTTGCAAGCTCAGTCTTCGTCATCCTCTTCAAGCTGCAGCAGTAGCAGCAATAGTTGTAGCAGTTGTGGGGGCGGTGGGGGAGATTAATCCTAAGATTAACCAACATGCATCATACGAATCAGTTCTTCAGCCGCTTTAGACTGAATTCGTGCAGGATGCCAAACCATACCGAGTTGACGCTGCATATCCAGTTTTAAATCGAGTTGTTTTAAATCCTGATTGACCAAGGTTTTTGGTAACACTGACCAGCCAAGACCAATCGATACCAACATTCGAATGGATTCTAAGGGATTATTGCTCATGGTGATTTTCGGTTTTAAGTTATTTTTCTCAAACTCTGAAAGGGTAATTTGACTGGTATAAGTTTGTGCTGCTGGTAATAGGCTTGGATAGGCAATCAAGTCTTCTAATTTAAGCTGCGTCTGTTGAGCCAAGGGATGGAAGGGTGCAGCCACAAACACCAATGGATCATTCCAGATGGTCACATAATTCAGGCGATCATGCCCAACTGGCGGCAAGGTTAAAAATGCCAGTTCCAGTTCACCTGCCAAAACCTGTTCATGTGCTTGTTCTGAATCAACAAAATGTACATCTAAGGTGACTTGAGGATAGTGTTGGACAAAGTTTTTGAGTGGTTCAGCTAAATGATGTAAGCCAATATGATGACTAGTACCAATCTTTAAGCGGCCTTGGACCTGTGCTTGTTCATGACTCAAAGTATGGTGAATTTCCCCTAATTCATTTAGCCAAGTACGGACTTTAGGCAATAGAGAATGTGCGGCATGAGTAGGTTGAATGCCCCGACCTGCAGATTCAAACAGCTTGACCCCAAAGTAGTCTTCCAAGCTGTGAATCCGTTTAGTGACTGCGGGTTGGGTAATAAATAATTGTTCTGCTGCGATGGAAATTGAACCGGTTTCCATCACTTTTACAAATGCTTCAAAAGCAGCGAGGTTCATACAAGCTTGTCCAAGGAGATTTTAAAATTAGTTTTATAAGCAGTATGTTTGAATTAGAAATAATTCCATACTTTTTCATGAAAGAAAAAAGCAAAGGCTTGTACCGTTGGTTCAATTAAACTTAAGGTTGCTGCCATGAGCCAATTGCCTGTAATAAGGTAAGCAACGATCATCGCAACACTAATATGCATGATGTAATAACTCAAGGTTTTTTTCAAAGTCCGACTATTGTTCATGACAAATTGTTGAATATTTGACATCTGTTTCACCCTACAAAATCTCTATTTAATTAAATAATAATCATTATCATTTAAAATGTAAAAAGGAAATTTCAATTCAGGACGATTGGATTTATAAATCGTGAGGTGATTCACTTAACATAAGCTGCTCAAAGCCAGAGTGCGTATGAAATGTGCTCAGTGAAGATGATTTAAATTTTTTTTAATTTAATGAGATGATCAAGATATAAAATTTAAATTTATCATTCCTAAAAGTTTGTTAATTTATAAAAATGATAAATTAGATTTATGTGATGCGATTGCTATAATCAATTCAAGATGAAAAATACCCAGACCAATGGCAAGCACGATGGAGGGCGACGACATGGCAGGCAAAACCTTATATGACAAATTATGGGATGACCATTTAGTAAAACAACGTGATGATGGTTCGAGCTTAATTTATATTGACCGCCATTTATTACATGAAGTGACCAGCCCTCAGGCTTTCGAAGGCTTACAGCTTGCCGATCGCCAACCTTGGCGTTTAAGTGCTAACGTCGCAACACCTGACCATAACGTGCCAACTTCTAAAAAAGAACGTGAACAGGGCATCGCAGGGATTGAAGACGATACTTCTCGGATTCAGGTACAGACCTTAGATGACAATTGTAAAACCTTTAATATCGTTGAGTTTGGGATTAATGATATCCGTCAAGGCATTGCCCATGTTGTTGGCCCAGAACAAGGTTTGACTTTACCAGGTATGACTGTGGTCTGTGGTGATTCGCATACCGCAACGCATGGTGCTTTTGGCTGTTTGGCGCACGGGATTGGGACGTCGGAAGTAGAACATGTGTTAGCAACACAGTGCTTGGTACAGAAAAAATCGAAAAACATGTTGGTGCGTGTTGATGGTGTATTGGGCAAAGGCGTGACTTCTAAAGATGTCGTGTTAGCCATTATCGGCAAAATTGGTACTGCAGGCGGTACAGGTTATGCCATTGAGTTTGGCGGGCAAGTGTTCCGTGATATGTCAATCGAAGGTCGTATGACTGTTTGTAATATGGCAATCGAAGCAGGTGCCCGTGTCGGTATGGTTGCTGTTGATGACAAAACCATTGCGTATGTGAAAGACCGTAACTATGCACCGAAAGGTGAACAGTGGGATCAAGCAGTCGAATACTGGGATACCTTACATTCGGATGAAGATGCCGTATTTGATGCTGTAGTGGTATTGAATGGCGCAGAGATTGAACCTCAAGTGTCTTGGGGAACTTCTCCTGAAATGGTGATTCCTGTTTCACAGGCAGTACCAACCTTAGAACAAGCTAAAGATGATGTACAACGCAATGATTGGACCCGTGCTTATCAATACATGGGCTTAACGGCTGGTCAAGCTTTGGCTGATATCCAGTTAGATCGTGTTTTCATTGGCTCATGTACTAACTCGCGTATTGAAGATATCCGAGCTGCCGCAGATGTGGTGAAGGGGCGTACAGTCGCTTCAAGTATTAAGCAAGCGATGATTGTTCCAGGTTCTGGTTTGGTGAAACAGCAAGCCGAACAAGAAGGCTTAGATCAAATTTTCTTGGCGGCAGGTTTTGAATGGCGTGAACCAGGCTGTTCAATGTGTTTGGCGATGAATGCAGACAAGTTACAACCAGGTGAACATTGTGCTTCAACCTCGAATCGTAACTTTGAAGGTCGTCAGGGCAATGGTGGGCGGACGCATTTAGTGAGTCCAGCGATGGCAGCGGCAGCTGCAATTGCAGGCCATTTTGTTGACGTTCGTTCATTCTAAGGGAGCAATATCATGGAAAAATACACTGTAGAGCAAGGTGTTGTTGCACCTTTAGACCGAGCCAATGTCGATACAGATTTAATCATTCCAAAGCAGTTTTTGAAATCGATTAAACGCACAGGTTTCGGCGATAACTTATTTGATGAGTTACGTTATTTAGATGAAGGCTTCTTAGGTCAAGACATTAGCAAGCGCCCAAAGAATCCTGATTTCGTGTTAAATCAACCGCGCTATCAAGGTTCAAGTATCTTATTGGCACGCACTAACTTTGGTTGTGGTTCAAGTCGTGAGCATGCGCCATGGGCATTGAATGAATATGGCTTCCGTACCGTCATTGCGCCTAGCTTTGCCGATATTTTCTTTAATAACTGCTTTAAAAATGGCATGTTGCCTGTGATTTTATCTGAACAGATTGTGGATCAATTATTCAAAGAATGTGCTGAGAGTGAAGGTTATCAACTGACGATTGATTTAGAAGCTCAGGAAGTACGTACGCCCGCAGGTGAAGCATTTAAATTTGAAATCGATCCATTCCGTAAACATTGCTTATTGAATGGTTTGGATGATATTGGCTTAACTTTACAAGTGGCAGATGATATCCGTGCTTTTGAAGCCAAGGCGAAACAAGCGCGTCCGTGGGTGTTTCAAGACATCCAAGCTTAAGTTTGGGTGCAAGAAACAAGATTGGGTTTTAGACATTTTTAACATAGGCATAGCGCAGAGATTGAACTCTTGTTAACATGCTAGCGGATAATATTTTGCTTACATGTTAACAAGACATGAGGACTGGGCTTGAATAATGAAAAGAAGACTCGCTCGCAGTATTTTACTGTGTCTAGGCGCTACGATGACTTTGACTGCGTGTCAAAATGCACCCAATGTGGTGGATCAGGTTCGTATTGCACAGAACACATTGGAAAGTAAGGCGGACAACACAACTTTATATTGTTCAGGTGTTGAGAATTGTGAGTTTGAACGAATTGGTGATATTGCGGTCATTGATGCAAAAACTCATCGGATTAGCCAACAGGCGATGGAACGCGGCATTGTACGCTTACATGGTTCAGTATTTAGCCGCAAGCAGCAGGTCTATTTAAGTGTGCCAGCCAAGCAGTATGAAGTCGTCATTCGTTTTTATCCGATTTCTCCTGATCGTTCCGAAACTTTCCATGTGATTCATGCATTTAAACCGCATGTGCGCTATACCTTTAAAATGTACCGAGACCGAACACGTCGTTCAGGCAGTTTACTTAATGTTTCTGTACCTGATCCGTTGTGTGTAGATTTGCAGCAAGAGCAACACACCATTCGCCGTTTCTGTCGTCCATTTGACGTCAGTACAGGTCTTGGTGAGTTTGTTGAGAAAAAGGTTTAATTGGCTCGCAGTGTTATCGCTGCACATAGGAAAATTGGAAAAATAAATGTCGAAGCATATTTTAATTTTAGCGGGTGATGGCATTGGTCCTGAAATCGTAGCAGCTGCTGAAAAGGTTTTAACCAAGGTCAATGATAAATTTAATTTAGGTTTGACATGGGAACATGGTTTGCTCGGTGGTTCTGCAATTGATGCACATGGCGAACCGTACCCAACAGTGACCAGTGAACAGGCGAAAAAAGCCGATGCAATTTTATTAGGCGCAGTCGGTGGTCCGAAGTGGGATAGCATTGAGCGTTCAATTCGCCCTGAACGTGGCTTGTTAAAAATTCGAAGTGAACTCAATTTATTCGCCAACTTACGCCCTGCGATTTTGTATCCACAATTGGCGGATGCGTCTAGCTTAAAACCTGAAATCGTTGCTGGCCTTGATATTCTGATTGTTCGTGAATTAACGGGGGGGATCTATTTTGGTCAACCACGTGGTATTCGTGAACTCGAAAATGGTGAAAAGCAGGGTTATAACACTGACGTCTATTCAGAAAGTGAAATCAAACGCATTGCCAAAGTTGCTTTTGAGTTAGCTGGATTGCGTGGTGGCAAGGTCTGTTCAGTGGATAAAGCCAACGTTCTTGAAGTAACGGAGTTGTGGAAGCAAACCGTCACAGACTTACAGCAAGCACAGTATTCAAATATTCAGTTGTCGCATATGTATGTGGATAATGCGGCAATGCAGTTGGTACGCGCACCCAAGCAATTTGACGTGATCGTTACCGGTAATTTGTTCGGTGATATTCTCTCTGACGAAGCCGCGATGTTGACAGGTTCAATCGGCATGTTGCCATCTGCGTCTTTAGATGAAAATGGCAAAGGCATGTATGAACCATGTCATGGTTCTGCACCAGATATTGCAGGTCAGAACATTGCTAACCCATTGGCGACGGTACTTTCAGTGGCGATGATGTTGCGCTATACCTTCCGTGAAGAAGCTGCTGCGAAGGCAATTGAAGATGCGGTCGGTCAGGTTTTAGACCAAGGTTTACGTACTGCCGATATTATGTCGGAAGGTATGAGCAAGGTTGGTACAGATGCAATGGGTGAGGCTGTAGTTGCAGCATTAAGCTAAGCATTGACGTCTATAAAAAACGCAGCTTTAGCTGCGTTTTTTATTTAATGAATTAGCAGGCTTTGCCTTCATAACGAATTGATTGCGCAATTTGTTGTTGATCCAACTCAAAAATAATATGGCATTTTAAGTTCAGATCATAAGCACTGCCTGCATTGCCAGCACTTTGAATCGGAATATTCTGAGCACCAAGTTCGGTTGATTGTGCTATTGGAATCGGGATACGGACGGGACGAATCACGGTATAAATCAGCTGATTATTTTGCTTAACCGGTTGGGCCAGTGTTTGGAAACCTAAGGGTTTTAAGTCGAGTTGTTGCTGGATGGTGCTCGCTGATTGCCCAATAAACGGTTTTAGATAGTCGGGTAGGCTAATATTTGGCTGGTTTGATGTCGCACAAGCTTGTAAACCGACAAGCGTACAGAACAACAGGTACTTATAATTTTTCATTATGATCATCCTTTATCTTTTTGATCTTTTTTTATTCAATGGCAAAAGTGCAGGAGTGTCGAGAGCATTTATGTGAATTGCTAAAAAGATACAATCTTGTCTACTTTTGGACAATGTTCAAGCCCAGTAAAATATGCTTAGATAATGATGATAATTAAGCGATTTGGACAACTTCATGCGCAAAATAATATTTGGCTTGATCTGTGGGGCAATGGCGACATTGAGCTATGCGGATAACTGCGAAAATGCCCGTAATACTTATGATGATATCTACTGTACCAATAAAATTTTTGCCAGTGCAGATGCTGACTTAAATAAAAACTATCAGCAATTACGTAAACAGCTGAGCGATACACAACAAAAAATCTTGAAAAAATCACAACTGGCGTGGATTCGCCATCGTGATGCAGAATGTAGTGATGATTCCAAGAGCACGGTTTATGTGCAATGCCAATTGAATGCAACGCAAGAACGCAATAATTGGCTGCAAGAGCGTATCCGTGAATGTCAGACGGTGGGCTGTAAAACGACACGCCTCAGTGAATAAACTTTCACATGAGCTATAAAAAAAGCCACATGATGTGGCTTTTTTGCATTCACTAATCTGACTTAGCGTGCACGATAAGTGATACGACCCTTAGTTAAATCATAAGGTGTCATTTCTACTTTAACACTGTCACCTGTCAAAATACGGATATAGTGTTTACGCATTTTACCAGAAATGTGAGCAATAACTTCGTGACCGTTTTCTAAACGTACACGGAACATCGTATTAGGAAGCGTTTCGGTGACAACGCCTTCGAACTCAATGAGTTCCTCTTTATTGGCCATAGCCTACCTGAGATCAAATTGGGAAGGCGCAAATTATAGTCAATTTATTTAAAATTTACAAGATCAAGTCTGTTAGAGGCTGTCAGATATTAACCGAAAGGAACTGTCAGACAATTCGCGATTTTTTTTAACAAAATAAGCAGAATATTGTTGTCAGTTTGGTCAATCAACGTTAATCTAAAATTGTTGTTCATTGTCATAATAACGTATCTACAGGGAAGGGCACAGCGTGGGTCAGCTAACAGATGCATCAGTTGTATTGCGCTTTGGTTATCAGGCAATTCGTAAAGCAGGATTACCAACTGAAGAGATTTTAACAAAGGCCGGCGTGGCATTAAATCAAGTGGATACCAATGCAAGAACGCCGCTAAGTGCACAAAATGCGTTTTGGATCGCTGCACAGGATGTGAGTAACGATCCTGATATCGGACTTCATCTTGGTGAACATTTACCACTTTATCGTGGTCAAGTGATTGAACATTTATTTATTAGTAGTGAAACCTTTGGTGAAGGCTTAAAGCGCGCCTTGGCTTATCAACGCCTGATTAGCGACGCTTTCGATGCCAAACTGGTGATTGAAGATGGTCGTTGTTACTTGAGCAATGGCGAACAGTATTGGCCAGATAATCTGGTCAACCGTCACTTCTCTGAATGTGCCATGTCAGGCATTTTACGGTTCTTTAAATTTATTACCGAAGGTCAGTTTCACCCGATCTATATTGATTTTAACTTCAATGAGGGCGCTGCTGATGACGAATACTTTAGAGTCTATGGTTGCCCAGTGAGTTTGGGGCAAAAAGAAACCCGTCTTTATTTTGATGCGGCCGTACTGGATTACCCTTTATGGCAAGCAGAACCTGAATTACTGCAATTGCATGAGCAATTGGCGATTGAAAAATTACAAGAATTGGCACGTTATGATCTAGTGGGTGAAGTCCGCCGTGCCATTGGCTCAACCCTTGAAAGTGGCGAAACGACTCTGGAGACGGTGGCGGCACAGTTGAATATCACCCCGCGTCGTTTAAGAACCCAACTCAGTGAAGCCAATACCAGCTTCCAGCAAATTCTTTCTGACTATCGTTGCCGTTTAGCGAAAAAGCTGTTGGCAAATACCAATGAAAGTGTAGAGCGTATTGTGTATTTAACGGGTTTTTCTGAACCAAGTACTTTCTATCGTGCCTTTAAGCGTTGGACCAATGAAACGCCAGTTGAATATCGCAAGCGTAAACAACGTTAATTGATTCCAAATAAAAAGCCTTATCACTGTGATAAGGCTTTTTTGTTATTCAGCTAAATTTAACCAGTGTGGACCTAAAGGCAGCTGCGGTAAGTCAAACTCATCTGGGTAATAAGACTGAATAAAGTATAGACCATCCGGTGGGGCGGTAATCCCAGCAGCGGTGCGATCTTCTGCGGCAAACATGGTATCAATATGATCGATTTCATATTGACCTTGCCCAATTTCAAGCAGGCAGCCCATGATATTACGCACCATATGGTGTAAGAAACCATCCGCTTGAATATCTAAGACTAGATAACGCCCATGTTCGAATAAGCGACAGTGTTTAACATGACGTACAGGTTGATTCGATTGACAGGCTGCAGCGCGAAAGGTTTCAAAATTATGTGTACCTTCGAATTTTGCTGCCGCCGCAATCATCTTTTGCACATCAAGCATTTGATAAAGATGGGTGACCTGTTTATATAACAAGGCAGGACGAGTCGGAGCGTTATACACAACATAGCGATAACGACGAGCCACAGCTTTAAAACGTGCATGGAAATTTTCATCCATACATTTAATCCACTGGATTGAAATGTCTTTGGGCAATTGGCTATTGGCACCACGAATCCAACCTTGTTCTGGGCGAACGGCTTCGGTGTCGAAATGCGCCACCATATTGGTCGCATGTACGCCTGCGTCAGTTCGTCCAGCACCATGCAAAATAATCGGCTGATTGGCAATACGACTCAGCACTTTTTCTATCGTTTCCTGAACAGTGACAACGCCAGCCTGTTGGGTTTGCCAACCACGGTATTGAGTACCGCAAAATTCAATACCGATTGCATAACGTTGCATGTTCTAACCTCAGAATTAATGTTGATGCCAATGTTCGAACCATTGTTCGTGGGTCGGATATTTTAAATACATTTGCAAGACTTTTGCATATAAATCGGCATGGCTATGGCAGTCATTGACTAAAACTTTGGCAGATTGAATCCATGAACTGACAGCATAGCGTTGATCGAGTTGCCCAAAGGTCACTTGAGTGCTGATAATCGGCAAACATTGTTTTTGATAAAGTTGTTCAAACAGGGTCAGAATTTCATCATTGACCGCGATATTACCTGTGCCAAAGCCTTGTAAAACCAAAAAGTTAGGTGGGCTAAGCAGAAGATTTTTTAATTGTAAAATGAGTTGTTCTTTCGCAATCGGCTGTAACATCAAATTCAAGACACTGAGTTGAGCGGCTTGCTCAATGTATTCATTTGGGACAATAAGAGCATCTGCTGTAGTGTCACAGCTTTGGTCTGCTTTGATACCAACAAAGGCATCTAATTCAGTGGTATGGGCTTTTAAAGTGCTTTGTGCATGAAAGACTTGCTCATGGAAGGCAAGATAAACACCACTTGGCAAAGCAAGCACTTGTTCCAGTGCTAAATACAGATTGCCGATCGCATCGGTGAATTCACGGGTATCGTTGCCTTCAATATTCAATAATGGGTATTGGCTGCCCGTAATGATGGCGTGGCAAGAATGGCCTAAAAAACGTGCCAGTGTTGCAGCGGCGTAGCTTAAGGTGTCCGTCCCATGAATGATGACAAAATGCTGAAAGCCATTGAGTTGTAATTGTTGAATTTGTTGTACCAATTTCAACCAATCGGTTGCGGTGCAGGCACTGCTGTCTTTAATGCTAGGGGCAGCGAAACATTCAACCTGTAAATGTGGTGGAATCACCTTCGCTAATAAAGGTAAAAAATCCTGTTCAGGCATTGGCATTAAGGGTTCGCCAATACAACCAAACGTCCCACCCATATAAATTAAAGCGATTGTTTTCATCATAAAAAAAGCAGCCTGAGAGACTGCTTATATTAGACTGATCAAATTCAGGAAGCTATTTTATTCAGTAAATTTTCTGAACGTTGTTGTTGTTCTGCATTGAATGCCTGATTATTTTTTAACAACTCACGTGCAGAATCATAGGCACCTAGTTCAATATACTGCTCTGCAAGCTCTAAATTCAGCTGTGCTTCATCAAGTTGTTGCAGATCAGGGAAAGACTGGGCCAATGGGTCATGAATTGTAATCGCTGCTGCAGGTGTTGCAGCAGGAGTGATCAATTCAGGTTGTGTTTCGACTGCAGCTGGTTCTGCAATATCAAATGAAAATGCTGTGGTTTCAAGTGGTGCAGGTTGTTCAGTCTTTTCTACGCTAGGTTCAAAATTAAAATCTAAGCTTGGTGCCGCTTCTTCAACAGGTGCTTTTTCTTCAACGGGCTGAGATGCAACCTCTAAATGATTAAAGTTAAAGTCAAGCTCAGGTTTTAGGTCTTCAGTTTTTGCTTCTTCAATACTTGGTGGCGTTGGTTCTAAGTTAAACGAAAACTCAAGCGGTGGCTGTTGTTCTTTGCTCTCAGGTGTTGCAACTGGGGCAGGAGACGGTACCGCTTCATCCGTAGGTTTTTGTTCAAAGGAGAAATTAAAGTCTAAAGGCTGAACTTCAGGTGCAGCTTCTACAGGCTTTGCTTCTTCTGTAGGTGCAGCATATTCTGATTGCAAGTCATCAAATGATTGTGCCGCTGGTGTTTGGACTAAAGCATCAAAGTCAGCAGTATTGCTTTGAACCTGTGGCTCAGATGTTGGTGTTTGCTGAAAACTATGTGATGCTAAATTAAATTCAATCGAATCAGGCTGTTTATTCTGCTCGTATTCACGATGCTTCGCTTCAGCTGCTTGTGCAATATCTTCCAGTTTTAAGGCATGAATATGTTTGATCAATTGATCAATCGCCAAATCATCTTTTTGCTTTAAATGGATATCCAGTAAAAACAAATACAATTCATGTTGAGAATTGTCTTGTTTTAAGGCTTGATTGATTTGTGCCTCGGCAGACTGAAAGTTACCACTTTGAATTTGTTGTTCAAGTTTTTGACGTAAACTTTCAGAAATTGCTGTAGTCGTTGGCGGTGCTGCTGGCTCTTGTTCTTCGCGTACGAGCGTGGTTCGTGAAGCAGATCGTGTCGCTGCTTTTTTTGTCGTTTTGCTTGCACCTTTTTTAGGTGCAGTATTGGCTTGATTGCTTTCACGTTTTTTTAAAACGATAGCTACAATCAGTACAATGACGAGCAGTACAATGATTATAGTTGACATGATCTATACCCCTTAAAGATAGAGCCGCTTTTATGCAAATTTATGAGAATATTCTCGTAACCTAGCGTGTTGGCTTTTTAGTGTCCTGTTGCGCTTTCAACTGATCTTGCAGTTCAGCAAGCCGAGCATTTAACAGCTGAATACGTTGTTCCTTCTGACGTAGTGCCAATTCTAACTGTGTTACGTTTCTTTGTAATGTAACGGTTTTTTCTCGTGCTGTCATAACTTTTAATGATAAATCGGCACTGGTTTTTTGCTGTAATGTGTCTTTTTTGGCACTTCCAGTACTGGAATCTTGATTACTCTCAGCTACCAGAGACATTTCAGCTTGTTGTAACCGATATTTGGCTTTTCCTGTGGCTGGACGCTGTGTTTGTGCCGCAATTTGATTGGTGTTTTTATTCTGCTGTGTAGATGTGGCAGCAAGATTAAAGTTTAAATGTGAACCCTGTCTAAGGCGGTTGGCATTCCCCCCAATAAAGGCATGTTCATTTTGTGCTTTAATTTGATTCATGACTTGAGCAACAGGCTGCTGCGTTTGCCCTGCAATCTGTTGTGCAATACTCCATAAGGATTCATTACGTTGCACCACATGCTGTTGGGCTTTGTCATCGTTTGCTGCTGCTCTTGTCGGGAGTTTCTTTTTGACCGCTTGGGCTGTTTCTCTCACTGGATCAGGTGTTTTCGCTTTTTCTTTGGTTTCAATTGGTTTAAGTTCAGCTACTTTTAGTTCCTCATCCAATGCAGTACTTTGCTTGGTGGTAGCTGTATTCATAGTTTGAGTGGTTTCCTGTTTGACAGGCATTGTTTTTGGCTGCTGTGGTACTTTTTCTGCGATAGGCGTTGCTGGCTGTGGCACTGGGGTTGTCGCTGCCGCTGTTGTTGTTTCTACTTTCACGGGTGGAGCGATTGAAACTGCACTGGCAGCTGTTGTTGTCGTATTTGGGTTTGATGTTTCTAATACGGGTGGAAGGGTAAATGGTGCATTCAGGAGTGTTTCTTGTTTTAAGTTTTGCCCTTGTGAATTTGCATTTGCAGCATTAAAGCGTGTACTTTCAGGTAGGTTTAAAGCGATATCTTTTTCACTGACAATAAATTTGGGTGTCAATGATTGTTCATTGGCCGTCTTGGTGATCGGTGCTTTTGCAATTTGACGCATTGGCTGACGAATATGTTTTAAATGAGATGCACCATCTTCCTGAATTTTTAAAATAATATTCAGCTCAGCATCCGTCATTGGACGTGATGAAGTGATGACGATAACCCCTTCACCTTGATTATTTCGGCGGGTAAAAAAATTCAGGCTGGATGGCGGCTGATGCGCAGCGCCAAGCATCAATAAATCTTCAGGTGTCGCTAAGCTGACGTCTATTTTGGAGTTGGCATCGGCTTGGTGGAAACTCATTTCTGCATAGAGCAGTTCACCAGGCGCAGACTGGATTTGAATTGGATCAAGCGTAATTGCATAAAGGTGTTGCGAAGAAATGATGGCTAAAATGGCAATTTTTAATTTGTTATAAACAGTCATCTCGATCCATGAAAAAGTGATGTTATCGTCTGGAAAAAGTATACATTACCGTGATGTAAATGAATTGTAAATTATTCATCGTTCATCGCAATAAAAAAGCCGATCAAATGTGATCGGCTTTTGATTTTTAGGGATTTTTGCTTAAGCGTTCTTGTATTCGACCAGAATGCGAAGCATACGACGTAACGGCTCAGCAGCGCCCCAAAGCAATTGGTCACCCACAGTGAATGCACCAAGATATTCTTTACCCATATTGAGCTTGCGTAAACGGCCCACAGGAACAGTTAAAGTACCTGTGACTGCAACAGGGGTAAGATCTGTCATAGATGCTTCGCGAGTATTCGGAACTACTTTTGCCCATTGGCTCGAGTTACGAATCATGTCTTCGATTTCATCAAGTGGCACATCTTTTTTCAATTTCAATGTGATTGCTTGAGAGTGGCAACGCATTGCACCAATACGCACACAGTGACCATCAATTGGAACGATTTGTTGATTACCTAAAATCTTGTTGGTTTCAACCTGACCTTTCCATTCTTCTTTCGATTGACCGCTTTCGAGTTGTTTGTCGATATACGGAATCAATGAACCCGCCAATGGCACGCCAAAGTTTGCTTTCGGGAAGCCTTCGCCACGTTGTAATTCTGCGATTTGACGGTCAATATCAAGAATTGCAGATTTAGGGTCATCCAATAAGGTTTTAGTATTGTTATACAAATAACCCATGCCAGTGATCAGTTCACGCATGTTCTGCGCACCCGCACCAGACGCTGCCTGATAAGTCATTGAAGTCGCCCATTCCACTAAATTATTTTGGAACAGTGAACCTAAGCCCATCAACATCAATGAAACGGTACAGTTACCGCCAACAAACGTTTTAGTGCCGTTGACCAAACCATCTTTGATTACGTTTAAGTTGACTGGATCAAGCACGATGATTGCGTCATCTGCCATACGCAGCGTAGATGCAGCATCAATCCAATAGCCATCCCAACCTTCAGCTTTAAGCTTTGGGAAAATTTCAGAGGTATAATCACCACCTTGGCAGGTTAAAATGACATCCATTTGCTTCAGACTGTTAATGTCTGTTGCATCCATAAGTGCTGGGGCAGTCTTACCACCAAATGAAGGTGCTTCGCCACCTGCATTACTGGTAGAGAAATAGAATGGCTCGATATGAGCAAAATCATTCTCTTCAACCATACGTTGCATCAGGACAGAACCAACCATCCCACGCCAACCGACCAGACCTACTTTCATGTCATTGTGCCTCGGTATGTAAAAAATTTTAAAGGGGTTTGAGTGTATCAAAAGTGCCCACAACTGCAAGCTTTACTGAAATAAAACAGTGCGTTTATTGAGTGGAATATCTTGTTTATATTAGATAGAAAATTGATAAAGCGAAAACTTTATTGTAAATCTATGCTACCCCAAAGAGAAAAATGAACATGATATGGATTCAGATTTGCGCAGCACTGGTGATATGGCTTTCATTTTGGTCTTTGATCCCCAGAGATGAATGGTGGTTTCGGGGGGCAGACTTTCCGAGATTACAAATATTGGCACTCGGGATCATCACATTTTTTGCGATGTTATTTGTGCTTTCCGATTGGACCTTGAGTACTGAACTGCTCTTTATTGGGTTGGTTGCAGCGATTGCCTATCAGCTTAAAATGGTGTTGCCTTATACGCCGTTATGGCGCAAGCAAGTAAAAAAAGTCAAAAAGGCGCAATTGAATCCTGAGCAACAAATTTCTTTATTGGTTGCGAATGTGCTCACCCCCAATCATCAATATCACCTGTTACTTGAACAGATTGAAATTTTAAAGCCAGATTTGGTGCTTACGCTGGAATCGAATGCTGAATGGCAGCAAGCGCTGAGTCCAATTGAAGTAGATTATCCCTTTTGTGTGGCTGTACCCTTAGAAAATCTATATGGCATGCATCTTTATAGCCGTTTACCCTTAAACGACACCGAAGTTAAATTTATTTTGAGTGATGAAATTCCATCGATTCATACAGCAGTGACTTTGCCGTCAGGCGTGCAAGTGCAGTTGTATTGTTTGCATCCTAAACCACCGAGTCCAACGGAGGCCAAAGATTCGACCTTAAGAGATGCAGAATTACTAATTGTGGGTGATCAGATTGAAGATATTGATCAGAGCTGTATCGTGATGGGGGATTTGAATGACGTGGCATGGTCAAGAACAACGCGTTTATTTCAACGTATCAGTGGCTTGCTTGATCCTCGAGTAGGGCGCTATTTTATGAATACTTTCCATGCAGATTATCCGCTGTTACGCTGGTCATTGGATCATATCTTTCACAGTACTGATTTTGGTTTGGTGGAAATGAAACGTGTATCGCATATAGGTTCTGATCATTTTCCAATTTATGTTGTTCTCCAAACAGGGCGTATTTTTGAGCAACAACAACAGGCTTTAGAACAGACGGTTGAGGATGAGCAAGAAGCACAAGAAGCGATACAGGATGGCATTGAGAAGGCGGAGCAAGAGGAGAAGCAGGTGACTGATCCTTTAGCTCAACCACATAAACAACAAATGGAAAACTGATTCAGCGAGAGGAGGTGTGCGCAATTGGCCGATTTTAAAGTTTACCTAATCAATGTACGTTATTTCGTACATAGATTTAAGTCTACAACGAATAGTGCTACATCGTTAAAAGGTTTATTCTAAATACATCAGCACAAGGATGCAGGAATGGATTTCCGCTTAAGGATAGCAACGCTGAGATGGAAAAGTCATCATGGATATGATGCATGCGATGGACGCAGGATAATAAAAGTAGTTTGAAAGCACAACCTCATTTGCCCGAGTTTTGCAGGATGCAGAACTCGGGCTTTAATTTTTTAATATCCCATTATTGCTGTGGCTTTTCACCAGACGAGTGGTCTGGAGAAGTTGGTTTCTGCGGCGGTATTTTATTACCTGTTTTCGGGACAAGCTGTTTGCTGACAGGAAGATGAATGTCTAAAGTTGGGCAACTGCTCCAATGGGTTTGGGCATCGGGCAAATTAGATGAATATTGTGTTGGATAACGAAGCAATAAAATGTCATCACCTTGTGGAATTTTAAAGTCAAACTCATAGGTTTTAACTTCGTAAGGTTGTAAAACCTGCACAGTATATTGCTCTGCCGAACATCTTAAATATTGATCAGGAAGGAAATGTAATTTCCCTGACATTGCCCAAAATTCTACTTGATGACATTGAGGAATTTTTTCAAATATATAATTTGGCGTTGTATTTTTAATGTTGATTTGAACGGTTTGTGAGGGACTACTTTGCTGAGATCCAGCAATCTGAGGATGCTTAGTCCCAGCATCAATGAAATATATACTACGTTGTATTCCAGTACATTCATCATTTACGGTATCAGGGAAGGTAACAAAATAATCGTATTGATCTTCCTCCTCATCATCTTTACCTTTATCGCCAGTGACAGGGGGATTTCCTCCACCAGGTAGTGGTTTTTGGGTACCTGAGCCACTACCACCTAAACTCACGTTGGCAACAGAAAAGTTTTCTCCACAGGCAGTTAAGACAACCACTGAAATGAAAGAAACTGTCGCGAGTAATAAGCTTCTCATTATTATTTATCCTTAAAAATATAAGGCACTTGTAATTTTATCTGAGTATCGTATTGGTAGACACCAAAGCGAAATTGATAATGTGCATCATCTTTTTCTTGGTCTTGATCACAATGTTGAATTGCGGCATTTAAGAGTTGTTTTGCCATGTCTTGCCACAGTTCGATACTCAACTGCCGAAGTGCCTCAACAGATTGTGCTGTTAATTTTTCGGCATGTACAGCTTGTTCGAGATGGGTAAAGGGTTTTTCACTGATAAAGTTATCAATCCCTGCAGCCAAATGGTCACTGAGATTGGCAGAAAAGAGCGCTTTACTTTCTTGCATCTGGTTATCAGGGGTAAAGCTATGTTGTTGTAACACGACCTCTTGATCGATTTGCACAACCACACCTAAGCGCTGTAGTTCAAATAAAATCGAGCGTGGATGCTTTTCTGTTGAAATATGTTTGACCAAGGCTTCAAAACTGTTTTCTTCACCAGAGACAGGAATTTGATGGGGGAGGTCAAGTGCAATCCAGCGGGCAATGACACGAGCAGGCACGCTAATGGCAAAATTAGGAGCTTCATTACTAATTTGATTGGCCTGTTGTCGAAAAGCACTGACATCTTTACGATGCAGTCCAGAGAGTAAACTGACCGCTGAATCGGTTTTATTCTGTTTGATTCGCTCTAATTCAACCAAGGCTTGCTCATAAAAAATCGGCTTCAGCGCAGCCACAAAATCGGTATAGCCCACACCTGAATGAATCAACCAACGTGCAATGTGCTGCATCATTGGATAAATGCTGTCCAATGTCGTTTCTGCATCTTGTGGAATCACGCCTTGTGTATTCAGTGCAGATGAAGCTGTGTTGATGATGACTTGGTCTGTTGGTTTTACCATTAGAGCACCTTAAGAACGGATTCGGTTAAGCCATTGGCTGACACAATTTTTAATGCCCGCTTAGTGAAGGAAAGGATTCAGCACCCGCATTGTCGATACTGAAATGAGTAAAGGAAACACTCATAGAAATGTCTAAACTTTCGACACAATGCCACCAGCCTAGCGGAATGAATAAGGCCTCGCCCTCATTCAGGATACATTCGATTTTGCTGCTATGGGCAAAATCTGGAAATGATTTCACTATATCAGGATGATGGGGATCGGCAATTTTACTAAATACGGCGACATCATTATAGAGGTGTGGCGTTTGCATTGCAGGAATCAGGGTGACTTTTTTCCGTCCATAAATTTGTACTAAAAAGTTATTGGTCAAATCATGGTGTAAGGGGGTAAAGGCACCTTTAGGGCCAAACCAGATGAAGCTACGATCATAGACTTGGGCGTGATCCGTATAGTCATGAAAATGATCAATATCTTGAAACAATGCAGCCAGACTAGATTGGCTAGCTTTGGCATTGTTCGCTGTCATATAAAAATTATTGGAATGTGGGGTTTGTTCGATTAAATCAACAAAATCACTCATCCGCATTTTAGTTTTATGTTGAATCGAGTTGCGTTCAAATAAAGGGTCTTGTTCACGATTGAGCTGAACTTCAATTTCTTGTGTACCGACAGCCTGTTTGAAATATTGTGGTGACCATTTCTGTAAAGCAGGCCAATGCTGGATAGCATCAGTCAAAATCACAGGTAAATTTCGGCTGTAATACTGTTGGATAAAATCTGCAAAATCAGGTTTTGAAATTCGCTTAATCTGCTGATATTCAGTATTTAAACGGGCAAAACGATCTAAAGTCTGTAGCAGCCAATTACGTTTTTTGAGCAGGAAGTGCTGCTCTTCGGCGACTTGAAAATAAGGATGCTGCTTTAACTGTACCCATTCGAATGCAATATCGATTTCATTCAATCCTTGCTTCATCAATGACTGATAAATCTCAGCTTTGCTTAAACCATCCAGTAGCATCTGAGCCAACCATTTTTTTTGTTCTGGTGTAAATGTACTGCTGAGTTGAGTTTGTTTTGCAGTTGCTGCCTGTTCAAGTTCTCGGTAGTGTTGCTCTTCAACGTATATCGGAGCAGAAAAATCTTTATTTAGATCAATTAAACCTTCACGCAACAGAATATTGGCTAAGTCAATTGGAGCACAACCGCGCTCTAAATTTTCCTCTAACCATGCCTGCCATTCTTTCGGTAAAGCACTGAATTGTCTTGCTAAGTTTTCTTGAGCATCCATACCTTCCAACCATCAATAAAAAATGATTTTGACCTTTCGTTATTAATTTACGCATAAACATATTTGCACTCAAGAATAAAAGTGTTAAATTTTCACATACACAATATGTGAAAAAATCACACAGAGGGTGATGCAATGAAAAATATATGGACTCAACTAGCACTTAGCGTAACTTGCGCAATCTTGGTGGGCTGTGGATCAGATAATGATCGGGATCCAACCCCAACCCCAACGCCTACGCCGACACCACCAACCCCAACACCACCTACACCTACGCCGCCAACTCCAACACCACCGACCCCAACACCGCCTACGCCAACACCACCCACTCCAACCCCAGTTGTGGCTGATCGTTTTGTGGGTTCATGGTTGGGTGGCTTCTGCCATAAGGGAGCACGAACCAATTTAACGGTACACAAAGCGTCCGAAAACAGTGCTCGCTTTACCATTGAAACCCGTCAATTTGAAAAAGAGGATTGTACCGGTGCTGTGATTAAAAATTACGATGTTGCATCGGATGATGCACTGATTAGCGAGATTGCAGCGACTGAAACCAGCGGTACAACCACGGCAAACCGAGTGAAATATAGCGATCGCTATCGACCAAATGGGATTGCTTCAGCATATGCCTTTAAAGGCGATGGCATGTGTGCTGTGAGTGAAACAGCGAGTATTAAAGATATTCAAACGTATATGGATTCAGTCGATCCATCTAAAGTTGTCACTTGTTATACCCGTACTAATGTCGAAGGCTATAGCTTATTGAAACCGACTGTGAGTAAAGCAACGGCAAGTTATCGTCTACTCGATAATCAAACGTCTTGGGCCAATTTCTTGGCGCAAGCCAATGAGCAGGGTAGTCAAGGTTTTGCCTTAGCGGGCAGTTCTTTGGATGTGAAAAAAGCCAACAGCGATTTCCCTGAACCTAAAAACTTATATGTAAAAAATAATGCTTCAACCGATACCTATAGCTATAAAATTGCTGATATCACCACCAATGTGATTGCAAATAGATATGTGCTCAAATTAGCTGAAATGAAAAAGCAAGGTGAGTCTGGCTTTATTTATAAGTCGTTCTTGAGAGAGGATCCAAGCAATACCTATAAATATTTATTTGTGAAAAATGATAAGAAACCCGCAACCTATACTTATGACAATCGCTTCTTAACCAATAAAACCAGAGCAAGTATTCTTGCTGCATTCAATGAGCTCGGTGCACAAGGTTGTAAATTAATCTTTGCGGGTGAAGACTTCACAACCAATGGCACCAAGAATGACATGTATTACATCCCAACTTGTGTAAATAGCAGCACCCATAATGGGACCTATAGCTATCGTTATTTTGATATGCCAAAAACGGAAGCAGGATTCTTTGAGGATAATCCAACCAAACTAGATGCGTTGCTGAAACAGCAAGCTGCTGAAGGTTATCATTTGATTGATAAAGATAATTCGATTGGATTCGGTGTGCTACAACAAGGTTATTTATTTGAACGTGATAGTGAAAGTACAGCCAGCATCGAATCAAAAGTCTTTAAAGAAGATGCGATTTATAAGCTTGATCTGCCAGGCGAGATTCAAAACCGTTTACAAGATCAGGGCAATTTAGGCTGGTTCATTAATGTTAAATTGGGTTCAGTGTATAGCAACACCCCAACTTATTTTGATTTAAGTACAGGTGTGATTTTCCCGAACTAATGGTTGTTATTGCTTTAGAAAAAAGCCGCTTTATTGATGAATAAGGCGGCTTTTTTAGCTTAATAGATTTTGTCGTAACCTTCGGCACGGGTTTTAAAACGGCGATGGAACCACATCCATTGCGTAGGTGCGATACGAAGTTGAGCTTCAATAATTTTATTCACGCGAATAGCATCATCGACTTCATCTTCACTTGGCATATTGTCCACAATTGGTTCAATCAGTACTTTATATTGTGGATTGCGAACATCGCCATAGCGATAGAAATATAAGGGGATCGCAACCGCTTTCGAAATTTTGAGTAAACGGCGATGAGCAGTCACGGTTGCCGCTGGAACACCAAAGAAAGGCGCCATCACACCTTGTTTTAAACCAAAATCCTGATCAGGACTATACCAGATTGCACCGCCATTTTTGAGTCGACGGATCAAACCACGCATATCATCGTGATCAATTTGATGTTGATAAATGGTGGCACGACAGCGATAAATCAGCATATCCAATAGCGGATTGTTTTGTGGGCGATACACTACATCGGGTTCAAAATATTGAGAACAGATATAACCGCCTGCATCCAGTAAGGTGCTGTGGGTGCCGAGTAATAACACGCCTTTACCTTGTGCTTTTGCATCGGTGATATGTTCTAAGCCTTCAATACTATGGCGTCCTTTAAACCATTTGGGACAGTACCAAGCATTGAGGGTTTCAAATACACCAAGCATCATATCGACAAAAACTTGTTTGGCTTGTACTTCAACCTCAGCAGGCGACCATTCTGGAAAACACAGCTCTAAATTCCGAAGTGTGGTTTTACGGCGTGATTTGAGCAAGCGCCAGCATAAAGAAGCTAAACCATGTGCCAAGCGCCATTGTATAGCCCACGGGAGAATGGCCAATAACATAAGAAAGAGAATGGCGATCCAAATTTTCCAGTATTGGGGTAATAGAAATTTCCATTGAAATTCGCCAGGGATATAAGACTGATTTTGACTCATAAACTTAGTAAAGAGAATAACGTTGAATTTCAGAGCAGTGTAACATGAAGTGAGTTTGGCAACTTTAAATGTAAAATAAAACTAAAGCTGTTTTAGTGTCTCTTGCGACACAAAAAGAACATCTATACGTTCATAGATTGAAACAAGATACTGAAATAGGCCTTGCTAACATGCCCAGCAAAGAGATTAGGTTAATAAGGTTTCCAACCAAAATTTGAAGGTTTGAACTTTTGGAAGAGTCGCTTTGTTAAAGGGAATATCGATCCAATAACCATACTTGCTTTGGATATCAGTATCTATCATCGTTTTTAGTGTACCTATATTGAGTTCATTCCGAATCATAGGTTTATCGATAATCGCGATACCATAACCAGCAACAGCAGCTTGAATCACTTGTTCTGTTGTTGAAAATTCGATTGCACAATGTGAATCGCTTAAATCTATATAATGGTTTTGTTTTAACCAGATTTGCCATGTATCTAGTCTTTTACGGTTATATAACACATGGATAAGAGGATAGTCTTGAAGATTGGGAGCAAGTTCATCTTTAAATAGTTGTGGGCTGGCGACCATTACATAGTCTTCTTTTAATAATAAGCTGCTTTGACAATGGTGGGCCGGTGAGAGGCCAAATCGAATACGAATATCCGTATCTACAGCAACCTCAGTGTTTTCAGCATCTTGAGTATAGTTCACTGTAAATGAATAGTCTTTGTTGGTAAGCAAAAAGTTTTTTAAATTTGGGGAGAGAATTCGATTACACCATGTTGGTGGGGCCTCAATATTGAGTTTTGTGCGGATGTTTTTTGCTCTAAATTTGAGTGTGGATGCTTCAATTTGATCAAACACAATCTGCATATCATTTGCGAACTCGAGACCATGAGAGGTGAGTTCGATTCCTTTGGGTGATCTCAGAAAAAGCTGAACGCCTAAATATTCTTCTAGTAATTTGATTTGTCTGCTGACAGCCCCATGCGTCAGACAGAGAGATTGTGCTGCATGAGAGAAATTTAAATGCTTAACCACCTCTTCAAAGATGCGTAAAGCGTTCATGGGAGGTAATTGTCGCATCCATACTTCCTTTTATCATATCCTTGATATTTATAAGATGAAGATTAAAGCCATGTTTCCTGATTTAACGGTTAATCTTCATCACAATCCATTGTACTAAGTCTAGCATAGCGTATATTTTGGATGATGTGCTTTAACTATAAAAATAATTTTTATAATTTAAATAAGGAATATTCTATTGGTTGGTTAAAAATAATAAGCAAGTGAAATATATGTTTTTTGATTCTAGTTATTATTTGATCCTTGTGCTAAACCATTTTGATCACCAAGGTAGGGATCATACTTTCCGATTAAATGCTCTGCTTGAATGGTAAGGTCTTTAATTTTAAATGCAATACCTGGAATAACTCTGTAACTATCAGTATTGCTATGCTTTTTATTGATATAACCACTGATATTGAGATAAGGGCGAATGGATTGTGCATATTCAAAATGATATGGAATTAAGTAGCTAAACTCAGTTGAAAAAAAGTCTCCTTGCGTTGCTGAATTATAAGAATAGTCAAATCCGCCCAAGCTAATATGATCAGGACTCAAGCGGTCTTTATTATCAATGTCTTGATGACCAAATAATAATTTGCTATTCCAACTTTGATAATTAAAATCAGCAAAAATAGACCATACTTGACGTGATCCTGTGCTGGAATAATTTTTGTTTTCGATGTCTGAGTACCAGACCGATGTACCAAGTTGATAGTTGAGGTCAGCATAGTTTGAAGAGTATGCATAACGGGCAATGATCATATTTTTTTCTTGGGTATTGGTTCCATTCTCAACATAATCATCGGCATTGACCATATTAATACTGAAGTGCCGTGCATCTTTTGAATGCCCTCTAAAATTGCCGCCATCAATTGGATAGAAAGCTAAAGATAATTGATTTTTATCAGTTTTGAATTGATAGTTAATCCCAATATTGTGTACATCTTCAAGACCCATCACATTGGCAATGCCAAGAAAAAAGGTATTTCCCCAGTAACGATCTAATCCAAATGGGACTGGGTTTAAACCTGCAATGATTTTATTGTTTGGATTGATTTTATAGCCAAGCCAAGCATCTGTTAACCAGCTTGCATCACCGATATGACCATAATATTCATATAGACGGTAATCTAGCCCGCCAATAAGCGTTGCAGACTCATAGTTGAGCGCTAAGATCGCATCACTAAAAGAAAATTTACTACTACTCGGGTTGGCGTCATGGTCATAGACATATTTACCTCGGATTGCACCACCCACATTTAATTGACCTAAACTTGAAGTTGGTTCGCCAGTTTTTATTCCAGAATAAATGGTTTGACTTATTACTAAACTACCTATGAAAAGTAGAGTTTTAATTGGTGCTGATTTTATTTTTAACATTTTTCATCCTTGAAAATAAATTTAATTTTAATTTACTTGTTTTTGGTTAATAAAACATGTTTGAGGTTTTATTTGTAATGAAAATTTAACAATTGCTATGAATTTAATTCACAGCAGTGTGAGTTTTTTTAATATTAGATTTTTTAATAGTGTTGTGAATTAATTTGCATTTTATTTTTATTTAAAACGAGGGATGGTAATAGCAGTTTATTCGATCAAGGAAAGTACATGGATAATTTAACTGCTGCAGTTTATATCGGCGAGGGATTTGAAGGTGAGGGGGTCAATGCATCACATATCAATATTTTAATTGGTCCACGTGGTGGTCCTGTCGGACAGGCTTTTGCAAATAGTCTGTCTTCACCATCTCAAGGTCATTGTCCATTCATGGTGATTGCTCAACCCAATATCCCCGTGAAACCAATGACTTTGTATGTCAATAAAGCGGAAATTCAAGGGGATTTGCATGCAAATGCGACTTGGGGGGCATCACAAGCGGGTATTGCTAAGGCCATCAATGAAGCACTCTCGTCTGGGATATTTCCTCCTGAGGCTGAAAATGAGTGGGCCATTGTCACCGCGAATTGGGTTAATCCGAGTTGTAATGATTTGGATGAGGTGTATCACAATAATTACAACGCTTGTGTTCGGGCAATTCATGCAGCATTGAATTATTTACCGCTAAAGCATGATTTAGTCGCACTCAAACAAATCAAAAACCCATTTTATACCCCTAAACATTAAGGTTGAAGACCATGGAATATATCAATTTAGGAAATTCAGGTTTAAAAGTTTCGCGCCTATGTTTAGGCACCATGAATATGGGTTCATCTTCTTGGAAACCCTGGATTTTTAATGCTGAGCAAAGTGCTCCAATTATTAAATATGCACTGGATTCAGGGGTCAATTTTATTGATCTTGCTGATTTTTATTCAGCAGGAAAAGGTGAAGAAGTTGTTGGTGGAATTATTCATAAACTGGTCAATCGTGATGAGGTGGTCATCACCACAAAAGTTGGCTATGGAACAGGTGGAGGCATCAATCAAACAGGACATTCTAGAAAGAATATCCTCAGTAGTATCGATCAATCTTTAAAACGCATTGGTACCGATTATGTCGACATTTATATGCTGCACTTTTTTGATGTCGATAGCCCAGTAGATGAAACCCTTGCTGCCATGAATGAAATTATCAAGTCTGGAAAAGCACGTTATTTTGGTGTGTCTACCATGACCGTTGGGCAGTTGGCAAAAATCTTAATCTCATGTGAGTGCAATGGTTTTGTCAAACCGATCAATATGCAATTGCAACTGAACTGTGCTTATCGGGAAGAAGAACGGGAAATGATTCCTTTCTGTATTGATCAAGGGATTGGCGTTTCAGTATTCAGTCCCTTAGCCCGTGGCATTTTAAGTGGTGAAATGAGTTCAACACGGAATACCACCGATTTCTTTACCCAGCAGATGTATAACGACGCTGTGAGCTTTGAAATTGTAAAATCGGTGAGTAAAGTGGCTCAAAACAAAAATTTAACAATGGCACAGGTTGCACAGGCTTGGGTACTGCAACGCCCTGGCATTCACAGTATGTTGGTAGGCGCTGATAACGTAGATCAATTTAAAACCGCAATACAAGCCTTAGAGACCCAATTCAACGAAGATGAATTATATGAAATTGATCGTAATTATACCCCTTGCGATCTGATTAATGATTACACCAGTGAGAAGCGTATTTCGCGCATTGCTCGTGAGGCTAAAGGCTGTTTTGTAGATGTAGGGGTGTAATAAGATGTTAGATTTAAAGAAAAATACCAGCTTTATCAATGGTCAATGGTTGGCAAGTCAAGCCAATACTTATCCTGTTTTTAATCCAGCAAATGCGCAAGAAGTGAGTCAGGTTCTAAAATGCGGTGCTGAAGAAACAGAACATGCAATTGTGGCAGCTGATCATGCTTTAGAAACATGGAAAAAAACACTTGCCGCTGAGCGAACACAAGTCTTGAAACGCTGGGGTGAATTGATGTTGGAGTATCGGCAGCAATTGGCAGAGATTCTTGTGGAGGAACAAGGTAAGCCTTTAGCTGAGGCTTTAGGCGAGGTGGTCTATGCTGCCAGTTTCTTTGAGTGGTTTGCTGAGGAAGCGAAACGTAACTACGGCGATATTATCCCTACATTTAAAGCGCAAACAAAAATCATGGTCACCAAGGAGCCTGTTGGTGTCGTTGCGGCGATTACCCCTTGGAATTTTCCATTAGCAATGGTGACACGTAAAGTTGCCCCAGCCTTGGCTGCGGGGTGCACCATGATTTTAAAACCTTCGGAAGAAACACCGCTGTCAGCTTTTGCACTTGCAGTTCTGGCAGAGCAAGCGGGTGTGCCTGCAGGGGTATTTAATGTTGTTTCTGGGAATGCGCAGGAGATTGGCGCAACTTTACAGTACTCAGAGAAAGTGAAAAAAATCAGTTTTACGGGGTCTACTGCGACGGGCAAATTATTAATGCGTCAAGCTGCGGATACTTTAAAGAAAACCTCATTTGAACTGGGTGGAAATGCCCCTTTTATCGTGTTCGAAGATGCTGATTTAGAGGCGGCGGTTCAGGGTGCAATGGCATCAAAATATAGAAATACCGGGCAGACCTGTGTTTGTGTCAACCGTTTTTATATTCATGAAACGGTCTATGAGTCATTCATTGAACTGCTTACGGCAGAGGTTCAGAAACTCAAAGTTGGTCATGGCCTTGTAGACGGTGTCACCCAAGGGCCATTAATTAATCAGGCCGCGATAGCAAAAGTGCAACGCCACATTGATGATGCCTTAGCGAAGGGCGGTTCAATTGTGACGGGTGGACAAGCACATGCGTTAGGTGGGCTCTTTTATGAACCGACGATTATTCAGCATGCCAATGACAAAATGCTAGTTGCGCATGAGGAAACCTTTGGACCTGTCGCAGCATGTTTTTCCTTTGCTTCGGATCAGGAAGCGATTGCCCTGGCAAATAACACCCAATATGGGTTGTCTGCATATTTCTATACCAAAGATCTAAAGAGAACGTGGTGGGTTGCAGATCAATTGCAAGTGGGAATGGTGGGAATCAATGAGGGCATTATTTCGACTGCGGTAGCACCGTTTGGCGGTGTAAAAGAGTCTGGCTTTGGTCGGGAAGGCTCAAAGTATGGTTTAGAAGAATATCAAAACATCAAGTACATCTTGTTGGGTGGTCTTGCTTGATCAGCTAAGCATGCTAGAACTCAATCGAATTGAATTGGGATCTAGCCTTGCTGGAGTCAGCATCACTTTTTAAATTTTTGGATAGAAGAATTATTCAATTTTACTCCATGGAATGGGAGCGTATATGAATACCGTAAATATTGATAATGTGCCATTGAACAAATTTCATTTGAAAATAACGGCTCTGACTTTCGGTGCACATTTAACGGATGGCTATATCATTGGTTTGATTGGGATGGTTTTCACTTTAATTACCCCCCTGATGCAGCTAGATTCCTTTTGGCAGGGGGCAATCGGAAGTGCTGTTCTGATTGGCCTCTTTGTAGGAAGTTTATTTTTTGGATTTATTTCAGATAAATTAGGTCGGCAGAAGATCTTTTGTATTAGCTTCATTTTGGTCCTGATCGGTTCGATTGCCCAGTTCTATGCTTCTACACCTTTAGAACTGTTTCTTTGTCGCGTGCTCATGGGGATTGGACTGGGTGGGGACTATACCGTTGGGCATGCATTGTTGGCGGAATTTTTGCCTAAACAAAGTCGAGGTGCAATTTTAGGCTCATTTAGTGTGGTGTGGACATTCGGTTATGTACTGGCAACATTCATTGCCAAGTTCGTGATTGATTTAGATCTTGGGCCTGATACATGGCGTTATTTACTCGCCTCAACAGCAATCCCTGCGGCAATTATTTTAATTGCACGAATTGGAACACCTGAATCCCCACGGTGGTTGATGCAACATGGACGTAAAGATGAGGCTCGGGCGATTGTTCAAAAATATTTTGGAGCACATGTCACGATTGAGAGTGAAACAGATCAAGTGGCGCAGCAAAATAATTTTTCCAGTATTAAATTATTGTTTAGTCAAAAATACCTGAAACGGACCTTGTTCAATTGCATCTTTTTTACCTGTATTGTGATGCCGTATTTTGCAATTTATACCTTTTTGCCGATGATTCTAGAATTGATGAAGTTATCCAATGATTTCACTACAGAAACCATCTTAAATTTGATGCTGCTACTCGGCGCAGTAATTGGTATTTACTGTACTTATAAATTTTCCCGTCGCGGTTTCTTAATCTATTCCTTCGTATTGCTCTCGGTCAGCTTACTGTTGATTACCATATTGCCTGAAACATTGAACTGGGCATTGGTACTCTTGTTTGCCGCATTTACGATGATTTTATCTGCAGTCAGTAATTTAGTTGGTGTTTTCCCTGCAGAAAGTTTTCCGACTGAGGTTCGTTCTAGTGGCATTGGGATCGCCACAGCAGTGAGCCGATTTGGTTCTGCAGCAAGTACTTTTATTCTTCCAATCAGTCTGTTACAGATCGGAATGACTGCCACGATGTTATTACTGGTGTGTATTTTGGTTTTTGGAACTATTATTTCGATTTTATGGGCTCCAGAAACTAAAAATCTATCTTTGGTCGAGGCATCTGAAGTTGATGAAATAAAGGCTTATACGGCTTCAAAAGAGCTACCATAAGTACAGTTCATCTGATTAGATTTTGACGTGGCTTCAGATGATTTTAAAAAAGAAAAAGGCTCCATCAGGAGCCTTTAATCAATACATGCCAAGCTTCTAGCCTTTCGACATATTTTCTAAAATGTCCCAGCGTTCCAATTTTTCTAGCAATACTTCTTCAATTTCAGCTAGACGTTGGCTGGCTGCTGTTGCGGCATTGGCGTCTGAAACAAACCAAGAACCATCAGCTAATTTTTCTGATAATTCTACTTGTTCGTTTTCCAGTTTTTCAATCTCAGCGGGTAGTTGTTCAAGCTCTCGCTGGTCTTTATAACTGAGTTTTACCTTTTTAGGTGCTGCAGCCGCTTCTGCTTTGGCTTGTGCTTTTTTCACATCACTTTTCTGATCAACCACCTTTTGATCTGGGCGTTGTTCCAAATAGTCTTGATAGCCACCGATGTATTCATCAATGTTACCTTTACCATCGAATACCCATGTCGAAGTCACGACATTGTCCATAAAGGCACGGTCATGCGAGATCAACAGCAAAGTACCTTTATAGTCAGACAGCATTTCCTCAAGTAGCTCAAGTGTCACCATATCCAAGTCATTGGTTGGCTCATCCATGACGATTAAATTCGATGGTTTGAGCAATAATTTTGCCAATAAGATACGGTTTCTTTCGCCCCCTGAAAGTGCTTTAACTGGCGTGCGTGCACGTTCTGGCGAGAATAAAAAGTCTTGTAAATAACTATAGATATGACGGCGGTTACCATTCACATCAACAAAATCAGAACCTTCTGAAACGTTGGCCATGACGGTTTTTTCAAGATCTAAGGCATTACGCAATTGGTCAAAATAAGCAACTTCGAGTTGAGTACCGGTTTTCACAGAACCACCGTGCTCAATCTCACCTAAAATCGCTTTAATCAAAGTGGTTTTACCCACACCGTTGTCACCGACCAAACCAATACGATCACCGCGTAGCACGATAGCAGAGAAATCTTTGATCAGTGGTTGTTGGCCATAGCTGACGCTGAGATTTTCAATTTCAAATACCAGCTTACCAGAGCGATTGGCTTCTTGCGTTGCCATACTGACTTTGCCTTGTTGTGAACGACGTGCTTTAGATTGTTCGCGTAAGTCTTGCAACGCACGGACGCGACCTTCGTTACGGGTACGACGTGCTTTAATGCCTTGACGAATCCAAGCCTCTTCTTCAGCTAACTTTTTATCAAATAAAGCATTTTGTTTTTCTTCTGCTTCCATTTGTTGTGCTTTGAGATCGAGATAGCGAGAATAGTTACCTTCGTAGCTACGCAAAATGCCACGATCAAGCTCAACAATACGGGTCGCAATGCTGTCAACGAATGAACGGTCGTGCGAAATAAACAGTAAGGTTAGATTATTTTGATCCAATAAAAACTTTTCTAACCATTCGATACTTTCGACGTCTAAATGGTTGGTTGGTTCGTCGAGTAACAATACATCAGGTTGAGTCAGTAGGGCACGCGCCAAGAGTACACGACGTTTACGACCACCCGATAAATCCGCTAGATCAGCATTAGGATCAAGCCCCATTTTACTCAGAATTGAGTTGACCTTGTTTTCTAATGCCCAGCCATCCAACTGATCCAGTTTGTGCTGTAGCATGCCCATGCGGTCGCAAGCTTCCATATCACCTAATACGCAGGCATCACTGGCTTCATGGTATTCTTTCAACACAATAGATGCTTCGCCCGCACCATCGGCAACGATGTCGGCAACTTTGCCTGAATCCATTGGGACGTCTTGGGCTAACATTGAAACAGTTAAACCGTTTTGAATTGAAACTTCACCGTTATCTGGTAACAAGCTTCCCTCAATCAGTTTTAATAAAGTAGACTTACCTTCTCCATTACGACCAATTAAACAGACTCGCTCGCCACGTTCTAGGTTGAAGTTCGCGCCATCGAGTAAGGCAGGTCCGCCAAATGCGAGATGGACATCCCTTAAAGTAATATAGGCCATAATGTTTCCTAAAAGTTCAGATGAGGTCTGAAATGACTAAACCACAAAATTTTGATAATCACGCGTCATTCTCCGCACCCATTGAAGATTTGCAAGTCCGAATTGCATTTTTAGATGATTTAGTTGAACAATTGAATCAGCAACTTGCAATTCAAACGCAGGAAATTGCTGATTTAAAAAAACAAATGCAATTTTTATATCGTCGGGTTGAATCTTCAGATTTATCCGAAGGAATTGCAGCTTTTGATCCTATAAATGATAAACCACCCCATTATTAATAAATCCTCCTGCAATGCTGAGTTGCATTACTGGAGGATTTCCCTTGAATGATTGCATTTAAAAACCATGCAGGACAATTTTTCCTTTGGTTGTACCACTTTCAATTTGTTGATGTACACGTTTCAGATTTTCTGCATTGATTGGTGAAAGTACCTGACTCACTGTGGTTTTAATCTTTCCTTCATCAACTAAGCTGGCAATCTGATTCAAAAGTTGGCTCTGTTGGATCATATCTTCAGTCTGGTACATAGAGCGCGTGAACATAAACTCCCAGTGAACCGAAACAGACTTTGATTTAAAGGGCCTAATGTCGAGTTGCTCAGGGTCATCAATTAAACCGAAATGGCCTTGTGCTGCGATCAGTTCTGCAATATCAGTGAGATGTTGATCGGTTTGCGTGGTTGAAAACACATATAAAGGGGCATTTAAGCCGAGTTGCTGAATTTGTGGCGCTAAAGCTTGGCGATGGTCTAAGACATAATCAGCGCCCAATTGTTTTACCCATTCAGACGTTTCTGGTCGAGATGCGGTACTGATGACGGTTAGATTGGTTAATTGTTTGAGCAATTGAATGGTGATTGAACCGACCCCACCAGCACCGCCAATGATGAGGATTGAAGTGTTCTCAGCCGCAGCGCGAGGAACTTGTAATCGGTCAAACAGCATTTACCATGCGGTAATTGCGGTTAAAGGCAGTGCTGCCGCTTCGCTTGCATCGAGTGACTTGGGTTTATGTCCGACAATACGCTCGTCAACCAATTGCAATTCACTATTACTGCCTTGTCGGTTGAGTGCTCCTGCATACCAGACGTGGTCACCATTTTTGAACTGAGTGACTTGTTCGCCAATCGCCTCAACGACACCCACTGCATCCCAACCCAGAATTTTCCATTGATGATCTTCTGCACTTTTATTGTTTCGGATTTTGGTATCGACTGGATTGACTGAAACAGCTTGCACACGAACGAGTAAATCATGTCCATGTGCAACAGGTGAGTCGATCTCAATGTCTACAAGCGCATCGTCTAAACGAATTGCACCTGCCTTTTGATATGCCACAGCTTTCATGGTTTTGCTTCCACTTGATTGGAATCTCAGCATAACTTAAGCTTAATTTTGGTGACTACAGACAAATAACGCTCATAGTGTCAAAAAGGATACTGTAAAATGGCAAAAATGCGGCATTCGAGTTTTGATTGTTCCCCTGGCTGTTCCGTTGAAGCCGCGATCAGCTTGATTGATGGCAAGTGGAAATGTGTCATTCTCTGGCATTTATTTAATGAAGGCACTTTGCGTTTTAATGAAATTCGTAAGCGCGTACCGAGTATTACCCAGAGAATGCTGACCAATCAGCTACGTGAACTCGAACAAGATGGCATTCTGCATCGAGAGGTCTATCCTCAGGTTCCTCCAAAAGTTGAATATTGTTTAACTGATTTAGGTCGTAGTCTGGAACAGATTATTGTTGCATTAAAGCATTGGGGCGATATACATCTTGATCAATTCGGAAAATTAACCCTAGTCGAATAAAGTAAGCGCGTTAAAAGCATTTGGCACTTTAGGCTTTTGAGAGTCTGAAAAGGGGTGCTTTAAAGGGTCAGTTGAATACAAGATTATTTTTTTACGTTGAAACTTGCCTTTTGGATTCAACTTATGTAACGCTAATAAAAGAAAGTTTTGGGCTACTTTATGAGTAATATTGGAATTTGGATCACAGTTGCGATTGTACTGTTTGTACTTGGCTCGATTTTTGGCTTGCGTGTCAGTCCACGAGAAAAGGCATTGGGTATGATGCGTGATCAGGCGCGCAAAATGGGATTGCATCCGCGTTTAATCGTTGCGCCAGAATGGACCAAGATTCCAATGGCATCGGAAAAACGTGCCAGTATGGTGGCTTATTATAGTGTGCTGATTCCAGATGCCCGCTTGGCGTTAATGCGCGCGCGGGTGGTGGATGGCAAGCTTCAGGTTGTGCAAGGGGATCAGAAATTTAATGATTTAACCATTGCATTAAAAGGAGTTTATGCTATTGATATGCAGGCAAACTGTGTCGGACTGTATTGGGATGAAGAAACTGACCTAAGAGCCACACAGCTTGAACAGATAAAAGCTTATTTACATGATTTAGCACAGCGCTAACTCTCTGATTGATCATAGGAAAAACGATTTATTATGGCGAATACTCCACGCTCTGCTTCAGAAAGCACAGCAGCTTCCGCATCTGCTGCAAAGAAACGTGCCTTAGTGATTGTGGAGTCGCCTGCAAAAGCGAAAACAATTAATAAATATTTGGGTTCACAATATGTGGTGAAGTCATCTGTCGGTCATGTGCGTGATTTACCGACAGGAGGCGGGGCGAAATCCACTGAAAAGAAGCCCGCAACCCGTGCCAAATTAACGGATCAACAGAAAGCCGAAAAAGCACAGTCTGCATTGATCAATCGTATGGGTGTCGATCCAGAGCATGATTGGATTGCACACTATGAAGTGCTCCCAGGCAAAGAACATGTGGTTGCCGAACTGAAAAAACTCGCCAAAGATGCAGATGCAATCTATCTCGCAACGGACTTGGATAGAGAAGGGGAAGCGATTGCTTGGCATTTAAGAGAAGTCATTGGTGGGGATGATAGTCGCTACCATCGTGTGGTCTTTAACGAAATTACCAAGAATGCCATTCAAGAAGCATTTAAACAGCCAACACGACTTGATTTAAACCGTGTTAATGCTCAACAGGCGCGTCGTTTCCTTGACCGTGTGGTGGGCTTTATGGTGTCGCCATTACTATGGGAAAAAATTGCCCGTGGTTTATCGGCAGGACGCGTGCAGTCAGTTGCAGTGAAACTGGTAGTTGAGCGTGAACGTGAAATCCGTGCCTTTATCCCTGAAGAATACTGGCAAGTGTTTGCAGATACCATTTCCAAGAAAGAAGACATTCGCTTAGAAGCGGTTAAGCAAGCAGGTAAAACACTCAAGCTTAAAAATAAAGCCGAAACAGATGCCTTACTCAGCGTATTAAAAGATGCTGAATATAAAGTGGCGTTGCGTGAAGATAAACCAACCAAAGTTAATCCGAGCGCTCCGTATATCACTTCAACCTTACAACAAGCGGCGAGTACGCGTTTAGGTTTCTCTGTGAAGAAAACCATGATGCTGGCGCAGCGTTTGTATGAAGGTGGTTTCATTACCTATATGCGTACAGACTCAACCTTTTTGAGTGATGACGCTGTGAATATGGTGCGTAACCATATTCAACAAAACTTTGGTGAAAAATACGTCCCTGCCAAGCCAAATCGCTATGGCAATAAAGCGGGTGCACAAGAAGCCCATGAAGCCATTCGTCCTTCAGATGTTGGTTTGACTGGCGATAAACTTGCGGGCGTAGAGCGTGATGCACAGCGTTTATATGATTTGATTTGGCGTCAATTTGTTGCCTGTCAAATGACACCAGCAGAATATTTATCTTCGACGTTGACCGTTGAGGCATCAAATGTTGAGCTAAAGGCGAAAGGCCGTACTCTGGTATTTGATGGTTTTACCCGTGTTCGTGGTGCCAATAAATCTGATGATGATATTTTATTGCCTGCGGTGAAAGTTGGTGAAGTACTTAAGTTAGAAAAACTTGATCCGAGTCAACATTTTACCAAGCCACCTGCACGCTTTACTGAAGCATCTTTGGTGAAAGAATTAGAGAAGAAAGGGATTGGTCGTCCATCGACTTATGCTGCGATTATTTCAACCATTCAAGAACGTGGTTATGTAAAACTGGAAAACCGTCGTCTCTTTGCAGAGAAGATGGGCGAGATCGTTACAGACCGCTTGGATGAAAGTTTTAATAACCTGATGAATTATGCTTTTACCGCTGATTTAGAAGGTCAATTAGACCGTGTTGCAATGGGTGAACGTAACTGGAAAGAGTTACTGGATACCTTCTACGGTGATTTCAAGAAACGTTTAACCAATGCGCAGGGTGAAAGCGGCATGCGCCGTAATCAGCCAGTCGAAGTTGCCGATGTATCTTGTCCTGAATGTTCGCGTCCAATGCAAGTTCGTACCGGAACAACGGGTGTATTCTTAGGATGTTCAGGTTATAACCTGCCACCGAAAGAGCGTTGTAAAGGCACACTCAACTTAACGCCAGTCGAGTCTTTGGCGGCATTGTCGGATGATGATGGTGCTGAAACTGCTGATTTGATGTCGAAACACCGTTGTCCTAAATGCGGTACAGCAATGGACAGTTATGTGGTCGATGGTGGCCGTAAATTACATGTCTGTGGTAATAACCCAGATTGTGATGGTTACGAAGTCGAAGAAGGCGAGTTCAAGATCAAGGGCTATGACGGTCCAACCATTCCATGTGATAAATGTGATGGTGAAATGCAGTTAAAGACAGGTCGTTTTGGTCCTTACTTTGCCTGCTCAAGCTGTGACAATACCCGTAAAGTATTAAAGAGCGGTCAACCAGCGCCACCGCGTGTTGATCCAATTAAAATGGAACACTTACGTTCAGCCAAGCATGATGATTTCTTCGTGTTACGCGATGGTGCGGCAGGTCTGTTCTTAGCAGCCAGCAAATTCCCGAAAATCCGTGAAACGCGTGCACCGAAAGTGGCTGAATTACGCAGTGTTGCTGAGCAGCTTGATCCGAAATACCAGTTCTTGTTAGAAGCGCCAGATGTTGATCCTGAAGGCAATCCAACGGTAGTGAAATTCAGCCGTAAGAACCAAGCACAATATGTGGGTTCTGAGACCGCTGAAGGCAAGCAAACCAAGTGGAGTCTGGTGTTCCAAGATGGAAAATGGGTTGAAGCTTAAACATTAAAGTTTAAAAAAATGCTAGCGATTGCTGGCATTTTTTATAGAACAAATAAAAAGAAAAATTAATTTTTATTGGGGTGAAGTGTATGTGGAAAAATATCCGAGTCGCTTGTTTACTACTGGTGTTGTTGATTGTTGCAGTGAATGCTTATCGGGATCAAAATCAGGATTGGAATCAGCCAATTAATATCTTACTTCATCCGATTAACGCGGATGGTTTGACTGCAACACAGCAGTATATTCAACAATTGCAGCAAGATGATTTTGCTGAGGTCAAACAATATTTAGAAAAAAACAGCCAGCAATATCGAGGGCAAAGCAGCTACTTTATGATTCAAATCGGACGTGAGTTACAACAAACCCCACCGAAGATGTCTGAGCAAGCGAATATTCTGGATAATATTCTATGGAGTTTAAAGTTCCGATTCTATGCATGGAAACAGCATCAATCGATCGATGGTTCACCGAGTTTAACTTTATATTTGAATTTCTATGACCCAAAGCAAACACGTGAGTTGAAACACTCAACTGCGTTGGAACGAGGGCGAATTGGTTCAGTCAATTTATTTGCCTCGGCTAAACAGACGCAGCAAAACAATGTGGTATTGGTACATGAGTTATTACATGGTTTTGGCGCGACCGATAAATATAACTTAGCCAATGGTGAACCTATTTTTCCGATTGGCTATGCACAGGCAGATAAACAGCCACTCTATCCACAAACCGAAGCTGAAATTATGGGTGGACGGATTCCATTGTCTGAACACAAAAGTAAAATGCCAAACGATTTAGAACAAACCGTGATCAGTGTGCTGACCGCACAAGAAATAGGCTGGATCAAATAAATTGTGGATAAGTTCAGACTTATCCATATCTTTAAAAAATAATGACACAACTTAAAAAGATCAAAGAAAACATCCATTTTCTGACATTCCGTCATTAATTCTCAACATGCCTTATACAGAACTCAGTGAAAAACGCGATCAATATAGAGATATAACATTGATGATAAAAGAGTAAATAATGATGAAAACAGTGGGTAACGATCTAATTCGCAATCAACTGCATGCTGATCGTAAATGGTATCTGTTATTGGGCGTGTTATTGGTTATTTTTGGCCTTGTTCTTTTAGCGGCTTTACCATTTGCAACATTATCTGCCGTGTTGTTGTTCGGTGTGTTGATGATGTTGGGTGGTATCTTGCATTTTGTTGCCGCATTTATGGTGTTTAAAGGTGGCACACGTTGGCTGTGGGCCTTGTTTGGTGTGCTCTATTTGGCAGCGGGTTATTTTGCTTTTACCACACCCGTGATTACTGCGGTGGTACTCACCAGTTTCTTGGCAGTTGCCTTAATTATTGCAGGGATTATCCGTACAGTGAACGCCTTTATCCTTAGACCAATTTCAGGTTGGGGGTGGGTGCTGTTTTCAGGCATATTAACCCTATTAACTGGGATTCTGATCCTGTCATCACCTGATTCACCTTTTTGGGTACTAGGGATGTTCCTTGCGATTGATATTCTATTCCAAGGGATTAATTATCTGACTTTTGCTGGTGCAATTAAGCAGTTACCACATAGTTCAACTACAGTCTAACAGGTCAGGCTGAGAGCGAGAGCATGTCTTTACATGCTCTTTTTGTTTTTGTAGTCGGAAACATTTCAATGGCTTGAGTCTGCTAAAATAGCATTTCGTTTTTAATTGACCGATTGTATGACGCTTGCCAAGCTAATTGATGAACTGAATCCACAACAAAAACAAGCAGCCACAACGACAGCACAAAATTGTCTGGTCTTGGCTGGAGCAGGTTGTGGTAAAACCAAAACCATCGTGGCAAGAGCAGCATACTTAATTGATCAAGGTTTAGCTGCACAACAAATTCAGATTCTGACCTTTACCCGACGTTCAGCAAGTGAAATTGTCACGCGGGTGGAACAGCATATGGGCGCACAGTCCAAGGGCTTACGCGCCTCAACCTTTCATACTTTTTGTATGTATCTATTGCGCCGTAATCCACGGGCTTTTGGGTTGACTCAGTTCAGTATTATTGATCGAGATGATCAATTGCTGATGTTCCGCTTACTGCGTGGTAAAGATAAGGGCAATGTGTTGCCGAAGGCTGCGGAGTTGTGCGATCTGTATTCTTATGCGCGAAATACCAAAACCAAATTGTCAGATGCATTAGTTGAGCAGTTACCCCAAGCGGTTGAGTATAAAACTCAAATTGCTGAATTGATGAAAGCCTATGAGCAGCGCAAGCAGGAACGTAATTTTCTGGATTATGATGACATCCTATCTATTGTTGCCGTGCATTTGCAAAGTTCACCAGAGCTAGTGAAGTGGGTCACTGGTTTTTGTTCTGCCTTATTGGTTGATGAAATGCAGGATACCAATCCACTGCAATGGGCGTTGTTACAACCATTGGTAGGCAAGGTCAAACTGTTTTGTGTTGGTGATGAGGCACAATCCATTTATGGCTTTCGTGGCGCAGATTTTGAAAATATTCATCATTTTAAAGAACGTGTACCCGATGCCGAAGTGTTGACTTTGGAAATGAATTATCGTTCGACCCAAGGTATTTTAGATTTATCCAATTGGCTGCTGGAGCAGAGCCAAATTGAATATGATAAGCATCTGCAGGCTTATCGAGGCAAAGGTCTAAAGCCGCAACTGCATATCTTGAGCAATGAGTTTGAAGAAGCTAATTGGATTATTCAGGATTTGAATCGCCGTCATATGCAAGGTGCAGCTTGGGCAGAACATATGGTGCTGCTGCGCTCAGGTTTTAGTGGACGTTATTTAGAAGGTGCATTGATTGCAGCTAATATCCCTTATCGTTTTGTTGGTGGGGTAAAACTGCTTGAGTCTGCACATGTGAAAGATGTATTGAGCTTACTTCGGGTCAGCGTTAACCCACAGGATGATTTGGCTTGGATGCGTTTCTTGACGCTTTGGGATGGCGTGGGTGATGTGGGTGCCAGTAAGTTGGCGCAAGAGCTGATTCAACTACCTGATATCGAAGCCCGTTGCCAACGTTTAGAGCGGCATGGCAAAGTACCGCAACAGGCGATTTTAATTTTGATGCAACTGGATGTATTGCAGCAGCATGTTGAAGCGTGTATTGGCCTCGCACTGGATGCGCTAAATGAACAGCTGGAAAATAATTATAAAACTAAAGATTGGTCACGCCGTGTTAAAGACTTTGATTTGGTCAAGCAATTGGCACGTAAACACAGTGCTCTTGGGGAGTTCTTAGAGGAATATGTACTTGATCCAATTTCTATCTCAGAAATTGATAAAATGCCTGATCAAGATTTAGTGACGCTGATTACCATCCATTCAGCTAAGGGTGCTGAACAAAAAGTCTGTTATGTCCCACATGTTTCTCCAAATCAATATCCTCATGCACGTGCACAAGGCGATTTTGATGATGTGGAGGAGGAGCGTCGTGTGCTGTATGTGGCCTTAACCCGTGCAGAAGATGAATTGATTTTGACCAAACAGAATTTAAATTTATGGTCACAAGATCAATATGATGAGCTAGGAAGAAAAATAGAAAGTTACTTCCTCAATGATTTACCTCAACATTTAGTCGATGTTCAGATTCATCGAGATATTCCACGTGGCTATGCCCAAAGCAATCGTACTCGCACTGCTGCAATCAATTTAGGTTTTGGGATTGATTTCGATTAAACTAGGCAGATTCAATTTCTTTTGATTCATTGATTCTACAATGAATCATCTTTTAGGTTTTAGCATGAAAATTTTAGTTCGTAATTTAGACCGTAATGTGACTGATGCGGAAATTCTCGACTTATTCAAAGCATATGGAAAAGTTGAGTCTTGTGTCGTGGTCAAAGACGAAGCAACAGGTAAATCGAAAGGTTTTGGTTTTGTTGAAATGCCAAACCCACGTGAAGCGATTAAAGCAATTAAAGGTTTAAACACCTTGAAAGTAAAAAGCCAAGGCATTCGTGTCAAAGCTGCGGATGATAAAGCTTAATTAGCAATGTTAAAGCAATATACGGCTTTATCAATTGTTGCACCAAATGCTGAGCGAATAGCGAAGAAAATTAAAACTCTTGAAGTTCGCTCATGGCAACCTGAAATGTTGCCACTGAAAGATTTGATGATTGTAGAGAATCAAAACTTTCTTTTGAATGATGGGGATGAAGACGCTGGTTTTGCAGTTGCACTGGTAGATATTGAATCAGTGCATCCATGGCAATTTGATGAAGTTGACGCGGCTTGTGCGACGTATTGGACTGAAGGATATTTGGCTTGGGTTATTGGCAATATTCGCCCGATTGATCCACCGATTCAAGTCATTGCCAAACGAAAACTCTATCTGCTTGGGCTGGACATTGAATAACTTATCCTACCGTTATTTGCCCCAAGTTGAACCCCAGCCCTGACAAGGGTTCGAAAAATATTGATAGATATTAATCATTTCTTGCTGGTCGATCAGACCATTGTGATTAAGGTCTAAGGCTTTAAAGATTTTTATTCTTTTGGAATCGATTGTAAGGACCTGTTTCTGCCAAGCCACGGGTTGGCCATGTAATTGGATTAATTTTTTCCATTCATTTTGATCGATCATTTGATCATGGTTGAGATCGTAATCTGCATAGAGCTTTTCCCAGTCTAATCCTGCTGGCTCACAGCTATAGCTGGTTGGGATGACCACGCAGCATATTAAGCTCAGTATGGCTTGTTGAATATGACGCATGGGTAGGCTCAAAAGATATTGATTTTATCATTAAAGCATTTAATCTTAAGTAGGGTCTATTGATATTTCAACTGTACCCCTGAGCAAGAGTAAAGCACTCAGCGTTATCGCTCGTAAGGTGTAATCTCAATAGCCTCTAAACCAAGCGAAAGGATTTTGAAGGAAAATATTATGTCCCGTGTTGCTCGTTATCATGCTGATCGCACCAATCAAAAACTGTATTTTGCTCGTCTCGCATGTCAACAAGCGGAGCAAACTGAGCATATTCAGCAGGCACAGGCTTATCGCGAAGCTGCGGTTTTCCATTTGCATGGTGCACTTTTAGCTTTCTTGCAGGAACTGGTGCGTTATTACCGTCTCAATGATTTACAGCCGACCTTTAAATCAATTGAAGAGCATATGGCAGATAAAGGGCAGGTTTCACCTGAGGTTTTAGTGTTGCAGCAATTGGCTAAAGATGGTTTTGTGGCAGAATTAAAGCGTGCATACCGTATGTGTCAATATGCACCTGAGCCAACAGCACCTGAACCTGAAAATGAGACTTCCTCAAACCTGATTATCAAAGTAACTCAAAGCCCACAGGCTTGGTTGCCCGATGCCAAAATTCTGCGTGAGTGGCACCGTGAATTGAGTCATTTAATTGATGGTTTCCGTAATGAAATGGTTGAGTTCTAAGTCGGAATGTTTAAGGCGACTTGAAATCTATGCCAACAGTACTTATATAAATAAGACGTGAGCGCAAAATACTTTGCCACCATGTTGAAGCATGGAGAAAATTTATGTCAATGCAACAGTTAAAAGAATTATTTGGTAATCAAGAAGCAGTTCTTGAGTTGGTCCAACTCGAAGGTGGTGAGCTGGCTTTGCGCAATGCGGGTTCTGAAAATGAGCCTTTAGTTAAGATACAGTTTAGTGATGAGGTCAAAGCCATACTTGGCGATCAAACAGCAACTGTCGCACAGCACATGATTCAAGCGGCTTTGTTTGGTCTATTAGAAAAGCAGATGAATGAGTGGCAGGCCGAGGTCGTCGATGAGCAACCTCCACACTTGAGTTAATCTCACAAAATAAAAAAGCGTACTTTAAGTACGCTTTTTTATTGTTGAACATATTTAGTGGGCTTCGGATTGATGCGCCAGTTCGATTTGACTGAGAATATGATGGCTCATATTTTTTGCCATTTCTTCTTTGGCGTAGAACACTTCACCAATATTTTCTTCGCGTATCACCACCGCTTCTTCTTTACTCTCTGCACAAATAAGAACCTGAATTTCAGGATTCAGTTGTTTGGAGATGTCCACGATACGATGAATATCTAGAATATCCATCGGTGAAATGACTAGCAAACGGGCATGTTGAATATGTGCCTGAATCAATACATTGGGTTCAGTTGCTTCACCACTGACCGCAGCAATGCCTTGGCTACGTAATTTTTCAACAATTTCACGATTTTCTTCTGCAATCACGACTTTGATATTCTGTTGCATCAGATTTTCGCTGATACGACGACCAACACCGCCATAGCCAATAATCACCACCTGATCACGTAAGTAAGCTTGATCAACCTCATCTGGCAACATGGCCAGTGGGTCACCACTACGTTCTAATAAACGTGCTAAATGCGAGCGTTCACGAATCCAGCGCTGTACAGGTTCGATTGCAGAGAACACAAATGAGTTCAGAGTAATCGAGAACAATGCGCCAGCAAGAATCAGGTTTTGTGCATCATGCGTCAATAAACCTAAGGATAAACCGAGTGTTGCCAAGATAAAGGAGAACTCACCGATTTGCGCCAAACTTGCGCCTACGGTTAAGGCGGTATTGATTGGGTAGCGGAAGAATAATACCAAAGCCATAGCTGCTAGGGTCTTGCCCACCATGATAATGGCAACAACAGCTAAAATACGTAACGGCTCTTCTACTAAAATGCTCGGATCAAATAGCATACCGACTGAAACAAAGAATAAAATCGCGAAAATTTCACGCAATGGCAGTGTTTCTTCTTCTGCGCGGTGGCTAAAGTCAGACTCTTTTACAACCATGCCCGCAAAGAATGCACCAAGCGCCATTGATACGCCAAACACTGCATAAGAGCCGTATGCAATCGAAACTGCAGCTGCAACAACAGTGAGTGTAAATAGCTCACGAGAACCTAAACGTGCCACGAATTGCATGATCATTGGTACAAGTCGTTTACCAATAATCAGCATGAAGGCGATAAAGCCTGTGACTTTAAGTAGGGTAATGCCAATCGTGATCCAGATGCTTTGAGATGTATCTGTCCCAGGTAGTGCTTGTCCACCGAGTAATACCGCTGTGGCGGGTAGGAGGACCAAGGCTAAAACCATCACCAGGTCTTCAACCAAGAGCCAGCCGACAGCAATTTTTCCATTCACTGAGTCAAGTAAGCCACGATCACCCAATGCCTTGAGTAATACCACGGTACTCGCACAGGATAAGCTTAAGCCGAAGATCAGTGCAGAGCCAAAGCTCCAGCCCCAAAACATAGAAACTGCGATCCCAAGTAAGGTTGCAACCGCAATCTGCAAAATTGCGCCAGGCACAGCTATACGACGTACTTGCAGTAAATCTTTAAGGGAGAAATGCATTCCCACGCCGAACATCAGGAACATAACCCCCAGTTCAGCCAACTGATTGGCGAGCTGCATATCACCGACTACGCCAGGCGTATTTGGACTAATAATAATGCCTGCAACTAAATAACCAATTAAAGGAGGGAGGCGTAGACGTGCTGCGATATAGCCAAAAATAAGGGCCATACCAAAACCAACAGCAAGTAATATAATTAAATCAACATTATGTGGCATTGCGTTTCCTTAATCGTTGCGGTTAAGGTAGAAATAAATGAGCATAAAACATGCCAAGAAAACAGCGAATAAAGTGTAACAAGTAAAATCGAATTTGTTGATGACAATTTTTTTATTTATCAAAAAAAGTCATGTAAACCATAGTTTCATTTGTTTTTTATTATGACCATTTTTTAGGCAAAAAAAACGACTTCAAGTGAAGTCGTTTTTTTAAAGAGCTAAAATTATTTAATTTTAGCTTCTTTGAAGATTACGTGTTGACGGATTTTTGGATCAAATTTTTTGATTTCCATTTTTTCCGGCATAGTACGTTTGTTCTTAGTAGTGGTATAGAAATAACCAGTACCAGCTGTAGAAACGAGGCGAATCTTATCACGCATTGTTCAGACTCCTTAGATCTTTTGACCTTGAGCACGGAGATCAGCAACAACTTTCTCAATACCCAATTTATCAATAATACGCATACCTTTAGTAGTTAGACGAAGACGTACGAAACGCTTTTCGCTTTCTAACCAAAAACGGTGGTGGTGCAGGTTCGGCTCGAACCGGCGTTTGGTTTTGTTGTTTGCGTGCGATACGTTGTTACCAACGATAGGACGCTTGCCGGTAACTTGGCAAACCTTAGACATGGTGAACTCCATTGCTAGTTTATATAGCACTGTTTCGTGCAACTAGCCATTCAAGTAAACGGATGAAATCATTCAAGGGGCGTTTTATACCAAAAATACGATTAAAAGACAAGCGAATTTGGTAAAAACAAGGCATGAACTGGTGTGATAGCTCATGCCTTAACCAGCTTAGCGAAATAGTGTTTTTAAAAGCAGTTTGTGCGTTGCTTTATTATAAGGCGGTAGGATGAATTTTAAACTGTAAAGTTTAGGACTTACTGGGTTGGACATCATTGAACGTTCATGTGAGAAGCTAAAGAAACCTTCTTTACCATGATATTTGCCCATACCCGATGCACCAATACCTCCAAATGGCAGGTCATCTTGTGCAACGTGTGTTAGCACTTGATTGATACCAAAGTGACCTGAATGGGTACGTCCCGCCACATAGTCAGCACGTGCAGTATCGATATCGAAGTAATAGAAAGCTAGTGGACGTGGGCGACTATTAATGAACTGAAGTGCATCATCTATATGGTCGTATTCTAAAATAGGCAGAATTGGACCAAAGATCTCATTCTTCATAATTTCCATTTCAGTGGTCACGCCCGTTAATAAGGTCGGCGCAATTTTACGAACTTCAGTTAAAGACTCATTCTTGGCATTTAGTTCAACAATCGTTGCACCTTGGTCACGAGCATCCTCTAAATAACCTTGCAGGCGATTATATTGCTTGTCATTCACAATTGAGGTGTAGTCTTTATTGTCACGCAAGCTTGGGTACATCGTGGTCACAAAGTCATTGTAGTGCTTGGTGAACTCTGCTGTTTTGCCTTTAGGTAGGAACATATAGTCTGGCGCAACACAGGTTTGACCCGCATTCCATAGCTTACCAACAGCAATACGTTGTGCCACATCACGAATATTCATGGCTGAATGGACCAACGCAGGCGATTTTCCGCCAAGCTCTAAAATCACTGGAACAAGATTCTCTGCTGCCGCTGCCATCACCGTTTTACCGACAGACGTTGAGCCTGTGAAAATCATTTTATCAAAAGCGAGATGACTGAATGCATCTGAAATAACGCCGCCGCCATTCACGACAGCAACCAACTCTTGTGGGAATGCTTCAGAAAGGGCATTTTCAAGCACATAACCAAAATTTGAAGAAGCACTCGAAATTTTGATCATGGTATGGTTACCTGCAGCCAAAGCACAGATCAATGGGCCGACTGAAAGTAATAAAGGGTAGTTCCATGGTGCAATCACCCCGATTACACCCAATGGTTGATATTCTACCCAGCCTTTTGCTGGTTGGTGTAACATGCTGATATGGCGTTTAGATGGTTTCATCCATTCAGTTAAGTTTTTGCTGTAGTATTTGATATGTTCTAAACAAGTCAGAACTTCGCCAATTTTGGTTTCCATAATGGCACGGTTGCCATAATCTTGACTAATTGCGTTAGCAAATTGATCTTGATACTTTATCAAGATGTTTTTAAGTCGAGCTAAGCGTTCAATACGTTCTTTGGCGCTTGGCACAGGATGGCGTTGGTAAGCTGCTTTTTGCTGCTCAAGCAAATCATGTAGCCGTTTCACATCAACATGAGGTGTCATAGCGGTTGTTTTTGTTTGACTGTTCATAGGAGTGGACCAAAAGAAAGCTTATTATTTTTTAATTTTTAGAGTAAATACTCTAAAGTGTCAAGTCGCTTTATAGGTTTGTTTTATAACCTATTGATTATGTTATAGATGGTTAAAATCAATGTCGCACGCTAAACCGAATAAAACAAAAGATCGAATTCTGCAAATCAGTTTGCAGTTGTTTAATGAGCGTGGAGAGCGTTCGGTCACAACCAACCACATCGCGGCTGAACTCGGGATTAGCCCAGGCAACTTGTATTATCATTTCCGTAACAAACAGGAAATTATTAAAGAACTGGCACAGCAATATCAGGCTGAAACCTTGGAAATGTTGGCCTTGCCAACGGATCGTCCGTTGAATGCCAATGATAAAATTAGTTATTTCCAAGTACTCAGTAATCAGTTGTGGGCCTATCGCTTCATTCATCGTGATGTCTATCATCTGGTCGAAAATAATGAAGACTTCAGAAAAATCTATCCGCGTTTTGCTGGACAGGTGATGCAACAGGGGCAAAAAATTTATCGTGCCTTCGTAGACGCAGGTCTGATGAAAATGACTGATTCAGAAATTGAAGCCTTGATTATCAACTTGTGGATTGTGCTGACCAACTGGACCAACTTCTTATATATGTCTGGTCATATCAGCGATAACAATCGTCTGGAAGAAAAGTGGGTTTGGCAAGCATTGCGACAAATGGTGTTCTTGGAAGGCCCATATTTGATGGGTGAAAGTCGCCAAACCTACGAACAGTTACTTAAATCACTTGGACCATCAGACTTGTTCGCGAGTTTGTCTAATCTTAAAAATGATGATGAATAGATCGTCAGCAGCTATTTAGTCAATAGCAAAAAAGGGTTAGAATGCTCGGCTTGATTTTAATTTGATTCGAATAAGTGATATTAACCAAATGAACACGACTACAGCCCACACAGCGCGATTACTGATTACTTGTGAAGACAAGCCGGGGATCGTGCAAGCCGTATCGAGCTTTTTGTATCATCAGGGAGCAAACATTACCGCACTTGATCAGTACGCAACAGAAGCTCAAGGCGGGCGTTATTTCATGCGTGTTGAGTTTGAGATTGATCATTTGCAATCTCGGAAAGAAGCGTTGATGCAGACCTTTGCTGCCAATGTTGCTGAACGTTATGAGATGCAATGGAAGCTTACTTTTGTTGGCGAGTTGAAAAAGGTCGGTATTTTAGTTTCTAAAGTGGACCATGCTTTATTGGAATTGTTATGGCGTCATGCACGTGGTTCATTGCCATGTGAAATTACCCAAGTCATCTCAAACCATCCAGATTTGCGTGAATCGGTTGAAAACTTTGGTATCCCATTCCATGTTGTACCAGTCAATAAAGACAATAAAGTTGAAGCTTATGCTCAAATTGATGAAATGATGCAGGGCAATGATCTATTGATCTTAGCGCGTTATATGCAGATTTTGAGTGAGGACTTTGTTGCCAAGTGGGAAATGAAGATCATCAATATTCATCATTCTTTCCTGCCTGCTTTCGTGGGTGCAAACCCATATAAGCAAGCCTATGAGAAAGGGGTGAAGCTGATTGGTGCAACCGCACACTATGTGACGGCTGATCTCGATCAAGGCCCAATCATCGAACAAGATGTTGAACGTGTTAGCCATGATTACAATGTGGAACAGTTACGCGAGTTAGGCGAAGACGTTGAACGTAACGTATTGGCACGTGCAGTCAAATGGCATTTAGAAGACCGTATTATTGTGGATGGAAACAAAACAGTGGTGTTCTGATCCATCAGTTTGTTTCAGTGTGTAAAGAGAACATGTCGAAAGGCATGTTTTTTTATATCTATTTTTCAATGGTTAGCGAATATACAATAAAAAAACAGTTGCAAATGAAAACACTTCTCATTTATTATTACGGCACTTTCATTGTTCTATCCGATGAGTGAAATCGTTTTTTTTAAGGTTTGCCCATCTATATTGGTACTTAGATTCTTATGAGTCAATCTCCTGCCACATTCAATACGCCACACCCGATGAAAAAGAAAATCATCACTGCATTAGCTGCCGTTGTGATTGGACATGTAGGAGTTTTGTGGGCGGTTAGCCACATGAAAACGATTGAGTTAAGACCAATCGAAAAAGAACCGCTTAAGGTGAAGTTCGTTAAAATTAAAGAACCACCTAAACCAGAACCACCTAAACCAAAAGAACAGCCGAAACCTGAACCTAAAAAAGAAGTGAAGGAAGTTAAGGTCGTTGAAAAACCTTTGCCTCCACCGAAAAAGATTGAAAAGGTTCAACAGGTCAAAGAGGCACCAAAACCTGTTCTTCAAAAAACTGAACAAAAGATTGAACCTAAAGTTGAGACTAAAGTCGTTACCACAGTCACTGAAAAAGTGGTTGAAAAACCACAACCCGTTCAGGAAGTAACGAAACCTCAACCTGCTGCTGATCCATCACCAAAACGTGTATCGATTGGGGGTTCAGGGGTTCAGTGGAGTCGTTCACCGAAATTATCTGTTACAGCAAAAGATTTAGATAACCAAACACGCTCAGTGATGGTACTGATTGAAGCTGATGAGAAAGGTAAAATTACCAACGCGCGTGTAACACGTAGTAGTGGTATACCGAATCTCGATGAAAAAGTTTTACGTGCTGTAAGAAGTGCGAAATTTAAACCGTATATGGAAAATGGTGTTGCTTACCCGATTCGAGCAGAGCAGCCGTTTGATCTTAGTCCTTAATAAATTTGAGTCCTTGCGACAGATTAAATCAGGAGTTCGTATATGAACTTTTCAGTTTATTGGCAACATGCAGATGCAGTAAGTAAAACACTGTATTTCATCCTTTTAGCAATGTCGATTGCGACGTGGACTATTTTCATTCTGCGCCTATTAGGAACACGCCAATTAAAACAACAAGCTTATACTCAACTTGTTCAAGCGTTGGCTACGCTTAAATCAAAGTTACAGCCATTATCGTTTGAACAACGTAAAGCCGTCGCTGAGCAAGCATTGCTTCGCCAAATCTCTGCTGAAAAATCTCAAGCAGAAAAAGGTGTATCCGTTCTTGGAACAATTGCTTCACTTGCACCGTTTGTGGGTTTATTCGGTACAGTATGGGGAATTTTCCACGCACTTGTTGCAGTGGGTAAAAGTGGTCAAGCTGGTTTAGCTCAAGTCGCAACTCCAGTGGGTGAGGCGCTGATCATGACGGGTCTTGGTCTTGCGGTCGCGATTCCAGCGGTGATGGCGTATAACATCTGTGTACGTTTCAATCGTGGCTTGGCACATGATTTACAAGATCAAGCACATAGCTTGTTAATCGATACCATGTTGCAACAAGACAGTACAGCAAAGACGGAAACTAAAGCGACTCAACAAAGTTTAGTTGGAGGTCAAGCTTAAAATGGGCTTTCAATTGGGTGAAGACCACGACAGTGGCATGAATGAGATGAACCTCATTCCTCTGATCGACATTATGTTGGTATTGATGATTATCTTTTTAGTCACAGCAACGGTTGCTAACCCATCAATTCCATTAAGTTTACCAAAAACCACTGCTGAAATTGTCGATCCGCCACCAAAAGCGATCACCATTAGTATTAATGACAAAGGTGAAGTGGCTTGGGATGCGCAGATTATTAGCTTAGAAGAGCTAGAGAAGCGTTTCCAAGAGGCGGGTCAGGCCGCGACCAAACCGACTGTGCAGTTGCGTGCAGATAAAGAATCAAAATACGATACGGTTGCGCAAGTGATGTCTCGTGCCAGCGAAGCAGGTTTAAGTGATATTGCGTTCGTCAGTGAAAACTAAGACAGCACGCGATACCAAGAAAAAAGCAACTCAATGAGTTGCTTTTTTTGTGCTTAGGCATCTTTGAGCAGATCAAGATACTTAGCGCGTAATTTAGATAGCTTAGGTGGAATGCTAAAGTTGCAGTAACCTTGTGATGGATTACGTGCAAAGAAGTTCTGATGATACTCTTCCGCAGGGTAGAAGGTCGGTACAGGAGCGAGTTCCGTCACAATATTTAGTCCTTCATCTTCCAGACTATGGATGACCTGTTCAGCTTGCTGCTTTTGTTCTTCGTTGAAGTAATACACCACAGAGCGATATTGAGTGCCAATATCATTGCCTTGACGATTGAGTGTAGTTGGATCATGTGTGGTAAAAAAAACATTCAACAATTGCGTATAGCTGATCTGCTGTTCATCGAAATCAATCAGAACGACTTCAGCATGTTGAGTTGTGCCTTGGCAGACCTGTTCATAAGTCGGGTTTTGACTAATTCCACCTGCATAACCACTCACCACTTTCTCTACACCTTTGAGTTGTAGAAACACGGCTTCGACACACCAAAAACATCCACCACCAACGAGTGCTTGTTGCATAAAACTCCCCAATTTTTAATTTTAAGAATGTTACTAAAGTAAACGAAGTGCTCAAAAAGTAAAAGCCCGTGTTTGCAACGAGCTTTTACTTTTTTGTGATCTGTAAATTACGGAAGCGGCTGAATCACTGTGACGAAACTCACCAGAACCTTGCCTGATGCATCCATGAATTTAAGCTCATGGCCTTTGAGTTCATAGTTCGTTGTGCTTGCCAATGCATTTGCATATTGACGTGAGAGCGCACTGTTATCTTGGCCAATACACGCCATCATGGTTGAAGCAATTGGACCGAGGCGTAAGATAGCCCCTTGGCTTTCAAAGCTGCCTTGAATCTGGTTGCAACCATCTGCACCAAAGAAACGTTTGCCTTTGGCGTCAAATTGAATTGCAGGGCGCTTGCCAGAAAGATCATTGCTTTTAATCTCGACACCATTGATATGGGTGGCAATCCAATTACGGTCATAGAGATTGATGCTTTCTTTTTGAGACGCATTGGGTGAGGTTTGGAGAGATTCTGTGGTTGAACAACCCGTCATTGCTACGGCAATTGCCAAAGTACATGTTGTTAAAAAAGGCTTTAACATAAAATTTAAGTCCAAATCATTGTGTTTCTATGCTTGGTATTAGAATAAAACAACATGGAGTGGAGCAGGATATTGCGTATCCTTTTGTAAATGTTCAGATGTTTTTAATAAAATTAGTGGAAAAATCACTCAGTTTTGGGAAGACCTGTACGAATGACATCCGAAAAATATTCACTGCTCTGATTGGGCTGTTGTTCATATTGTTCTGCACGTGGATTGATATGTGCTAAGCGATACCATTCTTTCATGCTGTAGTTTTGATTGAGGGCTTTCAGGTCGTAGAGGTAGTTGGGTAAATAACCTGAGGCCAATAAGCGGTAATCTTTAGGTAAGCGCTGTGGATTAATCGCTTGCACCATGTCAAAGACCAGCGTGGTGCAGTTACTGGTCAGGGTGTTGTACCATTTGGCTTCTGCACGCAGTTCATCTGCTTTGTGCAGATATTCAATAAATAGGGCTTTGCGTTCAGTTGCAGGCATTCTGATCGGGAATAAATAGACCTGTTCATGACGAACATTACTGCGCGTATAGATCAGATCCTTTTCATCTGAAGCCACTAGACTGAGTTCGTATTTACGGAAAAAGCCACCAATTGCAGAAAAATCTTCGCCTTTTTCCTTACGGATTTCAATGGAGAACACCAATGGCTTTTGATCAGAAAAATCAAAACTGACCAGCGTATGGGCAATTTGTGGGCCCATCCAATAAGAGGTAATGACATTGATGCCCGTAATCTTATTCAGATCAATGGTGCGATCTTCCCAGTGAATGTCATAGCTGCCATCAGCATGCCAGTCGAAATTTCGGACATTGTGCAGCTGTACAGTATCCCCACTCTTTTCGTAATGGAGCTGTTCTGCAACTTCAGGGTTCCAATCCCGATCCTGTCTAGCATCTAGGGAAAAATACCAGACTAAGGAGCAGGCAAATGCAACACAATAAATAATGATATCAGTGCGGCGGCTAAAAAGATGACCGCTGACATAAACGCCAATTAGACTAAGTGCAAATAAAACCCATAACACAATTGCAGCGCGGCTAAAAAAACTACCTAAGGGTTGCTGAATCCATAAAGCCAGACAGAGCCAGACACTTGAAAGGATCACACACAAGGTAAACAGACTGTGTAAAAGCCCGATGCCTAAAGCGATGAAAAACTCACGGGATCCAATATTGTGCATGGCAAGCGCGATCCATTATTATTTTTGGTAGGTCGCAAACTCAAAAGTAACCCCTGATTTCTCATCAGTATGTTGTTCCGAGTTTACTTTGTGAAAGTTATCGGAGATTTTTGGGTAATGCGCATCACCTTGAACATCGAGATCAACGTGAGTTAATTCTAAACGATCAGCAATAGCGAGCGTTTGCGTAAAAATCTCTCCACCCCCAATAATAAATAAGGATGCTTTTTCAGCCTGTTGTGCATCTGTAAGTGCACCATTGAGCGCATCTTCGATACAGTGAGCGACTTTAACCCCATCAAAATGCCATTCAGGGTCTCGCGTAATCACCCAGTTGACACGATTCGGTAGGCTACGCCCCATAGATTCAAGGGTTTTACGCCCCATAATCACTACACCACCTTGGGTAATGGCTTTAAAGTGTTTCAGGTCAGCAGAGATATGCCACGGCAAAGCATTGCCTTTACCGATACAGTGATTTTTATCCATTGCAACTACGTGGACAACTTCAGTGCCTTGCCATGCCATTTTATATTCTCTCTAACTAATCGATTTAAACTGCGACGGGTGCTTTAATTGCTGGGTGTGATTCATACCCTACAATTTCAATATCTTCAAATTTAAAGTCGAAAATATCAGTGATCTCAGGATTTAGTTTTAATTGACACAACGGTAGCGGTTCACGGCTAAGTTGTAACTGTGCCTGTTCAAAGTGATTGGCATATAAATGCGTATCGCCACCTGTCCAGACAAAATCACCTACGCCTAAACCACAGACCTGAGCAATCATATGTGTAAGTAGGGCATAGCTGGCAATATTAAACGGGACACCTAAAAACACATCAGCACTGCGTTGATAGAGCTGGCATGACAGTTTGTTGTCTTGTACGAAAAATTGGAACAGGGTATGACAAGGTGGTAATGCCACTTTTCCTGCTTCATTTGGGTTCCAGCCTGACACAATCAAACGACGTGAATTGGGATTGGTTTTAATTTCATTGATCAACCATTTGATCTGGTCAAAGCCATCCTGCTGGTAGCTACCATCTTCATTTTGGGTTGCGCCAAAGTTACGCCATTGGTGACCATAAACTGGACCAAGCTCACTTTCAGGGCGACCAAAACGGGCAGTTTGTTCTGCGGTTGCCCACTCATCCCAAATCGAAACTTTATTATCTTTTAGATATTGAACGTTGGTATCGCCTTTGAGGAACCAAAGTAATTCAATGGCGATAGAGCGAAAATGGACTTTCTTTGTGGTGAGCAGTGGAAAGCCTTTAGAAAGATCAAAGCGCATCTGATGACCAAATACTGAACGTGTACCTGTGCCAGTACGGTCGCCTTTGTCGCCGCCATTGTCGAGGATATGTTGTAAAAGGTCTAAGTAAGTGCGCATCGTGATTCCTAATCGCAAATTTTTATCGGGCTCATCTTATCAGAATTTATGTGATAAATAATGGGTCAATTGAGCGTCATTAACTGTCGTAGTATAGACTTTGTGCTCTGTTTAAATTTAGCTGCTTGTTTTATATTAAGTTCTATAAATAAGTACATGGACAAGCAACAAAATGAATTTTAAACCAGAAACTTTACAGAACAGTTTGCAGCCATACCTAGAAAAAATCTCGGCGACTATTCTGCCAACAGTCACCATGCAACTGACACCCTGTGATGAATTAACTTTATGGCAAAGTAAGATTGGGGGACAACCTTACTTACCGCTGGATGCGACATATCCAGTCGACTCGAATGGCAATCCGTTGGCTTTATTGGCGCAATTTAATTTTGCTGAAATCCCTAATTTACCTAATTTTCCAAATCAGGGAATTCTACAATTCTATATCGCTGCTGATGATTTGTATGGAATGAACTTTGATGACCAACAGCAGCAATCGGGTTTTAAAGTGTTGTACTTTGATCATGTACTGGAGGATGTTTCACAATTAAAACAGGACTTCTCAGAAGTTCTGCTGAGTGAAGATGATTATTTACCATTTACGGGACAGTACGCGATTGAATTTAATCTCACTTCTCAGCCAATGAGCCTTGGTGATTTTGCCTTTGCACCGAAGATTTTAGGCGTCGATGAACTATACGATTTTGAAGATCGATTCGAAGGTGGTGATTTCGAAGATGATTTTATAGAACCTTATGATGAAGTTGCTTCCGCAAGTGGACATCGTTTAGGTGGTTATCCGTATTTTACTCAGACCGATCCACGTCAATATAATGAAAAAGTTCAAGATTATGTACTGCTTTTTCAGCTTGATACCGATGATGCAGAAAATGAGATTATGTGGGGTGATTCAGGTGTGGGGAATTTCTTTATTCATCCAGAAGATCTAAAGAAACGAGACTTTTCCAAAGTGCTATATAACTGGGATTGTTGTTAAATAAAAAAAGCGGATGATTTCTCATCCGCTTTTTTATCAGTGCTGAATCTTATTCAGTAACAAAAGTAACTTTGCCATCTTCTAAAGATTTAACACGCGCTAACGACTCAACGCGGTAGCCTTTTTCCAGCAATACATCGCGGCCTGGTTGGAATGATTTTTCAATCACGATACCCACCCCAACCACTTCAGCTTTTGCTTGATGAATTAAGTCAATTAGACCTAACGCAGCTTGACCATTTGCCAAGAAGTCATCAATTACAAGTGCTTTGTCACTTGAACTAATGTGCTTGTTTGAAATCGCAATGGTACTTTCAGTCTGTTTGGTAAACGAGAACACTTTAGAACGGTAAAGGTCGTCTTTCAATGTTAATGACTGGTATTTGCGCGCAAAAATAACAGGAACGCCAAGCTCTAAACCTGCCATGATTGCAGGTGCAATACCTGAAGCTTCGATGGTAATAATTTTAGTAATACCTGCATCTTTAAAGCGAGCGGCAAACTCTTTACCAATCAGCTGCATCAACACAGGATCGATTTGGTGGTTTAAGAAAGCATCAACTTTCAAAACCTGATCAGATAGAACGATACCTTCATTTAAGATTTTCTGTTCTAAAGCGTACACGGGAGAATCCTCTAAACGGATGCTTGTTCAAGCAAAGGCATATTTTAAAAAGCATCGAAAAAAATGCAAGCCAAAATTGACCAGATGCTTAGTTTGTTTTACCCGAATAGCCTGTTAATAGCAGACCATATGATGATTTTCCATCATTATGTGCCATTTTTACAGGAAGGTAATCGAGTTTTGGTGCTAACCAGAACACGGTATTGCGCTCAGGTTTATCATGCTGCATGACCACTTTGATGGTGCTGAATGTGCCATAAGGGGTTTTGATGTTCTCAGTGCCTTGCTTAACAAAGCGACGTTCATCGATGGCTTTCGCATCTGCAATCAGATACTTGGTTTTCAATGAATTGCTCTTCAAATCCTCACGGATTTGCAGTTCAGCATTGAGTTCATCCAAAGCACCTGCTTGCCATGCAAATGAGCGTGCCGTGTCATCTTTTTTGGTATTCACAATTTTGCTATTGGGATTGAAGTTAATGCTCATCGTGTTGTTGTGAATTAAGATTTTACTGCTGCGACTAAATTTCTGAGAGTTGATTTTATTATCGGCAAAACTAAATTGACTGGTTTCAGATGCAGAAGCAATGCCACCAGCTTTAGCACTGAATTGATAGGTCCAGTTATTGCCTTGTTGAGAAAGAGTACGTGTTGCTGAACCTAGATTTTTATTGTTGTAGCTGAATTGATAGCTGGCTTGGAAAGGCGCCATTGCCAAGGCATGACTAGAGACGCTCGCACTGAAAATGGTAGCCGAAGTAAGACCTAGTACTTTCAATAATTTCTTTGTCATAACACTATATCCTTTGAGCAATACTGAATTGAATCGCTCATTTATCATTACGATTTAAAGATATTATGCCTGTAGATTATGAAGAAAAGATCAGGTTTTTTACTAAGCGCTTGTTAATTTTTCGTATAAATCATGAAGATGTGTATTTTAGGTAGCACCTCATGAGAAATGGGGTACTACCTAAATGAGGTGCATTTTATCGTTTACGATCTTTTTGCTGAATTGGGGTGACTTCGGTATCTTCTAAGTCATGCTCATCAAAATCATTATCATTTGGCGGATACAAAATTGCAGCTAGATTAACATTGCCCCATACGATGAGTTCCGCAGGACGGACACGAGCACGATTAACATGTACTTTACTCAACGTTTCGATAATGCTGGCCTTTTTCCCAAGCCAACGATTTAAATCGAGATAGAGTAAGTCATCTTTGACTTTAACAACTTCAAAATGTTCTAGGATTTTGCCAAGCGGATCTTCTTCACGGAATTTTTGGTAGTACCAAATTGCCACATAAAAGCCCCATTTTTGAAAGATATTTTTGAATTTGGCTTCAATCACTTGGGTATTACTGATTTGCTCAAACACCATTAGTTGTACATTTTGATTCATTTCCATTTGAATCAACTTTAAATCAACCGATAAGGTGGTATGCAGGCCTTTGACATCGAGGGTGGTGTATAGGCGTAACCAACCATCATAAAGATCTGCGTGCAGGTCTTGCATAATGCCGACATTTTCGGTGACATAACGTTCCATCGTGGCATTCACAAAAACTTGTGAAAGTGAAAATTCTCTTTCTTCTTCGATGAATTCTTCTGCTTTTTGGTAAACTTTACGTAGACGTTTAACTACAGATGAAATTAGCGTTTGCATAAAAGTTGTTCCAGAAAGTGAATTGATGAGTAAAGCAATGCCACGATCTTTGTATTCACTAAAAATAAAAAATAAATTTCTGACTTGCAGTGTAGCAAAATTAATTGCTACATTTTCATAAAATGATGGTATGGAAACACTGTAACTATAAGTGGATCACATTTTTGTAAAATTTTGAATATTGGTTTGGTTTTTATACGGTTATGCCGTTGGGGATGGGACATTTTGTCGCTTAAATACCATGTGGAATAAAATAAATTTTCGTTCAGAACTGTCTCCTTATTGGTGGCAAGATCCAATTTTTGTTGGGGCAGTGGCTTTAGCGATGCTTTTGCATGGGGTTGTGTTGGCGATTCAATTTACCATGCCGTCACCCGCTGACACTTCCACCAAAGAAATTGCGGTAAGCGTTCGTCCAAGTACTGAAAAAGTTAAAGATGCAGACTTTTTGGCGCAAGCTGATCAAAAAGGTTCTGGTGACTTCCGCGAAGCACATCGGATGTCGAGTGATATGCCTGCACCGATGCAGGCCGATGCGACTACGGGTGAAAAAGAGCTAGAAAGTCTGGAAAAAATTCAGCAAAAACGAGAGTTAAAATTCGAAGAAAAAGTGCTCATGACGGTTTTGAGCTGGCAAAAGCAAGCCGAGCAGAGCGAACGTAAAAAAACCTTGGATGATCTACAAAGTCAGTTTCAAGCCAAAGCTGCCATGGTGGCGAGCTTAGAAGCACAATATTTACAACGCCAACAAAATTTTAGCCGTAAACAACGGATTAAAACGGTTGATGGCATTCAGGCCAAACAAGATGCATCTGCCGCTTACCTAGATAAATTTCGCCAAAAAGTCGAGTTATACGGGAATCGCTATTATCCTGATGAAGCGAAACAACAACACTTGGCGGGTGAAGTGCGCTTAATGGTGATTTTGAATGCTGAAGGAGGAATCCGAGCGATTCGCTTAATTGAAAGTTCTGGGCATGCAATTTTAGATGAGGCAGCCAAAGCATCGGTTCGCCGTGGTGCACCATTTGGACCTTTTGATGCCACGATGAAAAAAGAAATTTCTGAGTTACGTATCATTCGGACTTGGCGTTTTGATCCGGTCGATGCTGAATTTGAAGTGCACTAGTGAAGGGTGCGCTTCTTATTAGAAAATAATGATGGATAAACTAAAAAATAAATATTTATAAAAATCATTTAATTAGTTTTAATGTGGTCTTAATTTTATTTTAAATTAAATAAAAACAATTAACTAAATTTATTTGTTAAAACTTGAATTGATAATAAAAACAATTATCATTTGCAATGTGTTTTTAGTTAACTCTCCTTTTTGAAAATGAATGCATCCTTCTTAAAATTTATCGGGGGAATGAGGTGCATGTTTTCAAGACCGCTCCCTTGCAATAAGGACATATTTCATGCACCAACATCCAACTTTAAACCTGTTTAAAGCCCGCCCGCTCGTATTGGCAATGGCTGCCATATTATTACCTTCATTGGCTTTTGCAGAAGATGAAGCTAAAGAAAATGCAAAATTGCCAACGATTACAGTAAAAGCAGAAGAAGGGGCTCTGGCTGTAACTGAAGGAAAGAAAAGTTATACCGCTAAAAGTACCAATACGTCGACCAAACTCAATTTATCGCTTCGAGAGACACCACAATCGGTCAAAGTTCTCACCCGTGAGTATTTGGATGATGCCAATATTACATCGTTTCAGGACTTGTTAAATAACGTCACAGGCGTGACTGTGAACCAGTGGGATGAACGTCAGTACCCAACAGCACGTGGGTTTGATGTCGACTATTATCTGTTTGATGGTGTTCCAAGCAATGTTGGAATGGAAGCCAATGATCCTGATTTAACCATGTACGATCGGGTTGAACTGGTGAAAGGTGCAAATGGTTTGATGACAGGTGCTGGGAATCCTGCAATTGCAATTAACATGATTCGAAAACATGCCAATGCTAAAGAGTTGACGGGCAATGTCAGCACTTCTTTGGGCTCATGGAATGCATGGTCAAGTTCAGCAGATATTTCAACACCATTAAATGCCGATGGCAGTGTCCGTGGTCGTATCGTCGTGAAGCATGAGGATACGGATTCTTATATGGATCGCTACGAAAAAACCAATAATGTCGTCTATGCGGTTGTGGATGCAGATATTACTGATAAGACTTACCTTTCAGTCGGTGCGGGTTATCAGAATCTGGAGAGAGATGGCGTTCGTTGGGGCGGATTGCCAGCATTTTACACCGATGGTACTCGAACTCATTTCGATCGTTCTAAATCAGTGAGTTCGGATTGGACATACTGGAATACTGATACCACTACGGCTTTTGCGACATTGAAGCAGAATCTATTTAACGATATTAATTTAAATGTGAACTACGCTTATCGAGAAGTAAAACAAGACACGGCTTTGCTCTATTCATGGGGGAAGCTGGATAGAGCAACCAATACACTCGACTCTTTCATGACCTGGTCTGATGCCACTCAGACCAAAGAAAATAATATTGATACCTATCTCTCAGCACCCTTTACGCTGGGTGGTTTAAAGCAGGAAATTGTTGCAGGTTTTATGTATAACCAAAGCAAGAAAGACAAGTGGTACTCAGGAACGCCGCCGATTGCCTCAGGTGCTGTGCTTGATTTTGATCATCCCAATATTCCATTAATTGGCGCAATTCAGAATAATAACTTGTATCAACCTCCAAATAAGACCACACAAACAGGTGCTTATCTTGCAGGCAAGTTCAGCTTATTAGAGCCATTGAAGTTAATTACAGGGGTACGTTTATCAAACTGGAAATATGAAAGTGATAATGGTGAAGGTAATCGGGAATTTAATAATGAAGTCACGCCGTATGCAGGCTTAGTTTTTGATTTTCTGGATCAATACTCTTGGTATGCCAGTTATACCAGTATCTTTAAGCCAGAAGATAAAAGAGATATGAATCGCCAATATCTTGATCCAAGAGAAGGAAAAAGCTATGAAACTGGCTTAAAAGGTGAGTTTTTAGATGGTAAGTTGAATGCGGCCTTATCGGTATTTAAAACCCAGCAGGATAATGTTGCAGAAGAGATAGTTGGTGTTTTTGTACCTGATACCAATGGTAACCCAACCACTGAGAAAGCCTACCGCAGTGTAGATGGCGTTGAAAGCAAAGGGGTTGAGTTTGAACTAGATGGGGAAATTAAAGACAACTGGAACCTGAGTTTTGGTGTTGCACATTTCAATGCCAAAGATGCGAAAGGTGATGAAGTTCAAACCATGTCGTCAAGAACCAGTGCTAATCTTTTTACCAAATATACGCTGGATAAGTGGAGTGTTGGAGGTGGGCTAAACTATAAGAGCAAATTTTATACTGGAGAAGGTAGTCAACGTATTAGCCAAGATGCATATGCTTTAGCAAACTTAATGGTGGGTTATGATATTGATTCAAATATCAAAGCACAGGTTAATTTGAATAATGTATTTGATAAAAAATATTATGCAGGTATCGGTAATAACAGCATGGTCTATGGATCACCTCGCAATGTCACTTTGACGCTACGCTATCAATTCTAAGTCTCTTGAGAAATAAAAAACGGCTGAATTCAGCCGTTTTTTATTGAAGATGTGGATAAGTTTGCGCTTATTCACAAGTCATTTTGACTCGAATAGGCACGTTCAACTGTGCAGATTTCCACACTAAAATCCTGATACCATTTTTCTTTACCTAATCGCTGAGCAATCAGATGTTCTGCATCGCGTTGCCACTGCTTGATATCTTCAAGGCTATGCCAGTAAGACAATGCAATTTCAAAACCATTTTCACTACACGCTTCAAACTTGATGCAGTTAAATTGGCTCAAGGCTTTATTTCTCAGCTTTTGTGCCATTTCTGAATAAGTCGCATCAAGTTGTTTGATGGTTGCTTTAAAAATAACGATATACATAGGACCTTGGTTTAGCTTTCATCGGCTTGGTAAGGATTGGCGATCCCCAGTTTTTTCAGAATCTCAATTTCTAAAGCTTCCATTTCTTCGGCTTCAGTTTCGCTGGTTTCATGGTCGAAGCCAAGCAAATGTAGAACACCGTGAACCATTAAATGGGTGAAATGATCGCTTGGCATTTTTTGTTGTTCAGCCGCTTCTTGTAAAACCACAGGAATGCAAATCACCAAGTCACCTAAAGGTTCTGCATCCAGTAAGCTGAGCATTTCCTCAGGAATATCGCTTGGGAAAGACAGCACATTGGTCGGTTTGTCTTTTTCGCGATATTGCAGATTGAGCTCATGGCTTTCAGCTAGATCAACACAGGCAATTCCAATTTCACAATTGGCATCAAAACCGACATGGCGCAGTGCAGTTTCGATATGTTTTTTGATTTGACCACGTTTGAGTGGCAATTCCGCAGCTTGAAAGTCTTGTTGAAGACTTAAATTGATTTTCAAAGTAGATCCTTAAAATCGTCCCCCTAAGATGCGACTAAAGCATCTTAAGGGGAGTGGGGGGATTTTTCTAAATGTGTTGCGCATCTGCCGCAGAATCATTTTCTGCAATCAGTGCTTCTTGTTTGGCTTTGCGTTCGGCACGGGCTTCAGCAGACAGGCGTTGCTGTTCACTGTCCCAACCTTCGTAAGCTTCCACAATCTTTTGTACCAATTGATGGCGGACCACATCACGTGAATGGAAACGGGTGATATGAATTTCATGGACATTTTCCAGTACACGTAATGCTTGTGCTAAACCGGATTGCTGCCCACGCGGTAAGTCAACCTGTGTGACGTCACCGGTAATCACGGCACGTGAACCAAAACCTAAACGGGTCAGGAACATCTTCATCTGTTCAGGTGTGGTGTTTTGTGCTTCATCTAAAATGACAAATGAGTGGTTCAGGGTACGTCCGCGCATGTAGGCAAGCGGAGCAACTTCAATCACTTGGCGTTCAATCAGTTTGGCCACTTTTTCAAAGCCCAGCATTTCATATAGGGCATCGTATAGTGGGCGTAAGTAGGGATCGATTTTTTGGGTGAGGTCACCGGGTAAGAAACCGAGCTTTTCACCAGCTTCTACCGCAGGACGAACCAGCAAGATTCGCTGAATTTCATTGCGTTCCAGCATATCAACCGCGGCAGCAACCGCCAGATAAGTTTTACCTGTCCCTGCTGGGCCAATACCAAAGGAAATATCACTTTGTAAAATACGTTGCACATAGCGTTTTTGATTGGCGCCACGTGGGTTAATTCGCCCTTTGCGGGTCTGTAACCAAACGCTATCGAGGCCTGTATGTTCCTGATCTGAATCATCCATTAGTTCACGGTCCGTCTGTGAACCTTGGATCATCAAATGAATGACATCGGCGCTAATTTGTGAGGAAATTTCTGATTCTTGATAGAGCCGTTGCAAAAGTGCTTCGGCTCTTTCGACCGCTTCTATATCACCATCGAGATAAAAGGCATCGCCACGGTGAGTAATTTTGACATCTAAACGTTGTTCGATTTGTTTTAAATGCCCGTTATACGCACCGAGCATGCTTTTCAAACGTTCCAATTGAATCTCAGGGAACGTTACTGTACGTCGAATCGCTGCAGTCAAGATAAACCCTTTTTGTTGCTCTGTAGGAATACCCTTACATTACGCCACGTCAGGTTCAAGATTCAAGAGTTCTCCGTAAACTAAATTTAAAGTTTTAATTTCCGTGATCTCAATCTCTGCGAAACGCCCAATCCACGCGGCGTCACCGATAAATGTCACTAAACGTGTATTGTCTGCTGTACCGATCAAAACATTTGGATCTTTATCAGAAACCTTCTCAATCAACACACGCTCAATTTTACCGAGCATGGCATCCGTTTTATCAATACTCGAACGTTTAATCACTTCTTGTACTTGAGCCAAACGATCTTTTTTCACTTGCTCAGGGGTACTGTCTGGTAAGTCGGATGCAGGCGTACCTGGACGCTTAGAATAAACAAAACTATAAGAGTGATCGAAATCTAGATCTTTAATGAATTGTAGGGTTTCAGCAAAGTGTGCATCTGTTTCGCCAGGGAAACCGATAATGAAGTCGCTGGATAAATGCATATCTGGACGTACTTTACGTAACTTGGCAATTTTATCAATGTAGACATCAATAGTATGGTTACGCTTCATAGCTTGAAGTACATCGTTTGAACCACTTTGTACTGGTAGATGCAAGTGCGAAACCATTTGCGGTAAATCACGGTAGCATTGAATTAAATCTTCAGAGAATTCAAGCGGGTGAGAGGTGGTATAACGTAGACGACCAATCCCAGGGATTTCTGCGACTAAACGCAATAATTCTGGGAAGGTACAAATGTCACCTTCAAAAGTTTCACCACGATAACCATTCACGTTTTGACCGAGTAAGCTGATCTCACGAACGCCTTTTTCGGCGAGGCCTGCGATTTCTGCCAATACATCATCCAACGGACGAGACACTTCTTCGCCACGGGTATAAGGGACCACACAGAATGAGCAGTACTTCGAGCAACCTTCCATGATGGAAACAAATGCTTTGAAGCCTTCCACACGTGGTTCAGGCAAAAAGTCGAACTTTTCAATATCTGGGAAAGAAATATCAACCAATTTGATTTTTTCTTTCTTTGGTTTTTCAATTTGAGCGTGATGCTGATCTAGCATTTGAGGTAAACGGTGCAGCGTTTGTGGGCCAAAGATCATATCCACATAAGGGGCACGTTTTTGAATGTTGTCACCTTCTTGAGAGGCAACACAACCACCGACACCAATCACTAGATCAGGATTTTTTTCTTTAAGTTTGCGCCAGCGGCCTAAACCACTGAATACCTTCTCTTGGGCTTTTTCACGAATTGAACAGGTATTCATCAGCAGAATGTCTGCTTCATTCGGGTTGTCAGTGAGCACATAGCCATGTGAATCACCTAACAAATCTGCCATACGATGACTGTCATACTCATTCATCTGACACCCTTGAGTTTCAATAAACAATTTCTTGATTGAAACATCAGCGGTGTGCATTGGCTGGGTAACAGTGTTTTCTGAAGCAGCTTTTACAGCACTGGGAATGAATGTTTGAACCGTCATGCAGGCTCCTAAACAAGGTGGATTTAAATAAACGGCGGATTATAGCAGCATTTTAAACGGAACGCAGAGAATAAAAAACTGACAAAAATGGACAGTTTATGAATAAAATTGTGCGAATTTTAATGAATATGAATCAGTAATTTACATAACACAACAATAGTGGAAGGCCAGACTTATTACACTATAATGGCAGGGCAAAATTGGGCATAGATATTGATGAAGATGAAAAAGCAGCGTGATTTTAGAACAACCGTAACTCATAAATTGAATAACAAGAAGAGCTTCCGTTGTTTTATCGCAATGGGAGGAATGATCGCATGCTCGTCTGTCTATGCTTTAGATGAACAATTTAATGATGCTTTACGTGCTGCCAATGCAAGCAACACTGCTTTGCTCGATCAATACCAATATGACATGCAAAATGATGCTTTGGGTTATTATCCAGAATATTGGAAACTGAACACCAATCTAGGCTTTCAGCCTGCATCTTCGATCATTAGCTTTGCACAACGCTATCCACAATCGGCAATGGCGGAAAAACTCTCTGCCGATTACGTGGAAGAAAAAGTCAAACTCGGAAGCTTTGCTGATGCCAAGCCTGTACTAAGTTATGTCACCAATCCAGATCAAGAAGAAAGCTGTGCCGTTGCACAAGTCCGTGCAAAAACAGGTGATAGTCTAGTTTTTGCAGAATATAAAGACATTTGGTTAGCGACCAATTCCCAACCTGAATCATGCAATGGTTTGGGGCGTTTGATGTTGTCTAGCCCATTGATGACTACACAAGACCGTCAACAACGCTTATGGGGACAATTACGTGCAGGTCAATCTGGCCCAGCGATCGCCACAGCTCAAACCATGGGCTTGAATCTTTCTTTAGCGCAGTTCAATCAAATTCAAGCCAATCCATTGGGTTATTTGTGGAGCGCACCGAAGTCGAATGATGCCGATTATGCCTATTTAATCTTTGCCTTGGGACGCGTTGCGGATAGTGACTTAACCAATGCTTTGGGCAATGTGCAGCGTGCTGTTCAAGATGTGCCACAACCCGTACAACAATATTTGTATCGTACTATTGGTTATGTCGGTGGTACCACCGTGATGAAAAATGGCTTTAATCGTGAAGTGTTAAATGCCTATGACCAAAGTTATGGTTATCCGTTTAGCCCTGAAGAAGCTGAAATTTATGCCCGTCAGGCGATTCGTTTCGGGGCGTGGGAAAGTTTGATTCGTGCGATTGATGCGATGTCTGTGACGCAAAAACAGGAAGATCGCTGGCAGTATTGGCTGGCACGTGCATCGGAACAGCGTTCAGATGGTGGTTCTAAACAAGCGGCACAGCAGATCTATCGCAAATTGGCACAAGCTGGTGATGACTACCATAACTTGTTGGCAAAAGATCGCCTAGGTGAGCGTTATAACCATCAGCCTTATAATGAGCAGCCAAGCACTCAGGATATTCAACGCCTGAATCAAAATATCCATTTTAGACGTGCGTTTGCATTAAGAGATGTCAATGCGCCCGCCAATTATACCAATCGTGAATGGAACTGGGCAGTTCGCCAAGCCTATTTACAACACGACGATGGTCTGCTTTTAGCTGCAGCGAAACGTGCGCATGATGTCGGTTGGTATGATCGTGCAATTTATGCAGCGGATCGTACCACGTCCCGCCATAATGATACTTATCGTTACGCGACACCACATCGTAGCAATGTAACCAGTCATAGTTACAATGCAGGTATTGATCCAGCATGGGCGTATGGTTTAATGCGCCAAGAAAGTCGTTTTGTAACCTCCGCACGCTCTCATGTTGGGGCAGGTGGTTTAATGCAGATTATGCCAAACACGGCAAAACTGATCGCAAGACAAATGGGTGAAACTTATAATCCTGCGGCATTGAGTGAAATGAACACCAATATTCGATACGGGACCTATTATCTTTCAATGATTCAAAGTCAGTTGAGTGGTAATGCGGTATTGGCAACAGCGGGTTATAACGCGGGTCCAAATCGTGCGCGCCGTTGGCAGCCTGATGCTCAGAATATGGCAGCCGATCAATACACTGAAACCATTCCATTATTGGAAACACGTGACTATGTTAAACATGTCATGACCAACGCTACACATTATGGTGTGGTATTAGGGCAGGGATCGCAATCGTTAGAAAAACGAATGAGCACGATTCCTGTACGTAGTGGGCCTTAAGACACACCAAGATGTTTAAGTGAAACAATGAAGTTTTTGCATTTGATGAAACCAATCGAATTACTCAAAGGGCAGTTGATGAGATCGCTACAGGCATTGGCTTGTTACTTGGTCTTCTCTTTTAGTGCTCCATTACATGCTGCGAGTAATCCAGACGTTGCAGGCTATGTCATGCATGTACAAATGACACCTGCTGCTTGCTCTTTTGATTCATCAAGACAAAAGCAACGTAAATGTCTGGAAGGTTATTCCCTCACGATTGCAAGTTTATTGCCTGAAGTACCGCTCAACCGAGATTGCTCAACTAAAACATCGGCCAAATTATCGCCATTGCAAGCCAAGGTGGTTGCGCGCGTCATGCCTGATGAAAATGCACGTGTGCAGTTATGGCAGGATGTGGGTGGGTGTATGCCGATGAATGCCAGTCAATATTTTAGAACCATTATTAACTTTGCAGAGCGTTTAAAAATCCCTGCAGATTTGACCAGCCCGAATACCATTGAAGTACAAAAAGAAAGTTTAAGACAGCAATTTACCAAGCTCAATCCTTCATTACCGCCGAATGGAATTCGCTTTACTTGCCAGTCATCGAGATTTGATTCTGTCCTGACTGAAATACGCGTCTGCTATCAGAAAAATGGTCAATATAAACAATGCGCAAGCCATATTGTGACGGGCTGCCCAAGTGAATTTACCATTAAAGGCAGTTACTAGGTATTTACCTAGTTTGATTTGTATTTTCTATTAGACTTTCGTTGAAATTCATTCTCTTTTACATGCATCTGTATTCGCTTTAGAGTACAATCTTTGCCGTTTATGATAATTCGATTGAATAATAATAGCGTTCAATCGTGCAAACGCATCTCATTGGAGAATATCACATGAAGCAACCCGTTCGTGTAGCCGTTACAGGCGCTGCTGGTCAAATTGGTTATAGCTTATTATTCCGTATTGCAAGCGGTGAAATGCTAGGTAAAGATCAACCAGTAATTTTACAATTGCTTGAAGTTCCTTTTGAGAAAGCTCAACAAGCGCTTAAAGGCGTGATGATGGAACTTGATGACTGTGCTTTCCCATTATTGGCAGGCATGATCGGGACTGATGATCCTAAAGTTGCATTTAAAGATGCTGACTATGCGTTATTAGTTGGTTCTCGCCCACGTGGTCCTGGTATGGAACGTGCTGACTTGTTGAAAGTGAATGGCGAAATCTTTATCGGTCAAGGTCAAGCACTTAACGAAGTTGCTAGCCGTGACGTTAAAGTATTGGTTGTTGGTAACCCAGCAAACACCAATGCATACATCGCAATGAAATCTGCTCCAGATCTTCCAGCGAAAAACTTTACAGCAATGTTACGTCTTGATCACAACCGTGCATTAACTCAACTTGCTCAAAAAGCAGGTGTTGCAGTTTCTGACATCGAAGACATGACCGTTTGGGGTAACCACTCTCCAACAATGTACGCTGACTACCGTTTTGCAACTGCAAATGGCGTAAGCTTAAAAGACAAAATCAACGATGCAGCATGGAACAAAGATGTATTCCTTCCAACTGTTGGTAAACGTGGTGCTGCGATTATCGAAGCACGTGGTTTGTCTTCAGCTGCTTCAGCTGCAAACGCTGCAATCGACCATATGCGTGACTGGGCGTTAGGCACAAACGGCAAATGGGTAACCATGGGTATTCCATCTGACGGTTCTTATGGTATTCCAGAAGGCGTAATGTTTGGTTTCCCTGTAACAACTGAAAACGGTGAATACAAAATCGTTCAAGGTTTAGAAATTGATGAGTTCAGCCGTGAACGTATCAACTTCACGCTGAATGAGCTTGAAGAAGAGCGTGCAGCAATTGCTGACATGGTAAAATAATTTATCTTTTGGATAAATTGAAAGCACCCTCCTAGAGGGTGCTTTTTTTATGCCAATAAACACAAAAAACAACAAGAAAATATAGACCTATCGCTGCATGTCAAGGCGATTTGCTGTTAGATTATTTCGATAAAGAACATGATTTGGAGAATAACAATGTTTGAACAGCAACCGACACTTGAGCTTTTATTCGAACAACTTGGGCTTGGGGCTGATGAGGTAGCAATCGAAAATTTTGTGAAAGCCCATCAGTTACCTGCCGATCAAAAATTACATGAAGCTGAGTTCTGGAGTGCAGGACAGCGTGATTTTCTCAAAAGTCACTGGGATAAAGATGATGAGTGGGCGATCGTGATTGATGAGTTGAATCAACAACTGCATGTCGATAGCACAAGATAGTCAAACATAAAAAAAGCTCACATTAGTGAGCTTTTTTTTGAATCAAGGTTTTAAACCAATCTTCTTGGCGTATCGCGTTAAATGCAGGGTGGAGTTGTAATAATTCTAAATCATGTTCTAAACATGACACATATTTTTTTAACCAGTGTTGTGTTAAGGCCTGTTCTTGTTTAGCTGCAGATGCGTAGGCCAAAAAGAAATAGACGTCTAAATGCTCATGATGAGCCAAGGGTTTTAAAATTTGTTGGGTGATCAAGGCAAAGCGTCGTTCTTTGGTCAACTCAAAGTAAATCATATAGGCTTTGGCTAGATGCAAGGACAAATTCAAATATAAACTCAGTGGCATTTCATCGTATTCAATACGTGCCTGCTCAATGAGCACGATTGCTTCTTGCAAGAAATGCAATTGTTCCTGACGAATATGGCTCAGTACCACTAATTGCAAACGTAGGTCAGCACGCTCTAAAGCAAGTTCGGGAGTATTGCTGTCTAAATAGAGTTGGTCTGTTTCACCAATTCGAGCAATCACTTGTTGAGTTTCATTCGACATTATGGATCCAAAATCGTCAGTTATGCGTGGTATATAAGGGTGTTTTTAGGAATTTAAAGGGTTTAAGCTTTATTCCAAATTGAACCACCACTACGTAACCATGCAGTAATCGATAAACGTTGCTGTTTGGAAAGCAGTACTTCATGCAAGACATCGCTTTGAAAAATCGCGAGACGATTTGGCTGTGGTTGGATGATATGCCATTGATCTTGCTTATCCTGCAATCGTAATTGACCACCCCAATCCTCTTGCCAACTTTCATGCAAATAGAACACGGTCGAAATCATACGATCATTTTTTTGCTGTGGATTATCTCGGTGCAAGGAATAAAACTCACCTGCGTTGTAACAGGCGAAATGTGCTTCGACTTCTTTAATTCCTAAATAAAAAGCCTGATTCAATGCTTGTGATAAGTGCTCTAGCGTCTGTAAATGCTGTTGTGCAATTGGCAGTTGTCCATCAATCCATAGAATGTGATCACTGCGGATATGACTGACCACGCCATTTTGTATGCCGGCTGCCCTGAATTCGGCAAGATGAGAGGTACATTCATGTGCAAGTGCTTGTACATATTCATCTGAATACACTTGATCAATCAAGGCAAAACCAAATTCATTTAGACTATCCAGCACTTGATCCAGATTCCAAGACTGAAGATTTAATGCGGGTGGAAGAGTTGTTGCTTGCATAGCACTCCAGTGACTTAGGTTTGATTGTAAGGCAATTTTAGACGATCACATCAACGCTAAAGAATAATTTAGGGGCTGCTGACGTTTCAACCATGCTTTGCGTGATAAGCTAAAACGACATAAACGAGGCATGGAACGTAGGCAATGGCGATTCCCTTGTCAAGTTTCATAACGAAGTTTAGGGTGGTTTTAGCTATAACCCTGAGCAAAAGCAAAGCATTGCTTTGATTGCAGCGCAAGGCGAAGCTCAAGGACTGTGATATTTTTTGCTGCTACAGCGTTATGTTTTTCTCATTTAGGATACTAAATTTCGTAAACCATGCCTTGTATCAGCTAAAAAATGTCTACAGTCGCAAGCATCTGTGAAATGTCATCGGCCCCTATTTTCATGTTAAACTACCTGCTGAATTGAGGAATAATTGTCAACATGAATTACCGTCACCATTTCCATGCGGGTAACTTTGCCGATGTTATGAAGCATGTACTTTTGCTTCAACTGCTCGCTCGTTTAAATGCTAAAGATAAACCTTATCGATATATCGATACCCATGGTGGTGCAGGTAAATATGATTTATCTACGTCTGAAGCACAAAAATCAGGTGAATTCTTAACGGGTATCCATCGTTTGGTCAAGCTTGACGATTCGATTAAACGTAATGCGCCTGAAGGTGTAAAACAATATCTTAAAATTGTTGAAGATATGCGTGCTGGTTCGGGTAAAGGCGCTTATCCAGGCTCACCTTGGTTTGCGCTTGAAGGCATGCGTGATATTGATAAAGCAACGATATTTGAAATGCAGCGTGATGTGTTTCAACAATTGTATTTTAATATTCGTGATAAACGTGCGGGCTTGCATGAGCGTGATTTTTATGAAGGCCTGATGGGTGTCATTCCGCCTAAAGAAAAGCGCGGATTGGTCATGATTGACCCTCCTTACGAAATTGAGCGTAAAGATTTCCCGCAATTGGTTGAAATACTCCAAGCCGCACATAAAAAATGGCCAACAGGTGTGTTTGCAGTTTGGTATCCAATCAAAGATCGCGCCATGATTGATCGTTTTGAAAAGAAAATGATGAAAACGGGTATTCGCCGTCAGCTCATTTGTGAAATTTGTGTGTGGCCAGATGACACCCCAGTCGGATTGAATGGTTGTGGTTTATTGGTGATTAATCCACCTTGGAAGTTCTCAGAAGATGCGGATCAAGCATTACAATGGTTATTTCCACATTTGCGCATGAGTGAAAATGGTGGACATGCTGCAGTGCGTTGGTTGGTGGGTGAATAACCCATCAACGTCCAAATATTCTCGAGGAATTGAAAATAATGACAAATTCTCTTAAACCTGATTCTGATTTGAACAAAGAAGATCATTCTTTTGATGGAATCACTTTTGAAGTAGAAGAAGAAGAGCATACGCACGAAGGACAAAAAGTGAAACGCCGTGGCATTTATTTATGGCCGAATTTAATTACAACAGCCGCACTTCTTTCTGGTTTTTATTCAATTATTGCCAGTATGAATGGAAACTTTAATCAAGCGATCTATGCCATTTTCTTGGCTGCATTGCTTGATGGTTTGGATGGTCGAGTGGCTCGAGCAATTGGCGCACAAAGTGCATTTGGTGAGCAATACGATTCGCTTTCTGACTTGTTAGCGTTTGGTGTTGCACCCGCTATTTTGATGTATAGCTGGAGCTTGCATGATCTTGGACGTATCGGTTTAGCCTGTTGCTTTATTTATACGGCTTGTGCAGCTTTCCGCCTAGCACGTTTCAATGTGCAAATCGGCGTGGTGGATAAGCGCTACTTTATTGGTATTGCCAGTCCACTTGCGGCTGTGACCGTAATTTCATTGGTGTGGGTGGGACGTGATTATCCATTTATCTTTGATTTGAATGATATTGTTATTCAAGTGATTAATTCAGTGGTCATGGTTGCCGTGGGTTTACTGATGATTTCCAACATCAAATACTATTCATTTAAACAAATGGATCGTAAGCGTGTACCTTTCGTCGTGATGTTACCTGTGGTCTTGATTTTTGCTGCAATCACGTACAACATTCCTGTAGGGATACTGATTGTCTGTATTCTCTATGTCCTTTCAGGATTTGTGACGACACTATTTGCCAAAAAGAATGATGCCAAAATAACAACTTAAAATACGGAGGTTCAGTATGCCAATATTGATGAATAACAATCAATTAAAGCAGCTGAACCTCAATAAGTCAGATGCTTTAACTTTTCATCCACCCAAAGGTCTCTTTAAAATTGTTTATCAGGCCTTAATCCTGCCAAATTTGCCTGAACCGTTTCATTATTTAAATTTCATTAGCCTGATTGGGCAACCTCGGATCCCTATTTGTTATAACGCGAGTGCAATTGCTACGACGGCAATTGATACTGCGACTGTTTTGGTTGCCAGTAGTTTATCTACAGTCGGGCATCTCAAAAGTTATAGTGCCAAAGAACAGTGTCAATTAGAGCAAGATCGTTATCAGTTTTTAGATGTAGATCAAATCCAAGTTGATTTTCCAAATTATTATTTTAAGCGTGATGATGAAGAACTCAGTTGCCAACTGAAAGTGAATATTGGCACTGAAATAGAAAACCATTCAGCCTTGCAGTGGGGCGTTGGGGATTATTGGTATGTTCGCTGTCAGTGCGAAGGCGAAATCATTCATAAAAAACAAAAATATCAAATCCAAGCGCAGGGCATTTTGAAACATGCCAGAGCCATCTACTTGCCTTTTATCGCCTTTCATTTTTTTACCTATCAAATTATTCAGGTCAGTGCAGACTTTCAGATCATCTTGTCTGAACTTAGAAATCAGTGGAATAACATTATTTTTTCTAGAATTGAAATTCAATCAAATGAGCAAAATTCCATACTTTATGATCATCAAGTCATTTTAGATGTCACACGTGTTTATCCAAAAGTTCAGACACCCAATGGCCGAGAGATGTATTTGCCTCGAGAATTCATTTGGCAATATTCAGAAAAGGATGAAATCGTCTTTCAGCTACAAGCTCAAAGCCGAGGGGATTATAAATTTGGCTTAGCTGCAGGTTATGTAGGAAGTTTTAACTATCAATTATTGTGGAACAAACAAAGCTATCAAGGTTCTGGATACTGTGAATATATCGATTGTCGTCCTTTACACTGGCAAGAAAAAAATAAAACTGAGCAAATAATCGACCAAATTGCACATTTTCAGCCTTATTTGTGTAAAAAATAAGCGGTCGATACAATAATTTAAATAAATTTGAAAAAGGGGGTTGTGTTGGTTTGGAAATGCTGTAGAATGCACATCCATCGGCGGTGATGCAGATAAAAACTTGTTGAGAAACAAGGATTTGGCTAGAAAGGTTGGATTCTTGGATTGGTTGATAAGTTTGCTAAATATCTAAATTACCTGTTGACTTTTAAGAAATTGAGAGTAATATAGCCGACCTAGCTTGATGATGACGAATCATCGAGAAGATCATTAAGAGAATAGAAGAACAACTTGTGTGGATTTTTACTGGTTGATCAATCGAAAATATTTCATTGATTGAATGGTAAAAATTTCTCGAAGTTTATTTGAGCGAATTTTTAGTCAGAAAATTGATGAGCCAAGATTTGTAGCCATAAGCTACTAATGATTTTAAACTGAAGAGTTTGATCATGGCTCAGATTGAACGCTGGCGGCAGGCTTAACACATGCAAGTCGAGCGGAGTTATGGTGCTTGCACTATGACTTAGCGGCGGACGGGTGAGTAATGCTTAGGAATCTGCCATTTAGTGGGGGGCAACATTCCGAAAGGAATGCTAATACCGCATACGTCCTACGGGAGAAAGCAGGGGATCTTCGGACCTTGCGCTAAATGATGAGCCTAAGTCGGATTAGCTAGTTGGTGGGGTAAAGGCCTACCAAGGCGACGATCTGTAGCGGGTCTGAGAGGATGATCCGCCACACTGGGACTGAGACACGGCCCAGACTCCTACGGGAGGCAGCAGTGGGGAATATTGGACAATGGGCGGAAGCCTGATCCAGCCATGCCGCGTGTGTGAAGAAGGCCTTTTGGTTGTAAAGCACTTTAAGCGAGGAGGAGGCTCTCTTAGTTAATACCTAAGATGAGTGGACGTTACTCGCAGAATAAGCACCGGCTAACTCTGTGCCAGCAGCCGCGGTAATACAGAGGGTGCGAGCGTTAATCGGATTTACTGGGCGTAAAGCGTGCGTAGGCGGCTGATTAAGTCGGATGTGAAATCCCTGAGCTTAACTTAGGAATTGCATTCGATACTGGTCAGCTAGAGTATGGGAGAGGATGGTAGAATTCCAGGTGTAGCGGTGAAATGCGTAGAGATCTGGAGGAATACCGATGGCGAAGGCAGCCATCTGGCCTAATACTGACGCTGAGGTACGAAAGCATGGGGAGCAAACAGGATTAGATACCCTGGTAGTCCATGCCGTAAACGATGTCTACTAGCCGTTGGGGCCTTTGAGGCTTTAGTGGCGCAGCTAACGCGATAAGTAGACCGCCTGGGGAGTACGGTCGCAAGACTAAAACTCAAATGAATTGACGGGGGCCCGCACAAGCGGTGGAGCATGTGGTTTAATTCGATGCAACGCGAAGAACCTTACCTGGTCTTGACATAGTAAGAACTTTCCAGAGATGGATTGGTGCCTTCGGGAACTTACATACAGGTGCTGCATGGCTGTCGTCAGCTCGTGTCGTGAGATGTTGGGTTAAGTCCCGCAACGAGCGCAACCCTTTTCCTTATTTGCCAGCGGGTTAAGCCGGGAACTTTAAGGATACTGCCAGTGACAAACTGGAGGAAGGCGGGGACGACGTCAAGTCATCATGGCCCTTACGACCAGGGCTACACACGTGCTACAATGGTCGGTACAAAGGGTTGCTACCTAGCGATAGGATGCTAATCTCAAAAAGCCGATCGTAGTCCGGATTGGAGTCTGCAACTCGACTCCATGAAGTCGGAATCGCTAGTAATCGCGGATCAGAATGCCGCGGTGAATACGTTCCCGGGCCTTGTACACACCGCCCGTCACACCATGGGAGTTTGTTGCACCAGAAGTAGGTAGTCTAACCGTAAGGAGGACGCTTACCACGGTGTGGCCGATGACTGGGGTGAAGTCGTAACAAGGTAGCCGTAGGGGAACCTGCGGCTGGATCACCTCCTTAACGAAAGATTGGTGACCGGTAAGAATCCACAACAAGTTGTTCTTCGAAGATGTATCTGAGGGTCTGTAGCTCAGTTGGTTAGAGCACACGCTTGATAAGCGTGGGGTCACAAGTTCAAGTCTTGTCAGACCCACCAAATCTGATTGCAGTAGCTTAGATTGAAAGATATGTCGTTCATTAAGTGATAAGCTGGGGACTTAGCTTAGTTGGTAGAGCGCCTGCTTTGCACGCAGGAGGTCAGGAGTTCGACTCTCCTAGTCTCCACCATACATTACGAAGTAATGTAGAAAACGAAAGTTAAATTCCAAAGATAGCTTATAGAAATTAATAAATAAGAAGATCGAATGATCTTGGTTTATTAACTTCTGTGATTTATCACAGTTTACTACTCACCGACGAGGTGGTAGTTAATCATTAACAGATTAGAAAATTGAGTCTGAAATAAATTGTTCAAACTCGATTAATTTGACACTAACGGTAATACGTAAGTATTTCAGTTAGATGAAGAATTAATCTGAGAACTAGCAAAAACACTGAATCAAGCGTTTTGGTATATGAATTAGATTGAAGCTGTATAGTGATTAAATTCACAGACAACAGATAGTAGCAATTAAGTTTGCAACGATAACACTCACTTGTATGTGTTAACGACTGTTTGGGGTTGTATAGTCAAGTAATTAAGTGCATGTGGTGGATGCCTTGGCAGTCAGAGGCGATGAAAGACGTAATAGCCTGCGATAAGCTCCGGGGAGGCGGCAAATATCCTTTGATCCGGAGATTTCTGAATGGGGGAACCCACCCGCTATAAGGCGGGTATCATAAGCTGAATACATAGGCTTATGAAGCGAACGAGGGGAAGTGAAACATCTCAGTACCCTTAGGAAAAGAAATCAATTGAGATTCCCTTAGTAGCGGCGAGCGAACGGGGAGCAGCCCATTAAGTTGTGTGTGTTCTAGTGGAACGCTCTGGGAAGTGCGAACGTAGAGGGTGATATTCCCGTACACGAAAGGGCACACACAATGATGACGAGTAGGGCGAGGCACGTGAAACCTTGTCTGAATATGGGGGGACCATCCTCCAAGGCTAAATACTCCTGACTGACCGATAGTGAACCAGTACCGTGAGGGAAAGGCGAAAAGAACCCCTGTGAGGGGAGTGAAATAGATCCTGAAACCGCATGCATACAAGCAGTGGGAGCCGACTTGTTCGGTGACTGCGTACCTTTTGTATAATGGGTCAGCGACTTATATTCAGTAGCAAGGTTAACCGAATAGGGGAGCCGTAGAGAAATCGAGTCTTAATAGGGCGTTTAGTTGCTGGGTATAGACCCGAAACCAGGCGATCTATCCATGAGCAGGTTGAAGGTTGGGTAACACTAACTGGAGGACCGAACCCACTGTCGTTGAAAAGCCAGGGGATGACTTGTGGATAGGGGTGAAAGGCTAATCAAGCCTGGTGATAGCTGGTTCTCCCCGAAAGCTATTTAGGTAGCGCCTCGGACGAATACCATTGGGGGTAGAGCACTGTTTCGGCTAGGGGGTCATCCCGACTTACCAAACCGATGCAAACTCCGAATACCAATGAGTACTATCCGGGAGACAGACTGCGGGTGCTAACGTCCGTAGTCAAGAGGAAAACAATCCAGACCGCCAGCTAAGGCCCCAAAATCATAGTTAAGTGGGAAACGATGTGGGAAGGCATAGACAGCTAGGAGGTTGGCTTAGAAGCAGCCACCCTTTAAAGAAAGCGTAATAGCTCACTAGTCGAGTCGGCCTGCGCGGAAGATGTAACGGGGCTAAAACTATGTGCCGAAGCTGCGGATTTGACTTTAAGTCAAGTGGTAGGGGAGCGTTCTGTAAGCCGATGAAGGTGTATTGAGAAGTATGCTGGAGGTATCAGAAGTGCGAATGCTGACGTGAGTAACGACAAAACGGGTGAAAAACCCGTTCGCTGAAAGACCAAGGGTTCCAGTCCAACGTTAATCGGGGCTGGGTGAGTCGACCCCTAAGGCGAGGCCGAGAGGCGTAGTCGATGGGAAATTGGTTAATATTCCAATACTTCTGTGTAATGCGATGAGAGGACGGAGAAGGTTAAGTCAGCCTGGCGTTGGTTGTCCAGGTGGAAGGTTGTAGGCATGTATCTTAGGCAAATCCGGGGTACTCTATGCTGAGAACTGATAGCAAGCTGTACTTGTACAGTGAAGTGGCTGATACCATGCTTCCAGGAAAAGTCTCTAAGCTTCAGTTACACAGGAATCGTACCCGAAACCGACACAGGTGGTCAGGTCGAGTAGACCAAAGCGCTTGAGAGAACTCTGCTGAAGGAACTAGGCAAAATGGTACCGTAACTTCGGGAGAAGGTACGCTGCTGACGGTGATGGGACTTGCTCCCTGAGCTATTGGCAGCCACAGAAACCAGGCCGCTGCAACTGTTTATTAAAAACATAGCACTCTGCAAACACGAAAGTGGACGTATAGGGTGTGATGCCTGCCCGGTGCTGGAAGGTTAATTGATGGGGTTAGCGTAAGCGAAGCTCTTGATCGAAGCCCCAGTAAACGGCGGCCGTAACTATAACGGTCCTAAGGTAGCGAAATTCCTTGTCGGGTAAGTTCCGACCTGCACGAATGGCATAATGATGGCGGCGCTGTCTCCAGCAGAGGCTCAGTGAAATCGAAATCGCTGTGAAGATGCAGTGTACCCGCGGCTAGACGGAAAGACCCCGTGAACCTTTACTGCAGCTTGACATTGAACTTTGACCTTACTTGTGTAGGATAGGTGGGAGGCTTTGAAGTTAGAACGCTAGTTCTAATGGAGCCGTCCTTGAAATACCACCCTGGTAATGTTGAGGTTCTAACTCTGCCCCGTAATCCGGGGCGAGGACCATGTCTGGTGGGTAGTTTGACTGGGGCGGTCTCCTCCTAAAGAGTAACGGAGGAGTACGAAGGTGCGCTCAGCGTGGTCGGAAATCACGCGTAGAGTATAAAGGCAAAAGCGCGCTTAACTGCGAGACCCACAAGTCGAGCAGGTACGAAAGTAGGTCTTAGTGATCCGGTGGTTCTGTATGGAAGGGCCATCGCTCAACGGATAAAAGGTACTCTGGGGATAACAGGCTGATACCGCCCAAGAGTTCATATCGACGGCGGTGTTTGGCACCTCGATGTCGGCTCATCTCATCCTGGGGCTGAAGCAGGTCCCAAGGGTATGGCTGTTCGCCATTTAAAGAGGTACGCGAGCTGGGTTTAGAACGTCGTGAGACAGTTCGGTCCCTATCTACCGTGGGCGCTGGAAATTTGAGAGGATCTGCTCCTAGTACGAGAGGACCAGAGTGGACGAACCTCTGGTGTACCGGTTGTGACGCCAGTCGCATCGCCGGGTAGCTATGTTCGGAAGGGATAACCGCTGAAAGCATCTAAGCGGGAAGCCTACCTCAAGATAAGATTTCCCTAGGAATTTATTCCTCTAAAGAGCCGTTCGAGACTAGGACGTTGATAGGTTGGGTGTGGAAGCACGGTGACGTGTGAAGCTGACCAATACTAATTGCTCGTGAGGCTTGACTATACAACACCCAAGCAGTTGTATATAAAGCTCAATTCGATTCAAAACCAAACAGTCAGAAGTGAAAACAACTGATTGAACTTGATTTAGTGAATAAACTAGTTACAATACAGACCAATTATCTAATCCGTTAATAACTCTTTGGACCGTAAGTAAGGCATACGACAATACATCGTGATTAAGACCCGAAAGCACCACAACAGTTTGCTGGCGACAATAGCAAGAGTGAACCACCTGATCCCTTCCCGAACTCAGAAGTGAAACCTCTTAGCGCTGATGGTAGTGTGGCACTTGCCATGTGAGAGTAAGTCATCGCCAGCTTTTAAATACTAAACACCCCCAACCTAACGGTTGGGGGTGTTTTTTATTG
>NZ_KE007350.1 GCF_000400715.1 Acinetobacter genomosp. 15BJ | reverse complement strand
AGGTGGAAGGTTGTAGGCATGTATCTTAGGCAAATCCGGGGTACTCTATGCTGAGAACTGATAGCAAGCTGTACTTGTACAGTGAAGTGGCTGATACCATGCTTCCAGGAAAAGTCTCTAAGCTTCAGTTACACAGGAATCGTACCCGAAACCGACACAGGTGGTCAGGTCGAGTAGACCAAAGCGCTTGAGAGAACTCTGCTGAAGGAACTAGGCAAAATGGTACCGTAACTTCGGGAGAAGGTACGCTGCTGACGGTGATGGGACTTGCTCCCTGAGCTATTGGCAGCCACAGAAACCAGGCCGCTGCAACTGTTTATTAAAAACATAGCACTCTGCAAACACGAAAGTGGACGTATAGGGTGTGATGCCTGCCCGGTGCTGGAAGGTTAATTGATGGGGTTAGCGTAAGCGAAGCTCTTGATCGAAGCCCCAGTAAACGGCGGCCGTAACTATAACGGTCCTAAGGTAGCGAAATTCCTTGTCGGGTAAGTTCCGACCTGCACGAATGGCATAATGATGGCGGCGCTGTCTCCAGCAGAGGCTCAGTGAAATCGAAATCGCTGTGAAGATGCAGTGTACCCGCGGCTAGACGGAAAGACCCCGTGAACCTTTACTGCAGCTTGACATTGAACTTTGACCTTACTTGTGTAGGATAGGTGGGAGGCTTTGAAGTTAGAACGCTAGTTCTAATGGAGCCGTCCTTGAAATACCACCCTGGTAATGTTGAGGTTCTAACTCTGCCCCGTAATCCGGGGCGAGGACCATGTCTGGTGGGTAGTTTGACTGGGGCGGTCTCCTCCTAAAGAGTAACGGAGGAGTACGAAGGTGCGCTCAGCGTGGTCGGAAATCACGCGTAGAGTATAAAGGCAAAAGCGCGCTTAACTGCGAGACCCACAAGTCGAGCAGGTACGAAAGTAGGTCTTAGTGATCCGGTGGTTCTGTATGGAAGGGCCATCGCTCAACGGATAAAAGGTACTCTGGGGATAACAGGCTGATACCGCCCAAGAGTTCATATCGACGGCGGTGTTTGGCACCTCGATGTCGGCTCATCTCATCCTGGGGCTGAAGCAGGTCCCAAGGGTATGGCTGTTCGCCATTTAAAGAGGTACGCGAGCTGGGTTTAGAACGTCGTGAGACAGTTCGGTCCCTATCTACCGTGGGCGCTGGAAATTTGAGAGGATCTGCTCCTAGTACGAGAGGACCAGAGTGGACGAACCTCTGGTGTACCGGTTGTGACGCCAGTCGCATCGCCGGGTAGCTATGTTCGGAAGGGATAACCGCTGAAAGCATCTAAGCGGGAAGCCTACCTCAAGATAAGATTTCCCTAGGAATTTATTCCTCTAAAGAGCCGTTCGAGACTAGGACGTTGATAGGTTGGGTGTGGAAGCACGGTGACGTGTGAAGCTGACCAATACTAATTGCTCGTGAGGCTTGACTATACAACACCCAAGCAGTTGTATATAAAGCTCAATTCGATTCAAAACCAAACAGTCAGAAGTGAAAACAACTGATTGAACTTGATTTAGTGAATAAACTAGTTACAATACAGACCAATTATCTAATCCGTTAATAACTCTTTGGACCGTAAGTAAGGCATACGACAATACATCGTGATTAAGACCCGAAAGCACCACAACAGTTTGCTGGCGACAATAGCAAGAGTGAACCACCTGATCCCTTCCCGAACTCAGAAGTGAAACCTCTTAGCGCTGATGGTAGTGTGGCACTTGCCATGTGAGAGTAAGTCATCGCCAGCTTTTAAATACTAAACACCCCCAACCTAACGGTTGGGGGTGTTTTTTATTGGACGGAAGAAAAGAAAATATTCTGTCAGCCAAGTGTAAATTTGATTATGCTATATTCTTGCTATGCTTAATGGCAGTTAAAATATAGTGTTAGTATACGGCGTGCAGTTCTTATAACTGTAGTTAGGCATAAAATGAAAAAGGATGAATACATATAAATTATTCAAAGATACAGGTTGGTTTAAAGGGCACTTACAAATAATTGAAAATAATTTTGCTATCGATTGTGATCTTTAAAAGAGAGTATTAGAAATTTTGTCTGAATATTCTGGTTTACATATTGGTGACGTTCAAGAAGATGAGAATGTGAGGCAAGTGATATCACTTTTCTCGAAAAATTAAATGGGGTATATGCTGAGGTTAGCGGTATTGGATATTTAGTCTTAGTAGCTTTAGCTCATTATCACTAAATATAAGTGTACTGATTAATAAGCATGGCAAATTTTATTTTACACTGATATAGATAAGAAGTTATATTTTGCTGGTAAAAACTTACGTGAAGTAGCCTCGAAATTATTACTTGGTTTAAATTATAGTCAATCACTATAAGTCGATCTTCGTTATTGTAATTAGATCCATTTAACGGTGATTAGTTAGGTGCATGAAAGTGAATCAAGAAGAACTTATTGAGGAAATTGAGGTTGCATTTTCAGATGTTAAAAGACCTAAAACATCGCTTCGTCAGTTCAAGATAACCGATGAGAAAGGTCTTTCCCAAGAAATATCTGCTGCAGAATGGAATATTGCTGGAATGCGGTGTACCGACAAGATATGGCAGGAAATTTCTGATTCAGAGTTGGAGGAGTGCGGTTGCCAGCTAGCTCATATGAAAGGTGATGAGTTTTTATATTATCTTCCAGCATTTATGCGTCATTCTGTTAGGTACTACAAGCGACCGATTTGGGAAGATAGTTTTGTTTTGTGTACTATATCCTCACTGCAAGATCCAACGCAAGCAGAAAATTATTACCCTGGTCTGGGGGAGTATATCCTAGAGCAGTTTTCAGAGCTTACCCTTAAACATGTAAATGTTATTATTGCCTATCTTAAGTTCATTGCAACAGAAGGTGATTATATTAATCAGCCAGATGCAATACGTGCACTCGATTACTGGCTCAGCTACTAAAGTGTTTAACATGATACCCAATGAATGGTATAGCTGATACGGACGGATAAAGCAGAAAGAATAAACAAAAAGAAGCCCCATCATCCTGACGGGGCTTCTTCATATTCAGTTTATGTCGTTGATATCCTATTAACGACCACATCCTGTGTCTGTTCTTATTCTCAATGAGACTTCCTGTCTCTCTATGCTTTATATATTAGCGATCAAGTCGAAAGTGGAATAGACGTAAATCGATCTAATCAACGTACGCTTAGGCTTACAATTAAGCGATATGATATTTCTGTAATTTGGCAACGAGAGCCGCTAAGCCTTTCACTTCAAACTCATTGGCTTCAAAGTTCTCATCTTTATTGCGTTTAAAGATGTCGCGAATTTCAATTACGGCATTGGGATCAACTAGACCTAAGCTTGAGGTTACTTGGCGAATTTGACTGATTGAACGTGAGCCATTGGTAGAACCATAGCCAATAAAGGCTGCAGGTTTGCCTTGCCATTCTTTACCCACATAATCCAAGGCATTCTTCAGTGCTGGACTATAGCCATGGTTATATTCAGGACTAATGAAGATAAAGGCCTGTGCCTGCGCAATTTTATCCGCCCATTGCTGTTGTTTCGGCTGATCATAGATGCCTGTCGCAGGTGGATGAGAACCTGCAAAGAGCGGTAAGTCCCATTCCTTAAGATCAACAACTTCGGTTTGAATATCTTTTAATGCGAGTTCAGTTGTCGCTTGTTGTACCCAATTTGCGACTTTGATCGCTGTACGACCTTCCCGAACACTTCCAACAATAATATAAATCAGCATGTTTAAATTCCTGTGTTATTGCTTTGATTTTAAAAATGAATGCCTTTAAATGATCTTATACTTTTTTTAGGCGATAAAAAAAGCTCTCATTTGAGAGCTTTTTTGTTACATCAATTTGATGCCTTGCTGGCCTGCTGGGGTGACTTTGAAGATTTCCACTTCAAAAGTAATATTTTTGCCTGCCAGTGGATGATTAAAATCGATTTCTGTGGTGTCATCATTGACCGATTTTACAACACCAAACAGCGTTGCTTTGGCCTTGTCTTCAAACTCAATCATATGACCAACGATTGGGCGTTGTTCAAATTTAACCGTATCAAAGATTTGGATATTTTCTGCATTCCAAGGTCCAAAAGCATCTTCAGGCGGTAAATGTACAGTACGACGGTCGCCTGCACGTAAACCAAATAAAGCCTTTTCAAACCCAGGTAACAGGTTACCATCGCCAATCACAAGACTGACAGGCTCTTCACGACCACGGGTATTGTCGATTTCAACACCATTTTCAACCGATACAGAAAAATGTAAGTCGACTTTTGAGCCATCTTGAATACGAATTTCTTCGTTTGGTTGGATAATTTCGTTCATCTTATGCATCCGTATTTTGGTTGCGTTTCTTCTCTAAGAAGAAAGTATCGATCAGCAGCAAAATCGTGCCTAGAGTAATTGAGCTATCCGCAAGATTGAAGGCTGGAAAATGGCTGTTTTGATAATAAACATGAATAAAGTCGACCACATAGCCTAAGCTGACACGGTCAATCAGATTGCCAATTGCTCCACCAAGAATTAACGCAATTGCCATCGGTAATACAATCATTTTCTTAGGCATACGCATCAGCCAGAAAACAAAAATTACCGAAACAAAACCTGCTAATGAGGTAAAGAAATAGCGTTGCCAGCCGCCTGCATCAGACAAAAAGCTGAATGCTGCGCCATAATTATGCAGCAGTGTCCAATTTAAAAACGGCAGAACGGGAACAGGGTCCGCATAGTTTAAATGCGAACTTGCAATCCATTTGGTCCATTGATCCAACACAATAGCAAGGACTGAAAGTCCAAGCCACATTAAGTTGTGTGGGTAAAATTGGAATAAGCCTTTTTTTGTTGGGCTTGTTTGCACAGAATTATGCATATTTTCTCACTTCGCCACTGCCAGTGACATTGATAATACAACGAGCGCATAAACCAGCATGACCAACGTGTGTATTTACATCAGGCAATACATGCCAGCAACGTACACACTTTTCACCGTCTGCCGCCGAAACTTGGACACGCAGACCTTCGAGGTCTGTGCTTTCGCCTTGTTCAGCATAAGGGTGAACGATGACTTGAGAGGTAATCAAGACAAAACGTAATTCATCAGCCAATTGGTTTAACAATGTTTGTAATGCTTCATCTGCCCAAAGTTCAACTTTAGCAGATAGGTTACTACCAATGAGTTTAGCGTTACGTGCCGCTTCAATCTGTTTATTTACTGCTGATTTTACGCTAATCAATGTTTGCCAATCTGCTTCAGACAGTAAGTTTGCTGTTGATGCAGTTGGAATGTCATACCATTCAGCGGTAAATACATATTTTCCAGTTTGTTCTGGAATCAATGGCCAAGCTTCTTGTGCGGTAAAGCTGAGGATCGGTGACATCCAACGAACAAAAGCTTGCACGATATGATACAGCGCAGTTTGCGCAGAATGACGTGCCTGTGAATCTGCTTTGGTGGTGTACTGACGATCTTTGATGATGTCGAGGTAGAAACCACCCAAGTCATTAATACAGAAGCTTGTTAATGCATTAGTGACGATATGGAAGTTCATCTCTTCATAGGCTTGCTGGATGGTTTTTTGAACCTCAGCAGCACGTTGTAAGATGTATTGATCCAATGCAATCAACTGGTCGACTGGTAAAGCATCTGTTGATGGTTTGAAGCCATTCAAGTTTGCCAACAAGAAACGTAAAGTATTACGAATACGACGATAACCATCTGATGCGCGGCTAAAGATTTCTTTACCAGCCGTCATCTCGTAACGATAGTCAGCAGATGCGATCCAGAAACGTAAGCCATCAGCACCCATATCTTTGATAATGTCTTGCGGGGTAATGATGTTGCCTAATGATTTAGACATCTTACGGCCTTTCTCATCAACCACGAAACCGTGGGTGAGTAGGCCTTTATATGGCGCACGCTCATTGATCGCGATTGAGGTTAACAACGATGATTGGAACCAGCCACGGTGTTGATCTGAACCTTCAAGATATAAGTCTGCTGGATCTTGTAGATCATCACGTTCACGAAGTACAGCGTAGTGTGTAGTTCCAGAGTCAAACCAAACGTCTAAGGTATCGCGTACCGCATTATATTGTTCTGCATCCGCACCGATGAACTCACTCGCTTCACGGTTATACCAACCATCGATACCTTCTTGTTCGATCAGTTTAGCCACTTCTTCGATCAATTCAGGCGTACGTGGGTGCAATGCATTGGTATCTTTGTGCACGAAAAATGGAATTGGCACGCCCCAAGTACGTTGACGCGAGATACACCAATCTGGACGACCTTCAATCATCGACTGAATACGGCTTTGTCCCCAATCAGGCACAAATTCGATATCATTTTCAATCGCATTCAAGGCATTTTGGCGCAGACCATTGGCATCCATGCTGATGAACCATTGCGGTGTCGCACGGAAGATAATTGGGGTCTTATGGCGCCAGCAGTGTGGGTAGCTGTGTTTAATTGGCTGATGCGCCCACAGACGACCGAGTGCACCCAATGCCTCAATGATTTGAGGGTTGGCTTTATAGATATGCTCACCTGCAAAAATTGGCGATGTTGGTAAATAAACACCATTACCACCGACAGGGTTTTCAACTTTAAGCTGATAAAGCAAACCGACTTTGTAATCGTCTACACCATGGCCAGGTGCGGTATGCACTGCACCTGTACCACTGGTTGCAATCACGTGCTCGCCTAAAATGACAGGTACTTGACGATCTGTTAACAGTGGGTGTTGCAATAACAGATTTTCAATTGCAGCACCTTTGAAATCTGCAAGCACGACTGGATTTTCCAGTTTGTAGCGTTCGATTGCAGATTCAACCAGATCTTTGGCCAAAATAAAGTTTTGAGTACCACGGTCAGTGGTTACTTGAACCAATTGATAGTCGATATCAGCGTGTAGCGCGACTGCTTGGTTGGCAGGTAAGGTCCATGGTGTAGTGGTCCAGATCACGATATCTGTCGCATCTTGAACATCAACATTCAAACGTGTGCTGAGATCTTTGAGATCAACAACCGTGAAGCCAACATCAATGGCATCTGATTTTTTATCTTCGTATTCAACTTCAGCTTCAGCCAGTGAAGAACCACAGTCCATACACCAGTTCACAGGTTTTAAACCCGGTTCGATATGACCTGCTTTGGCAATGGCGCCAAGTGCACGCACGATGTCAGCTTCTTGCTTGAAGTTCATGGTCAGGTACGGATTGTCCCAATCACCAAAAACGCCCATACGTACAAAGTCTTTCTTCTGTAATTCGACTTGCGTATACGCATATTCACGACAAGCCTTACGGAAAGTTGAGGCATCGACTTTAACGCCCACTTTACCGACTTTTTCTTCGACTTTTAGTTCGATTGGCAGGCCGTGACAGTCCCAACCTGGTACATATGGTGCATCGAAGCCATCTAAAACGCGGCTTTTAATAATGATGTCTTTTAAGACTTTATTGACTGCATGGCCTAAATGGATTTGACCATTGGCATATGGAGGGCCGTCATGCAGTACATATTTTTTCTTGCCAATACGCGCTTCACGAATCTGCTGATAAATGTTGTCGGCATACCACTCTTCTAACCATTTGGCTTCACGTACAGCCAAGTTTGCCTTCATGGCAAATTCAGTCGCTGGCAAATTGAGTGTGGCTTTATAATCCACTGCATTTTCAGGAGTTTGCTTATCGCTCATGCAAGTTTTCTTCCAGTTTGATCAGTTTGTAAACTGACATGTATTACAAATGAAAATTAAATTTAAAAAGGAAATTCAGCTGTGTTAGTACGATAGTCTCGTAACTTTTGCACATCATCATCAATTCCGGCTTTGAGGGCTTCAAGCGAAGGGTAATTCAGTTCACCATGCAAATAGTGAAGAAAGGTTACCCGCATCAATAAGCCATACAGATTAGCAGAAACATCAGGGAAATGTACCTCTAATCGCCATTCTGGCTGGTCTTGTTTGATGGCTGGACGAGTCCCCACATGACCTGCACCAAACAAACTGTCAGCTTGATAGCCTGCAATACCGTTAAGAGCAGGATCTGAATGTTTTATTTTTGCATTCAGCGAGGCATTTTCACAGACCACATCCACCGCATAAATTCCGTTTAAACAGGGTTTGTGACGGTTTAAACGAACATTAATCGTTGGAAAATCAAGGGTACGGCCAATCTGATCGCCATATTGTACTCGGCCTGTGATGCTATAAGGACGGCCCAATAGTTTTGCCGCTAATGCCAGATCACCCTGTTGAAGGACCTGACGAATACGAGTTGAACTGACACGTTCATCATTTAAAGCCACGGTATTTAAATTGGTGACATCAAAACCATAGTCGCGTAAAAATTCGCTGTTGCCTTGGCGGTCTTTCCCAAAATGAAAATCATCACCCAGCACCAAGCTTTGTGCATTGAGTTTTAATTTAAGTAGGTCGGCAAATTCAGTGGCATTTAAACTTCTAAAATATTGGTCAAATTTCGCAACTGCAATGTAGTCCACACCGAGCTCAGTTAAATATTCTACTTTTTCTCTGAGCGAGCTGATGCGAGGAGGTGCATCATAACCTTTAAAGAATTCAAGTGGTTGTGGCTCAAAAATCATCACCAATGTTTTTAAGCCTTGCGCTTCAGCCAACGTTTTGAGTTGAGCAATCATCGCTTGATGGCCGAGATGGACACCATCAAAATTGCCAATCGTTACCGCAGTTGGGGGTAACTGAAAATCTGGCGATAATGCGTTGAGACGAAGCAACTTCATGGGCGTTAAATACAGTGATTTTGCAAAGGCTATATATTGCCATATTCTCAGCGTTTCGTCTTGTTGTTGTGTTTTTACACAGGAAATTTTCAATATTTAGAGATTTTATATCAATTAAATTGATTCATTAAATAAAAATAAATCAATTTTTCTTATTTATATGTTCCGTTAAAATAGCTGCATAGTCGCTTGATATCGAGATAGAGATGAAAAAGCCGTTTTATCAGCTAGAGCAGAGCACCGATGTAATTCGCCATTTTACCCCGAACTGGTTTACTGCAACCATGGGAACGGGTGTAGTGGCGATGATTTTAGCACAGCTGCCTTTCGCTTCATCTGTCTTATTTATGCTTGCGACTAAATTATGGCAATTTAATATTTTGTTATTTAGCACCTTTAGTGTGCTTTATATCTTACGCTGGATTTTATTTCCGACTGAAGCCAAGCATATTTTTACTCACCCCAACATGAGTTTATTCCTCGGTGCGATTCCGATGGGCTTAGCGACGATTGCCAATGGTTTTCTCAGTTTCGGTACCCATTTATATGGCGATATTGCTGTACAAATTGCCACTTACCTTTGGTACTTCGATGTTGTTCTTGCGGTGGTGATTGCATGGGTAGTGCCATTTTGTATGTTTAGCTGCCAAGATCATCAATTACATCGTATGACTGCGGTATGGTTACTCCCGATCGTGGCGTGTGAAGTCGCTGCCAGCTCTGCGGGGCTGCTATTACAGCATTTAGCAGCAGATCAGCATGCTTTAACGATTTTGATCACAGGCTATGTGTTGTGGGGTATTTCTGTATTACCTGCTTTTGCGATCTTAACGATTCTGATGTTACGTTTGGCCTTGCACCAATTGCCGGAAAAAGAAGTGGCGATTTCAAGCTGGTTATGTCTAGGACCGATTGGAACAGGGGCCTTGGCATTATTATTATTGGGTGAACAAGCACCACGTATTATGCAGGCGATGGGCTTTGAAGGCTTAGCGACATTACTTCCAGCCTTGGGTATTGTGGCAAGTTTGGTGTTATTAGGTTTTGGCTTATGGTGGTTTGGGATTGCGATTTTGACCACACTGCGCCATATGCGTACTGGCATTCCATTTAACTTGGGTTGGTGGGGACTGACTTTCCCATTCGGTGTGTTTATTTTAGCAATCTTCAACTTGGCACATCAGTTACATATCGATTTCTTACAGTATGCGGCTGTGGTTTTAAGTCTGTTGTTGGTTGGTTTGTGGGCATTGGTGATGAAGAAAACGTTGGCAGGGGCATATAGTGGTCAATTATTTTTCTCTCCCTGTTTGGTCTCCTTACAGCAGAAGATGCAATAATATCAAGGTGTGCTAAAGCACACCTTTTTTGTGTCTTTATTTCGATTTGAACGAGTCTTTTCTATGAATGCTGATGTTGCTCTGATTATGGCCCTGCCGAATGAATCTAAAGGTTTGTTTGAACAAGCGGGTATTGACGTTCATTACAGTGGAATCGGCAAAATTAATGCAGCATTCAAGGCATTTGAAGTGATTCAAAAAACGGGGTGTAAAACGCTGATCAATTTAGGCAGTGCAGGCAGTTCGCACTTCGATGCACATAGTCTGGTTGAGGTGATTACTTTCGTGCAGCGCGATATGGATGTGTCGCCTTTAGGTTTTGCCGTGGGTGTGACACCAATGGATGATGAGATTCCTGCGGAGATCCATACCCAACCGCATTTTGAGCTTTTACCTAAAGGGATCTGTGGAACGGGTGATTCTTTTGAAACAGGTGTTCCAAAGGTCAGCTGTAACTTAGTCGATATGGAAGCTTACGCCTTAGCCAAAGTGTGTCAAAAGCTTGGGGTACGTTTGATTTCAGTCAAATATATTACTGATGGTGCCAATGATACTGCGCATCTGGACTGGGAAGAGAACCTGTTGCTTGGCGCACAAAAATTATTGGCGTTGTATCAGGCACATTTTTAAATGCAAAGGCATAATGCAGCTGTATGCATGGATAAACTTGAATTTATTAATAAGTTTTGAAATTAAAAATATTATTTTTAAACCGTAGAGCAACCATTATTTTAAACATTTGACTTACACTTTTAAATATAGTTGTATAGTACAACCATATTTGAAGGTGTAACTATGATAAATAATAAATTAATTGAAGAAATTCGTAGATCTTCCCGAATTATGGTTCGTGAACTTGGTTTTATGAGTGCGACTCTTGCCGCTACAGAATATTCACCTTCAGCGGTTCATACATTATTGGAGATTGAAAATAATGGATCTATGACTGCCATCCAATTAGCACAAATATTAGGCTTAGAAAAATCTAGTGTGAGTCGAATGCTGGCTAAGTTAATTGATGCTGGTGAAATTAAGGAAATTCAAGCAGTGAATGATGGCCGGTCTAAGTCAATTCAATTAACAGATAAAGGGCGAAGTACGGCAAAAAAAATAAATGAATATGGTGAAATGAGGGTTATTCAAGCTATAGAAAATTTAGCACTATCTCAACAAAGACAAATAGCTCAAGGCCTCAGATCTTATGCAGACGCTCTAGTTGCTTGCCGAAGTGATCCGATTACTGAGGTAAATAAAAATATTGAAATAGTATCTGGATACCGTGCAGGAATGATTGGTCGCATTGCAGAGATGCACGGAAATTACTATTCAAGAAACTATGGGTTTGGACATTTCTTTGAAGGTAAAGTTGCAACAGGCCTTGCTGAATTTTCGGAACGACTACATGAAGAATGCAATAACATCTGGCTTGCAATACAGAATGATCAGATCGTCGGTTCAGTCGCTATAGATGGGCAAGATTTAGGAAATAAAGAGGCCCATCTACGTTGGTTTATTCTTGATGATGGATGTCGAGGCAGTGGCATTGGAAAAAGACTATTAGCAGAAGCGATCGCTTTTTGTGATCAAAAAGAATTCTCTGCTGTGCACTTATGGACATTCAGTGGTCTTGATGCAGCTCGTAAACTTTACGAATTATTTGGATTTAAGCTGACAAAGGAATGGGAAGGGAATCAGTGGGGGAAAACAATGTTAGAGCAGCAATTTACCCGATAGATGCTTTGGAAGATCTCCTCAAACTAACACAATACGCCTTACGTGAAATACTTTAAGCCATTCTAGGGTTTAGCACACATGAGCGGTTTTTTTCATCATGTATAGAATAGAAAAAAGCGACTAACAAAGTCGCTTTTTAGTGTATTTCAATCGATAAAATTAAGGCTTTTAAAGAAAATTTAACGTGGCAATACGCCGTATAACATTACATGAATAGTATGTTCGATGGTGCGTTGAAACATGCTACGGTTGCGTAATGTTTTACCTGTGACCATTTCTATTTGCGTTGAAAAATCAGCATAGTTTTGAGTGATGGCCCAAATGTTGAGAATCAATAATTCTGGGTCGACCTCTGCCGACAATTTGCCTTGTTCTTGCCAAGTTTGAATCACCTTGGTTTTACGCTTAAATAGCTTTTTCAAAGGGCCCTTTAAGATTGGTAAAATATGCGGGGCACCTTGAATGATTTCGAGTGCAAATAAACGAGAGGCTTTTGGCTGATCACGTGAGCTTTCAATTTTTTGAATCAAATAGTGAGTGAGTGCTTCAGTAGGCTCAAGCTCAGACTCTAAGGTTTGTAAGGGTGCAAGCCACTTTTGCAATACAGTGGTGAGCACTTCGACATAAAGCGATTCTTTATTTTCATAGTAATAGAAAATATTCGATTTATGCATATTTGCAAGTTGTGCAATCTCATCCAGACTGGCACCACTAAACCCATAGACGGAAAAAACATCTAGGGCAGCATTCAGCAGTTGATTGCGCTTTTGTGTACTTTTCTTCTGTTCCATCTGCGAGCTTGATTCAAAAAATGTCATTGACATTGTAAGATAAATTGTCGGATTTGTGCACAATTGCAAAAATTTTTTATCGAAAAAAATATACTTTTTAGGCCAATGCAAACGATGTATTTGATAATTATTGAAATCTAAAAAAATGCATACATATTTTGTAAATAATTTTTTTCTGATCAGGAGGAAAGAGCACTATATTTTTATTATTTTGGTCACATTTTAGTGCAAATTAATGCGGCTTTAGGTGGCTAAAACCGCATCGAGGACTTGTTGCTCCAGTTGAGCGAATGCAATACTTTTTTTACGTGGTCGTGGTAGATTGACCTGAAAACTATGGGCGATATGCCCCTGATCCAAAAGAATAATTCGATCAGCCAATTGCACAGCTTCACTAACATCATGCGTAACCAAGATGGCGGTAAAGCCTTGTTCTTTCCAAAGGCGCTCAATCAGGTTCTGCATTTCCAAACGGGTCAGTGCATCTAAAGCGCCGAGTGGTTCATCTAACAACAAAATACGGGGTGTATGGGAAAGCGCCCGTGCAAGCGCAGCGCGTTGGCGTTGTCCACCTGAGAGCTGAGCTGGCCATTGCGTCGCCTTGTCTTTTAGCCCGACTTTTTCTAGCAATGCTTCTGCAAGCTGATGCTGATTTTTAGGCAAACCCAATTGTACGTTTTGTATAATACTTTTCCATGGTAACAGGCGTGGATCTTGGAACATGACACGAATATCGTGGTTGGTAATGCCTTCACGGAAATTGCGAGCGGATTGGAACTTGATTTCGCCATAACTGGCTTTTTCGAGTTGGGCAATCAAACGGAGCAGGGTGCTTTTACCACAGCCGCTACGGCCAACGATGGCAACAAACTCACCCGCTTGAATGTTCAGATCAAGGTCTTCAAGGACTTTGACTTCACCATAAAATTTATACAGTTGCTCAATCAGAATATGAGCACCATTGTCTGGCGAGGTTATGGTTTCTGGTTCAGCAACGGGCTGAATCAGGTTGTTATCGTAGAAGTTTAAATTTAAGTTACTCATCTTTATGTCCTTATTATTTTTGATAACCTGCATGCCAGCGCAGTAGATAACGTTCCAACACTTGAGCCAATACATCTGCTAATTTTCCGAGCAGGGCATACAGCAAAATACCCACCAAGACGATATCTGTTTGTAAAAACTCTCGTGCATTCATGGTCATATAACCAATTCCTGCTTGTGCAGAAATGGTTTCTGCGACGATCAGCAGTACCCAAACCAGACCTAAAGAGAAACGTAGCCCAACTAAAATCGAGGGCATCGCACCAGGTAAAATAATGTCTTTATAGAGTTGCCAACGATTGAGTCCGTAACTTTTACCCATCTCGATCAGTTGTGGATCGACCGAACGAATACCGTGATAGGTGTTGATGTACATTGGGAAAAACACACCGATAGCGACTAAAAAAAGCTTGGCAGTTTCATCAATCCCAAACCATAAAATCACCAGTGGAATCAGGGCCAGTGCAGGGATGTTGCGGATCATTTGTAAGGTGGTATCCAGTAAAGTCGATGCAATACGGGATGAACCATTTAATAACCCTAAAATCAGACCTAAACCACCACCAACCAGTAAACCGAGTAAGGCACGACCTGCACTGACTTTGACATGTTGCCAAAGTTCACCACTGATCAGTAAGTGCCAGAAGGCACTCACGACAGCGGTTGGGGCAGGTAATACTCTGCTTTGCAATACACCTGAACTTGAAGCCGCTTGCCAAATAAAAATCAGTAAAATTGGAAACAACCACGGTAGCAGACCTTTGCCTATTTTTTGTGTTCCACGTGAAACATCATTCAAAAAAGGTTTTGTACTCATGCGCCCTCCTTGATCAAGGCTTTAGCTTCCTTGGTCTCAGGGACATAGTTATTGGCAATGATTTCTCCGAAAGGCCCAGTTAAATGCGGTTGTGCCAGTTTTTCACGTGTTTTGAGCGGCAATAATGGGAACACCAGTTCGGCAAAACGGATCGACTCTTCCAAATGTGGGTAACCTGAGAAAATAAAGGTATCAATCCCCAAGTCTGCATATTCTTGAATACGTGCGGCGACGGTTTCAGGATCGCCAACTAATGCAGTACCCGCACCGCCACGAACTAGGCCAATGCCTGCCCATAAGTTTGGAGAAACTTCCAATTGATCTTTACGTCCGCCATGCAGTGCAGCCATACGTTGCTGACCGACCGAATCCATTTGCGCAAATTTTTTCTGTGCTGCGGCAATGGTTGCATCATCTAGGTATTGAATCAGTTCATCTGCAGCGGCCCAAGCCTGTTCATTGGTCTCGCGTACAATCACGTGTAAGCGAATGCCATAATTCAGAGTACGGCCTTTGGCTGCGGCTTTTGCGCGGAGGTGTTCAATTTTCTCTTTTACCGCAGCAGGAGGTTCACCCCAAGTCAAATAGGTATCAACTTGCTCCGCTGCCAACTCAGTTGCGGCCTCTGATGAGCCACCGAACCAAAGTGGTGGATAAGGTTTTTGGACGGGTGGATAGAGTAGTTTTGCATCATCCACACTGAGACGTTCGCCGTGAAAGCTAAACGGTTCACCCGTATGTGAGCGAGTGAGAATTTCGCGCCAGATTTTGACATATTCAGAAGCAGTTTGATAACGGGTACTGTGGTCCTCATAGAGTCCATCACCTTTTAATTCCTGTTCATCACCACCTGTGACAAGGTTGAGCAGGATACGGCCATTAGAGAGACGATCAAAAGTTGCTGCCATGCGTGCAGCAAGTGCTGGTGTGGTCAGCCCAGGACGAAGTGCGACTAAAAACTTAAGCTGGGTGGTTGCATCAATTAAACTGGCTGCCGTAATCCAAGGATCTTCACAAGAGCGTCCTGTTGGAATGAGTACGCCTGCATAACCCAGATTATCCACGGCAACTGCAATCTGTTTCATATAAGCATGATCGACCTGACGAGCGCCCTTGCTGGTGCCTAAATAACGACTGTCACCATGAGTGGGGATAAACCAGAAAATATTCATGTCGATGTTCCTTATGAAAATGAAATCAATGTTTATTGGGCAGACCAGACACTGTGCTGAATATCGATTTGCACAGGAATGAGTTGCTCTTGTTTAAATAAATCGGCGATTTGTTGCTGACTCTGTATGACCTCAGCTGTGAGGATGTGCACAGGCGATGGTTTTGGTCGTTTGTCTAAAACACGTTGCGCCACAGGAAGGCTCAGCCCCGTACTTTGTGCGTAAATCTGTAGTGCCTGATCTTGGTGCTGCACAATCCACTGATCCGCAATGTTGATGCTCTTAATCAGCTTTGGTGCAGAATCAGGATGCTTTTGAATAAAATCAGGATTACCAATATAAAAAGAATAAGTGGTTGGAAAAGCAGAGCCATCGACCAAGGTTTTGGTATGGCCTTGCAGTTCTGCTGTACCTAAGTAGGGTTCCCAAATTGCCCACGCATCAACGGCCTGTTTGTCAAAAGCTGCGCGTGCATCGGCAGGAGGTAACCAAATCGGTTGAATGTCTTGCCAAGATAGCCCTGCTTTTTGCAGGGTTTTGGCGAGTAGTTCGTGTGCACTGGAGCCTTTTTGAACTGCGACACGTTTGCCTTTTAAGTCTTGAAGGGTGCTGATTTTATCGTTGGCATGTACCAAAATAGCTTGGCCTGTTGGTGCAACCACTTCATAAGCCACATAGCTCAATGGTTTAGCTGCGGCTTGCGCAAAGATGGGTGGCGTATTGCCGACATAACCAAAATCGACTGCACCAACGGCAAGAGCTTCAAGCATTTGTGGCCCTGCTGGAAATTCTCGCCATTCAATTTTGGCATTCGGAAATTCTTGCTCAAATAGCTTTTGTTGTTTGGCAACTAATAAATTGAGGGAGGATTTCTGAAAGCCAATGGATAGGGTTTTGACAGCCGTATTTTCAGTTGCTGAAGTTGTCTTCTCCGTACTCTGCTCTGGCTTCTGGCAACCACTCAGTGAAAATGTAGAGATCAGCAACCCCAAAACAGAAACTTTAGATAGCAACTTCATGATGATCCTCAATTATTTAACATCGTTCTTTAATACGGCATCTTGGATCACAAGCTGCTTCGGAATCAGTTTCTGCGCAAAGAAGGCATCGGCGACGTATTGCTGCTCTGTTGCGACTTTTTCAGAAATCGGTTGAACCCCGAAGCCCATGCGTGAAATGGAACTTTTTAAGACATTAAACTCAAGCCCCGTCGGCTTTTCCAGCAATTTAGCTGCATCATCCGGATGTGCTTTGACCCAATCCGTAGTTTGATTGAGTGTGGTGACCAAGGTCGTTAAAACCTGAGGATGACTTTCAGCAAATTGGCGGTCGGCCAAATAGAATTGATGATTGCTGACTAAGTGTTCGCCTGTAGCGATCACACGGGCATGAATCTGATGTTCTGCTGCGGCAAAGAATGGGTCCCAGATCACCCAAGCATCTACTGCACCTTTTTCAAATGCTGCGCGTGCATCTGACGGTGGCAGGTAAACAGGTTGAATATCGTTTAAGCTGAGATTGTTTGCTTCTAATAGTTTGAGTAAGAGGTAATGAACATTGGAGCCTTTATTCAGCGCAACACGTTTACCTTTCAGATCTTGGATCGACTGAATCGGCGAGTCTTTCTGCACGATCAATGCTTCGGCCTTGGGTGCAGGCGGTTGGTTGGCGACATATACCAAGTTCGGATTGGCTGCTTGAGCAAAGATCGGTGGTGCTTCACCTGCCTCACCAAAGACCACACTGCCGACATTTAAACCTTCTAACAGTTGTGGGCCTGCAGGGAATTCAACCCACTTAACATTGACACCTTGAGCAGCAAGATTTTTTTCTAATTCACCTTTTGCTTTGAGAATCGGCAGGATGCCATACTTTTGAAAGCCGATATTTAATGTTGTGGTTTCTTGTTTTGTTGTCTCTTGCTGCTCTGGTTTTTTTGCACAACCTGCAACACTCATCAGACTGGCAAGACTTGCTGCGATGATGCTATATGTTGCCCATGAACGATGGATTGAAATGGTCATGTTGGTTGTGCTCCCCGACAAATCAAAAGATTTAAATAAGATGAGCAACTAAACTAAAACTTTTTTTATTGCATAAAAAATAAGTAATCGGGCTTTGCTTATGCTGAAAAGTGCAAAATAGAAAATTGCATAATCTTATCTATGGGTTGAATAAGTGTTGAATGGATTTTTTTGAATAAATTATTGTTTTTAATTATATTATTTTTATTTTATAGTTTGGTGAATTTATTCTTCATACTCCCTTAAGCAGAGATAATGATGAAGCGGAGATATCTTTATCAAAAATAAAAATATCTCCTTTTGTATGCGTTGCGCTTACGACAATGCTTTTTTAAAGACGAGAGAGTTACGTTGATAGTTATACAGTGCTTGGCGCGCATTAGGTAAATCATCTACGCTGGCAGGACTAAAGCCTTGCTCTAAGAACCAGTGTGCGGTTCGGGTGGTCAGCACAAACAGTCGCTGAATCCCTTGCTGTTTGGCTCTGCTTTCCAAGAATTGCAAAATCTGGCTACCACGATTGGATTTTCGATAGCTTGAATCCACTGCGACACAGGCAATTTCAGCAGAACGAATTTCATCTGATCCTACAGGTATCGGGTACAGCGCTGCACAAGCCAAAATCATACCGTCGCGTTCAATCACTGCAAAATGTTCAATTTCACTTTCAAGACGTTCGCGAGAGCGATACACCAGAATTCCTTCCTGTTCCAGCGGACGCAGCAGATTAATCAAGCCACCAACATCGTGAATATTGGCAATACGCACTTCTTCATAGTGGGCATCGGTGATCAAGGTACCAATACCATCGCGAGTAAATAGTTCTTCAATCAGTGCGCCGTCATAAGCATATGAAATCAAATGTACGCGATGTACGCCAGATAAAGAGGCTTGTTGCGCTTGTTTGAGGTGTAAGGAAAATTCTGGGTATTGTTGTTGGTTTTGTTGAATATAGGGTTCAAGCTGGCGTGGACTTAATTCACGTAATAACTGTTGTTGTTCATTCATCAAGCCTTGTTTTTCACCCAAGAAGATCAGTTTATCTGCTTTTAAGGCCGTCGCTGTTTTAGTTGCCACATCTTCAGCCAGTAAATTAAATACTTCACCTGTGGTTGAATAACCTGTTGGTCCAAGCAAAACAATATTGTGATTGTCTAAATGACGTTGGATGGCATCGGTATCAATGGAACGGACTTCACCTGTCAGTTGGAAGTCGATGCCATCGCGAATTCCATACGGTTTTGCCGTGACAAAATTGCCAGAGACGACATCAATGCGAGCACCATACATCGGTGAGTTCGCCAAACCCATGGAGAGGAGGGCTTCAATTTCTAGACGAATGGAACCCACCGCATTCATGACACCGCGTAAGGATTCGCGTGTGGTAATGCGACGGCTTTGATGGAATGGCGTTTCAATATTGCGTTCAAGCAGATTTTGATTGATCTGTGGACGTGCACCATAGACCAAAATTAACCGAATTCCTAAAGAGTGTAATAGGGCAATATCATGGATGATGTGTTGGAAATTTTCGTGTTGAACTGCTTCACCAGAGAACATCAGCACAAAGGTTTTATCACGGTGTGCATTGATATAAGGTGCGGAGTGGCGAAACCAATGCACATAATCTTTTGTTGTACTATGTGAATTTTCAGTCATTTGCTTCGCCATGTGGATCTCAGATATGCAGCACTTGCTCTGATTCTAACGAAAAAAATCAAAAGATAAATCTATTCCTAAAGCAATGATTCAACTTTAATTCTGCTGAACCAGTAAAAAGGACCTAGAAGCCCATGATTCGGATAATGCTGTTATCATCGGAATTGACTAAAATATAGTCGTTATTGATCTTGTACCACTGTTCGTTACGCCCTGGGCGAGGCAGATTACTGTCTTTATAGTCGACTTTATAACCGTTACCGCGATAGTGCTGTGGCATCACATAGCCTTCCTGCCAACGATGCTGTTTTAAACGTTCGACACCACGCTCTTCACGCATGCGACGTTCACGTTGACGATTTTCACCATCTGGACGATCAAAGCCACGACCATTTTGCCAGCCGCCACCACGCGAATCATCATCGCGATCATGTGGACCTGCAAAAGTCCCCAGGCTACTGAACAGGGTTGTCGAACCTAAAACCAAGATAATGAAAAATTTTTTCATGATGCACCTTATGGACTTCGGATGTCTCTCATGTGAACTACTGTACGTTAAAAATGCAGAGAAACTGTGAAGATCGATTCATTATTCCTTTAAAACAATGAAGATTTTTCACACATTTCTCTGAAAAAAGCAGTTTTAAGGTCAGTGTCCAATGTTATTTAGAATTATTGTAAGGATGAAATTAAGCTTGAGCGTCAATACTTTGGCCATTCATATCTAAACTGTCATCGCCCATGAGGTACAGATAGGCGGGCATAATACTATCTGGAGTTGGGAGCACTTTTGGATCTTCCTCTGGGTAGGCTTTCGCTCGCATAGCTGTACGCGTACCACCTGGATTGATGCAGTTAAAACGAATGTTTGGATAGGTATTTTCTGCCGCAAAGATTTTGCTCATGGCTTCAGTGCCCACTTTAGACACTGAATAGGCACCCCAAAGCGCACGTGCTTCACGGCCAACACTCGAACTGGTAAACACCACCGAGGCATGTTCAGATTTCTCTAATAAAGGCAACAAGGCTTGAGTGAGGGCAAACGGTGCACGCAAATTTACTGCGAGTACATCATCCCAAACATCGACAGGATAATGTGCCAGTTCAACCCGATCACCGAGCATGCCTGCGTTATGCAGGATACCATCCAAACGGCCGAATTGTTGCTCTAGCGTGCTCACCAACAGTTCATAATCATGGGTTGATGCCGTTGACAGTTGTAGCGGCAAAATAGCAGGTTGTGGTGCGCCTAAGCCTTCAATTTCATCATAGATCACTTCAAGTTTATTCAAGGTGCGACCATGTAATACAACGGTTGCACCATGTAGGGCATAACTCATCGCAGCAGCACGACCAATCCCATCACCAGCACCTGTGATCAGGATAATACGATCTTTCAATAAATCTGGACGAGGTTGATATTCTGAGTATTTCATTGTTATGCCTCCTATTCTTATCTTAAAAATTTAATTCATCATACCCTGATTTTCTGACAATACAGTGATTTTCTGTTTGATCAGCTGATGCAGTTCAGGAATGGTTTGAATAATGGCATCGGCTTGCCAAGCAGCAAGATCATCGCGGGATTCGACTGGCAAATAACCGTAAGCAGCCAAAATGGTATACATATCGGCATGACGACCTGCGTCAATATCTCGTGGATGATCACCGACATAGATAATCTCTTTCGCATCAAGCTCGAGTTGCTTTGCAGCCAAATACATCGGTTCTGGATCTGGTTTGGTTTTGCTGACATCTTCTGGGCAAACCAAGACTGCACAACGTTCAGTCAGATCCAATTTTGCCAAAAGAGACTCACTTAGACCACGAGGCTTATTGGTGACAATTCCCCATGGAATTTGATGTGCTTCCAGTTCTTCAAGTAATGGGTACATGCCGACAAACAGGTCGGTATCGACCACAATATTGTCACCATATACATCTAAAAAACGTTGGCGATGTGCCAAAAACACGGGGTCTGTGACCTCTAATTCAGGATAAACCAACTTCACCATGGCACGAGCACCTTCCGATACTTGTGTACGAATGGTATCAGCATCAACCACAGGGCGTTGTTCATCACGACACATTTGTTGAATGATACGAATAAAGTCTGCGGCAGTGTCAATTAATGTGCCATCTAGATCAAATAAAACCGCTTTCATTCGGCACCTGTATTGGTGGTATGCACCATGTAATTCACGTCAACATTCGGCGCTAACCAATAGTGTTTGGTAATTGGGTTGTAGTGCAAGCCTGTCATTTCTTTCAGCGTTAAACCTGCATTGCGAATATCATGTGCCATTTCTGAAGGGCGGATGAATTTATGATAATCATGCGTGCCTTTAGGCAATAAACGCAGCACATATTCCGCGCCAATAATCGCAAATAAATACGATTTAGGATTACGGTTAATAGTCGAGAAGAACACATGACCGCCTGGTTTTACCAAGGTTTGGCAGGCTTTCACGATTGACGCTGGATCAGGCACATGTTCCATCATTTCCATACAGGTCACCACATCGTATTGACCTGCTTGCTCTAGTGCCAATTGTTCAACGGGGATTTGACGATATTCAATGTTTTGTACATTGTCTTGTTCTGCGTGCAAACGACCTACAGCAAGGGGTGCTTCGCCCATATCGATGCCAAGGACATCTGCTCCGCGACGTGCCATGCTTTCAGCCAAGATGCCACCACCACAGCCGACATCAAGTACTTTTTTGCCAGCCAAGCCACCGACACGTTCATCCACCCAGTTTAAACGTAAGGGATTGATTTGATGCAGTGGGCGGAATTCTGAATGTTGATCCCACCATTTGGCAGCCAATGCTTCAAATTTTGCGATTTCTTGTGGGTCAACATTCAATTGCGACATGGTGTCACCTCTATATTAGGATGATTATTTAGGTTTAATCTGTTGGTAGTGTAGCGATTCTGGCAAAAAAAGCGATAAATCCAATAAAAAACTTCACAGAAGCAAAACGAATTGCTCGTGTTTGTTTTATATTTAGCATATAAACTTACGAAAAATGCTTAGAGGAAAAGCAAAGCCAATGAAAAAGTTAGTATTAGGTGGTTTAAGTGCAGTTGCGTTGGCATTCTCAATGAATGCGATGGCAGCAGATTTTGTGGCCGGTAAAGACTATACCGTGATTGCCAACCCAGGCAAAACTTCAGCACCTGCTGGACAGCTCGAAGTACGTGAGTTCTTCTGGTATGGCTGCCCGCACTGCTTCAAGCTTGAACCACATATGCAAACATGGTTAAAGCAAATTCCAAAAGACGTTTATTTCTTACGTACCCCTGCGGCGATGAATAAAGTCTGGGAGCAAGGTGCACGTGGTTATTACGTTTCAGAAGCACTGGGTGTACGCAAGAAAACCCATATTCCATTGTTCCATGCCATTCATGATGGCGGTCAGCAAATCTTTGACCAAGCCTCTCAAGCAAAATTCTTTGCGCGTTATGGTGTACCTGAGCAGAAATTTAACAGCATGTTTAACTCATTCCCAATTACGGCAAAAATTGCTGAGTCGAATAAGTTAGCGCAGCAGTACCAGTTGACGGGTGTTCCTGCCGTAGTCGTGAATGGTAAATATGTGGTTCAAGGTGAAGATGGTAAAGTGACTCAAGTGGTTGATTACTTGTTAGAAAAAGAGCGTAAAGCAAAATAATTTACGCATTTTAAAATAGAGAATGTCATACTCTTTTGGTGGGCATTCTCTTGAAAGGTCGAGTGTAAATAAAATAATGAGGTTCGTGATTAGTCCGTTCCACGGAGTTGGCCCTATCATTTTGGGAACTAGTGCCGCAAATATAAAAAAGTTATTTGGTACGGAATTGTATTATGAAGATTGGATGGGTGGAAATTTAGAAAATTTTCTTTTTTATCAAGGCTTATTGATAGGATTTTATACTGAAGACGTTGATAATCTTACTGATATTTCAATAGTAAGTAGTGTAATTATTAAGCCTACCCATGAACTAATATTATGGAATGAGAATATATCTAATTTTTCTAAATATCAGATAACGAATCTCCTAAAAAGGCAGAAAATGGATTTTAAAGAGATAAATGAAAACTTTATAGAATGTAAGCAGATAAAAATAAGATTTGGTTTCAATTCAGATATGTTTTTAGAGCAGCTTGAGATTACTCAATGAAGTTTAGTATCTCACTGAGTATTTTTAGCTAACTGTGTAAAAAATTTTATATGAAATTGATTTTTATAAAAAATCATTCATATCAATCTGAACTTTCTGTGTCGGTAGAGACAAAGCCTGATTCACATAAAGATTAATCAACTTCTCACGTGAACCAATCGAGCGTTGGTAATAGCTTGAGTTTAATAATAATGCTGCACCGTAGGTCAGTGACCAGATATAAGATAGGTAATCACGAATCGACATATCATAATTCTGTGATTTTAAATATTTTTCAGTCATATCTTTCAATGAAACAATGCGTTGCTGGCGAATCGCATACAGCTCATCAAACAAATGTTTTAACTTCGACTCAGTCATGGTCAGATGTTCTTCTAGCTGATGCAGTAGAATGGTACGACTAGGTGAGGTTAGGTGATAAAGCATATAACGCGGTGCGTATTCTTTGACATCGGTATTGTATTTATCTGAAATTTTTAAAATTTCTTTTTCATTTTGAATAATCAATTCCAGCAACAGTTCATTCTTGCTACGGAAATGTTTGTATAGCGTACCTTTGGCAATATCCAGTTCCGCAACCAGTTCATCTAAGGTCATTTCTTGGTTGTTTTCTAATAATAGCTTTTCCGCAACCTGCAAAATTTTTTCTTTACGAATTAAGAACTGAGTATGACGATCAGGATTCATGATGCTTATAAGCTCCTCATAGTGTTCTAGACTGCGTTTGCATTAGTGTCTAATGCATCATAACGCTAAGCAATGCTTTTATATATCAAACTTTGGTTTGGATCAGGTCAAGCGTTTTGTGGTTCCCAGTTGGAGATGCCACTGAAGAGTAAACGGACTTGAGTCGCTGCATTGTCGATAAATAGGTTCTGTTGTTCGAGTAGATGATCAATCGTGAATTGTTTTGGTAAATTGATCCACGTCATTGCCCACGTAAACGACATATTAATCAAAATCGTAGATAAGACTTGCAAGTCTTTGGCTTCTTTAATGTGTTTGAAGGTTTCGAGTTTGCATAGATCAATGGCGAGGTCTTCAATCAGAAACTCAATTTCACGTGCAATCGCAATGCGGACTGTTTCTGAGCCACCCCAACGTTCTGCAATCATAAATTGCCATTGTTGCGGGCTATGATTCACTGCCTGTACAAAAAGTTCAATACTGGTGCGGGTTTTGGCACTGCCACTGTGTTTCAAATAGCTTTGTCCTAATTGATGGATCAAGCTTTTTAAATGCAAAGAGACTTGATCAACCAGTTCTTGGCCCAGTGTGTCCATATCTTGGAAATGACGATAAAACGCTGTTGGGACTAAACCAACCTCGCGAGCAACTTCACGCAAGCTAATACTACTAAATGAGCGCCCAGCAGTGCTGAGATGAAGTGCTGCATCTAGTAGAGCCTGCCGACTCTGTTGTTTTCGTTCATCTCTAATCGACATGAATAAGACTCGTTGAAACCGTACAGCAGAGTCTAGCAAAAAAAACAGAAACTTTTTAGTCCTTGTCCATTGCTAAATGCCAATGTTTTTGATCTTTCACTGATCAACGCTTGCTATATATGAGTTCAAAGCCTGAGCAAATTTTAATTTTTTTCCTTATTTTAAATGGCTTATTAAAAAGTATAAAAAATATTCAAAAAATTAGTGAACAAGTGTTGACTCAGTGAGCACAAATAAATATAGTGTACACATGTTCACTACACGAACATTTGTTCACTCAAAATAAATAGCCAGATACAAAACGAGGAACGTATGAACGCAGAGTTAAGTTATCAGCCACATTGGATTCGAGAAGATTTTGTTGATTTTATTTTGCAAAAAATAAAGCCAACCTTTGCTTGGAAACGCATTCTTGCAGAAGTGACCGCCGTACAGCCACTTAGCTCGGATATGGTGTTATTGACTGTAAAGCCAAATCATAATTTTGATTTTAGCCAAGTCCAAGCAGGTCATAGTGTTTTGATTACCTTGATGATCAATGGGGTATATCAACAACGTAGTTACTCAATTATTGATGTCACACCACAGGGCGAAATTCGTCTTGGGATTAAAGTTCAAGGTGTGGTATCGAAAGCAGCACAACAATTGTGTGTAGGCGATCGTTTCGAGATCTCACAGGCACAAGGTGACTTCGTCTTACATCAAGGGCAGCAACCTGCATTACTGATTGCTTCAGGTTCAGGTATTACCGCGATTTATTCTTTATTGCAACAAGCGCTACAACAGCAGCTTGAACAGGTTCATGTGGTTTATTTTAACCGTGCAGAAGTGTTGCATCAGGACATTTTGGCATTGGCTGAGCAATATCCACAGTTGCACTATCATTTCTTTAATACCGCAGAGCAAAAACAGCATTTAGATGCAGCATTGTTAGAGAAATTAGTTCCAAATTTTAAAGAGATGCAGGCTTATGCGTGTGGTCACCACAGCATGATGCGCCAAGCGCAAGACATTTATACGCAACAGGATGCGGCTGGAAATTTCCATCAAGAGTTTTTCCAACCGATCCAGATTGAACATTCAAGTGCAGCTCAACCCATTAGTTTCCGTCGTGCGCAACAGAATTTTATTGCAACGACCAATCTGTTAAGTAGTGCAGAACAAGCAGGTTTACGTCCACAACATGGTTGCCGTATGGGTGTCTGTAACCGCTGTAGCTGTACCAAAGTCAGTGGTGTGACGCAGAACGTGGTCACAGGCGAAATTGATGATCAACCGAATCGTCCAATCAAGTTATGTGTGAGCCAGGCCTTAAGCCCAGTCACGATTGACCTATAAAAACAAAGATATTTGAGGATTAGTACAATGAATATGGCATTAGAATTTAAAACCGTATCAAAGTCAGCACATTTAACCCCTGAACAAGTCGAAGAGTTTGGTCGCCGTGTCGAGCAAATACGTCTAGATGTGATGCAAAATCTCGGTGAGCAGGATTCAAAATATATCTATAAAGTGCGTAACTTCGTACGTTATACCGAAATCGCCTCACGCGGCATGTTGATGTTCGGTGGCTGGATCCCACCTGTATGGTTGCTGGGGACCGCCATGCTGGGTGTGTCTAAAATCGTAGAGAACATGGAGCTTGGACATAATGTGATGCATGGTCAGTTTGACTGGTTGAATGACCCAAGCTTGCGTGGCGAAGACTACGATTGGGATAATACCTGTTCAGGCAATGACTGGCGCTATACCCATAATTATATGCATCACACTTATACCAATATTGTCGGTAAAGACCATGATGTCGGTTATGGCATTTTACGAGTGACAGAAGATCAAAAATGGGAAGTGCGTCATTTGGCCAATATTCCGTTGGCTTTACAGTTGATGTTCTTTTTCCAATGGTATGTCGGGGTACAAAACCTGCATTTGGAAGATGCGTTGGTCTATAAAACCAAAACTTGGAAACAGGTTTGGGCAGATGCATCTGATTTCCGTAAAAAAGCGACGCGTCAGGTGTTAAAGGACTATGTGTTTTTCCCTGCAATTGCAACGATTAACTTTATTCCAGTATTGGCTGGAAATGCAGTTGCAAACATCATGCGTAATTTATGGTCGTCAGCCGTGATTTTTAATGGTCACTTTACTGAAGATGCGGAAACCTTTGAAGCAGACAATACTGAGAATGAGACCAAAGCACAGTGGTATCTCCGTCAGATTCGTGGTTCGAGTAACTTTACTGGCGGTAAATGGATGCACTTTATGAGTGGTAATTTGAGCCATCAAATTGAGCATCATTTGTTCCCAGATATGCCTGCCAATCGTTATGAGCAAGTTGCACCACAAATCAGAGCTTTATGTGCTGAATATGGCGTGAACTACAACGAAGCCAACTTTATGAAGCAGTTCTGGACGGTTTGGGTTCGTTTAGCAAGATGTTCTTTGCCAAATGATATGGCTGCACAAGTGGCTCAAACTTGGACGAATCTCAAATCGAAGTTTAAGTTTGCTTAAGTGAAGACTAATTCTGTGAATTGTAACGAATAAGTAAAACTGGAAGCACGTGTAATTGAGATATACTATGGCGCAATGATATTTGTGCCATAGTTTTAAGGAATCGTTATGCGTATTGACCAAAGAACATTAGACCAATTACGTGAGGTCAAAATTACCCGTAACTTTACTCGTTACGCAGAAGGCTCAGTTTTGGTTGAGTTTGGTCATACTAAAGTGTTGTGTACCGCAAGCATTGAGAACTCAGTACCTCGTTTCTTGAAAGGTCAAGGTCAAGGTTGGGTAACGGCTGAATATGGCATGTTACCTCGCTCAACGCATACTCGCAGTGATCGTGAAGCGGCACGCGGTAAGCAAACGGGTCGTACCCAAGAAATCCAACGTTTAATTGGTCGTAGCTTACGTGCCATGGTGGATTTGAAGAAATTAGGCGAGAACACCATTACGATTGACTGTGATGTGATTCAAGCGGATGGCGGAACACGTACAGCAGCAATTACCGGCGCAGCAGTGGCTTTGGTTGATGCGATGAACGTATTACTCAGCAACAAGAAAATTAAACAGGATCCATTAAAAAGCTTAGTCGCAGCAATTTCAGTCGGGATGTATCAAGACGAAGTTTTACTCGATTTATGTTACGAAGAAGATTCAAATTGCCAAACCGATTTAAACGTGGTGATGACACAGGCTGGCGAATTTATTGAAATTCAAGGAACGGCAGAAGACAAACCGTTTACGCGCCAGCAGTGCAATGCCATGTTAGAGCTTGCAGAAAAAGGAATCGCGGAATTGATTCAGAAGCAACAGCAGGCACTCGGTTGGTAAACTCCAGTTGATAGTGCGGGCGGTCTGGTTTTTTTAGACCGCCTTTTTTTATCCAGTTTTGTCATCGAATTGCGATCAAATCATCATTGAACTGTCATTTAGATTGTATTGACTATCTGCACTGATATTTAACGGATAGTCAAATGCGAAATTTCCTTTTAGCGTTGCTCAGCAGCAGTTGCTTGTTACTCAGTGCCTGTAACGACAGTGATGGCGATAACAATAATAATCCTATACCAAGTCCAAAGCCGCCTACATCTACCTGCAAAATTCACTGCGCACCATAAACAATAATAATAAGGAAATAAACCAATGAATCGTCGTGATTTTTTATTAAATTCAACCAAAGCCTTGTTTGGTACAGCAGCACTCACCAGTTTCCCAATGAGTATTCAAAAGGCACTTGCGATTGATGCTAAGGTAGAAACAGGCACCATCAAAGACGTTAAACATGTGGTGATTTTGACCCAAGAAAATCGTTCTTTTGATAATTATTTTGGCACGCTAAAAGGTGTACGTGGTTTCGGTGACCGCTTTACCATTCCTTTAAGTCAAGGTCGTAAAGTCTGGGAACAGTATGATGCCAATAAGAATAAGGTCTATCCGTATCACTTAGACAGCAGCCGTGGTAATGCACAGCGTGTCAGCGGTACACCACACTCATGGACCGATGGGCAATATGCTTGGGATCATGGTCGTATGGGTAGTTGGGTTCAATACAAGCAACCGCAATCGATGGGCTATTACAAGCAACAAGAAGTTGAATTTCAGTTTGCTTTAGCCAATGCCTTTACCCTATGTGATGCTTACCACTGCGCGATGCACACGGGCACTAACTCAAATCGTATGTTTATCTGGACAGGAACCAATGGTCCAACAGGTGCCAATGTTGCCAGTGTGGTGAATGATTTAGATGCCATTGGCCCATCGACCACAGGCTATGACTGGACCACCTATCCTGAGCGTTTACAGCAAGCAGGCGTAAGCTGGAAAGTTTATCAAAACATGCCTGATAACTTTACTGATAATCCATTAGCGGGATTTAAAAAGTATCGTCGTGCCAATGAGTTATCAGGAAAACCAGTCAATAACAGCACCATTTGCCCAGCTTATGATCCAGCAATTGATGCCAGTCAACCTTTGTATAAAGGCATTGCCAACACCATGCCAGATGGTGGTTTCTTAGGGTCATTTAAAGAAGACATTGCTAAAGGGCAATTACCGCAAGTGAGTTGGTTGGTCGCACCCGCAACCTATAGTGAGCATCCAGGGCCATCAAGCCCAGTACAGGGAGCATGGTATATCCAAGAAGTTCTCAATGCACTCACAGAGCGTCCTGAGCTGTGGAGCCAAACCGTTTTCTTGATCAATTTTGACGAAAATGATGGTTTCTTTGACCATGTGCCTTCACCAAGTGCACCTTCAATGGATGCTTCAGGCACGGTATATGGCAAATCGACGCTCAGCAAAGAACAGATGTCGTATGAGTATGCAACGCATGCTAAAGCGTCGAATGGGCAGCCTAATTTCACCGATCCAAAAGTGAGTAATGGGGTCGGGGTCTATGGGCCGGGGATTCGTGTGCCGATGTATATCATTTCACCATGGAGTCGTGGTGGTTGGGTCAATTCCCAAGTGTTTGATCACTCTTCAGTAATTCGTTTCTTGGAACAATGTTTTGATGTGAAAGAGCCGAATATCAGTCCGTACCGTCGTGCAGTCTGTGGTGATTTAACCTCGGCATTTAATTTTAAAACCCCTAATTTACTCCCTATGCCAGATTTATCTGGTAAGAAGAGCAAAGCTGAGGCCGATGCGATTCGTAAAGCACAGGAGAGTTTATCTCAGGTCAGCCGTCCGCTCAGTCAGACCGATCCAGTGCAGGACATGGGGATTCGTCCATCGCGTGCACTGCCTTATGTCTTGCATAGCAGTGCCAAAGTCGATGCCGTGGCTAAAACTGTGAAATTGATGTTCTCAAATACGGGCACACATGCAGCCGTGTTTCATGTCTATGACAAATTGAATTTAGAAGCAGTTCCACGCCGTTATATGGTGGAAGCAGGTAAGCAACTGGATGATGTTTGGCAAAGCAAAGACAATCAATATGATTTATGGGTATTGGGGCCAAATGGTTTTCATCGCGGTTTTAAGGGAAATTTGGCTCAGCTAGCACAAATTCAAGCCCTTCCAGAAGTTCGTGTCTGTATGGAAGAGTGTGATCCAAAGATTTTCCTAAAAGTCCGCAATGATGCTACCCAACCTATAAAACTGGTGGTCAAAGCCAATGCCTACCTACCGAATAAGAGCTGGCAAATTGAAACGGCTGCGACTGAAAAAGAATTGAGTTGGGACATGACTGAGTTTGGTGGTTGGTACGATTTTACCGTCACGATTGAAAATGATCCGAGCTATAGCCGTCGCTTTGCTGGACGTATTGAAACCAATGAAGACTCAATTTCTGATCCGTATATGGGCTTTTCAGGAAATTAAGGTTGTTTGAAATGAGCCTAAAGCAGTCTAAGTAAATCTTAGGCTGCTTTTTATAGGTTGAAGATTATCGTAGTAGAAACCAGTAGATACATAGAAATATCAATATGAGCAGCGTGATAAAACCGACGACAAATACTTCAGTACTGTCAAAATCTACTCGTTGTCCAAGCCGATAGCAACGTACAACTCCATAGCCAAGGCTACGAATTACACCTTCAAAAATAATCTCAAAAATCAGGTCAATGATTAGAAAACGGAACAGCTTAAACAGCATATGAAATATGGCTTCGAATACGGTATCCATACTTATTATTTTAATAAATTGAGCTGTTTAGCATTTTAAGCTTACACAGATGGAAATGAAAGCAGACATAAAACTATCATCGTCAACACAACATTACCGAGAGTTTACATGCCTGTAACACAGCCCACTGATTTGACTCATTTTAATTTGATAAATTGAGCAAAATTGAAAGAAACAAGTTTAAGGGGAAATAAGGATGCTACAAGTATTTTTGGTTTTACTGACCGCAGTGACTTTTGTATTAATGGCGGCTGACCCTCGTCCAACTGATTCGACCGAAGCCAAATCAGCGTGGAGTGAGCGAGTCGGAACGACGCAACCGATTCAGACAGAGACTGTTGCTCAACAACAGTCTGTAAAGCAAGAAAAAGATATTGATCAGGCTTAAGCGTTAAAACGCATGGATAAATCAATTGCGCGTACATCTTTAGTCAATACGCCCATTGAAATGTAGTCCACGCCAGTGCTTGCCACTTCACGTAAATTCTCAATGGTAATATTGCCAGAGGCCTCTAATTTACAACGGCCACCCACGTGTTTGACCGCATCAATCATTTGTTGCTGACTAAAATTATCCAGCATCACAATATCAGCACCTGCTTCAAGTGCTTGATTGAGTTCATCCCATGTCTCAACTTCAACCTCTACAGGTTTACCTGGTGCAATGGTATGTGCCTTGGCAATTGCTTGGGCAATTCCACCCGCTGCCATGATGTGATTTTCTTTAATCAAAAATGCATCAAATAAACCTAAACGATGATTTTGACCACCGCCGACAGCAACCGCGTATTTTTGTGCAATACGTAAGCCGGGTAATGTTTTACGGGTATCGAGTAGTTTGGTGTGTAATCCATCAAGCTGTTGGACATAGCTAGCCGTTTTGGTTGCCACTGCTGAAAGGGTTTGCACAAAGTTCAAAGCAGGGCGCTCTACGGTGAGTAAACTACGCGCTGAACCCGCCAGTTTTAAAAAGGCTTCATTTGCTGCAACATGTTCGCCTTCTTGCTTGAGCCATGTGATTTGAACAGAGCTGTCGTAGGCTTGAATTAACGCATTGACCCAAGGCTGACCTGCCAACACCATATCTTCACGTGTAATAATGGTTGCAGTGGCTTGTTCATCTTCAGGTGTGAGCATGGCGGTAATATCGCCGTCCCCAATATCTTCTTGTAATGCTTGTTGAATATTGATTTGAATAGATTGTTCAAGCAAAGATTGAGGGATACTCATACCAGTTCCAGTGTATGTTTGACTAAAAAACGTGTGCGTTATAATAGGGTCTATTAACATTTCAACCATGCAGTGCGTTATTGGCTAAAACGACATAAACAAGGCATGAAATGTAGGCAATGGCGCCACCCTTGTCAAGTTTCATAACGCTGTTTATGGAGGTTTTAGTCATAACCCTTCGGGACAGGCATATTTTTTGCCGCTCCTGCGTTATGACTTGGCTCATTTAGAATGACTAAATTTCGCAAGTCATGCCTTGTATCGTCTAAAAATATTCTCTGTCGCAAGCATCTGTGAACTGTCAATAGACCCTAATACTCTATTCATAAAAAATAAGTATTTCATCTCGATTATTCGTGATAAAGCATGTCAGAATGGGCAAGATAAATATTAAACTGCTGATTCGAGTCCTAATGCAACACGCTAGATTTGCTCAAGTACAAGATGGGATCTTAGAGGGTGCAACTCAAATTGCCTCCCCTAATTTTAATGCGCGCCCTGTCGATACCGAGATCCAATTGATCGTTATTCATAATATTAGTTTGCCACCCTCACAGTTTGGCGGAGGCTATATTCAGCAATTTTTTCAGAATCAATTGGATTGGTCTGTACATCCTTATTTCCAAACCATTGAGGGGATGCAGGTTTCTGCGCATTTGCTGATTTTGCGTAGCGGCGAAGTGATTCAATTTGTGAATTTTAATGACCGTTCGTGGCATGCTGGTCGTTCCAGTTACCTTGCACAAAAAGAATGTAATGATTATTCGATTGGGATTGAGTTGGAAGGTAGTGATGATTTACCTTTTGAGCCTGAACAATATCAAGCTTTAGTTGAAGTGGTCCGTACCTTGCAGCAGGCCTATCCGAAGATTCAGCATCATATTGCAGGTCATTCCGACATTGCGCCAAAACGTAAAACCGATCCAGGTGAACACTTTGATTGGCAATTATTTCGAAATTTGCTGTCTAAACAAAAAACACGCTAAAAATATGACCAGATTTAAGATTTCATAACGAAATCTATTTGGACTTTCATTACAATAACGCTTTTTAAAAGATAAGCCGTAGGTGAATGCGATGGCATTGTGGCGATCGACTGTAATTGTCAGTGCAATGACGATGTTATCTCGAGTATTGGGTTTAGTACGTGATGTGGTGCTACTCAATGTATTTGGTGCAGGCAAGGACTTCGATACCTTCGTTGTTGCCTTTCGTATTCCCAACTTTTTCCGGCGTCTATTTGCGGAAGGGGCTTTTTCTCAGGCCTTTATTCCTGTCCTGACTGAATATAAGACCAGCCGCGCCCATACCGAAGTCCAGATTTTAATTAGTCGGGTGTTTGGCTGTTTGCTCACGGCCATGTCCTTATTGACCTTTGTTGCTATGGTGGCTGCCCCAGCGATTATTTATCTGTATGCGCCCGGGTTCCATAACGATCCAGAGAAATTCGATCTTGCTGTGGACATGTTCCGCCTGACTATTCCCTATTTGATGTTCATGTCATTGACGGCCTTTGCCAGTAGTATCTTAAACAGCTATGGTTCATTTGCTTCACCTGCATTCTCTCCTGTATTACTCAATGTCGCAATGATTGCAGGGGCGTGGTGGTTGACACCATATATGGCAGAGCCAATCATGGCTTTGGGTTGGGCTGTAGTTGCTGCGGGTGTTTTACAGTTGGCGATCCAGATCCCTGAATTATGGAAAAAGAACTTATTGATTCCACCTAAAGTGGACTTCAAACACGAAGGTGTGGATCGTATTTTAAAACTGATGCTGCCTGCTTTGTTTGGGGTATCAGTGACTCAGATTAACTTATTGCTCAATACAATCTGGGCATCATTTATGCAAGATGGCTCGGTGTCATGGCTCTATAGTGCTGAACGGATGACTGAACTACCGTTGGGTTTAATTGGTGTGGCAATTGGTACGGTAATTTTACCTTCGCTGTCTGCGCGTCATGCAGAGCAGGATCAAGCCAAATTTAGAGGCATGATAGATTGGGCTGCGAAGATTATTATGCTGGTCGGTATCCCAGCAAGCATTGCGTTATTTATGTTGTCGACACCGATTATTCAAGCACTATTCCAACGTGGTGAATTTACCGTGGAAGATACACGAATGACGGCATTGGCCCTGCAATGTATGAGTGCAGGTGTGATTTCATTTATGTTGATCAAAGTATTTGCGCCAGGCTTCTATGCACAACAAGATACCAAAACCCCGGTTCGTGTCGGCTTAATGGCGGTGGCAGCCAATGCCATTCTAAACGTAGTCTTTATTGGCTTCTTTAAGTTAATCGATTGGCATGCTGAGCATATGGCGCTCGCACTGGCGTCTTCAGGCTCGGCTTTGGTGAATGCGGGTATGCTTTATTTCTATCTGCATAAACGTAATATCTATCGCTTTGGGGCGCATTGGAAAAAACTGGCATTGCAATATGCGGTTGCTAATATCGCCATGATTGCTGCGCTTTGGTATGGCTTAACTTGGTACCAAGGCGATATTTCTCAATGGCTACGTATTGCAGAAGTGGTTGGCTTATGTGTCGTTGGTGTCGTTGCCTACCTTGTTGGACTGTTGGCTATGGGTTTCCGACCAAGGCATTTAAAAGCTTAAATTAGATTGAATTAAAAAATTAAACCCTCCATTTGGAGGGTTTTTTATTATTTCACTTCAAGTAATTCAATATCAAAAATCAACGTACTATTAGGGCCGATCGCATCGCCTGAACCGACATCACCATAGGCTAGATTTGCTGGAATAAAGAAACGTGTTTTGCCACCTTCTTTCATCGTTTGAACACCTTCGGTCCAACCCGCAATCACTTGGCTGAGCTTGAACTCAAGAGGGTGGTTGCGTGCGATTGAACTGTCGAACACCGTTCCATCGAGCAAGCGTCCTTCATAGTTTACTTTAACCGTTGATACCGCTTTCGGTGATTTACCTTGGCCTTGTTGTAGTACTTGGTACTGTAGGCCTGATTTCGTGGTCACGATATCTGCTTTCTTGCCATTTTCAGCTAAAAAGGCTTTACCTACCTGATCATTTTTTTGTGCTTGTTCTTGGAACTCAACCAGTTGTTTGGCTTCTAGGCGCTTTTTATATTGATTGAGTACAGTCGCCATTTCCTCATCGGTTAAAGATGCCGTTTTACCTTGAATAGCTTCTTGTAAGCCTTGTACAAAAGTTTCGATATTTAAGTCTTTTAAAGTCTCGGCATTGCCTCTGCCCATGAGATAACCGTAGCTATATCCGAGTTGATCTTTTTGTGGGCTTTTTTGTGTAATGGGTGCTGCTTGAACCGTTCCGATGGTTGAAGCAATTAAAATGAGACTTAATCTTTTCATTATTTCTTCCAAAAAATAAAGGAGAGCATAGGCTCTCCTTAAGATCATTTACTTAACAGCGATTAATTCTACATCAAAAATTAATGTGCTATTTGGTGGGATCGAACCAGGAACACCTTGTTCACCGTAACCTAAGTTTGCAGGAATATAAAGTGTTGCTTTACCACCTTCTTTCATCAGCTGTAAACCTTCAGTCCAGCCTGGAATTACTTGATTCAGCGGGAACTCAATTGGCTCGCCACGGTCATAAGAGCTATCAAAGACTTTACCATCAGTAAGTTGACCTTTGTAGTGAACTTTCACAACAGAAGTCGCGGCAGGTTGTTTACCTGTACCTTCTTTAGTGATTTTATATTGCAAGCCTGAAGCGGTGGTTTTCACACCTTCTTTTTTCGCATTTTCTGCTAAAAAGCTGTTGTTGGTCGCTTCGACTTTTTTGGTCTCATTCGCTTGCTTTTGTTGAAGCTCTTTTTGGAACTCGATATAAGCCGCTTGTAACTCTTCTTCTGTGTAGGCTGCTGGTTTTTGTGCATGTCCGTCACGGAAACCAGTAATAAATGCACTGGTTTCTAATTCTGGTGGGGTTTGTTTTGCGACTTCATAACCTAATGCATAACTGATTTTTGCCACAGGTGCTGCATTTTTGTCAGCCTTGGCGCCAAACTCAGTGGTTGGATTTTTAGTAGCGTAGTAAATAGGAACGAGCGCTGCACCGCCTAAAACAGCTGCGACAACGAAAGGTAAAGCTTTACTCATGAGATGTCCCAAAGCGAGATTTTAATAAAAAATATGCCGTTGATCTTAGCATGTATAGGCTTAGGCATTGAATAATAAACAGCAAAAATGCATGGATTTTTTGTATGAGGATTGAGTCATTTTTGAAATCAACAGACATTCCTCTAGGAATAAAAAAACCAGAGAATTTAGAGCTCTCTGGTTCCTTTTATTCAATATTAGAGCAATTATTTGCTGGTCCGATATTGATATTGATTAATTTGATAGCTCGGGATCTGATCTAGAATAAGACCGTCAATCTCAAGCCCCGCATTCACAAAATAAGATTTTGCGAGTTCAATATCTTTCAGTTGTGTCTGACCATATTGCACTAAACAGAGATTAAAACCTGTAAATTGAGCAAGGTTTAAGCTGTCAGAGGTTGCAAGTACGGGTGCAGAACTGATCAAGATGTAGTCATATTGATTACTGATCTGTTGCATTAACTGTGCAAAAATTGATTGATGTGAGCTAATAGAAGCTTCATCATTGCTTTGTCCACGACCAATTAGACTCAAATTCGGATAAGTTGTATTCACGATAATTTGATCTAGGTTGGCTTGTCCGCGTAAATATTCAGCTAGGCCCACTTTTGAAGTGCTCTTAAAAAGTTGGTCAAGTTCACCACGATAAAGGTCGCTATCAATGACTAAAACTTTCTGCCCAGCTTGACTGAGATAAAGTGCCAAATGTTGAGCAATCACACCTTGATTTTGATCAGGTGTAACACTTGTTATGAGTGCAACGTTATGTTGTTTTTGCTGTAACTTAAAACGCAAAGTCGGGATAAATGTTTTGAGTGCGTGTAACTCAGGAGCAACTTTCTTTTTTGCTTTAGGTAATTCAACGTAGGTCTTAATCCCGACAGCTTGCTCAATTTCCTCACGATGACGCACGCCTGTTTGCAACATTTTACGAACTAGGGCAATTAATACACCAATGAAACCACCAACAAAAATAGAGAGGATTAAAATAACTAGCTTTTTCGGTTTAATCGGCTCTATTGGGTAGTCTAAGATTCTGATATTTCCCATTTCACCAGCTTTAGCAAGGCTGAGCGTTTGATAAGTACCGAGTAAATTCGTATACAGTTGGGTCTGTACCTGTACTTCTCTGAAATATTGTAAATACTGACTTTGCTTATTTGGTAATTTTGTTAAAGCATTGTCTAAAGTGCTGATTTTATCGCTAAGCATTGCAATCTGTGCTTGAATCGCCTGAATTGCCGGATGTTGTGCCGTATATTGTGCCGTAAGCTCAGCTTTTTTTTGCTCTAATTGGATTTTTTGTGTTTCTAATTCAATACTTTGTTTTAAATAAAGTGCAGACTCTTGTTGAATATCGATCGTACCATTTGTTTCACGAAAGGTATTAAATTTTTGTTCAGCTTGCTCTAAGCTTTTTTTCAACTGAGGTAATTGATTATCTAGAAAATTTAAAGTCTTTTCTTTCTCTGCTGATTTGGTTGCTAATCTTTGAGCTTGATAAATCTTTATAATTTGATTAAGCACTTTAATAATATGTGCTTTATCTGTACCACTATAAGTGATGTTGACAATTCCTGTTTGCTTAGCGGTTTCAGCTATTTTTAAAGCTAACAATACTGTCTTAACTGCTGTAAATGTCGTCTGCTTTTGTGTGATATATTGCCCTTGAACTGGTTGCTTACTCGCAATAATGATATTCCAACCATTAATTGAAAGATTTTGATTTACTTTACCCTTTAATAATTCTAAGCCTGTTTTCTCATCACTTAAGCTAAAGTTATAGCCATTAAAACTTAGTATTAAATTCTGATCTAAATATTCTTTAGGAATCTCAATTTTTTTTATAGAAAAAATATTTTTATTGTCAAATATTTGTACCGCCTCTTTACTATAATCGGTATAGAATTTATCGCTTGTTGTAATTTTTTGCCATAAACTATTTACAGGTTTAATTTGAATATCAAGATTTAAATCTTCAATTGCCTGTACTAAAACAGAACGTGATTTTAAAATTTCGATTTCTGTTTGGGTTGTTTGTTGGCTACCGCCGATATCAAGTCCAGCTAAGCTACTTAGTGATGCTAACTGTGGAGCTAAGCTAGATAAAGGGTTTTGCTTACTATCAATTATTTGAATTTTTGCATCAACAGAATATGTATCTTTTGTAATTTTTAAATAAATGAGAGTACTGATTACAGTGAATAATATACATATAAAAATAACTTTCCACTGCTGGAGTATGGAAAATAATAATTCTTTTAGATCAATTGTATCATCAATAGACTGAGTATTCTGATTCATGGGATAGACAACTATATAAAATTTAGCGAACTGTACTTGCGTGAAAGTATATTAAATTAAATGGTTAGATCAATTACTTGCCTAACTGATCAAAACTATAAAGCGCGCTAGAGAATGGTACGATTTGACTTATAATACGTTGCCAACGGGTTAAGCCTGTTGCATCAATATAGACAATATCATTCTTTTGCATAGCAAATTGATTTGCTAAAGCAAGATTACCTAAGCTGCTTAAGTTCAACTGATAGATTGTTGAATGCCGAGTACTTAAATCAGTCCGCATGACATAGATTCGAGCAGCACTTGCAGTATAAGGGTTAATCCCTTCACTTTCACCTAAGACATCACTTAAAGTCATACCCTGATCTCGGATAGCTAAAGCTTGGCTACGGCTAGATTCACCCATAACATATAGTTTTTGGTTTTGTTTAGTATTAACAACAATCGTATCATTCGGTTGAATCAATAACTTGTGTAATGAAAAACCATTTTTTTCTAAATCGACTAAATTTAAATTATACGTAATGCCCTGACGAATGAGTTGTATGGAAGTATTATCACCTGTTTCAGTATTAATGCCCCCAGCCATACCAAGTGCAGTATATAAGCTAACGGGTTGATCATTTAAGGTGTATTGACCGCTTTTCATCACTTGGCCATTTACGAAATAACGATTTCCTTCATATGAAAGCACTCGCACGACAACATCTGGTGTTTTTAAATATTTTGCAAATTGGCTACGCAGATAGCGATTCGTTTCGGCTAGGGTTTTCCCTGCAATATGTACTTGCCCAACTAATGGTAGTTGTATATTGCCACTGCTATCAATTGGATATCCAATCGCTAATGCTGATTGATTATTATTAACAGTGTTATTGATTGGTGGTGTGATTTCAGGATAAGCCCATAACTGAATGGAGAGTACATCTCCTGCGTTTAAGCGATATTGAGTGTGTGATCGACCGAACAGCGTCGAAACATTATTTTGATAAGAGGTATGCGGGTTGGTATTAAGTAGTTGTAATTTATCCTGAGTCAGTTGTACAACTGAGATGTCTGCACCTTGCTCAGTTTTATAATTACCTTCTTCTGGAATATCATAGGTTTGAAGTCCTGAAGTGATTGCGCAACTAGCAGCACTTATGCTGATCGTAAGAATAGAAAAAAGTTGGTAATACTTCACATCGAACCCTTGGATAATCTTATTTTTAATCAAATCTATTGCCTTGTATGGATAGCTTACAGGACAAAGGATCGTAAATCGTGATGATTTTATCCCAAAATATTAAAAAAACATAATAATCTTTTTTTTGTAGAGGAACGTATTTTGATAAAATTCCAGTTTTTTGTGAATCTAATTGATTTAATTGATTTTTTAAAAAAAATAGTCTATGCGTAAGGTTCCAAGTAACAGAAAAATCATTCAAATAAAGTAAAGCAAAGTGCTAACAAAGCCATTAAATTTGTTATATTATGCTACGTCGTATTCCATTAACTTATTTTAAATGTTAGTACGCTGTTTTTATATTTTCAGTCTAAGTTAAATAGAGAGAATTTAGCATGGTGCGACAATTAGCATTTTATAAGGGAACTATTCGTCTCCCAAGATGCTTTTAAAGTAAGTCTGAATATATAAGCTTAGATATAGAGTTAACTCGATGCGGTATAGTGGAAAAATATGAAAATATTATTAACTGGCGGCGCTGGATTTATTGGTTCTGCTGTAGTACGTCATATTATAAATACAACGAATGATACGGTTTTAAATATAGACAAGTTGACCTATGCTGGAAATTTAGAATCATTAAGAGAAGTTGATCAAAATACACGATATCAATTTCAACAAGTTGATGTTTGCGATGCTTTAAAACTAGGACAAATTTTTGAACAGTTTCAACCTGATGCAGTTATGCATTTAGCGGCTGAATCTCATGTTGATCGTTCTATTGATGGCCCAAGTGCATTTATTCAGACCAATATTGTAGGAACGTATACCTTATTAGAAGTAACACGTAAGTATTGGCAGGCATTAGATAACAACCAAAAAGCAAGTTTTCGTTTTCACCATATCTCAACAGATGAGGTCTATGGTGATCTAGAGAGTACAACAGATTTATTTACTGAAACAACTCCTTATGCCCCAAGTTCTCCCTATTCTGCAAGTAAGGCGAGTTCAGATCATTTGGTTCGTGCTTGGCAACGTACGTATGGCTTACCGACCATTATTACCAATTGTTCTAATAATTATGGTCCTTATCACTTCCCAGAAAAGTTAATTCCTTTGGTCATTTTAAATGCTTTAGATGGTAAAGCATTGCCGATCTATGGGAAGGGTGATCAGATCCGTGACTGGTTGTTCGTTGAAGACCATGCTAGAGCACTATATCAAGTCGTTACTCAAGGTGTGATTGGTGAAACCTATAATATTGGTGGACATAACGAAAAGCAGAATATTGAAGTAGTTCAAACTATTTGCAAAATTCTAGATGAGTTAAGACCACAAGCCAATGCTCAATCTTATGAAGGTTTAATTACCTTCGTAAAGGACCGCCCTGGGCATGATCTTCGCTATGCGATTGATGCTGCAAAAATTGAGCGGGAACTTGGCTGGAAACCACAGGAAACCTTTGAAACAGGTATCCGTAAAACAGTTGACTGGTATTTAAATAATTTAGAATGGTGTCGCCGTGTACAAGATGGTAGCTATCAAGGTGAAAGATTAGGAGTAAATGTCTAATGTCAACGAAAGGTATTATTCTTGCTGGAGGCTCAGGCACACGGTTATATCCAATTACTAAGGGTGTATCTAAGCAATTACTGCCGATTTATGATAAACCGATGGTATATTATCCTTTGTCAGTTCTAATGCTGGCAGGCATTCGTGAAGTCTTAATTATTAGTACACCAGATGATATTGATGGCTTCAAGCGTTTACTTGGTGACGGTTCGCAATTTGGCATTGAATTGAGTTACGCAGTTCAACCAAGCCCTGATGGTTTAGCACAGGCCTTTATTATTGGTGAAACCTTTATTGGCAATAGTGATGTCTGTTTAGTGCTTGGCGATAATATCTTTTATGGTCAAGGTTTTACGCCAATGTTGCGTCAGGCTGTTGCTCGTCAAAAAGGTGCAACGGTGTTTGGATATCAAGTTAAAGATCCTGAGCGTTTTGGTGTTGTTGAGTTTGATGAACAAAAACGTGCTGTTTCATTAGAAGAAAAACCAAAGCATCCAAAATCACATTTTGCGGTGACGGGACTCTATTTTTATGACAACGATGTTGTTGAAATTGCGAAACAAGTTAAACCATCTGAGCGTGGTGAGCTAGAGATTACTACAGTTAATCAGATGTACCTTGAACGTGGTGATTTAAATGTGGAGTTACTTGGGCGTGGTTTTGCTTGGCTAGATACAGGAACTCATGCAAGTTTACTAGAGGCAGCACAATTTGTAGAAACGATTGAAAAGCGCCAAGGTTATAAAGTCGCTTGTTTAGAAGAAATTGCTTTTAATAATGGTTGGTTGGATAAAGAGCAAGTTCTAACAATTGGCCAAAGTATGAATAAAAATGATTATGGTCAATACTTAATTTCTTTGGTGAATGAAATATGAGCTTAAATAAATTAATTGATCTACCAAACTTAGGTGATGAGCGTGGTGGGCTTGTTTCAGTAGAGGCGAATCAGCATATTCCTTTTGATATTAAACGTATTTATTATATTTTTTCGACATCTAAGGATAAGCCTAGAGGATTCCATGCACATAAAGATTTAAAACAGCTGGCTATTTGTCTTCATGGAGAATGCCGCTTTGTTTTAGATAATGGAGCACAAAAAGAAGAAATTATTTTAAATGCGCCAACACAAGGTCTAATTATTGAAAACATGACTTGGCGGGAGATGCATGATTTTTCAGAAGATTGTGTCTTATTAGTATTGGCAAGCGAACATTATGATGAAAGTGATTATATTCGTGATTATGATGAATTTTTAAAAATGGCTAAATGCAATGCAATTTAAATATCTAAAAGCTAACACAATTCATTTCAAACTAGTTGAAGAAAAAGATGCTGAATTCATCTGCTCACTCAGAACTAATCCTGATTTAAATAAACATTTGTCTCAATCCACAGCTCTTGTTGAAGAGCAAAAATTATGGATAAAGAATTATAAGGATCGAGAGAGTAAAGATTTAGAATATTACTTTATTATTTATCGAAACGATAATAATGAAAAAATTGGTACGATCCGACTATATGATTTTCAAGAAAACCCTAAATCTTTCTGTTGGGGAAGTTGGATCTTGAATGCCAATAAAACGAGATACGCAGCAATAGAAAGTGCTATGTTGGTTTATAAAATTGCTTTTGAAGAGCTTGGTTTTGAACAATCTCATTTTGATGTTCGAAAAGAGAACCTCGGCGTACATAAGTTTCATCTTAGATTAGGTGCGATGCATATAGATGGAAATGAGCTTGATAATTTTTATATTTATCCTGCTGCAAAATATTTTGAAATTTTACCTGAATATCAGGATTTTTTAGGTTGAGATATGACAAATTTGAAAATTTCTAATATTAAAATTGGTGATAAAGTTGAGCTTGTACGTCAGTTTTCAATTGAAGATGTAACCCTTTTTTCTAAACTATCTGGTGATATAAACCCAGTACATTTGGATGAAAATTACGCAAAAGAAACTATGTTTGGGCAACGAATAGTTCATGGTGCCTTGCTAACAAGTATGTTTTCTACGATTTTTGCTAATCAGCTCCCTGGCCCAGGTTGTATTTATTTAAAATCTGAAAATAAGTTTTTAAAACCTGTTTATTTAGATCAATTAATCACTTTTCGCGTTGAAGTCATAGATATTCTTGTTGAAAAAAAGCGTGTAATTTTTAAAACAGTAGCTGAAGAAAATCAACACGAATACATTGTTGGAACTGCTGAATTATATATACCTGAGTAATAGTTAAAAATGATTACATTTTTAGATTTAAAAATTATTAATCAACAGTATCGTCAACAATTGATTGATGCGTGTACACGTGTTATCGATTCGGGTTGGTATATTGGTGGTACAGAGCTTGATCGATTCGAACAGAATTTTGCAAAATACTGTGGTACAAGATATGCAATTGGCGTAGCGAACGGTTTAGATGCACTTATTCTAACCTTGAGAGCTTGGAAAGAACTTGGAAAACTACAAGAAGGTGATGAAGTCATCGTACCTTCAAATACTTATATTGCCAGTATCTTAGCTATTAGTGCCAATCAACTTATCCCCGTACTTGTTGAGCCAGATCCGAATACTTTTAATCTTGATCCATCAAAAATTGAAGCTGTTATTACAAATAAAACCAAGGCTATTTTACCAGTTCATTTATATGGTCAGCTTGCTTCAATGCCTGAGATTATGGCAATTGCAGAAAAATATAGATTATTGGTTTTAGAAGATTCTGCACAAAGCCATGGTGCTGCAATTCTAGGGAAAAAAGCAGGTAATTGGGGAGATGCATCAGCATTTAGCTTTTACCCAGGCAAAAATTTAGGTGCTTTAGGGGATGCTGGAGCAATTACGACTAATGATTCTGAGCTTGCGAATATGCTCAAGGCCTTACGTAATTATGGGTCGCATGAAAAATATAAAAATCTAGTACAGGGTGTAAATAGTCGTCTTGATGAGATTCAAGCTGCCATGCTTGATATTAAATTAAGTTATTTGGGTCAAGAAATTCTACATCGTCGAGAGATCGCGCAGGTTTATTTGCAAGGAATTAATAATCCTTTAATTGAACTCCCGAAAATAGAGGGAAGTGCCGTTGAAGATCAACAACATGTTTGGCACTTGTTTGTTATTCGCACTCTTCATAGAGATGCTTTACAGCAATATTTGGCAGAAAATGGAATACAAACCTTAATTCACTATCCAATTCCACCTCATAAACAGCAAGCATATCGTGAATGGAATGATTTTAGTTTTCCAATTTCGGAGAAGATTCATTCGACAGTGCTCAGCTTGCCAATGAGTCCCGTATTAGATATTCAAGATGCTCAACATGTAGTTGAAGTGTGTAATAAGTTTAGTCTTTAATATGAATTTGCTGAAGACTAGTGCTTTAAATGGAGTAGCTGTTTTAATTAAAATAGCTACTTTATTTATTCTAAATAAAATTTTGGCAGTTTACGTAGGTCCTGCTGGTTACGCAGTAATTGGGCAGTTTCAAAATTTTATTCAAATGATTACCACCTTTTCTGGGAATATGATTAATACAGCTGTAACAAAGTATACGGCTGAATATTATGAAGATGAAAAAAAACAAAGGAATATTTGGCAGAGTGCTGGTAGCATAGTTTTTATTTTAAGTATAATTTTTTCATTTTTACTTATTTTTTTTAAAAAAGATCTTTCTTTATATATATTTCATACTCTTGAATATCAATCTATTTTTATTTGGTTTGCAGTATTTCTCATTTTTTTTAATTTTAATACTTTGTTTTTGGCAATACTAAACGGTAAGAAAGAAATATTAAAACTAGTAATAGCCAATATTTCAGGAAGTTTGGTTTCATTATTCATTACCAGTGTTCTTGCAATAAAATATCATTTATATGGTGCATTACTTGCACTATCTATGTACCAATCGATAGCTTTTTTTGTAACTCTCTATATTTGCCATAAGGCAGATTGGTTTCGCTTTTCATATTTATTTGGAAAAATTGATAAAGACACTGCAAAAAAAATTAGCTCTTTTGCAATCATGGCCTTAGTAAGTGCTATTTGTGTGCCTCTTTCACAGATTGTTATACGAACATATTTAGCACAAAAATTTGGTGTTGATTATGCTGGCTATTGGGAGGCGATGATTCGCCTAAGTAGTGCATATCTAATGCTGGTGACAACAACTTTGGGCGTATACTATCTACCTAGATTATCAGAGTTAAAAACTTTGGTTGAAATCAAAACTGAAGTTTATTTGGGATATAAATTTATATTCCCACTGGCAGTAGCGGGGGGACTGTGCGCATATTTGCTGCGAGACTGGATTATAGTCATATTGTTTAGTACAAAATTCTTACCAGTAGCAGATTTGTTTCTATGGCAAATGATAGGTGATGCTTTAAAAATTGGAAGTTGGATACTTGCTTATTTAATGTTAAGCAAAGCAATGACAAAATTATTTGTAACGACGGAAATAATATTTTCAGTAAGCTCTATCATATTAACTTATATTTGTACTCAAAAATTTGGTTTTGAAGGTGTATCAATTGCACATCTAATTAATTATGGGCTGTATTGGTTTATTATGAGTATTTTTGTTTTTAAACAACTGCGAAAGAGAGTAGTAGAATAATGCAATCGAAAAGTCAGCCTTTAGTTTCTGTTATAATTCCATGTTATAACCATGCGCAGTATGTTCAAGATTGTATTCAAAGCGTGATTAATCAGACTTATAAAAATATTGAGTTGATCATTATTGATGATGGTTCAAAAGATAATTCTATAGAAAAAATAGAAGAGATGCTATCTGTTTGTGAGAAACGATTTAATAGATTTGAGTTTAGACATCGACCAAACCAAGGGTTAAGTTCGACTTTAAATGAGGCATTAGAATGGTGTAATGGAGAGTTTGTATCACCAATCGCCTCAGATGATCAGATGCTTAGCAAAAAAATAGAACTTCAAATACCGTATATGTTAGAAAATGAAGAGTGTGTAGCTATATTTGGTGGTATTAACCAGATTGATGATACCAATAATATTGTTCGTACTTTATCAAAGAGGGCACGGAAATATGAATTTTCTTCAATTGCTAAGCTGGACTATTTTTTGCAAGCGCCCACTCAATTAATTAGAATGAAAGATCTAATTGATATAGGTGGCTATAACTTAGATTATAAAATTGAAGACTGGTATAGTTACTTGGTTTTGACTAAGAATGGGAAATATTTATATTTAATGCAAGATGTAGTTTGCAACTATAGACGACATGAGAATAATAGCTCCAAAAATATGGGCTTAATGCTAGAAAAAATAAAAATATTAAATAATATTGGTTTAGATGAAACAGAAGTTAATAGATATATTCCTTATGTGCTTTTATCAATTTCTTCTGATTTAGCTGTTGACTATAAAAAAAGGGCAGTGTTTTTTTGGTTGAAAACATTTTTTAGTAACCCATTAATTTTGTTGGATAAAAAAATGTGGGTTGTTTGGTTGAAGATTATTCTACCTAAAAAAATACTATGGAGAAATAGATAATGAATTCTCCTGATCAAATTATTGGGTTTTTTTATCAAAATTGGATTTTTTATTCAATACTAAGTGTTTTAGTTTCTCTAAGTTTATATTCCCTTACAAAAAAAATGAGTATAGGTCTTTTAGATCCAATAAATTTTTACTGGACTTTTACTTTTGGGACATCATATGCGGTAGTGTTATTACTTTTTATTAATGGTTTTCTGAGTTTTTTATCTTTCTTTATTATTTTATTTTATTTTATTTTGCTGTTGGTTTCAATGTGGGTGGGATTCTTAGCTAAAAAAGTAGAGCTAGGGTTTAGGAAATTCAAAATAGATGGGGGAATTAATAGCTTAAAAAATGTTTTAGTTATTTTTTTGTTAATGTATTTTTTTCTAGCTGCTTTTTATATATCAAAAATTGATTGGAGTATATTTTTTATATCTCGATTTGAGGCAAATAAAGGGATCGGGTTTGTTGTAAGAATAATGGATGTTCTTAGACTATTTATTATTTCGATGATTGCAATATTTATATTTTCAAAGGAGCAAGGGAATAAGCGCAAATGGGGCTTTTTAATATTGTTTGTAATTTTAAGTTCATTTTTTAATGGGGCGAAATTTGCAATATTAGAATCAATTTATCTTATTATTGTTGTTTATTGTTTGTATTTTGGAAAATTTTTAAAAATCAAGGCAACAAACTTTCTCCAATATACGGTTTTAGGAATCATGGTTCTCATGATGGCCTTATTTTTTACTAGCCAATTGGCAGAAAAACTCGATTATGAAAGTCAATATACTGATCTTAACCCAGCTGTAGAAATGTTTATTTCCAGAATTATTGCCAATGGGGATATGTATTATTTGGGGTTGGTAAATGATGTTGTTTTTAGAGTTAGCGAACAAACATCAGGGTTATTTGAACTAATATTTCGTCCTTATTTAGGGGAGGATTTAACTGTAAAAATATTTTCTACAGGAGTTGAATCTAACTCTTTAAACATTGGTCGAGCAATTTGGGAATATTGGTTTCCCTTTAGTTTGAGTGGCGGTAGTGTAGATCACTTTGATCTAGCAGCATATGCTTATTGTGGTATTGTAGGTGGTGCTTTTTTTGTAATTTTTCTTGGTTTTTTCCTTGGCAGAGTAAATAAAATAAAGCTTCAACTTATTGGCCGTAAGGATAAAAATGTTTTTGTCATAGTGTTTTTTTCGATTATTTATATAAAGAGCTATTTGATGTTACTATCCCCAGTAGTTGCGTTAACAACATTAATAGATATTTTCTTTATTTTCATTCTATGTAATTTTTTATTGCTAGTGGTTAAGAAGTAATTGTTATGACAAAAAATATTGTTGATGTTTGTTGGACGATGTATAGGTCGAATACGACATTTGATTTTATCTATTTTGTGATGAAAAGACAGAAGGGTTTTAATCTTTCATTTTTTTTACTTAACACATTTGTGGTTAAGTTTCTTTTAATTGCTCTTGGTAGAATTTTCAAGAGAGATTATTATAGATATTTTTATATCAGGCTTCTTAAAGGTTATCATTATGACGAGTTGGTCAAATATATTGATCAATTTTATCAAGAGTTTTTAATTAGCAGGCAGATTGAATTTACATTCAATCTTCTAGATGGTTTTGTTGATAAAGCTGATGTTATTTTATGCTCAGCAAGTCTAGATATTATTGTTGAAAAAGTAGCAAATAATTTTGGTGTGGAATATTTTGCATCGCATTTAGCATTTAAGAAGGCTTTGTTGCACAAAGATTTGAAAGGCAAAGCGCCCCTAATTGAGCCAAATTTAAGGCGTAACTTGGGTAAGTGGTCGACCTAATTCCGTAAATCTGTTGAGGACTGCTACACGTGCATGAACCTCATTGACTTGGCTATCAAAGCTCCTTGCACTGAGTTTATCTCCTAATAATTTGATGCAGTGCATTTTAGTCTCAACCAAACTTCGGCGATGATAGCCTGACCATTTTTTCCATAGTGTCCTACCTAAACGTTTAATTGTTCGAAGTAATTCATTTCGCTCTAGCGAGCTACTCTTTGTATCTTTCCATGGTTTCGCATTTTTTCTAGGTGGAATCACCGCATGTGCTTGCCGATCTGCAATGACCTGACGGCATTGCTTGGTGTCATAAGCTCCATCGGTATAAACAGAGTCAATCTGCTCATCTTGTGGAATCTGATTAAGTAAATCACCAAGCACCTGTGAATCACAGACATTATTGGTTGTGAGCTGAATAGCGCGTATTTGTAGGGTTTTGGCATCTATACCAATATGTAGTTTACGCCATTGGCGACGATATTCAGCTCCATGTTTCTTGCGTTTCCATTCGCCCTCACCTAGAAACTTCATCCCTGTAGAGTCTACGAGTAGATGCAGCCCATCGCTACTTTTTTGGTAGCTGATTGCAATATCAATATGCTTTTGTCTTCTACAAAGCGTACTGTAATCTGGTGCGGTCCAATTTAATCCGCAAAGTTTAATCAGACTTTGCACAAAGCCAGTGACCATACGTAAAGATAGACGGAATAAGGATTTAATCATTAAGCAGCATTGGATGGCTGCGTCGGAGTAGGTTTGATTTCGCCCTTGTTTGCCTTTTGATGGAGCATACCATTGCGTAGCAGGATCAAACCAAAGGGCAATATTTCCGCGATTAATGAGTGCTCGGTTATATGCGGGCCAATTGGTTGTGCGGTAGATTTTGTGTGTAGGCTTCTTCATTTGAAAATTATATCGCTGAAAAAGCCTTTACAGATAGGTTTGTGCAACAAAGCCATTTAAGAATAATGTTTGCTTGGGCTTGTTAGAGAGTGATTTATTGTTTTCAAAGCATGAATTATTTTCTGATGTAGAAATAGACTGTGTTATAACGGATAACTTGTCCGATTATAACTTGGTGAAGAGGGCGAAAAACCCAATAATATTATCTAATAAAAAGAATGTGATATTTTGGGAAGAAAGAAACATTCATGTTAATTATATTTTTGAAGGTGAGTAAATGTTTTTTCTGTTTGTTCCCTTCTTTTATACATTTCATACTCGATTAAAGACTAATTTTTCAAAAGTTGCGTGGTTTTTTACTTACGTTATTCCTGTTTTGATTTGCTGTTGTTACTTTAATCTTACTTTGCTTTTTTCTGTTTTATTAATTTTTTCAATATATTCTTCTTATGAAATTGGGTATATATATAATGATTGTGAGGTGGTTAAGAAGGAGGTAAACCCTACTTTACGCTTGTCAGTTTCTGAAAGAAAATTTTATGAAGAAAATAAAATTGCTATTTACTGTATTAGAACTATTTTTCTTGCTCTAATTCTTGTATGTATTTTTAGTTTTTATCAATCTTTTTTTTCACCTACATTCTTGGTTGTATTCTTTATTTTCTTAACTTATTTGGTTTATAATAATATTAGAAATAATTTAAATTTACCACTTTACTCATTTCTAGTCTTTCTTCGTTATTTTGCTTTTTTCCCTTTTTTATTATGGGATGCTACTTTGGCGATTTTGCTCTTTTTAGCATATCCTTTGTGTGCATTTATTGAATTCTCCACAAAAGAAAGATTTTTGACAAGTCAGTTTATCAAGATAGATAATGTGGATAAGTTTAGGGTTTTCTATTACGCTTTATTGTTGCTATGTTCCTCATTTTTATACTTTACTTCTAATCAATATTTTTTAGTATTGTTTATATTGTCATTTTACTTTTTTAGTTATCGTCTTTTGTCTTTTCTATTTTTATCTAAAAAAGTTAGAGGAGCGGAGTAATAAAATGAATTTTTCAGTACTACTTTCTCTGTATCATAAAGAAAAGCCTGAATATTTTGAAATGTGTTTTCAAAGTATTTGGGATCAACAGACTTTAAAACCTACTGAAATAGTATTGGTTTTAGATGGTCCTATTGGTGAAGAACTTACGAAATCTGTAGAACATTGGCAGCAAAAACTTGGTAGCATTTTAAAAATAGTTGCCTTAGCAGACAATGTTGGTCTGGGTAAGGCCTTAAATGAAGGTTTAAAACATTGTACGAATGAATGGATTTTCCGTATGGATACGGATGATATCTGTATGGCTGATCGTTTTGCTAAACAAGTTGCTTTTATTCAAGAAAACCCTGATGTGGTTTTATTTGGTGGACAAATTCTAGAGTTTAATCAAAATACTTCAGATGCCCAAGTATTAAAAGCGGCTCCTGAAAATCATAATGAAATTAAGCTCTTTGCACAAAAGCGTTGTCCATTTAATCACATGACTGTTGCCTATCGTCATGATGTCATTACTGCACTTGGTGGTTATCAACATCATTTATTCATGGAAGATTATAATCTTTGGCTACGTGTGATTGGCGCAGGTTATAAAGTTGCTAATTTACCCGATGTAATTTTATTTGCTCGCGTGGGAAATGGAATGCATGCTCGACGTAAAGGCTTGGAATATATTAAAAGTGAAAAAAAGTTGTTGGATTTAAAAAAAGAGTTGAAGTTACAAGATCCAATTCATGCTAATATAGTTTTTTTGTTACGGTCAGTGTTTCGACTACTACCATCCACGATGTTGGGGAAAATTTATAATAATTTTCTTAGGAAGAAAGTCTAAATTATTTTGATATATGGGTTTCAAACAATGAAAAGGCTTGTTGATATAGTTGTTGCATCTGTAGCAATTTTATTACTTTCTCCGATATTTATCTTCGTTGCTTATAAAGTTAGAAAAAACTTAGGCGCTCCTATCTTTTTTTATCAGGAACGGCCTGGTAAAGACGGTAAGTTATTTAAAATGATTAAGTTCCGCTCGATGAAAGATGCGACAGACTCCGAGGGTAATGCTTTACCTGATGAGCAGCGGATTACACCATTTGGACAAAAATTACGCTCTACCAGCTTGGATGAAATGCCGCAACTATTTAATGTGCTAAAAGGCGATATGAGCGTAGTTGGGCCTCGGCCGATGTTGAAAGAGTTTGTTGAACTCTATTCACCTGAGCAAGCGCGTCGTTTGGATGTAAAACCTGGGATGACCGGCTTAGCACAAGTGAGTGGGCGTAATGAATTAGATTATGAAGACCGCTTTAAATGTGATGTTTGGTATGTCGATCATCATAATACCTTCGTTGATTTTAAAATCATGTGGAAAACATTAGGTGTTATGTTGAAACGTGAAGGAATTAATGCGCCTGGACATGTTGGTCCCTCTTTATTTAAAGGGAATAATTTACAAGAACAAGATAAAATTAACTCTTGAAGATCTATCTAAATCAATGAAGTAGTAATGTAATGATCAAGAAAGCAATTTTACCTGTCGCAGGTTTAGGTACACGATTCTTGCCAGCAAGCAAATCTATTCCAAAGGAAATGGTGACGGTTGTTGATCGTCCAGCCATTGAATATGTGGTACGTGAAGCAGTTGAAGCTGGGATTGAACAAATTATTTTGGTCACACATTCATCTAAAGCCTCGATTGAGAATTATTTTGATCGTAATTTCGAGTTAGAAACAACTTTAGAACAAAAAAAGAAATTTGATCTACTCAAAGAAATTACTGATATTTTACCTAAGCATGTCAGCGTTGTGAGCGTGCGTCAGCCACAGCCTCTAGGCCTTGGGCATGCTGTGCTTTGTGCGAAAGATATCGTGGGTAATGAAGCCTTTGCCGTATTATTACCTGATGTTTTAGTCAAGAATCAAGTCTCTGAGAATGATTTGTCTCTGATGATCCAGCGCTTTGAGACATCTCAAGCAGCACAGATTATGGTTGAAGCAGTACCTGATCATTTGGTTGATCAATATGGTATTGTGGATGTCGCGGTTTCTCCGAATGAAGGTGAAAGCGTTGTGATGCAGGGAATCGTTGAAAAACCTGCGGTGGGCGCAGCACCTTCAAACTTATCTGTGGTTGGTCGTTATATTTTACCAGCACAGATTATGGCGCTTTTAGAAAATACCCCACGCGGAGCAGGAAATGAAATTCAGCTCACTGATGCCATCGCAGCATTACAGCAAGCAGAAGCTGTTGAAGCGTATCGCATGAAAGGGCAGACTTTCGATTGTGGTAGTAAGCTTGGATACCTTAAAGCTGTATTACACTATGGTATTGAGCATCCCAAATTGGGCGCAGATTTTAAGGGCTTAATTCAAGAATTGGCCCTGTAGTTTAGGGCATGTGGTTATGAAAGTTGCAATCTTTGGCAATACATTATATGCAGGCGTGATGTCTGCATTATTGTCTGAATCTGGGCACTTTGTGTATTGGTGTTCACACCTCAATGATAATTCCGCTGATCAGCAGTACTCATTTCATGATGAAAATGTTAGCCGCTTACTGGAACAACAGTTAAACAGTGGTTTTCTCAGTTATCGTGATTTGGATGCTATTCCTTTAGATATAGATGTCTATTTATTTAGTTTTAATCAAACACAAGAACAACAAGTTTTTCAACTGCTACAGTCGTTAAAACAGCGTCCGATTATTCATCCAAAACTGATGATCAATGCTTCAACCTTTGGTTTGCAGGGGACTGAGCACTTTAAGCAAATCCTTTCTGAAGATGACTGGGTATACTTACCAGATACGATTCAAGAAGGAAATGCTTTACAGAGTTTAACTCAAGCAAAACAAATGATTGTGGGATGTATGCAAGTTGACGTTCAGAGTAAAGTGAAAGAATTATTAAGGCCTCTTTTTCCTTTGACACAGCAGTATCTGTTTATGCCAATTTTGGATGCTGAATTTACGAAGCTCAGTATTTCAGGCATGTTGGCGACAAGAATTAGCTATATCAATGATTTGGCTGTGGTTGCTGAGAAACTCGGGATTGATATTGCATCAGTGCGTCAGGGTATGGCGGCGGATAACCGTATTGGTTCAGCTTACTTAGCCCCTGGTGCTGGTTTTGGCGGTGAAAATTTTTCTCATGATATTCTGACACTCTCTAATACAGTTGCAAATACAGGCGTTAAAAGCCAATTGCTTGCACAAGTATGGGAAATTAATGAGCAACAAAAAGAAATCCTATTCCGTAAGTTTTGGAATTATTATCATGGTGATTTAAAGGGTAAGTCCGTTGCAATTTGGGGGGCTTCTTTTAAAGAAAATACCTCAAGTATTCAGCAATCACCCATTCACCAAATGCTTGCAGCACTGTGGGCGCAAGGCGTGACGGTTCATCTACATGATCCGCAAGCTTTGGATGAAATTAAGCAGATGTATGGGCAGCGCGATGATTTAATCCTCTGCGATGATCAGTATGATGCGGTTAAGAATGTGCACGGTCTATGTGTGTTAACCGCATGGAAGCAATACTGGAGTCCAGAGTTTAAACAGCTTGAACAACTGATGGCACATCCTTTGATTTTGGATGGCCGTAATATTTATGATCCAGACTATGTGAAATTACAAGGCTTTGCATATATGGGCGTGGGGCGTTAATGATGATCAAGCAAATTCAGCCTTTTGCCGTTAAGGCACCAGCGTCAGTGCTTGAGCATTTATCATCTTTGCAAAAGCAAATTAAAGAGGTTCATCTCAAGACCTTATTTGCAGCAGATCCCTCACGCTTTAAACGGTTCTCAGTTGAACATGATCAAATTGTTCTCGATTTTAGTAAACATCGTATTGATCAACATATTTTAAATGGCTTGGTCGACTTAGCCCAGGCACAAGATTTAAAACAATGGATTAAGACATTATTTTCTTCGGAACAAATTAATTATACCGAGCATCGTGCCGCAATGCATTGGGCTCTACGCTTGCCGCAATCGAGTCCAGATTTTCCTCAGGAGAATCAACAGGTACAGCAACAGCTGGAGCGGATGTATGCTTTGGTGGATAAAATCCATGCTGGACAATATCGTGGTGCAACAGGTGAAGTCATTCAGGATGTGGTCAATATTGGTGTCGGAGGCTCTGACTTAGGTCCTTTAATGGTGACACATGCATTGTCCGATTTTAAGGTGACGAGTACTAAGCCTTTAGATGTGCACTTTGTCTCGACCATGGATGGTAGTCAACTATCTGACCTGCTACATCAGCTGCGCCCAGAAACGACATTATTTATTATTTCCTCAAAATCATTTGGCACCATTGATACCTTATCGAATGCGCAAACGGTTCGTCAATGGTTAGAAAAGTTGCTTGGACAGAATGAAAAAATTCTGCAGAATCATTTTATTGGGGTTTCGACCAAACCTGAAAAAATGACGGAATGGGGCATTGCCGCTGATAAACAGCTGTTGCTATGGGACTGGGTTGGTGGCCGTTATTCACTTTGGTCATGTATTGGTCTGCCGATTGCGCTGACGATTGGAGTTGCTGGTTTTAAGCAATTGTTAGCGGGTGCGCACGAGATTGATCAACATTTTCAAACAGCACCATTTCAGCAGAATATTCCGGTATTGATGGGGTTGTTAGGGGCATGGAATAATAACTTCCTTGAGATCCAAACCCATGCTGTGTTGCCCTATGACGGCCGACTCAAATATTTCGCCGCTTATTTGCAACAGCTTGAAATGGAGTCCAATGGTAAATCGATCCAGCGTAATGGGGAAAAGGTGAATACAGCGACTTGCCCGATTGTGTGGGGTGAGGTTGGACCCAATGCACAACACGCATTTTATCAGCTATTACATCAAGGGACACACTCCGTGAGTTGTGACTTTATTGCACCAGTAAAGCGCTATAATGCCAATCAATTTACTTATGCTGAAAGTGCCGAGGCTTTGGTTGAACAGCATCATCTGGCCTTATCGAATTGTTTGGCGCAGTCGCGATTATTGGCCTTTGGTAATCAAGCTTTGGCAGCAGATGAACTTGAAGATTTACCCGCTTATAAGCAATACGAAGGCAATCAGCCAAGTTCAACCATTTTACTCAAAGAGCTGAATCCTTATAGTTTAGGGATGCTAATCGCGACGTATGAACATAAAGTTTTTGTGCAGTCGGTATTGTGGAATATTAATCCCTTTGATCAATGGGGTGTTGAAAAAGGTAAAGAGATTGCCAATCAACTGTTACCGATTTTAAACCGTGAGCAAGATGATTTGTCCGCTTTTGATGCATCGACGCAAGGTTTGTTGAAAATATTGTTAGGAAAAATAGATGGCTAAAATTTTAGTCACAGGTGGTGCGGGTTATATTGGCTCACATACCTGTTTAGAACTACTTAATGCAAGTCATGAAGTTATTGTATTTGATAATCTTTCAAATAGTTCTGAAGAAGCTTTACGTCGTATACAGAAACTTGCCAATAAAAGCTTGGTTTTTGTAAAAGGTGATATTCGTAATCAGGATGCGTTAGATCAGGTCTTTCAGGACTATTCTATTGATGCGGTCATTCATTTTGCAGGTCTAAAAGCTGTCGGTGAGAGCCAACAGGTTCCATTGACTTATTTTGATAATAACATTGCTGGCAGTGCTCAGTTGGTCAAGGCGATGGAACGCGCTGGGGTATTTAACTTGGTATTTAGTTCATCTGCAACGGTATATGATGAAGCCAATAGTTCTCCGCTGAATGAAGATATGCCAACAGGCATGCCAAATAACAATTATGGTTATACCAAACTGATTGTCGAACAAATGCTGCAAAAACTGGCACAGGCAGATTCGCGTTGGTCGATTGCTTTACTTCGTTATTTTAACCCTGTCGGTGCGCATAAAAGCGGTCAAATTGGTGAAGATCCACAAGGAATTCCAAATAACTTAATGCCTTATGTCACACAAGTCGCAGTCGGTCGTCGTGAAAAACTGGCAATTTATGGCAATGATTATGACACCGTTGATGGTACAGGGGTTCGTGACTATATCCATGTGGTGGATTTGGCCAATGCCCTTTTATGCGCCTTAAATAATCGATTGTCTGCACAGGGCTGTCGTGCTTGGAACATTGGAACGGGCAATGGCTCATCTGTATTACAAGTCAAAAATACCTTTGAGCAAATCAATGCTGTGCCTGTTGCATTTGAATTTGCACCACGTCGTGCAGGCGATGTCGCCACTTCATTTGCAGATAATACCCGTGCGATTACAGAGTTGGGTTGGCAGCCTCAATATACTTTAGAAGATATGTTGGCAGACAGCTGGAACTGGCAGAAGCAAAATCCAAACGGCTTTAATTAAATCAAATGCAAATAAAAAAGGAGCATATTGCTCCTTTTCTATTGGGATGAATTAACTCTGAATTAACTGGGTTAATTCATCGACATAATGTTGCATCGGTTGCGGGTTTTGATCGGCACGACTTTCAATGTTTAAACGCAGTAAAGGCTCCGTATTAGAAGCACGGACATTTAGGCGCCATGCGCCAAAATCAAGGCTCACACCATCAGTACGATCTACTTGCGGATTTTGATCGGCATAATGATCAAAGATCTTTTGTACGGTTACTTGTGTGTCAGCTACTTTAAAGTTGATTTCACCGCTACATGGGAATTTGGCAATCATGTTTTCAACTAAAGTTGAAAGAGATTGTCCAGTTTCCGAAAGCAGGGCAATGGTCAGTAACCAAGGGATCATACCGCTATCGCAATAGGCAAAGTCACGGAAATAGTGATGCGCGCTCATTTCCCCGCCGTACACGGCATTGTGTTCACGCATGACATCTTTAATGAAAGCATGTCCAGATTTAGATTGTACTGCGATGCCTTGGTATTGATCGACGATGTCAAAGGTATTCCAGACCAGACGTGGGTCATGCACAATCTTTTCACCTGATTGTTTGATCAGAAAGGCCTGTGCCAATAAGCCAACGATGTAATAACCTTCGATAAACTGTCCTTTTTCATCAAATAGGAAGCAGCGGTCAAAGTCACCATCCCAAGCAATGCCCATATCAGCCTGATGTTGCAGCACAGCATCACGAGTACTATCGCGGTTTTCAATTAGGATTGGATTCGGAATACCATTCGGGAAGCGACCATCTGCTTCGTGGTGAATTTTAATAAATTCTACTGGAATATTTAGTTGCTGGAATTTTTGTTCGATGGCGTCAATCACATGACCTGCTGCGCCATTGCCTGCATTGACCACAAGTTTAAGGGGTTTAATTTTTTGTGGATCAATATAGGTGAGTAGGTGTTCAATAAACTCAGGCAAAATATTGTAGGGTTGGGTAGTGCCTTTTTGTGCGACCTCTACAAATTGCCCTGTTTCAGCCAGTGCTTGAATTTCTTTTAAGCCTGTTTCTGCACTGATTGGACGTGCATTTTCACGCACCAATTTCATCCCGTTGTAATCCATCGGATTATGGCTGGCTGTAACCTCGATCCCACCTTGTACATCTAAATGAAAAGCTGCGAAATAGACTTCTTCTGTGCCGGTCATGCCCAAATCAAGCACATTCACCCCTGCATCATTCAAGCCCCGAATCGTGGCCTGTTTTAAGCCTTCGCTACTTAAACGGATATCACAACCAATCACGACTTTTTTGGGTTGATAGATCTGTCCATAGGCACGGCCAATGTTATAGGCAATCTCTTCATTCAGTTCTGTGCCGAGTTTGCCGCGAATATCGTAGGCTTTAAAGCAAGTCAGTTGAGTCATATTGTTCAATTCATAGTGATGTGATTTGAGTTGTGAACAGATTATACAGATATCGCTACAAAGTCATATTTATTGTTTTATCTTCAGCGTTTGAGGATTTGAGCCGCATAAATTGAATGCTGTTTGAAAATTTTTTATCAGACTTTAGTCGAATGCTGAAAGCAGACATAAATAAAAAAGGATTGATTTATCTTAATTATTATTGGTCATACCAATTATTGTTGTGGTAGTGGGGTTGATCCTGATAATTCATATAATTAAGATGCATGAAGTTTGCAAATCAGCAATATTTGCTGATGTATTAAATATTGGTCATACCAATATTGTGAAGATTCGTTAAATATCGAAGTAAAAACAAAATGACGCCCAGCATTTCAAGGAGATGAGAATGCTAAATGTGTGGCAACAACTATATGACCCTTTAAATAATATCTGGCTATCTAGTGCAGTCGCGCTGATCCCAATTATTTTCTTCTTCTTGGCGTTGGCGGTCTTTCGTATGAAAGGTAGTGTTGCGGGGACTTGTACCGTGATGATTGCCTTGCTGATTGCACTGTTTTTTTATCAAATGCCAGCTGAAATGGCATTTGCTTCCGTGGTTTATGGCTTTTTTTACGGTTTATGGCCGATTTCGTGGATTATTATCGGTGCCGTGTTTCTGTATAAAATTTCGGTCAAAACGGGGCAGTTTGATGTGATTCGCTCCAGTATTTTGTCGATTACTGAAGATCAGCGGTTACAGATGCTATTGGTCGGTTTTGCCTTTGGTACCTTTCTGGAAGGTGCAGCAGGCTTTGGTGCGCCTGTGGCGATTACTGCCGCTTTACTGGTCGGTTTGGGCTTTAAACCGCTATATGCTGCTGGCCTCTGTCTGATTGTGAATACGGCTCCTGTGGCTTTTGGTGCTATGGGGATTCCGATTATTGTGGCAGGGCAGGTGTCTGGTGTCGATACCATGGAAATCAGCCAGATGGTGGGGCGTCAGTTGCCTTTTTTAACCATCATTGTGCTGTTCTGGATTATGGCGATCATGGACGGTTGGCGTGGCGTGAAAGAGACTTGGCCAGCGGTACTGGTTGGCGGGAGTGCCTTTGCCATTGCACAATATCTGACCTCAAACTTTTTGGGTCCCGAATTGCCTGATATTACCGCTGCGATTGCCTCATTGGTCAGTCTCACCCTGTTATTCCGCGTTTGGAAACCGAAACATATTTTCCGTTTTGAAATGACCGGTGAACAAGCAGCCAGTCATGCGGCCTCATCACAACAGCGTTATAGCATTGCACAGATTGCCAAAGCGTGGTCGCCGTTTATGATTTTGACCGTGATGGTAACCATTTGGAGTGTGAAACCATTTAAAGCGCTCTTTGCCAAAGAGGGTGCCTTGGCAGATTGGATTTTTAAAATCGAAGTCCCGTATCTGCATAAGCTGGTGGAAAAAATGGCGCCGATTGTGCCCGAAACCACCGCTTATGAAGCAATTTATAAATTTGATTGGTTCTCTGCGACAGGTACGGCTATTTTTATTGCTGCAATTATTACCATCGTATTCCTGAAAATGAAAACCCGTGAGGCGGTCAGTACCTTCGCTGAAACATTAAATGAATTAAAAACCCCGATTTATTCGATTGGCATGGTATTGGCCTTTGCCTTTATTGCCAATTATTCAGGTTTGTCTGCGACGCTGGCTTTGGCACTCTCGCATACCGGCCATGCCTTTACTTTCTTCTCGCCCTTCTTGGGCTGGCTGGGTGTCTTCCTGACCGGTTCTGATACCTCATCCAATGCGCTGTTCTCAGCTTTGCAAGCGACTACGGCACAGCAAATCGGTATTCCAGAAGTGTTGTTGGTGGCCGCTAATACCAGTGGTGGTGTAACCGGCAAGATGATTTCACCGCAATCGATTGCGATTGCCTGCGCAGCAGTGGGCTTAGTAGGAAAAGAGTCAGACCTGTTCCGTTTCACGGTAAAACATAGCATCATATTTACAGTCTTTGTTGGCATCATCGTCACGGTTCAGGCTTATCTGGTGCCGTGGATGATTCCATAACTCTAATCAAGGAAATGTGATGAGAATCTCCGATCAAGTGGTCATGAAATTACAGACACTCATTGAGCAACGTCAGATGAAAAAGGGTGATCGTCTACCTGCTGAGCGTCAACTTGCAACCAGTTTAGGGGTATCTCGTCCATCCTTACGTGAAGCGATCCAACAGTTGAATAGCCAGGGCGTGCTCAGTAGCCGCCGTGGTGATGGGACATATATCCAACAATTACCTGAGCAGTGGCCGCAACAGCTCATCGTCAATCCAATCAGTCATTTGATTGAAGAAGATCCGTTGTACCGTTTTGATGTACAGGAAGCGCGGCTTTTGCTAGAAGGCGGCACTGCATGGTATGCCGCTCTGCGTTCGACCCCTGAGGATCGTGCCAAAATTCATCATTGTTTTGATGAGATCAGCCGTTATCAAAATGCAGGCGATTCAGCTCGGGCGGCAGTGGCGGATGCTGAATTTCATCTGGCGATTGCCGAAGCTTCACACAATATTGTGCTGATTCAAATGATGCGTAGTCTGTTTGATTTGCTGCAATACAACGTCTTGCTCGGGCGTAACAAAGTTTATAACCATCCTGTTAATGGTGACTTGCTCAGTGAGCAGCATTTTCAGGTGATGGATGCGATTGATCGTCAAGATCCCGAGGCCGCACGCCAAGCCGTGTGTGGTCATATTGAATTTGTGATTAATCATGTACGTGCTCTGGACGAAAATGAAGCTCGCCAGAAACGTGCAACACGTTTAACTAGATTGGATTCAAAATGATTATTTCTTCTGGCAATGATTATCGTGCTGCGGCACAGCGCCGTTTACCGCCTTTTTTATTTCACTATATTGATGGTGGAGCGTATTCGGAACATACCTTAAAACGTAATGTGCAGGATCTTTCAGACATCGCCTTACGTCAGCGGGTGCTGAATGACATGTCGGCATTGAGTCTGGAAACCAAGCTGTTTAACGAAACCTTGTCCATGCCAGTGGCTTTGGCACCTGTGGGTTTAACTGGTATGTACGCACGTCGTGGTGAAGTTCAGGCCGCAGTGGCAGCAGATCAAAAAGGCATTCCATTTACCTTATCGACAGTTTCAGTCTGTCCGATTGAGGAAGTGGCGCCTGTGATTCAACGTCCAATGTGGTTTCAGCTCTATGTATTACGTGATCGTGGCTTTATGCGTAATGCGCTGGAACGTGCCAAAGCAGCAGGCTGCTCGACACTAGTGTTTACCGTGGATATGCCTGTGCCGGGCGCGCGTTATCGCGATGCACATTCAGGCATGAGTGGGCCAAATGCAGCGATGCGTCGTTATCTGCAATCGATGTTGCATCCGCATTGGGCATGGAATGTTGGCATGTGTGGTCGTCCGCATGATTTGGGTAATATTTCTAAGTATCTGGGTAAACCGACTGGGCTTGAAGATTATATCGGCTGGTTAGGTTCTAACTTTGACCCGTCAATCTCATGGAAAGATTTGGAATGGATTCGTGAGTTTTGGGATGGCCCGATGGTGATTAAGGGTATTCTGGACCCTGAAGATGCTAAAGATGCGGTGCGCTTTGGTGCGGATGGTATTGTGGTGTCGAATCATGGTGGGCGTCAGTTGGATGGGGTGATGTCTTCTGCACGGGCCTTGCCTGCGATTGCCGATGCGGTGAAGGGTGATCTGGCGATTCTGGCAGACTCAGGCATCCGTAATGGTCTGGATGTGGTACGCATGTTGGCGCTTGGTGCAGATACGGTGTTATTGGGCCGTGCCTTTGTGTATGCCTTGGCAGCAGCAGGTGGGCAAGGGGTGTCGAACTTATTGGATCTGATTGAGAAGGAAATGCGGGTAGCAATGACGTTGACGGGTGCTAAGTCGATTCAAGAGATTAATGCTGATTGTTTGGTACAGGCTTTGAAGCTCTAAATTTTCGTATTAATACGTCGCTTGTCTATTTCTGATGAGATTGGCGCGACGGAGTCTTATCGAGAAAAGTTCGATATAAGCCGTTAACAGACGTTACTTTTTTAAAAAAGTAACCAAAAACCTTTGCTTCGATGACGGTACGTCCTTGCTACCGCATCGAAGCAGGCGGCATCCCTGCCGCCAACCACGATAGTAAATATAGGGCTGATTCGTATTGAAGAATGAGCTACTCGAATGACAAATACTAAGATTCTGTCGTGCTGGTCTAAGTTTATAAATGGATGATCCTAAGGAGCCATCATGCAAACATTTTCTCCCAAAGTGGTGATTGATCGTTTACAGCAGATTGTTGGACGTCAGCATGTACTGAGTGATGATCAAAGTACCCGCCAGTATCGTCAAGGTCGTCGTTTTGGTGAGGGTAAAGTCTTTGCAGTGGTCATCCCTGGCACCTTGCTGGAACAATGGCAGGTGCTACAAGCCGCCATCGAAGCCGATTGTATTGTCATCATGCAAGCGGCCAATACGGGCCTGACGGGTGGCTCAACGCCCTATGGCGATGATTATGATCGACCTGTTTTGGTGATGAGTACGCGCCGTTTAAAAGGCATCCAAGTCATTCATGACGGCAAGCAGGTGATTTGTTTGCCGGGGGCGACCTTGGACAATCTGGAGCAGATACTGAAAGGCTATGATCGTGAGCCGCATTCGGTGATTGGTTCTTCCTGTATCGGTGCTTCGGTGTTAGGTGGGGTGTGTAACAATTCAGGTGGCGCTTTGGTACGTCGTGGGCCTGCCTATACCGAACTGGCGCTATACGCACAGGTCAATGCGCAAGGTCAATTGGAATTGGTGAATCATCTGGGTGTGAACTTAGGCTCAACCCCAGAAGACATCCTGACCCGTTTAGAGCAGCAGCAATACCAAGCCATCGATATTCTGGATGATGCTGAAAAGCAGGCATCCGATCAGCGTTATGCGCAAGATGTCACTCAGGTCGATGCGGATAGTCCTGCACGCTTTAATGCCGATCCATCGCGTCTGTTTGAAGCTTCGGGTTCGGCAGGCAAAGTCTGTGTGTTTGCAGTGCGTCTCGATACCTATGAAAAGGTAGAGAGCAGCGTTTTCTATATTGGCACAAATGATGCCGATGATCTGACTGCGATTCGTCGCTATTTACTCACTTCATTGCCAAGCTTGCCAATTGCAGGGGAATACATTCACCGTGATGCGTATCATATTGGCGAAAAATACGGCAAAGATACCTTCCTGTTTATTGAGAAATTCGGTACGGCCAATGTACCGAAGGCCTTCGCGCTTAAGGATAAGGTCGATGGCTTTTTAGAAAAATTTAAAATCAAAGGGCTGACCGATCATATTTTACAAGCGGTCACTTCGTTGTTACCGAGCCATTTACCGAAACGGATGACTGAGTATCGTGATCGTTATGAACATCATCTGATGTTGCGAGTTGAAAATAATTGCAAAGCCCAGACCGCGCAATTTTTACAAGACTATTTTGCAGTGCATGCCTCAGGCAATTTCTTTCTTTGCGATGCTGATGAAGGGCGTAAAGCCTTTTTGCATCGTTTTGCGGTAGCAGGTGCCGCGATTCGTTATCGTGACACCCATCGGGATGAGGTTGAAGATATTGTGGCATTAGACATTGCATTACGCCGTAATGACCGTGAATGGGTCGAGCAATTGCCTGCGGAGATGGAACAGCAGATCATTCATAAACTCTATTACGGGCACTTTTTTTGTCATGTCTTTCATCAGGATTACATCCTTAAAAAGGGTAATGATCCTTTAGCGATGGAACATCAGATGTGGCATTTACTGGATGCTCGCCGTGCCGAATATCCTGCCGAGCATAATGTTGGCCATCTGTATATTGCCAAGCCTGCATTGGCCAATTTCTATCAGAAACTTGATCCGAATAATTGTTTTAATGTCGGGATTGGACAGACTTCTAAATTGAAGTATTGGGGTAAGGCCAAGTCCTAAATCCCAAAAAAACAGGCAATAAAAAAGGCGCTTCAAGCGCCTTTTTTATGCGTGATAACTTAAGCTGTTGCCGCAGATTTTGCTAAAACTTCAGCCACTGCTTTGGCAACTTTGTATATGTTGTTCATGTTTAGACCTGCAACACAAATACGGCCACTGCGTACCAAGTAGATTGCATATTCTTCACGAAGAATGTCCACTTGCTCAGCGGTTAAACCAGTGTAGCTGAACATGCCTTTTTGGTTCACAAGGTAGCTAAAGTCACGCTCAGGAAGGGCTTTAGTTAGCTCATCTTTTAAGATGCTACGCATTTTGATAATACGTTCACGCATCTCTTTCACTTCGCCTTGCCATTGTTGATTGAGATCAGCGTCATTTAACACTTGATCAACCAACCATGCACCTGTTGTTGGCGGGCTAGAGTAGATACGACGTACCGTTGCTTTCAACTGACCGAATGTGCATTTTGCTGCCTCAGCATCGTCACATACGAAAGTCAAACCGCCAACACGCTCACCGTAAAGTGAGAAGATTTTTGAGAATGAATTGCTGACAATAAAGTTTAGACCTGCTTGGTCTAAGGCACGAATGGCATAAGCATCTTGTTCCATATCATCGCCAAAACCTTGGTAAGCGATGTCGAGGAATGGAATCAGGTTACGTTCTTTTAATACCACAATCACTTGATCCCATTGTGCTGGGTTTAAGTCTGCACCTGTTGGGTTATGGCAGCATGGGTGCAATAACACAATACTTTGTTCTGGCAATGTTTTCAGTGTAGACAACATCCCATCAAAATCAACGCCACGTGTTTCGGCATCGAAGTATGGGTAGAAGTTGCTCTTGATGCCTGCACCATTGAAGATCGCAACGTGGTTATCCCAAGTTGGCTGGCTCACCCAAACTTCTGAATTCGGGAAATAGGTTTTTAAGAAGTCTGCGCCGACTTTTAATGCGCCAGAACCACCAAGCGTTTGAATCGTTGCAACACGACCTTGTTGAATTGCAGGGCTGTTTGCACCAAACAATAAGGCTTGAATCGCATCACGGTAAGGTTTGAAACCTTCCATTGGTAAATAAAGCTTGGTTTGCGTATTTTTAGGTGCAATACGTTTTTGCGCTTCGATAATGGTATCAAGCTGAGGAACGATACTGTCTTCGTTATAGTACAAACCAATACTGAGGTTTACCTTTTCAGCACGTGGATCAGCATTGAACTGTTCCATCAATGAAAGGATTGGATCGCCTGCATAAGGTGGGATATGTTGAAACATTAACAATGTCCTTTTCTTCAACAAAGTGCATAGATGTCTGGAGAGGTTGGCGCTTCAGAAGCGGAACCTTAGATGCCCAATAATGTATCAATAAAGACTGCATGAAGCACGCTGTTATTTACATTTTGGTGCAGTATTTACTTACAAAATTTGTCGCTACAAGCTGATTATAAAGATTGTCTACAATCAAGCTGTCATACCATGGTCGTAGCATTAACAGTCTAAGCCTGCTCAGTCAATCAAAGCTTAGGGTTGAGTGATGAGTGGTAATATTATTAAGTTATTGTTTTATCTGTTTTTATATAAGGTTTTTGGCAGTGTATTGATCAGCCACTGAGTGATCGCAATCTAGTCGAATTGAAAGCACCAGTCTAATTTATTGTCGACAATCCTATTGCATTTTTTCTTTTATCTGGTTATAAAATCATAAAAATTGTAGAGATTGTCGACAATATGCAAGATACCCTTGTTCCTCAAGCCCTCAGCACCAGTCAGGGAATGACCCTGACGGAACACGTATTCAAGCAAATTCAGTCGGCGATTGTATTGGGACATATTCCTGCGGGCAGCAAGATTTCAGAACCTGAACTGGCACGGATGTATGGCATCAGTCGCGGGCCTTTACGTGAAGCGATTCACCGTCTGGAAGGGCAGAAACTGGTAGAGCGAACTGCGCATGTCGGTGCCCGTGTGGTGTCACTGTCGCTACAGCAGTTTCAGGAACTCTATCAAATCCGTGCTTCTTTAGAAGGCTTGGCGTGTAAACTCGCAGCACAGCATATTGATAAAAAACAGATTCTGGCCTTGCGTGATGTATTGCGTATGCATGCCGAGGATGAAAACTTTAAAGCAGGCAAGGGCTACTATCTGCAAGAAGGTCAGGACGATTTCCATTACTGCATTATCAAAAGCAGTGGCAATAAAACCCTAGAAAAAATGTTATGCGATGAGCTGTATCACCTCATTCGTATGTATCGAATCCAGTTTTCAAATACCCCAGATCGACCAAGCAAAGCTTGGGACGAACATATCCGCATTTTAGATGCGATTGCCGAAGGTGACGGTGAGCTTGCCGAAATGCTGATGCACCGTCACATCAATGCATCTTACAAAATTGTTGAGCAAACATTGCTACAAAATCAAGGAGAACAACAACATGGCTAAACAGTCTGCTGGTCAGCTATTCCGCGACGCGGTCGCAAATGAAAAACCATTACAAGTGGTCGGTGCGATCAATGCCAACCATGCGTTATTGGCGAAACGTGCAGGCTATAAGGCGATCTATTTGTCAGGTGGTGGTGTTGCGGCTGGTTCTTTGGGTTTACCTGATTTAGGCATCAGTAACCTTGATGATGTCTTGACCGATGTACGCCGTATTACTGATGTGTGTGATCTGCCGTTATTGGTTGATGTCGACACTGGTTTCGGTGCTTCTGCATTTAATATCGCGCGTACGACCAAGTCGATGATCAAGTTCGGTGCTGCTGCAATGCACATCGAAGACCAAGTCGGCGCCAAGCGTTGTGGTCACCGCCCGAATAAAGCCATCGTAACTCAACAAGAAATGGTCGATCGTATTAAAGCCGCGGTCGATGCACGTACCGATGACAGCTTTGTGATCATGGCACGTACTGATGCACTTGCAGTTGAAGGCTTGCAGGCAGCGATTGACCGTGCAGGGGCGTATATCGAAGCGGGTGCGGACATGCTGTTCCCAGAAGCGATCACTGAATTGGCCATGTATAAGCAATTTGCTGATCTGACTAAAGTACCCGTTTTAGCCAATATCACCGAATTTGGTTCAACGCCATTATTTACCACTGAAGAATTGGCTTCTGCCGATGTCAGCATTGCGCTCTATCCACTTTCTGCATTCCGTGCCATGAACAAGGCTGCAGAAAATGTCTATGAGACCTTGCGTAAAGAAGGCACGCAAAAGAATGTGGTCGATACCATGCAAACCCGTCAAGAACTGTATGAACGCATTAACTACCATGCGTTTGAACAATATCTTGATGCATCGTTTGAAAAAGCAAAATAAGAAATCCCCCTAAATCCCCCTTTTTCAAAGGGGGACTTCCCTCCCTTTGGAAAGGGAGGTGAGGAGCGGTTGTAGCTCCGCAAGTGGGATTTTAGAACTCATAATTCACATAGAAAGAACAGAAAAGGACAATCTTATGAGCAGTAATGAAACACCAACAGGCTTCAAACCAAAAAAATCAGTTGCACTCAGCGGACAAGTGGCAGGCAACACTGCACTCTGTACCGTAGGCCGCAGCGGTAACGACTTACACTATCGTGGCTATGACATTCTCGACCTTGCAGTCGGTAGCCAGTTTGAAGAAGTGGCACACCTCTTGGTACACGGCAAACTCCCAAACAAAGCCGAACTCAAAGCTTATAAAGCAAAATTAAAAGCATTGCGTGGCTTACCTGCTGCATTGAAAACCGCACTTGAACAACTTCCACCATCTGCACACCCAATGGATGTGATGCGTACGGGCGTCTCTGTACTGGGTTGCTTAACCCCAGAACACGAAGATCACAACGAAGCAGGTGCAAAAGACATCGCTGATAAATTGATGGCAAGCTTAGGCTCAATGTTGTTGTACTGGTACCACTTCAGCAACAACGGTCGTCGCATTGAAGTGGAAACCAATGATGATTCGATTGCTGCACATTTCTTGCATCTCCTTCATGGCGAAGCGCCATCGGAAGAGTGGATTCAAGCTATGCACACCTCTTTGATTCTGTATGCAGAGCATGAGTTCAATGCATCAACCTTTACCTCTCGTGTAGTGGCAGGTACAGGTTCAGATATGTACTCAGCCATCACAGGCGGTATCGGTGCGCTGCGTGGGCCTAAACATGGTGGTGCCAATGAGGTTGCGTTCGTGATTCAACAACGTTACGACAATGCAGATGAAGCAGAAGCTGACATCCGTAGTCGTGTTGAGAAAAAAGAAGTGGTGATCGGTTTTGGTCACCCAGTTTATACCGTTTCTGATCCACGTAATGAAGTGATCAAGCAAGTGGCGCGTGAACTTGCTGAAGCACAAGAAAATACCAAGATGTATGTGATTGCTGAACGTTTAGAAGCGGTGATGAAAGAAGTGAAAAACATGTTCCCGAACCTCGACTGGTTCAGTGCAGTGAGCTATCACTTGATGGGTGTGCCAACAGCGATGTTTACCCCATTATTTGTGATTGCACGTACTGCGGGTTGGTCTGCACACGTGATTGAACAACGTCAGGATGGCAAAATCATTCGTCCAAGCGCGAATTATACTGGCCCTGAAAATCTTGAATTCAAACCATTGGCGGAGCGTGGTTAATGAACACAAAATATCGTAAACCGCTGGCAGGTACCCAGCTCGAATACTATGACGTGCGTCAAGCCGTTGAAGATATTCAGCCAGGCGCATACGAAAAGCTGCCATACACCTCGAAAGTGCTCGCTGAACAGCTGGTACGTAAAGCGGATGCAGAAAATTTAACGGCCTATTTAACCCAGTTAATCGAACGCCGTCAGGATCTGGATTTTCCATGGTATCCAGCGCGTGTCGTTTGTCATGATATCTTGGGGCAAACCGCATTGGTGGATCTTGCTGGTTTGCGTGATGCGATTGCCGATAAAGGCGGTGATCCTTCTAAGGTCAATCCTGTGGTGCCAACCCAGTTGATCGTCGATCACTCTTTGGCAGTGGAATTCGGCGGCTTTGATCCAGATGCGTTTGAGAAAAACCGTGCAATTGAAGATCGTCGTAACGAAGACCGTTTCCACTTTATTGAGTGGACTAAAACAGCTTTTAAAAATGTCGACGTGATCCCTGCGGGCAACGGCATCATGCATCAGATCAATTTGGAGAAAATGTCTCCAGTGATTCAAAACCGTGATGGCTTAGCTTTCCCTGATACCTGTGTCGGTACAGATTCACATACCCCACATACTGATGCGCTTGGCGTGATTTCAGTGGGTGTCGGTGGTTTGGAAGCTGAGAACGTGATGCTCGGCCGTGCATCTTGGATGCGTTTACCTGACATCATCGGGGTTGAGTTTGTTGGTCAGCGTCAAGCAGGCATTACTGCAACCGATATCGTCTTGGCATTGACTGAGTTCTTGCGTAAAGAACGTGTCGTTGGTGCTTACCTCGAGTTCTTTGGTGAAGGTGCTGACAGCATGTCTGTGGGCGACCGTGCCACCATCTCGAATATGACCCCAGAATATGGCGCAACTGCGGCAATGTTCTATATCGACCAGAACACGATTGACTATTTACGTCTGACCGGTCGTGAAGATGCGCAAGTGGCTTTGGTTGAACAATATGCCAAAGAAATTGGTCTTTGGGCATCGGATATGACCCAAGCTGAATATCCACGTGTACTTCGTTTTGATCTTTCAACGGTGACTCGTAACATTGCAGGCCCATCAAACCCACATGCACGTGTCTCTACTGCTGACTTGAAAGCAAAAGGTATTGCAGGGAATTTAGAGCTTGCCAAGGCACAAGAAGCAGAAGGTTTAATTCCTGATGGTGCGGTGATTATTGCGGCAATTACCTCTTGTACCAATACCTCTAACCCACGGAATACCGTTGCTGCAGGTCTATTGGCACGTAAAGCCAATGAACTGGGCTTGGTACGTAAACCTTGGGTGAAATCTTCATTTGCACCAGGTTCTAAGGCAGCTGCGCTGTATTTAGAAGAAGCGGGTGTGTTGGGTGATCTTGAGAAACTTGGTTTTGGTATTGTTGCTTACGCATGTACTACCTGTAACGGGATGTCGGGCGCACTTGATCCTGTGATTCAACAAGAAATTATTGAGCGTGACTTGTATGCGACAGCCGTGCTTTCGGGTAACCGTAACTTCGATGGCCGTATTCATCCATACGCAAAACAAGCGTTCTTGGCATCTCCGCCACTTGTGGTAGCGTATGCGATTGCAGGAACCATTCGTTTTGATATCGAAACAGATTCGCTCGGAAATGACAAAGACGGTAATCCAATTTACCTGAAAGATATCTGGCCTTCAGATGCTGAAATTGATGCTCTGGTGAAAGAAGCCGTGAAGCCTGAACAGTTCCGTAAAATCTATATTCCGATGTTTGATTTGGGGGTTAATGAAGAAGCGGCAAGCCCACTGTATGATTGGCGTCCAATGAGTACCTATATCCGTCGTCCTCCATACTGGGAAGGGGCGTTGGCTGCACCGCGTACTTTAGCCAACATGCGTCCGCTTGCGATTTTGGGTGACAACATCACTACCGATCACTTGTCACCATCGAATGCGATTGTGTTAGACAGTGCTTCAGGTGAGTATTTGGCGAAAATGGGTGTGCCTGAGGAAGACTTTAACTCTTATGCAACTCATCGTGGTGATCACTTAACCACGCAACGTGCAACCTTTGCCAACCCGAAACTGTTTAATGAAATGGTGGTTCGTTCAGACGGCACTATTAAGCAGGGTTCAAAAGCGCGTGTCGAGCCAGAAGGCGAAGTGATGCGTATGTGGGAAGCGATTGAAACCTACATGAACCGTAAACAACCGTTGATCATTGTGGCGGGTGCGGATTATGGTCAGGGTTCAAGCCGTGACTGGGCAGCCAAAGGTGTTCGCCTTGCAGGTGTTGAAGCGATTGTTGCCGAAGGTTTTGAGCGTATTCACCGTACTAACTTAGTGGGTATGGGTGTTTTACCACTTGAGTTTAAAGCTGGTGTAAACCGTAAGACCTTAAAGCTAGATGGTACTGAGCTTTATAGCGTGATTGGTAATATTGCACCGCGTTCGACTTTAACTTTAGTGATTGAGCGTGCCACAGCAGATGGTAAGGAAGAGATTGTTGAAGTGCCTGTGACCTGTCGCCTAGATACAGAAGAAGAAGTGTCTGTTTATGAAGCGGGTGGGGTATTACAACGTTTTGCACAAGACTTTTTAGAAGGTCAGGTGGCATAATACTTTGATCTGAAAATAATTGATTCAGTTTAATAAAAGCCCTATCTTAATGATGGGGTTTTATTTTTTGAGCGTATATGCGAGATTTAGGACAATTAGGTGAAAGCACTTTTGCAATGTGGTGTGCTCAAGTTGGTTTAATTGCAAATAATTCATCAATTGATAAAACTGGATGGGATTATTATGTAGAATTCCCAATATCTTCAAATATAACTACTCATGAATTACATAAATCAGCTTTTGAATGTAAAGTCCAAGTTAAAGCAACGGATAAGCAAGATAGGAAACTGCCTGTTACTGTTTCAAATCTTCGGCGGATGGCAACTTTACAAATGCCAGCGTTTTATATTTTTCTAGAATTTGATGGTAAGAATGAAGTTCAAAATGCATTTGTTTTACATATAGATAATGAATTGATTTATAAAATTCTTAAAAGAGTCCATCAAATAGAACAAAGTGAAAATAATAAAGATCTAAATAAGAGAACAATTACTCTTACTTATAGTGAACAGCAAAGAATTGAGAAATTAGATGGTGAAAATCTAAAACAAACTCTGCTGAAATATATAGGTGAAAACTATTCTGACTACATAGTTAGTAAAAATAAATACTTAAAAGAGTGTGGTTTTGAGGATGGATATGGGACGGTTCAATTCTCTATTGAAGGTGAAGATGGTATTCGGAAAATTATTGATGCTTCTTTGGGGTTAGAGGAGGAGATAGATGTCCAAAATTTAATTAATATTGAAAAGAGATTTGGAATACCATCTAAAAAGTCTAGTTTTGAAATACCTAACGCAAAATTAAGTTTAGGAATGCAACCACCAAAAAGAGGAAAAATTAGATTTAAAGAAGACAGCCTCTCTAGTGGTTTAGTATTTGATATAGTTTTTTATAACTCACCTTTTAGTTTTAATGAGTTTAGAGAATTTGCAAAATTTAGAGTTGTTGGTGATTTCTTTGATATGACTTTAGAGCCATATAAAAAGCAATCTAATTATAGTTTTACTTTAGGTGAGAATAAGAGGTTTGAGTTAAAAAAATTAAAAGATGCTATTGGTTTAATTGAGCTGATGAGTAGAGATAACCAAAATATTATTATGGTGTTGGAAATAGAAAATTTTAAGCCTTTACTCTTTGATTTAAAAACTAAATTTGTAAAAAGAGAGTTAAGTATATTTGATGACTTGTTGAGTAAGGCATTACAAATATGTTTTCAAAAGAAAATTTATGATGAAATATCTATTTCTATACAGGAATTATATAACTATAGAGAAGAAATTAAACAGTTTCATACTATAATTACTAAAACGAATGAATGTGATTTTAGAGCTGAGTTTGAGGTGGATAGTAAATATACATTTGAATTCGAGAAGACGACTTCGATTTCGGCCATATTTTGTAGGTTAGGTAGTCATGGTATAGGAGCAATCCTAACAATTATTGGTAAACCTGAGGAAATATCAGAAAATAAATTTAGGATTGATAAAGGTGAGTTAATGATAGAAAGAATCCTGGTTTTTACGCGAGAACATGAAAATATTAATGAAGATATTAGTAGAGTAATAAAAAGTACAATAAGCAAATATACAGATACATATGATGTTTTTTATAACTGGGGGGATGAAGCTGTATAGAATGCCTGACATTCCTATAGAAATATTTCATATATGATTTGTGCCGTATTTTATGAAATTATTTTTAGAGAGAAAAGTATAAATTTTACTCTTCACCTTTCCGCCATCACCACTCGTCGGAAAGGTCAATAAATAATCAAAACTATCACGCTATAGTATATGTACCATTTCTAAAATCTATGGAGAGCAAAGATGGTCACTGCTGGCGAAAAACCTGGAACAGGCTTCTATTTTTGTGTTCAATGCGGACACCGCACCTATTTAGAAATTGGTACTGATCGTTTACCTCCGTGTACCAAATGCCTTGGCAATCAATTCAACAGTAAGAATGCCTAAGCCGCAAAACACCAAACAGTTATCCACTGTTTGAATAAAAGCCCTATCCCTTGATAGGGCTTTTTGTTACCTTAAAAATAAGATGTAAATAACAAGACCTGTCATAGGCATAGAAAGGTAATCCGTGATGGAAACAATTTTAGGACTCTGTATTGGTGTTGGACTCAGCGCAGCCTGTGGCTTTCGCGTCTTTGTACCGCTATTGGCCATGAGTATTGCTACCCTCATGGGATGGTATCAACCTGCCCAAGGTTTTGAATGGCTGGCACTTCCTTCGGTCTGTATGGCACTGGGCTTTGCCACGATCTGTGAAATTGCGGCTTACTATGTGCCGTGGGTAGATAATCTATTAGATACCATTGCTACACCTGCGGCTGTGGTGGCAGGTACACTGACCACGATGGCAGTCAGCAGTGGTGAAATGTCCCAGTTTGCCACTTGGGCAGCGGCACTGATTGTCGGTGGTGGAACAGCAGGCGTAGTGCAAATGAGTACCGTAGCGGCACGTGGGGTTTCGACGGCAACCACAGGTGGGCTGGGTAATTTTGTGATCTCGACAGGTGAGTTGATAGGTTCAGTTGTGTTATCAATTTTGGCTTTTATCATGCCTGTGGTGATTACGGTCTTGGTGATTATTCTTATTATTGTTGCCGCACGTTGGATTCATGCAAAACGCCAAGAGCAAGCCACTCCTGCACGGTAAGCTTATATTTTAAAATCTATAATTTTTATATTGTGAATACGGATAATAAAAACGCTTCTTTAGGAGTTATAAGTAGATGTCACTTCGTTTGATCAAACCTCATTCAAGGTTTAAACAGAGTTATAACGACTATATGGATGAACTTGCTGATGAAGAACGTTACCCGCTCACATTGGACTTTGATCACACAGATTTTGACAAGTTTTTGAATAAATTAGAACAATATGAAAAAGGGCAATATTTACAAGAAGGACATGTAGCCAATATTACGTATTGGTTAGTCGATGATAATGAAATTATCGGTGTGTCGAATCTAAGACCTCAGCTCAATGCACAGATTCAACATTGTGGTGGACATATTGGTTTAGGGATTCGTCCTTCTAAACGCAGACAAAATTTAGGTACTAAGTTATTGCAACTTACCATTCAGGAAGCGTGGGAGCTGGGCTTAACGCAATTGCATATACATTGCTATAAATCCAATTTGGCTTCTGCAAAGATGATTCAAGCAAATAATGGCTATCTTGATTCTGAAATTACCCTAGATCAAGTGATTCAAAGATACGTGTTAAATAAATCAATAGAAAAAATCTAAGTTGGTGCTGAGCAAATAAATGCTTGGTGTGAATGTTAATCGATATTAAAAAATGATGGACTTATGAAAACTCAACTCATTGCCGCCTTACTCTTATTTTCAGGCTTAGCGATACTGCCACAAGTCAGCTTTGCCCAACAACAACCATCGGCAGAAGAACTGAAACTGCGCAAAGATAAAGTCACTTATAAAGCTTATATCCCTGAAAAATATCAACTCTTTGAGGCGATTGAAGGTGATCTCAATAAAGATGGTTTGAAGGATGTGGTGCTGATTGTTAAAGCGACTGATCCCAAAGCCTTTGTGGATGATGAATATCGTGGGCATTTAGACCGCAACCGCCGAGGTGCAATTGTATTACTCAATAAAAAAGGCAAATACAAACCCGTAGTGAGTAACCTCAACTGTTTTAGCTCAGAAAATGAAGATGGAGGTGTCTATTTCCCACCCGACCTATGGATGGAAATTAAAAATAACGTGTTGAGTGTTTATTATTCGCATGGACGTTATGGCTATTGGCGTTATCTATTTCGCTTGGAAGGCAATGATCTACGTCTGATTGGCTATGATGATTCAAATAATCATGGCCCCCTCATTCAAAGCCAAACCAGTATTAACTTTTTAACGGGCAGAAAAGTGATACGGAAAAATATGAGTGAAGATGAAGAAGCGGAGCCAAGGTTTAAAGAAACATGGAGCAAAATCAATCAGGCACCGATCTATCTCTCCAAAGTGAAGGACTTTAATGATTTAAGTTTTTAAAGACTGGCGACTATCGAAAAACCAGTCAGAACAGCGTAAATTAGCGGCACTGACAATATTGCGTTCAAGCTTATGATGCTTACTTGGATTCTGTTCACGCTCATGGCTGCATTTATGCAGGCTTGGCGCAATGCATTTCAAAAACAACTCAGTACGAGCGTGGATGTCTATGGCACCACACTGGCGAGATTTATCTTTTCACCGATCTTTGCTTTTAGCTATTTGGCCTTTCTCTATTGGCATCAGCCTGTCACAACATCGGTGCATTTTTCCGATAAATTCTGGCTGTATATCGTGATTGCAGGCATTAGTCAGATCTATGCCACAGCATTGATGGTCAAACTGTTTCAACAAAAGAACTATGCTATTGGGGTGGGACTGGCCAAAAGTGAAGCGATCTTGGCAGCCTTGGTCGGTGTGCTGTTCTTACAGGAGCATCTCAGTACTTGGGGTTGGGTTGGGGTGGTGATTGGAGGGCTTGCGGTATTTTTACTCAGTAAAGGCAAGCAACAGTCCGATCTGTCCTTTAAAACCTTGATGATTGGACTCGGGAGTGGCCTGTGTTTTGCCATAACCTCTTTATTGGTGCGTGAAGCCAGTTTAGAACTGAGCATGTTGCCATTCTTACATCGTGCTGCTTGGGTACTGTGCAGTCTGATCAGCTTCCAATGCATTGTACTGTTGGTCTATCTCGGATTTTTTAGCCGTCCGACCCTGTATAAAATGTGGCAACGTGTTGGCTTAACCTTAAGAGTCAGCATCTGTAGCTTTTTAGCTTCCGTCGGTTGGTTTAGTGCCATGAGTATGCAGACTGTGGCGATTGTGAAAACGCTAGGTCAGGTCGAAATTCTATTCAGTTTATTAATCTCAGCCTTCTTTTTTAAAGAAAAGCTCGCTAAAACTGATCATTTAGGCCTGTGGCTAGTGATTGTAGCAGCGATTATGGTGATTTGGGCTTAGATGAGAAGCTCTATTTGAAAAAATACACATGTAAATTTGATTTTATCGGAATATAAATCGTAGTTTTTTGTTAGATATGGGAAATATTTTAACTTTTGTAATGTAGTATGCAAAATTATTTCATTGATCATCGAAAATAGCTGTTTTTAGGAAAACAATCCCACAGTGATCTGCCTAAACTATGTCTCAAGGGTGTGAAAGGGATCGAAAAGAGTAGCATGCACCGACGCTTATAAAGCAAGTGTGTACGAACCCAAAAGGTCTCGATTCGGCTTAGGACGCTATAGATCAAAAGTTTATAGGCAAAGGTTATGGCTTACAAAGTCATAGGTGTTGAAGTAAACAACCTCTGTTTTCCCTTGATACCCTAAAAAATTTAATTGAAGAGAACATCAATAATTCGATCAAAATAATAAAAACTAGATCAATAAAACTAAAACTGAGTGTGAAACCAATCCTGTAATATGAATATTGTGAATATAAATCGATATTTTTATATTAAAAAACAAAGTGATATAATTATTTTTATATTAATAAATCAAAAAATCACAGCTATAGGTCAGCACTATAATGAATGAGTTCGAGCTTAAAATCCGCTATCCACATCAAATGAATCACAATGACATCGATCATATCGGTCGCTTTGATTTGGCAACGATTTTAACGAAGTTTGACGAGATGACTTGGCGTCAGCAGTTGGTTCGTCAATTACAACTCAATGGTGCTGATACCAGTTTTATTGTCAGCGATCATCGGACAGAACAGACCATTTCCATTACCCTTGATGCCTATGCCAAGTCACAACAGCTTGAATTCAAACTGGACAGTGATATTCCCGTCATCATACCTAAAAAAGATCTGTTTGGTTTGGTCACGCGTAAAAGCAAAGACAGTATTTCCTTTAAACAATTGAGCTTGGTGCGTGTCAAAGATTATCTGATTGCATTCTTAAATCGGGACATTGCTACATTAGAAGAGATCTATAAACAAGGTTTGGGCAAGGGTTTAAAAACGTCATCTTGATCGTAACAGCGATGAGGAAAATCAGCGGTTGCGAAAGCCGTTGGCGCAACTATAATCACTCCCCATCCTGTAACCGATTTAATTTGTTCTGCTGCCATGGCTCTAAACGACAATTTTATTTATACCCCGCCACAAGATCCTTTAGAAATCGTCTATGAAGATGATGATTTACTGGTGATCAATAAGCCTGCTGGGCTATTGTCTGTGATGGGGCGTTTACCTGAACATCAGGACAGTGCCTATTTACGGGTTTTAGAAAAATACCCTGCTGCCAAAGTCACGCATCGTCTGGATATGGCAACGTCGGGCTTACTCATGTTTGCCAAACACCGTGATGCAGAAGTGGCGATCAGTAAAATGTTTCAGGCACGTACTGTCAAAAAATACTATGTGGCCTTGGTACAGGGACAGATTCAGCCAGAGGGCAGTGTGGAAGTCCCGCTGATTACCGATTGGGAAAACCGCCCGCGTCAGATGGTGCACTTTGAGTTGGGTAAGCCTGCCAAAACCTTATTTCAGCTCATGCAATATGATGAAGTAAGTAATCAAAGCCGTGTCCGTTTAGAACCCGTCACAGGCCGTTCCCATCAATTACGCGTGCATATGATGCACATCGGCCATCCGATTATGGGCGATAAACTCTATCATCCTGAACCTGCCAAATTTCATTTAAAACGTATGGCGCTGCATGCGGCTTATTTGGCATTTCAACATCCTTTAAAAAAGCATGCAGTTGAACTCCATTCTGAGCTAAAGTTCTAAACACGACCAGAAATAGGCCAGCTCATGTATTCGATTCAACAGGCTAAATGGATAGCACTCTCAGAGATACAGCAACTGCAATTAAAGCCACTTTTATTAGAGGCTGATCCAAGTTGGCAGCAGGTCTTAACTTATTTATTGCAGTCGAATCTGTTCGTAATGTTGAATGATCAGGCACAGATTATTGCGCAACTTTGTTTATTAAGAGTAGATGATCAAGCTGAAATTAAAAATCTAGCCGTAGATTCACGCTATCAAAAACAGGGGCTTGCCAAAGCTTTGATTCAATTTGCCATTGAAAATACCAAAGATCAAAATATCCAAACATTATGGGTCAAAACGGGCAACTCCAGTCTGGATCAACTGGCGCTTTATCAGAAATGTGGATTTCGTCTGTCGCATATTGAGCGAGATGTGTTTAGAGACTATGCAGAACCGATCTATGAAAATGGCATAGCTTGCCTTGATCAGATCGTACTGGGCATCGTATTCCGTTAAGGCACACGAGTCTCAGGACGTTTACTTTGATCGTTTTTTGACTACAATATTGCTATTAATCCGTCTAAAAAATGACATAAAAGTCGGTTAATCTATAGCCAAATATCAAGTCCAAAACACAACAAAGGATATTTATATGACTCGCGACTATGACCAATTCCCAGACAATGATAATGGCAACGTGCTATGGCAGATGGTTGAAGATGGTAATGAACTCAACGAGCCACATGAAGTCGAATTTTCGATTGTTTTTGAAAAACAAGAACAGGTTGAAAAATGTGCCTTGCATCTTTTACACCAAGAACAAAAAATTTCACTTTTTCAGGAAGAAGTCCATTCAGATGGTTCTGATCTTTGGGTGCTCAATATCCATGTCAACATGATTTTGGAATATGAAGATATTGAAGACTTGGAAGAATGGATGACCAAGATCGCCAAAGAGTTCAATGGCGAGTATGATGGTTGGGGTTGTATGAGCTATATTTACGACGAAGACGAGTAACTTAATTATGTGAATTGTTATTGAAATAACAATTCACTACACTATTTTTCCCTACCTTGCACATTGCGGTGGTTGACTTTTGATTTATAACTTTTTGAAAGATATGTATTTTAGTTATCTCTGTGATCTACTAATCTCTTCTGCTTTAATTCGTGCCGTAATTTGACATTTTTTTAATAGAAGAACTTTCTCGTATTCATAAATTATGGAACATTTTGAAACTTTAACTTTTCGAAAAAATAATTTAAGCTTCGCTGGAAAATAAGGCTAGTGCAAAGATTAAGCACTTACAGGGGGTCGGATGGATGAGCAAACATCCAGTTTAAAAGGATTACCACGGTTAAAACCCCGTGGCGGACTGCAAGTCATGTATGCAGCAGTTCGTGCGCTTTTTTTACGAGAGTTGCAAACCCGTTTTGGTCAGTTTCGCCTTGGCTACTTATGGATTCTACTTGAACCAGCACTTCATATCGGGTTTCTCCTTCTTTTATTCGGTCGAATTAGCCATACCATACCAGGGATGGATTTTGAGGTTTTTCTAGTCAATGGGATTATCCCATTTTTCTTATTTAGAACCACTGTTATACAATCATTAAGTGCAGTACAAGCCAATAAAGGGCTATTTAGTTATCGGCCTGTAAAACCGATTGATACACTCTTAGCTCGTTGTTTTCTAGAGTTATTTCTTTATTTTATTGCTTATTTGTTTTTTAGCGCTATTTTGTTGTGGTTTGGTTTTACTATAAGTTTTGAGGCAATTCCAACTCTATTGGGATATTGGTTTTTATTATTCATTTTTAGTTTTAGTTTGTCATTAGTTTTTATGGTAGTTGGTGATATTTCCCAAGAACTAAATAAATTTATTCCAATGCTTTTTCTGATTCTATATTTTTTATCAGCGGTAATTTACAGCATTCATTTAATACCTACTGAATATCAACAGTATTTATTGTGGAATCCAATAATTCATCTTTTGGAACTGATGCGTCATGCTATTGCACCAAGCTATCCACTAGTACAAGGTATTTCCTTGAACTATGTAGTTGAGTGGATTATCGGTTCATTATTTTTAGGTTTACTGCTTTATAAGCGTTTTGAACAGCGCATGGTAAAAACAAAATGATCGAGCTGCGTAATTTAACTAAGTCTTATGTGACTCCTAAAGGACGGCATTACGTCTTTAAAGACTTAAATGTCACATTACCAGAAAATAAAAGTGTAGCCATCTTAGGCAAAAATGGCGCGGGTAAAAGTACCCTGCTTAGAATTATTGGTGGTATTGATTTTGCGGATAGTGGCAAGGTCGTAACCAATAAGACCATTTCTTGGCCTGTGGCATTGTCAGGTGGCTTTCAAGGCAGTTTAACCGCACGTCAAAATGTTCGTTTTGTCGCTCGACTTTATCTAAGTAATGAAGATGAAGTGAACCAGATTATTGATTTTGTTGAATCCTTTGCGGATATTGGTAAATATTTTGATATGCCAATTAAAAGCTATTCATCGGGCATGCGCTCAAGAATTAGTTTTGGGATGAGTATGGCGTTTAATTTCGATTATTATCTACTCGATGAAACTGGTGCTGTAGGTGATGCCAATTTTAGAAAGAAGAGCCAAGTCTTATTGGATGAGCTAAAGCAGCGCTCTAATATTATTATGGTTTCCCATAATCTCAATGATTTGACTCAGAATTGTGATGTGGCTTTTCTAATGCGGAATGGTCAAGCGGAATTTTTTGAAGATATTGCAGAGGCAATAGAGGTTTATAAAGCGTATGCGGTCAATAACAAATAAAGGCTTAATCATAAGCTATAGTGCAATTGTGATTATTCCACTATTGTTGATTATTATTTATCTCAGCTTTTTTGCTCAACAACGTTATGTTTCTCAATCCACTTTATTGGTAAAGCAGGTAGGGGAAGTCTCTGATGCTTCTGCTTCAAATGGGTTGAGTACATTATTGGGTGTTAGCAATACCAGTAGTGAAGATGCGCATATTCTGACCGCCTATATTAGTTCGCGGAATATGGTTGAAAGCCTAGATAAAAAACTTAACTTACGTAAGGCCTTTGTAGCATCGAATGATCCTGTTTTTGGCTTGGACTCTGATGCTTCAGTTGAAGATTTAGTCAAGTATTTTAATCAACGAGTGCAAGTCTCTTTGGATGAAAAAACCATGATGATGACTATTGCATCACAAGGTTTTAGTTCAAGTTTTGCTTTGCATCTAAACCAAGAAATTCTAAAAAATAGTGAAGCTTTTATTAATGATCTTTCACAACAGATTGCTGAAGAGCAACTAAAATTTGCCGAAAAACAATTGAATGAGGCAAAAGAGCAATTAGATGCTTCACGTGATGCGCTATTAGACTATCAGAATAAAAACCAGATGTTCGACCCTCAAGCGCAAGCACAAGTGATAGCGACAGTGGTTGCGAGCCTAGAATCGAATTTGGCACAGTTACGCACCGAGGAAAGAACCTTATTAAGCTATTTAAACGAAACCGCTCCACAAGTGGTAGCGATCCGTAGTCAGATAGAGTCGGTACAAAAACAAATTGCTGATGAGAAAGCCAAACTCACCTCACCGAATACCAGTAAGCTGAATAAAAGTGTAGCGGATTTTGAAGCCTTAAAGGCCAATGTCGACTTTGCAACTGATCTTTATAAACTTTCATTGGCCTCACTCGAAAAAGCCCGTTTGGAAGCTTCGCGTAAATTGAAAAAATTGGTCGTCGTTTCTACCCCTGAATTGGCACAAGATGCAGTTTATCCAAGAACACTCTATTTGATTGCAACCTATTTCTTAGTCTTAAATATTTTATTTGGTATCACGATGTTGATTTACTCGATTATCCGTGAGCATAAGGAGTAAGCACAATGAAAAAACTATTAATTACCAGTATGCTCGCATTGTCTTCTTTTTATAGCCTTGCCGCAGATACACAGTCTCTCTTACCACAAGAGATAACAAATAATTTTCCTCAAACAAATACTAATGTTACGGACAATACTATTTTACCAAGTCAATCGGTGGTTGGGCTTTCTCCAAGTAGCGCACAGAAATACCCAACAGCAACCAAAATGTTTGGTGAACAACTGTTCAAAGGGGCTTTTGCCAGTACCGCAGGTTCAACCTTTAACGACAGCTATGTACTGAATCCTGGCGATAATATTAATTTACGTCTATGGGGCGCTTACCAGTTTGCCGGCACTTTAACTGTAGACCCGCAAGGCAATATTTTTATTCCCAATGTAGGCCCTGTCAAAGTCGCAGGTACCACCAATGGTCGCTTGCAATCCTTGATTGAAGGCTATGTCCGTAAAACCTATGTCGCCAATGTTGGCGTCTATGCAGCCTTGGTTCAGTCGCAACCCGTGAAAGTCATGGTCACTGGCTTTGTGAATCAACCCGGTGCTTATGGTGGTGTCGCCAATGATAGCGTATTGGCATATCTTGACCGTGCCGGTGGAGTTGATGCACAACGGGGGAGTTATGTCGATATTCGCATCATGCGTAATGGGCAGCTCAAGCAATACGTCAATCTCTATGACTTTTTAATTGCAGGCAAACTACAGCCTTATAGCTTCCGCGATGGCGATGTGATTGTGGTAGCACCGCGTAGCCATACCTTCTCAGTGTCGGGTGAAGTATTTAATGCCTATGACTTTGAATTTAACGTTCCCGAAGTCACCGTTGCTCAGGCGTTATCGGTAGCGAAACTGAAACCAGGGGCAACCAATGTCAGTATTATGCGCCGTCAGGGTACAGAGTATCGCAGTGAATACTATCCACTCTCGGCTGCCAATAATGTGGTGATTGAAGATGGTGATATTTTAACTGTTACGGCTGATCGCTTTGCGGGCACGATTCAGGTACGGATTGAAGGGGCACACAATGGTGCCCATGCGGTGGTGTTGCCATATGGTTCTAAACTATCAGAAGTGATGAAGCAGATTCAGCCAAATACCCTATCTGAGGTGGATGCTTTACAGCTTTTCCGTCCATCGGTTGCTAAGCGGCAAAAGGAAATGTTAAACGTTTCTTTAGATAAACTTGAAGAAGCAACACTTTCTGTACGCTCAACCACACAGGAAGAGGCTAATCTACGTGTAAAAGATGCCGAGTTGGTCAAACAGTTTATTGCCAAAGCCCGTACGATTCAGCCTAAAGGTCAAGTGGTCTTGAATCCTAAAGATTTTGATGACGTAATTTTGGAAAATGGCGATATTTTAAATATCCCAGAAAAAACCTCAGTGGTTATGATCCACGGTGAAGTGACTTTCCCGAATGGTGTGGTATGGCAACCGAATATGACGGCACAATCGTATATTGATCAGGTCGGTGGCTTTACCCAGAAATCGAATAAATCAAAACTGGTGGTGATTCATCAGAATGGTGAGTCTGAACTGGTGAGTAAGCGTTATAAGATTCAACAGGGGGATGAAATTTTAGTCCTTCCTAAAGTACAAACCAAAGTTGTGGAATTAACGCGTGGGATTACTCAAGTATTGTTCCAAATTGCGGTTGCAGCCAAGGTGGCATTGGATTTATAGGAATAACTTGATTGTTGCATGGATAGCTGATAGGTCTCTGACGCATAAATAGCTCAGGGTTAAAAAAAATTGTGTATAGAGTATGGTGTTGAAGCAATAATTTTTTAATAAATTATTGAATAACTTGGTGAAAGTATGAAAGTGTTAGTTGTGTTTGGAACAAGACCTGAAGCGATTAAAATGGCGCCTTTGGTAAAACTATTAAGTGCAGATCCCTTTTTTGAAACAAAAGTCTGTATCACAGCTCAGCATCGACAAATGCTGGATTCAGTCTTATCTGTATTTGATATTCAACCTGACTATGACCTCAATATCATGAAAGCAGGCCAAAGCTTAACTGAACTGAATGCCAGAATGATGTTGGCGTTGGAAGAGGTTTTAGTGGATTGTAAACCAGACTTAGTCCTAGTACATGGTGATACCTCTACCACACTGAGCACAGCAATGGCAGCCTTCTATCAAAAGATTGATGTGGGTCATGTTGAAGCAGGCTTACGTACTTATGATATTTACTCGCCATGGCCAGAAGAAGCCAATCGTCAATTGACCAGTGTGATTGCGAAATGGCATTTCTGTCCAACAGAGACCTCTGCTAACCATTTACTCCAAGAACATATCGACAAAAGCAAAATCTGTATTACTGGTAATACCGTAATTGATGCACTATTTTATGTGAAAGATCAGCTTAATAATAATGAAGCGCTACAGCAGGAAATGCGTGGGCATTTTCATATGCTGGATCTCAACAAAAAGCGTGTTTTGATTACTGGCCACCGTCGTGAAAACTTTGGTGAGGGTTTTGAGAATATCTGTAAAGCGATTAAGGCACTTGCAGAAAACTATCCAGAGGTCGAATTTGTATACCCTGTACATATGAACCCGAATGTGATGCAACCTGTTTATCAATATCTTGATGGTGTTGAAAATATTAAATTGATTGAACCGCAAGAATATGTCCAGTTTATTTGGTTAATGCAACATAGCCATATCATTTTAACTGACTCTGGTGGTATCCAAGAAGAAGCACCATCTTTGGGTATTCCAGTTTTGGTGATGCGTGATACCACAGAACGTCAAGAAGCTGTGGAAGCTGGCACGGTAAAACTGGTGGGCACTTCAAAAGAATTAATTATTCAGCAGACCTCTGCTTTATTAGATGACCAAGCACTACATCAGCAAATGAGTCTTGCGCATAATCCTTATGGCGATGGATTGTCATGTAAAAGAATTATTGAGCATTTAAAGCAATTTGCTTAATCGCAAAGCGTGAATGAATAGTAGAAGCATATTTTAAATATTGTAGAGAATCTCCATGTCAGAGTTAAAAATTTCAGTCAGTGGTTTGGGCTATATTGGTTTGCCAACAGCAACCATGTTTGCAAATGCTGGGGCACAAGTGATTGGACTTGATGTTAATCAATATGCGATTGATACCATCAATGAAGGCAAAATCCATATCGTAGAGCCGGGTTTAGAAGAAATCGTAAAAAAAGTAGTGTCTTCGGGTCATTTACGAGCTTCTCTTCAAGCAGAGAAAGCCGATGCTTTTCTGATAGCAGTGCCGACACCATTTAAAGGTGAAGATTACACACCAGACCTTTCGTATATCGAAGCTGCAGTCAATACCATTGCACCTGTATTAGAGCAAGGCAATATCATCATTTTAGAGTCAACTTCGCCAGTCGGGGCGACAGAACAGATGGTCGAGTGGTTATCTGTCCTACGTCCTGATTTAAAATTTGCAAAGCATGAAACAGACACTGAAGTGGATGTGCATATTGCGTACTGCCCTGAACGTGTCCTGCCTGGTCATGTGATTCGTGAATTGGTTGAAAACAACCGTACCATTGGTGGTATGACAGCAGCATGTACCCAAAAAGCAAAAGATGTTTATCGTATCTTTGTTAAAGGTGAGTTGTTAGAGACCAATGCACGTACTGCAGAAATGACCAAGCTGACAGAAAATGCTTTCCGTGATGTTAATATTGCTTTTGCCAATGAGCTTTCTTTAATCTGTGACAGTCTTGATATTGATGTATGGGAGTTAATTAAACTGGCCAACCATCATCCTCGTGTCAATATCTTAAGACCGGGGGCGGGTGTCGGTGGGCACTGTATCGCAGTAGATCCATGGTTTATTGTCAACAAAACTCCTGAGTTGGCAAAAATGGTGCGTTCAGCGCGTGAAGTGAATGATTACAAACCAAAATGGGTGATTCAGCAAATTGAAAATGAGATTGAAAAACTCGGCGCTTTAGGACGTAAACCAAAAGTGGTTTTATTAGGTCTAGCTTTTAAACCTGATATTGATGATTTACGTGAAAGCCCAGCGGTTGAAATTGCGAAAGAATTTGGCTTGAAGCATGATGTAGAGCTATTTTTGGTTGAACCGAATATTCATAAATTGCCAGCTGAAATCACAAATGGTCGTTTAGTCGACTTAAATGAAGCTTTAGAACAAGCTGATGTACGTGCAGTTTTAGTGAAGCATACTGAGTTTATTCAGCTTCCAGCTGATTCTGTGATGAGTTTTGTGGGGTAATCATGAGAAAAAAGGAATCACTTCGTACTAGACGAGTTGGAATTAAACAGAACGCTAACGAACAAAAGTTGGATGATCAGATGGTTATATCCTCTGAAAAGAATGACGAAAAAAAACCAGATACTTTTAATTCAAATGAAAACTTGAATAAAGCAGGGGCTAATCAAGAGAAGTTGAATAAAAACTTATCATCTAAGTTAGTTCAAAGTGATAGTGATAGTAGTGAGATTGTTTTATTTAAAATAATAGAGCAATTAGAAACTATTCATAAGAAGCAAGAAGCTTTAGAAAAGCTTTTTAAAAAGACAGTGACAGAACAAAATAGCTTAAATACTAAACAAGAAGCTATTGCTGTTAAAGACTTTGAAAAATTGAATGAAACTCTAGAGATAGTAGTGAATAAAGTTCAATCACTTGAAGATCTTAAAAATGAATCTTTAAAAATACAAGAACGATATTTATCTCAGATTGATGAAAACTTGCATGTTATAAAATCTTCATTTTCTAATGAGCTAAAAGATATTTCGTCAAATGTTCAGAATATTCGTGATTTTATTAATAAAGTCTTATTTAGCTTTGGGCAAAAAGTTGATAATTTGGTTTCTAATACTCAAGATATAAAAATTGAGAGAACTATTTCTTATCAGCTAGGTAAGATGTTGATTGATAGTAAAAAGAACGTAACTCAACTGCTCAAACTACCTAATGCATTAATATCCTTAAGAAAGGAAAATATTAATCGGAAAGAGCTTAAAAAGGAAATCTTAGTTAAACCAGTTCAAACTTCCCTTGAAAGCAAAGAGTTGAAAGAGGAAACTAAAACCGAGTTAAAAAGTACAACTATTTCTGTACCTAAACTACATCCTGATGTTTTAAATAAAAAATTTAGTAAAGGCTTAACACTTTTAGATCCTATCTCTGAATTATGCTGGCAAGATGGGTTTCCTGGGTTTGCAATTAGTAGAAAAAAATTTGAAGCACAAATCGCATCAACTACTAGCGATTTTGCTTTTTTTGAAAGTGCATGGAAAGCAAATAAGTCACAATGGCTATATGCATTCAACTCACCAAATTTACAGCACAATAATGCCCAAGATCTGCTAAAAGTAATAGGATTGCTTCGAGCTAAAAAATTACCAGTAATTTTTTGGAATAAAGAAGATCCTATGCATTATGAAATGTTCAAGCCTATTGCTAAAGAAGCAGATTATGTTTTTACGACTGACTCATTAAAAGTTGAAGAATACAAAAAAGACTTAGGACATAGTAATGTTTGGTCTTTACCTTTCGCAGCACCAATCAAAATCACGAATCCAATTAATCGCTTTAAATTAGATACTGAGACGGTATGTTTTGCGGGTACGTATTATGCAAAAAACCATCCTGATCGCAAAAAACAAATGGATATGTTACTCCCAACTTTATTAAAGTTTGACGGAGCAATATATGATCGTGCGTCAAATTCAACAAGTGAAAACTATCAATATCCAGAGGTTTATCAAAAGGTAATTCGTGAAGGGGTTGATTTTGATGAAATGACCCAACTTTATAAAAAATTTAAAGTATTTTTAAATGTTAATACTATTACACAATCTCCGACAATGATGTCTAGACGTGTATATGAATTACTTGCAAGTGGTACGCCTGTTGTATCTACACCTTCAAAAGCAATTACTGAACAATTCCCAGGGATTGTGTTAACGGTAAGAAATGAAGATGAAGCAAAGATTGCTGTCGAAAAACTTCTTACTGATAGTCACTTTTGGAATAAACAATCAGTTCTTGGTATTCGTGAGGTAATGGCTAATCATACCTATGAAGATCGTTGGCTAGATATTAAAGCTAAAATGCAAGGTGAAAATGAAATAAAAATTAATAAACCTTCATTACGTATTATAGCTATATATCATGGTTATCAAGATATTAATTTCTTTATTAAAAATCTTATTGACCAGTCTGAAGAAGTTAGTGAAATAGTTATACTGAAATCTTCAAAATTAGAAGTTTCACTTACAGCTGAGCTTGCTAATAAAAAAGAAGTTTTAGTAAAAAATACCTCTGACTTTAATGTAAATTCTTATGTGAAATCTGATTTAGAAGGTTACACTTTCTTTACAACAGATAGTGTAATTAGTTTTAAGAATTGTATAAAAGATATGCTATTGTCTTTTAAATATCATGATGGTTACGCTGTAAGCCGTAAGATTATCTATGATATGAACACAATATTAAAATCCAAGGATTTATCCTTGCCTGAATCAAATTGGTTCTCATATATTCATTCAGCTAATTTAAACTGTTTGTTAGTGAAGAATAAGTTTAAGGATAATATTGTTATTGATATTAATGGGCACAAAACTAAGATATTAGATTCTGAAAATAAAATCTACTTAATTGATCCTTTCAACATAGCAACTGTTGAAAAAAGACCTGTTTCTAATCCATCTATAAAGAAACATGAGAAATTTAAGTATGTATTTGAACCAAATCTAGGAATTTAAAATAATGAAAGTTGCTCTTTTTGATACAATCTTAGAACGCCATTTACCTGAAAGTCTTAAGCGTGCTTTAGAATCTCTTGGTCATACAGTTGTTTATACAGATTTGTTATTACATGGTCACGATATGATCACAAAAGAATCTGATATTAAATTCATGTGGGAACAAATATATAAGATTGAAAAAGAAAATCCTGATTTACTGATAGCATTTCGACCAATGAATTTAACTGTTGAAATGCTCGAGTATTTAAGAAAAAAAATGAAAACAGCCATCTGGCTTTCAGATGATCCTGTATTATACAAAACTTGTTATGCTCAAGTGGTTAACCATTATGATATCGTTCTTCATTGTGGTTATGCCGATGTCATGGCATTTTATGAATCAAAAGGACATCCAAAAGGTTTTAATTTTCCTTTTTGGACTGATCACCATAGCTTTCCAGCGATATTTAACCCTGATAATGCACAAACAGACGTTGTTTTCTTAGGAAATATGAATGGACAAGTGCGGCGAAAGCGTTACATGGAACTCGCAGCATTACCTTTTTCTAAGAAAGTGTATGGTTTATTAGATTCAGATCCATTAGGAATCCATGGAGGATTTTTAAAGGAAGCGTATCTACATACCAATTTAGTAACAGATGTATTGAAACATGCTAAAATTGGTGTGAGCATTCCACAATTCTTTAGTGAATACAATGGATTGCATTATGATTTCCCTGAGTTGGCGGGGCTAGGATATTTCCAATTCCCAAGCAGAGTTATTCAGTATGCTGCTAGTGGTTTGCCTATTGCTGCTATTGGTGATTCAAGAATGCAAGAGGTTTTTCCTGAGATTTTCGTTGCAAAATCCATTCAAGAATTACAACCATTTATTGAAAAGGTAGTAAATGATCGTAATTTTGCTTTAGATACCTCGAAAAAAATATTAGCAAGATTTAGAAGATCATATTCTGCATTGAGTCGCGCCAAGATGCTTGTAACTATTTTTGATTCTCTTGAAACATATCAAAATTTAACTACTCAAGAGCGAGCAGTACTGTTCACAGAATTTGATGCGAATTATCGATAGGGAATTTATTAATGGCTTTTTTTGATTTTGTTGTTTCTCAAGTGGATGAAAAAGATTTCTCTAAAGATGAGGTTAGCTTTAAAGGGGACGAGGATGGATATGGGTTCTCTGCATATTTATTTCAAAAAAAGGAATCTAAGAAGCTTTATGTAGTTTTTAATGGTGCTTTAAATAAAGATCGACAAGATGCGAAGGTATACCACCGTTGGAGTTGGAATTCATTATTTGATGGATCTGTTCTATATATTTCTGATCCGACACTGTTTAAATATCCAGAAACTAATTTAGCTTGGTATATTGGAGATAAGAATGTCCAATTTCAGCAAATTTTAAAGGATTTTATCCTTAAAGTTTCAAAAAGAATGAGTTTAAGCCCCGAGCAAATTATCCTATATGGGTCTTCTGGTGGAGGATTTGCCGCTTTAAAGCTTGCTAGTATAATAGGTAATGGTATATTGGCTGTTGCAATTAATCCTCAAGTTAATGTTTTTAACTATATTAAAAATCAAGTAGATGACTATTTAAATATTTGTTGGGAAGAGAATGATTTTAACAAATTGAAAAATAGAACTGAATTTGATGTATTAAGTACTATATGTAAATCAAATTGTAGGGTTCTTTTTATACAAAATTCGAAGGATGAATTTCATTTCAAAAATCATTTTATTCCATTCCTAGAAAAATTTGGTATTGCTAATTCAGAAAATTATAAATCGCTTAAACAGCAAAGTTCAAGAATTAGATATATGATTTATGATCATCCTTCAGGACATGCAGCCGAACCTAAGGACATGTTACCTGAGATTTTAGAATCAGTTAATTATATGCAACAAAGTGTAGGGTGGTCTAAAAAGAACTTTTTTATTTTAGGTTCATGTATTTCTAGAGATGTTTTTTTACCATCATATAGAGAAGATATAGGCTCAATAGGGTATTATCCTCGAACTAGCTTTGCTCGTTTGGCATTAGAGCCTGTAGAATCCATCCCTGATTTAAATGAGTTAAGTTCTCCTTTTCAGCGAAAAATAGTCAAGCAAGATATGAAGTTAGATGTACTTCATGCATTAGCGACTACAAGTTTTGATTATATTCTCATTGATCTAATCGATGAGCGGTACGGTCTAGTTAAATATGGAAATACATTTATTACCAATTCTTATGAAGTAAATGTTTCTGGAATTTTAGGAAATGTATCTCAGCTTGAAAAAATAGAAGCTGGTTCGGATGAATTTTATAGCTTATGGGAGAAAGGCTTTAAAGTCTTTGTTGATTATTGTGAAGAAAATAATTTATTAGATAAAGTTATTGTTAATAAAGTTTATTGGGCATCAATGTTGGATGATGCAAGTCCAATACCTAACCTTGATAAAGAAAAAATTATTATTAATAACTCTGTTTTAGATAAATTATATAGTATTATGCAAAAATATATTTCAGAAAGTAACTTTATTGTTTATCCGAAGAGTTATTTTGTGGCTAAAAAGGATCATAAGTGGGGGGTTATGCCTTTTCATTATGTTGATTCATTTTACAAGCATACATATGAAGAATTGAATAATCTGAAATAAAATAATTAATGTAAATCAATAGAAATCTATTGATTTACATTTTTCCAGTATAGCATTTCAAAGGATATTCCGATCGGAATATTGTTGTCTAAATAACATTGTGCCCTTTCATTTATTATTTCTTTAGGCGTGGGTACATATGAATTGTTTGAATTTTTATTCAACATAAACAACTCCATATTTACTTTTAAATCTTTAATATTTGTATTTTTGATTGAATTTCTTAATATTGAATAATTTCCTTTAGTATTGGAGCACTCGTCACTTTCACTGCTAAAGTTCCTGTTTTTTATGGAGGAGTTTAAGCACGATGAAGCTGTACAAGAAATAGATGAGGTCTGCCCAAGAAAATCTTGGAAATGTAACCATGTTATTTTCGGGGTATTTTTAAATAAATCATTTAAATTGTTTGTAAGTTTGTTTTTCTGATTGTCTGAAAGTTTATTATAAGGCATCCAAAATGCAGGTGACCAAAGTATCTGTGTCTTTTTAGTTTTATATAGCGATTCGGATAGATTTTTTAAGTAATACTTATAACCATCTTTTATTCTGTCATCCGCAAAATAATTTAAGTTTGCTTCATAACTGATGTACCAATTAAAATCGAGATTAGGATATTTTTTCTTTATATTTTGTGCATTTTTTAGTGCATATTTTATATTATCATTTACAAAGTTTTGATCTATTATAGCATTGTAGTACTTTGTGTCTTTCCAATCGTTACTATTTCTATTCCATTTTTTTGAATCAACAGAAAAGAATATATTATCAAAACATTTATAGTAGGGTTGTACTTGGTTCAATAGCTTTTCATTAAGAGTTCCATCACTATTAAATTCATTAATTATGACTAAGTTATGATTTCCTTTGTTTTGACATATATTATTTAATGTGTCTAACCGATTTTTCTCTCCATAACGATCCATTTGTTTAACGTCTAAAAAAAATGATGAAATCTCAGCATTTGCATAACTGCAGACCAGTAACGATAAAGGAATAAAGAGACTATATTTCATGGGTAATCCTAATTTGATGGATTAGTTACTTCTTAACTTAATTTTGCTCAGATTAACTTAAAAGAATATTAATCTTATAAAATATAGCTTTCCTATAAAAAAGGTATGTGTAGAAAGTAAGAATAGATTTTAAATTGTAATTCTTTATTTTCGCAATTTATGCCCTTGAATCTCCGCCCAAAGTGCTGAGTATTCAGGGCGATTGAGAGAATGCTGTGCTAATAACTGAAAGAATGCTTTTAACAGATAAGGTGGGGCTGTATCAGTGACTGTCGCTTCTGCATTTATCTGTTGTTTGAGTTTCATTTCAAAGCGTTGTTGGTTGGCTTGCCGCTGTTGGTGATAGAGACTCTTTTTATCTTTCTCATGGTGGATATGTAAAAAGTATTGTTTATTAAGCAATTGTTCCAGTTGGCTCTCTGCCAAAATGGCTCGAAAACCTGTAGCCATCATCGGTGCGAGATAGGTTTCATCAAGTAATAAGGCTGGTTGATAGTCGATCAAGCCTTTATGCTGAAACAAGCGCAACATAAAATCAAAATCTTCATAGCCATGTCCTATAAACTGTTCATCAAAACCATGAATTGCGTGTACAGACTTCAAGTCGGTAATGATGATGGACGATGGGAAGGCGAGATGTAAAATCAGATCTCGCCTAAAGTCATAATAGGCGTGTCTAAACGCTGCTAATGTCAGGCGGTTGACCTGCTTGCTGCCCTTTTTACTCAAATATAAACATGGGTACATACACAACTGTGCAGGATGCTGTTGTACCTCGGTAAATGCGTTATGGATTTGCTGAAGATTGATATGAATATCGATATCAAGAAACATGACATAGCGTGTTTGTACCTGCGCCAATGCAATATTTCTTAGCCGAGAAAGATGGCCGCTGGTACTGTGGTCAATTACCAGCGTGATTTGTGGGCAGCCTGCAATGATCTTTTGCAGTTGTTGTACTTGGCGTTCTGGCTGTGCATTACAGCCTAAAATAAAACCAATGGACTGGTCTTGTGCGATCGCGACCAGACGTTTGATTCGTTGTAAAATATCATGGCTACGATAGCTTAAGTCGATCGGAATGACGATTGATAAATCAACTGCATCATAATCTGGTCTTTTCTTTTTCGAGAAAAAAAATTTAAGCATATAAGTAGGGGTGATCGATTTGGCAACTGTTGAGGATGTCTTTTAACCATTGTTTCACCGTATAGTGGGTGAATACATGATCACAAGCATAACTTATTTTTTCGTTTTGTTGCTGACTTAATCCATAGCTGAGTTGGGTAAATAATTCATCTGCCTGTTCCTGTGTTTCAACCACTTCACAGAGATCTGGAAATAAATTCTGTAGGGCAAGACTCGGGTTACTAATCACCAGACGACCGCAAGCCATGCCTTCTACTACTCTTCTTGAGAGCATGGTTGGGGAAGTGGTAACAGAGTTGACGTTAATGATTTGTTGAAATTTCCGCATAATATGTCCCGTCTCACGATAAGGGACCGAGTGTAAATATTCAGCTTTTAGTGTTGCGGGGAACTTATAATTTTTATCTTTTTTGTCATCGTGTCGGTTGATGATACATAGGCCATGCGGTGCCGCAGCTTCAAATAAGATATCTTGCCATTTACGACGTTCCGGGAACATATGATGCATATAGCTGCCCATAAATAAGCTGGAGCGAGAAACTGTTTGGCTGATTGGGGCAGGATAGTGAATTTTGGGCTGGAATGGGAAATTCAAATAATTTATTTTCGAGTCTGGACACAAGCGTTGATAATTCGGGATGGATGCACGGTCAGTGGTAAAAATAAAATCAAATAAACGTGCAGAATCAATAAATTGATCAAAATGATACGGGTCTTCTTTATTCCAGAAAATTGTTGGAATTTGATGTTTTTTCGCCCATTGAATCAGTGCTTTGACTTTATCATTATTGCGTCTTGGATGTTCGGGATAGTCCGCGATATGGTATTGCCATTTCCGCTGTTGACCTAACCATGCAGATTCAACTAAAACAAAATCAATCTTCCCTGGGAAAAAATGATAGAACCAGTGCTGGTATGAAATTAAATTTACGTTAGCTTCTAAATCAAGCGCGCTAAAGGTAAAGTCATCCAAGACAGCTAAAATGTTAATTGATTTTTCCATTAAAAAACTTAATTTGAATTAGTGGCTTAGTTTCAAATATCCCCCACCATAGGTTAGGAAAAATTTTGAAAAGAATATGTGATATAATAGTAAATGAACTGCGCCAACATTGTAAACGTTCATATGTTAGATTACATTCCTTCTGGGATTAAGAAAATATATTTTTTTAAAAACAATGATTTATATAACTCATTGACTCAAGAGATTAAAAAACGCACAAACACGAAAAATAATAAAATATTTTGGGGTTGGGGGCGTAAGAACAGTTTTAAAAAAGCACAAACATTCGCTTTGGAGCAGCATGGTATTGCCATGTGTGCAGAAGACGGCTTTATCCGTTCTTTGGGTCTCGGTAAAGCGGGTTATCAACCACTTTCTGTCGTTTTAGATCAATCGGGTATTTATTTTGATGCGACACAATCCTCGGATTTAGAAAAAATTATCTTGGCGTTATCACTTTCTGAAGATGAGATATTACAAGCGCAAGCATTGATTCAAAAGATTTTGAATGCGGGTATCAGCAAATACAATTTACATTACCAATCACTTGAATTAAGCAAATTTCATAATCAAAAAAATATCCTTGTGGTTGATCAAACCATGGGGGATCAATCGATTCGCTATGCAATGGCATCGGCAGAAAGTTTTAATCGCATGCTGCAACAAGCGCTAACTGATCATCCTGATGCAACTATTTGGGTGAAAATACATCCTGATGTTTTAGCTGGAAAAGCCCAAAGCCACTTTTCACTTGAGCACCTCAACGCACCCAATATCAAGCTACTGACAGAGAATTATAATCCGATCGAATTGTGCCAGCACATGTCGGAAGTCTATGTGGTGAGTTCTCAATTGGGCTTCGAAGCATTATTGTGCGGCAAGCCAGTGAATTGCTTTGGCATTCCGTGGTATGCAGGTTGGGGGTTAACACACGATCGCATGCAATTGCCTGAATCGATTCAAAGCCGTAGACATGTCTCGCGGAGTATTGAACAACTCTTTGTCGCGGCTTATTTACGCTATGCCAAATATATTTCGCCTGTTTCACAGCAGATCTGTGAATTGCAGGAAATTGTAGATACTCTGATTCCTAATATTGAATTTCAAAAACAAATCCCCGCAACAACTGTGGTGGCTTATGGTTTTAGTCGATGGAAGAAGAGCTTTATCAAAGATTTTCTGGCCTTTCCTCAGGTTGAACTACGCTTTAAACACTGGCATAAACCATCTAAAGATCAAGCCATTGTGGCATGGGGGAAAAAGGCTGCGCTACTCAAGCAACAGGGCTACCAACAGGTATGGACGGTTGAAGATGGTTTTCTTCGCTCGTTGGGACTCGGTGCTAAGTTAATTCGGCCTTTTTCATTGGTCTTTGATGATGTTGGAATCTACTACGATGCCACGCGTCCATCACGCTTGGAACAGCTACTGAATCAGGTACAGCTCAGCCCAGAGCAGCAGTGCCGTATTCAGTCGTTGGTACAGCAGATCATTCAAAATAAACTGACTAAATATAACGTTGGTCAGCAGCTTTTAGATGGTATTCAAGCGCTTCAGAATATTGAGAAAAAAATCATTTTAGTGGTGGGGCAGGTCGAGGATGATTTGTCGATTCAGCTGGGTGGGATCGATATTAAAACCAATCTGGCTTTGATCGAAGAAGTTCGAAAAAATCACCCCGATGCTTATATTATTTACAAACCTCACCCAGATGTCGAAGAAGGCCTTAGAAAGGGCAGAATTGCATGGGATGAGATGAAGCATCTGGTCGATCAGGTTGAAAAAAACGTATCTATTATCACACTATTCGAATATATTGATGAGCTGCACACAATCACCTCTTTATCTGGATTTGAAGCACTGTTAAGAAACATTAAAGTATACTGTTATGGTATGCCGTTTTATGCAGGTTGGGGGGTTACAGTTGATCGACACACATGTGAGAGAAGGCAACGTAAGCTCACAGTGGACGAGTTAGCGTTTAGTGTTTTGGTAGAATATCCTGTTTATAATTTACCGCAGACGCGTATATTACAGATTCCGTTGGTCACACCAGAACATGTGATGCAACAGATATGCAAATTACAGCAAACGGCCGAGAAATCTCCATCAAGCGTTTGGTCATGGATGTTTACACGCTTGCGTGAATTGAAAATAAAGTTTTAGGATTAGAGATTGTCTATATATCTAGATGAGCTATTGTCAGCCAAAAAAGTTGTGTTATTACAAGGTCCAATAGGCTCATTCTTCACAGATTTGTCAGACTGGCTTACAACCAAACAAATTGAGTGTTTTAAAGTCAATTTTAATGCGGGGGACTGGCGTTACTATCACTCTCGCCCGAATATTTGGCATTACCGAAAAAAATCAACTGATTTTGGCGCTTGGTTGTCTGAACATATTCAGCAAAATCAAATTGATGCGATTGTATGTTTCGGCGATTGCCGTTTCTACCATCAACAGGCACATGCGGTTGCGCAACAGTTGCAGATCAAGTTCTATGTGTTTGAGGAAGGTTATATTCGCCCAGACTACCTCACCTTTGAGGCGGATGGGGTCAATGACTTTTCGAATTTTAAACAACTGTTCTTAGCTGAAAATAATCAGGACGCTGTAGAGCTGCATCGCGAATCCAGTGATAACCACTACCACCTGATGCTGTGGAGCGGTTTTCAATATTATCTGTGTTGGGCTTTGCTGTTCTGGCTTTATCCTTTTTATCGACATCATCGGGGTTATAACCCAGTACAAGAGTTTGGCTACTGGTTTATGGCGATGTTACGTCGTTTTAAAAACTCTTTGGTTGAGCCGAAGCGCTTTGATGCCTTTATTCAGCAACACAGTAAGAATTATTTTATCTATACCTTACAAGTACATAATGATTCACAAGTTCGTGTACATAGTGATTACACGGATATTCGCGACTGTATCGTCGAGATACTTCACTCTTTTGCACAGCATGCCAACCCAGCGCATCATTTAGTACTCAAGCATCATCCAATGGACCGTGGTTATCGTCAGTATGCTCAGTTGATTCATGACGTCTCAGCAAAGCTGGGGATAGAGGATCGGGTTCATTATTTCTGTGACATCCATTTGCCGACTTTATTAAAACATGGTCTAGGTTTGGTCACGATTAATAGTACAACGGGGATTCAGGCACTGTATCACCACATTCCGGTAAAGACTCTGGGGCGTTCGCTATATGATCTGCCTGGGTTAACCGTACAAGGTGATCTGGATGGGTTCTGGTGTAATCCGACTCCACCCGATGAAGCCTATTTTCATCTATTTAGAGAAAAACTGATTGAAATAACCCAATTAAATGGGGCCTATTACGGCAAAAATTTCTGGATGAAATAATAAAAAAGCCCTTAAAACAGGGCTTTTTTATTGGGTACAAGTTTATATCCCCATATCTAAATATAAAGACTCTTTGACTTCTTCCATCACAATATAGCTATGTGAAGAGGCGGAGGCTGGCAGTTTTTTTAATAAATCACCTAATAGGCGGCGATAGGCACTCATTTCCTTTAAGCGTGCTTTGACTAGATAATCAAACTCACCTGAAATCAGATGGCATTCCAGTACTTCTGGAATATCAACCAGATCTCGTGCCACCTGATCAAATACATCGCCAGATTTGGCAGACAGTTTGATTTCAAGAAACACCAGTAGGCTGCGATCGACATAAGCTGGGTTGAGTCGAGCATAGTAGCCCACAATAATCCCTTCACGCTCCAAACGCTTCACTCGTTCTGAGCAGGGCGTGGTGGACAGGTTGACCCGTGAGGCCAACTCACTGATGGCAATGCGGCCTTCACGTTGCAAAATATCTAAAATCTGGCGATCAATCCGGTCTAATTTACGCATAGAAGATTCCCTTTTATTTTAATTTTTTCGCGACGAAAATATTAAATTACCTAGATTATAGTCATAAAATCAGTGAAAAAAACTATTGATCCAAAAATATACTAGTTAAATAACCTAGTGTGTGCTTGAGGGATCTGTTATGCGCGTAATCGTTTTAGGAAGTGGCGTCATTGGTGTGGCAAGTGCTTATTATCTTGCACAACAAGGTGCGCAAGTGACGGTACTTGACCGTCAATCAGGACCTGCCAAAGAAACCAGTTTTGGTAATGCAGGTCAAATTTCCCCAGGATACTCAACCCCATGGGCAGCACCGGGTATTCCTTTTAAAGCAGTCAAGTGGATGTTCCAGCATCACGCGCCATTAGCCATTAATATTGATGGCAGTATGTGGCAGTTGCAGTGGATGGCACAGATGCTGAAAAACTGTAATCCACAAAGTTATGCGGTCAACAAAGAACGCATGATGCGTGTGGCAGAATACAGCCGTGACTGCTTACGTGATTTAAGAGCACAAACTGGCATTAACTACGAAAACCGTTCGAAGGGCACCTTACAAGTGTTCCGTAGTGACGCGCAACTTGAAGCGGTACAACGTGATATTCAAGTGTTGCAAGAATGTGGTGTCGACTTCGCTTTACTCAATGCCCAAGAACTGGCGAGTGTAGAGCCTGCTTTAGCCCATACCGATAAACTGGTCGGTGGCTTACATTTACCGAATGATGAAACCGGCGATTGCTATTTATTTACCAATGCCTTGGCAAAACTGGCGCAAGATTTGGGTGTTGAATTCAAATTCGACCAAAATGTCGAAAACCTGATTGTTGAAAGCGATGAAATCAAAGGCGTCAAGGTCAATGGTGAGGTTCTCACTGCGGATCGTTATGTCTTGGCCTTTGGTAGTTACTCTCGTGACTTCCTGAAACCACTGGAACTGAATTTACCAGTTTATCCAGTGAAAGGTTATTCGCTGACCATTCCGATTGTAGAGCCAAAATTTGCACCACAATCAACGGTATTGGATGAAACCTATAAAGTTGCGATTACCCGTTTTGATCAACGAATTCGTGTGGGTGGTATGGCTGAATTGAGTGGCTTCAATCTTGGATTGAATCAAGATCGTCGTGCCACCTTGGAAATGGTGACGCAGGACTTGTTCCCGGGTGGAGATTTAGCTCAAGCCTCATTCTGGACTGGCCTACGTCCAATGACCCCAGACAGCACGCCGATTATTGGTGCAACCCAGTACAAGAATCTGTTCCTGAATACAGGGCACGGCACTTTAGGTTGGACCATGGCCTGTGGTTCAGGCAAGTTGATCAGTGATCTGGTCATGAACCATCGCCCTGACATCAGTACCGATGGTTTGTCGATTCAACGTTATTCGCACGCCGCTTAATTGCACAGACAGGGAAGTTAATTATGCCTCGTCCAATTACTGCGGTGATCCATGCCCAAGCCTTACGTCAAAACCTTGCGGTGGTAAGGCAATCGGTTCCGAACAGCAAAGTGTTTGCGGTGGTCAAAGCCAATGCTTATGGGCATGGAATTGAACGTGTTTATGCATCTTTTAAAAGCGCCGATGGTTTTGCCTTGCTCGATCTGGACGAAGCAAAACGTCTGCGGGCATTGGGCTGGACTGGTCCGATTTTATTGTTGGAAGGAATTTTCTCGGCCCAAGACCTGTTTGATTGTGTGCAGTATCAATTGAGTTTTACCGTACACAATACCCAACAGGTGGCTTGGATACAGCAGCATGCCTATCCCGCTCAATTCGATATTTTCCTCAAGATGAACAGTGGTATGAACCGTTTAGGATTCAAACCACAACAATATCGTGACATTTGGCAGCAGTTGAGTCAGTTGAACAACATTGCCAGCATCACCCATATGATGCATTTCTCCGATGCCGATGGTGACCGTTTTGGAGAAACCGGCATTGACTATCAACTGCAGCAATTCGATGCCGCGATTGAAGGTTTACCGGGAGAAAGATCGGTTAGTAACAGCGCTGCAATCTTAAGATATCAAACTCAATTACAGTCGGACTATGTCCGTGGCGGCATCATGCTGTACGGCAGTTCGCCTGATTATCCCAAACACACGATTCAGGACTGGGGCCTTGCGCCGAGCATGAGCTTGCGCAGCGAGATTATTGCCGTACAAGAACTCAATGCCAATGAAAGTGTGGGCTACGGTTCTAGCTATGTGGCCGAGCAACCGATCCGAATTGGCATCGTGGCCTGTGGCTATGCCGATGGTTATCAACGTATTTCAGCAACAGGAACCCCTGTTCTGGTCAATGGGATTCGGACCCAGATCATTGGACGGGTCAGCATGGATATGCTGGCGGTAGACCTCAGCCCGATCAGCGATGCTGATGTTGGCAGTGAGGTGGTGCTTTGGGGTCAGTCCAGTTCAGGCACAATTTTAGCCATTGATGAAGTGGCAGCAGGTTCAGGCACCATCGGTTATGAACTGATGTGTGGCGTGACTGCACGTGTTTCATTTATTACTCAGGAATAAGGATTTCTTATGTCTAACTCAGATATTCAAAAGCTCAATACCAATGAAGTCATGAGCGCAGTGACGGTCTTCAATCAAGTGGTGTATTTATCAGGACAAGTGCCTAAAAATGCGGACTTAGATATTGAAGGGCAAACCCGTGAAGTGTTGGCAACCATTGAACAACTTTTGGCTTCAGCAGGAACGGATAAATCACGTTTATTGTCTGCGCAATTATTTCTTAAAGACTTGTCTGATTTCCCTGTGGTTAACAGCATCTGGATTGACTGGTTAAAAGGTCATGTTGCACCTTCGCGTGCCACCATTCAGGCAGACTTGGTCAATCCGAAGTGGTTGATCGAAATTGCAGTCGTTGCAGCACAAAAATAAAGCGATCCGCTTTATTTTTGTTTAAAAAATATAAAAAAAGAAGAAAAGTAACGTATTTGCAGTAGATAAAACGTAGTCAGATACGTATTTTCTTGCAATCGAAATGAGTCAGCCGTCTTTAAAAGACAGCTAGGGTATGGCGTATAAATCAAGTGCTGACTCATTTAGGAAAAAAGTAAAAGGAACTTTATATGACGGTTACATCTCATCAGTCAGAAGGCGAACAGTCGCCCCAAGACTTACAACGTAAACTCTCCAATCGCCATTTGCAGTTGATCGCCATCGGCGGTGCCATTGGTACAGGGCTCTTTATGGGCTCAGGCAAAACCATCTCTTTGGCAGGCCCATCAATTCTGTTTATTTACATGATTATTGGTGGCATGTTCTTCTTCTTAATGCGGGCGCTCGGTGAATTGTTACTTGCCAACCTGCATTACAAATCCTTTGTCGATATGGCGCATGATCTGATTGGACCATGGGCAGGTTATTACATGGGCTGGACCTATTGGTTGGGTTGGGTGCTGGTCGGGATTGCCGATCTGGCTGCCGTAATCAATTATCTCACCTTCTGGCTGCCTGAAGGCACCATGTTTACTCCAATTGGACAGGCCGCCATTAGTGCAGGCTGTGTATTGTTTGTGCTGTTCTTAAACCTGCTCACCGTGCGCCTATTTGGTGAAATTGAATTCTGGTTTGCCCTGATCAAGATTTTAGCGATTATCGGTTTGATTGGTGTTGGTGGTTATATGATCTTTAGCCATTTCCATGCACCGCATGGTGCTGTCGCTTCGCTCAGTAATGTTTGGTCGCATGGTGGTATGTTTCCAAAAGGTTTGGATGGCTTCTTGGCTGGTTTTCAGATCGCAGTCTTTGCCTTTGTCGGTGTGGAATTGATAGGAACTACCGCTGCTGAAACCAAAGATCCGCATAAGAATTTACCCAAGGCCATTAATGCGATTCCGATTCGGATTATCTTGTTCTATGTGTTGGCTTTATTGGTGGTAATGTCAGTGACACCTTGGAACATTATCCGTGCAGACAAGAGCCCATTTGTCGAATTGTTCTTAAATGCTGGGATTGTGACATCGGCGATCATCATGAATTTGGTGGTCCTGTCTTCAGTGATGTCTTCGATGAACAGTGGAGTGTTCTCCACCAGTCGGATGCTATTTGGTTTATCTAAAGATGGTCAGGCGCCGAATGCCTTTGGTCGTTTATCGAAAAGTGCCGTGCCAGCCAATGGTTTGATTTTCTCTTGTGTCTTCATCATGGGCGGTGCGGTACTACAATATTTTGTACCGAATACCCTTGAGGCCTTTACGCTGGCGAGTTCACTGTGTGTGATTCTATTCATTAGTGTCTGGAGTCTGATTATGGTCTGCTATCTGCGCTACCGTAAATTACGTCCAGAATTGCATGCTCAATCCAAGTTTAAAATGCCGGGTGGCGTATTCATGTCTTATATCGTGATTGCCTTCTTGTTATTTGCGTTGGTGATTTTGGCACTTGAACCAGATACCTTAAAAGCCCTGTATGTTAGCCCGTTGTGGGTGATCATTTTGGCTGTAACCTATCAGTTGATGTATAAACCACGCATGAAAAAAATGGGTCGTGAATTGGCACAATAATTCTTGTCTATTGAGTAAGAAACCGATCTATATTGATCGGTTTTTTATGGTCTAGCCAATGTGTTTAATCCACCAATAAGTGCTGATATTGATCAGCCTGTTTGCGTAGATAATCCCAGACCAGTTTAATACGGGGCTCATGCTGTAGATCGACAAAGGTCAGCATCCAAAAGGTATGGGTATAGCGCACCTGTTGCTCCAATACGGCTTCAAGCTCGGGCTTATCATCGGCCAAAAACTTGGGCAAAATAGCGAGTCCCGCGCCAGAACTGACAGCAATTTGCTGCGCTAAAATACTGCTGCTGCGAAAGTTTGCATTCAGTTTTAAGGGTAAGCGTTCCAGACAATACAGCTCAGGACTATAGACCAGATCATCAATATAATTGACGAAGCGATGTGGGGTTAAATCTTGTAAATCACGGATGGGTGGATTGAGTGCCAGATATTTTTTACTGCCATAAATTTTTAAACAATAATCCGAGAGTCGCGTAATGATATAGGGACCAGAGGTGGGTCGTTCAATCGAGACCACAATATCTGCTTCACGATGCGACAGTTTGATCATTTTCGGCACTGGAATCAGGTCAATGGTGAGCGAGGGATATTGTATGGAAAACTCCGCCAGTAAGCGCGCCAAAAAGGCAGTACCAAAACCTTCAGGTGTGCCAATTCGCACACGGCCTTGCAAAGGTTGATGCGGTTTTTCAATTTGCAGAAAGGCATATTCCATTTGCTCAACCCGTGGCACCAATGCCATTCCTTCTAGCGTCAGCTCATAACCAGAGGCTTCGCGTTTAAATAGGGTAATGCCTAAAGCCTGCTCCAACGCCTGAATCCGCCGCGCTACAGTGCTGTGTTCCACGCCAATAATGCGGGCGGCATTGGTTAAGGTTTTGGTCCGTGCCAACACTAAAAAAAACTGTAGATGATCCCAATCCACTTTCATTATTATGGTCTTCCTTGTGCATATTTGCACAATGATCGTGCATTAATTTGCGTTGGTGGTCAAAGCTTTCTTTGCTAGTCTCGAATAAAACCTGAATAAAGAAAATACGACGATCGATATTTTCTGAACACTGAACACAATAAAAATACGGCCTATGGAGAGGTTATGAACACAATCCAAACTATTCAATTGGAAACAGCCAAGTTACTCATTAATGGCCGTTTTATCGAATCTGAAACCCAACAATGGCAAGACATTATTAATCCTGCAACGCAGGAAGTGATTGGTCGTGTGCCATTTGCTACGGTGCAGGAAGTCGATGCGGCAATTCAGTCTGCTCAAGCAGCTTTTGCTTCTTGGCGTCAAACCCCGATTCAGGCGCGTATGCGTATCATGCTGAAACTGCAAGACCTGATTCGTGCCAACATGAAGGAGATTGCACAGGTACTGACTGCGGAACAAGGCAAGACTTTGGCGGATGCAGAAGGTGATATTCAACGCGGTCTGGAAGTAGTTGAGCATGCATGTTCAGTCGGTACTTTGCAGATGGGTGAATATGTTGAAGGCGTGGCACGTGGTGTAGATACCTATACCTTACAACAGCCTTTGGGTGTCTGTGCAGGCATTACCCCATTTAATTTCCCCGCCATGATCCCGCTCTGGATGTTCCCAATGGCGATCGTCTGTGGCAATACCTTTGTATTGAAACCTTCTGAGCAAGATCCGCTTTCGACCATGATGTTAGTCGAACTTGCGATTCAGGCAGGCATTCCAGCAGGGGTGCTCAATGTGGTACATGGTGGTAAAGAGGTGGTTGATCGCCTGTGTACGCATGCTGATATTAGAGCGATTTCCTTTGTCGGTTCAACTGCGGTCGGAACTCATGTGTATAACCTTGCAGGACAACATGGCAAACGGGTGCAGTCGATGATGGGCGCGAAAAACCATGTCGCGGTAATGCCTGATGCCAATAAAGAACAAACGCTGAATGCTTTAGTCGGTGCGGCATTTGGTGCAGCAGGGCAACGTTGTATGGCGTTGTCAGTTGCGGTGATGGTCGGAGACAGTAAACACTGGATTGCAGAGTTGGTTGAAAAGGCCAAAACATTAACTGTTAATGCAGGGCATGAACCGAATACTGATATTGGCCCTGTGATTTCAAAACGTGCCAAAGCCCGGGTACTGGATTTGATCAATAGTGGTGTTGAACAGGGTGCAGAACTACTGCTTGATGGCCGCGATGTTCAGGTACACGGCTATGAGTCAGGCAACTTTGTCGGAGCCACAATTTTCAGTGGTGTAAGTACGGATATGCGTATTTATAAAGAAGAAATCTTTGGTCCTGTACTGTCTATTATTTGTGTCGATACGCTTGAAGAGGCGATTGCGCTGATCAATGCCAATCCATTTGGTAATGGTGTGGGATTATTCACGCAAAGTGGTGCAATTGCGCGTACTTTCCAGAACCTCATTGATATCGGTCAAGTCGGCATCAATATTCCAATTCCTGTCCCTGTACCGTTCTTTAGCTTTACCGGTTCTCGTGGTTCAAAACTCGGTGATTTAGGCCCTTATGGCAAACAGGCTGTGCAGTTCTATACCCAAACCAAAACCATTACCAGTCGCTGGTTTGAAGACAGTCATGAAGTGGGCGGTGTCAACACCACTATCAGTTTACGTTAACAAGGGGATCACGGATGAATATCGCCTTTATCGGTCTAGGCAATATGGGCGGCAGAATGGCCCACAACCTACTTAAATCCGGACTTACCGTCTATGGTTATGACCTCAGCGAAGTGGCCATTCAGCACTTTGCCGAGGCGGGTGGTGTGGTGTGTGACAGCCCTCAAGCGGCTGCCAAACAAGCCGATGTGCTGATCAGCATGTTACCTGCGGCCAAACATGTTAAAGAGGTCTATCTTGGTGAAAATGGAGTACTTGAAGTACTGAAAGCAGACAGCTTATGCATTGATAGCAGTACCATTGACCCGCAAACCATCAAGGACATTGCTGCGGTTGCCCAAAGTAAAAATATTCACATTTGTGATGCACCTGTTTCGGGTGGCACCATTGGTGCGCAAGCGGGGACCTTGACCTTTATGGTGGGTGCCAATGATCAGACTTTTGATGAAGTCAAACCCGTACTCAGTCACATGGGCAAAAACGTGGTGCATTGCGGTGAGGTGGGTGCAGGTCAAATTGCTAAAATCTGCAATAACTTGATTCTCGGCATTTCTATGGCTGCCGTGGCAGAAGGCATGGCGCTTGGTGCCAAACTGGGCATTGATCCACAAGCCTTGGCTGGTGTAATTAACACCTCAAGTGGTCGCTGCTGGAGTTCGGAAGTCTGTAATCCATGGCCACAGATTAATGAAAATGCGCCCGCTTCGCGTGGCTATCGAGATGGTTTTGCCACGCAGTTGATGTTGAAAGACTTGGGTCTTGCGGTAGAAGCGGCAGGGCAAGTCAAACAACCGATTGTGTTGGGTGGTATGGTGCAGCAGCTGTATCAGCAAATGTGTATGCGCGGCAATGCGCATCTCGATTTTTCCAGCATTATTCAGCAATACCTGCCGCCAGAGGCATAACAGCTCAAGCCAAAGGATGGCTATCAAAAAATTAAACCCTGTCATGAATAACAATCAAACCAGACTGAGGGAACACAGATGTTGAATTATAAAGAGACGGTACAGGCTTTTGATCTACAAAGTACAGCAACACAGATGCTGTCAGGTTCAGTCGATGCATTGAATGCCTGTTATGAATGTTGTGATCGCCACGCACAAAGCGACAAGATCGCATTGTATTGGCAAGGCAAAGATGGTCGAAAAGAACAATACACTTTTCGCCAGTTACAGCAATGGTCGAGTCAATTTGCCAATTTCTTAAAATCGCAGGGTGTAAAAGCAGGTGATCGTATTTCAGGATTATTGCCGAGAACACCAGAGCTGTTGGTAACGATTTTCGCCGCTTGGCGAATTGGTGCGGTATATCAACCTTTGTTTACTGCATTTGGGCCAAAGGCGATCGAGCATCGTCTGCAACTGGCACAAAGTAAGTTGGTGGTGACGGATACGGGTAACCGCCGCAAACTCGATGAAGTTGAGCGTTGCCCCGCAATTGTCACGGTTGCAGATTCAAAAGGCGAGCCGCTGAAGTCAGGTGATTTCAATTTTTGGGATGAAGTTAAACAGCAGCCTGATCAATGTGAATTGGTGATGCGAACCCTTCAAGACCCATTTTTATTGATGTTTACCTCGGGAACCACGGGCCCCGCTAAACCACTAGAAGTCCCGTTAAAAGCCTTATTGGCGTTTGCTCGCTATATGCAAGATGCGGTTGGTTTAAGGGAGGAGGATTCATTCTGGAATATTGCTGATCCAGGATGGGCGTATGGTCTGTACTTCGGTATTACTGGCCCCTTGTTTTTAGGGCATGCCATCTTGTTCTATGACGGCGGTTTTAGCACGGACAGCCTGTGTCAGATTGTGAAGGATTATCAGATTACCAATCTGGCGGGTGCACCTACGGCTTACCGCATGATGATGGCGGCAGACCCTGCTCAAATGGCCGAGTTAAAAGGTCAGTTCCGTGTGGTCAGTAGTGCAGGAGAGCCATTGAATCCAGAAGTGATTCGCTGGTTTAAACAGGTGTTGGATGCACCGATTTATGATCATTATGGGCAAACTGAAGTGGGCATGGTGGTGTGTAATCACCATGGTTTAAGCCATGAGGTTCGTGCTGGTTCAGCGGGTTTTGCCAGTGCAGGCTATCGTGTTGCCGTGGTGAATGAACAAGGCAAAGAATTGCCTGCAGATACCCCCGGGATTTTAGCGGTCGATATCAGCCAATCCCCGATGATGTGGTTTGGTGGCTATCATGAAACGCGTAAATCGCCTTTTATTGGTCAGTACTATTTAACGGGTGATACCGCCGAGTTGCATGCCGACGGCAGCATGAGTTTTGTTGGGCGCAGTGATGATGTGATCACCACCTCGGGCTATCGGATTGGACCGTTTGATGTAGAAAGTGCCTTGCTGGAACATGATGCAGTGGTTGAAGCAGCAGTCATCGGGGTACCTGACCCAGAACGTACCGAGGTGGTGAAAGCCTTTGTCATTTTATCGGCAGGCACTCAGCCTTTGGAGCAACTGGCAGAAGAATTGAGCCAGTTTGTGAAAAAACGCCTGTCTGCACATGCCTATCCGCGTTTGGTGGAGTTCGTTACCGAACTGCCAAAAACCCCAAGTGGCAAAATTCAGCGCTTTTTATTACGTAATCAGGAAATTGCGAAACAGCAAGCAAAGGCAGGGTAAGGAACAAAAGATGCAATTAACTGAAGAACAAAACTTAATTCGTGATATGGCGAAAAGCTTCGCCCAAGAACAAATCAAACCCAATGCCAGTGACTGGGATCGACATGGCACTTTTCCAAAAGCAGCACTGGCACAGATGGGCCAACTCGGCTTTATGGGTATGTTGATTCCAGAGCAATGGGGCGGTTCTGATACAGGCAACCTCGCTTATGTGTTGGCACTTGAGGAAGTGGCCGCAGCCGATGGTGCCACTTCAACCATCATGAGTGTACATAACTCAGTGGGCTGTGTGCCGATTTTAAAATTTGGTAGCGATGAGCAAAAACAACACTTTTTAAAACCCTTGGCACAAGGTGAAATGATTGGTGCTTTTGCCCTGACTGAACCGCATACCGGTTCGGATGCGGCAGCGATTAAAACCCGTGCCGTGAAAGATGGCGATGACTATATTCTCAATGGTGCTAAGCAGTTTATTACCTCGGGCGACAACGCAGGCGTGATTATCGTCTTTGCCGTGACTGACCCCAATGCAGGCAAAAAGGGCATTAGTGCCTTCCTTGTGCCACGTGATACAGCAGGTTATGAGGTGATTCGAGTGGAAGAAAAACTTGGTTTACATGCCTCGGATACCTGTCAGATTGCCCTGACGGATGTGCGTATTCATAAAAGTCTGATGTTGGGCGCGGAAGGTGAGGGGCTGAAAATCGCGCTTGCCAATCTGGAAGGTGGTCGCATCGGCATTGCGGCACAGGCCGTTGGATTGGCACGTGCAGCGCTGGAAGAAGCCACGCGCTATGCCAAAGAGCGGCTGACCTTTGGCAAACCAATTTTTGAGCATCAAGCACTGGCATTCCGTCTTGCTAGTATGGCGACCGAGATTGAAGCAGCTCGACAACTGGTGCATTACGCTGCACGTCTTAAAGAAGCAGGGCAACCTTGTCTCAATGAAGCTTCCATGGCCAAGCTGTTTGCTTCGGAAATGACTGAACGTGTCTGCTCGGCTGCGTTACAGGTGTTTGGTGGCTATGGTTATCTGAAAGATTTTCCGATTGAACGCATCTATCGTGATGCTCGAATTTGTCAGATTTATGAAGGCACCAGTGATATTCAACGTTTAGTGATCGCCCGTAGCTTATAACCAGAGAACAAGGAATCGATGATGCAGTGGCAAACCATTTTATTAGAAAAACGCAATGGTGTAGGCTTGATTACGCTGAATCGCCCGCACGCCATGAATGCACTGAATAGTGAATTGATTAGCGAAGTGAATCAGGCTTTAGATGAATTAGAAAAAGATCGAGAGATTGGCTGCATGGTGTTGGCTGGCTCAGAAAAGGCCTTTGCCGCAGGTGCCGACATTAAGGAAATGGCTGCACTAAACTTTCCTGACATTTACTTTGATGATTTTTTCCATCTTGCCGATCGTATCGCCCAACGCCGTAAACCTTTGATTGCTGCGGTTAGTGGCTATGCGCTTGGCGGCGGCTGTGAATTGGCACTGATGTGTGACTTTATCTATTGTGCAGACAATGCCAAGTTTGGTCTGCCTGAAGTGACTTTGGGTGTGATTCCAGGGATTGGTGGTACGCAACGTTTAACCCATGCGATTGGCAAAGCCAAAGCCATGGAAATGTGCTTTACCGCACGGCAAATGGGTGCAGTCGAAGCTGAGCAAAGCGGGTTGGTGGCACGTGTATTGAGTAAAGAACAATTACTTGAACAAACCCTACAAGCCGCAGAAAACATTGCTGCGCGCTCTTTAACGGCCAATATGATGCTGAAAGAAAGCATTAATCGCGCCTTTGAAGTCAATCTGACCGAAGGCTTACGTTTTGAAAGACGGATGTTCCACTCCATTTTTGCCACATCGGATCAGAAAGAAGGCATGCAGGCTTTTGTGGAAAAACGTCAGGCGAAATTTAAAAATCGATAAGAGATCAACAACCATGAATATCGAAAATCAGTTAATGATTGAGCAAAAGGGTGGTCTTGGTCTGATCAGCTTAGATCGGGTCAAACATTTAAATGCCTTGTCACTGGAGATGATTGAGGGCATCTGTAGCCAACTGGAACTGTGGCGTTATGATGCAGCAATTCAGGCGGTCCTGATTAAATCGAATAGCCCCAAAGCTTTCTGTGCAGGTGGGGATATCCGTTATCTATATGATAGCTATAAAAATGATACGGCTGATTATAAAGCTTATTTTAGTGCCGAATATAAAATGCTGAACCTGCTGCGTGACTATGCAAAGCCTGTGGTGGTGGTGCTTGATGGTTATGTGCTGGGCGGTGGTTTTGGACTAGTACAAGCCTGTCATATTGTGGTGAGCAGTGAAAAATCTCGATTTGCCATGCCTGAAACTGCAATTGGCTTTTTCCCGGATGTGGGTGCGACCCATTTCCTGTCTCGACTGGATGATATCGGCGTTTATCTGGCCATTACGGGTGAGCAGATCAGCAGTAGTGACGCGCTTTATTTAGACTTGATCGACTATCACGTACCCAGTGACAAGTTGGATGCTTTGCAAGAGGCATTGATCAATGAGCCGAATTTAAGCAAACAGAATATTGAGCATATTGTTGCGTGCTTTATTACCCGACCTGCTGAAAGTGAACTGAAACAGTTGGCAGATGGTATTCGCAAACATTTCGGTTTTCAGCATTTAGACGAAATCGAGCAAAGCCTTGCGAATGAGCAGGAGGAGCAATTGCAGCCTTGGGCAGATAAAATGCTCAGCATCTTGCAGCAGCGCTCATTCATTGCCAAACAAACCAGTTTGAAGCTGCAACATTTAGGCCGTGGTCTTTCCTTGCCACAATGCATGCAACTGGAGCGAGACCTACAAGATATCTGGTTTGAACACGGTGACTTTATTGAAGGGGTACGTGCCCTGATTGTGGACAAGGATAAACAGCCACAATGGCAACAACGTAACCCAGAGTTGGAACAGATTCTGGAAAAACTCAGCTAAATCCAATCATGCATATTGACTCATCGAAGGAGTAGTAAAATGTCTGACATGCTGATGGTCAGGATTGATGATCAGCAAAAAAACCTAAAACAAGAAGATCTAAGAAAGGAACATGATGATGCAAACAATACATGGAAACGGTTCATCTGCTAAAAAGTCCTCTCATCGCTTGGCGGGTATCTCAAGTATGGTAGGCACCACCATTGAGTGGTATGACTTTTTTATCTACGGTGCGGCAGCAGCTTTAATTTTTAATAAATTGTTTTTCCCTAACCTTGATCCGTTGACGGGTGTACTTGCCGCATTCGCCACCTATGCGGTGGGATTCATTGGTCGGCCGTTGGGCGGTCTGGTGTTTGGACATTTTGGTGACAAGATCGGGCGTAAATCGATGTTATTGCTCACCTTGATGTTGATGGGGATTCCAACCGTCCTGATTGGTTTGTTACCCACTTATGAGTCGATTGGTTACTGGGCTGCCATCTGCTTGGTGATCCTGAGATTTATCCAAGGTATGGCCATGGGCGGCGAGTGGGGCGGTGCCGTATTAATGGCGGTTGAACATGCGCCAGAAGGCAAAAAAGGCTTTTGGGGCAGTCTGCCTCAAGCCAGTACTGGCGGTGGATTAATGCTCGCATCTATCGCACTTGGATTAGTCTCTTTATTGCCCGAGCAAGCTCTATTTAGTTGGGGGTGGCGGATTCCATTTCTAGCCAGCATCGTGTTGCTGGCAGTCGGTTGGTACATTCGAGTCAAAGTGCCCGAGTCGCCCGATTTTGAAAAAGTTAAACAGCAACAAGAAGAAATTAAAGTGCCTGCTTTACAGGTATTTAAAAATCATCCGAAGCAACTCATCACCATTATTGTGGCACGTGCGGCTGAAAATGCATGGTTTTATATTGCTTCTACCTTTACTTTGGCCTATACCACCACACAGTTAGGGATTGCCAGACAAGAGATCCTATTTGCCACTATTTGTGGGGCTATTGTGATTATGTTTATGACCCCATTATGTGGACATTTGTCCGATAAAGTCGGTCAGCGTAATATGTTTATGTTCGGCCTATGTGTACTGGCACTGTATAGCTATCCATTCTTTAGCATGCTCAATACCAAAGACCCTGTGTTGGTCTGGACTGCAATCGTGTTGGCAATTGGCGTAGTATTCCCGATTATGTATGCACCGCAAGCGCAGCTGTTTGCGCGGCAGTTCCCCGCAGAAATTCGTTATAGCGGGATATCAATCTCGGTGCAATTGGCAGGTGTGCTAGGTGGAGGGTTGGCGCCGTTGATTGCCACGAAACTGCTCAGTGTCGGTAATGGCAGCCCTTATCTGATCATGATGTATATTGGCAGCATGGCGGTGATTGCGATTATTGCAACGACATTTATGCCACGTGATGGACTGCTGGCGGGGATGGAAACCGAGCGCAAAAAAACTGTGAACGTGCAAGCCAAAGTCACAGAATCATCTTAGTGAAAAGACATCAATCTAAAAAGGTGTTTCCAAGTAATTGGAAGCACCTTTTTCTTTGAAGAATTTAAAAGGTTCCACGTGGAGCATCAAATATTTAGGTATAAAAAGTGGGTTGATTTTTAAGCTTTGTTGCAAAGTGTATTTATTCAAGCTTATTTAAATTGAAATACGCTAGTATTTTGAGTGAGTCCATAATAAAGGAAGGATGATCAGAATGAACACAGTCGCTGAATGGGTTAAACAGGCAAAATCAGAGATTGAAAATCTGACCCCAGATCAAGTTGAACAAGAATTAGCCTCAGGACAGGTAATTCTGATTGATGTGCGAGATGCAGAAGAGCGTGTCGCTGGAACAATTCCAAGCGCATTACATATCTCCCGTGGCACTTTAGAGTTTGCTGCTGATCCGAGTAGCCCACTGTATAAGTCTGAATTACAACCGAATACCAGAACCATTCTACATTGTGCCGGCGGTGGACGTTCGGCGTTAGCGGTGAAGACTTTGCAGGCTTTGGGGTATCACAATGTGGCGCATTTAGAGGGTGGATTTAAAGCATGGGTCGATGCAAATAAACCAGTGATTTAATATATAGATTAAACTAAAGCACAAGAAAAAAGCCCTAATCTTTCGACTAGGGCTTTTTTGAATCTGGAGCGGGAAAGGAGACTCGAACTCCCGACCCCAACCTTGGCAAGGTCACCGAGATTTATTCCATTAAATGACGCTAATTATAAGTATATGATTTAATTGATAGTATGTGTTTTTTGGTGGAGTAAAATTTTTAGTAATTTAGATCATTTAAGGGTATTTTGGTCACTTTATTTTAGACATTTTAGTTTGTAAAAGTCACCTATTTTTTGATACTGATTTTCATGAGAAATAACAATATTATATGATTTAATATAATGATTCTTAATCCTCATGAAAATGTTTTATATTCAATTCAATAAATGAATATTATGCTCAATCCTATTTTGGATCATTTGGATAGTTTCTGCTTGAATTTGTCCAGGTAATAGATCATGAGCGATATTGCTGAATCGGATTGCAACCTTACAAATCGAACTAATAATTTCATCGACTTCTTGGGCAGAAAGTTCCGCTTCCTGAGTACCAAGTTTTACAAGAGCTTGTCGAGGAATATCCAGTGCCTCACCCATGATATCCATTTGATGATATCCACCTGGCCCTTCACAGAAAGTAACATCATAGGCAGGGGAGAGTTTCCATTGCCCATTTTGGGACATCAGAAATGAAAAGTTTTTGCAATGATCATCTCGATTATTGAAGACTACATTGAAAACAGCTCGCTTGAATGCAATTGCTTTTTCGCGAACATCATTGGTGCAAAAGTGTGCAGCGCGAAGAAAGTTACTGTAGTCTAAACTCCCTGGTGATTTAAAATCAGCTCCGGTGAAGGCAGCTAAACTTTGCATAGGGATACGCATACCTTCATGGCGGTCAAATCTTTTTGATGCAAATGCGGTTAATCCATTCGGAAGAGTAAAATATTGAGTATCAGGGGTGTCAATATGACAATGACGCAAACATTCTGCATAGACAGCTTCAATTGCACAAACTTCAGGATGCTCTTGCTGAGCGGGAAATTTGATCAGCCATGCTTCATGTTGATGTGAGCTAACTGTTGAGAATTCGTTGGTGACAGGATCACGGTAGACGAGCGCTTTTGGCCTTGCACCTTGTGGAGATCCACCCATAATTAATAAATGCTGTAAAAATTCTGCACCTTCTCCTTTGAGAACTTCCTGAACTTCTTGAGCGAGTTTAATCAGTGGAATATTTTCAGTTAATGCTAACTCAGGTGCTGAAGGTTCAAAGGATAATGCCCCCATTGCATGTGTATTAATATACGTGAGTCGTTCTAATGGCCCAATCCGTGCTGGATTGAGTCCATTTTTTTTAAATAAGCGATCCATAAGAAGCATGCCCCAACCATCGGGTAGGGCATCATATATAGGACCTGGCAATCCCATTTGATGTGTAGGAAAGTTCGTTCTTAATGAGTCACCTTTTAATGGAAGTAGGTAAGAGGAAAGTTCTAAACCTTTACTGATCGCTTCTGCACTGTATTCAAAGGCGATTAATGGCCGACCTGTGATTGCGGTTGAGGAGACCAGTGTACCCCAAAGCCAATATTCACCCCATCCATTGTAGTAAACATTAAGTTTTTTGAGCATGCACTTATTTCCTTTTGATACGTTGGCGAGCCGTATTGCTCTCATAGCGGAGAATGTCATTTACACTGTTTAAATGAGGTTTGAAGAGTTCCTCTAATTCTTTTAATCGGCCCAATACCATGGCAACGCGTACTAAATTTTCAAATGAAACATTTCGACCAGCTTCCAGATTAGATACTGTATTCACACTAATACCAGCACGTGTAGCGACGTCTGCCTGAGTCATTTCTAGATAAAGTCGTTCTTTGCGAAGCCTTTCACATAATAAAGTAACAACCTCTTCAGGTTTTTTGAATTTTAAATCCATAATATTGGGTCTTATATCTATATATATCTATTAAAACACAAAATAATGGATTTATAAAATAAGCCATTTGATCGGTAAGGAGGGTGCTTAATTGGCCTGATTAGATCTTATTAGATTAAAGAAGTCTAATTAGACATTTACAATCTAATAGAGCCTAACAACCTGCTTTAAGCTCAATCAGTTTCGCCTGTTGTCGCGAGGAACCGGTATTTGCTATCAGGTTAATCTGGAATATCTGGTACAAGTGGTTTGGAGCAATGAGGTCGATGGGCAGCGCTTTGCCTTGCCTGATACCTTAATTTAGTACCGATTCACAATTTATTCATCATATTCTGAAAATATTGCTTCAATTTCATCCCACTGCGGCAATTTATACTTTTTTTATTCACTTCAAATTGTAAATCAATACTGCAAATTCTTGTTTAAATGATCATTAAATTTTGTGCTAACTTGGACAGACATTTTTGGCTAGTGGGACAAACAGTTATTGCTCTTTAAAATGATTAATTTAATCACTCACGCTTGGAAGTCTATATTAAATCATTACAGGAATGACTGGTAAACCACGAATAAGAATGCGTGGCAAACTTATCCAATAATTTGCATTAAAGATGAGAAACTATCATGAGATACATCAGTAGTTTGAATACCCCAAGTGCTTTTGCATCTTTATACTTGAAAGAGAACTTGATTCGCTCTTCCTCCTCATTCAGGCTAAAATTTTCTGTCCGTAATGCTAAATCCTGTAATGTGCTTTTGAGCTCTGTCTTGCTCTGCTGAGAGAGTTCTAAATGAAGATATTTTTTGGGAAATAGGCTATGAATAAAAGAAAGAAGTTTCTTCAGTTGCCGTTTTTCATTGAGTTCAAAAATTAACTGGGCTGAATTGGGCTGAACTTTTTCAAGATAAATTGAGTAGATCGTATGAAGCTGTTTTTTGTATTTACTTTGTACATTTGCATAACGCTCCTGAACATGTTGAATGACCTTTTTTTCCTCCTGATTGGTTGGCAACATGGTGACCAATGCATTCGGAGTTTTCCTTAAAAAATCTGTGGTAAATAACCTCGATGATTTTTTTTGGTTTACACAGGAGGTTTTCAAATGCTGGGCTCTAGCACGTAATTTTTGCGCGATTTGCAAAGGAATGGCTTCAGGTAACATAAGGTCTTGTTCTTTTTCTACTGCAAGAATGTGATGCAATAATTCAAAAGTCATCTCTGAGTCATGAGCTCCTAGCATCAGTGAATCAGGCGATTTCTGTTGACCTAGTTGAAATTGATGATCATGTTGCCTGTAACGGTCTTTAGTGAGTTGCTCAAATAAAAACTGTTTGATCGCCCGCTGCTGAACAGGATATTTAATAGAATCATCATGTTTCAGAATATTAAAATAGGCTTCTTTAGGAAGCGGGCTGTGCATTTGATTCAGCTGGTAGCTAATTGCTAGATGCATTAAATGCAGATAGCTTGAACAAGTGGTTTCAGGCGTTAGGTGCCCGGCAAAATGAGAAAGCGCATACCAGGTTTGCTGAGTATTTTTGTTTCGCAGCAATGCATAACGGATGCGTAGTTGATCATTTGGCGTATAGTCTGTAAATGCATCAGCAAGCGGTGAGTGTTTTAAAACCAGATAGAGATGATTAAATGCTGAATGACGCAGAGTATGGTAAGTAAAACTGTGTTCTCCAGAAGCAGACTGGATCAATTGTTTCAAGAGAGCATTGACTTCATTTTCGTGAGTTTCTTCTAGGGACTGTTTTAAAAATAGCGGTTGAGTAACTGATTTTCTTTGTTCTTTTAGCAGGCGTTTTCTATTCTGACTATATGTTTTAAATGCATGTAATTCATCGGCTTTAAGTAGATGATGTAAAGGAATCTTGCGGTAAGCTGAGTAGCTTTTTTGATTTTTATTGCGATTGTTGCGAATGGTGAGTATCACAGCATCTGCACCAATAAATAGATCACGTACGAAGATATTCAATGTTTCATTGATCCGTAGTCCGACTCTGAACCCCAGAATAAAAATCAGTTTAAATATATTTTTATCCTGAATTGAAATATCTTGAGTATTTTCGAGCTGCTCTAGCATGCGGTAAAAAATATGGGGCGAGATCAATGCGGTTCTGCAGATTTTTACTTGGATTAAACTATCCAGATCCACAGTGGGCGCGTTAAAAAATAATGTCTGTTTGTGATGAAACTCCTGTAGACGTTTTTGTAAAGTCTCTCTAGTTGTTTCCTTCCTTAATAAAAGCATTTCTCCATACAGATCTTCAAAATCAGCATTTGAAAATGATGAAATATCTTTGTCTTGCGTTGCCTGCAGCCAATGGACTGCAAACTGTGAAAACATGGTCTTCAGAGAACTTTGCTTGAGCGGCTGAAAATCTGCACGTATAAGCTTGCGCTTAAATCGTTGCTGCTGCTGAATAATATGATTGAGAAGGTCCAGTTGAGGTTCCGTTAATTTTGAACGTAGAATGCTCCACAGCAACAAACGCTCTAAGGCAGGAGACAGTTCTCTGGAATATAACCCTATGAGTTGATCTTTATAGTTTTTTGCACGAATGGCTTGACGTATTTCTACAAGAGTTTCTGCTATATCTGATGCGATATTGACTCTAGAGTGGGCCTGATGGTTTTCACAAGTATTCTCAACTTTAATGTTATTGGTGTGCTTTTGTTCAAACTGAACAAAATAAGCTTCTAATTGTTTTTCGAGAGGACTGGAACTGTAAATTTCATTTTTTAAGATACAAATGGACATTTGATCCAGTCCGCTGTTTTTCAGGAACTGTGTATAGTAAAAACCGTATTTTAACAGGTCTTTACAACGTAGCTTTTCCTCGGGGAAGCATTCAATAATACAAGCGTTAATCAGATGTTCTGCATCTTCAATATCCGAAAATAAATCAAACTTTTGATGTTTTAGTCTGTAGATCCAGCATTTCACAATGTCGTGTAGCACAAACGTTTTTGTATAGCTGACTGAAAAATCAGGGTCATTTATACGCTGATTACCGAAATTCCGGTTCGGGATTTCGAGTGTTACCATATGATTTAGGTTTAAAAAACTTTGAAATTTCTTTGTTTTTAAAATAATTTTTAAAAAAAATTGCAATTCGGCATGGTTATAAATGCCATTAAATAATATTGAACTGATCAAACAAAAAGCGAGGGATTGAGTTGGACTGAAGTCATTATGTTCTGTCCAGTGAGCAATCAAATTTTTGGCAAATTGAGTCACCTTTTTGCCATGTTTTAAGGTTTCAATATTTTGTAGTGGCAGAGACCTTTCGTACCTCACGGGGGCGGCAGGCACCGGATAGTGGTGATTCGATGAAAGATTAAAGCGCTTGATATATTTAGCAAATTCTATACGTGCGATTTGGTAGCTTCGGATATTTGACTTACAGTGCTCTAAAAGTCGATCGTCAACTTGTCGAAAAATTTCTGGATAATTTTCGGGTGTGAGTTCTGTGAATTTTTCGCTAAATAATTGCAAAAAAAACTTTTTTTTCTCTCTTTGCTTTTTTAATCGTTTTAGCGAGTGCGGATGTTTGCTCATGCAATAGTCATTCCTGTAAACGTAGACATGCTTTTAAGCGCTAAGATTTCGACCAGCTTGTCTTGTGCTGCTCTAATCTGATCGTAATCTATTGTCTTAAAACCTGAATAGCGGTCAAACAGTTCCTGCATAGCTTCATCATGACCAAAGATGCCATTTATTAGATCTTCATTGCAGTATTGGGCAAAAAAATAGCGAGCGAAATGGCGGGTCCAATTGCGCTGTAATGCTATTTCGGTACAGTATTTTTGAATATCAGAAAGTTCCAGATTTCGGACATATCCTTTCGAATCGTAAAATAAGAGCAAGAGACGTTCACCATCGAAGACCTCTTGGATTGCTTGTACTTGTTCTTGCGTCAAATAGGCTTTTGCGAGCTGCAGAAAATATTTCAAATACTTTAGGTAATGCTGTATTTCATCACGAAGAAAATTATTAAAAGGTAAATAGCGTCCAATGGTGCCTGAATAACGCTGCTCTTTATCTGCAACAGCCATCAATTTGTTGTCAAGGTCAATATAATCTAGACTGGGCGGGAAGGACTCACTCGGCCGTGCTGAAGTTGTCAACATGCAAATATGCCAAAGCCACATCGAATAATGATTTAAAGTCTGAAAGGGATTGAGATTATTCCTAACTTTGTGGTCAAGCTGGTAAAAAAAAGACTGGACGAATGGGAGATTCGGTACTTGCTGACTGCCAAACGTAATAGGGGATTTAAATTCCTCAATATATCCAGTGTCAAGCTGAGGGCAAACCAGATCAAGTGTTTGAATATAAATATCTAAGATATCAATAATTTTCGTTGAGAAATAATGGCATGGAGTGTAGTTATTAACATTTTCTCCAGCGAATAATTTACTTTCTAATTCATATCCTTCTTGTACGCCACAATGTACCTCAGCCGAAATTTAATTGTAATTTTTTGTATTAAAAATGACTCGGAACTCAAACAATTTTTAGGCTATCTGCCTAATTTTTAAAAAATAATCTCAATTAGAATAAATATTTATTCTATTTTTATCAACAACTTAATGTGATACTTTTAAAACTGGTTAGCAGACTGGGATCACTGAAGGATACTAAAAGGCATCCTTCTTTTTTTCCCTAATAATTAATATTTACTGAATCTTAAAGACTTTAGTTTTAGAGATTCAGTTAGTAACACAACCTAAAACATTATTATTTTTCGATGGTTATTACTAATGAAACTACTAAGCAAATTTTTTAGTGTGTATTTGAACAATATAAATGTAAACAATAAATACTTTAATTTTAGAGATTTTAAGGAAAATAAAAAACCTTTGATTTAACAGAATAATTTTAAAAAAAACTTATCAGTATTTAGATCTGATCTAAACTTTCTGCGAGACAATAAAATATGTCAAAATCAAAAAAGGGGATTCAAAATTACCGTGTAGCTGTAAAAAATCTGCACTTAAAGTGTTATCCAAAATGTATGCATGCATATCAAATATGGATAGCTTTATTCCTCCAATTGAGTGATAAACAACAGAACTACCATCTTGATTTAGCTTTTAAACAGAATATCGACATTCCACTCATTACCACTAACACACTGGGTCACTATTTTTTTAGTAGTCATTTCAGCTGGATCTATGCCTATTTTTACAACAAGAATAAAAATGAATTTACGTTTAGAGCTTATGAGAAAAATAATTCCTACGAATTCACAATCCAGGCTTTAAGCGAAGTAATGGCCTTACTGTGTTCCGGATTACATCACTCAATTCATGGCTTAGATATCATCGCGCATTGGCTAAATGAACAATACTTAGCCGCACATCTTCAGGAAGTTTTCGGACAGGAAGTTTTAACTATCAATCATCTAAGAGAATTATCAGGGCTATCTAAATCCCAAAGTCCAGTAAGTTCTATTTCAAATTATGCTGGTCCACTTTCATTAGAAAAAATTCTGGCTGGAATATCATCATGAACGGATATAGTTACTTAGAAGATACTCAAGAATTAAAGCTTGAGCCATTTCGAGACTTCTATCAAGCACTGGCAGAAGCAAAGCTAGAAAGTTTTCAAAATTCAATCAAACTCAATGACTTCATTAAACCTACTGAAATTATTGAACTTAACAATATTATAAATCAAAAACTTATAGAAAAATCAATCAGTGAATATCCTCTGGTTCATTATCTTATTGCAGTCATTAATACCCCTTCAGCATATCAAGCTAATGCCCTGAAATGGGCCATTTTCAATACTAGATGTATTGAATTGCTTGATAGCAAAGAACATGCAGCCACCGTAGCAAATCTTTGTATGCGTTTTCGTTTAGCCTGCAGAAAAAGGGAATACCATTGGCTTTATAACTTCTTACCAGCTCTCCCGATGGAGTTGGAGGATCTACTTGAGTTTTTAAATAAAGCTGAAACAGAGAATAAAAATTTACTTGAACGTTCTACTCCAAAATTAACAGCAAAACAAATTGGACAATTGGCAAATATCCGCGTTATTTATACGTATGCGCATACGCAATCAGATCGGCAAAAAAGACACAGGCAAAATAATCCAAGCGCCCAGGAGCCTCCTCAAATCGATGTTAGGAAAACATCAAAAATAACTATCGATGATGAGCAAACACATCAGACTTATTTTGAACGCGGTATAGCAAAACAACCACGTGAGGATAAAACTATAGAAAAAGTTGAAGACCATAATTTTGAATTCAACCCACTAGAGCAATCTTCTATTACAGCTCAGATCAATAATCTCAAAAACAGAATTCTGCATCAAAACAAGAATGAATTAATGAGCAAGTCAAATCCTCATGTCTTCGATTTACCTACCGCACAGTACATTATGCAAATTTTATTAGAACGGGCAGAAAACTCTCCAATTCATGCATTGCTTTTATTCTCAGTACTTAGTTTCACGCATTATGAAGAGCTACTGGTATTCAGAACTCGTTTCTTTCTAAGCTCAAGAAGTAAAGAAATCCGTTTTAGTCATGAAAACTGTTTTTTCAAGCAAGGTATTGATAATTCGAAATTTAAAGATGCATTATTAAAAGAATATATGCTCAACATTGGTAATTCTTTTACCATCCCCTTACCCAAAGTTTATTTAGATCGAATCTTTCAGTTAAAAAATTGGGATAAAGCTGATATTGCTTCTGATGTACAAGATTATCTACGTAGAATCAGTGATGATCTTACTTTCCCTTTAACAACTCAAAATCTTCCTCGTTTAATCAGTGACATTACATTGAATGAACTATTGAAATCAAATGACATCCAAATCAGCATGGATGGTAAAGGTCGATGGGTTGATAATGTGATGGTTGAACGATTATGGCGGAGCGTTAAATATGAAGAGGTGTATCTCAAAGCCTACAGCAATGTTTTGGATGCGAAGAAGCAATTAAACGCATATTTTGAATTTTATAATTTGAAACGACCTCATTCGAGTCTGGACAAAATGACTCCAGATGAGTTTTACTATGACCAGCTACCACAACAAAATAAGGTAGCTTAACTAGAGCAGAGTATCACTTATAAATAAGCTTTTAGTTGTTCAAACATGTGGGACCACCTCTATTTAAAAAAAGGAAAGAAGATGAAAATTAAGTTTTTAACAGTTTCATTGATGCTTATTCTGCCATTTTCTGTTTTTGCAGCAAATACTGTAGTAGAAAAAGCGGTCATTGAATCAAATAATACATATAAGGCGAAGTATAACTTAGAGGATATGACTGAGTTTAATCAGGCTCAAAAGGGCTTTATTGCCAAGCCAACAGGTCAAATTAAAAGTGAGAAAGGCAATGTTATCTGGGATTTTGATGCATTTAGTTTTTTACAAGATCAAGCACCAAATACCGTTAATCCCACTCTATGGCGACAAGCAAAATTAAACAACAATGTTGGGCTATTTAAAGTAACAGATCGAGTTTGGCAAATTCGTGGTTTTGATTTGGCAAATATGACCATCATTCAGGGTGATACTGGCTGGATTATTGTGGATACATTAACCTCTAAAGAAACGGCTGAAGCAGCACTTAAATTTGCTAGACAGCATTTAGGTGAGCAAAAAATTTCAGCCATTATCTTTACCCATAGCCATATCGATCATTTTGGTGGTGCATTAGGCGTTCTTTCTAGCGAAGAAATTAACGCTAGAAAAACTCCAATTATTGCGCCAAAAGGCTTTATGGAAGAAGCGACCAGTGAAAATGTGATGGCAGGTTCAGCCATGATACGTCGTGCGACTTATATGTATGGAACTTTTCTACCTAAAAATGCGGAAGGATTGGTGGATACAGGTTTAGGTAAGGCTGTTGCTGTGGGAAAAATGGGCATCCTTGAGCCTACACAACTGATCACTCAACCAGAACAGAAAATGACGGTTGATGGCTTGGATTTTGTGTTTTATAACGTGCCGGGTTCAGAAGCACCAGCAGAATTAACGTTCTCTATCCCATCATTGAAACTTTATAACGGCGCAGAAATTCTATCTCATACCATGCATAATCTTTATACCCTTCGGGGTGCTAAAGTCCGTGATGCCTTAAAATGGGTGGGCTATCTAGACCAAGCAATGCAGCATGCCAAAGCATCCGATGTATTGATTGCACAGCATCATTGGCCTGTCTGGGGCAATGACAATATTCAAGATTTTATTAAAACCCAGCGAGATGTTTATAAGTTCACGCATGATCAGACGGTGAGATATATGAACTCTGGTTTTAATGGCGCTGAAATTGCCGAAAAAATTAAGCTTCCAGCGGCACTTGATCAAAAACTATATGCTCATGGCTATTATGGAACCCTAAAACATAATGTAAAAGCAGTATACCAATATTATATGGGATGGTTCGATGCCCATCCTTCCAATTTAGATCCATTACCCCCTAAAGCTGTTGCAAAAAAATATATTGAGTTAGCAGGTGGGGAGAACAATGCATTGAAAAATGCGCGGGATGCCTACGCTCAAGCTGACTATAGATGGGCTGCCGAGATTTTAAAACATATTGTGTTGAATAACCCTCAAAACCAACAAGCAAAAGACTTATTGGCGAATACTTATCGTCAATTGGGCTATGCTGCTGAGGCTTCAACTTGGCGTAATTTCTTTTTGGTGGGCGCTCAAGAGCTACAAAATAATGTACCCCTACAAAATACTTCTGATCCGAGTGATTTATTGATTCATACACCAACTGAAAGATTTCTTGAAGCTATGGCGACAAATTTAGATGTGGAAAATTTAAAAAATGAAAACCAGTGTATCAATCTGGTTTTGTCGGATACCAAAGAGCATTTTTCATTATGGGTTGAAAACTCAGTCATGCAGTTTAAGCGTTATGATGAAAGTAAAGATTTGGCATTGGATTGCCCTACATTAACCTTAACCAAGCCCTTATATCTAAAAATGATTACAGGTCAAATAGAAGGGGTAAAAGTCCTGCTTTCTAAAGACAGTAAAGTCAAAGGTAATCCACTGAAAATTGGAAAATTCTTTGCAATGTTTAAACGTCCAGATTCAATTTTCCCGATTGTGACTCGACCAAATGGCTAAGCTCAAATAAGTAAAGTCGAAACTTAAATTAATAGATCCAAAGAAATGGGTGAAATTATCAACTTGGTTCTCCCAATCTTATAACAGGAATACAAGAAATTATTTCTTGTATTCCTCTTTAAAATTAAAAGTAAGCTATATGTATTTTAACTCTATTGATACTTTATTAAATGGTTTTTGAATTTTTATACTTTATTTTCGATGGAGATATTTTTATTAGTAGCTTGTTTAAAAAAGATTTGTTTATTTTTCTATTAATTGCTTCTAAATAATAACTTCAATATTTTTGTGGTTAAAAGGCAAGGGGGTATTATGATGTGTTTTTTATTGAAAATAAGCTTTTATATTAGTTTTAATTTAAATAGGTGCCAGTCCTGCTTTTTTTGTTAATATCGATTTAAAAATAAAAATCCTGTTGAAAGTGTATTATATAAATATCTTGTAAATATATAATGTTTATCAGTTTAAATTGGCTTTGTTGAACAAAGCTATTCTAAAAGGTTTCATCAGCAATATCATTTCCAAATGAAGAAACCTGAATCCAAAATCTATCGCACAACGAATTGTCTTATAACCAAGCTTTAATCAAGCGAGGAAATATTTCAATTTGGTTCGATCCCCAGACTCAATGGTATGCTCAGCCACAAGCTAAACATGCAAGAAATCAAACCTATTCTGATACAGCAATTCAGTGCTGTTTGATGATCAAATTTATCTTTCGACTTTTTTGCGTATGGTCACAGGCTTTGTGCAAAGCATTATTCAACTCAGTGAGTTAAATTAGACAGCACCGGATTATTCCACACTTTGCAGACGACAAAAGCAGATTAATATTGCGATCAGCTATCAAAAAAGTCATGAAGGACTACATCTATTAGTAGACTTAACTGGCCTAAAGTTTTTAGGCGAAGGCGAATGGAAACGCAAGAAACATCAGCCTGAATATCGTTGGCAATGGCGTAAAATGCATATTGGTATAGATGCTAAACCTTGCAAATACGAGCTATACAGCTCACAACAAATAATGTAAGTGATTCACAAGTCTTGGGTGATCTGCTAAATCAAATCTCATCTGATGAACTCATTGATTCTGTCTATACCGATGGAGCATATGATACGAAATTGTGCAGACACGTGATTTCAGATCGTCATGCACATGCGGAAATTCCTCCAAGAAAAAATGCAAGGTCATGGAATGATAGGAAATTGGGATCTTTAGAAAAAATGAACTATTGAAAACTGTCAAACCTCTAGGAAGAACGCTTAGCAAAAATGGCCTAGCTATCATCGGTGCAGTTTGGTTGAAACTAAGATGCATTGCATCAAATTATTGGGCGGTAAACTCAGTGCAAGAAGTTTTGATAGTCAGGTCAATGAAATTCATGCACCTTGCGTAGTAGTACTACTCATGCCTTAAATAAATTTACAGAATTAGGTCGACCTCAAACCCAAGTTGTCACTTAAATTTGAGCAACTTAGGAAAGCTATTTCTTTAAAATCTTTATACAACAAAGCCGATTGACTCTATATCTTCTTAATTTTATTATGCGATTGCGGGCACACATTGCCAGTCGGTTTTAGCAGACCGTTGATCCAGTACGGAAAATAGCTTGTCTATTTTTCGTGGACCTTCTCGTCCCCCTTTTATCTTTATGGTAGGACAGAAGGGGGACACCTTCGGGTGTGCTGGTTCCTTGGATCCCAGTCTGCTAACCCTCTTTTGTTCTGCCACCATTATTTAGCAGTGATATGGCAGAACTTCTTAAGATTCAAGGAGTTTCTCATGCTGTACCAATCTTTTCTAATTTGCGACTCACCCCATGTTCAACCTTGTTGTGCTTTGCAACGAGGGCGATACGGCTAATTTATTATTATTCGTCTGTATTCAAACAACATTTTTACAAGAACAATCCAACGGTGGATGGCTAAGTCACGCCTATAAAAAATAAACCTTTTTATATCTGCTGGTGATTGTGCATTGCATTGAACATGCGGGAAACAACCATGACTGAATTAAGCAAACCCAAAATCATACCTATTGAACACCGTCCACAAAAATCTAAGCTCTTTATAAAATGTGTGGTCTTACCCATCGTGATCTTTCTCATCGTTGCCAAAATCTTCTCTTTTGGTGCTTTCGGTTACATCTTCTTTGGCTTTGACCTGTTCTGGTTTGTGATCCTTTACTACCTTTATGAATATGGAAATACCTACTTTGACGGGATGACTGAACAACTCAAGCGTCAAGGAGAAACTTTTAACTACCAAAACCGTGGTGTTTGGATCAACAGCCAAGATAAAACCATTATTCTGTTTGATCAGCCAGATCAACGCCTCGTGAAATATCCCTTTGATTACATCACTTCCGTTGGACACTACAACTTAGTTGAAGATAATTTTAGAACCACGACCACTGTGATCAGCAATCCAATGATGGGAACACATGTCAATCAACAAGTTCATCGCACACCGATGAAACGAGAGTTTCAAGTCAATATTGGCACACGAGATCCATTCAAACCGAATTACAGTCTAAAAGTCCTATTTCCTTGGCGTAGTCCACAAATGGCCAGTGAAATCCGTCAGCTACTATCAGCGGATCATTATCAATAACTGATGTTAAACGATTAAAAATAAATAAGTATTTTACACGAGCACTTCTTGCGGGTAGCCAAAGCCCGTAGGAGATGCGAGGATCATTAAAATGAAATTTCGATTTAAACCTCTACTGATCAGCAGCATGACCTTGTTGATCATGCAGACTGTGACGGCTCAACCCCTGTCTACATCTAAGCCATTCACCTTAGAGCAGGGCTTAACTTGTCTGGATTGGGCCAAGAAAGAACAATCTTTGAGTAACCACTTAGCCTTGATGGGCACCGAAATGAAATGGCCATCTGGAATCACCTCATTACAGCAACAATTTCAACAGCAGTACCGCAAACAAAAGAGCAGCGTCATCAATGATCCTGATGATGAAAATTTCTGTGAAGATTGTCCTGAAACCGAAGTTTATTTACCCAATAGCAAAAGCAATCCCATCAAAAGGATTGAAACCTTAGTACACGTCAGTGTTGCAGGGGCAAAAACTGCAATCTATCGTGCTGATGACATTAATAACACCAAACAAAAGATTGAGGATGGATTAAAGATTCAATTTAGTCGCTATAGCGGACAACAATTGAAAAGCTTTAAACAGCAATGGGATAAAGCTTCAATGCATGATGATCAAAACAGAAGCAAGACCCACAAAGTCTTTCAGCAATATCCACATTTAAAGGTCTTTGATGGAGAGGTTTTCAACAATCAAAAGGTCTACACCCCCAAACAAATTTATATCTATAGCCAGCCCTATAAAAGAGATGTATCTGATCCGAATGACATGATTGCTTTTATTAGCCTTTATGACAATCCAGTAAATCCATCACAACACATCTTACAGTGTGGCTTTATTGACAATGTGTTTTAACAACTAAATTAAGAGTCTATTCAAATGAAAAAATTAATAATTGCAGGATTATGTTTAAGTCTTTCAACCTTGGCTAGTGCAGGCGTAAAAGAAAGCTTAGTTGGTAAACGATTGGTCTTAGATTTACCCGATGTAGAATGTGCAGGCTTGTCCTTTTCCAAGAATGGAAAAGATGCTGCAATGTATGCAGAAATAGGGCAATGCCAAGATCCATTACCATTAAGAGTAAAATGGTTAGATGACAAGACTTTCATTTTGATTGAGAAAGTACGAACCAATGAAGTTTCTCCACCACGTACTTATTTATACCTGGTAAAAAGCTACAAGAAAAATGGTGTTGAATTGACAAATATCTCGACAGGTTGGGGAGATCATAAAGATACGACCATCAGTTATTATTTTAAATAAAGAGAAGGATTGGCAGCTTAGAGCATGCGTTAAAAAACAATCAATCAACGATAAGTCATAGGTTTAAAACAATGAACTACTACGCAGAGGACCCCTTCTAGGTAATGTGACCTAGGAGGCAATATGAAAAAGCTGAAATTTCAGTACCTACAACCTGAAAATACTCACCCTAATGACGGTATACGACAACGATACCCTCATCTGAGAAATGTGTATCATAAAAAGTTCAGTACACTTCAAGAGCGTAGTTTTTATTTTCTTCATTTGATTGAATATAAGAACTATCCTTTAAAACTTCGTGTTGCACGAGGTACGGGCTTGCCTGAAGAATGGGATGATTTACCTGCTTATGTCTATAAAGTTGCAAAAAGTTGGAAGCATAATTCTAGAAGACGGAAGCAATATTTTAACAACAACCAAAATAGTAAAATGAGTAAAGAATAAGCTGACTAAAAGATAGAAATTGGAGCTATTTCTCCATTACTTTTTTGGATATATTTAAGGCTTTGTTGCACAAACCTATCTGTAAAGGCTTTTTCAGCGATATAATTTTCAAATGAAGAAGCCTACACACAAAATCTACCGCACAACCAATTGGCCCGCATATAACCGAGCACTCATTAATCGCGGAAATATTGCCCTTTGGTTTGATCCTGCTACGCAATGGTATGCTCCATCAAAAGGCAAACAAGGGCGAAATCAAACCTACTCCGACGCAGCCATCCAATGCTGCTTAATGATTAAATCCTTATTCCGTCTATCTTTACGTATGGTCACTGGCTTTGTGCAAAGTCTGATTAAACTTTGCGGATTAAATTGGACCGCACCAGATTACAGTACGCTTTGTAGAAGACAAAAGCATATTGATATTGCAATCAGCTACCAAAAAAGTAGCGATGGGCTGCATCTACTCGTAGACTCTACAGGGATGAAGTTTCTAGGTGAGGGCGAATGGAAACGCAAGAAACATGGAGCTGAATATCGTCGCCAATGGCGTAAACTACATATTGGTATAGATGCCAAAACCCTACAAATACGCGCTATTCAGCTCACAACCAATAATGTCTGTGATTCACAGGTGCTTGGTGATTTACTTAATCAGATTCCACAAGATGAGCAGATTGACTCTGTTTATACCGATGGAGCTTATGACACCAAGCAATGCCGTCAGGTCATTGCAGATCGGCAAGCACATGCGGTGATTCCACCTAGAAAAAATGCGAAACCATGGAAAGATACAAAGAGTAGCTCGCTAGAGCGAAATGAATTACTTCGAACAATTAAACGTTTAGGTAGGACACTATGGAAAAAATGGTCAGGCTATCATCGCCGAAGTTTGGTTGAGACTAAAATGCACTGCATCAAATTATTAGGAGATAAACTCAGTGCAAGGAGCTTTGATAGCCAAGTCAATGAGGTTCATGCACGTGTAGCAGTCCTCAACAGATTTACGGAATTAGGTCGACCACTTACCCAAGTTACGCCTTAAATTTGGCTCAATTAGGGGCGCTTTGCCTTTCAAATCTTTGTGCAACAAAGCCGATGCAGGCCTGCATAGTGAAGGGCAGTTTGTAAAAGCTCTTGATGAGTTTTCAAAACAAAATGGCTTAATGGGGAAAGCCACACATTGGATTAAAAATATTGGTTCTTTAAGTACAGAGGTGGCAGGGGTAAAAGCTGAAGTGACACTTCTACAAGGACAAGTGAATTCCAGTATTTTGTCTAGCATTACTAAACTGGCTCAGCAGGGGAAACCTATTTTACTGTTACTTGATGAGATTCAGGCTTTAGCTAGTTCAAAATATAAAACCACGATTGCCAGTTTACGTACCGCTTTAGATATGCATAAAGAAACAATAAAGGTAGTTTTTACTGGTTCAAGTCGAGAAGGCCTGAGACAAATGTTTTCTGTGAGTAGTGCTCCCTTTTTTCATTATGGACAGAATTTACCTTTTCCAAATCTAACAAAAGCATTTACAGATCATCTGGCAGATGTATTTAATCAGACAACAGGACGTAGTTTGAATAAAGAAATTTTATGGCACGCTTTTTTAGATATGAAGCAAAGTCCTCAACTAGCAAGATCATTAGTGGAGCGTTTAGCCTTAAACCCAATGCTGGCTATAGATTTTGCCAAGGAACAGCTTATAGCCGATACAATGGGGCATCGTGACTTTTCGGGATTATGGGGAGAGTTTAAGTTATTAGAACAGCTAATTTTAAAAGCCATAGCGGAATCACAAGTTGAACTTTATAGTAGTCAATTTAGACAACATCTGGCTGATTCCATTGGTGTAGATAACATTGCGGTACGGTTCATTCAATCGGCCCTACGTTCTTTATCAAAAAAACAAATTATTTTTAAACCAGAAAATGGTACTTATGAAATCGAGGATGCTCTTTTTAAAGAATGGATTATGGATGAAGCATAATTTTGAAAACTCATTTGGATAAAAATTAACCGTACTGAGCTTGTCGGAGAATTTTTATTTAAGTATTTTATTCATAGACATTATTTCAATATAATGGGTGTCTATGAACAGAGAAATTCAACAAAGACTCGTATGAGTTAAATTATTTGAAGAGACTAATGATGCTGGCCTAGTTTGTCGGAGATGTGGCATTTCTAGACCAACGTTACGCAAGTGGTGGAAACGATATTCTGAGCAAGGTATTGATGGATTAAGTAGCCAGAGTAGACGTCCCTTAAAATCGCCAAATACTAAAATCAATGCTGAGCTAAAAGCCTTAATATTAGAAATGCGCTCAGCTAGAAATTTTGGTGCTCGACGTTTGCAAACAGAATTGATGAGGCTGCACGGAGTCTCGTTGTCCTTAGCGACTATCCATAAAGTACTATCCACCCATCAAGTCAAACCGATTAAAAAATTCCGTCGTAAAGCAGATTTCATTCGTTATGAACGCCCATTACCAGGCGATAGAATTCAAATGGATACCTGTAAACTGGGTCCAGGACTATATCAGTACACATCTATCGATGACTGCACACGATATCGCGTTTTAAGGATATATAAACGCCGAACAGCAGCGAATACTCTCGACTTTTTAGACTGCGTAATTGAAGAAATGCCTTTTCCCATACAGCGAATACAGACCGATCGTGGGCGGGAATTCTTTGCTGAAAAAGTACAGAAAAAAATGATGCAGCATGGAATCAAATTTAGGCCAAATAAACCAGGTTCACCTCATCTGAATGGCAAGGTAGAGCGTTCACAAAAAACTGATAAATCTGAGTTCTACGCTACTGTAGATATCAATTCTGAGGATATCCAAGACAAGCTAGCCGAATGGCAGCATTACTATAACTGGATGAGACCACATTCAGCGTTGAAAGGTAAAACACCGATGGAGAGGTACTTTGAATTATGTGAAGAAACTCCTTTCTCAGATGAAGTCCAGAAGCAATACAACCCCTCAAATGAACGGATTCAACATGCCAATTACAAGATGGATCTAGAGATCGCTAAATTGAAATGATCTCTATGAATCACACATAGAAACAATGCTAAAACTTTTGACCCCATTTGGTTTAAAATTAACTGTTGTGAAGAAATGATCACTTTCTATCAGGATATTTTCGATCTCAATGAACTGTTTAACTTCTCGAATTTGATTGTCTTTATTCACAATATTCCTATTGAGTGAGTCGAATCTGTGCTCAGGTTGAGCAGTTCGGCTACTGTTCTGAAATGACAGCTTTGTCCGTTATAATTGTATAAACATTTTTAGTGTCTGGTAATCATGTCGTCATTGATCAATTTTCTATCTCGCTTTAGTACTGCAACTCTTCATCGTAGTCTGAGCTATGCTAAGCACATTGATAGGGAAACAATTGAGTTTTTTGAGGAAAATGATGATGTCACGATGTATGCTCAAATTGAAGGGACAGATTATTACGATACCGCGATTACCTATAATCCCCAAAAAGACCGTTTAATCGATGACGACTGCACTTGTCCGGTTGGATATAACTGTAAACATGCTGCTGCTTTAGCGCGGTTATTCTTTCAAGAATATCGTCAGGAATTTCAACAGCGTTATGCTGACTCTCAATCCCCGCAGGGAATCGCAAAACGCCAACGTGGGGATGATCAGGCACAGCGCTGGTTGAATGATTTTAAACGGTATTTACAACAGACTGAACCAGAGCAATCTGTCAAAACAAACAATTATTTAATTTACCTGCTAGATCAGTCGGTCAGCTTAAAGAAATTGACAGTTGATGTTCAGAAGGCCAGACGCAATAAAAACGGCTCAATTGCGGGGGAAAGTTATTATACCCAATATGAAAATATCACCAGAAAGCATCTGACTTTACCTGAACAAAAACGACAATTATTTAACCAGATTTATTATTATGCCAAAATAAACAGTGACGAACGCTTTTATCAAAGCAATCTCGATATCTCCAGCATTTTATTGGAGCATTTCAAATCTTTTATTCAAAGTGGCGATGTTTATTGGAAAAAAAAGAGCCATGCTGCACTTCAATGGTCAGAACAAGGCTACAACATCGAATTTAGATGGGAACAAGGGGCTAAACAACAGACTGAGCATTTAAATATTGAATTGGTCAATGGTGATATTCGACTCGATTTAAAATCAAATCCTCATATTCAGATTCTCGCGAGCCAGCCACCGTGTTATGTGGATATTCAACAGAACACGGTGGGCCAGTTATATGGTGAATATACGGCAAATCTTCTGTACCATTTTTTACAGATGCCTGATCTTCCATCTATGCTCTTGCCAGAGTTTGAGCAACTGACTCATCAATATTCAGACGTGAAAAATCTGCCTCGGCCCGAGTCTATTCAGCATATTGATGTCCTTGAGGGTAGTCCCCAGCCAATTTTACGCTTCGGTGTTTTAGATACATTTGATTGGAAATTAGAGGAGTCTGTTTGTGCTGAAATTGAATTCTCCTATGCTGGTGGGCGAATAAAAGCAGGTACATCAGGTGACAGTTTTATTGGTGAGCAGCATGGAAAAATGGTGCGACAGCTTCGGGACTTCGTTCAGGAACAACAGTCAATCCAGCGTTTACAGCTGTTGGTCGAATCACTGAAGTGGGTGAAAGATCTTAGTTATGACCAGCAATTAAAACTGGATAAACAACGTCTTGATTCTATGGTTTTTGCTTTCTATGGAGACTGGATCAAACAGCTGATGCCCATCAATCAAATTGAGTTGATGGGCTGGCAGATAGAGCATCTGGAAAACAGCCCCTTTAACCTGCAATATGTCGAAAATTTAAATATTTCTATCACTGAATCTGAAGGTCAGCAGGACTGGTTCAATATCGGGGCGACGGTTCAAGACAGTGCAGGTAATTCTTATAATTTGCTTGATGCGCTCGTAGCTTTGGTGCGAGTAAATCCTGATTTACTTGATCCGCGGACGTTTATTCATCTGCATGACAGTCAAATTTTCACCGTGAAAACTGCAGTTGATCAACCTGATTTGGCTCTATCCGCTAGGGATATTAAGCCGGTATTGTTACATCTGCAGAGCATTTTACAGCAAGAAGAGCGCAGTATTGATCGCTATGATGCGAGTCAATTATTAGAATTGCAGCATAATCTTGGGATGACATGGCAGGTCAGTGATCGCCTGCAGCAATTTGTACAGAAATTCAAACAAGGCTATCAGCAACAACTGCCGACACCACAAGGTTTTCAGGGGGAGTTGCGTCCATACCAGCAGCAGGGCTTAGGCTGGTTACAGTTTTTAAGGGAAACCCAGCATGGCGGGATTCTGGCAGATGATATGGGCTTGGGGAAAACAGCACAAACTTTAGCCCATTTACTCATGGAAAAGCAGGCTGGATATTTGCAGGACAGTCCCGCCTTAATTGTTGCACCCACATCGCTGATGCATAACTGGTTCAAAGAAGCGGAGAAATTTACCCCTGAGCTCAAGGTATTGCTGCTACAGGGGCCCGACCGCCATCAGAATTTTGAGCAGATTCCGCACTATGATATTGTGTTAACCACCTATCCGCTTCTAGCGAGAGATGAAGAACAACTAAAGCAATATGAATATCATCAACTCATTTTGGATGAGGCGCAGAATATCAAAAATCCGCGTGCCAAAGCTGCACAGGTAGTACGGCAATTAACAGCGCGACATCGTTTGTGTCTAACAGGTACCCCGATGGAAAATCATTTGGGTGAGCTGTGGGCACTATTTTATTTCCTGATGCCAGGATTTTTATATTCACAAGAAATTTTTAATAAAAAGTACCGTCATCCGATTGAAAAGCGCGGTGATGAGCAGTTAAGACAAAAGTTGGTCAACCGGATTAAGCCCTTCATTTTACGTCGCTTGAAAACTGACGTAGCCAAAGAGTTGCCAGAAAAAACCACGATTGAAGTCAATATTGATATGAATGACCAGCAATCCAAGTTATATGAGGCTGTTCGTGCCACGATGCAGGAAAATATTCAGAAAATTGTGGCAGAAAAAGGCTTTAAACGTAGTCAAATTCAAATTTTAGATGCCTTACTGAAGCTACGTCAGGTGTGCTGCCATCCTAGCTTACTAAAGCTGGATTCAGTGAAAACCGGGCAGGCACACTCTGCCAAACTTGAACAGTTGATGGATATGGTCGTTCCAATGGTGGAGGAGGGGCGAAAAATTCTGATCTTCTCTCAGTTTACCTCAATGTTGGAACTGATTGAGCAGCAGCTCCATCACGCAGAAATTGGCTATGTGAAACTGACTGGAAAGACCAAGAAACGGGATGAAGTCATTACAGCATTTCAGTCTGGACAAGTGCCGGTATTTTTAATCAGTCTGAAAGCAGGAGGGGTCGGTCTGAATTTAACCGCCGCAGATACAGTCATTCACTATGATCCATGGTGGAACCCTGCTGCTGAAGATCAAGCTTCAGATCGTGCATGGCGGATTGGACAGGACAAGCCAGTATTTGTGTATAAGCTGATTACCAATAAAAGCATAGAAGAAAAAATTCTTGCCTTACAGCAAAATAAAGCAGAACTGGCACAGTCTATTCTAAGTACCGATCATGAGGGCGAAGCGAAACTGACGGAAAATGACGTGATGAACTTGTTTGAGAAATTTTAGTTTGGTTTCAGATTACCCTAATCATCTGTAAGTATCTGAAAGTCTGGATGCAATTTTTTCCAATGTTCTCTTAATTTTTCTTTATGAACAGAAATCATAGGTAAGTCTAGTAATAGCACTGGCCATACTGACCGTGCTTTGTCCATGATCACGTGAAGCTGTTTTTCAATAACACGCCATGGAACACCGACTTTTTCAGCCCATTGTTCAAAGTGTTTCATCTCAGCTAAATACCAATCTTTATTTTTGGCAAGATTTAATGCGAAATGACGCTCATTTTCAATATATACACTGGTCATTAATATATCGTATGCGGGAGATAATCTGGGTGCACTTTTATCATGATAAATCATACTCCAGTTTTTTAAGTGCGCATCTCCATTGGCGAGTAAAATATTGACGAGTAAGCGGCTGGCAAATTGCTGAATATCAAGAATTTTGTTATCTGAATATTGATAAATGATCTTTCCTATCTGCTCATAATTTGTGGTGCTGTATTTCTGATGTGGATATGCGCCGAAGATCTGAGCAAAATCTTCGATGTGAATAAGCTCTGTAGTATCAGCAGTACTCTGTCTATCAAATCTTTTGATTGCGAAAGCATATTGCTCTTGGGGTAAATTTAATGGTGGAAGGTCTTGTAAAAGGGCCATATCCACCAAGCGAATCTCAGGGACATCTATTCCGACCGTTTTGGCAAGGGTCATCATAGAATATTCATTTAGCGGAACAAAAGCATGTCTGGAAGAAGGAGTTTTGATAATCCAGTCCCCGAGTAGAGTCGTTTCCGTTGCCTGTGCTAGTGTAAAACGCCCATCTTTGGCTTTCATGGAAAACTTCATTTGGACGCCGGCCAAGGAAAACTTATTATCTGTTCGAATCTCTTGCTTTAAAATCTGATCTGGATTCGAGATCTGCAGTTTGAATTTTATTTCATCTGGAATTTCTTCTGGATCTAATGGGGTCGCAATGAGTGCTCCAGGTAAGTCATGACCTAAAGCTGCCAATAACTGAAATTCATTGTCTATATGTACTTTAAGGCTTTGTGCAATGAGTTCGCGTAATGCGCCTTCTGGTAGCAAGTTTGATAGCAAGGGGTGTAAGCGCTGATGTGTAACATAAGTCTTTTCTAAAATCTTATCTGCTTGAGGATACAAGGGGGAAGTCAGCAAGCTCAAGGTCTGGCGTTGCTGATCAAATCGGAAAGAATCCGTAAAAACCAGAATATTTTTTCCGCTCTGAAATCCTGCCAAGTATCCAACGACAGCGTGATGTAATGTTAATTTCAGGACGGCAACAGTATTCATGGTTCCTCTCCTCCGAGAAGACCCTTCCATGGGTTAGTCATTAAGTCATCCTGATCTTCAATAGTGACTTTAATTTCATCATTCAATAATTGTCTAATCAAATGAACCTTATCATCAGGGATGAGCATCAGTTGAGCATTTAATCCTGCCGCGATAATTTCTAAGGTCTCTAATCGAGGGTTGCCCTGACTTTCCAGCTTTTGGTATTGCTGTCTTGAAATGCCTGTACGGGATTGCATATCAACTTGCTTTAAGCCCAATTGGGTTCGTCTTTTTTTGATTTGCTGAAGTAAAGACTCATTCATTGTAGACACATTTATTGCTTTTTAGTGTTATAAGAAACATATTAGTTTCTTTTTTCTTGAAAAGCAATTTATGATTTTATCATTTCGATCTGCAAAACAGCCTTAGCTACGTAGTGATCTGAAATGACTCTGAAAATACAGTTAAAATTTGCATTCGGACCCGCATCCTTTGTGATGGCCAGTTATTTTGATGCCAAGGAGACCCACACATTTAGAATTTTAAAAGCGGCTTTACGTTTAATTATCTTATGGATTGAAAATTGGGGTAGTGTCAATAGATCTAAAATTATAAAACGATATTATTGTGTGATTGTTCTACAATATAGCCTAGAGCTTTATAACTTTTACTCCTTCTCTGAAACATTTTGACAAATATCGGATGGTTAACATCAACATAATCATATACCTGAACTTCAAATTTACCTTCATTTGATCTATGAATACGCCCAACATATTGAGCCAAAGTGCCTTTCCATGAAATCGGGAATGCCAAGAACAAGGTATCTAAACGAGGAAGATCAAAACCTTCACCAATGTATTTTCCCGTGGCAATCACAACATGAGCATCATCTAAATTTTGTTTTTCTTTTATGTTTTTTGTATGGCTCATACCTCCCTGTAAAATAGATGTTTTATACCCTAAATCATTCAACTTATTTCTAAGATTTTCGGCATGTTTTCTACGTTCAGTTAAAATTAACGGGATCTGACCATTTTGAATACAATGAGAGACATCTTTAATAATGGCATTATTACGTTCTGTATCTTCAGTAAGATGTTGCATCAGCTTTGAAATATGTGGTTTATTTTCGGTACCAAAGAAAATTTCTGGGAATTCACCTTCATAATTTACTTTTATTAATAATTTTTTAAGCTGGGTGTGATTGTTGGATTTCGCTTTGTATACAATAGAACCAGCTTGCATGAAAATAATGGGTTGATGCCCATCTTGACGTTCTGGTGTAGCAGTTAACCCGAGAATGTAGTAGGGACTGACTTCACTGAGAAGAAATTCATAGCTTGGTGCGGATAAATGGTGGCATTCATCTACGATAATTTGTCCGTAATTAAAGGCGATAGGTTTGATTGAATTATTTACACGGTTGATTAGACTTTGATATGTTGCAATGTCAATTTGATTAGATGGTTTGGCTTTTCCACCTTGTATTGTACCAATTTCGACATCGGCTAAAAATGAATGTAATCGTTCTTTCCATTGAGAAACAAGTTCTTTGTTATGAACAATAATGAGTGTATTTGTTTGGCGTTTGGCAATGATAGAGATTGCAGTAACAGTTTTTCCAAAAGCCGTTGGTGCATGTAGAACTCCAACATCGTGTTCAAGGATTTTTTTACATGCCATTTCCTGTTCAGAGGATAATTCGGTAAGTAGATTTATATTGACTAATATGTTGCCTTTAGTACGTTGATCTTTTAGTTTTATTTTAGTATCTTGTTGATTAAGCAAGTGAATTATATCTGTTAGGCATCCTCGTGGTAAACTGAGATATTGTCCTTCAAGGCGGGCACAGCATATGTGTCTTGGAATTCCTGTCGTTGAAAAACGCATTGCTTGTGCTTTAAAAAAACGAGGGTTGGAGAAAGTGGCTAATCTTTTTAATTGAGCTATCAATTGAGAGGGTAATGTCTGAATTGGAATGTGAATCATATTTGCGAATACCAATTCAATAGCGTCTGGACATCCCGCGATCTTTTGATTTTTTTTAGGAATATTTTTTACCCATGGAGCCTCATGGTCAACATCTGTTTGATTCTGTTCGATGAAATTGTAGCCTAGTTCATTCACAATATTATTAACTTCAGAAGAACTCATTAATTCAGTTTGTTGTAAAACAGTCCATGGGTCAGTAAAGGCATTAAAGTTACTGTCAATAAAGGTACTATTTCCTAGCGCTCTTGCGTGCTTTTGTAAGGGTAATGCTATTAAATTTCCAAATCCGCCTGCTGGCATGTGATCTTGATTTGGAAACATACGATCATAAGATTCAAAATCTAGAGCTGGATAAAGTTCCATGGCCTTATCTAGAATACCTGCACCCATTAAGCGAGCTTGCTTAGCTGCAATTGGTTCAGAGAAAAATATCCAAACATGTGCGCCATTACCTGAACGAGAGCGCTCAACCAAAAATGGTATATTTAAAGATAAGCACGCTTCAGAAAATGCAGTTACACAATTTTTCCAATCTGATTTATCAAAATCTACTGCGAGTAACCTACATTGATCTGTTGCTAATAGTGGGTAAATGCCTATAACTTTCTGTCCAGTTAAATGAGAATAAAGAACTTCTTGTGTGATGGGTAATAGTTGACGGCTTTTACAGTCTGAACATTTAATTTGAGGTTTGTAACAAATGCCATGTTTCCACTCATTTGCACAAGCAACAGAATAACCAGATTTTCCACTGCTATTTTCCCAACGATAAGCAAAGGTATCAGTTCGTCCAATAAACCTTTGAGAAAATAATAAAAGTCTTTCTTCTGCTGATAAATAATTCTTATTTTTTTCTTCAAGCGATATAAGTTTTTCTTTTTCTTGATAAAGGCTTTGATATTCATTTTGTAATAATGTGATTTGGTCTAAAATTTGCTGTAATCTAACTGCAATTTCTTTTAACTTATTATTCACTGATTTTTCCTAAAACACAGCTATTACTGTCCTAATATCAAATCTTAAATTAAAGAATTACAATATAATAAATCAATTAATTTTCAAAATATTATACAAAATTATTTATATGCATTAATTTCTTTAAAGTTTAGCTCGAAGACCCTCTAGCAATTGTAAAACAGAAAACAATCCCTGAGCATTTTGAATCTGTTCTACCGGAATACCATTAGTTAATTTATTTGATGACTTCATGAAATGCTGCATCCAGGTAGTATCTCCACCCGCCAGAGTCTCTAGTGATGTGGTAATACGGATTAAAGTGAGGGCTATTTCTCCTTGTTTTGAAGTGGGATCTAATTCAAGAGAGGTTAAAGTTTTCACCGAATCTATACTGAGTATTAAGGCTAGTTGATCCTGTGCAAGACCAAGTCGTTCAGCAGCAGCTAAAACTGCCTTAGCTAATATCATTTTCTGTTTTGCAGTTTTTTCTGATGTTGTATGCATGACCTATCCCTGTTTCAGACGCTGCTAACTTAATTTTTACTAAACATATATTAAATTTGGCTTTAGATAAGGAAGCAACGGTTAAATTATTTAACAGCATGTAGTTATTTTTAGACCTTCGGCTTTAAGTTCAAGAGATCGAGGTCTGCCAATACAGGCTAAATGTAAACAGAATTTAAATGCGGCCAGTGCTTTAGTATCTTTTGTTGAGTAAAGCTGGAGACGAACATAATCTTCTTGAGTCGTAGGATGCTCTGTTGTGCTCGATTTAGCCAGCTTCAGTAATAAAGGCTGTTTCTTTTTATCTAGCAATTGTACCAAGTCTTGTCCGAGCAAATGCCAAAATTGATGGGGAAACAGGTCTTTTACCTTGGAATAAAATGATTCCAATTGATCGATTTTATTCCATCGATAATGAATGCCGGTATGCGAAACCGTAACACGACTTAAAAATGTCTCAAGCACCGCTTTTATTTCATCTGGCTTTTTTTCAAAGATATTTTGAATATTTTCAAAGAAATAGTTTCTTGCTATGCGCTCTTCAACGGTATCTATCATGGCGGGTTTCAAAGGTTTATCCAGATGATTTTTGTTGTTGAGATCAAATAACCTTGGGTTGCTTTTTTGAGATTTGAGTTGGCCCAGTTGTTTGGCATTTTCATACCAATAGCTAACCAGTTCGACAGGTAAGCTCATTTCTTGTGATACCCGGTCTGGATCATGATGAATTTCCAGTAAATTTAGGCACTTAAAAAACCATGCAAATGAAACTTTAGATTCTTTTGTTCCTGCGAAATATTTAAAAAAATCATGAGGCTGTGAGTTAAATGAAACCTCATCTAGAATGTCTTCTACGTTACTTTTTAACCAGTCAGTTTGATCGTTAAGTAACTGCTGACTTAAATGAACAGCATGCTTTTCAAAATTGAATGGAGCAGAATCTTTTACTGTGTTTAAAAATTTGAAAGAAGGTAGGTAGCCCATCATCTTCTTTGCTAATTGAGTATCGATGTCTGGATGATATTGCAGTATTTTATGCCCAGCGATCAGGTAGCTAAGATGAATATAGCTTTTAAAGGTTTCTGTAGGGTCAATGTGACCCAGTAAATGGGCAATCATAAACCAATGATTTTGACCATGCGTATGACGGAGTAATTCTGCTCGAATAGATTGATATTCTTCTTCTGTATAATCCGTCAGATTTTTGACCAATGGAGCGTAATTACAGTTGAGAACAACCGATAGGTGATTCGCTGCTGTGTGTCGAAATGAGTGGAAAGAATAATCATGAGTTTTAAAAAGCTCGTTCATAATCATTCTAAAAGGTGTTGTCACCGTATGTTTGTTCAGCTTGCTATTTTCATTCCAATTACGGAATAGGTATAAGTTTTCCTGATTGAGTAATCGTTGCTCGACTACATAATTACGAAATATTTGATATTCATCGGTTTTTAATAAGCAATACACAGGGACTTTGCGTTCAGCACTATCTGTTTTAAGTTGATGTAAGTTTCCTTTCTTTTTTGAGCCGTAGGGCTGAATCCATACGGATAGACAGCTCAAGCCCTCGATATCCCGCACACGTAAGCCCAGAATTTCATTAATACGCATACCGGTTCGGTAAGCTAAGATATAGATGATTTTTAATATCTTATAAGTGTTTTCTTGACTATTAGCACCTGAAAATAAGGTATCTAACTTGTTCATGAAAGCTTGATAAGTCAAAGGGCTAATAATACGGGCTCTAGGCCTATTTTGTACAGCGATTGACTCTAATTCGAGAGGTTCAGCTTCAAAAACTATTTGTTGAAAGCTCTGGAAGCGCTTCAACATACTGACAGTTTGACCAATGGATTTTTTAAAGTTAGGCTCGCCGGCTTCAGCTGCAAGTCGGGTGTTTGTAATGATTTGTCGGTAGATATTAATGATTATTGTATTAGGATCATCTTCGCTATCTAGATATTGTAAAGAATGGGTCAGCCAAGGCTCTGCAATACGCGAATAATAAGTGTAAATCGAACCGTCTTTTAAACGCTTATTCTGCTGAAACGATTTTTGAAATTGGCTAGTGCAAAAATTTAAACGTTCAGCCAGTGACTGAATTTGTTCTAATTCTGGTTTATAAAGGCTGATGAGCCATAAGGCGACACGTTTACTGTACTCATTAAATTTATTAGTATTTTCAATGCAATATTTAATGATTAATGCATCGATGCTTTGATCAGTTTGTGTGGTACGAATCAATTGTAAAAGGTCTTTGTGAATCTTTATCACATCATATAATGCTTGTTGAATGTCATCATTTGAGTAAGATTGACCCACAATAGATGGTGATTTTTCTACATCTGAATCAGTAAGAGTGTTCTGCTGATATTTAAATTTTGGATGAAGAAATCGTTCAAATTCTATTTCTGATAAGCCACAGGTTGCTGTATTTTCAATGAGACATTGTGACAGAGCAGGATCAATGTCAACTTTCGGCAGTTGCATCCAGTTGAAGCTAGCGTAGTCGCGTAATAATTTATAAGTTTTAAGATTAAATGGTAAATTTATCTTATTAAAAATAAGCTGTAGATAATCTTCTACATTCTGGTTTACTGTACGAATATTTCTGCTATTAAAATGAATTAACCATAAGCGGGTAATTTGATCAGGAATAAAATTACGCGATTTACGGATGGTTTTTTCATCAATAAAGAGATCTCCATAGGAAGGGGAGAGCGGTTCTAAAAATATAATGTTCAGATTTTCGATCTTTCTAATTTTGGCCGGATCTTTTAAATGTTGAAGCAAAGCCTCTAAAGAGGCTTTTTGATTTAAGCCGGAATAAAGCATGGCAGAAATAACAATATTTCCAATGATTTCATCATCAGAAAATGTCTTGCTATCTTTTGCTAGAATCCAGTAGTCCCAAAGCTTATCAAGAACTTCATCAACCTGCTGTCCCTTCTCGATCCAGTCCATCGTAAAAACTGGCTGATCACGCTTCATCTCAAATGTCAGATTCGGTAGGGGCAAAGTCTCACGACGATTTAAATTGATTTGCTTGATATATGACCGAAAAAATTCATGTGCATATTTTTTCCAGGCCAAGCTTGGAGCTTTGCGTTTAATAAACTCATAAATTGCTGGATATAAGGATTCAAGATGCCCTTTTTGTTCCAAATCTTGTTCTTGGAAGTATTGAATTAGCTCCTGTTCTACATCTACTCGAAGCTGTTCTTCCTGATCGAGTCGGTCTTGTTTTCTACGTGCTTCGGCATATAGTGTTCGAGTTTGCTTAGTACGTTTATTGAGTGAGGACATCGAGTTCAATACCGGTAATATTAAAATGATCTTTCATTTGTTCAAGAATATGAGCAATCCTTGAATATTGTGAAATAGATAAGCTGGAATAAGGATGAGCAGCTTCTTGCTGCATCGGTTCATGACCGAATAAAGCTAAAATTTCAATTTCGCTAATTTTATGGCTGAGAAACGCACGGGCAGTATGCCGGTGCCAGTTTTCATGTAGCAAACTTAACTCAGGGTTAGATTTTTTTATAATCGAAGGCCTTAAGGGGTACCATTGACCATCCTGAAAGATATTCAATAGTGGGAGCTTGCTCTCTAAAATTTGTTGAATATGTTGTGGAATTTCTGGCTGACTAGGAGCAATTTGAGTTTTAAAATAATGTAAAAAATCTATGAATTTCTGGAGTTCTTGTACAACAAAATGACCCAGTGGAATTAAACGTCCATAGCCTTGACGCCCACCCACCTCCTTATCAGAAACCATGCATATTTTTCTTTTCAGGTTAAAGCTTTTTAAAAAACCTGGAAATTCAGCGACGGGTCGTGCAGCAGTAAAGAGCAACAAGAAATGCCACATCCACAGATTGTAGTGATTAAAAATTGCTATCCAGTCGTCTTCTTTTTGTGAAATTATTCTGAATTTGAGAGTGGCAAAGATATTTTGAATCACATTTGAAGTAGGTGCTTTGCGGCTTCCAAAGTTTTTTTCTGCAGCATATTCAATATTCTGGTAGTCATCGGATAACGACTCACACAGCTCTTTTAAAATTGAGACATATTCAGTCTGTAAAGTCAGGATATTTTGATGACAATAAGAAGTAGAAGAAGACTTATTGGCATCAATACCAGTAAGAATGTCAGCAAGCTGTTTATTTCCAGTGCGTTGCAAAATAGTCTGATGTAAAAGAGAGCCAATTCTTATTAGTGATAATTTTGGAATATAAAATTTGGCTCTCAGCTGTTTCAAATGTTGCTGAAGGTCCTCTTCCGTAACGGGGTCACCGTCTCGCAGAGATTCAATAAATGAATTCGGGATCGGGATGTCCAGATGAACTGTTTGGTTGAGCAAGCCCTCTGGATAAGCAAAATCCTTATTTTCAAAAATTGAAAATTTACTTCTCAGATAATATTGTCCATTGCTTTGCTTGATTTGTTGGCGAGCGTTTAAATTTTTAGCACGTTTACTTTGTAGACGTAGCCACTCCTGGATTTTATTTCCTGTCAGAAATGACAACATCAGGATCAAGGATGCCTTCTTTTTTTTGGTTTCTTTATCCTTGTCTTTAGAGTCTTCTTTAATCTCAATAATGTAATTTTTATATAGTTCAGTAATTAGGGCACTTATGCTTGTGGTATTAGGAAAGAGGCTGCTGTATGGCAGCAAATGTTCTTTCCGTTGAATATGTTTGGCAACCAGAGGCAGCACATAGCTCTGGCTGGATTCTGAATATGCAGCAAGGGGGGTAACGATGGTTGGGTCTACTAATATTTGACGTGTATCTTGGTCATCTAGTTGTTGTTCTATATTGAGGGCTTTAGATTTTTGCCCTTTTTTAATTTCTGAACTTTCTGCAATCAGCTGATCTTCGTCTAAAAATTCATGTTGCAGTTGCGTCTCGATGCTCGCTTTTGCAATTTTTGCCTTATTTTCCAAAACATAATTAAAGGTGATGCGGATCACGTTTAGCAGGTTTTGCATAAAATCATTAGATGACTCTTTATCACGTTCTTCATCAATAACCTCATTCAAATACCGAATAAATTCAACTAAGGAAAGGGAGGGATCTTTAAGATACTTTTCCCAAAGGAGTCTATATTCAGGAGTATTTTGATATTCTTTTTCGGAACTTAGAATCCGATTGGCGGTACGGAAGCGTTGGAATAAACGTTTTACAGTATTGAAATGTTCAGTGTGATCCTCTTTAAAAAGTTCAGGTTTAATGTCTGGCAGTGCAATTAAATAGATTGCTGCTTTTAAGACTAGGATATTCCAGATTAAGGCATTTTCTTCTGACTCTGCTAATTGTGCAATTGAGTTCACATACCAAGTAACGGGTGTTGCACTAACAGTATGTTTTCGAGAGGAGACTAAGGCAGCGGGTCTAGCAACAACAGAATTGGTTTGTAGATCAAAATCTAATAGATCGAGGTTCAGCTCCTTCAGATATTGATCACTGGGGTGTGAAGTCAGTAAATCAGCAATATATTGAATATGTTCTGCACGGTTGAACTGCTCGTCACCAAAGAGTTTTTCCAGTGTCTGTTTTAATGATACCCGCGGAATATCAGCAGCATTTTGACGGCTTGGGTTAGATTCTGACATTATGCTTTCCATAACTGATCTGGCGTGAGAACGAAGTCCACATTGTTTAAAAGCTGTTGAACAACTTCACTGGTTTGTTGCAGTTGATCTAGCACATTTTGTCTTTTCCGGTTTATAACTTTATTGCGATAATTCAGCTGATTTCGTGTATATGACAGTAGATAGGCAAGCAGATCCAAACTCATTGTACGGTGAGGTTTGAAAGAGTTTTCTTTGTTTAACTTGTAAATAGCCTCGGCAGAAATGTATTCATTTATTAAGTTATGTAACCTTTTGGGATTTAATCTATTAAGATCATAATAAGTAGATGATAGAAATTTTAGAAATTCGGAACTAGCCACATTTTTTAATAGTTCGATTTTTTTGTTATCTTTGGGAAGAGAATGGATAATTAGATTAATTTCTTTGGGTGCGTTCTGAGTCCAGTATAGGAACCATTGGAAATTACTGGCGATGGTATAACCGGATAGATTAGTATCTTTCCAGACGTGAATTTCGGGACGTGGATTCAAGATACCTAGATCTGTTTTTAAAGCTTTGAAAGCCTCTTGATAGCAAAGATAAATTCCAGAAAAATCAGGGTGTATACTGATTTGGAGTTTATTAAAATTTTTGCACAACAATTTTTTAGGTGCGCCAAATTTTTCATTGAAATCAAAAGACGTTTCCATAGTCCTCCATAAGTGTAAAAAATAATCAAGTGAATATTCTTATAATTTTTTGAAATATTAAACAAGATTGATCTACCCTATATTTTGTGTCTATTTACAATTCATATACAATATATTGTGATTTTTTTATATTTTTAAGAACTGGGTCATAACTTATAGCAATGCTATTTATTTTAAAACTTAGAGGCTCTTAATATAGAAATCAAACAACTGAAACAGTTAGAAGTCGTTACAGATGTTATATGTGATGTATGCAACCAATCAACGAAACTGGCGTTTGGCACTTTATATGCACATTGGTGTTATGGTTCCAAGCATGACGGGGAAAGATATGAATTGCAGTTATGTGAGAAATGTTTCTTTTATGCCTGGGCGACATTAAGAAAAGAGCGAGCAGATGAGTTTATGTTTGATGAAAATTTTGACCTTTCAACACTAGATGGGTTTGGGTTGAAGTGAACCTATCACGCGACAGGTTCTAAGAATCCAAAAAATACTGACTCAGATCCAAGCCAGCAACTTCATTTTTAATGGCGAGTAAGCGATTCAGGAAAAATATTTTTCTTTGCTTCGAGGTCACTGAGTTCGGAAAAGGCCTGAATACCGCCTGCGGCTTTAATTCCATCTAAAGCGACAGATAGAGCTTCCTGATCTGACGGGAATGTTTCATCCCATACCGTAGAAGTACCATTTTGGTTTACCACTTCCAGTGTCCAGTCACTATCGGGTAATCGATAAATTAGAACTTCAATTTGCTCATTATCCTCTTGTAAAATTTGAGACAAGGGAGAATCGATTAAATCATTTTCATCATAATCCATAGTACTGTCATTATCAGACATCAGCGGCAGCCTTTATTGTATTTAACATCCGTCCATAGTAATGAATGAATTAAATTTTGCCTAGCAGTGGATATTATGGGGTACAAAGAATGGCTAAATTCAAAAAATAATTGCCCCGACAATAAAACAAAATAATCCAAAAATTACCCAAATCCAGACATTCGATTTAGGTTTCTCAGTATGTGATGTATAGAGTGGTGGTTGTTCCTGAGCAGGATTCTCTTGGTTGCCAGTTCTGTTCTTATAGGGTTGGTGCTTGGAATAGGATAGGCCTGTGCCTGGAATACCAACGCTGGTTCGGGTGCCTTTTTTGCCAATATTTAAAGAAGCACCAGGTGTGCCAATGCTTGCACTGCTGATGCCTTTATGCGTCAGATTGATTTTTAATCTAGGTAATATTTTAATACTCTTGCGAAATCTGAAGCCCATATTTTTTCCATTTACAAGAACCAGTTTGGTTTCTATCTCAGTTGTCCGGATACAGTGAAATAAGAGTTTGATTCATTCATAGGACTGATCATTTGACTTATCTAGTGAAATATCAGTATGTTCTTTAACATAAGATATTGGCTTTTAGACAATGAATCAAACATCAAATTATTACAATCAACATGCTCAAGCATTTTTTGAAAATACCTATCAGGTTGAAATGGAAAGTCTATACGCACCATTTCTAAGATATTTGCCGGAACAGGCATTGATCCTGGATTTGGGCTGTGGCTCGGGGCGGGACACTTTGGCATTTAAGAAAAAAGGCTATCAAGTTGAGGCAATTGATTATTCTACCGAGCTGGTTGAAAAGGCGAGAGAGCTGACAGGCATCGAGGTACGTCAGCAAAGTTTTTATGAGCTGAATGAAGTAGCTAAGTATAATGGGATTTGGGCTTGTGCTTCTCTTTTGCACTGTGAAAGAGATCGCCTGACTGAAGTGCTGGCGCGCATATTTAAAGCATTAAAGCCAAATGGTGTGTGTTATATGTCTTTTAAATATGGCGATACAGACCGTGAGAAAGAAGGGCGCAGCTTTACTGACTTGAATGAGCAGCAAGCTTACGACTTACTCAAACAAATAGATCAGACTTTACTGTTACAGCAATGGATTACTGTAGATAAACGTCCAGACCGTACAGAAGAGTGGATCAACGTAATATGGAAAAAGCAATCACATGCTTTTGATTATTACCCACAGCGTTTATACAATCGTGCCGAGTTAATGAAAGAGCCCTCTTTGATTCCTGCAGAACACGGGATTTATTTTTGGTGGTTCAAAACAAATCCACCGGGAATCCCAACAAAAAACTGTATAACGTATCAAGAATATACTTTGTTGTATGCTGGCATATCGCCTGACAAAAAGACTAAACCAAATAGTAAATCAAACTTGAGAATACGGCTTAAAACACACTTTGCAGGTAACGCAGAAGGTTCAACGCTAAGACGAACATTGGGCATACTTTTGGCTGAGATGAGTGGGTATCCGCTTAGAAGAGTAGGGTCAGGTAATCGCATGACTTTCACGCATTCAGGTGAACAATGGCTGGATGCATGGCTTGAAGATAATGCATATGTGTCCTGGATAATTTGTGAAGAACCTTGGAATGTTGAGGAAAAGGTTTTTGAACAAACGATACTGCCACTCAATTTGAAAGGTAATCAGCACGAGTTTAAAGAAACCCTTTCAGCTATGCGTAAAAAAGCCATTCAAAATGCGAAAATGATGGAAATCGCTACGGAAGCAGGGTTACAAAGACAGGTGAAGCTTCAACATGTGGCAGGATGATCACTTTATAGAAAATAATAAACCTACACCCAACGAGCAGCTGAAATTCTTGAAGCATATTCAGCAGATATTGCAGTCAGGGACTTTTACTTCGACATATAAGTTTGCTTTGCTGATAAGTATCACGCGTCTGGCGATTGAACAGGGTCAAGATACCGGTGCTGCCTTGCATTTGGAATATCAGGATATTGCTGAAAAGTTTATTGACCTGTACTGGAAACAGTCACTACCGTTTCAGTTTAACCAATATGAGCCTTTTATCCTTAAACAAGCCACTGGACAGCAGGCAAAAATCATCAGTGAAATCCAAAAGGCACAGCAACAATTCAAGACCTTGGCCGCACTGAGAACAGATGTACTTTACTGGAACAGGCTAAAGCGAACAGTGGCAACAACGGTAAGGCAAATGCCGGTGTTATATTTGCAAAACCTGAATAGTCAAACCATAGAGTTTCTCTATAGTCTTGAAGATTCCAAGCAGTCCCTCAAGCTATTGCCCAAGGTGATGTATTGCTTGAGACAGTTTAGTGAAATTATTGAAGAGTTGTGCCAGAAGCGCTGGATTGATTTTGTCCGGTTGAATAAGCAGAATCTGGTTGTATTAGATGGGTTACCTGACCTAGATGAATTCATGTTTGCACCGAGTCGTAACCAACTAGGACAGGTTGCAGACTTTCTGATTGATCTACAGCAATGCCAATGTTTCTATTGCGGTAAAAGCCTAAAGAACTCTAAATATGCAGTGGATCACTTTATTCCTTGGTCTTTATATCCTGCCGATACCGGACATAATTTTGTCCTAGCGGATGAAAAATGCAACTCACAAAAAAGTAATTATTTAGCATCACAGCAATTCTTACATCAGTGGCAGGAGCGTAATCATCTGCATGATCAATCTATTATTCGAGAGATTTCTCAATTAGGTTTTCTAACCGATCTGCAACGTTCGCATCGGGTTGCCGACTGGGCGTATAAGCAGGCAATAGAGAATGAGTATTTAGTTTGGTTGGGTGGTAAAGATAAACAGATATACCACAGTAATTTATAAAGCCTAACTATACTTAAGACCTAAACACACTTTAATAAAGAAAAAGACTTAAATTATTAAATCATCGGTAGAAAGTACGAAGCGAAATCGTAGGGTGAAAAGTATGGTAGTTATTGTTGATGTTTCTACCCGAAGTCGTATGATGGCGGATATCAAAGGACGGAATACGGAACCTGAGATACTAATCCATAAATTACTACATAAAAAAGGATTTCGCTTTCGTCTTCATGTGAAGAATCAACCAAGAAAACCAGATATTGTTTTGCCTAAATATAAGGCTGTGATTTTTTGTAAATGGATGTTTTTGGCATGGTTGTAACGGGTGCCGTCTTTTTAAATTACCCGCCACCAGAATTGAATTCTGGCAGGAAAAAATAACCAAGAATCAAGCTAAGGACAGTAAATCAATAAATTTATCGTTAGAGAATGGTTGGAGAGTAGGTGTTGTCTGGGAATGTAGTATTAGAGTTGCGAGCAAAGATCCAGATAGGGGGTAATCAATATTACTTCTGAATAGTTAATAAGTGAAAGCTCTTTTATTGAAGTAATTTAAGCTAGCTTCTGAACTGTTCATTCATTAGCAATTCTGATGTTCAGGCATTATTGACTGAACATCAGAATTTAGTTTTTATAAATCGCTATAATGTTTTTTTAATAATGAGAAAACAATCTTGCTGATCTGTCGAGCAAGAAATGGAGGTACAGCATTTCCAACCTGCGTATACTGATTAGTACGGTTTCCTTCAAATATATAATTGTCGGGGAATGTTTGTAATCTTGCCGCTTCCCTTACAGTGAGACTTCGACATTGCTTTGGATCATAATGAATGAAATAATGACCATCTTTTGAAATATGGCTTGTTATTGTGGTGGCTTCCTTATGAGCAAGCTGCACACGAAAACGGTCATTATAAGACCCAGAATTCCAGTTCTGGTGTTGTGGAGCAAGCTTAGTCGGGAAATTTTCAGCTTTAGGTGATAACCCTCTCTGTTCACCATATAATGCACAAAAACTGTATCTGAGCAGATCTGACTCCATATGTCCTCTTGTCTCATGATTGAGAACCATATTCAGTTTAGGATCAAGAGTCCATTTTCTCAAATGATCTGGCAACTGGTTCGATGATTTATATTTATGAACAGTTTCTTTTCTTTTTAAATCTTTATATGGTTGTAGATCTGTTTTATTAACATCAACACCTATATTATTTAATTTGCTTAGTGTTTCTGTATTTTTTAGAATAACTTCCTTCCAAGAATGATAAGAATCAGGTTTTTTTGATAACCCACTTCGTAATTTAGGTAAATCGCCAATAACTTCTTTAACTGAAACTTTAGGATAAATATTCTTATCCAAGATGTCTGGTATCTGTTTAATATCTTCTCTCACGCCAATCAGAATAACACGGTGTCTTGCTTGAGGAATTCCGAATTCTTCGGATCTAATCAGATAATTCATGTTATCAGAGCTAGAGTTATCTATATCTTTTTTTTTCTCCACAAGGGAATATATTCGATATGAAGGGCAATCTTCTGATCCCGTAATCTTTGAAGGATTTTGCAGGTCATTAAGAATTTGAGGAAATATGAGTTGATTCTCAACTTTGGCAGTAAGAATTCCTCTCACATTTTCCATAACAAATACATCAGGTTTTGCTATCGATAAAACCTTTAAATATTCCTTATAAAGGAAGTGGCGGTGATCTTCTTCAGGAACATAGTTTTTATTGCCAGCATTTCTAGACCGTCCAGCTAAACTATAGGCTTGGCAAGGGGGGCCTCCGATTAAAATTTTAGGTCCGTAATGATTTTCTGTTAGCTCTTTTACTTTAGCATGAATGTGGTCATTATCTTTACCTAATTCAGAAGGACCTTTCAAGGTTTCCTGAAAAGCTGATTCATAAATTTCTTTATATGATTCAAAAAGTTCAGCTCTGGTAAGGTTACCATTTAAATATTGATAGTAACCATCTAGACAGCCTTTTTGTTTTGCAAGTCTGTAAAATGCTCTTGTAGTTAGTGTCATATGAGCATGTGGATCTTTTTCAACAGACATGCCTATTTTAAAAGGATGCTTATTATTATCTATGTAAGAGGCGAATCCTTCGCCAAGTCCACCTGGCCCAGAGAATAGATCAATTACTAAAATATCATTATCTTTCATAGTAGCCTGATAACTTAAAAAACACATGCATAATACCAGGTCCTGTCAATCGCACAAGACTTAAAAAAACTTGATAGGTAAAATTAAATAAAGCCTTGTAATTAAAATGATAACAGTTTGCTTTTCAATAGTAGTGAATTAAAAGTTTCCTAGTAAATTTTTATACTATTTAGTCTGTAATTCCCATTTTTTGGATTATTTTTCAACTATTTGATGCTATATTAATACTATTTTAGAAGAACCTAGATTACTAGCATTAAAAAATTGATGGTCTAGATTGAACCTTCCGGGATTATTATGAAAATCTCATATAAGACTAAGCCTTTGAGTCCTTTACTAAAAGCTACTATTAAAGTTGGTGCTTTAGACGCTGTAAAATTACAAATTGAAAGAGGGGCTCAATTAAATGCGGTAGATTCAGCGGGCCTTTCAGCTTTAATGTTAGCTGCAATTTTCAAACAACCAGATATTTTTCAGTATTTGATCGAAGTTGGAGCTTCTTTAGAGTTAATCGACTCAAAAGGAATGTCGGCTATTGATTATGCAGAAGCAAGTGGTGTTGAAAAAATAAAGGAAATTATACGAGAGGTACAAAATAAGACAATAAATACTACTAGTGACCCGAATCTTCTTAGAGAAGCAATCTCTGATCAAATTATAAATCAATCTACTGAATCTAAGATTGAGCAAGAAATAGTTAGTTTTAAGACGACAATTATTGAGTTCGAAGATAGTAAAGAAATAGAAAAGGAACAAAATTTAATACAGGAGGTTGATAGTCACTTAGTAGATTTTGATTTTGAATTAGATGAAGATTTATCTTTTGATGCGGGATGGGCTTTAGATACGTCTGATCACTGGTGTAGTGATGAAGAAATCGAGGTTCCTGAGAATGACTTAGCTTGCTTGGTGGAAGCTGAAACAATTTATAATAAAATAGTTAATCATCAAATTCTTGATATAGATACGATTGATTGGTCAGATATTGAAATTGATCTACCTGTTAGTCAACAAAGAATAATAAATATAAAAGACGAATTTTCTCATTTATATTATTTGTTAATTCAAAGTACCATTAAAGGAATGGTTTCATATAGCCAAGTATTACAAGCTATTAAGATTGATATTGGTGAGACATATATAGATACAGTACTGCCTGTCATTCTAAATTTGTTTGGTGATTTGGGTGTTTTGATAGAAGACTTTAAGCCGTTCGAAGCTAATTATGAAGATGATGGTATTAATCCATCAGAAAGCCTTATTGAAGATAGTTTAATTAACTTGAATTATGAACTGGAAGGCGATCTTTTCTCATTAAATATTTATTTTTCACAAATCCAAAAATTTGAATTAATTGATCGAGATGAGGAGGAAAGAATTGGCTTGCAAATGAATATTGCTTTGTTGGTCCTTGCCAAAAATATTGCTAATTTACCTACTCATTATTGGTCAATAGTAGTTGATATATTTGAGAATTACTCTACTAAAGGAGAAAATCAACTGTTTGTTGAAGAAAGTGAAGTTGATGAGGAAACAAGTGTTAGTGATGAAATTAAAAATAATGAAATATGTGAAATTGATAACGGAAATAGTTTAGAAATAAGAGAAAATAATGAGAATTTAAACTTCTGGGATATTGTAATTCAGCTAAGAATTAATAATAAATTTTATGAAAGTAATCAATATATTCCACGTCCTAAAATTAAAGATTTAGACAAATTATTAAAAATTGCAGAAAAAGATTTTATTGATATCGATGCTAAAGAAATTATTCATCCTATTACCAAGTATAAAAAAGCTCGTGAAAAACTAATTAAGGCAAATTTCAGGTTAGTAAACTATTTTGCAAAAAAATATGTGTTATCAGGTGTGCCATTAGAGGACCTTATTCAGGAAGGTAATATAGGGCTATTAACAGCAGTTGATCGTTATGATTATCAATTTGGTTATAAATTTTCAACTTATGCAACTTGGTGGATAAAACAATCAATTACTAGAGCGATAGCTAATACTAATCGCTTGATTCGATTACCTGTACATATGTATGAATTAGTTAGTTCTATTGAAATCGCAAGGAAGTCTCTGGAAGACGAAGGTATACCAGTTACTATTTCATCACTGGCACATAAAGCCGGATGCTCAGAGCTGAATGTTAGAAAGGCAATAAGTGCTAATAATTCAGTAGTATTTTTTGATGATGTCTCATATTTAGAGAATGAAATAATTAGCCCATTTTCGGGTCCTGAAGAGGTGATCTTGGCAGCTGACTTAAGAAGAGCAATTTATAGACAGTTGGCTGAATTAGATGAGCGGCCAGCAAAAATTTTGGAACTCAGATTTGGTCTTAAAGATGATAATGATCTTACTCTCGAAGAGGTGGGTAGCCAATTTAATGTTACCCGAGAGCGTATCAGACAAATTGAAGCAAAAGCTTTAAAAAAATTAAGACATATTTCACGTTCTGAATATTTGGAACCTTTTATTACGTTTATAAAAGAAGACTTGAAAGAAGAAGAGAGTACGAAGGAAGGAAGTAATGCATAGCCATATTAAATCTCGTAATGCCCCCCCACAAGCAAGTGCAATGATCGAAGCTTTAAGAGGGTTGGGCTATAACACAGCGACTGCATTGGCTGACATTATTGATAACAGTATTAGTGCTGATGCAAATCATATTGATTTACTTTTTAACTGGGATGGTCAAAAGAGTCGAGTCATTGTTTGGGACAATGGTAATGGCATGAGTGCTGAAGAAATTGATAAAGCAATGAGATTAGGGGGGAGAAGTCCATTAGAACAAAGGGATGCCAAGGATCTGGGTCGTTTTGGTTTGGGGCTTAAGACTGCTTCATTTTCTCAATGTAGAAAATTGACTGTAATATCTTGTGGCAAGGATGGAACCCATAGTCTCAGATGGGATTTAGATGTCTTAGCCCGTCAACAGGATGGGGTGTGGCATTTATTGGAAGGCCCGTTTCCAGAGCTTGAGGATTTAACTAAAGATCTAAATCATGCTGGTCACGGAACAATGGTAATTTGGGAGGAGCTAGATAGAATTGTATCTTCAAAATTTACCGTTGATGACTGGTTGAATCTTATAGATCAGATCGAATCTCATTTATCTATGGTCTTTCACCGCTATCTGGAAATAAAAGAAAAACTTACTATCCGGATAAATGGAAAAGCAATTAAACCTTGGGACCCTTTTTTTTCAGGACATCCATCAAAACCATGGAATTCACCAGTTCAGCCTTTTAAAAATACGCAGATTGAAATTGAATGTCATGTATTACCCCATAAGGATCGTCTAACTGCACAAGAGTTGAAAATAGCTGAAGGACCAAATGGGTGGATAGCTCAACAGGGTTTCTATGTTTATCGTAATGAACGATTAATAGTGGCAGGTAGCTGGTTAGGTCTTAAATCTTCTGATTCCCAAAGAAAAGCATGGGTCAAGGATGAAATCCATAAACTTGCAAGAATAAGGCTTGATATCCCAAATACAATGGATAAAGAGTGGGAAATTGATATTCGAAAAGCTGTTGCACGACCACCAGTATATTTACGGAAATGGTTGGCCAGTCATGCTGAAAATACAAGAAATAGGGCGCGCAAGGTTTTTATTAACCGTGGACAAATTACTCAAACTACGATTGATAAGACCGAAGTCAAGCAAGCATGGAAGGCCGAACATTCAAAAAATGGGATGAGATATAAAATAGATTTGGATCATCCGGTTATTAATTCCGTATTAAATAAATCTGAGAATTTACTTCCAGAATTAAAACTTATGTTAAGAGTTATCGAGGAGACTGTACCAGTTCAAAGAATTTGGTTAGATACTGCAGAAAATAAAGAAGCACCATTAACAGGATTTTCTGGAGAATCATCAGAAGCAATTTTAGATATTCTAAAAACCTTATACCAAAACATGGTGGAAATTAAAGGAATATCCCCGGAAGAAGCAAAAATTAGCCTCCGAACAACCGAACCATTTAATAAATATCCAAATCTAATTTCAACTTTATAAGAGTAATATTTTTAGAGAAATATTTTATGTCAAAAATATCTAAAGAAAATGAACAGCAGGTTATTCAGATTGTTCAAACTCTTTTACTTAATGTACAAGACAAATCTTTGATTACCACACAAATTTTAAATGAAAAAATAAATTTAGCTGTTTCATTAGATACTAAATACAAAGAAAATCTGGATAGAGATTACATTATAGAAGAGCTTATAAGGCGTTATAGTGTATGGATTGGGAAAAATAATATATTAGTTAATGATAATGGGCATATTCCTTGGTTGACGAATGAAAGAAAGAAAGAATGGAAATATTGGCAACGGTATAAAGAATGGCAAGATAAGAAATTGCCATGGATCGCGTTAAAAGCTCTGGATGATTCTACAGATACTATTTTAGGTTTACTTGAGGACCCTGAAAGAACTGATCCTTGGGATAGACGAGGATTAGTGGTTGGTCATGTGCAATCAGGTAAGACGGGGAATTTTACTGGATTAATATGTAAAGCAGCTGATGCAGGTTATAAGATTATTATTGTCTTAGCTGGAATGCATAATAACCTGCGGGCTCAAACCCAAATGCGTTTAGATGAAGGTTTCTTGGGTTATGAAACACATCCTGATCCAGATAAAATTAGAATTATTGGAGTTGGAAATATTGATTCTGGAGTTGCAAGACCTAATTATGTGACGAATAGAACTGAAAAAGGGGATTTTAATAATAAACTGGCAAATGGTACTGGTATTAGCCCAGAGCAACGCCCATGGTTATTTGTTGTTAAAAAAAATAAAACAGTCTTAAAGCGACTGCATAAATGGATTCATGATCATGTCGCAAATACAACTGATCAAGAAACAAAACGAAAAATTGTCACAAATCTTCCCCTTCTTATCATTGATGACGAAGCTGACCATGCTTCGGTTGATACAGGCGAACAGATATTTAATGATTCTGGTATTCCTGATGAAGATTATCAGCCAAAAGCGATTAATAGTCTCATAAGACAAATACTTCATTTATTCACACGAAAAGCATATGTGGGATATACAGCTACACCATTTGCTAATATCTATATTCATGAACACGCGGAAACAAAGCTTGAAGGAAAAGATCTCTTTCCAGAATCATTTATTTTGAATCTGGCTGCCCCCTCAAACTATATTGGCCCTTCTAGAGTATTTGGGATTAATGAAGGCACCGATATAAGAAAAGATCAGCTACCAATAATTCATGAGGTAGATGATCATAATTCTGATGATGGATTAACTGGATGGATGCCAATAAAGCATAAAAGTGATCATAAACCTTATCATGAATCAGAATTTGGTATTCCTTTATCTCTTGTAAAAGCAATAGATACATTTGTCATTGCTTGCGTAGTTCGGCAAGTACGTAAACAAGGCGATGAGCATACATCAATGCTAATTCATGTAACTCGTTTTAATGCCGTTCAAAAAGAAGTATTTGAGAAAGTAGATGAATATGTAAAAAAAATAAGTCAGAGACTAATTAGAAAAATTGAGAATCAGGAGATATTATCTAGGTTTAAAGAACTTTGGGAAAGTGATTTCATTCCTACCAATATAACAATGAATGAAGAAGTACCTGATTTGTGTTCTGAATCTTTGCCCACTTGGGAGACAATAGAACAGATTCTGCCAGAGGTGATCGAACAAATAAATGTACGGATGATCAATGGAACAGCAAAAGATGCTCTTGATTATGCAGATAGTGCAGAGGGATTAAAAGTCATTGCTATTGGTGGTGATAAGTTAGCACGTGGTCTAACTCTGGAGGGATTATGTGTTAGTTATTTTTTACGTGCATCTAGAATGTATGACACATTAATGCAAATGGGAAGATGGTTTGGGTATCGTGGAGGATATCTTGATCTCTGTCGACTTTATACTCCTTCTGAATTAGTTGAATGGTTTGAACATATTGCAGATGCCTCTTTAGAATTGAGAGAAGAATTCAATCTTATGGTAGATAGTGGAGGTACACCACGAGATTATGGACTAAAAGTGCAGTCACATCCTGTATTAATGGTTACGTCCCCCCTAAAAATGAGAACTGCAAAGTCTTTATATTTATCATTTAGTGGAACTGTAAGTGAAACAGTAAGCTTTATGAAAGATGAGAAAATTCTAAAAAATAATTTTGAAGCTTTAAGTTACCTGATCAGCACCTTGGGGAAACCATCTAAAACTCCTATGCGGCTCCGTAATAATCCTCCAGATAATAAATCGACTTCTAATAATTATTATTGGGAAAACGTTGAGCATATACATATTCTCGATTTCCTTGATCATTATAAAACTCATCCAGAATCTCTCAAAGCTAACAGTAAAATGTTAAAAAAATTTATTGAAAGCATGGCTGAACAGGGAGAGTTAAAATCATGGAATATTGCATTAATGGGAGGAAGTATTACACGTTCACCTATACAATTATCGGATTCAATTATAGTAAAAAAAGCTGAACGTAAAAGTAACGGGAAGCATGAGGATAGATATGCAATCCGTAGGTTATTATCACCTAGTGATGAAGCATTGGATTTGAACCCAGATGAATGGGCTGAAGCATTGGAAATTGCTTCCCAACACAAAGAAGAGGGAGCTGAAAAAAATAATAATTATCCTAGTGGAATTAGTTGTCGTCTTGTTCGTGGTAAAAATAGACCAGAAACAGGTTTATTAATTATATATTTGCCAGAAGACTCTAAACTTTCTGAGGTGAAAGAAATACCTTATGTAGGTTTTGCATGCAGTTTTCCTTACAGTAATTTAGATAAAAAAGTTGAATATAAAGTAAACAATATTGAATGGGAGAACCTCTATGGGGCTGCAAATTGATCAACAACAGATATTAGTAGCTTGGAAAGCTTTATCTTCAACAGATAATCAGGAGGGATGGGTTACTTTTCCTCTATATAAACATAATAATTGGTCTTTGTTGGCAAGTTACAATCTTTTAAAACGTGAGGAAGCAATTTTTCTGGATATCAATTACTCCCAGATTCTCGAATCAAGGATTACCTTACCTATAGCTCAAGGTTTTAGGGTACAAAGGTTTAATGAGGCGGCAAGAAAAGGTTTTGCTCTTGTACGGCAAGTAGATGGTGATCTGGACTTATTCACAAAGATGATTGTGGATGTATGTAACACAATAATCCAATATCAGGACTTGAATGAAAATAAACTAGTTTCTGTATTTATTAATAGAATTTATGCTTGGCTTTCTTTTATGTCGAAAGGGGAGCGAGAGCTCTCTCAGGAGGCGGAATTAGGTTTAATAGGGGAGTTAGAGGTAATATTGAGTTTAATTTCCTTAAATCTACCTATCTCAGAAGTATTAAATGCTTGGAAAGGGCCTCTGGATGGCCTAAAAGACTTTGAAATGGGTTCTGGTGCTATAGAAACTAAAAGTACATTATCAAATCAAGGTTTTGTTGCAAAAATTAATTCACTCGAACAATTAGATGATAGTGAGAAATCACCACTATTTTTAAATGGCTATCGTTTTTCTCTAAATTCAGTAGGTAAAACATTAACTGAACGAATTAATTTAATTCGTGAGCAGTTAAATGATTATCCAGCTGAACTTTCTAGGTTTAATAACCTTTTGTTGAGAATTGGATATCTGGAAAGTGAGAAAGAAAACTATATCCGTAAATTTAAAACTGAAAACTCGTTTTTTTGGTTGGTTGATGAAAATTTTCCACGATTAGTACCTGGGAATATCGCTGTAAATATAAGACATGCTAAATATGAAATAGATTTAACACCCTTTATAAACCAGTCTATTGATTTAAGTTTAGTTCTTCAGAAATTAGGAATTGGAAATTGTGGAATTAATTGATTTTTTAAAAAATATTCAGAGTGATGTACAAACTGAAATATCTACACGAACTGAAGAATCAGATCAACAAGGTTTATATGCAGAAGTTATATTTACTGAAATTGTTACTCAGCACATGTCAGAGATTGGTATGACATTCGAGCCTGAGATGTGTCGTTATTATGCAAATATACAAGGTATACTCCGTTTAAGTGGCTTTGCAATATCTGAAGAAGCCGATCAATTAGATCTATATGTTACTGAATATAGTGGCAATAACGAATTAGAAAATATTCCTGACTCAGAAATTAAAGCAGCAGCAGAACGCTGTTTGAGATTTCTCAAATACTGTGTTGAAAAAAAGCTATCTTCAAAAATGGATGAGTCTCATGAAGCATACCCATTAGTTCGTACGATAGAAGATGGTTATTCTCAATTTGAACAGATACGGATTTATGTATTAACAGACAGAGTGGCAAAAACTCGTCAATTTCAAAGTAGAGAAATACAAGGTAAAACAATAAAACTTGAAGTTATTGATATATCAAGGCTATTTAATCACCTACAAGAAGGTAAACCTAGGGATGAACTCATTGTGAATTTTGAACATGTTTCTGGTAGCCCACTTCCATGTGTGTGGGTTCCAAATGAGCATGGAGAGTATGATTATGCAATGACTGTAATTCCTGGAGAGGCTTTAAGATATGTATATGAAAAATATGGTCCACGTATTCTAGAGGCAAACGTTAGATCTTTTTTAAGTCAGACAGGAAAAGTAAATAAAGGTATCCGTGATACTTTAATTGATCAGCCAGAACGTTTCATGGCTTACAACAATGGCGTGGTAATTATCGCAGATGAAGCACATTTAGGCAGATTAGAAAACGGTGGAATTGGTATCTCTTGGTTAAAGGGAATGCAAATCGTAAATGGAGGACAAACAACAGCTTCCATGTTCTTTACCAAGAAAAAAAATCCAGCAGTTAACCTGAAAGCTGTGCATGTACCTGCGAAAATCATTGTTTTAAGAAAAACAGACCCTCTGGAAGAAGAGCAACTGATTTCAGATATTTCACGCTATGCGAATAGCCAAAATGCAGTCAAGCAATCGGATCTTTCAGCGAATAAACCTTATCATATTAATCTTGAAAAGTTAGCACTATCAACTTATTGCCCTGATGGTGTAAGCCGATGGTTCTATGAAAGAGCTGGGGGAAGCTATAAAGTAATGCTTGAGCGTGAGGGCAAAACTCCTGCTGGCATTAAACGTATACAGGAACTTATACCTACCAGCAGAAAAATTACTAAAACTGAATTAGCCAAATATGTTTGTGCATGGGAGCAAAAGCCTGATCTGGTGAGTTTAGGAGGGCAAAAGAACTTTACTGCATTTATGAATATGATTCAGTCGACCGATGAGGATAAGCAGTTACAATTTGATGTCATCTATTATAAAAATATTATTGCACAAACCATCATATTCAAAACTGCACAGAAAGTTATCAGGTCAAAATTTCCTGCTTTCCAAGCTAATATAACTGCATATACAGTGGCAATTTTATCTCAAAAAATCGGAAGTCGTGTTAACCTTCAAAAAATCTGGTTAAATCAAAAACTTTCTGAAGGACTTGTTAAACAGATTCTGATTTGGTCAGAGGAAGTTAATAAATACCTGCATGAAAGTGCCAAAGGGAAAATGATTTCTGAATGGGCAAAAAAAAATGAATGTTGGGAATTATTATCGCAATATGAATATTTAGAAAATGATCCTGACATTGAGGAGCTAAAGTAACCTAATTTTAATAGTTAAAATTAAATTCTTTAGGTCTCTTTTTGACTATCTTTGTGAGATGAATGTAGAAAATTATGGAATATTGATTTTAAAGAGTCGGAAATTAAATACTATTTCATCTCATTAATTCCTTGTAGTTGCCTTCATAAATATTGTCTCTAATTCGAGAATTATATTAATGCCCTAGAAAATTAATAAAAACAGCTTCTAAAATCTTAGAAGCTGTAATCAACTTTTCTGCTAGATTGAAATAAATGGGTTTATGAAATTTATTTGTATGCTTAAGGTTAACAGTTCAAGGGCTTTGTTGTACAAAGCTACCCCTATATTTTATTGAGATAATTGGCTTAAGCAAACAGTTTAGCTATCCATTTATTCTTCGGTCATCCCAATAACACGGCACTACAGTCAAATTATTTTCATGCAACCGTGACCATAATCGGACACCTAAATCCCGCTGTATATTTTGTAATGTGAAATTGGAAATTAGCAGCGTCGACTTCATGTTGTCGTAACGGCTATATAAGATCTTATGCACCATCTCCAAACGTTTCTCATGCCGGTCATGCAGGCCATATTCATCAATCACCAATAAATCAAAACTGGAGAAATGTTCGATAACTTCCTTTTCAGAGAGTGAAGCATCTGACCATGTGTCCATCATTTTTTGAGCAATTTCTGCACTGGTATAGTAGCGTGCAGATTTTGTACTGTTATGCAGAATGTTGCGAATAATTGATGCACTCAGATGGGTTTTACCTGTACCCGGTGTACCAATCATCAACATGTTCGGGTTTTGGTCAGAAATAATCTGTTGTGCAAAGGCCTGACATAGCTTGATGGTATTGTCTTGAGCAGGGCATGCAACTACAAAATTCTTGAAGCCACGGTCCAGATAGCGTTTATTGAGCCCTGAGTTTTTGATTTTCTGTTGTAGCAATCGCTGTTGCAGTTCATCCTCATAGGCTGCATTTGAGTGATGGACGGTTTCTTTGGCACACAATTTACAGAGCCTGTGACCTGCAATTTCCATCAAGGGTATATGATGGGTAGCGCAAAGTGTTTCCGTTGTTTCTGCGCGAAACTGGAGTGTTTTAAGCATGGTATTCATGACTGATCTCCTAAATCCACTTTGAATTTTCTAAAAAATTCTCATTTTTTTCTTCAAAATTTGAAGATGAAGATGAAGATGAAGATGAAGATGAAGGGCATGATTCAAGCATGACTTGAGTAATACTCGGGCTCTTCTCAAGAGCTGCTTGAGCATTTACTTTTCGTTGCTTGGTTGATGCTTGAGCATTACTTGCGGATTTACCCCAACGTGCTTGAGCTGCATTTTTAGCTTTATCAGATTTCATTTGCTGATTTTGCAATGCTTGGCTTTTTAAACTGGTTAAAAAATTTGAATGAATCTGCTCAGATTCGACTTCAAACAATTCCAGGGCTATCAGCGTATTTAACAAAGTTTTAGCCTTGGTGTGCTGCGGTAATTTCGTGATGCTGCATACCGTTGCTAAATCATGAGGAATGGCACCATTTTTCCAGAAATCCATCATTAACAGCAGTGCCGCACCAATTTGTTCTGCTGTCATTCGTGCAAATTTCGCCTGTAGGTCGCCAATATAGAGTGGCATCCAAATTGAAATATCTTTATTCATATGTTGACCTTTTTATAGGTATAAAGGGGCTAAGGTCATCGATTTGATGACCTTTTATGTTTGTTTTATGAGTGAGCGAGACTCATTAAGCGGAGACGGGCCTGTTGAGCCAAGTCATCGTAATGAGCTTGCCCTTCATCTAGCATTCGCTGTAGCCAGAGTCTTAATGCTTGGTGATCATCGAAGCATTTATTGATTTCCAGCAAAAAGGCCAGATTGTGCAGTTTCGGAATGTGTAGCTCATGGATTAATTCACGAGCGACCATATCTGCTTCAGGGCTGACGACCACACCACCAAAGAAAGCTTTACTATTCATGTGCAAGCTCCTCTGTATTTAGTTTTTCCAACATGGCTTCAAATGCACTGCCATCGCGGCGCGTAACATTGGGAATGTAACGGCTATAGACTCGGAATAGCATTTCAGTCGTTGAATGTCCCAATTGACGTGCGATCCATTCCGGATTTTCTCCTGCCGACAACCAAAGAGTTGCTGCTGTATGACGTGTTTGGTAGGCTCTTCTAGACTTCAATCCTAGAAAGCGCAAGATCGGATGCCAGACACGTTTATTCACCAGACGGTAATCGAGAGGTCCACCATCACGATTGCAGAAAACAAACTCTGATTTACCATTATTTAAGCTTTTCTGTTGCAGAAAGGCTTGGTAAACGCGGTCATTCATCTGGATCGTGCGGTCAGAACCATAAGTTTTGGTTGCACCAAGCACACCATTCACTAACGCTTCTCTGATATGGATTTCACGACGCTGTAAGTCGATATTTTTCCATTGCAGACCATCGATTTCACTGGTACGCATACCCGTAAAAAAGCGAATGGTGTAATAGGGGCGGAAGTCTTCACGCACTGTGGTAAGAATTTTATGCACCTCTTCCAAAGAAAAAGGTGTGACTTCAATCTTGCTTTCCTTCAGATTGTTAATATTTTTATAAGGCGACTCAAACTCGTATCGTTCAGCCGCATCATTGAGTATCATACGTAAAGGCGTCATGATTTGATTGATCCTCGATGCTTTCAGACTTGTTTGATCTTTTCCGTGTGTCACTTTGGCGAGAGAGGCACGGAAGTTCAGCAAGTCTGACTTCTTGATTTTCGAGAGAACCTGATTACCAAAAGCAGGAATCAAATAGTTTTTGATCACAATTGAAACCTTTTGCTGGTATGAGGTTCTCCACTCAACTTGTTTCTGCTTAAACCACAATTCAGTAAACTCTTTAAAAAGAGGAACTTTGGTCTGTACAGCAATTTGCTGACTTCTTTTTTCCTTAAACTCCTCAACACGGTTACTTTTTGGAAAGTACTTTTCGTATTCAAAAGTTCCCAAAGTAATTTCAGCTTCAAGCTGTTCGAGACGTTTTTTCAAAATGCGTCGGTTATAAGCATTGTCTTCAAGATTGGTTGTTTCTCTGCAACGAATGCCCATGTAGCGAAAGTCGGCAATCAGTTTGCCACTTCGTTCCCGGATGGTAGCCATCAGTTAAACCTCCTAAGCCTTATTGCAGGGCATCCATGCTTAAACCAGTGAATTTAAGCATTTCAGTTTCAATGCGTTCCCAAACAAAAAGAATTTTGCGGCCACCAAAAGGACGGATGTAGTGAACACCTTCGATAAAGACACTGTCCTTTAGCTGGTTGCGAATAGTACGAGCGTCGTACTGGATTTTTTCAGCCAGTTGCTGGGCTGTGAGATAGGTATATGACATAATAGAGCCTCATATTTTTTACTAGGTAACTAGGAAAAATTATTCCTAAGACATAAATTATCATATTTTTATGTTGTTGCAAGTACTTTTTATGATTTAAGTAGGAAATTTTATGATTATTTCAAACTTGGCAGTTTTATTAGCAGAAAGGAAACTTAAGGTTGCTGATTTGGTAAGAAGTACTGGAATTAATAAATCTACTTTGCACAAACTTTATAATGATGAATCTGTACGGATTGATTTTGAAACCATTGATAAAATTTGTATTGCATTAGATGTGGGAGTGGGTGATTTATTGATTTTTAAGAAAATTGATAATAATCAAAATGATAATGACTAGTTTGGTCACAAATGGTCACATCAAAAAGTGAAATGGTCACAAATTATTGAACGATTGGTAAAAAAATACTGTACTTTGAAAAGAGTTTGGTGTTTTTTACAGCCAAAAAAGCTCTGAGGGGGCTAAAAAGTAGTGATGAAATGAGAGCATTTGAGATCAATTAAGAGCATTTTTATAGTTATGGGCACGCTATGGTCACATCTTGGTCACAAAATACAAATTACATTAAGAATATTTTTTATTGACTCGAATAACAAAGGAACGGGGAATTTTAAAAAATATAATAAAATCAACAAGAAAAAAGCCCTAATCTTTCGACTAGGGCCTTTTAAATTTGGAGCGGGAAACGAGACTCGAACTCGCGACCCCAACCTTGGCAAGGTTATGCTCTACCAACTGAGCTATTCCCGCTAATTGAGCAGTTTTTACGAAAACTTACACTAAAAAATTTGAGCGGGAAAGGAGACTCGAACTCCCGACCCCAACCTTGGCAAGGTTATGCTCTACCAACTGAGCTATTCCCGCATGCCGTGTATAATACATTATGCAAAAATAGGGTCAATAATTTTATGCAAAGAAATTGATTATTTGCATAAAATTAAAGCATTTTCATGCAAAAAAAGCATGGGAAAGCAATTTTTTGTACAAAAGTTTCCCTCAGATTCCGCTCATGTATACTAATGAGCTATCTCAATCTGACCTTACAGAGTGACTGATGAACTTAGAACAACAGTTGATTGAACATTTAAACACGCTTGCACCTACCCATCTTGAAGTGATTAATGAGTCGGCAGGGCATGGTGGATATTTCCCAGGTAAAGAATCACACTTTAAAGTCATCGTGGTAAGTGATGAATTTCAAGGACTACGTTTAGTACAACGTCATCAAAAAATTTATGCCGTTGCAGCAGAGTTGATGAGTCCTGGTCGAATCCATGCACTTGCGATTCATGCTTATGTACCGAGCGAATGGCAAGGTCAAGCACCTGCCAGTCCTGAATGCGCACATGCACCAAAAGGCTAAGGATCAATGATGGATATCCATTTACTCACTAAAATTGTGCATATGTCTGCAGTGAGCTTATTGATCATTGCGTTTGTATTACGTGGTTCAACACTCTTTGTTGGTGTCCAAGATCAACAACCTAATCCAAAAGCACGTAAAGGCTTGGTGGGGTTACAACATCTATCTTTGAGCTTAATTATTGTGACGGGTGCGGTTTTACTGTTCATGAATAACTTTGAGGTGCAGCCTTGGTTCTATGCCAAAGTGATTTTATTTTTTGTGTTGTTGTCGTCTTTGATCAAGACCTATAAAAAGGACAGTAGCATTTTATTGGAACAACGCCGTGCAGGATTACTCATTGGGACAGTGGCGATGGTGGGTATTCTCGGTTTGGTGATGATTAAGCCTGTTTTTGCCTGATTGTTTGACACATTGTTTGAGTAATTGTTTTGTCACTAGGTTAAACTGCGTGCAGTTTACAAAAATATTATAGAGGGAAATCATGTTAACGCGTGTGGTGTTTAACCAAAAAGGTGGTGTGGGGAAATCAAGTATTACAGTCAATCTCGCTGCGATTAGCGCGAAACAGGGATTCAGAACCTTGGTAATTGACCTTGATCCACAAGCGAATTCAAGCCAATACCTTTTAGGTGAAGATGCAACCTATTCTGCTGACAAAGCAGCATTAGAGCCTAACATTGAAAACTTCTTTGATGATATTTTAGGTAGTACACAGCAAAAGGGCTTGATCGGCAATGCGATTGGCTCAATCCTGAAAGCACCACGTGGCAAAGGTTTGGACAGTTATGTACACCGTTCTTCTTTTGACAATCTGGATTTAATTCCTGCCAGCCCAAGCCTAGGTGCATTGGAACATGCACTAGAAAGTAAACACAAAATTTATAAATTACGTGATTCGATTCAATCTCTCAGTGCACGTTATGACCGCATCTTTATTGATACGCCGCCCGCGTTTAACTTTTTTACTTTATCTGCATTAATTTCAGCAGATCGCGTGCTGATTCCATTCGATTGTGATGTGTTTTCAAAACGTGCGTTACAAACTTTGATTGAAAATGTGCTCGAAACCCAAGATGATCATAATGATCGCTTGGAGATTGAGGGAATTGTGGTCAATCAGTTCCAATCTCAGGCAAAATTACCTCGTGAAGTGGTTCAACAGTTAAAAGATGAAGGTTTGCCTGTGCTGGATAGCATGTTGCCGCCATCGATCTTGATGAAAGAATCACATCAAAAGAATTTACCCTTGATTCATTTGGCATCTGACCACAAATTGACCGTCGCCTATGTGACCCTGTTCAATGAGATTGAATCAAAGAAATAAGAGAATCTTATGAAACGCTTATATTGGATGCCTGTTTTGGCAGCGAGCATGTTATTGGGTGCATGTGCATCAACGGTTAAGCCAGCTTATGTATCGCCGACACAATATCAAGCACTGAATTGCCAGCAGTTGCAAGCCGAGTACAACCGTATTCAGCTCTATATCGAAAATGGTGTGCAAACGCCAAAACGGACAGGTGTGGGTGTAGGTCTTGGCCTTGGTGGTGGCTGGGGCAGAGGCGGTTGGGGCTTTGGTCCATCGATCTCGGTCAATATGGGACAGTCGATGAATACCAAAAATACTGAACTTGCCAATGTATTAGGCCAACAAGATGCGATTGTACAAGCAGCAAAATTTAAAGGTTGCCCAATCATTGTAAAACAACGCCCAAAATCGTAAATTTTGAGAACTGATCGTCATCGCACAAGATGGCGTTCAGTAACTAAATTATAGCAAAATGTTTCAAAATATAATGATAAAAATCAAATGATTGAATTGAGGTTGCCTCATAACTTGCTGATTTATCTGGTTCAACCACACTGCTAAAATTTGTGTTTTTGCCCTAAATTCGTTTAAGGTGGCGCCCATGTATAGTCGTTCGGTATGTATATGATTGAGAGTTGGTTTTTTGTTTTGGCGATGTTGGCGGTATTGTTAATACCAGGTCCGACCAATGCTTTGCTTGCCAGTGCAACACATCAACACGGTGTACCTAAAACGATGACTTTTATCCCAATTGAATGGTTGGGTTATCTGTATGGTATTAGTTTATGGGCACTTTTCATTCATTTATTTGATCCGATTTGGCCAGCAATTGGGGCGATTCTGCATACGCTCAGTTTACTCTATGTGCTGTGGATGGCGTTCCATCTATGGAAAGGCTCACATCTACAAAAACTTGATCAGCATCATCAACATATCCGTAAAAGACAGCTGTTTTTATCAACCTTGAAAAACCCTAAAACAGTATTGTTGGCATCTGGTATTTTTCCAAGTGAAACATGGAATTCAATTGAGCAAGCCGCGTTGGTTTTTGCTATTTTTACTCTTATTCTGATTCCAGTCAGTATTTTCTGGATGCTATTTGGACGTGCTTTACTGGCGGGAAGTTTGGTTGGAATCAAAGCCGATCATTTATATAAAGGATCGGCCATGTTATTACTGATTTGTATGCTGCCAATGATCTTTCGTTTATTTTAAACAAAGCTTCAATTTATTACGCTTTAGCACCCTTCATTTTCTGGCGAATAAATCCAATCACACCCGGTAATACACTGATAATAATGATACCGAAAATTAAATGGGTAAAATTATCTTTCACGATTGGCATATTCCCGAATAAATAGCCAAGGGTAATGAAAGATGCGATCCAGCAGAATGCACCTACCACGTTATAAGTCAGAAAGTACTTATAGTTCATGCTGCCAGCACCCGCCACAAACGGAGCGAAGGTACGTGCAAAAGGAATAAATCGAGCGAAAATAATGGTTTTACCACCGTGGCGCTGAAAGAACTCTTGGGTTTTAATCAAATGTTGTTTATTGATAAAACGTGAATTGGTCTCAAAAACACGTGGACCAATATAGCGACCAATATGATAGTTTAATGTATCACCTAAAACGGCGGCGATAAATAATAGAATGCCAAGCACCCATGGATCCATTGCGCCTGTAGACGCTGCTAATGCACCAGCGGCAAATAACAAGCTATCTCCTGGTAAAAATGGCATCACCACTAAACCAGTTTCAACAAAAATAATTAAGAATAAAATGGCATAAATCCAAACGCCATAATTGGTAATAAATTCTAAAAGGTGTTCGTCAACGTGCAGAATAAAATCAATGAGTTCCATGAAGGTGTTAACACTATGAATGTGGACTAAATCCTAGCAGTGCCTCTGTAGAAAGTCAGTATAAAAAGCAAATTAATTGGTAACTTTTCAGAACAGATGAGCAGGGCGCTTGAACCAGAAAAATATTTTTATTGTTGCAAATAAGGAACGATATGTTAACTAAATTGGTGTTTATTGCAAAATTAAAGATACATAAACTGCTAGCATGTTAAAAAACAAACAGTGTGGAAATTGATTATGTTTAATCCGAATGTCGTTGTAAAAAATATCGTAACACAGTCTGGCGTGGCGAATGTCGTAACTTTGATTGCTCGTTTGTTATTGGCTTATATTTTTCTTGTTGCAGGTTGGGGCAAGATCGTAGGCTATGCGGGTACGGTGGGTTATATGGAATCCATGGGTGTTCCGGGTGCTTTATTACCTTTAGTCATCTTGGTTGAGTTTGGTGGTGGCTTGGCTCTATTGTTTGGTTTCCAAACACGATTCGCATCTTTAGGTTTAGGTCTTTTTAGTATTATTACGGCTTTTATTTTCCATGGCGGTGCAGAAGATGCCATTAACTTTATGAAGAACTTCGCTATGGCGGGTGGCTTCTTTATGTTGATGCTCTATGGCGCAGGTCGTATTAGCCTCGATCATCTGATTGAAAAATAATAAGCTCATGAAAGCTTGCCCCGTGCTCAGTCACGGGGTTAAATTCGTATGTTTCTCTCGCTTATTTACAAACTGAAGCCGACAGCCGTGCTTATTTCTGTTTAGATCATAAATGGTTAAAACAAATAGGACATGAAAATGAAAAAAATGTTGATTGGTTGTGGGTTGATGGTACTTACAGGTTTATCGAGCTCGGCATGGGCAGGTAAGGATGATCATGTTTTGGTACAGGAAGCGGCAAAGAATGTGGTGACAGTAAGCCAAGTAGCGAAATTGGCTGATGAAACCGGTGTCACCCTGACGGGTCAGATTAGCAAACATCTGCAAAGTGACCATTATGAGTTTAAAGATTCGAGCGGTACCATTAGCGTCGAAATTGATGATGATATTTGGCGCCAAGCAGGACTAAAAGTGGGTGATCATGTGCGTTTGGTGGGTGAGGTGGATACCCATCGCTATAAACCAACCGATATCGAAGTGATCAAAATTGAAAAATATGCGCATCGATAAGTGCATAAAAAAGGAAGCACCTGCTTCCTTTTTCTTTTCTAGATAAAAGTGTTAGAGCATAAAATGAATTTGCATTTCCCCGACGAGGAAACCCAAAACAGCACCGACAATAATTAATGACCATTCATCTTCTTTAAATGCAGGACGTAGCATGCCTTCAAACTCTTCTGGGCTCAGTTTCTGCATACGTTCAACCAAGGTATTACGCACATTCATGGCATCTTCAGCATAGGACTCCACATAGCGCATGGTGTCTGGAAGTTGCTTGAGAATACGCTCTGCCACTTCGGTTTTCAGGTTTTGATATTTCTCACCACCAATCGCATAGACCACCAATGGACGAACAATACCTGCCTGTAAATCAATTTCCTGTTTAACTTGACGACTCACCAACTCGATGACTTTGTCTGAATGTGTTCCCGAGAACAACTCTTCCATCATATTGCGTGAAGTCAGCAACTGTTTGGAAATGAGTGCGGCATAGTCAGCAGCAACTTCATTCTGGCGTTTAATAAACAGCCCCTGCCAGGTATAGCCCATGATCTTTTTTGGGTACAGCGGTCGGAACATCATTTGCAAGGCCATCCAGTCGCTAAAGAAGCCGACAAAGCCACCAAACATCGGCAGCATCCATGGATATTTACCTTGGGTCACGATCCAGCACAGCATTTGTACCACACCAATCGCAAAACCAAACACGAAACCGACATTACTAAAGAATTTGAATTCCTGTTTGCCCACTTTCTTGAAGATTTCATTGAGCAGGCGTTTGTCTTTGAGCAGGTTGTTGACCACCATATGTTTGATGTCGAAGTACTTGGCAACATCCTTTTGTACTTCACTCATAATATGTTCAACAATTTCTGGCGCTTTGGCTTGGACACGCTTAATCAGTTTTTGTCGTGCAAACTCAGGCATGCCTTCCCATAGACCGGGTTGGTATTGTTGTGCAACTTCTCGAGTAATGTCCTCAGCCGCTGCCATCAATGGTTTTTCAATTTCTTGGGCAATACGTTTCGGATCGAGTCGGGCAAAAATTTCTTCGGGTTTAATCAGCTTGGAGGTCATCAACTCCACTGCCGTGGTGGCCATCTTCTCTGCTTTTCGGGGAACAATCCCTTGCCATCCGAGTGGAAGACCAAATAATCGCAATCCTTTAAATTCAAGTGGTGAGAACATCATTTGAATGGCAATGACCTTGGTTACATAACCAATAAAGCCACTGATAAAGGGGATTGAAATATATAACCAGAAATTCTGTTGAAAATCCGCAATCATTTCTTGAAACATTATTTTATTGGTCCTTCAAGTCCTAATTGTTGCTCGTGGTCGGGCAAGCGCTAGATGATAGTGAAATATTTTCGGTCATTGATGAAACACCAAGACCATTAATTTTTGAGTTACCCTTTTATTTTTCCTTTGAATCAGGACATCACAATCGTATAAAAAGGCAACGATGCCGTCGATTGAATACCTTTCCATGGTAATACATATCTTGACTCGTCATCTTAGCACCAATTTTTGCTTTGTGTTGAGCAGAATGGGCAAGAATTATTGATTTAGCGCTCCTTATTTTGTGCTTTGCTATGAAATTTTAGTTTAAATATCAGTGTTGATTCAGCTACTCAATGAAAAAACAAGATAGATGATGAATTGCGATGCGCCAAAGCGTGAAAAATGTTAGAATATGGCGCTTAATTCATTTGCCTTTATGATGAACCATGACGACCAATACTCAAATTACTGAAGATCGTATCCTTATTTTGGATTTCGGCTCTCAATATAGCCAGCTCATTGCACGTCGTGTACGTGAAGCGGGTGTCTATTCTGAAATGTATGCATTCGATATGTCTGAAGAAGACATTCGTGCGTTTAATCCGAACGGGATTATTTTGTCAGGTGGCCCTGAGAGCGTACATGAAGAAGGCAGCCCACGCGCGCCGCAAGTTGTATTTGAATTAGGCGTACCAGTGTTGGGTATTTGCTATGGTTTACAAACCATGTCTGAACAACTTGGCGGTAAAGTAGAGCCAGGTACAGTGCATGAGTTTGGTTATGCAGAAGTAGACATTCTAGTACGTGATCATTTAATTGGTAACTTGCAAGATCGCGAGAACCAGCTTCACGTATGGATGAGTCATGGCGATAAAGTAAGTGCGATTCCAGAAGGTTTCCAAGTCACAGCAAGCACACCTAGCTGTCCATTTGCTGCGGTGAGTGATGAAACACGTCGTTTCTATGGCGTTCAGTTCCATCCAGAAGTGACTCACACGGCAAAGGGTGCTGAATTACTGTCTAACTTCGTACATCAGATTTGTGGTTGTCGCGGTCTGTGGACACCAGAACACATTATCGACTTACGTGTAGAGCAGTTACGCGCACAAATTGGTGATGAAAAAGTTCTGTTAGGTTTGTCTGGTGGTGTGGATTCATCTGTGGTTGCAGCGTTATTGCATAAAGCTATTGGCGATCAGTTGACCTGCGTATTCGTAGACAATGGTTTACTTCGTTTAAACGAAGGTGATCAAGTGATGCAAATGTTTGCAGAAAACATGGGGATTCGTGTGATCCGTGCTGATGCTGAACAGCGTTTCTTGACTGCGTTGGCAGGTGAAGTTGATCCTGAGAAAAAGCGTAAAATCATTGGTCGTGAGTTCATCGCAGTTTTTGCCGAAGAAGCGCGTAAACTTGATGGCGTAAAATTCTTGGCACAAGGTACGATTTATCCAGACGTAATTGAATCTGCTGCAAGCAAACAAGGTAAAGCACACGTGATTAAATCACATCACAACGTGGGCGGTTTACCTGATGACCTAGAATTTGAATTGGTTGAACCATTACGTGACTTGTTCAAAGACGAAGTACGTAAATTAGGTACAACCATTGGCTTACCGCATAGCATGATTTACCGTCATCCGTTCCCGGGTCCAGGTTTGGGCGTACGTATTTTGGGTGAAGTGAAAAAAGAATATGCAGATATTCTTCGTCTTGCTGACGACATCTTTATGCAAGAACTGCGTGACAGCGGTTGGTATGACAAAACTGCACAAGCATTTGCAGTATTCCAACCTGTAAAATCAGTGGGTGTGGTGGGTGATGGTCGCCGTTATGCATGGGTGATTGCACTTCGTGCCGTAGAAACCGTTGACTTTATGACAGCACGTTTTGCGCACTTACCGTATGACTTGGTTGATAAAATCTCAACCCGTATCATGAACGAAATTAAAGATGTTTCACGCGTCGTCTACGACGTGTCATCTAAACCACCAGCAACGATTGAGTGGGAATAAGACCAAGGGCAGGATGAAAATCCTGCCTTTTTTTATGCGCTTGAAAAAGAGGTCAAGTATGTCCGAAACCTTGCAACTCGAACAGTTAACCGAATCTTTGCAACAGCTTTTGGGTGGATCCCTCTTCGCCATTTATCTGTATGGTTCAGCCGTTGATGGCGGGCTAGGTCCAGAAAGTGATCTGGATGTTTTGGTTGTGGTGCGTCAAGCCCTGACACTCCAGCAACGACAGCAACTGGCAGAAACCTTATTACACATTTCGCATCCGATTGGTGCTGCACAACGTGCACTTGAAGTCACCATCGTACGCAAAGACCATATTCTTTCGGGAAGTTACCCACTCAGCTACGAACTACAGTTTGGGGAATGGTTACGGGATGAATTAAGTCAAGGCGATATGCTTAGCGAACATGCAGACCCAGATCTGAGTATTTTGCTGAAGAAAGCACAAATGCATCATCGTACTTTGTTCGGGCCAAGTTTGACACAGTGGTCAGCTGAGATTCCGGTACAGCAACTCTGGCAGGCGATGGCAGACACCTATCCATCGATTGTGGCGCATTGGGATGAGGATGCCGATGAGCGTAATCAGATCTTGGCCTTATGCCGTATTTATTTTAGTTTGGTGACGAATGAGATTGCACCTAAAGATCAGGCTGCGCAATGGGTGATGACTCAGTTACAACCGCAATATCAGCCTGTTTTGCAGTGCATGGTCCAAGAATATAAAGGTGAGATTGGAAAGCAAAACTGGCAACAACAGCATCAGGCTTTAGTCCCTGTTGTTGATTTCCTCAGTATGAAAATAAAAGTGCTTTTAGAACAAAAGATACATAAATAATAAACAGTAAAGGACATTGTTTGGATTGTTGCATGGATAAGACTTAGTATTGCAATAACAGACTATTCAAGCAGGCGCGATTAGACCTAACATCAGTCTACGACTAAACCCTGATGGGGAGTGCCTTTTGAACCAGATTGTTGAAATGCAAACTTATATCGCAGTGGTTGAAGCAGGCAGTATTACCCACGCTGCGAAACGTCTGGGCATTACTAAATCGGTGGTGAGTCAACGGATTCAACAATTGGAACAGCGTTTATCGACTGCACTGATTCATCGTGGTCGGAGTGTGTTGCTCACTGAGGCTGGACAGGAATTTTATCGACAGTCGACCAAGATTCTGGCGGAGTTAAATGACTTGGAAGAGTCCATTCGTGCTCGGCATGAGCATTTAAGTGGCAGTTTTCGTTTATCGGTACCCCAAGCGTTTAACACTGAATATCTCGCTCCTTATTTGGCAGAATTCATGCAGCTGTATCCTGAACTCAAGCTGGATATTGAGTCGAGTGATCATTTCGTCAATTTGAATAATGGTCATTATGATGCAGCGATTCGGATGGGAGAATTGCCGGATTCCAACCTGATCAGTCAGACCATTGCACCGAATCATCACTATATTTGTGCAAGTCCAGACTACTTAAAAGCATATGGAAGACCAACACATCCCAATGAACTGTTGCACCATCGTGGTCTGCTGTACCTGCCTCGAGAACCGCACGGTATGTGGCAACTGCCTGTCGAAGGTAAGAAAGCATTTTTCCGAATTTCACCTTATCTACGTACAGATAGTGGCCATCAATTATTGGAAGCTGCCAAGCTGAGCTTAGGGGTTGCGATTTTACCAAGCTTTCTTGCCGCAGACGCGATTTGCCAGCAGCAACTTACGGTGATCTTGCCTGAGTTCTCACCCTCGGGAGGCAATATTTCTGTGGTTTACCGCTTGTCGAATCGAGCTTCACCTAAAATTCAAGCTTTGGTTGATTTTCTATCCACAAAAATTGGCCATCCTGCACCTTGGGATAGCCAGATTCAGAACATTTTGCGGCAGTCGTGATAAGGGAATGTTCGGAAAAAGCGAATCATAGTTTTGTTTTTTGTGGTCTAGCGAACAAAAAACATCATTTGGTAGGGTGTTTGCCTCGCTTTAACCCTTGTTGATATTGGGTGATCTCAGAAGATCGAGAATTCAATCAGCATTTACGCTAGCAATGAGTCGCCATCACAAGTCGAACCCATGAATCCAAAGTAACTTGCAAGTGTTGTTTAGAAATAGCATGGGTTGCAGTCTGACCATTGCTTAGAGTGTCGATTGTGTGAGTGAAATATGATGGTGAACATGATAGCAAACAGATATTTGATTGAGGATTCAGCCGATCTTCTCTTATTTTCATTTTAGGATGTGCAGATGAATAGACTAGCTAAAAACTGGATTAATGGTGAGTGGGTAGACTCTCATCAGCATATACAGTCGATTAATCCAGCAACATATGAAGTGATCGGGCAATATGCCAATGCGACAGTAGCGCAGGTGGAAACTGCCATATGGGCAGCAAAGACCGCATTAAAAAAAACCGATTGGAAACGTGACCGTCGTTTACGTGCAAAAGTACTCAATGAAATGGCCGATGCTTTTGAACGCCATGCAGATGAGTTGATTGAGATCCTTGCCACTGAAAATGGAAAAATTAAAGCAGAAGCCAGCTTTGAAGTGACGATGGTTCCGGCCAAATTACGTTATTACGCAGCATTAACCTTGACCGAGTATGGTCGAGCATTAGAACCAAAGCCAGGCAGCTATTCGATGGTTTTGCGTGAACCGATGGGTGTGTCTGGAATTATTGTGCCGTGGAATTCTCCAGTGGTTTTAATGATTCGTTCACTGGCACCTGCATTAGCGGCGGGCACCACAACAGTAATTAAGATGCCGGGTCAAACCGCACAAACCAATGCCGTGATCTCCCGAATTTTTTCTGAGCTTCCTTCATTACCACAAGGGGTGATCAATCTCTTTAGTGAGTCGACTGGAGGTGGATCGCGTTTACTGGTTGAATCTCCAGATGTCCCTGTGATTAGCTTTACCGGCAGCACGGCAACGGGTAAGGCCATTTCGGCAACAGGTGCACAACATCTGAAACGATTTGGCTTAGAGCTAGGGGGTAAAACCCCGATGATCGTGTTTAAAGATGCTGATCTAGATCTGGTCTTGCCGAAGTTGGAAAAAGCCTTAACCATTTTTGCAGGTCAGTTCTGTATGACTGGTTCACGTTTATTGGTGCAGCGTGAGCTGGCAGATGAGCTGAAACAGAAACTGGCTCAGCGTTTGGAAGCAGTTAAAGTTGGCCCTGCCGCTGATCCAAGTAGTGATATGGGACCATTGATCGACAAAAATAATGTAGCACGTGTAGATGCGGTGGTTGAAAAAGCGATTGCCGAAGGAGCGAAGGTCATTGTTCGTGGTGGGCCGATCACTGAAGGTGAGTTGGCCAAAGGGGCTTTCTACCGCCCAACCTTGCTCGAAGTGAATGATAATTCGATGGAAATTATTCAGGAAGAAACGTTTGGGCCAGTACTGACCTTGCAAGTATTTGATACTGAAGCGGAAGCGATTGCGCTCGCCAATGACAACCAATATGGTTTAGCCGCTTCAATCTGGAGTCGTGATGTGGATTTACCGTTGCGGGTGGCGACGGAAATGGAAGCGGGTACGGTTTGGATCAATGATTGGGCCGTGGTGTATGACGAGTTTGAGGAAGGTGGTTTCAAAAATTCTGGACTCGGCCGAATGAATGGTATGGCGGCAATGGATGACTTTATTGAATATAAGCACATTACCATTTCAACAGGTGTTTCTAGAACGGACTAGATGTTCTGTCAGCCATTGAATGAGATATCAAATAGCGCATCAATTTCGATGCGCTATTTTATTTTAACCTTGCTCAGCATTAAGCCGAGAACAGTTTAAAGCAAATCTGTCTCAACCACTGATTACTTGGGGTCTGATGGACACGTGAATGCCAGTGTTGTTTGACACTGAATTGAGGGAAATTATAAGGCGGTTCAAAAGTTTTGAGTCCACCTTGGGTCATAAAAACCTGTGCCAGATAGTGAGGGATTGTCGCAATAGTATCTGTATCTCGGACAATCAGACCAACTCCCAAATAGCTGGGTAAACGCACCAGAATATTTCGATTGACGCCGTGTTTTTGCAGCTCATGTTCCACCACATAATGTCCCCCCGTTGCCAAGATATCGACATGTAATTCCTGAGCAAACGCTGAAGCCGATAGGCTGGTTCCTGTCAGTCTTGGATGCTGTTGACTGGCAATACAGGTGTAATGCTGCTGAAACAGGGTTTGTTGGTAAAAACCAGCTTCCAACTGGGGGAGAAATCCAATGGCGAGATCAATATCCCCATTCGACATCATCGGGGCAGTTTGGCTATCAATCGGTAAGATTTCCAGTCGAATTGAGGGGGCATGCAGACGCATGTAATTCATCAGACGAGGTAAGAATACCAAATGACTGATGTCGGTCATACTGATACGGAATTGATAAGTCGAAGTTTTTGGATCAAAGTCAATATTGTAATTCTGAACCAACTTCAAGCGGTTTAAGATTTCCACCACCATTGGATAGATCTGTTGGGCAAGTTCAGTGGGCTGCATTTTATTTTCAATACGCACAAACAGCGGATCACCAAAATGAGCCCTGAGTTTATTCAGTGCAATACTCAAAGTGGGCTGACCAATACCCAGTTGTTCTGCGGCTTTAGAAATACTTTTATGCTGATAAATTTCAAAGAAAATTTTCAGCAGCCGTGTATCCAGATCAAACATTGCCATCAACCACCGTATTGATTTTATCAATACAGCCTATTGTTTTTTGTGCATAGATTCAACACATCCTGATTGTTACATTGAGCCAACACCGAATATTGATGAAATTATCGTCATTAGTATTGTGCTCCATGGGCAGAAAAAGGAATGACATATGGAACAGTTAGGCACGCTCGAAGAGCTACCAGAACGTTATCGTGAAGAACTGAATGCATCCAATTTGGTGCCGTTGTGGCCCAATTTAAGAAGCTTTATTCCACCTCATAAACCAAGACCGCAAACGGTTGCAACGGCTTGGTATTTCCAGCAGATCAAGCCACTGTTGTTAGAAGCAGGTGAGTTAACACCGATTGAAAAGGCAGAACGTCGTGTCTTGGCACTCGCCAACCCTGGTCATGGTTTGGAGAATATGAAAGTCAGCCCAGCCATGTATTTAGGTATGCAATTGCTGCTTCCGCAAGAGTGGGCGCCTGCACATCGACATGCACCGAATGCGGTGCGTCTGATTGTTGAAGGAGAAGGGGCCTATACCACGGTCGAAGGGCAAAAATGCATTATGGAACATGGAGACATGATCCTGACCCCGTCTGGGTTGTGGCATGAGCATGGACATGATGGCGATCAACCTGTGATCTGGATGGATATTCTTGATTTACCATTGGTTTATTATATGGAAGCCTCTTTTGTTGAAGAGGGGCGTCGTCAGGAAGTTGATCGGATTAATCAAGGTTCTACGCCTCAGTACGCGGCGGGTATTGTGCCAACACCACATTTTAGTCGTGAAGATGCACCTTATCCGATGATGCGTTATGCCTGGAAAGACACCAAAAAAGTACTAGATGCTTTAGCTGAAAAAACTGGCTATCAGGACCCGTTGCAAGTGGCATATATCAATCCTGAAACAGGGAAAGACTGTCAGAACATTCTGGGTTATTCAGCTTTACTCCTGCGTCCGAATGAAACGCTGTCTTTGCCTTTGCGTTCCACTGCACAGGTCTTTCATGTGATTGAAGGTGGCCTGACCATTCAGATTGATCAACAGGACTTCCATTTAACCCAAGCGGATACCGCATGTGCACCATGTTTTGCTGCTATTGATTTAATCAATACATCTGCGCAGCCATGCTATCTCTTTATTGCCGATGAGGCACCTTTGCAACGCAAATTAGGTCTGTATTCGATACGTGAGCGTCATGCGGAAGGAGTGAGTCCATGAAACTGTATGGTTTTTTCCGTAGCGGCACATCGCACCGTACCCGCATTGTCCTGAATCTCAAGGGTCTGGATTATGAGGCGAGCTATGTATCGCTGGCGAAAAATGAGCATCATCAAGCGACTTTTCAAAGGCTAAATCCACAGGGTTTTGTGCCCGTCTTGGAAACGGAGGCGGGCACGTTATTACAAAGCCCCGCCATAATCGAATGGTTAGAACAACAATACCCTGAACCAGCCCTGTTGCCAGCAGATGCACTCGGTAAAGAGAGGGTGCGCGCCATTGCTGCTTTGATCGGATGTGATATTCATCCTTTAAACAATAAGCGTGTACTGGAGTATTTACGCCAGCTTGGACTGGATCAGAACCAGATCAATGCTTGGTGTGCCAAGTGGATTCAAGATGGTTTTTCAGCCTTAGAGCACCTATTGGCTGAAGATTCAACTCGGGAAAAGTTCTGCTATGGCAAGCAAGTTAGCATTGCCGATGCGTATTTGATTCCGCAAGTGGTATCGGCACAACGCTTTCAGGTCGACCTGTCGGCGTATCCTCAAATTAATGAAATTTATCAGCATTGTATGACCCTCGACGCGTTCCAGAAAGCTGCCCCTGAACAGCAGGCAGATGCGTTTTAAGGCTCTGATTTAACCTATATCAACAAGGAATATGCCATGACTTTTATTTTCCAGCCAATGACACCAGCGGGCCTGTTTATTCATGGCTCAGATCAGCAATTTCCAGTACGCCGTGTCTATTGTGTCGGGCGTAACTACGCTGCCCACGCACGTGAAATGGGCTTTGATCCAGATCGCGAGCCACCTTTTTTCTTTTGTAAGCCAAACGATTTAGAGTCAATTGTACCTGTCAATCAGGATGCAGTAGAGATTCCTTATCCAACTGAAACCTCAAACTATCACTACGAAATCGAGTTGGTGGTGGCAATAGGACGCGATGCGAACAATGTTTCGGTCGAAGATGCTGCAAATTACATTTATGGCTATGCGGTTGGTTTGGACATGACTCGCCGCGACTTGCAAATGAGTATGCGTGAAAAAGGTCGTCCATGGGAAATTGGCAAAGCATTCGATTTTTCTGCGCCGATTGGCCCCATTCACCCGATGACTGAAACTGGTGAGATCAATCAGGCCGATATTCATTTGACCGTGAATGGTGAAACTGTACAACACAGTGATATCACCCATTTGATCTGGTCAGTTGCCGAGACTATTGCCAATCTGTCAACCTTATTTGAACTGAAAGCGGGTGACTTGATTTTTACGGGCACACCAGAAGGGGTCGGTGCTGTAGTGCGAGGTGATGTCATGCGCGCCGAGATTGCAGGTTTAACAGGCATCACCGTGAATGTGAAATAACTCACTTGATCTGAGTGGTTTAAACAGGTGCTCAAACTGAACAATAAATAGAGTTGAGCACCTTTGCTAAGGATTGCACTGGCCATGGTATTGGCAAAAGGAGTCGTTATGTCTCAGAAAACCATAGACGTACAAAGTTTCATTGATGAAATACCACTTTCAGCTTTGCAAAAGCTAATCATGTGGTTGTGCTTTTTGATTGTTGCAATTGACGGTTTTGATACCGCAGCAGTGGGTTTTATTGCTCCTGCATTGAAAGCCGAGTGGGGGCTACAACCCACTGATCTGGCACCGTTATTTGGCGCAGGCTTATTTGGCTTGATGGCAGGTGCTCTGATTTTTGGCCCTTTGTCAGATAAACTTGGGCGTAAGCCGATTCTGATCGGCTCGGTGATCATGTTTGGCTGTGCCAGCCTATTTGCTGCTTTCTCATCGGACTTGCAAACGCTGATTATTTGGCGCTTTCTCACTGGGCTGGGTTTGGGTGGTGCTTTACCTAATGCCATTACCTTAACGTCAGAATATGCACCGACATCCCGCCGCTCCAATTTGGTCACCATGATGTTTTGTGGCTTTACCATTGGCTCTGCGCTAGGTGGGATTCTGTCGGCACAACTGCTACCGCATATCGGTTGGCATGGCATTTTATTAATAGGTGGCATCGCACCTTTATGTACAGTGCCTTTCTTATATTATCTATTACCTGAATCGCTGCGTTTTCTGGTTTTGAAACAAAAAAGTGCCGAACAAATTAAAAGCATCGTCCGTCGTATGGCACCGCATATCACACAGATTCCAAGCTTAGTTCCGCCTGCAAATGAAGTGGCCAAATCAAGTCTCAAAGATTTATTTAGTAAAGGTCTTGCTTTAGGTACTTTTTTGATTTGGTTTACATTCTTTATGAGTCTGCTGATCATTTATATGATTTCAAGCTGGATGCCGACTTTACTCACCAATGCAGGTTTTAACTTATCCAATGCCTCATGGCTCACCTCGATCTTTCAGATTGGTGGAACAATCGGTGCCATCGTCTTGGGTTTGCTGATGGATAAAATGGATGCGACTAAAATTTTAAGTGCAGCCTATGCTTTTGGTGGTTTGTTCCTGATCTGTTTAGGTCTCGGGATTGAACAGTCTAATACCATATTACTGATGTTTGCCATGTTTGGTGTGGGTGTAGGAATCAGTGGCTCACAGGTTGGCGCCAATGCCTTTTCATCCAGCTTTTATCCAACACATTGTCGTGCAACTGGCGTGAGTTGGGCCAATGCGATTGGACGTGTGGGGTCTGTTGTCGGCTCTATCATGGGAGGCTGGTTGATGTCATTGAATCTTTCTAGTTTTGCCATTCTCAGCATTCTTGCCATTCCTGCTTTTTGTGCAGCAATTTCACTATTACTAATTAAACGCCTTAAAAAAGACCAGCCTGTCGTTGTGACAACGTTAGGCTGAAATCAAGCATATTCCGAATAAAAATAGATGGCTGTACCAGTGGATGGTACAGCACCTCAGCTATGGACGATTTATTCTATGTACAATTTAAACACACAAACTTTAACGCTTACCGCACTGTTCGTGATGTCAGGAAGCAGTTCGATGTTGTGGGCAGCAGATCCAACCCAAGCTATTCAAGATGAATGGAAATTTAACCTAAAGAATGCCTATCTATATCGGGATTATGACAATCCGAATGCCAAAAATTTTGGTAGTTGGTCGCAAGGTGCATCTTTATTTTATACTTCAAATTTACACGATACGCCTTTAGTGATCGCAGACAAGCCACTTCGGATTGGCGCGGACGCTTCGGTGCAATATGCCGTACGTTTAAGTGCAGATCGGCATGTCAGTGATATGGTGTTACCCTTTGACTCACAAACTCAATCCCAAGCTGCTGATTATTCAAAATATGGGGCAACCTTAAAACTGGGTTATGACAAAACCTTGCTGAGTATCGGGGAGTTATGGCTGGATTTACCTGTCACCACTTCAGATGCGAGTCGGCAGCTCATTACCTCGTATTGGGGAACGAACTTAAAGTCACAGATTTCGGATCAGCTCTATGCTGAAATTGGTCGGGTGGAAAAAGTATCTCCACGCAATGAGGAGAATTTTCATCGCTTTTCCTTTACCGCCAATGGTAAAACAGCCTATTCCGATGGCTTGAATTATCTTGACCTACGTTATCAACTGACACCTGCACTGAAAGCTGAATACTATTTTGGCAATTTAGAAGATTTATATAACAAACACTATTTAGGCTTGGAGCATACGTGGAAACAGCCGACTTTTTCCCTCAATTCCAAATTGAAATATTTTAATGCTAAAAATGATGGCAATAATTTTGAGATCGATGCGCAAAATATCGGGCTGCTGGAAATGTTGAAAGTGAACAATCAGAGCTTTGGTTTGGGTTATCAGCAAATTATTGGCGAATCGGCCTATCCTTTACCCGATGGTTTTTTGCCTGAGTTGTATTTTATTAACTGGAATGCCACAGGCTTTTTTAAGAAGAATGAAAAGTCCTATCATTTGATGTATGGCTATGATTTTAAGGATTATGTACCGGGGCTAAATGCCATGGTGAAGTATGTTTATGGTCATGATTTTAAAGCAGCCAATGGTGAGAAAAATCATGAAACTGAATCCAATGTCTTGATCAATTATGCCTTTCAGCAGCCTTATTTAAAGGGTTTTGCTGTTCAATATCTACGTGTTGATTACAAGGTCAAACATGGCAATGACTTTGGTGAAGACCGTCTATTTGTGAACTATACGAAGCGGTTTTAATTGAGATCAATGTTGTTAAAAAAAGAGCGCCTAGGTGCTCTTTTTTATTGTTTATAAACTATGTTATGTTAATTTTAGGCATTGATACTCAAGTAATTTATTGAATGCTTTTTAGGCTAATTAAAATAATTGAGTTATGCAGATATGAATGATTTAAGAGATGGATTATTGCTTCTGGAAATGGATGAAAATAGTCCACAAAAATACACATATTCATTGAAAGATATGAAGAAAGTAATCGTTTTTGCACTTTCTGAAAGCGTATCAAATTATTGGCCTGAATTAGCTTTAAATTGGCTTCAGAAAAAACCAGAGTATATAGATAGTGATGTTTTAGATTTGATTGAAACTTTGATTGGAAATAAGACTAAATATTCTCAGAAAGTTAGACATCTAGCGATAAAGATACGTAATGACTTCTTAAAAACGATATAGCACATAATAGTAAATGTTTTATCGGTGAGCTATTCAATTTAATCTATCGAGCTGTATTTAACCACTATTTTGAAATAATTGGGCTGTACTACCATCAACTGTGAACCTCGTTACCCAAAAAAGAGTGCCTATGCACTCTTTTTTATTACTTAACTTTCTTAAAGTCCTTCCTCAGAAAAAATAATTCTTTCAATATCAGAATACTAAAAATTTAAGATATAACTTAACTTGATAAAAGATATATTAAGATATATCTTAATAAGCGTAAATTAAGCAAATATAGAGAAAAATAACAGATGAAACATCAATCCGAGCATTCCCATGATGAAGCCGAAGCAGCTTTATTACATCGAGAACATCACCGAGCAGGCCGCCGTGGTCGCTTATTTGAATCAGGTCGTATGAAATTGTTGGTGCTGCATTTGATTCAGCAAAGCCCCAAACATGGCTATGAAATTATTAAAGAAATTAGTGATCTGGTAGGGGATGGCTATACCCCAAGTGCAGGAACGATTTATCCAACGCTAACCGCATTGGAAGAAATGAATTTGATTGGCGTGCTGGATGCCGAACGTAAGCAATACCAGATTACCGACTATGGCGACAGTTATTTAAAAGAACAGCAAGACATGCTGCTGGCGCTTTTACAAAAGCTGCGACTAAGACGTGAAATTCATAATAATGATCAGTTGGTTGATATCCATCGCGCGATGGAAAATCTGAAAACCGCATTGCGATTAAAGCTGAATATCGCAGATTTGCAACAAGAACAGATCCATCAAATTGCGGAAAAAATTGATCAGGCCGCCATCGCAATCGGACGCTTATAAGTTGGGAGCGAACCATGTTAGAGCTACAACAGAAAATCAAGCAGGCAGGTCTAAGAGTGACTCATCCACGTATGGCGGTATTATCTGTATTGGCGCAACAATCAGAAGAGCTTACGGTAAAGCAGATTTATCAACGGCTGAATGAACAGGAACAGCAGCTGAGTTTGGCCACGGTGTATCGGGTGGTCAGTGATCTGGTGCAGGTTGGCTTAATTGCCAGTTACCAGTTTCATCGGGCAGAGACCAAGTTTAATTTGCCTTCGATCTCTAACAGTCAAATGCTGCAAATTCGTTGTGCTGATTTAACCACCGCCAAACAGACAGCATTTTTACAGTCGTTGGCTGCGGTATTTCATCAATTTCAAGTTGACCTGATGCAGGTTGAAATTAAAGAGAGTGCTTAAGAGCACCTTGGAGCAGAAGCATGAAACAACATCAATATCATGTCACAGTACAGCATTTAAAAGATGCGAAAGGACAGGTTTCGACTTACAGCGAGCGTTTAGAGTTTTATACGGGCAACCATGACGATATCTTCGAGATTGTCGAACGGTTGAAGAAGGCCGATTTTTTTGATGATCAAACCACCAAATCATTTGCAGTGGGTTTAAAGCTGTTTAGTGAAGTAATGTTGGAAAATAAAGATCATCCTTTATTTGAGGAGTTTCTTCCGCAATTTGGTCAATTCATGAAAAATTTAAAACAACACGTGAAGAAAGACAATCCTGAGTAAGATTGTTTTAAAACAAAGTTCATGATGTATTCAGCAATAGATTGTTGCATAGATAGTACCCTGTGTATCGTTTATGGATCATGCTGATGACGTTATAAATTATTAAAATTAACTAAAGATTGTTTTTATTAAAACGAGCTAAAAATGCAAGAATTGAAAGCAAGCCCACGACTGATTGCGAAATTACCCGCGAAGTATGCAGCGTGGATCTTACCGCTGATTTTATCCTTTTTTATGAGTGGGACTTTATCACTCGTTAATCTATGGATGAGAACGGGCTTTATTTCAGGATTTACCATGATCTGGTTAGAAACATGGATGTTTTCTTGGTTGATCGCTTATCCATTGGTCTTGGTTTTATTGCCTGTGGTACGGCGTTTAACAGGCTTGATTGTGGATATGCAAGCTAAGCCATAAGCCTAATGAAGCGGTATTTTATCGAAGCATATTAGATCTATATCAAGATTGTCTCATGAATAACACTCTGTGTATTACTAAAAGACTATATTGCTGAGTGATTGTATTGTTAAGATCAAGCTATCAACTCATTGCATTAGCATAGGTAAAAGAGAGCAATATCATGAGCAATAATAACGACTACGATATTTCTGATTCAAAAGACTGCGAAACATATATTAATCAATTTATTCAAGAATTTACCATTCGTTCTGCCGAAATTGGTAAGGGAACCGTGATTAAACGTGCTCTACCGAGTCGACAAAAACGCTTGGTCGGGGCATGGTGTTTTCTAGATCATGCTGGGCCAGTGAGTTTTCCAGCGGGCGATGGTTTAGATGTGGGACCGCATCCGCATATTGGTTTGCAGACGTTTACATGGATGATTGAAGGCACCATGATGCATACCGATAGTCTGGGTTCAAAACAATTAATCCGTCCTAAGCAGGTCAATTTGATGACGGCAGGTCACGGAATTTCACATACCGAAGTTGCACCTGATACCGAAACCAAAATGCATGCCGCACAGCTTTGGATTGCTTTGCCAGATAACAAACTGAATATGTCGCCTAGGTTTGAGCACTATCCAGAATTACCAATCGTGAATAAAGATCAGGTTGAATTTACGGTACTGGTTGGGGATTTCCTCGATACAACTTCACCTGTGCAAGTGCATACACCTTTGGTTGGGGTAGATCTCACGGCACAAGCCGATACCAAAACCCGTATTCCGTTGAATCCAAAGTTTGAATATGCCTTCATGGCCTTAGAAGGTACGGCTCGCGTTAATGGACATGAATTGACTGCCGATAATATGGTGGTTTTGGAAACTGGTTTAACTGAAATTGAAGTCGAGTTAACCCAAGGTCATCGTCTGTTATTGATTGGTGGTGAACCATTTGAATCACCGATTTTACTGTGGTGGAATTTTGTAGGCCGCACCATGGAAGAGTTAAAGCAAGCGCGTGAGGATTGGATTAATCACGATGCACGTTTTGGAGAAATTCCAGATTACCAAGGTAAACGTTTGGAAGCACCTGTGTTACCTGATCAAATGAGGGCATCAAAATGAGTATTATTGCCAGTGCAACAGTCCAGACTTTGCCAGAACCTTGGAAGGGGGCAGTGAAGAGTGGTACACATCAATTTCTTACCGATAAGCCAGAACAATTTGGTGGACACGATACTGGTCCTGCACCTTATGATTTCCTCACCACAAGTCTGGCCTCCTGCACCATGATTACCTTGCGGATGTACGCGCAGCATAAGGAAATGGATTTGGGTGAATTTACAGTTGAAGTAGATTTTCATACCAATCGTGAACAACAGGAACGGATCGAACGCCGTGTAATATTTAAACAACCTGTTTCACAAGATTTAAAAGAAAAGCTTCTCAATGTCTGTAGCAAAACGCCTGTTACTAAAACTTTGTTACGTAGTTTAGACATTCAGACCATGATTCTTTAAGACTAAAGTGCTATTGTGCTTGGGCAAAACATAATTCTAAGCGTAACTGTGAGAGGGATTAAAACCATAGTTACGCAGCTAAAAAGCAGGCACAAAAATGATTACCTTACATTACCTACAATGCTCACGTTCGTTCCGTATTTTGTGGGCATTAGAAGAACTTGGTGTGGATTGCCAAGTTGAGTATTATCAAAGGTCAGCCAGTTACGCAGCGCCAGAAAGCCTTAAACAAATTCATCCTCTCGGTAAAGCACCTATTTTGGTTGATGGGGATGATGTTATTGTTGAATCTGCTGTTATTCTAGATTATTTACAACAGCAGTATGATCTTCAAAGCAAATTTAAACCTCAACAGGCATCTGATCAACGTCAATATTCGTACTGGATGCATTATGCAGAAGGTTCATTGATGCCTTTATTGGTCATGACCTTAGTCATGAACAGTGTCAGTAAACATGTTCCTTGGGTGATTCGTCCGATTGCGGAAAAAATTACCGATGGTGTTAAAGCTGGCTTTGTCCGTCCACGAGTGAAAGAACATATTTTGTATCTTGAGGATTATTTGTCAAAACATGAGTATTTTGCAGGGGATTTTTCTTTTGCTGACATTCAAATGGCCTTTCCATTGATTGCGATTCAGAACCGCTTACATGGTAAGTATCCAAACATTCAGGCTTTTGTACAACGTGTTCAGCAGCGTCCAGCTTTCCAACGTGCTGAACACGGAACTCTGCATTCTCAATGCGCCTAAATTTTTAAATATAAAAAAGGGAACCGATTGTTCCCTTTTTTATTGTGACTTTATTTTTAGCGTTTGATTACAATTGAATCAATGCCGCTATGTTGTAAGGTCTGTTGAGCAGCAAGTGCAGATTCTTGGCTGTCATAAGGCCCAGAGAACACACGATACCAAGTTTGACCATTTTCAACGCTTTTCACCACATCTGCAGATAAACCATTCAGGATGATTTCTGCACGACGTGCGTCGGCACTGTCTGGGTCAGGGTAGCTACGTACTTGTAAAATATAAGTCGCATGTGCAGGTGCTGCAGCTTGTTCACTTGGGGTGATGCCGCTTGGATCTTCTGTTGTTGTGGTCTCAGGTTTTGGTGACTCGATAATCACAACATTGCCCTGAGGTTTGGACTCTGGCACGGCTTGTTCAGGAATTGGGGTTACTTGCTGTTGCGGAAGTAAGTCATAAAAACGGTAGTCTTTATTGGTATTTTCTTCCTCATAGTGTTCAGACGTTACCTGATTTTTTGCAGGAACAGGTTGCCATGGTTGCCAAAGCATTAACATCACGGCAGCGCACAGGATCGCGAGAACTGCGACAAGCATTCCTAACCACTTCGGAATGAGTGGTTTTTTAGGCTTGTTTGGTCGTTCAGATACACCACGTTGCGTTTTTCCAAACACCAGAAATTCCTCTTGATCCTATTAGGTTATTTGTAACTTGAATCTGCTTAAAAACAAAGCATTATGTTTAAAAATAATGCTTTGTTTACCATATTGTTTAACAATCATGGTTTAAGTTTACATGTGTTTAAAGCGTTGCTTTGCTGATTACCAGTTACCGTTGGCATAGCCTTCGGTCTTGCGACGATGTGCAAAGCGTTGCTTTGCTTTTTACATCGTCTCAGGAGCGGATACGCCCAATAATTCTAAGCCATTGCGTAAAACTTGCTGTACGTTGATTGAAAGCAATAAACGTGCTTGTGTAAGCGCTACATCGTCACCCAAAACTTTATGCTCATTATACCAAGCATGGAATAGCGCAGCTAACTCTTTAAGATAGTTACCAATTTGGTGTGGCTCATAGACATTTGCCGCACGTACTAAAATATCAGGATAAGCAGCAAGCTTAGACAGAATTTCTGTTTCAGCATCAAGTTCTAAACGATTGGCTTGCTCGCGCGCTGCAACAGCATCAAAACTGATCCCTGTAGTGGCTGCTTTTTCTAACATACGACAAATACGTGCATGGGCATATTGAATGTAATACACCGCATTGTCTTTGCTTTGTGAAACGGCAAGGTCTAAGTCAAAGTCAATGTGTTGTTCAGACTTACGCATCACATAGTAGAAACGTGCGGCATCATTACCCACTTCTTTACGTAGATCACGTAAAGTCACGAACTGACCCGAACGAGATGACATTTGTACCATCTCGCCACCACGCCACAAGCTTACGAACTGAACCAAAAGCACAGTCAATTTCTTCGAATCATAGCCCATTGCATCAATCGCAGCTTTAACACGTGAAATATAACCGTGGTGGTCTGAACCCCAAATATCAATCAGGTCAGTATAGCCGCGTTGTAATTTATTTAAGTGATAAGCAATGTCAGAAGCAAAGTAAGTGGTTTGACCATTGCGACGTTTCACTACACGATCTTTTTCATCACCAAACTCAGTTGATTTGAACCAGATGTTGCCCTCTTTTTCATAGAGGTAGCCACGTTGATCTAGTGTCTCAAGTGCTTCGTCAATTTTGTCAGTTAAAGAGTCTTCGCTGAACCATTTGTCAAAGGTCACACCAAAGTCAGCCAAGTCATCTTTGATGTCATCTAAGATGGCATGTAACGCTGCTTGATGGAAAACACGGTAATCCGCACCCAAGTGTTGTTGCGAATTCGCAATCAAACCATCAATGTGCTTTTCTTTGTCGCCAGAAAGGACAACTTTGTTGCCTTCTGCATCGAGTTCTTCAGCGTATTGAACATCTTCTGGTACATCTTTATAGATGTCAGCAACAGCACGAACATGTGCATTGCCATCTTTATCAATAATTTCTTGTGCAATTTCTTTGACGTAATCGCCTTGGTATGCATTTTTAGGGAAAACTAAAGTTTGTCCCGTCAATTCTAAATAACGTAAGTAGGTCGATGTTGCCAAAATGTCCATTTGACGGCCTGCGTCGTTGACATAATATTCACGATCAACTGTTGCACCCGTTGCTTCTAACAGGTTCGCAACGGTCATGCCATAAGCTGCACCACGACCATGACCGACATGCAGGCTAGAGGTTGGGTTTGCAGAGACAAATTCGACTTGGATTTTTTTAGCTGCATTGGCTTGGCTACGACCATAGTCATTTTTTTGTGCTTGGATTTGGTCGAGTACTGCGTAGCGTTGGTCAGCATTTAAAAAGAAGTTAATAAAACCCGGACCTGCAATTTCTGCTTTGGTAATGTCAGCCACTTCAGGCAGGGCTGCCAAGATTTTTTCAGCTAAATCGCGAGGTTTCATACCTGCAACTTTTGAGCCGATCATGGCGATGTTTGAAGCAAAGTCTCCGTGACTTCGGTCTTTGGTACGGGTTAAATGGCTCGTGTTGGTCCAATCTGAAGGAAGTACACCTTGTTGTTGCAGGGTTTGTACCGCATGATCGAGAGCTGCTTGTATTGCCGTATTCATAGTTACCGAAAATAAATGTCGCGGAAAAACGACCAATATAGCAAATTTTATCGGCTTAAGGGGAGTGGGATTTGTGCGGAATTAACATATTCACATAAATCTTTTCTAAGTGATTAGAGCCTTGGAGGTAATGCAGATGCTATGCCATTGAAAAACATAGCATCTTATAGTTTTAATCTTCTAAAATTTGTTCTAATAATTCATCGCTTGGCGCGAAGTAATAAGCACCATCAATCGCAGTGGTAAAATGTAGTAAGCGATCATGAATGCCATCACCTGTAGTCCCAAACATACGTTTCAGCATCTCGTCAATAATGCTTAAATTATTGGTGTAAGCGACAAAGAATAAGCCTTGCTCACCTTTGCCATCACCATAAGGCAAGCTGTGGCGCAAGATTTCCATTTCCTCACCTTCGTCGTCTTCAACGACCGTACGTGCGACATGTGAGTTTTCTGGTTTTACATCATCATCAAGTTCAATTGACTCAAGTTTGGTACGACCAAACACATGTTCTTGTGCATCGACTTTCAGCATTTGCCATTTTGCAAGATCGTGAATATAACGCTGTGCAAAGATAAAGCTGCCATCGGCAAAGGCACCAGCTGTTTCTGGCAGTAATGCTGCTTCTGCACGGTCATCTGGAAATTGCGGATTCTCTGTTCCATCAATAAAGCCTGTCATGTCGCGGCCATCAAAGAAACGGAAACAGGCACGCTCATCCAAAACCTCAACTTTGTCTTGAATTCCTGTAAAAAAAGCTTGGCTCATGGCAAAACAAATATCTGCACGGGCGCTGGCAAGATGAATAAATACATCAGCTGGCACCACTGGCATATTAAACGCACCTTGTTGCGGATCGAGCTGTTTAAAACCTTCAGGTGTTTGCGAGTTGAGTTGTGCCCAAAGTTCGGGACCAAAAGCGATGGCTGTTTTAATCTGGTCATTGGGGTGTTGTGTGATTAAACGGTCACGGGTCGAAAGGAGAGCTTCAATCTGTGGTTTTAATTCGGCAATGCTTAAATCTTTTAAACGTAAAACAATAAAGCGGGCGTGGTCAGAAGGTAATGGAAGAATGACAGATTGCGCAGTCATTAAAAACTCCTTAGTTATTTTTAAGGGGAAAACAATAATTGTGCCTGATGTTATCAGGGCTGAGTAGCTTATTTGCTAAATTTTCTTGCCTAAAATATCAACGCGATGCGCTGATAAAACGGTATAATTCCCCTTTTATTGTTCGACGTAGTTGTTATGTCTTTGCAGATTTGGTTTGCTTTTATGTTGGCGTGTTGGGTGATTAGTATCTCACCAGGCGCAGGAGCAATTGCGTCAATGTCGAGTGGGTTAAACTATGGGTTTCGACATGGTTATTGGAACGTCATAGGTCTGCAAGTCGCGTTACTGATACAAATTCTAATTGTGGCAGCCGGTGTTGGTGTGCTGTTTGCGACAACACCTTGGGCTTTTCAGGTAGTGAAATGGTTTGGTGTCGCTTATTTGGTCTATTTGGCATATAAGCAGTGGACTGCACCGATTCAGGCGATTGAGATTCGACAGGAACAGCATCAATCCGCTTTAGCCTTAATATTGAAAGGCTTTGTGGTGAATATGAGTAATCCTAAGGCGATTGTATTCTTGTTGGCTGTTTTGCCACAATTTCTAGATTTGGGTCAACCGCAATGGCTGCAATACTTAATTATGGCGGCCACGATGGTAATGATCGACTTGATTGTCATGGCGGGCTATACCGGACTAGCTTCGAAAGTATTGAGACTGCTTCGCTCACCGACACAGCAAAAATATTTAAATCGTGGTTTTGCGGTGATGTTTAGTGGTGCAGCACTTTTGTTAAGTGCGATCCAGCAGTCAAGCTGACTGCCGTTTTAGGCAGATTGAGCTTGGCTTTTGAGTTTTTGCGTGATGAAAATAGCGGCAAAGCAAAGTGCCATACACAGAACAATACTTAAGCCTGTAGAAATATTCAGTGCAGCACTCGACCATAGGCCAACCGTAACACCGAGCTGTGCCAACACAAATGCCCAAACCACCATTTGTTTTGGTGAGTGCGCCAATAAGCGTGCACTCAGGGCTGGAATCACTAGTAAAGCACCCATCAATAATGAACCGACCGCACGTAACGCCAATACGGTAAACAATGCCAATAACAACATGAAGATCAAGCGTTGCCAGTTGGCACTGACACCTTCACTCATGGCGATATCTGGATCAATCGCAATTTGAATCTGCGCTGACCACGAACGATAAAGTACGATTAATGCACCTGCAATCACCACGGCAAACATTGGTAAATCAGACCATTCAATACTGAGTAAATCACCGAATAAATAGCTAAGCAATTCAGGACGCAAACTTGGTACTTGCTGAATCAGTAGCAGACCAGAGCAGAGTAGGGTGGCAGAGCTTAATGCGAGTAATGCATCATTGGGTAGGCGAGAATCGTGTAAAACCCAAAGAAGAGCAACCAGCAACAGCGCAAGGCAAGCGACACCCAGCCAAAAAGGTAAATTCAGAATCCCTGCAACCGCGACCCCGAGTAAGGTACCGTGCGCCATAGTGTCTGCAAAAAAAGACATTCTGCGCCAAAGCATCAAGCAGCCGAGAGGAGCCGTTAGAAAAACCAGTAATGACCCCATGATCCAAGCAGGGAGGAGGAGTTGTAACCATTCCATCATGGCTTAGACCTTTGGCTCAGGGTGAATGTGTGGCCGTGGATCGTGCGAACATGGTTCGGCATGATCACTATGCCCACAGTGATTGTGATGATGCTGATAGAACATCCGTTGGGTGCCAAAAATCGCTTGGTATTCGGGATGCTGTTGAATACTTTCAGGTAAGCCACTGCAACAAATATGCTTGTTGAGGCAGACCACGCGATGTGTACCTTGCATCACCCATTGTAGATCATGTGACACCATCAACACAGCACAGCCATAGCGCTCAGGCAAACTGCGTACATATTCATACAGCTCAGCTTCGGACTGAATATCCAAGCCTTGCATCGGTTCATCCAGTACTAAAATATCTGGCTGACGTAATAAAGCACGCGCCAGTAAAACCCGTTGCCGTTCACCACCTGAAAGCTGCTGTACTTTGGATGACTGTAATTTTTGAATGCCGGTGTCGCGAATAATCTCTTCACGTAAAGCCTGTTCGCAAACTTCTAGATCAAGCAAATCTTGTACACGTAAAGGGAGACTTGCAGAAGGGTTAAACTTCTGTGGAACATAGGCCATTTTTAATTTTTTAGAAAAGCGAATTTTGCCTTTATTCGGTGGCATGATACCCAACAGCACCTTGATCAATGTAGATTTACCTGCGCCATTGGGACCAATCAACGTCACAATTTCTTTTGCTTGCAAGGCAAAATCTACATTTCTTAAAATATCCAGCTCATCACGACGAACTGAGATTTTCTCCAGCTGAATAAGTGGAGTGCTTACTGGCGTGTGCTGCACTGATGACATTTTCCAGAGATTTCAATAATGCTATGTTGTGCTAAAAACTGGTCTGATGATGCAAGTTGATCGAGTTGCTGGATCAAACCTTGTGCTGATGCTTCTTTGACAGAATGACATTCCGTACAGATCAGAAAAGCCGCTTGATGACCTTCACGTGGATGGCAGCAAGGTATATAGGCATTAATAGACGTGAGTCTGTGGATTAAGCCTTTTTCTAATAAAAAGTCTAAAGTACGGTAAACCGTAGGAGGCGCAGCAGGGCGGTCTGCTTGGCCTTTAATTTTAGCCAATAAATCATAAGCACCCATCGGTGCCGATGCATTTAAAATGAGTTCAAGTACTTCTTTACGTAAAGGTGTCAGACGAGCGCCAGTCGCAGTGCATAAAATTTCTGCTTCGGCAAGGCGCGCTTTAATATCGTGATGACCGTGAACACCATGTAAAGCATTGTCATGTTCATGTGAACAAGAACTCATAGATTGACCTCATTGTTTTTGTAGAGCCTATTGAATTTTCACTGACATGAAGTGTCTGAATAGTGTCGCAATAGCCCCGCTATCATAACATGCAATTTATGATAACTATCTATATAAGTTAAATGCACGACGGATAGTGCAGCGAATCTAAAAATAGACATAGGCATTTTTTAACTTTTGTTATATTATAACATGATTCGCTAAATTGAGTAATGTTGTGATGTCTCGCCTATTTGTCTTGGTCTTGTTTTCGATGTTAAGCACATGGGGCTGGACACAAAGCTTGGTGGTTTCAACACACCCAATTTATCTGATTGCCAAAGAAGTAACAGACGGAGTAGAAGAACCAATCCTGTTATTAAAAGATCAAAGTGGTCATGACGTACAACTCACACCAGCACACCGTAAAGCGATTCAAGATGCCTCTTTGGTGATTTGGCTTGGGAAAGCGCATGAGGCACCGCTTGAAAAGATGCTAAATCAGAACCGTAAAGCTATTGCGCTATTGGATTCAGGCATTTTAACGACTTTACCGCTGCGTAATTTACGTGGTGCATCTATGGCGAACACGGTTGATAGTCATGTTTGGTTAGATCCAAATAACGCGGTGCGTATCGCTTTCTTTATTGCAACTTTGCGTTCGCAGCAATATCCAGAAAATAAAGCTAAATATATGGCCAATGCGAAAGAGTTTTCGCAACAAATGTTACAAGCTTCTCAACAGTATGAAAGCTCAAACAAGGCAAAAAACTATTGGTCTTATCATGATGCCTATCAATATCTAGAAAGAGCATTGAACCTGAAATTTGCAGGTGCGCTGACCGATGATCCGCATATTGCACCGACGGCAGCTCAAATTAAGTACTTAAGAGACAATCGTCCGCAAAATAAAATGTGCTTATTGGCCGAAACGACAGCAAGTGCCAGTCAGTACCAAAAAATGAACCCAGTAGTTTTCCAATCGGTCGATGAAAGCATGCGTGGGGAAGACAATTTTGTAACAGCATGGCAAAAATTGGCTTTAAAAACCGATAAATGCGTAATAAGTGCACAAAATTGATCAAAAAAATAAAAATCAATTGACTCTAACGTCAGAAAATATGGTAACGAAAAAAGCAGACTTAAGTCGAGAAAAGATTGCATGTTCAGGGGTGTAACTCTATAATGCCTGCGATTCGAAATGATCATGATTAAAACTTGTCAAGCAGTTCTGCTGTAAGTGGGTAAAAAATGAGCCAAACTAGTCGCATGATTGACCGACGATTAGCAAAAGCTTTGGTCTTCTTACAAGCATGTATGATTCCTGTTGCCGCTTTGCTGGCATGGGCAATGAAAGATACAACTGCTGCTTTGAGTGCTGTGCTTGGGGCTTTGGTATGTTGGTTGGCACATTGTTATTTTGCTTGGCAGTCGTTTAGAACGGCAGGCGCAAGAGCATCAAAACAAGTCATGCTGAATATGTACCGAGGAATGCTCGGTAAGTTTGCGATTGTGATCGTGGGTTTTATATTAATTTTGAGCAATGTTAAACCGCTGTCACCGGTTGCATTGTTTTGTGGATTTATTCTCGTACAAGCGATGTCGTGGGTCGCGCCATTTTGGGTGGCACGTCTACAAAAACGAGGGTAAAACACATTTTGAGATTTTTGGAAGTAGAGGCGGGATCTTTGCCATCCGCTTGATTCGTTTCTACTTCTTTTTAATGATTGACATTGACCAGGTGTGATTTATGGCTGCTGAAGAACATGCCCTGACTTCGACCGAGTATATCAAGCATCACTTGACCAATATGACCAATGGCAAAATGCCTGACGGTACATGGAAATTGGCTGAGACTGCTGAAGAAGCTCATTCGATGGGGTTCACTGCAATTCACTTGGATTCAATGGGTTGGTCTATCGGACTTGGTGTGATTTTCTGTTTGTTGTTTTGGACAGTTGCGAGAGCTGCGAATGCAGGTGTTCCAACTAAATTCCAATCAGCGATTGAAATGATTATCGAGTTTGTAGACTCAAGTGTTCGTGATACTTTCCACGGCAAATCACGTTTAATTGCACCATTGGCATTAACCATTTTCGTGTGGATTTTCCTCATGAACGCAATGGACTTAATCCCTGTTGACTGGATCCCGTATACAGCTCAATTGATTGGTGCAAACGTATTTGGTATGGACCCTCACCACGTTTACTTCAAAGTTGTTCCATCTACTGACCCGAACATTACCCTTGGTATGTCGTTGTCTGTATTTGTTTTAATTTTGTTCTATAGTATTCGTGAAAAAGGGATCGGCGGTTTCGTCGGTGAATTGGCACTTAACCCATTCAACCCAAGTAACAAATTTGCAAAAGCGTTATTGATTCCAGTGAACTTAATTTTGGAATTAGTAACTTTCCTTGCTCGTCCAGTTTCGTTAGCTCTACGACTGTTCGGTAACATGTATGCGGGTGAGTTGATCTTCATCTTAATCGCATTATTGCCGTTCTGGATCCAGTGGGCGTTATCTGTGCCTTGGGCTATTTTCCACATTCTTGTAATTACGCTGCAAGCATTTATCTTTATGATGCTGACCATCGTTTACTTGAGCATGGCAAGCGAAAAGCATTAATGGTATTGCCTAACTATCACCTGATCGTTGGGCTTAAATTTTAGTTTAATTTGGTAATAACCTAACCTCTGAGGAATTTTTCATGGAACTCACTTTAGGTCTAGTTGCAATTGCATCTGCTATCTTGATCGCTTTCGGTGCTTTAGGTACTGCGATTGGTTTTGGTCTTTTAGGCGGTCGCTTCTTAGAAGCTGTTGCTCGTCAACCAGAATTGGCTCCACAACTTCAAACTCGTATGTTCTTAATTGCGGGTCTTCTTGATGCTGTGCCTATGATCGGTGTTGGTATTGGCTTGTTCTTCATCTTCGCTAATCCATTTGTAGGTTAATAGCTTAATTCCTAAATCCACATATTGAGGAATAGCGAAATGAATATCAACCTCACATTGATTGGCCAAGCAATTGCATTTGCGATCTTTGTCGCATTCTGCATGAAGTTTGTTTGGCCTCCACTAATCAATGCGATTAGTGAGCGTCAGCGTAAAATCGCTGATGGCTTAAATGCTGCTGAAAAAGCAAAAGCTGACCTTGCTGATGCGCAAGCACAAGTAAAGGCAGAATTAGACGCAGCAAAAGCACAAGCGGCTCAATTGATCGAACAAGCGAACCGTCGTTCAGCACAATTGATCGAAGAAGCGCGTACCCAAGCATCTGCTGAAGGTGAGCGTATTCGTCAACAGGCGAAAGAAACTGTTGATCAAGACATCAATTCTGCTCGCGAAGAATTACGTCAACAAGTTGCTGCTTTGGCAGTTGCTGGTGCAGAAAAAATTCTGAACCAACAAGTTGACGCAGAAGCTCATAATGCCATGCTGAATCAGCTGGCTGCTAAACTTTAAGCGAGGCGAATATGGCTGAACTCTTGACGTTAGCACGCCCGTACGGCAAAGCAGCATTTGCTTATGCATCTGAGCAGAATGCAACTGACGCTTGGTCAAATGCGTTACAACTGCTCAGTGCTGCGGTGCAAGATGAAGCATTTTCCGCTTATTTAAATCGCCCTGAGCTGACTCCTGCGGAACAAGTAGGTCTTTTTGCCAAGGTTTTAGGTGAAGATCAAACTCAATCATTGTCTAACTTTTTGACATTGCTTGCAGATAACGATCGTCTAGTTTTATTGCCTGAAATCGCAACAGAATACGAACTACTTAAATCGCAGAACAACAACACATTGGAAGTAGAAATTGAATCTGCTTTTCCAATGGATGCGACACAAGAGCATATTTTAGCTCATGCGCTTGAAAAACGTTTTAACAGAACAGTTCATGTCACTGTTAACGTTAATCCAGCGTTAATCGCAGGTGTTGTGATTCGTGCAGGCGACCAAGTGATAGATGACTCTGCGCTTAACAAGCTTGAAAAAATGCGGACTCGTCTTCTTGCGTAATAGCAAAAAGACTGAACTTAAAAAAGATTGAGGAATAGCGCAATGCAACAACTGAATCCATCCGAGATCAGTGCGCTCATTAAACAGCGTATCGGCGATCTGGACACCAGCGCGACCGCGAAGAATGAAGGTACCATCGTCATGGTATCTGACGGTATCGTGCGCATTCACGGTCTTGCAGATGCAATGTACGGTGAAATGATCGAATTCGACGGCGGCTTATTTGGTATGGCACTGAACCTAGAACAGGATTCAGTGGGTGCCGTTGTTTTAGGTAACTACCTAAGCCTTCAAGAAGGTCAAAAAGCTCGTTGTACAGGTCGTGTATTAGAAGTTCCGGTTGGTCCTGAACTTCTTGGCCGTGTCGTAGACGCTTTGGGTAATCCAATTGATGGTAAAGGCCCAATTGATGCAAAATTAACTGATGCTGTTGAAAAAGTAGCACCAGGTGTAATTTGGCGTCAGTCTGTCGACGAACCTGTTCAAACTGGTTATAAATCAGTTGATACCATGATCCCTGTAGGTCGTGGTCAGCGTGAGTTGATTATTGGTGACCGTCAAACTGGTAAAACAGCAATGGCGATCGATGCGATCATCGCTCAGAAAAATTCTGGCATTAAATGTGTATACGTTGCGATTGGTCAAAAACAATCAACAATTGCAAACGTGGTACGTAAGCTAGAAGAAACTGGCGCTATGGCGTATACAACTGTTGTCGCAGCTGCGGCCGCTGATCCTGCAGCAATGCAGTATTTAGCTCCGTACTCTGGCTGTACAATGGGCGAATACTTCCGTGATCGTGGTGAAGACGCGTTAATCATTTATGATGATTTGTCTAAGCAAGCTGTTGCTTACCGTCAAATTTCATTACTTTTACGTCGTCCACCAGGTCGTGAAGCGTATCCAGGTGACGTATTCTATCTTCACTCGCGTCTTCTTGAACGTGCTTCGCGCGTTTCTGCTGACTATGTTGAGAAGTTCACGAACGGTGCAGTAACTGGTCAAACTGGTTCTTTAACTGCGTTACCGATCATTGAAACTCAAGCTGGTGACGTATCTGCATTCGTACCAACCAACGTAATTTCGATTACTGACGGTCAGATCTTCTTAGAAACATCATTATTCAACGCAGGTATTCGTCCTGCTGTGAACGCGGGTATCTCTGTATCACGTGTTGGTGGTTCTGCTCAAACGAAGATCATCAAAAAATTGTCTGGTGGTATCCGTACTGCTTTAGCGCAATACCGTGAATTGGCTGCGTTTGCTCAGTTCGCTTCTGATCTTGATGAAGCAACTCGTAAGCAACTTGAGCATGGTCAACGTGTAACTGAGTTAATGAAGCAAAAACAATATGCTCCTTACTCAATTGCTGACCAAGCTGTTTCTGTTTATGCATCTAACGAAGGCTATATGGCTGACGTAGAAGTGAAGAAAATCGTAGACTTTGATGCTGCGTTAATTTCTTACTTCCGTTCTGAACAAGCTGCGTTAATGCAACAGATCGATGAAACTGGTGATTACAACAAAGACATCGAAGCAGCAATCAAATCAGGTATTGAAAGCTTCAAAGCGACTCAAACTTACTAATTTTAGCAATAGCTAGAACTTTAGTTAAGTTTGGTTCACGGATCAACCTTCGGAAGCTCGCAAGAGCTTTCGAATACTAGGTTAAGCGTATGGCAAATTTAAAAGAAATTCGCGCCAAAGTAGCTAGTATCAAGAGCACGCAAAAGATTACTCGCGCGATGCAAATGGTAGCTGCTTCTAAAATGCGTCGTGCGCAAGAGCGCATGGCTCAGGGCCGTCCGTATGCCGATAATATGCGCCGTGTAATTGCTCACTTAGTCCAAGCAAACCCTGAATACAAACACCGTTATATGGTTGAGCGCCCTGTTAAGCGCGTTGGCTATATTGTGGTGTCTTCAGATCGTGGTTTGGCAGGCGGCTTAAACATTAACTTGTTTAAGAAAGTTGTGCAGCATGTCAAAGCACAACAAGAGCAGTCAATTGAAGTTGAATTTGCTTTGATTGGTCAAAAAGCGGTTTCGTTTTTTAAGAGCTACGGCGGTAAAGTGCTCGGTGTGACCACTCAGTTGGGTGATACACCAAGTTTGGAACAGTTAACGGGCTCAGTGCAAATTATGCTTGATGCATTTGATAAGGGCGAATTAGATCGTATCTACCTCGTATCAAATGGCTTCATCAATGCAATGACACAACAGCCTAAAGTAGAACAACTCGTTCCTTTAGCACCAGCAGAAGAGAGTGATGACCTTAACCGTACTTATGGTTGGGATTACCTCTATGAACCAGAAGCAGAAGAATTGTTAAATGGTTTGTTGGTCCGCTATATCGAGTCTATGGTTTATCAAGGTGTGATTGAAAACATCGCCTGTGAGCAATCTGCACGTATGGTCGCTATGAAAGCAGCGACTGACAATGCAGGCGATCTCATCAAGAGCCTACAACTCATTTATAACAAGCTGCGTCAAGCCGCGATTACTCAGGAAATTTCCGAGATCGTTGGTGGTGCCGCTGCCGTTTAACATTATTTTTGAATTGAGGAGACAGCAATGAGTAGCGGTCGTATCATTCAGATCATCGGCGCGGTTATCGACGTCGAGTTTGAACGTAATAGCGTTCCTAAGATCTATGAAGCTCTCCAAGTTGATGGTACTGAAACGACTTTGGAAGTTCAGCAACAGCTTGGTGATGGTGTAGTTCGTACTATCGCAATGGGTTCTACTGAAGGCCTTAAACGCGGTCTTAACGTGACTAGCACTGGCGCACCGATTTCTGTTCCAGTTGGCCCAGCTACGCTTGGTCGTATTATGGACGTTTTGGGTCGCCCGATTGATGAAGCGGGTCCTGTCGCGACTGAAGAGCGTTTGCCGATTCACCGTCAAGCACCTTCTTATGCTGAACAAGCAGCTTCTACTGATCTTTTGGAAACTGGTATCAAAGTCATCGACTTACTTTGCCCGTTTGCGAAAGGTGGTAAAGTTGGTTTATTCGGTGGTGCGGGTGTTGGTAAAACCGTTAACATGATGGAGTTGATCAACAACATCGCGAAAGCACACTCAGGTTTATCTGTGTTTGCTGGTGTTGGTGAGCGTACTCGTGAAGGTAACGACTTCTATCACGAAATGAAAGATTCTAACGTTCTTGACAAAGTAGCAATGGTCTACGGTCAGATGAATGAGCCACCAGGTAACCGTTTACGCGTAGCGTTAACTGGTTTGACCATGGCTGAATATTTCCGTGATCAAAAAGACGAAAACGGTAAAGGTCGTGACGTATTATTATTCGTCGACAACATCTACCGTTATACACTTGCGGGTACTGAAGTATCAGCATTGTTAGGTCGTATGCCATCTGCAGTAGGTTACCAACCGACACTTGCAGAAGAAATGGGTGTTCTTCAAGAGCGTATTACATCTACTAAGTCTGGCTCGATCACTTCGATCCAAGCAGTATATGTACCTGCCGATGACTTAACAGACCCATCGCCTGCGACAACGTTTGCTCACTTAGACGCAACAGTTGTATTGAGCCGTGATATCGCATCTTCTGGTATTTATCCAGCGATCGATCCACTTGACTCAACTTCACGTCAGTTAGATCCATTGGTTGTTGGTGCTGAGCATTATGAAATTGCACGTTCTGTACAGAACGTATTGCAACGTTATAAAGAGCTTAAAGACATCATCGCAATCTTGGGTATGGATGAGTTAGCTGAAGAAGACAAATTGGTTGTTTACCGTGCGCGTAAAATCCAACGTTTCTTCTCTCAACCATTCCACGTAGCTGAAGTGTTTACTGGCGCGCCTGGTAAATTAGTACCGCTTAAAGAAACGATTCGTGGCTTTAAAGGTCTATTAGCTGGTGAATACGATCACATCCCAGAACAAGCGTTCTATATGGTTGGTGGTATTGACGAAGTGATTGCTAAAGCTGAGAAACTCTAATTTAAGGAGATCATCTCATGGCGACTATGCAATGTGATGTCGTAAGTGTTAAAGAGTCAATTTACTCTGGGCAAGTTACGATGTTAATCGCAAAAGGTGCGGGCGGTGAACTTGGTATTTTACCAGGGCATGCACCACTCGTAACTTTACTCCAACCGGGCCCGATTCGTGTTCAGTTGGAAAATGGTACAGAAGAAATCGTTTATGTATCTGGCGGTGTGTTAGAAGTTCAACCTCATGTTGTTACCGTACTTGCAGATACTGCAGTTCGTGCTGACAATTTAGATGAAGCTGCAATTATGGATGCTCGTAAACAAGCTGAAGCATTGTTGGCAAATCAAAAGAGTGACTTGGACTCTGCTGCTGCACTTGCATCTCTATCTGAGATTGCAGGTCAGCTCGAAACGATTCGTAAGATGAAAAACCGCGCATTGTAATTTGCAGGTTTGACATAAAAAAGCCACCGTAAGGTGGCTTTTTTATGTCTCATCTATTTTGAAACCTCAACTTGAAGTTAAACAATCGATGCTTTTAAGTATTTGATTCGTCTTTATTTCCTAAAACCAATGTTGCCAGCTTTACCATATCCATTTGAATGGTATTCAACTGCTTTTCTATCTTGGCAAAATCAATTTTTGAAAGATCGGTTTGACCATGCAATAGCGGCATATTCAGCAACTGTTGATTTGCACTCAATAAGCTTTGGCGAATTTGATCTACTTCCGTACTCTTTAAGTTGAGTGCCAGCAAGGCATCATGTAAACCATTCAATTCTTGGCTTAAAGCACCTGTTGTCTGTTGTAGGCTCTGCACATTTTTATCTTGAATCGCTTGTTCAAGGTTGCTTTGTGATTGCTTAAGCAGCGTGACGTAGTCATCAGTCTCGATTTGCAACTTGGCAATATCACGGGCGATGTTCAACATATTGCCACGACTTAAAGATTGGGTTTCCTGAGGGACTGTTGTTGCGCTTTCTTCATTTTCAGAAGTTGTGTCTGTCTGTTCAAACGCAGTTGTTTGATCAGCTTGTTCATTCTCTTGAGGGACTTGGTCACAACCAGTGAGCGTTAATGCCGCCGCAAGTGTAGATACAGAGAGAATGGCTTTGAGAGATAGATTTTCCATCATGGCTGAACGACACCAGATTATAAGAAGATGGTCACTATAATGAGAAAGTGTGGAGAAAGAAGTGATTTTTGCAATTCAGCAACAGTTTGATGAAAGCAGAGGGATGAAGGGGTTTTTAGGTTTGGAATAGAAAAGAACAGATCAACTGCTCTTTTCTACTTAATTTTTAGGGTTATTTTGCTAATTCAGCTTCAATCGCGCTGACAATACGCTCGTCATCCGCAGTAATATCTGGTGCAAAACGAGCAACAATTTCACCATTCTTATTCACTAAGAATTTTTCAAAATTCCATAACACTTCTGGTGGATTGTTTGGGGTTAAACCATAATCGACCAAGTCTTTCCACCATGGACCTTCACCTTGACGCTCTGGAATTGCTTGAGTCAGGGTTTGATATAAGGCATGTTTATCCTCACCCGCAACAGAGATTTTTGCGAACAGAGGGAAGTGCACGTCATAGTTCAGTGAGCAGAACTGCTGGATTTCATCATTTGATCCTGGCTCTTGTTCTAAGAAGTTATTCGCAGGGAAACCAAGAATTTCTAAACCTTGATCTTTTTTGGCCTGATACAGTCTTTCCAAACCTTCATATTGCGGTGTTAAACCGCACTTTGATGCAACGTTAACGATCAACAGGACTTTGCCTTGATATTGATCTAGATCAACTTCTTGACCTTTGATGTCTTTAACTGGAATGTGATAAACCGATTGGCTCATGGAATACGTCCTAATTTGTTGTTGTGACAATACCCGTTTGTTTTAACTGCTATTGCCACAGAGTGCAATGCTCTTGATATGAATCCATACAAATAATCAGAAAAACCAAGCCTTTATTTTAGAGGGAAGCATTTTTAAGTTGAATCGGTGTTTGTCCCGTATAGCGCTTAAAGAACTCAATAAAGCTGGAACTGTGGTGATAACCCAAAGCAAAGGCCAACTGTTTAATGGTCATACCTTGGCGAATTTGGTTGATGGCAAAAATAATCTTGGCGCGATTGCGCCATTCTGATAGCGACAGTTGTAATTCTTGTTGGCTCAGACGAAGGACATGCCGCTCGCTCACCGTAAAGTTCTGTAATACTTGCTGTAGACTGCTATTAAATAACTCAGGATCAGACAGCTTCTCTAAGATTGGCGATAAAGTGGGATGGCTGCTTTGGGGTAAGTAATGTGAATAAGCGGGCGCTTGTTTGAGCTGATCGAACAGCACTTGTAGCAGGTGTTCGAGATATTCAGGGGGCGCGGCTTGTTTTTGTTGTTCTAAGATTTGTAGTACCAATGCCCGAAAGAAAGGCTCGATACTAAAACAACGACAAGTATTCCCTAAAAAATCGCCAAACTTCGGATGTAGGCGGATACAAATATAATGAATTTCATGCTCAACGGGGAGTGATTGATGTTCGGTTCGTGAGGGTAACCACAATCCATAACTCGGTGGTGATAGGTAGTATTTACCTTCAATATCAAACTCTAAAGTCCCATTTAAACTGAAATTGAAATCACCCCAAAGTGAAGAATGAGGTGTGACAATATCGTCTTTTTGATATAGAAATTCATGCACTTCTATACCGTGTAAAAAGGGAAATTGTTCAGTAACATCATGCTTCATTTGAGGGGCTCATTTTAGTTTTCGTAAGTCACTTTAGGATTGTTTAGACCTTTGGCTAAAGTAAAAATACTAATCAAAGCTAAGGCAACAAAACTAATTACACCATAAATTAAGATATTTTCATTGAAATGATCAACCACATAACCACCGAGTAGTGAACCTGTGGCAATCATGACTTGGAACATGCCCACAAACAGTGGCATACCCTTTTCCACGGCATGTGGTGCGTGCACAAACATCCAGATATTGGCTGAGGTCGGGAAAGCGCCGAAGGCAAAACCCCATAAGGCTGTCAGTACAATTGCGCCAAACTCATGAATGGCAAAAATTGGGAAGCCAAAGAAGACGATTGCAAAACAGATCCCGACAAAGGCAAGGGTATAGCGCACATTTAAATTGCCACTATAGCCTGCAAAGGCATTCCCAAAAACACCTGCAATGCCATAAAGCAACAGCAGTGAGCTAATGGTAGTCCCGTTAAAACCTGCAATATTTTTAAAGAAGGGTGCCAAGTAACTATAAGCACAGAAGTGAGCAAGACCAATCAGTAATACGATCAACATACCACTACGTGCTTTTGGTGTACGCAATAATGCAGGTAGGTCACGTAAATGAATGGCAGACTCAGGTTTCAGTTTAGGTAAGAAAATCACTTGTAGAACTAAAACAAGCAGTCCAATGACTGCAGTAATCCCAAAAGCACTTCGCCAACCATAGAATTCACTAAGCCAAGTCCCGATTGGAACACCTAGGACAGTTGCAAAAGTAACACCCGCCATCACAATCGCAGTGGCTTTGGCGATGGGCAAATGTGGTGGTGCAAGCTTACCGCTGAGCGCGATTGCTGTTGCCCAGAAGCCTCCAATTGAAACACCCAACACTAAACGGCTGAGCAATAACACATTAAAGCTATCTGCGAATGCAGTAATGGTATTGGCAATGACCATAATTGCGGTCAGTAAGATCAATACATAACGACGATCAAGCTGCTTGACCCAAATGGGTAATAGCGGTGCAGCAATTGCTGCCATCACACCGGGTAAGGTAATGATTAAACCTGCAGTCCCGACAGAAATATTTAAGTCAGCCGCGACACTATTTAGTACACCGACAGGTAGGAACTCGCTGGTTACCAATGCAAAAGCACCAATGGCAACAGCTAAAATTGCGTACCAACTACCTTGTGTGGTTTCAATGGGTCGTGCATCTGAGGAGGTGGGTTGTTCCATAGGAATTTCCTTATTTGTCAATTTTATGACAAAAGATTTAAGAATAAATTAGTTTTTTATAACGATCGTTATGAAATAAAATAGTAGATAAATGCAAGGTCGTCAATTAATTTAATAATGATCGTTATAAAAATATTTGTAAGGCTTATGATAAATATGCATAGTTTGGGAAAGTCACGCGGAAACGGAAATGAATCAATAGGGGCGCCTTAACAGGTTGTGTAGAGGCGACCAGTCATGATGTGGATAGAAGAAATATCTAAGCATGGGGTATTTAGTTTGATCTCTGCATCTATTCTTGCTTTTGATAATGGATTTTAGGGTTGTTCAGACCACGTGCCAGCGTAAAGATCAATACCAGAGAACAGAGGACCAATGGCAGCATGGCGAAAAATAAGACCGTACCATTAAAATAATCAACGATAATGCTGCCAAACATACTGCCCAACGCAATCAGGATTAAAAAGGTCAATGTCACCATTGGCATACCTTTTTCAACAGCTTCAGGTGCATGCGTAAACATCCAGATGTTGACTGCGGTTGGGATAATGCCATAAGCGAAGCCCCATAAAGCAGTCAATATGATTGCAGAGCTGACATGTGCTCCAGACAAGGGAAGGCACAGAAAGGCAAAGAAGAAGGTGATACCGCTGACTGCGAAGGTATAACGGATATTCCTCTGGCCGAGGTAGCCCGCAAAAATATTGCCAAAAATCCCTGCAATCCCATAGACCAGCAGTAAACGACTAATCAAACCGTCAGAGAAGTCCAGCTGGTGTTTAAAAAAGGCAGAGAAATAACTATAAGCCGCAAAATGTGCAAAGCCCATAAAAATAAAGATGATCAGACCTTTACGCGCTGCAGGATGTTGCAACAGGATCGGGAGTTCTTTCCAGCGCAATGAAGAGGCGGGTTTGAGTTGGGGTAGATACAGATACTGGAAGATAAACAGGAGTACCCCCATCAATGAAATCGCCGTGAAAGAGGTTTGCCAACCATTATACTGAGCCAGCCATGTGCCCATCGGCACGCCCAATACACTGGCCAAGGTGACTCCGAAGGCCACCCAAGCCGTTGCTTTGGCAATGGGTAAATGAGGTGGCGCAAGACGACCACTTAAAGCAACCGCAGTGGCCCAGAATCCACCAACAGCAATGCCCAGAATGATACGTCCGAATAACAGCAGGATAAAGTTAGGTGCAAATGCTGTGAGCAGATTGGCAACAATCATTAACAGGGTGAGCATCAGTAACAGAGTACGTCGATCCAGTGTCTTCGCTGAAATAGGAATTAGCACTGCAGCAAACATACCGACGATTGCGGTCAATGAAACAGTTAGACCTGCTGTTCCAACCGAGACTTGAAAGTCCCGTGCGATGTCATTGAGTACCCCAATCGCAAGAAACTCACCTGTGACCAAGGCAAAAGCGCTGAATGTAACAGAGAGCAATGCGAGCCAGTTCCCTTGCGAGGGGTTTGACTCCAGTGAGCTGAGGTCAGTTGCAGATGGGTTTTCCATATAAATTCCCTTTATTGTTAGTTAGATAACAATAAAATTGAAAAATAGTAATTTTTTATAACGATCGATATAAAATAAAATAGTTGATTAATGTTGCTGCGTCAATTAGTTTGATAGTGATCGTTATGAAAATACCTGTGACTGTTATGACAAATGCACCTGATCCTCTGCCAACACCGTGTGATGACAGCTTGAAAAAAAAGCGTGGCCGTCCAAAGTGTTTTGACGAGCAGCAGGCTTTGGAAAAAGCCATGTTGCTATTTTGGGAGCATGGTTATGAAGCCACGTCGATCAGTGATTTAACACAAGCGCTAGAGCTGACTGCACCGAGCTTATATAGTAGCTTTGGTGATAAAGCTGGGCTGTTTTATAAGTGCATCGATTATTATTTGGCACATGAAGCTTGTCCGATTGTTCCTATTTTTTTAGAAGCTAAAACCGCCAAAGTTGCATTTGAGCTTTATCTATATGACAACGTTAAACGTTTGGCTCAACCCAATAAACCAGCAGGTTGTATGTTGGTTGTTGCGACCATGAACTGCTCGGACAATGCACAGGCGGTGCAACACAATATTCTGGAAAAACGTTTGCAGACCAAGCAAAAACTGTTTGAGCGTTTAGAGCAGGGAGTTGCCAACGGTGATTTGCCAGCAACAGCGCCTTTACAGGAAATGACAGACTTCTATGCAACGGTTGTGCAGGGTTTGACCATTCAAGCACGAGATGGGGCGACTGTTGAACAACTTCATAAGGTAGTTGAACACGCGATGCGCGGGTGGGAGCTGTTCTAAGCCACGATGTCGTGACTGCGATATAAATGTCTGAAATACGATATTTCAATTATTTTGGACATCTTCCACAATACTCCCATTGCTGAGATATGGTGAGAAAATGATGGGTCAGTTAAGTAAGTACCAAAAATGGGCCTTCGTATTGCCCTTGATTGCGGTTTTGATTTGGTCGTTGAATATTGCTGTGACACGCTATGTGGCTGACTATATTTCGCCCGTGAGTATTAGTTTTTATCGTTGGTTTGTTGCCTTTATTATTTTGACACCGTTTATGTTGCCGAAAGTATGGCGACAACGCGCTGTAATTCGTCCATTGATTCCTAAATTAGCCGTACTCAGTGCTTTTGGTATGGTGTTGTACCAAGGTTTATCTTATACCGCTGCCCACTATACGACTGCGACTAATATGGGCATTGTGAATGCCTTTGTCCCAATCTTTACCATCTTTATCTCTTATTTTATTTTAAAAGATGCACCGAATCGTTTTGCCATTTTTGGCAGTCTCTTATCTTTTGCAGGCTTGATTTATGTGATGAGTCAAGGTCACCTGTCAAACCTATTTGATCAAGGCGGGCACTGGGGCGATGCAGTCATGGTATTGGCTGTAGGTTTCTATGCGTTTTATGGCGTGTTCTTGAAAAAATGGCAGCTACAGCTTCCTTTATTAAGCAGCTTGTATGTACAAATTGGTTTTGCGTTGCTGTATCACGTCCCATTCTTGCTCTGGTTTGGCCTAGATGGGATTAATGCACAGAATGCTGCGAGTGTTCTGTATGCGGGCATGTTCCCTTCATTAATTGCCCCGTTATTATGGATGGTTGCAGTACAGGCGATTGGCCCAAATCGTACCAGTATTTTCATGAATCTAATGCCAGTATTTACTGCGATTATTGCCAGTTCCTGGTTATCAGAGCACTGGACGATTTATCATACCATTGGCGGTCTGATGATCCTGATGGGGATCATTATGGCGCAGAAGAAAACGGTGAAAGTATCGGCTCCATTGGCTGAGTCTGCATCCTAAATATGAAAGTTGGTGGTGCGTTTGTTTAAAATATCAACAAACGCACCAAAAATATTTTTTGATGACTGTGCTTTCTATATGATTTGCAAATATATTTTTAAGATTTACTAAATTTATGATCAAAAAAAAGCTGAATAAAAATATCAATATAATTTTATTAGAAATGAGGAAGTGACAAAATTGGTACGCTTTTCACACTTTTTGTTAGATAAATAATATATTTGTATAAATGGGACGATTCCCTCATAATACCAACCACAGCAAGATGATTCATTTTTAGAATGAATAAGTTGCTCACCAAATTTACGAACCCTCTGGATGTGATTATACACATCCTTTTTATGCTCAGTTATCCCTATATAACTGAGCTTTTTTTTGTCCGCTATTCACCTAATTAGGCACGAACAACTTCACCTGTCAGTGCATTCAAAATGCGACTTGGTTCTCGGCTCAACCCTAAATCACCTTCGAGATAATGTAATGAAGTGCTGAAGTAATGTTGCGCTTCTTCTAAGCTTTGTGCTGGTGTAAGGCCTGCAGGGTTGGCGCTGGTAGAGACAATAAAGCCCCCAAATTGCTGGCATAGCTGCATGCACAGCGGATGAGTGGTGACACGAACTGCGACCAAAGGATGTTGGCCCTTGATCCATGTTGGAATACTCTGATCAGCAGGGAGTAGCCACGTTGTGGCACGTTCTGTCTCAAGGCGATTCGACCAACTGGCGATCACTTGCTGACGCAGGTTAGCACTCAAGCCTTGCAGTAAATGTTCGACTTGGTCTAAATGCCCAGCCAATAAAATCACACCTTTTTCAACGGGACGATGCTTCAGTTCTAGAATTTCCTGAAATGCCTGCTCATTGAAGGGATCACAACCCAGGCCCCAAACTGCTTCTGTCGGATAAGCTAGAACTTGTCCTTGTTTTAAAAGTTGAGCTGCTTCAGAAATAGAGGAAGTAATCATGGGATTTATGTGAAAACAGGAGAGAGTATGGCTAGTTTAATGCATTGGGCGACAACGTAAATAGCGTCCTGCTTGTTGTAGGCATAAACCCAGTAATTCCAATTCCATTAGTTGGGCGGTCAGCTCTGCAATTGTGATTGGATGGCACTGAGCCAGTTGGTCCAAATCTTGTCCAATCCAGTCCAGACTCTGATACAACACAATCAAATGTGCGGGCAAGCTTGGCGGAGGAGTGGTACTGGCTTCATCTGTTGAGTGTTGTTGGGCTTGCCATTGCGTTGGTAGCGCTAAATCTTCGATGACCTGTTCGGGATGATCGACCAGAATCGCACCTTCGCGAATCAGTTGATGACAGCCTTGATGGTGTTCACTATAAATATGTCCAGGAATTGCAAATACCATTTTACCTTGATTGGCTGCTTCATTCGCGGTAATGAGAGAACCACTCTTCAGTGCAGCCTCAACCACCAATACACCCAGACTCAGGCCGCTGACAATTCGATTACGTCTTGGGAAGTGTTGTTGTAAGGGCATCGTGGTCGGCAGAAACTCGGTCACGATGGCTCCAGACTGGGTAATTTGTTGTGCCAGTTGTTTGTGCTGAGCAGGGTAGACGCTATCGAGGCCTGTACCCGTCACTGCAATGGTCCGCTGATGTGCCAATCCACCCTGATGTGCGGCTTGATCAATACCGTGTGCCAAACCACTGCTGATATAAAAGCCTTTTTCACTTAAATAATAGGCAAAATCATAAGCGACTTGGCGTCCATGTGGACTCGGTTTACGGCTGCCCACCATGGCAATCTGTGGTTGTAATAAGGCTTGTGCCTGACCTTGTCCAAATAAAATGGGAGGACGATCTGCATAAGGCAGTAGCTGAGTTGGGTAGCCAATATCATCAGGCGTTAAAATAAAGTCGCTATATTTGCAAACCAGATCAAGTAGTTGTTGGAATTGTTGTTGACCCTGAGGGCTTTGAAATTCTGCTAAACGTTTTAAGTGATTGGCGTGTAAGCCCAGTTGAGACCATTCTGAGAAACGATGAGGCTGTGTTGCTTGTTCACAATCACCAAAGTGCTGCTGAATTTTGCTGAAACTCGACAGCGAATGCTGAACCAAGTACCACACCAACACAGTGTGATAGTGATGAGGTGATAATTGATTCAACATAGGCGTTTACTTAGTCATCTAAACGAGGTGGTTTAATATCCGAGCCAAGCTTGATCGGCAGCTCGCTTTCAAGGATATAGGCGTAGCTGATACGATCAAAACTCTTAAAGATCATGGCACTACCTAGGTATTGTCCAGGGAGTTTCACTTTCTCTTTGGTCTTTGGATCTCTGACTACTTCGCCATCTTGATAGACACTGAACACTTGACCAATTTCAACGCCATCAGCGGTGCCACGATCAACGGTGACCACGCCATTTTTGGCTGCTGTGCCAATTGAACCCATCACGCGAATGATTTTGCCGCCGTCTTTTACCTGATTGGCATCAATTGGGTAGAATAAAGTCGGTAGCATGGCATCTTGTTCAGCCATAACTCGATCGCCACGACGAACTTCACCGTTATAACTATCGGTGAGCTCAACCGTGGTGATGTCATTCTCATTGCGAATCGCAACAGCCGAAGCCACTTGGGTCAGTTCAACCCCAAGATTCTGTTTCTTGCCATTTTGGTCCAATACAATGTACGGTTCACCTTCACGGAATACGCCATAACGTTGACCATTTTCAAGGCCTTTACCACGCACATAAACACTTTGACCTTTACCTGCAAGTACGCGGTTGTCTGCTGTACCCAAGATATAAGGCGTATTGGCAATCGCGTCTGCTGGCAGGACCGAAGTACGCTCTAACCATTGTTGAATATGTGCCAAAGGAATGACAGGAACACTATTGTTCAAGGCCTCAACACGGACTTGAGGACGTAAATTTGAGGTATTGCCTGTATAGCGACGAATAATCCCATCACAACCATCACCTTCATCTTTACCAATCAATGGTTTACCATTCAAGCTACACAGCAGTAAGCGATCGCCTGGATAAATCCAGTGCGGGTTTTTCACATGTTTATTGCTTGCCCATATTTCTGGCCAGCGCCAAGGCTTACTTAAAAATTTCCCTGAGATATCCCAAAGCGTATCGCCTTTTTTCACCACATAAACATGTGGCGCACCGACTTTCACTGATGGTGGGCTGACATTTGGGCTGGCTGCGTGGGCGAAATTAATGCTCATGCCTAATCCCGCACAAATTGCAGCGGCAATCAGTTGTTTTTTTAACCCCAAGGCATGAAATGAGTGTATGCCGTTTAAAACCTTTTTCATTATCATAATTCCTAAAAATTATGTGTGTAGTTGCGTTATAATAACGACTTTACACACAATTTTTTGATCAAGTATTCCCTTTAGTTGGTTTTTTGATCAATGGCATAAGTGAGGACGACTGTATGGCCTTATTACCTATTCTAAGTTTTCCTGATCCCCGCCTTCGTACCATCGCCAAACCAGTCGAAGAAGTCACTGATGATATTCGTCAGCTTGCAGCAGATATGTTTGAAACCATGTACGAGGCGCCGGGTATAGGTTTAGCGGCAACTCAGGTTGATCATCATATTCAGCTTATTGTTATGGACATCTCTGAAGAGAAAAACCAACCAATGGTGTTCATTAACCCCAAAGTCATTCCACTGACCGAAGATACTCAGCCGTATGAAGAAGGCTGTCTCTCTGTGCCTCAAATATACGACAAAGTTGAGCGTCCGTCACGCGTAAAAATCGAGGCAATTAACCTTGAAGGTCAAGCATTTGTGTTAGAAGCTGACGAACTTCTCGCTGTTTGTATCCAACATGAAATGGATCACTTAAATGGCAAACTTTTTGTTGATTATTTATCGCCATTAAAGCGTCAACGTGCACGTGAGAAAGTGGAAAAAGTGGTTCGCCAACGTGAAAAAGAAAAAGTAACCGTTAAGCGATAGACACTTTTTTAAGATGTTCTCTTTGTTTCGTTGTGGCTTGCTGCTTGCTTTAACCGCGGTCTGTTTGCAGATTGCGGTTTTCTTGCAGCCGCTACTTCCGAAGCAATATCAAATCGCGCCTGTATGTGAAACCATTACTCAGGCGTTGCTGTTGCCTAAGCTACAAGCTTCGCATAGCCATTCGGTTCATGCATCTCTGCGGCATGAGCATCAACTTGAACATGTTCAAGTATCCATACCACAACATGATCATCACGATCCTAACCACCAATGTCAGTACTGTACGGTCTATGCCAATCTGGTATTGCCGCCTGAATTGGGGGTGAAAGAAGTTCTGGTCCGTATCCAAATCCGTTTAGTTGCGTATCAACAAGCCTTTAAGCATGTTTATTTTGCACTGCAACGGTTGTTCTTATTGCCTCAAGGGCGGGCTCCGCCACTCTTTGCATAAATTAAGACTTTCTTTTCGTTAGGGTTTTTTGGAACTCTGACTCTGTTTTATCTATGTTTTAAGAGAGACCGATCATGGCTCAACCTAAATTTTTATTACAACCGCTGACGGTTGCGATCTTGGCTGCTTCAAATACCGCAATGGCGTGGGCAGAACCTGTTCAGCATGAGCAGGCACATGTCTCACTGGCACCGATTGTGGTCACTGCACAACAACCGAATGAGAGCAATGGTTTAGTGGTGCAAGCCGACCCTAAGAAACCGATTCAACCCATCCCTGCGACAGATGGTGCCGACTATCTACAAAGTATTATGGGGTTTAACTCAATACAAAGCGGTGGTACCAATGGAGATGTGACTTTCCGCGGTATGTTTGGCTCCCGCATCAAGATTTTAACCGATGGTACGGAGAATCTTGGTGCATGTCCTGCACGTATGGATGCACCGACCTCTTATATTTCTCCTGAAAGCTATGATCGGATTTCAGTGATTAAAGGGCCACAAACGGTTCAATATGCTAATACTGGTTCAGCAGCAACAGTGATTTTTGAACGTGAACCTGAAAAGCTCACGCAAGAAAAACCATATCGTGGACAGGCGAGTGTATTGTGGGGTTCATTTGGGCGTTTAGATCAGAATGTTGAAGCGGCGATTGGTGACGAGAAAAAATATATCCGCTTAAATGCCAACCGTTCTGAATCGAATAGTTATCGAGATGGGGATGGCAACACCATACCGTCTTCATGGGAACGCTGGAATGCCGATGTTGCATTGGGCTGGACACCAGATGAAAACACTTGGCTTGAGTTGACAGGTGGTAAAGCGGATGGTGAGGCTGAATATGCTGGGCGTGGAATGGATGGTGCACAATTCGCCCGTGAAAGTTTAGGTCTGCGTTTTGAAAAGAAGAATGTCACTGATGTAATCAAGAAAATTGAAGCTCAGGTGAACTACAGCTATAACGACCATATCATGGATAACTATAGTTTGCGCACACCACCATTGGTTGAAATGCAACATGGTGGACACAGCATGTTGATGCCAAACCCGATGGCCATGCAAGTGACACGCCGTACCTTGAACTCGCGTTTGGCTATGACTTCTGAATGGGATCAATGGAGTTTAATGACTGGGGTCGATTCTCAGTTTAATAAACATGGCGGCAGTATGTTCTCGCCGACCATGCCATCGATGAATGTACCCTTCCGTCAGGATATGCGCTTCCAGTCTTATGGTGCTTTTGGTGAGTTGACTTATCAATTGAATCCGCAGAATAAGATCGTGACAGGTGCTCGCGTAGACCAAGTCACTGTTGATGATGAGCGTGCTGATTCTAAAAATAAGGGCTTCAATACCCAGCTTGAAAAAACTTTACCCAGTGCTTTTGTTCGTTTGGAAAATCAAAATGCCGAGCATGGCTTGAACAGTTATGTGGGTTTGGGTTATGTCGAACGTATGCCAGATTATTGGGAGTTATTCAGTCCTGAACATGGTAATGCTGGTTCAAGCAATACCTTTAATGGGGTACGCCCAGAGAAAACCTTGCAGTTAGATCTGGGTTTCACTCAGCAGCAGGGGGCATTTAACTCATGGGTGTCGGCATACGCAGGGCTGATTGATGACTATATTCTGATGAATTATCACGATCATAGCCATATGCATGCAGGTGGACATGGCGGGCATGGTAGCAGTGGCATTACTGCTGGCGCGAAGAATGTGGATGCAACCATTGCGGGTGCTGAGGCAGGGATTGGTTATCAATTTACTGATCACATTCAAGCGGATGTAAGTGCGATGTATGCGTGGGGGAAAAATACCACGGATAATACTCCGTTGCCACAAATTGCACCCTTAGAAGGGCGTGTAAATCTACGTTATGTCGCTGATAAATATACGCTCGGTATGTTGTGGCGCGTGGTGGATCAGCAAAATCGCATTAGTTTGCATCAAGGTAACATCGTCGGTTATGACTTGAAACCAAGTGCAGGTTTCTCAACGGTTTCATTGAATGGTAGTTATAGTCTTAATAAAAATGTCGATCTTTCTGTAGGAATAGATAACGTTTTGGATAAGACCTATACCGAGCACCTCAATAAGGCCGGTAGTTCGGGTTTTGGTTATGCCAGTGAAGAGCAATTCAATAATACGGGTCGAAATTACTGGATGCGTATGAGCATGAAGTTCTAATTAACAAAAACAAGGTGGCTGAGCCACCTTGTTTTTTCTGAGCTTAAGCCAAACAGTCTTGTTTTGGCATTAAGCTATCGCAATACAATGGATTTAAAGCACATTGCAAGTCATCGATTTGTTCTTGGGTCACATAGCCTTTGGTTTTGAGATATTCGGCCACACGATCATCACGCAGACTTAAAAATGCAGCATCATAAACGCCTAAATCAACAAATAAAGCGGCTGTTTCCAAGCTATTAAAATGGTCTAAGAACACATCATTTTCATACATTAAGAAAATGTGCGTCAAAGCGGCATTGGCATCGACTTTTAAGCGTTGTGCTAATTGTTCAGGACGTGTTTTGATAAACAGTAAATCTGAAAGTTCATCAAACTGGGTTTTATCCAGTTGGTTTTCGCCACCTTTGACATGACCTAACCATGCTTTGAACACCAGTACCGCACCACCGCGCAACAACATACTCCAGATTTGATGGCGGCTTTCATGGTCGAGATGAGCCGATTCAGTTTCGAGAGCGTCTAGAAACTTTTCTTCCTGTTGTGCCAGTTTTTCAAATAAACCTAAGCCTTGTGGGTGATAAGCAGCGGGTGCAAACACATCAAAATTGAGTTGATTAAATACATTGAGTGCCAGCGGAACAGCGGCTTGGTAAAGCGTATTCAATGCGCGTAAATGTGTTTCATCCAGTTTGCTGTGCACAAAGATGGTTTGCCAGTCCAGTTCAGGTAACAGGGCATTCGCACTGTATTGGCGATAAAACTGTTGTGAGCTATGGTCAGTTGAAGGGTGACTGTTATTCATGATCAATGTCCTTTTTGACAATTTGTAATGAGAAACCCAACAAGCCGAGGTCTAGGTTTCGTTTAACTTGATCAATTTATGCGGTATCGAGAAAACAAGTAGAATACGACTAAAGTTGTAGATGTAATTTTAAGGGTAAAATTTAATAATAAAAACAGGCACTTGTTAAATTGTAAGTAAGTGTACAAACGTTCACTAATGTAAGTGAACGTTTTTGCCATAGCCAATAATGATTTGAGCACTTTGGTCAATTGATCATCGACCAAAATGCATTGTTTTGATCATTTTGGCCTATGTTGCAAAATATTTTGCTAGTTATTGCATGGGCATGATTTTTAAACCAGATAGCCACGCACGTAAGCCTGCAGGTTTAAGTGGCTTTCTCAACAACACAATATTCTGCTGTTTTAAGTATTGTGGCAGTTCTTGGTCAGAATCTGCGGTAATCAATGCGACTGGAATATGCGCCAGTCGATGTTGTTCGATAAAGTCTAGACCACGTTGATCATGGTTTAAGTGCTGGTCGATCAGCCAGACCTGAATATCCTCTTGTTCAATCAGTCGTAGTGCTTGCTCAGGTTCTGTTGCAGTAAAAATCTGATAGCCCCATTTGCTGAGTAAAGTCCGCATTCCTTCTAAAATGGTTTCGTCATTGTCCAAGCACAACACTTTATAGGCGGTATGTTGCAGTGCTGGAACATGCGGTATTGCCATTTGAGTTTTGGGTGCTTCAGCGAGTGGTACTTCAATCATGAAGCAGGAGCCCTTACCCAGTTCCGAATAGACATGCACAGGAAAATCAAGCAGGCTGGTCATACGTTGTACGATGGCAAGTCCGAGACCAAGACCTTGTTCTCCCCAAGGCGAAGTATGGCCACAGCGTTCAAATTCTTGGAATAGTTTGAGGCGTTGTTGTTCATGAATACCGGGTCCCGTGTCCCAAACCCCGATACGAATATAGTTCGGGCGTTGTGCAGAACGTAACACGCCAACCACCACACGACCTTGTGCCGTATAACGCAATGCATTGCTGACAAAGTTCTGGATAATACGTCGCATCCATTGCGGATCGGTATCGACCCAAAATTTAGTGTCGTGAACAGACAGATGAATATTGCGTTGAGCAGCAATCGATTTGAACTGTAATTCTAGATCATTTAATAAGTCATGCAGCGCATAAGCTTGGCGCTTTGGCTGAATCGTACCACCTTCCAAACGGGCAATATCCAGTAATGCAGAGAGCATACTTTCTGCGCCATAGAGTGCGCGATCCAGTTGTTGCAAGGTCTGTTGGTCTTCCGTTGAATGCACACTTTGCTCTAAAGCGGTACTAAATAAACGGGCAGCATGCATCGGCTGTAATAAGTCATGACTGGCTGCGGCAAGGAAGCGGCTTTTCGATTGATTGGCTTTATCGGCTTGTTCTAGTGCCAGTTGTTGCTCGGTCAATGCATTGGCAAGTTGCTGAGTTCGATCACTGACCCGTTCTTCCAGCACGGCTTCATTTTCACGGAAGGCGGTAATATCAGCGAAAGTTGTGACGAAACCACCGCCCTCAATGGGATTACCACGCATCTGAATAACCAAACCATCTTTACGGATCCGCTCGAACTCATGCGCACTACCGACTTTCATCCAGTGCAGTCGTTTACGCACATGTTCCTCGACAGGACCCGGACCACATTCACCACGTTCGGCGTTATAACGAATCAGATCGGCAATCGGACAGCCGACGTAGACCAGATCCTTAGGATAATCAAATAGCTTGAGATATTGATTGTTCCATGCCACCAGACACATATTTTTATCCACCACACTGACGCCTTGGGTCATATGATCGATCATGGTCATGAGTAAGTTTTGGTTAAAGCGTTGCCACTGTGAGGCTTGGTCAAGAATATTGGCGACTTGCCCAAGTGCCAAACCATTGTTAATCATGGCAGTGGTCAATAAGGTACGGGCAGAAGCGGCACCAATAATCCCTGCCAGATACTGCTCAGTGAAACGCCACCACATACCATTGGCAACGTGATTTTCATTTAACACCACATGGTTTTGTTCACAAAACTGTTGGAAGGCTTGAAGTGTTGGCTTATCGCCCGTGACTCGTTTGGCCAGAGCCAGTAAATCACCGACTTTCAGGCGTGCGGCATTGAGGTGTAGATCAGTTAGATCGGTATTGGATTGAGCTGATGGCAACGGTTTGCTTTCATAATAGAAAAAGCTTTCCGCCTGAATTTGCTCAGCAACACTTGGACGATAGAGGCGTGAAACCCAGATATACAACACCACGTTAAGACCCAGTGACCACAACACGCCGTGGGTGAGGGGAGCAAAGGATTCAAATCCGAGTAGGGCCTCAGGACGTAGACCATTGATATCAAATGGACCAAATAATAATAGGTGTTGCGCAAATTCTTGATAGTGATCTGGCAGGCTGCGCAATACCGTTGGAAATAGTAGCGTGTAGCTCCACATGGCAAAGCCCATGAGTAAGCCGACATAAACCCCTTGGCGACTTGCACCACGCCAGTATAGTCCACCAATCAGGGCTGGAGAAAACTGTGCCACCGCACTAAAAGCCAATAAGCCAAAGACTGAAAGCTGATTGATATCGTTAAAGAAATGGAAGAATAAGAAGCCCAATAGCATCACACTGACGATACTGATGCGACGCGTCAATTTGAGCACGCGAGGTAGGTGCTGATCATGGCGAGAAATGATTTTAAAGCGCCATAATGCAGGCATGATCAGGTCATTACTAAGCATGATCGACAGTGCCACTGAAGCCACCAATAGCATGCCTGTCGAAGCTGAAAAGCCGCCTAAAAAGGCCAATAAAGCCAACCATTCTTGTTGATAGCTTAAAGGTAGAGCCAATACTGCAATATCAGGTGTACCAAGTGATTCAGGTAAAGAGTGTAAAGCCCAACTGGCAATCGGAATAATCGCAATCACAGTGAGAATGAGATAGGCCGCGAACCAGCGTCGTGCGCCACGAATATGCTTTTCATCCCGTAATTCGACGACCGCCACATGAAATTGACGCGGCAAGCAAATCATCGCTAAGCCTGCGAGCAAGGTTTGTACCCAAAAGGTTTCAGGCACACCCAGTTGTTGTAGGTCATGGAAATGCTGACTGACATCGCTACTGACCTGTTTGATATTGTCAGGTGATTGTAATAAGAAAAAAGCAGCGACACAGAGCAAAGCAAATAGTTTAACAAAGGACTCAAATGCGACGGCCAACATTAAACCGCCATGCTGTTCAGTATGTGCAATATGGCGTGTGCCAAAAATCATTGCCAAGATCGCCAGTACCGCAGTCAGCACTAACACACTATTGGTGGTGGTATGGATATGCGCATTTTGCTCAAGAATAACCGATGCACTAAGAGCAATGGCACGCAGTTGCAAAGCCAGATAAGGCACGATCGCAATCACGGCAAGAATCGTTACCAGTGCGGCCAAGCTACCACTTTTGCCATAACGCGCTGCGACAAAATCGGCAATCGAAGAAATCGCATGATGTTGACGAATCCGACCTAAGCGTTTCCAGATGTCATAACCAAACCAGATGAACAGCAAGGGACCAAGATAAATCGGTAGAAAAATAACCCCCTGACGTACCGCAGCACCCGTCGCGCCGTAAAAGGTCCATGATGAGCAATAGACGCCTAAAGTCAAACTAAACAGTAGCATACGGCCGCGGGTACTTAAACGGCTGGCATGTTTTTCACCAAAAAAAGCGCAGCCGAATAACAGCACAATATACAGGGCAAGCACACCAAGAATAAGCCAACTGTTCATATTGCTCACGTGATCAAATTCCATTTTTTATCATACCCGAAGTGCAGGTATAGCAAGGAGCAGAGATTGTCATTTAGAGACCAAAGTCTAAGTTACGAGTCAAGCATAATCTTGTTACTTTGGATAATGAAAAATCCCATGTGAAAAAGGGGTCCACGGTTGGACACAAAAATAAGGAGTCAATTATGGATGATTCACAGGTAGATCGAATTCTACATAATCCAAAGTTTCAAGAGATGGTCAGCAAAAAGCGCACATTAAGTTGGACATTAACAGCAATCATGCTGTTTATCTACGTTGGGTTTATGCTTTTGGTTGGCTATAACAAAGAATTTTTAGCAAGTTCATTTAGCGGTGGTGTGACCACATGGGGAATTCCCCTTGGTTTAGGCATTATTGTATTGTCATTTATCTTATGTGGTGTGTATTCCTATATTGCCAATACTAAACTTGACCAACTGAATGAAGCAGCCCTCAAGGAAGTTGAGGCCATTGCACATGAAAAAGGGATGCACTGAGATGAAAGGGACATCATTTAAAGCGATACTGTTCACGCTGCTCAGTTTTTGCTGCTCAAGTATTGCATTCGCGAGTCCAGACCTAGGTGCTGCTGAACAGCAGGCGACCAACTGGCACGCGATCATTATGTTTACGATCTTTGTCGGTTTCACATTGTTCATTACCAAATGGGCGGCAAAGCAAACTCAATCTGCACAAGACTTTTATACAGCTGGTGGTGGAATCAGTGGTTTCCAAAATGGTTTGGCGATTGCGGGTGACTATATGTCAGCGGCATCATTTTTGGGTATTTCAGCATTAGTTTTTAGCTCAGGCTTTGATGGCTTACTTTACTCACTTGGTTTTATGGTGGGTTGGCCAATTGTACTTTTCCTGGTTGCGGAACGCTTACGTAACTTGGGTAAATATAACTTGTCAGATGTGGTGTCATTCCGTTTGGAAGAAAAGCCAGTCCGTACTTTGGCAGCATTTAGCTCATTGGTTGTGGTTGCGTTCTACCTGATTGCACAGATGGTGGGTGCAGGTCAGTTGATCAAATTGCTATTCGGTTTGAACTACAACATCGCAGTTGTGATCGTCGGTCTATTGATGATGGCTTATGTGATCTTCGGTGGTATGTTGGCAACGACTTGGGTACAGATCATCAAAGCGGTGATGTTACTCAGTGGCGCGACTTTCATGGCCTTTATGGTGATGAAAGCAGTTGGCTTTAGCTTCACCAATATGTTTAACCAAGCCATTGGTGTGTATAGCCAAGCGCATAGCATGAGCTGGGAGGAAGCATCCAAAATCATGGGGCCGGGTAAACTCGCGGCAAACCCAATTGATGCGTTATCACTTGGTCTTGCTTTGATGTTTGGTACGGCAGGTTTACCTCATATCCTTATGCGTTTCTTTACAGTAAAAGATGCGAAAGAAGCACGTAAATCAGTTGTGGTTGCAACAGGCTTTATTGGTTACTTCTATCTGCTCACCTTCATTATCGGTTTCGGTGCAATCCTGTTTGTTGCGAACAACCCACAATTCCTTGATGTTGCAAAAGCGGCAGTAACAGGAAAATTAGAGTTGGTTGGTGGTAACAACATGGCTGCCGTGCATTTAAGTGATGCAGTGGGTGGTGACTTGTTCATGGGCTTTATTTCAGCAGTCGCATTCGCAACAATTCTTGCGGTGGTAGCTGGTTTGACCCTGTCAGGTGCTTCAGCGATTTCACATGACTTATATGCCAACGTGTTCAAAAAAGGCAAAACGACTCCTGAATCTGAATTGAAGATGTCAAAAATTGCAACTTTAGGTTTAGCAATCTTTGCCATGATCTTGGGTATTTTGTTTGAGAAGCAAAACGTTGCCTTCATGGTGGGTTTAGCATTCTCAGTCGCATGTTGTGCAAACTTCCCAATCCTCGTGTTATCAATGTTCTGGAAAGGCTTGACCACACGTGGTGCAGTGATTGGTGGTGTAGTTGGTTTGGTTGGTGCGGTGAGCCTAATCATTCTGTCTAAAGCAGTTTGGGTGGATACTTTGGCAATTTCTGAAACTGCGCCAAACCCATTCAATGGTCCAGCATTATTTGCAATGCCACTCTCATTCTTCTGCTGCTGGTTCTTCTCTGTAACAGACAAGTCAGCACGTGCGGAGAAAGAGCGTAAGGCCTTTGATGCTCAGTTTGTTCGTTCAATGACAGGGATCGGTGCGTCTGGCGCGTCAGATCACTAATTAAAACCAAACATAAAATAAAAGCCCTCATTGATTGAGGGCTTTTTTTATGGCTTATTGATGCATACTGGCCAGTTGCTGTGCTTGGTTGCGGTATAACGATAAGCCAATGCGTTGTAAATGCCGTCCATTTTGTTCAAGGAAGCTATTTAATTTTGGAATATGTTTAGCACCTGTATACAGTGCGAGATTGCGACCAATCAGATAATAAGCAAACCATGATGCCGATTGTGGAGCTAAGCCGAGCTTCTGCATTTTCTTACGGCCAATAAAAAATTGAGTAATCTCGAGATGCTGCTTATACGCCAGTTTTTGTTGGAAAGAACGTAGATAACGATATTTACGTTCAAAGGGTTCTTTGGAAAGACTGGAACCCAATGAAACGCTGCTGGCATCAGATTGAGGGTGCGCGAAGTGCATCCAGTAAATCAGTTTCCAGCCATCGGCTTCTTGATCGACTAACCATTTTTCTTCAACGCCCATTAGCCAGCCTGCATATTTCCAAAAATGTAAAAAACTATCAACTTCTTGTTTACTCGGAAAAATGCCTAAAGCCCGTATCCCAAGCAATACCACACCACTAAAAGCGATATTGGTCATCGCCTGATCATATTGATTGATCGGAATTCCCCAAGTTTCGGCATCCCATTTTTCTGATTTTTGTAGTTGATGACGCACGAGTGAATGAATAAAACGCACAAAAATGGTTGAGGTGAAACCTTTGCTAAAACGTTCAAAACCATTTTGTTCGGTGATGTCTACCCACCATTTGGTGGTTTCAGCCAAACGTGTACCTGCTTGTTTTTTTAATGCGCCTGTCAGTACCAAGGGTTGATTAAAACCAGGGTACATATAGCCTGTCATTAGGGATAAATCTCGGAGGATGAGACCGTTGTTGATCCCCAAACGATAGGTAAATTTCAGTGCAGCATCAATTTTGTTTTGATCATACCAAGCAGGTTTTTGTTCAACGAATTGGAAGAAGGCGGTGAGTTCAGGAATTTCATGTGGCAGTTTATCGAGGCCTTGATATAGCGCGGTTTCAAAGTATTTACGATGCTGTTTTGGATTCTGAAGCACCCATAGCAGCAGTTGATCCATCGGCGCATCACCACTTTGCAGAGCGGTATTCAGCGCCTGATATTCTTCATAACTGGGTTGTACCTGTTGATGGGTTATATAACTCAGAATTCTGGTTTTGAGATTGGATTGATTCATATCTTCAAACGCAGCCAAGCGTTTAGGTTTAACGATGCTTTGCATTGCATAAAGCCTGTGATTGTTATTTAATCAAAGCTTAATATGAATAATTATTCGCATTCAATTCGCATTCCAGTCGAGTCTGTTTATGAGAAAACGACCACAGCAGCAACGTGCCAAAATGATTGTCGAAAGCATTTTGGAAGGAGCGCAGAAATGTATTTCTGAATATGGGGTTTTACAGGTAACCACACCTAAAATCTCTGAAAAATCAGGCGTTAGTGTTGGATCGATTTATCAGTATTTTGAAAATAAAGAACAAATCATCGCAGAACTCTTATTGCGTAAAAGTGAAAGTTTGGGGCAAGCTGTAAAACAGTTGGTGATGCTACAACAACAAACCTCTATTCAAGACATCATCACATTAAGTATTGCTTTTGGCTTTGAATCTTTGAAATCCGATCAAGGTTTTTTTATCGAGATCTTAAAAAACTGGCATGCCTATAGTGACTCGGAAGCGGCGCAGGTGTTGGAGCAACACTTCTTGGAAATCGGCATGTATTTGTTTGGGCGTTATTATCCGCATTGGGATTTTGAGACTTTAAAGCACAAGTCTTTTGTGGTTATTAACAGTACCTTATTTACCATGATGCGTTATGCCAGTAAAAATACTTTTCTCATTGAAGAACAACGACTGCAACAAGAACTGTCTAAAATGATCGTTTCTTTTTTAGATGCAGTATGATGCACTCAACAAAAATGAAAACCATAACAAGATTCAGGAAAACAACATGCAAACGTTAAAACAATTTTGGCAGGGCTTTCGTTTACTTCCATCTGCATGGTTATTGCTGGTTCAATTGGCCTTGTTAATTTTGGCGATGCTCACCTATGGCGATAGCGAATTTCGTGCCTTAACTTGGTCATTGGGGGTATTGGCTTTACTGATCATCGCTAAAGTGATTCGGCAAACGCCTGTATTTACCTTTTGGGGACTGGTTTTTGTGAGTGGTGCTTTTTTATTTTCGATCCTGATTTTTATTGGCTATAGCAATTTGATGATTCAGATCGTCGCACATAGTTTTGAAGCATTGGCTTATTTCTATGCAGCATATGGTTTGTTGCGCTATATGTTTGCGGATCGTTATCTCACCAAAGATGAATTGTTTGCGGCGGGGGCAGTATTTACCCTCATCGCTTGGGGTTTTGCCTTTTTATATAGTATCTGTCAGTTAATCCTGCCAAATAGTTTTCAAAATCCCAACCAACCTCAAGCCTTACAACATTGGCTCGATTTATTGTTTTTGAGTTTTAGCCTACAGTCCGCAACTGGATTATCGGATTTAATCCCGATCAGCCCTGCGGCAAGAGTACTTGCGATGCTGCAAATGTTTGGTGGGGTGATGTATTTGGCTGTGGTAGTGTCTCGTCTAATCGCGTTGCAGTATATTGCGCATGCGCCGAAACACTCGAATGATAAAGAATAGCTTTGTTACAGCATTACAACTGCTTTATTTTTCACATTTTTTATAATTAGTATCGAGTTTTTCATGCTTTAAGCTCGCTTTTATTCACATTGTGAATGTCTTCTTTGGCCGTCATGGCTTGTCCATTATCATTAGAATAACGTGGGGGAATTATGCCTTCCAAGCCATCTTCGCATTTTGAGAATGTGAACCCAAACGTGTTTTTAAGCACGGTGATTATCATTGCGATTTTTCTGGCAATTGTCATTATCGCACCGAGTTCATTTGAATTTTTGACTCAACAATTAAAGCAGTGGATCACGGACTCGTTTAGCTGGTTCTATGTCCTATCAGTTGCGGTGTTTTTGATTTTACTGATTTATATTGCCTGTTCGGCCAGTGGGAAAATTAAATTAGGCCCTGATCACAGCCAACCCGAATATAGCAATGGCTCATGGTTTGCCATGCTGTTTACCGCAGGGATGGGGATCGGGTTAATGTTCTTCGGTGTGGCTGAACCTGTGATGCACTATGTCAGCCCACCCAGCGGTGACCCTGAAAGTGTAGCTTCTGCACAACAAGCCTTGAGGATCACTTTTTTCCATTGGGGCTTGCATGCATGGGCAATCTACGCCGTGGTCGGATTAGCTTTAGCCTATTTTGCTTATCGGCATAATCTACCGTTAAAAACCCGTTCAGCCTTATACCCAATTATTGGTAAGAAAATTTATGGCCCTTGGGGCGACAGCATTGATACCTTTGCCACCATTGGTACGGTTTTTGGGGTGGCGACCTCTCTAGGTTTTGGTGTGACGCAAATCAACTCGGGTCTGCATTATCTGTTTGGTATTGAGCAAAGTAGTCAAGTTCAAGTTGGCTTAATTGTCTTTGTGAGTATTCTTGCTTCAATGTCAGTATTTTTAGGTCTGGATAAAGGGGTGAAACGCCTTTCTGAACTAAATCTGATCTTGGCTTTGGTATTGTTAGCCTTTGTATTTATTGCTGGCCCAAGTATCTACTTGCTGCAAACCACCATTCAAAATATGGGTTCGTATATGTCGAACCTATTTGGCATGACCTTTAACCTCTACGCCTATCAACCAAATGGTTGGATTGGAGGGTGGACCATTATGTATTGGGCATGGTGGATTTCATGGTCACCATTTGTGGGGATGTTCATTGCACGTGTATCACGCGGTCGAACTATCCGTGAATTTATTGTTGGTGTGTTACTGATTCCAACAGGCTTTACCATTATCTGGATGGGCTTCCTAGGCAATGCAGCGCTGTTTAGCATTTTGCAAGAGCATAATGTGTCCTTGATTCAGGCGGTACAAAACGATTCTTCAGTCGCTTTATTTGAATTCCTCAATCATTTACCGTTTTCTGGTGTAATGAGCTTGTTGGCAACGGTGTTGGTGATGCTCTTTTTTGTGACATCGGCCGATTCAGGTGCTTTGGTTACCGATTATCTGACATCTAAAACTGAAAACTCACCAACATGGCAGCGTCTGTTCTGGACGGTATTGATGGCAGCGTTAGCAATCGTCCTATTATTGGTAGGCGGTTTATCGGCGCTACAATCTTCCATCATTATGAGTGCATTGCCTTTTACTTTTATTATGTTGCTAATGAGTTGGGGATTACTCAAAGCCTTGAAGCTAGATGTCATCAAGATGCAAGCGATTCAGGAAGCACGAATTACACCACGAGCGATTAATAACCCAAGGAGTTGGCAGCAACGTTTGGGGTTGATTATGCATTATCCGCATACTGAGGAAGAAGTTCAGCAGTATATCGATACGCAAGTCCGTAAGGCTTTCGAAAGTATTCAACGTGAATTTAAACGCCGTCACTTGGAAGTGGAGATACGCGAAATTGAAAATGGTCTGCAACTGCATGTCGATCATCATCATGAAATTAACTTCACTTATAAAGTGATTTCACATGCCACAGTTCCACCAAGTTTTATGTTGGGACGAGCAGAGGAAGATGAGGCCAATTACTTCCAAGCAGAAGTCTTCTTAAGAGAGGGTGGGCAGAACTATGATGTGATGGATTGGACACAAGAAGATTTAATCCAAGACATTATTGATCAATATGAGCGTCATCTTTACTTCTTAAATATTGTGAGAGGTAGTACTTCTTAAGAGAAAGCACTTATTACAATACTGAAAACAACGGTTTTGAGCGATCAAAGCCGTTGTTTTTATTTTGGATGATGGAATTTTAAACATGAAGAGGGTGCTAGACAGATACTCGAATGAAATGTTGTGTTCAAAATGAAGGCCAAATATAAGAATAAAGCTGCTTTTTTGCTGATAATAGAAGCAAATTTTAAATAAAAATATTAAAATACAAATACTTAGTTTGTTTAAATTCACTTTTAAGATAATTAATAAATTTTAAATTATATAAATCAGTTAATTAGATGAGTTAGAGTTTAAAAATAAAACAACCGAATAATTTAATTTTTAAAAGCACTTGCACCTGACCTGAAATGCTGTAGAATGCACATCCATCGGCGGTGATGCAGATAAAAACTTGTTGAGAAACAAGGATTTGGCTAGAGAGGTTAGATTCTTGGATTGGTTGATAAGTTTGCTAAATATCTAAATTACCTGTTGACTTTTAAGAAATTGAGAGTAATATAGCCGACCTAGCTTGATGATGACGAATCATCGAGAAGATCATTAAGAGAATAGAAGAACAACTTGTGTGGATTTTTACTGGTTGATCAATCGAAAATATTTCATTGATTGAATGGTAAAAATTTCTCGA
>NZ_KE007349.1:90406-169646 GCF_000400715.1 Acinetobacter genomosp. 15BJ | reverse complement strand
GAAGTTTGGTTGAGACTAAAATGCACTGCATCAAATTATTAGGAGATAAACTCAGTGCAAGGAGCTTTGATAGCCAAGTCAATGAGGTTCATGCACGTGTAGCAGTCCTCAACAGATTTACGGAATTAGGTCGACCACTTACCCAAGTTACGCCTTAAATTTGGCTCAATTAGGGGCGCTTTGCCTTTCAAATCTTTGTGCAACAAAGCCCCAAAGAATACTAATTTTGCCTTCTTTTTCTTTGGCAAAAAGATGATCTTGTAGAATTTTCTCTGAACGTAAACTGTCTCTACGATGAACTAAGGTGACATGTTCAGCAATATTAGAAAGATAAAGCGCTTCTTCAACTGCGGTGTTACCACCACCCACGACCATAACTTTTTGGTTCTTATAGAAAAAACCATCACAAGTCGCACAAGCACTGACACCTTGACCCATGAATTTAGCTTCTGATTCAAGCCCCAAGTATTGTGCTGTCGCACCTGTAGCAATAATCAGTGCATCACAAGTGAATTCTTCCATGTCGCCTTTAAGCACAAATGGACGGACACTTAAATCAACTTCATTGATGTGGTCATACACAATCTCTGTGCCAAAGCGTTCAGCATGGGCTTGCATTCGCTCCATAAGTACAGGACCAGTTAAACCTTCTGAGTCACCCGGCCAGTTATCTACCTCAGTGGTCGTTGTTAATTGACCACCAAGTTGTATACCCGCAATCAATGTGGGTTTTAAGTTTGCGCGTGCTGCATATACAGCAGCACTATAACCCGCAGGTCCTGAACCTAAGATCACTAATTTAGAATGTCTCTTTTGCATTTCTAATCACCTAAAGTTTATAAGCTACGTTGATTGACACGCTTAGATAATTCTTCTGCCGACTCTTTTCGCTCTGAATAACGATCTGTGAGGTACTGACTTTGTCCACGAGTGAGCAAGGTGAACTTATATAGTTCTTCCATTACATCGACAATTCGATCATAGAAGGATGAAGGTTTCATCCTTCCATCTTCTTCAAACTCTAAAAAAGCTTTTGGAATAGATGATTGGTTAGGAATGGTGATCATGCGCATCCAACGGCCTAAAATACGCATCTGGTTTAAGCTGTTGAAGGACTGCGAACCGCCACTAACCTGCATCAATGCCAAAGTTTTTCCTTGCGTTGCTCGAATTGCACCGCCTGCTAATGGTATCCAGTCAATTTGTGATTTAAAAATCGAACTCATTGAGCCATGACGTTCAGGTGAGCACCACACCATCCCTTCTGCCCAAGCGAGTAAATCATGTAACTCTTTCACCTTTGGATGCTCAGTGTCCGCATCTTCAGGTAAGGGCAAACCTTTCGGATGAAAAATTTTTACTTCAGCACCAAACTGCTCCAAGATACGCCCTGCTTCCATCACCGCCAATCGGCTGTATGAACGTTCGCGGTTAGAGCCATACAGCAGCAAAATACGTGGTGGATGATCCAGCTCTTTAGCTTGCACTTTTTCTAAAGTAGGTTGATCCAAAAGATTCATATCTACATTCGGGAGAGTCATAGAAATTACACCTCTTCTTTAAAAAACTTTTTTCTGAGCCATAAAGACACGCTAACTAAAGCAATCAATACTGGCACTTCAACCAACGGACCAATCACTGTGGTAAATGCCACAGGTGAAGCTAAACCAAAGGTTGCAATCGCTACAGCCAGCGCTAACTCAAAGTTATTTCCAGCAGCAGTAAACGAAATTGCTGTTGTTTTAGGGTAGTCATTCCCCATCCATTTGCTCATAAAGAAGCTAATGAAGAACATCACGATAAAGTAAATCGTCAATGGAATGGCAATACGCAAGACATCTAGTGGCAAGCTCACTACATCGTTCCCTTTGAGGCTAAACATCGCCACAATCGTGAATAATAAAGCCAACAAACTCAGTGGACTGATCTTAGGTAAAAAGACATTTTGATACCAATCAAGACCTTTAGCTTTCACTAGAGTGAATCGTGTAATAAAGCCAAGGAAAAATGGAATTCCCAAATACACTAATACCGCATGGGTAATCGTCCAGAAATCGACATTGATCACTTGCCCTGCAACACCAAAATATGGCGGTAAGAAAGTCAGAAATAACCAAGCATAGGTACTAAAAAACAAAATCTGGAAAATACTATTGAATGCCACCAATGCAGCTACATATTGGTTATCACCACAGGCTAAACCATTCCACACCAAAACCATCGCAATACAGCGAGCTAAACCGATCAAGATCAAGCCTGTCATGTACTCTGGATAGCTATGCAAAAAAATAATGGCTAATGCAAACATCAGTACTGGTGCAATCACCCAGTTCTGTACCAAAGACAAAGTTAAAGTTTTTTTATCTTTAAACACTTGTGGTAGCGCTGCATAATCCACTTTGGCTAACGGTGGATACATCATCAGAATCAAACCAATCGCTATTGGAATATTGACAGAATCAATACTCATTTTATCCAAAGCGACGGAGGCTTGCGGAAAGAACACACCTATCGCAATCCCCAATGCCATGGCGATAAAAATCCATAGAGTGAGGTTACGATCTAGAAAGGATAATCTTTGTTGAGCCATGATGTTCTCATTCAATATGCGAAATTTGATTGATTGCTGCAATCAAATCTGGGCGAGACATATGAGTTGTATCTATTGCCAATAAAGCGTCTAAGCGGCGGTTGATATGATCAACAGTAACTTGGAATGCTTTTAATTTTTCTTCTTTCGGCAAATCTAAATGTGAAGGATCAGCCAAGCCCCAATGGGCCTTGATCGCTCCACCCAAATATAGTGGACACGCTTCCTGAGCTGCTGAATCGCAAACAGTAATCACCACGTCAGGTTGATATTGTTCACAATCATCAATGGTTTTGCTCCACAAACCATCTGTTGAAAGACCAAGATTCTCTAAAGTTTCTATGGTCAATGGATGTACTTGCCCTGATGGCTTACTACCTGCACTGTAAGCTATCCACCCTTCAGGCGCGCGGCTGTTAAAAAGAACTTCTGACAGGATGCTACGGCAACTATTTCCAGTACACAAAAAAAGAAATTTCATACTCTGTTACTCACAATAACTATTTATTTGGATATTTTGGGAAGCTTTATTCGCTATGGTTTGACTGCTTACCAAAAGATTCAGAACGTCATGGCACCACATTGGTAATTGCGGATTAATGCTGTAATACACCCATTGGCTTTGTCTTCTGTCCTGTAAGAGACCAGAAGAACGCAATAACGCTAGATGCCTAGAAATCTTTGGCTGACTCAGTTGCAACTTTTCAGTCAAATCACAAACACATAATTCTTTATTCTCAGCGACTAAAGTCACGATATTGAGTCGAGTTTCATCTGATAAGCATTTAAAAAAATTAACTTGGTCCATTCTTAACTCCCATTCACTTATTTGGATATGCGGATAATCACATACAAAAAGTAAAATTTTTAATTCACTCGTTGACCATTTTCATCAATCACTTTTTCACCATCCTCTTTCGTGAAGGCACCCTTCTGAGGTAATGGTAGAATATCTAAGACAACTTCAGAAGGACGGCTTAAGCGAGTGCCTAATTCAGTAACAACAAATGGTCGATTAATCAATATTGGATGATCAAGCATAAAACTAAGTAACTGCTCATCACTCAAATCACTACGATCAAGGTCTAAATCCCGATAAGGATCTACATTCTGGCGAATGGCCTCTCTTACTGTTAATTTTGCATCCTGAATCAATTTAACTAATTCGTCATGACTAGGTGGTGTAATGAGATATTCAATCACAGTTGGCTCAATCCCTGTATTACGGATCAAAGCCAAAGCGTTGCGAGATGTCCCACAAGCTGGGTTGTGATAAATCGTCACAGTTGATGAAGTTGTCATCGAATTGAGCTCTTTTGATAATTTATAATATCTTTATATTCGAATTACCATATATATGCAATACCATATATTAATTTTTTAATAATGTCTTAGAAAATAAATAAACACCATCAAAAAATGCTTATCACTATCAATTGAATGGCAATCATACAACTAAATTAAAAGCCTCTTTAGAAGGAGGCTATTGATTTATGTCAATAGCCTCCTTCTAAATTAAAATCGACTTATGACTTGATAAGTTATAAAAGAGAATAGGTAAGCCAACGAAAATAGATAAACAGCCATTACGACTGGTTGTTTCCAACTCCCTGTTTCTCTTCGAATAGTTGCTAGTGTTGCTAAACAATGCGGGGCAAAGATAAACCAAACCAACAATGACATACCTGTCGCTAGCCCCCATCCATCTGGTCCAGATATTTGAGATAATAAGGTCTGGGTAACTGCATCTTCATCACCAGACATTGCATAAATCACTCCTAATGCAGCAATAATCACTTCACGAGCTGCCATTGCAGGAATCAAAGCAATACAAATTTCCCAAGTAAATCCAATCGGAGCAAATATTGGATGGATTAGATGCCCTAACTGTCCAGCAATACTATAATTGATTGGTGGCATTGTTGGATTATCAGGTGGTAATGGAAACGTTACCAAGAACCATAATAAAATAGAAAGTGCGACAATAATTCCACCAACTCTTTTCAAGAATATAGTCGCTCTATCATAAAGTCCCAAAGCTACATTTCGCACATCTGGAATACGGTATGTAGGTAATTCAAAAATGAAAATACTTTCAGTTTTATCTTTTCTTACTAATTTCAGAAATAAAGAAACCAATAAAGCAGATACAATTCCTGACATGTAAAGCCCGAACAGAACTAGACCTTGTAAACTGAGCCAACCATAAACCAACTTGTTTGGAATGAATGCAGCGATCAGCAAAGCATATACAGGTAATCGTGCAGAACACGTCATCAAAGGTGCAATCATAATCGTTGCTAAACGATCTCTCTCAGAGCTAATACTTCTAGTCGCCATGACTCCGGGAATTGCACAAGCAAAGCTTGAAAGTAGTGGAATAAATGAACGCCCACTTAAACCAGCTTTAGACATCAGCTTATCTAACAAAAAAGCAGCTCTAGGTAAGTATCCCGATTCTTCTAAAATTAAAATAAAGAAAAACAAGATCAGAATTTGAGGCATATATGCGAGCACACTACCAGCACCTGCAATTACACCATCAATGATCAAGCTTCTTAAAAGTGGATGAGTGATCAGTGGTCCTATTGCCCCACCAAACCATGCAATCGAATCCTCAACAAAGGAAATTAATGGTTGAGCCCAAATAAAGACAGCCTGAAACATTACAAACATGGTAAAGGTCAATATTAATAATCCAAAAACTGGATGTAAGAATATTTTGTCCAAGAAAGCCGTTCGTTTATCACCATTATCATTTTTCAAGATGACTTGTTTTGTAATATATTTGATTTGGTCAAAGTGACTCAGATCAGAATGATAAGGGGCAACAAACAAATTCTTTTGATCCAATTGTGTCAATAGCCCCTGAATGCCTTTTGTTTTTACAGCTACTGACTCAACAACAGGAATACCTAAAAGCTGAGATAGCTTCGTTGTATCAATTGCAATCCCACGCTTTCCAACCTCATCCATCATGTTAAGAACAAGTAACATTGGTCTGTTTAAAGCCCTGACTTCAAGTACAAGACTTAAATGAAGATGAAGATTCGTAGCATCGACAACACATACAAAAATATCAGGTATGACTTCGCCTTTTAATTCACCAAAGCATACTGCTCTAGTTACCTCCTCATCTAAACTGCTAGGTTTTAAACTATAAGTCCCAGGCAAATCCAATACTCGAACGGTATCACCAGAAGGTAGTTTAAAAAATCCCTCTTTCCGTTCTACCGTTACCCCAGCATAATTTGCAACTTTTTGACGAGTCCCTGTGAGGGTGTTAAAAAGTGATGTTTTACCGCAATTAGGATTACCAACCAGTGCAATATTTTTAGTTTCCATTGGTAATCTCTACAAAAATTCGTTCTGCTTCATTTTTTCTTAAGGCGAAACGTGAGGTTTCGATTTGAACCAACACAGGATCACCACCAAAAAGCCCTTTCGCAAGCACTTGTAAGGATTCACCTACTCTAAAGCCCAGCAGTTCTAAACGCTCCAGAACAGGATCATTTTTATCTTGATACTGTTCACCCTTTTTAAGATCAATGATTTTTACAGTCTGGTCTTCCTTTACTTGAAATAAATTCATTGTCTGCACCCTATTTCAACGCCAAAATCTTTCGAGCGCCATTCAGTACAAACAGTGAAACAAGAATACCAATAATCAAATCTGGGTAAGCTGAACCAGTCCATGCGACAAGTACACCTGCTAAAATAACCCCCATATTTACTATTACGTCATTAGCTGAAAAGATCCAACTCGCTTTCATATGGGCTCCGCCATCTCTATGCCCAGAAATGAGATACAAGCACGTCACATTGGCAATAAGTGCTAAGAAGCCAATAATGATCATCAAATCTGACTCTGGCTCACTACCGAACATGAAACGTCTGACAACATCAACAATAACGATCAAAGCTAATAAAAGTTGAATCCATCCTGCAAAATGAGCTGCTTTTAATTGGTATTTTGCCGCTTTCCCTACCGCGTAAAGTGCTATACCGTAAACCGCCGCATCAGCAAACATATCAAGAGAGTCCGCAATGAGACCCGTCGATGCAGCAATAATTCCACTTATGAATTCAATAAAAAAAAGAATACCATTAATCGCTAGTAATAATTTTAGGACTTTCGCCTGCTTAGTCGGATCTGGTGTTTCAGGCAATTCCCCAGTGGCTTTTACTGTTTCCACGAGCTTTGCACCAAAACCGAGGGCTTCAAGTTTTGTGGTAATTTCATTAATCCCATTTGTATGGAAAACAACTAACTGTCTTTGTGCCAAATCAAATGATAAACCTTTAACTTCATGCAAGGGAGAAAGAGCCATTCTGACCATTTGCTCTTCTGCCGAACAATCCATCTTCGGAATTAGAAAAGTACTGGCTTCTTGTGCGTGCTCTTTATTTTCATATGCTTCAGTTTTATTTAATTTTGCTCCAAATCCAAGAGCTTCAAGTTTTGCAGTGATTTCATTATTTTCACCATTATGCAGAACTTTTAGGTTTCGGTTTGGCAAATCAAATACCAGCCTCTTAACATCTACTAATGAAGATAAAGTCATCCGAACCATTTGTTCCTCTGCGGAGCAATCCATTTTCGGGATGTTATAGTCACTGATGAAAGTCGCTGTATCTTCACTCCCCCGAATCGGTTCAGGTGAAGTTATCGAATCCGAACCACAACATGAATTCGACTGCGTAGAACACGGCTGGTTACTACCGCAAGTATCTTTTTCATCAGAGTTAGCTCCTTGCTGTAACTCATTACCACAACAAGAGCTTTTACTTACTTCAGTAACTGAATCTTTACCTTTACAAGAATCTGTTTCTGATTCATTTTGTTTTTGCTTGGTATCGTCACAAGAACTTTCTTTATTACAACCGCAACCACTCATTGATGTGCCTATAGTCATATCTTCACTTGTTGCATATTAAAATCCCTATAGCTACTATAGAGTCAAGCTAGTTTTGGTTGATTACCATGTTCTTAAAAATAGGTGAGTTATCTGAGAAGACCTCTTGTTCAGTATTAACAATTAGGTTCTATGAAAAAGAAGGTTTAATCCCACCACCTGAAAGAAATCAGGGCAACTATCGACTGTATTCAGAAAACTATATTGATAGACTAAAATTTATTGTCAATTGCCGAACATTGAACATGAATCTTAGTGAAATCAAAAAATTATTAACTTATAAAGATACGCCTGCCCAAAATTGTTCTGAAGTAAATGAACTTATTGATTCTCATATTAGAGATGTACAAGATAGTATTAGAAACCAACAGAAACTCATTGAGCAGTTGTTAGAAATTCGGAAAACCTGTGACGGTTTATGTACTGCTGATAAATGTGGCGTATTAAAAAATTTAGCTTGAGCTAGTTATAGCGAAGGGAACTTTTAAGTTCCCTTCGCTATTAATTTAGTGCTTTAACACTACGAGATAACTCTTGTTCCATTGTCGTTACACACGATAAAGCGCCGCATTGGTGAGGCTCCTCTTTCTCATTTGAATGATAGAACTCCTCAACAATATCCAAGCCCTCTTCACCACCCACCTCAAAACTGGCATTGCCATAACCCTGTCGTGCCACATGATCCAAAGCCTCCTGATAAAACCCTGCTGCCTTACTCTGTTCATCGATCTGCTGAGCTGAGGTGATAGCATCATTTAAGTTCACTCCATCACGTAAAGTTAAGTCCACGTAATGGCGATTCGTAATCAAAAACCAACGAAAGGCTTAATTGTTCATTCGGACAGAGGCAGCCAATATTGCAGCCATGAATATCGAAAGATACTGGAAAAATGTGATTTTCAAGGTTCAATGAGCAAACGTGGGGACTGTTACGATAATGCACCGATTGAAAGTTTCTGGGGCATACTCAAGAATGAATTAGTGCATCATTGCAACTATAAAACCAGAGATGAAGCTAAAGCAGATATTACAAAATACATTGTGTTATTTTATAATCAGCGAAGAATTCAAAAGAGTTTGGATTTTAAAACGCCAAATCAAATAGCAGAGAACTTTTATCGGTTAGCTGCCTAGCATATCCCAAGTGAAAGTCTCCTGCTAATTCAGCACATATCAGTACCTGTTTCACCAATAAATCAAAAAAAATTTTCTTCTTTTCCTTTACTGCTTTCTGATACTCACCTTGAGTGCTTCTGCCTTTAGCAATCCGTTGTCTTAAGGATGGATTCTTAATTCCATAAGTAAGTGTGTCTATACCAATATATTGATGAAGTATCTCTTTGTAAGCCTTAGACCCTTCTTTATCATTCAGATTACACAACTCTCCTCTCAATGCTGTTATTTGATCCAGCAGGCAAATCAATTCACGAATCGAATATCCAAATTTTAGATCTAAGAAGTCATATTTAGGATCGTTACAGCTCTCCTCCATCTCCCTATAGATAGAATTATATTCCTCCACTGTAAAATACAATTGTTGCTTGAAGTGTTGTGAACCAAGATTTTGCTTTCTTTTTATTTTTACTTCAATCCCAATAATAGGCGCCCCTCTCCAGTCTTCAATTGTTTTTGGCTCAGGTCTACCCTCCATATCAAAATTAATGACAAGCTCAACATGCTTCAAACCATTATTCAAATAATCTTCCAACCAGACAATATTAAGATATTGGTTCAATATCTCAGCTTCCAATTCATCCATTGAGCTTTTATCAAATACTTTCATAGCGACTTTGTTCGATTTAAACCATTAATCATACCTACCCGTGCAGATTGTACATTTTTATATTTTCAAAAAGTTATTTTTACGGCTGTTGATTCCTTATTTACACCAACCCTAAAGTGAATAATAAGAAACGTGATCACACACCTACACAACTTTAAACACTCTTGTCCATAGGACATGAAAGGAAATGAATCATGGTTATAGATTTAACAACCCGCGATTACCTATTTTTAAAATACCGATCAGTACACATAAAACTTGAAGATGTTGTAAAGGAATATTATCCGAATCTAAGCAAGGAGAACATGTTAGCAAGGGCCCGTGAAAAACGATTTCCATTTACATGTTACCGAATTGATGAAAGTCAGAAAGGGGCATTTTTTGTAAATCTACAGGAGCTTGCTGAAGCGATTGATCATATTTACCGTACCCAGTACTCGATCTTTCAAAACAAAGTACAAAAAGCGATCCAGTCAGTAAGTTGAAAAATGGTAGGAGAAATTAAATGTTAGAAGCTCGCTATCGTGTAAAGGACTTAGTGAACTATACTGAACGTCAAGCAAAGGACTATGTGGATCGTAGTGGACATAGACGCAGACTTTCATACAGGCCTGCTAGCAAAGGCTTGTTGAATATAGCAGAATCCACTTTTTGGAAAATGGTTCGTAGTGGAGATTTTCCTAAACCCACCTATTTAACATCTAGCATACCAACTTGGGCAGAAAGTCAAATCAGTATTTGGCTTAGGGCAAGAAGTAAAAAGGTGGAGGTTAATTTTAAATGAGCACATTCCAGATGAGTATGAACGAATACTTGTTTATAAAATATCGCTCCATAACAGTTGAGCTTATGATAATCGTCAAAGACTATTATCCACATTTAAGTAAAGCCGAAGCATTGAGAAAGGCAAATAACTGTGAGTTTCCTTTTTCAGTATTTAAACTGGATAAAAGTAAACGTGCCCCATTTCTAGTGCACGTTAAGGACCTAGCCAACTTTTTAGATAAACAATACTCTGAAGCCTCAAAAGATTTTGCTACGTTTCATCAATGAGGCGTAGCACCTCCTCAAACTGCATTACATTTCTTCTAGCCTTTACCGAAACATATCGTTGGAGGCTACTCCAAGAATCATGCAAACTTACTTTTTGAATTTCAGGAATCGTAAAGCTTTGTTCTGCAAGTCTAGTACATCCTTCATGTCTTAAATCATGAAAGCGCAGATCTTCAATCCCTAGCATTTTGCAAGCCTCTCTAAACTCTTTCCCCAAACTCTTGGCATTCAGAGGTAAGAGTAAATTTTCATTGTGTGATGTGTGCTGAGAAAACAGGAGGTTTTAACTTGGTAAACTATAGACACTCATCAGGAGTTTACCATGAGCAAGAAACAGAAGACTTACACCGCAGAATTTAAAGTTGAAGCAATAAAATTGATTGAAGCCAATCAAGGCAATGTATCGGAAACAGCCAGACAACTTGGCATTTCAATGCAAACTCTTTCAAATTGGAATAATAAAGCAAAGACTGGCACCTTAGCAGGCACTAAACAATATTCACCTGATCTAAATGCCTTACTCGAAGAAAATAAAAAGCTCAAACAACAGCTCAAAACAGCTGAAATGGAACGTGAATTTCTAAAAAAGGCAGCAGCGTACTTTGCGAAAGAAAGTCAGTAAGGTACGCCTATATGAAACAGCAAAGACATTTATTCCCGATTAGCTTTATGGCTAGATTACTTCACGTTTCAGTGTCACGATTTTATGATTGGCTAAAACGAGGCATGAATAAAAGATTGGTTCAGCGAAATCAACAGACAATTTTGGTCAAAATAGCTCATGAGGAAACTAAACAAAGCTATGGCTATATTCGATTAACTAAGCATTTACAAGCGCAAGGTATCAAAATCAGTACGTATGCTGTACGTCAAATAAAAAAGCTCAACCAGCTGTATTGTAAGCGTCATAAGCGTTTCAAAAGAACTACGAAGAGTGATCATAATCGAGCGATCTACGCAAATTTACTAGAGCAACAGTTTTCAATGACTAAGCCCAATCTTGCATGGTCAAGCGATATTACATACATTTGGACTGCTGAAGGTTGGTTATACTTGGCAGCAGTAAAAGACCTGTACACGAAACAAGTGGTTGGCTATAGCTTAAATGAGCGTATGACCGCACAACTTGTTTGCAATGCACTGACTATGGCGATTCGTAATCAAAAACCAACGAAAGGCTTAATTGTTCATTCGGACAGAGGCAGCCAATATTGCAGCCATGAATATCGAAAGATACTGGAAAAATGTGATTTTCAAGGTTCAATGAGCAAACGTGGGGACTGTTACGATAATGCACCGATTGAAAGTTTCTGGGGCATACTCAAGAATGAATTAGTGCATCATTGCAACTATAAAACCAGAGATGAAGCTAAAGCAGATATTACAAAATACATTGTGTTATTTTATAATCAGCGAAGAATTCAAAAGAGTTTGGATTTTAAAACGCCAAATCAAATAGCAGAGAACTTTTATCGGTTAGCTGCCTAGCATATCCCAAGTGAAAGTCTCCTGCTAATTCAGCACATATCAGTGACCTAATTTAAGCATTCTGCTACGAACCTCATGATCCATTAAACGGTCAATCATCGTTTTGCAGGGTTCTAAGACATCAAATGACTTGTGGTTTCCTTTTGAGCCATTAGGATTTTTCAAATCATGAACTTTCCAAGATGAATGATGCTGATCATAATCATCTAAGCTTAAACGGGTTAATTCCGCTTCACGTCTACAAGAAAAGATGGCAAACCAGATAACTAAATGCATCGGGTACTTCGTTCCATACCTATTAATTTTCCAACGCTCAACAAAATACTTTGTTAAAGCTATTAATTCCTCATTGGTTGGTAACCTATCTCTCTTGTTACTAGAAGAGATTTGACGAGTTTTTCTCAGTTGTGCCGTAGCTTTATCAAAACTGTTTAAATCAATATCTATATCCCACATCACGGCGGCATGAGCCAAGACACCACGAATATGCAGCAGCTCATGTTGCTGTGTACTTGTTGCAATTGGATCTAAATCTAAGTGAGTAACCCCAGCTTTTCTTAATGCAACATGATCTGCCAAATGTACTGACTTTATTTTTGTGATAATATTGCGTGCTATCGGAAACTTCTTAATTAAGAGTAGAGAATAGCGTTTCGTCCTTCCGTACTCGCTCCCAACTTCTTCCAAATATTTATCAATGGCATCTGCCAAAGTTAGGTCTATAAGTTTTTCTTTGCCTAACAGAATGTCTGGATTTTCTTGAATCTCAACTTCTCTTTTCTTAAGCCAGTTTTCCGCCATTTTCTTTGAATGGAACGTTTTGCTTTCAGAATAGACAGGATATCCCTTTCGATTAATACGGATAGCGGCACGGTAACTCACACTACCATCTGCCCCTTTTCTAACTGTAACAGACCCCATAATTTACACCGTGAACTATTTTTTCCATTATGGTGTAAGATTTGGTGTAAATGCAAACAGCAAAACCTACATTCACAGGTGTTACCATGCGTTTACGCAGATTCAAATACTAGATTTAAGGGTATGATTTTAAATGACTATTAACAAAAACCTTGAAACCATTAGTAATCCAAGAATCAGCGTAGCACCGATGATGGATTGGACAACAAAAGACTATCGTTTCTTTGCACGTCTTTTTAATCCTAATGTGGTGCTCTATACCGAAATGGTAACCACGGGGGCAATTATTTATGGCGGTGCCAATCGTCATCTCGACTTCAATCAACAAGAACAACCGATTGTGCTGCAACTCGGTGGTTCTAATCCACAAGAGTTAGCCACCTGTACCAAAATGGCTGAAGACTGGGGCTATAACGAAGTCAATTTAAATGTGGGCTGCCCAAGTGACCGCGTTCAAAATAATAAAATTGGTGCATGCCTGATGGCTGAACCCAATCTCGTTGCCGAATGTATTCACAGTATGCAAAAAGCAGTTTCAATTCCGGTGACGGTGAAACATCGTATCGGGATTGATGACATGCACTCCTATGAAGAAATGCTACATTTTGTCGATACGGTAGCAGCAACAGGCTGTACCCATTTTATCGTGCATGCGCGTATTGCCATCTTGCAGGGCTTATCACCTAAAGAAAACCGCGAAGTGCCGCCCTTACGTTATGACGATGTCTATCGTCTTAAACAAGAGCGTCCACATCTCACCATTGAGATTAATGGCGGCATCAAGACCTATGATGAAACACAACAACACTTACAGCATGTTGATGGCGTAATGATTGGTCGTGAGGCTTATCACAATCCGTATTTATTGGCAGAGATGGGGCAACTCTGGAATCTGGAAGCACCAGACCGTTTTGATATCATGCAACAGATGATGCCTTATATTCACCAGCGTGTGGCTGAGGGTGCACCACTTTCAATTATTACCCGTCATATTCTGGGCTTATTCCAAAACTTGCCAGGTGCACGTAAGTGGCGTCAAGCACTGAGTGGTGGTAATGCAAAAACCATCGCAGATATTGAGAATGCTATTCAAAATATTCAAACTGCGATGCAACGCACCGAAGATTATTTAAAAGAACATCAAAACTAATTTAATATTCTAAACATAATTTTTCTGCATAGGAACATAGCGCAATCCGCCATGTTCCCCACCATCGCTGAGCTTGCCATAAATCCAAACTTCTCATAAATCACTTGAGCTTAACAAATTGAATTCATGGTTATGCTCAAGCATGTTTTCACAATTTTATCTTCCAGAAACAACCAAAGTTGGCGCCACCTGTCGTAGGATCTGTCGATCTTCAAAAATGTAAAATATGTGCAGGTTGTCGGTATGCAATGACGCCCTTTCAACATGAAAATAACCGAAGGTAATTTAAGCTTTTTTATCTAACTGAAACTCTTCATAAGAATCAAAAGGCAGCTGCGTTTTTGTATCAATGATTTCAGTCAGTTCATCACCTAACATAATCATATTCCGAGTGGGAACACCTTGTAGCTGAATCTTTAACTGATCATTATCCAGAAACTTAAATCGTCCTGCATAAATTTTAGCTGGGCTATTATCATTATTATTGGTTTGTTCCAATACAAAGGTTTGATCTGCCTTGATTTTGAGATCAATTCCTGTACCTAAACAGCCATCACAACTCGTCACGCATGTCGCACATGGAACGACACCAGAATAATGCCCGACCCATGCCTTAAGCTCAGGATGATTGACTAAATGTTGCTTATTTGAGTGTAGATCTGGCGTTTGTGCTTGCGTATTGCTTTGATTTTTTCCCTCATTTGACTGTGAACATCCGAGACTGATACTGGCAAAAACAAAGGAAGTCAGCAATGTCTTTTTCATATACGATTTCCCTTAAACTCAATATTTAAAAAATTCATTGCGGCTTCAACACGACGTGGCGCACCACTATACGTTCAGAAATGCTGCCAAGGCAAGTGCTGCAATCCTCATGTTAGCCAAAGGGATATTTTTAGATTTTATGCAAGAAGCTGTACTAAATGGTTCTTTTTTTATTAAGAATAAGGGGATTCATATTTAAATATTCACCATCAAGAGTCGCAATATTCAACTGAATATTTTAAAGACTCTGCTATTCAAAACAAAATCTTTGATATATCGCTGAATTCATTGCAATATGCTGATAAAGATTAGAAGATTTCGCAGGACAGATCACTTCAAACAACTTACCATATATAATGATATTAAACAGAAACTTAAATAAAAATAAAGCATCAAATTAGATCGAACACCCCACACCAATATGTCTAATTTTTAACCAAAAATGAAATATAATCTTACAAATCATTTTATCTAAACTAATCAACCAACAACTTACTGATAATGAAAAAGATTCTTAAATAGCAATTTAGCTAAGTGATCTGTCCAACAGCTCAAATGTTATATTATTACGTTACATTTCAGTTTTTTTAAGATTTATCGCTTACTATGGGCGCCGTAATAAATTCTGGCACACGTTCAGTTGTTTTGAAAATGCGGTAGAGATTCACAATGATTTATGATGTACCTTCAGTTGATCACAGTATGATTCACCCACCCTCGCAACAGGTGGTTATTCCTTATCGAGAGATGCCGAAACTTCCATCAAACGCAGCCATTGATGTGAGTAAATTCTCTCAAAAGCTGACAAAAAGAGCGTCTTATCGTAGCTCATCTCAATGTGCTAAATTTGTCAGAATCGCCTTACAATCGGCGGGTGCCAAAATTGTACAGCACCCTGTTGCAGCATCAGACTGGGGACGCACCTTACAGCAAATTGGTTATCAGAAAATCAATCCTGAGTTTAACAACCCACAACCTGGTGATATTTACATTATCCACCGCACTAAAAAGCATCGCTATGGGCACATTGCAGGCTTTACTGGTTCACAATGGGTGTCTGACTATAAGCAAACTAGCTATGATGTCTATAAAGATCCGAATGTGACGTATAGCTATTACCGCTTAGCACCACAGTATCCGCAGGCTTAATTTATTGGGGCAATTATTTCAGCCCTGATTTTTTATCCAGCTTTTTCAAGACTTCAGCCACCGCCACCATGGCAAAGCTTGAGGTCACCACCACCGCCGAGCCATATCCCCCGCAGCGTAAACCAGCACTTGGGCAAACATCCGCGCTTGAAAATGGGTTATCGATCGAATACACGCAAGTGATGCCAAATTTCTCTTTGGGCTTTTTGCAAATACCCATAGAGCGCAGTTGAGTACGTAACTTTGCCAACATTGGATCTTGTTCAGTCTTGGACAAATCCGCCACGCGAATCTTAAGCGGATCAAGTTTGCCACCCGCACCGCCCGAAACAATCAACGGGATTTTGTTAAAACGACAATGCAACATCAAGGCAAGTTTGGCTTTAACGTCATCGATGCAGTCCAAAACAATGTTTGGTACTGGATTTAAAATTTCTTTGACATTTTCAGGCGTCAGATAGTCATCAATCACATTCACTTTCATGCGTGGATTGATTTGGCGACAACGTTCCGCCATCACTTCAATTTTCTCTTGACCGAGTGTCGAACTCATCGCTGGCAATTGACGGTTAATATTTGATGCTGCTACCACATCCATATCGACCAAAGTCAATTCACCAATCCCTGTACGTGCCAGTGCCTCAACAGCCCAACTTCCAACACCACCAATCCCAATCACCATGACATGACTGTGTTCATAATGCGAAAAGGCATTTTCTCCATAAATTTTGGCGACACCAGCAAAACGGCGTTCATATTCATCATTTACAGGAACATCGGTCATCACAGTCGTGGTCTATCTTTTTAATCAAAGTACTATTTTACCGTGTTTAACTTGTTTTAGGTTAGCCCAGTGAAACTTTACTTGGTGGTTGATCTCGACGAATTAAAATAACCAACAAGATAAAAACCATCAGGCTCATGCATAAAGCCAATAGATTTGCATTGATCCATCCGAGGTTACTCAAAATCGGTGCAGGTAAAAATGCCCCCAAAGTTGCAAACAAAGCAATTCCTGTTTCATTGATGCCTTGGACACGATGTTTTTGCTGCTCGTTAAGACCTGCTAACAAGGTTGATGCACCTGAATAAGCAAAATTCCAGCCCACCCCCAGAACGATCAAAGCAACGTTAATATAGATTCCAACTTGGCCAAACATAGGAATCAGGGACGATAGCATCAGCAAAGCAAAGCCAACATAAATCGTGGTGTATGTGCCCCATTTTTGAATCAGTTTAGAGACAAAGAAGGATGGAATAAACATCGCCAACACATGTAACTGAATCGAGAACGAAGCATAATGAAATGAGTGGTGTTCCTTGAGATGCAAGGAGGACATAATCATCATGACATTCATAATATAGTAGGCAAATGCACCGCTGATCACCGCAGCGATAATCAAAGTGCTCGGTAATTTGGCACGCTGAATGGATGCAGTCTCTATTTGCTGGGTTTGTTGTACTTGAAACTTTTGATTCCACAAATACAGGATCGGAGAGAGTAGCAAGGCCAAGAGGCTAAAAATTAAATAGATCGCAGTAAAATCAGGTAAGCCTTGTACCTGTTGAAACTGAATTGCCAACATCGGTGCAATCACCGCAGCGACCACACCACCAGAAATAACCATCGCGGTGGCTTTCGGAATTAAATCTGTTGCCAGCCGATCAGAGGCAGCAAAGCGATAAAAATTCGCAGTTGAGATAAATAAACCCAGTGAAAAATGGCTCAGGCACAATAAGTAAAATTGTTGCTGCTGTAGGGCTAAATAACCGAGAACACCAGCAAAGAAAAGGCAGACGCAGCCAAATTGAAATACCAAATGCCGTCCGAGCTTTTTCATCAAAATTGAAAAAATAAAGGTGGTCAGTAGCATCGCTAAAAACTGCAAACCATAAGGGACTGTAGCGAGCGCCTGAGTGGGTGCTAATTTCAAGCCAACGATTGCAGATACCGTCACTGACAACACTGCGGCAATGAGGTTAAAGGCCTGTGCAACCAAAAGATAATAAACATAGCGAGGTAACTGATTCAAAGCCTTTATCCAATTTAATCGGGCCTGACTACCTTAACGCTGAATGCTTGAAATTCAAACAAAAAAAGATGAAAGACCAGCTTTCATCTTTTTTTAGAGAGAGTCTCGTTTATGCAGCAATCAGATTGCGTAATACATAATGCAAAATACCGCCTGCTTTAAAGTATTCCACCTCATTTAGCGTATCAATGCGGCACAACACTTTAAATTGGTCTTGACTGCCATCTTCTCGTAGCACCTGAATATCTAACGTTTGATGCGGTTGGATATCATCAGATAGTCCATGAATCGAGAGTACTTCACGGCCAGTGAGTTTCAGGGATTGACGTGTTTGCCCATCCACAAACTGTAATGGCAATACGCCCATGCCAACCAAATTAGAACGGTGAATCCGTTCAAAACTTTCAGCAATGACCGCTTTAACGCCTAAGAGATTGGTCCCTTTTGCAGCCCAGTCTCGTGACGAACCCGTTCCATATTCCTTACCGGCAATAATCACCAATGGAGTTTGCTGTTGCTGGTACAGCATGGATGCATCATAGATGGCCTGCTTTTCACCCGTTGGAATGAAAATGGTATTTCCACCTTCTTCCCCACCCAGCATTTCATTCTTGATTCGGATATTGGCAAAAGTCCCGCGCATCATCACTTCATGGTTACCGCGTCGAGAGCCGTAGGAGTTGAAGTCTTTCGGCTCAACCCCCTGCTGCTGTAAATAGCGTCCTGCTGGGCTGTCTTTTTTGATATTTCCTGCCGGAGAAATATGATCGGTGGTGACTGAGTCGCCCAACACAGCCAAAATACGTGCCTGTTCAATATTGGTAATGGCTTTCGGAGGCTGATTAATTTCCTCAAAAAATGGCGGATGGCGAATATAAGTCGAATTATCCTGCCAAGCATAGGTTTGGCTTTGTGGAATCTGGATCGCCTGCCAAGTTGCATCACCGTCAAACACCGCTGCATATTCTTTATGGAACATGTCAGTATTCACTTTTTGCAGTACTTGATCAATTTCAAACTGACTTGGCCAAATATCTTTCAAATAAACATCTTGTCCATTTTGGTCTTGTCCAATCGGTTGTGTGGTTAAATCAGTACGGATATTCCCCGCCAAGCCATAAGCCACCACCAGTGGCGGTGAAGCCAACCAGTTGGTTTTTACCAATGGATGAACACGTCCCTCAAAGTTACGGTTACCTGAAAGCACCGAAGCCACATTCAGATCATGGCATTGGATTGCTTCTTCAATCGGTTCAGGTAAAGGCCCAGAGTTACCAATACAGGTGGTACAACCATAACCGACCAAGTTATAACCCAACTCATCCAAGTACGGCGTTAAACCTGCCGCAGCCAAATAATCAGTGACCACTTTAGAACCTGGCGCCAATGAGCTTTTCACCCAAGGTTTACGTTGTAAGCCTTTTTCAATAGCCTTTTTCGCCAGCAAACCAGCTGCCAGCATGACACTTGGATTAGAAGTATTAGTACATGAGGTAATCGCCGAGATCACCACATCCCCATGATTCAATGGGTAAGATTTACCTTCAATGGTGCAAGAGGGTTCTTCATGCGCTAAATTCGCTTTCTTGGCTTCAACAGCCGTACCTCCGCCGCCTTCGTTCTCCAAACGCTCTTTGGCTTCTTTGGCTGGTTTGAGATTCAGTTCCATCAACGCATTAAACGTTTTCGGAACATCGCCTAACAAAACCCGATCTTGTGGACGTTTTGGCCCTGCCAAACTTGCCTGAACAGTCCCCATATCCAAACTCAATGTATCGGTAAAAATCGGCTCATCGCCTGTATGGCGCCACAAGCCCTGTTCTTTACTATAGGCTTCCACTAAATCAATACGTTCTTGTTTGCGTCCTGTCAGGGCTAAATATCCCAATGTCACATCATCAATCGGGAAGAAACCACAAGTTGCCCCATATTCAGGTGCCATATTCGCAATGGTCGCGCGATCAGCCAATGGTAAATCAGCCAAACCATCGCCATAAAATTCAACGAATTTACCCACCACGCCTTTTTGACGCAGCATCTGAGTAATGGTAAGCACCAAATCGGTTGCAGTAATGCCTTCATTCAACTTGCCTGTGAGCTTGAATCCAATCACTTCTGGAATCAACATTGATACAGGTTGCCCGAGCATAGCTGCTTCGGCTTCAATACCACCCACCCCCCAGCCTAAAACTCCCAGTCCATTGATCATGGTGGTATGTGAGTCTGTTCCAACCAAAGTGTCTGGAAAAGCAAAGGTTTGGCCTTCATCTTCCCCAAGCCATACCGCTTGCGCCAAATACTCTAAATTGACTTGGTGGCAAATGCCTGTACCGGGTGGCACAACACTAAAATTATTAAACGCAGATTGACCCCAACGTAGGAATTGATAACGCTCACCATTACGCTGCATTTCTATTTCAACGTTCTCGGCAAAGGCATTTTCATCGGCAAAATGGTCGACCATCACCGAATGGTCAATGACTAAATCGACGGGTGACAAAGGATTAATCAGATTAGGATCACCGCCTGCTTGAGACATTGCGGCACGCATCGCAGCCAGATCGACCACTGCAGGAACACCGGTGAAATCCTGCATTAACACCCGTGCAGGGCGATACTGAATTTCCTGATCAGAACTTTTGGTTTTCTGCCAATCGACCAAGGCCTGAATATGCTCTACTTTTACACTTTTTTGATCTTCAAAACGCAGTAAATTTTCTAGCAAAACCTTTAAAGACTTTGGCAATTTATCAATATTGCCAAGAGTTTCAGCTGCTCGCGCTAAACTATAGATTTGATAGGATGTCGAACCGACGGTGAGTTTTTTTAAAGCATTGAAACTATTGATTTTGCTATATCTGGCCATAAGGTTACCCTCCCAGTATTGGCTGATTTGTTTATTATGAATTTCTTTCTTTAATGTACCCCTGTTTAGAGATAGATATGTTCCCTTTTAGTATCTTATTTTTAACAAGATTATTTTCTTATTATTCTAAAATTCTAATCTTAATGCGGCCAATGAGTTTTGCCATAATCTTGCGGCAAGCTGTAACTCAGGCTGATCAAGAGTTTGTGCCAAACTTTCTAATACATAAGGAAGATTGACTGGTGTATTACGTGTACGATGCTCGGTCGACGTTTGGCAACACAACGGCGTCATATCAGGACAATCCGTTTCAATCACCAAGTTTTCACTGCCTATCGCTTGTACCACTTGATGCAATTTTTTGGCATTCGGATTGGTGATTTGTCCTGTCACCCCGATTTTAAAGCCCAGTTTAACCAAGGCTTTGGCTTCTTCGACCCCACCACTAAATGCGTGAGCAATTCCGCCTAATTTGAATTTTTGTGCTTTTAAAATGGCAATGCTTTCTGCATGCGCCTTACGGATATGCAATAACACAGGCTTTTGATACTGTGTTGCCAATGCCAATTGCTCAATAAAATAATGTTGTTGCTTGGCAAACAGTTCGGGCTGTTTATGCTGTTTTAAAAAAGTATCTAAACCGATTTCACCTACAGCCACACAGTCATGTTGCTGTAAGACTTGTTCAAGCTGCTGTAAATGTTCTGGCTGATGTTGCTCAATATAAAATGGATGTAAGCCAGGCGCCAGATAAGAGGTCGGCACCTTGTCCCACATTTGTAATTGTTGATGGGTATGGATCAGTTCATCGAATCGTGACTCAACAAAACCGATTAACACCAAAGCATCGACCCCAACCCGTTTTGCTTGCTCAGCCAGTTGTTGCCGATCATGATCAAAATCGGCAACATCAAAATGGGTATGGGTATCGAACAGTTGCATTAACTTTGACTTGGGGTACTTGCAGCAGGCGTAGATGCTGCTGGCGTATCAATTTTTGGTAAATATTCAGGTTTTAATACACCCTGCAATTCACTAAATGGAATCACTAAACGCGGTAAACCGACGACATAAGGACCAATGTCATATTCGCCATATTGCAGGATTAAACCCTGCTCACCCAATAAGAAATTATCGGTGACTTGGAATGGCCAAGCCTGTTCATATTCTTTCGGATCAGTTGCAAGTTTAGAGTCGATAATCCACGCTTTAAATGCTTCATGCGCCAGTTTGTCTAAAGTTGCCTTTTGCTTCGGCAATAATAGGTCATGTAATTGAATCTGTTTTTGGTTCGCTAAATCAAAGTTATAGTAGCGTTGTGAGGTTGAACCATGTGCTCCACCCAAATAACTGCTGCTATTCAATACTACGGTTGCCAGCTTACCTTTCGGTTGCAAAATCTTAGGCTTAACCATCAAGCTGATCTGATGACTACTACTCAGCGCTTTTAACTCATCATCTATTTTAACAAAGGCATTGGCATAGTCCTGTGCCTGTGCATCTAAACCTGTTTTTTGCTCAGTCGTTTTTGCTGTAGATGCTGCCGAAGCATCGGCATCAACGACATCGAGCATTTTACTCAGTTGATCGAGAATCTGCTGATCCAGTAACTGGTCAATGAATGGGAAATTACTTTGTAATCGTTCAACGGTAAAATCTGGGCAGGTATTACCTTTACATTCAGGTAGCGTCACCTGTAGCTTCACCGTTTCACCACGCAAAATCGGCTCAGCAGTTTGCTGTACTGGTGGATCTGTCGGTTTATCCTGTGATTCTTTAGGTTCTGATTTCGGTTGGCAAGCAGCAAGTAGAATTGCACAAGCAAGCACGCTGTATTTAGCAATTGTTTTCATTTAAAACCTATCAGCATTGTTATTACACAAGATTTTTAAATGCTATCGAACTTCATACAAAACCGCTAGCAGTGCATGCAATTTCTATACGAATCTCAAAAATCTTGTACTCAACCCGATTAGAACATTTGCTGGTAAATTTCAGCTTGAAGCATCTGTTTACTTTGTTCAGTGGTCAAATAAATATCCAACTGTGGTGCATCCTTACTAATTTCATTGGCACGATAATGTAATCCAATACCCTCACCATCAAAGAACCAATCTGCCTGTCCCCAATATAATTTTTTCGGCACCTGCTTTTTCACTTCTGCCGATTGCTTGTCTACCCATGTTTGATAGTGGCTTTGAATAATCTGGTTTAAGGCATTTTGCTGATTTTTCTGAATCACATCCAAAACGCTAACACTCTTTTGCAACTTACGATCTGCCACAAAAAAGTAGAAACGATCTTTCACTGCAATATCTTCTTGTTGTGTATCCACACCCACTTGCAACAACACATATTGATTACGCTGTGAGGCAATACGCGTGCTGAGATGAAGCTCATAGGCTTTATTCTTGGAGTATTTATCCTGCCATTCATCTGACTTTTTCACATAGGCATTAATCGCCTGTTGTAGAGTCAGATTTTTATTCTGTTCAATTTGTTGCTGAATCACATTGGCCTGATTCTTGGCAATCCACGCATTGAGCCATTCATCTTGGGTTTTAATGGTTTGAATATCGACATCAATACAGTTCTTTTTTTCACAAAATGGCAAGGCGTAATCAGCCTTAGCTTCTTTCATATTTAAGTAAGGAAGAACATCAGCTTTTTCGACCGATGACGCAGCCTGTTCTTTGGTCTGCTCTGCAGTGCTTTCATTTTTATTCGGATGATCACATGCCGTTAAAGCCATCATGCCAATCATCATACTGACAGCTAAAAGTGGTTTTAAAGTGTTCATTGCATCATCCTTTATTTTAATCCCTCCCAACCTCCCTTTATAAAAGGGAGGAGCATCACGAATCTAAATAGTTATAGACTCGTGAAAAAGTCCCTCTTTTATAAAGATGAGTGAGGAGCGTTAAAGCTCCGCAAGGGAGATTCTAGTGTTCTCGTGTGTTACGGAACTGAATGTCTGGCCAGCGTTCTTGCATCAACTGCAAGTTTACGCGACTTGGTGCAAGATAAGTTAAGTGACCACCGCCATCAACTGAAAGTTGATCATGCGCTTTTTTCTTAAACTCATTCAGGATCTTTTCGTCATCACAATGCACCCAACGAACCGTATGCACACTGACTGGCTCATAAATACAGTCCACTTTATATTCTTCTTTTAAGCGATAAGCGACCACATCGAACTGTAACACACCCACTGCACCCACAATCAGGTCGTTACTGATCTGTGGCATGAAGACCTGTGTTGCACCTTCTTCAGATAATTCTTTCAAACCTTTTTGCAACTGCTTCGATTTCAAAGGATCTTTTAAGCGAACGCGACGGAACATTTCAGGAGCGAAGTGTGGAATACCAGTGAAATGTAGATCTTCACCGCTGGTAAAGGTATCGCCAATCTGGATGGTACCGTGGTTATGTAGACCAATGATGTCACCCGGCCAAGCTTCTTCCAAATGCTCACGCTCGCCCGCAAGGAAAGTCAATGCATCACTGATACGGACATCTTTACCGATACGTACATGATTCATTTTCAAGCCTTTTTCATATTTACCTGAGCAAATACGCATAAAGGCAATACGGTCACGGTGTTTCGGGTCCATATTGGCTTGGATTTTAAACACGAAGCCTGTGAAACCTTCTTCATTGGCATCTACAATACGTTCTTGAGTTGGATGTGCCTTCGGCTCTGGCGCCCAATTAATAAATGTATCCAAGACATGGTCAACCGCAAAGTTACCTAATGCTGTACCGAACAATACAGGGGTTTGTTTACCTTGCAAGAATAACTCACGGTCGAGTGGTTCATTTGCCATTTGCACCAATTCAAGTGATTCTTCAAAAGACGCCCACGCCAACTCACCAACTTTTTCACGAATATCAGCATAGTCATAACCATCACGCACTTCGATATCAGTAATGGTTGAACCAAAACCTGCTTTGTAAACATAAAGTTTGTTTTCAAGCAGGTTATAGACACCTGCAAAGTCACGCCCCATACCTAAAGGCCATGTAATTGGCACACAACGGATATTCAAGACATTTTCAATTTCGTCGAGCAGTTCTAAAGGCTCGCGAATTTCACGGTCCATTTTGTTCACAAATGAAATGATTGGTGTGTCGCGCATACGACACACTTCCATCAATTTAATGGTACGTTCTTCGACACCCTTAGCACCATCGATGACCATCAAGGCTGAGTCAACTGCGGTCAAGGTACGATAGGTATCTTCCGAGAAATCTTCATGTCCCGGCGTGTCGAGTAAGTTAATCGTGTGCTTTTTATAAGGGAACTGCATGACTGACGTGGTAATCGAGATCCCACGTTCTTTTTCCATTTCCATCCAGTCAGATGTTGCTGAACGGTCAGACTTACGGCTTTTTACCATGCCTGCAACCTGAATCGCCTTACCCCATAACAACAGTTTTTCTGTCATGGTGGTCTTACCCGCATCGGGGTGGGAAATAATAGCAAAGGTTCTACGAACCTTTACCTGATTAGCTAATTCATCTTTAAACATGAGAAAAATCTACAATATGTACACAGTTATGTACACATTTCTAAATATGTACCAAAACTGAAAAAAGTGGGAATTCAAAATTGGCGTAATTGTAGCAGATTTAGAGTTATATAGGCATAGTTGGTAATCCAGTGGCTTGGGGAATTGAGCCATCGTTTGGGCACCTACGGAACCACTTAGTTTTATAAACTCAATCTATACCTTTGCTTCGGACTTTTCGGCTTATTTGGGATTGTACGCTCAATCAAATTTGCTTCTATAGCAGGATTCAAGTAATTCTTTTGGAACGTTGCTCGATGAGTTAATCCAACCAATTGCATCAATTCAGCCAAAGTGTAGTCTTCTTGCTTCATTGCCGAAATTAAACGCTGAACTTGGTCGCTCACTTGTACGTCAACTTGAGCGGTAACATGATCGCTATCTTGAGCGGTATCATTTGAACTCAGGATTGCATCTAAGATCATCTGCAAAATATATTCAATAAATGGTGCTGAATCAGTCCGATCGGTACTTGTTTGCAAAGCCTCATAGTAGGCTTTCTGATTTTGATGAATCAAACTCTCAACTGGAATATTAGCAAAGATTGGGTTCCATCTGCTTAATATTAAAGTTTGCCATAGCCTTCCCATTCGACCATTGCCGTCCGCAAATGGATGGATAAACTCAAACTCATAGTGGAAGACTGAGCTTTGAATCAGTGGATGTATATCGCTGTCATTCAACCAATCAAGTAAATCAGCCATCAAACGGTTAATCTGATTCGCAGGTGGAGCCATATGCACCACTCGATTACCTGACATCACACCAACACCACCATGACGATATTGACCGACTTCATCAATCAAGCCTGTCATTAAAATTTGATGCGCTTGTAATAAGTCTGATTCTTGGCTTGGTTGCCACTGCTGAAAAGCTTCATAGGCTTTGATTGCGTTACGAACTTCCTGTACTTCTTTCGGAGGTGCAATTACTGTCTTACCATTAAGGATCGCTGTGATTTGTTCAGTACTGAGAGTATTTCCTTCTATTGCTAGTGAGCCTTGAATGGTACGGATACGATTGGCTTTACGAAGTTTTAGATTGTCTTGGATTTCCTCTAAAACAGTCAAACGCCCTATATTCTCACTGATCTGTGCAATTAGATGGATGATTTTTGATGTGATGGTATAAGGCGGTTGGTATTTCATTTTTGGCTTACTCCGCCAAATTGTGCGTTAGAATAAGGTGTACTACCTTCCCCCCAAGAAATCAAACGTCCTTCAAACTCAGGTACTAAAAACTCAATAAATTGATTTAAATCATGATTATAAATTTTGGCATCCTCTGACTGTTGGGTATATTTTTTATAGCGTTCTTTCCATTTACCCGAACTATCTCTCTCATTCAATAAGTTAGGTTTTCCAGTTACTTTTAAAGTAAGCATAAAATGCTTAATGTAAGCTGGATGATGTTCCATTAAGTTATGAGCTACACTTACCATATCGTTAATATTATTACCAACTGCATAGCCAAATTTTGCACTTAAAATTGAGTTAACCACTGTTTTATAGGGTGCATGTAAAAGGTATTTGGGTGTACTAATTCCCATTAGTTCAAGCTCTTTACGAATAGAGAACCACTGAAGGTTGAATTGACTATCGGTAAGATAATGAGTTTTTACCCATAGCTCAGTAAATTCCGCCAATAATTCAGATTTAGTTTTTGATGGAACTTTTGTTTCAAGATCAACCTGTTCTAGTGATTCGATATATTTCTGAACTTTTAGTTTATCTTTTTGATTCTTACTCTCTTGTAAATAACTATGCCGTAAGCCTAATTTTTGCTTTAACTTTCGATATTCAGCTTCATAATCAAAAAAGTATATTTGCTTTGTAGCTTCGTTCTGAACTAAGTTTTGGAATTCGACAAACTCAGTATTCCACTGATTAATGATTTGATTATTCTTTATTTCAGGCTTTAAATAATGACACTCTAAAGTAAAAGCTTTTGTTTGAATTGACTGAGCAACTGTAGAGGCATTCACTACAAATGCATTTGCATTATTGTTGTAGTAAATATCTTGCATTGACTGCTTCTTCGCTTTTTCAGTCGGCTCAAAATGATTGAAAATCCATAGTAGGCAAGCATTGTTATCTTGATAAAAAATCTTACGATCAATAATGACATTCAAAAAAGTTGTAGAAAGTTGTCCTTCAAAAACAACTAATTGCTTTTTATATAACGAAGATACATCTGGTCTACGCCATTGCTTTAGGTCAATGCTTTTACGAACTTGTTCAATATGAATATCACTAAAAGATTCATCTACTTGTAGACTCTTATATATATTCTCTTTTAGCAATTTATGTAGTTGGGTTTCTTTCGCAATCTGATACTTTAAAGCAGTTTTTTCTTGCTCCGATAGCTGTTTAATATGCTTTACAGGACACTTGAAGTTTGGGGTATTTTCCAACTCAGGAATATGTCTGAAAAAGAATGTTGCCGAAGTGTTGATCTGCATGTGATCTGTACGTCTAGCGAGGGTTACAGGTGATTGACACCAAGCACATGTAAAATGAGGCTTGGTTTTATTCCTTTTATATTGCTCCCTTATTTGACTACGCCATTGTGTAAGTTCCATTTCAGATTGTTGAAAGAATACATCAACATCAATCCACATATTTTGATCGGTATCAATGATATGAATTAACTTCATGTACTCTCCCAACTATTACTTAAATTAGCTTAACAAGCTCTCAATCAGATCGAAGCGCTTATCTTTAATCATAATAAATTTACATTGTCCTTCTGATAAATTAGCCCATAGCTCCCCAATTTGGCGATCATCCTTAGCAGCTTCCCACTTATCAGCCCCTTTATATTCAACCACTAAAATTTTTCCATTAGGTAGTTTACATATAAAATCTGGATAGAAGCGACCATTTCCCTTTTGCAAGTAAAAAGAACAGCCTTCTTTACGAACTAAGTTTCTCACCCAAAACTCAATATTTCCTTTAACTGCTTGCTGATCCAACCAACATGCACAAGCAAACTCTTCACCACTATCAAAAGCCCCAATACGGCCATAGTAATGTTTGTTAAATGTATAATATCCGTATTCACCATTATCATCGCGAGAAGGTGCATAAACATTTGGATGGAAATTAAACTGATATTCTTGTTCGTTTGAGACTGTTATTTGATGAAGCTCATCATTGCCAAATAAGAAATTTTGGTAAGCATCATTAACAGCTTCCTTTCGTAAAATATTAATTCTTTTTTCAATCAACTGACGAATTATATATTTCTGAGTATTTGTTCGAGCCAAATCAAAATCATCTTTACTTAACAAATCATTTAGCCACGCAAGAACAAAATTTCGTTTAGCCTCATGAGTTAATGATTCTTCTAAGATATTCTTACATAACCAAGTTGCTAATTTGACTTCATCCCAATTTTCAGGTTTATACACCAAACCTAAATCTCTCTGAAGTTTTGGAAGAAAAGTAACTTTTACCTTACCTTTAGTCTCATCAATATCTAAAGTTCCAAAATCATTTGAAGCATAAGCTGAATTTAAAATTGAAATATCATCATGCAAAACTTTTGCATCTACTGTTGTTAAATTCCAAGGATATTCAAGAACTTCTGGATCATCAAATAATTGAAGCTCGCCCTGAACCGATAATGCTAATAGTGGGACTTTAAGCTCTTTACCCAATTCCGCAGGTGTCTGAAAATATTCGATAGATTGACGGCTAACCTCGGCCCCTTTCTCAATCTGCTGCACTGACTCTAGTTGTGAAACAGTTTTCGTTAGTTCCACAGTCTCTTCTTTAGTCAACGGGGTAATAATCGTCAATTCATTGGTTTTATTATTCCATTCTACTTTCTTTTTTACCGTAGGTGTAACAGACTTTAAATCTGGCTTTTCAGGTAACGGAATTGTTATTGGTTTCACAATAATTTTAGAATTTCCAAAGTCCAAACGAGCTTGCTCACCCGTACCTGCTTTAACAAATTCAGCCGCTTCTTTAGTATCAAAACCAGCCCCTTCAACTAGGCTATCTCTCAAAGTTTCAGCTGTGTCAGAAAAACTTTTTGATACAACATAAGCATAAGATTGATTTAACTGTTCACTCTGTCTATGTGATGCATTTGGCTGTCTAAGAATACGCCCTAATAATTGCTCAACTGCTGTACTTGATTGCACAGAAGCCATACTCACTAAAATATAAGCAAATGGGCAATCCCAACCCTCAGCTAAAGCTTTTTGAGTAATTACATACTTAATTTTACAAGCCTTATCTAAAATTCCTTTAGGATATTTTGCTGTAATTTCTTCAAGTTCTTTCTCATCTCCTGTAGCAAGAGCGATCTGCTCTCTTGGAATATTCTGATTATTTTCTAGTTCATTAAGTACAGCATAAATATCCAATGTTTCACGAACTTTACTTTTTGCTTCAGCCTGAATAAGTACTATCGGTCTCAGATATTCAAAACCCTGTCTCTGTTCTTCTAACGCTATATGTTCTAAAGACTCTCTTTTATGAATCGCATATGCTAAGCATTGTTGCCAATTTGATTCTGTTTCTAAAACAATCGGCAATTTAATCATTTGTTCTGCTTTTAATTCAGCAGCAGAGACGCTATGTAAAACATTGGTTGGAGTTCTCACTGTATCTGGTGTTGCTGTAAGCTCCATAATGCCACTTGGCTTAAAACGAGCTAACATATCAAAAGCAAGTTCAGTACGACTATTATGTGCTTCATCAACAATAATAAAAGGGCGATGTAATCTAAGAACGTTAGCTAAAGAATTTGGAACTATTAGATCACTCCCTTCTCCCTCTGTTAATAATTCTGACTTTTGTTCTTCTGTTAGATGCTCAAAATGATGCATTAGCGCACCATTATTTTGATAAACTTTTCTACTTTCTTCTTCTTCTACTTGAAAAGCTTGGCGTGTAGCAACAATAACAACTGTTGAAGTTAAAAGCGTTGAACGAGTAATGCTTTTTGCTTCTTCAATATCCATGACTGTGACTTCACCTGCTTCACGTAATGCTGATGAATATGGATGCTGTTTATTTTTTAAAGCAGTAATAGTTTGTTCACGTATCGTCTTACTTGGAACTAACCACAAGATGATACTTTGAGCTACTCTCAAAAAATGTTTATTTATTAGTGCTACACTTTTACTTGCCAACCATGTCTTTCCCCCACCCGTCGGCACACGTAAACAAAAATAAGGCATCTCACTATTAAACCCATTTAATGCATTATAGGTTTGCCCCTTACCCCACAATCGTTCTGTAGTCACATAAAAGGCCGTAGATGCGTTTGCAAACTCATGACAGACTTGAAAATACGCTTTTACACTGTCTAATACTTGATCTTGATATTCTTTAGCAATATACGCAGTCATAGCTTAAACCTCTAAAGCATATGGTGTTTGTTTAAATACAATATTTTCACGTTTAGCCTTGCCCCCTAAACGATTAGCAGCCGCATAAATCACTTTAACTCCTTCAAACTTCGGAAGAACATCAAATACTTGCTTTGTAAGAATATTGCCACCTTGTTCGGTAAGATCTTTTAAAATTCCATTATAAAGTAGATAAATTGCACGACCTTCATAAATTCCCAGTAAAGGAGAGTCCGCTTTTCCTGTATAGCCCGTACCTGTTTCACAAAACCATACAAATTCAGCCAATTGCGAGAATGAAACATCATTGCGTATATGACCACTGGCATTAAACAATGGTTCTTGTGAAAGCTTACAGAATTGAAAACTACTACCCAACCCTTCTATATCTTCCCCATTCCTATTTATATAACCTTTAGTTACTCTTTTAATTCTTTCAAAAGTGACTTTTGTAGCAATATTTTTATCCATTTCAACTAAAATAAACTTTCTATTACTTCCAAAATTTGCATTGAGTTTTAATACTGCATGTGCTGTTGTACCCGAACCCGCAAAGCTATCCAGCACTAACCCATCTTTTGGAGTCACATAATCTATCCATCTTGCTAAAACATCACTATCTTTTGGATAATCAAAAATTTCTGTTTTAAAAATATCTCTCAATTCATTTTTTGCCTGTAAGGCACTTCTATAAAAGTAGCTTCCAGCAACTTGCACTGCGGACTCATCATCAAATTCGTCCTCACCTGTTTGTATTAAGTATGTCTTTCTTATAGGTGGCTCACTATGATCCGCTCTAAAAACAACCTTTCCTAATCCTATCTGTTCTTGCATTTTTTCTAAAGTACTATATCTCCAACCATTCGGCGGAATAGCACAAGGTAAGCCTGTAACAGGATGAATAACATTATATTTAGGCCCATCAGGTTTTGGCCATGACATATTGTCATCACGCCAAATTCCTTTGTTATCAACTTTGGAATACCTTGAATGCTTTTTGGAAGGATGATCTTTCGCTAGATTTTTGTAAAATTTGGATAGGTCTTTTTCAATTGAAGCATAATCATTCTTGTATAACGTTCTTAATCGATTTAGCTCTATAAGAATTTCATCAGCGCCAGGTTTCTTCTCCCGCCATTTTATATTTTTCTCTTTGAGTTTATTTTTATTTCGAGCGTAAATAAGAATATATTCATGCCCTACTGATACATATTTTGCATCATTTTTTCTCCCTTTTTCCCAAACTAACTGACATATAAAGTTATTTACACCCCAAATTTCATCCATAATTAAACGTAAATTTGCTACTTCATTATCATCTATTGAAATTAAAATTACGCCTTCTTCCTTAAGAAAGCTTTTCAACATAGATAGTCGAGGATACATCATACATAACCAACGATCATGTCGATCTAGCGTTTCGCCCTCTTTCCCCACAATCTCCCCTAACCACTTACGGATCTCAGGACTGTTTACATTGTCATTATAGATCCACCCTTCATTCCCAGTGTTATATGGAGGATCAATATAAATACAATCAACTTTTCCTGCATAGCGTGGTAAAAGTGCCTTCAATGCATGTAAGTTATCCCCTTGAACTAAAAGATTGCCGCCCTGTTCATCCTCATTGCATGAAACTCCAGCCACAGGTTCTAGTAATCGATAAGGAACTTCTTTATGGTGCTTTTCAACTGCTTCTTTTCCTATCCAATTTAAAGTAGGCATTAAGTAATCCCAAAAACATAAACTCCTCAATTGGCATAGATTACCATTTTAAAAAGACTCAACCCTAGATTTTTACTCACGCCTTCTCATAAGTGTGACAACCTCTGACGTGCTAATCAATTTGGTCTATTTTAGTTTCATTGAATTAAACTATCTGTATTATGGCTCTGCATATGAATCGATACCTGAGATAAACCAGCCCGTTCAAATCGATATCTCATATATCTAGAAATATCATCTTCGTGTGAGGAAATGATTAATTGCCTATCTTTTAACTCGCAACGTAATAAGTCAGTTAAAGATGCAATATTGATTTCATCTAAGGATTGCACAGGATCATCAATTAAAACTAAAGAGTTCTCGGAATAAACTCTATTTAATGATAAGAAAAAAGCTAGACTCAATGCAGCCAATTGACCAGAACTCATTGCTAGTGTCGCATCATGGTCAGAACTTTCCGCAGTACAGAAGCGAATTTGCTGCCCTTCTGCATAGTCTATAAACAGTCCTAGACCACGTTGATAATTTTGTATTAAGCGCCCACTATAGATATGAAATATTAATTCAATATTAGCGATAATTCTTGAAGAGTAATCACGTTCAGTTTCAATTAGTGTTTTTTTCAACCTAATTATTTTAGCTTTTGCATTTAAGTTTGCATTATATAAATCACTCTTTTCCTTTAACAATTTTTTCGTCTGCTGAAGTTCAAAATCCTTAAAGTCTTTAAACTTTTTATTTACATAGTTTTTCTTATGATTTAAATCATCTTCCAGTAAGTCATAGAAATCTTTATGTTTCTCAAAAGTTACACTTATAGCTTCCTCCCACCCTACAGGTAGAACATCCCCTTCTATTTTTTTTAAACCTCTTAAATTAGAAATAATTTTATCTTTTCTAATTTCCAATTCAATATCATCATCTGTATATTCAGAAGAATAACTTATTGCCATTTTCTCAAGACGAGAACTCAAACCGTTCAAGGTTTTAAAAAAGTTTTGGCTTATATTTAATTTGGTGAACAAATTAATATTAAAATCTTTTAAAAAAGCATCTTTTTCTTTTATATATAACTCTTTAATCAACTTTAACTCAGAAGAAATAATCAAATAGACCTTACTTAGATCTTCTGTTGAACTTCCAATTTCTTTTGAATATAAATCTGAAATCACCCTTATATTTTCAATAAGTTTTTCTACACTTCCCCAATCTATCCCACATAAAGCGCATATAGTTCCATCCTCACCAAAACTTTGCTTATGTTTTTCAAATAAATCCTTTCGCATTTTATTAAGCTCTAATAACTTCGCTTTTTTTTCTGAGAGCAATGCTAATTTCTTATCTTTCTCAATAATATTTTCTTTAAGTTTATCTGAAATAACCACCCCTAAAGAACTTAATTTTGTAATTTCCTCTTGAGAAATAGCATTAAAATCCTTATCCAATATCAATAAAACTTGATCAACCTCTAAGAGTCTTTTATTAATCAATTGAAGATTATCAAAATTACTTATATGCTTACCTATAGATACAAGCAGCAACAAAGAACTATCATTATCAATGATAAATTTTTCAATAGCTGAATTTTGATTTCTTATGCGTATATCTTCTTTTCTTTTACAACACTCTATTAATAGATCAATTTCTTTTATAAAATTATTATAATTTACATCAGCCTCTTGTAAAAAAATTTCTTCATCATCCCATTTTGGGGATGTTCTTTGTGTAGATATTTTTTTATATATAACATCATATTCATTTTCAGAAATATTTTTTTCCAAGATATTTTTTAACTTAGCATCTATCTCATCAATTTCTACCTTTTGTGCTTTTTCCTGTTTTGTTAATTTACTTTCGACTTTATTACAAATATCAATACGTTTCTTTATTTCAGTTGTTTTTATTAGTTCTTCCAAAGCCTTCTTACGATCAGTGATTTTTTTCGAAAAAATAAATTGACTCTGACCTTGGTGTAAATAATTTAACATTGAATAGTTAGAACAAAAACTTTCACCAAAAAACTGTTCAAAAAAATTATTTTCTAACTTATTCTCAGTAGGTTCAGAGTTAAAATCATCTAATTTATATAAACTAAAAATATCAAAATTATTAGCTTTATTATTAATTTCGACTTTTAAATCATTGACAAACCCCAATCTAACAAAAAACAGTTTTTCATCATCATGATCATTCATCAACTCTACTTTAATTTTTAAATCAACCTCACCACCTTTTTTGTTCCAATATAGATTATCTTTAAACTTCTTTTTTGTCTCAACCATCACAAGCTTATAAAGATCTGATATTCTGGATATTTTCCCCGTAAATAGCAATTCAATAGCATCAAAGGTAGATGTTTTTCCATACCCATTTGGACCTTCTAAAGTAATCAATGAAGACTTTTTGAAATCAAATTCTATATTTGTAAATGCCTTAAATGCTTGAATCTGAAGCTTTGATATTTTCCAATTCTTCATTTAATAACTCCGCTATAACCTCATCAATACTATCTGCTTCAAATTTTCCAATAAAATCATAGGTTTTTACTAAATTTTCAACATTTACTTTTTCACTTACACTATCAAACAAATTTTGAAATGATTTACTAAATTTCGGAATTTCTAAGAATGGAAATTTAATAAACACTCTTGTAACTAAGCTATGAAATGAAGGCTTTAGAGGGTCTTTTTTGTACTCATCAAACTCATCCATTTTCTTAATTTGACTTTTAAAATCCCCATAATTCTTTCCAAGAAGTAATTTTTCTTCAGCATCTGAATAATAGAAAAAATATTTTTTAAAATAATACGGATTCTCTTCTATTTCTAAAATCTGTTCTTCAATTCCATTAAAATCATTCAAAAAATCAACTTTATAAATAAGAATTAAATCACAATTTTTTTTAAAAGCAGGATGTTTTTGCAATGTTTCAGGAAGAGATTCATTAATGAGATCATGAATACTTTCAACAGATAATAATTGATCTAAGACATGTACAATCAAGTACCTTTGAGCTTCACCATTTTCTTTAATGAAAAAATCTGTATTATCTAACGATTTTTCCAAAATAAATCCTGAATCAATCACAGCTTCATGCATAATTTTTTTAAGCATTATTCAACTCGCTCTGTGCTATAGGTGTACAAATTACTTTTACAGGAAGCTCTTTCAATATATGATTTTCCGCTTTATTTTCATCGATAGTGATTCGTGTCACACTGTCATTATAAGCATTAATTTCAATATTTTTGTGAACCTCACTACCTGATATTAAAATATTGTACTCATATAAAATTTTTACTAATAAATTATTACTACGAAGTTGTTCTATCAATTTAGCTTTAAATGATTCAGCACGTCTATCTTGCAACTTCAAGGCTGTAGGTAAGTATTTTTTTGAATCTTTAGAATAATGAGGAAGATCAACTAATACAATATTAGCTGAGATATCGGTAATGATTTCAGCATAAGTACTTACATCATCATTCCTTATTTGATCAGAAGATGATAAGCGGATAGATTGTTTTATATATTCTAAATCTGCATCATCCATTTTATAAATATGCTTAAAAACCTCATTAAATAAGCCTATTTGTTGTATTGTAAAATATTCATTACTCTCACATACATAATTTTCCAAAGTATCAGCAAAAAGATTTCGCAATCTTCTCATCTCATATGGAAGATCCTGTACTAAATTAAAGTCTGTAATTAAAATTTCTAAAATTAAATCACTTTCAATTGTATTTTCATAGGCCGCTCTATTCTGACTTGTTCCCCGATGGATCAAGGAATGAATTTCAATAACTTTTGAAGTGATCATTTCTGATAAATAATGATATTTCTGCTCTACAAGTAGCAAAGAGTTTTCCAAAGAATTCTTATTCAAATATTCTTCTATTTTTTCTTTAATTACTCTCTCAATTCGATCTAATTTACAATAAGAATCTTCATCATATTTATAAAATTCAACTATTGCTTTTTTCCGCTATTATGTAGCAACAGCACAATAAATAGAGTGATTCGCCATTTAAAATAATTCCTTTACACATAAGGAAAGGGATTATGGCTGAATCACATATCGTATCAGGATTAACTAAAAAACGTGCGGAATTGCTTGGTCAAATTGAAGCACATCAAAAAGAAATTCAACGTATCTCTGAAATGCTACTGCATGTAGATCACACTATTAAGTTATTTTCACCTGAATTTGATCTAAGAAGCGTTAAATCTAAGCGTACAAATCAAAGAAACCCTTATTTTGGAAGAGGTGAACTACAGTCATTAGTCTTAACTTGCTTGCGTGAAGCAAAAGAGCCAATGAACTACAAAGATTTAATGATGAAAGTTTTGGACATTAAAGGCATAGATTCATCTGTAGGCAATGATATTTCACCTAGCTTCATCAAAGTGCTGAACCGATTAAGAGATAAAGGTATTATTATAGCCCATAGCAATCATCGTCCTCATTTGTGGGGCATAGCGGATTAGCAGACTAAACGCTCTGATTTACGCTTATTGCCCTGCCAATAGCCACACCAATCTTTATGTGTTCGAGTTTGAGCGCATTTCATTAAAATATCAGTAAAGATTTCACCATTCGACCATCTACGAGTATCTTCACGATAAGCAGCTTCATTGGCATAGTTGGCAAGGTACATCACACCAAACTTGTGCATCTGCCCTAACTGCATACGTCTGAACCGACTAAAATAGCTTTCAGCAAGATTATTGGTCACACCATCTTTAGAACGGTATTCATATTGATGATTGACACGCTTAGTCGTGAAACGAGCATTTAGTGTATCGTATGCGGTACTTTCATCTGCATGGATTGTTGAGCCGTGTTTGATATGCTGATTGGCAAGATGATTAATGTCTTTTTGGTTTTCACTATAAACTACATAAGTTTTGGTTTTATCAGCACCTTGTAGATTACTGTTCATTGCTTTTTGGCGTAGTACCACAATGCACCGTTTATTTGGATTTTGATATTCAGCCTTGCGCCGATCTACACGGTCATCCTTGTGGTTTTTAGGGCGTACATAGCCATTTACATACGCACCATCCATGTGAACATCACCTGATAGTAATTCATCGTCACGCTGATCTATAAGGCTTTCACGGATTTTATGTGCCAATACAAAAGCAGTCTTATACTGAACACCTAAATCCCGACCTAACTGCAAAGCAGATAAGCCTTTTACAGCGTTAGAGTAAATGGCAATAGCAGCTAAATAGATTTTGAGTGGTAGTTTGTGAAAGGCAAAGATCGTACCTGATGTTACGCTGAACGTATGATTACAGCACTTGCAACGCCATTGCTTGCGTCCACGTATGAAATAGTGATGATCTTGGGTATCGCAATGAGGGCATATCGGTTGTTCTTTTCCCCACCGCATTTCTTTGAACAATAAGAAAGCTTGTTCATGGGTGATTTGCATAATTTCATATACAGATAAAGTACGAGCCTTTGCTGATAGTAGGAAATGTTGCTTAGATTCTTTTTTCATAAAATCACCCATCACAAACAAGATATGCTTAATATATTGTAATAGTTTTAATCATCAAATATAATGATTTAAAATATTATAGCGACATGCTATGTCGTTTATCTTTTATGAGGTCAAACCGTGAGTGACGATGAATGGAAAGACTATGCCAAAGGCTTAATTAAGGCAGAAATTGCCCGAAAAAATATAAGCCTGATTGATCTATCCAAAAAGCTTGAAGCAATGGGTATATCAGAAACACCACAAAACATTAGCAACAAGATCAATCGTGGTACGTTTGGGGCAATATTTATGCTTCAAATACTTAAAGCGATTGATTGTAAAGAAATTCGACTATAACCACTTACCAAACCTAAATAGGATATTCTTAATGTCTGATAATTCACTGAAAAAAGGCAGATACACACGCCATAGCAATAAAATTGGGCTTTACTCCACAAGCCATGATCGAATTGGTTTTTTAAATAATAATAACGATGTGGTTTTAAGCTTCCCTTTTAAAGATACTGTGCTTGAAGCAGGTATGAGTAAAGAGGATTCAGGGCGTGAAGAACGCTTTTTACATCAAGAAATTGATGGAAAAGATATTGATACGTTATTTGAGCCAAAAGCATTGACTAATTTTCAATATTATTCGCACCCTTGCACAGCACAGCACAGCACAGCACAGCACAGCACAGCACAGCACAGCACAGCACAGCACAGCACAGCACAGCACAGCACACAGTAGACGAATCTGAAACTAAAATAAATTTTTTTGATCAAAATGGTGAATTACAACAAAACCTTTTAATTAAAGGTAATAACCTACTCGCTTTGCATTCTTTGAAGCAACGATTTTCTAATGCAGTAAAATGTATATTCATTGACCCACCTTATTATTTTATAGATACAAAACCTGCGGACACTTTTGCATATAATTCAAACTTTAAATTATCCTCTTGGTTGGTTTTTATGAAAAATCGCCTTGAAATTGCTAGAGAGTTTTTAAAAGAAAACGGCATTATTTTCATCACTATTTCAGATGATGGCGCACATTACCTAAAGGTATTAGCAGATGATATTTTTGGACGGGAAAATTTTATTGCGGATGTAATTTGGCAATCAAGAAAATCTATTTCTAGTGATGGTTTATTATCTATTTCAAGCACACACGTTCTTACATACGCTAAAGACAAAACAGCAATCAATAAGGCTCATTTTAAATTAGCCTTGGATATAGAGGGTTTTGATCTTGAGGATGAACTAGGTAAATACAAAATTGAACCATTTGATGCTCCTAATGTCCGTGAAAATTTAGAATATAAGATTACCAATCCTAATAATGGAGATGTTTATACGCCACCTAAAGGTCGTCATTGGCGTACAACAGAAAAAGAATACCTCAGTTTACTTGAAAGAAATCGCATTCAATTTGGTTCAAAGGGCTTAACTAAACCACAATTAAAAGTATATTTAGAAGATGCTATTGAAGCAGGTAAAGGAAAAGCTGCATCAACACTTTGGTCTGATGTAACACCTGATACAATTTTATGGACTTCTACTGATACCACCACAAACGCAACAAAGCACCAACAAGCCATGTTTGGTGATGTTGTATTTGAGAACCCAAAACCTGAAAATCTAATTCAACGTGCAATAGAACTATCAACTGATGAAAATGACATCGTTCTAGACTACCATTTAGGTTCAGGAACAACATGTGCTGTCGCTCACAAGATGGGACGCAGATGGATTGGTATTGAGCAAATGGACTACATCGAAGATATAACCAAAGCTCGCTTACTGAAAGTCCTTGAGGGTGAACAAGGTGGTATTTCTAAATCGGTGGATTGGCAAGGTGGTGGTTCATTTGTTTATTTTGAGCTAAAAAAATATAACCAAGATTTTTTAAATCAAATTATGGCAGCGAATAGCAAAGGCGAATTGGATGAAGTCTATGCTGATATGGCTAAAAATGCCTTTCTAAAATTTTGGTTTGATAAAAATGAGTTTGAAAAGGACGAAAACTTCCGTTCCCTTGACTTAGATCAACGCAAGGAATTGTTGATTAGCATTTTGGATGAAAACCAATTGTTTCTTAACCATGCTGATATGCGTGACAGTCGTTACCATGTTTCAGAAGAAGAAATGAATTTAACCGATTTATTCTATGGTGCTAAAAATGACTAAACGTGTAAAAAATAAAGTTAAAGATACGCTAGACCAATTTTTATTTAGTCAAATTGAATCTAACCCTGAATATCAGGAATGGGTGCAAGATTACAAACTCCCGACTTATATAACTGATAACATCTCAAAGACATTACGTGATTATCAAGAAGTTGCGATCAAGCATTTTATTTGGTTATTTGAGCAAGACCCTGACAAAGCAAAGCATCTACTTTTTAACCTAGCGACAGGGACGGGTAAAACGCTCACGATGGCTGCTGCTATTCTGTATCTATATCAAAAAGGCTACCGCAATTTTGTGTTCTTGGTACACCAATTGCAAATTAAGAATCAGGCGGTAAAAAACTTCACCGATTATAAATTTGACAAGTATTTATTTAATCCTAAAGGGGTTAAATTAAATGGTAAAACTATTCATATCCGTGCGATTGATCGCTTTCAAGATGCCCAAAAAGATGCGATTAACTTCATGTTTTTCAGCACAGCACTGTTATATAATCGCCTGACAGAAGACAAGGAAAATAGCTTAACTGCTCAAGATTTTGCGGATAATGCTGTTGTGGTGATTGCCGATGAAGCACACCGTTTAAACGTAGATACACGTAAAAAACTCAAGAAAACCGATGAAGAAGATATTCGCAATTGGGAAACGGCTGTTCAATCGGCAATCTATGCTCGTCCCGATAATTTACTGTTAGAGTTTACCGCTACCGTAGATTTAGAAAACCCTCTCATCCATAAAAAATATCGTGATAAGTTGATTCATCGTTACGATTTTCTGCAATTCAATAAGGATGGATACAGCAAGGAAGTCGGCTTCCTTTATAACGAAGAAACGCAGATTGAAGATCAAAAGCGTTTATTGGTCATCAATGCGGTTGTGATGAGTGAATACCGCAGATTACTTGCTGATCGTGAAATGAATGTTGAGATTAATCCGATTATTTTGATTAAATCCACTAAAATTGCTAAGAGTGAGGAAGATCGGGAGTTTTTCCATAAAGTAATTAGTTCACTCAAAATAAGTGACTTAGATCATTTAAAAAACTTAAGTTCAGGCACACAGCAATCACTCATAGAAGAAGATCGAAACCGATTTATCTCTCAAATGTTTAGTTGGCTTGGTTCACGAAAATCAGGGCTGGTATCCTCTCAAGACCCTAATGGCTTAAATGCGTTTATTGCTGAAATTAAAATGCGTTTTCGTGAAGATAACAGCATGCCGTATAACAGTAAGGAGAAGGAGAAAGCATATCTACTTCCTCATTTAGATAGTAAAAGAAATGTCATTCGAGCAATTTTTTCTGTTAATGCACTCAATGAGGGATGGGATGTATTAAGCCTGTACGACATCATTCATTTTGATATTTCAGAGTCTAAAAAAGTATCACTACAAGATATTCAGTTGATTGGTCGTGGTGCAAGATTGTGTCCATACAAACTGCCAAGAGCTTATAAGATTTCTCAAATTGGAGGGTTATTTGATGAAGAACATAGTTATGAGTTCGACCCATTCAAACGTAAATTTGATAATGCACCTCATGAGCATGGGCGTATTTTGGAAACTTTCTTCTACCACTTTGTTAAAACAGGCACGTTCTTAGATAACTTGCAATATGCCTTACTCGATGAGGGAATTGTCAATAAAAGTATGGAAAAACGGACGATTAAACTCAAGTCCGAATTCCTCAATAGTGAAACCTATAGAAAAGGTTTTGTATTGGTTAATCAACAACTACACCGCAGTAAAACAACGGATACAGAAATTGATGCTACTTTTAGGAGGGAAATCAAAGCAAGTACCTACCGACTTTATACAAGAAGCTTAACGGATAAAGAGCAAAATAGTATTCAGGCAGGGATTCAGTATAAAACCATTCATTTAACGGATGAATACTTTTCACCGTTTATTATCCGTAAGGCATTAATGTCATCAGAAAATAATTTCTTTCGATTTAACCATCTGAAAAATCATATTGTTGGGATAGAGAGCATTGATGAGTTGATTGAAAAATATCTACCTTTATATGAGATTAAATATTCGTATTCGGAAGGTAAGGATATTGATCAACTTGAAGCCCATGAAAAACTGCAATTATTGGTCGGTGTGATTCTACCCGAAGTGCGTAAAGCCATAGATCGGCACATGCCACAAATTACAGGAAGTCATATTTTTAGACCAAAATCACTGTCGTCTATCTTTCAGCAAGAAAAGAACATCTACTTGGTTTCATTCCCTATCCAAGATTTAGATGGTGAAACAAGTGATCATGCACCTGATGAACGTGCAAAACCACAGTCAAGCCATGACAACCCCGATCTACAGTTTGATGTTGAAACTGCCGATTGGTACGCCTACAGTGAGAACTATGGCACAAGCGAAGAAAAACGCTTTGTTAAGTTTGTTGCAACTCAGATTGAAGAGCTTAAATCACGCTACAAGGGTGCAGAAATTTACTTGATACGCAATGAACTGGACTATTGGTTGTTTAGTCCTAAAGATGGTCGAAGGTTCAGCCCTGACTATATGCTGATCATTAATGATGCTGAAAATGGCGAAATGTACTATCAATGCCTAATTGAGCCTAAAGGCGGTCATTTACTTGAAAAGGATGCTTGGAAAGAGGAAGTATTGATAAGTTTGGACGATGAAAGCCAAATTGTTTTTGACGCAGAACAAGATGATTCAAAAAACTATGTTGAGTTCTTAAATGAAGTCAAATCGCATGGTTATAAAGAGGTCAAGTGTTTAGGCTTTAAATTCTACAATACAGAACCACGCACTGAATCAGAGTTTGCCATTGATTTCCAAACAAGAATGCCGAGTTAATCTCGGCTTTTTCTAAATGTAAGCAATTGATTATTATATCTTTGTGCGGTTGCTACATAATATCGCTTTTTTCTCATTTTCATAATCACTAGAATCATCAATTTCATTAGCTATATGGAAGTATCTTTTTGTATTAGGACAACAATCTATACATATTTTTGACGACTTATTTAGTGCTTTTTCAAATGCAGATCTATAAGGAGATGCCTTAGCCTTAACTTGATGAACCGATATTGCAATACCATCCGAATAAATGGCAAAGTCATCAGTACTATCCAACTGTAAAGCAAATTTCTTGACTTCTTTCCCCTCGAAGCTTTCATCCAATAGAAGCTTAATAGAATGAAAAAGTGCTATCTTTCCTTGATAGACGAAGCCTCCCCAAGATGATATTGCACTGTCAGGCAGCTCCTCTGTCATATAAAACCCTATTATTTATAAATTTTATTTCTTTCTAATATACATGAAATCTATTTCTTTGCAAAAACTAAACTACTTCAAATTTGGGAGCTTTCGCCCCCTAACTATCGACTTGCTAACCTTCGCTCAATCCATTGGTTTACCTCAAATGCCGACCAACCAACACAATTCACACTCAACTTAATTGGCTTAGGAAATGTTGAATCTAACATTTAGATTGAGGATTAAGTTTTTCATATATAACTGAACGGCTAATATCCGTAACTGCAATGACTTCTTTAATCCTAATGATTTGGTTTATGTGAAATATCTAATCATCTGATAAATACGTTTTATTTCTCCAACCATTATCAAAACTAAATTTAGAAAATGGACTAATTCACCGCCCTAACACTCCCTTGCCCTTGTTGAATATCCTCTACAGAACTTGGCTCCTTAGAGAGTTTAGACTTCGCCTTGACTTCAAACTCAAGCTGAGTTTGCTCAGCCTCATCAGTATAAAAATCCTCCACTAAATCTAATCCTTCCTCCAAATTTATCTCAAACTGTGCATTACTAGAACTTAATCTAGCTGTTGCATCTAAAGCATTTTGATTAAAGCTTACAGCTTTACTTTGTTGGTCTATTTCCTTTGCTGCTTAAATCGTATATTGAAGATTCACCACATGCTGTAAAGTTAAATTCACGCAATTGATTGCGAGATGTAAAGTAAGTAACTCGTCACTTTGAATAATAAGTCACTTAATTTTAACCATTAAAAAGATAGCTTACGATTGGCTATGTTTTTTAAACATTTGGCCAAAACTAATTCCACCGTCATCTTTTGGTCTTTCCCATGCTTCAAACAAACTAACTAAACCATTCACCAACTGTTTATCATAACTAATTGAACCAAAAGGAAATGATGTTAAATACTCAGCTTCTGAGTCTAAAACATGTAGAACAATTACAGCAAATTCATTTTTAACAACAATAAGTTCAAAATTACCGTCAAGTATCCCATCCTTAATCCCATAAAAATACTTTTGCTGATCTTTCGCAATAATCTTACGGTAATTATTTACAGAAGTTCGATCTTGTTCATCATGCATCGGTAAAAAGCATTTCAGTTGTAAATCAGTATTCTGTTTAGTCTTAATTTGCCCTAAAGCATTAATAAAAGTATTGAATCTTAGTGATTTACCCCAAAAGACATCATCTGGCGCTAACCAGTAGATACTGCTGACTTGATGATTCTTAGCAATGCTTTCTTTAATTTTATTCAATATAATCTTTGAATTGCTCTGACTATAGCAAGGACCAATAAACAAATGATTTCCATCAGATGATTTACTTTCAATAGGATTAATACTATCAAATAAAGCATTAGGTGCTAGAAAACGGCCATCCTTAAAATATTGATTAAGTTTTAACTGCTCAAACCCATCTAGATTATTCAAAATATCACGAATATTGTTACCCTTTTTACTTTGCCCCAATGCTTGATAAGTTTTATCTTTGAGTTCATCACTCATAATCGAGTCCAAAACTTTTATGGCTTGTGGTTCAGCCTGAGCATCAACATGAAGATCGAGCGACTTACGAACAGTACATTCTTTAACCTTTTTCACTGTACCCATTTTATAAATACTAGGTCTGCCTTCTATTTTCTTTAAGGTAATAATATCCTCTTCGATAAGTTGATAAAATTGCTTCTGAAATCGGTCCCTAACGATATTTTCACTATTTGCAGCATGAGTACTAGTCGCAATCAATTTAATGCCATACATATTGTTATCTGGCTTTTGAGCAATATAATTAAAATTGGTTAATTCATAGATCAAACTGTGAGTATGCTCCAAAATAGATGCAACTTTCGGTATTGAATCTACCGTGGTGAAATATTTCATTGATTTATTAGTCAAATGAAAAAGTCCATCTTGCTGAAGCTCAACTTCATTATTAGTAATGAGTTGATCTAATACAATGCGAGACTCTCGCTGATTCATGCCTAAAAATTTAGCGATATTCTTCACAGACAATGGGCTTATACGCAATAAACGCATAATCATAGAATCTATGAAGTTAGGCATTTGACTTGATGTATAACTAAAGTTTACTTCAAACTTTTGAGAAGGAATTAAGATATCAATATCATGATAAGGAATACTATAATTACTCATGATTGCCACCTCGATTCGAACTTGTTTTATATTTAAATTTCAATGAATTGGGATTCTTAGTTGGTGCAAGTTTCTGATCAGCAATATATTGATAATGCTGATCATCATTTGTACGCTCCAGGATATAACTAAGAACCAATCCTAATGGACTTTCTTTATGTCTTGGCATATCCCATAGACGAGATGCACCAAAAATTACCAACCGATCCATCGCTCGAGATAAAGCCACATTAATACGATTTGGCATATTCATAAAACCAATTTTATTATCAGAACTATTACGTGTAATAGATAAAATAATAATTCTGTTCTCTTTTCCTTGATAGCTATCAACAGTATCGATTTTAACTAAGGATCTAAATTCTTCATCCCAAGACTTCGAATTAAATTGCTTACGTAAATATCGTTTTTGCTCGCCGTACATACAAATAATACCGATAGGTGGCTCATTTGGCTTTGATCTGTCTTTTAACTCTTTCAATAATTGCTTATCTGAGTGAATTTTCTCTAACAATGCCATAATCTTACGAGCTTCATGTTTGTTATAGAAAGTTGTACCTACACCATCACTATACTTCTCAGACGTATCAACCCATGTCACTGTAGATCGTAGTTCTTGAACTGAACATTTAAGATAGATATTCGGCACAACTCGTACCATTTCTCTTGTATAAGGCTTCTCAAATGGTTCAATTACCTCAGTTTTAAGTGGGTCATCATAAAAACAATCCGAAACCATATTACCTATTGCAGGGGCCATCCGATATTGAGAAAGTAGTTTCCCTTGTACCACCTTCCCATAAGGTGAATTAAATAGTCTCTCAAAATCACTTTTCAGATTTGCCTCTATACGTTTTTCTGAAAATCCTAATTTACGTGCCAATGCCTTAGCATGTTCTGGTGAATACAAAGGAGGCAATTGTTTATGATCACCAACTAATAAAATACGTTTAGCTGACTGCATTGCGATAGCTAATTCTGAAGAAATTGATCGCGCAGATTCATCAATAATGACCCAATCAAATGTTTGATTTGCAATATCAATCGAATGATGCCCAATCCCGACACAAGTCCCGCAGATGAATTGCCGTGTCTTGGAAAGATAAGTCTCATAGTTGGCATTTGGACTATCAATCAATTGATCATAATCAAATGCAATTTGTACAAGTGCTTTGGCATTATTAGCAGCTTTACCTTGCACCTCAAAACTCTCATCCAACATTTCCCAGATTTGACTTTCTCTATCTAAAATCTGGCGGCTATTCAATCCAATTAAAGAAGTATGTAGCTCTTGCGAATAATCTTTAAGACGATCAATCAGCTTAGCCGATAACCCATTCCACTCAGTTTTAGACAATAATTTTTCATCTTCAGACTCTGTTGAAACCAACATTCTTGATAGGTGACCAAATAGATTTACCTTCAAAAATAAAGCGCAAGCTAAATATTCTTTATCAACTCCGATAGACTGGCTCAAAGATAGAACTCTATCTTCCATCTCAGTTAAAAACAAATGACGATGTGTAGAAATAATAGAGTCTGAATACACATCTTTTAAGTTATTTGATACGGCATTTTCTCTATTACTGAAACGTACAATTTCTAATGGTGTTTCTAAACGCTGAGCGTGTTTACGAATACGCTCAGCAGCAGTATTAACAGCTTCATGCGATTGACTAACCATTAAAACATTATTGGCATTTTGCTTTTCAAAAACATAATGAACAAAGGCTGCGATAAATTCAGTTTTACCTGTTCCTGGAGGACCTTGTAAAATTGAGACTGGACCAAAGTTAATTAATTTACGGAATGCTTCACGTTGAAGGTCATTCAGACTGACAACTACTTTTCCATTTTGATCTTTCTGATCGTATCTTTCAAAGTCTTTATCCGAAACAGTAATATTATAATTCTTGGGGATAATTTGTGAAGTCGGCTCAAAATAGTCAACTAAATTGGGGATATCAGATTGTCGTCTTAATATCTGTTCTAATGCATTTTTACGTTTAAGAAATGATGATTTATCCGCCTTAGTACGTAAATATAAAACTTGTCCTACCTTAATTTTATCAGCATATTTTACGCCTTTAACTCTTAACTCCCCAGCTAAAGAATTTTGAATATCAATATCACCTACACGGAACTCTCTATCCTCACCATTAAAATCAATAGTCTTATGGATTAAGCTAATTAACGCATCTTTCGGAAATTTGTCTAATACATCGTTATCATCTTCATATCTTGCAATATAAATTTTGGTATCAACCAATTGCAACGGTTGTGATAAAACAATGTATGGTAAAGCTTCAGTCTCTGTTTCTAAGATTGCCTTCCATAATTTCTTTGTATCAATATTTAAAGCAGCTAGCTTATTAGTATCATTATGGACATAGTCTAATGTTATCTTATTTACAATTTCATCTGTGACACAAGGATCCTGTGAATCATGAATTAGTAACTGTTGATCAATATCCAATACATCAGTTGACTGAGGAAAATCAGTCTCTAATTCTAAAATATCCTCTTGGTCATTAAACTGATCTTGCAAAATATCATCAATTGCAGTTGAAAATTCCTCCAAATTAAACAGGAAACTAGATAGTTCTGTATAATCTGGTCTACCAATTGAATGCTCAATATTTAAGTTAATATCTATTTCTAGCACAGCCTGATCTATGACGTAATGTGGCACAACATCAGATTCACGTACGCCTGTCACAAAGCGAATACTTTTGCTATTAGGATCTATAATAAAATGAATTGAACCCCCAATCCCCTGTAACTTGACCATAATGTCATTACCATTACGACCCTTCTCTAAAGCTGCATAGATACGCTTATTATCGGCAAAAATCTGTAGCTCAGTGAATTTATCAGGTACTGGAATACGAATGGTTGGTGTATCGCTGTTAATTTGCGTAGTTTCAATACTTTCCAATAGACGATTTAAATCACCTAAAGGAAACTCTGTTTCATTGAGCTCAAGTTTTACAGCATCACTAATCCATTTAAAATCTGTACTATCATCACCTATTTTAAACCTTAGGATTTGGCAAACCATATACATAATGGCATGGTTATGGCACTGCTCACTGGTAGGATTTTCGATATGTGCAGGATAATATTCACTCTTATGATCTAAGTATGGTCTGATATCAATAATATCATTGAAAACAAAACTGCTGTTTTCTGAGTTGAACAGCACACTATCATGATTAATGCGACCAATTGGTAAGCCCAATTTATGTAAATGGATGATCGCCTCTACCAAGTTAGCAGCCAACTGCAATCTGCTTTCTTTTTCAGCTTCAATTTCGTCAACTTTTACACCCTCAACAACATCACAAACAACAAATAAAGATCTAGACTTTGTTGAAATACCATATCGTACTAAATTCGGTAAATATGATAAGTTTTGGGCTGTAGCCTCTTTAAGTCGCTCAAAAAAATGTTGATATTTAAGAATATCACTTGATGAGAATCTATCCAAATGAACATCTGACCATTCTTTTACAAGATGATCACCTGAACGATATAAAGTGGTTTTATTATCTACATCTTCGTAGATTTCATCCTCCTCTGGATAAATCTTATATATTTTATCTGCTGTAACATATTCCTCTAATAATGCAACGTCAGCAATAAACTCTACTGCTTGCGTAGGCCTTTTCGCATTAAATTCTCTAAGCAATTGACTAGCATCATTAATTTCAAAAGTAATTGCCTTTTTTACTAAGTCAGCAATCCAATGGTCACTATTAACGCACACATTACTTATTGCTTTAGCAGTTAAACGATTATTCTCCCATAAGTGCCAAGCAACTATTGCTAACATATATACGTCTTTTTTAAACGCAGATACATTTGCTAATTTGGCTTGAAAATCTCTTGGAAGAAATGTAAGACTTGATTGTAAGTCTTCAATCTGATTATCGATATTTTCTGAATTAGAAGTTAAAAAGTGTGAAATAGCGACATCTTTTTGAGGAGAAATCCAAATACAGTGTGAATTAATATCTCCATGTGAAATACCTAGATTATGCATTTCAGCGAATTTACTCACTAAAATTTGAATCAAATCTAATTTATCTTCCTCAGACAAATTAGGGTTGATTCTAGTGATAAAATCATTAAAACGAAGATGACTTTGCCGATATTCAACCAACTCATTGTACTGTTCAGTAATTTGATCCTCTTCAGGCATGATCAAGGGTACAAGAGCAGTCTTATATAATTGGTTACTTTGCTGAAATTCGGCACTAATGATACGTTCATGATTTAGTAATGCAGCCCTTTGCTTTGGTGATTGAAGGCTCATTTCCTTAAAGTTAGCAAAATACCATTGTCTGATTAATGCTTTATCAGAACGAGAAATGGTCGATATTGCCTCATACTCTGTATAAATTTTTTGAGGATGAGCAAGGAGTTCTTCCTCCTGCTTATACTTTTGAACAATAACCTTTTTAGGTTGTGTGTCATTAGTAACAAAGATTTTATCGATTAAGCCAAAGTCCTTATCTAAATGTTGAGCATTTGGATGCGGTTTAAATTCTTTATTAAATGCAATTTTGTTAGAAAATTTGATAAATTTATCAATACTAATGACATGATTAGCTTCATCCTCTGGTAATCCAGAAAAATTTACTTTTCCACACATTACAACAAAAAAATAAACTCTAGGGACAAATCCTGGATTACCTGTAAATTTATCTTTAAGTGCTTTAAGCTTATTGACAAGAATGAATTGTTTTTGGCGTGTTAGTGAGACTGGGGAAATTCCCATATCACGTTCATCCATATACCAGTTGCCATTTACAGATTTTATTGATTTACCATTCCAATCCTTCAACTCAACAACTATTACAACACTGTTTGTCACCAAGATTAGGTCAAACTCCCCCTCTTTCTTAGTAATTCGATCCACCAAAGTATAGCCAGCATAACCATACCAAGGGCTATATTTTCTCATTTCATCTTCAACACTAAATGCTTCTCTAATTTTATCAATAGCTTTAGTTTCATGCTGATGAATCCCATTTGCTTGGGTTTTAATAATTAAAGACATAAAAAATCCATAGAAATAGATAGAAAAATCCATAAAATTTAAAAAATTATGAGATTTACTAATTTTGTTAAGTGTAAAATTTGGTTTTTGGTTATGGGCTCTATGCAACATCAATATTGCATTTGCTCAAATTTAGGTGATTTTTGTTAGTTATCTTTCCTTGGCTTTATTTTAGCCAACAATAATTTATGTATAAAATGTAAATGCATTTACGACGTAAGTAAAGTTCTTTTTCTAAAATTTAGTTTCATGCATTTTTATATTTAAAAAATAAAGACTGTGATAATTTAATCTAATAATTAATCCCCATGTTTTACACAGGGATTCTGTATCAATTTAAAGCCTTCACCGACTGCTGCAAACCTTTCTGGATACACTGAACATCGGTCAGATCATGCGTTTGCTGGTGCTGCTCTGGCTTCTTTTCATCATTATAAAACTCCTCAACAATATCCAAGCCCTCTTCACCGCCTACTTCAAAGCTGGCATTACCATAACCCTGCCTTGCCACATGATCTAATGCTTCCTGATAAAATCCTACTGCCTTGCTTTTTTCACTGATTTGCTTTGCATTGGTAATCGCTTCCTGCAAATTAATGCCATCACGTAAGGTCAAATCCACGTAATAAATCGGGATACGATAGCTTTGTGCAGTGCTCTTACCTCTTAAGGTCAGTTGCAGTGGCAAACACGAAAGTAAACCATTAGAAGCAGCATGGTAATAACTCAGTCGTGCTGCTAGTGTGCGAATGCTATTAAAACCAGTGGTTCTAAAAATAAACGTCCCGAGTTCATCCGATTCATCTAGATTGACATGTAGTCGTCCATAAGGCTTACAGTTGCCGCCTTGTGCCAATGGACATAGGTCAGGTGAAGGACATGCATGCTGTTCTACACCTTGATTGGTCAGCCGTTGGCAAGTTTCTCCATTACCTACACAAATGGGGCGTCCTGTTTGGCGGTCAAATAAACTGTACTCTGCCCGCAGGTTCAGTTCAGGATCATTAAAGATCATCCGTACAGGAATAGAGCGTAGTTTTTGATTCGGTGCTTTAGCTCTGAGCTGTTCATCAAGTGGATGCTTCACCCAACCATCTTTATTTTGGATTTGGCTGGTAATAGTAAATTGGTCATCCTTTTCAGGCAGACGCTTACCGTTCTTTTCGACCACTTTACCGATACTAATTCTGCCGAGTATTGGCGGTGTAATCGCTAAACCTTTTATCATGTTGTTTGTCCTATAAATAAAATTTTACTGCTTACCCCTTGTTATGTAAGTAAACAGAAATATGAAAAGCTATGACTTCGCAAAGACTGCCATTTGGGTTCACCACACCTTCGGGTGTTGGTGAATCGGGGCGGTTTTTTGCACTTTTTAAGAGAATGGATATTTCATAGATATATAGCCGTGATGGATTCAATCATCGCTATAAATCGGCTTTGTTGCACAAACCTATCTGTAAAGGCTTTTTCAGCGATATAATTTTCAAATGAAGAAGCCTACACACAAAATCTACCGCACAACCAATTGGCCCGCATATAACCGAGCACTCATTAATCGCGGAAATATTGCCCTTTGGTTTGATCCTGCTACGCAATGGTATGCTCCATCAAAAGGCAAACAAGGGCGAAATCAAACCTACTCCGACGCAGCCATCCAATGCTGCTTAATGATTAAATCCTTATTCCGTCTATCTTTACGTATGGTCACTGGCTTTGTGCAAAGTCTGATTAAACTTTGCGGATTAAATTGGACCGCACCAGATTACAGTACGCTTTGTAGAAGACAAAAGCATATTGATATTGCAATCAGCTACCAAAAAAGTAGCGATGGGCTGCATCTACTCGTAGACTCTACAGGGATGAAGTTTCTAGGTGAGGGCGAATGGAAACGCAAGAAACATGGAGCTGAATATCGTCGCCAATGGCGTAAACTACATATTGGTATAGATGCCAAAACCCTACAAATACGCGCTATTCAGCTCACAACCAATAATGTCTGTGATTCACAGGTGCTTGGTGATTTACTTAATCAGATTCCACAAGATGAGCAGATTGACTCTGTTTATACCGATGGAGCTTATGACACCAAGCAATGCCGTCAGGTCATTGCAGATCGGCAAGCACATGCGGTGATTCCACCTAGAAAAAATGCGAAACCATGGAAAGATACAAAGAGTAGCTCGCTAGAGCGAAATGAATTACTTCGAACAATTAAACGTTTAGGTAGGACACTATGGAAAAAATGGTCAGGCTATCATCGCCGAAGTTTGGTTGAGACTAAAATGCACTGCATCAAATTATTAGGAGATAAACTCAGTGCAAGGAGCTTTGATAGCCAAGTCAATGAGGTTCATGCACGTGTAGCAGTCCTCAACAGATTTACGGAATTAGGTCGACCACTTACCCAAGTTACGCCTTAAATTTGGCTCAATTAGGGGCGCTTTGCCTTTCAAATCTTTGTGCAACAAAGCCCTATAAATCTGAAAGCGTCGTGTCCCTGCTTTGTTTTGTGGAAATTGCTCAAGCATTTCGGGATGAAGTTTGAGTACAGCCTTACTGTCTAAAGCAATCGAGTCTTTAGATCGTTTCCACGTCACTGAACCATTGGCAAAAGTTGCTCGTTCAGCATCTTTCATTAACATCTGAATTTGATGCTTAGTTTCATCAAAGCTGTTTTGGTGTTTTTCAATATGATGCTTTTCTTGAATCAGTTGAGCAAACAACTGATTGGCTTGTTCATTTTGACTGAGATCTTCGATACTGAGTGGAATATGTTGAGGATAGAGTTGCTGAATGGCTTTAGCTGCCGACTCACTGGCATCAACTGAAGGTGGCGTGTCATTTTCCACACATTCCCAAAAGTAACGCTCTGCATTCATAATATGTTGAATGACTGATTCACTGCGTACCACTTTATAGATACGAGTTTCATGACCACAGATCAGCACACAAATATGCGCTGCCTTTTTGCCTGTTACAGCGAGTTGATGTTGCACCTGACACAATACATATAAAGGCACACCATCTCGCCACAACTTTGCGCCATGTTCACCTGCGGTTTTACATTCTAAAATCTGGACTTCATCACTGCCTACGACTGAGTAATCCAAATTTGCCAACATAAAATGCTTATCTGCTTCGGGATGTTGCAACACTGCATTGATGCGACGTACCTTATTGTTGGTATGCATGCTGTAATATTCAGCGACTAAAGGTTCAAGTTGTTTGCCCCAATATAAAGGAGCATGACCTGTGCTTTCATCTTCAATGGATTGTTTAACTCGACCTGTCTTGATCATCCACAGCTCTAGCATCGACATGTAGGGATTGAGTCCACAAGCTGCGGCACAATCGCTACTGCCAATACCTTGACGTCTGACTTCAAGCCATTCTGCTTGAGTCATATTTTTGGTATTGACCAAGCGTTTGGCTGTGAATAGCTTTGGGGCAATAAATGGGGTACTTACCTGTTGTATAGATGGGTTTAAAATTGCGGTGTTCATATTGAAGTCCTGATTTTTGAGTGGTATAAAAGGATGTGAGTGATAAAAAATGGGCATAAAAAAACCACAGCCGAAGCTATGGTTTTCATAATTTTTAAAATTAAAGATTCTCTTTAAAAATGCTCAGTTAGGTCTAACTTTCCATGACTGAAATTTAGTTTTTTACATGATCAAATCATGCTTAACGCTTGTTCCAATCCTCGTTGTTTGATTGATGCACCTGCACCAAACCAAGCTGAATCAAGTCGATGGTCAGTGCTCATAGCACGACGTTCATGGTCGATAAATTCAGTGATCGAGCACAGTAATCCATAGGCGGTATCTTTGGCTGAAGAGAGGTTTGCTCCTCGTCCCTGACCATTAAACATCTCCATAGCTTTACTCATCGACTTGGCATTCGGTTCAGATTTTTCCTTGCCATTGGCTTGTGCTTGAGTGGCAACATCTCGATAGAACTGAATAATGTTGTCTTCTTGGTCAGTGATGCTCATCGTGGTGTTATTAAACACAGCATCGAAATAAGCGGCTGCTTCATACTGGGTGACTTTACGTTGACTGAGTTGTTTCATCTCATACATGTGCTCATCCCATGTACGAACTGAAATACCGAGTTGTTGTTTGACTTTATCTGCATCAAACTTGGTACTGTGAGGAACTTTCACCACCCCTGCACTGCTGTTCTGACCTTTCAGTGCAATCGCCAACGTGTTATTACACACCACTCGGATTAAGGTAAATTGTGCGGTGGTAGCAAGAGTTCCATCACAAGCGGTAGCTAGAAGAATATAGCCATTACTGACATCTTTACCTTTGAGTGATGAAGTTTGTCCTGTGCGTGCCAATGCCCAGAACTTTTTACCGCCTTTAAGTACCCCTGCGGTTTCCAATTCCAAACCTGATTGCTCAGTCAGGTCACGATAGAATTCTAAAATCTCTCTCGGTTGGACTTCCTGAAAGCGTTGACTGACGACTGATAGTGGTGCATGAGTATCGGAACGATAAAGTACTCGTTGTTCTTCATAAGGCATGATGATGCTTTGTCCTCGTTCATTCTGTGCCATATAACTGACATTAGAGGATTCGATCCGCCAATCCATGCCTGCTTGTTGTGCCCAGATTTCTATCGGTTGGTTTTGACTTAGTTGATTACCTAGACCATGCCAAGGGGTATCACCGACATAAGCCATTTGTTCAAGTTGATGTGCCATAGTTGTATTCCTTTTAAATTAAACTGAAATTTGAATCTGTGTGGATATGAATATTCTTTAGTGCAAAAGATGAGTTGGAAATTTTTGGTAGCAATTGTGGCAAAAGCACAAATTCTGCTGTGATGATGTGCTTTGTTCAGTGAATGAATTCAACACACTACCCAATACTGTTCCTGCAATTCCACCGACAATCGGTGGCAGATTGAAAGACTTTGCGACCGTGGTTCCCAATGCACCCAATGTGGTCGGTGTGACCAAATTGGTTAAGGTCGTATTTGATTGTTGTGTACTTGCTTCAACCAATATCACATTTGTTGAATGACAAAAGGGACAGCTCAAGCTCATGGCTCGACTCCTTAAATTTTGGGCATAAAAAAGCCTGCTCGATGGCAGGCTCTGTTTTCATATTTTCATGTCCTCTCAAAAGAGTTTCATGATTCTCATTAGTATGTTATGTATATGAAATTATTTGGAATATAGCCCTGACCAAGCTATTATTTTAATGATCTCAAAGAGTTGATGCTCTTACCGTCATTTCCCGCTCTTTTAAAGAGCCGTCGGTCTAGTTTTCACTGCTTTAATTTACTGCAAAAGATTCTCATTTTGATGGTCTCTAATGACTGTATGCAGACGAACAAAACTTGATCTGAGATCATCACTTACAAGAGGACAAGCTTTACTCAAGAAAGCTGAACAACCTCGTTTTTATTTATAGTTATAACTTTCAAATAAGATGGAAAATTCCCATGAATACCAGCAATAACCCTACAGGAAGCAATACCTCAACAGCAGAGACTAAGTTTCTTGAAATACCCATAGTTCAATTTGTCATTTTTATTATCATCACTGGCATTTACTTTTTTGGTATCTATCATTTTTTTGGGGTTGATTTTAATAAAATAAAAGCACTTGAACCCAATGCCCTTGGGGATTTTCTAGCGGGAACATTTGCCCCATTAGGATTCATTTTATTAATTCTAGGTTATATGCTCAATACAAGCGCCTTGAAAATTCAAGCCCAAGAACTTAGAAATAGCGTACAAGAACAGCAAGCATTAGTTGAAACAGCTAAAAATGAGTATGATTTGCTGATCACCCAATATAATCAAAACCAAAGTAATTTAGCTAATCAACGTAGCGATCAAGAGTTAAAAGATGAGCTGAATTCAATGCCTGTTATCCAGTTTAAATTCGCAGGAAATTACAACTATTTTGAAGTCATTAATATCGGCTCTCCCGTTATTGATATTTCTTTAATTAAAGACCAAAACATTGAGCATATGACCTCTTACATTCCTGTACTGAAAACGAACACCACAACACGAGAAGTCACAATTACAATTTCTGCAAATAAAGACGCTATCTTTAGTTTTGAAATGGTATTTAAGACGACTAAGGGGTTAAAATATAAACAAAAATTTAAAAATGACAGATCAGAGTTTGATCATAATTTATTTATTATTACAGCTCAAAATGACCCTGAAAAAATTGAAATTATAGACTGCTAATCCGTCTTAGCATCATCAAGATATATTTCCACTTCATCATGAAGTGGAAATATACAAATTCAATCAGTACTCTTGGATTCTGCTTTACTTCCATAATCAATGATCTAAATGTCTCAAGCAATGACCAACCTCAAGCCTGCACAAGCATTAAATATAAATCGATCATTTATTGTCATTGTTAAATAACCCCCTAACCTCACATAAAATGCATTTTCTACCTTTGATTTTATTTGTTTTTTCACACCACTTGATTGACTCAGCGAAACCTTAATTTTATCATTCAACTGCTGACCTACATCGTCAGTCGGTTTTAGCAGACCGTTCAGCCAAAGCACACTAAAAAGTATATCTTTTTGGTGGGCGACCCTGCGTGCCCCCTCTGCGGCGGAACGGGAGGGGGACACCTTCAGGTGTGCTGATCCTTTGGCTATCAGTCTGCTAACCCTCTTTCGTTTCGCCACCATTATTTAGCAGTAACGTGGTGAAGCTTCTTTCATAGCCAAAGGAGTCATACCCATGACTAAGTTTTTCCTATCTATATTGTTTTCCCTGAAACGATTTTATATTTCTCTGTTGCATTAACAGCATTCATAAATTTTTGCTTATTTGACTAATCTAAACGCTGTCTAGCCTTGGAAAGCTTTGTTGCATCTACACTTTAGTCCATTCAGCAAAATTTATTACACATCAAATAACACAATAAAAAATTAGGGGAAATGATGAAAATTCAAACTTCACTTGCACTCATCTCTGTTGCATTAATGGCTTCAGGTTGTGCCAGCAAAACCGAACGTCAATTTATCAGTGGTTGTAAAACAGGTGGCATTGATGGCAGTACCTGTTCATGTATTTACGACAAACTTGAAAATAAATATGGGGAAGATGGGCTTAAAGAAAACCTCTACACCTTGCAGCAAACTGAATCCTTCCAAAAAGATATGGTCAATATTTCCTATCAGTGCATGAAGGAATAACCATGAGAACACTTGCTGGCATCATCTGCATCATTGCAGTGATTTGCTTTTTAGGTTTGCCATTTATTGGCTTCATGATCGTGATGGGACTATTTATCGCATTGGCAAAATATGCAATTGGGGGAAAGTAAATGAATTCAAATATTAAGACATGGATGATTAGTAGCTACTTGGTGATTGGTTTTTTCTTTGCCATCTATCAACACTTTTGGGGACAGTATAACTACAAGCCATTTACTTACAATTTGGGGCAAGGCTTAGTGTGGCCTGCGGTAATGTTTCCAGTCATCGGTAAAATTGTAGGTGGTATCTTGATCCTATTATTCATTTGGTTCGTTGTTATTCGACCTAAGTTATAACGGAGTGCAATCATGAAAAAAATACTTTCCACAGTAGCACTTTCAACTTTACTGCTCGCTTGTGGCCAAAACAATCAGCCAGCTCAACAAAGTGCTACAGATCAAGCTAAACACAGCTCATCTAATACTGCTACACAAAAGGAGCAATCTAAATATGCTCCATATAGTAAGGAAGAGGTTGAAGCCAAAGTACAAGCTTTAACTCAGATTGTAGAAAATGATACCGAGTATTTGCCTGCTGCGGTCAAACAAGCTCAGTCATTTCTTGAGAGTTGGGAGAAATATCCTGAAGCGCTCAAATCCATGATGGAGTCTGATCTTGATCCAAACAACGCTGAATATAGCAATCATATTCCCATGGAAATGGAACAGCCTGCATTATCTGTTCGTGCTCAAATTACCAGTCGTGAGTCACAATCTGCATTTAATGTACAAGGGGCGATTGAATATATTCTAGAAATCCAGTCGACCAACGATCAACCTTTTGTTTTACAAGGTATGAGTATTAATCGTGGTCGTTGTGGTTATTACACCGCAGATTTCCATAGCAAGATGCCTGTACAAATGAATTATAGTTCAACGGTATCGTACTTATTGAAATGCCGTGGTGATCAAGTCCTTGAGGCTGAATTGACAACCGACCAAGGTAACGTGAGTTTGTCTTTTTGATGTTAGGAATATATAAAATAGAGAACATGGTATTAACAGTGTTCTCTATTCTCAAAATGACCTATTCTTTATATGCCTCTTCGCCAATTTACATCAAACTGGCTAATTCCAAATGTTTTCATATTCAGAGATGTCTTGGCACTAAACGTTGGTCTACTTTTTTAGGATTCACAAACTATATACCTGCACGAAAAGCATTCTCACGTTGTTTTGGTTGATCTCTATGGATCATTCCTATACCAAGCAAATCATTAACCGCAAACTTTTCTTTGTTCTCTTTTCGATTACAGTTGAAATAGCTCCCTTGGTTATCTTATTCATAAGGTCATTGATGATTATAACCGTGAGTCATTGGATATATTGATTGACTTCTCATTACCTGCTGAACAGGTACTAAGAGGGCTCGACCAACTCATTGCATGGCGAGGAAAGCCCAAGCAAATCAGATCCGACAATGGCCCAGAATACATTAATGATCTCATGGAAAAGTAGTGTGAAAAGCACAGTATCGAACATGTATTCACGCAATCTGGTAATCCACAGCAGAACGCATATGTTGAACGTTTTAATCGTACAGTACGTTATGAGTGTTTGAATCAATATTTATTCATAGATTTAAGCGAGGCTCAAGACTATACAACTGCATGTCTGCACTTTTATAATCATGAGCGACCTCACATGTCAGTTAATGCTAGCCCACCTAATTTTAAACAATGATAAGAGGGTTGGTTTTTCTACTCATTAATTCAATTAAAATGGGGGTATTACCGCGCATCCTAATAGCTTTACTTAAATTTTGTAATAAAGAGAACACTTCATATGGCAACAGAAGCAAAATTTCGCGAAGATCCTGATCTAGCATTTCTACAATATTCTGATTTTCAAGATCTTAAGTTATTATCAAACACTTTAATCGCTGATAGTGAAGGTACAGAACAATGGACAGGGGGGCTTAAAAGCACACTTGTTAAAAACATGAGCATGTACTCAACTGAAGACGATTTATATAAAAATAGCTGGAAAGCAATTGCTGCTGAAATTCAACTATTTGGCGGAGATACAGTAGTCAACCTTGTCAGAGGAAAAGGGGTTGTATATCGTGAACTACTAGAAGATGTTGCAAAAAAAACAGGTGTAGATTTCCATAAAGATACTTCTGATATCAGTCTTCTTGAAGAAAAAGTACTAAGAACCCTTTTTGGTCGAATCACTCAACTTAATGAGCTGGACTTCATCAATAAAAAATTGAAAGAAAAAGGATACTTAGGACTAACCTCAATTAAAGAAAGCCCTCTTAAAACGATTAAAAATAGTCTTGGAGGTGGAACCGCTTCAGGTACAGCTGGTGGACTTTTAGCTGGATTAAATATGGCTAAAAATTTTATTAAGGTAAATCCATTCGTTGCAGCCGCAACATTACCTTTAACTGCAAAAGATATTACAGCTCCAGCTTATCGCGTTACGATACCTGCTGCTTGTATTGTTGCGATGATGAGGATTAAGCATGAAGAAAATAAAAATAACTACAATGAGTTCTAAGGTATCAGTATGTTAGATAAAGTATTTAGTTACGACATCGAAAAATTCTCAAAAGAGCTTTTAGTAGCTATAGCAAATGACCAGGTGATTTTTAGAGATGGTGTTGCCTACTGGAAAAAGGGGCTCGAACATGTAGGCATTATTCAACATATTCCTTTAAAAGAAGTCAGTTCTGTAGGTGTTGAAACTTTTGTTCAAGGATTAGGCTCTTTGCAATCAACATTACAAACCACAATTGTTGCAGCTCAAGCTATTTCTACTGCGACGTTAATGGTAGCAATGGTTATCCAAACTCAAATTTTAAGTAAAAAAATTGAGGCTGTAAAACAGTGCGTCTTAAAGGTTTCTCAGGATATCATAGAACAAAACATTTTATTTTATACAGACAAAGCGAGCGAGTATTTAGCTTCACTACAGACTTTTAAATTACTACTAGACAAAAGAACCCCACTTACAGATGTTAATCAGTTAGCTAATAATACTTTGTCATCCTCTATACAGCTTAAAAATCATTTAATCTCCTTTATTGGAAACCTACTAAGTTTAGTACAAACTCAAAAAATTAGTTCACAACAACATGTTGAGCTAATTATGCAATTTATCCAACAAATGATGGAAATACTACCCATTGGAATGCATCTAGAATTTATTCTTTCGCATCGACTAAATCAAAAGGAGTTTTCTCAAGTTTTGATTGAAAATAGCCATCGCCAATATTTAGGCTTGTTTAGTCAGTACCGCAATTATCTCAATGAGATTAACAATGGTCTGAAAGAGTTTCGGATAAAGCAAGATCAAGTTCCATTTTTTGAGAAAATCAGGCTACCTGCAAAAAACTTGTTCCAATATTCAATACATGTAGAGTTACTTGAAAAGCCTGCGAAAGAAAGAATCACTTATATAAAATCACAAACTGACTCTAAAGAATTTTAAGCTATAGTAGTTCCACAGTTTTCTATTTACTCAAGTACCGTTGTAATCAGTTACTTGAAACTATAATGGTTACAGATTTTTGTCATTTTGATATCAGATTGCACAACATAGAGAACATGACTATCAGTCATGTTCTCTAGTGAAAAATCAATATTTATAAACCTCTTCGGTTTTTCGAATCGATCACACCTTTACCGAAACTGCGCATGTTTGACTTATCTTTTCCTCTCGGATGCTGCTGCTCTTTTTCACAATTCACTAGATAAGGGGCAGCATAATTAAGAAAGTTAAAAACTTCATGCTCAACATCACGATGAATCATGCCAATGCCTAATGTTCCCATCGCTTTATATGTATCCATATAGTCAGGATGGTTACAGTTAAAAATATAACCACAGCCATGTGTAATCTGCTCCCAACACTCACCTACCCACTGCCCCATTTCAAAACCACTTCGATGTACATTCCCATCGTACATAAGCAGAAGATGGCAGTGATAGCCTTTGCTAACACCATGCTCTAATGCCCATGCATAACCCTGCAAAGCATTAAAGCAAGTATCCTGATCTGCGATTCGACGAAGCAAAGTGTCTAATGCTTTGTTAAATGCCTGAATGTTGTATAAGGCTTGATATTCCTGAAGAATGGATAAATCCACACGTACAACTAATAGTCTTGCATAATGATTGATCAATGAGGATGTATAGTCGAATAGGCTTTGCTGATTCTTTAATTCACGTTGTTGAAAATCGATCAGTTGCTGTTTTACACAGCCTGATAATGACTGGATGTAAGTCAAAATATGCCAGACGGTCATCTCATCCAAACAGACTATACAATCATAGTCTGCCTGTGGCATTAGACTGAGTGTGTGATCAACGATGTTCACCACCTCAATGAATATCTGCACTGTATTGCAATAGAAAAAATTAGCGTTATAGATTGGCTTAAATGACTGAACTAATTTTTGTAGGTCTATCATCAGGTTTTGAGGATACAGGTCATAACTACCTAAGCAAACCTCTTGAATGAAATGGTCTACTCCTGCCAGCACTTCGGCTTCATGGTAAAGCTGATCATATGGATTATTTTGAAATTGAACATTTTGGTACATTTAGGTTCTCACTGAAACATAAGGTTCATATGTAAGTGAGGAATATATTTTTTTACTGATCTTAATTCTAAAGCAGGATGCTGTAGTCATCCTGCTCTACTGAATATGCTCATAGACTTTGGAACATACTATAGGGTTAGTTCTGCATGTTTTTAGTGACTTGATATGGATACGTTATCTATAGCCCATTTGAGTATGGGCTATATGATGTGTGCTGAGAAAACAGGAGGTTTTAACTTGGTAAACTATAGACACTCATCAGGAGTTTACCATGAGCAAGAAACAGAAGACTTACACCGCAGAATTTAAAGTTGAAGCAATAAAATTGATTGAAGCCAATCAAGGCAATGTATCGGAAACAGCCAGACAACTTGGCATTTCAATGCAAACTCTTTCAAATTGGAATAATAAAGCAAAGACTGGCACCTTAGCAGGCACTAAACAATATTCACCTGATCTAAATGCCTTACTCGAAGAAAATAAAAAGCTCAAACAACAGCTCAAAACAGCTGAAATGGAACGTGAATTTCTAAAAAAGGCAGCAGCGTACTTTGCGAAAGAAAGTCAGTAAGGTACGCCTATATGAAACAGCAAAGACATTTATTCCCGATTAGCTTTATGGCTAGATTACTTCACGTTTCAGTGTCACGATTTTATGATTGGCTAAAACGAGGCATGAATAAAAGATTGGTTCAGCGAAATCAACAGACAATTTTGGTCAAAATAGCTCATGAGGAAACTAAACAAAGCTATGGCTATATTCGATTAACTAAGCATTTACAAGCGCAAGGTATCAAAATCAGTACGTATGCTGTACGTCAAATAAAAAAGCTCAACCAGCTGTATTGTAAGCGTCATAAGCGTTTCAAAAGAACTACGAAGAGTGATCATAATCGAGCGATCTACGCAAATTTACTAGAGCAACAGTTTTCAATGACTAAGCCCAATCTTGCATGGTCAAGCGATATTACATACATTTGGACTGCTGAAGGTTGGTTATACTTGGCAGCAGTAAAAGACCTGTACACGAAACAAGTGGTTGGCTATAGCTTAAATGAGCGTATGACCGCACAACTTGTTTGCAATGCACTGACTATGGCGATTCGTAATCAAAAACCAACGAAAGGCTTAATTGTTCATTCGGACAGAGGCAGCCAATATTGCAGCCATGAATATCGAAAGATACTGGAAAAATGTGATTTTCAAGGTTCAATGAGCAAACGTGGGGACTGTTACGATAATGCACCGATTGAAAGTTTCTGGGGCATACTCAAGAATGAATTAGTGCATCATTGCAACTATAAAACCAGAGATGAAGCTAAAGCAGATATTACAAAATACATTGTGTTATTTTATAATCAGCGAAGAATTCAAAAGAGTTTGGATTTTAAAACGCCAAATCAAATAGCAGAGAACTTTTATCGGTTAGCTGCCTAGCATATCCCAAGTGAAAGTCTCCTGCTAATTCAGCACATATCAATACTGAACTAAGCAACTCATTGTACTTACTTAACTAGATAAGATATTGTTTATATTATTAATATATTACTTATAGATAATAATATAAGATACCTGTTAAGTACCTTAAGCTATTGCCTCGGTAAGATCATTGAACCATATGATGCTAACCATCGATATATCCAAAGATATATCGAAATTTGCTTAGGCTAAAGTTACGCCAATATAGTTAAATATTAACTAAGCAATCTACCCCCCTACATTCCACAGGAAGCAAACCAAAATCTTGTAATTGCTGTAAACTTGGTGAGTCAAAAGAACTGAAATTTGAATCATGATTTTTGTGTTTTCGACACTCGGAGAAATCATCATCTGCTTCATCCAATAAGCAAAACTCATTTGCTCGTAGGGTTGGATCAATCATAAAAATGCAGCTATATGTTTGTTGATGATATGAACGAGGCATAATACTGAAAGGCTTCAACTGCTTAATATTACTTTGCTTAGCAAGGAACGGATAAAGCTTATTGTTTGCAATCAATGTCAGTAAAAAACTAATTAAGAAGGTAACACTTTGAATTTCTTGTTCGAAGAATCTACTCAAATCGCGATCATTTATCTGAAGCAAAGAACTTAGCTTAAGGTTTTTTTCAAGCCTCTTGAGATCATTTACTTCTACAACATCAAAATTTAGTAATAATTGCTTCAATCTAGTTGAGGAGGAATATAACTCTAAACTCCACTGTTCCAAATAACACTGAAATAATGCGCAAGCCATCGAAGCGTTAACAAAATTATTCGACCTGGTGTTCAACTCATTATAGCTAATTAGTTCTTTCAACCACGACTGAGCTAAAGGGTATTTTTTTAATTCAAAGTAACCACTCAATAAATTAAGCACAAGCTCCTTTTCTAAATCATCCTGAGCCATTTTGGATGAATTTTCAAAATTGAATACCGTTCGCTGGCATAAGCGATCACTCAATATTCTTGGTTCATGCTGTATCAAACTGATATATGTTGAATGTGGATCTTGTCTAAAATTTAAATAATAGTCCAATTCTCTATTAAAGGTTTTAAACAACTGAAATAAACGACCTACCCGTTGTACTTCAAAAAGCTGAGTGGGTTTACTTTTCTCAATATAAAATCGACCATATCGAGCTTTATCCCCCCAAAGCTCATGCGATAAGTTGAGTGCGTAAAATGGATTCATTCGACTGATAATCTTGCTTGATTGAGTACCATCGACTCGTGTACGAATGAGTCCCTGTTGCTTTAATTTTTTGATACACCGAAAGATCGCATCTTTAGACAGTCCTGTTTTATGCTTTAATTTATGAATTCCGCATTTATTGGTAATTCCAAATTGATTACTATGTCTAACCAATACCATTAATACCAATGCCGTTTTGAAATCTATTTTTCCAAATAATATCGGTTTAGTATGTTGTAAGTGATGTACATAAAAGTCATTTAATTTGGTATCGACAAGGTGAAAAAAAAGAGCCTTCAGCGGAAGTTCATGATTCATCATCTTAGAGAACCATCGCTCTTTCTCAAAATCACCTATCGTTTTTACACTCCCCCAAAGACCAAACATTTCAATATCTATTCTTACAAATTCTTTGCAAGATTTTTCATCAATTCCTCTAACAATTATTTGATGCTCTTGTAATTCATTCAGCGTAGTCTGCAATTTTTTATCATGAAATACAAACTCCTTTGCACTCATTGCAGATGTTAAACAAAATTCTTGCCCTCCATACATTTGAATTATTTGGAGTAACAACCATCGTGCTATTGGAGTCAGAGTAACAGGGGAAAATTCGTGTGCAAGTAAAAAAAGTAAAAATCTATCTTCCATGAATCTATCGAACACTACCCACTTGTAATTTCACAAATATGGATGATAAAACTCAAATACGCAACTATTAAAATTTAGTAAATATTAATTTAACATTATAGTTAACATTAACTTACTAATAAGTTAATATTATTCCTGCTATTAATTTCATAAGAATGCTCATCATGACAAGACCATACGAACATTTTGAAAATTGGATGAAGAAAGACAGTAAAGCGAAGGAAGATTTCATCCAAAAAAATAAAGATGCATGGAGCAAATTAACCCCAAAACAATTTACAGTGTCTATATCCCAACCCCAAATCCTATTCGGTTATGATCAAGAACAAGCCATACTTTCAACAAAAGAATTTGTCGCCGCATCTAAAGATTTCTATGAAACCATTCGTAAAAAATTTAGGGAGCACAAGCACCAAACCTCTAAACAGCACAAAAGCCGTATTCAGGCAAGAATAAGTAAAAGCTCAACATCCAAGCTTGAACAAATCAAAAAAAAGCTTGAACATAGCAGTGCTTCAGGGACACTTGAACATATCATTAATAGTTTTGATGAAGACAAATTAAAGCAACAAATTCAAATTAATAAATTACAGGAACAAATTCAAAAACTGCGAGATTTTGAAGCGTATCTAAATAGTAAGCACAAATTTGAGCTTGAGACAGCACATGCACTCAATGAGAAAATTCAGGATTACTTATTCAGCCAATGGGTTTCAACCCAGCAAAAATTGGAAGTCCTAGAAAACCAATTTCCGAATGAAGATGACCTTGACCAAATTTATTCTTCTCAAAGTGACGAAGAAAAGGAGAACTCTCGTAGGATAATAAAATCAAATTTACAATCTGATTTTAATAACAACCTTCTCCGCATAAAAGCGACACTGGAACTCAAATCAGAAACCACAAATCCCCTTCATACAACTCTTTCGCCTATTTCCGAAAACGATTACCCACTTATTTATCCACGACCTTCAGGATTTACTAAACAAGGGGAAATTATTCATGATGGCATAGAGGAAAAAACTGATAACAAACAGAAAGCTGTGCCAAAGTACCTTACAAACCCAATAAAACCATTCACCAACAAATAAGCTTAAATTGAATTCAATATTTCCTTCAATATTTCAGGTTGTCCCCTCAACCAATGGATGATCGTTTCATCTAAATAAGCAGTGTTGTTATATGGCATTTTATAATTCAAATCCTTCAGCTTAAGTGAAGGATTTTTAGAATGAAGAATACTTTCTAGTTTTTTAATTTCAACTTGGATTTTATTGATTTTTTTAGCTTTTACAGTAGATGATGCTTTTTTACGTTTTATTAAATTATCTGACCGTGATTCAAACATAGGGACATCATCTTGTTCAAGTTTTTGAAGCTCATTCTGCATGCGAGTAATTTTAGACTTGATCCAAATGACATCATCTTTTTCAAATTCTTTGATCAATATAGGAATAATTGATGTAACCGCCTGAGTTGGATTATCCCATTTACGACCACGTTGAACTACCTGCTCACGTAAGACTCTGCATATTATTTCTCGTCTTGGGTACAAGCTTTTTGTATGTTTTTCTATTGCTGCTTTTGTTGTTTTAGCTTGCCTTTCAAGAGCCGTATTGTAAATTAAATATATCCTCCCTCCCAATACATCAACATACGTCATTAAAATATTTGAGTAACATTTTTTTTGGAGCCTCTTTTTCAACTGCTCCATATCTTCTCTTAAGCTATTGATCTGTACTAGAAGTTCAAAAACTTGGTCTGGCTTGAAAGGAATCAATTTAATATCATCACTCCCCTCTATCAGACTTAATGCTTGCTCACTGAGTCGAAAATCATTTTCTTTCATACGGAGCATGATTTTGTCTGTCATTGCTGCATATAATGGATTTCCCAATTCTGCCTCTAAATCACACTGATAGTAGTAACAGAAATTCTCAAGAATGTTCTGTTCGAGCAACGCTAGATCTGAAATTATTTTCGAATCCATAATTATTTAATCCCTTATATTACAAAATATTATAACAGGATAATGCTAAAATTCTTTTATACATGAGTACTGATCTACTTTAATCCTTTTCTAAATTTTATAGTGACCTCATCAACAAACAGAACTAATGACTTAAAAATACGCGTTGCTCTCTGACCTGTATTTAAAGCTAGAAATTAGTTCTTTCATCTAATTGTTATGACTACAAAAGGATCAAAGGTATGGGCTACTTAACATCTAAAGAAATTCGCCACAAACTTAAAAATTGCTCTCCTTCAACATTATGGCGTTACCAACAACCTAATCAAAAAATGTTCGAACAACCGATGCCACAACCTATTAAAAAATGTGCTGGCTCTTCTAGTCTTTGGGATGAAGAAATGTTTAATGAATGGCTACTCAAATATTTCAATAACAACCAAATGAGTAATCTGTCTAGCTAGACAGATTACTTAACTTTTTCCACCATTTTTTATAAGCTTTCGACATCTCTTTTTGATAATCATAATAGTCATATGTCCCCTGTTCCCCAGACATCACATGACCAACCATCAGTTCCGCAACATCCCTACTCGTAAACGCACTGAAATTTGTCCTTGCTGTACGCCGTAAATCATGCATAGACCAATGTTCCATTTCAATTTTATAATTCTTCCTTGCAAATTGCATGAAGTTATAAGGGGTATCTGTTGGCCCACTACGCCCCATAGGCTCTTTGCCATTTTCATGTGGGAAAATGTATTCAAAATTACTCAAATCCATTGCAGACTGAAGCCACGGTTTGATCTCATCAATAATAGGTCGAACAATGTCCCCTTTACTTTCTCCTGTCTTATGATTTTCATACGGTACTGTCCATGTATTTTTACTAAAATCAAAATCTGATTTCCGTGCAAGCCTCAACTCACTATATCGATTACCATAAAACAAACATAACTTGAGAAATAAAACATTCCTTAATGATGTTCTAGACTCATCACAAATTTTAAAAATTAAAGATAACTCATCATCTTGTAATACTCGAACAGTTTTATTTTTCTTAATATTCAAGTCACGTTTTCCAGTGATATGTCTTATGGGGTTTTGCTCAATTAATTTTCGATTGATCCCCCAATCCAAACACTGCTTTGTATTCGTAAGAATGCGATCAGTTATCGATGGTGACTGTTTAAATTGCTCTTCTAGTAAATCTAACCACATATGTAATGTGATTTGCTCAGCAGGTATGCTACCTAACTTTGGGAAAACATAAAGTTCAAATGATCTCAAATATTGATCTGCATTCTTTTTATTAGGAATACTATATTTCGCATGCCACTCACGAAATAACGCTTCAAAAGTTATAGCCTCTGTGATCTTGTGAAGCTCTACTTTTTTATGAATACGTGGGTCATGTCCCTTTTCTAAAATTGCTTTCATTTTCTGCAATTCAATACGAGCTTCTTTAAGGCTCATATTTGGATAGGTTCCCAAGTCTAAACGAGCTTGCTTATCGTTATATCGAAAACGCATCTGAAAAGTGAGCTTTCCTTTTTGCGATACACGAACGCTCAATCCATCTTGATCAGGCTCTGTATGTATAGCTGGACGTTCACGATCTAGATTCTTCTTCAGCCAAGTATCTGTTAAAGGCATTTTACTCCACCTGTGTACATATTTTTTTCAAGTAGCTAATTCTAGAAAATATGTACACACATATGTACACAAACATACTGACTAGACTTGAAATCTATTGAACGGGGTTGAAAGATATGTCAGATAAAGAATAGCAATATTTTTATATTTTTACAGCACTTACAATGATTTTATTATTATATTTGAAATAGGTTGAATGAGCTTGAATAGATATCAAATATTTGGGTGGGAAATAATCGCAAAGGTGCGACGCTGGGCAACCTGTGCCGCTAATTCATCTTTAAACATGAGAAAAATCTACACTAGTGCACCCATTTCGTATCTGTAAACTAAGACATGAACGAATGGCATGCGAAAGAATTTAAAATTGGCGCAATTGTAGCAGATTTATCGATTGTTGATATGTCTTCATTTCCCCTAACACTTCATCTATTAATCCCCGCAACTTCGGCTCTTGTTAAATCTCCCAATAAAAAAAACCATCATCAGATGGCTTCTTTATGATAGATGGGTTTAAAGCTCATCACCTAAACCAAAACCCCCAAATTGAGGAGGATCTGTATCTTCTCCTCCCAAATCAAATCCTCCAAAAATTGGTGGCTCAGACGATCCTGTTGAATCGTTCTGTCCTGAATCTGAGCCATTCTCTGTTCCGGGGTTTGAAGTAGGCGGAACGCCAGATCTTGTTGACGGATATTCATCTAATAACAAAACTGTGTTTAAAGGATCACATTTTATTCTTTCCTTCATACTATCAATATCATAGATCGAACCTTGAGCCTCTGCATAGAATTTTTTTGAATATTGTGCCTGATAGCTTGCTGTCCAATTTTGTAGAATATTCGGCAAATTGAATGTGTAGAAATATGTTCGTGACTCATTTGGCTGATACACATTTACTGTTTCGTCATTTAAACAGTAATCTGTTTGTGTGGTTTTTACAGTTTTTGTACCAGTAAGTTGAAAAGCTGCCTTACAACTATTGGTATATTCATAAATTGGAGATGGGGTGGTATTTTTGACAATAACCTGAAGCTTTAAACGTATTGGGGCTGAATCATTCATTGCGAAAAGATCCATCCTATCTCCCATCACCATGGGAATATGTGGACTATAATGACGAACAAACTGAATCGTGCGCTCTATTCCATTACAGTATTGAGTGATAGGGTTTGGATATGCAACCGCATACAACAATCCATCCTCCTCCATACGATCAGGTTTAACATCAGATTGAGGTTTTGGCACAGGGCTTTCGGTTCCTACCGCCACTCCTCCCGTTCCAGTTCCACCTAAACTCACCCCTACACTAAAATCACCATTTTCATCTGTACATCCTGTGAAAATCAAAACCCCGATGAATACTAAAGAAGGTTTTAAACTGACGTGTCCCATAGTGTTTTCTCATTAAAAATTATTATCAAAGTTTGACAAGCAACATCCTCTTGCTTATTTTCTTGCCTTACTGATATTTTAACAGACACCCAAATAGATAATACATTTTAATTACGCCAAACCTCCATTATTCAATTGATTTTCAATAAAAAAAGGCTGTCTCCATGCTGATAGAGAACAACCCAAGAGGAACATCTATTCAAGAGAATCTAAGTTGAAGTTTTGCCAATCAAGAAAACTCAGCTTCTCTTTACTTTATTATTTTTATTCGTCTGCCATGTTATCTATAGTGATCAGTTAGAAGGCATAGCTCAGACCAATACGACTACCGACTTCATTTCCACCGGCATAACCAACAGAACCACTCAATGAAACACGATTTGCAAAGAATGAAGTGACTAGACCAACCGAACCGGCGGTTTCCCCTTCAAAATGACCTACCCCTGCAAATACAGCAACTTGTCCTGAACGAATGTTTGGTACTGCTTGTTGAGCAGCCAATGCAATTGCTACGCCACGATAAGCACTCTTCTCAATATCATCCAAACGGCGACTTGCTTGATTGATACGACCATCCAGACGGTTAATTTCAGCAGTGCGAGTCGTGGCTTCTAGATCAATACGCTTCCCTAATGCAAGGTCAGCATCGGAACGTGCTTTGGCTTCTGCTACATCTCCAGCAATACGTGCATCTTTTTCAGTATTAACCGCTGCAATACGGTCTGCTTTTTCTGCTGCATCACCTGCAATACGCGCTGCTTTTTCAGTATTAATCGCTGCAATACGGTCTGCTTTTTCTGCTGCGTCACCTGCAATACGCGCATCCTTTTCCATATTCACTGCTGCGGTACGAGCAACAGTTATTGCGGCATCTGCATCTGCACGAAGTGTTGCTTCGTGATTAATCGCAGTGGTACGAGCTGCTGTTTGAGTGGCATCAGCATTGGCACGAAGTGTCGCCTCATTATCAAGCTTCGTTTGTAAATCTGCATCGCCTGCTTGACGTGCCGTCACTTCTTTTGCAAGTTGATCTGCTTGATCTTGATCACCTGCAATACGTGCAGTTTTTTCTGTCGCAAGCAAGTCATTTGCATGAGCAATCAGTTCGGCACCAGAAGTTAAACTTGAGATCGCCCCTTTGAGCTGTGATACATTGATCGCATCCTGATCATTCACACCATCAGCAACTTGCGTCACCTTACGAACAGAACCACTGAATAAGCCACCAAAACTGACCGTATTGTCATTACCAGCGCCTTGGCCATCTGTATCTGCACCATAACCAATCGCGACGGAGTTTTTATCATCAGCCCATCCTCTGGTTGTCCCACTAGAACCAAGCACAATCGTATTTTCTGCCGCACCTAGAGTATTATAACCAATATGAATAGAGTTCAATCCATCGCCATGTGCTTGAGCACCTATATTTAAGGCATTCTCACTACCAGTTTCGGCATTAAAGCCTAATGTGGTTGCACCTTTGGCATTTGCCCATGTTTCGCTACCAATCGCAGTCGCACCTTCACCGCCCGTCCAAGCAAGATGCCCCAAAGAACTCGCTTGTTGACCAACAACCAGACTACCACGACCTACCGCTGTTGCATTTTCATCATAGACGTGTTGGCTGTTACCGACAGCGACGCTTCCCGATTTTTCTGCAACGACTGTAGCACCAAGCGCAATGCTATCATTTGCATTCGCTTGTGCATGTGTGTCACGCCCGATAGCAATAGAGGAATCAGCAGTGGCATCATTTGCTGAACCAGCAGCAAAACTCTCTTTCCCCATGGCATTACTGTTATAACCCAGACCAATACTGGTATTATCTACGTCATTGAGTTGACCCAAAATAATACCGTTGGCTGTAGATGGAACATTGGCATAATTCGTTTGCCCACCCATTGCATTACTTAAACCAGAGCCCGTTCCAGTTGGCCCTTCCCATACAGGTGCTGCATAAGCGTGGCTTACCATCAAGGCAGCAGCTATTATTGATAATTGAAAAGTTTTTTTCATTACATCATCCTTTTATTCTGACCAAATCTCACCCAGTGCGTATCACCAAGTACGACTTAGTTCCCTCCGATGACATACGCTACGCCAGCACGACCACCCACTTTTCCACCATCAGCAACACCAAATGCACCACTGCCTGAGAAACGGTCACTAAATGACGTCACAGCACCCAACGCACCCGCTGCTTCTCCCTCGTAATAACCAACGCCACCAAATACAGCAACTTGACCAGGTTGTAGACTTGGAATCGCTTGCTGTGCTGCCAATGAAATGGCAATACCACGGTTTGCTGTAGTTTCAACATGATCTAAACGTGTATTTAATTGGTCCACACGACTATCTAGACGTTTAACTTCTGAGGTACGAGTTGCGGTTTCCACATCAATACGCTGCCCTAACGCAAAGTCAGCATCCGAACGTGCTTTGGCCTCTGCCACATCCCCAGCAATACGTGCGTCTTTTTCAGTATTAATCGCGGCAATACGTTCTGCTTTTTCCGCTGCATCACCTGCGATACGTGCATCCTTTTCAGTATTAATTGCGGCAATGCGTTCTGCTTTTTCCGCTGCATCACCTGCGATACGTTCATCCTTTTCAGCGTTAATCGCAGCAGTACGAGCTGTGGTTTCTGCCGCATCCGCATTGGCGCGAAGTGTTGCCTCGTTATTAATCGCTGCGGTACGAGCCGTGATTTCAGCTGCATCTGCATTGGCGCGAAGTGTCGCCTCGTTATCAATTTTTGTTTGTAAATCTGCATCGCCGGCTTGACGTTCTGTCACTTCTTTTGCAAGTTGATCTGCCTGATCTTGATCCCCCGCAATACGGTCAGCTTTTTCAGTGGCAATCTTAGTGTTAATCGCATCCAAATCCGCTTGACTTGGTGTGGTATCAATATTTGCTAAGGCATCATTTAATTGCTTAACATTCACCGCATCATTATCAGCAACACCCTCTGCAATATGAACCACACGACGATCTCCCATTGCGACGGTATTGTCTTCATCTGCAACAGTATTTGCCCCAATTGCTACAGAGTTCTGACCTGTTACTTTTGCACCTGCACCGAGTGCAACACCGCCCTCTACGCTTGCTTCTGCACCACTACCGATCGCAATCGAGTTTTTCTCACTCGCAATAGCATTGCTACCTGTTGCAATCGCATTGTCTGCGGTTGCTTTTGCACCATAACCAAGGCTTGTCGCATACTCACCTGTTGCTTCTGAGTTAGAGCCTACTGCTGTCGCGCCTGTACCATTGACAGTGACTGAATCACCAAAAGCACTAGCGTATTGACCTTTAACATCAATATTGCCACCAACAGCTGTAGCTTGACTATCATGAATAGTAATATTATTACCAACAGCCGTACCGCCTGCTCCGGTCACCTCATTATTACTCCCCACAGCAACTGCATACTGATCATGAGTCGTGTTGCTATTTCCGATCACAGCGGAACCAAATCCATCCACAGTATTGCCTGTACCACCGACAAATCCCTCACCGCCAGTTACATTATTATTCGAACCAACCACTGTTGTATCCGCAGCATTGTTATCTGTACCTACCACTGTTGTATTCGGACCAGTCGCAGTATTGCCTGTCCCGATATTTGTTTGGGCTGCGTAGACATTCGCGGCCAATAATGAAGCAGCTATTACCGATAATTGAAAAGTTTTTTTCATTACACGTTCCCTTCTGAATAATATCTATCTTATTGATAAGCATAAATTTTAATAAAGATTTTATTTAAACTCACAATTAAGCAAAGCAATTCAATAAAATCAATTTATATGTGTAATATGCACATATTTAAAAAACTAACATAGAACTTAAGCAGTGCGCAATAGTTGATTAAATTACGCTTAAAGACATAAAAATAAATATAATTTCATGATTTATATAAATTAATTTGATTTAAATTTAGGTTTTCAAGTAGAGTGAAATAAAAATAATTCAAAAAAATATGTTCAATATGTACATATTTTGTTTTTAATGATAAATTTCTTGGCATAACGATCTTTTCTTCCGCCAGCCGACATGAATGCCTCGTTCTAAGCACACCGACTTAACGTCCCCCCAAATAGCAAAGGAGCTTGCGGTAAATTTATGCGAGCATATTCATTAGATCTTCGTGAAAAAGTTATGGCTGCTTATCGTCAAACAGAGCATAAATCTAAGGTCTGTAAGGAGTTTAATATTGCAAGAACAACCTTAGATAAATGGATTATGCTTGAGAAAAAAACTCAGGCATTGATTCCCTTACCGGCCATTCGCCACGGACGTCCCTTTTCGATTAAGGATATGGAAAGTTTTCAGGAATTTATAAAAACGACAAGGTTCGATCAGATCCGTGATCTGATCGAACCTTTTGAGCAGAGATTTGGTTATAGCGTTTCCTATTCAGTTCTATGGAGAGGACTCAATAAAATAGGCTGTATTAAAAAAGAGAAAAGGCAGTAAAGAACATTTTTATTTGATATGTTGTTATTCATCATACTGATAAATTCCCAGACGGAATCTTTTATTTGCATCTGATAACTGTTCATCATGCTTACAGTAATCGATTGCGGCTGAGACAATGGCTTTTGACATCATATTCCATAAATCAATACTCAATTGATTTAGCTTATCAACAGATTCTTGAGTTAGCTCGTCCGCAAAAATTGCCTGCTCTAGAAAATTTTTATTCTTGGTTAAATTACTAATCCCAGCAGAAAGATGATCTGAAATATTCTGCGTGAATAATTGTTTGCTTTCATCAGCTTGTGGATTTGGTGTAAAACTTGAATTTTGTAGGATTACCTGATCATGGTCTTCGGTAACGATACCTAAACGCTTTAATTCCAATAGAATAGACTTCGGGTGTTTCTCTAAAGAAATTTGCTTGACGATACTTTCAAAACTATTTTCATCGCCCTGAAATGGAATTTGCAAAGGCAGCTTCTGATTAAGCCACATTCCGACGACACGAGCAGGCACACTGATTGGTAATTGTAAATTGAATTGATCTACTGGAGTATATTCACCATGCGTCTGGCAAAAGCTACGCACATCACGGCGATTTAACCCTGATAATAAACTAATGGCAGAATCTGTTTTCTTTTGCTTGATTGCATCTAATTCTTTGATCGCTTCATTATAAAACAGCGCTTTTAATGCAATGCTAAATTCGCTATAACCAATCCCTGACTTAATCAGCCAATGAATCAACTGAGGCATAATGCTGACAACATGCTCTAATGTCGTTTCAGTATCGTGAGACAACAACATGTCTTCCGAAACGGTTAGAGCTAATGCGTCTTTCCCCATGTAAACTCCAATATTAAGCACGACAGACAGATTTATCTTTATCGTTAGAAATGAGATTGATCCCTATTTTTATTCTAGCTGAATTCATCAATCTAGAGGATTAAAATTGTAGCCTTTTTTTTAAAAAAAATTTTCAAGTTTTTACTCGACAGTAAAATATGCTAAAACTTATATTTATTTATCAAAATATTACAATTACCGTAAAATAATTTACAGCCATCTTCAACACAAAGAACAAGATCAAAAATCATCCTCTAAAGAGTGTCCAATTGCACTGAATCCGCATTGTTATCCGTTTCCATTATGGGTAAGTTTCATTGATATTTGCTAAAGCAAAAATGTTCTGGATATTGATCTCATTGTTGAGACATGTAAGCTTTTAATTAAAAACCTGAATGTCGTAATCAACTACTTTAGCTCACACAATGATTCAGTTAGGATAAAGACCACCAAGAGACCAATCCGATCTTTTCTCACAGCTATAAGAGTAAAAATATGTCACAACAAGATTATGAAAATGGTTTAAAAGTTCGCACTGAAGTGATGGGTGAATCCTTTGTAAAACGTGCGCAAGACAATACTGTGCCTTTTACCCAACCCTTACAGGACTGGATCAATGAACATGCTTGGGGTTCGACATGGCAACGTGAAGGTGTGTTACCGCGTAAATATCGCTCTCTTGTGACCATCGCTTTTTTAACGGCACTGAAAAGTCCAACCGAGCTGAAAGGGCATATCCGTGGTGCTTTGAATAACGGTGCAACTGTTGAAGAAATCCAAGAAGTGCTGCTGCACAGCCTTCCGTATTGTGGTGCACCAGCAACACAGGAAGCTTTTCGAGCGGCACTTGAAGTCATTAATGAATATCAAAAAGAAGCATAAAGATTTGACGATTACCTTGTCATTGATGAAGTCTGGGCTAAAACTACAACCCATGATAGATAAAAGCCCTTATCTTTGATAAGGGCTTTTTGATCTTAGATTCCTCAAAACAATAAAAATGCTTTGAGAATGTTTTCGTTGCGAATAAAACGAAATAACTAAAAATAATAATTCTTCACGATCTCGATAAATGCATCAGCTTCATCACGACCAACGTGCTGAGATTTCACAACACCTAAACTCAATGATATAGAAAAGTCTTTTAACTCAATTATTTCCAACCCATCATTATTAACTATAAATTTATCAAATAAAGATTTTGGATAAATACCGAAGCCATCACCATTCAAAATACTTTGTAATTGTAGCTCGACTCCATAAATTTCTTTATTAATATAAAAACCTAATTTTCTATCATATAAAAGTTTGGCTAAGCTTTCCCTAAAATAGCAACTCTCAGGATGGAGTACCCACCCACGTTTACTACATTTTTCTAAACTATTATATTTATAAGCATCTCCTTTTCGGGCAACAATAACTAAGGGAAGCGTACCAACCTCAACAAAAGAAACTGTGGCAGCTAGGCTCAGATTAGGTGGTAGCATCAACACCGCTAAATCAATTTCACCTTCATGAATTTGCTGAATAAGGCTACTCCCCCATCCACTATAAATATCAATATCGTAATATGGATTAATTTTTTTGGACTCACTCATGACTGAATCGAACAAATCATCAATCAATACTTGAGCAATACCAATTTTTATATTTTTTCTAAAAACCTCACTACTTTCAGTATGAAAATTTTTAAGTGACTCAAGTTGTCGCAATATAAAACAACTTTTGAAATAAACTTTTTTACCTAATTGTGTCAGTTGTAATGGTCTCGTTCTTCGATTAAACAATACCCCCTTAACAATTTCTTCCATATTGAAAATACGTTTCGTCACAGTTGACTGATTCACCCCTAGCTTCTCAGAAGCAACGGTTATAGACTGGTGATCAGCTACATATATAAACGTCTTTAAATCCCTAATATCCAATATTTTTCCCTCACATAGCATTATTTTAAATACTTTCTAAATTGGCCAGGGGAGCATCCAGTCCACCCCTTAAATGCCCGTGTAAAAGCACTATGTTCTGTATAACCCAATACGTAGGCGATATCCGACAAACTCACATCTTCATTTCTCAATAAAAATAATGCTTTTTCATGTCTTTTTTGTTTGACTAATAATTTGAATTCTTCGCCTTCATTTCTTATTCTTTTGGATAGCACTCTCGGTGTTAGCCTCATTTTTTTTGCAACTTTGGTTAAATAGGGTTCTCCTTCAGATAAAATATTACTGATTTGAATATTCACTTTCTCAATAAAATCTATCATGCCCTCACTCTTACGTGGGCAGGATGCAAAAAATGCTTGCATACACAGTTCATCAAACTTTTTGCAAATCGTAATTGAGTCGAATAAGTCACTGGAATATAAAGCATGCTTATAAAGATCATCCACACAGGGTTCAAATATAAAATGTGTATTCTCTACGTTCAAACTCTCCGTCAAATATTTAAATCCATTTAATAAATCTTGACTTAAAAAGTCCTGCCTTAATACCTCACACTTATAGATCAAAACAATTCGAAAATGATCTAAAGACAAACTATTAATTAAAGAAAAAAATTTATCTATTTCCAAATGGAAAAAAATAACTGCATGCTTTAACTCTCTATTTCCAACCTCAATAATATGCAGTTTTATATTTTTTTCACAATATGAAAAAGTATGAAACATATTATCCATCTCATATTTCAACTCTATAAAGCTTATCAAATTTTTTTATTCATTATTTTACATTTTATATTAAATAAATAATCATTTTAGGAAAATTAAACGAACAAGCATACTATACTTGTCCGTTATTGGTTAGAAGCCTACCATTACATTTTTTTCAATCTAAGTGATTTGCATCATACGCATGACTTTTCAAATCCTCTGACTTTCATTCATTACCATTGAATATTTACACGGCGGTTTGGTGCTAAACATTGTACCGTTTGTGTCGTACGAGTCTGTCCTGAACACTCCTGATAGACACTCGTGCCTCCACTGACTTGCAATTGAATACGTTTAGGCTCAACGCCTTGCTGTACCAACAATTGCGCCACGGTATTGGCACGATGTGAAGATAAATCTTGATTATAAGCAAACTTACCTAAGCGATCTGCATAGCCAGAAACAATCACAAGGTTTTGTGATTGCTGAATTGCACTGACCATAGTGGCAAGATTGGTTGAACTTGGTTCTATTGCATTGGCATCTGAACGGTCAAACGCAAAGAAT
>NZ_KE007349.1:87260-88306 GCF_000400715.1 Acinetobacter genomosp. 15BJ | reverse complement strand
TAGTTGGTGCTACCATCTGGATTGGTCGATTGTGTCACCACCATATTGTTGCCTTCGGTGACGGTGGTTTTCGCTGCGACAGCTGCACCACGAACCGAATCAATTGCATCGTGGATATTGCCTTTTCCAGTATTCCCCACATTGGCTGTCGTGATTGAACCGTCTGGATTCAGTGCGGTTTCACCACCAATCGAGTTTTTAACGCTGTCCGCAATACCGTGTAGCTGACCACCATTCACTGCATCTTTTGAAGCTGCTGCAATTGTGCCATCAGCCACACCGCTGATTTTGCCTGTCGCGCTATCAATATTGACGTCACCGACTTGAACTGAATCAAATGACACATCATCCGCTGTTGCCACTTCATAGATGGTTTGTCCATCATCACCCACACGACTTTCAACCGTCATGTTCTTGCCCGCCTCAACTTCGGTTTTCGCTGCTGCAGTTTCACCTTGAATCGCATCGGCAACGGTATCGTAGCCTTTGTCATTCACTGTGAATGGACCATTCAGCTTACCGCCTTCATTGGTCACACCACCACCCAAGATATCTCCAGTTGAAGTCATGCTGTCATTGAGCTGCCCACCATTCACCGCGTCTTTTGAACCTGCTGAAATTGAACCATCTGCAATATTGCTGATTTTGTTACCTGCCGCATCAATCCCTGACTTAGTGATACTTGGACCATTGGCAATAGTGACACCATCCGTGTTTATGACGGTATCTCCCGCGGTCACGCTATCCACTTTCAGGTCTTTATTTAGACCGTATTGGATGGTGTTGCCATCTTTGGTTACAGTCAGATTTTCTTCGCCTTCAACCGTACCAATATCAACGGTATCCGTTGCTTTGATTGCACCTGTATTGGCACCATTGCTTTGTAGATTCCAACCTTTGTCTAACTCACCTATCGCATCACCAACATTGGTGACTGTTTCTCCATTCACGGTATAGCTTGGTGCAGTCACGGTGCCATCTGGATTAACAACTGAACCGCCGCCTAATGCATCAGAGACGCTCTTGGCTGTGCCTGCCAGTTGGCT
>NZ_KE007349.1:84925-86995 GCF_000400715.1 Acinetobacter genomosp. 15BJ | reverse complement strand
AGAATATGTCGGAATTGATCTTTGTTCATGCCCACATCTAAACGGGCAACATCATTATATTCATAACGTTTTACCAGTTTAAGATAACTTTTATTTACCTCAGGAAAAGTAACTTCATCCGTCGTTTGCAACTCGACTTCGCCCTGCGCTTCAACAGGTGTTACTGCCTGACTATTCAATGCAATGCCCGCAAGTGCCATCATCATTAAAGCTTGAATCTTATTCATATCTGTTCTCACTTAATTATTGTTAGAAGTCGGAAGAGCCGTAAAGCTCTTCCAGATCGGAAATAAATAATTAATCAAATACACCACTGAGACCAACACGGAAGCTTGGATCACCCTGTGACGCTGCGGCAACACCTGTGGTGAGAGACCAGCGACCATTGTCCGCTGTCTTACGAAGCGTCACCCCAACCGCATTTTCACCACCGTGATAAGCAGCCCCGACAGCGTAGGTGTATTTGCCAGAAATATAAGGTGCCGTTTCAAGTGCCATAGCAGCCGCGACACCTGCGTTGGCCATTTTTTTGACATCATCAATACGTTGATTGGTGTCATAGAAAGCCTGTTGCATTTGATCGCCAAGATTGGTAATTCGATCTCCTAATGCCTGATCAGCATTATTTAACGCATTGAGTGCATCTCCCACATTGTCATGTTTTCCACCTCCAACCTCATAACTTGGTGGCGTCCACCCCGTACTTGGGTCATAACCTGCACCGCCGCCTAATGCCTTACCAACGTTTTCATATGACTTATGCAACTGGCTACCATTAATTGCATCTTTTGAATCTGAAGCAATTGCACCATCAGCCACAGCTGTGATTTTACGATTCCCTGCATCGATACCGCCTTTGGTGATACTTGGCCCTTCCGCGATACGCACACCATCTGCTGCAATCGTGGTTCCTTCAGCCCCCCCCACATTAACCTGATTGGCAGCAGTTACGCTGTCAACGTTAATGTCTTTGGCTAAACCGACTTCATAATCCTTACTGCCATCTGCTTTTGTAGTTGGACTGACTAAAATATTGCCATCTTTGTTACTGACCGTTGATTTCGCCGCTGCTGCTGCGCCTCGAACTGAGCTAATTGCATCATTAATATTATTGGCGCCTGTTCCTCCAATATCACTGGTCGTAATTGAACCATCTGGATTCACTGTGGCCTTGCCACCTACAACATTTTTCACACTGTCCGCTACACCATGTAGTTGACCACCATTGATTGCATCTTTAGAACCTGCTGCAACGCTACCATCCGCAACACCTGTGACTTTGTTATCACCCGCATCAATGCCGTCTTTGGTCACACTTGGACCACCCGCAATGCTCAGCCCATTACCATCCAGACGGGTATCTCCCGTTGTTACGCTGTCGACGTTAATGTCTTTGGCTAAGCCGATTTCGTAATCTGTACTACCATCCTCATTGCTACTCCGATTTACCATGACATTTTCGTCACCTGCTGCCTTACTGACTGTCGTTTTGGCTTGTTGTGCCGCTTTTCCTACCGCACCAATGGCATCATTGATGTTGTTTTGACCTGTTCCACCAATGTTACTTGTGCTAATGCTGCCATCAGGATTCACCTTGGTATTTCCACCAATTGCTCCCGCAACACTATCCGCAACACCTTTTAATTGACTGCCATTGATCGCATCGGTTGAGTCAGCTGCAACACGTCCTGGTGCAACCCCTGTGATCACTGTATTACCCGCATCAATGCCATTGACCGTAATATTTGGACCAATGTTATTGCCTGCTGGATCGACAAAACCAAGACCATTTGGATTAATGATCGTTGTATTTCCGTCCTGATCTTTCAAGTTAATGCCTTTTGCTCCATATTCAGCATTATTGCCTTCGCCATTTTTAACTTGAGTGCCTGTTGCCGTCAGGATCGTTTCATTCCCTTCTGCATCAGTTACAGTCACACTGTCAAACTTCACATCTTTAGCAGTGGCAACGTCGTAGTTGGTGCTACCATCTGGATTGGTCGATTGTGTCACCACCATATTGTTGCCTTCGGTGACGGTGGTTTTCGCTGCGACAGCTGCACCACGAAC
>NZ_KE007349.1:80638-82875 GCF_000400715.1 Acinetobacter genomosp. 15BJ | reverse complement strand
GTATAGCTTGGTGCAGTCACGGTGCCATCTGGATTAACAACTGAACCGCCGCCTAATGCATCAGAGACGCTCTTGGCTGTGCCTGCCAGTTGGCTGCCATTAATGGCTTCATCCGAGGTCGCACTGACTTCACCTGCCGCGACACCACTGATCTTGCCTGTAGCGCCATCAATGTTCACATCACCGACTTGAACCGAATCAAAGGACACATCATCGGCTGTTGCAACTTCATAAATAGTTTGACCATCGTCACCCACACGACTTTCAACCGTCATGTTCTTGCCCGCTTCAACTTCAGTTTTTGCTGCAACGGCTGTTCCCCGAATTGAATCAATCGCATCGTGAATGTTGTTCTTGCCAGTATTGCCGACATTCGATGTCGTGATTGAACCATCTGGATTTAAAGTTGTTTCACCACCAATAGAACCTCTGACGCTGTCCGCAACACCATGTAACTGACCACCATTCACTGCATCTTTTGAACCTGCTGCAATGGTGCCGTCGGCAACATTAGTCACTTTAGAATTTCCCGCATCAATCCCTGTACGATTAACACGCGGTCCCGTTGGATTACCCGCAGCATCGGTAAAGCCTAAACCTGCACTATTAATTAAGGTCGTATCTCCTTGTGCATTTTTAATCGTAGTTCCACTTGCCGTCGTCGCTGTACTATTGCCTTGAGCATCTTGAACAATGGTACCGCCTGCAACAATCGAGGTTCGATTACCTACCGCATCTGTGACAGCTACACCACTGCGATCTAAACGGGTATCGCCTGCAGTCACACTATCCACTTTCAGGTCTTTATTTAGACCGTATTGGATGGTGTTACCATCTTTGGTTACAGTGAGATTCTCTTCGCCTTCAACCGTACCAATATCTACGGTATCCGTTGCTTTAATTGCACCTGCATTGGCACCATTGCTTTGTAGGTTCCAACCTTTGTCTAACTCGCCTATCGCATCACCGACATTGGTGACTGTCTCTCCATTCACGGTATAGCTTGGTGCGGTCACTGTGCCATCTGGATTAACCACTGAACCACCGCCTAATGCATCAGAGACGCTCTTCGCTGTGCCTGCCAGTTGGCTGCCATTAATGGCTTCATCCGAAGTCGCACTGACTTCTCCCGCAGTCACACCACTAATTTTGCCTGTAGCTCCATCAATGTTCACGTCACCAACGGTCACGTTGTTAAAATCAACGGTGTCTTTGGTTGCCACGTTGTAGATGTCTTGTCCATCTGTGCCTGTGGTTTTAGTAACCGTGATGTTTTTACCTTCAGTCACTTCTGTTTTCGCTGCCGCTGCGGCATCGTCTAACTGTCCTTTGTTGACTGCATCGGTATCATTCACTCCTGCACCGACATTAGTAATTGGATTACCTGCCGCATTGATACCTGACTTGGTGATGCTTGGACCATTGGTGATGGTGACACCATCGCTGTTCATCACAGTATCGCCCGCAGTGACACTATCTACTTTTAGATTTCGATTTAGACCATATTTGATATCATTACCCGTCTTGCTGACCGTTAGATTTTCTTCACCATCAACAGTGCCAATATCTACGGTATCTGTTGCTTTAATTGCACCTGCATTGGCACCATTGCTTTGTAAGTTCCAACCTTTGTCTAACTCACCTATCGCATCACCAACATTGGTGACTGTTTCTCCATTTACTGTATAGCTTGGTGCGGTCACTGTGCCATCGGGATTAACCACTGAGCCACCACCTAATGCATCAGAGACGCTCTTGGCTGTGCCTGCCAACTGACTGCCATTGATGGCTTCATCCGAGGTCGCACTGACTTCTCCCGCAGTCACACCACTGATTTTGCCTGTCGTACCATCAATGTTCACATCACCAACGGTCACATTGTTAAAATCCACGGTGTCTTTGGTTGCCACGTTGTAGATGTCTTGTCCATCTGTACCTGTGGTTTTAGTAACCGTGATGTTTTTACCTTGAGTCACTTCTGTTTTTGCTGCCGCTGCAGCATCGTCTAACTGACCTTTGTTGACTGCATCGGTATCATTCACTCCCGCACCGACATTGGTGATTGGATTCCCTGCTGCATTAATCCCTGACTTAGTGATACTTGGGCCATTGGTGATAGTCACACCATCGCTGTTCATCACGGTATCGCCTGCAGTCACACTATCCACTTTCAGGTCTTTATTTAGACCGTATTGGATGGTGTTACCATCTTTGGTTACAGTGAGATTCTCTTCTCC
>NZ_KE007349.1:74352-79688 GCF_000400715.1 Acinetobacter genomosp. 15BJ | reverse complement strand
ATCATTGACTCCTGCACCGACATTAGTAATTGGATTCCCTGCCGCATTGATACCTGACTTGGTGATACTTGGACCATTGCTAATAGTCACACCATTGTCGTTGATGACAGTATCGCCTGCGGTCACACTATCCACTTTCAGGTCTTTATTTAGACCATATTGGATGGTATTGCCATCTTTGGTCACAGTCAGGTTTTCTTCGCCTTCGACCGTACCAATATCTACCGTATCCGTTGCTTTGATTGCACCTGCATTGGCACCATTGCTTTGTAGATTCCAACCTTTGTCTAACTCGCCTATCGCATCACCAACATTGGTGACTGTTTCTCCATTCACGGTATAGCTTGGGGCGGTCACGGTGCCATCTGGATTAACAACTGAACCACCGCCTAATGCATCCGATACGCTCTTGGCTGTGCCTGCCAACTGACTGCCATTGATGGCTTCATCCGAAGTCGCACTGACTTCTCCCACAGTCACACCACTAATTTTGCCTGTAGCTCCATCAATGTTGACGTCACCAACGGTCACGTTGTTAAAATCAACGGTGTCTTTGGTTGCCACGTTGTAGATGTCTTGTCCATCTGCACCTGTGGTTTTAGTAACCGTGATGTTTTTACCTTGAGTCACTTCGGTTTTTGAAGCTGCGGCTGCATCATCTAACTGACCTTTGTTGACTGCATCGGTATCATTCACTCCTGCACCGACATTAGTAATTGGATTCCCTGCTGCATTAATCCCTGACTTGGTCACACTTGGACCATTGGCGATGGTCACACCATTGTCGTTGATGACAGTATCGCCTGCGGTCACACTGTCCACTTTCAGGTCTTTATTTAGACCATATTTGATATCATTACCCGTCTTGCTGACGGTCAGATTTTCTTCACTATCAACAGTGCCAATATCAACCGTATCACCTGCTTTGATGGCTGCATTACCAGCACCATTGCTTTGTAAGTTCCAACCTTGATCCAATGCTTCAATCGCATCACCAACATTGTTAATTGGAGTCTCATTGACGATATAGCTTGGTGCTGAGATTGTGCCATCTGGATTAACAACTGAACCACCACCTAAATGATTTGCCGTTGATTCTGCTAGGTTTCCGAGGGCTTGTTGAGTTGAATAAAGCTGAGAACCATTGATTGCATCGGTGCTTGTTTCGCTGACACGACCTGCTGCAACATTGGTAATTTGTCGTTCGTTACCAGCACTACCGACACTCACCACACTGCTTGGCGTGGTTCCCGCATAATTATAATTTACACCGCCAACTGTCCCATTGGCGGTTGGATTGGCTGCTGAAGTAACAGATCCTGAACCAAGTGCAACATCATCCGCATTGGTTGCTACTGCATTGGAACCAAGTGCTACACCACGTTCAGCCTGTGCATTGGCAGTATCCCCCAATGCAATACCGCCTGCTGCCGCAGCAACCGAAGTATTACCAATCGCAACCGAACCTTGACCAATAGCTTGGTTGGTATTACCGATCGCAACCGCACCATTCGCCATACTGGTTGCAGCTGCATCTCCCGCAGCAGTGTTGTCCTTACCTAAAGCAACTGCACCGCTACCGCTGGCTCGGTTTGGATCACCAATCGCAACTGCACCATCACCATTTGCCACCTGATCTCGACCTATGGCAACTGCACCACCTTCAGCTGTCTCCGAATTGGCTGTAGTGCCATCTGAGCCAATAGCTACATTCTTGCCTGTTGCACCAGTTGTAACGCCATTACCCACAGCAATATTATCGCCATCTGTTCCACTTGCTGTGGCAGCATTACGACCAATCGCAATGTCATTGTCGCTTTGTGCTTGAGCATTGTCCCCTGTTGCGACAGTCGATGCGCCTGTTGCTTTGGCATCGACCCCATTGGCTGTCGAATTATCGCCGCTGGCAATTGCTCTTGCCCCCACCGCAGTGGATCTAGCGCCACTGGCCGTAGATTGTGCACCCAGTGCTGAAGCCCCTGATCCAGAAGCATTTGCAAACGTACCTACTGCACTGCTACCCGTACCCGTTGCTTCTGCGTTATAACCGAGCGCATTGGCTTGTACACCTGATGAATCAGCCTCATAACCGATAGCAATAGATTCTTGGCCTGTCGCTTGTGCTACTGTCCCGATAGCGATGGTATCGTTTGCGGTGGCTTCGGCTAGATCACCAATAGCCACTGCACTTTCACCTGTTGCTCGAGTAAAATTACCCACTGAGGTCGCAAACTCACCACTAGCTAACGTATTATTCCCTTGTGCAAGTGAAAATCTGCCTGTTGCCTTAGCGACATTTCCGACAGCAGTGGATTGTTGTCCTGATGCCTCAGCAAAATTACCCAACGCGGCGGCATAATCAGCAGTGGCTTTGGCTGTATTTCCAACTGCTAAGGCATCCGCCCCTTCTGCCCGTGCATTTACACCCAATGATACTCCTGACATTGGTGTACCATTCAACACCGTGCCTTTAGTATAAGCATTTTGTCCAATGGCAATATCACCATTCCCTACCGCTTGGGCTCGATCACCAATGGCAATGGCTGCCGCACCTGTAGAGGTAGAATCTACTCCTAAAGCAACAGATTGGTTCCCTGTAGCAGTTGCCGTATGCCCTACCGCTGTTGACTGAGCACCAGACGCTAATGCAGCTTTATCCTTGGTTAATCCAGAACCAAGCGCAATACTTTCATATCCTGTTGCTTGAGCATTAACCCCTAATGCTGCTGCACCATCTCCCGATGCCTGAGAGACCGCTCCTAAAGCGATACTTCCTAAACCAGCTGCCTTAGCCTGAACTCCAAACGCAGATGAAACATCAGCTGTAGCATCAGATGATAACCCTACTGCCGTTGCAAAATTTCCCGAAGCTTTAGCTTGTACTCCGACTGCAACCGAACCATGTCGAGCTGTTGTAGGAGGGAAGACATTGAACGGTAAATTAGAACCCGTCAATTGATTATAACGATTTCTTAAAGTTACATCCTGATAAAGGCGGTTGGTATCATCCCCACCGATCGCAACCGAAGAGTCACCTGAAGCATTTGCATTAGCTCCTAGAGCGACTGATTGATCACCCCCTGCTCTAGCGTATCCACCAATCGCAATACTTTGATTTCTTATTGCTCCAGCAGTATTGGTTTGAGTTGATGCACCGTTACCAATAGCAATCGCTTGACCATTTGGAGCACAAGCATTTCGTCCAAATGCAAGGCTATCTACTGATTCTGTACCACTACCTGTGCTTGTTGATGTACAGTTGGTAAATGTACTACCACCATTTAGTTCATAACCAGCAACAGCTTGATTTCCAATAAAAGCTGAGCCAATGAGGAGTGCCAATACAGTGGGAGTAAAATAATATTTATGATCAAATAATTGTGATTGAGATGGTTTCTGAATAGCTACGATATGAGTTGTTACATTACGTTTTTTCGTTGCACCACGCGCAATTTCAGAAACAACTGTCCATAATCCTAAGTATTTATTCCAGACTAAACGATATATTTTATTCATGATCCATGCCTTTTTTATTAGATGAAGCACAAATAAAGTTAGTCAAAAATAAAATTAAACATTTAACAATCGAGACAAAAACTTAACAATTGAGACAATTTTTTTATGGAATTACAAAAAAAAATCCTTATTAAGCTTAAATTAAACTTAATAGGAATTTTTAACAAACATAATAGGCAGGCTATATTTACATTTGAAACATTCTTCTAATTTTAGCTGTTGGTTAGTTTAATTGAGGTTCTATTTCCAATTTCAATCGTCTAGCAATTCAGTACATAAGATCACGTATTTATGACAATTATATCCGTCAATTCTGCTCACACTAGCATGACGATGATTAAACATACTGCCATAGACAACCCACTATATTTAGACCGCTAAATAGAATTGAACTGACCACTGAGGACGAGTATTTAGTACTCCAAACAATTTCCGAAATGTTTGCTGTAAACCTAAATACTCATCCATAAGCAAGTAATCTATTTCACATTAGAAATGGTTTAATTTTTTCATAAACAAAATTGTAGTACGCGTCAGATTGATGCTTTTCAATTTTCTCAAAACCTTCATCTACCCTTTCATCTTGATCCCAAAAACTACCATCCATAATGTAGTGCTTGAATCGGATATGTTTGGGGGAGTTAGATTTATCACCATTTTTTTTGGTATTTAAATACGGAATTTTTGATACAAACATATAGCCAATAAAAATTGGAAACTCCTTTGAAATTTTTAACAAAGCCTTGAATGCCGCCTTAGAGCTAAAGTGTGAATCCACAATTTCTATAGCGACATAAGGGTGTTTTTCGACCCACCCAAAGTACTCTTTAGAGCGCCCCAAAATATCAAACCGTAAATAGCTCTCTTCGGAAACAGAAAACTTAACTTCCTTTGCCCACTGATAATTTTCTAATAAATTAAGTACAGTCAGCTTAAAATCCCCAACCTCTCCACATTTTTCATAAATGCCAATTCTTAGATTCTCACTTGAAGTTGAGTTAGCATTATTTTCAAGGAAATATAAAAATTCATCTCGTTTTTCATCATGTCGTGACGTATCTTTAGGCTCACCTTTATCAATATCACCACGGTGTGAACTTTTTCTATAAAAATGTGGTGTATCTGGATGATTCCGAATGCCTAATAAAATGTTCCTATTTTTATTAAAAAGATTTTTCTCTCTTAATAATGCTCTCTGCTCTGCATCCATTAGTTCTGTTGCAGGAACTTCAACTATTTCGCTACCTTTTTCATAAAAAGCACTTTCATATTTCGCCATTTTCAAACCTTTATTATAAAATCAAAAACCATCAAAACCAATCCATAAAATAAATTTATGTTATTTATATCACCATCAGGCAATGAATTAGTAAATCTTAAAATAAAAAAATACAGTTTACCTTATACAAAATTAAATTAATAAAACCAATCCCTCTAAATAAATAGAGCAGCTACAAGTTAATAGCCGCTCAATTTTCGACTTAAGCTACCACTGAATATTCACACGACGGTTCGGTGCTAAACACTGCACCAATTGCGTATTGCGTGCTTGACCTGAACACTCCTGATAGACACTCGTGCCTCCACTGACTTGCAATTGAATACGTTTAGGATCAACGCCTTGCTGTACCAACAATTGCGCCACGGTATTGGCACGACGTGAAGATAAATCTTGATTATAAGCAAACTTGCCTAAGCGATCTGCATAGCCAGAAACAATCACAGGGTTTTGTGATTGCTGAATTGCACTGACCATAGTGGCAAGATTGGTTGAACTTGGTTCTATTGCATTGGCATCTGAACGGTCAAACGCAAAGAAT
>NZ_KE007349.1:70475-70960 GCF_000400715.1 Acinetobacter genomosp. 15BJ | reverse complement strand
ACTGAATCAAAGTCAACATCACGTGCTGTAGCAACTTCATAGATGTCTTGTCCATCTGCGCCGACAGTTTTAGAAACAGTGATGTTCTTACCTTCAGTTACTTCGGTTTTTGCTGCTGCAGTTTCACCTTGAATTGCATCGGCAACTGTATCGTAGCCTTTGTCATTCACTGTAAATGGACCATTCAGCTTGCCGCCTTCATTGGTCACACCACCGCCCAAGATGTCGCCAGTTGAAGTCATGCTGTCATTGAGCTGACCACCATTCACTGCATCTTTTGAGCCCGCTGCAATCGTACCGTCTGCAACACCACTGATTTTGCCTGTAGCACCATCAATGTTCACATCACCGACTTGCACTGAATCAAAGTCAACATCACGGGCTGTCGCTACTTCATAGTTGGTACTGCCATCAGCATTCTTGGTTTGAGTCACCACCATATTGTCACCTTCGGTGACGGTGGTTTTCGCTGCCACTGCCTGACC
>NZ_KE007349.1:68117-68830 GCF_000400715.1 Acinetobacter genomosp. 15BJ | reverse complement strand
TCAATCGCATCGTGGATATTGCCTTTGCCAGTATTACCAACATTCGATGTCGTGATTGAACCGTCTGGATTCAGTGTAGTTTCACCACCAATCGAGTTTTTAACGCTGTCTGCAATGCCATGAATTTGACTACCATTCACCGCATCTTTTGAACCTGCTGCAATTGTGCCATCAGCCACACCGCTGATCTTGCCTGTCGAGCCATCAATGTTGACATCACCGACTTGAACCGAATCAAAGTCAACCTCACGGGCTGTTGCAACTTCATAGATGTCTTGTCCATCTGCACCAACAGTTTTAGAAACAGTAATGTTCTTACCTTCAGTCACTTCGGTTTTCGCTGCTGCAGTTTCACCTTGAATCGCATCGGCAACGGTGTCGTAGCCTTTGTCATTCACTGTGAATGGACCATTCAGCTTGCCGCCTTCATTGGTGACACCACCACCCAAGATGTCGCCAGTTGAAGTCATACTGTCATTCAGCTGACCACCATTCACAGCATCTTTTGAACCTGCTGCAATCGTGCCATCAGTAACACCACTGATCTTGCCTGTCGCGCCATCAATGTTCACGTCACCGACTTGTACTGAATCAAAGTCAACATCACGGGCTGTAGCAACTTCATAGTTGGTACTGCCATCAGCATTCTTGGTTTGAGTCACCACCATATTGTCACCTTCGGTGACGGTGGTTTTCGCTGCCACTGCCTGACC
>NZ_KE007349.1:65665-68107 GCF_000400715.1 Acinetobacter genomosp. 15BJ | reverse complement strand
AGAATATGTCGGAATTGATCTTTGTTCATGCCCACATCTAAACGGGCAACATCATTATATTCATAACGTTTTACCAGTTTAAGATAACTTTTATTCACCTCAGGAAAAGTAACTTCTTGAGAAGTTTCCAACTGTATTTCAGCTTGGGTTTCCGCCTGACTTTGGAATGCTACGCTGGCAAATGCAACCATCATTAAAGCTTGAATCTTATTCATCTCTGTTCTCACTTAATTATTGTTTAGGGAAAGGAGAGTCAATTCGACTCTCCCAAAAGACTTAGTCAATGATGGTGCTCACACCAACACGAACCAGTGGACTATTACCTTGACTTCCCATTGCAGCCCCCGTCGTGAGAGACCAGCGACCATTATCCGCTGTCTTACGGAAGGTCACACCAATTGCACTTTGATCGTTATAGTATGCTGCACCTGCCGCCATGGTGAGCTTGCCCGGAACGAATGGTGCATTTTCAAGTGCAGCAGTTGCGGCAATACCTGCTGACATTTTGTCTTCCAGCTTATCCATACGCTTGTTGGTATCGTAGAAGGCTTGTTGTAACTGATCACCAAGATTGGTTACACGGTTATCAATTGCACCTAATGCATCACCAACGTTGTCATATTTTCCACCAGCAACATCGTAGCTTGGTCCTTTCCAGCCTGTGCTCGGGTCATAACCTGCACCACCTCCAAGTGCTGCGCCAACATCTTCATAAGAACGATGCAGTTGTCCGCCATTGATTCCATCTTTTGATCCGCTGGCAATTGCACCATCAGCAACACCTGTGACTTTCTTGCCGCCTGCGTTGATGCCATCCGTCGTCATGCTTGGACCTTGCTCGCCTTTCGGTCCACTAATACTGACGCCACCACCTGTAATCGTGGTCGAACCTTGATCACCAGCAACATTGATCTGACCAGCATTCACTTGATCTGCAGTCACCTCTTTCACTTTGATTTTGTCTGCTAAACCAACTTCAAAGTCTGTACCGCCATCTTTGTTCTTGCTTTCCTTCACAGTGATGTTTTGATCTTTATTGCTCACAGTGGTTTTCGCTTCTTTAGCAGCTTTACCCACAGCACCAATTGCATCATTGATATTGTCTTTACCTGTGCCTCCAATGTTGTCACCTGCGATGGTGCCATCTGGATTTACAGTCGTATTTCCACCAATGATGTTTTTAACGCTATCAGCTACACCATGTAATTGACCACCGTTGATTGCATCTTTAGAACCTTCGGCAACAGTACCATCTGCAACACCTGTGACTTTTTTATCACCCGCATCAATACCGTCTTTGGTCACACTTGGACCACCTGCAATGGTGAGTCCATCACCATCCAGACGGGTATCGCCCGCTGTTACGCTATCGACTTTAATGTCTTTAGACAAACCAACTTCAAAGTCTGTACCACCCTCTGCATTCGGACGACTTGTGACTGTGACATTTTCATCACCTTCTGCTTTACTCACTGTGGTTTTGGCTTCTTGCGCTGCCTTACCAATAGCACCAATCGCATCGTTAATGTTGTCTTTGCCCGTGCCTCCAATATTGCCACCTTTGATCGTGCCATCTGGATTCACAACGGTATTGCCACCAATGATGTTTTTAACACTATCCGCAACACCTTTTAACTGGCTGCCATTGATTGCATCAGTTGAATCTCCTGCAACACGCCCTGGTGCAACACCTGTGATCACTGTATTACCTGCATCTATACCTCTTGCACTAATACGTGGACCAACGCTGTTCCCCATTGGATCGACAAAACCGAGACCATCTGGGCCAAGAATAGTCGTATTTCCTGCTTGGTCTTTTAAGCTCACACCCTCTGCATTCAAGATCGTTTCATTTCCTTCTGCATCAGTTGCGGTGACACTATCAAATTTCACATCTTTTGCAGTAGCAACTTCATAGTTGGTACTACCATCAGCATTCTTGGTTTGAGTCACCACCATATTGTCACCTTCGGTGACGGTGGTTTTCGCTGCGACTGCCTGACCACGAACTGAGTCAATCGCATCGTGGATATTACTTTTGCCAGTATTACCAACATTCGATGTCGTGATTGAACCATCTGGATTCAGTGTAGTTTCACCACCAATCGAGTTTTTAACGCTATCTGCAATGCCATGAATTTGACCACCATTCACCGCATCTTTTGAGCCTGCTGCAATTGTGCCATCAGTAACACCACTGATCTTGCCTGTAGCACCATCAATGTTGACGTCACCGACTTGAACTGAATCAAAGTCAACATCATCCGCTGTTGCTACTTCGTAGATGGTTTGTCCATCTGCACCTGTACGGCTTTCAACAGTCATATTCTTGCCAGCTTCAACTTCTGTTTTCGCTGCCACTGCCTGACCACGAACTGAGTCAATCGCATCGTGGATATTGCCTTTGCCAGTATTACCAACATTCGATGTCGTGATTGAACC
>NZ_KE007349.1:61436-62140 GCF_000400715.1 Acinetobacter genomosp. 15BJ | reverse complement strand
TGACCACCATTCACCGCATCTTTTGAACCTGCTGCAATCGTGCCATCTGCAACACCACTGATCTTGCCTGTAGCACCATCAATGTTCACGTCACCGACTTGCACTGAATCAAATGACACATCATCCGCTGTCGCTACTTCATAGATGTCTTGTCCATCTGCACCTGTGGTTTTAGAAACGGTGATGTTCTTACCTTCTGTCACTTCTGTTTTTGCTGCTGCCGCTGCATCATCCAACTGTCCTTTGTTGACTGCATCGGTATCGTTCACACCTGCACCAACATTGGTGATTGGGTTGCCTGCTGCATTAATCCCTGACTTAGTAATACTTGGGCCATTGGTAATGGTCACACCATTGTCATTAATCACCGTATCGCCTGCAGTCACACTATCCACTTTCAGGTCTTTATTTAGACCGTATTGGATGGTGTTGCCATCTTTGGTTACAGTCAGGTTATCTTCGCCTTCGACCGTACCAATATCTACCGTATCTGTTGCTTTGATTGCACCTGCATTGGCACCATTGCTTTGTAGGTTCCAGCCTTTGTCTAGCTCAGTAATCGCATCACCAACGTTGTTGCTTTCTACACCGTTCACGGTATAGCTTGGTGCGGTCACTGTGCCATCTGGATTAACAACTGAACCACCGCCTAATGCATCAGAGACGCTCTTCGCTGTCCCCGCCAATTGGCTGCCATTGATGGC
>NZ_KE007349.1:0-58996 GCF_000400715.1 Acinetobacter genomosp. 15BJ | reverse complement strand
CCATCAATGTTCACGTCACCGACTTGCACTGAATCAAATGACACATCATCCGCTGTCGCTACTTCATAGATGTCCTGTCCATCGGCACCCGTTGTTTTAGAAACCGTGATGTTCTTACCTTGGGTCACTTCAGTTTTCGAAGCTGCTGCCGCCTTGTCTAACTGACCTTTGTTGACTGCATCGCTATCGTTCACACCTGCACCAACATTGGTGATTGGGTTGCCTGCTGCATTAATCCCTGACTTGGTGATACTTGGGCCATTGGCGATGGTGACACCATCGCTGTTAATCACCGTGTCACCTGCGGTCACACTATCCACTTTCAGGTCTTTATTTAGACCATATTGGATGGTGTTGCCATCTTTAGTCACAGTTAGGTTTTCTTCGCCTTCGACTGTACCAATATCTACCGTATCCGTTGCTTTAATTGCACCTGCCTTCGCACCATTACTTTGTAAGTTCCAACCTTTGTCCAAGGCTGTAATAGCATCACCTACATTGTTGCTTTCTACGCCATTCACGGTATAGCTTGGGGCGCTCACTGATCCATCTGGATTAACAACTGAACCGCCACCCAAATGGTTGGCCGTTGATTCAGCGAGATTTCCTAAAGCCTGTTGGGTTGAATACAACTGTGAACCATTGATAGCATCTGTGCTTGTTTCACTGACACGACCTGCTGCAACATTGGTAATTTGTCTCTCATTACCTTCACTGCCAACACTCACCACACTGCTTGGCGTGGTTCCCGCATAATTATAATTTACACCGCCAACTGTCCCATTGGCGGTTGGATTAGCTGCTGAAGTGACCGAACCAGAACCAAGTGCAACATCATCCGCATTGCTTGCCACTGCATTGGAACCGAGTGCCACACCACGTTTAGCCTGTGCATTGGCTGTATCCCCCAATGCAATACCACCTGCTGCCGCAGCAACCGAAGTATTACCAATCGCGACCGAACCTTGACCAATGGCTTGGTTGGTATTACCGATCGCAACCGCACCATTCGCCATACTGGTTGCAGCTGTATCACCTGCAGCAGTATTGTCCTTACCTAAAGCAACTGCTCCGCTACCGCTGGCTCTGTTTGGATCGCCAATTGCAACTGCACCATCACCATTGGCAACCTGGTCACGTCCAATGGCGACTGCTCCACCATCTGTGGTCTCTGAATTCGCTGTAGTACCATCGGAACCAATTGCTACATTTTTTCCTGTTGCACCTGTAGTGACACCATTACCCATAGCAATATTATCGCCAGTTGTGCCAGCTGCAGTCCCTGCATTAAAACCGACCGCGATATCACCATTACTTCGTGCTTGAGATTCTGCCCCTAGTGCCACAGTAAAATCACTACTTGCCTGAGCACCAGCACCTATGGCTGTCGCTTCAGCACCTGAGGCATTTGCTAATGCACCAAAAGCGCTTGCCGTCTCACCACTAGCTTTTGCATTTGAACCTGTTACTGTTGCTCCCACACCCGAAGCTTCTGCAAAATTACCTGTTGCTGTCGCAAAGTTTGCTGTTGCTTTAGAAAATGCTCCCATCGCTGTAGATGCAGTATTTTCTGCTCTTGCTGCAGCACCTACTGCAGATGCCGTCGATCCTGATGCTACTGCCTGCTCTCCTAATGCGATCGTATTTTTATTTGTCGCTCTTGCATTATGCCCTACAGCAGTTGCTGTAAAAATTACACCATTTTCTGTAACCCCTTGTGCGGTTGCCCCTTGCCCAACTGCTATATCTCGGGTATTTGTTGCGGTACTTTGTCGACCAACAGCAATGGTTTCATTACCTGTCGCTTTTGATCGAGTTCCCATTGCAATCGAGTCAACACCAGCAGCATGCGGTGATGAAGCCAAGTCATAATCTCTTGTTGTGGAGTCGCTACTCCCAATGGCAATACCGCGTTGCCCACTGGTTGTTGCAGAATAACCGAGTGCAATCCCTCCAGTTGCACCACTGTTGACAGTCGCAGTATTCCCCTGTGCAATCGAATAATCTGCATCAGCATAGCTTTGGCGCCCAAATGCAATTGCTGTTTGCCCCGTTACACGGTTAGCAACACCAATCGAAATACTATTGGTCCCGACACCAGTACCATCAGGCGTTGCATTGGCAGCATCGACTACTTGGTTGCCAACTCCCATCAAAACATTGTAACCACCCGTACCTGTAGTACTATTGCCCTGTCCGATCAAAACATTATGAAAGTTTGAGGATGTACTTGAATTATTAGCAGCCCCAACGACTGTAGCTCCTCCAACCCCCCGAATGGTATTTTGGCGACCTACAGCTGTTGAGGAACTAAATACTCCTCCCGCATTTCCTGTTGCTACACCAGTCCCATAAGCAACATTTCCCGCACCCCGACGGTTTACCATTCCTTGCTGATAAGTTGCATTTGCCCCAGAAATATTATTACCGCAGCCTACAGCAGTTCCATTGCCACCGCTCACCGTAGCCTCACCTCCTGTACCACACTGTGCAGCAGTCGGTGAAATTGCCATACTGGAACCATTATTTGAACTTCCACCTCCCGTATTCACGGCAGCAAGTGCAGTTGAGCCAAAGAAAATGGAACTTAATGCAATGGCAATTAAGTTCGGTTTAAGCAGAACGTGTTGATATTGTTCGCTAGATAATGAGGCCTCAGTTTTGATTGAGCTATTTGCAGTGACATTTCGTTTTTTTGTTACGCCGCGTGCATTTTCTGAAACGACAGTCCATAGGTTTAGACTTTTATTCCAGACCAAGCGATAGATTTTGTTCATAATTGGTACTTCTTAGAGAATTCTAATCTGTACAAATTTAAATAATACAAAGTAGTAATCACTTAACGTTTGATATGTATTTTTAACAATTACTTCACATTTTTATAAAATTATATGAAATATTCCATACAGGAATAATAAATCACAGATATACGTTAAATATTTAACAAAATAGGACTTTTTTAAGATAAACCACAACTGTATATTTAAGCTGCGGTATAAGTATTTGCTGTTCAATATCTTATTGTTAAATTTAAAATGTATGAAAAAACAAATGCTTAATATCCACAATGATTATCTAAAATTACTTGTGGATACCGCTACGACTTTCGGTGTCCCAAAAGGAGAAGTCATTCGAGCGTGCCAAATTCCATTATCTTTACTTACCGATAATAATAGCAATGAACGGATAAGCTTTAACCAATGGACAGATATTGTGATTCGTCTTTTAGCATTGTTACCAAACAAGGGTGTCGGTTATCAGTTTGGCTTAAATTGTAAACTCACTGTTCACGGCTCGCTTGGCTTTCTTTTAATTAGTAACAGTACAATTGGGAAGGTCCTTGTTGATTTACAAAAATATTATAGTATGCGCATCCATAAAATGGATTTATCCATTCTCAATAAAAATAATAAAATTATTCTTCGGCTTAACCCACTTTATCAACTTCCTGCCCACTTAAATGAAAGCGATAAAAATATCATAAATCGTTTTTTTATTGAAAGTGCACTGATTGATATTATTACTAACTTACAGATGATCACCAATTTCAATATAACAGGGATCAACATTCATGCTGCATGGGATAAAGAAGACTATCATGCACTTTATGAAAAACGCCTACCTATCATACATTTCAACCAAGACCATAATCAGATCAGCTTCGACCTTAAATGCTTAGATTTACCCCTTACCTTTAGTTCGACTAGCGCATATACACTTGCTATGGAAATGGTGAATAAGGAGTTTCTTTTCTATCAAGATCAAGACAATAAAATTATTTTAAAAGTCAACCAACAACTTAAGTTCACTCCAGGAATTGGATTTCCGAGCCTAACTGAGGTTTCACATAAATTAAAACTCTCAGAAAGAACCTTAAAAAGAGAGCTATCTCTTGCCAATACAACCTTTTCGGCCCTACTCCAGTCAAGGAAATTTGAACTTGCCAAAAAGCTCATAGACTCAAACCGCAACATTCAAGAGATCTCAGATTTACTCGGCTATAGCCATATCAGTGCATTTTCTAGAGCGTTTTTTGGTTGGACGGGGAAAAAACCAAGTGATTATATTCGGGAGCAGCGAGTTGCTATTAAAAGTTTTTATATACAGCAATCCAAGAAAATATATAAAGAATAAGATGTTTTAAATATCGATAAAATTAATATTTAACATCATTAACCAAAAAATTATACATAATATGCATTTTTCACCTAAACTATTCCATTATTTAAAAAAGGAAGATACATTATAAAAACTCAATTCCATCCTCAGTTGTTGATACCCCGAATTAAACAACTGAGGCTTTTTATTCAAGACAAAATATTGATAATGAGTTAATAAACTCATCATCAAATAAAATTAGCTATATTATAGCACCCCAGTTTACCCTCAGTTGTCAATACCCCGAATTAGACAACTGGGGCTTTTTATTTTCACCCCTATTAATTTATACTTTAGATATAACTTTCTAAATGATGCGTTAATCTAATCTATTAGAGAAATATTTCTTTTTTAGCCACAAAGACACACTGACCAGCGCAATCAAGACAGGGACTTCAACCAATGGCCCAATCACCGTGGTAAATGCGACTGGTGAAGCCAAACCAAAGGTGGCAATCGCAACTGCCAATGCCAACTCAAAATTATTACCTGCTGCGGTAAATGAAATGGCTGTAGTTTTGGCATAGCCATTGCCTATCCACTTACTCATAAAGAAACTGATAAAGAACATCAGTACAAAGTAAATGGTCAATGGAATCGCGATACGAAGTACATCTAAAGGCAAGCTCACAACCTCACCACCTTTCAGGCTAAACATCGCCACAATGGTAAACAGTAAAGCCAACAAGCTGAGCGGGCTGATCTTGGGCAAAAACATATGCTGATACCAGTCTAAGCCTTTGGCGCGTACCAAGATCAAACGAGTCAGAAACCCCAGCAAAAATGGAATACCCAGATACACCAATACAGCATGGGTAATGGTCCAAAAATCAATATGGATCACTTGCCCTGCAATACCAAAGTACGGCGGTAAAAACGTGAGGAATAACCAAGCATAAGTACTAAAGAATAGAATCTGGAAGATACTATTGAAGGCAACCAAGGCCGCGACATATTGATTATCACCACAAGCCAAACCATTCCAGACCAGCACCATCGCGATACAACGGGCCAAACCAATCAGAATCAGTCCTGTCATATATTCTGGATAGTTATGCAAAAAAATAATGGCTAATGCAAACATCAGAACAGGTGCAATAATCCAGTTCTGCACCAAGGATAAAGTTAAGGTTTTCTTATCTTTAAACACTTGTGGCAAGGCCGCATAATCCACTTTGGCTAAGGGTGGATACATCATCAAAATCAAACCGATTGCGATCGGGAGATTGACTGAATCGACACTCATTTGGTTTAAGTTGACTGAGGCTTGTGGCATAAAAATACCAATGGCAATGCCCACAGCCATGGCGATAAAAATCCAGAGCGTTAAGTTACGATCTAAAAAGGAAAGTGTTTTCATGGCATTTTAATCACAACAATTTTTGGGTGCTAAGCTGTGTAGGTCTGGAAATAGGGTCACAGCTTGCATATCCAAAACCGATAAAATCTCATGCCCCCAGGCTGGCAGTTGTGGATTGATGCGGTAATACACCCATTGCCCCTGACGGCGATCTTGCAACAAACCCGAGGCACGTAATAACGCCAGATGACGCGAAATTTTCGGTTGGCTTAATTGTAGTTTTTCAGTCAGATCACAGACGCACAACTCCTGATGCTGAGCTACCAACATCACGATATTTAACCTTGTTTCATCTGATAAGCATTTAAAAAAATCAACAGCTTGCATTTCTCGCTCCCCTTTCAATCTGTAATCTCGCGGCACCTATTTACTGAATTCGCTGACCATGTTCATCAATCACCTGTTCGCTATCTTCTTTGCGAAATGCGCCTTTTTGAGAGAATGGTAAAATGTCGAGTACAAGTTCCGATGGTCGACAAAGACGTGTGCCCAACGTGCTAACCACAAAAGGACGATTAATCAGAATGGGATGTTCAAGCATAAACTCGATCAGTTGAGCATTACTCCAATCTTCCCGATCAAGTGCCAACTCACGATAAGGCTCAACATTCTGGCGAATTGCCTCTCTGACGGTTAATTGTGCATCCCGAATCAATCCAACCAACTCATCATGGCTTGGTGGCGTCGTAAGGTATTCAATAATGGTGGGTTCCACCCCTGTATTTCGAATTAAAGCCAAAGTATTGCGGGACGTACCACACGCGGGGTTGTGATAAATGATGATGTCTGACATGACGTGCTGATCTAATAAATTGAATGAAACCAATATATATGATTTTCCATATATATGTAAATCCATATATTAGAACCAAATGAAGATACCTAAAAATATATGATTAAAGTCATATGGATAAGATTTTATAAATTTTCAATGATTATTGTTTGGCGAAGAAAGCTTTAGATTGATAACGTATGAAAACACATCCTAAAACGAGCTAAATCGTTCTAACTCATCAATCAGTTGCTTCTTTAGTTCATCATCATAAAGTTTGAATTTTAAGGTTTGGGTATAATTATCAACAAAGATGAGACGACTAAATTCACTGTTCACCAAACCTTTAGCAACTAAGAAGGCCTGATAAGCCGAAAGTAACACATTCAAACGATGATTCAGTGGTTTTTGGTCTCGTATTGTGGGCACTTTATTCTGCATATAAACAACTCCTCGTTTTTCTAGACCCCTTCCCCTTCATTTACCATGATGATTTAAACTTGTTTCGATGAGTGCTGATCGCTGATCAATTTTATTGTTATTCATTTTTTATTATATAAATCACGATAATGTTTTTAGATGACACTTTTATGACAGCTCTAACTTTCAGCAAAAATCAATGAACATCAGCTAGATAAGTTTTCCTGTATAGACTATGCTGCTTAAGCCACTAAAAGCGATATCTCACAATGAACGATACATGTCTTTTAACAGAATTAGATCTCATCATTAATTATTATGTAACGAGAAATGGCTATCGGCCGACCCGAATTGTTTTAGGTTATAAGACCTATGGCACACTGATGCAAGATCAGCGTTTTGCCAATGAGGTCATAAACTCAGCCCTTGATCCCAATAAGCGTAAATATAAAAAACTGAAAATTAAAGTCACCAAAGATGATCACCAACTCGAGTTAGAATAATCTAAATCACCCAGCGTCAGTATCATTTACCTATCGGAACTAAAACATAGAAATTCCGAATCAAATAGTAGAAAATTGACAGCTCTAAATATTTTAAATGTAGTCACGACATGATTATCAAAGCGTCTCAGGATGACCATCTCACTTTATTAAATATATGGGAAAAATCAGTCCGAGCGACCCATGATTTTTTACCTGAAACCATGATTGCTGAATTAAAACCGTTAATTTTGAATGAATATTTTCATCATGTTCAGCTGAATAAATACGTGATTGATCAACAGATTGTCGGATTTCTGGGTACCAGCGATGACAACATTGAAATGTTATTTATTCTGCCTGAGTATCGAAGATCAGGGATTGGTCAAGCCTTGGTAAATTTTGCAGTTCAACAGCTTCAGATCTATAAAGTCGATGTGAATGAACAAAACTTTCAAGCAGTTAACTTTTACAAGAAAATGGGATTCCACACTGTGAATCGTTCCGAACTCGATGGTCAAGGCAACCCCTATCCGATTTTACATCTACACATTACAACTTGAGCGAAAGTGAATTAAGCTGAGTCTTACTCAAAATAAACACTTGCTTAATGCTGAGAGCAAATGCACAGACCGTTTTAAATGCCAAAGATAGGCGCTGGAGTCATAGTGCCCCTTTGCTACGGCATTAATGGTTTGCCTCGACACGCTTACCCTACTCGCGCTGTAACTCGCCTTAAACAGAGCAAAGCACTTTTTAGAATGATTCATACGCCACCATGTAAACTCAGCTTTACCAGATTTCCTCGAATCAGATTAAGATTTGGGCTTAGGTTTTTAGCTGAATTGATCATTTTGAAAGACAAGTTAAGCAAATGAGTCACTGAGCAAATTTATTTTTTCTTCTAATATGCGCCTATTGAATAGCAACCTTCGAGCTTTAGGTTCACATGACTCAATCGCCAAAAGTTAAACGCAGTTTTCTCAATACACGAACTGCGCAAAAAATGCTGAACAGCCCTGCGAGCCATCACGCACGCAAAATCTTCTCGAATGCACGAGATCGTATTTTACGTGGACAGCAACTCGCGCTCTCAGGCAAAACCCCTTTTGATATTGTGTACCAACGTGAAATCATTAGCCTGCGCCACTACACAGCAGCGACCGACAACACCACAAAGCATCGTATTCCGTTGGTGATTGTGCCACCGCTAGCAGCCAATATGCTGATCTACGATTTATTCCCTAACCGTAGCTTAGTCCGTTATTTTCTAGCGCAAGGTTTTGATGTGTACTTGATTGACTGGGGTACGCCGAGTCTACGCCAAGCCAAATATAATCTGGGGACATATGTTAAAACCTTTATGCCTGACTTTATCGAACAGATTCGTGAGCATAGTGGTCAACAACAGCTGTCACTATTTGGATGGAGTCTAGGTGGCGCGTTATCGCTTTGCTATACCGCCTTATCACAAGATAAAAATATTCAGAACCTGATGATTTTGGCCTCACCGATTAACACACATAAATCAGGTTACATGGGCAAGTTTTATCAGCGTCTCACTGTTCCTGCACAGTGGATTCGCAGTAATACCAAATTCCGTATTCACCAAGTACCAAGCCGTGTATTTCATATTCATGGCTGGCAAAATACACTGGGGTTTAAACTCACTGATCCGATTGGAAACTTTAAAAACTATTGGGAGTTATTAAAGAATCTCGATGATCGTCAATTTGTGATTAACCATGCCACCTCAAGCTCCTTTGTGGACAATATGCTGGCTTACCCTGGTGGTGTGATGCGCGATATTATTTTACGTTTCTGGATTGATAATGAGTTATCGACCGGTTCTGTTCAATTTGGTGAGCAAAGCGCGAATCTAAAAGACATTGATTGTTCAGTACTGGCGATTGGCGGCAGCAGCGATATTATCGTCACCGCAGAAGCAGTACGCCCCTTAATGGATTTAATCAGCAGCAGTGACAAGCAATTTGAAATTGTTCCTGGTGGTCATATGGGCCTCGTCTCAGGCAGTCAAGCACCACAGTTGGTCTGGCCTGTGGTCACGCAATGGTTAGCACCACGTTCTGACTAAGCGACTTCACTCTAAGAACAAAAAAAGCTGCCATTATCGGCAGCTTTTTTAATAGCTATCTCGCTTGATCATGCAAAATGCTGATAGCGATGCAATACCAAACCTTCAACATTGACAGGCGTGTCCAATAAATAGCCCTGTAACTGGTTGCAGCCTAGACTGGTCAAAATATCTGCTTGTTGTTGGGTCTCTACCCCTTCAGCAGTGACAATTAAACCCAATTTTGCAGCCAAATGGATAATACTTTCTAGAATGGCTTCTTCTTTTGAATTTGGTTTGAGATCAATTAAGAAGCCGCGATCAATTTTAAGTTCATCGACAGGTAAATCTTTTAAATATAAGAAACTCGAATATCCTGTGCCAAAATCATCAATCGCAATGCGGATACCAAGCTTACGCAAACGCTCCAAGGTACGAATACTGGAATCAATATGATGCATAGCCGTGGATTCAGTAATTTCAAGAATGAGATGATGCGGTTGGATTTGGTATTGTTCTAATAATTGTTCGAGGACACTAAAGAGTTTTTTATTTTCGAATTGTAATGCAGAGAGATTAACAGCAATTGGATAAAACGGACTATTACTTCGTTCCCATTTCTGGATTTGCTGACAGGCTTGTTCCAGTGCCCAATACCCCATTGGAATGATCAAGCCCGTTTTCTCTGCCCCTTCAATAAACATTTGCGGGGTCAGCAGTCCTAGTGTTGGATGCTTCCATCGAATCAAGGCTTCAACACCACAGACTTCATAATTGCATGTAAATTTAGGTTGGTAGAACAGTACAAACTGTTGTTCATCGACGGCTTTGTACAGATCATTGATCAATTTAGACTGACTGCGTACATCTTGCTGATCGGACATCGAATGGAACATGGTATAGGTATTACGGCCCTGATCTTTTGAGATCAGCATGGCAACATCGGCATTGATCAGCAAATCTTGAACATTCGTGCCATGTTCAGGATACATGGCAATCCCGACGCTGGCAGAAATATTAATATCCTTTGCCGCAATCAAATAGGTTTCTTGGATGCAATGCAAGATATCTTCTGAAAGCTGCATTGCTTCATTGAAATCTGTATCTTCCGAAATTAAAACAAACTCATCACCACCAATACGAAACAGCTTATGATTCTCACCGAGCTTAGTGTATAAACGGTTTGCCATCTGGATCAGGAGTTGATCACCAATATGATGACCAAAAGCATCATTCACTGATTTAAAACGGTCTAAGTCAATATATAAAAATGCTGCTTTCTGAGCATTTAAACGATGATGATTAAATACCACTTCAGCATGTTCAGTCAGGTATAAACGATTCGGTAGCTTTGTGAGCGCATCATGTAAAGATTGTGCCGCAAGCTCTTTGTTGATGAGTGTAAGTTGCTCATTGCGTTCTTCTAACCGTGCTTCGAGTATGGCAACCGCAAAGCCTGCAACCAACACCAGACTGGTAATAAAGATAATCGTGAATAATAAGACGCTTTGCTCTGTCTGTTCTGAGGTCAGGATTTGCGCTAGGCTTTCATCAAAATAGGTTGCGGCCATACCCGTATAGTGCATGCCAACAATACTGAGCGCCATTAACACAGCAACCACTGCTTTGAGTAAAGTGCGGTATGTCACTGCGGTTTTATATTTAAAAATGAAAAAGAAACTTAAACCAGAACCACTGATTGCGATAAGTACAGAACACAGCACCAGTAAAGGGTCATAATGCATTGCATGATTTTCAATGCTCAATGCAGCCATACCGGTATAGTGCATCCCCGATATACCGAGTCCCATAAATACAGCACCAAGGATTAGGCGTGGGATCGGCAAAGTTGGTCTTGAGGTCAGCCAAACAGCAAAAATAGAAGCAACTGCGCCAATCAGATAAGAAAGTACAGTTAAATTAACATCAAAGTGATAGCCTTCCGGCAAATGGCTAGCCAGCATTCCCACAAAGTGCATTGACCATATCGCTAACCCCAAGATTAGCCCACTCGCAACCAAAATGCTTTTTTCAAACTTTTTATAAGCACCTTTAAAAACGAGTTCTTCCATCGAAACTGCAGCGTAACATGTCGCGACTGCAACCAAAATGGAAACGATGACCAATGTGCTATCGTAATCAACGTGAACCATAAAGGACTTCCATGATTATTCAGTACTTTTTTTTATATGATGAGCAAAATGCCCGAAATCCGAACGACGTTTCACACCCAAAGAAGCCATGAATCTTGTATTCATAAACTTTCCTTAACAATAACATCATCTAGCATAAGGTCAAGTCTTTTTCACTTTATAAATCAATAGAATAAAAGCACATTTTCATTTCAAACCAATGAAAAGTCTTGTTTTTTTATTACATTTTTTTTACCAAAAGACTCATTTTATTTTGCTAAATCATTTTAATTTTTAAGTTATTTCAATTTGTTTGTTTTTAATCGTGCAGATACCCCAAAGCATGCAACACTTTTTAGTCTGAATCAAAGCTGCAAATGAGCAGCAACATGATCAAAACATAAACAATATAAGCTTATTTTTCAAGCTACATTGTTATAACTCTGTTATCACAACCCATAAAAAAAACCCTTGTTTATTTTAAACAAGGGTCTTTATTTGACTTAGAAAAAATTAGTTCTTTTCTTTGTCTACAATCTTGTTCGCTTGAATCCTGAGTAGGGTCTCCTACGCAAGGAGCAGGGAAATAGAAAAGTATGAGAAGCATCGCTTCGTAAGGCCCCTGTGTAAGAGTGAAGCTATGCTTCGCTAACGCACGTAACATCAGGATTATCGAACAAAAAAGCCCTTGTACAAACAAGGGCTTTTAAAGATTAAACTAGAACTTAGTTCTTCTCTTTATCTACAATTTTGTTTGCTTGAATCCAAGGCATCATCGCACGTAACTTATTACCAGTTACTTCAATGCCATGCGCTGCGTTTTGACGACGACGAGCAGTCATTGATGGATAGTTCAACGCACCTTCTTGGATGAACATCTTCGCGTATTCACCAGACTGGATACGTTTCAATGCATTACGCATTGCTTCACGAGACTGTTCGTTGATTACTTCAGTACCAGTCACATATTCACCGTACTCAGCATTGTTAGAAACTGAGTAGTTCATGTCTGCGATACCGCCTTCGAACATCAAGTCAACGATTAACTTAAGTTCATGTAAGCATTCGAAGTAAGCCATTTCTGGTGCATAACCAGCTTCAACCAAAGTTTCGAAGCCCATTTTAACCAATTCAACCGCACCACCACAAAGAACTGCTTGCTCACCGAATAAGTCAGTTTCAGTTTCTTCACGGAAAGAAGTTTCGATGATACCTGTACGACCACCACCTACGCCTGAAGCATAAGAAAGTGCAACGTTACGTGCATTACCAGAAGCATCTTGATGGATCGCGATTAAGTCAGGAACACCTGAACCACGTTGATATTCAGAACGTACAGTGTGACCAGGTGCTTTCGGAGCAACCATGATTACGTCTAAGTCTTTACGTGGAACAACTTGGTTATAAAGAATAGAGAAACCATGAGCAAATGCTAAAGTTGCACCTTCTTTGATGTTTGGTTCAATCACGTCACGATAAAGTTGAGATTGGAACTCGTCTGGAGTCAAAATCATGACTAAGTCAGCTTGAGCAACAGCAGCTGGAACTTCAGAAACTTTAAGACCTGAATTTTCAGCTTTTTTCCAAGAAGTAGAACCAGCACGTAAACCAACAGTTACGTCTACGCCAGAATCTTTCAAGTTAAGTGCATGCGCATGGCCTTGTGAACCATAACCAATGATTGCAACTTTTTTGCCTTGGATGATTGATAAGTCACAGTCTTTATCGTAAAAAATTTGCATCTGTTTTCTCCGCTAAAATTTTTGTCATTTCCCTTGTTCTGCAAGGACAGATCTTTTGTAGGCTCCCCCATGATTACCTTTTAAGGTGATCCCCCTCTTTTCAAAGAAGGGTTGGAGGAGATTTTTAAATTGTTAAAACTTTTTCGCCACGCGCGATGCCTGAGACGCCAGAGCGTACAACTTCAAGAATGGTGTTTTCTGCAAGTGCATCAATAAAACCATCAATCTTGTCCGTTGTACCTGCGATCTGAATGGTATAGGTCGTTGGTGTTACATCAACGATTTGCGCACGGAAGATGTCAGCTGTACGTTTAATTTCCGCACGTGCTGCACCCAAGGCTTTGACTTTGATCAACATCAATTCACGTTCGATGTGTGAACCTTCTGACAAATCAACCACTTTTACAACTTCAACCAATTTATTCAGTTGCTTGGTGATTTGTTCAATTTTGTGATCATCGCCATAAGTCGTTAAGGTTAAACGAGATAAGGTTTCATCTTCGGTTGGCGCAACATTCAGTGTCTCAATGTTGTAATTACGTTGAGAAAACAACCCCACCAAACGAGAAAGCGCACCAGCTTCATTTTCAACGAGTACAGAAATAATATGTCTCATTATGTACGCTCCCCTTTGCCTAACCACATATCTTGCATTGATTGCCCAGCAATCAGCATTGGATATACATGTTCTGTACGGTCTACCATGACATTAATGAATACACATTTATCATTAATTGCCATCGCTTCAGCTAACTTAGATTCCAGCTCATCCGCATGATCAATCTGAATACCAACATGACCATAAGCTTCCATTAACTTGGCAAAGTCTGGTAATGAATCTACATAAGAACTTGAATGACGTCCTTCGTAGTTCATGTCTTGCCATTGCTTTACCATGCCTAAAGCTTGGTTGTTTAAGCAAAGGATCTTCACATTCAAGCCATATTGCTTACATGTCGATAATTCTTGGATACACATCTGAATCGATGCTTCACCAGTAATACAAACCACTTGCTGATCTGGGAATGCAAGCTTCGCAGCCATTGCATACGGTAAACCAACACCCATGGTGCCTAAGCCACCAGAGTTGATCCACTGACGTGGACGTTTGTATTTGTAGTAGTTCGCACCAAACATTTGATGCTGACCAACGTCAGAAGTAATGATCGCTTCACCATTGGTCACACGATCTAATGCCTCAACCACTTGCTGTGGCTTCATTACACCATTTTGACCAGCGTCATAACGTAAGCCGTGTACTTTACGCCACTCATTAATCTGAGACCACCATGCCGCAATTGCTTCAGGGTTTGGCTTAGATACATTCATTTGTTTCAGTTGTGCCAACATTTCTTGAAGTACTGGCTCTACCGCACCCACGATCGGGATGTGCGCCATAATCGTCTTCGAAATGGTTGCTGGATCAACATCAATATGAATTACTTTGGCATTGAGACAGAATTTTGCAGGGTTATTGGTTACACGGTCATCGAAACGCGCACCAATGGCCAAAATTACATCTGCATTGTGCATTGCCATGTTGGCTTCATAAGTACCATGCATCCCTAACATGCCCACGAATTGTGGATCGTTACCAGGGAAAGCACCTAAGCCCATCAAGGTATTGGTTACTGGATAGCCTAATAAATGCGCAAGTTCTGTCAATAAGCCAGATGCATTCCCTTGAACAACACCACCGCCCGTATAAATCATTGGACGTTTAGCCGTAATCAACTCATCAATCGCTTTGCGAATTTGACCTGAGTGACCACGTGAAGGCGGTTGATATGAACGCATCTTCACTTTTTCTGGATATTCGTAGGCAAATTTTTCTGCAGGGTTGGTCGCATCTTTCGGAATATCAACAACAACTGGACCCGGACGGCCAGACGAAGCGATATAGAATGCTTTCTTAATAATTGCAGGAATTTCACTCGCGTGACGCACTTGGAAACTGTGTTTTACGATTGGACGAGAAATACCAACCATATCTGTTTCTTGGAACGCATCCTCTCCAATGAGATGGCTTGCAACCTGACCAGACAAAATCACCATTGGGATTGAGTCCATGTAGGCTGTTGCGATTGGAGTGACTGTATTAGTCGCGCCTGGTCCAGAAGTGACCAGTACCACACCAGTTTTACCTGTTACGCGTGAGTATGCATCTGCCATGTGACCAGCAGCTTGCTCATGACGCACGAGGTAATGGTTAATTTTGTCTTGTTGAAATAGCGCATCATAAATATGTAATACAGCGCCGCCTGGATACCCAAAAACATGCTCTACGCCTTCGTCCGCAAGCGCACGAACGAGCATTTCACCACCAGATAAAAGTTCCAACGTGATTCACCCTAGTATTTTGCACAATTTATGGGAGACATAAATTGTGTTCATTCATTAACTTTTGCACTTCTTATAAGTGTGCGTATTCTACTCGTTTTTGCTGCAATAGGAAAAATTTTCTGAGACTCATCAGCCGTATAAACTTGATGACATCTCGAATCAAAATGTGCTGGGATAAGCATATTTCAAAAAATCATTCTCTCGGCTAGAAAGAATGTCCATTGCAAGCCATGACATTTATTCGAAGGGTGATCAAATAAACACATATAAAACTTGAGAAAGCATTCTTGTTTCTTTCATAAGCAATGTCAAGAACAAAGAAAAGGATTTTAACGAATATTTTTTAGCTGCCGTTTTTTTAAACACATTTCACAGAATAATTTGGTCTTGTTAAACGCCCATTTATCAAAAAACTATTTTCTTTTTGCTTTAAAATAGGCATTGTAAACTGCTTATTTAGGCACTTTGATCGAATATATTCAGCATTCTCTTGGGGAGATCAAATATGAAGATATCTTATTTAAAAACAAGCTTATATACGATTGCGACAACAACACTACTGCTCTGCTCTAGCCAAAACTATGCGCAACAATATTATAAATGGGTCGATGCCAATGGTTCTACTCATTACACCACCACGCCACCACCCAAAGGTGCAAAGCGTTTGGACAAAGTTTCAACGTATGGCAATAGCCACCAAATGACAAATCCAACGAATCAGCAAAGCCATCCAGTGAATCCTGAAGTCACACCGAATGTAACGCAGCAAGCACAGCAGACAGCGCCATCCTCTCCGACTAACTCGGTTAAGCCTCAAAGCGCTCCAGCTGCCGCAGCATCTTCAGAGCGTTAAATAGCGCTCAGAATCTGCAAGGTCATCTTCAACACGGCGGCCTTGCAGATAAAATCCCGATCTAAAAACTGACATTTCCTACAATTTTGCGCTATGCTGTGCAGCAATCTTAACTTTACTTTTTTGTTGTATCGCATATCCCTATGACGACTTCTCACATTGACTCCGAATATCAAGCAAGTGCCATTGAGCCTCAAGTTCAACAAGACTGGGACAATCGCAAAGTTTTTAAAGTTGCAGACACTGTAGAGGGCAAACATCGCTATATCCTGTCGATGTTCCCGTACCCAAGTGGCAAACTGCACATGGGGCATGTGCGTAACTATACGATTGGTGACGTGATCAGCCGTTTCCATCGCTTAAAAGGCGAAACAGTATTACAACCGATGGGTTGGGACGCTTTTGGTTTGCCGGCTGAAAATGCAGCGATTGCACACCAAGTTGCACCAGCAAAATGGACGTTTGAAAACATTGCGTACATGCGTGACCAATTAAAAAAATTGGGTCTGTCTGTCGACTGGGATCGTGAATTTGCGACCTGTACACCAGAGTACTACCACTGGGAACAATGGTTATTCGTACAACTTTATAAGAAAGGCTTGATCTATCGTAAGCTTTCAACCGTGAACTGGGACCCCGTTGACCAGACTGTGCTTGCGAATGAACAAGTTGAAAATGGTCGTGGCTGGCGTTCAGGTGCATTGGTTGAAAAACGCGATATTCCAATGTATTACTTCCGCATCACCGACTATGCACAAGAATTATTAGACGACCTAGATACTTTAAAAGACGGTTGGCCGCAACAGGTCTTGACCATGCAGCGTAACTGGATCGGCCGTTCTACCGGGATGGACATTACTTTCCCTTCTGCGAATCCAGCAATCTATGCAGATGGCCTAACCGTTTATACCACGCGTGCTGATACCTTGATGGGTGTGACTTATGTTGCTGTTGCAGCAGAACACCCAATGGCGCTGAAAGCAGCTGCCCTCCAATCAGAAGCAGGCAACCCTGAACTTGCTGCATTTATTGAAGAATGTCGTATGGGTTCAGTTGCAGAAGCTGATTTAGCCACTGCTGAAAAGAAAGGCATGGCAACTGGCTTATTTGTTAAGCATCCAGTGACAGGTGAAGACCTCCCTGTTTGGATTGCCAACTATGTATTAATGTCATACGGTTCAGGCGCAGTCATGGCGGTTCCTGCGCATGACGAACGTGATTTTGAATTTGCCAATAAGTTCAACTTGCCAATCAAACAAGTGATCGATGCCCAAGGTGCTGACGATGCAGCGTATTCTGCAACTGAATGGCAAGAATGGTACGGTTCTAAAGATGGCAAACTGGTTAATTCAGGTGAATTTGATGGTTTAGCCTTCCAAGCTGCTTATGATGCCTTCCTTGCAAAATTAGAACCACAAGCTTTAGCTAATTCTAAGGTTCAATTCCGCTTACGTGACTGGGGTGTTTCTCGTCAACGTTACTGGGGTTGCCCAATTCCAATGATCAACTGTAATAGCTGTGGTCAAGTTACTGTTCCAGAAGATCAATTACCTGTGGTATTACCGACCGATGTGGTTCCAGATGGTTCTGGTAACCCATTGAATAAGATGCCTGAATTCTACGAAACCAAATGCCCAAGCTGTGGCGGCGATGCTCGTCGTGAGACAGACACCTTGGATACCTTTGTAGAATCATCTTGGTACTATGCACGTTATGCATCTCCAGACTTTACTGGCGGTATGGTGAAACCTGAAGCAGCACAAAGCTGGCTTCCAGTGAACCAATATATCGGTGGTGTTGAACATGCAATCTTGCATTTACTTTATGCACGTTTCTTCCATAAGTTGATGCGTGATGAAGGCGTGGTACAAGGTAATGAACCCTTTACTAACTTGCTCACCCAGGGCATGGTGTTGGCAGATACCTTCTATCGTGAAGCAGAAAACGGCAAGAAAACTTGGTTCAACCCTGCTGACATCGAATTAGAGCGTGACGAAAAAGGTCGTATCCTGTCTGCGAAATATTCAGGTGATGGTCAGGAAGTTGTGATTGGCGGACAAGAAAAAATGTCGAAGTCAAAAAACAACGGCATTGACCCACAGGCGATTATTGATCAATACGGCGCAGATACTGCTCGTGTCTTCATGATGTTCGCTGCACCACCAGATCAATCATTAGAATGGTCAGATGCAGGTGTTGAAGGTGCTAACCGCTTCTTAAAACGTGTATGGCGTTTGGCTGCTGGCTTCTTGGAAAAAGGCAATCAAGCAACGACGATCGATACTGCAAACTTATCAAAAGATGCGCAAGATTTACGTCGTAAAACCCATGAAACCATCCAAAAAGTGGGTGATGACATCGAACGTCGTCATGCATTCAACACGGCAATTGCGGCATTGATGGAATTACTCAATGCCAGCAACAAGTTCGAAGCAAAAGATGACAATGATGCTGCTGTGGCACGTGAAGCAATTACCACATTGTTGACTTTACTTGCCCCATTTGCACCGCATTTGAGTCAAACTTTGTTAACTCAGTTTGGTTTGGAATTAACGACGGTCGAATTCCCGCAAGTGGATGAGTCAGCGTTAACCCGTAATACGCAAACGATTGTTGTACAAGTGAATGGTAAACTTCGTGGTAAGTTAGACGTCGCAGTCGATATCTCAAAAGATGAGTTATTGGCATTGGCAAAAGCCTTACCAGAAGTGCAACAATTCTTGACGGGTCCGACCAAGAAAGAAATTGTGGTACCAAATAAACTTGTTAACTTAGTAGTTTAATAATCCTTTCTAACCTCTCTTCAACAAAAGAGAGGTTTCCCCCTTCAATAAGAAAAAGGGATTAGAAGAGATTTCATTCGAGGAATAAATATGCACTTAGCGCAACGTGCAGCTGCTATCGTACTCACTTTAGGCCTAAGTGCAGGCTTAGTCGGCTGTGGCTTTCATCTAAAGGGAAGTAATCCAACAGCAGTGCCACTGGTTTATAACAAACTCACGCTCGCCATGCCTGCGAGTACCAGCGAACTTGAAAATAAGCTCAGTATTTATCTCAGCGCTACCGGTGTTCAACTGAGTAATGCCAATGATGCCTATGTGCTTCGTATATTGGATTACACCCCTCGCCGCCAATTACTAAATGGTAAATTGACAGAAGTGTTGCTACGTTTAACCGTAACCTTCCAAATTGAAGACCGTCAAGGCAAGAAAATTACCGAACCACGTACCTTAACCGCTTCTCGTACCTATCAATACGACGTGGCAACGGTCAACACGGATAACCAACAAGAAGCTTATCTAAATCGTATTGTGATTGATGATGTCGCACAGCAAATTACGCGTCAAATTGCAGCCAATCGTTTACCTAAAGCTCAACCCTAATTTGTCATTATGAAACTAGATTATGTTCAAGCGTTAAAACGTGTTGATGAGGCTCGCGGTGCATGGATCATGCATGGACAAGAGCCTTTGCTTGAACAAAATCTGCTCGACACTTTCCGTAAAAGCTGGCAACAACAAGAAGTTGAACGCCAGCGTTATGACATTAATAGTGTCAATGACTGGAAAAATGTCTTTAATGCACTCAACAGTTTATCGCTATTTTCACAACAACTCGCGATTGAAGTGCATGGCAATATCAAGCCCGATGCCAACGGCTTAAAACTGCTTAAGAACTATATTCAACATAATGAACATAACCTCTTACTGATTGTTTTACCGAAGCAAGACAGCAGCAGTTTAAAATCGGCTTTTTTCCAAGTGGTCGAAGCCAATGGTGTTGTGGTTGCGCTGACGGCGACTTACCCACAAGACCGACAACGAATTTTAAGCATAGAAGCCGAAAAACTGGGTATTCAACTGAATCATGATGCTTGGCAATGGCTAATGCAGCATCATGAACATAACTTGTTGGCTGCTAAAAACAGTTTAATGCGTGTTGCGGATACTTTCCCCGATATTCAACAGATTCAGATTGAACAACTGTATTCCTGTTTACAGGATCAATCGCGTTATACGACTTATGATTTAAGTGATGCCTTGCTTGCTGGAAACTTGGCGCAGTCGGTCAAGATTTATCAATATCTGATCGCTGCAGGTGAGCCTGATAGTTTGATTTTATGGACCCTAAGCAAAGAAATGCGCTTATTGATGCAATTGTTTGAACAGCCACATAATGCGATTCAACTCGGGATCTGGAAAACCAAAGTATCACAATATCAACAAGCACTACGTCGTTTAAATCCGAGACAATTCCTAACTTGGTCTGATTTATTGTTGCGTATTGATGCAGCGATCAAAGGTATGTCCAAAGAAAATCCAGAACATCTGATGCTACAAGCCTTAGCTGAACTTTGTGGTACCACCCTATTTGCTCAACCTGCTTAGAGCAGCACTCTTCTCCATCACATAATAAGAATAATGGATCAACGCATGTCATTCCATTTAAGCCCCGACCAAATCAAGCAGATCAAAAGTCTATTCCAATATGCGGACAGCCTGATCATCAGCGCAGGTGCAGGCATGGGTGTCGATTCAGGTCTGCCTGACTTTCGCGGCAATCAAGGCATGTGGCAAGCCTATCCTGAACTTGGCAAACAACGCATCGATTTTACTGAAATAGCCAATCCAGCCGCGTTTAAACGCCATCCACGTTTGGCTTGGGGATTTTACGGACATCGCTTGGCATTATATCGTCAGACCACACCACATTCAGGCTTTCAACAATTGCAGCAACTGGCTGAAATATTCGCACTGCCCACTTTTGTGTTTACCTCGAATGTCGATGGGCAATTTCAAACAGCAGGCTTTCACCCTGATCAAATTTATGAATGTCATGGTTCAATTCACCATCTGCAATGCCTAGAGGCATGTCAGCACGACATTTGGTCAGCAGATGAGTTGCTACCAGAGATTAATCATCAAGACTGCCAATGGTTAGGAGAACTCCCTCATTGTCCAATTTGTAAGGGCTTGGCTCGACCAAATATTTTAATGTTTGATGATATGTCATGGATTAGCCAACGTCATACCCAACAAGCGAAACACCTCGATACTTTTCTCAATAAGCACCATCGTCCTTTAATTATTGAACTGGGTGCTGGTACAGCTATTCCAACAGTACGTTATTTTAGTGAACGATTTTCGCCTCATCTAATTCGAATTAATCCGCGTGAATATGCACTTCCTGTACATGGTGGTATTGCCCTCGCGATAACTGCTGAACAGGGCATTCGTAGTATTTATCAGATTTTTATAGAATAACTTATCGATAAAATAGCAAATAATTCTCATTCTAGATTAAAAATATTCACGCTTTATCCTTATTTCACTTTTATACTAAGTCCAGTTTTTCACTTTTGACCTGCTGCCATGCCAAAAACAAACGCTAAAAAAATCCAGCCTCGTAAAATTATCATGATCGTTATTGGGGTGCTGATTATTGCAGCACTTGGATGGATGTTCTTTAAACCTAAAGCGCAAACACCACAGTATATTAGTGCCGAAGTTTCACGTGGTGATATTGAAGATTCAGTATTGGCAACAGGTGTACTCGAGGCGACTAAAATGGTTAGTGTCGGTGCGCAGGTTTCAGGTCAGGTCAAAAAGATGTATGTGCAACTGGGCGACCAAGTGAAACAAGGTCAACTGATTGCCCAAATTGATTCAATACGCCAAGAAAATGAACGCAAAACAGCCGATGCCAATATTAAAAACCAACAAGCTCAGTTGGCCGTTCAACAGGCCAATCTTGCCAAGGTAGAAGCTGAATACAAACGTCAACAAGCAATGTTTAGCCAAGATGCAACCTCGCGTGCTGAACTGGAAACAGCATTGGCTAACTTTAAAACAGCACAAGCTCAAATTACATCGATCAATGCACAGATTGAACAATCTCGCCTAACCCTTGCAACCGCTACAGAAAATTTGGGTTATACCCGCATTGTTGCACCAATGGATGGCACTATTGTGGCGATTGTGACTGAAGAAGGTCAGACTGTTAACGCCAATCAAACTGCACCGACCATCGTGAAATTAGCAAAACTCGACACCATGACCATCAAGGCACAGATTTCTGAAGCCGATGTTATGAAGGTTGAAAAAGGACAAACCGTTTATTTCACGACTTTAGGTAATAGCGATAAAAAACATTACGCCAAATTACGCCAAGTTGAACCTGCACCAAACTCAATTAATACCGAAACGACAAGTAGTAGCAGTTCCTCAACGTCAAATGCTGCGGTGTACTACAATGCACTGTTTGATGTACCAAATGAAGATGGCAAACTCCGTATTGATATGACGGCACAAGTTTATATTGTGTTGGCAGAAGCGAAGAATGCGCTGACTGTGCCTGCTGCTGCTATTCAAACCCAACGTGGCAACCGTGGTAAAGGTAACCAAGCCAATGCTGCGCCATCGGCTGATCAAGCGAAAAAATCTGATGCTGACAAGGCACAACGTCCAAAACGCCTAGAGCTCAGTGAAGAAGAAAAAGCGCTGGTTGCACAAGGTAAAGCTTCAACGGGTATGGTTCGTGTCCTACAAGCTGATGGTACGGCTCAACCACAACCTGTATTAATTGGCCTGAATAACCGTGTCACCGCACAAGTGTTAAAAGGCTTGAAACAAGGTGATCAAGTGGTGATTGCAGATGCCTCAGACAGTTCAAATGAAGCAGCAAAACGTAGCAACCAACGTGCAATGAGAATGTAATATGACTCAAAATCAAACACATTCATCACAACCACTGCTTGAGGTCAGTCACCTCACCCGTGAATTTCCTGCGGGTGAAGGAACTGTACAAATCCTCAAAGGCATTGATTTAAAAATTTATGCAGGTGAGTTGGTTGCGATTGTTGGGCAATCAGGTTCGGGTAAATCCACGCTGATGAACATCTTGGGTTGTCTTGATAAGCCCAGCGCAGGAAGTTACAAGGTCAATGGTCGAGAAACACGCCAACTAGAACCAGATGAACTGGCACAATTACGTCGTGAATATTTTGGTTTTATTTTCCAGCGTTATCACTTACTGGGTGATCTCAGTGCTTCTGGTAACGTTGAAGTTCCTGCAATTTATGCTGGCGTAGACAGCCATCTTCGCCAAGAACGCTCTGCCGAACTGTTATCGGAACTTGGGCTAGAAGAGCGTTTACACCATCGACCAAGCCAACTTTCAGGTGGTCAACAACAACGTGTGTCGATTGCACGCGCGTTGATGAATGGTGGCGATGTGATTCTTGCCGATGAACCAACAGGTGCATTGGATAAGAATAGCGGTATCGAAGTAATGCGCATTTTGCGTGAGCTGAATGCCAAAGGCCATACCATCATTTTGGTCACGCATGACCTGAATGTTGCCAAGAATGCGACCCGTATTATCGAGATCAGTGACGGTAATATTATTTCAGACCGTGCTAATACGCCTGAACATGATGATTCCGAACTCGAACATCAAACGCTACAGCGTAACCCGCAGAAGAAAACCTCCGCTTGGCGTTCGTTCTTCGACCGTCTTGGTGAAGCATTCCGCATGGCATTACTCGCCATGAATGCGCACCGTATGCGGACTTTTTTGACCATGCTCGGGATTATTATCGGGATCGCCTCCGTGGTTTCGGTGGTAGCACTGGGGAATGGTTCGCAGAAGCAAATTTTAGAAAATATCAGTAGCCTGGGTACCAATACCATTACCGTGTATCAAGGTCGTGGCTTTGGTGATAACTCACGGACCTCGCAAGTCAAAACACTGGTACCTGCCGATGCCGAAGCACTGGCCGAACAACCCTATGTCGATGGGGTTAGTCCTTCTGCCAATACCAGTTTGACCCTGCGTTATAAGGACACAGAAGCAGCAGCAACCGTAAATGGGGTCAGCTCTGATTTCTTCTATGTCCGTGGTCTGACCTTTAAATCGGGGCAGCCTTTTGACAAAGAAAGTGTGACTGAACGTGCTCAGGATGTGGTGATTGATACCAATACCGAAAAGACTTTCTTTGCAGATGGCACCAATCCCGTAGGCCAAGTCATTCTTTTAGGTAGCGTACCGAGTCGGATTATTGGTGTGATTGATGCCCAACAAGGCTTTATGAGTTCAGACAGTCTCAACGTCTATCTGCCCTACTCCACGGTCATGAGCCGTATGCTGGGGCAATCCAATGTACGTAGCATCATCGTCCGTATCAAAGATGAATACCCAAGCAGCGCCGCTGAAAATGCGATTTTGACCTTGCTGGAACAGCGTCACGGCGCACAAGATGTATTTACCCAAAACTCTGACAGTATTCGTGAAACCATCCAGCAAACCACTGCAACCATGACCTTGCTGATTTCAGCGATTGCTGTCATCTCCTTGGTGGTGGGTGGTATTGGCGTGATGAATATTATGCTGGTTTCTGTGACTGAACGTACCCAAGAAATCGGGGTACGTATGGCGGTCGGTGCTCGACAAAGCGATATTTTGCAGCAATTCCTAATTGAGGCGATTCTGGTCTGTTTATTGGGCGGTATTTTGGGTGTACTGCTATCTTTAGGCATTGGACAGATCATCGGACACTTTGCCAAAGGCGTGATTGAGATGAGTTATTCAACCACCTCAATTGTTGCAGCCTTTGTCTGCTCAAGCATGATTGGTATTGTATTTGGCTTCTTGCCAGCACGAAATGCAGCACAACTCGATCCAGTTGCTGCTTTAGCGAGAGAATAACCAGCAAAAATTGATCTCAGAAGTAAGATACTCGGGAATGTCATCCGCAACCTGCGTGGTATCAACAAGATATTGTTTCTGCGAGAAGTTAGATAAATGAAAAAATAGAACAGGTTTTGCGGATGACGATGGTTTTGCCTACTTTTCCCGAAAGAAAAGTAGGTCGAGCCGAAGGCTTAAACTGAAAATGGATGAGAACTCGATAAGACACTGTCTCGATAATCATGCTCTTTCAAATTATTAAGGGAATGACGATCAATGTTATTCAAACAACATAAAATCGCACTTGCACTTTGTCTCAGCACATCATTAGCTGGCTGTTCTGCCGTCGTCAAAACACCCTATAACGCCCCAACAGTCCAAGTGCCACAACAGTTCCAATACGATGCACAGAAAAGTAAAAATGTGAATCTAACTGATCAATGGTGGACGCTATTTAACGATACCCAGTTGAATCAATTGGTCGATCAAGTGTTGGCTAAAAATAGTGACTTAAGTGTTGCAGGCATCACCCTACAACAAGCTCGACTACAAGCAGGTCTGGCTGAAAATAAACAAGGGATTCGAACCAGTTCTAGTGTTTCCGCAGGTCATAATATTGATCTGCGTTCTGGCGATGGTTCTGATCGTGGTTTATCGACTAGCGTTGGCGTCAGCTATGAACTCGATTTATTTGGCAAGCTTGCCAGTCAAACTGAAGCAAGCCGATGGGAAGCTTTGGCCACTGAACAAGATTTACAAGCCACGGCTCAAAGCTTAGTTGGAACAACAGCCAAACTGTATTGGCAGTTGGGTTATCTGAATGAACGCTATCAAACCATTCAGCAGAATTTAGCCTCGACTCAAAAAACCTATTCTTTGGTACAGTCGCAATATAAAGCAGGTGCAGTATCTGGTTTGGATTTAACCCAAGCTGAACAATCGGTACAAAGCCAAAAAGCCAGCCTCAGTCAGATTGAGCAGCAGCGTGTTGAAGCACGTACTGCACTTGCAGTGCTGCTGCATGAACCAGTACAACAACTGAATATTCAAGAGCCTGCGCAGTTACCTCGCAATGCTCTACCGAATATCGCGGTCGGACTCCCTGCTGATATTTTATCGCGTCGCCCAGACCTACAAGCCTCTGAATTACGCTTGCGTAAGACCTTAGCCAATAAAGATGCGACTAAAGCCAGCTACTATCCATCCATTAATTTGACTGGGAATGTCGGCTCATCTAGCACTTCTTTAACGCAACTATTAAAGAATCCTGCTTTAACTTTGGGTGCGAGCCTTAGCCTGCCTTTCCTTCAATATAATGATATGAAGAAAGATATTGCGATCAGTGATCTTGAATATGAAAAAGCCATTACCCAATACCGTCAAACGCTGTATCAAGCTTTTGCCGATGTGGAAAATGCATTATCAAATCGCACTCAACTGAATCAGCAAGTGCAGTTACAGCAACGTAATGTTGAGCTAGCAGATAAGACAGAACGTTTAACCGAAGTGCGTTATCGCAATGGTGCAATTGCGTTAAAGAACTTATTGGATGCGCAGGAAACCACACGTAATGCACGACTCAGCTTGGTGGAAACCAAGCAAAATCAATACAATGCCTATGTGACATTAATGCAAGCCATGGGTGGAAGTCCTGTAAAAGAACTGCCAAAACAATAGCCTTAGCGCTATTGTTTTGCGCTGTTATTCTTTCACCAGATCTGGATTATTTAGGATCTGGTGAATACGTTTAATCTTGTCTTGATCATCAAACACAACTTCATAAGAAAGTTGCTGACCATTAAAATAGATTTCTGTGGGAGAACCGATAATCTCCCACAGACCAATGGTTGCGATATCCGCAGTCGTATGCCATAAGGTACGGCTAATTCTTGCCCCTTTTGAATAGCCCTGCTGGAAGGTATAAATCTCTTTACGTTCGCCATTTTGAGTTTCAGATGTAATTGGTGCACCGAGTTCAGAAATCACATTATTTCGATGTTTTCCAACCTCTAAAACTGCCAGATTCTTTTTATGTGGTTGGTTACTTGCCATGACTGCGGCACAACCTTGGAGTGAAAGTAGAATGACTAATCCTAAAACTACCGCTATTTTCTTCACGCTTTAATCTACCCCGAAAGCTTAAAAATAATATGTTTATCGACATTATCTTTAGAATTTTCGATTCAAAAAAAACAGCCTTAATTAGCATATAAAGGATGGGATGACAAATGGTTAGTTATATTCGTCAGTTGATTTTTTTAATATATTTCTAATACTGATAGAAATATGTCATATCTAGAACAGTAATAAATTTCTTTATAGAGATCGAATATGGATGAAAAAGTTAAGGCATCTTGGGAACGAGCACTTCATCCCACAACACTTAAAACGAATATTATTACTGCATCAATATTTTCAATGGCTTTCGAAATACTCAAAAGCAGTATTATCGAAAAGATTGAGAGCTTCTTTACAAATGGGTTCAATGAAAATGGAATGATTGTTGATCCAGAATATAAAGAAAAGGTACTTTCACTCAATAGAAGTCCTCTCTATGCATCATTGAAATGGTTGCAAGATATGGATGTGATTAACGATAATGACTTAGAGAGATTCGAGCATATTAAAAGATGCCGTAATACCTTAACTCACGAAATGCTTACCTTCGCCTCATCAGGTGTTGACTTTGATGTAACGGAGGCATTTGATGAGATGATTGGACTACTACGTAAAATTGAAATTTGGTGGTTTGAAAACTTAGAAATGGCAATCACCCCAGAAGCTTACCCTGAAGACCTTGACTTAGATCAGGTGATACCAGGTCCAGTATGGACTCTTCAAATGCTTATTGACGTAGCACTTGGTCCCGAAGAAGTGGCGAGAAAATATTATGACTACTTTGTCGAAATTGCAGATAAAACTTAACAATGGGATGCTGTCAAACAAACTTCCTCTACATAATTAAGTTTTTTCTAAAAACAAAGCCGCTCTAAAAGCGGCTTTATCAAATAATTTAGATCAATCTAATTATTCATCATCCATCATGCTTTGGCTCATACCCACAGTATTAAAACCACCATCAACATACATGATTTCACCAGTAATACCCGAAGCCCATGGCGAGCAAAGGAATAATGCAGCATTACCCACTTCTTCAATCGTCACATTACGTTTTAGCGGCGCAATTTTTTCATTGGCATCTAACATTTTACGGAAAGACTTGATGCCTGAAGCTGCTAAAGTACGGATTGGGCCCGCAGAAATTGCATTCACACGAATACCGTCTACACCCAAACTTGATGCTAAATAACGAACGCCTGCTTCAAGTGATGCTTTGGCCATACCCATCACGTTATAGTTCGGCATCACACGCTCAGAACCTTGATAAGTCAAAGTCAATAAACAGCCTTGACGCGCTTGCAATAATGGCTTCGCTGCACGAGCCATCGCGATAAAGCTATAGGCACTAATGTCATGTGCGATTTTAAAACCGTCACGGTCAGTCACATCAGTAAAGTCACCATCTAAGGTATGCGCAGGTGCAAAACCAATTGAATGCACCACACCGTCTAAACCATCCCAGTGTTTTGCCAATTCAACAAAAGCATTGTCAATTTCTGCGTCAACAGCAACATCACAAGGAAAAACCAGTGTTGAACCAAACTGTGCTGCAAAATCATCGACACGCTTTTTCAGCTTTTCATTTGGATAAGTAAACGCAAGCTCTGCACCTTCACGGTGTAATGCAGAAGCAATACCGAAAGCAATCGATAATTTACTTGCAATACCGGCAATTAAAAAACGTTTACCAGCTAAAAGTCCTTGTGACATCTTATTCTCACTCGAAAAATTTTCACCACATCATGCCAATATTCCGTCGCTTGCGGAATTGCATAATCCATCTTTTTTACAATCTTGCATAAAAAAATCGCCTTCACTTGAAGACGATTTATATTTTTACTTGAATCAGAACTTAATCATCACCACGTAACAGACTCAATAAACGCAAGAATGAATAATACATCCACACCAAAGTCGCCAATAAGGCGATGGCACAGATCCATTCAAATGCTTTTGGTGCGCGTTGTGCAGCCGCATTTTCAATCAAGTCAAAGTCCAAGATCAGATTCAATGAAGCAATCACAGCAACAAAGGCTGCAAAGCCAATACCTAACCAGTTGCTTTCAAAGATATAAGGAATGCTCGAACCAAATGCTAAACGTAAAATGATTTGCACCACAAATACCAAGGCAATGGCAATCGAGGCAGAGATCACAACTGCTTTAAACTTTTCAGTGGCACGAATCACTTGGAATTTATACAACGCAAATAAAACCAATGTGGTCACAAAAGTCGCAAGCAATGCTTGTAAAGGGACACCTGGATATTTCAACTGGAAAATAAATGACACCCCACCTAAAAATGCCCCTTGAAATAGGGCATAAGGAATGGCTAAAGCAGGTGCGGTATTGCTTTTAAATGTGGTAATCAACGCAAGGATTAGACCACCAACTACGCCAATAATCGTAGCAGCATAGGCAATCGACAGATTGGCTGTCATCGCACAGTAGAAAAATAAGCCCATGCCTAAAACAGCAGCAATCACCGTTAACAGGACTGATTTTTGAATCGCACCTTGAATGGTCATTGGCTCAGCCAAATCTTGATAGGTTTCCACCCGCGTTAAAATGGGGTTAGTACTTTGCATGTACGCTCTCTTTTTTATAGTTTGCAATTAAACACCGAGTTTAAGCGATTTTTTGAGCAAGCCCAAATTTTTTCACATATTAAAAAAGGAGCCTAAGCTCCTTTTATGTATTACTCAATAATCGATTACTTATCGTTATTCATGATAAAAAAGTATTCGCGGTAGTATTTCAATTCTGCAATCGAATCACGGATATCATCCATCGCCAAATGCGAAGCATTTTTCTTTAAACCACTCATAATTTCAGGTCTCCAGCGTTTCGCTAGCTCTTTCACCGAAGACACATCTAAATTACGGTAATGGAAAAACTGTTCCAATTCAGGCATCAAACGATGCAAGAAACGGCGATCTTGGCAAATCGAGTTGCCACACATTGGTGATGATTTTGGACTCACCCATTTCTTTAAGAACTCAAGCGTTTGCTGTTCGGCATCTTGAGCCTTTAACTTACTGCGGCGTACTCGCTCAATCAGACCAGACTGGCCATGTTGCTTGGTATTCCACTCATCCATCGCATTTAGAATCAAATCAGATTGATGTACCGCTAAAACAGGTCCTTCAGCCAAGATATTCAAATGGTCATCTGTAATAATTGTTGCAATTTCAATAATCTTGTCGTTATCGGTATCAAGACCTGTCATTTCCAGATCGATCCAAATTAATCGTGTATCAGGGGTGCTGCTCATGGATGGCAATTCTAAAGTGCTTAAAAACATCAATAGTAGCAAATTAATTACATCTTGGCTGTAATTCTATAGTGGCTTCGTGCTATTTTTGCGGTCTTCAAAGTGTGGATTTTTTGGGATATGAATGGCTTTAATTCGTAAGCGTCGTTTAACCGAACAACAGCAACGTCGTATTGAGAAACAGCATAAATCACGTCAAGACGACATTGATACATCGCAAGATCTGGATGGACTGGTTGTTCAGCATTATGGTCGTCAACTCGAAGTACAAGCTTTATCTGTGCCTGAACAGCACCCAGAAAAACCACACGTGGCTGAAGGTGAACCAGAACCGTTCTGGAAACCGATCGAACTCGACAGTGTTTGGCGTTGTCATACCCGCACCAACCTAGAACTTTTGGTGACTGGCGATCGGGTTAAATGGCAAGCTGATCCGATTACAGGTTTAGGTATTATCACCGCGATTTATCCAAGACAATCGTTGTTGACTCGCCCCGACCGTTACCACAAAGTCAAACCCGTCGCAGCCAATATCAGTTTGATTGTGATTGTATTTGCACCTTTACCAGAACCAGCACCAACATTGATTGACCGCTATCTGGTGGCCTGTGCCGATGCCAATATTCCAGCATTACTGGTGCTGAATAAATCGGATTTACTCACTGAAAATGACCCGATTCTGACCTTACTCAGCGAATATGAATCTTTAGGCTATGAAACCTTGATTTGTCATTCGCAGGGTGACTTATCGACCCTATCTGCACGTTTGGATAATGAAACGGTGGCTTTCGTGGGACAGTCAGGTGTCGGAAAAAGCTCACTGATTAATACTATCGTTCCCGATGCAGCACAGAAAACCAATATCATTTCTGAGAACTCGGCACTGGGTCAGCACACCACCACGTCCACTCGTTTGATTAAATTTGGAACAAACGGTGCGTTGATTGATTCCCCAGGAATCCGTGAATTTGGGCTGTGGCATCTCAATTTAGAAAAGGTTCGTACCGGTTTTCCTGAGATTGAAGCGCATTTAGGGCTGTGCCAGTTCCGTAACTGCACCCATACCCATGAGAAAAATTGTGCGCTGAAACAAGCGGTTGATGCTGGCGAAATTTTGCCGCGTCGTTTAGACAGTTATTTACGTTTACTGGATGAAATTCAGGAAGCGCAGCAAAAAAGTTAATTTTCTTCGCTGCTTGCCCTTGAACTAAAGATTTTGATCACCATTGAGATAAGTTATACTCAGGGTCAATTTTGATTTTAACTTTAGGTGACTTGTGGAACGCTGGTTAGAGTTTATGGGGAATCACCCCTTCTTATTTGGTGCGCTCGGCGTGTTAATCGTGTTGTTCTTTATTTTAGAAGGGCAACGCAATGGTCGTAAAATTTCACCACAATCTCTAGGTATTTTGGTCAAGGCAAAAAATGCCATCTTGATCGACTTACGTGATGGAAAAGATTTCCGTGATGGTCACATCAGCGGTAGCCGTAACATTCCATATAGCCAAATCACAAGTCATATCGATGAATTAAAAGCAAGTGATCGTCCACTGGTCTTCATTTGTAACTTAGGTCAAGTTGCAGGCTCAGCATTGCAAAAAGTTGGTCATGCCGACAGCTACCGTTTAGACGGCGGTATTAGCAATTGGAAAGCTCAAGGCTTACCTTTAGTGAAAAGCAAAACCAAAGCTTAAGGAGAGATAAAATGACTACGCAAAACGTCACCATTTATTCAACGCTTTCTTGCCCATATTGCGTACGCGCAAAACAATTACTTGAGCGTAAAGGCGTTGCTTTTAAAGAAATTAATCTTTCCAATGAAGCACCAGAAGTTCGTCTTGAGTTAATGCAACGTACCAATCACCGTACAGTGCCTCAAATTTTTATCAAAGACCAATTTATTGGCGGTTTTGATCAACTTTATGCTTTAGAGCGTGAAGGTAAACTCGACCAATTATTAGCTTAACAACATCTAAATCCAAGATTTAAGGAAAAACAATGAGCGAAGAACAAGTTCAACCACAACTCGCATTAGAACGTATTTATACAAAAGACATCTCTTTTGAAGTTCCAGGTGCGCAAGTCTTTACTAAGCAATGGCAACCAGAGTTGAACATCAATTTATCTTCTGCTGCAGAAAAAATTGATGCGACACACTATGAAGTGTCTTTAAAAGTTGTGGTTCAAGCAAACAACGAAAATGAAACTGCGTTCATCGTTGATGTAACCCAATCAGGGATTTTCTTGGTTGATGGTGTAGAAGAAGATCGCCTTCCATACATCTTAGGTGCTTACTGCCCAAATATCTTGTTCCCGTTCTTACGTGAAGCAGTGAATGATTTGGTAACTAAAGGTAGCTTCCCGCAATTGCTGCTTACACCAATCAACTTTGATGCTGAATTTGAAGCAAACATGCAACGCCTACAAGCGGATGCAGATGCGCAAGGTCAAGCATAAGCTTTAATCGCGAAGCAAAAAAGCCACAGCAATTGCTGTGGCTTTTTTATCATAATAAAAAAGATCCGAAGAAAACGAGAATAAACCATGACCACAACACTTTATCCGCTATGCCAGCAGGTCTTTCCTGAATTAACACAGGTGCCTTATCCTGCCCATGCACACGATTTTCATCAATTTATCAATTGGGTCAATACTTTACATTCCAACATTCAATACGTTGAGTTAAAAGAATACTATGACAATGACACCGACAAGTGCTATCAACTACAACAAGCCCAAGTCGATATTGAACAACTGAATAATCGTATTGAAGCTGAAGTTGAGCAATTATTTGCTGAATATGCAGAAAGCGCCCCAGAACAGCAGAATGAAATTGATTTTGCTGAACATATCTATGCGATTTTATTTGACAATATCTATGCCGTTGCAGAACAACATGGTTTGGCCTTGTTATTGATCTCGAATGAAAATCCTTATTGGATGTTGGTTCCCGACCAAACTGAACAGATTAATCGCCTGATTGAAGCATTTAATACAACTTTTTCAGATGTTGAGCTCTATCACTATGTTTAATATTGAGTAGCCTTATTCCACAATGGTTCTAAAGGTCAGATTCACCCGTGCCGTACTGACTTTCGTAGTCGGGGGTAAACGATGCAGCCAATAGGTCTGCGTGGTGTCTTTCATCACCAATAAGCTGCCATGTTCTAAATACAGTTCGACTTTTTCTTTGCTCCGCTTATGTTTAAAAGCGAATTTACGCTCTGCGCCAAAGCTAAATGAGGCAATCGCACCATCTTTTTTTAAATCCGTTTCACCATCGCTATGCCAAGCCATACCTTCTTCTCCACTATGGTAAAGATTGAGCAAACAAGAGTTGAATGTCTCACCAGTTAACTGTTCGGCCAGCTGTTTTAACTCCAGTAATTCCTTGGTCCATGGCAAGGCATATTTATTCATATTGGAATAGGTATATTCAAAGCGTCGGTCTCCATACCACGCCACTTTGCGTTTAGTGGTCAATAACTTTCCAAAGATCAGCGCCTGATCATTTTCCCATGCAATGGTCTGCATCAGTTGATCAAAATAATGATCTGCCGCCATGGTCTGCACCACTTTGCCGTAGTACTGTACCGTGCCATCATAAGGTAAATAATTCTGCTTTGGATCAGCTTCAATATCAAATAGTTGCATCTTTCCACTTCTTATAGGCTTGCTGCATACAATGTCCACACGGTCTGAAGCCTAGTGCAATTGCTTCATGCTCATCGACAAAAAATACCCGATTCTTTTTCAGCATGCGCTTCCCTGAGGCACAGGTCAATCTGCCATAAATCTTAAGCTGTGCATTGCCTGCAAATACAATCTGGTGCTGTTTCAGTTTCTGGTGTAACTCGGTCTGTGTTAATTCTAAATGTCGCCACATCAGATTAACTCACCGCATCATGGAAAATAATACCTAAGCTATAACGTTCGCCTTGATGAATTGGGCTGACACCATGTTTCATCTGCACTCGATAATAGCCTTGACTGCCTTTTTCAGGTTTAAATTGGGTGGTGAAAATCAACATATCACCCTGCTGCGGCTGCACCACCATGGCCTTAGATTGAGCTCTAGGGGTTTGTTGGGTAAGAACCAATTCTCCGCCACTAAAATCCACATTCGGCTGACTCAATACAATCACCAACTGTATCGGGAAATACACCTCACCATATAAGTCCTGATGAAGCGTATTAAAACCGCCTTGTCCATATTTCAAAATCAGTGGTGTTGCCAGCATTTGCCCCTGTTGATGGCACTGCTGTAAAAACTCTGCATGTGAAGATGGAAATGAGTGCTCTAACTTCAACACCCGAAACCATGTATTGGCGATCGGTGCCAAATAAGGATAGATCTCATGCCGTATTCGTCCAATCAGATTTGGTAAAGGATAAGTAAAATATTTATATTCACCAAGACCAAAACGATAACGCTGCATCTCTACGGTTTTTCGATACAGTTCGGTTTGCGGATATACCTGTTTCAGCATTTCACATAACTCGGTCGATAGAACCTGCTCAATCAGGGCAAAGCCCTGTTGGTGCATTTGCTCAGTAATGGCCTCCCAATCCGCAGCTTGAATCTTATCAATCACGGTTTGGATTTGTGTCAATTCAGACGGCTGCATGGGTTTGTGCACCTTCCCAACCGATCAATGCTGTTTTGCGCAGCGTTCCCCACTCATAGCCACCAAAAGCACCTGTGGATTGAATTACCCGATGACAGGGAATCAGGAATGCCACAGGATTACTACCAATAGCAGTACCAACAGCTCGTGCAGCTTTGGGATGTTCAATCGCCTTGGCTAACTCGCCATAAGTTGAGAGCTGCCCCATTGGAATTTTGAGCAGACTTTGCCACACTTTAAGCTGAAACTCGGTGCCTTTTAAATGCAATTTTATCTCTGCCAATTGTGGTTGATCTTTGTGAAACAAGGCTAAAGCACTTTGTTGAAATGCATCGATCTGTTCAATAAACACGGCCTGAGGAAATTGCGCTGTTAACTGCTGCAAAGCATCAACCCGATTGTCCACAAAACTCAGTGCACAAATGCCTTTATGGGTGGATGCAATCAGCACTTCGCCAAACAAGGTCTCTGCAAATTGATAGTGAATCGTTAGGCTCTGTCCACCATGTTTATATTCAGCTGGGGTCATACCTTCAATCTGAATAAACAGATCATGCAATCGACTGGTACTGGACAGTCCTGTGGCAAAGGTTGCATCAAAAATACTGCCCTGCTCTTGTTTTAAAATCTTCTTGGCATGCTCAACACTAATATACTGCAAAAATTTTTTGGGACTGGTGCCGACCCACTCGGTAAATAAGCGCTGAAAATGTGCTGGGCTTAAATGAATATGTGCAGCGACCTCATCCAGTTGCGGCTGTTGCTGAAAGTTCTGTTGAATATACTGAATCGCTTGAGCAATGCGCTCATAATTTCGTTGTTGTGAGGACATATCATCACCTCTCATCATTCATGTTTTCACTGTAGCAACTTTGCCATTCCGTGAAAATCTGAATCATGCTCAGTCTCAGCTTTGTCTTGTTACTGTCTCAAATCCAGATAAAAAAAGCTGTACTCCTGTGAGTACAGCTCTATCATTTCGATGAACGACCTTTATCGCTTAATGGGTATAGTACTTATGTCCTTGGTCACGTAATTCAGCAATCTTTTTGCCTTGCTTTTTCGCGTCATCCAGCTTACCCGCTTGAACCAGCAATTTGGCTTTATCAATTTCTACAATAATTTGGTCAAATAAAGCGGTAGATGCTGGTACTTTTTCAGTGGTATTCGGCGCCAATTTATACTGTTTTGAATGGGTCGCAGCAGCACGCATATTATCCAAAGCAGCTGTTGCGGCCTGAGGTGTTGCAGCTTGGTTAAACGCTTTATAATTTTTGCCCAGCGTTTTCATATCATCTTCTAAACCCGCAGCCATTGCCGTATGGCTAAATGCAAAAGCGGATAACATCACAACGGTGGCTAAAGTTTTTTTAATCATTAGGATATCCTATCAAAAACTGTGGCTATGCTTAATTTCTCGACGCAAAACACTGTGCTTTAGCTTCAAAGCAACAATGGCAATTGCTGATTTAGCATACATAAAAAATGCAACGGAATCGTTGCATTTTGATAAAAAAAGATCGTGTTTAGGTTTTATAGGCGACGGCGTAAAGCATCGGCAATCGACTCAACCAACTGCTGCGAAATCTCTTGTTTTGATGCCTTTTCCAATTCACGCTTTTTCATGTGATAAGACTGGGCAAAAAACACGGTCATGGCATTTTCATCTGAGGCAAAACCGATATCTGGACGTGACACATCATTGCAGGCAATCATGTCTAGTTTTTTCGCCACCAACTTACCAGCAGCGTATTCTTCAACATTTTGTGTTTCAGCAGCAAAGCCAACCATAAATGGGCGTTGTTCCTGCTGTGCAATGGTCGCCACAATATCCGGATTTTTCACCAAAGCAACCGCAAGTTCATCACCTGCTTTCTTAATCTTATGCTCAGCCACTTGCGCCACGCGATAATCCGCCACCGCTGCAGTTGCGATAAAGATGTCACAGCCGTCTTTCAGTTGGTTCATGCTGACATCAAGCATCTGCATCGCAGAACCCACATTAATACGTTGCACACCATTCGGCGTATCCAAACTGACAGGTCCTGCCACCAAGGTGACTTTTGCCCCTGCTGCATAACAAGCTGCTGCCAAGGCAAAGCCCATTTTGCCAGTGCTGTGGTTTGAAATATAACGGACAGGGTCAATCGCTTCACGGGTCGGACCAGCGGTAATGGTGACGCGCTTTCCAGCTAACAAACCGAATTTTTCGGCCAAGGCACGTTGTGCCTTATGGAAATAGGCTGCAACTTGGCGCGCTAGATCTTCTGGCTCAGGCATACGGCCTAAACCCACATCACCACAAGCTTGCTCACCCGCATCTGGCATGATCACATGAACGCCATCTTCAACCAAAGTTTGCAGATTGCGCTGTGTGGCTTTCGCTGCCCACATTTGCTGATTCATGGCAGGTGCAACCCAAACTGGCGCTTTAGTTGCCAGATATAGTGTACTAAGTAGATCGTCCGCCAAGCCATTGGCAAATTTTGCAATGCTGTCACAGCTGGCAGGTGCAACCAGAACCAAATCAGCCCAACGTGCCAATTCGATATGTCCCATGCCCGCTTCGGCTTCAGGATCAAGCAATTCGGTATGCACAGGATTACCTGAAAGTGCTTGAAAAGTGAGTGGGGTAATAAATGCTTGTGCGCCATGGGTCATGACCACACGGACATCAAAACCGAAATCTTTTAAACGGCGCACCAAGATGGCACTTTTATAGGCAGCAATACCACCTGTAACCGCTAATATAATGTTTTTATGGGGAATAACACTTAGATCGAAGCTCACAAACAGGATACCTTACTGTTGCAGTGGCGCTCACAATAGCATTAAATAAGTGGATACCCAAGTAGCAGCATCAACATTTCAGCACTGACGATGATCGAAAATCGTGTTGACATGACGCAATATAAAAGGAAAAGACGCGCAATTATTTTTGCCCGTTAAAAAAATAATCACAATAAAATCAAAGGGAAATCGACAATTGAATCAATCTATTAAAACTTGGCCCGAGCAAGAGCGCCCAAGAGAACGACTTTTGTCCCAAGGACCGCAAAGCTTATCCGATGCTGAACTGTTGGCGATTTTTCTGCGTTCAGGCTCAAAACAGCACTCTGCAGTGGAATTGGCGCGTATTTTGATTCAACATTTTGGCGGACTTAATTTGATATTTGATGCCAATTTTGAAGATTTATCACAATTTAATGGCATAGCCTCCACCAAATATGCGCAGCTGATGGCCGTGAAGGAACTTGGGCGGCGTTATCTGAATAATCATTTCCAGCAACAACGGCTTTGTCTGGATACTTCAACCTTAGTACTCGACTATTTACGTTATGAACTGCAAGGTGAAAAACAGGAAGTTTTTGCGGTACTGTGTTTGGATGCCGAGCTCAGAAAATTGCATTTTAAAAAGCTATTCTTCGGCTCACATCATTCCTGCACGGTTTCATTGAATCAAACCCTACGCTATGCCCTGCAACAACAGGCCTGCCAAATTGTAGTGGCACACAATCATCCCTATGGAACTGCCCAACCATCTACTGAAGATATTTATCTGACCCAACAACTCAAACAGGCCTGCAAACTACTGGAAATCCACCTGATCGATCATTTTATTATTTCAGCTGAAGGCTATTTTTCATTTTCTGAACAACAACTACTCAACCCTATTAAAACCAAGCAATCTAGCCTTGACAAAGCTTAAATCAAACAGGAATATCAAGACATAAAATTAATGATTCAAATAACATGATTGTCCGTGACCAGCCGAGTATTTTTAAAGTTTTATTCTCATGGCGAGGGACAATTTTACCCAAAATTTTACCCTCTCTCGGTTTCGTCATGCTTATCTCTGCCATCATTGGCGGCGTCGAATATGTCAATCTGTATCGTTTCCCAGAAATCCCATTAGTCGGCTTCACTTTGATTGGTGTGGTACTGTCCATTTTCTTGGGATTTAAGAATACCGCATGTTATGACCGTTGGTGGGAAGCACGTAAACTCTGGGGCGTGCTGATTGCCACGGCGCGTCATTTTGACCGTGATTGCCGTGTCCTGACCCAGGCTCGCCGTGAACGGATCGTTCAAAACGTAATTGTGTTTGCCAATGTGCTGCGTGATCGTCTGCGTCATCAAACAGCCAATCCAACCGAATTGACCGAAACCAGTGGTCTTAGCCAACAAGCACTGACCCAACTTTATCAGCAGCATAATGCACCGCAGTACACGTTGAGCCTAATTCAATGGGAACTGTTACAGGCCATGAAAGAAGGTGAGATCTCGGATATTATTTATACCCAGATGAACCGCCATGTTGCTGCGTTAAGTGAAATGCAAACTGGTTGTGACCGGATCGCGAATACCCCGATTCCATTCGCCTATTCAGTTTTGCTGAATCGTACTGTGTATTTCTTCTGCTTTATGTTGCCATTCAGTCTTGGCTCGTTATTGGGCTTGGTGACACCGCTATTGGTCGGTATTTTGGCCTATACCTTTTTAGGTCTGGATGCTTTAAGCACTGAAATTGAAGAACCTTTCGGCACACAAAGCAATGACTTACCGCTTGATGCGATGGTACGTTCAATTGAAATTGAATTACTTGGAACTTTAGGTCGACCAACCCCACCGCCAATTCAGGCCCATGACCATAACCTACTCTAATTACAATGCCCTCCAATGAGGGCATTTTTATGCGGCTTAAAATCACTTAAATAAATTGTGACTGAACAATAGACTTAAAGCGTTCAGTAAACTGTCCATTCCAATAGGGATAATAAGGATATGGCGGATAGACCGCACTCACCTGATTTAAACGTTCGATCTGTTCAATCGACAGCTGAATATCTTTGGCAACAAGGTTATCTTGTAGTTGAGTTTGATTACGCGCACCAATCAATACACTGGATACCGTTGGGCGCTGTAATAACCAATTTAAGGCAATTTGCGGAATCGTATAGCCAGTTTCGACAGCGATCTGTTTTAACACATCAATCACATTATAGAGATGTACTTCGTTGACTGGTGGCGCAAATTGCGCTGTATCATGTAAGCGGCTTTGTGCTGGAATCGGATTCTCCCGATCAAATTTACCCGTCAATCTGCCCCAACCTAAAGGACTCCATACCACCGCACCAATTTGCTGGTCATCATTTAAGGGCATCAGCTCCCATTCATAATCACGGCCGATCAATGAGTAATAGACCTGATTAACCACAAACTTTTCATAGCCATATTGCTCAGCAATCGCCTGTGCCTTCATCAGTTGCCAACCTGAAAAATTTGAAGCACCAATGTAACGTACCTTGCCACTGCGGACCAGTTCATCAAGTGTTTTCATTAACTGAGGCAATGCAGTAAAACTATCAAACTGATGCAGCTGTAATACATCAATATAATCAGTTCCCAAGCGAGTTAAGGACTGTTCAACTGCAGACAATAGATAATGCCGACTAAATCCTGCATCATTTAGATGCTCTGAACTACGAATACCGATTTTGGTTGAAATAATAGTATGCTGCCGTTCTGATGCAAGTGCCTTACCAAGCATTCGTTCAGATTCTCCATCTGAATACACATCTGCTGTATCAAAGTAATTAATGCCTGCATCTAAACCAGCGCGAATCATCTGATTGGCTTCAGCTTGACTGGCTTGCCCCCAAGCAGCAAAGATTTGTCCCTGCCCACCTAAGGTCCCTGCACCAAATCCCAGTTCTGAAACCTTTAAACCTGAGTTTCCTAAAAAATGATATTTCATCATCTGTCTCTTAAACCTATAATTGCTTAAGTACAAAAATAGCGCTAGGGATTTATTTAAAAAACCACGATAATCAAGAAATACTTTTCTGATTTTATTGATAATGAATACAGAAGATTTTCAATTTTTTATTCGTGTTGCAGACTTAGGCTCAATTAGCAAAGCGGCACAGGATGCCAATATCTCGGTGTCGGTGGCCAGTCAGAAATTGCAGCGCTTAGAACAACAGCTACAACTGCGTTTATTTCATCGCACCACGCGAAAACTGACATTAACAGAGGAAGGTCGTGCTTTACTTGAACATGGTCGGCATTGGATTGCTGATTTTATTCACTTGCAAGAATCATTAAAGCTTAAAGATCAGCCGCTCACAGGTACACTTCGGATTACCACCTCCGCAACCTTTGGCACAAAAATTTTGATGCCTGTTATTACCGAGTTTGCGCTATTGCATTCTGAACTGAAAATTCATTTAGATCTGAATGACCAAAACATCGATCTTATTCAACAAGGTATGGACCTGGCGATTCGGATTGGTCAGTTAAAAAGCTCAAGTTTGGTTGCCAAGCGACTCAATACTAATCGACGTTTGCTCTGTGCTTCTCCAGCCTATTTACAAAAATATGGTGTACCAAAAACGTTATCCGATCTGAAGTTACATCGTTGTATTTTACAACAGCATGGTCAGGGTCTCACCAATCACTGGCACTTAATCAACGAAGACGGAGAAGTTGAACAGATTCATGTCGAGGGATATTTTGCAACCAACTCAGGTGAAGGCGTTCGGCAAGCGGCCTTAGCTGGTCTTGGTATTTCCAATCATTCAATCTGGCATGTAGCTGATGATCTTGCCACAGGCAAACTGGTGCAGATTTTGCCCGACTATCCTGTTGAAGCAACGGCAATTTACGCAGTATTTCCGCATCGAGAGCTGATCGCGCCTAAAGTACAACGCTTTTTAGATTATTTAACCGATTACTTTCAGCAGCGTGAATGATGAAAACTTTAGTACATCAGACTAATTTTCACCTTGTAATATTGATTACGCCCCCTGCAAAACCATGAAACATCCATTCATTGCACGCCCCATACAAGCAGCATGAAAAAAATAAGGATGGGGGCAAAGTTCTAATTTTTTCATACCACCGATGATTTAAAGCTTTCCCAAATCCCTTTCTGCCCCTCTTTAAGGCGTGGTGTCTGTCCCAATTTAATCCACGGCATATTCTCGCCATGAAAATCACTACCGATCGAAACAGCTAAATCATACTGTTGAATCATACGATCCACCATTTGACGTGTCGAAGCAGGTTCGATACTCGGTGGCAGTTCCACAGCATCACCACCTGATTCAGCAAATAGCTCAATCAAATAACGGATATTGGTGGCTGACAGATCATATCTTGTCGGATGTGCAAGTACGGCGAAACCCTGACTGGCATGAATCACATCAATGGTTTCTTTAAGGCCCATGCCTTCAAATTTCACAAAGGCTTTTTTGCCTTCTTTCAGAAAACGATCAAAGGCCTGCTGTGGGCGACTGACAATATTCTTTTCGACTAAGGCTTTGGCAATATGGGTTCGGGTCACACGATCTGCTTCCCCATCTACTTGGGCAATCACATCAGGATAAATATCAAAATCGATACATTTTTCTAAGAGCTGACAAATCACCTTTGCCCGTTCAGCACGGACTTTTTTCTGTTGTTCCAGCATCGCCTTGATCGGTGCTTCATCTTGCATATTCAGGGCAACGATATGTACACCATAACTCTTCTTGGTATTTGGTCGAGACCATTGGCTGGAAATTTCCACACCCGAAATGATTTGAATATCATGTGCTTGGGCGTAATCTTGGGCACGCACCAAGCCATCCATGGTGTCATGGTCTGTCACTGCAAGCGTGTGGATTTTTAAATCGACAGCAGCCTGTACCAATTGCTCAGGAGAGAAGGTACCATCGGAAATGAGCGTATGTGTGTGTAAATCGACACCGAACATGGTTTGTATTATGCTATCTGACCTATTTCATCATCGTACTGTAACATGAAAGCGTTGCTCGACTATCTACCGATTATTATCTTCTTTTACTTTTATAAAACCACCGATCCTAAAGATAGTCATCACCCTTTGCTACAGTTGGTGGGTAGCTCAGGAAATCTCGATCAAAATCATATTCTTGTTGCAACTTGTGCATTACTAATCTCGACCTTGGTGGTTTATGGCTGCTTGTTCTTTTTCCAAAAATTCAAACTGGAAAAAATGCAGTGGTTCATTGTCGGAATGTCCGTCATTTTTGGTGGAATTACCCTGATCTTTAGTGATGTAACCTATATTAAAATGAAAGCCATCATTATCAATATCGGCATTGGATTAGGCTTCCTGGTGACGCCATTATTTAATAAAGAACGCATGCCAATTATCCAAAAACTTTTAGGCTCGTTATTAGAACTCAGCCCTAAAGGTTGGTTAAAGTTGAACTGGGCATGGTGCGGACAATTCTTTTTGCTTGCAGCTTTGCATTTCTTCTTTGGTTTTGTCTATATGCAAGGAAAATATTGGGGCGAATTCACCGCTTTCGGCGATATTATCGTTTCTCTGAGTTACCTAGCTGCTATACTGTTTTTCTTAAGAAAGCATTTTAAAACCACTGAATAGATTTTAAATCATCGAGCTACTGCCATGCCATATTTTGTGCTGACTTGTACTGATCGCGAAGGTACTTTGGAAAAACGTTTAGCCACCCGCCCACAACATATTGAACGTCTACAAAAGTTAGATGATGAAGGACGTTTAATTGCGGCAGGTGCACATCCGAAAGATCCAAATGATCCACAAGCTGTTTTTTTGGGCAGTACCATGATTGTCGAGTTTGATAGTCGTGAATCCTTAGATGCTTGGATTCAGGAAGAGCCATTTTTAAAAGAAGGGATTTACTCAAATATTGACGTAAAACCTTTCAACAAAGCTTTTCCAAAAGGGTAAATCATGCAAGTTGTCGTAAAAAGCGTATTGGCTTTATGTTTATTTAGTTCTACTGCATGGGCAGTTGAACCAGCAACACCTGCGGCTCCAGCAGCCAACACAACCCCAGCGCAACCCAATGCAACAGCCGCTACGTCAACCAATGCGGCTACCGCAGCAGCCAAACCGCTGACCGCCGAGCAAATTGCCAAAGCCAAACAGCAGCAAGATGCAAAAGTCAAAGCCATGATTCAAGATCAAGCCAGCCGCTTGAAACAACTTGAACATGCCAATTTAGAAGCACTTTCGCAGAACCAAGAATTACAGTTAAAAAATGACAACCTGACTGTACAAGTTCAAGTTTTACAAAGTGAACGCAGTGCTCAAATGTTTTTATACGGCGCAATGACCATTGCTGTGGGGGTCATTCTCGGCTTCTTAATTGCCAGTTATGTTCACACTAAACGTCGTCGTCAGTGGTAAATCCCAACATTTTATTTATGTCTCAATCTACAAAATTACAAACAGCCGAATTAGACTGGGAACTGGTCGATGGTATCGAAGTTCCCATTTCTAAACAGTTTGGCGATGTCTACTTTTCCAAAGATAACGGTTTACTTGAAACACGCCATGTTTTTTTAAATGGTAATGACTTAACCGAACGTCTGTCACAACTCAATGACTATCAATACTTTTGTGTCGGTGAAACAGGTTTTGGTACAGGCTTAAACATTCTGACCCTGTGGCAACTTTGGCAGCAGGTTCGTCCAGATAATCACAGTCACTTACATGCCATCAGTGTTGAAAAATTCCCATTGAATAAAGCGGATCTAATCCGCGCACTGAATGTCTGGCCTGAACTTAAGCCACTTGCAGAACAGCTGATTCAACAATATCCCCTGCCTATCGCAGGCTGCCACCGCTTAAGTTTTCCTGAAGAACGTTTTAGTATTGATTTATGGTTGGGCGATGCTCAGGATATTTTTCCAAGTATCCCGAAGACTCAAGCCGTGAATGCATGGTTTCTCGATGGTTTTGCGCCTTCATGCAATCCCGATATGTGGCAGGAAAATGTACTCAATCACATTGTGCGTTTATCTGAGTTTGGAACGACATTTGCGTCCTTTAGTGTTGCTGGTGTACTGAAACGTGGACTGAAACAACATGGCGTGCAAATTAGCCGCCCACGTGGTTTCGGTCATAAACGTGAAATGTTGAAAGCCATTTGGTTAGATACGTCATCCGAAACATCTGACCAAGCTGATTCAGAACAAAACCATGCAACCTCGCAAGCTGCATTGAAAATAATACCACGCCAGATCGCGATTATTGGCGCGGGAATCGCGGGTTTAAGCGCAGCATGGGCATTTGCTCAACGTGGTCATCAAGTCACCGTTTACGAGCAAAATGAGCCTCTCTCAGGTGCATCAGGCAATCCCCTTGCTTTACTCAATCCCAAGCTGTGTCCAATTGAACAGGCACATGAACATTTGATGACCTTAAGCTGGCAACATGCATTGAATTTTTATCCTAGATTCAAAGCATTTAGACCCATTCAAGTCCAACAAATGGCTTTAAAAAATGCGGATGAATTACTCAACTTAGCGGAACAGTATCCTTCGGGCGTCTTATCCACTCAAGATCAGCAGGATGCAACACCTGAAACTGATTATCCAAGCTTGACGCTACATCAGGCGGGTGCAGTATCTCCACAGCTACTGCGTGATGAAATTTTGCTACATCCGAATATCAAAATCGAAAAAGCAAAAATTTCTCGCTTAAATAACGCAGACAACCAAACTGAGCTTTGGCAAGATCAACAGCTCATTGCAACAGCCGATGATGTGATTGTGTGTTGTGCCAAGCAAAGTGCTAAGCTATTTGAAAACTACCCCGTGTTAAAACCAATTCGTGGACAAGTCAGCTGGGTTGAGAATCGCGAGCAACCTCTAGCTTTAGATCAAGCCTACAGTTATGGCGGTTATTGTATGCAACTGGATGCCGCTCAATTGATTCTAGGCGCATCCTTTTATCCCAATCGAGACGATATTGAAGTTTTAGCAGAAGATCATGTGCATAACTACGAACTTATCCACAGTGTCTTCCCTGAATACGCACAACAGCTTCCATCCACTGAAACATGGCAAGGCCGTGCCTCTGTGCGCGCACAAAGTCTGGATTATTTCCCTCTGGTCGGGAAAATGCAAAATCACCAGCAAATCTATACTTTTGCAGGTCTAGGTTCTAAGGGATTCTTGTTTGCGCCCTTGTGTAGCGAAGTATTAGCAGCTTTGGTACTTGGAGAACTTTGTCCAATTCCGCAATCATTATTGGATAAACTCAATCCACAGCGTTTTCAAAAGAAGATTAAGGCAAAGAAACCGTATTATTCTGGTTAAATATTTTTTAATTTTAAAATAACTGAAATCTAAAATTTTGAATTGGCCAAAATACAGCTGTATTTTGGCCAATCTTTTGAGTGCTTTAAGCGCCTTGTTCTAAAGGCAAGCCTGCATCACGCGCTGCGCGTGTGCCACCCATTAACACAACATATTCACGAGAACCATCCATACCGTCTAACAGCTCTGCTGCACGCGGTGCTTTACTTCCGCCACCACATAAAATATAAATCGGCTGATCCGCTGCAACTTGAGTCAAACTATCCGCAGTGATATCAGTAATTGGACGATTCACCGCCCCTTTAACATGAGCCTCTGTATACGCTTTGGTATCTCGGACATCCCAGATGACAGCGCCTTCTGGGAACTCAAATGTTGTAATTTCTTGTTTACGGATCATTGTGCACTCCTTTGATGTAAACAACACTTGGCAAATGAAGAAAACCCCCTTAGCATCTCAAATATTCTTTCCCTTTGTAAAGGTCTAACCATGCCTTCTTTTGATATTGTTTCTGAATTAGAGTTATTTGAAGTTAATCACGCTGTACAAAATACAGAAAAAGAGATCGCAACACGTTTTGACTTTCGAGGACAAGACGTTTCAATTGAGTTAAATGAGAAAAATAAAGAGATCAAAATCTCAACTGAAAGCGATTTCCAATGTGAGCAAGTTTATACCATGCTTGAAAATCACTTCTACAAACGTAAAATTGATGTACAAGCTTTAGATCCGCAAAAAGCCACTGCTTCTGGTAAAAATGTCGTGCAAGTGATCAAGCTGAAAGATGGACTTGACTCAGATACCGCAAAAAAAATTAATAAAGCCATTAAAGAAAGTGGCATCAAAGCGCAATCTTCTATCCAAGGAGACAAAATCCGTGTCACGGATAAAAAGCGCGATACTTTGCAACAAGTGATGAACTTTTTACGTGAACAACAATTTGGTCTGCCACTGCAATTTAATAATTTCAAAGATTAAGCAATAGGTTCACTATGGCAAAAGATAACCGTCTTTATAAGCTGGTTAAAACCACGTCTAAATTTCCAAAGGGCATTCGCAGTACCTTATGGAGTAAAGCCTTTGGACGTGTGGTTCCAATGGTTGGAACAGCAAATATTCGCTATTTAGAAGTGGATAAAGACCACGTCACTGTTCGCATTGAAAACCAACGTAATATGCAAAATCATATTAAAGGCGTTCATGCAGCAGCGATGGCTTTATTGTCTGAAACAGCAACAGGCTTTTTAACAGGTTTACATGTACCAGATGATCGGATTTTGTTGATCAAATCATTACATGTTGACTATTTAAAAGTTGCTCAAGGCGGTTTAACAGCAACTGCAGCATTATCAGCAGATCAACAAAAGTTTATTGCGGATAATGATAAAGGCGAGTTATTGGTGCCAGTGACAGTGATTGATGATTCAGGCAATGAACCAATCCAATGCCAAATGCTTTGGGCTTGGTTACCAAAACGTAAAAAATAATAACCGATCTAGGCTATTCTAGTGACAGTATTATCATCAGGATGCAAACATCACTCTTTGTGTTCTGATGATAAAATGAAAAAAATACTCCTCCTTTCTCATTTTTTTATAGTACTCAATCTAGCAACATATTCTAGTCAAGTGCTCGCCGCTGATTCTTCAGCTCCAATGCTCTCAAAACAGATCAATTCTTTAGCTGAACAAAACAAGAAAATTGTCACTGATTTTTATGAAGGTGTTTTCTTGAAACACCAAGTGAAACAATATGCCGATCGTTATATTGGGGATCAATATATTCAACATAATCCGAATGTACCTGATGGTAAGGCACCTTTTGTAAACTTCTTTACTCAAAAATTTAGTAATAATCCTCAGGCAAAGAATGTCATCAAGAAAACAATTGCTGAAGGGGATTTAGTCGTCCTGCATGTGCATTCTACGGAGAATGATAGCGATCGAGGTCGAGCCATTATTGATATATTCCGTGTGGAAAATGGAAAAATTGTAGAGCATTGGGATGTCATACAAAATATTCCTGAAAAGAGTCAGAATTCCAACACCATGTTCTAACAGCGCACAAAAAATAAAGCCCAAACTGATTTGGGCTTTATACTTAAAATACTTAGATCAATCTTTCAATCATTAGTATCAACTGCTGCAAATATTCCGCATCAATCTGATCAAATTGATTCAGTTCATCACTATCAATGTCCAAGACACCAACACACTCCCCACCCTTCATAATCGGCAGAACGATCTCCGATTTTGAAGCAGAGCTACAGGCAATATGTCCTGGGAACTGTTCCACATCAGGTACGACGATCACTTGCTGCTGTTGCCAAGCCGTTCCACACACGCCACGACCTTTGGCAATACGAGTACAGGCGATTGGGCCTTGAAATGGGCCTAAAACCAATTCATTGTCCTTAACTAGATAAAAACCAATCCAAAACCAGCCAAATTGCTGTTTTAACGCTGCGCAGATATTAGCGAGATTGGCAATCACATCTGACTCATCTTCAACAATCGCTTGAATCTGTGGAATGATACTTTGATATTGCTCAGCTTTATGACCTTGCTGTAAAACTAATTCTTCTGCCATGCTTATATTCCAATGAAAAGTATTGCCAAGCTACTCACTTGTTGAAGCTTATAGTGTTGCTGCAAATGCCTGTTTAATCTCTTCTGAGATCAAACGTTTCTTACCATTTACATCCACCGCGACAAAGGTAAATACACCCTCGGTAATACGCACTGGTTCACGGGAGTCATCATGACTATTCCACACCTCGATTTGAACCTGCACTGAGCTGCCGCCAACTTTCAGAATTTTGGTATAGCAACTAATCACATTGCCCACTTTGACAGGTACAAGGAAGGTCATCTGATTAATCGCAATGGTTGCACAACGACCTTTACTAAAACGTTCAACATGAATCGCTCCAGCTAAATCCATCTGAGAAACAATCCAACCTCCAAAAACATCACCACTCCAATTGGTATCAGCAGGCATGGCAATATTTTGTAGAGATAAAATCCCTTCAGGATGATTTGGGCGTTCACTCATGTTAATGTCCTTGATGTTGCTGTAATTGCTGATCTAACCATTGCTGTAATTCAGGTGCGCGTAAGGCTCCACTAATTCTCGCCAATTCAGTGGTTTTATTCATTAAGACTAAGGTCGGAATACTACGCACATTAAAGGCAGCGCTTAAACGTGGATTAGCTTCGGTATCAATTTTGGCAAAAATCACATAGGGATTTTGCTTGGCAACCTGAGCAAAGTGAGGTGCCATCATCTTGCAGGGACCACACCACTCTGCCCACAAGTCAATCAATACAGGCAGATCTGAATTACTGATGAAGTTACTGAAATTTTGTTCATTGAGTTCAATCGGCTCTAAAGGCAATAAAGCTTTATGGCATTGCCCACAGTTTGGATGAACCGCTAACTTTTCTTCGGGTACACGATTTTTTGCACCACATGATGCACAGACAATAATCATCTACATCACTCCAATATGTTGATGTAAAAATTCTAATTGGGTTGTAACTGCTTTTTCAAACCAAGAACCATGATAAACATCAAAATGTTTCATTTCCCACTCATGATAGCTCACAAATGGCGCAATATTGGTCGCAGCTTCCCGACTCGATTCAATTGGAATCAACGTGTCATGCTTTGCTGCAATAAATAAAACAGGAATATTAATTTTACGAACAAACTGAATCGGACGATAACGCATTAAATTAAAGAACACCCTTGCAGGGACTTCTCCGCTCCAATAATAGTCAGGATTTACAATTGAATGATAGCCATAATAACTATCTGAAGTCGGTAGGAAACACAATCGATATTGATCGACGACAGGTAAGGTTTTAGGCACCAACCCCATCTTAGATCCCATATAATCCTGACTGGAGCGCTTTAATGCTTCGGGATAACGTTGCAAAGGGTAAAGCTTAGCCGTCTCAGCCCCATCAACATAGGGGACTTGTACCATGACCGCCTGAATGTTTTTCAGGTCTGTTGCCAGACTTAAGGCATATCCACCACTGAGCGAAGTTCCCCATAAGATAATCCGTCGACTATCAATCAGCTTGCAATTTGAAGCATATTGAACAATGGTCTTCCAGTCATCAAGTTGGGCGCTGAGTGAAACCAATTCTCGTGGCTTCCCTGTACTGCCACCCCAATTACGATAATCGAATAAAATCACCGCATAACCTGCTTGAGCAAAACGCTGCGCATATTGAACCAGTTTAAATTGACGCAAACCCGCAAAACCATGCGCCATGATAATCACCGCAGCTTTGGTATTGGCTTTAGGTAGATAGAAATCCGCAGCGATGGTTTCATCACCACTTGCAACATACAACGGCTCAACGGTATAGGTATGCATGCGCGCTCCATTGCCTTATCTTTTAATTATCATCACTTATTTACTATAGACATTTAAACCCAAGATCGAGCTTAATGCTATGATAGAGCATAAAATGTTTTGTTTGTTTTTGGAGTGACAAGATGACAGAGAATGTTGGTTTTGCAGGTCAAATTGGCCCTGAGCATGTTGAGCAAGTGGTTGAGAAAGGCTTTAAATCGATTATTAATAACCGTCCAGATATGGAAGGCGGTTCTGAGCAGCCAACCAGTGCACAGATCGAAGAATCAGCGCGTACTGCGGGTTTAGACTATGTCTATCAACCTGTCGTAGCAGGTCAAATCACTGAACTCGATGTCCGTACATTCGCCAATCATTATAATGAACTGCCAAAACCAATTTTAATGTTCTGCCGTACTGGTAACCGTTCGAATAATTTATATCAGATTGCTAAACAAATGGATTTACTGGACGATTAAATTCATTACATTTCATTACCTGATCCAAATAGTTAAAGCTTTGTATTTATAAGATGATGGTTCTTTTTCAATAGATCAAGAACCATGTCAAAACTCGCCATTATCCTTTTCTGTATTCTCTCTATCTCAGCTTGTAGTTCTTTCCAAGTTCGTCCGACAGCGACAGTGAGTGTAGGTACAAGTTTATAAAAAAAACAGCACCGAAGTGCTGTTTTTTTCAAAATTACTTTTCTACTTATAAGCGACAAAAATAGTTGAAACCTTACCATCTGGAGCAGCCACAGATACTTTGAAGGTATCACCTACAGCACACTCTTTTAAACGATAACCATAAAAGGCTTGTGTACTATTTTTAAAAGTCGTTGGTGTCAGAAGATTAAATACATTAGCCACAGGTGAGCTACCTTGCACTAATTCAGCGGTGCAAGATAAATTATTATCTTTAGTATTATCTTCAGGCGTAACGCTTACAGTAGAACCTGTTGGCATAGGAACACCTTGCATACTATTCCCATATAAGCCAAAAGATAATAAGCCATTACTCGCATCAATATTTGTAAATGTTGCCGTATTCTCTGAAAATGCAAATACTAATTGCTGGCGTAAAATAGAATCTAAATTATCGTCACAAGTATCAGCAATATTTGGCTGACTGATCGTGGAGGATGCACATGCAGCCTTGTTACCTACAATTTTTCGGTTGTAAAGAAACTCTCCAATACCATAGTTATTATCATATTGATTATTTTCATTATCATCACGGAAGAAGCTACCAATATTGCTAAGAAGCTTATCAACCCCTTTAGTATAAAGGTTATCGCCATCTAAATCAGTAAAACTCTTATCCCCTTCAACATAAGCTAAAACGGTAACACGGTTGTCTAAAGGACGTGGGTCTTGAACCGATAAAGTGACCGAACAACGACCATTGTTTGTCGAACAATTCGGAGTAACGACTCCACCTTCGCTAATAAAACTCACCACAGTTCCATTAGGTACAGGATTGCCCGTGCGGTCTCTTAACATGACATTAATAGTTGCGCTATCACCATCGACTTTATTTTGCAATGCATTTTTACTCACGGATAGACTAAAGCCATCTTGAGTTGTACGCCCTGTTGAAACAGAAACATTTTTAGATAATGCTGAAACAGCAATATTAGAGGCTAGAGTTGCTTTGATCTCAACAGGCCCTGGTTTATCACCTGGATATAATGTAACAACAACTTTACCATTTGGGTCACTTTTGACAGTTTTCGGATTTTGATTACCTAAAGAGATAAAGCTTAAATCTTCTGGAGCTCGAACTAGCTCTATATTTACATTTTTATTTGCAGCAGGAGTTCCATTCGCATATAAAGTAAATTCAATTTGGCCTGATGCAGCAGTACCACTACTTCTAATACCTAAACTCACTGGACTTGATGTTGTATATTTTAAAGAATTAGCTTCAATTGCAGCAATATTCACATCAACTTTTGATTCTGGAATATTTGAACCTGATGCTCGAATAGTCTGCTGACCTTCACATAGTTTCCCATCAGCTCCAATTGCTTTATAAGAGGTTGTTACATCCCCTTGATTTGACGAAACAACACTTGCTGGTTCAAATGTTCCACATGTTGTACTAAAGCTTACAGTAACATTATTCTGATTAGCCTTCGTACTTGAGTCTTGTGTCTTCAAGGTAATATTCGTAGATGCGCCCGATTCTAATTGAGTTGCGGCAGCAGCCATCCCAACTAAAACAATATTTGCGGCTTGTAAAACAAAATTATATGGCTTCGTCGCAGCTGTTGTACCATTAAAGCTTGTTGTCGCAGAAAGCTGATATGCACCTGTTGCATTCAAATCTTGCGGCTTTATCGAAATACTTGCTTCCCCATCAGCATTCGTCAGTACTGCACCATTTGTTGTACCAAAAGAGACACCTTCACCAGTGAAAGTAACGATTGCTCCACTGATCCCCTTCCCTGATGCATCCGTCACTTTTACTTTAGCAGTTGCACCAGCCGCAGTAATCGAGTTTGTTACGGTATTATTCGTATCATATAAAGTAATATTTGTAATATTTACTGCTGTTACAGGAGTCTGTCCATTGCCGCCAGAGGAACTATTATCATTTGAACCGTAATAGCCACCGCCTCCGCCACCACAACTAGCTAATAACACAGAGACAGCAATTGCAGACAACTTTAAAGTAAGTTGTTTTTTATTCATACTCATTCCTTTTAACCCCGATCAAATCCCAAAATGGAATTAGATTTTTCATTATAAAAATATGTCTAATGTAACCATAATATAGATTTTGTGTAAATAAAGTTTATCTTCAAGTAAGGAGGATTAAAGTGAACTTAATCAAACTATTTTATTAAATCGAGATATTTTCTATAACTTTTAACAAATAAATAATGAATGGAATAAATTTTAGAATCGATCTAAATTAAAACAGGATTAAATAAAAACTTAGAATAATGCTAAAAGCAGAATCTATTTCATTTTCTTCTACCAATTTTCTTCCGTCCAATAAAAAACACCCCCAACCGTTAGGTTGGGGGTGTTTAGTATTTAAAAGCTGGCGATGACTTACTCTCACATGGCAAGTGCCACACTACCATCAGCGCTAAGAGGTTTCACTTCTGAGTTCGGGAAGGGATCAGGTGGTTCACTCTTGCTATTGTCGCCAGCAAACTGTTGTGGTGCTTTCGGGTCTTAATCACGATGTATTGTCGTATGCCTTACTTACGGTCCAAAGAGTTATTAACGGATTAGATAATTGGTCTGTATTGTAACTAGTTTATTCACTAAATCAAGTTCAATCAGTTGTTTTCACTTCTGACTGTTTGGTTTTGAATCGAATTGAGCTTTATATACAACTGCTTGGGTGTTGTATAGTCAAGCCTCACGAGCAATTAGTATTGGTCAGCTTCACACGTCACCGTGCTTCCACACCCAACCTATCAACGTCCTAGTCTCGAACGGCTCTTTAGAGGAATAAATTCCTAGGGAAATCTTATCTTGAGGTAGGCTTCCCGCTTAGATGCTTTCAGCGGTTATCCCTTCCGAACATAGCTACCCGGCGATGCGACTGGCGTCACAACCGGTACACCAGAGGTTCGTCCACTCTGGTCCTCTCGTACTAGGAGCAGATCCTCTCAAATTTCCAGCGCCCACGGTAGATAGGGACCGAACTGTCTCACGACGTTCTAAACCCAGCTCGCGTACCTCTTTAAATGGCGAACAGCCATACCCTTGGGACCTGCTTCAGCCCCAGGATGAGATGAGCCGACATCGAGGTGCCAAACACCGCCGTCGATATGAACTCTTGGGCGGTATCAGCCTGTTATCCCCAGAGTACCTTTTATCCGTTGAGCGATGGCCCTTCCATACAGAACCACCGGATCACTAAGACCTACTTTCGTACCTGCTCGACTTGTGGGTCTCGCAGTTAAGCGCGCTTTTGCCTTTATACTCTACGCGTGATTTCCGACCACGCTGAGCGCACCTTCGTACTCCTCCGTTACTCTTTAGGAGGAGACCGCCCCAGTCAAACTACCCACCAGACATGGTCCTCGCCCCGGATTACGGGGCAGAGTTAGAACCTCAACATTACCAGGGTGGTATTTCAAGGACGGCTCCATTAGAACTAGCGTTCTAACTTCAAAGCCTCCCACCTATCCTACACAAGTAAGGTCAAAGTTCAATGTCAAGCTGCAGTAAAGGTTCACGGGGTCTTTCCGTCTAGCCGCGGGTACACTGCATCTTCACAGCGATTTCGATTTCACTGAGCCTCTGCTGGAGACAGCGCCGCCATCATTATGCCATTCGTGCAGGTCGGAACTTACCCGACAAGGAATTTCGCTACCTTAGGACCGTTATAGTTACGGCCGCCGTTTACTGGGGCTTCGATCAAGAGCTTCGCTTACGCTAACCCCATCAATTAACCTTCCAGCACCGGGCAGGCATCACACCCTATACGTCCACTTTCGTGTTTGCAGAGTGCTATGTTTTTAATAAACAGTTGCAGCGGCCTGGTTTCTGTTGCTGCCAATAGCTCAGGGAGCAAGTCCCATCACCGTCAGCAGCGTACCTTCTCCCGAAGTTACGGTACCATTTTGCCTAGTTCCTTCAGCAGAGTTCTCTCAAGCGCTTTGGTCTACTCGACCTGACCACCTGTGTCGGTTTCGGGTACGATTCCTGTGTAACTGAAGCTTAGAGACTTTTCCTGGAAGCATGGTATCAGCCACTTCACTGTACAAGTACAGCTTGCTATCAGTTCTCAGCATAGAGTACCCCGGATTTGCCTAAGATACATGCCTACAACCTTCCACCTAGACAACCAACGCCAGGCTGACTTAACCTTCTCCGTCCTCTCATCGCATTACACAGAAGTATTGGAATATTAACCAATTTCCCATCGACTACGCCTCTCGGCCTCGCCTTAGGGGTCGACTCACCCAGCCCCGATTAACGTTGGACTGGAACCCTTGGTCTTTCAGCGAACGGGTTTTTCACCCGTTTTGTCGTTACTCACGTCAGCATTCGCACTTCTGATACCTCCAGCATACTTCTCAATACACCTTCATCGGCTTACAGAACGCTCCCCTACCACTTGACTTAAAGTCAAATCCGCAGCTTCGGCACATAGTTTTAGCCCCGTTACATCTTCCGCGCAGGCCGACTCGACTAGTGAGCTATTACGCTTTCTTTAAAGGGTGGCTGCTTCTAAGCCAACCTCCTAGCTGTCTATGCCTTCCCACATCGTTTCCCACTTAACTATGATTTTGGGGCCTTAGCTGGCGGTCTGGATTGTTTTCCTCTTGACTACGGACGTTAGCACCCGCAGTCTGTCTCCCGGATAGTACTCATTGGTATTCGGAGTTTGCATCGGTTTGGTAAGTCGGGATGACCCCCTAGCCGAAACAGTGCTCTACCCCCAATGGTATTCGTCCGAGGCGCTACCTAAATAGCTTTCGGGGAGAACCAGCTATCACCAGGCTTGATTAGCCTTTCACCCCTATCCACAAGTCATCCCCTGGCTTTTCAACGACAGTGGGTTCGGTCCTCCAGTTAGTGTTACCCAACCTTCAACCTGCTCATGGATAGATCGCCTGGTTTCGGGTCTATACCCAGCAACTAAACGCCCTATTAAGACTCGATTTCTCTACGGCTCCCCTATTCGGTTAACCTTGCTACTGAATATAAGTCGCTGACCCATTATACAAAAGGTACGCAGTCACCGAACAAGTCGGCTCCCACTGCTTGTATGCATGCGGTTTCAGGATCTATTTCACTCCCCTCACAGGGGTTCTTTTCGCCTTTCCCTCACGGTACTGGTTCACTATCGGTCAGTCAGGAGTATTTAGCCTTGGAGGATGGTCCCCCCATATTCAGACAAGGTTTCACGTGCCTCGCCCTACTCGTCATCATTGTGTGTGCCCTTTCGTGTACGGGAATATCACCCTCTACGTTCGCACTTCCCAGAGCGTTCCACTAGAACACACACAACTTAATGGGCTGCTCCCCGTTCGCTCGCCGCTACTAAGGGAATCTCAATTGATTTCTTTTCCTAAGGGTACTGAGATGTTTCACTTCCCCTCGTTCGCTTCATAAGCCTATGTATTCAGCTTATGATACCCGCCTTATAGCGGGTGGGTTCCCCCATTCAGAAATCTCCGGATCAAAGGATATTTGCCGCCTCCCCGGAGCTTATCGCAGGCTATTACGTCTTTCATCGCCTCTGACTGCCAAGGCATCCACCACATGCACTTAATTACTTGACTATACAACCCCAAACAGTCGTTAACACATACAAGTGAGTGTTATCGTTGCAAACTTAATTGCTACTATCTGTTGTCTGTGAATTTAATCACTATACAGCTTCAATCTAATTCATATACCAAAACGCTTGATTCAGTGTTTTTGCTAGTTCTCAGATTAATTCTTCATCTAACTGAAATACTTACGTATTACCGTTAGTGTCAAATTAATCGAGTTTGAACAATTTATTTCAGACTCAATTTTCTAATCTGTTAATGATTAACTACCACCTCGTCGGTGAGTAGTAAACTGTGATAAATCACAGAAGTTAATAAACCAAGATCATTCGATCTTCTTATTTATTAATTTCTATAAGCTATCTTTGGAATTTAACTTTCGTTTTCTACATTACTTCGTAATGTATGGTGGAGACTAGGAGAGTCGAACTCCTGACCTCCTGCGTGCAAAGCAGGCGCTCTACCAACTAAGCTAAGTCCCCAGCTTATCACTTAATGAACGACATATCTTTCAATCTAAGCTACTGCAATCAGATTTGGTGGGTCTGACAAGACTTGAACTTGTGACCCCACGCTTATCAAGCGTGTGCTCTAACCAACTGAGCTACAGACCCTCAGATACATCTTCGAAGAACAACTTGTTGTGGATTCTTACCGGTCACCAATCTTTCGTTAAGGAGGTGATCCAGCCGCAGGTTCCCCTACGGCTACCTTGTTACGACTTCACCCCAGTCATCGGCCACACCGTGGTAAGCGTCCTCCTTACGGTTAGACTACCTACTTCTGGTGCAACAAACTCCCATGGTGTGACGGGCGGTGTGTACAAGGCCCGGGAACGTATTCACCGCGGCATTCTGATCCGCGATTACTAGCGATTCCGACTTCATGGAGTCGAGTTGCAGACTCCAATCCGGACTACGATCGGCTTTTTGAGATTAGCATCCTATCGCTAGGTAGCAACCCTTTGTACCGACCATTGTAGCACGTGTGTAGCCCTGGTCGTAAGGGCCATGATGACTTGACGTCGTCCCCGCCTTCCTCCAGTTTGTCACTGGCAGTATCCTTAAAGTTCCCGGCTTAACCCGCTGGCAAATAAGGAAAAGGGTTGCGCTCGTTGCGGGACTTAACCCAACATCTCACGACACGAGCTGACGACAGCCATGCAGCACCTGTATGTAAGTTCCCGAAGGCACCAATCCATCTCTGGAAAGTTCTTACTATGTCAAGACCAGGTAAGGTTCTTCGCGTTGCATCGAATTAAACCACATGCTCCACCGCTTGTGCGGGCCCCCGTCAATTCATTTGAGTTTTAGTCTTGCGACCGTACTCCCCAGGCGGTCTACTTATCGCGTTAGCTGCGCCACTAAAGCCTCAAAGGCCCCAACGGCTAGTAGACATCGTTTACGGCATGGACTACCAGGGTATCTAATCCTGTTTGCTCCCCATGCTTTCGTACCTCAGCGTCAGTATTAGGCCAGATGGCTGCCTTCGCCATCGGTATTCCTCCAGATCTCTACGCATTTCACCGCTACACCTGGAATTCTACCATCCTCTCCCATACTCTAGCTGACCAGTATCGAATGCAATTCCTAAGTTAAGCTCAGGGATTTCACATCCGACTTAATCAGCCGCCTACGCACGCTTTACGCCCAGTAAATCCGATTAACGCTCGCACCCTCTGTATTACCGCGGCTGCTGGCACAGAGTTAGCCGGTGCTTATTCTGCGAGTAACGTCCACTCATCTTAGGTATTAACTAAGAGAGCCTCCTCCTCGCTTAAAGTGCTTTACAACCAAAAGGCCTTCTTCACACACGCGGCATGGCTGGATCAGGCTTCCGCCCATTGTCCAATATTCCCCACTGCTGCCTCCCGTAGGAGTCTGGGCCGTGTCTCAGTCCCAGTGTGGCGGATCATCCTCTCAGACCCGCTACAGATCGTCGCCTTGGTAGGCCTTTACCCCACCAACTAGCTAATCCGACTTAGGCTCATCATTTAGCGCAAGGTCCGAAGATCCCCTGCTTTCTCCCGTAGGACGTATGCGGTATTAGCATTCCTTTCGGAATGTTGCCCCCCACTAAATGGCAGATTCCTAAGCATTACTCACCCGTCCGCCGCTAAGTCATAGTGCAAGCACCATAACTCCGCTCGACTTGCATGTGTTAAGCCTGCCGCCAGCGTTCAATCTGAGCCATGATCAAACTC
>NZ_KE007348.1 GCF_000400715.1 Acinetobacter genomosp. 15BJ | reverse complement strand
TGAAGCTTAGAGACTTTTCCTGGAAGCATGGTATCAGCCACTTCACTGTACAAGTACAGCTTGCTATCAGTTCTCAGCATAGAGTACCCCGGATTTGCCTAAGATACATGCCTACAACCTTCCACCTAGACAACCAACGCCAGGCTGACTTAACCTTCTCCGTCCTCTCATCGCATTACACAGAAGTATTGGAATATTAACCAATTTCCCATCGACTACGCCTCTCGGCCTCGCCTTAGGGGTCGACTCACCCAGCCCCGATTAACGTTGGACTGGAACCCTTGGTCTTTCAGCGAACGGGTTTTTCACCCGTTTTGTCGTTACTCACGTCAGCATTCGCACTTCTGATACCTCCAGCATACTTCTCAATACACCTTCATCGGCTTACAGAACGCTCCCCTACCACTTGACTTAAAGTCAAATCCGCAGCTTCGGCACATAGTTTTAGCCCCGTTACATCTTCCGCGCAGGCCGACTCGACTAGTGAGCTATTACGCTTTCTTTAAAGGGTGGCTGCTTCTAAGCCAACCTCCTAGCTGTCTATGCCTTCCCACATCGTTTCCCACTTAACTATGATTTTGGGGCCTTAGCTGGCGGTCTGGATTGTTTTCCTCTTGACTACGGACGTTAGCACCCGCAGTCTGTCTCCCGGATAGTACTCATTGGTATTCGGAGTTTGCATCGGTTTGGTAAGTCGGGATGACCCCCTAGCCGAAACAGTGCTCTACCCCCAATGGTATTCGTCCGAGGCGCTACCTAAATAGCTTTCGGGGAGAACCAGCTATCACCAGGCTTGATTAGCCTTTCACCCCTATCCACAAGTCATCCCCTGGCTTTTCAACGACAGTGGGTTCGGTCCTCCAGTTAGTGTTACCCAACCTTCAACCTGCTCATGGATAGATCGCCTGGTTTCGGGTCTATACCCAGCAACTAAACGCCCTATTAAGACTCGATTTCTCTACGGCTCCCCTATTCGGTTAACCTTGCTACTGAATATAAGTCGCTGACCCATTATACAAAAGGTACGCAGTCACCGAACAAGTCGGCTCCCACTGCTTGTATGCATGCGGTTTCAGGATCTATTTCACTCCCCTCACAGGGGTTCTTTTCGCCTTTCCCTCACGGTACTGGTTCACTATCGGTCAGTCAGGAGTATTTAGCCTTGGAGGATGGTCCCCCCATATTCAGACAAGGTTTCACGTGCCTCGCCCTACTCGTCATCATTGTGTGTGCCCTTTCGTGTACGGGAATATCACCCTCTACGTTCGCACTTCCCAGAGCGTTCCACTAGAACACACACAACTTAATGGGCTGCTCCCCGTTCGCTCGCCGCTACTAAGGGAATCTCAATTGATTTCTTTTCCTAAGGGTACTGAGATGTTTCACTTCCCCTCGTTCGCTTCATAAGCCTATGTATTCAGCTTATGATACCCGCCTTATAGCGGGTGGGTTCCCCCATTCAGAAATCTCCGGATCAAAGGATATTTGCCGCCTCCCCGGAGCTTATCGCAGGCTATTACGTCTTTCATCGCCTCTGACTGCCAAGGCATCCACCACATGCACTTAATTACTTGACTATACAACCCCAAACAGTCGTTAACACATACAAGTGAGTGTTATCGTTGCAAACTTAATTGCTACTATCTGTTGTCTGTGAATTTAATCACTATACAGCTTCAATCTAATTCATATACCAAAACGCTTGATTCAGTGTTTTTGCTAGTTCTCAGATTAATTCTTCATCTAACTGAAATACTTACGTATTACCGTTAGTGTCAAATTAATCGAGTTTGAACAATTTATTTCAGACTCAATTTTCTAATCTGTTAATGATTAACTACCACCTCGTCGGTGAGTAGTAAACTGTGATAAATCACAGAAGTTAATAAACCAAGATCATTCGATCTTCTTATTTATTAATTTCTATAAGCTATCTTTGGAATTTAACTTTCGTTTTCTACATTACTTCGTAATGTATGGTGGAGACTAGGAGAGTCGAACTCCTGACCTCCTGCGTGCAAAGCAGGCGCTCTACCAACTAAGCTAAGTCCCCAGCTTATCACTTAATGAACGACATATCTTTCAATCTAAGCTACTGCAATCAGATTTGGTGGGTCTGACAAGACTTGAACTTGTGACCCCACGCTTATCAAGCGTGTGCTCTAACCAACTGAGCTACAGACCCTCAGATACATCTTCGAAGAACAACTTGTTGTGGATTCTTACCGGTCACCAATCTTTCGTTAAGGAGGTGATCCAGCCGCAGGTTCCCCTACGGCTACCTTGTTACGACTTCACCCCAGTCATCGGCCACACCGTGGTAAGCGTCCTCCTTACGGTTAGACTACCTACTTCTGGTGCAACAAACTCCCATGGTGTGACGGGCGGTGTGTACAAGGCCCGGGAACGTATTCACCGCGGCATTCTGATCCGCGATTACTAGCGATTCCGACTTCATGGAGTCGAGTTGCAGACTCCAATCCGGACTACGATCGGCTTTTTGAGATTAGCATCCTATCGCTAGGTAGCAACCCTTTGTACCGACCATTGTAGCACGTGTGTAGCCCTGGTCGTAAGGGCCATGATGACTTGACGTCGTCCCCGCCTTCCTCCAGTTTGTCACTGGCAGTATCCTTAAAGTTCCCGGCTTAACCCGCTGGCAAATAAGGAAAAGGGTTGCGCTCGTTGCGGGACTTAACCCAACATCTCACGACACGAGCTGACGACAGCCATGCAGCACCTGTATGTAAGTTCCCGAAGGCACCAATCCATCTCTGGAAAGTTCTTACTATGTCAAGACCAGGTAAGGTTCTTCGCGTTGCATCGAATTAAACCACATGCTCCACCGCTTGTGCGGGCCCCCGTCAATTCATTTGAGTTTTAGTCTTGCGACCGTACTCCCCAGGCGGTCTACTTATCGCGTTAGCTGCGCCACTAAAGCCTCAAAGGCCCCAACGGCTAGTAGACATCGTTTACGGCATGGACTACCAGGGTATCTAATCCTGTTTGCTCCCCATGCTTTCGTACCTCAGCGTCAGTATTAGGCCAGATGGCTGCCTTCGCCATCGGTATTCCTCCAGATCTCTACGCATTTCACCGCTACACCTGGAATTCTACCATCCTCTCCCATACTCTAGCTGACCAGTATCGAATGCAATTCCTAAGTTAAGCTCAGGGATTTCACATCCGACTTAATCAGCCGCCTACGCACGCTTTACGCCCAGTAAATCCGATTAACGCTCGCACCCTCTGTATTACCGCGGCTGCTGGCACAGAGTTAGCCGGTGCTTATTCTGCGAGTAACGTCCACTCATCTTAGGTATTAACTAAGAGAGCCTCCTCCTCGCTTAAAGTGCTTTACAACCAAAAGGCCTTCTTCACACACGCGGCATGGCTGGATCAGGCTTCCGCCCATTGTCCAATATTCCCCACTGCTGCCTCCCGTAGGAGTCTGGGCCGTGTCTCAGTCCCAGTGTGGCGGATCATCCTCTCAGACCCGCTACAGATCGTCGCCTTGGTAGGCCTTTACCCCACCAACTAGCTAATCCGACTTAGGCTCATCATTTAGCGCAAGGTCCGAAGATCCCCTGCTTTCTCCCGTAGGACGTATGCGGTATTAGCATTCCTTTCGGAATGTTGTCCCCCACTAAATGGCAGATTCCTAAGCATTACTCACCCGTCCGCCGCTAAGTCATAGTGCAAGCACCATAACTCCGCTCGACTTGCATGTGTTAAGCCTGCCGCCAGCGTTCAATCTGAGCCATGATCAAACTCTTCAGTTTAAAATCATTAGTAGCTTATGGCTACAAATCTTGGCTCATCAATTTTCTGACTAAAAATTCGCTCAAATAAACTTCGAGAAATTTTTACCATTCAATCAATGAAATATTTTCGATTGATCAACCAGTAAAAATCCACACAAGTTGTTCTTCTATTCTCTTAATGATCTTCTCGATGATTCGTCATCATCAAGCTAGGTCGGCTATATTACTCTCAATTTCTTAAAAGTCAACAGGTAATTTAGATATTTAGCAAACTTATCAACCAATCCAAGAATCTAACCTCTCTAGCCAAATCCTTGTTTCTCAACAAGTTTTTATCTGCATCACCGCCGATGGATGTGCATTCTACAGCATTTCCAAACCAACACAACCCCCTTTTCATTCTTTTTTATTCGAGTGAACATTTTTAAACCAAAATCACAATTTTTCTTATATTTTTCGACCGAATTTGTTTTAATAATAGGAGAACAACTAAACTATATGCTCATCTTTATGTTTCGCGTTCTATGACGCAATCATTTTAATGGCTGTATTATTTCGCTCTAACAGCGATTAAGGACTTATATGCATTACTCAAATTTTATCTTGCTTGGGTTGTTAACTGCTGGAGCATGTTCAACAGTATTCGCACAAGAAACCCCCAGCGATTCAGCTAATGCTGTAACAAGCCAAGTCACTGCGGAGCAAAAGACTTCAACGATTCAAGCGATTAAAGATTTAAAGCATTTAACTAAAGATGACTTAAAAGTGAATGCGAATGCAGCACAACCTGATTCTGTTAAAGACCCTCTACAACCATTGAACCGCCAAGTCTATGCATTCAATGACATGTTAGACCGTAACTTATTAAAGCCTATTGCAATTCAATATGTTGCTAAAGTGCCAGAACCTGTGCGTAGTCCATATCGTCAATTCCGCAAAAACTTAGGTGAACCTTGGAATGCAGTTAACCAGTTAATGCAGGGTCGCCCAACGCGCGCCGCAAAAACCTTAGGGCGCTTTACAGTGAATACTTTAACAACCTTGGGTTTTGCTGATCCTGCCCGTCGTTTGGGTTTAAGCACTGAAGAGGAAAGTTTTGGTGTGACTCTAGGCTATTATGGTGTTCCATCTGGTCCTTATGTGATGTTGCCTTTCTTCGGCCCAAGTACATTCCGTGATGGTTTTGGTTTAGCCGCAGATAGCTATGGTCGTCCACAAAAATACTTATTAGATGATCAAGAAGGTATTTATTGGTCAACCAATGTATTACAGGCGGTTGATGCACGTTCTCAAATTCTTGATATTGAAGAAAGTCTAAAAGGTGACAAGTACGCAATGATTCGTGATTTCTATTTACAACGTAAAGCTTTCCAGATCGCAGAAAAGCGTGGCGACTCAAATGATGTTTCTTTCATTAGCGATGAAGATGACACTGATGACAGCTCTTCCAATGAAAAATGATTAATTTAAAATAATGTTTTACAAACTTATGTATTGCCAGAGAATTTAAACTCTGGCAATACTATATCCAAGGTCATCTTTCATCTATGATGAATTTTAAATGATCATACAAAGGATTGGCTATTCATCTATGTATTTCATACAACCCACGCGTTCCGTACCTTGTTTAGATCAAGCTTTAACTGAGTTACCGAGTTTGCAGATCATTCAAATTGATGATTTGGATTTGTATGATCAAACCATCATTGCAATTGCCGATGTACAAGACTTTTTAAAATATCAGTGGAAGCTCCCAACAATTGTGCTTGCATTTGAACATGAGGGCACAGCATTAGCACAAGCATGGGAACAAGGTGCATTAGCAGGTTGGATTTGGGATAGTTTGCCAAAAAATCCGATTCATTCTTTGTTTAAAATAGATGCTCAATACAAACGTAATCAAGATAGTCGAGATTTACCTTCTGCTGCCGAATTACAAAAACGTCTTTTACCGAACCCAATCGAATTACCCAACTATCAGTTTGAATCCCTTTTTCAACCGTCTGCTTATTTATCTGGGGATTGGTATGATTATTGGCGTTTAAATGATGAAGAGGTATTGTTTTATTTGGCTGATGTTTCAGGACATGGTGTCACCAGTAGCTTATTAACCTCGTGGATGGCAGCCTTTCATGGCCGTTCAAAAACACCAAGCCAATTGATTCAAAAGCTTAATGCGATGTTGGTACAAGAGAATATTGAGAAACACATTACCATGGTTGCTGGGATCCTAAACTTAGTCACCCATGAAGTGCGTTGGTCAAGTGCGGGACATTACCCTCCCCCCATTATTTTTGAACCGAATCAACCACCTCAGATTTTAACGACCAGTAGCTTTCCACTTGGCCTGACTGAAGAGCTTGAAGTCGAAGAGCACCACTGTAAATTAAGTCGTCATGCGCGGTTCATTTTATGTTCTGATGGTGCCTTGGAACCATTTGATGGTGGTCTGAACGATCAGTTTAATCAATTGGTCGAACATCTTCAAAATGACTCATTCAAAGCCCCTGAACATGTAGCAGATGACATTGCAATTTTAAGCATATGCCGAATGAATTAACAGTAAAATCAATATCTTAATTAAATCACACCCCTCAACCACTTGTGTCTCCAATATCACTATGGGATAATTTGATATCCTTTCTCTGAAAATGGCATTTATATGTCAACAGGTCATGTTGAATATGCAAGTTTGAACGGAACGCATATTTTCAAGCTTATTGGCGAAGTGCGTGCTCACTCTTGTATAAGTCTAGACAAACTACTCAATCGAATTGAACAACAGCAAAATGTTGTTGGTGCAATCGTTGACTTAACCGAAACCACGTTTATTGACAGTACTGTTTTAGGTATATTGGCAAAACTAGGTTTAAAGCTTAAGCAAGTTCATCACATACAAGCCGTTATGCTCTCGACAAATCCAGACATTACTACCTTGGCCAATAGCATGGGGCTCGGGCAAGTATTTGTGATTTTAAACTACTGTGGTGATCCAAGTGTATGTACTTTGGAACTCACAGAAGAGCAAGTCACGCATAGCGCAATGCTTAATACAGTGCTCGACGCACACAAAACACTGATGCACTTGAACGAAAATAACCAAAATATGTTTGAACCACTGGTTAAGCAATTGCAAAAAGAGCAAGATTGCTTAAATCTCGACGTACAAAAACAAAACGCTTGATCGTTAAACTCAGTATCGTGATCTCCCTATGACCTTACTTTCTGTTGCACAGATGAATTCTCAAAACGACATTGAAGTAAACTTCGATGTCATCGAATCATTACTTCAACAAAGTAAGGCTCAAGGTGCTGAGCTGATTGTTTTTCCAGAGAATTTTGTTTGCTTTGCTGCGGGTAAGCAGCGTGAAACCGCAGCACAATTCGAAGCAATTCAAGCACGTCTAGAACAATTGGCACATCGTTATCAAATCTGGATTGTTGCAGGTACACTCCCATGCCCTTTCCGTCCAGATGGCTCGATCATTCAAGATGGCCGTGTTCGCACTGTTAGCTTATGCATTAGCCCTGAAGGGACTGAAGCACGTTATGACAAAATCCACTTGTTTGATGTACAAGTCGGTGATGCTGTAGGTGGTTATCAAGAATCTAAATTCTTTGAACCTGGCGATCAAGTGGTTGTCGCAAAAACACCTTTTGGCAATATTGGTCTGATGGTCTGCTATGACTTACGTTTCCCTGAACTTGCTTTAAGCTTACGTCAACAACGTGCAGATATTCTTACTGCTCCTGCGGCTTTTACTTACACCACAGGTCAGCTCCACTGGCAATTATTGCTACAAGCACGAGCCATGGACAGCCAGTGCTATGTCTTAGGTGCTGCACAACAAGGTTGGCATGGTGAACAACGTCAAACATGGGGACATGCAGGCATTGCAGATAGCCGTGGCCAATTGCTGCAAAGCGTTGAAACTGAAGGATACGGCCTAATCACTAGTGAATTTGACCTTGAGATACAAAACAAACTTCGTCTTGCAATGCCGTTAATGCAACATCGTAAGATTATTGCCTATTAATTCCATCTTCATCTTTATACCAATTTCAACGCACCACTGTACAAAATACAACCACCCAAGATCAATCTGACTGCAATGATCAACTTTTATAAATGCCTGATGTATAGAATCATGATTTAATACAAATTATTGATCATAGTAGAACAAAGTCAGCCAACTTTAGGCTAGCTATGATGTAACATTATCCGTTAATTCTTATTAAGCTTTATTCATGTTTAGATTTATTGTTATTTTCTTTTTTTTGGGGACTGCTGTACAACTTCACGCGACATCTGTAGATGTAGATGGTGATGAATCAACTCAATCATCTCGTGTTTTGTCTACGCCACAAAATTTATCGCTGAATGCTTTTGGGCAATGGATCATTGGTTGGGGAACAGGTGCTGAAGGTGCAAGGCAGAGATTAGACAATATTCAACGTGAAGACGTTATGGTCATTAAACAAAAAGGCACAACCCTAGAAATGATCAAAGCATGGCAGCAACATTTTGAACTTGAAGCTCAAAACAATCTCAGCAACCCGACAGCACGTTATCGTGCCCGTCTTATGAAAAAAATTGCCGATCTCTGGTAATTGATACATCAAATTTATGGTCTAGCATTTGGCATAAGTCTCATCACTTATGCTTTTTGTTTTGGTTAAACAATAAAAACGATTCTCTAGACCAATTTATTGCTCCTAGTCGCGAATCTTCACGATCCAAGCAATTAGCACTTACATTCATATCAAATGCACAACCGACCACTCCCCTTGCTCATAAATAAAAACACCTATAAAACATAAAAACTTCCCTACACGTATAACAACTAAAGATGGCAGGATCTATAACGTTTGCTGACTTGTATTTTAATTTAGATCCAGTACGATCAAATTGCATTCAATAATATTCAGGGATAATTATCATGTCTTTAGAACAAGTCGTTTATCGTGCAAAAGCGAAAGCAACAGGTGGTCGTGATGGCCGTGCAACTTCTTCTGACGGTGTTTTAGATGTTCAATTAGGTGTACCAAAAGAAATGGGTGGCGCTGGTGGTGCAGTCACTAATCCAGAGCAATTGTTTGCTGCTGGTTATTCTGCATGTTTCTTAGGTGCAATGAAGTTTGTTGCCAACCGTGATAAATTTAAGATTACTAAAGATGCGTATGTTGAAGGCGAAGTCGGCATTGGCCCGATTCCAAATGGTTTTGGTATCGAAGTAACACTCAATGTTTATTTAGTTGGAATGGAACAAGCAGAAGCAGAACAATTGGTTGCTGCTGCACATATCGTTTGCCCTTATTCAAATGCAACACGTAACAATATTGATGTGAACTTTAATATTGTGACGACTGAATAAACATTCAGCTTTCCCAATAAAAAAACAGCATGGATAACCATGCTGTTTTTTATGTATAGGTTTATTTATTCTTCGGCAGCTTCATTGGTTACACGAAGCACTTCTTCTAATGTGGTTTTTCCAGCTAAGACCTTTAATAAACCATCATCACGAATCGAAGCTGCATAACGACGCGCATGATTTTCCAACTCATACTCAGCCGCATTGCCATGAATCAAACGGCGCATCGACTCATCGACTGGTACAATTTCATAAATTGCCGTACGTCCACTAAAACCAACATGTGAACATTTTTCACAACCATGTGGTTCAGGCAATTCCATATGTTCATCAACTTTGAGATGCTGAAATACTTGTCGCTCAAAATCATCGGCCTTACGCCACGTGACACAATGTGGGCATAAAGTACGAACCAGACGCTGCGCAATCACACCGATCAAGGAACTCGCCAATAAGAAAGGCTCGATCCCCATATCTTTTAAACGCGTCACGGCTCCTATCGCAGTATTGGTATGCAGGGTGGATAACACCAAGTGACCTGTCAAAGAGGCTTGTACTGCAATTTCCGCAGTTTCCAAGTCACGAATCTCACCGACCATCACCACATCTGGGTCTTGACGCAACATCGCTTTTAACGCACGCGCAAAGGTCATATCCACTTTGGTATTGACCTGTGTTTGACCAATGCCTTCCAATTGATATTCGATCGGATCTTCGGCAGTCAAAATGTTACGAGTATGGTCATTCAAATCTGACAATGCTGCATACAAGGTGGTGGTTTTACCTGAACCTGTTGGACCAGTTACCAAGATAATGCCATGTGGTCGATGAACCAGTTGCGTTAAACGATCATAGTCATTTTGCATCAAGCCTAAATGAGTCATGTTTAAGCGTCCCGCTTGCTTGTCCAGCAAACGCATGACCACACGTTCGCCATGCGAAGACGGTAAAGTTGAGACACGGACATCCACTTCACGCCCTGCGAGACGTAATGAAATACGGCCATCTTGTGGAACACGCTTTTCCGCGATATCCAGTTTCGCCATGACTTTGATACGTGACACCAATAATGGTGCTAATTCACGGCGTGGCTGGACAATTTCACGTAGTTGACCATCGACACGTAATCGTACAGAAAGCTTTTTCTCAAAAGCTTCGATATGAATATCAGAGGCACTGACACGAATCGCTTCAGACAGTAAAGCATTGATTAGACGGACAATCGGGGCATCATCTTCCTGATCCATCAAGTCTTCAGCTTCAGGTACTTGATCCGCCAAACTCAATAAATCTGGATGATCTTCTAGACCTGCCGCAACTTGTTGCGACTCACCAGTATCCCCTGCATAGCTAGAACTCAGTAAGGCATGAAACTCTTGATCAGTACACAATTGATCGTGAGCGGATTTCCCCAAAATTCGACGAGCTTCCTGCAAAGCAATACGCGCGGTGTCCTTGCGTCGTACAATAAAAACTTGATCACCTTCATAACGTAACAAAACGCCATGTCGTTTAGCAAAACTATAAGGAATTTGTATTTGTTTAAGTATTTGCATCACACAAATAATGATAAGAGAAAGTATTGAGTGTACTCTAAGCAGATTACAGCGTGAAGTCTGTTTAGCATACTCACACAGGAATTTTGCATCTTGTCTCAAAATAATCAATATCAAGCTCCCCATTCTGACACTTTGAAATGGTGGGGCGAACAACAATTCGAAATTCAACAGGCCAAAGCGTGGCAATTCGGTTCATTGCTCTTTCGTCTCACTCGCGGCATCAAAGAGTGGCGTTTGGAATATCATCGCCCTCAATTTCAGTATGACTACGAGCAGCAGTGGCGAATATTGAATGATATTGAATTTGCCATGCCACCTCCTGCAAAAATTGAACGTTATATGTTTCATAAAACCAATGGCATCTTTCATTTGATGCCTCGCTTGGCGGATCGCTCAGTGGTGATTCGACCCGTTGATCCGATTTATATTCCTGCCGGCCAGCGTGGAACCTTATATATCAGTACACCCTTGTGGATTGCAGGTTTGGTTGACGGTCTTTCTGAGCCTTTATTTGATATTCCCGTGATTCAACCGAAAGACACTTGGTTTGGTAAAGACCCACAAAATGGTGAGATCTGCTACGCAACTTCTGTAGATGGCCGTATTGATTTGAATCTACTCAAACCACGTGCTTTCCGTGCGGTGACTCCAATTGAGTTCCACAATACCAGTCATCACCAATTGCGTTTTGACCGTATGAATGTCCCCGTCCCTGCGTTGCCTTTATTTTATAGTGAAAGTACAGGCCGTTTATGGACTTCACAAATCAAAGTCTATTACGAAGGGACAGATCATCCCGCACGTATTCGTATTGAAAATAAGACCCCAACCCAAGCGGGTGAAGTCACCTATGTGCATCCCCCTCGTGCACCTGGCAGTACTTTATTCAATATGTTTGATTCATTTTTTTAAGGGGTCGCGATGCCAAATTCGAATATTCCAAAAGATGTTGCCGGCAGCCTGACAAGTGTTTTCACCAACATTAACTTTGAGCGACTCAGTGAAATCGTGGTCGCCATTATTTTGTGTTTCATCGGCTTTCTGATTGCACGTTTGGTTTCAAATGCCTTTATTCGCACGGTAGGCAGCCGCTTTAATGCGCATCAGCGCCTGCTATGGCGTCGGGGTATTTTTTACTTCATCTTCTTGCTATTCATTATGACCAGCCTGAGAGAAGCCGGCTTTAAGCTCAGTGTGTTTTTAGGTGCAGCCGGGATCTTAACCGTTGCCTTAGGTTTTGCCTCACAAACCTCTGCCAGCAATTTGATCAGTGGTTTATTTTTGATTGGTGAAGGCTCATTTGAAGTCGGTGATACCATTCAAATTACCCTCATTCGGGGTCAGACTATCGAAGGTGAGGTGATTTCAATTGATTTGCTCTCGGTTAAATTGCTTACACTCGACAATGTTTATATTCGTTTGCCGAATGAACAACTGATCCGAACCCCTGTGATGAACTTATCCAAATACCCGATACGGCGTATTCCAATCACCTTGGCGATTAACTTTCACGAAGATATTATTAAAGTGCGACATGTTCTGTTAGAAGTGGCGGCCAAATACCCGTTGGTGATGGATGATCCTAAAGCCACGGTCACAGTGACGGCTTTTAGAGAATCATCGATTGAACTGTTATTTGCCGTATGGTGTCGTCAGGAAAACTCACTCAAAGTGCGCGATGAAATGCAGGAACGTATCCGTAATGGCTTTTTGGAAAATGAGATTGAAATTCCTGTACCAAAAATGGGCCTGATTGATCGACCTCTACCCTTAGAGAATGATGAAGTTGATCAATATGCCAATCAGAAAGAACTTAGAAAAGAACAGAAAGAGAGTTAACTCTCTTTCTGAGTCTGTTCTATCGCAGGGGGTAAAGGTGCCAGATATGCAATGACCAGCATCACAGCTCCCGAACCAATAAATGAAATCACGCGAGTTAAGGTGCCACTTTGCGATAAATCCAACAACAACAGTTTCGCTACGACAATCGCTAACAAGGCCGCACCGACAAACCAGATTTGTCGGATGTGGCGGCGGCTGGAAAAGGTCATTAGAACGAAGGCCAATATCACCCACAATAGTGTCAAACTGAGTTGCACATCACCATTCGACCAAATTGCTACGCTCCAGAATGGTGTTCCCAAATAATGATGCATGGCTCGCACCACCACACTGCTTAGCACCAATAGGCCAATCAAAATCGTGGCGACTTTAAAGCCCCACTCAATCGAACGCTCTGTACTAAAGTCATGATGATAAATAATCCAGATCAGACCGAAGAACATCATTAAAGAGAGAATATCTGTCAGATTAAGCAGTGGTATAAAATAATATTGTTCCGCTGAATATGGATCTAGACTGACCAATACCAGCCAGAATAGCGTTAAACACCAGATTGGCAACTGATGCAGCAACTCAGTTTTATTTGATGTAAATAACCAAAGACTGTACATGGCAGGAATAATCGCAAGTGCTGCAATTGGCATAATTGGAAAAATAGCCAAACCAATACTGGCAAGGCTGAGCCAAAGCAACCCAGACCACAGCATAACAGCTGCTTTAGATGTGTAAGCACTCAAGCGAGTCAGGATTAAAGTAATCGTAATTGATGCTACTGCAAACATCACTTGATCTAAGCGACTTGACCAGTGCCAAACGATATACACATGTTGAGCAAAACTTTCGCCATAAAGTAAAGCCAACAAAGCTCCCAACAAGATGAGCTGCACATTGCCCCACTGTAATCGCGATTTAACATGCACCGCCAGACTAAACAATGCCAATAATATTGCAGCAATAGCAAGATAGGGACTCAGTCCATATTGTTGCCATTGCATCAACTCAACAGCAGCAATCGCGCCTGAATACAAACCAAGTACCAGAAAAACCCCACTCAACATGCGTGCACTGAAATACTTCTCGACCTCTTGATAATGCAATAAGTAAAAAGCAGAAATAAATTGAGCAAGTGCAAAAATCGCGGTACTTAAAATTGGGAAATGATCGTTTGACCAAACTTGGAACAGCAGCGCCACCGAACTTAATAACACCAACGCCACACCAACATAGCGACTTAATCGGTAACGCTCGGTCACGCCCCAGACAATCAATGCCGTTCCCTGAATCACCCAGCCTGTTGAAGTCCAATGTGCCCCTTTGGCCAGTGGGAAAATCAATGCAACGAAGACCACTGCAAGAATGAAAAAGCTTTTTGCCAAAATTGAAAGTTGTGGATGCTGACGCTTAATCCAAATATTTAAACTAATATAAACAACCGCAAGTGCAACTGCCCCCCAAGTGAGTGCTGAGGTCGAGTTATGCATTAAATAGGCATGTAGCGAAAAGCCCAGTACAGGCACACTAAAGATCAAGCCAACATCTAAAATCGGTTGTAAACGCTCAGAGGTCTGAGCTGTTTGTTGTTGCTCATTCTGAGCACGTAACATCAGCTGGCTATAACGGATACTCAGCCAGATAAATAACGCCATATGCAACCAGAGAATGATATCCAAGGTATCAAACTGTGCAGTTTTTGCATAAATCCCGATAGTCGAACCACCAATAAACATGGTGGCGAAGAAGGCAATTTGATGCAGGATTTTCCAAGGTTGAATAAAGTTTAATGCAGCTACGGCCAAGTTAATGACAAAGTAATAACTAAATAAGAAAATCACATCCGGATGGTTGTGTGGAATTACCAAGGGCGCGAGATAAGCCATGGTTAAAGCCAGCATGGCTAAATATAAGGCTTGTTGCTTTAAACTTAAATAAACGGTCGCCAATAATAAAATCACAAATAGAATACTAGCGGTACTTAAGCTGGCAATGACGGCGAAATGATGCGAGAAGATCAGGGTTAAAAAAACCACCGCTAAACCGACGCCTTGTAGAGCCACCGCAAATAATTGATTTTTCTTTTGCAGTAAATAACCTGCAACAGTAGTCGCAATCCCAGCAATCGCAATAAAGCCCAGTTTCACGCCTAGACTGAGTTGCCAATGCTCACTGGCAAAACGCAATAACAACACCACCCCAACCATAAGTACCGCGACGGCAACACGTAAAATTGGATTGCCATGTATCATCCAATCGAGTGCAGGTTGCCACCAAGCTGGCTGTTTGGATTCAGAAGAAGGATGAGCAGCAGAGGTAGAGTTCTCAAGTATTGGTCTTTGAACTGATTCAGTTCTAGCCTGCATCCAAGCTGGCTGCTGCTGTTCCACAATTACAGAGTTTGAAGCTGTCGTTTCAACCAATTCAGTAGATTGACCAATGCTTGAGGTCTGTTGTTGTGGTTGAATAGAAATATCTGGATTGAGTGATTGTGTTGCAACCTGCTCTAAATGCAGTAATCGAGTTTGAAAAGCACTGATGGTTTGGATCAAACACAACAACAATACCAATAAAGCGCCACCCGCCAACCACATCCATGTATTGGCATAGGCAAATAATGCGACGAGTGCCGCAGCATATATCACAGTTTTTTGTACACCAATACCAGCCCCTAATGCAAAATAGCTCGGTGCTGCTTGCTCTAGTTGAAGCAAACGCTGATGAATTTCAGACAGAATGTGCACAATTACAACGGTCAGGCCGATTGCAGCTGCGACAATCGTGCCTTGCCATTTAAAGGCAATTGCACAAGCGAGCAATACAGTCAGCGCAATTAAAACAATGACGATTCCCTGTTTGTCTTTTTTATACATAGACTTATATCAATTATGACAGCTTCATTGCCGTCATCTTACTTGATCACTAGATAGGCAGGTATTGTTACATACAAAATACTGCAAATTTTAAACGACACAAGCAGCCGCTCTCCGTCCAGTTCAGATAAGACAGCCACGGCTTTTTCACGTAAAATACCAATTAATTTATAATTAGGATTTGCGCAATGCCACCTTTTGTCTTGGTAGACGGGTCTTATTTCTTATTTCGTGCTTTTCACGCTTTACCACCATTAACCACGTCTACTGGCTTACATACCAATGCAATACGTGGTGCAATTTCAGCGATCCAAAAACTGATGCGTCGCACTCAGCCTACCCATATGGCTGTGATTTTTGATACGCCAGAGCCGACCTTCCGTCATAAATTATCGCCAATCTACAAAGGCGATCGCCCAAGCATGCCTGAGGAGTTATCTCAACAGATTCCTTATTTACATGCCTTGATCAAAGCGCAAGGGATTCCTTTGTATTTTCTCGCAGGTGCAGAAGCGGATGATATTATTGGGACTTTAACCAAGCGTGCCTTGGCAGAAGGTCATCATGTCCTCATCTCGACGGGCGACAAAGACATGGCGCAGTTAGTCAATGAACATGTCAAACTGGAAGACAGTTTTAAAGAACGTGTTTTAGATGAAGCCGGTGTTTTTGAAAAGTTCGGTGTACATCCAAATCAAATCATTGATTACCTCACCCTGATGGGCGATGCGTCTGACGGCATCATGGGCGTTCCGGGTGTTGGCGCAAAAACAGCAGCGAAGCTGCTGAATGAATACGGCACATTAAACAATATTATTGCCAATGCTGATCAGCTTAAAGGCAAACTCAGCCAGAATATTAAAGATAATGTAGACAACATCAAAGTTGACCATCAACTTGCCAGTATTGTCTGTGATCTCGATCTTGCCTTAGATTGGCACGACCTTAAACTCGCCAATCCCAATGTGGATCAGCTTCGAGAGCTCTATACTGAATTAGAGTTTCGCAACCAATTACAATCCTTAGACCATCCAAACAATCCAAACAGTCCTGCTTATCAGCAAACCTCGCAAAGTATTGCCAAAGCTGAACAAAAAGCAGAACCCGTGGTGGCTGAAGATCATGCCAATCTTTCCAGCCAAGATGATCAACTGGGGAATGCGACTTATCATACAGTATTGAGCCAACAAGATTGGGATGCCTTGTTGCAGCGTATGCAACAGGCGGATCATTTTGCGATTGATACTGAAACCACCAATCTGGATTATCGCTTTGCCGAACTGGTCGGTTTCTCGGTGGCATTTGATGCCAAAGATGCCTATTACGTTCCTGTCGCACATGATTATGAAGGCGCACCTGAGCAACTGAATCGTGAACAGCTTCTCGCTCAGATCAAACCGATTCTTGAAAATGAACAAGTACGGAAAATTGGTCATCATTTAAAATATGATGCGCATATCTTTGCCAATCATGGTATCACCATTCAAGGTTGGTATTTCGATACCATGCTTGCTTCATATGTATTGAATGCCGCTGCAACGCGACATGGTATGGACGATGTTGCTCGTCTTTATCTCAGCCATTTGACCACGACTTTTGAACAAATCGCGGGTAAAGGTGCCAAACAGAAAACCTTTAACCAGATTGAGCTTGAAGTGGCTGCGCATTATGCAGCCGAAGATGCGCATGTCACTTATCGTTTGTATGAGGTGCTCGCAGCAAAACTAAAAGCCCATCCAGAACTGGTCAATATTCTACATAATATTGAAATGCCTGTTGCTCGTGTCCTCACGGGCATGGAAGAAGATGGGATTAAGCTCGACCATCAATTCCTCGATCAACTCAGTGTCGAGTTTTCAGAAACCATTCAAACGCTTGAAGCTCAAGCAGCGGAACTGGCAGGCGAAGCATTTAATGTTGCCTCACCAAAGCAAGTCGGTGAAGTCCTGTTTGAAAAGCTAGGACTCAAAGGTGGTAAGAAAACTGCAACAGGTCAATACAGTACCAGTGAAAGTATTTTAGAGAAAATCGAACATCCATTGGCTGAAGTCATTTTGGAACATCGTGGCTTGGCAAAACTCAAAAATACCTACACCGATCGCCTGATTGAACAATCGCATGACAGAACACATCGTGTACATACCAGCTATCATCAAGCCTTAACTGCAACAGGCCGCTTGTCTTCAACCGATCCAAACCTGCAAAACATTCCAATCCGTACTCCAATTGGTCGTCAAATTCGTAAAGCCTTTATTGCACCTGAGGGTCGTGTGTTACTCGCTGCCGATTATTCTCAAATCGAACTGCGTTTGATGGCACATTTCTCTCAAGATGATGCGTTAGTTCATGCCTTCCAGCAAGGTCAAGACGTGCATCGCCGTACCGCTTCTGAAGTGCTTGGTATTGCTATTGAAGATGTGACCAATGACCAACGCCGCCAAGCCAAAGCGGTTAACTTTGGTCTACTCTATGGTATGTCTGAATTTGGTTTAACCCGTCAGCTTGGTTTTAGCCGTGAAGAGTCACGTAGCTACATCGCACGTTACTTCCAACGATATCCAGGTGTTTTGGATTATATGGAGCGCACACGTCAAATTGCGCGTGAGCAAGGTTTTGTTGAAACCATTTTAGGCCGTCGTCTATACACACCAGACATTATGGCCAGCAATAAAATGATCAAACAAGCAGCTGAACGTGCGGCCATCAATGCACCTTTACAAGGCAGTGCGGCAGATATTATTAAACTTGCCATGATTGCGGTCGATAAAATGCTACCTAAAGATCAAGCTAAGCTGTTATTACAAGTGCACGATGAACTTGTGTTTGAAGCGGATGCTGCGATTGCGGATGAACTATCAAAGCAAATTGCTGAAGTGATGCAATCTGTATTGGAAATTTCAGTACCGTTTGTGGTTGAAGTTGGACAAGGCCAAAACTGGGATGCTGCCCACTAAGCCACCCACACATTAGAAAAAATGTTTCTTGCAGACAGGGGATAAACTCCCCTGCGCTACAAGAAAACTGAAAATAAAGAATATCTGATAAAAATTAATTCGTATAGGAGAAAGGAATGCAATATGTCCTTTAATCAAGTCCAATTTAAGCGCTTTCACTCTATTGATTCATTACGCTGTATTTCAATCTTTTTGGTTTTACTGCACCATTTCAATATCCCTTATAAGCTCTTTGACACCTCGATCAACTTTCAGGTTTTTGGTGAAAATATCACCACACTTTTAGCCCGCAATGGTAACTATGGCGTCACCATGTTTTTCGTCATCTCGGGTTATCTCATCACCTCACACACCATCAAACGCTGGGGTGCATTGCATCAGATCAATACGCGCGATTTTTATATTTCACGATTTGCTCGCATCATGCCAACCTTGATCCTGCTGATCTGTCTGGTCAATCTCTTCGGTGCATTTGAGCTTAAACCTTTTATGACTCAGGCCCCAAATGGCATTGTCGTCGCTCAGTCAACAGTTAACCTAGCAGCGCTGACCTTTTGGATGAACATCCTGATTATTGAAAATGGCTGGGTCAACTATGCGCTTGGCGTGTTATGGTCTTTATCTGTGGAAGAAGTGTTTTATTTACTTTTCCCACTAACAGCATTGCTATTTAAGAAGAAGCCCTACTTTCTATTTGTCTGTGTTGCCGTAATTCTATTTGCACCGTATTTTAGATTTTTACATTACGGCGAAGAAAGTGGTGCGTACCTCTATCATTACTTCTCTAGTTTTGATGGGATTGCATTTGGCTGTATCGCGGCACTGATTGCACCGCAACTTAAACTGCAAACCCAAACCTGGTTAGGGTTGAAATACATTGCCATTGCGACCATGTTCATCATTTATTTTTCTGCACCGATTAAACAAAACTGTATTTGGGGAGTCAGTCTATTTGCACTTGCAACAGCGATCCTGATTGTTGCGAATGTGGCAAAGGAACACACCACCATGCAGACACAGCGTTTTAAGTGGTTACAGGATATTGGTAAGAACAGTTATGAAATTTATTTATTCCACCTGATTATTTTAGGTTTTTTCAAACTGTTTTATACGCCCGCACTGACAGAGGGCAATATCAAGCTGATCTTATTGGTGATTTATTTTGTGCTTGCGATTGCACTAGGTGGGCTGATTGCACGCTACTTTTCTAATCCACTCAATCGAGTAATCCGGCAACGTTGGATCAAGAAATAAAAAATGGGCTTTACGCCCATTTTTTATTGAATCAGATTTGCTTAAAGACCAGTTAATAGTACTTTAGCTGCTTCATTCATGAGAATCTCAGCCACGTATAAGGCCAAGAAAGCCAAAATTGGAGACAGGTCGATCATCCCCATGTTCGGCAATAAGCGACGGAATGGTGCAAGCAATGGTTCAGCCAACTCTTGAATCACTTCAATATAAGGTGAGCGTGTCTGAGTAAACATCACCACCCAACTTAAAATGATCGTTGCAAAAATCAAGTAACGACAGAAACGAATCAAATCTTGAATCATGGTCACAAAGGTGGTGATCACCAGATACACCGCACTATGTGGCATCTGCCCAGACAAATACATCAGACCAAACATTTTCAGGAGATACAGCACCACCAACAAAGCAACTGCCGCTAAATTGACACGGCCTTTACCTATCGTCGGGAAAATGCGGCTAAACACATCCACAATCTTGGTGGCTTTCACGGTTGAAAGTACCACAGGATTGTATGGACTGACTGCTGCCAATTGCATTAAAAAACGGAAAAAGACCAATAAAATTGCAACATTGATCAAAACACCAAAAATTAGCGCAGAACTTGCACCCATAATTGTCTTATCCTACTTAAACCGATTTAGTCTTGTCACTCAACTCTTGCGCTAGCTCTTGGCTACGCTTCTGAGCTGCTGCAAGCGCTGCTTGAATATTTTGTGAAATCTGCGCACGATCAAACACCTCTAAAGCTGCTTGCGTTGTGCCATTTGGAGAGGTCACATTTTTACGTAATTCTGCTGGAGAATTTGAGCTGGTAATCGCCATTTGTGCCGCACCTAATGCTGTTTGCAAGGTCAATGCCGTCGCCACTTTTTCATCTAGTCCCAAATTTTTACCAGCACGAATCATACTTTCCATCAAATAGAAGAAGTATGCTGGGCCAGAACCAGAGACTGCGGTTACTGCATCAATTTGAGCTTCACTCTCCACCCAAATGGTTAAACCAGTCGCCGCTAAAATTTGACTGGTTAACTCACGATCTTGAGCACCGACCGCTTCAGATGCATAAATACCATGTGCACCTGTTTGTACCAATGCTGGCGTGTTCGGCATGACACGGACAATACGTTGACTACCACCAATTAAATCTGAAATCGTTTGAATTTCAGCACCCGCAATAATTGAGATCACGAGTTTATCTGACAATAAACCTTTTAATGGTTGTAATACCGTTGCCAAAACTTGGGGTTTTACCGCCAATACCACAACGTCCGCATTTTTAATTGCGTCCACATTGTCAGTTGTGGTTTGAATATTTTTTTCTTCTAAGATGTGACGAATTTGTTCGACAGGATCAGAAACCGTAATGCGCGTTGTGGGTAAACCACGAGATAGCAGCCCGCCAATCAAGGCTTGTGCCATGTTACCGCCGCCAATAAAACAAATATTTTGATTCAATGTTGTCGCCATGTCCTACTCATCATATGAAAAAGACTGCTGAAAAAAGTCATTACAGTCAGAAATTAAACTTGGTTGCCAACCGCCCTGTTCTAAATAATCAGATTGCGCCAACCAAAAACCCTTTGGGCTAAAAACCCCAAGCATAACATTATCTACGACTAATATTTGAATTGTATGACGTAACCAAGGCAAAATCTGTAGCTCTTGGATGGCTTTTTTCAGAGGCCAATGTCCAACACGACCATAAAGATGAATTTTTTCACCACCCTGCCGTTTAAGCAACTTTAACTCTCGCCCTAAAAGCCGAGATGAAAGACCAATTTTTTGAGTTTCGATCTTAAATTGTCCAGCCGCAACATTGATGGTTTCGCCCATATCAAACTGTTGTGACAAGGTATCTGGAAAGGAAAATAATTTTTCTGCGTACAGCTCATCATGGGTTAAACGATATAACGTCTTCTGATAGCGAACGAAATAATGTTGATTGATATGTAAAGTTGCCTGCGCATCTGGCTTTGCAAGAATGACCTCATGCTGCAATCGCTGCACCATATCATAACTTGGTCGATATTGATCCGCCCCCCTCACCCAAGCTGATAACAATTGACGTTGCCGTGCAGCTGAGAGTTGCTCTAACACGATCAGATCAAGTACACGATCAGTCGCACACTGTTGCCAATCCTTCTGCAATACTTCATCTAGTATTTCCGCAGCATCCAGCATCAGAGAACTGGTGCGTGCCACAGCTGCCTGCATTTTGGGGAAGCGTTTTTGTAAGACATCCCATAATTCTTCTCGACACCACGCCCGATCATAGTGCGTATCGTAATTGGTTGGGTCTGTCACATAGGCAAAATCAAGTTGCTGCGACCATTGTTCAATTTTCTCGCGGCTCACATCTAAAAATGGTCGCCAAATGGTCATGTCTTGACGAATATCAATTTGCTGCATCGCAGCCAATCCATGCACACCTGCCCCAGAAAACAAGCGTAATAATAGTGTTTCGGCCTGATCCTGCTGATGATGTGCCAAGACTAGAATTTCATTGGATTGTAAATGCTGTTGATACGCTTGATAACGCGCTTGACGTGCTTGTTGTTCCAAATTGCCTATTGCAACGTCTACTTGTTGAATAATACACGGGATATTTAAAGCATCTGACTGCTGCTGTACAACATGGCCCCATTCAGCACTCATCGTTTGAAGTTGATGATCAACATAAATCGCACGGGTTTGAGTCGGAAAAAGTTCAGACATTAGAAACAGCAACAGCATGGAATCCATGCCGCCGCTACACCCAATCAAGAATTGAGTTTGTTCAGAAAAATGCTGGGTTTGTGCTAAGACGCGATGCCTAAATTGCTGCTGCCAAACTTCATTAAACGTTGATAACGTGCGTCGCATCGTTCTTGCGCATCCATCGGTTGCAATTCATCTAAAGCTTGTTTTAACACATCTTTCAAATCATGCATGACTTTTTCAGGCTGCAAGTGTGCACCGTCACCTTCATCCACAACATATTCAACAATGCCTAAAGCTCGAAGTTTATCTGCAGTTAGCGAAAGTGCTTCACTCGCTTGTGCTGCTTTATCAGCGGTTTTCCATAGAATAGACGCACAACCTTCAGGTGAAATCACAGAATAAATACTGTGTGACAGCATAATCACACGATCGGCTACACCAATACCGAGAGCACCACCTGAACCGCCTTCACCAAGAATCGTGGCAATAACAGGAACTTTTAAACTTGAAAGTTGTGCCAAGCTGGTTGCAATCGCTTCTGCTTGACCACGTTCTTCAGCCCCTACACCTGGGTATGCACCCATGGTATCGACGAAGGTGAACACCGGTAAATTAAAACGTTCAGCCATATCGAGTAAACGTTGTGATTTACGATATCCTTCTGGATTACACATCCCAAAGTTATGCTGTAGCTTTTCACGTGTGCTGCGACCACGATGTTGACCAACCACCATCACAGGTTGTCCGTCAAAACGCGCCAAACCACCGATCATGGCACCATCATCACCAAATAAACGGTCGCCGTGAAGTGCATCAAATTCAGTAAAAATTTCACTGACATAATCTAGAAATTGCGGACGCTCAGGGTGTCGTGCAATTTGAACCGTAGCCCAAGCCTTGGACTGAGTCGCTTTATTTTTCATAAGTCAAGAATGGTCCATAATAATATGGTTAATCAACAAATTTGTCTGACTGAATATTTAACTCAATGTCCCAATGCTTAAATTGCACCTGCTCATCATGCAGGTCAGCAACCAATAAAGGCCATTGTTTAGCATCGCCAGAAACGCTGAGTTGCCATTGTTGATCATTTACAACACTCAGTTCAATGGCAGGAAGCATCTGATCACTACGACTATGGTTCAGTAAAACTGCAAGACGCAGTAATAAGCACAGGTAGATTAAATGACTACCACCGACCTTTAAAACGTCATTTTTTGCATCTGCACGTAACTTACGACGATGGTGCGAAACCAAATGCGAGAGATGATTTTGATCAATTTGCGAGAAACCCGGAATATCCGAATGTTGCAATAAATATGCCCCATGACGATGATAACCGCCATGGCTAATCGCTAAACCGATTTCATGCAGATAAGCTGCACGACGCAGTAAGTCACTGTCTTCAGTCGTTAAATTTAACGCCTCAGCCACACCGTCGAATAACTCTTGTGCCGTATTGACCACCCGTTCTGCTTGTTTGGGATCTGCGTTATAACGCCCCATTAACGCCTGTACACTGCGGTCACGAATATCTTCATGCTTAAAACGACCGAGCAAGTCATACATCACGCCTTCACGTAGTGCACCGTCAGAATATGCCAATTTGTCGATATCTAAAACTTCAAAAATTGCATATAAAATCGCAAGGCCGGCTGGCAAAACTGCTCGACGGTCTTCACGTAGACCTTCAAAATCAATTTCAGAAATATGTTTAAATTTGAGCAAACGATCTTTTAATTTATATAAGCCATCACGGGTCAGGTTTTCTTGCTCATCACTCAAACCCAGATTAACCGCAATCTGACGACAGGCTTTAATGGTTCCGCTTGATCCGACGACGGTATCCCAACCCACAGATTTATAGGTATTGGCAATCGCGGACATTTCTTTGCGTGCAGCAACCACGGCTTTATCAAATGCTTTGCTGGTAATTTCACCATCAGGGAAATAGGTTTTACTATAGGCCACACAGCCCATTTGTAAGGATTCGGTATGCAGCGGTTCAAACTCCTCACCGATGATAAACTCGGTTGAACCTCCACCAATATCCACGACTAAACGTCGACCACCATTGGCCATGGTATGTGAAACGCCCAGATAAATCAGACGTGCTTCTTCACGACCTGCAATAATTTCAATCGGTTTAGGTAAAATTTCGGCTGCTTTTTGGATAAATTCGTGACCATTTTTTGCTTGTCTTAACGCATTGGTTGCCACGATACGTAAACGATTCGGTTGTACTGAGCTCAAACGCCCAACAAAACGGGCTAAACATGCCAGTCCACGCTGTTGCGCGGCTTCGGTTAAATTCTTATTTTCATCAAGCCCAGCTGCTAACTGTACTTTTTCTGACATTGAAGCAACTTTCTTAACTTCACCGTGATCAACACGAGCGATTGCCAGATGGAAACTGTTCGATCCCATATCAATCGCAGCAAGTAATTCTTCATCAATCAGAAAATCAGACATTATTCATATAAACCCATGCTCAATTCACGCATTAGAGTAATTCACATGCTTACAATTTTAAAGTCATTTTAAGCAATAAAAGTCGCGTATTTTCGCTTTTCGTGCATAAATGATTGTAGAAGTCGATGATCAACATCGTGAGCATCCATTAGACTTTTCATTTTCAAACTTGAATAATCAGAACAAACCCTTACATTGAATAAAGCGGCAATGTAATATTCATCGTGATGATGATCAAATTCGCACTTTATTTCTTAAATTTGGAGCAACCTTATGTCTGCGACTATTGTTAATACAACTGATGCTAACTTCCAAGCAGATGTTTTAGATGCTGAAACCCCTGTACTTGTTGATTTCTGGGCTGGTTGGTGTGCACCGTGTAAAGCAATTGCACCTGTTCTTGAAGACCTATCAACTGAATATGCAGGAAAAGTAAAAATCGTTAAAGTTGACGTGACTGCATGTGAAGATACTGCCGTAAAATATAACATTCGCAATATCCCAGCATTATTGATGTTTAAAAATGGTGAAGTTGTTGCTCAACAAGTTGGTGCAGCACCACGTTCAAAACTTGCAGCATTCATTGACCAAAACATCTAATTCGATTGTCACACGGTCAATACAAGAAATATGCGATTCATTGAATCGCGTATTTCTTAGTAAAAATTGACAATTTGCTTGATTTCCTCTATATTTCTGGATCAAGAAGCTTTGAATGGAATCTACTTCATTGCGCTTCTTACAAGACAAAACATAAGATCGCCGCTCGGCAATAACAATTGTTTTCACATTTCTCTCTGAAACAATGAACCAGACTACTGAATCGTGGTTGTGTAAATACAATTACCTCAGCATGTATGTATGCGGTCGATTTTTTATTCTTTCCCTAACGTAGTCCTCCACTTATTCCATTCTGTCTGACCACTTATGAACTTAACTGAACTCAAGAAAAAACCCATTGGCGAACTCATTAAAATTGCGGAGTTTATGGGCCTTGAAGGCATGGCACGTAACCGTAAACAAGATATTATTTTTGCCATCTTAAAACGCCACGCCATGAACGGCGAAGAAATCTTTGGTGATGGTGTTCTCGAAATTCTTTCTGATGGTTTTGGCTTTTTACGCTCTGCTGCTGGCTCATATCTAGCAGGACCAGATGACATCTATGTCAGCCCATCACAAATTCGCCGCTTTAATTTACGTACCGGTGATACGATTACTGGCACAATTCGTCCACCGAAAGAAGGTGAACGTTATTTTGCTTTATTAAAAGTAAACCAAATTAACTACGATACGCCTGAAAACTCACGTAATAAAATTCTATTTGAAAACCTTACCCCATTATTCCCAACTGAACAGTTGGTGATGGAATTGGGTAACGGTACAACCGAAGACTTAACCTCTCGTGTTGTCGACCTTGTCGCGCCAATTGGTAAAGGTCAACGTTCTATTATTGTTGCGCCGCCAAAAGCGGGTAAAACAATGTTATTGCAAACCATTGCGCAATCGATTGTCCGTAATAATCCCGAAGTTTTCTTAATTGTACTTTTAATTGACGAACGTCCTGAAGAAGTAACAGAAATGGAACGCACTGTTCGTGGTGAAGTGATTGCGTCTACATTTGATGAAGCACCTGCCCGCCATGTTCAAGTTGCTGAAATGGTCATTGAAAAAGCAAAACGTCTGGTTGAACACAAGAAGGATGTTGTCATTCTACTTGACTCGATTACCCGTCTTGCACGTGCTTACAACACTGTAGTGCCTTCATCAGGTAAGGTATTGACTGGTGGTGTAGACGCACATGCTTTAGAGCGTCCAAAACGTTTCTTCGGTGCGGCACGTAATATTGAAGAAGGTGGTTCACTCACCATTATTTCTACTGCTTTGATTGAAACTGGCAGTAAAATGGATGATGTGATCTATGAAGAGTTTAAAGGTACAGGTAACCAAGAGATTACCCTTGATCGTCGTATTGCAGAAAAACGTGTATTCCCTGCAATGAATATCAAGAAATCAGGTACTCGTCGTGAAGAACGCCTCATGAGCGAAGAGAATCTTCGTAAAGTTTGGATTCTACGCAAGTTATTACATCCGATGGATGAGCTTGCAGCGATGGAATTCTTATTAGATCGCATGAAAGAAACCAAAACCAATGATGACTTCTTCGATCAAATGAAACGTAAGGCATCGACTTAAAGTCCAAAGAAAAAGCTACCTTAATGGTAGCTTTTTTTATTTGGTTGACACGCTTACAGAATATTTACACATTCTCCTAAAAATTATAGAAATAACCAATCCATTGATTTATATACCTATATTTAAAAAATGATATTATTTTTTTCAATTTACCGATTCAAATCACATAACTCATAGTTATTTTCTATCAAAAAATAGCCAAATTCTGCCCATTTTTGTCGTTTTGTTGGACAGAACAGTAGTAATTCATGAATTGCTTTGATAGGATAGCTACAGACCAGTTAGGCTGCTCCCTGCGTTGTTACCTAAAGCGTTTAGGAATAATAAAAGCACAAACAGACTAGCTCAGGTTTTTTTTAATCTCACAATTTTATGAGAGTGATGCCATGTTATTCAAAAAATTCGCTGTTGTTGCTGCTATTGCTACTACTTTAGCTTTCGTTGGTTGCTCTAAGAAAGAAGAAGCGCCAGCTACTGACGCTACTGCTGCTGCATCTGAAGCTGTAGAAGCTGCTTCTGAAGCTGTAGAAGCTGTTGACGCTGCTGCATCTGAAGCTGCTGCTACTACTGAAGCTGCTGCTTCTGACGTTGCTGCTGCTGCTTCTGACGTTGCTGCTGCTGCTTCTGAAGCTGCTCCAGCTGAAGCTTCTGCTGCTCAATAATCTAGTTTTAGATTATCGAAAAAAAGAGAACCTCACGGTTCTCTTTTTTTATGCCTAACATTTCTATAAATAAAAGATTGGCATAAAAAAAGCAGATCAATCGATCTGCTCATTCCCAACACGCTGTCTAAATTTCTGCCCCGCTCTGAACGTAACCACTCGACGTGCAGAAATTGGAATTTCCTCACCTGTCTTTGGATTACGTCCTGGACGTTCACGCTTGTCACGTAACTCGAAATTACCGAAGCCAGAAAGTTTGACTTGTTCACCCGCAATTAATGCTTGGCTAATTTCGTCAAAAAATAACTCGACCATTTGTTTTGCTTCGCGGCGATTTAAGCTAGTAAGCTCACTTAAATGGTCCGCCATATCTGCTTTTGTTAATGCTGTCATGAGGCCCTCAATGTCGCTTGGTAAGTGTCTTCCAACACTTGAATAATGTTATCCATACCAGATTTAATTTCAGCATCTTCAAGCGTACGAGTTGGATGTTGCCATAACACTGCAAAAGCTAAAGAACGCTTGCCTTGTTCAACCCCTTGGCCCGTATACACATCGAACAACCATGCTGAGTCTAGTAACTCACCACCAGTCTGCTCAATTAACCGCTGAATATCTCTTACCTCAATATTATCAGAGATTAAAAGCGCAATATCACGTCTAACCGATGGAAAACGTGATAATTCTGTAAAATTAGATACATAAGATTGCAAAACTGCCTGTTGGTCCAGCTCTGCGACCCAAGTTATACCCAAATCGAGTTCATTTTCCAATGATGGATGTAGACGACCTAAATAACCAATCGATTGCCCGTCCACCAAAATTTCTGCCGATTGGCCAGGATGCAACCATGCACGTTCTGTACGAATAAAGTCAGCACCAATACGACCAGCAGCTAAAACCTCTTCAATCTCACCTTTGAAATCAAAAAAATCCATTGATTGAGGTTTTGCATGCCACGATTCTGGTACACGCGCACCAACCGCAATCAATGCTAAAGTTGGGATCTGTTTTAGATCATGAATGTTTTGCGCACCCTGATAATCAAAACGTAGCCCCAACTCAAAGAAACGTACACGCTGCTGTTGACGGTTTAAGTTGTACTGTACACACGGAATTAAGCTAGACAACAAAGTACTGCGCATTGCAGCCAAATCACTTGAAATAGGATTGGCAAGCATCAGCGGCTGTACATTTGGATTTAATTGCTTCTCAAGTTTAGCATCGGCAAAGCTAAAGCTAATTGCTTCTTGATAGCCCAATGTCACCGCAGTTTGACGTAATTGTGCAATTTCAAAACGGTCTTGGTACTTTTCCAGTTTTACATCAATTTTTGGCAAACTAATTTGAATCTTGTCATAACCGTGAATACGAGCAACTTCCTCAATTAAATCTTGATAGATTGCCATGTCATAACGATGCGATGGTGGAACAACACTCCACTCACCTGTAGCTTTGCTTTCAACCACACAGCCAAGACGTGTTAAAGCATCCGCAATGAAGTCACTCGCTACAACATAACCTAGCAATTGATCAACCTGTGTTTGCTTCAATACAATTGCTTCACGCTTTGGAAGCAATTCTGTCTGTTCAGCGACAGTCACTGGACCAAACTCACCGCCAGCAAAGGCTTGAATAAGCTCAGAAGCACGATGCATGGCGATCATCGGCAATTCAAAGTCTACACCACGTTCATAACGTTGTGATGAATCGGTATGCAAACCAAAGCGACGTGCACGACCTGCAATGGCTAACGGTGCAAAGAAAGCACTTTCTAGGAAGATGTCTTGGGTATCATCAGTAACCGATGAGTCCAAACCACCCATAATCCCTGCAATCGCCAATAATTTCTGATCATCTGCAATGACCATCATGTCATCTTGCAATTCAACTTCTTGATCATTGAGCAACGTCAATTTTTCTTGTGGTTGCGCTTGGCGGACTTGAATCGAACCTTCAATTTTTGCCAAATCAAAGGCATGCATCGGTTGGCCAAGTTCAAGTAACACATAGTTGGTAATATCCACCAAAATACTATGGGTACGAATCCCTGAACGTGCCAATGCCTGTTCCATCCACTCAGGTGTCGGCGCTTTCACATTGACATTTTTAATGATACGCCCTAAATAACGTGGCGTACCTTCTGTGCTAATCGTTACTGTTTTCTCATCAGTAATTGATGCAGGAACAGCCTGAATCTTTGGTTCATTTACTTCAAGCTGGTTAATTACTGCAATTTCACGCGCAATCCCACGAATACTAAAGCAGTCACCACGGTTTGGGGTGATACTGATATCAATGACATTGTCATCAAGCTTTAAGTATTCACGAATATTCATGCCCACTGGCGCATCAGCAGGCAACTCTAACAAACCATCAATTTTGTCTTCTAAATCAATTTCAGAAGCGCCACAGAGCATACCCTGTGATTCCACACCACGCAGTTTGCCTTTTTTAATTTTAAAATCGCCAGGTAGTACGGCACCAATGGTTGCAACAGGTGCTTTCATGCCGACACGAACATTTGGCGCGCCGCATACAATTTGTAATGGCTCACCAGAACCAATATTAATTGTCGTTACACGTAAACGATCTGCATCTGGATGTTGTTCAACGGTTAGAACTTCCCCTACTACCACGCCAGTAAATGGTTTTGCTACAGGTGCTAACTCATCAACTTCCAAGCCCAACATGGTCAATTGATCAGAGAGTGCTTCACTATCAATTGCTGGGTTCACCCACGTGCGTAACCAATTTTCACTAATTTTCATTTGTATAAACCTTATTTAATCCTGAAAAAATGTTTAAGCAAACTGGCGTAAAAAACGCACATCATTTTGGTAGAACATGCGCAAATCATTAATGCCATAACGCAACATTGCAAAACGCTCTACCCCTAAACCAAAAGCAAAGCCTTTGTATTTGTCAGGATCAATCCCTGCAGCACGCAGTACATTTGGATGTACCATGCCACAACCTAAAACTTCTAACCAACGACCACGCTCATCCATAATATCTACTTCAGCGCTTGGCTCAGTAAATGGGAAATAAGAAGGACGGAAGCGTACTTTCAAATCTTTTTCAAAGAATTCATTTAATAGGTTAATCAATAAACCTTTTAACTCAGCAAAGCTGGTGTTTTCTGCAACGTATAAACCTTCGATCTGATGGAACATAGGCGAATGCGTTTGATCCGAGTCACAACGATATACACGACCTGGGCACACGATGCGAATTGGTGGCTGACTAGTTTCCATAGTACGAATTTGTACACCCGAGGTATGGGTACGAAGCAAATGCGTTGCATCAAAATAGAAGGTGTCATGCATAGCACGAGCTGGATGATGACCCGGAATATTCAAGGCTTCAAAGTTATGATAATCATCTTCAACCTCAGGACCATACGCAATTTGGAAACCAGCTTTCGTAAAGAACTGGCAAATACGCTCTTGTACCTGAGTAACAGGATGAATACTTCCCATACGCTGACCGCGACCAGGTAAAGTAATATCAATGGTTTCACTTGCTAATTTTTTTGCAAGCTCAGCTTGTTGTAATGTTTGTTGACGCTCAGTCAAAGCTGTATTGATTGCTTCACGAACAGCATGAATCGCAGCACCTTGTACTTTGCGTTCTTCAGGATCCATTTTTCCAAGTGCTTTCGACTGCTCTGCAAGCTGGCTTTTCTTCCCTGTAAATTGCACACGGACTTGATCGAGTGCAGCAAGGTCTTGAGCCGCTGCAATGGCAGCAAGCGCTTCAGTGGTCAGGGCTTCCAGTGACATAGTAACTCTCAAAGCAACAAAATATAGAAATATAAGTAAACGCTATAGTTTATCAGCTTTTTACCTATTTAATGAAGATAAACGGCTGTTTAAATAGAGTACTTTTTCAGTTTTAATTTAAAGATAAAACAACAAGAATATGAAGTAGATGGCTTAAATTTTCGTAAAAATTAATCAATAATTGAATAAAATGTATAAGATACTAGGGTCTATTGACATTTCAACCATGCATTGCGTTATCGGCTAAAACAACATAAACAAGGCATGAAACGCAGACAATGGCAAATCCATTGTCAAGTTTCATAACACAGTTTAGGGAGGTTTTAGCCATAACCTGAGTAAGATCAAAGCACTGCTTTGATCTCAGCGCAAGGACAGATGCGTTATGTCTTATTTATTTAGAGTGACTCAATTACATAAGACATGCCTCGTAGCATCAAAAAAATGTCCGCTGTCGCAATGAGAGCTATAGCTCGTAAAGTGAAATATCAATAAACCCTAATTCGTCAATGAGAAAGAATAACGATGGCGCTTGATCAAATCTGGAAACAACAGCTTACACTTGTGACTTATGGCAATGAGTTTCTTACAGGTGAACTCAATTTTAGTCGTTGGATTGAACATCCGATTTTCAATCAAAATCGACTGATCTTTAGGGATTTACTCTCCCAGCACCTGTTGGCACAACATTTCCAGATTTGGCTTGAAGGCCTAAAAAAACAAGGGGTTAAAAAACTCAGCCTACATTTATCCAGCGTACTCAATGACGAGCAAAATCCAAATGCCAATGTGGAGCTGCTTCCCTTCGCACATTTTATTGTGAGCCATCAAGGCAATAAAAAAACCGCATGGATTTGTGGACATGAACTGGCTGAATGGGATAACAGTGATAAAGCCTTTGATGCACCTGTATCTCAACAAACAACCCTCCGGCAAGAAGTTTTTTGGCGTTATGAGTTAAATGATAAATTCGCCAAGAAAATTGATGCTGACTTACAGAAGATGAATTGGAATCAGGCTGCCATTTTCTTGGAGAAAGAACTGTTCGCTAGTAAATATGCAGAACATTTTTCTGAGCCAGAACAACAGGACCTCCCTTTCTATGGCTATGAATTTGATTCGATCAGTACATCAAACCAGCAACTCGCATTGATTCCAACCGATTATCCTGCTGATTGCGCACATCGCCTGTTACATCGCACTCAAGCTTTGGCTGATTATTTGGAACAACAAAGACAGCATCCTTATCATGCGACAGGTGAATTGATCAGTCCTGAAGAACAAATCAATTTGCGAAACTTCTCTCAAAAAACCGATGATTTATTTGCAAAATTGATTGTGAAAACAGCAAATCATTACCAAACAGCCCAACTCACAGCAGAAGAACCTGAAATCATTGACCGAACCATGGAAATCCCACATCAACTTGATAAAGCCCAACAGCATAAAGTGGGTACATCAGGGGTTATTAAACTGATTATCCTGACTGTAATTATCTGTCTACTTGCTTATTATTTTGGTCTGTAGCAACACCAAGCATAAAAAAACCTAGATCATGTCATCTAGGTTTTTCTTTTATCGTTTTAGAAGGTCGGTCGAATTCTGATAATCACTTTATGCCCGCCATCATGCTGATTAACAATGTGATGTACATTTTCAATTTCACCTTCAACTTCAGCATCTGGCCCATAAAAAATTCGGATGGTTTCCCCCTTTCTAGGCACAATACTCAGTTCTGTTTCAAATGCACCTTGCTGCAACCCTTCTACGCTCACTAACATATTTTTATCCTGATGCTGTTTTCTTTACTGTAAAAAGATTTCAGCCTAAAAGTCTAATCGAACATGTTTGGGTTATGTAATCATTAAATAAATCAATAGATTGTCTTAATCATCATAATCCAAATCATCTTCATCCATATTGACGAAATCAGGTTCAGGGGTTTGCTCAAATTGCACGGCGAGAATATCTGTTTGTTGAAGTAAACTTGCTTTAGCGACACGATGCATTCCATCCATCACACGCCCATGCGCACATAAGATAATTGGATAACTCAGATCAGCATCTTGAATCAGTTGAAAGTGCTCAATGATTTGTTGTGTTGTTGGATATTGATCTGGAAACCAATAGGCTTCGTTGAGTTCCTGAATATCAACAAGTTGTACTTTCTTGGCAATACACGCTTTTGTCAGCTCAACGAGATGATGGACATCCCAAATATAAGTATCCACTCCAACTTGTCTAAAGTGATATTGTCTGCGCACGATTACTCCTAGTTAAAAGCTGAGTACGAACTTGCATAAGTGCAAAACCAAGTAAGTTTAATCCCTGCCATTGGCTCGGGTCTTGGATATGCTGGTGATCTTGTGCCATACCAATCCCCCAAATCTTATCAACAGGCGATGCTTCAACCAAAATACGATCATGCGTGGCAATCAAGAAATCTCTTAATTCTGGATGCTGTGAAAATTTAGCCAAATTTGCCTGTACCACGATATCAAAACGCTTTTCCTGCCACAGTTGTTCGTCATAGTGCTGTATTTTTCGACCTAGCTGTTTTGCTTCATTCGGATGTGTGACCTTCAAAATCTGATTAAATATCTCATCATCGTTAAAGAGCTTTGCTTTTTTGCGCCATCATATAATGTTCCGCCGTGAGATATTCAACACCCTCCTGTTTGAATGGCGATGGAAACCACTGGCTAAAACAAGTTTTGTCTACATGATTGGTTTGCTTTGGGGTATGTCCCCAGAAATATAAATATTTAAATGGGTGACCTTGTTGGACTTGTTGAATTAAATCATTTAAAAATTGTTCGTCTTGCATCATCTATCTCTGATTATTATCTATTATTGAAAGTCCAATTCACTAAAAATAAAAAAGACCGCTAAAAAGCGGCCTTCTTTGAATCTCTAAGCTTATGCAGCTAATGCGCCTTTAGCTTTTTCAGCTAAAGCAGCAAATGCAACTGCATCATGCATAGCGATGTCAGCTAATACGCGACGGTCGATGATCACTTGAGCTTTTTTCAAGCCATCGATCATACGGCTGTATGACAAACCGTTAAGACGAGCACCAGCATTGATACGCGCAATCCATAAAGCACGGAATTGACGTTTCTTTTGACGGCGGTCACGGTAAGCGTATTGGCCAGCTTTGATTACCGCTTGGAACGCTACGCGGTAAACGCGTGAACGAGCACCATAGTAACCTTTAGCGCGAGCAAGAATTTTTTTGTGACGACGATGAGCCACTACACCACGTTTTACACGAGCCATTTATAATCTCCTTAGATGTATGGGCACATACGACGAACTGATGCAACATCACTTACGTGAACCATTACACAGCCGCGCAATTGACGGATACGCTTAGCAGATTTTTTGGTCAAAATGTGGCGCTTGAACGCTTGTTTGCGCTTAAAACCGTTTGCAGTCGCTTTGAAGCGTTTAGCTGCACCACGGCGAGTTTTCATCTTAGGCATAACAACCTCTTTTGAACACCTGTTCGGAACGTTTGCACCATTGCAAAAACGACCTGCAGGTAAGGGAGCCAGTATTCTAAAGCATAGCAAGCTAAAACGAAAGTAAAATGCTCATTTTTTGATAGTAAATCGTCTCTTTTCTATAAACGTTATTTTCTATAACCAATTCTCAAATTACGAGAAACATCCATAAAATTAACACCTATAATAAATACAAGCTCTTAAATTCAAAAGAATATGACTATACAAAATGATGCTTTCGCTGCATTGCGGTACCGAGATTTCTCTATTGTGACCGTTAATCAATTCTGCTTAACACTAGCAATTTTGATTCAGGAAATTATCGTCGCCTATTCGCTTTATCAAATCACCCGTGACCCACTCACCTTGGGTTTTATTGGTCTGGCAGAAGCGATTCCATTTATCACGCTGTCTTTATGGGGTGGCTATTTCGCCGACAAATTGAATAAACAGACCATTATGAAAATCTGCTTATTCTTTTCGATTCCTTTACCTTTAGTGCTTTGGGCACTGTTCCACTTACATGGTTTAGAAAAAATTGGGGTTAGCACACTGTCCTGGGGGATCTATGCTGTCATTTTTGCTTTAGGAACCATTCGAGGTTTTTATAATCCATCTGCAACATCACTCAAACCTTTTCTGATTCCACGTGAACTGTATGCCAATGGTGCAACATGGACCACAATTGGCTGGCAAAGTGGTGTGATCATCGGTCCTATGCTCGGTGGTTTTATGCTGGCTTTTCTGGGGCGTGAAACTAGTCTCTTTGCAGTATCTGCATTATTGGCCGTCTGCTTCATTTTGATTAACTGTCTAGCAAAGCGAACCTTTCCCAAAATGGAAACCGAAAATGTGCTGCAAAGCCTGACTGATGGTTTCCGCTTTATCTGGAAAACTAAAATCGTTTTATGGGCGATCTCACTTGATCTAGTATCGGTGTTATTTGGTGGTGTGATTGCGTTATTGCCAATTTTTGCCGAAGAAATATTACGAGTCGGCCCTGAAGGTCTTGGCTATTTACGTGCCGCACCATCTATTGGTGCTCTCATCACCATGATTGCACTCACCAAATTCCCGCCAATGCAACATGCATGGCGAAATATGTTATTCGCGGTAACAGGTTTTGGTATTTTTACCATTCTGTTCGCCTTCTCAAATCATATGTGGCTCTCATTATTTGCCTTAGCCATGACGGGTGCTTGTGACAGTGTTTCTGTCGTGGTTCGTCAAACCATCTTGCAAATTTTTCCACCTGAAAATATGCGCGGTCGTGTCGCAGCAGTAAATGGGATGTTTGTTTCTTCAAGTAATGAACTGGGGGCTTTTGAATCGGGTCTCGCAGCCAAATACCTCGGCACAATCACTGCAACTATTCTTGGCGGTTGTATGACACTTGCCGTAGTAAGTTATTGCTGGTTTAAAACCAATGACTTATTCAAAGTCGATATTACTAAAGGTTCGGATCACTAAATAAAAGGGAAAGAGCCCATCTTCCCCTTTTTCATTAAAAGAGCCCGAGATATAAAGCATATAACGTTAAATAACGCCCACCTTTGGCGATGGTGACAATCAATAAAAATCGCCAAAAATTCTCTTTCATCAACCCAGCAATCAAGGTAATGGGATCACCAATCACGGGAGTCCAACTCAGTAGCAACGAATAAAAACCATATTTATGATAAATCTGCTGTGCTTGTAACAACCGTTGTTCTGAAACAGGAAACCATTTTTTGTCTTTAAAATGTTCAATCTTTAGTCCAAGCCACCAATTCACACAGGAACCTAAGACATTTCCAATGGTCGCAACCAAAATCAGATAAAAGGGATTGGAAAGCCCTTGTACCAAGAGCGTCATTAATACCGCTTCTGACTGTAAAGGCAATAAGGTGGCAGCGCCGAAGGCTGAGAGAAACAATAACAAATAAGACATCAAAACAAGGGTCTCTTAAACAGGCAGCCACATATCATCAAGAGAAGACCATATAACGTGAACGCTATGGATTCAAGGTTAATTTTGCCCAAGTCGCTTCAAGCATCTCCTGCGAAATATCAATCCGAAAGACTGTTTTAATCACATCCTCAAACTCATCAAAGGTAGATAACTCTTTCTTATCAGAGTTTCCTTTGCCATGTGTTCTTAAAACACGATCTTTTAAGGTAATTCGCATTTCGGCATTGGCAGTAGATAACATTAAATACTGGGTAAATAAGGATTCAGGCGAGGTCGAAATATACCAATTCGCAATCAAGGCATCTGCGTCTGCAATCTGCTGTTGGGGGTTAATCGCATAGACATTGACCCATTGATTATGGATACAGACTTGTAGCATATATTTCATTTCCGTCAGCACTGTCGCATCTAGACCACTCTGTGCAAGCTCAACGAATCTGAAAGGTTCGAGTGGCGTCTGCTGTGTTTCACCAGTCTTATCAAGTGATAAAACCGTGGTCGGGGTCATCCCCCCAAATCCTGGATCATACAAGAACAATTGCTGATCAATACGTACCAGTGTGACCAAATGAGTTCTCACAGGAGTACTGATAGGCGAGCTTTGATAATACACTCGACCGAGTATGTTATATGCCTCATAGCCCAGTTCAGTTAAGGCAATTCTGGTTAGGGTACTGTGTTCTAAACAATAGCCCTCACGATTTTTAATTAATAATTTTTGCACAAGTTGATCTGACGCTAATGAAACTTCATCTCCTAAAAAAGAGGATAAATTACCAAAAGGAATAGCTTGTACATGAAGACTTAATAGGCTTTTTAGATTAGTCAAGGTTGGAGAGAGCTCCCCTTCAAAACCAAGATTTTTTAAATAAAGGGCTGATATTTTTGCTTGCATGATGCTTTATCTTTGGTGAACTTAAATCATCGTAGCTTGAACATGCATAGACTAGATGAAAAATTACACAATTATAAAATAGTCAGGCTTACATGCCCGAAATCATGGCTTTGCCAAAATTAATTTTTAGTTTTCGCTTTTTTAGATCGAATAGAAAAATACATAACTGAAAAAAGGAATGGAAAAACAAATAACAGCCAAAATGTAAGATCAGATCTAATAATTTTTTGGTACAGGCTAAGTTGCATTTCACCAGCAGAAACCGCAGCCCAGTCAATAGATAGCGTATGATCAAGATAGCTACATAACACCAATGATAAACTTAAAAAGGCAGAAAAAAACCAGCTACTACAATATGAATTTTTGGTCTCTAGCTGTAGCCAAGCAAAAAGTGTAGAAAATAACAGCCCTAAAACAGTAATAAAAGTAAATACCAAAACCGCTAAATGACTCTCTGAATAGAGCTTTTGCAACTGAGCGCAGAGGATTGCTGTAAGCAACAACAATCCCATCGCAATCGCCCAATGCTTTAAATAGCTGTGTCGTCCAATACCTTGATTCATCCAACTTTGATCGATAAAGCTTTTTGTATCGCAGGGCGAGCCGTTAAGCGTTCAATATAATCTTTCACATACGGGTAGTTTTCAAGCTGAATCCCCTGCCATTCATAACGCAATGCCCAAGGTAAGATCGCCATATCTGCAATCGAGTATTCGCCTGCTACAAACTTTTGACCAATCAACTGTTTGTTTAAGACACTATACAAACGCTTGGTTTCATTCACATAACGATCAATCGCATAAGGAATACGTTCAGAGGCAAACTTATTGAAATGGTGGTTTTGCCCAAGCATTGGACCAAAACCACCCATTTGCCACATCAACCATTGTTCAACCTCAACTCGCTCTTGCTCATCGGTCGGATAGAACAGTCCTGTTTTTCGACCTAAATATTGTAAGATTGCACCCGACTCAAATACTGAAATCGGTTCACCTCTTGGACCATTTTGATCGACAATCGCTGGAATTTTATTATTGGGAGAGATTTTTAAAAAATCAGGCTGGAACTGATCATTTTCCAAAATATTGATTGGAAAAATCTGATACTCAAGCCCCATTTCTTCTAAGGCGATTGTTATTTTATGCCCATTGGGTGTGCCCCAGTAATATAAGTCAATCATTTTATATTGTCCTATTCATCGTTATCTTGACTGTTGTTGCGTTATAGCACACTTCCTACTTATTGATCAGTAGACAAGCACGAAAAGAAACAATAAAGCGGTGTTTTCAAAGACAATGTTCAAAGATTTAAGCTTGATTATCCAAGAATTCTTTGGCTTTCTCTCCAACAAATTTACGACCAGCATTACTGCCATTAATCCACTCTTCCACAGAGAATAAATCAAACATCCCAACTTTAAATAAAGTCGGTACAGCTAAAATCAGTTCATCTTCTACTGCACCACGAACGCCTGCATTATAGAGATTAATATTATGTAACATGGTCGCGACAGTACCTGTTTGGACACGACTGCCATCTTTGAGTGTAACTTGAGGCAGAACCTCGCCTTCTTGTACCACTTTTTGATTAATTTCAGAGAGTTGTTGAGTACCAGTAATTGTAGACATGTCTCGTTCCTATTTTTAAATAGTGTAATTATCAACAAACCCTATCATAGCTTGTTTTCATCTGTTCCAATGATGCTTAGAATTTTTTAACAGATTTATCCCAGATTAGGTTATCAATTTTTAGACATAAAAAAGCACCGCTGAGAGCGGTGCTTTTTTATAAGAAAAATTACTTTTTCTTTTTCGGACCAATTAACATGCCCATTTGACGACCTTCCATCTTCGGCGCTTGTTCAATCACGCCAAATTCAGCAACGTCTGCTTCAATTTTTTGCAATTGAGCCAAACCAAGCTGTTGATGTGCCATCTCACGACCACGGAATCGTAAAGTGATTTTTACCTTATTTCCTTCTTCAAGGAAACGTAAAATTGCACGCAATTTAATTTGGTAATCACCTACATCCGTTGCAGGACGTAATTTGATTTCTTTCACTTGCACTTGATGCTGTTTTTTCTTCGCATCTTTTTGCTTTTGCTTTAAGTCAAATAAGTGCTTGTTGTAGTCCATGATTTTACAAACAGGTGGTTCTGCATTCGCCACAATCTCAACAAGGTCAAGATTAGCTTCTTCTGCAGCACGCAATGCTTCATTTAATGAAACAACACCTTTTTGTTCTCCATCTGCAGCGACGAGGCGTACTTCTTTCGCACGGATCTCATCGTTAATTGCAGGACGGTTACTTTTAGCACCTTGTTGTTGGTTACGGTCAGGCTGTTTAATCTTTATTACTCCACGATATACCGGCCACGTTCGGCAACGGCAGATTTCACTAAGTCAATAAATGCATCTACTGACATAGTACCTAAATTTTTTCCTGAGCGAGTACGCACATTAACTGTACCTTCTTCAACTTCTCGATCACCGAGAACAAGAAGGTAAGGAATACGCTCTAGGGTACGCTCACGAATCTTAAATCCGATCTTTTCATTTCTCAAGTCAGAAATGGCACGAAGACCATTTTCTTTGAGTTTTGCGACCACTTGCTCACTTGCTTCCGCTTGTGAATCGGTAATATTCATGACACAAGCTTGGATTGGTGTAAGCCATGGTGGCATGAAGCCCGCATAGTGTTCAATTAGTATACCAATAAAACGCTCGAAACTGCCAAGAATTGCACGATGAAGCATGACTGGTTGATCACGATCATTGTCTTCAGTGACATAAGACGCATCTAAACGGATTGGTAAGTTGAAGTCACACTGGATTGTACCGCATTGCCATACACGGCCTAAGCAGTCTTTCAATGAGAATTCAATTTTCGGACCGTAGAATGCACCTTCACCTGGTTGCAAGTCCCAAGCCAAGCCAGCATCATCTAAAGCATCTGCTAAAGATTTTTCAGCCAAGTCCCAAAGTGCATCATCACCCACACGCTTTTCTGGACGTGTCGACAATTTCATTTGCACGTCTTCAAAACCGAAGTCTTTATACACATCCAAAGTCAGTTTAATAAAGTCTGCAACTTCTTTACCAATCTGTTCTTTAGTACAGAAGATATGTGCATCATCTTGGGTAAAACCACGAACACGCATAATGCCGTGCAAAGAACCTGATGGTTCATTACGATGACAAGAACCAAATTCAGCTAGACGAATTGGTAAATCACGGTAAGATTTTAAACCTTGGTTAAAGACCTGTACGTGACATGGGCAGTTCATTGGCTTGACTGCATAGTTACGACTTTCAGAGTGAGTCGTAAACATATTTTCAGCATAGTTTGCCGCATGCCCAGACTTTTCCCAAAGCGTAAAGTCTACGATTTGCGGTGTCTTAATTTCTTGGTAGCCATTGTCTTGCTGAACTTTACGCATGTATTGTTCAAGCACTTGGTAAATGGTCCAGCCGTTCGGATGCCAGAACACCATACCCGGTGCCTCTTCTTGCATATGGAACAAGTCTAATGCTTTACCAATTTTACGATGGTCACGCTTTTCAGCTTCTTCAATACGTTTGATATATGCAGCTAACTGTTTTTTATCAGCCCAAGCTGTACCATAAATACGTTGTAGCTGTTCATTCTTCGCATCACCACGCCAGTAAGCACCAGAGATTTTAGTGAGTTTGAATGATTTTAAGAATTTAGTGTTAGGTACGTGTGGACCACGGCACATATCCAAATAGTCTTGATGGTAGTACAAGCCCATTTGAGTTTCATTCGGCATGTCTGCAATCAAGCGTAACTTGTATTCTTCACCGCGTGCAGTGAATTCAGCGATCACATCTTCACGTGGTGTCATCTTTTTGATGACGTCATAGTCTTGGTCGATGAGCTTTTTCATACGCTCTTCAACCGCAGCCATATCATCCAAAGTAAATGGACGTGGCATCCAGATGTCGTAGTAGAAACCTTCTTCGATCACAGGACCGATCACCATTTTCGCTTCTGGGAACAATTGCTTAACTGCATGTCCTACCAAGTGCGCACATGAGTGACGAATGATTTCTAAACCTTCTTCATCTTTAGGGGTAATAATCTGAACTGTTGCGTCTTCTGTGATTAAATCACAAGCATCCACCAAGCGATCATTGATACGGCCAGCAACAGTATTCTTTGCAAGACCTGGACCAATGCTCTGAGCAAGTTCCATCACAGAAATCGGATGATCAAACTGTTTCTGATCACCATTTGGTAAAGTAATGATTGGCATAATAAAATCCTTAAGGAGTGATGCCCTATACGAAGGAGCATATCACCGCGAGATTATGTATTGAGGCAAGCCTCAAAAAATAAAAAACGGCGGATAAAAAAGTATCCAAGATTTTACACGGGTTTAGCTATGGATGAAACCTCTGAACCAGAAAAACCCAAGATCAGTTCAGATTCATCTCCGACTAAAGCCTAAATGATTTAGACTCGATGACAGTCTAGGTTAATACGAATAAATGAAAAAAACGGAAATGGAGCAAGACACATGGTAAGTGCATATGACGAATTACCCAGAAATCCAGCAAATTTTGTTGCTTTATCGCCCTTACGCTACTTAGAACGGGCTGCTTACATTTATCCCAATCAGGCTGCGATTATTCATGGCGAACGGCGAATCACATGGCAACAGACTTATCAGCGCTGTCGTCAGTTTGCACATCAACTCCGTCATTTAGGTATCCAAAAGAACGATACTGTTTCAGTGCTATTGCCGAATATCCCCGCCATGATTGAAGCACATTTTGCCGTGCCAATGGCTGGCGCGGTACTCAACACCTTGAATACCCGACTCGATGCCAAAACCATTGCCTTTATGCTAGAACATGCGGAAGCCAAAGTGCTATTGCTCGATCCTGAATTTCGACAAGTTGCAGAAGAAGCACTTAAGCTTGTTCCACAAAACATTATTGTGATTGACGTCTTTGATTCTGAGTTTGATGGTGAACAAATTGCAATTGGTCAATATGAATATGAAGCATGGATAGCACAAGGTGACCCTACCTTTGAATGGTTGCTTCCTCAAGATGAATGGGATGCAATTAGCCTGAGTTATACCTCAGGTACGACAGGCAACCCTAAAGGTGTGGTCTACCATCACCGTGGTGCTTACCTGAATGCTGCAAGTAATATTTTGGCCTGTGGTATGAAACCTCGTGCTGTATACCTTTGGACACTGCCGCTATTTCATTGCAATGGCTGGTGCTTTGCTTGGTCAATTGCCGCCAGTGGCGGTACCAACATTTGTTTGCGTCGCATCGATCCAGCATTGATCTTTGAATATATTGCAGCACATCAAGTGGATTATTTCTGTGGTGCACCGATTGTATTGTCTATGCTGATCAACACGCCAAGCGAACAGAGAGCGGCTTTTGAGCATCATGTTGAAGTCATGGTGGCAGGTGCTGCACCACCAGTGGCGATCATCGAAGGGATGCGCAATATCGGTATTAACGTCAATCATGTTTATGGTTTGACTGAAACCTACGGTCCTTCTGCCTTATGTGCTTCACAAGCAGGTTGGAGTGATTTATCCATTCAGGAGCAAGCGCAACTACATTCTCGCCAAGGCGTACCTTATCCCTTGCAAGACAGTATGCGAGTGCTTGATCCAGACACCATGCAACCTGTGCCCAATGATGGACAAACCATGGGCGAAATCATGTTCCGTGGCAATATCGTGATGAAAGGTTATTTGAAAAATGCTCAAGCCACAGAAGAGGCATTTAAAGGTGGCTGGTTTCACACAGGTGATTTAGCGGTGAGTCATCCTGATGGTTATGCCAAGATTACGGATCGCTCAAAAGATATTATTATTTCAGGTGGAGAAAACATTTCCTCACTCGAAGTTGAAGATGTGCTTTATCGTCATCCAGCTGTGCTCACCGCTGCGGTTGTAGCCAAACCTGATCAACGTTGGCAAGAAGTGCCGTGTGCTTTTATTGAACTCAAACAAGGTACAACAGCATCAGCCGAAGAAATCATTGCCCATTGTCAAAAAGAACTGGCCCGATTTAAAGTCCCGAAAGATGTAGTGATTACTGAGATCCCCAAAACCTCGACAGGAAAATTACAGAAATTTATTTTAAGAGAGTGGGCCAAAGAACGCGCAACAAGCGAATTGGGACATTAATATTGAGCATAAAAAAAGAAGTTTCCTTGGAAACTTCTTTTTCAGTTTTAACCTTGTTCAGATAACAAGGCAACTTGTTGTACGTAATTCACAAATTTAAGCTTAGATGCTGCAAGGTCTTCTTCACTGACCTGCTGTTTCATATCACGGTGAATACGCAATACATGCTGACGCAAGGTATGGCGTTCAGATGCATTAAACACCTTACTAAACTCATTGATCACTGGATCACCTTGGTCAATCATACGATCAACCCAACGCATTAATTGCATTTGTTTTTTAGCACCTTGCTGCGGTGTTAAATAAGATAAAATGATGGTTTCATCTTCATTTCGCAATAATTTACCGATACGTAAAAATTGACGACGGCGTGCTTCATGCGCACTAATATTTTGTATTTCAAGTAAAGCATCAATGAGACGCTCATCAACTGGAAGTTTCTGAATCTGTTTTTTATTCAGCTGAGCCAATTGCTCACCCAAAGCTGCCATTCGCTGCACAGCTTTTTTTTGCTCAGTTCTACTCGCACGTCCTTCTAATGACTCAAAATCTTCATCGGTATAACGTTGGGTACCACGTGCCACTATTACTCTGCCTCGTAAAATTTTGCTGCGAACAGCGTTTGAATTTCTTCCAGTGCCTTATCTTCATCAGCACCTTCAATCACCAATCTTAATGTGGTGCCTTTACCAGCACCCAACATCAACAATGACATAATATTTTTTGCATCAACTAATTTATCGCCCTTACCAATTTGGATAGAAGAACGAAACTTGGTCGTTACTTCAATTAGTTTACCAGATGCGCGAGCATGTAAGCCGAGTTTATTAATTACATCAATTGTTGTGTCTATCATGACCAGTGCTTCATTTCTCTATGTAAGATTTGGACAGCCCATTTTGCCTCAAGGGCTTGTTTGAGTCTATCTACGATATAAACCGAACGATGTTGCCCGCCCGTACATCCCACAGAAATGGTCATGTAATGGCGATGCCCTTCTGCAAAAGCAGGCAACCACTTGTCTAGAAAAGTATAAATATCTTCAAACATCTCGTTGGTTTGTTGACTACCTTCTAAAAAGCGGCGTACAGGCTCATCTAAACCTGAAAAACGGCGTAATTCTAAATCCCAATGTGGATTTGGTAAATGTCGTACGTCAAAAACATAATCTGCGTCTAACGGAATACCATGCTTATAACCAAAGGACTGTAAAATGACGATTAAATTATCTGACTGCCCAAGCTTAGACAATAAAATATGTTTTAAATCATGAACACTTTTATCAGTGGTATCAATATGCACCGTGGAACGGAATTGTATCGGAATAAGCAATTGCTTCTCTTCCTGAATACATTGCAACAGACTATTAAAGCGACTCGCCAGAGGATGTGGTCGACGTGACGCACTAAAGCGCGCAATCAAGTCCTGATCCTGTGTGGTTAGATAAATAATATCAACCGTGCCGTGCCGTTGTAGCTGCTGAAACACATGATCAAACTCTTGCATATCCGCACGAGTACTTCGAATATCGACACCTAATGCAAGTTGCTCCAGATTATTTTCATGATCAAGTTTTGCCACAATTTCAGGCAATAACGCCAAAGGTAAGTTATCTATACAATAATAGCCCAAGTCTTCAAGCACTTGCAGTGCAGATGATTTTCCCGAACCGGATTGACCTGTAACGATAAGAATACGCTTCATGGCGTTTTGCCCTTCATTTTTTATGTTTTAAAGTCGATTTGTAGGTTATCAATCAACCGTGTTGAACCGAGCTTGGCCGCAATAAATAACACCAAGTTTTGCTCAAACTGTTGAATAGGTTGCAAGTTGGTTTGTCGAGCTTCCACATAATCCACAACAAAACCCACTTGTGTCAATTGAGCAGAGATATTTTCTAACACTTGTGACAAAGCTTGTCCTTCATGCAATTGCTGCTCGGCTTGTTTGAGCAATTGGTAAATCGTCGGCGCAACAGCACGTTGCTGTTCAGTCAAATAGCCATTACGCGAGCTTAAAGCAAGACCATCTTCAGCACGGACAATCGGTACACCAATCACTTCCAATGGCATATTCAGGTCTTGTACCAACTGGCGAATCACCGCCAATTGCTGATAGTCCTTTTGACCAAAGAAAGCAAAATCAGGCTGGACGATATTGAATAGTTTGGTTACCACAACTGCAACGCCGTCAAAGTGACCTGGACGTGATTTCCCACATAGGTCATCGGTAATTTGACCTACACTGATATTGGTCAAACGTGGTTGTGTGCCATACATTTGCTCAACAGTCGGTGCAAAAATAATATCGCAACCAACATCCGCCAATAAACGGCTATCTTGCTCTAAAGTACGTGGATAGCTATCAAAATCCTCGCCTGCACCAAATTGAATTGGATTGACGAAAATACTCACCACCACCACATCACACAGTTTTTTTGCTTCACGCACCAAAGTCAAATGACCTTCGTGCAAGTTCCCCATGGTCGGTACAAAACCAATCAGTTTTTTTGAACTGCGCGCAGGCGCAAGTGATGCAGTTAAGCCTTGTATTGTTGTTTCAGTTTTCATGAATTAAAGCTCAACTTGGAAGGTATGTTCCTTGGCTGGGAACGACTGGTCTTGCACTGCGGCATGGTATGATTTAAACGCATCGACAATCGCAGTTTCACCCGCTTGTTCTTTCATAAAGTTGCGCACAAAACGTGCCACGCGACCAAAGGTCAAACCGAGCATATCTTGTACCACTAAAACCTGACCATCAGTTTCATTGCCCGCACCAATCCCAATGACTGGTGTATTCGGGAATAATTCAGCAATTTCTTTGCCCAATTGAGCTGGGACACACTCAAGTAATAAAACAGCAGCACCCGCATCAACCACCGCTTGGCAATCAGCAATCAATTGATCTGCGGCTTCGCGTGTTCTTGCTTGAAGCTTATAGCCGCCAAACACATGCACAGATTGTGGTGTTAGACCTAAATGGACACAGACAGGGATACCATTACGGGTTAATACCGTCACCAACTCGCTGAGCCAAGCCCCACCTTCGATCTTGACCATTTGTGCACCGACTTGCATCACGGTCTTGGCATTTTTCAAGCCATCTTCAAGTGTTGCATAGCTCATAAATGGTAGATCAGTCATGATTAAGGCATGTGCGTTACCACGGCGTACAGCTGCGGTATGGTAAGCCATATCTTCGACAGTGACAGGAAGTGTAGAGTCTCTGCCTTGAATCGCCATTCCTAGAGAGTCACCGATTAAAATCGTATCAATTTCAGCCAATTCCATAGCTTTAGCCATACTTGCATCATAGCAAGTAAGACATGAGAACTTGCGTCCTTCGGCTTTAAACTTTCTTAAGTCACTTAGACTAATCATGATGATGTCCTCTACAGGCGTTTCCAGAACGAAACAGTCTTAAGCAGTTGCCCAAGACTGGTCTGCTATTACAGTCAAGTTTGCTTGCTGCACCAGTTCTAAATCTTTTAATGAATGTCCATTTAATTGTAAATGAGCATCTAAATCTAATAAGGGAATGATCACAAAATCACGTTGCAAGAGACCAATGTGCGGCACGGTCAAACGTTCATTTTGGATCTGCTCTTGACCATAGATTAATAAATCCAGATCAAGGGTACGCTCTCCCCAACGTCGTAACCGGACACGTCCAGACTCCTGCTCAAATTGTTGTAATTGATCAAGTAAAGCAAGTGGTGCTAGCGTGGTGTCCAATTGAACAACGGCATTTAAATAGTTGGGTTGATCTTGCGGTCCCATCGGCGGACTTTGATACAATCGCGATACCTGTACAGCTCCCAAGGTCGCGAGCTTCGCAACAGCTTCACTCAAAATCTGCTGCGAATCGCCTAAGTTACTGCCTAGACCGATATAGGTACGAATGGTCATTGCGTTGGCCCAAAAACCACTTGGCTGAGATCACGTTGTACACGTTTACGCTTGAGGATCGGGTGATCGGCATTGATTTGACCTGAAGTCGAAGATGCTTTTTCAATAAAACGACTGGCTGATTCATCAGCTCTAACACGCTCTTTTTTGCCTCGACGACTTCTCGGCTCAGGTACATTGACCAAAGGCTCAATTTCAGTAGTCTTCGGCTCATCCACCTCAGCTGCTTTACGACGTGTCTTACTACGTTGACGGTTGTATTGACGAATCACAGCTTCTTTTTGGTCTGTGGTCATTTCTTGGTAGGCTTCCCACCAAACGCCCATACCTTCAGTACTGCTATCACCTGATTTTTCCCGCAACAGCAGGAAGTCAAAGCCTGCACGGAAACGCGCATGTCCAGCCAGTGCTTCGATTTGTTGTGGTTTTGGATTGAGCAAACGGGTTTGCATTTCCCAAACTTCACGAATAAAGGTTTCAGCAAAACGCGGAATGATGGTGCGCGTCGCTTGACGTTTCAACACATCCAAACCAGCTTGTGCACGCGCTTCCGCAGGCACAACCCCTTTACTTAGATAGGCGTCGCAACGCTCTAAAAAGGGCTTCCATAACAATACAGCATAGAAAAATGCTGGATTAATGGTTTTACCAACTTGAATTCGCTGATCAGTATTCCGTGCTGCACGCTCAATAAAGGCACTAAGATTCGGTGGAATTTCAGCAAACAGCTGTTTCCAAACGCCAAACTCAATCAACATCGGCAGAACACGGGTCAGATGTCCCATGGTGAATAGTTTTTGAGACTCGTCGTATAAACGATGTGGCGAAACATCACGCAATAATTGCGTCATCTCAGCATCAAAAACATCAAGAATGGATTGATCAATTTTAAAATTCAATTTTGCGGCAAAGCGTAAAGCCCGCAACATACGCACAGGATCTTCTTCAAAACGCTGTGCGGGTTCACCAAGGAAACGTAAAGTACGTGTATTGATATCATCTACTGCATGGCAGAAATCAAGTACAACCCCTTTTCGTGGCTGGTAGTATAAGGTATTGATCGAAAAGTCTCGACGAGCAAAGTCTTGCTCAATCGTTCCCCAGTTATTATCACGAAGAATCATCCCAGATGCACTGGTGACTGCTTTTTTCGGCGGAGCACGGAATGTCGCGACTTCAATCAGTTCGCGACCAGAATATACATGTGCTAACTCAAAACGTCGTCCGATAATTCGGCAACGTCGACCAAAAACCTCTTTGACTTGGGCTGGTGTAGCATTAGTAACCGCGTCAAAATCCTTTGGATTAAGACCTAACATCATGTCTCGAACACCACCACCCACAATATATGCCTCGTAACCTGCTTTTGTCAGGCTATCAATCACATCTAGAATTGAGGAAGGGAGTTGAGTTGTGGACAGACCACATTTTGACGCACGCAAAGTTTGCAAAAGACACTGTCTCCTACGTCAGGACGTAAATAACAATTTGTCGCTAATCATAGCTCTAACACACACAAAGGGCAATTTATTCTGTTGGAAGTTTCAACAGTTCAGTCTGCCTAATCAATCCGATTTCTACAGTTCCAAGTTCATAACATGAGCCTTGCTCTGTTTTTTTCAAGTAATTTTGGCCCAATGCCTTTGATATTCATTAACTCGTCAACTTGTTTAAAACCACCATTTTTTTGCCGATACTCCATAATGGCTTGCGCTTTTTTCTCGCCAACACCATTTAACAGCTGTAATTGCTGCAAACTCGCTTGGTTCAAGCTTATTTTATCGCCCTGAATATTTACAGATGATGGAACTTGCTTTGAAGTGTGCTGCTGCGTTGGTCGAGATAAATAATAATTATTGTCCGACTGTTTCGCCAATTGCTGATCACGTGCTTGCTGCTGTGCTTTCCATTGCTGATAAGATTGGTCAAACTGCTGTGCGTGGAGGTGTGAAGCACCTCCCAAGCAGAGAATAAAGCCTATAAAAAAATTAAGTTTGCTGCGGAGATGCGGCAACTCCATTGTCTTTCTCCTGAGATTTTAATTGTTGTTTGGCTTGCTCCCAGAGTTCGTCCATTTCAGCCAAACTCATTGCTTGCAAGTCTTTCTGTTGTTGTCGGGCTTGTTGTTCAATAAAAGCAAAACGGCTTCTAAATTTATGGATTGTTGCCAGTAGTGCGGTCTCACTCGACACCCCCAACTTTCGCCCCACATTGATTAAAGAAAATAAACAATCACCGAACTCTTCTTGAATATGATCAGCATCTTGGCTTTTTATCGCCTGTTGTAACTCTTCTAACTCTTCATCTAATTTGGCATAAGCATCATCCACACTTTCAAAATCAAAGCCTAACTGGGCTGCTTTGCTCTGAATTTCATGTGACTGAACCAAGGCTGGCGCATGTTTAATCTCATCTAGCCTTGACTGTATTTTACCTTGTTTTTCTTGTTGTTTGATTTGTTTCCACAACTCACCGACTTGCTCGGAATCCAAATTTTGATATTTTTCAGCCTGAAATACATGCGGATGGCGACGAATTAATTTTTCACTAATGGCTTCCACCACATCTTGAAAGTTAAATAATCCTTTTTCATCAAACATTTGAGACTGAAACACCACTTGTAATAATAAATCGCCGAGTTCATTACGGATTTCATCCACCTCACCAGAGCGAATTGCAGCCTCAACTTCATATGCCTCCTCAATGGCATATCGTGTCAAACTTTCTGGGGTTTGTTGTTGATCCCACGGGCATTTTTGTCTTAACTCTTGCATGATTGCCAATAATTTTTCCATGATGATCTCCAAACCCAAACAAGCAAATTGTTGCAGCACCAAGCTGCATATGCGTAATATACACGCACGCAAAAATTATCAATATAAAGCAAGGGAAAGTCATGCAATATAGTGTTTTTATTAGTGGGGCTGCACAAGGAATTGGTGCTGAAATCGCACGTTTATTTCACCAAAAAGGTTTCAAAGTTGGCATCTATGATATCAACGAAGAACAAGCTCAAGTCTTAGCTGAACAACTTGGAGATAATGCCAAAGCAGGCTATCTCGATGTAAGCAATCATCGTCAATGGCAGATCGCATTACAGGAATTTAAAAGTTGGGCAGGTAAACTGAATATCTTGATCAATAACGCAGGAATTCTTTATTCAGGTGCATTTGAAAACACCCCAATTCAATCACATCACCGCACCATTGATATTAACGTTAAGGGCGTTTTGAATGGTTGTCATGCTGCCTTGCCCCATCTGCAACAAGCCGACTTTGCACGTGTGATTAACCTTTCTTCAGCCTCCGCGATTTATGGTCAAGCTGATTTAGCATCTTACTCTGCCAGCAAATTTGCTGTTCGCGGTTTAACCGAAGCTTTGGACGTCGAATGGCAAAAATACAATATTCGTGTCTTAGACGTCATGCCGCTATTTGTACAAACCAATATGGTGAAAGACATGGATGCGGGCAGCATTCAAAATATTGGTGTGGATTTAACCCCTGCAGATGTCGCAAAACAAGTTCTGCATTTGGCACAACAAAAAGACCATGCCCTAATCCCAACTCACACACCTGTTGGGATAAAAACCAAATTGATGTATCAACTCTCCAGTATTAGCCCACAGTTCTTAAACCGCTTAACCAATATCTTTTTAGCGAAACGTTAGACATAAAAAAGCTGCATCGAAATGCAGCTTTTCTGTTTTATTGTCTAGCTTCCTTGAACCAAACGTCTGGCACTGATAATGCCTGGTTGCTGCTCTAAACGAGCCAACAAACGAGACAGTTGTGCCAAACCTTTCACTTCAATCAACAACTTCATATTGGCAATACCATCTGCCTCAGAAATGGTATTGACCTGACGAATATTGATTTGGTCTGAGAAAATCACCTGTGTCAGATCTTTCAGTAAACCACGACGATCATAAGCTTCCACCACGATCTGTACACTCTGACCACGAGTTGGTTGCATTTCCCAATCAGCTTCAACAGCACGTTCAGGCTCTTGCGTCGTCATACGTAAGTAATCTGGACACGCAATCTTATGGATACTGACACCACGATTCAAGGTGATATAACCACCAATCGACTCACCGTGTACAGGCTGGCAACATTGTGCAATATGCAACTCAACATTATCCAAACCATCAATCAAAATCCCATGTGCCGATAAAGTATGACTAGCACGTGGGTTTAAAGCGGGTTTTAAGACCAGTTCTGGCTCGTCTTGATCCAAATGCATCTGGCGATTCACTTGATTCATCAAGGCATGCAGACTGATATCACCACTGACCAACGCAACCAGAATATCATCACCAGCTTTCAGATTAAAATGCGATGAATAATCTTTCAGATCGATACTTTTCGGGTGAATCGCTAAACGGGCCAACTCTTTATTGAGTAACTCACGCCCAACTTCAACATTCTTACTGCGATCTTGTTGTCTAAACCAATGACGTAGCTTGTCACGTGCACGTGCAGTCTTGATATAACCCAGAGAGTTCACCAACCAGTCACGGTTCGGTTCACGATCTTTCTTGGTTAAAATCTCAACCTGCTCACCTGTCTTTAAGGTGTAAGTTAAAGGCACATAACGTTGGTTCACGCGTGCCGCATAGCACTTATTGCCGACTTCGGTATGTACATGATAAGCAAAATCGAGAACAGTTGAGCCACGTGGCAACTCTTTGATGTCTCCATCACGACTAAACACATAGATCTTTTCAAAATTCTCAAAATCTTGAATTTGATCAATGCCATTTGACTCGTCATCCTCACCATGTGGGGTGGTTTCAGTACGCTCTTGATAATGCTCAAGCACAGCACGTAATGAATGCAAACGATCATTAAAGGAATGGTCGGTATTCTTGGCACCTTCTTTATAGTTAAAGTGCGAGCACACCCCAAGCTCTGCTTCGTTATGCATCTCAAAGGTACGAATTTGTACTTCTAAAGACTTATTCTCAGCAATCACCGCGGTATGCAATGAGCGATAACCATTGGCTTTCGGATTAGTGACGTAGTCATCAAACTGGTTTGGAATATGACGCCATATCTGATGTACGATACCCAAAGCGTGATAACAATCTGGGACACTTTTCACCAACACACGCACTGCACGGATATCGTAAAGCTGATCGAAGCTCAGATTTTTGCTTTTCATTTTTCGATAAATCGAATAAATGTGCTTCACACGCCCTGTGATTTCGGCCTGAATATCATAAGCCGCCAGTTCTGTTTTCAATTTATCGATGACAAACTGAATATACTGCTCACGCTCCAAACGTTTTTCGTTCAATAAAGATGCAATTTCTTTATAACGTTCTGGGGCTAAATAACGAAAGGCAAGATCTTCCAATTCCCACTTGAGCTGGGCAATCCCTAAACGGTGTGCCAATGGAGAATAGATGGTGAGAATTTCGCGTGCCACACGTTCCTGACGCTCTTTGCTTGCAGCTGCCAGCTCACGCAAAGCATAGGTCCGCTCTGCCAATTTGATCAGGACAACACGAACATCTTCCGTCACCGAAATCAGCATTTTATAAATGCCATTTAAGTGTTCGCGCTGGTTATTATTAAAATGATCTTCTAGACGTTTATTCTTTTCAATCAACTCAGACAGTTTACCCATTGCAAGTGTGCCTTGGACCAAAGCCAAAACTTGCTCGCCAAACTGTTGTTGAATATCCTCTAAGGTAATCAACCCTTCACGTACACTACGATACAACACCGCCGCTGAAAGCGTGTCTTCATCGACATGTAAATGGGCCAGAATATCCGCCATGCCAATACCGGTACTAAAGGTATTGATCCGATGATTTCCCGTCGCTTGTAACTCTTTTGCTAAGGTCAGCTCCGCAACCTGTTGAAGTTGCTTCAGCTCTGCCCCATCCAAAATACCACGCACTCGATCTAGCCAAGAGACTAGACTACTTTGCGCTTCAGCGGCATGTTCTACAGTCGCTTCCTCAGACAGCTCTTGGAGCCGTCCAGGTAACTGCTCACGTACTGTGACCATACCTTTCTCCTCTGGATATGTAACTCATTTTTTAATCGTTTATCTCTTCGATTTTTTCAAGCCGTTCAACTTTTTCAAACAGGGCAATCGATTCAACATGTTCAGTATGCGTAAACATGTCCATTACCGCAGCTTTCTTCAATTGATAGCCATATTGTGCCAGTACACCTGCATCCCTTGCTAGTGTTGATGGGTTACATGAAACATAAACGATTCTTTTCGCTCCAAAATTAGGTACATATTGCATAACTTCAAACGCACCCGATCGTGGAGGATCAATTAATAATGCATCAAATCCCTGTTTCGCCCAAGAATGATGCGAAAAGTCTTTTGTTAAATCTTGTGAAAAGAACGCCGCCTGAGACAAATGATTTGCTTGCGCATTCTCAGTTGCTCTGTTGACCATCTCATCACTCGCCTCAACGCCGACCACTTGACCTGCCTCACCAACACAACGTGCAATCGGTAGAGAAAAATTACCTAATCCACAGAATAGGTCCAGTACTCTTTCCCCTTTCTGTAATTGAAGCAATTCACATGCCAACTGAATCATCTGCGCATTTACACCACTATTGACCTGAGTAAAATCTAACGGTGAAAACGCAAATTTGACTGCAAAATCATCCAAACTGTAATGCAAACGCATTTCTGCTTGTGAATCATCTACGCGATGTAAACTATCCGCCCCTTTTGGCTGCAAATACAACTGCCATCCTTTGAGTAACGTAAATTGACGTAATTGGTTGACATCCGACACATTTAATTCATCTAAGTGGCGAATTAATAATGCAACCTCAGTGTCTCCCATCGCTAATTCTATATGACCAATATGCGCTTTGCCTGTAAGACTTTCGAGTAGTTTTTTCAGTTCTGGTAAACTTTCGGATAAGGTTTGATCAAGCACTTTACACTGCTGTATCGCAGTTAAATGATTACTATGATGCTCGCGAAAACCCATCACCAAACGATTTTGCTTGGCAATATAACGCACCCCGATTCGGGCACGACGGCGATAATCTACCTTGACCGAACGAATTGGATCTAACCATTGTTCAGGCTGTAAGCCTGCAAAATGTTGTAAGTGAGATTTTAAAACATTCTGCTTTAACAAAATCTGTTCATCAGGATGAATGTGCTGCAAGCTACAGCCGCCACACACTCCAAAATGTGGACACATTGGATCGACTCGACTTTCAGCCGCCTCACTTTCCAGCGTGATCATGTCCGCCTCTTCTAGACGCGAAGTTTGATTGGTAATTTTTGCCTGCACCGTTTCCCCGACAAGGGCATAACGGATAAAAACTTTCTTGCCGTGTTTTTCTTTAGGATGATCTGGATGTGTCCCATAATGCGCAATACCACGCCCCTCATGAGAAAAAGCTTCAATCTGAAAGGTATATGTTGGATATTGAGCTGGACGTTGTTTGGCTTTGTGTTTCAAAAGATGAACCTAATTTTTTGGCGCAAAAGTATCTGCGGTGAATACAGTATATTGCGATGTTTGCTGCCATACCTGTAAAAATTCTGTTTGTTGCGTTTGCGTTTGTAAATAAGCAATCGTTGATTGTAGTAACTGCTGGTGATCTGCTTGATTCAATTGGCCTTTTAACAATAACCAACGAATATAGAGCAACCATGTATTCAACACATCGCCTTCACAATAACTGGTCAATTCTAACCATTGTTTATTACGTACATATTCAGGCACGTGATAGCCAGTTTCACCGCGCTTCCCAGGGAACCCGAGTAAACAAGCCATATCATCCAATTTTTGGAAATTACGACCATTAAACATTGCCATCACATCCATCAAATCAACATGACGATGGTGGTAACGGTTTTGGTAATTATTAAAACGCTTTTGCTGATCAATTTCACCTTGATCAAACAAGCTTGGTGCAGACAAACCATGATACATAGCGCGAAATAGAATGACAGGCAAATCAAATTGCGAGCCATTCCAACTGACCAGTGTCGGCTGCTTCTTGTCAAAAATCGATAAAAATTTTGCCAACATTTCAGCTTCGCTATGCTGTTCCTGACTAAATGAAAACAGGCGATAACCTTTTTCATCAATCCACAAGCCAGAAATACAAACGATTTCATGCAGAGGCAGACGTTGAAAATCCATCCCCGATTCTTGGCGGCGAATTTTAGTGAGCGCCTGCTCAACATCTTCTTCGGGTAAATCAAGATGATAAAGATGCGCACCTGCCTTTAAATCGGTCAGGGTCTCAATATCAAAAACTAAAATCGGAAAACGTAAATTCATCTTAAAATCTCTTCAAATCCCTCCCAACCTCCCTTTATAAAAGGGAGGAGTCCCCTTCTTTTTAAAAGAGGTGAGGAGCGGCTATAGCTCCGTAAAGGAGATTCTAATCTTGAACTGAAAACAGCCCTGTTGATAAATAACGATCACCGCGGTCACAGATAATGCAAACAATCACCGCATCAGGATATTCTTCAGCAATCTTGATCGAAGCCCAAACTGCGCCACCAGAAGATGTTCCTGCACTGATGCCCTCAGTACGTGCCAGCTTACGCATGGTTTTTTCAGCTTCAATCTGTGGAATATCAATAATGCGATCGACACGGCGACGATCAAAGATAGTTGGCAAATACTCTTCCGGCCAACGGCGAATCCCCGCAATGCTTGAACCGTCTGAAGGTTGTAAACCCACAATTTGAATATCAGGGTTTTGCTCTTTGAGATATTTAGAGACACCCATGATGGTTCCCGTTGTCCCCATTGAGCTAACAAAATGGGTAATCTTCCCACCCGTTTGCTTCCAGATTTCTGGACCAGTCGTCAGGTAATGAGCTTCGACGTTGTCTGGATTACCAAACTGATTCAGTACAAAGCCTTTGCCTTCTGCCTGCATTTGTAAAGCAAGGTCGCGCGCACCTTCCATACCTTGCTGTTGCGTGACTTCAATCAGCTCTGCCCCATAGGCCAACATCGCATCTTTACGCTCTTGGCTCATATTGTTTGGCATAATCAGCTTCATTTTATAGCCGCGCATAGCCGCAACCATTGCCAAAGCAATCCCAGTATTACCACTGGTTGCTTCGATCAGGGTATCCCCTGGCTGAATCTGTCCACGCTTTTCCGCTTGAACAATCATGTTATAAGCAGGGCGATCTTTGACCGAACCTGCTGGATTATTACCTTCTAATTTTGCTAATACCGTGGCTTGGGTATGACACGCTAAACGTTGCAAACGTACTAAAGGGGTTTTACCGACATAATCGTCCAGTAAAAATTCATCTGCTAAAAAATCAGTTTGCGTATTCGTCATGATCGACACCGATATCAAGGTGGCGCCTATTGTATGAAAAAAATAGAGATACTGCACCTTTTCACTATGCTTTTTATTGGCAAGCAGATGTCCTTGATTTTCACAAAGCGTGCTAAGATGTTGCGCAGAATGATAAATCTGACCGTACTATGTCAAATTTCAATAAGACCATATCGAAACGCTTACGCCTCAATCATGCTTATGGGCAATTGATTGCACTGATTTTAGTGCCGATTGCCATCTTGACAGGTGTTGGTATTCTTTGGGTTTTATCCGAAACGACCAGCTCCGCAAAATCACAACAACGCTCTGATGCTTCAGCTATTTTGGCGCGCTACCATCAAACCGCGAATGATTTATTAAAACTGGTACAAGAACAACCCGATCAGTATGATCGTGCTCAAAACATCATGCAGAAGATGTTTGATGAAAAAAATCTACAGCGCGCAGTACTGATTGATAATCGTGGTCAGACTTATTTAAGCGTTGGCTATCAAAACAATCGCTTTTGGCCGAACTTCCCAGAAAACAGCAACTTCTTTGGTCCAATTGCCCACAATCACAACAGTATCTATGGCTCGAAACTTGATGGTGGCGACCCTAATTCTGTTTGGCTAATGATTGAATTAGACAACCAACCCCTCGAATTGGCTCGCTATAAAATTCTACTGTCCTTGGTCGTGACTGGACTGATTACCATACTGATTCTCCTGTTCTGTTTAAATGTGTTCTCTCGTCGCTGGCTCGCACCGTTATATGAAATTCGCATGCAAATGCAACGCCTCAACGCCGATACCCTTGATCAGCATATTGTGGTGAACAGTACCGGTGAACTGCGTTTGCTACAGCGTGATATCGCCAATGTGGTGAAACGCCTACACTTTAGTTTCTTGGAATTAAAAGAACATACTGAACAAACCGAAGAAGATTTACGTCGAACACTGGATACCTTAGAAGTTCAGAACATTACCTATCGTCAGGCACGAGACCAAGCGATTTCATCAAACCAATCCAAGTCGGTGTTTTTGGCCAATATCAGCCATGAACTTAGAACACCACTGAATAGTATTGATGGCTTTATTCACTTACTGCTGCGTCAGCAGAATCTGAGTAATGAGCAAAATCTTTATTTGCAAACCATCCGAAAATCATCTGCACACTTATTAGCACTAATCAATGACGTATTGGATTTCTCTAAAATTGATGCAGGCAAACTCGAACTTGAAACTGCACCGTTTGACCTCGAAGAAGCCATTTTCGATGTGATGGATATGCTCTCTCCGTTGGCGGCACAAAAACATATCAACATGGCCTTCTATTACGCAGAGAATATTCCAAAGCATGTGGTCGGTGATGCACTCCGCTTTAAACAGATCCTGACCAACCTGATTTCCAATGCGATCAAATTTACCCCTGATGGTGAAATCATCGTGCGGGTACGTATGGAAGACGATGAAATTGGGCAATGTTTACTACATTTTAGTGTACAAGACAGTGGTATTGGTTTGAGTGGTACGGATCGTAAAAAGTTATTTGAATCGTTCTCTCAGGGCGATGCTTCAGTTACCCGCCAATTCGGTGGAACAGGGCTTGGTCTTGCCATTTCCAAACAGCTGGTGCATTTGATGCACGGTCAAATTGGCTTTGAAGACAACCAAGAACGTGCGCCAACCGAAAAAGGCTCAACCTTCTGGTTCACCGCTTCGTTTAAAGTGGAAGAACAAGATGAGTTTGTTGAACATCCACGTTTCGACCATTTGCAAGTGGTGTCTTATCTCGCCCACCCTGCAACGGCCAGTGTACTGCGTTCATATCTAGAGAATTACCATGTCTCTCATATTGAAACACAATCCATTCTAGATCTGTTCAGCCGTTTAAATCATCTCAATCAGCAAGAAAACACATGGCTGATTGTCGATCATAGCGGTGATACCGAAGCCTTACTCAAAGAAATTCGTCAACGCTACCATGGCAACTTAGCGGTTTATGGTTACCAGATGAGTCTTGAGCCAAACATGCTCAATGAATATCGTGCTCGCCCGCTATATCAACCGTTAAGTCGTCGTGAGTTGGTACAGTTACTCGGAAACGAGCCTGTTTTTGAGCAAGAACCAGAAGACTTTAATGGCCAAGGTTTACATATCTTGGCTGTGGATGATCACCTGCCTAACTTGATTGTACTTGAAGCCTTACTCGGTGAGCTCAATGTCACCACCACCAAAGCTTTGAGTGGACAAAAGGCCATCGACATTATCCAAGAGCGGATCGAACAAAAATCGCCACCGTTTGATTTGGTATTTATGGATATTCAAATGCCGGTGATGTCGGGGATTGATACCACTCGCGCCATTCGCTCACTGGAATCCACGCTTGATTCAGGCATGCAACTACCAATCATTGCACTGACGGCACATGCACTGGCCGATGAAAAGCAAAAACTGCTTAAAGTTGGGATGAATGATTATGTAACCAAGCCGATTCAGATGGAGCAGATCATTCAAATTCTGACCCATTGGACCAAAAATAACTTCAGCACTCAACCTGCAAGCATCGAACCAAAGCGGCCCGTTGAATCGATTGATCCTCAAATCCTGAACTGGCAACAAAGCGTTCAACTTGCTGCCAATAAAGAAGATCTGGCACAAGATTTATTGAATATGCTGGTGGATAGTTTCGATACTGAGTTAGCAGAAATGCAGCAATTGATTGAGATGGAAGATTTTCCACAACTGGAACATGTCTTACATCGCCTCTATGGTGCAACCCGTTATGTCGGCACCCCAAATTTACAACAAGTATCAGGTGAGTTTGAACAATTTGTCTCAACTTTGCGTAAAGAACGCCGTAAAGCAGATGATGTATTTATCCGTGAAACCACGCACCGTTTCAATGAACTCAGCACAGCGATTGAACAAGTGAGACAAGCGGCCAACTTGATCCTACATGCTCATGACTCCTAAGACTGTAAGTTGGGATATTGGATAATCAATGATTAAAATACGGGCAGTCCTTTTTATGACTGCCCTGTCATGTTTCAACCTAAAGACTCGTGCTATGCTGCCAAATCAAACACAATAAGAGTAAGGCAGATGGCACTTTTACGCGTTGAAAAGAACAATGGAATCGCAACAGTTTCCTTAAACCGTCCAGATAAACGTAATGCAATGAGCTTTGCCTTACTCAAAGAGCTGGTGGCAACTGCAAAAAAAATTGAAAAAGATCGTTCAATCCGCTGTGTCATTCTCACTGGTGAAGCACAAGTCTTTAGTGCAGGCATCGACCTTTCTGATTTAAACAATCCTAAAAATACCGCTTTCGCTGCATGGGAACTGATTAAGCCTGGACAAAGTCTGTTCCAGAAAGCCTTCCTGATCTGGCAAAATTTACCAATCCCTGTGATTGCAGCAATTGAGGGTTATTGCTTTGGTGCTGGGATGCAATTAGCGCTCGCAGCCGATATTCGTATTGCGACGCCAAGCACGCAAATGTCAATTATGGAAAGTCGCTGGGGCTTAGTACCAGATATGGGGCTCACCCGCTCCCTGAAAGGACTGATTGGTGTTGATTTGGCTAAAGAACTTACATTAACTGCACGTATCTTTGATGCTGAATATGCCAAACAAATTGGTCTAGTCACCCATTTAGACAATGATCCATTAGCGAAAGCAAATCTCATTGCGGAAGAAATTTTACAACGCTCACCAGACGCTATTATGGCAGCGAAGCGTGTTTTGGATGCCATGGAGCACCAACCAGAAAAAGCATTACGCTTAGAAAAACTTTGGCAGCTCAAACTACTTTTAGGTAAAAACAGTAGTCTGGCACGCAAAAAGGACAAGAACCCAGAAGTTCAATTCCTACCACGCCAATACAAATAATCCCGACTGGAGTACATTCACATGCATGCGAATCAAAAAACACCAATCGCTTTCTTGGGTATGGGTTTAATGGGCACACGTATGGCCAGCCGACTATTACAAGCAGGTTATGCTGTAGCGGTTTGGAATCGTAGCCCACTTGCATGTGAACCTCTGCAGCAGCAAGGTGCATTACACTTAAAGCTAAATGACATCGGAAGCTATCCTGTTATTTTGACATGTTTAGCCGATGATCAAGCAGCACAAAATGTTTTCACCCAAATTCAACCACATTTGAAAGCTGAGCAAATTATTGTTGATTTCTCCAGCTTATCAGTCTCTGCAACTCAACAATTGGCTCAGTCTGCTCAACAACAACAGGTCACATGGATTGACTCACCAGTCTCAGGCGGAACCATAGGGGCTGAACAAGGTACGTTGGTTATTTTTGCAGGAGGTGATGCTAAGACGATCGAGCAGCTCACTCCGATTTACAATGTACTCTCACAGCGTGTCACCCGTATGGGAACATCAGGTACGGGACAAGCGACTAAAATTTGTAATCAATTAATTGTTGCCGCCAATAGCACCCTGATTGCAGAAGCAGTCGCCCTTGCAGATCAAGCAGGCGTCGATACCACATTACTTGCACCTGCACTCGCTGGCGGCTTTGCCGACTCAAAACCCTTTCAAATCCTTGCTCCTCGTATGGCAACACATACTTTTGAGCCAGTACAATGGAAGGTGCAAACCCTATCAAAAGATTTAAACAATGCATTACTTCTAGCACAAAGTTTTAACTTAAAGATACCTGTGGCACAAAAAGCTCTATTACAGTTACAAGCTCACCAAGAAAATGGCTTTGCTGATAAGGATTTAGCGACTATCATCAAAATTACAGAACAATAATTATTGATTCAGGGAGTCTGAAAATGAGCCATCTTGCAGTCAATTTATCCATGATTTTTACTGAAGTCCCTTTAATTGAGCGTTTTGCTTTAGCGCACGCGCACGGTTTTCAACAGGTAGAAATTCAATTTCCCTATGAACTCGATGTGATTGATATTCGAACTCAACTTGAGCAACACAATCTTTCACTGTGCCTGATTAATGTCCCTGCGGGTGACTTGATGCAAGGCGGCAATGGACTTGCAGGTGTGCCGGGGCGAGAAATTGAATTCCATCAAGCGCTTGAGCTGACAATTCGTTATGCTACTGCACTGGATGTGCCACGCGTCAATATTCTGGCAGGAAAACAACCGCTGGATGCTGATCTGCTGCCTTGTCTCAATACGCTTGCAAGCAATCTAAAACTGGCGTGTCACATGCTCACGGAACAAGGCATTGAACCCGTTTTTGAAATGATTAATGGCACCGATATGCCACGCTTTTTGGTTCAGAACATTGCTCAAGCCCAAGAAATGCTGGAGGCCATCAATCATCCTGCCCTGAAAATGCAATATGACTGTTACCACATGGCGATGATGGGTGAAGATGTATTAGCGGGATTACAGGAAAATATCAATCAAATTGGGCACATCCAATTTGCCGACTGTCCAGACCGCCACGAACCCGATACCGGAAATATCCCCTATAAACAAATCTTTGACTGGTTACAGCAAAGTGACTACCAAGGTCTTATTGCTGCGGAATACAGACCAAAAACTCAGTCAGATCAATCTTTTGCATGGAAAAATAAGTATTTTTCCAATGATGTGAATACATAAACTGTTACTGCTAAAATTTGAACTTTTTAGAGAAAAACGGTATATTTGACAATGAGCAATTGTCAGGAAAATATACCCTCTATGAATTTAGAACCATCGCCCAGCGCTTCTAATTCTCACGACCTAAAAATCAAAACAGCGAACAAAGATGTACAAGCGTGCCTAAACGTTGTACATGAAGCTCTCACTGATGTAAAAGCCAAAGATATTCTTGAACTTGACGTAAGTACGATCAGTAATGTTGCCGATGCAATTGTGATTGCAAGCGGTACTTCGACTCGTCATGTTAAAGCCCTTGCTGATAATGTTGCTGATGAAGCACGTAAAGCAGGTTTCCGCCCAATCGGTGTCGAAGGTGAACGCGATGCTGAGTGGATCTTAATTGACCTCGGTTTTGTTGTGGTACATGTAATGTTACCAACCGCGCGTAAGTTCTACGACTTAGAAAGCTTATGGCGTGCACCCGAATCTGTAGCGTAAAGCTCTCCAAAAAAGCGACCAAATAGGTCGCTTTTTTTATGGCATATTCAAGTCAAAAGATGGCTCTAAACATGAACGATTTATCCCTAAATTTCCGACCATTCGTTGTAAAATATAATCGCAATGCTAATATTAAACACTCTGCTTAATCACAGCTAAAATAAGATGAAAGATTCAAGTGAATGGATTGAAACACTCAATAAGATTACCGGATTAGCGCAATCAGGTTTGTACTACAGCAAAGATGTATACGATAAAGAGCGTTATGAGCAACTACTTGATCACGTCCGCACCCTAATTGAATTAAAAGAAATTGATACCTCTTATTTTATCCCCAACGTACTACAAGATATTGGCTATGCAACACCCAAAATCGATGTGCGCGCTGTTGTATTTAAGGACAATAAACTTCTATTAGCCAAAGAGACACAGGATGGTTTATGGTCAATTCCTGGAGGTTGGGCAGATGTTGGATATTCCGCCGCAGAAAATGCGGAAAAAGAAGTCCTTGAAGAAACTGGATTAGAGGTGAAGGCCGTTAGACTCCTCGCACTCACAGATCGTAGAAAGCACCCTCACCCCACCATGTTCTTGCACGTGTATAAAGCCTTTTTCTGGTGTGAACTGATTGGTGGTGAACTCAAGCCAAGCATCGAAACCTCAGAGGTGGCTTTCTTTGGCAAGGATGAATTACCTCCAATTTCAACAGCGCGTGTTACCGAAGCACAAATCCATCAATTTTTTGAGTTACTACAAGGGTTACCGGAGAATACTTATTTCGACTAACCTCCCATTAAAAGAACTCATCGAAAACATAATCCCCAAACAACAATATCGCTCTCATTCAAAGACGAGCAAAAGCTAGTCATCTTCTATCTTTAAATTTGACATGACAAATTGTCAAAATTGCAGCACTATACAGATTCTTGCAATCTCACTAAGAAATAGCATAACTGGAGTACAGGAAGTGAAAATACTGATTACAGGTGCCAATACAGGCATTGGTTTTGCCACAGCAGAACAGCTGGTTAAACAAGGGCAACATGTCATTCTAGCGTGCCGAAACCCACAGAAAGCACAACAAGCACAAAACAAATTACGTGCGCTCAATCAAGGACAAGTCGATCTCATCTCCCTCGACCTCAACAGCCTTGAACTGACCCGAAAAGCTGCTGATGAAATTGCAGATCGTTATGGCAATCTGGATGTGTTGATCAACAATGCAGGCCTATTTGCCAAAACTAAACAACTGACAGCTGATGGCTTCGAGCAACAATTTGGTGTCAATTATCTCGGTCATTTTTTATTGACCCAAAAACTACTTCCCGTTTTAAAACAATCGCCTCAAGCACGTATTGTGCATTTGGCCTCGATTGCACATTGGGCAGGCTCAATCAAACCCAACAAATTCCGCGCAGAGGGTTTTTATAATCCGCTATTTTATTATGGACAATCTAAACTCGCGAATTTACTGCTTAGCAATGCATTGGCAGAACAGCTGGCGGATAGCTCTATTACCAATAATGCGCTGCACCCAGGGGGCGTCGCTTCAGATATTTATCGCGATCTACCTAAACCTGTCTATGCGGCGATGAAATTAGGTCTAGTTCCAACCTCTGTTCCTGCAAACCTCATCACTCAAATGGCAATTGGCGATGAATGGAAAAATCGTAATGGAGAGTATGTCAGTGCACATATGCCTGACTGGAAATCTTCACATGCCAAAAATCAGCAATTAGCACGTGATCTATATCAACAGTCAATGAACCTTGTTGAAAAATTTCTTTAAAAAATAAGCCAAATAAAAAGCCACCCCAGGGTGGCTTTTACAATCTTGATTGAGGCCAGTTTAGTGACCACCACCATTGATTGCTTTAAAGTTTTAATCATTAATTCTATATTTTTCAATTACAACCTGTTCTAACTCACGGGTTACACTAACTGTAGTTCTATAAACATCTTCATGCTCCATAAAATGCAGATTCCAAAAACCTAGCTCCTTACCTTCCTTATCATATTCTTGAGAATGGTGTAGTTCATAATTACTTATTTCGTAATAATATAAATTTCCATTTCTATCGAAGTGGTTAGTTCTAGATCCTAATAAATCTTCATTAAATTCAGTTATATCACTCCCCATCAATATAAATTTATCATCCATAAAAATATAATGATCTACTCTAGGCATATTCTTTGTTCTATCATTTGAAAGTTCTTGATAGGCAACTAATTTATAATTTTCTCCCGCATAGATTTCCATTGTACCAATTCTATTTAAACGATTAATTATGGTTATTTCTTCATAGATAAAATTATTATCTTTATCTAAGCAGGTTGTTTTGGAAGATACCCAAATAGATCGCTCCATACTAACGTCTAAATCATTCAATATAATCTTTTTTATTGGATAGTCTTCATGTACTTCTTGAACTGTGACTTCAATCATGATGTAAAGATATGCATGAGTGCATTATTATCAGTATTTTTAGTCTATAAGATATTTTTATTTTTTCAAGCAATAAGCCCCCCCTATTAACCTAAATCAATTCAGAGTAATCACATCACTTTATTCTTAGATAAATTCAATGTTACGACAGCACAATATCTTTATAAAAAAGCCACCCGAGGGTGGCTTTTACAATCCTGATTAGGCCAGTTTAGTGACCACCACCATTGATTGCTTTGGTCATATCTTCCACAACTTTCTTGGCATCACCAAAGATCATCATGGTTTTTTCATTGTAGAACAAATCGTTGTCTAAGCCAGCATAACCAGTTGCCATAGAACGCTTGATCACCATGATGGTACGCGCTTTATGCGCTTCAAGAATCGGCATACCGTAGATTGGTGATGTCGGATCGTCTTTCGCCGCAGGGTTTACAACGTCGTTTGCCCCAATGACAAGTACCACGTCTGTTGCAGGGAAGTCTGAGTTGATCTCATCCATTTCCAAGATGTCTTCATAAGCAACATCTGCTTCAGCTAACAATACGTTCATGTGACCAGGCATACGACCAGCAACTGGGTGAATCGCAAAGCGAACTTTTACGCCCTGCTCTTTCAAGATTTCACACAATTCTTTCACCGCATTCTGTGCACGACCTTGCGCCATACCATAACCCGGTACGATCACAACGCTGTCTGCATTTGACATCAAGAAGCCTGCGTCATCTGCTGAACCAGAGCGGTGGTTACGTTGAACTTGCTCACCTTTATCTGCTGATGCAACTGCTGCACCACCCATTGCACCACCAAACAAAACGTTGATGATTGAACGGTTCATCGCCTTACACATGATGTAAGAAAGAATCGCACCAGATGAACCAACCAGCGAACCTGCAACGATCAACATATTGTTTTCAAGTGTGAAACCAATACCTGCTGCAGCCCAACCAGAGAATGAGTTCAAAAGTGATACTACAACTGGCATATCACCACCACCGACTGGTGCAATCCATACCCAGCCAAATGCAAGTGCAAGTGCTGTCATGGCCCAGAATGCAGTCATGTTACCCGTAGTGAAGAAATAGAAACCACATGCAAGCATCGCAATAAAGATGGTTGCTTGAACTGGTTTAACCCATGCACCAGAAATTGTTTTTGCCCATTTCTTCGCAGCCAATTTACCGTAAGCAAATACAGATGCAGTAAATGTGATCGCACCTACAAAACAGCCCACAAACAATTCAAATAAATGAACTGAACTCATATGTGCATGTTGAACACCCGCAGCCGTTAAAGCAGCTTCATTTTGTTCAAATAAGACATTGAGTTGGTTGTTGTGCAGAATCGCTGCAATTGCAATCAATACCGCAGCCAAACCCACCAGAGAGTGCATCAACGCAACCGTCTCAGGCATTTGTGTCATTGGCACTGTTTTCGCACGTGCGATACCAACCACAGCACCCAACACCATTGCACCACCGATCATCCAAACAACAGGATGTTCAGCAACAAAGAAAGTGGTGACTACAGCAATCGCCATTGCGATCATACCGTAGCGATTACCTGCAATTGCAGTCTTAGGGCCAGACAAGCCACGTAAAGTTAAGATAAAGAGGACAGCACCAATTAGGTAGAACCAATCCGCATAGTCTCGAATGAATTCCATTGCTTAGCCCTCTTTTTTCTTTTGCTTCGGCTTGAACATTTCAAGCATACGAGCAGTTACCGCAAAGCCACCGAAGATGTTGATACTTGCCAAGAACACAGCAATCGCACCAAGGATACTCACCACGTTTACACTTTGGAATGCAACGTTCGCATCTACACCAATCGCAGGCATACCCACTGTTTGGATCATCGCGCCAACCACAATAATGGAAGACAACGCATTGGTTACCGCCATTAATGGTGTATGTAACGCAGGTGTTACCCCCCACACCACGTAATAACCAACGAAGATGGCAAGGACGAAAATTGTAATCGTTTCAACCATGAGAACTCTCCTTAACCGCGCTTGAGCAGTACTTGACCGCCATGAGTCACGAGTAACGCTTTTTGGATTTCTTCTTCTTGATTGATCGCAAAGGCTTTGTCTTTGTCGAATAATGTCTCAAGGAAGTTAAAAACGTTACGTGCATACAATGCAGATGCTTCAGTTGCAACTGTGCCTGGAATGTTTGGAATACCCAAAATTTTCACGCCATTTTCAGTTGTTACTGTTTCGCCTTCTTTAGAACCTTCAACGTTACCACCCGTTTCAACTGCCATATCTAAAATGACAGAACCCGGTTTCATCTTGGCAACGGTTTCAGCTTTAATTAAACGCGGAGCATTACGACCTGGAATCAATGCAGTGGTGATTACGATGTCAGCATTTGATACAGCTTTATCTACAATCGCAGCTTGATCTTTGATGTATTGCTCACCCGGCTGCCAACCATAACCGCTTTTCGCAGCTTCAGCAGCACGTTGTTTTTCTTCATCAGACATTGGCACATCGAGCCATTTACCGCCTAAAGATTCAACCTGCTCTTTTGCTGTTGGACGTAAGTCAGTTGCTTCAACCACTGCACCCAAACGTTTTGCAGTCGCAATCGCTTGAAGACCCGCAACACCAACACCCATAATCACAACACGCGCAGGTTTCACAGTACCTGCAGCCGTCATTAACATTGGGAACATACGTTGATATTCAGCCGCAGCTAACAATACAGACTTATAACCCGCTAAGTTTGCTTGAGAAGAAAGTACGTCCATGTTTTGTGCGCGTGATAGCGTACGTGGCAGTAATTCCATGGCAAAAGCAGACACTTGCTGAGTTGCAAACTGGCCTAATTCTGGATTGCGGTAAGGGTCAAACATTGCAATTACAGTCGTATTCGCCGCAAGCTTTTGAATTTCGTCACCTTTAGGGGCACGTACCTTCAAAATAATTTGGCTGCCTGTATATGCATCGTCCGTAATGGTTGCGCCAACTTGTTCATAAGCACTGTCAATATACGCAGCTTTAACACCAGCACCACGTTGAATGACAATACTATGACCTGCGTTAATCAACTTCTTAACTGTTTCTGGCGTAGCCGCTACACGACTTTCACCTGCAACAGTTTCGGTTGGGATTCCGATCTGCATGAGCGTTCCTCAAGCTAGTTTTTCTTAAGTAAACATCGCCAAGAGCAATGTTTCCCCCAGGAGTATTCTTTGTAGAAATTTGGATTCTAATGGAACTTTTTTAAAATGCCACCCAATATTTATTTAATAAATACCTATATTTTGAACTGATGATTCACATTTATATTTAGAGCTTGTATGATCCGCAGGTTTGCCTTTTGTTCGAACAAAGCAGATCCTTCATCTCTTGTTTACATACAAATCTGATCGCTTTCGCGTTTAATCAGTCCATTTCCATGCTGCTTCTTTCATGCTTTAGAAGATCACAGCGGTATCTATTCAATATATCTACTTCTCATCCTGATTATCAGGAGCGTTTAACCAATTCCATTTTCATCGACATTGGTTATTTCTTTGACGCTCTACCGATGTACTGGTTGAATCGGCATCATAATCATGCAGTTGTGGCGAGGGATTGGCTTCTCTGAACTTTTATTGGTCTTTTCGGCGAGTTTTTATCAAACAATTTATAACAAGCCGTCAAGAGAGCCCACTGAAGGGAGTTTTCTCTTTATCAATAAATCTGAATTGAATGAAGTAAGTTGTTCAGAAAAATTAAAAAGAATGAAAAAACTTAAATAGGCATTTTTTCAAGTGATATTTGTATGGTTTTGTCTAGCAAAAGCTGATTTATTGCACAATATTGGTGCAAATATTAAACACCCCCCTTAATTAAGTGCTTTATTTAATCCCTAAAAAATCAAAATGCTTAGAAATAATTCATTTATTCTGGCTTCTGCCGGTTTTAGGTTCAAAATATTCTTGACCTCAAGTTAGATTGAGCTTTGATACTGAGTCATCTCCATCTTCAATGTGATGTGTAACGATGAAACCGACCTTTAAAATGATTAATCCCAGTGAACTTTATGATCCACGCAGTAATGGCTATAGTCATGTGACCATTGTCCCGCCCAACATGCATACTATTCATATTGCAGGTCAGGGCGGTGAAAATAAAAATGGTGAGCTCTCTAAAGATTTTGACCAACAGGTACAACAAGTCTTCTATAATATTCAACACGCTTTAACTTCAGCCCAAGCGCAACTATCAGATATCGCTGTTTTACGTATTCTGATTGTTGATCATAATGCTGAAAAACATCAGGCCTTGATTCAAATCATGCAATGTTTATGGGGAAAACAAGCTTTCCCCGTATGCACATTGATTCCTGTGCCCCGTTTAGCATTAGACAATATGCAAATCGAAATTGAAGCAACTGCCTATACCGCATAAACCAGTAATAGAGAAAATTATGTCTGCCCCTCAAGATATTAGTCAAAATAAAACTTTACTCTGGTTTATGGCTGCGGCATGTGGTTTATGTGCAGGTGCTAACTATTATAGTCAACCCTTGATTCACTCGATTCAGCAGTATTTTGCCGTGACTGAAGGTCAAGCCGCACTGACAGTTACCTTTGCCCAAGTGTCTTATGCATTGGGCCTATTGTTTATTGTCCCAATGGGTGATGTGGTCAATAAGACTAAATTCATTCCTTTGCTCATGGTATTTTGTGCTGTGGGCTTATTTATCAGTGCCTTCTCTATCAATTTACCCATGCTTTGGCTCGGTACCGTCATGGCAGGACTGTTCTCGGTAGCAGCCCAAGTCTTAATTCCGCTTGCCACCATGACGGTGAAACCCGAAAAGACCGGCGAAGTGATCGGCTTCTTGATGAGCGGCTTACTGGTCGGTATTTTACTTTCAACCAGTCTTGCTGGCTTGTTTTCCAATCTATTTCATTGGAAAGTCATTTATGTGGTCAGTGGCATATTGATGCTGATCTTGGCCTATGCACTGAAAAGCCGCTTACCTTATGCCATGCGCATGAAAATGAATTATGGGCAAGTCTTTGTCTCCATGGCGCAACTACTTAAACAAGAGAAACGCTTTGTCTTGCGTGCGCTTGCAGGTGGCTTCGCCTTTGCTGCGGTCAGTATTCTATATTCAACAATTGCGCTACTGTTGACCTCAGCACATCATCTTCAAGATCTGTTGATTGGTATGGTACCTTTGGTCGGGATCTTTGGTGCCCTCTCTACGCAATATATCGGTAAATATGCAGATCAGGGCTATACCAGCCAATTAACTTGGATAGGTTGTGCTTTATTTATCTTGAGTTGGATCTGCTTCTATTTTGGGCAAAGCGTGTTATTCAGTTATATCCTCGGCTTTGCATTGATTCAGTTGGCATTGGCCTTAGTCCACACCAGCAATCAGAGTGTGATTTTCCGTTTACGTCCTGATGCAAAATCCCGTATCAATGCCATTTATATGACCGCCTACTTTACTGGTGGTGCATGTGGTTCGGCACTCGGCATTTTTGCCTGGAATCACGGCGGCTGGAGCATGACCTGTTTGGCTGGAATCAGTCTAGTCTTTGCCTGCATGTTATTTAGTTTCTTTGACCATCTTTTGACGAAGAAAAACAATATGGCCACCTCCTAGATATTCATCTATTCTACTGGAACAGATTTTCACTATTCCCAAACAAGTAGAGCTAGCTATGTTACGAAGAGCTGATCGTCGCCAATCCAATAGTGTAAATAATTATTTTTAATAAAAAAGGAAACTAATTTTCCTTTTTTATTTCATCATAATACGCTTTACATAGTATAAAACACTCTATGTTAATAAACTGGTTAAAGCCAAACCAAGCATAACATTGATAGACTCAAGAGTTATATCTACACCCTTTTCTTTAGAAATCTCTTTAATGCGATTCTAAACATTCGGATTTCTAAGTGTATCTATCGCTATGTAATGCAATGCTGGCTCCAATCAGAATTATAATTCAATCATCAGTCCCAGCTTAGGTTACTACTTGCTTGATACTCATTCACTCTAGTCTCAAAAAAGTTCTTCTCTTTTCTTAAATCCATCATTTCAGACATCCATTGAAATGGATTGTTTGCTTTTATATATTGCTCTCTTAAACCCAATTGATTTAACCGACGATTACAAATAAATTTTAAATATTCCTCCATCATAGAAGCATTCATCCCTAATACTCCTCTAGGCATTGTGTCACGGGCATACTCAATTTCTAACATTGTCCCCTCAATGATCATCTGTATCACTTCGACTTTAAAACTTGTTGTCCATAATCGAGGATTTTCATGCTTGATTTGATTGATTAAGTCTATCCCAAAATTCACGTGCATAGACTCATCTCTCAAAATGAACTGGAACTGCTCTGCTATGCCAGTCATTTTGTTTCGACGCCCCATACTTAAAATCTGTGTAAAACCACAATAGAAGAAAATACCTTCTAAAACACAGTAAAATGCTATTAAATTTTTCAGAAAGATCTGATCACTTTCAACTGTTCCTGTTTCAAAATTAGGATCAGTTAATGCTTGTGTATATTTCAATCCCCACGCTGCCTTACGAGCCACAGCTGGGATTTCCCTATACATATTAAAGATTTCCCCTTCATCCATCCCTAAAGACTCAATACAATACTGATAAGTATGAGTATGAATAGCCTCTTCAAAGGCTTGGCGTAAAATATATTGGCGACATTCGGGATTAGTAATTCGTCGATAAATAGCTAATACTAAATTATTTGCAACAAGTGAATCAGCTGTTGCAAAGAATCCTAAAGATCGTTTAACAATTTCTCTCTCATCTTCAGTTAGTCCATTTTCCGCTCTCCACAAAGCAATATCAGGTGTCATATTTACTTCTTGTGGCATCCAGTGGTTCGAACACCCATCCAAATATTTTTGCCATGCCCACTCATATTTGAAAGGTACAAGCTTGTTAGTATCTACCCTGCTATTTATCAATGATTTATCATTCTCATCTATTCTTTCCGCTATATGCTCTAATTTCATTACTCCTAAATCAATATCTAGTTGCGTTAATGATTCTGCGGCCTTTCTTATATTCTTCTTTGCATTCTCACCCAAGCCATTTAGTTCCATTTCTTTAAAAATATGGGTACGTGCTTTCTGTTCGGTAGCAGACAACATTGAAATTCTCTCTTATAAAGATTCCTAAAAACACAACATATAGTAATTAATAAAAAATAAAACACAAGATATTGTGTTTAGTCATGAGTATGCTATACCCTAATAAGCACTCTCATAGAAAATATTTTTAGGAAATGTGATGACACATCAAAATGCTAAGCTGCTCACAACGCCTTGCATTGGAAAATGTTCGACAACATTTGGAGATGATGTCTGCCGGGGATGTAGACGTTTTGCTGAAGAAATTATTCAATGGAATCTTTATGATCAAACTATAAAACAATCCATCTGGATTAGATTAGATCGACAAATCGATCAAGTTTTGATGCCTTTATGTCCGAATGTAAATATTGATCAACTTTATGCCTTCATTGAAAATAAGAAGATCGGCATACCACATAGTGCAAGCAAAGGGCGGTGTTGCTATGCTGGGCAGAGTAAAACTTGAAGTGCGACATAAACCACCTAATTAATTTAAAGGGTTTATGGAGTATATAAAATTGTCATACCATCATCTTAACTTTGAAGATCGTACTGCATTAATGCTTGAGTCAAGAAAAGAAGGCTTTTCAGCCAGAAAATTTGCTGAACTCATTAAAAGACATCCTAGTACGATCTATCGTGAGCTTAAAAGAAATAGCATCAATGACGTTTATCAAGCTCGATATGCTTCTGATAACACCTTCGCTAGACGTAGACGTGGTCACAGAAAACTCAAAATCGATTCAATCCTCTGGAAATTTATTGTTGAAGCGATCCGTTGTTTATGGTCTCCTCAGCAAATAGCAAAGCGTTTAAAGACATTTCCTGATTTGGATCAAACAATGAATGTAAGCCATACAACGATTTATTCAACGATACGAGCATTACCAAAGGGTGAGTTGAAAAAAGACTTATTATCCTGTCTGCGTCATGAAAATAAAAAGCGAAAAGCTAACGGTGAACCTAAAAAAGATTCTATATTACAGGATATTAAAACTATTCATGAGCGCCCAGCCGAAGTTCAAGAAAGAAAAATACCGGGTCATTGGGAAGCTGATTTAATTAAAGGTAAAGACAATAAAAGTTCGATAGCAACACTTATTGAACGAAATACACGGCTCTGTATCTTGGCAACATTACCTGATGCAAAGGCAGAATCAGTGCGCAAGGCTTTAACTGAAGCTCTGAAATATTTACCTGCAGAACTGCGTAAAACGTTGACCTATGACCGTGGACGCGAGATGGCAGAACATAAAATACTTGAAGAAGATTTAGGCATAGATGTATATTTCTGTGACCCACATTCACCCTGGCAAAAAGGCACATGCGAAAATATGAATGGTTTAATTAGGCAATATTTACCTAAAGGGATTGATTTAAATCAGGCAGATCAGCATTATTTAAATCAAGTTGCCATGTCACTGAATACTCGTCCTAGAAAAGCGTTAGATTGGCTTACACCATTAGAGAAATTTGCTCAGCTTGTTGATTATCATAAGACTTTTCAAACTGTCGCACCTCATGTTTGAATTCGCCCTGTTATTAAGTTTTGCTGTCATTTCCCATCATTTACAGCCGAAAGCGGACTTAATATACCCGTTGATCATTTAAAGCATTTATTAATGATCTGTGAGGAAAATTTATACCAAATTGCAACCCATGAATATAAAACACAATTTTGTTTTTATTAGGATCATCTTTTAAAGTTTGTACTGATATAATTTTTTATATTCAACTGGGCTTATTCTTAGATTTCTGACAAATAATTGCCTTAATACTTGTTCATTGCTCAACCCGCATTCGACCGCAACTTGTTTTATTGCCAATTGATCTTCTCGAAGTAATTTCTTAGCATGCGCCAAACGCATACTTTCCAGCCATTTAGCAGGTGAAACTCCAAATTCTTTAGAAAAAATACGAGAGAGATGACGTGTTGTTATTCCTAGTTTTTCCGCTAATAACCGTGTATTAAGCGGTTGTTTTAAATTAGCTTTAGCCCAAACACTTAAATCATTTAATACAACTTTCCCACGTGAAGTGGGTCCATCGCTATCACTAAACTGTTGTTGAGAGCCTTGTCTTTTAAATAAGGTGACTAAATGCATTGCCGTTTTTCTTGCCGTCTCTACACCTAGATCTTGCTCAATCAATGTCAAAGCTAAATCTAAACCTGAAGTCACACCAGCTGAGGTAAACATATTCTTATCTTGTACGCAGAATGCTTGATTATTTACATTAAGATAAGGATAAGCATCTTTAAGCTGTTCAATAAAAGCCCAATGTGTTGTTACTTCTCTTCCCTCTAATAAATTTGTTTTGGCTAATAAAAATGTTCCCGTACAAATTGATCCAAAACGTCTTGAACTTCTACATATCTCCGTTAAATGCCTTATGAGTATTTGATTGGCTTGTACATCAACCATAAACGGAGAACCAGCAATCAAAAAAGTATCTACTTGAGGCAAATCATTGTGAATAGCGTAATCAGGTAACAATCTCAAGCCACAGCACGTTTGCAATGGTTCATCTGTCGGTGTTATTAAAATTGTTTTGTAAATTTCTTTACCTACTTGCCTATTAGCCTCAGAAAAAACATCCATCGGCCCTGCAATATCAAGTAATTGAACTTTAGGTAATGCAAAAATTGCAATCGTTTTCTGATTCATTCTAGATTCACAATCCACTGAAAATGTCTCAATTATACTCTTTTTAACATTTAACGACATTCTCATCTTTTATTATGCTAAATACTCACCAACGTAATGGAGAGTTATTATGTCAACCCTACATGAACTTCATATCCCTGATAGTAAAGTCACGAAAGAAGTCGAAGAACTAATACGTGATACCGAGTCTGAATTGTTATTTCATCATTCAAGTCGTGTCTATCACTGGGGCGCTTTAGCTGCCAAACAAAAAGAAATTCAGGTTGATCATGAATTACTCTATATCGCCTGTATGTTTCACGACATTGGATTGACTGAACAATACTGTAGCTGTGATAAACGATTTGAAGTCGATGGGGCTAATGCAGCTGCCGACTTCATGAAAAATCATGGCTTTTCGCAATCTGACATAGACAAGGTGTGGGCTGGAATAGCGCTGCATACGACACCAGGTATTCCTGAATTTATGGCGCCTGAAATTGCGCTTGTAACAGCTGGAGTAGAAATGGATGTACTCGGCCTAAGTTATGATTCTTATTCTGAAGAGGAACGTAATGCTGTTATTACCTCACACCCGCGTGAAAATGGATTCAAAGAGAAAATCATTCAGGCATTCTACGATGGGATAAAAAATAAGCCGGACTCCACTTTTGGAAATGTAAAAGCAGATGTAATCGCGGATAAAGAATCAAATTTCCAAGCAATCAATTTCTGTTCAATTATCAGAAATTCTAAATGGTCATCTTAACGAAAAAAGACCAACAGAAGTCCTGACCATTCATGCTGTCTTATTCACAAGAATAAGACAGCATGATTAACGCTAAGAATTCTCTATAGATCTGAAGTGCTAATGATTGAGTACCATACATTGGGTTGTGATTTTTGTCTTCGCTGTAGTTATTGCAAATATGGTGTACGGCAATTTGGGGATTGCTGCATGATGATTTTTCCTTGATTAAATATTTAGAAATAGACATAAAAAAACCACGAGGATTGGCTCGTGGTTTTTAGGATAGATTCGGTTTAGATTTGTTTATCAATTCATTTTTGGTACAGCCAAACCCGATGGACTTTTACATGCTCGGATACTCTGGATATATTGCCCATCTCCTGTATCTTTAAAAAATCCATGTGTAATCTATCCCGCTTATTACTGGAAGATATTTGACGTGTTTTCCTCAGTTGCTCTGTAGCTTTATCAAAACTATTTAAATCAATGTCTATACCTCACATCGCGGCAGCTGAGATAGAACTCCACGAATATGAAGAAGTTCGTGTTGCTGTGTACTTGTTGCAATTGGACCTAAATCTAAATGAGGAATTCCAGCTTTTCTTAACGTGATGTGATCCGCAAAATGTACTGATTTTATTTTTGTGATAATATTGCGCGCTATCGGAAATTTCTTAATTAAGAGTAGAGAATAGCGTTTCGTCCTGCCGTACTCGCTCCCAATTTCTTGCAAATATTTAGCAATGGCATCCATCAGAGTCAGGTCTATGAATTGCTCTTTGCCTAGTAAAATATCTGGATTTTATTGAATCTCCACATCTCTTTTCTTAAGCCAGTTTTCCGCTATTTTCTTTGAATGGTTTACTGTAAATGCAAACAGCAAAACCTATATTCACAGGTGTTACCATGCGTTTACGCAGATTCAAATACTAGATTTAAAGGTATGATTTTTAAATGACTATTAACAAAAACCTTAAAACCATTAGTAATCCAAGAATCAGCGTAGCACCGATGATGGATTGGACATATTAAAAAAATAAAACGATACTAATCAAAAAGATAAATCAAAAAACAGAAACCGTGGTGTATATTTGGAGTAATTTTTTATTTTATGTATCCAAACATAACCACTACTGCATACCCGTTGCTGATACTACCTATATCATGCCTCTCCTATCGAAAGATTTAAAAGTTAAGCTTTGAGCCAGATGTTGCTTCCATTCAATTGAGCCTACTCTGTCACTTTCTCAGCCTGATGAACAGGTAGTTTCAGCGTACCAAGCAAGGTGATAAAAACTAAAGCAGTTAAAATTATTAATAAGATATTGATTCCCCACTTTTCAAGAATAAACGCAGAGATGAGAGGTCCGAAAGCCAAAGCAATCATGATAGGCCGCCCCAATAAACCCATTCTAATTGCATACCCCTCCTGCCCAAATAGTGCTAGAGGTAATGTGCCTCGAATAATTGTAAGAATACCATTCCCTGCGCCGTATAAAGCTGCACCAAGCAAAGCTAAGACATATCCATCCGCGAACAAAAAAAAGAGACCAAAGAAGCTAATCAATACACCCAAACGACTCGACCAACTAGGATGTAAGTTTCTAAACAAAGAAAACTCCAGCAATCTCGCTATGATCTGCGCGGGACCAATCATCATCCCAATCGCAAGGGCTGTTGATACACTAAAGCCAATTGTTTTTAGCATCGATAATAGATGGACTGAAATTGTCGCCACTACAAAAGATTGTACCGTCAAAATAGCGGCCACCAACATAAATAGTCGATTATCTTCTTTGTGTACCGTGGTTTGGTTATTGAGCTCTTTACCATGAGTTTCCGTGCCTTGCTCTTCTCTAGGAAGTAAAAAGTAATGCAACGGTAGACCTAGAAGTAGATGAAACAATGCCAGAATAAAACAACTGATTCTCCAACCGTATAAGCCTTCTAAAAATACAATTAGCGCCCAACCGATGGTACTGGCTAAACCGCCTAATAATGTCACACCAACAATCGCCGTTTTTGCATCGTTACCAAGTAATCGACCCAATGTTGAAAATGCGGCATCATACAGGCCAAATGCCATACCAATACCGAGCATTGTCCACGCAAAATAATAAATAAGTAGATGAGTAGAAAGCCCTAAACATATCAGCCCGACAGCAAAGAATATTGAACCAATAGACAGTGCTTTTCTTCCACCAAATTGCTCGATAAACCGCCCAACTTTTGGAGAACAAATACCTGTAACTATAAATCCCCAAGACAACCCAGCAATCACTAAAGTTAGAGACCATCCTGTGTCTTTGGCAATAAGATTAGCTAGTACTGCGGGTAAATAAAAAGTGGAACTCCACGCAAGAATCTGCGTGAAGCCCATGACAGCAATGAGTTTGTATTTTTTTGAATGAAGTAGCATCACAATAAAGAAATATCCATAAAGTATTGAGGGGCAATGCAAACCTTTCTATACACTGCCTTAAAATGCATAGCTCTTAAACATTAGCCAAATAAGCATCTATTTCATCTACCGTTGCTCTTGCTGTTCTAGAAACCCCAATTAATGTTGCAGATGCCATGCCTGTCCATTCCCCATAGCCAACCAACCAAAGGTTATTTACTTTTATTGAGCGTCCATCATTCACAGCAACTGTCTGATCAGGTTCTACTACATCAAGACTTCTTAAGTGATTCAATGAAGCTTTAAACCCTGTACACCAAATCACAGCATCTACAGCTTGTGTTGAACCATCAGCCCATATAACTGAATTCTCTTCAAATGCAGTAAAAGGTTCTCGGCTATGCAATACGCCACGTTCGCGTGCCTCTTTTACACTGTCAATCATGACAATATCACCTAGACCACCAACGGGCTGATCAATCACACGACCTTCCTGTTGGGCTTTTAAACGTTCAGTTGCCCGAAGAAATAAAACACGCCCATCAACATCATCAGATAAAAATTGAGGTGCTGTTACTGTGACCCAAGTGGTATCTGCAACTTTTGAGACTTCGGCAAGAATTTGTGCCCCTGAGTTACCACCACCAACTACGATCACTTTTTTATTAATAAAAGGCTCTGCATTTACATAGTGTGCTGAATGCGTTTGTAATCCTTCAAATCGTTCATGTCCTTCATAATGCGGAATATAAGGCTGACTCCATGTCCCAGTAGCACTGATCACCGCTTTTGCTCGCCAATATTGATCACCAGCATAAACATCTAAGTAACCAGCTTTTTGTTCGATATGATCGACATGAACTGGTCGAATAATCGTAAATTGATAGCGTTGCTCATATGCCGACAAGTAGTCAATCACTTCATTTCGCGTTGGGTAGGTTTGTTCAGTTGTTGGCATCATCCAACCTGACAACGAGCTCCAAGTATTTGGAGAAAAAAGACGAAGCGATTCCCAAGCATGTGACCACGCACCGCCCGCCTGAGATTGATCATCTAAAATAATAAATGGAATTTTCTTACGTTTGAGGAAATAAGCTGTAGCAAGTGCTGCCTGACCACCACCAATAATGACTACATCGACTTCAGCTTGTAATTGAGTCAAAGCATCTCTCCTATTATTTATTGTCATAATCAAAATTGAACGCCCAGTCTGCAACAGACTGGGCGTATTTCATACAATTTTCAAACATTTAAATGAGTCTTTCAATTACTCAATTGATCAAGATACTTTTCAGCATCCAAAGCAGCCATACAGCCTGAGCCTGCCGAGGTAATTGCTTGACGATAAATGCTATCAGCAACGTCACCCGCAGCAAATACACCTGCCACAGAGGTTGCTGTTGCATTTCCTGAAGTGCCACTTTGTACTTGAATGTAGCCATCACGTAGGTTAAGTTGACCGTCAAACATGCCTGTATTCGGTTTGTGACCAATAGCAACAAATAAGCCCTGAACTTCAACATCTTGTGTGCTTCCGTCCGAAGTTGACTTCAAGCGAACTGAAGTAACACCAGTGTTGTCACCTAAAACCTCATCAACTTGATTGTTCCAAAGAATGGCTTTGTTGCACAAACCTATCTGTAAAGGCTTTTTCAGCGATATAATTT
>NZ_KE007347.1:1836994-2145559 GCF_000400715.1 Acinetobacter genomosp. 15BJ | reverse complement strand
GAGTTTGATCATGGCTCAGATTGAACGCTGGCGGCAGGCTTAACACATGCAAGTCGAGCGGAGTTATGGTGCTTGCACTATGACTTAGCGGCGGACGGGTGAGTAATGCTTAGGAATCTGCCATTTAGTGGGGGGCAACATTCCGAAAGGAATGCTAATACCGCATACGTCCTACGGGAGAAAGCAGGGGATCTTCGGACCTTGCGCTAAATGATGAGCCTAAGTCGGATTAGCTAGTTGGTGGGGTAAAGGCCTACCAAGGCGACGATCTGTAGCGGGTCTGAGAGGATGATCCGCCACACTGGGACTGAGACACGGCCCAGACTCCTACGGGAGGCAGCAGTGGGGAATATTGGACAATGGGCGGAAGCCTGATCCAGCCATGCCGCGTGTGTGAAGAAGGCCTTTTGGTTGTAAAGCACTTTAAGCGAGGAGGAGGCTCTCTTAGTTAATACCTAAGATGAGTGGACGTTACTCGCAGAATAAGCACCGGCTAACTCTGTGCCAGCAGCCGCGGTAATACAGAGGGTGCGAGCGTTAATCGGATTTACTGGGCGTAAAGCGTGCGTAGGCGGCTGATTAAGTCGGATGTGAAATCCCTGAGCTTAACTTAGGAATTGCATTCGATACTGGTCAGCTAGAGTATGGGAGAGGATGGTAGAATTCCAGGTGTAGCGGTGAAATGCGTAGAGATCTGGAGGAATACCGATGGCGAAGGCAGCCATCTGGCCTAATACTGACGCTGAGGTACGAAAGCATGGGGAGCAAACAGGATTAGATACCCTGGTAGTCCATGCCGTAAACGATGTCTACTAGCCGTTGGGGCCTTTGAGGCTTTAGTGGCGCAGCTAACGCGATAAGTAGACCGCCTGGGGAGTACGGTCGCAAGACTAAAACTCAAATGAATTGACGGGGGCCCGCACAAGCGGTGGAGCATGTGGTTTAATTCGATGCAACGCGAAGAACCTTACCTGGTCTTGACATAGTAAGAACTTTCCAGAGATGGATTGGTGCCTTCGGGAACTTACATACAGGTGCTGCATGGCTGTCGTCAGCTCGTGTCGTGAGATGTTGGGTTAAGTCCCGCAACGAGCGCAACCCTTTTCCTTATTTGCCAGCGGGTTAAGCCGGGAACTTTAAGGATACTGCCAGTGACAAACTGGAGGAAGGCGGGGACGACGTCAAGTCATCATGGCCCTTACGACCAGGGCTACACACGTGCTACAATGGTCGGTACAAAGGGTTGCTACCTAGCGATAGGATGCTAATCTCAAAAAGCCGATCGTAGTCCGGATTGGAGTCTGCAACTCGACTCCATGAAGTCGGAATCGCTAGTAATCGCGGATCAGAATGCCGCGGTGAATACGTTCCCGGGCCTTGTACACACCGCCCGTCACACCATGGGAGTTTGTTGCACCAGAAGTAGGTAGTCTAACCGTAAGGAGGACGCTTACCACGGTGTGGCCGATGACTGGGGTGAAGTCGTAACAAGGTAGCCGTAGGGGAACCTGCGGCTGGATCACCTCCTTAACGAAAGATTGGTGACCGGTAAGAATCCACAACAAGTTGTTCTTCGAAGATGTATCTGAGGGTCTGTAGCTCAGTTGGTTAGAGCACACGCTTGATAAGCGTGGGGTCACAAGTTCAAGTCTTGTCAGACCCACCAAATCTGATTGCAGTAGCTTAGATTGAAAGATATGTCGTTCATTAAGTGATAAGCTGGGGACTTAGCTTAGTTGGTAGAGCGCCTGCTTTGCACGCAGGAGGTCAGGAGTTCGACTCTCCTAGTCTCCACCATACATTACGAAGTAATGTAGAAAACGAAAGTTAAATTCCAAAGATAGCTTATAGAAATTAATAAATAAGAAGATCGAATGATCTTGGTTTATTAACTTCTGTGATTTATCACAGTTTACTACTCACCGACGAGGTGGTAGTTAATCATTAACAGATTAGAAAATTGAGTCTGAAATAAATTGTTCAAACTCGATTAATTTGACACTAACGGTAATACGTAAGTATTTCAGTTAGATGAAGAATTAATCTGAGAACTAGCAAAAACACTGAATCAAGCGTTTTGGTATATGAATTAGATTGAAGCTGTATAGTGATTAAATTCACAGACAACAGATAGTAGCAATTAAGTTTGCAACGATAACACTCACTTGTATGTGTTAACGACTGTTTGGGGTTGTATAGTCAAGTAATTAAGTGCATGTGGTGGATGCCTTGGCAGTCAGAGGCGATGAAAGACGTAATAGCCTGCGATAAGCTCCGGGGAGGCGGCAAATATCCTTTGATCCGGAGATTTCTGAATGGGGGAACCCACCCGCTATAAGGCGGGTATCATAAGCTGAATACATAGGCTTATGAAGCGAACGAGGGGAAGTGAAACATCTCAGTACCCTTAGGAAAAGAAATCAATTGAGATTCCCTTAGTAGCGGCGAGCGAACGGGGAGCAGCCCATTAAGTTGTGTGTGTTCTAGTGGAACGCTCTGGGAAGTGCGAACGTAGAGGGTGATATTCCCGTACACGAAAGGGCACACACAATGATGACGAGTAGGGCGAGGCACGTGAAACCTTGTCTGAATATGGGGGGACCATCCTCCAAGGCTAAATACTCCTGACTGACCGATAGTGAACCAGTACCGTGAGGGAAAGGCGAAAAGAACCCCTGTGAGGGGAGTGAAATAGATCCTGAAACCGCATGCATACAAGCAGTGGGAGCCGACTTGTTCGGTGACTGCGTACCTTTTGTATAATGGGTCAGCGACTTATATTCAGTAGCAAGGTTAACCGAATAGGGGAGCCGTAGAGAAATCGAGTCTTAATAGGGCGTTTAGTTGCTGGGTATAGACCCGAAACCAGGCGATCTATCCATGAGCAGGTTGAAGGTTGGGTAACACTAACTGGAGGACCGAACCCACTGTCGTTGAAAAGCCAGGGGATGACTTGTGGATAGGGGTGAAAGGCTAATCAAGCCTGGTGATAGCTGGTTCTCCCCGAAAGCTATTTAGGTAGCGCCTCGGACGAATACCATTGGGGGTAGAGCACTGTTTCGGCTAGGGGGTCATCCCGACTTACCAAACCGATGCAAACTCCGAATACCAATGAGTACTATCCGGGAGACAGACTGCGGGTGCTAACGTCCGTAGTCAAGAGGAAAACAATCCAGACCGCCAGCTAAGGCCCCAAAATCATAGTTAAGTGGGAAACGATGTGGGAAGGCATAGACAGCTAGGAGGTTGGCTTAGAAGCAGCCACCCTTTAAAGAAAGCGTAATAGCTCACTAGTCGAGTCGGCCTGCGCGGAAGATGTAACGGGGCTAAAACTATGTGCCGAAGCTGCGGATTTGACTTTAAGTCAAGTGGTAGGGGAGCGTTCTGTAAGCCGATGAAGGTGTATTGAGAAGTATGCTGGAGGTATCAGAAGTGCGAATGCTGACGTGAGTAACGACAAAACGGGTGAAAAACCCGTTCGCTGAAAGACCAAGGGTTCCAGTCCAACGTTAATCGGGGCTGGGTGAGTCGACCCCTAAGGCGAGGCCGAGAGGCGTAGTCGATGGGAAATTGGTTAATATTCCAATACTTCTGTGTAATGCGATGAGAGGACGGAGAAGGTTAAGTCAGCCTGGCGTTGGTTGTCCAGGTGGAAGGTTGTAGGCATGTATCTTAGGCAAATCCGGGGTACTCTATGCTGAGAACTGATAGCAAGCTGTACTTGTACAGTGAAGTGGCTGATACCATGCTTCCAGGAAAAGTCTCTAAGCTTCAGTTACACAGGAATCGTACCCGAAACCGACACAGGTGGTCAGGTCGAGTAGACCAAAGCGCTTGAGAGAACTCTGCTGAAGGAACTAGGCAAAATGGTACCGTAACTTCGGGAGAAGGTACGCTGCTGACGGTGATGGGACTTGCTCCCTGAGCTATTGGCAGCCACAGAAACCAGGCCGCTGCAACTGTTTATTAAAAACATAGCACTCTGCAAACACGAAAGTGGACGTATAGGGTGTGATGCCTGCCCGGTGCTGGAAGGTTAATTGATGGGGTTAGCGTAAGCGAAGCTCTTGATCGAAGCCCCAGTAAACGGCGGCCGTAACTATAACGGTCCTAAGGTAGCGAAATTCCTTGTCGGGTAAGTTCCGACCTGCACGAATGGCATAATGATGGCGGCGCTGTCTCCAGCAGAGGCTCAGTGAAATCGAAATCGCTGTGAAGATGCAGTGTACCCGCGGCTAGACGGAAAGACCCCGTGAACCTTTACTGCAGCTTGACATTGAACTTTGACCTTACTTGTGTAGGATAGGTGGGAGGCTTTGAAGTTAGAACGCTAGTTCTAATGGAGCCGTCCTTGAAATACCACCCTGGTAATGTTGAGGTTCTAACTCTGCCCCGTAATCCGGGGCGAGGACCATGTCTGGTGGGTAGTTTGACTGGGGCGGTCTCCTCCTAAAGAGTAACGGAGGAGTACGAAGGTGCGCTCAGCGTGGTCGGAAATCACGCGTAGAGTATAAAGGCAAAAGCGCGCTTAACTGCGAGACCCACAAGTCGAGCAGGTACGAAAGTAGGTCTTAGTGATCCGGTGGTTCTGTATGGAAGGGCCATCGCTCAACGGATAAAAGGTACTCTGGGGATAACAGGCTGATACCGCCCAAGAGTTCATATCGACGGCGGTGTTTGGCACCTCGATGTCGGCTCATCTCATCCTGGGGCTGAAGCAGGTCCCAAGGGTATGGCTGTTCGCCATTTAAAGAGGTACGCGAGCTGGGTTTAGAACGTCGTGAGACAGTTCGGTCCCTATCTACCGTGGGCGCTGGAAATTTGAGAGGATCTGCTCCTAGTACGAGAGGACCAGAGTGGACGAACCTCTGGTGTACCGGTTGTGACGCCAGTCGCATCGCCGGGTAGCTATGTTCGGAAGGGATAACCGCTGAAAGCATCTAAGCGGGAAGCCTACCTCAAGATAAGATTTCCCTAGGAATTTATTCCTCTAAAGAGCCGTTCGAGACTAGGACGTTGATAGGTTGGGTGTGGAAGCACGGTGACGTGTGAAGCTGACCAATACTAATTGCTCGTGAGGCTTGACTATACAACACCCAAGCAGTTGTATATAAAGCTCAATTCGATTCAAAACCAAACAGTCAGAAGTGAAAACAACTGATTGAACTTGATTTAGTGAATAAACTAGTTACAATACAGACCAATTATCTAATCCGTTAATAACTCTTTGGACCGTAAGTAAGGCATACGACAATACATCGTGATTAAGACCCGAAAGCACCACAACAGTTTGCTGGCGACAATAGCAAGAGTGAACCACCTGATCCCTTCCCGAACTCAGAAGTGAAACCTCTTAGCGCTGATGGTAGTGTGGCACTTGCCATGTGAGAGTAAGTCATCGCCAGCTTTTAAATACTAAACACCCCCAACCTAACGGTTGGGGGTGTTTTTTATTGGACGGAAGAAAAGAAAATCTAAGTCAATATTTAAAGAGTTGTGCTATTTTTATCCTGATTAAATGTAAATAAGAAATGATATTAGGACTGATATGATTCTCTATGAACTTTTATCTGCTATTGGAGTTGTCTATTTAGGTTTTTTAGTATGGAAGTGGTTGGAAAAACCTAAGCAACAATATCAAGCACCTAGCGTTATTCGCGAATGGATATTGGATGATCCTGAAGGGGAGCTGTATGTAGCTTCTATTACATCAGATCAAAAAGTCTGGTCCGGTTGTGGACGTTATGCGCATTCTTCTGGTTCAACGAGTACGACTTGGTCTGGTTTTTTAGTAGGGGATTTAAATGAGCTTGTTTTAAAAACTATAGGGCAAAAAGTATTGGATGAAATGATCGAATGCCTAAAGCAGCAGAATATAAAGTAGTCGACTGTATTGCTGTTATAAAAAAGATGCGACCCGAGTGGATAGATTTTATTTGATTTGAGCTAACATTTATAATGTTATGAGAAGGGCTGAAGTCGGGGTAGATTCAGTATTGCAATAAATATTTAACTTCTTGCTAGTTTTTTGAACAGATAAGTCAGTTGAAAAGGTTTTTCCTTGTATGCGGAAACATTGCTTTATGTTATAAATATTTTTATAGGCATGTTTTTTGCTTATTTTAATAAAAGGAAAGACTATGAAATTATCTGTTGGATTGAAAGTTGCGAACAGCTTATCGTTAACTCCTCAATTGCAGCAGGCAATACGTCTTTTACAGTTATCAAGTTTAGAGCTTGAACAAGAAATTCAAATCCAGTTAGACAGTAATCCATTGCTTGAAAAAATAGAAGATATGGGTACAACGGAAAGTCTTTCTTCTCTAGAAGAAAAAGAGAATGGAGACTTAACCACTGAACTGAATGCGGATCATCTTCCAAATGATTTACCTGTTGATACTGAATGGGATGATATTTACACCCATCAATCGACTGCTTTGGCCTCACCAGAATATGAAGAAAGAGAAGACAATCGTCAGGTACAGCTGAGCCTCAAAGAGCACATTTTAGATCAAGTCAATCTTTTGCATTTTTCGACTGTAGATAAACTGATTGCATATTGCATTGTAGACTCTCTTGATGATAAAGGTTTCCTCGATGCCGAGTTGGATGACATTTTGCTTGCAGTTTCTCGACTTTTACAGGAAATGGAGAGTGAGGAAGAGGTTGAGCAAGATGAAATTATTGTTGTTTTAAAACATATTCAACGTCTTGATCCTATTGGTGTCGGTTCCAGAAATTTAGCAGAATGCTTGAAAATCCAACTTGAAATTTTTAATGATAAAGTTCCCTATCTAGCTGAAGCTAGAAATTTATTGAAATATTATGAGTTACTGATTTCGAATGACCTGAATAAGCTGTTAAAGCAAACGGGGCTATCTAAAGAGCAATTAAAAAGTGCCGTTGATTTGTTGAAGACTTTGAAGCCTTATCCTGGGCTAGAGTTCAACCAACAAGAATCAGAATACCAAGTTCCTGATGTAGTAGTTTCGAAGAAAGATCAACATTGGCAAGTTCAACTAAACCCTGATGTATTGCCTAAGTTACGGATCAATTCTTTTTATTCAGGCATGATTCGTCGAGCTGATCAAAGTGACGATAATGTCTATCTGCGCAATCAAATGCTGGAAGCGAAGAATTTTATCAAGAGTATTGATGAGCGCCATAAGACTTTGTTGAAGGTAGCAACCTGTATTGTTGAGCATCAGAGAGCTTTTTTGGAGCAAGGTCCAGAAGCGATGAAGCCTTTAGTGCTTCGTGATGTGGCAGAAGAAGTTGAATTGCATGAGTCGACCGTATCTCGTGTAACAACCAATAAATATATGCTGACACCACGTGGTTTATTCGAATTGAAATACTTCTTTTCTAGTCATGTTGGAACAACAACTGGTGGTGAGGCTTCATCGACGGCAATTCGTGCCATGATAAAAAAACTCGTTTCAAGTGAGAATCCACGTAAGCCTTTGTCGGATAATGCAATTGCTGAAATGTTGAAGAATGAAGGGATTGAGGTGGCTCGACGCACGGTGGCAAAATATCGTGAATCGTTACATATTGCCTCATCTTCTGAAAGAAAAGTCTTGATCTAAATTTCAAGGTGTGACTATTCTAGGGGTTCATTATTACGGAATAATGAATTTTTTTAATGATCACTAGAGGAATCGCTGAAATGATTTAATGGATATTGAACCACTGATAATGTGCATTAAATTTGCTGAAGCGATTTTCTTGTATCCTGAGAAAAAGGTGAGGGATAGAATTATGCAAATAACGATTCGTGGGCACCATTTAACCATTACACCAGCCATTGAAGAAAATATAAAAGAAAAGTTTAGTCAAATGACCAAACATCTAGATCAGGTCAATAGTATGCAAATCAAGCTGGCTAAAGATCATCAAATTGACAAACGTTCACACAAAGGTAGTGCAAATCATATCGCTGAAGCGATTATACGTTTGCCGGGGGTAGAACTGTTTGCACAGGCGACAGCCGATGATATGTATACTTCAATTCGAAAACTGACAGATAAATTAAAACGCCAGCTAGCAAAACATCGAAAAATTCAATGTTCGTATCAACATGAACTGGCACTTTTGAGTTAATTTTTTATTTTGTATAAGAGGCTTTTTGTGAAGCCTCTTTTTTTATTGATAAAAAAAGAAACTGCTTACTGAATTATGTGAAAAAGTTATAGTAAAATAGCTGGTTTTACACCAATGGTTGTATAAGAGGCCTTGTAATGAATAGTGAGCAGCTCACGCAAATTTTAAAAGAAGCTTTCCCTGAAGCAGAAGTAGCAGTGAGCGGTCAAGCTGGGAAATTTGACCTTCGTATTGTGGATGATCAGTTTGAAGGTAAGCGTACCGTTGCTCGTCAACAAGCCGTTTATGCACCTCTAAATTCTTATATTGCGAGTGGTGCAGTTCACGCTGTTACGATTCGCGCAATGACAAAAGACGAATGGCGCAAAGCAAGCCTTTTCGGAGCTTAAATATTAATGGATAAATTTTTAATTACGGGCGGTGTTAAGCTCGAAGGTGAAGTACGCATTTCTGGTGCTAAAAATGCAGCTTTACCTTTACTTGCAGCAATGATCCTTGCTGACTCTCCGATTAAGCTAACCAATGTACCTAATCTAAAAGATGTAAACACATTGGTTAAGTTGATTGCTGGTCTTGGTGTGACCATGAGCTATGAAGGTGAAACGGTTTGTGCTGATGCATCAACATTAGATAACCAGTTTGCACCATATGAACTTGTACGAACCATGCGTGCATCTATTTTAGTGCTTGGTCCTTTATTAGCGCGCTATGGTAATGCAAAAGTATCATTACCAGGCGGCTGTGCGATTGGCTCACGTCCAGTCGATCAACACTTAAAAGCTTTAGAAGCTTTAGGTGCGCAGATTGAGGTTGAAAATGGTTATGTCCATGCTTCAGTTGATGGTCGTTTGAAAGGTGGTGAAGTTGTCTTTGATATGGTGACCGTTGGTGGTACTGAGAATATCTTGATGGCTGCTGCACTCGCTGAAGGTGTAACCACGATTCGTAATGCTGCTCGTGAACCAGAAATCACCGATCTTGCGCAAATGTTGATTAAGATGGGCGCTAAAATTGAAGGTTTAGATACCGATACTTTAGTCGTTACTGGTGTTGAAAGCTTACATGGTTGTGAATATGCAGTTGTTGCAGACCGTATTGAAACAGGTTCATATTTAGCTGCCGCTGCCATTACTGGTGGACGAGTGAAAACCACTCATACTGATCCTTCATTATTAGAAGCAGTATTGGATAAGTTCGAAGAAATGGGTGCCGAAGTCACTCGTGGTGATGATTGGATTGAGCTGGATATGCAGGGCAAACGCCCTAAAGCTGTGAGCTTTAGAACACTGCCGCATCCAGAATTTCCAACAGACATGCAAGCGCAAATTATGGCGGTCAATGTGATTGGTCGTGGTTTTGCGACGATTTCTGAAACCATTTTCGAAAACCGTTTTATGCATGTACCAGAACTTTCACGTATGGGTGCTAACATCCAAGTTGAAGGACATGATGCGGTCGTAACAGGTGTGGAAACACTTCAGGCTGCACCTGTAATGGCAACTGATTTACGTGCTTCATTCTCACTTGTTTTAGCTGCTTTGGTTGCTGAAGGTGAAACACTGGTTGATCGTATCTACCATATCGATCGTGGCTACGAACATGTGGAAGAAAAATTGCAAAGTTTAGGTGCTCAGATTAAGCGAGTAAAAGGATGAATGACTTAAGAAACGATGATCCAAATTTTGACGTAATGGGCAATTTTGATCATGGTTTAACTTTAGCACTCAGTAAAGGTCGTATCTTAAAGGAAACATTACCGTTGCTTGAAAAGGCGGGTATTAATTTACTTGAAGATCCAGATAAATCACGCAAATTGATTTTTCCAACCACGCACAAAAAAGTTCGTATTTTGATTCTACGTGCTTCTGATGTTCCGACTTATGTTGAGAATGGTGCAGCAGACTTTGGTGTAGCGGGTAAAGATGTATTGATGGAACATGGTGCGCAACATGTTTATGAGTTGCTTGATCTAAAAATTGCCAATTGTAAGTTGATGACGGCGGGTAAAGTCGGCATGGAACGACCAAAAGGCCGTTTAAAAATCGCGACCAAATACGTTAACTTGACTCGTCAATACTATGCAAGCCTTGGTGAGCAGGTTGATGTAATTAAGCTGTACGGATCAATGGAACTTGCACCTTTGGTTGGGTTAGGTGATTACATTGTCGACGTGGTTGATACAGGTAATACTTTACGTGCCAATGGCTTAGAGCCATTAGAAGAAATTTGCAAAGTTTCTTCACGCTTAATCGTCAATAAGGCGAGCTTTAAGCGTAAGCAAGCGGTGTTAAATCCGATTTTGACACAACTTGAACAAGCTATAAAAGCACGTCAAAACTAGGTTTTAGATTGAATTGAATAAAAAGGTCAGCTTCGGTTGGCCTTTTTATTTGAGTTTATCTGGATTACGTAAAGAATAAATACTTTGCAGCTGTTGCTGATCATTGAAAGCAAAAGTAAGTACCATGACACAACAATGGTCTGAGTCATAGAGTTTAAAACCGACACTGCCATTGATATGGCACATTTCCCAAGAGAGCTCTATCCACGCCTGAAAAAGCAAGCGTTCAAAGAAACGTAATATAGGCGGTTGGCCAATGAAAGGCTGTCGAATAGCGGAGACTTTACCACCGCCATCTGCTGCAAATTGGATATCGTCACTAAGTAATTGTGTGAGTTGATTCAGGTCATGTGAATGAATGGCGATCTTGAATGCATTGAGTAAGTTGATTTGCTGCTGAGTCGGATGATTCGCGAGAACATTCGGTTCATCTGCAATACGTTTTCTGCTGCGGGCCACCAATTGTCGACAATTACTTTGTTGTTCCCGAAGAATTTCTGAAATTTCAACATAGTCAAGATTAAAGATGTCATGTAGTAAATATGCCGCACGTTCTTTAACTGAAAGTTTTTCAAGAACTAAAAGGAAAGCGGTGGAGAGGGTATAGTCGGATTCGACCGAGAATGTTTCTGTATGATGATAGGGTTCAGGTAACCATGTTCCCGTATATTCAGTTCTAGATCTGTGGTGAGCACGGAGTAGATCAATGCAATGGCGTGTGCATACAGAGGTCAGCCAAGCTTGAGGGTTGAGAATATCTTGCTTAGGTTGCTGCTGCCATTTTATAAAAATATCCTGTAAAACATCTTCCGCATCACTTGTTGTTCCTAATAGTCGATAAGCAAGACCGAACAGAAATGTTCGGCTTGTCTCAAAAATCGTTAAATCATGTTGGCTAATCATGCCTGATGCTTTCATAGATGTTAATGCTGTGAAATTGCAACTCGATTCCACAAATTAATCATGCCAATCAGTAAAGTTAAAGCTGAAATTTGTGGCTCACTGAAATATTTCAAAAGCGTTATGCGTAACGGTTCATAATCAGTGAGCGGGTGTAAAGTCGTGAGTGCTTCAACCCAAGCAAAGGCGGCTTTTTCCTGATCCGTATAATCATTGCAATGTCGCCATACCACCAAACGGTCCAAACGTGATTGTATTTCACCATCTGCCAAAGCTTCTGTGATATGCATCTTCACACAAAAAGCACAACCATTGATTTGTGAGGCACGTAATAGAACAAGATGATAAAGCGAGCGATCTATCAGAGCTGAATCGAGAATATTTTGATGGACTTGATAGAGGTGATGAATTGACTCGGGCAAATGTTTTTTCGGATGAATATTGAGTGTCGTCATTATAGTGTTCCTGATTAAAATCAACGGGGGTATTCATTTGACGATTCAGCCTTTTGTTTTGTGACAAATGGAATAAAAAAATTTAACTTTTGTTTTTGATAGCTAAATGTTTTGATTAAAAAGATAAAAGTAGAAATTATGGATTGATCGAAGAACCCTCTCTTTCTGATTGATTTTTTTAGCCTATATTGTACCCACAAGTACACTGAAAAAGAGTAAACTTAGCGCTCTCTTATTCGCCTTGTGGGTAAATTGATGCGACGTTTATCGACTCAGGATCAAAATTTTAAACAGACATTTGCTGAACTTTTAGCATTTGAAACGGTTAATGATCCTCAATTAATACAAACTGTAGATCAAATTATTGCTGATGTTCGTCAGCATGGTGATGATCATGTGCTTAAATTAACGCAACAGTTCGATCGACATCCAGCGCATCAATTCTCTGACTTAGAACTGACTCAAACACAACTTAAAACCGCATTTGATGGCTTAAGTGTTGAAATCCGTGAAGCATTAGAACTTGCTGCAAAACGCATTCGTTCTTTCCATCAAGCACAAAAGCAGGAAGGTTGGACGTATATTGATGAGTTAGGCAATACCTTAGGCCAAAAAGTCACACCGCTGGATCGTGTTGGAATATATGTGCCTGGCGGATTAGCCTCTTATCCATCATCGGTACTCATGAATGCTTTGCCTGCACATGTAGCCGGTGTACCTGAAATTATCATGGTCGTTCCTGCGCCAAATGGTGAGTTGAATCCATTGGTATTGGCAGCTGCTTATTTGGCAGGTGTAAGCCGAGTATTTACTATTGGTGGTGCACAGGCTGTTGCTGCATTGGCTTATGGAACACAAACCATTCCTGCGGTAGACAAAATTACGGGGCCAGGCAATCGATTTGTAGCAGCCGCAAAACGTGCTGTCTTTGGTCAGGTTGGTATCGATATGATCGCTGGACCTTCGGAAATTTTGGTCTATGCCGAAGGTGACAATAATGCTGAATGGCTAGCCATGGACGTATTGTCTCAAGCTGAGCATGATACGGTTGCACAAGCGATTTTCATTACTCCAGATGAAGCGTTGCTAAATGCAGTTGAAGCCGCGATTCAAAAGCACTTAACTGAATTACCAAAAGCCGAAATTGCCAAAACTTCGATTCAAAATCGTGGTGCATTGGTGTTGGTAAAAGATCGTGCAGAAGCAATTGAACTGATTAATCAGGTCGCACCAGAGCATTTAGAACTCTGTCTTGATGAGGCTGAATTAATGAGTCAGGAGATTCGTCATGCGGGTGCAATCTTTATGGGACGTTATACCCCAGAAGCGATTGGTGACTATTGTGCCGGTCCAAACCATGTCTTGCCGACATCGGGGACAGCGCGTTTTTCTTCACCACTCGGTGTTTATGATTTCCAGAAACGTTCTAGCTTGATTATGTGCTCTCAAGAGGGTGTCAAGCACTTGGCAAAAGCAGCGGATGTGCTGGCAGTGCAAGAAAATCTTGATGCCCATGCGCGCTCAGCCCGTTATCGTTACCAATAACCGATTCAAAGATTGATAGGGGCTAGTTAGCCCCTTTTTTAGGATACATGAGAGTAGAACAATGACGTTTACAGCAGAACAAATGCGTTTTTGGAGCCCCGAAGTTCGTGAATTAGAGCCTTATGTACCAGGTGAGCAACCTAAAATTCAGAACTTACTCAAATTGAATACCAATGAAAACCCATATCCGCCATCACCAAAAGTGGTAGAAGCAGTCCAAGCTGTTTTAGCAGATCATGCTGATGCATTACGTCTGTATCCTGATCCAGACGCGACGACTTTAAAGCAGGCGATTGCCAAACAACAGCATGTTGATGTGGCTCAAGTCTTTGTCGGTAATGGGTCGGATGAGGTATTGGCACATATCTTCAAAGCTTTTTTTATCCAGAAACAACCGATTCTTTATCCAGATATTACTTATAGTTTTTATCCTGTGTATAGCCAGTTTTTTGCAACTCAAACTAAGCAGATTCCTTTGAATGAAAAATTCGAAATTGATGTATCGGATTACGAGCAGGAAAATGGCGGTATTATTATCACCAATCCAAATGCACCAACCAGTATTGCGCTCGGTTTAGATGACATTGAACAGGTGCTTAAGGCAAATCCAGATCGTGTGGTTGTGATTGATGAAGCCTATGTCGATTTCGGTGCTGAGTCAGCGGTGCAATTGGTCAACCGCTATGAAAATTTAGTGGTTTGCCAAACGACATCTAAGTCACGTTCATTGGCGGGCTTACGCGTTGGTTTTGCCATTGCACAAGCGCATTTGATTGCGGCACTTGAAGCAGTCAAAAATAGTTTTAACTCCTATCCAATCGATCGTTTTGCGATAGCAGCAGCCGTGGCTTCATTCGAAGATCAAGCTTATTTTGAAGCGCAATGTGCCAAAGTGATTGAGAGCCGAGAAAAATTAGTGAGTGATCTCATAGCTTTAGGCTTTGAGCTATTGCCTTCGAAAGCCAATTTTATCTTTGCTACACATCCGCAACATGATGCTGCTCAGCTGGCTCAACAATTGCGTGAACAGGGGATTATTGTGCGTTATTTCAATAAGCCGCGCATTAATCAATTCTTGCGTATCACGATTGGTACAGATGAACAAAACCAGCGTTTAGTCGATACGCTTAAAACGCAAATTTTATAAATCTGTATTGACGCTTATTGTTCAGATGTCTGCCATGTATTGAGTAAATCAAGCATGGCAGAAATTTTATCAAAGCATTCTTGATATTCTGCTTCTGCATTAGAAGCAATGGTGATGCCACCACCCGCCCACATTGATAATTGATCCTGATATTTTTGAATACTGCGAATCAAGATATTCCAACAACCTGTACCGTCGAAATTAAAATAACCTAAGCTGCCACAATAAGCACCGCGCGGCGCACCTTCTAATTCTTCAATGATTTGCATGGCACGAATCTTCGGCGCACCTGTGATTGAACCACCTGGTAGGGCAGACAATAACATTTGCATTGGATTGATTTCTGCTTTTAAGGTTGCCATAATCTCGCTGACCATATGATGGACTTGATTAAAACTTTCAATTTCAAATAATTTGGTTGTTTCAACAGAGCCTGTTTCAGCATAGACACTCAAGTCATTGCGGAGCAAATCGACAATCATGACATTCTCAGCCTGATCTTTTTCAGAGTGGCTGAGTTTATCTTTTGAGATCTGATCTTGTTGTGGATCGTCAAAACGTGGCATGGTACCTTTGATTGGACGTGTTTTAATTTCTCGGTTGTCCTTGAATTCAATAAACAGTTCAGGAGAGCAACTGAGCAATTCAAAATCATTGATTTTGAGATAACCAGCATAGGGTGCTTGGGTGAGTTCCCATAAATCATGGGCACTGCTTAATAATGAGCCTTGTACATTTGCTGTAAATTCTTGAGTCAGATTAATTTGATAACAATCGCCAGCTTTGATGTATTCCTGTACTTGATCGAATGCAGTAAAGTATTGTTGTTTAGACCAGCGTGGCTGACATTTTTCATTTAATGCTATTGTTTCAAGTATGTTAGATGTATTGACCAACGTTGAAATTTGTTGATAAATGCTTTCAGCATGGTCCTCATCACTATAAAACTGCCAAACACCGTTCTCATGTTTTAAAAAACTAGAATATTGGCCCAAGAAAAAACTTGGCTGTGGGTGTGAATCAATTGTTGTAAATTGATCTGCACTATAGTCATAACTAAAGAAGCCAATGTAACCCCCTTTAAAATTATTAGCACTATTAGAGGTTGTTGAATGGCGAAATTTAGAAAATTCTATCAGCGAAAGTGCTTCAGATTTTAATTGATATTGATTGAATTGTATTTGTTGAAATTGTTGAAGTTTAGATTGCTGAAAAATTAAAAACTCTTTGGGTAAAAATGCAATAACAGGTGCACCTTGGTCATGCAAATAAACCAACCCAGTTAAATCAAACAGTCGGGACAGAAGCTCAAATGCAGATGTGGGTTGCGTGTTAAGCTTTTGCTGAAAATAAGACATAAAACGGAAAAACTTGTATCTACATTTGAAGAGAGAAATTGTACTACATCCAAAAATATCAAACTGGTGTTTATCCTACTGTTTGATGAAAAAATGGATGCTTTTGAGCGAAGATTGCTTAGATCAAATAAATGATGTATTTATCAAATTAGAATAGATAAAGCACTTTTGTTAACACTTTTTATCTGATTTTTGATGATGATAAATGGTAAATAGTTTTAACTTTGGATTTGATGTTCAAAAAATATGATAAAAATCATGAATAATTACATGTTGTTGTCACAATTTTTTTAAAAAAATGATGTTGATTGTTTTATATGCCGTTTGTCGGTTTGTGGATAAAAAGCAGTTAACAGGAGTTGAACATAAAATAACAAACAGGTAATTTAGTAATTGCTAAGCGAACTACTCAAGGATTGGAAGTTCAAGTTGTCATTTAAGAATAAAACGACCGTGGACAGTTTAGAGTAGTGTAAGTCAAAAAATAAATGCTCTTGGGAGAGTGCTCAATGAAAATGTTTACTAAACTAGCTTTAGTTTCTTCAATGGCGATTAGCGCAAATGCAATGGCTATGCAGTCAATGGATGATGCTGCACTAAGCGCTGCAACAGGTCAAGATGGGATTAATATTGGTCTTGGTATTAGCTCTGTTACGATCGATAAATTATTAATTCATGATAATGACGGTTATGCTAACAACGGTGGCGCAGCAGGTACAATTGGTTCTGGTGGTACAGGTGTTGCTGGTGCAATTGTTGTAAACAACGTTTCAGTTACACCAAATATGGCTGCATTGTTGCCTTCTCATAACTTGGCTGATTTGAAAATTGATACGGATGCTGGTACTACAGCAACGGGCGGTGCGTTCCTTAATGTTGCAGCTAAAGTATCTGGTTTGAATATTAGTCTTGGTAAAATCGAAGTTGCTGCTTCTGGAACTCAAGGTACAACAAATATCCAACGTGGCACTACTGGTGCAGCAAATGAAATCTTATCTGGCTTAACATTAAAAACAGGTACGATGGATGCGAATATTCAATTAGGTGCTGCTCCTCAAGGTGCAATGATCATGTTGAATACTACAATGACTGGTGGTTTGGAAATTACCAATCTAGGTATTAAAGATAAATCAACAATTGGTCAACAAACTTCAACAGCTGTTGCAAGTACATTGGCGGGTGAAATTCGTCTAGATAGCATTAAAGTTGCTGATAATGGCAGTAATGACATGACTGTTAAGGCAAATGTAAGTGTAGTTGGTGAAAGTGTTGCAGGTGCTAATGACGGGTTCTTAAGAATTGTGAGTCAATCTCCAGCAAACGGTACAGATATTTACATTAAAGGTGTTCATTTAGGTAGTGCGACTGCAGGTTCAATCGGTGACGTAGAAATCCAAGGTTTAAAAACTACCTATGGTTCTGGCCCTACAGCAGCTTCTGGTGCAGTAATTACGATTTCTGGTCACTAATCAGTTATCAAACAAAAAAAAGCGCATTTTGCGCTTTTTTTGTTTTTAAGTAGAGTTTTCATAATGTAAATAATAATACTGAAGGGAGTAATAACATGAGTTGTTGATTGTTTTAAATTATGGTGCTGATGTGTTGTTATTTTATGCCTATCGTTTATAGACTTTAAGTGAATTATTCGGTTTTATTTTTAAAAATAAAAAGTTAAAATTATAAATAATTGTTATAAAAATGTTTGCTTAAAGGCAATATTTGTCAAATTGTAGGTGTAATAATAAAAAAAATAACATTCTGTCAAAAAAAACCAAAAAAAAGATGTATTTTTTTATAAAAGAAGGTATCTTCATCTTGCAGGGATGTAGTGTCATAGACACTAAAAATAAGATGAATAAGGCAAGTGCTGCCATTGTTAGAAAAAGAGACTTATGTTAGAGATCGCTTTAGGCTCGGCATTGATGTATTACTTTACAACGCAAGCCTTTGAAATAGAAAAAAAACCAGAAGGATCTGTATATTATACAGAAACCTTGGATTCTCGTTATCCTTCCTTTACTCGCAACCACCGTGAAGCAGTAGTTATTAAACCTGCTACAGAGGATCAGTTTCGGGGGATCGTTCGTCAGGCTTATGATTATAGTTGTGGTTCAGCTGCCTTAACAACTTTATTAAATGGTTATGGGGGATTACGTTTAACTGAACAGCAAACAATGAGCGGTCTACTCCAGTATGGTGAGTACCAGCGTATTATTGAGCGTCGTAGTTTCTCTTTATTAGATATGAAACGTTTTGTTTCCGCTTTAGGGATTAATAGTGGAGGCTATCGTGGGGAATTTTCAGATCTTATCTCGTTAAAGCAACCAGCGATTGTTCCTATTACTTATGCTGGCTTTAAGCATTTTGTTGTATATAAAGCATATAAAGATGGGCGAGTTTACGTCGCAGATCCTGCGTTAGGCAATATTAGCTTTGATGAATCTCGTTTTAAAGAAATCTGGGATAACAATACATTATTTATTGTTGATATTCCTCAACAATATCAAAAGAGCTTATTAGCGTTGCAAGATGCGGATATGCGTCATGTTGAGGATGCAACTGTAAATCGGTACGCCCTTGCTGAAATCCAATTTCCAACGCAAAAATTTGAGCATCTTGCGGACAAAGCTTCGACAATGCGTCGAGTATTGGATGCAGATCCTAATTCAGAAACGTATAACCAACCGATAACGACTTATATGCGCTTATATTACAAGCGGAAGTAAATTTAGAAAAATCAGTAAAATTAATGTAATAGGATGCAAAGTAAAATGAATCGTACATGGATGAATATGAGTGTGTTAGCCTTGAGTTTAAGCGCAATCACATCAACACTTTACGCAGCAGAACAACCATCACCTGTTGAGCCTGTAGCATCTGGAACAGATCAGGCATCAGTAGCTGAAGTCCCAGTGAATACAGTTGCTGAAAGTCCAGCAAATCCTGTTGTAGATACCAGTGCGGTCACTGAGGGGAATCAGGCAGACCAAGCTGCGAGTGCTTTACAAAAAAAAGAAACTGATGCAACACAGGAAACTAATTTACAAGAAGTATTCACATCAAATGAGCGCCAGTATTCATTAATTAAGAAAGGTATTTTTTCATCTTATTATGATTTGGACTATACATATTATCGTGATAGTCGCCTTGATTTGGCTCTGAATGATAGTAATAGCTCATTATCTAGATTACGTGTAGAAGAAGATGCTAACCATACTTTAACCAATACGTTTACGGTTCAGTATGGTTTATTAGACAATGTAACGTTATCTGCTTCGTTACCTTTTGTGGCGAAAAAAGAATTATTGAAAGACCAAACAGCTGCAGGTTTAGGTGATATTAATTTTGGTGCGCGTTGGGAACCTTTTCCGTTAAAACAGGGCCGTTTGCCTTTGGTTCTATTTGGTAGCTTATCAACTAAAACAGGTGACAGCCCATATGAAGTAGGGGTAGATGAGCTATCAACAGGTAAAGGTTATTATTCAGTTGGTGCTGGAGCAAGTACACGTAAATATATTGACCCTGTCGTATTGTTTGCATCAGTTTCAACTAGTTATGGTCTAAAGGAGTCTGGACTCAATCAATTGCGCGGAAGCCGTGTTTTAGAAAGTTTTGATCCAGGTCTCAGCGGTGGATTCTCTTTTGGTTTTGCCTATTCATTTAACTATGACGTGTCATTGACCATGTCATATCAGCAAAGCTTTAATACCGGGGCTAAATTCTATTTCGAGAATGATGAAAGCTATAAATCTGCTGACCAGAGTAGTGCTATGTTGTCATTTGCTTTAGGGGTGCGGGTATCACCTGAAACAATTGTCAATGGTACTGTCGGGATCGGTTTAACGGAAGATGCGCCAGATGTATCACTAGGCTTATCTTTCCCGCTTGATATCATAGGTTTTGGTAAAAAAGCTCGTTAAGGAGATGTAATAATGGTGAAACACCTTAAATTATGTCCATTAACGATAGCGATTTTTTTTGCTGGGCTATCGAGTGCTACCCATGCACAACTCGGACAAGACCTATCTGTAGATTTACGTTCTTTATCACTAGGGAATGCAGTCACCGCAGATCCCCCTGGAATTAGTGCAGTTCACTTCAACCCTGCAGCACTTGCTAAACTGGATGGTTTGCAGACTGATGTGCAAGGGATTCTAGCTAACTTTGCTATTAAACGAGATTATGCTGCGCCAGCTGGCTACAATGTTTTTGGCTATTCGGATGATCCGATTGTTTGTAATGATGGGCCTGAAGTAGACTCGAATATTTGTACTGACTTTAAAGGAACGGTAAGTGGTGATGTTGAATATGCCAGTATTTATGTACCTGTTTTAAAGAAAATTGTAGATTTAGGACCGAACTCCCCATTAGTTGCACCGACGGCTGGTATTTCTTATAAACCACCTGGTTCAAAAGTAACTTACGCAACTGCAATTTATGCACCACTTGTAGCTGGTTTCGGTGCAGAAGATGGTAATCCAAGTAACTATATGGGGCAGCAAGTTGCTCTAGAGCGAATTACCTATTTGTCGCCTTCATTTGGTTATCAGGTCAATGATAATTTATATCTTGGCGCTTCAATCGGGATGTCCTATCAAGCCATTGCCATGAAAACGGATTTACGTTTCCCAAACGAGCTGATTGGGGTATTACGTATGGTCGATGAAGTCGTTTGTGGGCCGTTTAAGCAAAATGGCGACATTATTACAGACCTCTTACTGTTTGGTATCTGTAATGCTCAACAAGGGATGGATCCTTTTAGTAAGGTCGGATCTCTGGATGTTTCACTGGAACAGTCCTTAAGTCCAAGTTATAACTTGGGTTTATTGTGGGAACCTACGGATGATTTTAGCTTCGGGATGGTGTACCAAAGCGAAGCGAAGATGCGGTTAAAAGGTAAATATTTAATTAATGTTGCGGAAGCGCCACAACAATTAATTGCCGGGTTGAACTCATCTGCGACAGGTCAGATTCTTGCTGCAATTTTAGGATTCCCAAGTTATGCACCCCCAATAGAATCTGGGTTGTTAGCAATGGATTTTAAATATCCACAGCATTTTAAAGCTGGGATTAAATATAAAATATTCCCTGATTTACAAATGAACTTTGATTTAGGTTGGACGGATTTCTCTGCTTGGGACAAGTTTAAATTTGAATTTGATCGCCAAATTTCTTTGTTAAAAGTTGCTAAGCTTTTATCTAACGATGTAACCGACCGATCATTATCTTTACCATTAAAGTTTCAGTCTTCTTGGCGTTGGGGGATTGGCTTTGAGTATTCCGCAACAGATCGCTTGAAATTACGTATGGGCTATGAGCCTCGTACTAGTTCAATTCCTGATGATAAACGAAATACCATGGTGCCGATTAACAATGCACAATTGTTCGGTTTAGGGATCGGTTATCGTTTTGATCAGGACACAGATTTAGATTTATCACTTGGCTTTTTACGTAGCCGTGATGATATTCCTGCAAATACCAGTAGTCTTTCAAACCAAACAGGGGTGAATAACCTGTTATTAAACCCTTATGCTGGTTTGAACGTCAAAACAAATACAAAAGTAACTTTACTCGGGATTAACTACAGAACAAGATGGTAATGCAAAAGAAAAGGACTCAGCAATCGGCACTTGCTATTTCATTATTACTTTTAATGGTATCAAGTGTTTCGACTGTTTATGCGGATGGTTTCTATACGATTATTGGTCCAGATGGTCGTCCAATGGTTGTGCCTATGAAAATTGGAAAAAAAGAAGCAGAGCCTCGTAAGCAGCAACAGGAACCTCCTCATGCTGAAAAAGCATCACAACCAACTATTACTAAGAACAATCCAGTCGAGAGTGTAATTGTACCGCTTGAACAGAAAAGGGCGGTAGAATCCCCTAAATCATTTGAAACCAAGCAAAGCCAACAAAATACAGCGAAAAAGATTTTAATTGAGTCAAAAGTCCCAGAGCCTAAAGTTATTGAACGAGCAGTCGATTCATCTAAAACGACGAAGATAGTCAATAATGAATCTGGAAAAGAATCTTCAGTACCAACTAAAAAATTAACAGAGACACAAGTATCTTCCAACTCTTTGACGATAGAGAAGCCAACAGTCGAAAAAATACCAACGGTTGTAGAAAAAACACCATTAACTAAAAGTGTTTCTAATTCTTCAAATGGAACGACCTCAATAGTTGGATTTAATAAGGTTGATGGTGTTGATTATGTCAATAATGAATATTTAGAAAATCAAGAATTTAATTTGGATGGAAAAAAACGCTTTTATACGATACCTGACGGCACTGGGCGTACTGAAACGATAGAACGAAAAAAAGGAGTAAGCCGGTCAGTTCTTGATAAACTTTTAAATCGATCACAGCAGTCAGCAGCTCCAATTGCGTTATCTGGCACTTATATCCGTTTATCGAGTGATGATCTAAAATCAGCTTTTGAAAATGATCGTTGTTTTTTAGAGAGTTATAAGAAATCAATCAAAACGCTGACACCTAAAAAAGATATAGGATTGTGGCCGAGAAAGCCGCTTAAGGAAAAATTTGAATATGAGCTAGTGAAACTAGACTCTTCTATTCAGTATATGCAAATTGATTCATATTCTTCCAATAATGAAAAACCTGTTTATTACTGGCCTTTAGTTGTATTTTTGGATGAAAAAGGGTGTATTGAAGAGGGTGTAAGTGGATTTAAAAATAGTAAAACTGCTGCGACAGTGTTACAACATTCGGGTATCCAAGGTGTGATAAAAGTACCAGTAGGTGCTCATTACATGATGATGACGCCATTAGCATCGGCGGTCGATGTTTCTGAACAAGAACTTTCTAATCAAGGACAGATAAAAATTTCTGTTTTACAGTAATCATGGATAGGATTAACCAATGATGAACAAAAAAAAATTATTGCCATTTGCGCTTTCAACGTTGGCTATTTTTTTACATGGTTGTGGTGGTGAAAGTGCCAAAATCAATGAAGACCCTAATAAAGGTGTAACAGGGGTAACTTCAAATAGCAGTTGTGATATTACTTCGACGGATTGTTTACAGTTTGTTCTAGATTACCCAGTAGCGGGTTTAAATTTTGATTGTAGCAGTGATAAGGTCAATCACTTTGCTACAAAACTAGACGGCAATATCGTTACAGGTGCGTGTAAGCTCGGTGATACGGTAACTTTTTATCTTCAAGGTGCTGAAAGCCCAAGAAAAATTAGTTTAGGTACAGTTCAATTAGATAAAATTACAAAAACAAAAGTAGCAGCAGTACCTGCGCGAATCAGAATTCTTGATTTAGCAACAGGTTTAACGGGACAGACACCTGCTAGCTTAAGTATCAGTGATGACACGATCAGAGTTGCCATGGCTTTGGCTAAAATTTTTCAGAGTCAGAGTGTTGCAAATGATATGAATGTCATTGGTGATGTACAACCAATTGAGTTCACCACGGAAAAGAAAAATACGCTTGCTGCTATCAGTCGTGATATTGGGAGCACTGAATTAAGCAGTGGCGCATATGTTGAAATTTTAAAGCCATGGTTAGATGTAAGCAAAATTAATGATGAGCAGGCTTTTGCCGTTGTCACACAATTACTCAATTTAAGTAATGTGGGGATATTGTATGCAGAGTTACCTCTTTTTAAAGCCGGTAGCAATGGTACAGTTGTGGAAGTTCCTAATGAAGGAAGTGGTATATTTCCTGATGGTCTTTTTGGATGTAATAGAGAGGTTTATAAGGACTGTCTCAATATCGGTGGGGACAACGGGGCTAGTTTACGGCACTCGATGGGGCGGTTTGAATTATTAACAGACCGTCAAGGCTATACGATTGGTTATGGTCAGCAGTGGCGAGGAAGCCCGATTATTACCAATGGTGTTGTATCTCCGCCTATCGTATTGCTTGGAACAACGAAACCAGAAAAGCTGCAAATTAAAGCACAAAAAGAATGGTTTAACTTGGTTAATCAAGAGATTAACTCGAATCAGCCACTACGTTTTACATTAAACAATAATACAACTGAAGATGTGTTAATGACACAAGGTAAGTTAATTAATGGAACCAATATCGCCAGTACTGAAGCTGTCTATAGACAGTTGATGAAACTTAAATCGACGGACCCATTTAACAATGCAAAAGATTTGGGTTTATGGCAGCAAAGTGTCGCTGGCATTAACTATAAAGGGGTAACCGATGTATTTAAGGTCAACCCAGCTAGTTATTTACCAAAAGATGTCTTTACTACAGAAGCGAATGTTAGATCGGGGCAGCGTTATGCATTCCCATTATACGCAACTCTGACTTTTAAATTTCAAGAGACCACCCTTCCATCAGTTGATTTAGGGATTGTAATTGATGAACACGGTGATATTCGCACTGATATTAAAAAGGATGCAACCGCAACAGATATGTCAGGGAGCTGCGCCAAAGCAGAACCACAAGCAGATGGTACATTTATTGATGAGTATGGTGTAACACAATATCGAGTGGGTACGACAGGTGGGGCACTTTATTCAGCGAATGATAAATCAATTACTGTGCGTATGATTTTAGCAAATCCAAAATTTGGTGCTATTGAAGGTGTATTACTAGGGTTAAACTTTACCTCCTTAAATGGTCAAAATAATATTAGTGGTGCGAAAATCAATGTGCATAACTTATTAAATGGCCAAGCCACAGGAATTAACTTAACCAACTTCTCAAATAATACGGTTTCTTGGTTGAATAATTCTGCTTTATATCTGACCGCTTATATCAATGCTTATGATAAAGAAGGAACAGATAAGAGCAAGTTTGTTGAACCAACGGCTCAAGAGCGTGCTTTTGCAAAAGGTTATCAAGGAACTGCGAGTATTCGTATCGCAGATCAAAATCGTCCTGCATGTAATGCCATTAAAATAAAGTCTTAAGTGAATGCTTGAAAAAAAGACCGCAATTGCGGTCTTTTATATTTTAACCCGTATGGTCGAGTCGGGTTCCCAGTGTTTCCAGATGGGGAGGGAACTGTCCGGTTTTACGATCATTAAAATAATGTCGGAGTGTTTGTTCTACACTTGGAAAAGCCAGTTCAGTCCAAGGAATTTCATGTTCTTCAAATAGACGACATTCAATACTTTCTTCACCAGCACCAAATAAGCCTTGTTTTAATTGTGCTTTGAATAAAACATAAATTTGCCCGATACGTGGGATATTGTACATACAATACAGTTGTTCGATTTCTACTTCGGCCTCAGCTTCTTCACGGGTTTCTCTTGCAGCACCTTGCTCCATGGTCTCAAATAATTCCATATAACCAGCAGGTAAGGTCCACAGACCATAGCGAGGCTCAATTGCGCGGCGACATAACAGCACTTTGTCATCCCAAAGGGCCAATGCACCGCAAATCACTTTGGGATTTTCGTAGTGAATATTGCCACAATGAGTGCAGACAAGTCGTGTTTTATGATCACCGAGTGGAATTTTTGCTTCAGTTTGATGTCCACACGCAACGCAAAAGCTCATAATTATCATCAGCCGTAGAGATAGCTCAGCATAACTGAATTTTGATGACTTCGCATCATGATCTATGATTGCAGTTAAAATTTCAGCTATGATGCTGGATAAGGAAAAAGAGAAAAAAGAGATGAGTCATATGGAAGAACCATCGTTAATACAGCTTTTACAACAACGGTTGCGTTTTTCCAAGCGAATCCAGCAGGCGGATGCTGCTGTTTTGATTGCCATTACCCAAGAACCGCAACCGAAAGTTCTACTGACACGCCGTTCAATGCAACTGTCTCAACATGCAGGGGAAGTATCTTTCCCTGGTGGCAAACGTGATCCGAGTGATACCAGTAATATCGTGGTAGCTTTACGTGAGGCTCAGGAAGAAACAGCTTTAAATCCATTTGATGTGAAGCTGCTGGGTGATTTACCGATTCAGCGTGCGCGGAGTGGTCTGTCTGTCAAACCCATTGTGGGATTAATACCCGCTCAAGTCGATTTAATAGCTCAACCTACAGAAATTGATCGAATTTTCTTTGCACCATTACAAGAATTGATGGATGCCCCCCCTTTGCCTTATGAAGTCCGTCTAGCACGACAGTCGCTTTATTTTCCAAGTATGCAGGTGGAAAGTGAAATTGTGTGGGGACTTACGGCTCGCATGTTAATTTCTTTATTTCAATATGGATTGGGTTATCAAAAGAATTGGCCATTCTTGGTGAATCCGCCTCATTTTGGTTTATCTAAATTCTAATTTTTTAAGAGTTATTTATCATGATGTATACCTATCAAGGATTGAGTCCAAAAGCTTTACATGAACCTTGGGATGGTTGGGTTGCACCCACGGCGACCGTGATTGGTCAGGCTGAATTAGGACGTCAGGTCAGCATTTGGTTTGGTGCCGTGGTTCGTGCTGATAATTGCGTGATTCGGATTGGTAACTTCTCTAATATTCAGGAAAATGCAGTACTGCATACCGATGCAGGCATTGAGCTGAATGTAGGCGAATATGTCACGATTGGGCATAAGGTGATGCTGCATGGTTGTACGATTGGCGATAATTCCTTAATCGGTATGAATGCAGTGATTTTGAATAATGCTGTGATTGGCAAGAATTGTATTATTGGAGCCAATGCACTGATTCCTGAAGGGAAAGTGATTCCAGACAATTCAGTGGTGATGGGATCACCGGGTAAAGTGGTGAAAACGCTGGATGAGCAGGGGGTTGCCCGATTGCGTTTAAGTGCATTGCATTATGCAGAACATTATAAAAATTTCTTAGATTTAGAACCGTTCCAGTTCTAATTATTTCAGTTTAAGAAGCCAAGTTTATGCTTGGCTTTTTTATGGTGATAAAAACACAATAACTCGCCTATCGCGTTTGAGTGGAGTATGATACTCGACGTTTTTTATCTCTTTTTCTCTAAGGTTTTTGCATGAAGTTGCTTGCATTGGAAACTGCAAATGAGCAGTGTTCTGTTTCATTAATTGATGATACTCAAGAACTCTATTTTCAATTGGATGAGCGAACCAAGGCACAAACTCAAACCATTTTACCTTTAACTGAACAAGCCTTGTTGCAAACCAATACGCAATTGGCCGACTTAACTGCAATTGCATTTAGTCGTGGTCCAGGTTCATTCAGTGGTGTGCGTATCAATGCGGCTGTAGCACAGGCACTCGCGTGGTCGCAAGATTTACCTGTGATTCCTGTTTCAAGTTTACAAGCTTTGGCGCAGGCGGCTTATCGTCTCAATGGCTTAGAGCAGGTGACGGCCGTTCTCGATGCGCGTATGCAAGAAGTCTATATTGCCAATTTTAGTCTAGATGAGCAGGGCATGATGCAGGCCATTGATGATGAGAAATTGTTAAGTTATGAGCAGGCCACGGCGTATTGTCAATTTACAGCGATTGGTTCAGGTTCAGAATTAATTAAGCCAACTGACTTAGACTCAGAAGCGGCTTCCATTCAGCACACGTCAAATGTCAACATCAAGGCAACGGCACAGGACATTGCAACGATTGCACGCATGTATGCGGCACAACAAAAATGGGTTGATGCTGAATATGCGCTGCCTGTGTATTTACGTGATGATGCTTGGAAAAAAATTCCCGAACAAGGTAAAGCGAACTAAGGTTAATTATGGATCTTTTATTGCTATTTAAAGCAGCAATTATGGGATTGGTGGAAGGGATTACTGAATTTCTACCAATTTCAAGTACAGGGCATTTGATTTTAACTGGTCAACTGTTGGATTTCTGGACGGTTGAAAAACGAGATATGTTCGCGGTGGCTGTACAGATTGGTGCAATTGCAGCCGTGATCTATGAATATTGGGGTAAATTGTGGGGTGCACTGATTGGTGCATTAACAGGGCAAGAGCAAGGTCGTCGTTTAAGCCTGAATCTGATTATTGCCTCGATTCCAATTGTGATTATTGGTTTGACCTTCGGCGATGTGGTCAAAGCCTATTTATTTAATGCGATTACCGTTGCAATTGCCTTGATTGTCGGTGGTTTTATTATTTTATGGGCGGAACGTCGTCCACATCAGATTGTCACTCAAGAAGTGGATGATCTGAGTTTTAAACAAGCGACTTTAATTGGTTTGATTCAGTGTCTGGCTTTGATTCCCGGAACGTCTCGTTCAGGCTCGACCATTATTGGCTCATTATTCTTAGGCGTATCACGTAAAGCTGCGGCAGAGTTTTCCTTCTTTTTAGGGATCCCAGTGCTGATGGGCGCAGGCTTATTGGATATGTACAAGATGCGTCATGAGTTGCATAGCAATGATATGGCTGTATTAGGCGTAGGAATCATTGTTGCCTTTGTTTCTGCTTTGGTGGTGATTCGCGCTTTGATTCGTTATGTGTCTAAACATGATTTCACCGCATTTGCGTATTATCGCATTATCTTTGGTTTGTTTATTCTTGCAACATGGTGGACAGGTTGGGTGCATTGGTAATGCAAATGCTATGTTGGTATCCAGCGGAATATGCACAGCCGTTTCAACAACTGCAAACCCGTTTGGCTGAACTGAATGTGCAGCTCAACGGGCAAGTAGTTGAAAAGATCAATGCACGGTTTTTACGTTTGAATCCTGACATGGCATTGGTTTTGGATGAGGATGGGCTCAGTCTCGCTGCCAATGGCATGAAAATGCAGCCCGATTGGCGTGCTGAAATTCCTCGCCTAAAAAGAGCCAGCCTAAAATCTGAAATGATTGCCAGAGCCTGCCAGTTGGGTGAAAAGCCAACCTTAATTGATGCCACCGCAGGTTTAGGGCATGACAGTTTATTGATGGCCCATCTGGGGGCGAATGTTCGTTTAGTTGAGCGCCATCCGATTCTGTTTATGCTATTGGAATATAGCAAAGCCAAAGCTGAGCAAGATCCATTTTTGCAAAGCTCTATGCAGCGGATTCAGTTGATTTATGCAGATTCTAATACCTATTTACAGCAATTGGCTCAGCAAGGCGAGCAGGTGGATGTGGTGTATTTAGATCCAATGTTCCCACAGCGCGATCAGAATCAACAGGCAGTCAAAAAACAGGCACAAGTCAAAAAACAAATGCAATTGCTGCATATGTTGTTACCTGAAGATGGCGAGATGGATTTAGGTGATCAGCTGCTACATTTGGCTCAACAGATTGCTAAACGTGTTATTGTGAAGCGTCCACGTCATGCAGTTTATCTGGCAGATCAAGCCCCTGATCATCAATGGTTAGGTGATGCCTGCCGTTTTGATGCATATTTTCCAAAAGGTCAAATTTGAATCAGAATTGAATGATTGTTTGGCTTGCGTCAATGCTCGGTAAAGATTTGTGATATAGTGCAAAAGCATGATTGCTAAAAAATTCTTGTCGAGCTTACACTACAGTCGCGCATCGCGTTTTTTAGGAAAAGTACTGTCCATTCAATGATTAGAATGGCATATTTTCAGTTTAGGCTTGAAAAGAGAAACTCCCGAAGAATTTTATGATAGACCTTAAACCCTCTATTAATATCTGGCATGATTTTAAAAGTAACCAAATTGCTGGAATGTGGTTGTTCCTCGGGTCTCGTCGTTCCTTACAGATCGTTCATCCCTCGATTACCCAACTGATTATTTGGGGAATTCTAGGAGGATGTACCAACTCTTTGTATAGCTGGTTAGTCGCAGGCCAAGTTGGAGAGTTTAACTCCCAAGGTCTGATTGGTTATGCACTTTGGCCTTTCATCGCTCTCATTGTCGGTATTTTTCTTTCGCAACGCATGAACCAGCCACGTCTGATGTTGGTGCCTGCCTTGTTATGGTTGGTGCTGGATACCAATATTCTACTGTTGCAATGCATCATTCAGTATTTGGGCTCAAACGGCTATCTCAATTTCATTCCTGACAGTATTTATAACGGCTTCCTGCCACCACTATTTGTTGGGTTGTTTGTTTGGCAAAGTTTGGCTGTGATTTGGGTTTTTTCACGCGCCTTAAACTGGCCGTGGTGGGAACGAGCCTTAGTTTTTGTGGCAACCATTGCGACCATGGTGGTTTGGCAACTTTCAGTGAAAGATCAGCCGATTTGGAAAGTCGAAGAAACCCCACCAAGTTTTGCAGAAGATGCTTTTTATGCACAAAGCCATTTACTGGATAAAGCGCTGGATCAAATTCAATATGGTGATATCGCCAAAAGCCATTGGTATTTTATGGGTGTGGCGGGTGATAGCTATGTGGATGTGTTTAAATCTGAGATCGAACGAATAAGAGAACAGTTTGATACGCGTTTTGGAACTTTCGGCCGTTCCATTATGCTGATTAATAATCCTGCAACACGCTTAGACGTCCCAATTGCCTCTAAAACCAGTATGGAATTGGCTTTACGTCGTATTGGTCAACAAATGAATCGGGATAGTGATGTCTTGTTTCTGTATATGACCTCGCATGGTGAGCGTAATCATTTTGAAATTGAAAATGCACCTTTGGATTTAGATCAGGTTGATCCAAAATGGTTAAGAGAAACCTTGGATAAATCTGGGATTCGTTGGCGTGTGATCGTGATTTCAGCGTGTTATTCAGGTAGTTTTATTCCTGCATTACAGTCACCCGATACTTTAATTATTACCGCATCTGCCGCAGATAAAACCTCATTTGGCTGTAATAACGAAGCAGATTATACTTATTTTGGTCGAGCGTTCTTTGATTTGGCGATGCGCGAACAATATTCAATGAAAACTGCATTTGAGCAAGCCAAGCAAACCGTGACTAAATGGGAAGTAGCACAGGGTGTAGAGCCTTCTGAGCCACAGTGGGCGATCGGGCGAAATATGGAACTGATGCTGCCACAGCTTGAGCCCTATTTATTTCCAACTCAGAATATCGCTTCAACAGATATAACCAAAACACAGGATGATGAACATGCAGCTACTGCAAAAAAACCGCTGTTTTGAGGGTGAGCAACGGATTTATCAGCTGGAATCTCAACATTTAAGGGGAAGTACTAAGGTGGGCGTTTATATGCCTCCTGCTGCTTTAGCGGGGAAGCCTTGTTCAGCTTTGTTTTATCTTGCAGGACTGACTTGTAGCGAAGAAACCTTTGCCATCAAAGCACATGCGCAACGAATGGCTGCTCGATTAAGTCTGATTTTGATTACGCCCGATACTTCTCCACGTGGAGATGATGTCGCTCAAGGTGATCATTGGGATATTGGTCAGGGGGCTGGCTTTTATCTCAATGCAACGCAACAGCCTTGGGCAGAACATTATCAAATGGAGTCCTATCTGGTTGATGAACTATATGCGCATGTCTTGCAAGAATTACCCGTGATCGAAAACCAAATGGGTATTTTGGGGCACTCGATGGGTGGACATGGTGCTTTGACCTTGGCTTTTAAATACCCAGAGCAATTTAAATCGGTTTCGGCTTTTGCACCGATTTGTGCGCCGAGTATTTGTCCTTGGGGTGAAAAGGCATTCACTCAATATTTGGGGTCTGATCAACAACAATGGCTCGCGCATGACGCCACGGCTTTGGTTCAGCAAAAGGGCAGTGTATTTGATGAAATTCTAATTGATCAAGGTTTAGATGATCAGTTCTATGCGCAATTGAACCCTGAAAAGTTTAAGCAAGCTTGTCTGGATGCAGGGCAACACCTGACTTTACGCCAACACAAGGGCTATGATCACGGCTATTACTTCATTCAAAGTTTTATCGATGATCATTTACAGTTTCATGCGATTCAATTAGAAAAAAATTAATAACCGAAAGATTCTTCTTAGGGGCTGTTGTTTGAGCCTATAACATAAGGCGTAGCTGAAATGCCAACAGCCCCTAATTTTTAGAGCATTATAATTTTACTAATTCGACTCTTCTGTTTTTTGCTTTACCTTCGTCACTCTCGTTACTGGAAACTGGTTTGGTATCGCCAAAGCCTTGCGCTTTTAAACGGGATGGATCTATGCCTGCATCGGTCAATGTTTTGACGACAGTTTGAGCTCTTGCCTGAGAGAGTTTCAAATTATGCGCTGGCTCACCCGAGTTATCAGTATAGCCATTAATTTCAAGTTTTAGAGCATCATCACTTTTTAATAAGTTCAGTATTTGGGTAATTTGTTCATGAGAATCTGCTAACAGAGTTGCTTTATCTGTTTCAAAGTTAATGCGTATATCAACTTTATTATTTTGATCCAAAGCTGTTTTTAACTGATTTGCAGACAGGGCTTTGGCAGTTATTTCTACTGGTCGAGTTTCTAAGACCAATAAACCCGCTGAGCGCCCACTTTGAGTGATTTGAAACCAGATATCTCGATGATTCTGATGAATCACATAGCTTTGTGTCGGATTGTTATAAATATCTCCTAATCCATCGACATAAGCGACGCCATATTTTTCTGAAAGTTGGGTGCTGAGTTCTGTCGGGATTTTACTGTCTGTAATTTTTTTCCCACCTAAGCTGATAATCACCGCATCCAAATTACGCTGTAAATCCAAGAAAGAGGCTTCTTGGTTATTCTCTTCCGCATCGATTCGTCCATTAAAAAGCTGACCTTCAACTTTCTCTAATCGATCTCCGACCCAAAACTCCATTTGAGCGAACTTTTCAGTGGATTGATGAGCAAAATGATAGCCTTTAGGACGTTGAATAAATGGAAAATCTCCAAGTTCAATATTTGAAATCGGAATTTGATCGATACTGAAGCTATCTGTTTTTGTTTGTGCTTCTGCTGATTGATGTTCTGTTGTCGGCGCACTTGTTTCAGCAGCCTCATGCTTTTCTTGTTTTTTGCTACAGCCGATGGTTGTTAGGCTAATGATTGCCGTCATTAACATGACGGATGAAAGTTTCTTATTCATATGCTTTCCCTAGTTAAGGCATACATGATATCCAAAACAAAATACTATTTTTAATTTTAAGCGGACAGATCGAATTGAAATACGGATCTACCCGCTGATTTAACACTTTTTCTAGTTTTTTAACTATGCTGCCATTCAGCTACAAATTCCTGTTGCGCCATACGGTTTAAATGATCCAGTACCACCTGTTCTAGGCGCGCTACATCTTCCTGTTGGTTTTCAATCAGTACAGCCAAATATTGTTCCTGTGGTGTGAGGGTCACAGTGGCAGTCGGCATAAAAATTTTTGAATGAGTTTCGGTTTCCAAGACTTCAAACTTATGTTTCCAATGGTTGAGCAAACGCTTACTGATTCGTTTCCCTTCAGTGGTTGTGATTTGAGTCGTACTGTTCATGTTCTCGATATCCTGTTATTTCACTCCATACCATAGCAAAGCTAAGAAAAGATAAAAATAGTGCAGATGCAACGTGGTGTTGCAAGTTTGCAATGCCCTAATAATGACTTTGTAACAGACTTAAGTCCGCTAAATTTGCTATAATGCATGCATCATTTTCTTAGAGTTTGCCAGGTCATCCATGTCCAAGCCTTATTTAATTGCACCTTCGATTTTATCTGCTGATTTTGCACGTTTAGGTGAGGACGTAGAAAAAGTTTTAGCTGCAGGTGCAGACGTTGTACATTTTGATGTGATGGATAACCACTATGTACCGAACCTGACCTTTGGCGCTGGTATCTGTAAGGCACTGAAAAATTATGGCATCAAAGCGCCGATTGATGTGCATCTGATGGTTTCACCTGTTGATCGTATGATCGGTGATTTCTTGGAAGCCGGTGCAGACATTATTACCTTCCATCCAGAAGCAACGGATCATATTGACCGTTCGTTACAGTTGATTAAGGCTGGTGGCGCCAAAGCAGGCCTAGTGTTTAATCCAGCAACGCCGTTGCACTATCTTGATTATGTATTGGATAAAGTCGATCAAATTTTATTGATGAGCGTCAACCCAGGTTTTGGTGGGCAAAAATTCATTCCAATGACGTTGGAAAAATTACGCCAAGCTCGTCAAATTATTGATGCCAGTGGCCGTGATATTCGTTTGGAAGTCGATGGTGGTGTAGGGCCGGCCAATATTCGTGAAATTGCAGAAGCGGGTGCAGATATGTTTGTTGCAGGCTCAGCGATTTTTGGTCAGCCGGACTATAAAATCGTGATTGATCAAATGCGTGCAGAGTTGGCACAAGTTGGTGCAAAAGAAGTTTAGTATTTTCATTCTATTATTCACATAAGCTTGTGGATAACTTTGTTTATAACTCGGTGGATAACCGTGTTGATAAGCAGGTGGATAAGATGTTGTTAAAATAAACAAAATGATTTCAGTTGTTTATATTCACAACAAAATGACGAAAAAAGGACAGTTTTTTGTCCTTTTTTTGTGCATTAACTTATTCATTTTGCTTTATTTTTGCTCACGCTTGTTGATGTGCCGTTTAGCTTGATAAAACAGCAGTTTGCAGCGAGGTTTTAGTAGAATTATCGAAATTCAAACATAAAGATGATTGTGCATAACTGCAAAAGAAATTATCCTAGGCACATTAAGTTATTTTTTTGATGATTGGAATAAGGAACATAAGTGCAACTTCTTAAGCGATACAAACGCCTGTGGTTTGTATTCCTGATGATATTTTTCATCGGGGGAAGTGGCGTGGCTGTTGCTGCTGTTCAAGCGATTCAATCCGATCAAAATACTTCAACTACAATTGCAGCTATGGCATGTCACGATCAGCAAATGATGGATCAACATCATCATATGCCAAGTTCGAAAAGTGACTCACTGAGTTCAGCACAGTGCCATGATGGGAAAATGCATAGCGATCAACATTGTCTGGACTGCAATAGTATCTCACATTGTCAAAGCATTAATCTGGGCTTAGATCAACATAGTCCAAGTTTAGCATCTTCGCCATTTTTAGAGCTCAGTACCCGTACCAATACGGATTATCAGGCTCGTCACCTTGCTGGTTATTGGCAAGAGATTTTACGCCCTCCTAAAGCCTGATCTGTCTTTACTCGGCTCTTTCTATCCATGAAAAGAGCAATTTGAAAAGTTAACAGATTAGGAAATTATCATGTCTTCAAAACTATATGCTGGTGTTGTTGCTAGCTTAAGCCTATTGTTTGCGCCTTATACTTTGGCTGCAATTAAAGAATACCATCTGAACATTAATGAAGGGATGGTGAATGTCACTGGCAAGCCCGTCAAACGTATTACCGTAAACGGTAAATTTATCGCCCCGCTCTTAGAGTTTGAAGAGGGCGATGAAGCGGTCATTCATGTGCATAACCAACTCAAAGATCAAGATACCTCTTTACATTGGCATGGCTTGCTTTTACCCGGGCTAATGGATGGTGTACCTGGTTTTAATGGTTTCAAAGGGATCAAGCCGAATGGCAGTTTTGAATACCGTTTCAAAGTACGTCAAAACGGCACCTATTGGTATCATGCACATAGTAAAGGGCAGGAACAAGATGGTTTGTATGGCGCTTTGGTGATTTATCCAAAAGGCAAGCAACCTGTTGCTGCACATGAAAAAGCTGAACGTGATTATGTGGTGATGTTGTCGGATTTCCATGAAACGGAAAGTGACAAGATCATGGCGAATTTGAAAAAGTCTGCTGAATACTACCAAAACCATCGTGAAACACTGGGCGATGTCTGGAAGCAAGTTAAAACGCAGGGTTTAAAAGCCACATGGCAAGATCGTTCCGCATGGAATCAGATGCGTATGGCCAAAACCGACATGGGCGATGTAGATGGCTATACCTTCTTGGTCAATGGTCAAACACCACAGCAAAACTGGAGCGGTGCTTTTAACGCGGGTGAAAAATTACGTTTACGTTTTATCAATGCTTCAGCAATGTCTTTCTTTGATGTACGTATTCCCAATTTAAAAATGACCGTGGTCAGTGCCGATGGCCAGCCCGTGAAACCTGTTCCTGTGGATGAATTCCGTATTGGAACAGCCGAAACTTATGATGTATTGGTTGAACCAAAACAGGCCCATTATCAAATTGAAGCAGAGTCGATTGACCGTACTGGCTTTGCCATTGGCTCCTTGCACAATAGCATGACTCCCAATATGCAAAAGGTTCAGATCCCTAAAGCGCGTCCACGTGCCTTATTAACCATGGAAGATATGGGCATGGATCATGGTGCACATGGTCAGATGGATATGGGCAAAATGGATACTGGATCAGACCAGCAGATGAATATGGCGAATATGGATCATAGCCAGCACCAGATGCCGCAAGACAAGGCAAAGACGGCAACAACCTCAGAGCCAGCTATGGATCATAGTGCACATGCTCAAATGAATATGAGCAATATGGACCATAGCCAGCATCAATCAACTGCCACTACGAACACCTCAAACACGGATACCGTGCAGGGTTGGGCTAATGCGGCAACGCCAGCAGGTCATAAAGCTTTAAGTTATGCAGATTTGCAATCATTAAAGCCACAGCCTGAGAGCTATAGTCGCCCAGCAGAACGTGAAGTGGTGATTCGTTTGGGGGGAACTATGGAGCGTTATATCTGGACCATTGATGGCAAGAAATTTAGCGATCCTGACTTTAAGCCTTTAACCGTGCGCTATGGCGAGCGTATCCGACTCAAATTTGTCAATGACAGTATGATGGCGCATCCGATGCATTTACATGGCATGTTTATGCAGCTGGAAAATGGTCAGGCACCTCAAGATATGCCAAATAAACATACTCTGGTTGTACCACCAGGTAAGACTGTTACGGCTTTATTGACTGCGGATGAAATCGGTGAATGGGCGATCCATTGTCATCTGTTGTATCACATGAGTGCGGGCATGATGAGTAAGTTAATTGTCGCCAATGTGGATGACAGCAAAGCAGCACCAACAACACCAGTTCAATCATCTGAAGGAGCGAGCCATGCACATCACTAAGCAATCTTCTAAGATGAAACGTTATACACAATTATTGGCGATTGGTGGCATTGTCTCTTCTTTCAGCGCATTGACCTATGCACATGAAGGACATGATCACTCGATGCAAATGGATATGTCGGCACGGCAGAACACGACAATGAATGCATCCATGCCGATGGACCATTCACAGCATCAAAGCCCAAGCATTTCCCCGCAGATGCAAAATAAAGATGAACATGCGGGCCATTATAAGGAGCATGGTGGGCAAATCTATCAGGCGACACAGTTAGATACGCAATGGATGTTGGATGAAGATGGGCAGGGCACGCTCAAGTCCAAGTTAAAAACTTGGGTGGGAACCGATGAAAATAAATTATTCATCATTGCTGATTATGCCAAGGCTGAGTCAGAAAAGTCGGAGCAAAGTCTGGCTGCGTTATACAGTCGGAATATTGCAGATTTTTGGGATATACAAGCTGGGGTAAATTATCGCTATAACCCTGATCGTGAGGTGGATAAGGAACAATTTGAGGGTGTCGTCGGTTTTCACGGCATGGCGCAGTATTTCTTCGAAACCGATGCACATCTGTATGTCGGACAAGACCAACAATGGCGCTTTGTGTTGGAAACAGAACGAGATTTGTTACTGACTCAAAAGTTGATTCTACAGCCATATCTGGAAATGGAATGGGTACTGCGAGATGAATCCAAGTATGCCGCTAAAACAGGCCTTGCCGATGCAGAAGTGGGGATCAAAACTCGCTATGAAATCGTCAAGAATCGAGTGATGCCTTTTATCGATGTCGGTTATGGCTATAGCAACGGGCGTAAAGAAACCAATTGGCAAACCGCCAGTGACTCCAAAACGGGTTGGGTCTATGGTGCAGGTCTGTCGCTAAAGTTCTGATATTTTACTTAAAATGTCATTTTTTCGAGATACTGTTGGTTTATACTGACAGTATCTTTTTTGAGTCATTCATGGTGCATAAATGGCTTTAGAACAACAAGACAATCCAATAATAGATAAACTAAACGCTGACAGCAATCTGAGAGCAAAATCTCAGCGTGTGACAGCTTCTCAACTTGAGCTGATTCCTGCTGATGGCAGTATGCATGTGAGTTTTTATTATATTCCCCATATGAGTAGCCCTGTAGAAGCACAGCGGGTGAGGAAAGCATTACTGCCTTTTTCAGATCAACTCATTGAACACTGTATTGATTTAGAAGCACGCCATTTAGCCCTCTATCATCAGGACCCGATTGCTGAGGTGACTGCCGCATTACAGCGCTTGAATCTCGGTGCGGAATTACAGCAAACCATGCCGCATTATGAACCGATGGAACTGGCTACTTCAAAACAACATGTGGCTCAGAATAAATATCAGCAGCAAGATGAGCATGTCTTAAGTCTGATTCAGCAATTTTTTACAGCTGCTTTAGCGCGATTTAAGCAATGGGTAAAAGCCTTAAGAAATAAACAGGATCAATAACATGCCGAGATGGATGTATGGCTTGCTGGTGATTGCACTCGGCTGGATGCTGTGGACAAAATGGATTAAGCCTACACCTGATATCAGTCAGATTACGACTCAGCAAGGTGTGCAGGTTGTGGCACTGGAAAATTATGAGGGTTCATTTCGCGTGCTTTCAAGAGAAGACTATCACTTGGGGCGTGAAGCTGAGTTTTCTCCTATGGATATTGCGGTAGGTTGGGGTGAAATGGCCAATCCTCAGGTTTACAAACAGATTGATATTTCCCAAAGTAACCGTTGGTATCGTTGGTCTGTCGATCACGAGCCACCCATTCCACTGCGGCAGATTGCAACACATAGTGCCAATATGCATCTGGTTCCCGCCAATGCCACAATTGCAGCACAAATGAAAAAAATTAAACAAGATGATTTGGTGTATTTAAAGGGTTCTCTGATTGAGATTCAGAGCCAAGATGGCTGGCGCTGGAAGAGTTCTTTATCTCGAGAGGATACAGGTAATGGCGCATGTGAGCTGATGCGGGTCGATCAGATTATCTGGCAGTAATGTATTTTAATAGAAGACTAAATTTTTCAATGTTTTAGTGATTTTAGATACAGAACAAATCACATGATTTGTATGTTTTACAGTACACTGCTGCACCTAGGAGGACGACCTCCCTCGAAAGAATCACGTTGGGACGACCCGACACTCGATAAAGTTGAGCGTAATAAAATGGCATGGGCAATTCTAATTTTGGCAGGTATTTTTGAAGTTATTTGGGCATATTCCATGAAGATGTCTGAAGGATTTACCAAGTTAACGCCAAGTATCGTGACCATTGTTTTCATGATTTTAAGTGTGGTATTACTTTCCATGTCGATGCGGACACTTCCACTTGGAACGGCCTATACCATCTGGACGGGAATTGGAGCAATTGGATCATTTGTTGTTGGCATTTTGATCTTGAATGAACCCATGACGGCTATGCGTATGATCGCAGCGGTATTAATCGTTTCAGGTCTTGTATTAATGAAGTTATCATCAAATTAATGGTTGAGGAGAGTGTGATGCAACTGGTGTATATGTACATGGATTCTCCTGTGGGTGCATTAAAACTGGTTGCTCATGATCAGGCACTTGTCGCCGTGATGTGGGGCAATGAAGATCATAAACGGGTGCGACTTTCTGAATTGGTTGAAGATCGCCAGCATCCGATGCTGCATCGCGTCAAACAACAATTAGAACAGTATTTTGCTGGGCAACGTCAGCAGTTTGATTTACCTTTGGATTTTCAAGGCACTGCATTTCAGCAACAAGTCTGGCAGGCTTTATTGAGTATTCCTTATGGGGAAACACGCAGTTATAAAGACATTGCCGTTCAGTTGGGTAATGAAAAAGCTGTGCGTGCGGTTGGGGCAGCCAATGGTAAGAATCCGATTTCGATTATTGCACCGTGTCATCGGGTGATTGGGTCGAGTGGAGCTTTGGTGGGTTTTGCAGGTGGTCTGGATAAGAAGCAGATTTTACTGAGTTTAGAGCAAAGCCAAATTCCATAATCTGTAGTGTTAATACTCGATTTTCATTTCTTTTTGGAATAAGCTACTTAACAGATATGAATCGACATATTTTATGACTTGAACCGTAACTCAGTTATTAGCGAGGCGGTGTCTTGCTTAGTGTAATTCAATATTAGGAATAACCTTCGGTTCGAGCTACTTTGGTTTCGCCCAAAGTAACCAAAGGCATTGTCATCTACAAAACCTGTTCACTTGTTGCATTTGTTTTATCTATCGCAGAAACGGGATATTACAAATACCACGCAGGTTGTAGATGACCTTTCCGAGTCTCATATATAGGGTATGTATTCATTTTCTTTTTCATAACAAATTGAATGGAAGTTTAAAAATGGCTGTTGGTGACGTAACAATGCCACTTATGCATGTGGTGCAGGGTGTAAAAATTGGCTCAACTGAGGCGTATGTACGTTATCCAAATCGACGAGATTTAGTCATTTTTGAATTTGCCGAAGGCTCAACGGTTGCAGGGGTATTTACCCAAAGCGCTTTTGCGGCTGCGCCTGTTCAATTAAGTAAAAAGCATTTAACAGAAAATACCCCACGTTACCTGATTATCAATACGGGTAATGCCAATGCTGCAACAGGAACAGTTGGTTATAAAAATGCAGAGGCGACTTGTGCAAAGTTGGCTGAGTTAACTGGTGTTCAATCCAATCAGGTTTTACCGTTTTCAACTGGTGTGATTGGTGAGCAACTTCCAATTGAACGTTTAGTACAAGGCATTCAACCTGCATTAAATGATTTAAATGCGGATCGTTGGGCGGACGCTGCATCGGGCATTATGACCACAGACACTACACCAAAAGGTGCATCTGAGCAGTTTGAGCTAGATGGTGTGAGCTATACCATGACGGGAATTAGCAAAGGCGCAGGCATGATTCGTCCGAATATGGCGACTATGTTGAGCTTCGTTGCAACCGATGCCCCGATTAGTGCTGAATTGGTGCAGCGGTTATTGCAAACTACGGTTGAGCATTCTTTTAACCGCATTACCATTGATGGTGATACCTCGACCAATGACTCTTGTATCTTTGTGGCGACAGGTTTAGCTGGTGGTGCTGAAATCCAGAGTCAAGACGATGCACGTTATCAACAAGTGCTCGATGTGCTTGCACGTATCATGAATCGTTTGGCGCAATTGATTGTGCGTGATGGTGAGGGTGCGACCAAGTTCATTACGGTTCAGGTGGAAGGCGGAGCCAATACCCAAGAATGTTGTGATGTTGCTTATAGTGTTGCTGAGTCACCGCTAATTAAAACGGCTTTATTTGCCTCAGATCCAAACTGGGGTCGTATTGTGATGGCGATTGGTAAGGCGGGTGTACCAAACCTAGATAGCAGTAAAGTTCAAGTCTGGCTGGGTGATGTCCAGATTTGCCTAGATGGTGGGGCAAACCCAGACTATACCGAAGAAGCGGGCGCAGCCGTCATGGCTGAGAAAGAAATTAGCATTCGTATAGACCTTGGTCGTGGCACAGCAAAAGATACGGTCTATACCTGTGACTTTTCTTACGACTATGTCAAAATTAATGCCGATTATCGCTCATAAATTTGCGTTATAATAAAGCCTCCACAGTGGGGCTTTTTTTATAAGCTAGTTTGTGGATGAGGTGATTTTTCCCAAATGATCACGCCATTACCCACGTTAAAAGTTTGCAGTGATGCAAGCACGCAGGATAGAGAAGACGTTTTATGAATGATGCGAATTTAATTGCGAACGAAGCCAAAAATATTGTGCAGGCGCATTTAGATCGTTTGGGCGAGCCAAAGGACAATAGCCTTAGCCCAGAAGTGAAACAAGAAAAGTTTGCCCAAATTGCAGCTGAGTTGAAAAAGCGCAATGCAGTCCTTGTGGCTCACTATTACTGTGATCCTGAAGTGCAAGAGCTTGCCGAACTGACAGGTGGCTGTGTTTCTGATTCATTGGAAATGGCGCGTTTTGGTCGTGATCATCCTGCAACAACGCTTGTGGTGGCAGGCGTGAAGTTTATGGGCGAAACCTCAAAAATCTTATCCCCTGAAAAAACAGTTTTGATGCCAACATTGGAAGCAACCTGTTCACTTGATTTGGGCTGTCCTGTAGATGAGTTCACTGCATTCTGTGATCAACATCCAGATCATACCGTAGTGGTCTATGCCAATACTTCTGCAGCAGTCAAAGCACGTGCCGATTGGGTGGTGACTTCTAGCTGTGCTGTAGAGATTATTGAACACTTAGATAGTTTGGGTGAAAAAATTATTTGGGCACCAGATCAGCATTTAGGTCGCTATATTCAAAAGAAAACAGGCGCGGAAATGTTGTTGTGGGATGGCGCATGTATCGTACATGAAGAATTCCGCGCGCGTGGGATTGCGCAAATGAAAGCACTTTACCCAGATGCTGCGGTATTGGTTCACCCTGAGTCACCTGAATCGGTGGTGGATATTGCAGACGCGGTGGGCAGCACCTCGCAACTGATTAAAGCAGCACAGACCTTACCGCATAAACAAATGATCGTGGCAACAGATCGCGGCATTTTCTATAAAATGCAGCAAGCAGCGCCTGATAAAGAATTATTTGAAGCACCAACTGCAGGTGAGGGGGCAACTTGTCGTTCATGTGCACATTGTCCGTGGATGGCAATGAACGAACTGGATGGTATTTTGCATGTATTACAGCATGCCGATCAAGAAATACACGTTGATCCAGCCTTAGCTGAACGGGCGAAATTACCCTTAGATCGAATGTTGAACTTTAGTGCTTCTTTGAAACGCTAAAACGTCTGAAAATGCTTGTTAAATATACATTTGATAAGGATTTATTAGTTTTTTGGAAAATAGGTGTTGACGTTCTAAGGCGTCGCGCCTAGAATGCACACCGTACCGCACGATGTGCGATACAATAAAAGCTGAAAAGAAATCGGAGCATAGCACAGCCTGGTAGTGCACCTGGTTTGGGACCAGGGGGTCGTAGGTTCGAATCCTACTGCTCCGACCATTTAAAATATGTTGAAAAACATAGTTTTAAATATCGGCGAAGTATCGTGATAGTATTATCATCGTTATGCGCCTGTAGCTCAGTTGGATAGAGCATCCGCCTTCTAAGCGGATGGTCACAGGTTCGAATCCTGTCAGGCGCGCCATTTGGCAGCTTGGTATATAGAATCAAAGTTTTGATGGTGGATGTAGCTCAGTTGGTAGAGCCCCGGATTGTGATTCCGGTTGTCGCGGGTTCGAATCCCGTCATTCACCCCAATTTCGGAGCATAGCACAGCCTGGTAGTGCACCTGGTTTGGGACCAGGGGGTCGTAGGTTCGAATCCTACTGCTCCGACCATCATCTTAAAAGATGAGATAAGAAACCGCTAAGTTAGCGGTTTTTTTACGTCTGGTTTTTTTAAATTTAATAACTTAAATTGAGTCCGTAGCTATAATCTGTTCCGTATCAGATAATGATTAAATAAATTGTTAAATAGAAGAAAATAAAGGAATAAATAATTTTAAATTGTGTGTTTGCTGACTTTCCACGGTCAAAGTAAAGCGAAATATATATTGTCCTAATCTGTTAAAAGTAAATGACTAAGATGCTGAGTTAAGCTGGGTATTTACGATATGATTAAATCAAAATAAAAAGAGAAAATGACCATGCATAATATTAGCTATATCATGATTAGCATATTGGGAGGTGTGATCGTTCCATTACAGCTCGCAATGGTAAATGCTTTTCGAAATACAAGTGGTGCTTCTCAAATTCAATCAACTTTTGTGCTTTATATTGGTGGAGCAATTGCATCACTGATGATTGCATTAATCGTTGATGGTACGATTAAACCTCCATTATACCAACAAGCTTCATGGTGGATGTGGTTTCCAGGTTTTCTTGGCTCTCTTTATATTCTTTGTATGTTTCTTGCAGCTCCTCAAATAGGAGCAACAAATACATTGTTATGGGTTTTCTTGGGACAAATGCTCTTTGCAACGGTTATTGATAGCACAGGATTTCTAGGAATGCAGGTTAGAAAAATAGATGGATTAAAATTGTTAGGTCTGTTTTTTATTTTTATGGGTGGTTTGATTTTAATTTATAATGAATATAGAAATATAAATAATTAAGTGTGCATTGATAAAATATATTTTAAAATTTTTAGATCTTGTTTTTGTTTTTAATAAATTTAATTTAAAATTACTGGGGAATGAATATGCTTTTATACTTTATATTTTTCATTATTATTCTTGCTATTCTCACTTATTTGAAATCACCATATTTTAAAGGAAAAATGGGTGAGCTGATGGTTTCAGTTCACGTAGATAAGGGGTTAGGGGAAGAGTATATGTTATTAAACAACGTGACGATCCCTGATGGTGCGCAAGGTACAACTCAAATTGACCATATTTTAATAAGTCCTTATGGGGTTTTTATTGTAGAAACCAAAAATTATACAGGATGGATTTTTGGGAGTGCTCGTCAAAAGCAATGGACGCAAAAAATTTACAAGAAAAGCTATAAATTTCAAAACCCTTTACATCAAAACTATAAACATAGCAAAGTACTAGAGATGGTGCTAAATGACGTGTTAGATCCACAATATTTACATTCGGTTATTGTTTTTACACCTCGTAGTGAATTTAAAACAGAAATGCCTGAAAATGTGTTTCGAGGTAAGGCTTGGCTGAAATATGTGAAAAGTTTCAATGAAGAGGTGATCAGCCCCATGAAACAGAAAAGAATTCGCTATCGTATTGAGAAAGAAGTATTGGAACCATCGTGGAAAACAGATCGTCAACATGTTGAGTATCTGAAACAGAAAAAATTAGAGAAAGAATCCATCCAGTAGTTTTGCAACAGATTCTCTTTTTACAACAACGAGGCTGCTGGATTTGGCTATTGCGCTTTGATGATGATCCAGTTAAGTTGCTTATATTGATATGAATTGGTTAGACAACTACAACAGTATTTAAATGCCGTGTTCGGCATAATGCTTCCACTTTTTAAAAAGAAAAAACAGAGTATAGCGATGACAGAAACAGCTTTTGATTTTGTAATTATAGGTGGTGGTTCAGCAGGATCGGTACTGGCTGGACGATTATCGGAAAATCCAAATATTTCGGTATGTTTATTAGAAGCTGGTGGTGATGGCAACAGTTGGTTGGTGAATACACCTTCAGCAGCAGTGATTAGTATCCCGACTAAAATTAATAACTGGGCTTTAGAAACCATTCCACAAAAAGGGTTGAATGGCCGAAAAGGCTATCAACCGCGAGGTAAGTGTTTAGGCGGTAGTTCTGCCATCAATGCCATGGTTTATGTTCGAGGACATCGTAGTGACTATGATCATTGGGCTGCTTTGGGTAATGCAGGATGGTCTTATGAAGATGTTTTGCCATATTTTATAAAATCAGAGCACAACGAACGCATTCGTAATGAATATCATGGACAACATGGTCCACTTAATGTCAGTGAACTACGTTCGGATAACCCTTATCAAAAAAGCTTTGTTGAAGCTGCGAAGCAGGTGAATTATCCGCTGAATGATGACTTCAATGGTGCAGAACAAGAAGGACTTGGGGTTTATCAAGTTACGCAAAAAAATGGCGAACGTTGGAGTGCTGCACGCGGTTATTTGTTCCCTTATTTAGGTACTCGTCCGAATCTACAGGTGATTACGCAAGCCAGTGTTTCACGAATTGTGATTGAAAATGGTCGTGCTGTCGGGGTTGAATATAAACATAAAGGCCAAACCACGATTGTCCAAGCCAATAAAGAAGTGCTCTTATCAGCAGGTGCGTTCCAATCGCCACAAGTGTTGATGTTGTCTGGTATTGGTCCTCGTCAAGAGCTTGAAAAGCACGGCATTCCCGTTGTTAAAGATTTAGCGGGTGTTGGTGAAAACCTGCATGACCATCCTGACTTTATTTTTGCTTATAAAACAAAGCAAATGGAGGGAACCTTCGGGGTCTCGGTTGGTGGTAGCATCGATTTAGTGAAACAAATTGGACGCTATCGTAAAGAGCGTCGTGGTTTGATCACCACCAATTTTGCTGAGTGTGGTGGTTTCTTAAAAACTCGTCCTGAGTTGGATAAGCCAAACTTACAGCTGCATTTTGTGATTGCCGTGGTCGATAACCATGCTCGAACCATGCATATGGGACATGGAATTTCATGCCATGTGTGTTTGTTGAATCCGCGTGCGCGTGGTTCGGTCAAACTCAGTGGTAAACATGTGGATGATCCATTGCTGATTGACTTTAAATTCCTTGAGGATGAGCAAGATCTTCAAGATATGATCGATGGTTATAAAGTCACGCAAAAGTTAATGAATGCTCCTGCTTTAAGTGAAAAAATTAAAGAGGACATGTTTACCGCCAATGTTCAGTCTGATGATGAAATTCGTGAAATTTTACGCCAACGTGTTGATACGGTCTATCACCCAGTCGGCAGTTGTAAAATGGGTGTAGATGAAATGGCCGTGGTTGATCCTGAACTGAAAGTGTATGGTGTCGAAGGTTTGCGCGTGGTTGATGCCTCAATTATGCCAACTGTAGTGAATGGCAATACCAATGCACCGACCATTATGATTGCTGAAAAAGCAGTGGACTTGATTCGCCAAGCTTGGAAGTAAACTTAAACTATTAGTAATTAGAGCTAAGGTTATACCTTAGCTCTTTTCATTTTCAGCAGAGTTGCGTGGCGTTTCCAGCATGCGCGGAAAGGTGAAGTTATAACTTTCCAATGCATAGCGAAACAATTGGGCTGGGCGCTTGCCGACAATTTTTTGCTGTCCTGTTTCTTCAACTGCACCTGCTTCCTGCATACGCCGTCTAAATGATTTTTTTTCTAATGTATGACCTAAAATAATTTCATAAATGGTTTGTAATTCGGTCAGGGTAAAAAGCTCAGGCATGAGACTGGCTGGTAGAGCGGTGTAACGGGTTTTATTACCAAGCCGATCATAAGCGAGTTGGAGTAGCTGTTGATGATCAAAAGCTAAATCCAGCTGTAGTGCCTGATCGATTGCAAGCCATTGACTATACTCGGTGGTGTGACTTGCTTGAATTTCAAATTTGTCAAAATCAATTAAGGCAAAATATAAAGCGGTAATGGACCAGCCACGTGGATCACGATGTTGATTACCAATGGTTTCGACTTGTTCTAGGTAAGGGGAGTGAATCCCTGTTTTTTCAAGCAGTTTACGGTGGGCTGTTGCCATTAAATCTGGATCGGTTTTTAAATCGACAAAGCCACCCGGTAGCGCCCATTTGCCTTTTTCGGGAAAGTTGGAGCGTTGAATTATTAAGACTTGTAATTGACCTTTTGCTACAGAAAAAATTGCCATATCGACCGTAAACAGAGGCGTGTCATAGTCTGTTTTTTGATAGTGAGCAAGGTATTCCTGTTCGGTGGTATAGGTCATTTGGCGTTGTCTCATGGATGAGTGAATCAAGTATAAAGGTTTTTTATAGATTTGAATGAGCTGATGGTACATCCTGAGCGAAGTTCAAAATAGCATTCTGAACTTCGTGCAAGATCGTTAAATGGGCGGCATCCATGCCGACTGTCATGATGTAGCGTAGATAAACTTCAAATGTGAAATGAGTGATATTGATATCGTTTTAGACTAATCTCGCCCGGATTTGATCAAGCGAGCATTCTCTTAACAATTGACCATTTTCAAATACTGTTTGCAGTGCACCCATCTTCTCCTGTTCAAAGCTTTGTTGATCAAATAACTCAAAACCATTCTCAGTCTGTTCAACCCGTAATAAGCCCTTGGCTGATTTTTTAACACCTGAGTCGGTCACTGGGTCTTTAAACAGTTCACGACCGACGCCGTTGACCTGACCCCAAGTGGCTTTTACGGCAAAACCAAAGCTATCACGAGTCAAATAATTATAGGTATAGCTGCCAATTCCAAAAACCAGATTATTTGAAGCAAAGCCTTTGGCTTCCAAACCTTTTAAGATATTTTGGGCACGTTCTAGGGTAATCGAGTCACCATAGATTAAGCCAACACGCTCGTTCAGTACTTTATAACCTTGTGCTGTTTCAGTACCGCCAAAAATTTCCCATAAACACTGCACTGCACCTTTATAAGCGGGACTATCTAGCTCTGCATCAGGATCACCACAGATAATTTTCACGGGATCACCTGAATCTGGACGAAACACCACTTTGGCGAGTCCGAGGGCATTCGGTTGGCGTTTTAAAATCTCTGCTTTTAATTCCACGCTAAATTCAGTAATCACACGCCAGAAGTCCCAAGTATCTGAAACGATACTGACTACACCAGCAGGATAAAGCTCACAGATCAAACGTCTAAAGGTCTCGATTTCACTTTCTTCACTGCCCATACACATCACACTATGTTCTGTTGCAGGTACTGAAACGCCCACCACACCTGTTGCATTGTAATATTCTTCAGCATAGTCAATTGAAGCAACTGAATCGGTTCCGATAAAACTGGTCAAGTGGCCCACGCCTGATTGGGCTGCATCATAGATCCCACTCATCCCTCGGCTACTAAAATCATGGCCTTGAACAGCAACAAAGTCTAAAGGTGCACCTGTTTTTTCTGCATATTGGGTCAACAAGCGTTTGTATTCATAGGCAATGCTGGCGGTGGTACAGCTTTTCCAGAGCTCAGCACTGAGTACGGTTTCAATATAGTTGGTTAACCAAAAGAAATTCGGATCAGTATTGATAATGGTCAATACAGGCACTTTGATATTGACTCGACTACCTTCTGGCAAGGCTTTAATTTTTAATGGTAAATAGCCAAGATCGTGCAAGGCTTCGATGTGCTCGACCGGCACCGCACCTTCACCTAAAGCGTTGTCCATACGGCGTTTATAGGCTGCCACCACTTTGGCTTTAGGTTGATTGAAGAAGCCCTCATTCCAAGTTTCAATCAGAAAGTGTTTGATAAAGCCTTGCAGACCAAAAAACACAATCTTGTCATCAAAGTTAGGCAGCATTTTGGCTAAACGTGATGAACGTGGGGTAAAGTTGGCATAGACGTATTCAGTTCCCACTGGATACTGACGACGGTGGTCTGCTTTATAGAAATCAATTGCATTGAGTGGGTTAATTTTAATACTCATTTTTATCGGCCTCTTGCTTTAAATCTTAATTTTGAAAATTGATGATGTTAAGTTTGTTTGCTTCTGCTTGTGGCAGGCTATTGCTGGTAAAGACCTGATCGACCAAGCCATCAAATACCGAAAGACCTTTGCTAAAGATGCCATGCGTGACATATAAAATAATGTTTTGGCAGTTTAGGCTGCGTAGTTGTTTGGCAATACCAATAAAGGTTGCACCACCATCGCAAATGTCATCGGTAATCACGGCTGTTTTTCCTGTCAAATCAGGGCTATCCACCGCCGTTGTTCTAATTTTTCCAGTGCTTGGATCACGTTTCTTTTCACAGTGAATCACTTCAATGGCTTGTTGGCGTTGCGGATCGATACCGTTTGCAATCGCTTGGGTGCGTTGTGTTGCGCCTGCATCAGGGCAGATCAATACCGTATTGTCAGCGCTTAAAATCTGCATCAATGCTGGGCTTTGCTGGATAATCTCAATCGGTTCGATATTGATCACCGTTTGGAAGCTAGTATTTTTGCGTAACAGCTCAAGGGTCACTGGGCTATGACAATCCCACACCACAATTTTCTGACGCTGTCCTGCAAATTTTTCGCTATTGCTATTCAATAGCTTGGTCATTAAATCCAGTGAGAAGGCCTGACCTTGTGCACAGATACGGTCTTGACGTGCATAGGGAAAATAAGGGATTTCCACTAAAAGGCGAGTACCTTGTTGCAGCAACACATTTTCCAGTAATAGATAATCCATCACATCTGTGCTGTTCTGTAGTGAGGCTTTGATCTGAGTGTCAGCTTGTAATTGGTTCAATAACTCAGGCTGTAGTTGAATATGACGTTCACCACCTGAAAACTGCAAAAACTCGATGGGAACATTCGCTTGAGCTGTCTTAAGTTGAATCGTCATTTTTAGCTTCTCTTTTATAGTGGCTTAAAGCCAGTAAATATATAGTGTCATAAAGACACTATTAAATGCAAGGTTTAAATTTGATCGTTTTAATAAAAATAGGGCGGTAGTCCAGAAAAAAATATTCATCTATTTGAAGTTAAAAGAGAATAATTTTTAAACTTTTTTTGAATCAATCGAGCGATTTTAAAATACATCATTTGCTGACTTTATTGCTGCGATATATTGATATTTAGGTCATAGTTTTTGACAATTATCCTTGTCAGGATTGATTCATGTATTGTTTGCTTGGTACAGCAACGGGTCAAAGTGCTGAAGGTGAACAATGGGAATAAAACAAAAAAGGAAAGCATCCTATGAAATCTCTGATTTGTCATAACGCTGAATTAAAACTGGAAGACAGCCTTCAATTGGTTCCTGCAAAGGGGCAAGTCTTACTTGAAGTGGTGCGTTGCGGTATCTGTGGTTCTGATTTACACATGCAACATCACTGCGATCATATGCATGATTTGGCAGCGCGAGTCGGCTTTAATGGGGTGGCAAAGTCCTCGGATAAACTGGTGTTTGGTCATGAGTTCTGCGGCAAAGTCTTGGATTATGGTCCAAAAACACGCCGTAAATTGAAAGCCGATACTTTGGTTTGTGCCATGCCTTTGTTAAATGTTGATCCGCAAGGTTATGTGCCGACGGGGCTGTCGCCAAGTGCTTCTGGCGGTTATGCAGAACAGGTCTTGGTACAATCGAGTTTAATGTTTGAAGTACCTAATGGCTTAGATGCGGATCGTGCCGCGCTGACTGAACCAATGGCGGTTGCCTTACATGCGGTACGTCGTAGCCGAATCAAGAAAAACGAGCCAGCGATCGTGATTGGTTGTGGTCCAGTCGGTTTGGGCGTGATTATTATGCTCAAGGCAGCAGGTGTTAAAACCGTGATTGCCAGTGATTTTTCACCGAACCGTCGTCGTTTGGCCGAGCAATGTGGTGCGGATGTCTTGATTGATCCTAAACAACAGTCTCCATTCGGTAGTTGGAAAGAGCTTGGCTTATTGGGCAATGTCTCTGAAGCAGTGAATATGGGCATGGGAATTTTTGACAAGGTTCAGACTTACTCATTACCGTGGGTGAACGCCATGCGCGTAGGGGATAAACTCGGGATATTGCCGAAACGTCCGGTGATTTTTGAGTGCGTGGGGGTAGCAGGAATCATGCAGCAGATCTTAGAGGGTGCACCGCTATTCTCACGTATCGTAGGGGTGGGGGTTTGTATGCAAAGCGATAAAATAGAGCCAGCATTAGCCATCAATAAGGAATTAGAAATCCAGTATGTGCTGGGCTATACCCCACTTGAGTTCCGTGACACGCTGCATATGATTGCAGAAGGTAAAGTGGATTGTTCACCGTTGATCACGGGTGTGGTCGGTTTGGAAGGGGTGGGCAATGCCTTTGAGGCGCTGCGTGATCCAGAGCAACATGCCAAGATTCTGATTGATCCAAAACGTGCAGGCTCAACGATTGAACTGATCAAGCCTTAATATCCAAGATTCCAAAAAGCCGCTTGCAATGAAGCGGCTTTTTTATGTCAGATCATGCGATTGAGCTTGGATTAGAAGCTTTTGGTCAGTGACAAGGTCACAGTTGAATCAATTGGATTGGAGACTTTGGCGTTGGGATTGCCATTGCTATATTGCTGATAAAAACCGTCTTTATCCCATGCTTTGCTATAGGTCAAACTGCTGGAAAGATTGTATGGCAGTTCTTTGTTGACGGCAAAACTGGCATCTTGGAAGCTAGCAGCAGAAAAGTTTTTAATGCGTTGGTTGCCATAATGCGCATCGACCGACCAACCTTGCGTAATCGGTTGATGCCAATTGACATCCAGATAACCCGAACCACGTGAATGCTTATTGTTGCCGACGCCCAAGGTATTTGAATTATTGCCGAAATAATCTTGGGTATAGGTAATCGCATATTTAACGCTGAGCGGCCCATAGCTGATTTCAGGAATAATTTCCCCATAATCAAAACGGGTATTGCCTGTATCCGCAGTGGTTTTTGCCCCAGGATAATAGTAATAGGCGACTTTAGTGCCAACGGTTAAATCACCAAAACTGCGGCTATAGCCGGTATACACATCCCATTCTACCGAGGCATCCTGAATAAAATGATCACTCACCGTCGATGCCCAAGTGCCTGCATAAAAACCACTGGCATGGTTGTAATCCAGTCCACCTTGTAAGGCAGGTTTGCCCCAAGTTTGTTGAAAACCGCGAGAAACGTATTGGCTGGCCGCAGTGATATTGGCTGAGTAGGGCGAGGTGCTTTCAGTGGCGTGCGTGCTTTGAAAATAAAAAGCCAAAGGTGCAATTAAGAATAAAGTTTTTTTCATCATTTCTCCCTGAATGAAGTGAAACCCGAAGCTGAGCTTCGGGTATCCCCTAAGGAATATCTTCCTTATAGTATTGGACGTAACGGTGCTTGACGTACAGGTGCTGTACCCGCTTTGTAATAAGCTGCTTCAGAACGAGGGAGTTTTTTGCCACGGATTTGATCGGCAATTTTTTCTGCGATCATAATGGTGGTGGCATTTAAGTTACCAGTAATGATCAACGGCATAATTGAGGCATCGACCACACGTAAGCCTTGTACGCCGTGAACGCGACCTTGACCATCTACAACCGCCATGTCATCTTCGCCCATCTTACAGCTGCATGATGGATGGAACGCCGTTTCTGCATGGCTACGTACGAACTCATCCAGTTCTGCATCGGTCTGGATATGTTTCCCTGGACTGATTTCTTCGCCACGATACGGATCAAGCGCAGGCTGAGCCATGATTTCACGGGTGATACGGATCGCATCACGGAATTCACGCCAGTCTTGTTCTGTAGACATATAGTTGAACAGAATACTTGGATGCTCAAACGGATCTTTTGATTTGAGCTGGATGCGACCACGTGACGGTGAGCGCATTGAACCGACATGGGCTTGGAAGCCATGTTCTTTCACTGCATTACTACCATTGTAGTTAATCGCAACAGGTAAGAAGTGATATTGGATATTCGGCCAGTCAAACTCTTCCGAGCTACGGATAAAGCCACCTGCTTCGAACTGGTTGCTCGCGCCAACGCCAGTGCCATTGAATAACCATTCAGCACCGATTGCAGGTTGGTTATACCATTGCAGTGCAGGGTAGAGCGACACAGGTTGCTTACATTGATATTGCAAGTACATTTCCAAGTGGTCTTGCAGGTTCTCACCCACACCCGGTAAGTCATGCACAACATCAATATCCATTGATTTTAGGAACGTGCTTTCACCCACGCCTGAGCGTTGCAAGATTTGTGGTGAGGCAATCGCACCTGCGCAAAGCAATACTTCACGTTTGGCTTGTGCCTGTTTCATATTGGCTTGGTCTGCGCCAATGATATATTCCACACCCACCGCCTGTTTTTGATTGAACAGGATTTTATTGGTGGTGGCATGCGTGACGATGGTCAAATTCGGACGACCTTTGGCCAGATCTAAATAACCACGGGCGGTACTTGAACGACGGCCTTTCGGCGTCACGGTACGATCCATTGGACCGAAACCTTCTTGTTGATAACCGTTTAGGTCATCGGTACGTGGATAACCCGCTTGTACGCCTGCTTCAACCATCGCGTGGAACAAAACATTGTTGCCATTTTTAGGGGTTGCGACTGATACAGGACCTTGGTCACCATGGTAGTCATTGCCACCGATATCACGAGTTTCAGCTTTTTTATAGTAGGGTAAGCAATCGGCATAGGTCCAGTCTTCCAGGCCTTTCATGGTTGCCCACTGCTCCAAATCCATGGCATTACCACGGATATAGCACATGCCATTAATCAATGAAGAACCACCGAGACCCTTACCACGACCACATTCCATACGGCGATTGTTCATGTGGGGTTCAGGATCGGTTTCATAGGCCCAGTTATAGCGACGACCTTGTAAAGGAAAAGCCAAAGCGGCTGGCATTTGAGTACGGAAATCTAAACGGTAGTCTGGACCACCGGCTTCCAAGAGTAAAACAGTCACATCTTTGTCTTCAGTCAGACGTGTTGCGAGCACATTTCCGGCAGATCCTGCGCCAATGATAATGTAGTCATATGCTTGAGTATTCATCGTTATCCCTTTTTCTATTCTTGAGGATGCCGATGCAATCATGGGATTGCTCGGCATTGAGGATTAATTTTGAGGGTGAAAGCTGAGGGCATTAGAAAATGCTGTGATACTCACCCAACTCAACTTGAACGGATTTGATACGGGTGTAATGACCCAAGGTGGTTAAGCCATTTTCACGGCCCACACCTGATTGCTTGTAGCCACCCACTGGCATTTCCGCAGGTGATTCGCCCCAGGTATTGATCCAGCAGATACCTGCTTCAAGTTGATGAATCATGCGATGCGCTTTGGTGATGTCTTGGGTCACCACACCTGCGGCTAAGCCAAAAGTGGTGTCATTGGCACGACGGATCACTTCTTCCTCAGTTTCATAGCTGAGAATGCTCATCACTGGGCCAAAGATTTCTTCTTGCACAATTGCCATATCATCTTGGCAGTTGCTGAATACAGTCGGTAGTACATAAGTACCTTTGGCTAAGTCACCTTCAGTGGCACGGCCACCACCGATCAAGAGTTTTGCACCTTGCTGTTTGCCTGACTCAATGAAAGACAACACTTTTTCCATATGCGGGAAACTGGTGAGAGGTCCGAAATTGGTTTGCTCAGCCATCGGATCACCGATACGAATCCGTTTTACCCGTTCCACAACGGCTGCTTCAAAGTCAGCAAGCAAGGCTTTTGGTACAAACACACGGGTACCATTGGTGCAGACTTGACCTGAGCTAAAGAAGTTTGCCATCACTGCAATATCCGCAGCGCGGTCGAGGTTGGCATCATCACAAATAATCAGGGGTGATTTACCGCCAAGCTCCATGGTGACTTCTTTCAAAGTCGAACCCGCAGCGCTGGCCATGACTTTCTTGCCTGTTTCGACACCACCCGTGAACGAGATTTTTTCAATCACAGGATGTTCAGTTAACCATTGACCGATATCACGACCCGCACCTTGAACCACGTTAAATACGCCGTCTGGTACGCCCGCTTCGGTATAGATTTCAGCCAGTTTAAATGCAGTCAGTGGGGTGGTTTCGCTTGGTTTGAAAATCATGGCATTACCCGCTGCTAGGGCAGGTGCAGATTTCCACATTGCGATTTGAATTGGATAGTTCCAAGCACCGATACCAGCCACCACACCAAGTGGTTCACGACGGGTATAAAAGAAGCTTGATTCACGCAGTGGTACTTGCTCACCTTGAATCGCGGTTGCAAGACCTGCGTAATATTCGAGTACATCTGCGCCTGTCACGATATCCACGGTCGAAGTTTCGCTATAGGCTTTACCGGTATCGAGTGTTTCGAGCTGGGCAAGTTCATCATTACGTTCACGTAAGATATCAACTGCACGACGTAAGATGCGTGAACGCTCCATCGCGGTCATGGCTGCCCAGATTTTTTGGCCTTGTTGTGCGCTTTGAACAGCCGCTTCAATGTCTTGTTGTGAGGCTTGTTGAAGTGTTGCGATCACTTCACCGTTGGCAGGGTTAATGCTGTTAAATGTTTTGCCACTGGTCGCTGCGACATAACGTCCGTGGATATATAACTGGTGAACTTGTGCATCACTCATTCTGTTTCTCCTGCAAAGGCTTGTTTGCAAATTGAATTTGCGTTTTTACATAATCGTAAGCAATGGAACGTGCCAGTTGGCTGTCAAACTCATCGTGACTACTTAAACTGCCGCGTAACCATAATCCGTCAATCAAAGCTGCTAATCCGCGAGCAGCGATGCTTGCCTGTTGTTTATCATCGACCAACATAAGAAAATAATGTTTCAAGTTGGAATACAGGCGTTGATCATTAATTCGTTGTAAACGTCCAAGTTCGGGAAGGTGCATACTGGCAGACCAGAAGTCTAACCAGACCCGCATGGCTTGTTTGTTGACCTGACTGATATCGAAGTTGGAATCAATAATGGCCTTAATCTGGCTTTCTGGATGCGTATCTGCTTCGGCTTTGTATTGGTCAGTCTTTTGACGCAAAACGTTGAGCATTTCTTGCATACAGGTATTGATTAATCCCTGTTTGTCACCGAAATAGTGACTCACAATGCCAGTCGATAGTTCGGCCTTTTTTGCAATCTGTGCAATGGTGGTATTGGATAACCCCACTTCAGAAATTACATAAAATGCGGCGCTAATAATCTCTTCACGTCGCACATGCTCTGGTTTTACTCTACGCTTTGTCATGCTTATCCATTTAAAGCCCTGCCAAGGTGCTTTTTATTCAACATTTCTCGATGTAGAGCATCATAACATTTTTTTATCATACTTTTTATTGATTGAACGTTCAATCAATAAAAAGTATAATCTGTAAAAATCAATGAATTTTTGATTGGCAAGAAGAGAAGTAGCGTAATAAATCAAAGATTCTTATGGATAAGGCGATAAGCAGAATTGAACACTTATCACATTATTTTTTAAGAAAAAACACCAATTGCAAGGAGCAAGAACATGGTGTCAGAAAGTAATGAAGGGTCCCCATCTGAACCTATACGTTTAAATTTGTTTGTTTTTTGGAGCTCCGCAATCAGTATCGGCATTTTTGGCCTATTGTTTGTGTTGTTTCCACAGCGCAGTCAGTTCTGGTTAACCTATATACAAGGGCAGGCCAATCAATTGTTTGGTTGGTACTACATGCTGGTGATTGTGGTTTGTTTAGGTTTTGTTGCTTGGCTGGCTTTTTCACGGGTTGGGCAGATTCCTTTAGGCAAAGATGACGATAAACCTGAGTTTGGCTATCTGGCTTGGGTGTCGATGCTGTTTTCAGCAGGAATCGGGATTGCGCTGCTGTATTACGGTGTAGCTGAACCCGTTGACCATTTTATTCGACCGCCAGAGGGTCAGGGTGGAACTATTCAAGCCGCACGTGATGCCATGATGTATAGCTTTTTACATTGGGGCATTCATGGTTGGGTATTGTATGCCTTATTGGGTGTGACACTCGGTTATTTTGCTTTTCGTCAGAACTTGCCATTGGCATTACGTTCCGCGCTGTATCCAATCTTTGGTGAACGTATTCATGGTTTGATCGGTGATTTTGTTGATGGCTTCGGGATTTTAGCCACGGTCATTTCTTTGGTGACCAACCTCGGGATCGGTGCTTTGGTATTGGTTTCGGGCGTGCATTATCTCTTGCCCGAGATTCCAAATAATCAAACCACACTGATTACGGTGGTGTTGCTGATGATGTCAGTCGCAACCATTACTACCGTGGTCGGGATTGAAAAGGGCTTGGCGTGGTTATCTCGTATCAATTTGCGTTTGCTCTACGCGCTCTTGCTGTTTGTATTCCTCACAGGGCCAACCAACCATTTGCTCAATGGATTAGTACAGAACGTGGGTGATTATCTCGATCATTTTCTGGCGAAAAGCTTTGATATGTACCTCTACAATGCCAAAGCAGGTGAGTGGTTAGGTTCATGGACAGTGTTCTATTGGGCATGGTGGATTGCATGGGCACCATTCGTCGGCATGTTTATTGCGCGTATTTCCAAAGGTCGCACCATTCGTGAAGTTGTGCTCGGTGTCTGTCTGATTCCATTGGGGTTTACGCTGGCTTGGATCTCGATTTTTGGCAATACCGCAATCTATTTTATTTTGGAACAAAAGCAAAAAATCTTAGGTGATTTGGTATTAACCGATCCTGCTTTGTCCTTATTTAAGCTTCTCGAATTTCTACCGTTCAATCCTTATGTTGCTGGGATTGTTGTTGTGATTTGTTTCGTATTGTTTTTGACCCCTGTGGGTTCTGGTACACTCATGATCGCAAATCTGTCCTCGAAAGGGGGTAGCAATGAAAGTGACTCACCGATTTGGTTGCGAATTTTCTGGTCTGTGGTGATAACCATTGTCAGTATCGGGCTGCTGTTGGCAGGGAGTTTTCACTCTATGCAAAGCGCTGTAGTGCTGTGTGGTTTGCCATTCTCCGTTATTATTTTGCTGTATATGTTTGGCTTAGCCAAAGCACTGAAACAGGATCAATTGAGTCCTACACCACCGCAAGTGATAACGCAGGTTACTCAGTCATCACATCACACAACTGAAAAATCAGAAACACAGTAATTCGGGTAAGTAACTTTTGTTTTTCATTTTTTATTCAGACATGTCTTTTCATTGATTCAACGGTGGAAAGACGTCGATGAATATTTTCTTTTTGTTCTCTAACTCCCTGAGGATTGTATGGCAACAGATAATCCAAGTGCGGTTGATGATTCTACATTAGCGAATAAAGACCATTTAAATCGTGTGGTCTTCTATGTTTCAGCTCTACTTATTTTAACATTTGCACTGGTTACGATTTTTTTTAATGACTTTTCCAACCACTTACTCAATGTGGTGCTGGCATGGGTCAGTGATAAATTTAGCTGGTATTATTTGCTGGCAGCAACGCTGTATCTGATCTTCGTGATCTTTATTGCTTGCTCACGTTATGGTGATATCAAATTAGGTCCTAAGCATTCCAAGCCTGAGTTCAGTTTACTGAGCTGGTCGGCCATGCTGTTTGCTGCGGGGATCGGGACGGACTTGATGTTCTTCTCGGTTGCAGAACCTTTATCGCATTATATGAATCCACCTGTGGGTGAGGGGCAGACTTATGAAGCTGCCCGTCAGGGCATGGTCTGGACGCTATTTCACTATGGCTTAACTGGTTGGGGCATGTATGCCTTGGTCGGGATGGCATTGGGCTATTTTAGTTATCGTTATAACTTACCTCTGACCATTCGTTCAGCACTCTATCCGATCTTTGGTAATAAAATTGATGGGCCGATTGGGCATACCGTTGATACAGCCGCCGTCATTGGGACGATTTTTGGTATTGCCACCACCTGTGGTATCGCAGTGGTGCAGATCAATTATGGTCTGCATGTGCTGTTTGGCGTACCTGAGAACCTGTGGATTCAGATCGCCCTGATTGGTCTTGCTGTGATTGTGACTATTATTTCGGTGACGGCTGGGGTCAATAAGGGTATTAAGGTGCTGTCGGAAATCAACATTTATGCCGCGATTGGCTTGATGTTGTTCGTGCTGTTCCTCGGTAATACCGAATTCCTGCTCAATGCCTTGGTACAAAACTTTGGTGACTATATCAGTCGTTTCCCGAGTTTGGCCTTGGAAAGCTTTGCTTTTGACCGACCAAAAGACTGGATGAACAGTTGGACCTTGTTCTTCTGGGCATGGTGGGTGGCATGGTCACCATTTGTGGGGCTGTTCTTGGCACGTATTTCGCGTGGTCGTACCATTCGTGAATTCGTCTGCGGCACCTTGATCATTCCTTTATTGTTCACGATTACGTGGTTGTCTATTTTCGGGAATAGCGCCTTATATAACGTGATTTTTGAAGGCAATACTGCACTGGCACAAACCGTATTGACTGATCCTGCACATGGTTTTTATGACCTGTTGGCGCAATATCCGGGTTTTGCCTTTATTGCGGGTATCGCAACCATTACGGGTCTATTGTTCTATGTGACGTCTGCCGATTCGGGCGCGTTGGTACTGGGTAACTTTACCACCAAGTTCTCCAATGTCGATAACGATGCACCGCGTTGGCTGAGAATTTTCTGGGCAACTGCAATTGGCCTGCTCACCGTGGCGATGTTGATGGCAAACGGGATTACCGCACTGCAAAGTGCCACCGTGATCATGGGTTTACCGTTTAGCTTTGTCATGCTGTTGGTGATGGCTGGGCTGTATAAATCCTTACGTTTAGAGGATTATCGTAAAGCCAGCCGGAGTCTGAATGCTGCACCTGTGGTCGGAAACGTGGATATCTTGAATTGGAAACAGCGTTTGTCCCGTGTGATGCATCATCCGGGTAGCAGCGAAACGCAACGCATGCTCGATAGCGTGTGTAAACCTGCGGTACAAACTGTGGCGGATGAGTTGGTGAAGCGTGGCATGAATGTCGAAGTGACGCAGGGCGAAGTCGAAGAAAGCGAAAGCCTGTATCATCTTGATCTCACCATTTACATCGAAGAAGAACATAACTTCGTGTATCAGATCTGGCCGGTACGCTATATTGCGCCGACCTTTAGTGAGCGCGGTAAACGTGGTAAGCAGTTCTACTACCGTCTGGAAACCTTCTTGTATGAGGGTTCACAGGACAATGATCTAGTTGGATACACCAAAGAACAGGTGATTAATGACATCTTGGATAAGTACGAACGTCATATGACTTTCTTGCATATCAATCGCATTAGTCCCGGAAATCGTCCTTTGTATCCAGACTCTCAAGATTAGTCTATTGAACAATAAAAAAAACCTCACTTTATGTGAGGTTTTTTTTATGGGCTAACTTATAAAGCGCCGTATTTTTGCCAAGTTTCACCTGTTTCATAAGTGGCATAGTGGCTTTTCAGTTCGTGCAAGGATTGGGTTTGGTAGATCGCAAAGATGATCATAATCAAAAACAGGCCGATCAGTTTAATGGCACGTTTATTTTTATATTCGCCTGAATAGAGATAGAAAATACAATAAAAAGCGATCATTAAATAAGTACAGAACAAGGAGTGGAATAGCAGGTAGATCAGCAAGGCCACCGTAATGACCAAAGCGATACGATTTTTTAATATATTGGGGCGTAGGCTGAGAAGATTAAGTATCAAAAGACCGAATGAGGTCCAGAATAGATAGGCATCACCACCAATCACGACGATATAGGTCGATTGCAGCCACAACAGCACCAGCCATACAAAAACGGAAAAAATAATAAATTTAGAGAGGCCTGAAGACGCGGGCAAAGTATGTTTCATATCACATTGGATTTTAAAATAGCTGTTTGTTTAATAAGGGAATTAAAAACGAAAATTAAATAAATCTTTGGTCTTGATCTTTGTTAAAACAACGCAGAGCAAAGACAGTGAACCACCAATCAACATCGCAGGAATCACGCTGAAAAAGCGCGTCATCACACTGGACTGCAACGCCCCCAGTTCATTACTCGAGGTGACAAAAATGCCATTGATGGCTGCCACACGCCCAAGCATGTCCTTGGGTGGAATAAGTTGCAGAATTGTTTGACGAATGACAATGTTGATGCTGTCACATGCTCCCATAATAATGAGAACTGCGACAGAAAAATAGAGTTGTCTGGTAACAGCAAATAACAAAGTACAGAGGCCAAAGCCTGTCACTGCTATCAGCATCATCTGCCACGGTCTAGATTTTGGTGGATAGCGAATCAAAATGATCATCATTACCAAGCCGCCAAAAGCAGGTGCAGCGCGTAATAGACCAAAACCATCTGCACCGATCTGTAAAACATCTTGGGCGAAAATTGGCAATAGCGCGATGATGCCACCAAAAAAAACTGAGCTCAGATCGAGAAACATGGCCCAAAAAATAATTTTGGTTTTAAAAATAAAATGCAGTGCTTCTTTTAGACTTTGAGTCACCGACGCCGTTTGGATTTGCGGGAAATCTCGTTTTTGCAAACACCAGAGGGCAATACTGCCACCTAGAAAAAGTGTCACAATGACGCTAAAAGTAATATCTAGATCGAGATGAGCAAGCAGGAAGCCACCAATGACGGGGGCAACAATGCCACTGGCTTGCCAGCACATGCTGGTCCATGTTGCTGCATTGGTATACAAATGCTCAGGTACGACAAAAGGACGTAAAGAATTAAAACAGGGACTGTATATGCCGCGAATACAGCCAAATAAAAAGAGAATACTCAAGGAGAAGATTAATAATAAATTTGCACTGATGGTTTGGGTGTGGAAAAGATCAAAACTTATCCACAAAGCAATCGATAAGGGGATGGCAAAGCTAAAGCTGATCTGCAAAATACGTTGACGATTAAAACGGTCAGCAATATAACCGCCCCATAAAGAGAGGATGAGAAAGGGTAAAAAATCCATGATCCCGACCAAGCCGAGGATAAGTGGATTCTTGGTAATTTGATACAGATAAAACGCGATCAGTACTTCTTGAATCAGCACCGCAAAGGTCAGGCAGCATTGATTGACGGTCAATAACGTGAAGTCACGACTGGAAAATGCAGCAAAAGCAGAATGAGGTACAGCAGAAGACATAAGGCGTAGATTTAAAACATACAAATAAAGAAAAAGGGAAGAGCTGAAACTCCTCCCTTTTTGACGTGCTTAGCGTTGCTTATTGAGCAACAGCTTCAGCTTTAACAACTTTCTTAGCAGGAACTAAGTTTGCTGGAGTCGTATAGTTCAAGCCCAAAGTTGAACTTGAGTACTGACGGATTTGATCTAACAACGCTGGATCGGTTGAAAGGTCTTTGCCATAAGAACGTACGATCTCATGCAACTTAGCATTCCATTCACCTTTGGTTTGCTCAGGGAATGCTTTTTCAAGCAAGTTGAGCATGATGTAAGGTGATGTAGATGCACCCGGAGAAGCGCCTAACAATGCAGTTACAGACTTATCTTTAGAGGTAAAGATTTCTGTACCGAATTGCAATTTAGCAGGTTTGCCCGGCTCTTTTTTGATGATCTGAACACGTTGACCACCTTGTTGTAAATGCCAGTCTTTTGGATCAGCTTCAGGGTAGTATTTTTTCAACTCATTGAAACGATCTGCATCAGACATCAACACTTGGCTTACGAGGTACTGAACAAGATCAGCATTTTGTAGACCAATTGCTGCCATCGGCAATACGTTGTTTTTGTTGGTCGATGCAAGCAAATCAAGCTGTGAACCATTTTTTAGGAACTTGTTTGAATAGGTTGCGAATGGGCCAAACAACACATATTTTTTACCGTCGATATAACGGGTATCGATATGTGGAACAGACATTGGAGGCGCACCAAGATCAGCACGACCATACACTTTAGCAGTGTGTTTTGCTGTTACTGCTGGGTTGTCCGTTACAAGGAACTCACCACCAACAGGGAAGCCAGCATATTGTTGCGCTTCTGGTAAGCCAGTCATTTGCAATAATTTAATTGCAGCACCGCCTGCACCAATAAACACAAAACGTGTTTTCACATGATCAACTTTGCCAGATTTCAAATCTTTGAAAGCCACAGACCAAGTGTTGTCATCGTTTTTGCTGATACCCGTCACTTCAGTTGAAGTGCTGAGTTTGAAGTTTGGACTCTTTTCAAGATTGCCAATCAACTGCTTGGTGATTGCACCGTAGTTCACGTCAGAACCAACGTCCATACGGGTTGCAGCCACTTTTTGTTGAGGATCACGACCGTCCATCACCAATGGTGCCCATTGTTGAATTTCAGCTTTGTCTTCACTCAATTTCATGCCAGCGAATAATGGGTTTTGAACCATGGCAGCATAACGCTTTTCCATGAAATTCACGTTATCGCCCCATACGAAAGCAATGTGTGGTACTGGGTTAATGAAGGTATTTGGTGTTCCGAGTACACCTTGCTTCACTTGGTATGCCCAGAACTGTTTGGCAATTTCAAACTGACCCGCCACGTTTACAGCTTTAGAAATGTCCATTTTACCGTCTTTTTCTTCGGTATAGTTCATTTCCATAAAGCCAGAGTGGCCTGTACCCGCGTTGTTAAAACCGTTTGAACTTTCTTGTGCCACAGCATCAAGACGTTCATACATGCGGATATTCCAGTCGGGTTGTAATTCGTTGAGGTAAGTACCTAAAGTGGCACTCATGATCCCGCCACCGATGAGTACGACATCGACAGTTGGTTCGTTACTGGTGGTTTTAATTGCCTTAGACGCAACTGGTCTAAAAAGAAAGGCAATTGCAATAATAATTAATACTACGAGTAGTACTAATAAATATTTCCAAAATTTTTTCATTCAATTTACCTTAAAAATTAAATGACGCTCTATATGACAAGCGATATAGAGAGAAAGAATTTAAATGATGATACAGGCGCAATAAAGGCACATCAGTACGGCAAGGGATCGCCTTAACACTGATGTTGAAGAAGTTAGTTCATGAATTTTACTTTAATTTAGACGGTATTTTAGTTGAACTAATGTTTCAAAATGTACAAATCAAGCCAACTTTGATGATTTATTGTGTGAAAGTTGTAGAAAGTTCTAGTAAATCTTAGACTTATGGTTTAGAGAGATCAGTCACATTTTGACCAAATAGGATGATTTAAATAATAAAAAAATGCACAGTTAAGCATCATTGAATGATGTATCGATGAGAGAACAATACGGCCTTGTATGATTTATATGCAGCCTATGCTTTATCCAGATCAGCCTTAAACTTCTTGAGCTGAACCGATCTGAAAATACATCTTGAACTGATGATGTTGAGTTATTTTCATCTCAGCAAATTTCTAAACATGAATTTCATTCATTTTGGACTTAGATTAAATCATTTTTATTCATCTCTTGATTACGGTATAAATCACTCTATACAGAAATTCAGATTTATCTCAGAAATTAGGGTGGCGGATTAAAATGAGTAGCGCATTTAATTTTACGATCAAGAGTATTCGTTTTGATGAGAACTATTACCCATCAGAAAATACCCGTATTACAACCAACTTTGCCAATTTGGCTCGTGGTCAAAGCCGCCAAGAGAATCTGCGTAATACCCTAAAAATGATCGACAATCGTTTCAATACCTTGGCGCATTGGGATAATCCAGAAGGAGATCGTTATGCGGTCGAGCTTGAGATTATTTCTGTTGAGATGAAGGTTGAAGCGGGCGCTGATAGCAATGCATTGCCTTTGATTGAAATTTTAAAAACCAATATTGTCGATCAAAAAACCAATGAACGGATTGAAGGTATTGTTGGCAATAACTTCTCTTCTTATGTGCGTGATTATGATTTCAGTGTGCTATTGCTTGAGCATAATAAAAATCAGTCTGGATTTAGCACACCAGAGAACTTCGGCGACTTACATGGCAACTTGTTTAAGAGCTTTATTGAGTCAGAGACTTACAAGGCAAACTTTAAAAAACCACCTGTGATCTGCCTCAGTGTTTCCAGCAGCAAGGTCTATCAACGTACTGAAAACCAACATCCAGTATTGGGTACGGAATATCTGCAAGATGAATATTCATTAACGGATGAGTATTTCCAGAAAATGGGCTTAAAAGTGCGTTATTTCATGCCGCCAAATAGTGTTGCGCCGTTGGCCTTCTATTTCTCTGGGGATTTGTTGGCGGATTACAGCAATCTGGAATTGATCAGCACCATCAGCACCATGGAAAGCTTCCAGAAGATTTACCGTCCTGAAATTTACAATGCCAATTCAGTGGCAGGCAAATCCTATCAACCAAGTTTGAGCAACCAAGATTATTCACTAACTCGCATTGTATATGACCGAGAAGAACGTAGTCGTTTAGCGATTGAACAAGGGAAATTTGTTGAAGAACAATTTATCAAACCTTATCAAAACATTCTGGAACAGTGGTCTGCCAGTTATGCAGCACAAAGCAACTCGCAAAAAAGTTACGCGCACTAATTTATTGAAAATATAAGGTTATTGATGATGAAAAGATTATTACCAACGTCGACTGCGGGTAGCTTACCGAAACCGTCTTGGCTGGCAGAGCCTGAAAAGCTTTGGTCACCTTGGAAATTGCAAGAGCAGGGTCTGATTGAAGGTAAACAGGATGCTTTACGTTTGTCTTTGCATGAACAGCAAGTGGCGGGCATTGATATTGTCAGTGATGGCGAGCAAACCCGTCAGCATTTTGTGACGACATTTATTGAGCATCTTACGGGTGTTGATTTTGAGAAACGTGAGACGGTGCGTATCCGTAATCGTTATGATGCCAGTGTTCCGACTGTAGTCGGTGCGGTATCGCGTCAAAAGCCTGTTTTTGTTGAAGATGCCAAGTTTTTACGTCAGCAAACCAATCAACCGATTAAATGGGCGTTGCCAGGTCCAATGACCATGATTGATACGCTGTATGATGCACATTATAAAAGTCGTGAAAAGCTGGCATGGGAATTCGCCAAAATCCTGAATGAAGAAGCCAAAGAATTAGAAGCGGCGGGCGTAGATATTATTCAATTCGATGAACCTGCTTTTAATGTGTTCTTTGATGAAGTAAATGACTGGGGTGTGGCGACTTTAGAACGTGCGCTTGAAGGTTTGAAGTGTGAAACTGCGGTGCACATTTGTTATGGTTATGGCATTAAAGCCAATACCGACTGGAAAAAGACCCTTGGTTCAGAATGGCGCCAATATGAAGAGGCTTTTCCAAAGCTACAACAGTCAAAACTTGATATCATCTCACTGGAATGTCACAACTCGCGTGTGCCGATGGATCTGATTGAATTGATTCGCGGTAAAAAGGTGATGGTTGGTGCGATTGACGTGGCGAGCAACACGGTTGAAACGCCAGAAGAAGTTGCCGATACCTTACGTAAAGCACTTCAGTTTGTGGACGCTGATAAGCTGTATCCATCTACCAACTGTGGTATGGCACCTTTGGCGCGTGATGTTGCACGTGGCAAGCTGAATGCATTAAGTGCAGGTGCAGAAATTATTCGTCAAGAACTGCAAGGCTAAAATGCACTGATGTTGTGAGGTAGAAAGGGCGAGTATGTGCGCCCTTGATACCACCGCAAAGCTCGGGTTTAATTGAGGTATAAAGTGATGGTTGAAGCAACAGATTTTAGAGATGCAATGTCTTTACTCACCAGTGCGGTCAGTGTGATTACCACCACTGGCATGTCTGGTCGTTATGGCTTTACTGCATCTGCTGTATGTAGCGTCACCGATACGCCTCCGACTTTATTGGTGTGTATGAATCGGGCATCGAGTTCGCATGTGCATTTCGTTGACAATAAAATCTTAAGCGTGAATGTGTTAAGCGCAGATCATCAACATATTTCTAAAGCCTTTTCGTCTAAATTGAGTCCAGAAGAACGTTTTAAACACGGTGCTTGGTCAGAGTTGGAAACAGGTGCGCCTGTTTTGGATGATGCCTTGGTGAATTTCGATTGTGAGATTGATCAAATTCAGGAAGTTGGAACGCATACGATTTTTATTTGTCGTATTGTGGCAGTTCAACAAAGTGGGCATGATCAAAGTTTGGTATATTTTAATCGTGCCTATCACCAAGTTGGGCAAACTGAAGTCGCTTAAAGCAGGATGCTTTAAGCCAATCGGCTCATTATTAAAATACGTTTACATCATAATTTAAAAATAATAAACAATATAATCTATTGAAAAATAATAATAAAACTGCTTTGGCCCAAAGTGTAACATTGACACCCTTAAACTCACCGCTTATTCTTTAAGCGCTGGCCTACATCGCCAGTCGGTTTTGACAGACCGTTTCCTAAGTGCATTGAAAAACCTTGTTTTTTTGATGTAGACTCGTTCGTCCCCCTTTTGTAGCGGTAGGGCGAAAGGGGGACGCCTTCGGGCGTGCTGATTCTTAGGTTCAGTCTGTCAACCCTCTTTCTCCCTGCCACCATAATCTTTATGTCTTGGCAGTATTCCGAATTTTGTAGGAGTTGGCCATGCATCATCTTTTTATTCTTCTTCATTAGTCTTTGACGCCGTTTGATTGCCTTTAGGCTTTTCAAGCGCCGCTTTGCCGCGACTAAAAAATCATATCAACAATAAAACTTGAGATGCGCTCAGGCCATCTTATCGGGTCTTTGCATGCCTTTTTTGCTTATTGCAGCATAAATGGCCGCTTGATCTGGTTGAGCAACAACAAAAAATTATTGAATCATGGAAATGATATGCCACCTTTTGCTTTGACTTATCGTGCTTTAAGAGTCTTGGATACCTCACAAGCACTGTTTAACCAAGATGGCTTTCATCATGTTGGGGTCGACCTAATTATTGATGAGTCTAAAATTGCCAAAGGCACGTTTTATAAATACTTTCACTCCAAAGAGCATTTGGTTGAAATGACGTTGAGCTTACAGAGAGCGGCACTGAAGAAAGAAGTCCGTTCAATTCTGTATGCCAATAAAAACTTATCGGGGCGTGAAAGGCTGAAACGAATTTTCTTTCTACATGCCGATTTAGAAGGAATGTACCATTTATTATTTAGAGCAGTTTTTGAAATTAAAGCACGTTATCCAAAGGCGTATGAGATGGTGGTGGAGTACCGAAACTGGTTGATTCGTGAAATTTATATGTTGTTGGCAAGGACGGATATCCATGCCGCCAAAGCGGATGCACAGATGTTTTTGTTTGTGGTGGACGGGGCAATGGTGCAGTTGTTGAGTGGGGATAAGGTGGATAAAGGGAAGTTGTTGGAAGGGTGGTTGGTGGGGGTGAAAGCTATCTAAGGGGATAATATTCAATATAATAAAGCACTAATTTTATTAAAAAATTCATAAAAGGTACTATTTTTATGACTTGTTTAATCTTAGTATATCATTCTTCAAAAATTAAAATAGTGAATAATACAAGTGCATAAGGTGGATGATAGTGTTTTTAAGCGAAAAGACATAATTAGTATTTTTAGATTGGGGTATTTAAAGAAAAATATTTGAGTTTTTAACTTGGATTAGCTTTACTCTTAATCTAGATCTTAAATAATAATTATTTAACCCATGCAATTTTAATAGTGATTGTATGGTTTAGCTAATAAATGTGTGAAAGAGTAAAATTTATGACTTTTGAAAGAACAAGAATCACCAATGAAAAATTGGAACAACTGGTAATACAAGTTGAACCATTAATACAGGATTTGGACCTAGACTTTCCTATTCGGATTGATGAAAGCTTGCTAGTAGATGAAGAGCGAAATATTTATTATTTATCATTTTTTGGGGGCGGTGGTGGGGCTTCTCAAGAAAAAAAAATTATTCTTGAGAAAGAAGGCCCTTATTATTTTGATGGCTATGAAAATAATCCTGTAACACATTATCATTGGCCAACTGTGGAAGCAATTATTACTACAAAGTTTATAATTTATTTAACCCATTTTGGGTTTACTCTGGCAGAAAATTCGAAAAAAAAAGCAGATAATGAATTTTATATCTCATCTCTCAGTATTCAGTATTCACATACTTCCGACATCATAAGAATTAATGATGAAAGTGAAATTCAGGAGGAAGTCAGACAATTAATTGCTGAGGCATTAGTAACTTATGAGGAGACAAGAAAAATAAAGGACTGGGCTATAACAACACAGGTTTATTACAACCTGAAGATTGATATGCTCAAAGGCTTACGAAAAAATAACGATTAATTTAGGGGGAAATAAAGAGATGGTAAGATCAGCAGAAACCCAAAATATTATTAATCAACTTGCTGCGATAAAGCAGGTGAATGGACAAGTCACCATTCAGGATTTACGTCAAGCCTTTACGGATCTAGTCCCCACTGTATCAACGGATTTACAACATAAAAATACACTGTTCTATGCAGGTCAAAATCCAACAGACCATCTCTATATCGTAGCAAAAGAAATCTCAAAAAATGCCAGTAATCCTTTAACCATCTTGGGCAGTACCAAGTTTTCAGAGTTAATGTATTCAAGGGAGATCGATAGCTATTTAATGGAAATTGCTGGAAAAAATAATATCTCTGACTATAGAAGCATTATGAACAATGAGACTATAATTGATGGAGTCAAAAGCCCTGCATTATGGGATAAGGCCTCAGAAGCCTTGGCTCAGGCTGCTTCAGGGGATGTTCGTACCCTGACACCATTTGGTACTGATGATAAAGTGTTTGCCCGTGTGGAACTGCCAGCACTTCTCGAGAACCCACATGTAAAAACCATTGATGGTATTCCGCGTGAAACACTGAAAGCCATGTACGATGCTGATATTGCCAATGGGCTCACGCATGTGCAAGCAATTGATAATGCACGTGCAGCCGTACAGGCAAAATCACTGATTTATTCTTCGCTCATTGATGAAATCATCAATGCAAATGGCAAGGTGACTGGTTATGATGTCAGCCGCTTTCTGGATGGACCGAATAATCTTTTTGACCATACAAAGATTGCGTCCGTTACAGCCAATGCAGATACATCCGTCATTCATTCGACATTACTTGGTGATACACCAAGTACAAGTTTATTAAATCCATCACAAATGGATTTTTTAAATCGTGGAATTTCTCAACTGGAACGAGCGGAGTCGATTACTCAACAATTGGCTCAAAATCTGCCTCCTCTGGAAAGCTCTCACTTTTTAAATTTAGCAAAAGGCGTTGGTTATGCAGGCACTGCAATTGGGATACTTGTACTCAGTTCACAAGTAAATGCTGCTGAAACACAACAACAAAAACAACAAATTATTGATGATTGGGTTGCACATACCACTGCTGATGCAATTGCAGGTTCAATTGGCAGCGCTTTACTGGTTGGAGGTGTTGCTGCTATAGGGACTGTCTCTGCACCGATAACCATTGGACTTGCTATTGTTGGTGGAATTGCTGGATCAATTATAGGGGGAGATACGGTTTATAACTATATTAAAGAAGGTGTAAATAATGTATTCCATAACATTAAAACTTGGCTGTTTGGTGAACAGGTCATTCATAGTAATGGTCTAAGTAATTTTGATGAAAGTGCACACTTATTTAACCTTGCACAAAAAACTTTTCGAGCAGACCCACTGACATTAGATTTAGATCATGATGGGCTTGAAACTCGAGCACCATCTAGTACCAATCCTGTCATGTTTGACCATACGGCCAATGGTATAAAAACCAATACGGGCTGGGTACTCCCTGATGATGGTTTTTTAGTATTAGATCGAAATGGCAATGGAAAAATTGACAATGGAACTGAACTATTTGGAGATTCAACCCCATTATCAACAGGCGGTACGGCTAAAAATGGTTTTGAGGCACTTGCTGATCAGGACACCAATCGAGATGGCACTGTTGACTCAGCAGATGCACATTGGAACCAACTCAAAGTATGGCGTGATCTAAATCAGGATGGAATATCACAAGCAAACGAACTGTTTGGTTTGGGGGAACTGGGTATTACAGGCTTTAATGTTAAAAAAGTAGCCAATAATCAAATACTCGAAAATGGCAATGAAATTGCAGATTTAGGAACATATTATAAAAATGGTGTGCAAGAAACACTAGGTGAAGTCAGTCATATGGCAGATATTAATCTGGTCAATGATACCTTTCACCGAACTTTTAGTGATTCAATTGCAGTGAGCCAAGATGTTGCAATGCTACCGAATATCATTGGCTCGGGTAAATTACGAGATTTACATGAAGCGATGATGCAATCGAGTGTACTAAAAAATCTTGTTGCACAACTTGTTCAAACTACAGATTATTTAGAACAGCGTACTTTAGTAGCTCAAGTTATAAAAGAATGGGTTGCAACAGACGCAAGTTATCAAACAATAGAACAACGTGCTAATCAATTGAATAGCTCTATTTTTTGGAAGCAGTTAGGCTTAGAAAAAGAATATTCACATGTAGAAAATTATGATGGACAAGGTCAGGCCATCTATGATCAAGTGTGGAAAAATACGGTATTTGAATGGGAATATAAGCTCAAAGTTTTAGAAGTTTTTAATGGACGTTATTATTTTAAATTACCAGAGGAATCAAGTACTAACTTATCGGCAGTCGATGGCGTAGAAAAAATAACATATATAGAAAATCAGCAAGAATATACACGTTATGAGCTTAGTATAGCTAACAATATTAGTCCGCTATTGAGTCAGGCATATACACAGATTATAGATGGGATACAGCAAAGTTTATTACTACAAACTCGTTTTAAACCACTTATTGATATGATTGATTTTTCCTTGGGTGATGAAAATAGTTTAGAACATAACTATCAATTGCTTAATCAATATTTTGAGCAAAATATTCAACAAAATTTTGAATCAGGTATCACTGAATTATACGATTTCAACCTTGCTACTCAAAACGTACTTACAGCGTATAACTGGCAAGGCTGGAATATTATTAACATGGCTATAAAGCAACAAGGTTTAGATGTTCCAACAAAAATATGGTTAAAAGAGCTTGGTATTTACACTGATGTCGAGCAATTCAATGAAGCATCTAGCTACAAAGATTTTGTTATTGGTGTTTTCGACAGAGATGATGATTTTATCTATTTCTCAGATACTAAAGGCATTATTTTTGCTGGTGAAGGAAATGATAGAATTTTTACTGGAAATCAAGCTGCTCAGCTCTATGGAGAGGCAGGTGATGATGAGTTGAGTGGTGGTGCTGGCAATGATTTACTTGATGGAGGGATAGGAAATGATGTTCTACGTGGTGGATTAGGTATAAATACTTATGTATTCAATCACGGGTATGGGCAAGATACAATTTATTTAGAAGCATTGACTGAAGATGAACTCAAGACTGAGGCTCATATTCAATTAGGTGTACTTTCGAGTGAAATTGAGCTCGATAGTTTATGGGGAACAGATTTAATTATAAAAATTAAGCATTCGGCGGATCAGCTGCAAATAAATGATGTATTTCAAATAAATTCTTCTTTTAAATCCATTAGTTTTCAGGACGGAACTGTATGGGATATTGAGGATATTAAGAAGCAACGAATGATTGGCAACGAACAAGATAATCATCTAATCGGTTATGAAGATCGAAACAATGTTATATACGGACATGCTGGTAATGATAGCCTTACAGGTCAGTCAGGCGATGATCAGCTTTATGGTGGTGATGGAGATGATTTTCTAATTGGTAACGATGGGAATGATTTGCTTGATGGTGGATCAGGTAATGATATTCTTGATGGTGGAACTGGGAAGAATACTTACATTTTTAATCGTGGATATGGTCGGGATGAGATTTATTCAATTTACATGGATGAAACGACACTGTTAACCGAAACACATATCAAATTAGATGTATTAGCAAGTGATATTGATTTTTCAACCTACTGGGGGAGTGGTTTGCTTCTAAAAATAAGGAACACTGATGATCAACTTGATATTCAAGGAGCCTTTAATAAATATAGTGCTTTTAGAACTATAACATTTGTAGATCAAGTAGTTTGGACTTTAGATGATATAAAAAATCAGTTATTAATAGGAGATGAACAAGATAATTCAATTATAGGCTTTGAAAATAGAGACAATGTTTTATATGGGTTTGCTGGTAATGATTTCCTTATGGGGAAAAATGGAAATGATCAACTGTATGGTGGAGATGGAGATGACTCACTATATGGGGAGGAGGGGAACGATCAGCTTTATGGAGGGAGTGGTAATAACACCCTTATAGGAGGGGGGGGTAATGATACTTTTATCATTGAAAGTTCAACAGATACGATTACTGAAAATGCTAACGAGGGTATAGACACAGTACAGAGTTCTATTACTTTTACTTTGGGGAGTAATATAGAAAACCTCACACTTACAGGAACATCGACAATTAATGGTACTGGTAATTCACTTGCCAATATTTTAGTAGGTAATAGTGCTAATAATACGTTGAATGGTGGTGCTGGAAATGACTCTCTAATGGGAGGAGCTGGAAATGACAAATTACTTGGCGGTAATGGTCATGACGTACTGAATGGAGGTGCTGGAAGTGATCAATACACAGGTGGAGCAGGCGCCGATACTGTAATTTATCAATTATTAGTTATCACTGATGCTTTAGGTGGTAATGGCAGTGATAGTTGGTCAGATTTTACTATTGGTAATACTGCAACAAATGCAAATGCGGACAAAATTGATATTGGTGATTTGCTAGTTGATTATACTGGTAATTATACTTCTGCTAATTTAGATTCATTCCTAAAGACTGTCGTTAATGGTTCAAATACACAGTTATATATTGATCGAGATGGTAGTGGTTCAACCTTTAGCAGTTCATTGTTATTGACTTTAAATAATACGAATACAAGTTTGGTTGATCTAATCAATAATCAACAAATAGTGATCTAAAATTCTTCATGGTTAAAATCCAATTAAACTGGATGAATTTGCAAAAATAGAAATTTACAAGCTCTGATTTTCATAAAAAAACCGCCATCTCGGCGGTTTTTTATTAGCTGTTAATTCAACTTACCAGCTTAACGCACCACCAGTTTGGTAATCTGTTACACGCGTTTCAAAGAAGTTCTTCTCTTTACGCAAGTCCATCATCTCCGACATCCACGCAAACGGGTTAGTTACACCAGCAAACTGCTCAGGTAAACCAAGTTGCGCTAAACGACGGTTACAGATGAACTTCAAGTATTCTTCCATCATGCTTGCATTCATACCCAATACACCACGTGGCATGGTGTCACGCGCATATTCGATTTCAAGCATCGTACCTTCAAGAATCATTTGAATCACTTCTTCTTGGAACTCAGCCGTCCACAAGTGTGGGTTCTCGATCTTGATCTGGTTGATCATGTCGATACCGAAGTTCAAGTGCATAGACTCATCACGCAAGATGTACTGGAACTGCTCAGCAACACCGTTCATCTTGTTACGACGACCCATACTCAAGATTTGAGTAAAACCACAGTAGAAGAAGATCCCTTCAAGTACGCAGTAGAACGCGATCAAGTTACGCAATAAACGTTGGTCGTTTTCAGGCGTACCTGTATTGAAAGTAGGATCACTTAAAGATTGAGTGTACTTCAAGCCCCACGATGCTTTACGTGCAACACTTGGAATCTCGCGGTACATGTTGAAGACTTCGCCTTCGTCCATACCCAAAGATTCGATACAGTATTGGTAAGCATGCGTGTGAATCGCTTCTTCAAATGCTTGACGCAAGATGTACTGACGGCATTCAGGGTTGGTAATGTGACGGTAGATCGCCAATACCAAGTTGTTTGCAACCAATGAGTCCGCAGTCGAGAAGAAACCCAAAGAACGCATGATGATGGTACGCTCATCTTCAGTTAAGCCATTTTCAGACTTCCAAAGCGCGATATCATGGTTCATGTTCACTTCTTGCGGCATCCAGTGGTTTGCACACCCGTCAAGATACTTCTGCCAAGCCCACTCGTATTTAAAAGGAACAAGCTGGTTTAAGTCTGCGCGACAGTTGATCATCGCTTTATCATCAACCTGTACACGCTGTGCACCCATCTCAAGCTCTTCCAAGCCTGGTGCAGCATCTAAGTGCTCTAAGGCAGCAGATGCTCGTGCCAACGAATCGGTGGGATCTGTTGATCGCACGGTACTGGTTCTAGCGGGTTGTGCAGCTGCCACGCGCGGCGATGATTGCTCTGAATCAGATACCACTTGCGTATTAACCGTTTTTTGCGTGTCGATGGGCGCAGACTTGTGTTCAGGTGCAGTCGGTTTTTGCGAATCATCTTCAAAATCGTCCCAACTAAGGATAGACATATTCATTCTCTCTTCGTTGCTTTATATCTTTTATTTAGACATCTCAAGCAAGGAGATGTCCTACTATACGCTCAATTTGTGTAAGCAAAATTAAGTTTTATTGACTGAAATTTTAAAAAGTGACTAATGGACACTGACAATCCCTAAAACTTATTTTGCTTACGCTGTTGTTTACGTATTTTAAAAAATGCGTAAACCATTGGAATATAAAACACTAGAAAGGCACAGATCAGGACTATCACACCAAATTGATAATTATGACTGAGATGGAACATGATCTATGCCTCAATAGAAACCTCTCTTGCGGAGCTTTAGTCGCTCATCACCTCTCCTAAAAGGAGAGGGAATTTATGCAGAGAGGAATAAAATTACTGACAAGCTTCGCAGTCTGGGTTGTCAATTGAACACGCCAATGGCACAGGCGCTGCTGTTGAGAAACCATCATCTTCAGTTTGAACTTCAGCTTTTTCTGCTACAACCGCTGCTGCCGCAACCACAGGCGCTTCAACCGATGCAGGTTTAACTGCATTCAGTGCACCCGTATTAATGGTTGATTTCTCAGCCGATGTTGCACCTAAAGCTCGGAGGTAATATGTGGTTTTAAGACCACGTAACCATGCCATCTTATACGTGATGTCAAGTTTCTTACCGTTCGCGCCAGCGATGTAAAGGTTCAATGACTGGGCTTGGTCGATCCATTTTTGACGACGTGACGCAGCATCTACGATCCAGCGAGTATCTACTTCAAACGCAGTCGCGAAGATTGCTTTTAATTCTTCAGGAATACGTGCAATCTTTTGAACTGAACCTTCGAAGTGTTTTAGATCATTGACCATTACGGTATCCCAAAGACCACGTTCTTTTAATGCACGAACAAGGTAAGGGTTGATCACGGTGAACTCACCAGAAAGGTTCGATTTCACATACAAGTTCTGGAAAGTTGGCTCAATGGATTGAGACACGCCACAAATGTTAGAGATAGTTGCAGTTGGTGCAATCGCCATCACATTTGAGTTACGCATACCGTCTTTTTGAACTTTAGTACGTAGGGTATCCCAGTCTAAACGTTGAGTACGATCCACTTCGAACATACGCTCTGGACGAGATTTCGCAACGATTTCTAAAGAGTCGATTGGCAGAATCCCTTGATCCCACAATGAACCTTTGAATGTTGAGTAAGCACCACGTTCAAGCGCAAGGTTGCTTGATGTTTCGATTGCGTAGTAGCTGATCACTTCCATCGATTCGTCAGCGAAATCAACTGCTTCATCTGAGCCATAAGCAAGATTCATTTCATACAATGCATCTTGGAAGCCCATGATACCCATACCCACAGGGCGGTGTTTCAAGTTCGACGTTTTCGCTTGTGGTACAGCATAGTAGTTAATGTCGATTACGTTATCGAGCATACGCACTGCAGTTTTCACTGTACGCGCAAGCTTTTCACGATCTAGTACGCCACCTTGAACGTGTTGTACAAGGTTGATCGAACCTAAGTTACAGACCGCGATTTCATCTTGGTTTGTGTTTAAAGTGATTTCTGTACACAAGTTAGATGAGTGAACCACGCCCACATGTTGTTGTGGTGAACGTAAGTTACAAACGTCTTTGAATGTGATCCATGGGTGACCAGTTTCGAACAACATCGAAAGCATTTTGCGCCATAAATCTTTCGCACGTACTTTCTTGTGTAGCATGTTTTCTTGTTTTGCTACAGCTTCGTAGTGTGCATAACGCTCAGCAAATTCAGCACCTGTTAAATCATGCAAGTCTGGTGTTTCAGACGGTGTGAACAATGTCCATTCAGCATCTTCAAATACACGTTGCATGAACAAGTCAGGAACCCAGTTCGCTGTGTTCATGTCGTGGGTACGACGACGGTCATCACCTGTGTTTTTACGTAGCTCTAGGAATTCTTCAACATCCAAGTGCCAAGTTTCGAGGTATGCACACACTGCACCTTTACGCTTACCACCTTGGTTCACTGCAACGGCTGTATCGTTCGCAACTTTAAGGAACGGTACAACACCTTGAGATTTACCGTTAGTGCCTTTGATATAAGAGTTCAATGCACGTACAGGTGTCCAGTCATTACCTAAACCACCCGCCCATTTTGACAGCATTGCGTTGTCACGCATTGCACCATAAATGTCATACAGGTCATCACCGATGGTGGTTAAGTAACAGCTTGATAATTGCGGACGCAATGTACCTGAGTTAAATAGCGTCGGTGTAGAAGCCATGTAGTCGAAGCTAGACAATAAGTCATAGAACTCGATTGCACGGTCTTCTCTATTTTCTTCATTGAGCGAAAGACCCATTGATACACGCATAAAGAATAATTGTGGTAATTCAAAACGCACGCCATTTGAATGGATGAAGTAACGGTCAAATAAAGTTTGTAGACCTAAATAAGTGAATTGGTTTGAGCGTTCTGGTTTGATCGCAGCAGCCAATTTTGCAAGGTCAAATTCAAGCAAGTCTTTAGAAAGAAGATCAAGCTCAATACCTTTCTTCAAGAAGGTTTCTAAAGCATCACCTTCTAGGGTGTCTGTCGGTAGACCGAGGAACTCTAAACCTGTGCTGACCAATTCGCTACTGAGTAAACGCGCAGTCACATAAGTATAGTTTGGCTCTTGTTCGATACGGGTACGCGTTGCCATCATCATGGTGGTCGCGATATCGCTTTCTTTTACGCCGTTATATAAATTCTTAACCGTTTCATCAAGAATGGCTTGAACATCAATCCCTTCTAGGCCTTCACTTGCAGTTTGGATGGTTGCGGTAAGCGCGTCCAAATCCAATGGTTGGAGCTGACCATTAGCATCTGTAATTTGCAGGGTAGGGTGATGGTTCGCACCAGTTTGCTGACGAGCACTTGCGCGTTGGTCACGATAAATGACGTAGGCACGTGCAACTTTTTGCTCGCCTGTACGCATCAATGCCAATTCAACTTGGTCTTGAATTTCTTCAATATGGATCGTACCGCCAGAAGGCAAACGACGATTAAATGTGTTCATTACCATTTCAGTCAGTTGAGTGATACGGTCATGGATACGACTTGAGTCAGTACCTTGTTGACCTTCAACAGCTAAAAATGCTTTCCCAATCGCAACAGAAATTTTCTCGGCATTAAATGTCGCAATCTCACCGGTGCGCTTAATGACCTGAAGTTGGCCAGGAGTAGAAGTGATGATGCTCATGTCAGCATAGCTCCATTATCATCTATTTTTATGTTCATGGACCGTTTGAATCGAGCAAAAAGTATGCCACGATGTTTGAGGGATAAACACAATACTTAGTGGTTAAAGTTTATTTTCAACACAAGATACGGGATTTTTTGCAGTAGATCAATCCTTGACTTTTTACTAATTTTTTTTTCATGTGTTAACTGCTGAAATCACAGTCACATAGCATATCAAAGCCGTTAAAAAAGGCTTATAGATAACTCTGTGGATAACTCAAAAAACAGACACTTAAATTGTTTTGGGTGAATAAAGAAACAAATTGTTTAACATTGGCACAAAATCTATACTAAATATTCATCCTGTCGGAAAAAGCATAGAGAGCTGAAAAATATATTAAAATTCATAATTTTAATAAAAATATAACAAAAGGGGTTAGGCGTGTATCAGTTTGGTGAACGCCTACTTGTTTACAATGTAAACGTGTGTATATTGCAAAACATAAACCAATGTATCTGTCAGATTTCATAGATAGATTCACTCAGATTTTAGGGGCAAACAAATGAGCCAAGAAGAAAAGTTACCGAAGATTTTGATCGTAGAAGATGACGAACGCTTAGCACGTTTAACACAAGAGTATTTGATTCGTAACGGTTTAGAAGTTGGAGTCGAAACTGATGGTAATCGTGCAATTCGTCGCATTATCAGCGAGCAACCAGATCTTGTTGTACTCGATGTGATGTTACCGGGTGCAGACGGTCTAACCGTTTGTCGTGAAGTACGTCCGCATTACCATCAACCAATTTTGATGTTAACTGCACGTACTGAAGATATGGATCAGGTTCTTGGCTTGGAAATGGGTGCAGACGATTATGTTGCTAAGCCTGTTCAACCACGTGTGTTATTAGCACGTATCCGTGCTTTATTACGTCGTACTGATAAGACAGTTGAAGACGAAGTTGCACAACGTATCGAATTTGATGACCTTGTGATTGATAACGGTGGTCGTTCAGTGACTTTAAATGGTGAGTTGGTTGACTTCACCAGCGCTGAATATGACCTGTTATGGTTATTGGCGTCGAATGCGGGTCGTATCCTGTCTCGTGAAGATATCTTTGAGCGTCTTCGTGGTATTGAATACGATGGTCAGGATCGTTCGATCGATGTGCGTATTTCACGTATCCGTCCAAAAATCGGTGATGACCCAGAAAATCCAAAACGTATTAAAACAGTACGTAGTAAGGGTTATTTATTCGTTAAAGAAACCAACGGAATCTAAATTCTCTAAAGCCTCCTGATCACAGGGGGCTTTTCCCTTGATAGAGGGGGGCCTTAGGTAGTATGACTGTTCAGGGGAGATATTAACTAGATTGGAATTATTTACCCTATGGTAAGTCGAGTACTGAAAAACAGCATATTCTTGCGTATCTATGCTGGTTTGGTGGTTTTGGTTGTTGTGGTTGCCGCATTTTGTTATTTGCTGGTGCAGATCATTAACTATCAACGCGCGCAAGAATATCGTGAATCTCTTACTGATGGTATTTCCTATGTCATTAGTGAAGGGGTGTCTCGTCAGCCAGAAAAGCAACAAAAGTTAGATTGGATTTCAGATGCATCTGATTTGCTGGAATTACCGATCTACTATGTAGATGCAGAACGGGTAGAACTATCGCGTACCGAGAAAAAGCGTATTGCTGAGCAAAAGTCAGTGGTGCGTTACGATGCCAATAATGGCGTTGGCTATATCATTATCGGTCTAAAAGACGATCCTAAGCATTACCTCTATATTAAAGTCGACAAAATTGGCGAACGCCAAATGAGAGCGCTACCGATTTTTGTACTGGATTATTTGATTTTTTATCCGGGGCAGGAGCGTGAGTATTTAGAGAAAATTAAAAAGCATTTTTATTATCCAATTGGAATTGCAGATATTAAAGATATAAATCTGGATTCAGAGCAGATTGGTCGGTTGCGCCAAGATCAAAGCGTGTTGCTGTATAAAGACAGTGCAACTGTACGTGGCACCACCATTTCGATTGTTTCTCCAATGCCAAACCATCCTGCACAAGTGCTGATTTTAGGGCCTGTTCCAATGTTTAATTGGATGCCGTTCCAGCTTTCAGCAGGGATCACCTTATTCAGCTTGTTCTTATTAAGTTTGGGTGTTTATGGCCTGATTTTACCGCTTGAGCGTAAAATTCGTCAGGTACGTTATGCCTTGAATAAGATGAAGTCGGGTGATTTGTCATTACGTGTACCAATTGAAGGTACTGACGAAATGGCAAATTTGGCATCAAGTTATAACAATATGTCAGATCATATTCAGCGTTTGATTGAAGCGCAGCGTGAATTGATGCGTGCGGTATCGCATGAACTCAGGACACCTGTGGCGCGGATTCGTTTTGGTATGGAGATGCTGGCTGAAGAAGATGATTATAATTATCGTATTCAGCAAGTGGACATGATTGATAAGGATATTGAAGCACTCAATACCTTGATTGATGAGATCATGACCTATGCTAAATTGGAGCAGGGCACGCCATCTTTAGATTTCGAAGACATTGTACTGGTTGAGGTGCTTGACCAAGTGGCAATGGAAACGGAAGCTTTGAAGACGCAAAAAGAAATTGAACTGATTGCACCGCCTTTGGCATTAAAAGTCGATGCAGAACGTCGTTATCTACATCGAGTGGTGCAAAATCTGGTCGGTAATGCGGTACGTTATTGTGATAATAAAGTACGCATCAGTGGTGGTATCCGTGCCGATGGTAATGCCTATGTCTGCGTCGAAGATGATGGGCCGGGGATTCCTGAACAAGAGCGCAGTCGTATTTTTGAGGCCTTCGCCCGTTTAGATGACAGTCGTACCCGTGCTTCAGGTGGTTATGGTCTAGGTTTGTCAATTGTCAGCCGTATTGCCTACTGGTTTGGTGGTACGATCCAAGTCGATCAAAGTCCAAACTTGGGTGGTGCGCGTTTTACTATGACGTGGCCTGCCAAGCGTTATAAGCAAGTGATTAAAAAATAAGTAGTGAAAAAGGAATGATCTATGTCATTCCTTTTTTTATTCATATAAATAAAAAAGCCAAAGCAAGATACTTTGGCTAAGTCAGGTCTTTCGGCGACCTTGAATTATTACCATTTATTCATGGATAGATGGATCGGGTTCAATCAACGGTTTTCCTGAACGAAGGTTTTGCAATGCATCTGCATTGAAGTCAATCAGTAGCGCATTGTTCTTAATATCGATTTTATAACCTTTGATCAGGGTTTGATCTCCATTTAAGGTTTCGACTTTATAGCCATCTGCAATATTGAGAATACTTTCTAAATTGGTTGTTGTGGCGGCAAAATCCTCTCTAAATACTTCGTAAATGTCTCTTAAATCAAAAATCGCATTATCAGCATCTGGATGTTTTCGAACATAACTTTCTATATGGCGCATCAGAAGTTGTGAAAAAAAGAAATAATCCGAAGCGTGAGTGTATTCTAGATGCATATTTTTCTCCTTTTGTTCTCATTCTAGAATACTCATCTATTCGCGCTGCTGTGTATAAAGATAATTAAAGTATTTAGCTGAATTGCAACATATTATGTCGAAATGACAACTTGGTTTCGGCCCTGTCGTTTGGCTTGGTAGAGCGCATCATCAGCCTGCTTAAATAATTGCTCAATGGCGTGTTGATTTTCAGGCGTGCAGATACAAATTCCAATGCTGATTTGAATGAAGAAACTTTGCTGTTGTCCATGTTCAATTGGTGTTTGACTGATCTGTAGGCGGATTTTTTCGGCGCAGAGATAAGCCGCATCAGCATCGGTGTCGGTCATAAAGATAGCGAACTCTTCACCACCTAAACGACCGAGCAGGTCTTGAGGGCTGAGTAGGCGCTGAATGGTTTGCACGCAGCTTTGCAAGGCACGATCACCCATCTGGTGCCCATAGCTGTCATTCACTTGTTTAAAGTGATCAATGTCGAGCATGAGAAAAGCAGTACTTTGACCAGCCTGTGTTGCTTGCTGCTGGAACAGTTGCACCGATTGCAGAAATTGGCGGCGGGTTAGGCTAGAGGTGAGTTCATCATGGGCAATGGTATGTTGTAATTCTTGGATTAGCTTGGATCTCACCATATTGATGCTGGACACGGTGAGTGGGGCAATAGTCATCATAATCAGCCCAAGGCGGATTGAGATGGCATTATTTAAAAATTGCTGGGGGTAAAGTAGTAAGTAGTTCTGCGAAACGTGATAGATCACAAAGGCGCAGCTGATCGAAGTAATAATTGCCACTGAAAAATGGCGATAACTCAACGCACACCAGATCAGTGCTGCAATTGGATAAAGTAGGGAGCCTGGACCTGCATCATAGTAGCCAATTGCAATCGAAAAAATAACCGCAAATAGCGGTAAGCTTTCTTGTACCGTTTGCGTCTTAAACTCTTTGAGTTGTTGTTTAAATTCACTCCAAAGAGGAGCACTAATGATTGCAGGGAGCAGTAATAATGCGTTTTGAATTTCCGCAGTAAACCAATAACCAAAATCAATCCAAAATGAACCTAAAGCAAATTTGGTGTTAAATAAAGGTAGGGTGATGGCTGCAAATAATGAGCTAGCCAAACCACCGATACAGCAAAAACTAAATAAAAATAGATAAAAATAACCATGATGCATTGAACGGATGAATGCATTAAATTTGATATATAGGGCCAATGTCGTGATGACATACAACAGGTTGGCTGAGGTTAGACAAATATTAAGTAAAAAAGGCGTATCTTGTGAGGTATCGGCAAGGAGATAGCCGACAATTGCTCCAATAAAACTGATTGGATGCCGAGTTTGCGGAAAACGAATCAGTAAACCGAGCAGAACCGAGTTAGCAGGCCAAAAAGAGGCAAGAAAGGTGAGGTGTCTGGTTGCAATACCGAGTAGGCAGCACAATAGAATTATCCCACTAAAAAGTAGAAATAATTGTAAAAGTGAGCGTGGTTTTAATGCTGCATAGGCTTGGGGCATGCTGACGCGGTTCTATGGGGAGACAAGGTCGCGCTATTATATAGGGTCTGTTGAGATTTCACAGGTGCTTGCGACAGAGGACGTTTTTTCGGCGGTACAAGGCAGGTTTTGCGAAACCTAGTTATTCTAAGTGAGTAAGACCTAACACCGTAACGGCAAAAAATGTCCCTGTCCTTACGCTGCAATCAAAGCAATGCTTTGCTCTTGCTCAGGTTATGGCTAAAACCTCCATAAACTGCGTTATGAAACTTGACAAGGGGATCACCATTGCCTGCATTTCATGCCTTATTTCTGTCGTTTAGCCGATAACGCAATGCATGGCTGAAATGTCAACAGACCCTAACTTTTGTTTAAATTTTCATCATAAATTTGTATCAATGCAATGATTTAGTTCGTGCTGCAATATATTGGGGCGAACCACTCAAAATTTAGTTTTTTTCTCGACGTAGAAAAAGAAAAAAATGATCAATATAGTCTTCTTGATTAGATAATTCGATTTTTAGGGGTGAATTAACCATGATCTTGGATATATCGGTAAATTTAAGGACAAAATCATCCGAAAGACTAAAGCGCTTCAACTAGCATGAGAAATTAGAAATCAGGTACAATTGGCGGGATTAATTTTGTGTTTGGTGTATTTGAAGGCCAATACATACATTCTTTGTTAAAAATAGGCCTGCCAGGAGTTATCCCCGCATGAGTGCCATTACTCCATACGAATGGGCAATAATTGCCTTCGTGATCGGCGTTACATTTCTTTGCGTTTTTATGCTCACTGTTCCCTTACTCCTAGGGGGTAAAGCATGGGGACGTGCAAAGCAAGAGCAGTTTGAATCAGGTGTAGTTGGTGCGGGCGGTGCTCGTATCCGCTTGTCAGCCAAGTTCTATTTAGTTGCAATTTTCTTTGTGGTTTTCGATCTAGAAGCCCTCTATCTCTACGCTTGGGCAACTTCAGTTCGTGAAGTCGGTTGGGTTGGTTTTGCAACTGCTGCTGTCTTTATTTTGGTTTTATTAATCGGTTTGATTTATGAGCTTTCTACAGGCGCACTTAACTGGGCACCTTCAGATCGTCGCAAAGCAGCTGGGATTAAAACCAAAATAGGTTCGCCAAATATGAACATTGCTGACATTACGCGATTCAATAATATTGAAGAGTTAGTTGTCGATCCTACTGGTCATATTCCAGCACAGTCTTCAGGTCGTGTTAAATCTAAAACACCGACTACATCATTACTTAAAAAGGAGTAAGTCGGGATGAAATATACTTTAACCCGTGCGAATCCAGATGCCGATCAATATCCATTACAAGATCGTCAAATCGTAACTGATCCACTTGAGGAAGAAGTTAATAAAAGCGTGATGATGACGCGTCTTGAAGATGTGTTGCATACAGCGGTGAACTGGGGGCGTAAAAACTCTTTGTGGCCTTTTAACTTCGGTACTTCATGCTGCTACGTTGAATATGCAACGACTTTAACGGGTGTACATGACTTGTCCCGTTTTGGTGCTGAGGTTATTCGTGCTTCACCACGTCAAGCAGATTTGATGATTGTTGCAGGGACCTGCTTTGTCAAAATGGCACCTGTAATTCAACGTTTGTATGAACAAATGCTTGAGCCTAAATGGGTCATCTCAATGGGTGCCTGTGCGAACTCTGGCGGTATGTATGACATCTACTCTGTGGTTCAAGGTGTCGATAAAATTATTCCTGTTGATGTGTACATCCCAGGTTGCCCGCCTCGTCCAGAAGCATTGATTCAAGCATTGATGTTACTTCAAGACCAAATTCAACTAGAGCGCCGTCCACTTTCAGCGGTTATTGGTGATGATCTTCAGCCTGTGTATAAGCCAAAGATGATGCCAGAACGTGACCGTAAAAATGCTGAACGTATTGCGGTGAAAAACTTACGCTCTATGGATGATATTAAATAATTTTCTCGATGAGTTTTTGACATGTCCCGTGATGGGTATGGTCATCGGAAAAATTGCCAGAATTTGTATTAAATAGGAAGCCAAGCCAATGGCTGAAACTGACATTGCTATGCCAGAATCAACACCAGTTGATTCCCGCCCTGCATTTGCAATCGTAGAAGAGCTCAAAACCAAATTTGGTGAGAACTTCTATGTGCAGACGACTTTTGAAGAGTTTCCAACAGTCTGGGTTGAGCGCGCACGCGTGCAAGAAGTCCTTATGTTCCTCCGTAAAGTGGAACGTCCTTATGTGATGTTGTTTGACTTGTCAGCGGTAGATGAGCGTTTACGTGTTCACCGTGATGGTTTACCGGCATCTGACTTTACTGTGTTCTATCACTTGTTATCGCTTGAGCGTAATAGTGATATTCGTATTAAAGTTGCGTTGAATGAAAATGATCTAAGCATTCCAACTGCAACCAACATTTGGCCAAATGCCAACTGGTACGAGCGTGAAGCTTACGATATGTTTGGTATCGATTTCGCAGGGCATCCAATGCTCCGTCGTATCTTGTTGCCAACCTATTGGGAAGGTCACCCATTACGTAAAGAATATTCAGCGCGTGCGACAGAATATACGCCGTATATGCAAGACCAAGCAAAGCAAGATTTCGAACAAGAACACTTACGCTTTGTACCAGAAGACTGGGGTCTAAAGCGCGGTAATGACGACGAAGACTTCATGTTCCTGAACTTGGGTCCTAACCATCCATCTGCGCACGGTGCTTTCCGTGTGGTGTTACAGTTGGATGGTGAAGAAGTGAAAGACTGTGTACCTGATATCGGTTATCACCACCGTGGTGTGGAAAAGATGGCTGAACGTCAAACATGGCATTCATTCATTCCTTATACCGATCGTGTTGACTACTTAGGTGGTTGTGCGCAAAACATGCCATACGTGATGGCAGTTGAGCAGCTTGCTGGTATTAAAGTACCTGAGCGTGCACAAGTCATTCGTGTGATGCTGAACGAATTATTCCGTATCAATAACCACTTATTGTTCTGTGGTACAGCGATTCAGGATGCGGGCGGTATGACCCCTGTATTCTATATGTTCGCAGACCGTCAAAAAGTCTATGACATCGTTGAAGCGATTACGGGTTACCGTATGCACCCAGCATGGTTCCGTATCGGCGGTACGGCACATGACCTTCCAAATAACTGGCAAAAGCTGGTGAAAGAATTATTGGAATGGATGCCGAAACGTTTGAACGAGTACTACACTGCGGCGCTTAAAAACTCAGTATTTATTGGTCGTACCCGCAATGTTGCGCAATACGATGCTAAATCTGCGTTGGCTTGGGGTGTAACAGGTACTGGTTTACGTGCGACGGGGATTGACTTTGACGTTCGTAAATATCGTCCATACAGTGGTTATGAAAACTTCGACTTTGATATTCCAGTGGAATATGAAGGCGATGCATATGCACGTGTCTTGGTTCACTTCCGTGAAATTACTGAGTCGTTGAAAATTATTCAACAGTGCTTGGACAACATGCCGTCTGGTCCATATAAAGCGGATCATCCATTGGCTGTTCCACCACCGAAAGATAAGACATTACAAGATATTGAAACCTTGATTACGCACTTCTTGAGCGTATCTTGGGGTCCAGTAATGCCTGCTGGTGAGTCATCATTTATGACGGAAGTCGTGAAAGGTGCGAGTACTTATTATTTGACTTCAGACAAGTCAACCATGAGTTACCGTACCCGTATTCGTACACCGACATTCACTCACTTACAGCAAATGCCTTCAGTGATTAACGGCAGTTTGGTTTCTGACTTGATCATTTATTTGGCGACCATTGACGTGGTTATGGCTGACGTGGATCGCTAGGGGTAAACGATTATGATGATTTTGACTGATAAAAAACCTCGTGTGAATGTTGAAGGGATTTTGACTGCTGAAGAAATCCATGAAATTGAACATCACATTGGTCACTATCCGTACCCACGTGCAGCATCGCTTGATGCGTTGAAGTGTGTACAAGGCCGTAATGGCTGGGTAGATGATGCGCAAATGAATGCAATTGCACAATTGCTGACGATTAGTGTGGCTGATTTAGAAGGCGTAGCGACGTTCTATAACCGAATCTATCGCCAACCTGTTGGTCGTCACGTGATTTTATTATGTGACTCAATTGCGTGCTTCTTGATGGGTTCAGAAACTTTAGCTGAAGCATTTCAGCGTGAGTTGGGTATCCAGTACGGACAAACCACAGCAGATGGTCGTTTTACCTTGCTCCCAATTTGCTGCTTAGGCAACTGTGATAAAGGTCCAACTTTAATGATTGATGAAGATACCCACGGTTTAGTGGAAGTGTCATCAGTCAAACAGTTATTGGAGAAGTATGTATGAATACTGAACCAAAACCAATTTATGGCGACGGTAACCCAGAAACGCATCCATTAACTTGGCGTTTGAGCAAGCAAGAGCACGTCCGTGTTGCTGACGATTACGAAGCACTTGAAGGTTATGCTGGCTTTAAAAAAGCACTTGGTATGCCGCCAAAAGATGTGCTTGAAGTGATTAAAGCTGCGACGGTTAAAGGTCGTGGTGGTGCGGGTTTCCCAGCAGGGATCAAATGGTCATTGATGGCACCCAATGATGGTGGTCCACGCTATTTGATCTGTAATGCCGATGAAATGGAACCAGGAACCTTTAAAGACCGTTTGTTGATGGAAAAACTTCCACATCAATTGATCGAAGGGATGCTGATTGCAGGTTATACCCTTGAAGCGACTCATGGTTATATCTTCATCCGTGGCGAATATATCGAAGCGGCTCAATACTTAAATGAAGCATTAGAGCAAGTTCGTGCCAAAGGTTACTTGGGTGACAATATCCTTGGAACAGGTTGGAACTTTGAGTTATACGTGCATACCGGTGCAGGTCGTTATATTTGTGGTGAAGAAACTGCATTAATTAACTCGCTTGAAGGTCGTCGTGCCAATCCGCGTACTAAGCCACCATTCCCGCAAGTTGCAGGGGCATGGGGCCGTCCAACGATTGTCAACAACGTTGAGACCTATAACAACTTGCCAGCGATTATGCTGCGTGGTCCTGAGTGGTACATCAATCTTTCTGCTGGTAAGTCGAAAGATCCGGGTACCAAAATCTATGGTGCATCAGGCAAAGTTAAATTCCCTGGTCTTTGGGAACTTCCATTCGGTACAACAGCGCGTGAAGTGATTGAAGAACATGCCGGTGGTATGCGTGATGGTCTCACTTTGAAAGCATGGTTACCGGGTGGCGCTTCGACTGACTTTTTAGCAGCCGAGCACATTGATCTTCCAATGGATTCTGAAACAATCATGAAAGCGGGTTCACGTTTAGGAACTTGTTTGTTGATGGTTGTGGATGAAACTCAATGTATGGTTTCTGCAACACGTAATTTAGAAGAATTCTTTGCACGTGAATCATGTGGTTTCTGTACACCATGCCGTGATGGTTTACCTTGGGCAGTTAAAGCGCTTAAAGCACTCGAAGCAGGCGAAGGTAAGAAAGAAGATATCGATCACTTACAAGAACTTACTCGTAAATTGTGGATTGGTAAAACTTTCTGTGCTCACGCACCAGGTGCGATGGAGCCGCTTATGGGCGCACTTAAATATTTCCGTGGCGAGTTTGAAGCAAAGGTTAAAACCCATGCTCCTGCTCTAGACGTAGAACAAGCTTAAGGAATTCGACTATGGCTACAATTCATGTCGATGGAAAATCGTATGAAGTCAACGGCACTGAAAACTTGCTACAAGCATGTTTAAGCCTTGGCATCGACATCCCGTATTTTTGTTGGCACCCATCCTTAGGTTCTGTTGGTTCTTGTCGTCAATGTGCGGTAACTCAGTATGCAAATCCTGAGGACACACGTGGACGCTTGGTGATGTCATGTATGACACCTGCTGCCGACAATACCTATATTTCGATTGAAGACAAAGAAGCAACGGATTTCCGTGCGTCGATTGTTGAATTCTTAATGACTAACCACCCACACGACTGTCCAGTCTGTGAAGAAGGTGGTCACTGTCATTTACAAGATATGACAGTCATGACGCAACATGACCGTCGTCGCTATCGCTTTACGAAACGTACGCATCACAACCAAGAGTTGGGTTCGTTTATTGCACATGAGATGAACCGTTGTATCGCGTGCTATCGTTGTGTGCGTTACTACAAAGATTATGCGGGTGGTACGGACTTTGGTGTATATGCCAATGCTTCACGTGTTTATTTCGGGCGTCCAGAATCAGGAACTTTAGAGTCTGAATTCTCTGGTAACTTGACTGAAGTCTGCCCAACAGGTGTATTCACGGACAAGACACATTCAGCACGCTATAACCGTAAGTGGGACATGCAGTATGCGCCAAGCGTATGTCATGGCTGTTCTTCAGGTTGTAACATTTCTCCGGGTGAACGCTATGGCGAAATCCGTCGTGTTGAAAACCGTTTCAATGGTTCAGTCAACCAATACTTCCTTTGTGACAAAGGTCGTTTCGGTACGGGTTATGTGAATCGTGAAGATCGTCCACGTCAACCGCAGTTCCGTAATGGTGAAACTGTTGTGACCGTGAGTGTTGATCAGGCACTTGATCAAGTGATTACTCAACTTCAAGGCAAGAAAGTGTTAGGTATTGGTTCACCACGCGCAAGCTTGGAATCAAACTACGCACTGCGTGAATTGGTTGGACAAGACAATTACTCAACAGGTATGTCTCAAAAAGATCAAAACTTGGTTGAGTTAGCTGCATCAATCATGCAAACACAGGGTATCTATAACCCGAACATGCGTGAAATTGAAAGCTATGATGCGGTGTTGATCTTAGGTGAAGACTTAACTCAAACTGCACCACGTATGGCATTGTCTGTTCGCCAAGCTGCGAAAAATAAAGCTAAAGAAATGGCTGCTGCGACACGTACACCAGACTGGTTAGCTGAACCTGTACAACGTATCGGTCAAGATGCAAAATCACCAATTTATATCCTTGCTGCAACACAAACGCGTTTAGCGGATGTTGCAACAGGTGAAGTGGTTGCATCTCCAAATGATATCGCACGTTTAGGTTTCGCGGTTGCTGCTGCTGTTAAAGGCGAAGTATTGACGGGTCTGGCTGATGATGCCAAAGCATTTGCACAAACCATTGCAGATACTTTGAAGGCGGCGAAAAAGCCATTGATTATCTCTGGTACGAGCTTACAAGACCCTGCAATCATGGAAGCTGCAGCTCAAGTTGCACAAAACTTAGGTGAGCATGCGGGCTTGTCATTGACTGTTCCTGAAGTGAACTCAATGGGCTTGGCTCTATTTGGTGGCTTAAGCTTAGAACAAGCATTTGCACAAGATTATGATGCAGTGGTTGTGATTGAAAATGACTTAACTCGTCGTTTACCTGTTGCTCAAGTGAAGGCTGCATTTGACAAGGCTGAGACTGTGGTCGTACTCGATCATAGCGAAACTGAAACCTTGAAACTTGCGGATATCGTACTTTCAGCAGCAAGTTTCGCTGAAGGTGATGGTACTGTGGTGAGCCAAGAAGGCCGTGCACAACGTTTCTATCAAGTGTATGACCCAAGCTATTACAAACCTGAATATGCGATCAAAGAATCTTGGCGCTGGTTACATGCCATTGAGACGGGTCTCAAAGGCAAAGCAGTGGACTGGACATTGCTGGATGATGTGATTGATGACATCGTGAAGAATGTTCCTGTGCTTGCTGCAATTGAAGACGTTGCGCCAGATGCTGGCTATCGTATCCACGGTTTGAAAATTGCACGTGAACCACGTCGTTACTCAGGTCGTACCGCAATGCGTGCGCCGTTATCGATTCACGAGCCAAAACAGCCGACTGATCCTGATTCAGCATTAACATTCTCGATGGAAGGTTATGTCGGGAATCAGACTGCATCTTCATTGGTACCTTTCGCATGGTCTGCGGGTTGGAACTCACCACAAGCTTGGAACAAATACCAAGATGAAGTGGGTGGTCACTTAAAAGGTGGTGATTCAGGTGTACGTTTATTCGATCGTTTAGCTAAACGTCCTGCACGTAGCTATGTTGCACCAACTGCTGTTGTTGTGAATCCTGAAAGCTTCCGCCTTGTGCCAATGCACCATATTTTTGGTTCTGGCGAATTCACCATTAAAACACCTGCGATGGAATCTCGTATTCCTGAAGCAATGTTTGCTGTGGGTGAGCAAGATGCGACACGTTTAAATGTTCAAGATGGTCAACGTATTACTGTGAAAGCGGGTGAAACAAGCATTAGCTTGCCAGTACAAGTGATCGAATATTTACCAACAGGTTATATTGGTTACCCAATTGGTTTAGCACCAACTGTTTCATTGGCAGAGCATGTTTCTGTGGCGGTAGGAGTGTAATTCATGAATCAAGAAATTATACGTCAAACGCCACTTTGGGCTGAGAACTGGCCAATCGCTTATTCTGTGATTCAGGCGATTGTGATCTTGCTGGTGGTGGTTTTGGTTGCTGCTTTGATGTCATTTATTGAGCGTCGTCTCTTGGCATTATGGCAAGACCGTTACGGTCCAAACCGTGTTGGTCCGGGTGGTATGTTCCAGATCGTTGCCGACATGCTCAAGATCATGTTCAAAGAAGACTGGACACCAAAGTTTGCTGATAAGCTGACTTTCCGTTTAGCACCAGCAGTTGCGATGGCAACTGCGGTACTTTCATTTATGGTGATTCCGGTAAGTCCTACACTGGGCGTTGCGGATATGAGTATCGGCCTATTGTTCTTTATGGCAATGGCGGGTATTGCAGTTTATGCAGTGTTATTTGGTGGTTGGGCGTCTAACAACAAATACTCATTACTCGGTGGTCTTCGTTCTGCTGCTCAAACCATTTCTTATGAAGTGTTCTTGGGTATCTCGTTGATGGGTGTGGTTGCGATTGCAGGTTCATTCAACCTTCGTGAGATTGTTGAAGCACAACGTGATATGTGGTTCATCATTCCTCAGTTCTTAGGTTTCTTGATCTTTGTGGTTGCGGGTGTTGCGGTCACGCACCGTCACCCATTTGACCAACCAGAAGCTGAACAAGAATTGGCTGAAGGTTACCATGTCGAATATGGTGGTATGAAGTGGGGGATGTTCTTCGTTGCGGAATACGTCAACGTTGTTTTGATCTCTGCTTTGATCGTGACTTTATTCTTCGGCGGATGGCTTGCACCATTTAACTTAGAAATTCCATTTGTTCCACCATTATTCTGGTTCGTGATTAAAACAGCATTTTTTGTAATGATGTTTGTCTTGGCTCGTGGTTCGTTAATGCGTCCACGTTATGACCAAGTGATGAACTTTGGTTGGAAAGTTTGTTTGCCATTGGCGTTGGTCAACTTGTTAGTGACTGGTGCTGTGATTCTGATGAATCAGGCCTAGGACAGCAGGGAGTACAAAATGTATAAAATTCTAGCTGGCTTTGGATCGATTGTACGTTCGTTATGGATGGTGTTCAGCCATGTAACACGTAAACGTGACACGATCTTATATCCAGAAGTACCAGGTGAACAAATTGCGCCTCCACGCTATCGCGGTCGTATCGTATTAACGCGTGATCCAGATGGTGAAGAGCGTTGTGTGGCATGTAACCTTTGTGCGGTTGCATGTCCAGTGGGCTGTATTTCATTGCAAAAAGCGGAAAAAGAAGATGGACGTTGGTATCCAGAATTTTTCCGTATTAACTTCTCACGCTGCATTTTCTGCGGTATGTGTGAAGAAGCATGTCCAACCACAGCGATTCAGATGACACCAGATTTCGAACTGGGTGAATATGTACGTCAAGACTTGGTGTATGAGAAAGAAAACTTACTCATTTCTGGACCGGGTAAATATCCTGACTACAACTTCTATCGTGTCACCGGTATGGCTGTGAGCGGTAAAGAAAAAGGTCAAGCACAAAAAGAAAGTGCACCAGTAGATGTACGGAGCTTATTACCATGATGTGGCCATTTTATTTGATGGCACTTGTGGCCATTGTTTCGACAGTACGTGTTGTGACCAACACCAATCCTGTGCATGCATTACTTAGCTTGATCGTTTCTCTTCTTGCTGTTGCTGGAATTTTCATGATCGTGGGGGCGCCGTTTGCGGCTGCCCTTGAGATCATCGTTTATGCAGGTGCGATCATGGTCTTGTTCGTCTTCGTTGTCATGATGTTGAACCTTGGACAAGATACCATTGAACAAGAAAGCAAATGGTTGACTTCAGATGCTTGGGCTTTTCCTGCACTGATGAGCTTTTTATTGGGCTTAATCTTGGTGTGGATGCTCGGTGGTGAATACACCACGATTTCTGCGCCAATGGGTACAGAAGTTGTTGGACCTAAAGCAGTCGGTCAAGCACTATTTACTCACTATCTATTATTGGTAGAAGTTGCCGCGATGTTATTGCTTGCAGCACTTGTTGCAGCATTCCACTTAGGCAAACGTGAACCAGGTGCAGAAGAGGATAAAGAATAATGGGACACATCCCTTTAGAACATGGTTTGATCGTTGCAACCATCCTTTTTGCACTGGGTTTTTACGGTGTAATGGTGCGACGCAACCTTTTATTTATGCTAATGAGCCTTGAGGTAATGATGAATGCTGCTGCGTTGGCATTCGTTTTGGCAGGTAGTGTTTGGGCTCAACCAGATGGACAGATTATGTTCATTTTGATCCTGACGCTTGCTGCAGCAGAGGCATGTATTGGTCTTGCGATCGTCCTTCAGTTTTATCATCGCTTCCATCACTTGGATGTGGATGCTGCTAGTGAGATGCGCGGATGAGTACATTATATTTAACCGTTTTATTTCCGCTCATTGGTTTTATCCTTTTAGCGGCAGGGCGTGACAAACTTTCTGAAAATGTAGCTGCCATTATTGGCGTCGGTTCAGTGGGTTTATCTGCGTTATTTGCTTTAATTGCCGGTCTTGCATTTACCAGCAGTGGTCAAACCGTTTTTGTTCAACACTTATGGACTTGGTTCAGTGTTGGCGGTTTTGAGCCAGGCATTAGCCTACATTTAGACGGCTTGTCTTTATTGATGACAGGTATGGTCACAGGTGTTGGCTTCCTGATTCATATCTTCGCATCATGGTATATGCGTGGTGAAGAAGGTTATGCGCGTTTCTTCTCTTATTTCAACCTATTCGTTGCCAGCATGTTGTTGTTGGTATTGGGCGATAACTTGGCGTTATTGTTCTTAGGTTGGGAAGGCGTAGGTCTGTGCTCTTACTTATTGATTGGTTTCTACTACTCAAACCCTGCAAATGGTTGGGCAGCAATCAAGGCATTCACCGTAACACGTGTGGGTGACGTATTCTTACTCATCGCGTTGTTCTTGCTCTATCAACAATTTGGTACGTTGAATATTCAGTACATTGTTGAAAATGCAGCGACTGTCATGACGCAAAGCTCATCATTGTCGATCTGGACAGCATTGATGTTGTTCTTGGGTGCGGCGGGTAAATCAGCACAAATTCCATTACAAACTTGGTTAGCTGATGCGATGGCTGGTCCTACACCAGTATCTGCATTGATCCACGCTGCAACAATGGTTACAGCGGGTGTGTACTTATGCTGCCGTATGTTCTCTGTGATGGAAATGGCACCAGAAGTCATGCAGTTCATCTCGATTACAGGTGCTGTGACTTTGCTGGTTGCTGGCTTTGCCGCATTGGTGCAAACCGATATCAAGCGTATCTTGGCTTACTCAACCATGAGTCAGTTGGGTTATATGTTTATGGCGGTGGGTGCTGAAGCATACCAAGCTGGTTTATTCCACATGTTGGCTCACGCATTCTTCAAAGCGTTATTGTTCCTTTCTTCAGGTGCCGTAATTCTTGCATGTCATCACGAACAAAACATTTTCAAAATGGGTGGGTTACGTCACAAGATTCCATTCGTATTCTGGTGTTTCGTAATTGGTGGTGGCGCATTGGCAGCACTTCCAATCGTGACTGTTGGCTTCTTCTCTAAAGATGCGATCTTGGGTGCAGTCTATGCACAGTCTACAATTGCAAATCTTCCGCTTTACAATACTTTGTACTGGGTTGGTGTTGCGGGTGCATTCTTAACGTCTATCTATACTTTCCGTTTAATCTGGGTGGTATTCTTCGGCGAAGAGAAAACCCATGCACATGCAATTCATGGCGTAACTTACTGGGGTCCACTTGCGATTCTTGCTGCGTTATCAACAGGTATCGGCTACTTCCTACAAGCACCAGTTGCAAAATTATTGACTGCTGCAAGTATTCCAAGTTTTGTTGTTCCTGAGAGCTTGGAAGCTGCAGTTTCTCATGCTGAACATTTAGCAAGTGGTGTTGCCCTCGCTGGTTTAGCTGTGGGTATCTTCTTGTTTGCTTTTGCATACGGTGCAGTAAAAGCTTTTGCTCAAACATCTTTGGGTTCAGGTTTAGCGCACATTTGCCGTACAGCATTTGGTTTCGATGCTTTGTATGACATCGTATTTGTAAAACCTTATTTATTGATTGCGAAAATTTTAGGTCGTGATCCAGTTGACGGTTTATGGTTAGTGCTCCCTGCAATTGTGAAGGGTGGTAATAGCTTTACAAGTTCGCGTCAAACAGGTTCATTACGTGAATACGCTTCAAGCATGTCACTCGGTGTAGTGGTGTTATTGATGATCTTGATCGTGATTCAGGTTGTGGGGAAATAAAATGGAAAACAATTTAATTTTACCCGCACTGATTTTAGTTCCTTTCATTGCTGGTTTTATTTGTTGGTTAGTCGATAAATACGACCAACATTTGCCGCGCTGGATTGCCCTGATTGGTATGCTGATTACCTTCGGTTTGGGCATTGCACTGTGGCAAAGTGGTACATTTAGCTACGAGTTGGGCGGTAAAGTCCCGACTTGGGCGGCTGAATTCCATCTTCCTTGGATTCAGACTTTAGGCATTAGCATTCACTTAGCGGTGGATGGTTTATCTTTACTCATGGTGTTGTTGACTGCTTTACTGGGTGTACTCGCAGTTGGCTGTTCATGGGGTGAGATTCAAAAGAACGTTGGTTTCTTCCATTTAAACTTACTTTGGAGTTTAGGTGGGGTCATCGGTGTATTCTTGGCGATTGACTTATTCTTGTTCTTCTTCTTCTGGGAGATGATGCTCGTACCAATCTACTTCTTGATTGCGTTATGGGGACACTCTGGGTCGAATGGTCGTTCGCGTGTTTATGCTGCAACCAAATTCTTCTTATATACTCAAATCGCTGGTTTGATCATGTTGATCGGTATCTTAGGCCTTGTGGTCTATGGATACATGATGACAGGTATGATCGGTTTCGATTACAACTATCTATTGGCTGTTGCGAACCACTTACCACCTGAAGTTGCTTATGCATTCATGCTGTGTTTCTTCATTGGTTTTGCAGTGAAGTTACCAGTATTCCCATTACACGGTTGGTTACCTGATGCGCATGCACAAGCACCAACAGCGGGTTCTGTGGATTTAGCGGGTATCTTGATTAAAACAGCTGCGTACGGTCTGCTTCGTTTCGTAATTCCATTCTTCCCAGCTGCATCAGCACAATTTGCTGATATCGCCATTATTTTGGGTCTGATTGGTATTTTCTACGGTGCATTCTTAGCGTACCAACAAACAGATATGAAACGCTTACTTGCGTACACGTCTATTTCGCACATGGGTTTCATCTTACTTGCAATTTATGCAGGTAATATCCTGACTTTCCAAGGCCTCATGATCATGATGTTGGCACATGGCTTGTCATCTGCTGCATTGTTCATAATGTCGGGTCAAGTGTACGAGCGTTTACATACACGTGATTTACGCTTGATGGGTGGTCTTCGTGGCCAACTGCAATACTTGCCATTCTTCTTGATGTTCTTTGTTGCAGCATTGGTTGGTGTACCAGGTCTAGGTAACTTTATTGGTGAATTCCTGATCTTGATGGGTTCATTCAAAGCTTATCCAGCGTTCACGATTATTGCAGCAGTAAGCTTGGTATTTGCAGGTCTTTATGGTCTGATTCTGATTCACAAAGCATTGTTTGGTGAACCAAATCCAGAGCAAAAGCAGCACTATACCAGCCCACTTAAAGATCTATCAGCTCGTGAAGTGAGCATTTTGATGATCTGTGCGATCGGTTTGCTTTGGTTAGGTATGTACCCGCAAACATTCTTGGATATGTCTCATTCAAGCATGCAATGGTTAGTAAATAGTTATATGCCAGTACAAGACGTTGTCGAGACTGTTCAACAGGCAGCAACTCAACTTGAACATGTGGAGATGCAATAAATTATGAACTTCACAATTTCTTTTTCTGAGCTAATGCCACTTGCTCCCGTGATGATTGTGGCTTTGACCGCAATCGTCGTGATGTTATTAACTGCGATTAAGCGTAATCACAATTTGATTGCAACAACTTCGGTTGTGGGTTTAAACCTTGCTGCAATTTATATTGGATACACCATGTTTAGTGGGCACTTTGCACCAGTAAACGTGATGGGCATGTTCATGGTTGATCCATTTACCATGCTCTATCAATTCCTGATTTTGATTGCTGCTTTAGCGTGCTGTACTTTATCTCATGCTTATATTGAGACCTATAAGGACAACCGCGAAGAGTTGTATATCTTGTTACTGTGTTCAGTGACAGGCGCAATGTTGTTGGTTTCAAGCTCACACTATGCAGCGTTCTTCATCAGCCTAGAGTTGATGTCGATTCCTGTATACGGCATGTTGGCGTATACCTATCAACGTAGTCAGTCTTTGGAAGCGGGGATTAAATACCTTGTACTTTCAGCGACTGCTTCTGCAATGTTGCTCATGGGTATGGCGTATATCTATGCATACACAGGTTCATTGTCATTCTATGACTCTGTTCAGGCATTATTTGCTGCGATCAAACAACCAATGGTGTTATTGGGCTTAGGCTTAATTACCTTTGCTGTTGCATTCAAACTTTCACTTGCGCCATTCCATAAATGGACGCCAGATGTGTATGCAGGTGCACCAGCGCCTATGGCAACCTTCTTGGCAACGGCTGCGAAAGTTGCAACGATTGGTCTATTTGTACGTTACTTACTGACTTCTGGTGCAATCTTGGTTGAATCATTAGTGACAGTAATTACAATCATTGCGGTATTGTCGATCGTGGTGGGTAACTTACTTGCAGTTCGTCAAGTCAACTTGAAACGTATCTTGGGTTATTCATCGATTGCACACTTCGGTTACTTGTTGATTGCTTTAATCAGCATGACTTACGCAAGTTTGGGTAGTGTGACTGTTTATGTAATTACCTATGTATTGACCACAATCGGTGCATTTGGTGCAGTTGCATTAATGTCGAGCCCGTATAACAACGTCGATGAAGCACAAAGCCTTGCTGACTACCGTGGTTTGTTCTGGCGCCGTCCGATCTTGACTGCAACATTAACTGTGATGATGTTGTCTTTAGCAGGGATTCCATTAACAGCGGGCTTCATTGGTAAGTTCCTAGTTGTGATGGCTGCGGTGACAACGCAACACTGGTTCTTGGCGGCAATGATCGTGGTGGGTAGTGGTATCGGTTTGTACTACTATTTACGTGTGATGGTGGTGATGTATATGACTCCACCAGATGTACCTCGTATTGATGCGGATGCCCATTGGGGAAGTAAAGTCGGTGGTCTTATGGTCCTTGCTGCTGCGTTATTAGTATTGGTGATGGGTGTTTATCCAGATCCAATGATTAACTTGGCATTGAAGGCAGAGATCCTTTCTCCATTGCACTTTATGTTGTCTCAACAACAGTAATCGTCGGATTTGTACAAAAAAGCCTCCAAAGTTGGAGGCTTTTTTATTGATGAGTAAAAAAACACTTTATAATAGAGTGAGATTAATATTACCTAGGTACTCATTCGTGTCGATTCAAGAAATCCGTCATCCGCTTATTCGCCATAAACTTGGTTTATTACGTCGTTCAGATATTAGTACCAAGAACTTTCGTGAATTAGCGCAAGAAGTCACGATGTTACTGACTTATGAAGCAACAAAGGATCTTCCTGTTGTTGATCATGAAATTGATGGGTGGGCAGGGAAAGTCTCAACTCAGCGTATCGCAGGGAAGAAAATCACAATTGTTCCTATCTTGCGTGCTGGTATTGGTATGCTTGAGGGCGTTCTTAGTCTGATTCCAAGCGCGAAAGTGAGTGTCTTAGGTTTAGAGCGTGATGAAGCAACTTTAGAAGTGCGCACTTACTATAAAAAGTTGGTGCCTGATGTTGCCAATCGCTTAGCGATGATTATTGATCCAATGCTTGCGACAGGTAATTCTTTAATTGCTGCAATTGATGTATTGAAAGCAAGTGGCTGTAAAGATATTCGTGTCATGGTCTTGGTTGCTGCGCCAGAAGGTGTTGCGAAAGTAGAAGCTGCACATCCTGATGTGTTGATTTATACCGCATCGATTGACCAAGGTCTGAATGAAGAAGGCTATATTGTTCCTGGTCTGGGTGATGCTGGTGACAAGATTTTTGGTAGTGTTCAAAAAGACTGATTTTTGAAACATTCATAAAAAGAGACTTGATCTCATCCTGAAGCTGTTTTGGGGGATAGATTGAAAGTCTCTTTTTTATTTTTATATACTGTGATTATCAGATTTGCAAAGTAGGATAAATGTCATGAAGCAAGAGTTCTATCAGGGAAAAATTAAACAATATAATCCAGACAAAGGCTTTGGCTTTATTGGGACCTCTGAAGGGGATGTGTTTTTTCATATTTCAGAGTATCCAGCGGGTGGTGAGCCGAAAAGAAATGAAAAAGTGAAATTTGTGGTCGTCGAAAATGACGGGAAGTACAAAGCCACAAAAATTGAGCTTGTTGATCCAAATCCAGCGAAAACTAGAAAAACTAAAATAGCGACGCACAATAATTCGATCACATCAGAACTATTATCAAATTTCAGACGCTAATTTTTCTGGTTTGATTGGAACGTGCTTTTAAAGTTCAAGAGAGAAGAGGCTTCTAGCCTCTTTTTCTTTCTATAAGATCTAATACTATTGCTTCTCGATTGGCCTATTGTAGCTAATCAGCTGTTGCACTGAGCCTGAGAGACCAACGCATTTCATCGGTTATTAAGTTAAAAATAAATTATGTGAATTCTCATGATGAGATTTTTATATTCACCAAATAAATGGGTATTATTTTATTAATGATTTTTATTATCATTTGTAAATTTATCTTATATACTGTGGTCAAATTTTTATCGGGGTTTGATCACTTGAAAAAGAATATATTATTTTTATCTCTCATTGCTTTGCCTATGTTTGCTGTTGCTGAAGACAATACCGTTTTACCAACGATTACGGTAAAAGCCGATTCACAGGCAACGGATGCGACAGGAAAACTAAAAAAAGATGCCAGCTTAGGTATTCTAGGCGAGAAAGCGGTATTAGATACACCATTTAGTATCCAGTCTTACACAGAACAGGCGATTAAAGATAAGCAAGCTGATTCGATCGCAGGCATTCTTAAAAATGATCCAAGTATCCGTACGACTACGAATAGCGGTCATTTAAACGAAAACTTTATGATTCGTGGTTTTGCCGTGACGTGGGAAGATGCCAATATTAATGGTTCTTATGGTATGTCACCAAGTGGTCGAACCCCAACTGATATTTTGAGCTCTGCTAGCGTACTAAAAGGACCGAATGCATTGATTGCTGGGATGGCTCCAGGGGGAAGTATTGGTGGTGTAGTGATGGCCACGACCAAACGTGCTGATCGAGATTTGACCCAAGTATCAGCCATGTACGAAGATGGTGGCTATTACAAATCAGGTTTTGATGTGGCACGCCGTTTTGGTGAAAACAAGGAGTTCGGTGCACGTGTCAGTGCGACTTACGGACAAGGTGAACATATTGTTGATGGCCTAGAAGATAAAAATACCGCAGCAGTTTTGGCACTCGACTATACCACTGATCAAGCTAAAATTAATTTTGATGCCTACACCACACGCGATAGTCGTGAGGGTGGTTCACCAGCTATGATTTCTTTTTCAACTCTGAAACGTATATTAGCCGCACCTGATGGCAAGCTGAATTATTTTCCACATTTAGAGGGTATGCAAAGTGCTAACTATGTGGGGCTGTCAGGTGAATATAAGCTTTTACCAAATCTAAAAGCATTTGCTGGTGTTGGATTTAACGAGCGTGAATATCGCGGGCATTTATTTGGTACGCGTATGGTTGTGCGAGATTTGCCTGCCAATTATTGTGTGAGTGCTATTCAATGTGTAGGCAATACCAAGCCTTTGGTTGGTGCGAATGGTGATGCGTTGGCACAATATTACCGAGTTGGTTCAAAAGAGCATAACACCACATTTAATGCGGGTTTAGAAGGTCAAATTTTCACGGGTGATATTTCTCATACGCTGGCATTCCGTGCTGATTATCTAAAACGTAAATACAGCCAACATAAAGGGCGAGGGGCAACAGAGGTTTATTTCCCAACCAATATTTACAATCCAAGCAATGAAGGCCATATGCCAGATACATGGCCAGAGATTGTTCCTACTGCGGATGATGTATATGTTAGCTATAGTCTGAGTGACCAGATTTCCATGCTGGACGATAAGCTGCAATTTATTTTAGGTGTACGCTATCAGGACATGAATTTAAAGGCACTCACGACGAATGCACCACCATTGAAAGATGATAAGTTATCTCCAAGTGCAGCGATTGTTGTGAAACCTTTTGGTGAGGAAACCTCGTTCTATGCCAGCTATGTTGAAGGTCTGGTGAGAGGTGCGACAGTGAGCGTTGCGACCGATGCGAACTATAATAAAACTTTTGCACCATTTGAAAGTAAGCAGTATGAAATTGGCGCTAAATACCAAGGCGAGCGTTGGTTACACACTCTAGCACTCTATCAAATTAAAAAACCAAGCACGCTGACGGATACAACCTATCGTGATCCAAATGATAAAGCCATTACCCAAATCACAACGGATGGCGCAAAGACCGAATCAAAAGGGGTTGAATATGGTTTTTCAGGTAAAGTCACGGATGATCTGATTGTTTACGGTAATCTGGCTTATATTGATACTGAATATAAAAAAGCGATTTCAAGTGGTGTGAATCTTTCAGGGAAAACCATTGAAGGTACACCTGAGTTTACTGCAGGTGTTGGTGTGGATTATCAGATCCCCTTTGTTGAAGGGTTAAGCGTGAATGCGTTTGCTACCTATGTCGATGACCAATATTTAACGGCTGATAACACACTCAAGTTACCTGATTATACCTTGGTTGATTTGGGGGCGAAGTATGCGACTAAACTTGGTGGCGTCAACACAACTTTCCGTGCCAATGTCGATAATGTCGCAGACAAGAAATATTGGGATGGTGTGTTCACTAGTGGCTTTACCACGGTCGGTGCAGGTCGTACTTATAAACTCGGTGTGAGCTTCGATTTCTAAATCGAGCAGCAATAAAAAACGCTTCCTATTAGAAGCGTTTTTTATTGGGGCGAATTAAACCTGATTTTCACAAAATTGTAAAAAGGCTTTGAGTCCAGGTCCTTGGTACTTTTGACGATGCACGAGCATATAGAGCGGGCGGGTTAATTGCCAAAATGGGGTATCTAAGATCACCAACTGACCTTTCTCTTGTAGTGGTTCAATTGCTAGGCGTGACACGCATGACATGCCTAAACCACCCGCCACAATTTTTAAGATCGCTTCATTATGACCTAGTGTTAAACGGATATTGGCATCGGGTAAATCTTGCAAAATGGCATTATCAAACACTTCACGAGTGCCTGAGCCTTCCTCACGTAGAATCCACTCCACATCTAGGAAATCAGTTGGACTCACGGGGCGATTCAGTTGTGCTAAAGGATGATCAGGTGCACAACATACGGCGAGTTCATCATCACGCCAATGGATACATTGCAGTTGAGGTAAGTGGCAAGACCCTTCGATCAGGGCCAGATCCAATTGGAATTGATTGACTGCTTCAATCATTTGACGGGTATTGCCCACTTGCAGTTGCAGATGTGCTTGTGGATGACGTTGTAAAAATTCAGCCATCAAATCTGGCATTAAATAATCACTAATTGTAAGCGTTGCGCCTAAACGTAGATCAATGCTTTGTAATTCACCCTTAGCCGCTTGTTCAAAAGAATCACAGCGACCTAAAATTTCTAAAGCTTGCGGGAGTAAAAATCTCCCCAAATCATTGAGCTGCAATCGTTTACCCAAACGATCAAAGAGTGGTGCACCTAGACCATCTTCTAAATCTGCTAAAGCCATACTTGCCGCACTTTGTGTAAGTCGGACAGCATCACTCGCTTTGGTTACCGTTCCCTCTTGAGCGACCGCCACGAAAACAGCCAACTGGCGTAATGTCATGCGCATGTTAAATAGCCTTAATGTTTTGAGTATCCATCAATTATTCGATCATGCTAACATGAGCGCACTGTTTCGTGCCACGTTCTCATCATGTCAATTGAAAAATTTAGCGTAGAAAAGGTTTTATCTGTACACCGTTGGACTCATAATCTTTTTAGCTTCACCATGACCCGTCCAGCACATTTCAAATTCACCGCAGGGCAATTTGCCCGTATTGGTTTAATGGTTGAGGGAGAATTGGTTGTACGTGCCTATTCTGTTGTTTCCTCGCCTTTTGATGAAACTTTAGAATTCTTTTCAATTGTTGTGCCCGATGGTGCTTTTACCTCGAATCTGCAACATCTTAAAGTTGGTGATGAGTTGTATCTGGAAAAAATTTCCTATGGCTATTTAACACTGGCACGTTATCAACAACCTTTACCGCAGGATTTATGGTTATTGGGAACAGGCACGGGGCTTGCGCCGTTTTTATCGATGTTACAAGACTTTGAAACATGGAATAAATATCAGCAGATCAATCTGGTGTATAGCGTCCGTACTGAATCTGAGTTGGCTTATGTCGAGCGTATCCAAGAGATTGCAGCCTTATTTGGCGAAGGGCATACCGGCTTTAAGTTCATTCCAATCATTACCCGTGATCCGAATGCAGCCCTGCACGACCGTTTGCCTGTTTTAATTGGCAATGGTGAATTAGAAAAAGCAGCAGGACTCTGTTTTAACCGAGACAGTAGTCATGTGATGTTATGTGGTAATCCACAAATGGTGGAGGACACCAAAGAAGCGCTGAAGCAACGTGGCCTCATTATGAATCGTCGTGGTGAAGGGAATATTGCTGTAGAGAATTATTGGTAGAAGAGTGGTGAATGGATATGTCTTAATGTACAAACATATCCATAAATTCACGAATTTCTTGAATAGCTGTATCGACATCGGTGGTTAACCAAGTCGGTTCAAACAAGCCGATATAATGTTCCAGGCGATCTTGTGGGACGACTAGGCGTACTGGGCAATCTTCTTCAAGTAGACGCCAAGGCAGAATCGGGACTTCATTATCCAAAAAAGGCTGTACATTGCGAATATCGACAATCATCGCATTGATACAATCTGGCAATGGCATCACCGAAAACTCTTCGGTACGACGACGAAAGTATTCTAAATCGCCCCATTTTAGAATATAGCTCGGCTTATTGAACTCAATAATTCCAATCAAATGTTCATCGCGTGTGTGATGTAAAAAACATTGATGGGTCACATCAGTGTCTAATTCAAGTGAAACGCTTTGTTGGCTATAGGACATAAAGCAGAACGGCTGAGAAAGGAGGCGCGTATTATAGCTTATTTTAACGCATTCTAAAACCGACTATATTTTAAACAAAAAATAAATAAAAGAAAGTAGAGTTCTGAAACCAGTGCAACGATAGTCCGAAGCTTTTTCACACAATGCAACACTGAGTGTTGCTAATATAAAACTTGAAAAGTAAAAGGATGAGGGCTGCTATCATGCATGATTTTAGTAAGCCACAGCCTCATGTGGCCAGCAAAGAAGAAATTACCAAAAAGAGAAGATTACCCGTTTATATTTTGATTATGGTCGGAATCTTCCTGATTGCATTACTTGTTTATATGGTTGCTGATCATTCAGCTAACCCAACTGCTCAAGTGATCATGTCACATATGCAGTCGGCCATTCTGAATGCTTAAGCAAGCATATCTTTAGACCAAAACCAATTCATAATAAAGCTCATTGGTGTGAATCAATGAGCTTTTTTGCAATATTGTGAGACTTTTTTGTTGTATTAGTGATGCCATTGATTGATTGGAAAATAGACAAAAACTAAGGTGGAAGCATCCATAAATCATGTTCTTAATTGCAGAACGTTCTTAGGTGGATGTGTATCAAGATTTAAAAACACAATATAAGGATAACAACATGAATGATTTTTTTAGTGACCCCTCCAATCGTGGAGGATTTGATGCAATGTATTATTGGGATCAGTTTCATCCTATTTTTGCTGCAGTTGTCATCCTACTTGTAGGGTGGATTGTTGCTTTAGTGATTGCAGCAGGTGTTAAAAAATTACTGCAAAAGCTTGATACCAATCATAAATTGTCTTCTGCAACAGGCCGTACTCCAAATATTGAAAATCTGGTCTCCAAACTGGTGTTCTGGTTTGTGATGATTCTCGCTGTCGTTGGTGCACTCAATGTCCTAAATATCAGTGGGGTCAGTGATCCATTTAGTAATATGGTTGGTCGTGTGTTGGCTTATATACCTAACTTGCTGGCAGCAGTTGCTGTTGGATTTGTTGGCTGGATTATCGCGCGTCTGGTACGTGCGGGGCTGACCAATGTACTTTCTAAAACTGAACTCGACGAGAAGCTGAGTGGCGAAGTTGGTGTCAGTTCACTCAGTAGCAATATTGGTGAAATTTTCTATTGGTTAGTGTTATTACTGTTCTTGCCTATTGTCTTATCAATTCTAGGTTTAACAGGGCTTTTAATTCCCGTACAAAACATGGTCAATGAAGCGATTGCTTATCTGCCGAACCTGTTTATTACGGCTGTGATCATTTTCGTGGGCTATGTTTTAGCGAAAATTGTAAGAGGTATTGTTGAAGGCTTAAGTAATAGTCTGGGTTTACAGGCGCAAGCTGAAAAGGTTGGCTTATTTAAGAACTCAAATGTTTCTAAATTCTTAGGTTCATTTGTCTTTGCCATCATTATTATTACAACTTTAATTGTGGCCTTTGAAGCCTTGGGTATTCAGGCGATTTCTCAACCTGCAACCGCAATGCTCAATCAGATCATGTATGCAATTCCACAAATCATTGCAGCAGGTTTGATCTTAATTGTGGCATATATCGTCTCGCGTTTTGTGGGACGTTTAGTGGCTGAACTGATCTCTGGCGCAGGCGTTGATGAAATCCCGATGAAGCTTGATTTACAACGCTTCTTGGGACAAACCCGTGTTTCTGATGTGATCGGTTGTTTAATTGTTTTCTTCACCATGTTATTTGCGGTTTCAGAGGCGGCCAATCGACTTGGATTAGAACAGGTCAGTGTACTGATCGCGATGTTTATCCAGTTTGGTGCCAGTATCCTACTTGGTGCTGTGATCCTAGTGATCGGCTTCTGGTTAGCTAATGTGGTTGCTAATATTGTACAACGTGGTGAATACAACAGTTCACGCTGGTTAGGCAATTTAGTCCGTATTTTAATTATGGGCTTGGTGATTGCAATGGGCTTGAAAGCCATGGGTATTGCTGACTCGATTGTGAATTTGGCTTTTGGCTTAACACTTGGCTCAGTCGCTGTGGCTTTTGCCTTGGCCTTTGGCTTAGGTGGACGTCAACCTGCAGAACGTTTGCTCAGCGATTTGTTGGATAAGGCAAAAACTGAAGCAAAACAACCGAATCCTTTACATAAGGAATCCGTTGAATCTGCGAATCCAACAGCACCAACCTCAACCAATACGGTGAATCCAACGCCACCTACACCGCCTTATTCGGATGAATAGAAAAAATAATCTTTGATTTTTTTAATCAATTCGACCACTCTAAGCAGGGTGGTCGTTTTGTTTGTATCGGCGCTATTGGCTTTTGTTTTGGATTGCGATTGGATATTTTGAGTAAAGTTAGAGAGTTTAAATAACAAATTTGACCTCAAAAGCAATTCATTTATAGCTAAAGTATCAATAGTCTCTAAATAAAAAGTCTATAGGAGAATGAAAATGAAGAGGCCAAATCGAGTATTCGCACCGATTATTATTGCAGGCATTACTGTTGGATTCTTGGCGAGTGCTTATAAATTTGTTGTTGCTAAATCAAACTCTTCTAAAGAGAGACCCATTGAAAATACACAACAAATCGCAACTTCAGAAGCGGCAAACTCTTCAGACCACCAAAACTGAAACAGATTTTATTGAATGTAGCCTGAAGTGCTGTAATTCATATGGTCATATCAGACAAATTGAGCCGCTGCCTGTGCAGAAGACCATGCCCATTGGAAGTTATAGCCACCTAAGTGTCCTGTAACATCCAGCACTTCACCAATAAAATATAAACCTTTCTGTTTTTTACTTTCCATGGTTTTCGAGGATACTTCACTGGTATCGACCCCACCAAGTGTGACTTCGGCAGTACGGTAACCTTCAGTACCTGATGGTTTCACCGTAAATGCATGCAATTGCGCTGCAATATGTTCGAGCTGTGCATCACTGAGGTTACCAATAGGCGTTTCACTTTGTTCTGCCCAAATCAATTGCTGTAATTCAAGTACGATACTTTTGGCGGTAAATTCACTGATTAAGGTACGCAGTAGAACTTTAGGCTGTGATTTTTTCTTGTCTTTAAAGAATTGTGCAAAGTCTTGGCTTGGAAAGAAATCAATTTTAAAGCTTTCCCCAACATGCCAGTAGTTCGAAAGTTGTAATGAGCTTGGGCCACTGAGACCACGATGGGTAAACAACAAAGCTTCGGTAAATTGATGACGATCATTGACCAAAGTGGCATCTAATGCATTGCCACTTAAGCGTGTTGTGACTTCTTTAAACTGATCTGAGAAGGTGAAAGGAACCAGACCTGCACGGGTTGGGTAAACATGATGACCAAACTGTTGTGCAAGTTCGTAGCCAAAGCCCGAGCCACCGAGGGTTGGAATGGATAATCCACCCGTTGCCACGACTAAGGATTCGCAGTGATAAGTCCCTTGACTGGTTTCAATAATAAAACTGGAATCTGCCTGAGTCTTCACTTGCTGTACTTCACAGTGGGTTTGAATCTGAACACGTTTGGCTTTGTCACATTCTGAAAGTAAAAGTTCCAGAATTTCTTTCGACCCTTTGAGAGTGAATAATTGCCCGTGTTTGCGTTCTTCGTACTCGATGCCGTATTCGCAGACCAAAGCAATAAAGTCCCAATTGGTATATCGCGTTAAGGCTGAGATGACGAAATGTGGGTTTTCAGACAGATAATTGGCAGGTTCGACCTCCAGATTGGTAAAGTTACATTTACCACCACCTGACATCAAAATCTTTTTGCCGACTTTATTGGCCTTTTCCAATACCACAACCGAGCGCCCACGTTTGCCTGCTTCTGCAGCCAACATCAAGCCCGATGCACCTGCACCTAAAACAACAACATCAACTTGATGAACCATGGGGAAAATACTCAAGGGAGGAAAAGCGGGCAATTATAAAAGATTTAAAGCCTTTTGAGTATGCTGATTGTTTGATTAAAAAACATACTTTTAAAATCAAAGCATGTTATAAAATTGGTCTCAATAAAGGGGATAACAATAATGAATGATAAGACTTTTTTAGAAGGCACGCCGCCGAATCAGCAAGATCAGCTCAGACAATATACCTTAATTGCGTATGGGCTTTATGCGGCCAGTATTTTTGTAGGATTGACCAGTATTGCTGCGATTATTATGAACTATATGAAGCGTGACGAGGTAAAAGGAACATGGTTGGCCAGTCATTTTGAGTGGCAAATCAAAACCTTTTGGATCACTCTGATTGCTGCAATCATTGGGTTTATTTTGTCTTTTGTGCTTATTGGCATTCCGATTCTATTCGCAGCATCAATCTGGTTCATTTATCGCATTGTCAAAGGCTTAGTGGTGTTTATGGATAATAAGCCGATTGGCGATGGTTGGTTTTAAGCACTTGATTTGATCAGATGAAAAGTCACTTGCGAGTGGCTTTTTTTATTTTAAGCGACCTTGTAATCCACCCGTATGAATCGCCAAAATACGGCTATTTTCAGGGAAATACTGCTGCTGGATTAAATCAAATAGCCCCATCATCATCTTTGCGGTATAGACCTGTTCCAATGGAATTGCATATTGCTGTTCAAAATACTGCATAAATTGCAGTAGTTCTGGATTGGTTTTAGCGTAACCACCGTAGCAGTAGGCATCGGTTAAAGACCAATTACTTTTATTGGTCCATTGTTGAATATCCTGTTTTAGGAAGTCGCCCTTCAGTGCAGAAAAGCCTAGAACCAGTTGTTGTGCTGAGCTGCTTTCAATCAGTCCTGCAATGGTGCCACCTGTTCCAACTGCACAACAAATCACATCATAATTTTCCTGATCATCTTTGCTCAAAATTTCTTGTGTTCCTTTCAGCGCAAGTGCATTGCTACCCCCCTCTGGAACAATAAAGGCTTGCGGATATTGCTGTTGTAGTTGTTGTAAATATTCCGCTTCATGCCGCAGTCGATACTCAGCTCGGCTGACAAAATGCAATTGCATGCCAAAATCTTGCGCTGTCTGTAGGGTAGGGTTTAAGTCTTGAGTTGCAAGTTCTTCACCACGAATTATGCCAATGCTTTGAAAGCCAAAGTGCTGTGCTGCGTAGGCGGTTGCGGCAATATGATTTGAGAATGCGCCACCAAAAGTCAGGATTTGAGTCAAACCTTGTTGTTGAGCTGCAAGGAGGTTGTATTTCAGCTTATAAAATTTATTGCCTGAAATATGAGGATGAATCAGGTCCAGACGCTTAATGGTCAGTTGAACCGAACTGGGAAGTGCTAATGTTTGATAAGGTGTGGGTAAAGCAATGTGATCAAACATTTTCGAACAAGAGAAATAGATTTGATCACATTGTAAATGGATTTGATTGAGAATGTCAGTGTTGCATTAGGAGTTGGTATCCACAGAGGTAATTACCGACATCCCAGGACGCAAGTTTTCGATGCCTTTTTGATTTGGATCTATGGCGATACGAACTGAAATACGTTGTACCACCTTGGTAAAGTTACCTGTGGCATTGTCGGGTTTGAGCACGCTAAATTCTGAACCTGCGGCAGGGGAAATCTGTTCAACATGTCCTGTAAATTTCTGATGATTCATCGCATCGACAGTGAAATACGCTTTTTGCCCAATTTTCATATTGGCAATTTGGGTTTCTTTAAAGTTGGCAATCACCCACGTTTGTGTCGGAATCAGATAAAGCAATTGTGTTCCCGCTGCGACATATTGACCGACTCGTGGATTGACTTCACCTAATTGTCCATCCAATGGTGCAACAATGGTGCTGTAGTCTTTGGTGGTATTGGCTTGGTCGAGTTGCGCCTGCGCGCTATTGACTTGTGCTTTTAAACCAGACTGCGCTACTTGCGCTGTTTTTAAAGCTTCTTGCGCCACTAAGATATTGGCTTCAGCCTGTTTCAGTAAGGCGTGATTATTCTGCGCATCTGCCGCGGCTTTATCTTGTTCAGATTTAGACGCCGCACCGCTATCTCCCAATTGCTGGTAGCGTTTTAGCTGAGCCACAGATAAATCATACTGTGCCTTGACTTGATCCAATTTGGCTTGGGCTGCCACAACATCGGCCTGACGTTGTGCAATAGCTTGAGTTTGATTGGCAAGGCTATTTTCTGCTTGCTCTACGCCAGATGCAGCCTGTGTGACTTTTTGATCATAGGTGGTAGCATCAATATGCATTAACACTTGACCTTGTTTGACTTGATCAAAATCTTTGACCAAGACATCTTTAATATAGCCATTGATCTGCGAAGACAGGATGGTCGTTTTACCTTTCACATAGCTATTGTCGGTTTGTTCAACCGCCGTGTGGAAGGGGCCAATGCGCCAGGCCCATAAAATAATGGTGATCCCGACCAATAACACCAACAGCATCCACCACAGGGTAGAGCGTTTGGTTTTAATAAGTTTACTGGTCGGCGGTGGAGGTGGAGGCGGCATTTGGACGACAGCCTCAGGCACCTTTGCTGCTTGAGTTGTCTCATTTTGCTCAGTGGTTTGAGCATTATTATTTTCAGGTTTCTCTTGTTCGGACATAAGCTTTTCTCAATCAAAAAGGACTAACTGGCTGCTTGCAGATTTTTTCGGGTTTTGTATTTATCCCGTGCATATTTAAATAGACCCCACAGCAATAACACCACCGCAAAAATACCGTTTAATACGATTACATCGTTATAGGCACGTACCTGAGCCTCACGGGTGACCACTTTATTTAGGTTCTGCAACGCTTGGTTATTTTGCAAAACAGGATCATTGCTACTGACCATGGCACTATGCTGATAGGCCTGTAAACGCTGTGCCACAATCGGATTTGTTGGATCAAGATTGCTATTGATCTCGACTTTATAATCATAGGTATGGCGTTGCTGATAGGTGTTGAAAAAGGAGGAGCCGACCAAACCACCAAAATTCTGTGTTGCTGAAAACAGCACAATGAAGGTCACCACATATTGCGGGCCGCGTTGTAGGGTACGCATAAAGCCCATCAGCAGCAGTGGGCCGATAAACACACCACCTGCAAAGCTGACTAGAAATTGACTATGATAAAAGTTGGCAGGACGCACATCACTGGTCAAGTGATAATCCAGCGCACAAGCAATCAAAATCAGGATTTCGGCAAGGAATAAATTCAGAATCAGCCGTTCACGATGAAAGGTCAGCGCACTAAATACAGAACCTGCAATGGTGCCGCAGAAGATTACCACATACAGTGGTACAAACTGGTCGGGCCCCATGCCCATGGTCTTAAGGAAATTGACCGCGGCATAGCTTTGTTCTGACATGAGTAAGCGTAGGGCGAAGGCACTGACCACAAAGCTAAGTAGATCACCTGCGGCTAACCAACGGGTCATAATCAGTGGATTGCTGCGAAAGTGTTCGTAAGTGAGTCCCAACACAATTAAACAAAAACCCACAATTAAGGTATAGGCTAACCAAGGGCTATTGAACCACCATAAAATCGGGCCTTGGGTGAGTACGATACACAGGCAGGCAAAACCGGGTGCAAGCAAGGCAAAGGTAAAGAAGTCCTGCTTCTCGAATACCTCCAAGCGTAGGCTGCGTGGCAGTTTTAAAGCCACTACCATGGCAAAACAACAAATTGCCAAACCCAATTCAAAGGTATAGATCACATCCCACTGATTGGCACTGAGCAGAAAAGGTGAGATGATCCATGCCAAGGGTAGACCAAGTTGCTGAAAGCCAAAGGCCAGATAAATCCCTTTGGCCATATCCGCCTTACCAAAAGCTTGCATGGTGTAATACATACCTAGCGAGCTTAAAGGTGCGGCTGCCAAACCTGCAATAAACCGCACAAATAAGGCAACTTCATAGGTTTGAACAAAAATATGTAAAACCAATACACCGATAAAAGCCAACAGACCAATTTCTGAAAATAAGCGCAAACCATATTGTTGGCGAGCTTTAAACAGAATCAGGTTAGAGCTGACATTGGCCATCACATAGGCTGCAGGCAGCCATGCTGCTTGTGATGGGGTTAGGCCATATTCACCTTGGAAAATCGGTAAATTGGCAACGATAAAACCATTACTTAAACTGGCTGCAATACATATAAACAGTCCAATAAAAAAATAAGCAAAGCGTTTTGGTCGGGCATGTGCGATTGCAGCAGGCGAGCCCGGTAAGGTTGGGCGCTCATCTGCAGACCAATCTGGAGGAGTCTCTAGATAGCGAGGGCTTTTATCCATATTATTCCTCGAACTAAACTTTAATGCCGTTTAATAATAATTCTATTGCTCGTTTGGCTAAGCGCACTTGATCAGAGGCATGATGTCCTTGAAATGAGGAGCCCAAAATCGCTGTGATCATGGCAAAATCGTGTGGCGTTAAATCTGGACGACACAATTTGTGTTTTATAGCGCGATCAATCAAAGGTTGCAGTGCTTTATCACGCCGTTCATAAATGTTTAGCATGATTGGGTCTTGCCGATCAATAATGCGCCAGTAATCAATAAGAACCACCAGATGGGGCAGTTGTTCGATATGACCTTCAATGAGACGAATAAAGCCATCATCAAAGTCTTGTAAGGCAAGCGTACGTTGTTCCAAACGTTCAATGGCACGTTCCAGTAATGCCGTCATCAAGGCTTTACGATCTGCAAAATTACGATAAAAGGTTGCACGTCCCACGCCAGCATGATCAATAATGGCTTGTAAAGGCACATGAACCCCTTGCTTGCGGAAGATTTCTTCAGCAGCATTCAGAAGTTCATCACGATTATGCGCTGCCAATTGCTGACGTTTTGCCATGATAAAAATTTCTTGGGAGATAAGATGAATTAAACGGACATTTTTGTCCGAAGTAAATATGCTGAGAAACTTTATTTTGTTTAATTTCGGTAAAATCGCCGTTCCGAGTGATTTTTCTAAGGCCATACAGTGTTAAAAAATAAGGGTAAATTACTCATGCATAAAAAATACAAACAGGTGAAAAAATGCAAGGATTCATCCCGCGGTTGCTAAAAGGAATAAAGTATCGGCCATATTTGTCTGCGACTTTTTCTTTAGGGCTTTTGATTTTTGCGGCTTTACATTTTTTTACCCAATGGCATTGGGCAACCTGCTTACAGCTCGGTTGGAATATTGCCATTTGGCTGTATTTATTTCTGACCTTGAAAATGATGTGGCATTTGGACGCCACCCATATTTTACAACGTGCTAAGCAACAGGATGAAGGCAAGTGGATGATCTTGACCGTCGTTCTCGTTGCCATTGTGATCTGCTTTATTTCGATTGTGGTGCAATTGGGACATGTGCCTAAAGATCAGCCTATTTTAAAAAGTGCCCTGATTTTACTGACCATCGGCACGATTTTTTCAACTTGGTTATTACTGCATACTTTATTTGCGATTCATTATGCCCATGATTACTACCTTGCCAAAAGTCGTCATCATGAAGCAGGTTTAGATTTTCCTAAAACAGATCAGCCCGATTATCTCGATTTTATCTACTTTAGCTATATCATTGGGACATCTGCACAAACGGCCGATGTCTCGATTACCAGCTCAGAACTCAGGCATCTGAATATTTTTCATTGTGTGTTGGCCTTTATTTTTAATACCGTAATTTTGGCGGTTGCGATCAATGTTGCTGCCAGTTTGATTGGCTTATAATTAATAACTTATTTTTATTAATTTATTTAAAAATGATCATTTTTATTTTTGATCGGTGTTGGCTATTTTAAATATAGACCGACACCGCAAGGATAAGAATATGAATACCCAGCATCAAGTTAATCAACAGCAATATCAAGATAAATCCCAAGCCTATTTAAACAGTGCGGTGCATGCGCAAGGTGTTGAGTTTGCAAAAATGCAGCACTTGATCCAGTCCCATCAATTTAAAACCGTGTTGGACCTAGGTTGTGGTGGTGGCCATGTCAGCTATCAAATCGCACCATTTACCGATGAAGTCACCGCATATGATTTAACGCCGTCGATGGTGGAATTGGTGACACAACAGGCCAAGCAAAAGGGCTTGAATAATGTGATTGCTCAGCAAGGTGCTGCCGAGAGTTTACCCTTTGCAGATCAAAGCTTTGATTGTGTGATTACGCGCTATTCAGCACATCATTGGCACAACGTCGCGCAGGCGATTGCGGAAATTCGCCGTGTATTGGCGCCGCAAGGCAAGGTGATTATTGTCGATATTTTAGGGCACTCAAATCCAGTGATGGATACCTTCTTTCAGACTATTGAAACCATTCGAGATCTAAGTCATGTACGCAATTATAGTTTACAAGAATGGACGCGCTTTGCTGAATGTGCAGGTTTTAGGATCGAGAGCGTTGAAAAGCAATATTTAGATTTAGAGTTCAAGAGTTGGACAGAGCGGATGCAAACCCCTGAATATGCAGTTCAGACCATTCGTGATTTACAGAAAAAGGCATCTGATCAAACCCAGCAATATTATCGCATTCAAGCAGATGGTTCGTTCAGCAGTGAAGTGTTGTATTTGGTTCTTGCCCGATGAGGGCAGTTGAAGTAGATCATCAAGATCTACTTCATTTTAATAATTCAGACGGATTTAGTGAAACACGGTTTCTAAGGCTTTTAAACCGACTTTAGGGTCGAGCAGACCGTTGTAGATTTCAGGAACTTCACGGTCTACGCCTAAAAGCTGATAAATGGCGAGCATGGCACCACGGATGGAATATTCCACGGTAAACACCACATCATCTTCTAATTCCACAAATTGACCCAAGAAAGCAAAATTAACGGCATTTTCTGGAATCAGTAAGGGACGGTCGCCCGCTTTACGACAAGCAAACAGGGCAGAAGCATAGGGCATCATCACGGTAGTAATGTCACTATGTGCCAGTACATGATCCAGAATATCGTCGAACCCGAGTTGATGAATTAACTCAATCACAATTTCTTGCCCAGTGGCTTCACTCATTGGTTTTTTGATGTAGTCACCGATATGGTCAATTTCAAAACCATAGCCCCATAGGGTAAATTTGCCTTCAGGTAAATCAGCAAAATGTGGCTGTGCAGGCACGACGATGGATAAATGCCAGCCTGATTCAAACCAAGTCATCAGTGCACCCGTTCCCGGTTCATTGCCAGTGTAATCAATGATGCGTTTAAGCAGGACATCATCATGCAGAGTCAGGGTAAAGGATTTCCATTTATGTTCGTCGATATTGCCATTAAAGGTCATTGGGCGACCAAAATCAGGTGCTTTTTGTGCAAGGGTTTCCCATAAGCGCCAGCCATGATCCTGTCGATCACGAATTAAGGCAGGCACATCATTTTGACCGCCATAACGTGAATCGGCTGTAATCGAACCTAAGGTAAATAATGCGAGATCATGTTCACCTAATGCAATCTGTTCAGTCCCTTCTGGGAGATTCAGATAAAGCTTGCTTGCCTTACGTTGTTTGCTTTGCTCATCTTCAATAAAATCAGCATCGGTGACATAAGTACCAAATCGCACATCCACACCTTGCTCGACTAACCAACGTTGTAATGGATAAATCATCGAATCATATTGATTGTATTTGGTGCGCTTAACCCCAGCCAAGGTATGAATGCGGGGTAATTCCTGAATAAAACGTAAGAAATAGCGGCGTAATTCCGCTGCACTATGCCATTTCTGAAAGGCAAAGGTGGTGCGCCACATCCGCCAAAAATTGCTCTGGAAAAATGCATCATCAAAAAATTCATCAATACGACGGCTGCCAATCCGTTCTTCTTTGAGTGCCAATAGGCGTAGCATCTGCGCACGATTTAAGGTGGATAAGCCAAGCTTTTCGGCTTCTGCAATGACATGGTTCGCATCGATTAAACGGGCTTGGGCATGGGTTTTAATCTTGTCATTAAATTCACGGCATTCTTCACGGACAGAAATGTTTGGATCTTCCAGTGAGGGGATGCTGGAGAACAGATCCCATGTGCAGAGGTAGGTTTCATCGGTCAACATTCTTCCACCACGAGTCACCCAAGCATGATTGGGATTGAGTGGGTTATGGCCACCATCCATTGAACCACCTGAGACCTCAAGTTCTTCTAAAATATGAATGTGTTGGGCAGGGACTTTGGCATCACGAATGGCAAAGGCTGCCGCCGCCATACCAGCAATACCGCCGCCAATAATCCACAGATGTGATTGTGAAGGGTCTAAATTTTTCAATTTTTTAGTTTGCATCTAATGTGCCTCGGTTATCGTTATTGATGAAAATGAATTTAATTCCATAAATTTATTATGGGATTTAAATAGCTAAAAATAAATGAAAGTTACACTAAAATGGATGACAAATTTTGATCATAAAATTAGTTTTATAGAAAAATCGGATACTCGATCCATGACGGAGATGAATATGCTATTTTTAAGTGTTTGATATTCATTGTAAATTGAGTCTTTGCTCTAGCTTATAGCTTTCTAATCAACTTCTGTTGATTAAAGCTCACAAAAATTGCTGAGATTAGTCAAAATTTTTATATCTTCTGGCGATGCTTTTTCAGTAAAATTAATATTTGAAAATTATTCTAATCTAGAGGTTTCACTTGGCATCGTTATTGATTTTAGGCTCAATTGCTTTGGCTTTAATGTTGGGTGCAATCAGCCCGGGTCCTACATTTATTTATGTGGCTAAAAACTCAATTGCGATTTCTCGTAAGCATGGACTTTTCACAGCTTTGGGAACAGGGACGGGTGCAGCTTTATTTGGCTTGCTTGCTGTTATGGGTTTACAGGCAATTTTATTAGCCGTACCTTCTGCTTATATCGCACTTAAAATATTTGGTGGTCTTTACTTGCTTTGGCTGGCGTATAAAATTATCAAACATGCCAAAGAACCGATGGAAACAGTCAATGGCACTGTGAATCGCATGAGCTATGCACAAGCCTTTCGTTTAGGGTTAATTACCCAGTTAAGTAACCCGAAAATTGCGATTATCCTTGCCAGTATTTTTACCGCCTTATTACCGAAAGACATTCCAAGTTATTACTATGTGGTGTTGCCAATGCTGTGTTTCTTTATTGATGCAGGTTGGTATTCGCTAGTTGCAGTGGCACTGTCAGCAGAAGGCCCACGTAAAGTTTATTTAAAGTCTAAATCGATATTTGATCGCATCGCGGGTGGGGTGATGACCTTGCTCGGATTAAAGCTGATCTTTGGCATGAAATGATGCCGTAGAAAAAAGCGACCGAGAAGGTCGCTTTTTTATTGCCTAGAATTAGCGCACGCAGCTTAATCTTTAAAATGCACTGGAATCCATTGATAGCTTTTTCCATCAGCAGAATAAATATGCCCAATGCCCGGGAAAGGCAAATGGGGAGCAGCAATGGTTTGTCCGTTTTTAGCGAAATCAGCAAACTGTTTTAAACGGGTTGCAACTGCTTTTTTCGGGTCAATATCATATTCAATCGCAGTTTCGGGCTTATCAAATTGCACGGTGTGTGAATGCACGATATCTCCAATAAACACCACGCTTTCACCTTTGGTTTTTAACTCATAGCTAAAGTGACCGGGCGTATGTCCCGCGGTGTTAATCACTTTAAAACCCTGAATTTCATCACCGAGTTTATAGGTCTTAAAGCGTTGTTTGGCTTGGTACGGTGCAATGGCCTGTTTAATGTGCTTCACGGTTCCTTCATAACCCGCTTGTTTATCTTTTGGAAGCTTAGCCGCCTGTTTTGGATCTAGCCAATAATTGGCTTCATCACTGGAAACGTACACAGTTGCATTGGGGAAGTTAGCAACACCATCTTTACTGATGCCACACACATGGTCTGGATGCAAATGCGTGAGTAAAATGGTATCGACCTGTTCAGGTTTGTAGCCTGAAGCCTCTAGGTTTTTTAGAATCGAGCCTAAATGCGCACCAAAACAACTGGCTGCACCGCTATCGACTAAAACCAGTGATTTTCCAGTATTGACAAGGAAAGCATTGACTGAGGTCTGTACGCCTTTGTCTTGATCAGCGTAGTACTTTTTCAAGATTTGTTGGACTTGTTGCTGCGAAATATCTTTAAACAAGTTTGGTGACATAAAGTTAGTGCCATCAAGCAGGGCTGTAATTTGTACATCACCGACTTGGTGTTGGTAGTAGCCCTCAACCTGTTTTTGTTGTTCAATGACTGGCAGAGTTTTACTTGTTTCTGCATGAGTAAGTAGGGGGAAGTATGAACCCAATAGAGCCAAAGCCAGCATTTTTTTCATTTATAAATATTCTCAAAATTAGTTGAATTGTCTATTTTTTAGCACATGAGATGGATTTTTTCATCTGTTTTTTTCGATAGAATATTGTGGTTATAGATGCCACAGACATTCCATTTCAAACGTCTGAAAACAGAAGAAAGGCTCGGGTGATAAGAAAAATATGTATAAGATTAAATACAGGCTTCGATTGGCTACAAAATTAAAAAAATCTAAGTTTATGTGCCGGTCGGGATTCAATACAAAATTTTGAGCTATTTAGAAAAAAGTTAAATCAAATTCCTATAGGGACTTTATTTTTGCAGATAAAGATTATCTGGAGATTTATGCATTTGATGAGAATAGCTTACCTTCATCTAATTCTACAAGAAAATCTAAATTAGAAATAACTTATGACTAAGGTTTAATGATCAATAAAATATTAGAAAATGGAGAATTTTGTGCTTTGTAAAATATTAAATTATCATGGAAATATATTTATCATTTTCATCATAATTTTTTTAAGTAAATCTGTTTTTGCTGAACGAGTAGCTGATCCAGATACATTTTTAAAAATGCTCATTTCTCAACAATTACTTTTTGTAGATTGCCGAGAAAAATATCCTCAACAAATGCAGGAAATTTATGGGGCTGAAACCAATGTGTTTGAAGCTTTAGATAAAGATGGTCGATATGATAAAAATTTTAAGGCAAATGTGGATAAGATATTTATTCATTTAGACCCTGAAAAAAAGCAAAGTTTGACACAGGACGTAACGAGTGAATTTAAGCTAGTAAAAAATAAAGAGGGCGTGCTTTGTACAAATTTTTTAACCCAAAAGAAACACATAAATCTTAAGTTGAATAAAATTGTATATGATCCAAAGACCATGCTTTTTTATTTAAATATTCAAAATTATTGGTTACAAGCTAAGATAACAAGTGATGCTTTACCATGTGATTGTGAGGAAAAAAAGACAAATTTAGAAGAAGTCCGCCAATTCACTCTAAAAAACCGGAATAAAATTTTAAAAACTGATCTTCTATATATGCAGCAACGAGAAGATGGTGTTAATGAAGCATCCATGATGATTATGTGGAGAAATGATCATCAAGAATTAAGTCAAAGTGAAACTCAAGCATTTAGTGAAAATAATCGTATTATTGATGATTTTGGTTTTGAATCTATTGTACCTATAGAGCAGGAAACTCTACCAACTGATCTAACAAGCTTTTTGGAAGGGGAATATGCTTTAACTTATGAGTGTAAAATTGATTATATTCATGCAAAAAATACAACATGCATAAAAACATTTATTAAATGATTGTGACAATATGACAAGGCTTCCGAAGAAGCCTAGTCATATATTCGATTAAGACACTTTATCACCCGGTTTAGCGCCAGATTCAGGTGAAATCACCCAAACACCTTCGCCATTACCCGCGGCAAGTACCATACCGTTAGAAATACCAAAGCGCATCTTACGTGGCGCAAGGTTTGCCACCATCACCACCAACTTGTCTTTTAGGTCTTCTGGCTGATAAAACTCACGAATACCACTAAACACATTACGTGGTTCAGCTTCACCGACATCTAAAGTCAATTGCAGCAATTTATCAGAACCTTCTACAGTGGCAGCTTCCAATACTTTTGCTACACGAAGATCAACCTTCATGAAATCTTCGATACCGATAATTTCAGCTTCACCTACTTTTGGCTCAGGCTTCTTCTCGGTTTTCTTTTCTTTTTTCTTCTCTACTTTTGGCGCTTCTGCCGCAGCAGCTAAAGAGTCTTTAGAGGCATCCACCATTGCCGCAACAGCTTTAGCATCAACACGTTGCATCAATGGTTGGAATTGAGAAATTTCATGTCCAACCAAGATATGCTGACGTGATGCAAAGTCAAAGCTTTCAAGCTGTAAGAAGGCTTGAACCTGTGCAGCAAGCGTTGGTAGGACTGGAGCCAAGTAAATCGCAAGTTGACGGAATAAGTTAATACCCACCGAACACACATCATGAACTTGTTGTTCCTGACCTTCTTGCTTCGCAAGTGCCCACGGTTTTTTCTCATCAATATATTGATTCGCGCGGTCAGCCAAAGCCATGATTTCACGGATTGCAGCAGAGAATTCACGTGCTTCATAAGCTTGTGCGATTGAATCACCTGCATCAATAAAGCTTTGTACCAGTTCAGACTCTGCACATGTATTTGACAAAGTATTATTGAAGTTGGTGTTAATGAATTTTGCACAACGGCTAGCAATATTCACCACTTTACCCACAAGGTCAGAATTCACTTTTTGAACGAAGTCGTCTAGGTTCAAATCTGAATCTTCAACTTTGTCAGAAAGCTTAGATGCAAAGTAGTAACGTAAATATTCAGGATTCAAATGCTCTAAATAGGTTTCAGCTTTAATGAAAGTCCCGCGAGACTTCGACATCTTCTGACCATTCACCGTCAAGAAACCATTCACGAATAAACCTGATGGGGTACGGTAGTTAGCACCTTCAAGCATTGCAGGCCAGAACAGCGCATGGAAGTAAACGATATCTTTACCGATGAAGTGATAGACTTCTTTATTGCTGTCTTTTTTCCAAAAATCATCAAAGCTTAGATCAGGGCGTTTAGTTTTGATGTAGTTTTCAAAACTCGACATATAACCAATCGGTGCATCGACCCAAACATAGAAATATTTGTTTGGTGCATCTGGAATTTCAAAACCGAAATAAGGCGCATCGCGTGAAATATCCCAATCAGATAAGCCTGCTTCAAACCATTCGTCTAGTTTGTTGGCAATCGAAACAGGCAGGCGGCCTTGGTCACGGGTCCATTTCTGTAAGTATTCTGAGAAATTCGGCAATTTAAAGAAGTAGTGATCTGATGATTTCTCAACAGGGGTCGCACCACTTAATGTTGAGCGCGGGTTTTCTAATTCAGTGGCATTGTAGGTTGTACCGCACACTTCACAAGCGTCGCCGTATTGATCTTCCGCTTTACATTTCGGGCATGTGCCTTTAATGAAACGGTCAGACAGGAACATGCCTTTTTCAGGATCGAATAACTGAGTAACAGGACGAATTGCAATATTGCCTGCTTCACGGTTTTTAATATAGATTTCTTCAGAACGTGCTTTGTTCTCGTTACTATTGGTTGAATCATAGTGATCGAAATGTACGCCAAAACCATCAAAGTCACGGATATGTTCTTTCTGAACATTGGCAATTTGTTGTTCTGGGCTAATCCCATTGGCTTCGGCACGTAGCATGATTGCTGTACCGTGAGCATCATCCGCACATACATAAGTCACATCATGGCCCATTGCACGCATCGCACGAACCCAAATATCTGCTTGGATATAACCGAGTAAGTGACCCATATGGATAGGACCATTGGCATAAGGTAGGGCATTGGTGACTAAAATTTTACGCACGGATATTGTTCTCTCATTCGTATTTGCAAGGCAGATGATTTTACATGACTTGAAGCTGACTTGCACAAGGGATTCAGTGAAATCTTTTCAAGCTCTATTTTTAGTTATTCTAGAACTTCATTAAAGCTTCACTTGTACTTCAATCAAAACACATTTCCTTTACAGATAATGGCTGCATGCTCAATAAAGAAAGGAAATAACAATGAGGTCTTGGCATTTGCTTTGTGCATCTTTTTGCGCAAGTGTGGCATCGGTTTTTAGTTTTGTGATTCCGTATTGTTTGTTCTTAAATTTTCAACAGAACCATTTATTGCATGTGGTCAGCAACGCGATGCAAGTGATGCTGTATCTCACACCATTTCTGATTGTTCTTGCTTTTATCTTCTACGTCATTGTTTTATCAATATTGAAGTTACCCAGCAAAATTTTTGATTTTGTGCAGTTTTTTAAAGTTAGTCTGGTCTTTTTTACAGGGTGGATGTGCTTAGTGCTGATGATTTTGTTTGAAGATCAGGTTAATGGCTTCGATTTAGAAACCTTGGCCGTGAGTCTTTTCATTTTTGTTGCAGTTTTGCCTGTACTTGCAGTGGGCTGTATCAGTGCCAATAGTTGTTATGTTTTGATGTGCAAAAAGAAGTATCGCGACTTAAATCAACTTGAGAGGATTTAGGGGGAAAAAAGTATGCACCCCGAAGGATTACATACTCTGCATTTGTTTAACAGTAACGCTGTGCTTTGAATTCTTTCTTAAAGAGATAATCTTTCCTTTGGATAGGAAATGGATGTGGTAGCTCTTTAAACGATCTGTTTTAGGATCAAGGGTAATTTCAGCAAACATCGGCGTTTGCCAAAGTTCATCACTACCCAAAATACCTAACCAAGCCTGTGCTTTTAAGGCAACACTAAATTCATCTTTGATTTCAAGTTCAGTAATGCTGAGTTCACTACACCAATGTTCAGTTTTAGGAAACTCGGCTTTAGAAAATTTCCAGCAAATGGTTAGCGCCAGACTACTTTCAATCGGTGCATTATCATCACTATTTTGATGAATCGCTGGAATTAATTGTTCAGCCAAATCTGCTTCAAAAGAAAGAAGCATTTTCTGGATTCGTCTTTTACTGGAAAGAATGTACTTCAAACGTTTTTCTTGAGCCTGAAGTTCATGCTGAATTTCTAAAAGTTCATTTTCATTCATATTAGGTAATTCTGACAACGAGGTCTATGATTGAGATATTGCGGAAGTATATCCGAACTATCTCCTTATATTGTTAATAGTTTTTAATACAAATTTATTGGTTGTAAAAATGATCGAAACAGCTCGACTGCGTTTAAGACAGTGGCAAGCAAAGGACTATGCACTCTTTGCTGCAATGAGCACCAATCCACAAGTCATGGCGTATTTTCCTAAACTCCTGATTCGAGCAGAAAGTGATGCCATGATCGATAAAATGAAATCAATTATCGACACACAAGGCTGGGGTTTTTGGGCGGTTGAATTAAAACACAACCAGCAATTTATTGGTTTTACAGGTTTACATGATCAACCGACACAATTTTCATTTTCACCTTGTGTGGAAATCGGATGGCGACTCGATCAAGCCTATTGGGGGCAGGGTTATGCACCAGAAGCTGCTCAAGCTGCGCTCGCATTTGCTTTTGATCAATTGAAACTGGATAAAGTGGTTGCCTTCACCACTTTGGAAAATACCAAATCACAAACAGTGATGCGAAAATTACAGATGAAAAAAGTGTCTGAGTTTCAGCATCCCGCTTTAGCCTCAGAGCATCCTTTAAGCTGGCATGTACTGTATGAGATTCTAAAATCTGATTTTGTTGAATAAATGGGATGTTATTCATTTATATGATTTTTATATCTGAAAATTAAAAGCTTTATCAATCCGCAATTATTTGAATCTTCCTGTATTTCATTTGTTTCAATTTGCAGCAATGGACAAAAAAATCTTCCAAACACGGTATAACTAAGACTGATCCAAACAATACGTTTTTACCTATAGTGAGGAAATACCATGACAAATGAAAAACTTGATGAATTAAAAGACCAAGCCGCAGAATTGGGTAATGACTTAAAATACAAAGCGAAAGAAGCTCAGCTACAAGGTGAAAAAGCAGTGGATGACTTAAAACATTCCGCAGAGGAATTAAAGTTAAAAGGCGAAAAAGACCTTGATGATTTAAAGAAAGATATCTCTGAGCAAAATGCAGAAGGTAAAGAGGCAGTTTCATCTAAAGTGGATGATCTTAAAGCCAAACTTGAAGATACCCAACATACAGTTCAAGATAAGTTTGATCACTTTAAAGAAGAAGCTGGCCATAAATTGGATGATGCCAAAGCCAAAGCCTCTGAGTTGAAAGATGAAGCTGCTGCAAAGTTTGATGATTTAAAAGCTCAAGCAAGCCATAAGCTGGATGATTTAAAGAAAGCTGCAACAGATACGATCAATAAGTTTAAAGGTTAAATGTTGTATAAACGCTAAATAAGTGATGCTCATATCTTGAGAAGAAAAGTTGCTATAAAAAATGAGCAATTATCTACTTTGATATGAGCGTCGATTCTTCAATACTGCTAAACTAACCAAACTCAGTGAAATGTTGATCTGTTTTTGGAGTAAACAAAATGTCGTGGCTTTCTTCCTTAAAATCTGTTTTTTCACCAGCGCAAGAAGTGAAGGAAGACGAGATTCAAACAGTTCTACAAAATTATGTACTGCCACATTCAGACAATGCGCTAAAAGAACGCATTAGCCAAGTGAATGTACAAGGCCGTATTTTACAACTCACGATTAATACTTTCCCGCAAGAAAAAGATCACTTACAGCAGATTCATGATGAGTTGGCTGAAGCTTTGGAAAAATGCGGTATCCAAGAGCTAAACTTACATATTATCCAACAAAAACATGCCGCGCATGGTGAAGCAGGTCATAGCTGTTCATCGAAGCCAAAAGCAGAAAATAGCAATTTACCGCCAGTCATGGATGCTTCACCTAAAGCGGAAGCCGATCAGAATAATCCGCCAATTCAAAAAGCTGCACCACAACAACGTGATGTGGCTGCGCATCCACGCATTCAAAATGTGATTCTGGTTTCCTCGGGTAAAGGTGGGGTGGGTAAATCAACGACCACGGTCAACCTTGCACTCGCGCTACAGCAATTGGGTCTAAAAGTCGGTGTGTTGGACGCCGATATCTATGGACCAAGTATCCCAACTATGTTGGGTAATGCAGGCAGAACGCCGCAGATTGAAAATGAACACTTCGTACCCTTAGATGCTTATGGTATGGCGGTATTGTCGATTGGGCATTTAATTGGTGCGCATAATACGCCTGTGGCTTGGCGCGGGCCAAAGGCAACAGGTGCATTGATGCAGCTATTTAATCAGACTTTATGGCCTGATCTAGATGTACTGGTGATAGATATGCCACCTGGTACAGGCGATATTCAACTGACTCTGGCACAACGTATTCCTGTAACAGGTGCAGTGATTGTCACCACGCCGCAAAATGTTGCGTTGATGGATGCAACCAAGGGTATTGAATTATTTAATAAAGTGAATATTCCAGTACTCGGTGTCATTGAGAATATGTCCACGCATATCTGTTCAAATTGCGGTCATGAAGAGCAAATTTTTGGTACAGGTGGTGGTGATCAGCTATCTGAGCAATATCATATTCCTTTGCTCGGTCATTTACCTTTAGATGCTAAAATTCGTGAACATGCAGATAAAGGCACACCAAGTGTGATCGCAAAAGATGCAGCCGCAGACAGCTATCTCAATATTGCACAAGCAGTGTTGCAACAAATGGAGAAGTTACCAAAACGCCAGAAAGACGATAAGCGTATCTTCTAAAATGCTTAAAAACCCAGCATAGCATGCTGGGTTTTTACTGTTTGATTAAAATAAGTTTTTATTTTTACGCTTTAAAAATAAATTAAAAAAATAAAAAATGGTATGTTGCTTGCTTATCACTTGTTTTGATTTTTGAGTATAGATCAATGATGCAATTTAAAAGCCTGATGAGTATTGTCAGTGTTTGCGCAGCTTTAGTTTTAAGTGGCTGTAATGGAGATAATTCTTCAAATAGTAATAACCAAGTACAGGAAAAGCCAAAATTACAGCCGATTGTGATCCAAGGCGCATTGCCGGTTGAATCAGAGCGAATGGCATCAAAACTAGAAAATGTCAGTGTAGAAACCATCGGCGGCTGGAAATTCTGGAAAGGCACCTATAAAGGTTATCCAATGGTGATCTCTAAAACCCGGATGGGGATGAGCAACTCGGCCGCAGCGACAGCCATTGCAATTCAGCATTATCAACCGATTGCAATTATCAATCAGGGAACCTCGGGTGGACACGATCCAGACCTAAAGGTGTTTGATATTGTATTAGGCAAATACACCACCAATATCGGTGCATTTAAAACCCCAAAAAAGCCAATTGGCGGTGGTTCTAATTCACTGGAGTGGAATGAAGCATTTGATGTATTACCAGAGGATGAATCTGATCCAGAACCGATTGCGATTCGTAAATTCGAAGGGGATAAGGAATTACTGGTCGCCGCTTATAAAGCTAAAGTGCATTACAGCAAAGGACAAGTGGTCGAAGGCACCATCGGTTCAGCAGATACCTGGAATAATGAACTTGATCGTATCAACTTTTTCCATACCAAATACGGAACCTCTGTAGAGGAAATGGAAGCTGCTTCAGTGGCGCAGATTGCGCAACAGTTCAAAGTACCATTCCTTGGGGTGCGTATCTTATCGAATAATATTACCAATAATGGTGCTTATGACCCTGCAACAGGCGAAGCGTGTCAGGACTATGCACTTGAGGTCGCTGAGCAATATATGAAGGCGAAAGCAGAGGCTAAATAATTAATGTGATCGAGAAGAAATCATTTAAATGGTTTCTTCTCGCTGTTGTTTTTCTCGTTTGCGCCAGCTGCGAATCACGATCCAGCGCCACATCAGGTGAGTCGCTAGATAAAATAAAATGGCAAATAAAACAGCTTCAATGATTAGACCTGAAACTAAAATTTTAGCCAAACTAAAATCTATATGACCATGCCCAAAGTTCTTAATCCAGTTTAAAATTTGATGTAGAACTCCAAGCAACATCTCTTTATTTATCATATTGACGTGATAAATTTTTGTCCCAAACCAAAAGCCTAAATACAGAATTGGCACCACGGTAAAAGGATTGGTGAGCCACGCCATACAGAGGCCAATCGGTAAATTTACTTCAAAAAATAATACCGTTAGAATAATAAACAGACTATGGAATGGAACAGGCAGAATGCCCCAGAAGGTACCAATGAACATGGCTTTTGCAATCGAGCGACGATTCACATACCAAAGCAATGGATTTAAGGCGCGATCGCCAAAAATTTTCATCAGCTTTAAGCTCGCGACTTTCTCTGATGAAGGCAGCCACTTGTGAAAGAATTGCTTAGGCATAAACGCGGAAATAGACCCAATAAGATAGATAAACAGGAAATTGTATAGAAAATAACACGATTTACTTAGTGAAAACTTAAAATCGCGTCAGACATTATTGCACTAAAAATAAGCCCAAGATGAATAGCTTACATTTATTGTATTTTAAATAGACGCTTTTTATGCAGTGACTATTGAGTAGAGTAGGCTTGAAATCCATAAAATAAATATAAAACAGATGTTTAACTTGCATTTGGTCATAACTGTTTACAGTTAATTTTTTGCTATGGCTTCTGAATTGGATTAATCTGAAACTATCTCCTAGTGAGGTCATTCAATGATTTCATGGCTCTTTATTGGTTTAGTCATTACCATTCTGTTGACTCCTGGTCCCACCAATACTTTATTGGCATCTTCGGGTATTCAAGTTGGATTACGCAAATCTTTACTATTGATTCCAGCAGAAGCAATTGGCTATATCATCGCAATTAGTGCATGGGGCATGCTGATTGGTAAAGTCTCTATAACTTTGCCTGCATTGCCTATCTTTTTGAAATTATTAAGTGCGGGTTATATCGTCTTTCTTGCAATTAAATTATGGCGCACTGCGAACCAAGAAGTAGCTTTAAATCAACCGACCATTCGACCTAGAGAGTTGTTATGCGCGACTTTGCTTAATCCTAAAGCATTGTTATTTGCTTCAGCGATATTTCCTGTTGCAGCATGGAAAAGCCAAGAGATTTATATTGCACATATGAGCAGTTTTGTCGGCTTGATTTTGCCAATTGCATTATTCTGGATTTCAGTTGGTGCAATGTTAGCAAAGAATAAAGTTGTATGGTTGTCTCAATCAAAATTACAGCGCACTGCATCTGTCGTACTTATGGCTTTTGCGATCCCAATTAGCTATTCAGCATTGATCAATTTATAACTTTGACAGCGTTATCCACATAACAGGATAGTGCTGTTGTTTTCATTGATACCATTTTACGTTAAAGTACTCGCCAATTATTAACTTCGTCTATGGATAAAAAGTCATGGCAATAAAATCTGATCGTTGGATTCGTGAAATGAGCGAAAAACACGGCATGATTGAACCTTATGCAGAGAATCAAGTTCGTTTTGATGAAAACGGAGAAAAGTTGATTTCTTATGGGGTATCGAGCTATGGCTACGATGTCCGTTGTGCACGTGAGTTTAAGGTATTCACCAACGTTCATTCAGCGATTGTTGACCCAAAGAACTTCGATGATAAAAGCTTTATCGATATCGAATCTGATGTGTGTATTATTCCGCCAAACTCATTTGCTTTAGCGCGTACGATTGAATACTTCCGTATTCCACGTAATGTACTCACGGTTTGCTTGGGTAAATCAACTTACGCGCGTTGCGGTATCATTGTAAACGTTACGCCGTTGGAACCTGAGTGGGAAGGTCACGTTACCCTTGAATTCTCAAATACAACTAATTTACCAGCGCGTATTTATGCGGGTGAAGGTGTTGCACAAATGTTGTTCTTTGAAAGCGATGAAGTGTGTGAAACATCATATAAAGATCGTGGTGGTAAATACCAAGGTCAAACGGGTGTGACCTTACCGAAGACTTAATTTTTAATCGTTTTAAAAATTTAACCATTGATCATCGGGTCAATGGTTAATACCCTCTCAGTAAAAGCGAAATATAATTCTTATCGCATCATCATAAATCGTATCGTTTTAACGAATAATAATCCTTAAATTTTTAGTATTCCCTTATTTTTAATCAATTAGATTTATCCATCTAAATAAAACGCTCTACTTCTTGTTCTCCTTAAATTCAAGATAAGTACTCACCTGTGATTTATGCGATCGCTTGATGATGTTTTAACCATTGGTCAGGAAAATATATAAATTAATCAAATAATAAAAAAGATATGCTAAAAATAAATCGCAATTTTTTAAAATATTAAGAACAGGTGGGATAATTGTGAATAAGATCTATCAAGTGGTATGGAATACGACGCATCTTTGCTGGCAAGCAGTGAGTGAGAAGGCCAAAGGTGGCGTTGTTGCAACGCAATCAACAACAAAAATCAAATCTAAAAGCTCTGTTGCTCATACAGCAAAACTAGCAGCGTTGTTTGCGGTAAATGTACTGAGTGCAAGTATTGTTTTTGCGGGACCAACTGGTGGGGTGGTGAGTTCAGGCACAGCGAGCATTTCAACCGCAGGAACCACCACCACGATTAACCAGTCCACTGCAAAAGCTGCAATTGACTGGAGTAGCTTTTCCACCAATAGCAATGAAATTGTGAATTTCGTGCAACCGAATAGTAGCTCGATTACCTTAAACCGCGTCACGGGTACAAGTGCTTCAAACTTAAACGGTCAGTTAAATGCCAATGGGCAAGTGTTTATTATTAACCCGAATGGGGTGCTATTTGGCAGCACATCACAGGTGAATACAGCGGGTTTGGTGGCATCGACCTTAAACCTAAGTAATGCTGATTTTAATAACAATCTATTTAATTTTAACAATACTAGCAATAACAAAGGCGTTGAGAACCGCGGCAAAATCACCGTGCCTACAGGTGGTACGGTTGCCTTAATTGCCCCGACAGTAAAACAGACAGGTACGATCAAAGCACCGCAGGGCAATGTATTATTGGCAGCAGGTGGTGATATTACCCTGAATCTAAATAATGGTAGTTTGTTGGGTTACACCATTAATCAAGGTAAAGCACAGGCCTTGATTAACTCAGGCGGAATGATTCAAGCGGATGGCGGTAAAGTGATTCTTACAGCTAAAGGCATTGATGATTTAAGTAATGCGGTGGTGAATAGTGTTGGGATGATCCAAGCGCAAACGGTGAATAATGTCCGTGGCGTGATTGAACTTGGCAGTGATTTAAGCAGTGGTACCGTGAATGTCAGCGGGACATTGGATGCATCAGCGCCAATTGGTGGCAATGGTGGGCAGATTAAAACTTCTGCAGCAGAGGTAAACATCAATTCAGGCACCAACATTACGACACAGCGAAATAGCACGAGCAGCTTACCGCCGACCACCAGTGGCTGGGAGCTGAAAGCTAAAAATGTCGATGTCGATTTCTTTGGTGGCAGTGTGAGCAGTACCACCTTGGGTGATGCTTTAAATAAAGGCAATGTCACTTTGAATGCGATGGGTACAGCAGAAGGCCAAGGCAATATTAATATCAATGATGCAAGCAGTTGGAATGCTAATACCGCACTGACATTAACAGCAAACAAAGATATTAATTTTAATGGTGATTTGGATTTAAGTGGAGATAAAGCCAAGCTTGCCATGAACTATGGAGTAGGATCGGATTACAACTTAAATAATGGTGCCAAGATTAATATTAGTGGTTCATCACCGACGTTGTTGATCAATGGTACCTCTTATATTGTGATCAATGACCTAGGTGAGGAAGGAGATGCCAATATCAATACCTTGCAAGGGATGAATAATAACCTGAAAGGGAATTATGCCTTGGGCAGCAATATTGATGCCTCTGATACGGTGAGTTGGAATAATGGGAAAGGTTTTGATGCGATTGGTCAGTTACCTGTAAAAGTCGATGGAGATATTCTACAACAAGCTGAAGGTGGCTTACCTCCAGAAACTCCAATTTTCCAAGGAAACTTTCATGGCCTAGGGCACAAAATTGATGCTTTAACCATTAATCAACCACAACTACATGGGGGACCAATCAATGATCAGGTTGCGACTCCTCAAGGATTATTTAGCATTACCTATGGCAGTGAATTAAGGGATGTAGGTCTTACCAATGTGTCAATAAAAGGCCATGCTTATATGGGAGCTCTCACTGGCCTACATTTTGGTGGCAATATTAAAAATGCCTATAGTACAGGCCAAGTCCATGGTTTATATTATGTTGGAGGTTTAGTCGGTGTAGCTGGTGGGCAAAATATTAATGCCAGCTTGGGTAAAATAAGCCAAAGCCATTCAGAAGCACAGGTTAAAGGAATATTAAATGTGGGAGGGTTGGCTGGGGTAAGTCTCCTTCCCGTTTACGATAGTTATGCTACAGGCAATATTTCTTTAGCAGATTTATCTATGACGCTAGAGGAAGAACAAAACCTTGATCCCAATGGTACAGGTGGTTTCGGGGTAGGGGGCTTAGTCGGTACTGGACAAGGTGTTTATAACAGTTATGCAACAGGGAATATATTAACTGGTACCTATGTAAATGGGAATTGGCATCCAGAGTTAGGGTTCTTCGGTGCAGGTGGTTTAGTGGGGTTTTTGATGGCTCAGGAAAATAGTCTGCATCATATCGATCGTAGTTATGCCACAGGCAACGTGAGTGGTTTAACGGGCTTAGGTGGATTAGTTGGAGCCACTGTTGTCCGTAATAGTGGTTATTCTACTAGAACCCCTAGATTATATATTAATAATAGCTACGCAACAGGTGATGTGATTGCAAGTGATGCCATTCAAAGCCAGCATATAGGTGGCCTTGTTGGAGGGAATGCACCAGATAATATTATCAATGCCAGTTATGCGACTGGCCGAGTCAAAGGCAATAGCAATGTAGGTGGTTTAGTAGGAAATAATAATGGCGGTATTGTAACGAATTCATATTCAACCAGTACGGTGGAAGGTGAAACTTCAGTTGGAGGGCTCATTGGATATAATATTGGAACAGTTGAGAATAGTTATTCAAATGGCATGATAACTGGCGTAAATCATATCGGGGGACTCATTGGGGAACATAGCCTCTATGGGGGGGGAGTTACGAATAGCTATTGGAATACTGAAACATCAGGACAATCTAGCAGCGCAGGTGGTATTGGAAAGACCACAGCAGAACTGCAAAAAATCCTGACCTTTGCAGGATGGGATATTGCCGATGTTTCCGATCCAAACTCAAGCTCGATGTGGGTGATTGATGAGGATAATACGACCCCATGGCTTCGCTATAATCATTAAGACGAAAAGACATTATTAGAATATAAGACCAGAGGCTGAAGTGATATGTGCTGAATTAGCAGGAGACTTTCACTTGGGATATGCTAGGCAGCTAACCGATAAAAGTTCTCTGCTATTTGATTTGGCGTTTTAAAATCCAAACTCTTTTGAATTCTTCGCTGATTATAAAATAACACAATGTATTTTGTAATATCTGCTTTAGCTTCATCTCTGGTTTTATAGTTGCAATGATGCACTAATTCATTCTTGAGTATGCCCCAGAAACTTTCAATCGGTGCATTATCGTAACAGTCCCCACGTTTGCTCATTGAACCTTGAAAATCACATTTTTCCAGTATCTTTCGATATTCATGGCTGCAATATTGGCTGCCTCTGTCCGAATGAACAATTAAGCCTTTCGTTGGTTTTTGATTACGAATCGCCATAGTCAGTGCATTGCAAACAAGTTGTGCGGTCATACGCTCATTTAAGCTATAGCCAACCACTTGTTTCGTGTACAGGTCTTTTACTGCTGCCAAGTATAACCAACCTTCAGCAGTCCAAATGTATGTAATATCGCTTGACCATGCAAGATTGGGCTTAGTCATTGAAAACTGTTGCTCTAGTAAATTTGCGTAGATCGCTCGATTATGATCACTCTTCGTAGTTCTTTTGAAACGCTTATGACGCTTACAATACAGCTGGTTGAGCTTTTTTATTTGACGTACAGCATACGTACTGATTTTGATACCTTGCGCTTGTAAATGCTTAGTTAATCGAATATAGCCATAGCTTTGTTTAGTTTCCTCATGAGCTATTTTGACCAAAATTGTCTGTTGATTTCGCTGAACCAATCTTTTATTCATGCCTCGTTTTAGCCAATCATAAAATCGTGACACTGAAACGTGAAGTAATCTAGCCATAAAGCTAATCGGGAATAAATGTCTTTGCTGTTTCATATAGGCGTACCTTACTGACTTTCTTTCGCAAAGTACGCTGCTGCCTTTTTTAGAAATTCACGTTCCATTTCAGCTGTTTTGAGCTGTTGTTTGAGCTTTTTATTTTCTTCGAGTAAGGCATTTAGATCAGGTGAATATTGTTTAGTGCCTGCTAAGGTGCCAGTCTTTGCTTTATTATTCCAATTTGAAAGAGTTTGCATTGAAATGCCAAGTTGTCTGGCTGTTTCCGATACATTGCCTTGATTGGCTTCAATCAATTTTATTGCTTCAACTTTAAATTCTGCGGTGTAAGTCTTCTGTTTCTTGCTCATGGTAAACTCCTGATGAGTGTCTATAGTTTACCAAGTTAAAACCTCCTGTTTTCTCAGCACACATCAGGCTGAAGCTTCTGGTCTTAAACAATAAGATATTGATTAAATTTAGAGAAATAATGAAATTTTATTTAAGTAACCAAGCAGGGATGCACAATAGAATACTTCTTCAAATAATGAGAGGAGCTAGTATTCTAGTCGTTGCTTCTACTGTTGTTCATGCAGAAGTCGTTATACCTAATAGTGGTACTATTACTAAACAATTAAGTCCTGAACAATTCAAAGAAACACCAAAAACAGACCAACAGTACTTTGGCGCTGATTTATCGCAGCAAAATTACAGTCAGGATCAAACCCCTATTTGGATCACAAAAGTCCAGATAGAAGGGAATCAACAAATTGCCACTGGGGTTTTACATGATTTAGTCAAACCATTGGAAAATAAAAACAATGTATTAGCTGATTTACAGCTTGGTGCAGAAAAAATTACTGAATATTATAGAAAGCAGGGTTACTTTCTGGCGAAAGCCTATCTCCCCAAACAAAAATTAGAAAATGGAATATTGGTGATCCGAGTACTCGAAGGACAACTCGGTCAAGTTCTTTTAAATAACCAGTCTAAAATCAAAGATACAACCATTAAGCGCTTTACCGATCAAATTCCTCATCATCAGGCGTTGCAACAACAGCAAAGTAATAAGACCTTGCTACTTATTTCAGACCTAGCAGGTGTCGGGCAAATTCAGGCAAACCTACAGGCTGGTGAACAGACTGGGCAAACTGATCTTGTTTTGGATATTCTAGGACAGCCAACTTGGCTCGGACGAATTAGTATTGATAACTCTGGAAGTAGTTATACAGGTAGATATCGACTTTCAAGCTATCTCGAAAGTAATAGTTTATTGGGATATGGAGAGAAGCTATCTGCTCAATTACTCGGAAGCAATCAAGACTTGCTTTCAGGTAGTTTAAATGCTCGGTTTCCTGTAACAGGAACGGGTCTATGGCTGGGCGGTGGTTATAGTAGAACTGAATATGAACTGGGTGAACAATTTAAGCAATTAGATGCGACAGGAACTTCTGAAAACTATAATGTAAACCTCATTTATCCATTGATCCGAAGTCAAAAGACTAATTTGAATTTGAAGCTGTTGGCTGAAAAAAGAAAGTTATTTGATAAAATTGCGGCCACGAATACAGAGACATCCAAACAGATAGAGGCGAGTCGGATCTCACTCAGTTTTAGCCGAATGGATGATTGGGGAATTGGAGATGTCAAAGGTGGTATTAATCAATTTGAGTTGATCACGACGATTGGCAATCTGAACGCACAAAGCCCATCAGCCTTAAATATAGATCGCTTATCTGCAAAGACCCAAGGCAGTTTCAATAAATATGAACTTAAGCTTTCCAGACAGCAAAGATTAACAGCATCTTCATGGTTGACCAGTGAGTTATATGGACAACTTGCATCTAAGAACCTCGATTCCGCCGAGAAATTTTCCTTGAACCAAATGCGTGCTTATCCAGCAGCAGAAGGACTTGGAGATCAAGGTTGGGGGGCATCAATTAATTTTTATTATCAACTAACACCATGGCTAAATACTTATTTATTCCAAGATGTTGGACGAATACAGCAAAATAAAAATCCATATCTTAGTGATAAAAATATCCGCGCTTTGGCAAGCACAGGGATTGGTTTTGGCGGTGGCTATCAAGATTTCGACTATAATGCGACACTTGCATGGCGGAATACTTCAGCAGCGAAAAGCGACAAGGATCAGCAACCAAGATTGCAGTTTGGCATTGGATGGCGGTTTTAGTTGTGAATTTAGCGCCTGATTTTATCTGAGAAGCGTCGAGAAGGGTTTTGCACACAGTAGTGGCAATCATAGCTTAACTATAGTTTAATTCGGCAATTACATTTTGCAACAATGATCTGAATTTGACAGATGCTGAAATTTTACTTTATGGAAAATTAATAAGCAGATAAAAATCATTACTATAGAAAAGTTAAAAAGCATCCTCTTTTCTTTCACTCATCGGAAAATACACCATTTACCTAAATTATTTTGCTTTTGTGTAAATTATCAGCATAATGAAGAGTGAGATTATGTAGGCAGATTGTCTGCATTTGAGTGAAGCGTAAATACGGTTTTCCTATAGTTTGTAGGGCATCACTCAAAAAAGGATGTTAGAAAAAGAATGATGATGCGGAGCATCAGGTAATAGGAAGGTCAAGATGACTAGATTAACTTCTACGGTTTTGTTCAAAAGAACTGTTTTAGCAAGTTTCATTAGCTTATGCGTAAGTCAATCTATTTTCGCACTACAAGAAATTTCCGATGATGTTTTAAGTGAAACCACTGGTGAAGGGATTGCTTTTTTACCTCGGGATTTTTCTTTTCGTTTTAATGGAGCAGAGAATCCATTAGCGAATGGAAGTACTCCTTTAAATTTTACTGATACCGGGTACATTCGATATATTCCTGTAGGGCCTTTGACTCAAAAATCACTTGATACAAATAAAGATGGTATTGTTAGTTCGCTAGATAGAGCTGTAGGCAAGGCGGACTTGTTTTTATATGGTTTGGCTTTATCTAAAGCTAATGGGAATGCTAATAACCGTTTTAATAACACTTCTGGGATTACAAGTTGGGGAACGGCAACTAACCCTTGGATATTAAAAGTAGCTACGGAAAGCGGAGTGCCAACTTTTACACCAGATGATGTATCTGGAACAACACCTGTTAGAAATACGGATACAGGGGCAGTAACGTATTTGGCTCTGGAAGCACCTCTTTTCAATAAAGTGCTACCAACTAATGCTATAGATGGAGCAGATGCATATAACTTAAAATTAGGGTTATGGGCTGATGCTTTTGTTCGTAACCCAAATGTTGCAGAAAATATGGCAGCAACAGGTAATCAATTTAACCTTGGCGAGTTGAATGGTACAACGGATAGTACAAATACACGAGCAAATCGACTTCGATTGAATGCTGTATGGGATGGTTTCGGAATTAATGGTAGCCGCATCCAAATATTTCAAACGTTAGGTGGTTCAAATAACACAGGTGGAATGAGTAAGTTCTACAATGAAACCTTAGGTTTAAATGGAATACTACGATTAAATAGCGGACCAAGTGATACATTACGTGCAACAGCAACAGCAAATGCTGTATGGGTGGAAGCAAGTCCTGTTGCTACAAATACTTATACAGTTCCAACTGCATTAGCTACAATTGGTGCTGCCCCTGCTTTTGCATCTTCAGGTGGGTGCGGTGTTAGTGGTACAAGTCCTGATGCAAGAAATTTATCAACTTTTTCACGTGGTGATTGTATTCAAAATGAACGAATATTAACCCGAACAAGTCGCACGACTACAACATGGGGAGCTCCGACGACGGGTAAAATATTACGTATAGGCACGCAAGAAACAACAGATAGTAATATCTTGACAACACCAGCTATCAATGGCGGAACAGCTCCTGTATTTAGAGAGCCATCTGTGAATGATGGTGCTATTTATATCTATAATCTTAACACCAACCTTGTATTGGGATCTTTGTATCAACCTCTTGTTTTAGGAGTAGCTGACGATGGTCGCAATGTATCATTAGAAATTGCACGTATTCCAAATAAAGAGAGTATTTATAAAAAAATCTACACAAATTACTCACGACCTGTAACGGCTTCTGATCCTTCGGCTTGGCAATTTAATGGTGGTTATTATGGTTCTACATGTAATGTTCATTATTGTGGAGAACACCCTTCAGGAACAGTAACTTCACTTTCAAATAATTATCAAGGATCAAGTGCAACGCATAGTAGTATTACAATTGGTTCAACAGTTTATAACTCAGCAAAAAATGAGCTAACGGCTTACAGTGGTGCAGAAGCAGTTGGTATTTCTTTTGGTGCTTTGCAGTCAGGAACGGTAGTTAATGATCAACAGTATAAACAAGTTCAACAACAGAATCGTAATTGGACAACAGGATATGAACGTTATTGCAGTGGCGGAACAAACTGGTTAGGTTCTTGTCAAGGCTATAGTTGGAGATATTTTAATCAAAATTGGCAGGCATTTGATGCTTGGAAAAATGTAGACAGAACAACATATTCTAATAATATTAATATTACGAGCCCTAGAGACCCAATACTTAATCCTAATGGTGGAATTCCAACAGTAGCTCCTGTAAAAGCAACAGCTCCGTCAAATAATTTTGGCTCAGCTGCAATAGATGGGTTGTTAATTCAGCATCTCAAAATGACAACAACAGGCTTATAGTAAAGAGGCAGAAGTAATGAAAAAAACATTTTTATTCGGTTTGTCTTTGTTATCAAGTCTAATGACTCATGCGGGTTTACAAGTGCTAGATAGTCAAGCTTTGGCAGAGGTTCGGGGACAAGCTGGAGCAGACCTGTCATTAAATTTGCAACTCAATCAGACAGGTATGAATGGTGATTTTGATACAGCATTATGTACGGATTTACGTTTTTGTCGTTTAGGTTTATCGTTAAATAAACGTTATTTGAAGGAAACCACAACAGGTTCGGGTGTTTGGAGAGCTGATGATATTAGTGGAAACAAACTATGGTTAGTATTTAAAGGAATCCAAGGAACTGTAAATATTCAGAAACTAGGTTTGGATGGAGTTGATCTAGTTTATAATAATGATGCGGGACAAGTACAAATAAAGCCAGCAATTCAACTTAGTTATAGTAGCAATTACCCAATACTTATCCGTAATTTTGGTTACCAGTCACTTGCGATTGAAAAAGATAGTGTAGCAGATGAAGGTACAAATAATATTCCAGGTTATTTAGTTTCAACAGCGGCTGGGGTAGGTAGTTATACATATACAGGTAACACATTCGATGGTACACACCCAACGAATGCTGGTCTTGGTCGTGAAACAGGATTCACTGGATTAATGATGAATGGCAATCTTGCAATACAAGGAAATATCGTTATGTTTGCATGTGATGGAAGCCACCCACGTTGTTAAGTTGGAATGAATTTCAAAGGACTGAAGTGATGAAAAAAAATAATCAAAATCACAATTTGGTATTGTTTGTACTAAATACTCTTACCGCAAGCATATTTTTGATTAATTCTGCTCATGCTCTACAGAGTTTAGATGATAATGCTCTACGGAGTGTAAATGGTCAGGATGGTGTTCATATTGCAACCTCTTATGATGAAATTAATGTGGATAAATTTTACTGGGAGGATGATGCAGGAAGAGGGAGTACAGATAAGGCATATACAAAAACATTAAGAGCAACTGCCGAAGGTTTTAAAATTAAAGCGACTAATGCTAATGTTTCTAATTTGGCAATAGCAAATAGAACCCCTGGTTCGGATTATAAAATTAATGTTGGTAGCGGTATCGGGGCTGATACAGGTAAAACTGGTTTAGATTTAATGTTATCAACAAACCCTTCATTGATTACTATAGATAATTTTAATATTTGTGATACAGAAAGCAGTCCGCGTTGTGGTGTGCCTATTGGAAGTGTAGCAATGCAGACAAGTTCTGTGATTGATATTGCTTTTAAAACACGTGATGGGCTTTTTAGTAAAGATAAACAGGCGGTTCTTGATTTAGGCTTAAAAAATGCCAATATATATTTAGGGCAAAAAGATGTAAGTGGTGAGTTGAATCAGTTAATTTTAAAAAACTTTAACTTTAACTTTTTAGGCAAAGGTGTGATGTTTATTGATGCATCGGGTGGCTTTAAATTACAAACAAATGCAGACGGTGTAAGTAACGCAACAATAAATATGGCTCCAGATTCAACACATGGATATGTAGATTTTAGACGTACACCTGATTCCGCTTCAGCAAACTTAAAAAATAATGGAAGTTATGGAGATGCAACTTCCACAGCTCCTAATGGAACAATAACAACTAATGCTGGCCTAAATCTTGAATTTATGCTTAATAAAAATGTGGATAAAAATTCACCATACACACTAAATACGACAAATAGTCCAACAAATGCTACTGGTTTGATTCGAGTGGGTGCAAGTGGCCGAATGGTCAATGGATATTTGCAATTACGTGGTCTAAATGCCGATGGTATGAATAATCCTGATTACAGTGGGGTAAATTATGGTAATACAGATAATAGTAATATTGTCGGGAAAGTTAATAACTCAAGTACAAATTTAAGTTTAGCTGCTAACAACCCTATTACATCAGCCGCTGGAGAAAATATTATGGGGAAGACGGGCATAGCTTTCCGTATGGCGGCTGAGTTTACCCAAGATAATGACTTAATGTTAGGTTCTGATGGTAAGGCAACAACTTTAGAAATTGGTAATGCTGGTTTAAATACGTATGGTTTTGAGTTTGGTAATTTAACTGGTCTTGTAGCTACAAATAGAGGTTCATTTGATAGCGGTAATGTTTATATTAATCTTGCTGATACTAAAACGCTTTTACTCCCAGCAAATAAGTTATTTCAAACTAGTCGCTTTGGTAATGGAAATTTTTTAACTAATAATAATGACTACATTCAATATATTTATACGAATACACCTGATGGTATTCAGATAAATCAAAATCCCTATAGCCTCTTAGTCGCAATTCGTGGTTCAGAGTTTCAGGCGATTTCAAGACGAGGTCGTTTCACTAATAGCGCCAGAACAAATGATGCTTTTGGCAATAGTGTTCCAAATATTGTTGAGCATGATGGGCAAAATGGTACGACATTAAATGAATGGGGCTTAGCATTACCTATTTACAATCTTAATGCAAATATTGCGCTCTTTGGTACAAATGTTGATGCATCTACGGCATACGCTTATACGACTGATTATAAAGGATATAATAAGTCATCTTCAAATAAGGTTGTTATTGGGGCAGTTGGACAAAAAACACCGCGTTTAGGTTTTTCTTTGGCAATGAGTACTCAAGGGGTGAGTGACGATGGAGCGAAAACAACTTCAATCATGGTAATCGATGGGAAAAAGGTGAACGGTCAACCTACTGATTACTACATGGGATTGCGTAATATTGATATGCTGATTAAGGGAACTGGGAGTATTGGTGTTGAAAAGGGTAGTTTGAATGTTAGCCTTAAAGATATGCTAATTGTGGCGGCAGCTCAAGTTGCGGCAGGTTATTTACCAGGAACGACATATAGCCGTTGTGTACAAAGTGTTTCAAATTCTGGTTGTAGCGCTGTAGCTGCAAATAACAAAGTGCCACTTAATAATTTTTCACTTTCAAATGATGTTCTACTAGGAGTAAAGCTCCGTATTGGCGGTAGTATGGATTTTTCATTGATTCCAAATGGCGAATATAGAGCAGATGGTACTGGAAGTAGTTTGAATATTGTAGGTGATTTATCTTTAGATAAGAATCAAAATAATACAATCCAAATTAGTGATCCTGTTGATGGTTCAACGATTGGGCTGGATAATTTAATGGGTAAAATGGCATTTAATAACTCAATTGTTATTGGTCGTCATAGTTCTGGGGAGGGTGTTGTGAGCTTTAATACGGCAATTAACTTTAACCCTGATAAAAATGCAGCAGATGTGTTTAGAGCCAGAGATATAAACTTTTATCCTCCTTCTTCAGGTTCAAGTAAACGTTTAGGTGAACTCGCGATTACAGGTGGAAGACTAAACAGTAGTCTAAGTATTGTGCCTCGAAATGGTAATTTTACTAACTAACTTAGGGATGAGGTGTGAAATGTTTCATTTAAAATTTTTAACAGGCGCCTTATTGATGTTGGGGAGCTTAAATGTTCATGCTATTGACTCTAAGTTACGGCTTCTAAATGACGAAGAATTGGCAGCGACACAAGGCCAAGCTCTGATGAGTTTATCCTATATTGCTCCAGCTGACGCAGCAAATGCTGAAAGATTAAGAAGTGGAGGGGCATCTAATATTGGTTTTTATCGTTTAGGAATGGAAGCAACGCTGGAATTAAATGCAAATATTAAGCGCTTACAATTGGGTTGTGGCGGTACGAATGGAGCAGATGGATGTGATATTGATTTACAGGATGTTGGTTTAAGCGGCGTGAAGTTAGATAGTAATGGAGCTTTACTGCCCATGACTCGAGAAGAACGAGCAAGTTCATCCGCGAAATTAACGAACCCATTCATTGAGTTTGCGATTAAAAACCCAGGACAAGCGTCTACAAGAGAGGTGGTTGGTTTACGTTTGAGTGCAGAAGATGCATTGGGCTTATTAACGATTGGTGATAACGATCTCGTTGATAGCAGTGGTAATAAAATTCCTAATGGTATTAACTCATTAAGTGGCTATGTTAAAACAAAGGCAACTTCAGGTGAAGTAATGACTACACCAACAATATTTGGTAAAGCGGGTGATCAAGTATTAAGAGGAATGGTTTACGCTGATATTCTAGGAGCTCTTTGTACTGGAGGTTGTGGTGAAGAGCCTTATAACGGTTTTACAAGCTTACCAGGTAATGCGAATACAACAGGCCTAAGTATTCCATCATTAAAAGCGAAATTTAATGTGCCAGATGCAATAATTACAGGTCAACGTATGAAATCTGCGACAATTCGGAACGTAAACACAACAAGTATTGATGATATTGTTATAAATAAAGATTCTGGTAAAATTCAATTAAAGTTGGATCGACCAGTATCTGTATTAGGCATTATTAATGTCTCTGAAATTTATATTCAAATGGAAACAAAAATTAAAAATTTAAGTGCAAATATTAATTTTGAAGAAAACTTAGGATATCTACATAATCTCCCAATTAATGGAGGGGGATTTTATTTAGGTTTGCAGAGACAAGTACTTAAGTGGCCTGGTGCTGAGGAGCAGGATATTGCTCAACCAGGATGGTGGATGTCATTTCAAAATCCCCTCGATCTAGGGTATTTGCAAGCTCCGGCAGGAAAAACAGTTGATATCAGTTCAGTTTATCCTCAAATTGCAAACTCAATTAGTGCATGGTTAAGCCGGGAGGAAAATAAAACGAGTGTGAATAGCCGGGAAGGGATTGAAGCGCTAGTCAATGGAGGATTACAGAAAACGATTCCTGATATTAACTTGGCTGGTAGAACTGCTTATGCAAATTTACAAGATGTCCCATTAGGAACTGTCCAAAATGTAGTAGCGAATTGCTACGGTACATTAAAAATGTGTTGATTTTAATAGAATCAAAAAAGGCGGTTTAATCCGCCTTTTTTATTTCAGAGGAATTAAATTAAAATGTTAAATTTACGTGGCATACAACGAGTTTGTATTGTTGGTGGGGGAACAACTGGTTGGTTTTCAGCTTTAAGATTACGTCAAATTTTTAATCAATCTGTAGAGGTTGTAGTAATTTCAGCACCAGAGATTCCTATTGTTGGAGTTGGGGAGGGGGGAGTTGTTAATCTTCTAGATATTTTAGCTAAACTTGAAATAAACATTAAAGATTTTATTGATAATACGGGTTCAACTTTAAAGCTTGGATTTCGATATGAACAATGGAATACTGGAAAGAAAGAAGACTACTATTATCATCTTTTTCCAAATATTGATACACCAGAAATGTGGGATGAAAATGGGTATTATCCCTTTTTATCTCTATTATTAAATAATGGCTTAAATATTAATAGCTATATGGAAGCATTGGAATTATGTGAGAATAAAGTACCTTTTAACAAAGTCATTGATTTATTAATTTCGGGGAATCATAATTTCACAGCTTCTTTACATTTTGATACTTTTAAAGTGGGGCAATATCTTAAAGAAATTGCATTACAAAGAAGTATTATTCATGTTGAAGATAAGGTAGAGGATTTTTGTTTAGATGCTGAAAAGGGTTCTGTAACTTCAATTCAGTGTCAAAATAGAAAAATTGATTGCGATTTTGTAATAGATGCTTCAGGATTTTCTAGACTTTTAATTGGGGGGAAGTTTAAGACTGATTGGATATCCTTTGCAGATACATTAATTATGAATAGAGCACTGCCTTTTCATTTATCACATAAAAAAGAAATAGAGTTAGTAACACGAGCAACTGCTTTAAGTTCTGGCTGGGTTTGGCAAATTCCATTACAGGAAAGAATAGGAGCTGGCTATGTATTTAATGACCAATTTTTGTCAGATGATCAAGCTCATGATGAAGTTGAAAAATGGCTAGGGGAAAAAATTGATCCAATACGTGTAATTAAATTTGAGGCAGGATATTTTCAAAAGGTATGGGTCAAAAATGTTGTGGCTCTTGACCTAGCTTCTGGTTTTGTAGAGCCTCTAGAGGCGACCTCTATTGGACAAATGGTCACACAGTTAGAAACATTATCAAATTTTATCCTACACAATCATGGGGTTATTTCTGAACAAAATATAAATTATTTTAATAAGCAGAATGGACAATATTGGCGTGGGATTGGGGATTTCATTCGTATGCATTATGATACCCCAAGAGAGGATACACCTTTTTGGAAAGAGATGAAAAATGTGCCAATCTCACCTGAATATAAGGAATTAAAAGAGTGTTGGAAACATCGAACACCTCGATTGATAGATTTTGCTGAATATAGTTTAAGTGGAACACTTATGTTTGGTGTACCAAATTGGTTTGCTGTTGGAGTTGGAACAGGAGTTATAAAACCTGAATCAACGGCAGCTGAGTTGTATGCTTTATCTATAGATCAAAAGAGAAAATTAGCCCAACATTTACATAAGATGAAGCAAAAGTTAAGTTAGCATGATTTAATATTGTGATTTATAGAATTTATGTTAGACTAAGTTTTGTATATATTTTAAACATTTGTCTATGGATGAAGACAATGAATAAAAACAAAAAATTAGGATGTTTGTCGTTATTGTTATTAAGTCCATTGACTATGGCAATGCAACCGATGGATGACCAAAGTCTTTCTGCCATGACTGGACAGAATGGCTTAACCATTGGTGTTCAGGCGAATGTTCAATTCAATCAATTGGCGATCATTGATAATGATGGCTTATCATATGGCGGTTATACTTCACCATCTTATACCAATCGAGCAGGTTTGGTCATTGCAGGTGTGGCGGGACAAGCGACAGCAATCCCTGTTAAGGTAACTGCTTTAAATGGTACCACTGAAACGACATTAGGCTTTAAGGCACTTGTTGATACTGATGCAGGAACCGCTGCCACAGGTGGCGCTTTTGCCAATATTGCATTGGGTTTGAATAACAATGTAACAGGGATTCGAATTTCTCCCTTTTCTATTTATACCGCTGGATCAGGTTCGCTTTCTAATTCGAGTGGAAGTACCTATACGCGCAATTCTATTTTTAGTTCAGGTACACTACTTAAAAGTGATGTAAAAGAATTACTTCGTGTTGGCGGCATTGATATTGTTTTTGCATCGAATAAGCCAAGTATAAATATTCAAATGGGTGCGGCTCCACAAGGCCATATGGTGATGTTTGATGGCGCAATCGAGTCAATTTGTGGCACAGGGACTGGCTGTAATATTATGCTAGTCTCGGACTATGCAACGTCTGGAAATTCCACTACGGCACCTATTGGTGCGAGCTTTAACTTTAAATTGACTGGAAATAATGGTAATCCCTTTGGTTTAAAAGGATTCTATGCTGGAATTTATGGTCCAACAGGGACAACGGATAAAGGTGGCGTGATTTTTGGAAATACAGGAACAAGTAATAAGTTCGACTTGCAGTTAAATAATGTTCTTCTAGGTACAAGTGGTGCTCAACAAGCAGGTACTTTTAACAATTTACCCAATGCTTCCATTGGTAATATTGGTGTAACAGGTGCTTCTGTAACAAATCTACAAATGAAAGTGAGCGGGATGTAATTACATCGCTTAGATCATAAAATCAATTTTAAAGCGGCTTAGGCCGCTTTTTTATTATATGGGATAATTCTAAATTTAGCTTTGTTTTAAATATTGAGTGATTTCATCGAGCTGTTTGATTTTCTTCACCTGTCCCCACAGCGCTTGTGCTTCAGGATAGGCTTTGGTCATCATCCCTAGCCACTGCTTATAGCGTCCTACCATGCCAATTTCAGTCTTATATTGACCGCTTAAGAAGCGAAGTTGTAATTCCACCAAATCATGCCAAGACAACAATGCCTGATCCATATTTTGACGGACACACAAGGTTAAATCAGGGGTGGTGACGGCACCACGTCCAATCATGAGATCTTGGCAATGCGATTGTGTTAAACAAGCTTTTGCATCGGCATTGTTCCAGATCTCGCCGTTGGCAATCACATTGATGTTTAATGCTTCTGTAATGGGTTGAATTTTTTCCCAGTAGGCCGGTGGGGTATAGCCATTAGCCTTAGTCCGTGCATGAACCGTGAGCCAACTTGCACCTGCATCTTCAATCGCATGGGCATTATCTAAGGTATGATTTTCATCAAGGTAGCCCAAACGCATTTTGGCTGAAACAGGAATATGTGCAGGCACTGCATCACGAACAGCTTTGACCAATTGATGTACGGTTTCAGGCTCATCCAGTAGAACAGAACCACCACGATGACGGTTCACCGTTTTTGCAGGACAACCAAAATTTAAATCGATCGCAGGTGCACCCAGTTGCACGACTTTTGCTGCATTGGCTGCTAGCATCTCTGGGTTGTTGCCAAGGAATTGCACATGTACAGGCGTACCTGCTGCGGTTTTACCGTCGTTTTTGAGTTCAGGACAAAAACTATCGTAGATATGATCTGGCAGGATGCTATCGGTAATACGGATAAACTCAGTCACGCACCAGTCAAAACTGCCAACATGGGTGAGCACGTCACGCATGATCGGATCAGTCAGACCTTCCATTGGGGCGAGTACAAGTTTCACGATTTATTACCTAGCGAAGCGAAAACAGCGTTATACGCATTTTCAGATAGGCTGTCTAGTTTTTATTAAAATGCGAAAAATCTAGCGTCCTAAAATCATTTCTAATACAAATTTACTGCCCATAAAGCCAATCGCGAGCAGGACAAAACCAGTAATGGTAAAGCGAATGGCTTTACGACCACGCCAGCCAAATTTGTAATGTCCAATCAAGAGTGCGCCATATAAGAACCATGAAATAATACTAAAGGCGGTTTTGTGTGCTAAGTGTTGTGCGAAGAAGTTATCAATGGTAAAGAAACCAAATAACAATGCCGCAGTTAATAAACTAAATCCTGTGATAATTAAGTCAAATAACAGTGACTCCATCACTTGGAACGGTGGCAGCAAATTCACCCAGATGCGTCGTTTTTGTTTCTTTTTTAGTTCTCGATCTTGGAACCACAATAATACCGCATGAATGGTGGCCATCAGCAGTACCGCATAAGCAGATAGAGAGAGGATGATATGTAAATCTAAGCCTAAGCTATGTTGTTCAATAATCTGATTGGGTTGGCTAAAGGCAAAACCTAGGATTAAACCAAAAGCGGCGACAGGCGTACCGATCAGGTTTAATGGCAGGATCGGGCGGATCAGGCTCAAAATCAAACTCAGCGCCAACATCAGCCCTGAAGTAAATGACATCAGGTTAAAGACATCATAATTCACCCCAATCGGTGTCATCATGTCTTGGTAGAGCACAGTACTATGCAGTACTAGCCCTAGTCCAACCATAAGACCATAACACCAAAGATTTGGAGTACGTTTTGACATCAATCGAATAAACAAATACCAAAATGAACTGGTATAGGCGATGAGTGCCAAAATTGTGTAAACCAAGGGGAGACTGATCATGTCAAACCTTTTGCAGGAGGATGAATAATATTCACCATATAAGATATAAATTCGCTTCGAACTACAGTATCCTATAGCATCTTACGCATAAATTTTCTATTTTAAGAAAGATTTTTTTGCAACTAGCCATTTTAAGCGGATTTCGCAATGTTTGATACCTTAACAGAACGACTCACACAGAGTTTAAGAAATGTTACTGGCTCAGGGCAGCTGACCGAAGACAATATTAAAGATACCCTACGTGAAGTACGTATGGCACTTCTTGAAGCCGATGTGGCGTTACCTGTAACTCGTGAGTTTATCGCGAAGGTTAAGGAAGAAGCGCTCGGTCAAGAGGTGATGACTCAGCTTTCTCCTGGTCAGGCATTTGTAAAGATTGTCTATGATGAACTCACCAAGATGATGGGTGAGGCCAACGAAACACTAGATTTAAGTGCAAAACCACCTGTTGTTGTCCTGCTTGCAGGTTTGCAAGGTGCAGGTAAAACCACAACTGCGGCAAAATTAGCGCGTTTCTTAAAAGAACGCCAAAAGAAAAAAGTCATGACTGTTTCTGCCGACGTATACCGTCCAGCAGCGATCAAGCAGTTAGAAACCGTATCCAATGAAGTGGGTGTTGGTTTCATCCCTTCAGAAGCATCTGAAAAGCCAATTGATATTGTCAATCGTGCCATTGAACAAGCGAAAATCCAATTCGCTGATGTTTTGATTGTCGATACAGCGGGTCGTCTACATGTCGATGAAGACATGATGGACGAGATTATAGAATTACATGCCGCGGTTAAGCCAACCGAGACTTTATTCGTTGTTGATGCAATGACCGGTCAGGATGCTGCCAATACAGCAAAAGCCTTTAACGATGCTTTGGCTTTAACCGGTGTGATCCTGACTAAAACGGATGGTGATGCGCGCGGTGGTGCAGCACTTTCTGTTCGTGCCATCACAGGCAAGCCAATCAAGTTTTTGGGGATTGGTGAAAAACTGGATGCACTTGAGCCATTCCATCCTGATCGTGTTGCACAACGTATCTTGGGTATGGGTGACGTCCTTTCTTTGGTCGAAGAAGTTGAACGCAAAATCGACAAAGAAAAAGCCGAAAAAATGGCGAAAAAATTGCAAAAAGGCGGTACCTTCAACTTTGAAGATATGCTGATGCAATTTGAGCAAATGAGTAAAATGGGCGGCATGATGGGCTTCTTGGACAAGTTGCCTGGTATGAGTAATGCGGGCATTCAGGATGCAATTGAAAAAGCCAACCCTGAAAAGCAAGTTAAGCGTATGGAAGCCATCATTCAGTCGATGACGATCAAAGAACGTCGTAATCCTGACTTGATGAATCCAAGCCGTAAAAAACGTATTGCAGCTGGTTGTGGTATGGATGTGGCTGAGGTCAATAAATTGATTAAGCAACAGGCGCAAATGGCGAAGATGATGAAGAAATTTGCTAATCCATCTGGAATGAGCAAAATGCTGAAATCACTAGGCAATATGCAAAAGCAATTTGGTGGTGGCGGTGGTAATATGGGCCCTTTATTTGGCAGCAATGACCAGAAAAAGTAAGCTCGATACTCCCTAAAAAGGCGCTTGATGCGCCTTTTTTTTTATTCTTTATAGCACATAAAATCTTGTATAAATTTAATACAAAATTTCAACATTCAACTGGATTTAAAAAGCAGAAAATTAAAAATAAGTCTATGTTTTACATTAAAAAGTAGTGTTGAATATGTCACATAATTCAAAAAATAAGGTGTTTATTGTACATTGTGAGCATGCAGATCCAGAGCAACATTGGTATCACTGGCTAGAACAACAATTGAAAAGCGAAGAGATTACGGTTGAGCGTGTTTTTCTGGCTGATGCGAGTCACCCTGAAGCGGAGATTTGGCAAACCTGTTTGGATGCACAGTTAAAAGCGCTCAATGAGCAGAGTATTGTGGTGGCACATGGTTTGTCCTGTGTTGCGGTGGCTCGATTTCTTGCTAAGAAATTGAAGTATACCACTTTGAAAGCAGGGGTGTTTCTCGCTGGTTTTAATGATCCGATCTCACCAGATTCTGAGTTCAATACCTTTATTGAACATTCAGCTTTTGAGAGTGGTCTATTGCGTGCCAATATTCAAAGGCGTTTGGTTTTCTTTTCCAGTAATGATCCCGTTGTACCTGTACCACTCACTTTTAAATTTTCTAATTTACTCAATGCCCAATTGATTGAGGTGGTTCAAGCTGGGCATTTTCGGACAGAAGATGGTTTTAATGAGTTTCCACAATTATTGCAGGTACTTCAAACTTTGCTCAAAGCTGAGTTCAGTTGAACATAGTGACGTAAGCCCTTGAGCAATAAATCGGGTTCAACTTGGGGTTGATAATGGCTGAGGAATTTGGCAAATAAAGTGGCATCACCACCAGTTAAAATCAGCTTTTTAGGGGATTGCTGCATAATTTGATCAATGGTACTGATCAGACCAAGCAAAATACCATGATGTACTGCATCCACCGTATTATGCCCAGGTTTTAAATTATCAAAAGCAGAATCTGGAATCTTAATGCCTTTGGTGTTTTGAATCAGTGAGTCTCGTTGCAGGTACAAGTTGGGCAGAATATAACCGCCTAAATGTTGCAAGCCTTCGACCAGATCAATGGTCAATGCTGTACCGCAGCCAATCACACAAAAATTTGCATCGGGCTTTGCCATGGCTAAGACTTGTAACCAACGGTCAATCCCCAGTTGGCTTGGAACATCATAGCCACAGTGCAGACCTGCATATTCAGCATGGACTTTGGCAAAAATAATAGGGATATCCAAAATATCGAGAATCATATGAATACGTTGATTATTTTCCGAATCCAGAACAGAAGAAATCCCGACACGACTTAAATTTTGATGACGAAAGTGCTGAATCAAACCGAGCAATAAATCGGCAGGTGACTGTAGATGTAACTCGGCAGCATGTTCAATCACCTGATCATGTGCTGTGATCCAGTATTTTAAGCGGGTATTACCAATATCCAGCCATAAACTTTTCATAGAATCACCACTTCCTCAAATCGATGCGAGGCGTAAACGGCCTTGATAGAACTGTTGAGTCTGGTCGGTTTTGATCAGCACCGCACCGTCATTGGAAATCCCTTGAAATAGCCCCTGAATTTTACCTTGGGTATGTTCAAATTCAACCTGTTGATTCAGCCAGATCGCATGATGATTAAAGCGTTCTGCTAAGTTGTAACTACCATGTTCAAACCACTGTGCTGCCTGCTGGATTGCGGTGTACAGTTCAGCAATCAGAGTTAAACGATCGATATGGGCTAAACCGAGCATCTCTAAAGAGCTAATCGGCTGATCTGAATTTTCTACAGGGGGCGTGTTTAGGTTAATGCCTACGCCGACAATCGCTTGATGAGGGGAAAGTGGTTCAACCAAAATTCCACCCCATTTCCCTTGTGGGCTATATAAATCATTTGGCCATTTGACCTGTAATGTTAAGCCGTGCAAGCTCGGCATTTGTAGAATATTCAGTGCAACTTCAAGAGCAAGGCGACCGTCCAGTGCTGTATTGCTTTGAATCAGTGTGCTTAAATAAATGTTGCCTTCAGGCGAGGCCCATTGTCGTTGGTGTTGACCTCGACCTTGTGTTTGTAGTGCACTGCATACTAATCCTGTCGTAATGCCTTTTTGCGCAATTTCACGCATATCATCATTGGTCGAGGTTGTGGTTGTTTTAAGGAGCACCACTTCTGGATATTGATTTTTTGCGTTCAATAATTGCTGAAGCTGGCGGGTTGCGAAATCATCCATCATTTTTACAAGTAGAGTGGTCATGTGTTTATGGAGTTAATCATATATTTGCTGATTGGCGCAATTGCTGGATTTGCTGCGGGGCTATTCGGTGTGGGTGGTGGTTTAATTATTGTGCCAATTTTATATATTGTGTTCACCCAAATGAATTATGACCCGAATGTGATTATGCATATTGCTGTAGGTACTTCATTGGCAACCATTATTGTGACTTCAATCAGTTCAGTGATGGCACATCATAAAAAAGGGGCAGTGTTATGGTCCGTGTTTCGCAATTTAGCGCCTGGTTTAGTGCTCGGTTCGTTTCTGGGGGCGGGTGTGGCCGATCTGATGTCAGGGCAACATTTACAGTTGGTGATTGGGGTATTTGCGGTCTGGATGGCTTACAAGATGTTTAGAGGGGCAAATGCGGTGGTTGATCCAAATCGTCATCTCCCCTCAGCAGGGTTACAACTTGCTGCGGGTGGTGGCATTGGTGTGGCATCAGCAATTTTTGGTATTGGTGGCGGCAGTCTCACCGTACCTTATCTCAATCGACATGGTGTGGTCATGCAAAAGGCGGTTGCGACCTCCGCGGCATGTGGTTTACCGATTGCAGTTGCAGGGGCAATCGGTTTTATGTGGTTTGGCGCTAAAGAGCAGATTGAAGTGCCGAACACGATTGGCTATGTGCATATTTATGCTTTCTTGGGTATCAGTGTGATGAGTTTTATCACCGCAAAATTTGGTGCCAAAGCTGCACATCGTTTATCACCGGCTATGCTGAAAAAATGCTTTGCAGGCCTGTTGGTGGTCGTCGGCAGCTATTTTATTTATAAAGGATTGATCTGATTTGTTTTAGTTAGTAAGACCATAATGTACTTCAATGCTGGCAATCAAGGTTTCAACTAGAAGAAGTACATCATCTTGCTGACGTGCGTCGATAAAGAACAACGGGTAATTCAGCTCTTTGGCTGCCAGCCAGTCACGATACATAGATAAGGTTCGTTCTGGCATACGATCAATATGGGTAATTGCAATCACAATATTATGACCAAAGGGCTGAAACGCCTGAAGATATTGCTCTAAATCCAGTAAAGGATTTTCAGCAGCATGGTCAATCATCACAATGGTGCCGATTGCGCCTTTACAGATCACCGCCCAAATAAAATCAAAGCGGTCCTGCCCAGGCGTACCATATAAACCAACTTTAACACCATCGTCCAAGGTTAGCTCACCATAATCAATGCCAACAGTGGTGAGTAATTTTTCATGTGATTCGGTATCGGTATTGAGTGCTTCAGTACTCAGCACTTCAACTTCAGACAGCGCTTTGATCGCCGTGGATTTACCCGAGCCCATGGTGCCGCCAAAGACAATTTTATATTGATGTAAAATCATAGTAATGCCCTTGCTTAAAAGCCTAAACGGTGACGTAAGCGACCAAATAGTTTTTTCATAAAATGCTGCTCAGCTTCGTTTTGAGATCCTTTAGCTTGATATTTTGCCTGTTGATCTTTAATCAGCGTTCCACACTGTGCACCCAAGCATGCTGCAACAAAGTATCTAACTTTCTGTTCGGGGAGGTTAAGTTGTTGGGCAACAAGGCTGATCTGTGCGCCTTGGGCAAAACAGGCTGACATCCGCAAGATATCCTGGCGGTCAAGCTTGTTTTTGGGTTGTGGCCAGACTTGCAGATAAAAACTCGATGCAGAAGCTGGACAGAGTTCTTCAAAATCCATAGAGGTCCAAAGTAAATGCCAAAGCCATTGTTTTAAGTCCTGCTGAGCTGCATCTGCAATCCAATGCAAATCATTCTGTGTGGCATAGGTATAGTTCAGGCTTGGGTCGGTTTGAAAAGAATGAAATTCAGGATGTTGCCACAGCCATTGATTGCGTGGGTCGGCAATGGCGAGTAGTCCTTGGTTGTCAAACAGCTGAATCTTGCCATTCTTCGGGTTCTGGATTTCTTGCAGCACCTCTTTAATCTGTTTGCGATGAAAGATTGGCGTATCTTCAGTTTCGATATTTTCTGATGCTTGATTTAAGCGTTCATCCAGATGAAGGCTCAGCCAGTGATGCAAGGAATGGAGATGGTTCAAGGGCAGAAATAAGGTGTCATCTTCAATGGCGCTATTTTTATCAGCGTCATTGGCAATTTTCAGCACATTGATTTTATTGTTTTGCAGTAGGCTCTTGATATTGGGTGAATCAAAAAATACTTGGTTAATCATGAGAATATCAAGTTGTGGTTCGGCAATATTGCTCCAATTGATTTGGACATGCTGTGGCACAGCCGTTTGAACCTGCTGTTTTAACTCATTCAAGGTTCTGAGACTGAGTCCAAAAATGGCAATATTGACGGCTTGATGAACACCCATGTTATGACTCATCTATGTATGTACTGAGTAATTCAGTAGGAGATTTAAAATGCGATACTATTAATGAAAATATTATTTTTTGTGACATACATCAATTAAAAAGCGATAAGAGAATGTCTTTTCAGATGTGTGGTTAAATATCAGTACCAAGCATAAATATTTGATATTCAATATAGAAAAACTGAGTGTTTAGTACATATTGAGAATCATATTGCGATTTTTTAGCGTAATTGGCTTAAAAAGCAATAAAATTGTCAGACAATGATATAGAATTTATAGGGCGAGATCAGTTAAAACAAAAAAGCGCAAACAGCATTGAATCAATGCGTATAACAAAGATAGCGAGGGACTCATGAATCTCGAAGAGGCTGATAGTCTTTCTGAACAGATTGCAAAGTATATTAGTGAACAAATTATTAGTGGTGAGCTGGTTGAAGGCGAACGCATTCAAGAGTTGCGCATTGCGAAAGAATTAGATGTCAGTCGTGGCTCGGTTCGTGAGGCACTGTTGTTACTGGAACGGACTTATTTAATTGAAATTTTTCCGCGTCGTGGTGCGATTGTCTCTGAAATGTCAGCGCAACAAGTCAAAGCCTTATTCGATACCAATGTGATGGTGCTTGGACATATTGTGCAACGGATTAGTGAAACGTGGCGAGTCAATGAAGCAGAGCAACTGCAAACTTTATTGGATCAACTGGTCGAGTTTGTTCGTGCGGGCGATATCGAAAAATTTTACGATGCAATCTTTAAATATCTGGCAGAACAGCATGAAATGGTAGCAAATCCCTATTTGATGCAATTCTATAAAGAATTGCTGCCATCGTTACGCCGTAGCTATTTTTTGACCTTGAACACTTCCCGTCGAGAGCTACAAGAATCGTTTACCCTGTTTAAGTTGGTGATTGATGCTATTTTGATCCGAAAATCACAACAAGCTGCTTTATTTATGGAAGATTTTTGTCGACACTTGCGCAACCTTGTGTTGGAATCTCTGACACGTATGAAACAGATTGAATTGGCTTGGGCTAGACGCTCACGCCGCTAGTTAGGGCAGTATGCGTTTAAGCAGTTTAAAACTTTCAGGCTTTAAATCTTTTGCCGATAGTACAACATTACATTTTAAGGCCAACCGTACTGCAGTGATTGGGCCGAACGGTTGTGGTAAATCGAATGTCATTGATGCGATTCGCTGGGTTATGGGCGAGTCCAACGCACGTCAGTTGCGTGGCGGCAGTATGCAGGATGTCATTTTTACTGGGACAGCCAAACGCAAACCTGTCGGGGTTGCCAGTGTCGAACTTCGTTTTGACAATACCTATGGCAAATTAGGCGGCGCTTATAACGCCTATAGTGAGCTAGCGGTGCGTCGCCAAGTCACGCGTGAAGGTAAATCTGAATATTTCCTGAATGGTACGCGTTGCCGTCGCCGTGATATCACTGATATTTTCTTGGGTACAGGTTTAGGACCACGTTCTTATGCGGTGATTGAACAGGGCATGATTAACCGTCTGGTCGATGCTAAGCCTGAAGAAATGCGCGTGTTTATTGAAGAAGCGGCAGGGGTGTCCCGTTATCAGGCACGCCGTCGTGAAACCTTACAGCACTTAGAGCATACTGAACAGAATTTGGCGCGTTTAGACGATATCGCCGCTGAACTAAAATCTCAACTTAGAAGCTTGAAGCGTCAGTCTGAAGCCGCAATCCAATACAAGACCTTAGAAGGGCAGATCCGAACTTTAAAAATTGAAATCCTTTCGTTCCAAGCCAATCAAAGTCAAAAGCTACAACAAGAATATACGGTTGAAATGACCGCACTGGGTGAAAATTTTAAGTTGGTCCGTTCAGAGTCGCAGACCATTGAACATGATCTTGAAGCCACCAGTGCCTTATTCCAGCGTTTAATTCAACAGTCTTCGCCTTTACAGCATGAGTGGCAACAGGCCGAGAAAAAGCTGTCTGAATTAAAAATGACTTTGGAACAAAAACAGAGTTTATTCCAGCAAAATAGCAGTAGCTTGCTACAACTTGAGCAGCAGAAAGTACAAACCAAAGAGCGTTTGCAACTCTCTGAATTACAAGTTGAAACTCTAAGCACCCAATTCGATGAGCAAAATGAAAGCTTGCTTGCCTTAGAGCAACAGACGCAAACGGCTGAGCAAAATTTTACCGATGTCCAAGCACAACATAAGCAAGCACAACAGCAATTTGATCAACTGAAAACCCAAGTCGATCAGCAACAACAAAAAAAGTTGCAGATGGCCGCGCAAATTGAGCAGTTGGGTAAGAATGTGCTACGGATTGAGCAGCAAAAACAGACCTTGCAAACGCAAACCACTCAGATTCGTGCTCAGGTTCAGGATGATGAACAAGCGCAGTTAGAACAACTGCAGCAGCAACTGCAACAGGAAATTATTGCGTTAGAAACTGTAATTGAGCAATTACAGCAGGATGTTCAGACACAGCAAGATCAACAACAGTTGCTGAAGGCTGATGTGCAGAGCCTTAAAACCGAGATTCAGGTCTTATTGGCTGAACAAAAGAACTTAACTCAGCTCGTCGCAAAACAAAGCCTGAAGCATGATCAAAATGCAGTTCGATTGATGCAAAGCCTACGTTTAAGCACTCATGCTAAAGTGCATGCAAGCATTATTGAGAAGTTCTTGGCCAAGTGGCTACAAGCCCAGTTGATTGAGAATGGGCAAGCCTTCCGAGAGGGTATTGCACGACAGTTAAAGTCATCACAACAGCAGCCTGTTCAAATTGCAGAGCTGACTTGTTTAAGTGATTGGATCGAAGCACCCCAATCTTCTTTATGGACCAATGTAGCCGTTGCAGAAGATTTAGCCACAGCTTTGTCATATCAAGCGGATCTACAGCAAGCACAATCCATTTTAACGCTCGATGGTTATCATGTCGGCGCAGACTGGGTCATTGCTTTGCATTACGATGAAGACAGTCAAACTGCGCAGGGCATGCTCAGTCATCAAGTCCGTTTAGAAGAAATTGAACAGCAACTGGCACTGCAACAACCACTGTTGCTCGATCTTGAACATCAGTTTTCTCAAAAGCATGAAACGTTGCAACAGCAGCAACAGCACTTGCAGCAGCAACAACAAAACCTGAAACAAAAGCAAAAAGAGTTACAACAGCTGGATGTGCAAATTGCCAAACTGCAAAGTACGGCACAAGCCTTTGTGTTGCAGCAACAGCAATTGGCAGATCAACTGAAACAGCTTGATCTACAGCTTGAAGAAGATGCCATGCAGCGTGATGATCTGGAAATTGATCTGCATGCATTAGCAATCAAATTAGAAGCTGTATTGCCGAATTATAAGACTTTGCAATTTCAGGTGGAAAACTTGAATGAGCAGTTGGATGAGCAGCAACAACAGTTGACTCAACAGCAGCAACAGCGTGAAGCTTTACGTCGCCAGACCTCGCAGGCCAATCAGCAAATTGAGTTATTGGAAAAAGATATCTCCTTCCTGAAAACACAATATCGTCAAATCATCGAACAAATCGAGCAGGCCAAGAAGTTTGTTGATCCGATTCAGCTTGAGCTGCCGAACTTGGAGTCACAATTCCACGAGCAATTTCAGCAAACTGAAAAGCTGCAAAAAACCTGGAATGAATGGCAGCTTGAACTCAATCAAGTGCAAGAGAAGCAGCAGCAACTGACTGAACAACGCCATCTAGCCCAACAAAAAGATGAGCAGGTGCGTGAGCAGTTGGAACAAAAGCGCTTGGCTTGGCAGGCAGCGAAATCAGATCGTGAACATTATCTGGAACAGTTGAAAGAACTCAATGCGGAAGCTTTATCTGATTTGTCGATTGAAATTAAAGATCATCAGCAGAAACTGGAAAAAGCCCAGCAGCAATTTGAGAAAATTGGTGCAGTGAATTTGGCGGCGTCACTAGAGTATGAGGAAGTGTCGCAACGTTTTGATGAGTTGAGTCACCAGATGCAAGATCTGCAAAATACGGTTGATCAGCTCAAAGATGCGATGAAAAGTATTGATCAGGAAACCCGAAAATTGTTTATGACAACTTTTGATCAGGTCAATCAAGAGTTGCAACTGCTGTTTCCAAAGGTATTTGGTGGTGGTGAAGCGACTTTAAGCCTCGAAGATGATTGGCAGTCTGGCGTGAAACTGATGGCACGTCCACCCGGCAAGCGTAACAGTTCCTTGGCTTTGCTTTCAGGCGGTGAAAAGACCCTAACGGCTTTGGCCTTGGTGTTTGCCATCTTTAGATTGAACCCTGCACCGTTCTGTGTACTGGACGAAGTTGATGCACCACTTGATGATGCCAATGTACAACGGTATTGTAATTTGGTAAAAGAGCTTTCTGAACAAGTGCAATTCATTTACATTACACATAATAAATTGGCGATGACAATGGCAACTGATTTACTTGGAGTCACCATGCCAGAGCCAGGTACATCAAAATTAGTGACTGTCGATTTAGAACAGGCAAAAGAATACGGGTTAGTTGCGGAGTCTTAGTATGGAAATGAATACAATAATAGGCATTGTTGCCGCCGTTGCGATTATGCTCGTTGGTTTAATCATGATTTTAAGAAAACCAAAACCAGTTGAGCCGTCATTAGAAGCGGATTTATATATTAATCCTGAAAGTCAGCAACCTGTGATTCCACGTCATGTACGTGACCAGCTTTTACAAAAAGAAGTGGTGACTACAACTGAACGTGTTGAGCCAAGTTTAAATACTGAGGCAATTGTAGCGGAGCCTGTGGCAGAGCAAACAGTTGAAACGGTTAGTGTTGAAACAAAAACGACGGAAATCGAACAAACTACTAAAGCAGATGAGGTTGTTGAAGCTGTAGCAGAGCTGGAAGCGGTTCAAAAAGATGAGACAGTCGCAGCTGAGGCAGAAACAACAGTGGTTTCTGACAATGCAGAAGCTAAAGAGAAAGCAGAGGAAAGCAAAGCGGAAACTGAGCTTAGCTTAAATCCAAATATTGAAACGGTTGCCATTGAAGAGTTTGATGGCGAAAGTAATATTCTGGATGTGCATTTGCATGAACAGCAACGCTATGATGATGAAAGTGCTTTAGCAACTGCAGAACAGATTATTGCTTTGAATGTTTATCCGAATCCGCGTCGTGCCTTGTCAGGTGATAAAGCACTGAAAGTGTTATTGAAATATGGCTTACGTTTCGGTGAAATGTCGTGTTTCCATCGTTATGAAAATACCGATGAGCCAAGTGCCTTGATGTTCTCAGTATTGCGTATGACGGATAATGGTCCTGCTGGTTTTGATTTGGAAACTTTATCGGGCGAACAAGTGCAAGGTCTTGCATTCTTCTTGGCTTTACCAAACAGCAAAGCGGTTACAGGTTATGACATGATGACCAGTATTGCGGGGTTAATTGCGCGTGAAGTCGATGGTAAGGTCTATGATGAAAACAATTTAGAGTTTACGCCGCAGTTGAAAGAGCATTGGCGTCATCATGTGATTGATTATCGTCCAAATCAAGCAACCGTCTAATGAATCTTTTATAATAAATTTAGTAAAAATTATAGGGCGGTTTTTCCGCCCTTTTATATGGTGAAATTTAAATGGAACACAACTCAGTTATTGAGCAAATGCGTCAGTTGATTCAACTGATTGCAAAACACAATCATGCTTACTATGTGATGGATCAACCCTCCATTTCTGATAGTGAATATGACCATTTATTTCATCAGCTCAAAGCTTTAGAACAACAATATCCAGAATGTATTCAGGCGGATACACCGACCAATAAAGTCGGTGGTCAAGCGCTGTCAAAATTTGAAAGTGTGACACATGCAGTACCGATGCTGTCATTAGGTAATGTCTTTAATCAGGAAGACCTGTTTGCCTTTGCGCGTCGTATTGATGAGCGTTTACCGAATCAAAAAGTCCAGTATGACGTTGAACTTAAACTTGATGGTTTAGCGATTTCACTGTGGTATGAAAATGGTGTATTGGTTCGTGGCGTGACCCGTGGTGATGGCGAGACAGGTGAAGACATTACCCAGAATGTTAAAACCATTCGAAATCTGCCGAAAGTCCTATCAAGTCAGCATCAAGCGATTCCAGAGTTTCTTGAGGTTCGGGGGGAAGTGTTGATGCCAAAGCAAGGCTTTGAAAAGCTCAATGCCGATCAGGAAGCCAAAGGTGATAAGACCTTTGCCAATCCGCGTAATGCCGCAGCAGGAAGCCTTCGTCAGCTTGATCCAAATATCGCAGCTTCACGTCCATTGGCGTTCTATGCTTATGGAATTGCACAGTGTGTACCGAATCATGGCCTTGAAACCATGCATGACAGCCTGCACTGGTTAACTCGATTTGGTTTTGAAATTGCTGAGCGTCAATTCCTGTGTGCTTCGATTGAAGAAGTGCAACAACGTTATGAACAGATTCAACAAGAACGTCCAGATCTTAAAGTTGAAATTGATGGCATGGTGATCAAGGTAGATAGCCTTAAACAGCAACAACAATTAGGTTTCTTGAGTCGTGAACCACGTTGGGCAACAGCTTATAAATTCCCTGCACAGGCAGCACTGACCAAAGTTGAAAATATTGACTGGCAAGTGGGGCGTACTGGAACACTCACCCCAGTTGCGCGTTTAACACCTGTGTTTGTTGGTGGGGTGACGGTGTCTAATGTCACCTTGCATAATATTGGTGAAATCCATCGTTTAGATGTGCGTGTTGGTGATACTGTCAGTGTCTATCGTACTGGTGATGTGATTCCAAAAGTTGAGAAAGTTTGGGCTGAGTTCCGACCTGCCGATGCGGAGATGGTGCATCTTCCGACCAATTGTCCAGTCTGTGATTCACCTGTGGTGATGCCAGAAGGTGAGGCCTTGGCACGTTGCTCAGGTGGTCTATATTGTGCGGCACAACGTATTGAGGCCATTCGTCACTTTGTTTCACGTAAAGCGCTAGATATCGAGGGTTTGGGCGATCGTTGGGTGGAATCACTGTTACATCTCGACCTACTCAAAGATGTGGCGGATATTTATCATTTGCATGAGCATCGTGACACCTTATTGACCATCGAAAAAATGGGTGAGAAATCTGTTCAGAACTTGATTGATGCGATTGAGGCAAGTAAGAAAACCACTTTGGCGCGTTTTATCTATGCATTGGGTATACGTGGTGTTGGTGAAACCACAGCACGCATGTTGGCCAATACCTTCCAGACGCTTGAGGCATTGAAAGCTGCGGATATTGAAGCACTGAAAAAAACTCCTGATGTAGGTGATATTACAGCAGAATGGATTGCCGACTTTTTCCAAGCACCGCATAACATCGAAGTGTTGGATCGTTTAATGGCAGCAGGCATTCATTGGGATGCACCAACCGCACCGACACGCCAGCCCTTAAATGGCGAAAGTTGGGTGGTCACAGGTACATTGGAAACCATGGGACGTGATGAAGCGACGCAGAAACTTCAAGCCTTGGGTGCTCGTGTTAGTGGTAGTGTGTCCAGTAAAACCAAATGTGTGGTTGCAGGTGAGAAAGCGGGTAGTAAGTTGGATAAAGCACAGAAGTTAGATATTCGAGTATTGAATGAGCAAGAGTTCTTAGAATTTTTGAAGCAGTATGAAGCCTGATTCTTTATTTAAATGATAAAAAAGGCGGCATAAATGCCGCCTTTTTTCTGATATTAAATATATTTTTTTACAATACCATCATCCAGCAATTGCTGGAAATGTTCACAGACACTCTCACGCACATCGCGATATTTAATGCCCAGCTCTTTCACACTGCGTTGCGCATTAAAATAAATTGGATAGCCCATATTCAATTTTACAAACTCACGTGAATGTCCGAGAACAGGCGCAACAAATGAAAAGGCTGTTTTTGGCACTGTAAAGTGCGGGAATGGAAACTTATAGCCAAACTTCTGAGTAAGTGCCTTACCCATGTCCAATAAGCTGAGTGTGCCACCACAAATGATATAGCGGCCCTGTGCTTGTGGATTCAATGCCGCAGCCACATGTGCATCGGCAACATCACGGACATCGACAATACCATTCCACATCGGTGGAACACCAAATAAGGTGGTGCCATTACCGAACTGTTGTAATACTTCAATACTACCTGACTGGCTCGCATCGGTGAGGGATGGTCCCATCACTAAGGCGGGATTAATACAGACTAAATCCCAACGCTTTTGTTGTTCCGCCATTTCCCATGCTTTGCGCTCAGCAGCAACTTTTGAGTATGGGTAAGGCTGATGGGTTTCGCTACTGGTATTGTTCCAATGGCTTTCATCAAACTCATTGTTTGCGGTATTTTGAATCTCAACTGCATCACCATAGGTCGAGGCAATGCTTGAAGTCAGCACCACACGTTTGACCGACTCGGTGCGATTGACGCTGTCTAATACGTTTTCTGTGCCTTTCACCGCAGGTTCAATAATGTCTTTGACTGCATCTTTATAATTGGTCACCACAAATGGAGATGCGGTATGAATCACGATTTCACAATCTTTCATGGCATCATCAAATGAACGCGGTTCAAGCAAATCTGCTTTAAAAAATTCAATCTTGCCAGAAGATTGATCTGCCAGATCGTACAAATGCTGAATCTTATTTTTCTTTGATGGATCACGCACTGTGGCATGAACCGTATAACCTTGCTTGAGCAGACGTTCGATAATCCAGCCTGCAATATAACCCGTCGCGCCAGTGACCAAAATTGGTTTGCTTTTATCCATTGTGGTTTCCACATTATGTTTTTGTGATTGCTGTTATTTACCGAATTTTGCTCAAACAAACAACAGCTGAGCAGTCATTTTTTATGATTTTTTGATCAAAACATCAGCGGAATAAGAAGCATTGCTAATGGTTACAAAAAATCAAACAAATGATTTTCAATAGGATTATCTCTTTTTAAAGTGATAAATGATATGCAAAGGCTTATTTTATTTAGATAAATTGAGCTAATTAGAACTGTAAATGCGTATGTTTCTCATTTTAATTTTATAAAAATCATAAACTTACACACTTTTGTTTTTGCAATTCTATTGTAACTTGGCCATAATATTGTCATTCGATAGGAGTAAGTATTATGCGTGGCAATCCAGAAGTCATCGACTATTTAAATATGCTCATTGGCGGTGAATTGGCTGCTCGTGATCAATATTTAATTCATTCAAGAATGTACGAAGATTGGGGCTTGAGCAAGATCTACGAGCGTATTGACCATGAAATGCAAGAAGAAGCATCTCATGCGGATTCAATCATTCGTCGTGTGCTGTTCTTAGGTGCTCAACCAAACATGAACCGTGAAGACATCAATGTCGGTAGCGATGTTGTCAGTTGTTTAAAGGCTGATTTAGCACTTGAATATCATGTGCGTGAAAAATTGGCAGTGGGTATCAAGCTGTGTGAAGAAAAAGGCGATTATATTAGCCGTGATATGTTGCGTCAGCAGCTTTCTGATACAGAAGAAGATCATACTTACTGGTTAGAAAAGCAATTGCGTTTAATTGAATTGATTGGTTTGCAGAATTATATTCAATCACAAATTTAATCGATCAGATTGAACTTGTGAGGCATAAAAAGAGAACTTCAAATGAAGTTCTCTTTTTATTTTTAGGGGGATAAATTATTTACGCTACTGTAAGACTAAGACTAAGACTAAGACTAAGACTTAGAACTTTTTACTATAATTCACGAATAAACGATCTTCGCCAAAGTCATTGCCATGTTTCACATCATAGTCAATGCGGATGTATTGCAGTGCAAAGCCTTTGAGATAAGGCTGCTGAAAAGCATAGTTCAGAATAATATTGGACTCAGTTTCGTGGTTTTTATCACCATTGGCTGCCTTAAAGTCATGACCATAAACATATTTCACCATCGCATTTAGCCCAGGCACGTAGTCCTTAAAATCATAGCCATACATCAAGTGATAAGACTTTTCATTCTTTTTGAAGAAGCCTGTGGCATTCCAGTTGATAAAATAAGTTTCAGGCAGAAAACCATCAGGCAAAGGATAGGCAGACTCCCCGATAATCTGTTGATAGCCCAAACCAAAAGACTGATTATTCACTTTTAACATTTCCAGTATTCCAATATTTTGGGCATCAATATCAAAGTTACTACTGTCATTTTTGGCATTGAAATATTTAAACTTGGAATTTAGTGAGAAGTTGGATTGTTTCCATGTATGGTCTAACCCAAGATAGTGTTTATTGTAGAGGTCTTCTAAATTGCCAAAGTAGTATTCGGCCTTCAATGATGGCGTGAGCTGATAGCGCAGATCTAGATAATTTAAGCCATCCGAGTAAACGGTTTTGCCATTCGCAGTAAAAGAAAATTTCTTAAAATCTTCTTCATTACGCGGTGATACTTTGGTGACTCGGCCTATTTCGGCATAGAGCTGATCAGAAAGTTGTGACTTTAAATTGGTCCCCCAGTATGATGCCAACAACTGGCGACTGGCATCTACCGCCGTCACAGGAAGATCCAGCCAGAGTTCACCGACACTGAGCAGTGTTTTGTCATAGCCCAGTTTGAGGGTCGCGCCATATTTTAAATAGTCAGAGGCTTGTGATTGGGTTTGGGGATCAAAGGGCAACACGGTATCTGCGACATGCTTATCCTTGCTTAAACGCACTGCATATTGCACCGAAGCATCTGCACCAATCGTGACGGGCTTATCTGCGATTTGTAGGGGTGTATCCTGCATATTTGATTTGTAGAATAAAGACGCTGCTTGTGACCAGCTACCTGTATCTTTAAGGCTTGGATTGTCATAGTCACGATTAATATAGGCATTTTTAAGTGTGAATTTCCATTGATCTTGAGTTGGCTGAGCTGTCTCCGCAGCAAAAACCATTGGGCAAGCCAAGCCGCCCATTGCCAAGGTTACAACCGTTAAACGCGTAGGGGAAAAGCGCTGTAATAATTTCATAATCCATATCCGAAGTCAGTGCGCCAGTCCTCGGCGCACATGGTTTTATTGCTGAGTCAGTGAAGATTGTGGGTTAAAGCTTGTTGCGGGTTGAGCCGCAACCGAGACTTTCAAATTCACCAAGAAGATGGCGAACGCCGCGATAATGCCGGGAATCGCGATAGCGAGGAAATTCATTTGATGGGGCAGTTCAAAGGTCAGCAAAGCACCAGTTAGGACAGGGCCAATGATGGCACCGATTCGTCCAATACCCGAAGCCCATCCCATACCGGTTGAACGTACTGCGGTGGGGTAGAATTGCGCCACAAAGGTATAGAGTAGAATTTGAGAGCCAATCGTGGCTGCACCTGCAATCGCAATCAGGCTGTATAAAATAAATTGTGGGCTATTGAAACCAAGTAAGATTAGGGCAGCAGCACCGATCACAAACATGCTGGTAATGACGGGTTTTAAGTGAAATTTATCTGCCAAAGCGCCACCGCCAATCGCACCGACCATACCTCCAATATTGAGCGCAAACAGGAACAGCATACTGGCACCTAGAGAATAACCCGCCTGTAGCATCAGTTTTGGTAACCAACTACCCAATGCATAGACCATTAACAGACACATAAAGAACGCCACCCAAAACATAAAGGTGCTAAAACTACGACCTTGTTGGAATAGGGCGCGAACAGGTGCATCAGTCGTGGTACTTTCATTCAGAACCAGTTCTGAATGATTGCTTAATTCAGTCTCAGGTGCGATTTTACTGACAATCATTTTGGCTTGATCGTGATGATTAGACTTCACCAAGAAGGCGAGTGATTCAGGCAGAAATTTCCAGATCACTGGTAACAGTAACAGTGGGATACCTGCAATTAAAAACATGATTTGCCAACCCATGTCTTTGACCAGCCATGCACCCAGTAAGGCAGAACTCATCCCGCCTATGGCATAACCACTAAACATCAATGCAACCAAAGTACTGCGGATTTTTTTTGGCGCATATTCGGTCATGAGTGCAACCACATTTGGCATCACACCACCAATGCCAAGCCCCGCGATAAAACGTAAAATGGCAAATTCAGTGGGGCTTTTTGCAAAAGCACCTAAGAAGGTAAAGCCACTAAATAAAGTGACACAAATCAGAATGGTTTTTTTACGGCCTAGTTTGTCTGAGAGCGTGCCAAAAATCATGGCACCGAACATCATCCCGAATAATGCTGCACTGGCAAGCAATCCCGCTTGCACGGCAGTCAGTGACCATTGCTGCATCAGCAAGGGTAAGGCGACACCATAAATAACCAGATCGTAACCATCAAAAATAATAATGATGAGACACCAGATTAACACTTTCCAGTGAAATACCGTAAAACGGGCTTTATCAATAATGTCATTAATATTGACCTTATGTGTATCCATTGCTTCACCTCCAATTTGTGAAGTACCGAGTTATTTTTTATTAAGCTATTTTGTTATTGGGTGAGAGTCAAAAACCTAATTGATATATCTTTATGTCTTTAAGGTATTGTGATTATATTGAATTAAACCATTGAAATTTATAATTTTATTATTTATATTTAATTTGTTTTAAAAATATGAGTTAAATATTAAATCGTGAGAATTTTAACTATTTTATGATGTTTAAATCTTATTTTTTATAATTGAAAAATCACTAAATAAACTTATGGCGTGATTAAAAATAAGTCAGGATATTTTATTTTACCTATTGGTTAAAATAATAAGAATAATGATGAGCATCTAATTAAGTTGAGTGAGTTGAGATTTTAAAGTGAGATTTTTGAAATTGCCTTACTGAATTTTGATCGCTAAGCTTTAGGGGCAAAGCAGTCTGTTATTTGACAGCAAGGCGGAGTTCTTGGTCTTTATTGTCTGTTTCTAGATCGACTTGACTGGAGTACGCAGGGTGAGAATGAAGTGGGCAATCACTCCAATGCAAATACCCCAAAACACAGAGCTTAATCCTAAAAAATGCATGCCTGAAGCTGTCGCCAGAAAGGTAATCAGTGCGGCATCGCGCTGTTGGTCATTTTTCATGGCAACGGCAATATTGGTGGAAATTGCACCGAGCAAAGCCAAGCCTGCTAAAGCGGCAACCAATTCTTTCGGTAGTAAACTAAATAGCATCACAATACTGCCGGCAAACAGTCCACCAAGAATATAAAAAATCCCATTTGCTATCCCTGCGATATAGCGTTTTTCTTTTAGTTCATGTGCATCTTTGCCCATACATAACGCTGCTGTAATGGACGCGAGTACAATAGTAATACCGCCGACACAGGCCACAGCGAGAGAGGCAATACTGGTGACACTAATAATCGGTTTGGCGGGCGTGTCATAACCACTGAGTTTCATGATGGCCATACCCGGTAAAAATTGACCAGTCAGGCTCACCAAAATCAAGGGTAGTGCCAGATTTAAGGTGGAGTTCCATGTCCATTCAGGGCTGATCCATTGCGGAATGGCAAGGTTAAAACTGATCTCAACTGGATTCATTTTTCCCAAGAATAAACTGAGTGAAATACCCGCTGCCAATACCCAGATCATGGTGTAGCGCGGCATCAGTCGTTTCGCTATCAGAAACACAATCAGCATGCTAAACACAATCAGTGGCATGTTATCTGTGGCTGTAAATAGATTAATGCCAAATTGAAACAAGATGCCTGCCATCATGCCTGCAGCAACATCTTGCGGAATCCATCTCAGCAGTTTGTCAAAACAGCCTGTAATCCCAATGAGAAAAATCACGATGGCAGAGGTGATATAGGCAGCGACTGCTTCATTGAGCGAAATGTCGGGAAATAAGGTGACCAATAAGGCTGTTCCAGGTGCAGACCAAGCAGTAATGACGGGAGTTTTATATTTAATTGATAGATATATCCCTGCAACTGCCGCGCCAATGGAAATGCCCCAAATCCATGACACCATCATCTCTGTTGAGACATGGGCACGTTGTGCCGCCTGAAAGAAAATAATCAGTGGTCCTGAATAGGAAATCAGAACCGCAAGAAAACCAGCAACCGTGGCTGAAATGGACCAATCTTGTTTTAATGTTTTGAGTAAAGTTGTCATTGGGTGATGGCCTCCATGCACATCCGGTACTTTATCTGAAATGCAAAAGATCAGGGCTAACCCTGATCTCCACCTCCCACTGGGATGACGCTGCCCGTGATATAGGACGCATCATCGGATGCAACAAAGACAATGGCTTTGACTTGTTCCTCAATATTGCCATAGCGTCCCATAAATGTACGGTCTATGGTTTGATCGACGACCTGCTGCATCCAGTCTTTTTCATTTTGACTGAGTGGATTGTTATTGCGTGGTACTTTGCGTGGTGGGGCTTCGGTTCCACCTGTGGCAATGGCATTGACCCGAATTCCATCTTTGGCATGTTCAAAGGCCAACGATGCCGTCAGCGCATTGACGCCACCTTTGGCGGCAGAGTAGGGAATACGGTTAATCCCGCGAGTCGCAATCGATGAAACATTGACGATCACGCCTGCCTGTTGTTGAATCATTGCAGGTAAGACCGCTCGGCAGCACCATAAAGTTGGAAACAACGAGCGATTCACTTCCTTAATAATTTCCTGTTCAGAAAATTCCTGAAAAGGTTTCATCCAGATTGCGCCGCCAACATTGTTGATCAGCACATCGACTCGATCAAAATGTTCAATCGCTTTGGCAACGACACTTTGTGCACCTGCAAAGCTTTCCAAATCTGCTTGAATGGTAATGGCATCAGCACCGAGGGTTTTTACTTCAGCCAGCACATCCTGCACATAATCAGAACGATCAGCCAAGACCAGTTGCGCACCTTCAGACGCGAGTTGTAACGCAACCCCACGGCCAATACCCTGAGCACTGCCTGTGACAATTACCACTTTATGCTTAAATCTTTGAGTTTGAGACATGGCTTGATTTCCTGTAGCTATTAATTCGCAGAGAACTTTTCGAACAGGAAGCTGGCTGGTTTGATCTGTTCTGTATCTAACCAGCCACGGACGGCTTCGACCATTGGCACAGGACCACACAGATACACATCAACATCGCCACTGTTTAGCCATTCAGATTCGATATGACCTGTGACATAGCCTTTACGCGCATGCTGACTGTCAGGATGTGCAACGACAGTCCGATATTCAAACCAAGGGAATTTCGCCTGTAATTCTGCTAGTTTCTCCAAAGCCACCAGATCAAAATCGTTGGTCACGCCAAAGACTAAACGCACAGGTTGGTTAGAACCTTTTTCTTCAAGCACCTGCAGCATCGAAATGAAAGGGGCAATGCCTGTACCACCTGCCAGCATCAGCACAGGACGAGTGACATTACGCAGATAGAAGCTGCCGAATGGACCTGTGAAGCTCATCTTGTCGCCTGCCTGCGCGGCCTTGCTTAAGAAGTCGCTCATTTTGCCATTTGGGACATTACGCACCACAAAGCCAGTTAAACGGTTGCCCGGCTTTGAGCTAAATGAATATGAACGGGTTTCACCTGTTTCAGGAATAGCGACATTGACATATTGTCCTGCAAGGAAATGAATATCGGGTTGACCTTCATCGAGTTGAATATCGAAAGTAATGGTCGAGTCAGAAAGATTTTCTACCCGAGCCAATGTGCCTTGGAAAGAATGAGTTTCGGTTTTACAGACATCAGATGAAGCCTGAATTTGGAATACAGCATCTGAGCTTGGACGACATTGGCATGCCAGAATATAACCTTGCTCTGCTTCTTCAGGCGTCAAAGCATCTTCGATATACGTTTCTTCTGGCATGTCATAACTACCAGATTCACAGAAGGCACGGCAAGTACCACAGGCACCATCACGGCAGTCTAACGGGATATTAATTTTTTGGCGATAGGCTGCATCGGACAGGGTTTCACCTTGAGCAACACTGATAAAACGTGTCACACCATCTTCAAATTGAAGTGCTACATTGTGGTTTGACATGAGACGTATCCTACAAAATAATTTAAATTTGGGACCCCAACCAACAGTCCATTTGGCTGAGGCGACCTATTTTTTACAGGTGGTAGATATCAATCACTTGATTGATATAGTCATTTTTAAGCACGATATACTTGCTTAGAATTTTTGCTTCTGCACCAGAACAATCAATGACATAACGTGACATGCCAAAGTAGCTATAGGTGGTTTTGTAGCGGAAGCTCAAGGTATTCCAATTGAAGCGAACCGTGAGTTTATCTCCGTCGCGCGCTACGATTTCAACGTTGGCAATATTGTGGCAAGTACGGGTATCAGGCATGGTTGCAGAGGAGCGTTCAGTTTTGATTCGGAACACACGGTCTTCTAAACCTTGGCGATCTGGATAATAAATCAGCGATATTTCAGCTTGGGGATCTTCGGTGAGCTGATCATTGTCATCCCAAGCTGGCATCCAGAAACTGGCTTCAGGCGCATAGCAATTGAGCCAGTCGTCCCATTGTTCGTCATCTAAAAAGCGTGCTTCACGATAGAGAAACTGGGCAATATTTTCCAAGCTGCTTTTATCTTGAATACTCATGCGTTTTCTCCTTGAGCAGCAATTTGCTTCTCAGCGACAATGGCGTGTTTCATGGTATGCAACCAATATTGATGTTGCGCCAGATAGAGGCCTTCATCTTCGGTTTTAATTCCGCTTAACATCGGTTTAAGACCAATTTCATTGGCTGCATCATCAGGTCCATAAATCCAGTGTTTTGAACCACGGCACATATCATTCCATTCCAGTGAGATGCCTGCATAACCAGCCTGACAAGCACGGAATTCTTCTAGGTCATCGGGTGTGGCCATGCCTGAGGCATTAAAGAAATCTTCGTATTGACGAATACGACGCGCACGCGCCTCCGGGGCTTCACCTTTCGGCGCAATACAGTAAATCGTGACTTCAGTGCGATCGACTGAAATAGGACGTAACACCCGAATTTGTGAACCGAACTGATCCATTAAATATACGTTTGGATAGAGACAGAGATTGCGCGAGCGCTCAATCATCCATTTCGACATGGCTTCGCCATACTTCTCGGTATATTCATCTGCTTTAGGGAAGTTTGGGCGATCTTCTGGATTGGCCCATTGCGTCCATAGCAGCATATGACCATTTTCAAAGCCATAAGAACCACCGCCTTGTTTGCCCCAAGAGCCTGCACTCATGGCACGAATATTATCGGCAGCTTGGGTCTCTTTGCGGTGTTGTGTGGTTGCAGCATAGTTCCAGTGCACTGCTGAAACGTGATAACCATCAGCACCATTTTCCGCCGTCAGTTTCCAGTTTCCTTCATAAGTATAGGACGATGTGCCGCGTAGAACTTCTAAACCATGTTCGGATTGATCGACAATCATGTCGATGATTTTGCTGGTTTCACCCAAGAATTCTTCAAGTGATGGCACATCTGGATTGAGACTGCCAAACAAGAAACCTTTGTAATTTTCAAAACGTGCGACTTTTTTCAGATCATGTGAACCGTCTTGGTTAAAGCAATCTGAGTAGCCCGCCTCACTTGGATCTTTGACTTTGAGAAGTTTGCCTGAGTTGTTAAAGGTCCAACCATGGAAAGGGCAAGTGTAAGTGGCTTTGTTACCGCGTTTATGACGGCAAAGTTGCGCACCACGATGGGAACAGGCATTGATCATGGCATTCAGCTCGCCGTTACGGTTGCGGGCGATGATGACTGGCTGACGACCAATATGAGTGGTGTAGAAATCGTTGTTATTGGGGATTTGGCTTTCATGTGCAAGATAAACCCAATTGCCTTCGAAAATGTATTTCATTTCGAGATCAAATAGGGCTTGATCGGTAAATACTGAGCGATGCAGTTTAAATTCACCCGTGTCGATATTATCGACCAGTAATTCATCAATGCGGTCAAGATGGCTGGTATTGATTACAGGAATACGTGGCATGTCCGTTCTCCGACTTTCCAAAACTGTGGAAGTCATCGAGTTGCGCTTAAAGCGTCTCGATATCCTAATAAGTTGAATGTGGCGAGTGTTGTGGCTTTAACCGATAAGGATGAATGTGGGCAGCTGGAATCTAGCGGAAGCGATTCATAACTTCATCGGTTTATCTCTTGTCTATACCTTAAAAGAATGAGTAAACTCTGTCTAAGACTGAATTTATATTTTTATATATCTTAAAGGTATGGAAACCTCATGGAATTACGTCATTTACGGTATTTTGTTGCGGTTGTTGAAGAGCAGAGCTTCACCAAGGCCGCAGAAAAACTATTTATTGCTCAACCACCTTTGAGTCGACAGATTCAAAATTTGGAAAGTGAGTTGGGTATTCAGCTGTTTGAGCGGGGTAGCCGACCTCTACAAACCACACCTGCGGGACATTTCTTTTATCAGCATGCGATTAAACTTTTGTCTAATGCAGAAGAAATCAAAAGTATGGCGAAACGGATTGGACTGATCGAACGCAGTGTTACGATTGGTTTTGTCGGGTCGTTGCTTTATGGTCTATTGCCACGGATCATTTATTTGTTTAGGCAGCAGCAGCCACATCTCAATATTCAACTGGTTGAAATGAGTACCACAGAGCAGTTGCAGGCTCTAAAGGAAGGTCGAATTGATGTGGGCTTTGGACGCTTGCGGATTAGTGATCCTGCGGTCAGAAGAATTTTACTGCGGAAGGAACGTTTGGTTGTGGCGGCACATACCAGCCATCCGATTGCACAGCGGACAGAAGGGGTCTATCTGGCAGATCTGATTGATGAAAAGATGTTTATGTATCCTACTTCACCGAAACCTAATTTTTCGACTCAACTATTGAATATTTTTGCCGAGCATAGTTTAGTGCCGAAAAATATGCATGAAGTGCGGGAAATTCAACTGGCCTTAGGTCTGGTGGCGGCAGGCGAAGGCTTGTGTGTGATTCCTGCCAGTGCCGATACCATTCGTTTTCCACATCTCAATTACATTCCAATTTTGGATAATGGTGCGGTTAGCCCAATTTTTCTGACGGCACGGGCAATGGATCGTAGTGAAGACCTACAGCTGTTATTTGATTGTGTTTATCAGGTGTATGATCTGGAAGGCATTCCGTATCAGCGGACCGTATTTACACTGGATCAGAATCCGATTGATGATTCTAATGGCATTGATTTTTAAACGAGTATAAAAATGCCTAGACTTCAAACAACTAGGCATATTATCAGCTCGATAAGCTGACTCAAAATCTTCAATGCGATTATTTGCTTTGTAAGGTTTTTAAATCCTTCAATACTTGATCGGCATGAGTTTGAGTATTCACGCTGGTGTAGTGATACATCACCGCACCTTGAGGATTAATCAAAAAACTCTCACGTTTGGCAATTTTAGTAATACCCAAGTTTCGAACAATACCAAATTTAGTTGCCAGTTCGCCCTGATCATCAGCAAGAATCGGGAACGGTAGGCCGAGTTTTTCTGAGAATTTCTGATGCGATGCGACATCATCTAGACTGACACCCAGTACCACCGCATTTGATTTGGTAAATTGAGGGTAGAGTGATTTAAATTGATTGGCTTCTTGAGTACAGCCTGCCGTGTTGTCTTTAGGGTAGAAATATAGCACCACCCATTTGCCTTTATATTGATTTAAGGTGTGCCATTTGCCAGTTTGATCTTGTAGTTTAAAGTCTGGTGCGGACTGTCCAACCCATTCTTTTTGTGCAGTATCTTGCTTAGAAAATAAGGTACTTTGTGCGCTACTGAGCGTCGGTGCACTGAGTAAAAAAAGTGAGCTACATAAAACGAGAACTTTGGACTTTATCGTATTCATCATGTTGATCTCAAAGTGTAATAGCAGCTACTTTAGCAAATTTAGACATTGGATGTGTTAGAAAATTCTTTACAGGATTTTGCTCTGCTTTATATATTTAAATTGAATAGTGATAAAAAAAGAAAAGGTAAAAGCATGGATGTTGGTGCAGTTCTGATTAGATTAAAAGCTAATACACAGGCTGAGGTCGAGGCTTGGCAGCAAGAAATTCAACAACGCAAAGTAGAAGCCATTCAAACACTTCAAGCTGAAGGGGTAACCGTTGAATCTTGGTTTCAACTTGAATTGAATGGAGATCATTATTTACTCGCCTATATGCGTGCTAAAGATATTGCTTATGCACAACAGGTCGCGAGAAATAGTCGCTTTGAGATTGATCAAGTTCATCGACAGTTTAAGCAACATTGGGAACAGGTAATTCCAGCGCAGCTTTTGGTAGATTTGGAAAATAATGAGGAGTGTTAATCAGGGTATACTGCGTTGAAGTTTTTGAAAATGAGCAAGCACGTGACCTATAAGATTCTACTCATTACTGGATGGGGTGGTGGTGCCGAATTATTAAAACCTCTACATGAGGCTTTAGAACAAAAAGGACATAGCGTTGAGCGGCTTAATATTTTTAGTGCCTTGGATGCTGGCATCTTGCAACAGCAGGTTGAACGTGCAGTGAAATTTGATGTGATCATTGGATGGTCGCTTGGTGGACAACTGGCAACATTACTGGTTGATCAGATCCAACAACAATATGCTGAACAGAAAGTTTTAATCACTTTAGCATCGAATCCGTGTTTTATGGCACAAGCTGATTGGACCACAGCCATGCCTGTTGAAACCTTTATGCAGTTTAAACAGTCATTTGAACAGGATGCCATTAGTACGCTAAAACGGTTTGGCTTGTTGGTGTGTCAAGGTGCCAGTTCAGCAAAGAAAGATTTCTTGGCCATGCAAAAATTGATTCGTCCGCAAGCGATTGCATTGCTTAGGGATGGATTGCAGTTGCTGGAGCAATTAAACTTGGTTGAGTTGTATGAAAATTATCAGGGTAGGCAGTTGCATGTCTTTGCCGAGCATGATGCTTTAGTTCCTTACCAAGTTATACGAAAAACTGAAGATTTAGCTGCAAAGAATTTATCTGTAGTTTCTGTTGAAGGTGCTTCTCATGGTTTCCCTTGTTTTATGGTTGAACAGACTGTGCAAATAATTGAAGATTTTATTCAATAGACGGTTTAATCTTGCTTGAATTGAAAGTTCTCGCAATATATTTTAGATTTTGACAAGTTTAAGATAAAGTTTATTTTATAGGCCTAACGGAATCGTGCCGAGTTCTCATCCATTTTTAGGATATGCCTTCGGCGACCTACTTTTCTTTCGGGAAAAGTAGGCAAAACCTGAGGTACGAATAGCAAAGATTAAGAATCTTTGCAGTACCGCAAGGCGAAAGCTTTGCTTAATTGTGAACTATGCACATCGTTTGTCTTGCGCTATGCCAAAGCTTTAATCGCTTTGGCTTGCTCAGGTTGCAGATGACATTTCCGAGTATCTAAAAGTGTGATTAGGCTGATGGAAAATTTTGAAATAGCAGCAAATGAGGTAGAGGATGACCGATTTATTTGATTTAGAACATATATGGCATCCCTATACTTCGATGTTAAATCCACTGCCAACCTTTAAAGTGAAACGTGCCTACGGTGCAACGATTGAATTAGAAGATGGTCGAACTTTGGTTGATGGCATGTCGTCATGGTGGTGTGCGATTCATGGTTATAACCATCCTGAACTGAACCAAGCGGTTTCAGACCAATTGCAGAACATGGCGCATATCATGTTTGGCGGTCTGACCCATGAACCTGCGATTGAATTGGGCAAATTATTATTAAAAATTACACCGCCGAACTTAGATAAGATTTTCTATGCAGATTCAGGTTCGGTTGCCGTAGAAGTAGCCTTAAAAATGGCTGTGCAATATTGGGCTGCGTTGAATCAACCCGCGAAAACCAATTTTATTACCACCCGTTCTGGCTATCATGGTGATACTTGGAATGCGATGTCGGTGTGCGATCCAGTCACGGGGATGCATCAGATTTTTGGTACAAGTTTACCGAATCGAATTTTTGTACCCGCGCCACAAAGCCGCTTCGATGCAGAATGGGATCCGCAAGACATTCATGAACTCAAACAGCAGATTGAGCAGCATCATCACACTATTGCCGCCCTGATTATCGAGCCAATTGTTCAGGGTGCAGGTGGGATGCGTTTTTATCATCCTGAATATTTACGTCAGGCAAAAGCTTTATGTGAGCAATACAATTTATTGCTGATCTTTGATGAGATTGCCACGGGTTTTGGACGTACAGGCAAAATGTTTGCATGGGAACATGCCCAAGTAGAACCCGATATCATGTGTATTGGTAAGGGCTTAACAGGCGGTTATATGACACTGTCTGCGACTTTAACGACTAAGCAAGTGGCTGAAACCATTAGTCGTGGTGAAGCAGGTGTATTTATGCATGGCCCAACCTTTATGGCAAATCCATTGGCTTGTGCAGTTGCGTTAAGAAGTACTCAATTATTGGTGGAACAGGATTGGCAAGCCAATATTCAACGGATTGAAAAGATTCTGACTAAACAGTTAACGGATTTAGCACAGCTTGAACACGTTACGGATGTACGGGTTTTAGGTGCGATTGGTGTGGTTGAATTAACCACTAATGTGGATATGAAAACCTTACAACAACAGTTTGTAGAGCGTGGTATTTGGGTGCGACCATTTGGAAAATTGGTCTACGTAATGCCGCCGTATGTGATCACAGATGACGAACTCCATTATTTATTAGCCCAGATGAGTGAAGTCGTAAAAAATATGCAGGGAGTAAATGCCAATGTCCTTGCTTGATCATTATGCCGAGCAGCTTGAGCAACTCAGACAACAGGGTAATTTTCGCCAATTCACTTCAAATCAGCAATCTGGACGATGGATCACGATTCAAGATCGAACCATGTTGAATCTGGCATCTAATGATTATTTAGGCTTGGCCGCTGATTTAAATTTAAGAGAAGAGTTTCTTGATACGCTGAAAATCGAACGAGCGCTATTTAGTTCATCTTCTTCACGCTTACTCACGGGTAATTTTGCAGAATATGAACAATTTGAAAATAGCCTAAGCAAAGCATTTGGTCGTGCTGCCTTACTCTTTAATAGTGGCTACCACATGAATATCGGTATATTGCCTGCTTTAGCCGATAGTAAAACAGTGATTTTGGCCGATAAACTGGTGCATGCCAGTATGATTGATGGCATTCGACTTTCGACTACTCAATATGTACGTTATCGTCATAATGATTTGCAGCATCTGGAACAGTTATTGCAAAAGTATCACCAAGATGAACAAATTGAACGTATTATTGTGGTGACTGAAAGTATTTTTAGTATGGATGGTGACGAGACGGATTTAGCGGCATTGGCGCAGTTAAAGCAACGCTTTGCTAAAACCATGTTGTATGTCGATGAGGCACATGCGATTGGCGTCAGGGGAGAGCAAGGTCTTGGTTGTGCTGAACAATATGGCGTATTGGATCAGATTGATTTCTTGGTTGGAACCTTTGGTAAAGCAATTGCCTCGGTAGGAGGCTATATCATTTGTGATTCAATCATTCGTGATTATCTGATCAATAAAATGCGCCCATTGATTTTTAGTACAGCTTTGCCTCCAATCTCGATGGCATGGTCAGATTTTATTTTTAATAAAGTGTTGAGCATGCGGCAACAGCGTCAGCACTTGGCTGAGATCAGTCAGTATTTACAGCAAGCAGTGATTGCAAAAGGTTTCTCGAGCCCATCCAGCAGTCATATCATTCCAATTATCTTGGGCGAAAGCCAAGCTGCGATTGAAAAAGCACGCTATGTACAACAACAAGGTTTTTATGCCATGCCGGTACGCCCACCAACAGTGCCACAGAATAGTTCACGCTTGCGTATTTCTTTAACTTCTTTGGTGCAAAAAAACGAATTGGGACAATTGGTGGAGTGTTTGTGAGCATCAATAAAGCACTGGTTGCCCAACGTTTTGCCAAAGCAGGGCAAAGTTATGTCGAGCATGCTGTGGTACAGAAACAGATTAGTGCGCAGTTATTTGAATATTTTAAAACTTATTGTCCGCAAAACTTGCATTCAGTCCTAGAGATTGGCTGTGGTTCAGGCAATCTCACCCATTTGCTCGAGTCCTATTTTCAGGTTGAGCAACTGTTCCTAAATGACTTATATGCAGATGTCGATCAGCATTTTATAAATCTTAAACATGTAAATTGGCTAATCGGTGATATTGAACAGTTAACTTTACCGCAGTCCTTGGATGCAGTGATTTCCAGTTCAGCATTGCAGTGGATGCTTGACCTACCTGCTTTATTGCAGCGGGTTTATGCTGCGTTAAAGCCGAATGCGTATTTCTGTTTTTCTACTTTTGGGCCAGATAATCTAACGGAAATTAAACAGCTGACTGGACAGGGCTTAAATTATGTTGGCTTAGAATCTTTAAAGCGACAGCTTGAACAGCAAGGCTTTGAAATTCTATTGATACAGCAGGATCATAAGCAGGTATATTTTGATCATCCAAAATCGGTATTACAGCATTTAAAAGCCACAGGCGTGACCGCAACAGCTCAATCACATCGTTGGACCAAGCAATCCTTGCAGCAATTTTATTCAGATTATCAACAGTTTTATGATGAACAGGGTTTTGGCCTGACTTATCATCCGATTTATGTAATCGCACGGAGAATAGCATGAGTGCAGCAATTTATTTTGTTAGCGGTATTGATACTGAAATTGGTAAAACTTATGCCACAGGTTATCTCGCCAAACTTTGGACCGAACAGGGACAGCGTGTCATTACTCAGAAGTTGGTACAAACTGGGAATGTAGATATCTCCGAAGATATCGAAAAGCATCGTGAAATTATGGGCAGTGGCTGGTTTCAGGAAGATCATGACAAACTCACCATGCCTGAAATTTTTACTTATCCAGCCTCGCCACATTTAGCCACACGTTTGGATGGACGTGATCTGGATTTTGCCAAGATCGAAGCAGCGACCAAAGAATTGGCGCAGCGGTTTGAGGTGGTGCTATTGGAGGGTGCAGGCGGTTTGATGGTACCTTTAACAACAGAATTATTAACTATTGATTATATCGTTCAGCATCAATTCCCTGTGATTTTAGTAACTTCTGGACGTTTGGGCAGTATTAATCATACTTTATTGAGTTTGGAAGCCTTAAAGCAGCGTGGTTTGAGTTTGCATGCTTTGGTGTATAACTTAAAAGATGAGTCCAAAGATCCACTTATTTCGAAAGATACCGCAGATTATTTAAAAGCTTATTTGGCAAAGCATTTTCCTGATGCTCAATGGATTGAGTTGGAAAAGTTTAAATAACTTAAATTTTAATTAGAATCAAAAATAGTGGCTCTTCACGGAGTCTCGCTGAGTTCAAGCTAAAGTTAGGGATAAACTTGCGGTTCGCCCTACTTTGGTTTCGCCCAAAGTAGGCAAAGGCATTGTCATCCACAAAACCTGTTCTCTTTCTGTTCTTGTTTTTATTATTTCGCAGAAACAATATATTGCAAAATTCACGCAGGTTGTGGATGACGTTTCCGAGTATCATATTTCATGTGAGAGTTTCGATTTTATAAAAGTAAGGCCTAAAATGAACAAGAAAAATAAATTAGCTCTATCCATTTTATTTGGATTTTTGATTCCAGTCTCAACAACTCATGCTGCTGTACCAACAGATAAAACCATCATCAGTTGGATCACTAATTTACAAAATTCAAATGCCAATCCTCCTCAAGCCATTCAGATTGACTCTACCGAAGCCGTAAAACTGATCTCAGGAGAAGAAGCCTATTTATCTGGTGTGAGTTTTGAAAATGCAGGACGTAATTTTTGGGCTGGCTATGTGTTAACCCGTCCAAAATTAAAACAGGCTCGAATCTTAAAAGAGTTTGGTGGTCAATCGAATAGCTTTAAAGTGCATCCAACCGTTTATAAAGGCAAACCGATTCAACTGATCGAAATTGAAAGTGCAGGTTCAGGACAGGGCACAGTCGAATCGAGTAAAAGTCTGGTTTATTTCACTCAATGGACAAGTAAGCTAATTGCAGAGGTAGAAGAGTCTTCATATGACGGACGCTATGATGACAAATTAGGGGCAGAAGACTGTCATACTGGTCGAGATAATTCAGGTTATTTAAATGTGATGCCTTATTCCCCTTATGTGATTCGAACTACAGTCATAGGGGATGCTTGTAATAACAAACCACAAGGCTATAAGGTGAGTAGTAAGCTTATTCCTATTGTCATCAATGAAATAAAATAAAAAAAGCTAACAAGCGAACTTGTTAGCGCAGGAGTAATGTTTAATTATTTGATTAATTTTTTGTTTTTATTGTTTAGTTATTACTGACGATACCGATTTTGGTGACATTGCTCTGTTGAGCGAGTGCCATCACCATCGCGATATTCTTATATTCAGCCTGTGCATCAGGCTTAAACTTAATCTGATCCTGATCAGCTTTTTGAGCAACCGAATCAAACAAGGCTTTTAAGGCTGAACGATCAGCAACCGCTTGATCATTCCAAAAAATATGCCCTTGCGCATCAACCCGTAAATTAATAGTTTCTGGTGGCTTCTGATCTGTTGGCGGTGGTGGTGTGCCATTTGGCAAATTAATGTTAATGGCATTGTTTGGAATTGGGATAGTGATAATAAACATGATCAGCAACACCAACATGACATCAATTAGCGGTGTCATGTTGACGTCGAGCATTACATCTTCTTCATCATTTTTTGAACCCACATTCATACCCATGTGTGATTCTCCTATTATGGTGTAGAAGCAGGGGGAGTCGTAACAAAAGCGATTTTGCCAATCCCTGCTTGCTGTGTTGTGCTGATCACCTGATCAATTGCCTCATAGTGAGTCTGTTGATCGCCACGAATATGAACCTCAGGCTGAGGGCGTTTTTGTGCTTCGGCTTGTAAACGGGCAAGTAAGGTTTCTTTATTTGCAACGTGTTGTTCATTCCAGAAAATATCCCCCGTTTTATTGACGGAAAGCTGGATATTTTGTGGTGTGGTGGCATAAGGTGTATTTTTTTCTTCAGGTAGTTTTACCGGAACAGTGTGTGTGACCACTGGAACTGTGATTAAAAAGATAATCAGCAGCACCAACATGATGTCGACCAGCGGGGTCGTGTTAATCGTCCCAATCACATCATCATCACTTTGATCTGAATTAATCATCATGCCCATAATGGTGTTCCTTATTTAGAATCACGGTTCGGGTGATTACTGTTTAAGTCACCGCTGAGTAATACGGCATGCAGGTCTGAACCAAATGAACGGACATTGTCCATAACCGCTTTATTACGACGGGTTAACCAGTTATAACCAAGTACGGCAGGAACAGCCACAGCAAGTCCAATTGCCGTCATAATCAGTGCTTCACCTACAGGACCTGCGACTTTATCAATCGATGCTTGGCCTGAGATACCAATTGCAGTAAGGGCATGATAAATTCCCCAAACTGTTCCAAATAAGCCGACAAATGGCGCAGTTGAACCCACAGTGGCAAGGAAAGCTAGGCCATTGCTTAAGTGACTTTGTACTTTTTCGATGGCGCGTTGAATTGAAATGGTGACCCATGTGTTGAAATCAATACGTTCTAATAAGGTGCCATCGTGATGTTTGGTTGAACGAATACCTTTTTCAGCAATATAACGGTAGCTACTATCGGTATTTAAACTTTCTGCAGCGCTATTTAAAGACTCTGCTTCCCAGAAATGGCGTTCAGCCTCTGTACCATGGCGTTTGATTTTACTTTGTTGAAACACTTTAGACAGAATGATGTACCACGTGCCAATCGACATCAGCACCAAGATAAATAAAGTTGATTTTGCGACCAAGTCACCTTCGCGCCAGAGCGCTTCTAAGCCATAAGGGTTATGTACTTTTTCAGCGGTTGCAGGCAATGGTGGCGGGGTAGGTGCGGCTTGTGCTGCGGCATCAGTTGCTACAGTCGTTACTGCTGTGGTTTGCGTGGTTTCATCCGCCCACACGGTTGTAATTGGAAGTAAGGTCGTACCTGCGATGAGGCCAATTGCTGCGATTCGAGAAAGACGTTTTGCTGTATTTTTCATGGTTAAATTCTCCAAAAACTTGTTTGTTCAATGCATTTAATTAGGAAATCGTGAATGGATATTCGATCTCGTACCATTCTTGTTGTGGTACACCATCTTTCATTGCTGGTTTAAATGTGCACAAGCTATAAGCTTTGACTGCTGCTTTATCTAAGCTTTTACTACCACTCGATTTTTTAACTTTTGAGTCAATGACCTTGCCTGAACCGTCGACTAATACGCGAATACGCACCGTACCTTCTTCCTCATTCATTAAGGCTTCACGAGGGTATTCAGGTTTCTGACATCCCGCTTCTCCTTCGGAAACACCGCGTGAAACTCCTGCCGGTTTAGCTGGAGCCGCAGGTGCAGCAGGCGCTGTTGGGGCAGCAACAGGACTCGGACTCGCTGTTGGTGCTGGTGTTGGTGTAGCAACGGCTGTTTTGGTGGGTTGAGCAGGTGCTGGTTTTTGCACAGGTGTAACTTTCTCGACCTGTTTAGGTGGATCAGGCATCTTGGCCACTTTTTCGACCATTTTCGGTGGCTCGGGTGGCTTTTCTTTGGGTTTTGGTTCCTCTGGTTTTGGAGGTGGTTTGATGTCCTGAATAATCTGTAGTTCTACAGGTTTGTCGACGGGCTTGCTAAATTCTGTCGCTAAACTTGTCATCAGAATATAGGCGATAATGAGATGTAGAAATAACACCAGACCAATACCGACAAGGCGTTTGGCAGGTTGATTTTCACTCTCAGAAAAGGGGATGCCCATAAATACTCCTGAAATTGTAATCGGTAATTCATATCCATTAGGGGCGGTTGTGATCTATATTCAATTGAAGACAACCGCTTAGAATGTGATAAATCAGAGGATTACGGTGAATCACTACGACAGAACAATATTCATGCCGTAGTGACGAAACGCATTAAAATTTATAGGTGCCACGAACGAAATAGCTACGACCAATAGCATCTGCATAACGCGGGTCATAGCCCATTTGGAAGTTATCAACGACATTTGAAGCAGGTGGTTCAACATCAAACATGTTCTTAAGACCAAGCGTAAGCTCTAGGTTTTTGAAACCTTTATAAGTGCCTGAAAGGTTATACGTGGTATAGTCGCCTACAGAATGGTCTTGGCCATTAGAGTTTTGATCTTTATAACCTTTCGAGAAGTTCTGCTGTAAGTTGAGTGCCCAGTTCTCATAGCGCCAATCTAAATTCGCCGTATGTTTCCAGCGTAAAACGATTGCTTGATAGTCTAAGCCTGCATAACTTCCAGCAACGCCAACCCATGGCATGTCTTTGTTTTCTTGATATTGATAATCTGTCACATAAGTACCATCAATACTGATGCCAAATTGACCTGTGCTGGTCATTGGTGAACGCCAAGCCGCACCAACATCAAATCCTGAGGTTTTGATACCGCCTAAGTTTTGGTTGGTTGTGTTGATATAGTTCAGGGAACCATCTGCATTACGGATGAATTTATCCGCATATTTGACAGGGTCTGCAAAAATCGCAGTCTCTGAAATGGTGGTAATTTGGTTTTTCACTTTGATATCGAAATAATCGAGCGTGAAGACCAGGTTTTTGATTGGCTCAAATACCACACCAGCGGTAAACGAATCTGATTTTTCAGGTTCTAGGTTTTGGTTACCGCCATTTTGACGATCAAATTGCATGCCACAGTCACGCGCTGGTAAAGCACCTGTCGCTGGAACACCACCGGGACAAAGTACAGGATCATTGTAGGTTGCTGCGGTATTGGTGACGGATTTTGGTGAATGCATTTCTTGTAATGTCGGTGCTCTAAAACCTTTGGTATAGCTGGTTCTAAACATGACCTGTTTAATTGGTTCCCAACGAAGCGACACTTTTGGATTAAATGTATCTCCAAAATCACTATAATCATCGTATCGAGCTGCAAGTTGAGCTTCTAAAGTCTTATGCAAAGGGATATGTAGTTCTGTAAAGACAGCTTTGATATTGCGCGAGCCTTCATTTACTGGCTCATTCGGATCTACCCCAGTACTTGGTGCAACGCTGGCAATTTCAGCCAGTGTTTTTGATTGCCAATCATCACGGCGATAACTTGCACCAACAGCAAAACCGACATCACCAGCAGGTAAAGTGTAGATCGGGCGGCTTGCAGTGAAATCGACAGTGGTTGAGTCTAATTTAGCATCTAGATATTTACCTTTAACGCTTAAGCCATTCCAGACATTTGCATCTGCTGAGCTTTGTGCGCCAAAGGGATTGAGGGTGCCATCTAATAATGCTGAGGCAGTTTTATCATAATTGAGATAACCATTTATAACGTTATCTGCAGCGTTACTCCGGGCATAGGTCACACCCGTATTAATATCCCAGCCATATGCATCGCCTTCAATGCCTGCAAAGATACGGTGCGAGTCATTTACGCTATTGCTGACACGATTACCTGCTTGTGAGCGTAAGTATAATTCTAATGGACCACTGACATTATCCATCGCTGGTGTAATGCCATTCCCCGGATAATACTTGCTCGATGGATTCATTGGTAAATCAAAAAATACGTCAGGCGCAACTGAGGTGGTGACTTCGCTACGTGCGTAAACGTACTCACCAATCGCATTGAAATGATCATTAATTTTTGCGGTTACACGGCCCATGACAGAAACGTCTTCTGTTTTAGGAATAATGCCAATCACGGCTTGGCTGTTATAACGACAGGTCACACCATCATTACTAAAGAATAGCGGATTATCGCCACAGCCTGTTTTGGCATAAGGACTGCCGAATGTACCCGTCTTTGTATCGTATAAATTTGCAGGAAATGAACCACTACTGGTTCGATTGACACCTAGTTCAGGTAAGACGCCCCCACGACGGCTGACCTTACGGTCTTTGGCCATCACGTCTTCACCACGGCGATAATCAACAACCCCGAAAACATTAAAGCCATTTTCTTCTAAATCACCATAACCACCAAAAATGGAATAGTTTTGCTGTTCTCCCCCTGATTGTTCTGGTTTTTGGTAGTCCGCACTGAAATTTAAACCGCTAAATTGTTTTTTGGTAATAAAGTTAACCACGCCACCAATCGCATCGGTACCATAGATCGCTGATGCACCGTCTTTTAATACTTCAATCCGATCAAGCATGGCCAGTGGAATGATATTTAAATTGGTGACACCGCTGTCATAAGCATTGGCTGCCAAACGACGGCCATTGAGTAGAACCAAAGTCTTATTGGCGCCGATTCCCCTTAAATTTGCGGCAGAGCCTTGTGTTCTACTCGTTCCGACATTGGAAGCCGTGACAAAGTTAGATTGATTGGCTGTAATTTTTGAGAGTGCTTCTTCGGTTGTTGTGACCCCTTGTTTTAGAATTTCGTCTACTTTGACAATGGTAATCGGGGATGCACTCTGTGCTGCAACGCCTTTGATGGATGAACCTGTAACTGCAACTTTTACGACTTTGGCTGCTTTTTCCTCGGAAGGCGATTCAGCATCAGCAGCGTGAGCCATGGTTAAACACAGCATACTTAAACTGAGCGTACTGAGTTTAAGTATGTTTCTGCTCGCTTTTGGCAGAGCACTTGGTTGAGCGAAGTTGGCTTTTTTCATTGATTATTTAACCCCTAAATGGATTGCCACTCTAAAAATTCTATAAATCCGTTTTAGCAAGAGCTGTGCCAAACCCTATTTTTAGATTTCGCTTAATGTAGAATAAAATGTGTAAAAGTGTTTTAGTTTTTATATATAAGCTTTTCATATTTTTACTAAATATTAAAAATATTGAAATAATTTTAAATGTGGAATGGTTACCATAAAGTTCCAAAAAATGTATGGTTTTGTTATGCATTAAAATGAATCATAAAGTTTTATTTTTGCTTTTTTCTGGTGCGAATTGGTTTTTATTGTTATAAAACATTAGGTTTGTTGTTTTTATTTCATTGAAATTGAAAATAATATATAAAAATATGATTTGGCATAAAGTTACTTTTATTTAAGATGCGTGAAAATTAAGCCGGCTTAGAATACGTTTTGATTAAAAAATAAACATGATTTTTTTATTTGAAAAGTGGCATGAAATTAGCTAGGTAATTTGCGATCTTTAAGGGGTTTTTCTTTTGACTTAATTTTTCCAACTGGTAAAACATCATTAAATAAATGATTTTTTAATAAAAAATTGGAATAACAAAAGCTGAAAGGGAAACGGTTGTAGTGTTGAATGCTATGCGAAAGTCTAGTATTTATTAAAAAACGATGATGTGAGCACTGATTTGAAGTCAACTTTTTTTACGGTCACTGTGTTATCAACCATTATTACATGTATGCCGATGGGCTATGCGAAAACGCCTGCTCAAGCAGATAAAGTACTCCGTGTTGCTTTTGAAGCGCCAGATGATGGTTTTGACATGGTTAAAACTTTTAATTTTTATAGTGGTAGTGTTGCCGATGTAATTTTTGAAAGGCTACTTCAATATGATTATCTCGCAAGTCCAGTTAAATTAGTCCCTGCAACGGCTGAGAGTTTACCTGTGATTGAAAAAAATGGTCAGGTTTATATATTTAAAATAAAGCCAGGGATTTATTTTACCGATGATCCAGCATTTAAAGGCAAACGTAGAGAGCTGGTTGCTGAGGATTATGTTTATTCAATTAAGCGTATCTTAGATCCCAAGAATCATGCCTCGGCATTTTCTTTTATTGATAATAAAATTATTGGTGCGAATGCGCTGGTTGAGCAAGCCAAAAAAAACGGCACATTTAACTATGATGCCAAAATCGAAGGCGTAAAAGCACTGGATAAATATACGATTCAATTTACCTTGACGCAACCTGATTATAATTTTCCTTATATATTGGCTTATAGCACCTTTGGCGCGACGGCACGTGAAGTGGTTGAGTTTTATAAAGATCGTTTAGCAATGCATCCTGTTGGTACGGGACCATACATGCTCAGTAAGTATGTACCACGCAGCAAGATCGAATTAGTGGCCAATCCCGATTATCGAGGTTTTGTCTGGAATTTTAAATCGACAGGGACGGCATGGGATAACCAACTGGTTAAAGAAATGAGTGGCAAGCAAATGCCGCAAATTGGCAAGGTCAATATCAGCATTATCGAAGAAGAACAATCACGTTGGCTCGCCTTTCAATCCAAACAACTGGATTTTGATAAGGTCACTGAAAATGCAATTCCCAAAGTTCTTGATCAAAATAATCAGTTAAAAGTTGCTATGCAAAAACAGGGCATACGACTCTACGCAAACAAAGAGGCAGAGATCACCTATTCGATGTTCAATATGCGTGACCCTGTTGTTGGTGGGAATAGTCTCGATAAAATTGCGTTAAGACGAGCAATCGCGATGTCTTTTAATGTCAATGAATATATTCGTATCTTAAGAAAAGGACAGGCGGTTAAGGCTGAAATGCTTGTGCCAGCGGGTATCAGCGGTCACAACCCAAATTATCGCAGCAGTGTTGGTTATAACCCCTTGTTAGCCAATAAATTACTGGATCATTTTGGTTATAAAAAGGGAGCAGACGGCTATCGTAATCTGCCTAACGGTAAGCCATTAACGCTAAAAATAAATACAGAAACGGGATCAGCCAAGGTGATCTCCTCAGAGCTTTGGAAAAAAAGTTTGGATGCGATTGGTATTCGCTCTGATTTTAAAGTGAGTAATTTTGCCGATAACTTAAAAGCCGCAACCCAGTGTCAATATATGATGTGGAGTGGTGCGTGGCATGCGGATTATCCAGAGGGTGAAAATTTCACGCAATTGCTTTATGGTCCGAATGTTGGTCGCGGTAATCAATCCTGTTATCAGTCAGCTGCTTATGACAATTTATATAAACAGGCGATGCAGCAAGCCCCTGAAAAACGTATGCCATTCTATGAAAAAATGAGTCGCCAAATTGAAGCAGATGGAACGTGGATTTTACAAGATACACGGATTCGGAACTGGTTGATTCAACCAGAGGTGCAGGGATTTAAAGCTCATCCAATTATGAATACCAACTGGCAATACTTAGATATTGTTTCACCAAATCAAAAATAAGTGATGCGTTTATGATGAAGCAAAATTTTAAACTTTCGATGCAACGGACTACTTTGGCGCTGTTATTGGGGACAACATTAAGTCTAGGGGTAACGATTACAGAAGCGAAAAGCCCTGCCGATCCTAAAAAAGTCTTACGTTATGCCTTTCCAGTGGCGGAAACGGGATTTGATCCCGTAGCGACACAAGATCTGTATTCGGCTCATGTCTTATATTCTATTTTTGAAACGCTCTATACCTATGATTATTTAGCTTCTCCTGCCAAGTTGGTGCCAAAAACGGCAGTGGCATTACCTGAAGTGAGTGCGGATGGGTTGACCTATACCATTCGGATTCAGAAAGGGATTTATTTCACGCCGGATCCAGCATTTAAGGGCAAAGCGCGGGAGTTAACTGCGGCAGATTATGCGTATTCATTTAAACGTTTAATTGACCCAAATCTGCATTCTCCGAACAGTTGGTTATTTGAAGATAAAATTGTGGGCATTGAATCGCTTATTCAACAAGCCAGTAAAACAGGAAAGTTTAATTATGATCAGCCGATCGCGGGACTACAAACGCCTGATCGTTATACTTTGGTCATTCGTTTAAAAGAACCGAATCATAATTTTCCGATGCTGCTGGCGCATCAACCCACGGGTGCAGTCGCACGAGAAGTCATTGAAAAATATCGTGATAAGGCGGGCTATGTGATGGGACGTCCTGTGGGAACAGGTCCTTATATGCTGTCACATTGGACACCAGGTTCACGGATTATATTGAAAGCAAATCCAGATTATCGTGGTTTTACATGGGACTTTAAGGCCAGCAGTCCAGAAGATCAAAAAATAGTACAACAGATGCAAGGCAAAAAAATGCCACAAATCGGTGTGGTCGATATTCAGGTGATTGAAGAATCACAATCGGGTTGGCTGTCATTCCAAAAAGATGGTTTGGATTTATTTACACTTGATGGTGAATTACCTGCACAGGCTTTGCAATCTGATGGTTCATTAAAACCTGAACTTGCTAAGAAGGGCTTCCAACTTTCGCGTATTTCAGATCCTTCGATTGATTATTTGTATTGGAATATCCAGAACCCGATTGTAGGTGGTTTTAGTAAAGATAAGATTGCATTGCGTCGCGCGATGTCCATGGCAGTTTCTAAAGAAAAATTTATCACTGTCTTGGCCAAAGGTAATGCCAAAAAATTAGAATCACCGATTCCATATGGTGTAGCAGGGCATGATCCCAATTATAGAAGCAGTATTCCTTATTCTGTAAAGGCAGCCAACTTGCTATTGGATCGCTACAACTACAAAGTAGGCAAGGATGGTTGGCGAACTTTACCTGATGGAAAGCCTTTAGTGATTGAGTTTATGCCATCGACCAGCAGTGCACGAAGTATGCAAATGGCCGAGTTGCTGAAGAAAGATTTAACCAATATTAAAATTAATATGGTGTCGAAGCCTGTTCCTTTTGCGGAAGGTTTGAAAGCGGAGAAACAATGTAAAACCATGTTTAAGGCTTCGGCTTGGATTGCAGATTATCCTGACGCAGATAATTTTGTGCAGTTGTTTTATGGCAAAAATATTCATGCAACCAATCATACCTGTTTCAAATTACCCGAATATGACCGTCTCTATGAGCAATCATTGAGGCTTGAGGATGGCCCTGAGCGCGATATGCTGTATCGCAAAATGTCACGGTTGTTAGAGTTTTATTCACCGGTGCAATTTATGTCGACCCGTTACCGTACCGTGGTCGCTCAACCGCGTGTGATTGGTTATAAAAAACATCCTGTTCTGCCAGCAGAATGGATGTATATCGATATTCAAGACAAGAAATAACAAACAGATTAAATTGGAGAAAGCGCATGGCGAAAAGAATATTGAAGTTGTCGACACTGGGACTGTTATCGATGGCGGTCACGGGGATGAGTCAAGGCATTTGGGCTGAAAATACAAGAATCACGTTACCGATTTTAAAAACCAGTGAAAGCGCACAATGGTGTGATGCTAATTTACAGACGTTAAAGCAGCGTATTTCTCAACTGGAAAAACAAAGTATTAAACCTCAATCTGATGCCGCTCCTGTCTTGGCGGAGTGGGATCAGTTAATGGCAACTTTCGAAGACTTTGCTGGGCCGATTAGCTTATATAGTAATGTTGATCCAGATGCTAAATTACGCCAAGCGGCTGAAGATTGTGAAGTCAAACTCAATCAACTACAAACCGAAATTTATCAGAACCCGAAGTTGTATCAACGTTTTAAAAACACCAAAGCCAACGATGCAATTGATACCAAGTACCGCCAAGATATTCTCGATGCCTTTGAAGATACAGGGGTACAGCTCCCAGCTGCAAAAAGAGCACGGGTCAAAACTATTTTTGATGAGCTCACCAAGCTTTCACAAGAATTCTCTCGCAATATTCGAGATAACCCAGAAAAATTAGAATTTACGCCTGCCGAGCTAAAAGGCTTGCCTGAGAGTTATATTTCAGGTCTAAAGAAAAATGACAAAGGCAATTATTTATTAGGTTTTGAATATCCAGAGTACCAACCGTTTATGGAGTTGGCCGACAGTGATGATGCACGCAAACGTTATCAAACCGCATTTACACGTCGTGGTACAGAAAAGAATTTAGTCTTGCTTAAACAGATTATCGACTTACGCTATGAATTGGCGCAGTTGTTTGGTCAGCCAAGCTATGCTGATTGGGCGCTAAAGAAACGCATGGCGAAAACGCCAAAAACGGTTAACACCTTCTTGGCCGATGTACACAAAGTTGTTGCACCACTTGAGCAAAAAGAAGTGGAAGAACTCCGTGCTTTTAAAGCCAAAACTTTGAACACAACTTTAGAAAAAGCTGAAATTAACCGTTGGAATGTGAACTATTGGAGTGAAAAACTCCGTAAAGAAAAATACCAGATTGATCAAGAAAAACTGCGTGATTATTTCCCAACCTTAGCCGCACAAAAGTGGTTATTTTCGATTTCATCTGATCTTTATGGAATCGAGTTTAAACCTGCCAAAGTTGATGCTTGGCAAGACGAGGTGGAGTATTACGATGTCACTGACAAAAAAACAGGTGAAGTCCTTGGTGGCCTATACATGGATAAATTCCCACGTGAAGGCAAGTATGGGCATGCAGCGGTCTGGGGTGTATATGGCGGCAGTACACTGAGCAAGCGTAAACCAATTTCAGTGTTGGTCACTAACTTTAACCGCAAAGGTTTAAATAGTGATGAGCTGGAAACCTTTGTACATGAGTTTGGTCATGCCCTACATGGCATTTTATCGAAAACCCGCTATTCAGGTCAGTCGGGTACATCGGTAGAGCGCGACTTTGTCGAAGCACCATCACAAATGTATGAAGAGTGGGCGCGTCGTAAAGAAACCTTATCGAAAGTAGCCGATTATTGTGATCCTGCTTGTCCACGCGTAGACGATGCATTGATCGAGCGTCTTAAATCAGTACACAATTATGGGCGTGGTTTACGTTATGCACGTCAAACCCTATATGCACAATATGACATGGCTTTACACGGGGCAGATGCACTGAAAGTACAGCCGATGGATGTCTGGAAAAAAATGGAATCGGCAACGGCATTGGGCTATGTACCGAACACCGAGTTTCCTGGACAATTTGGCCATTTGATGGGTTATCAAGCGGGCTATTATGGCTATATGTGGTCTGAAGTCCTAGCCTTAGATATGTTGTCCGCTTTTGGCGATAACTTAAATAATCCAGAAGTGGGGCAGCGCTACCGTCAAGCGATTTTGTCACAAGGCAGTCAAAAGAATGCAGCGCAACTGGTCAAAGACTTCTTAGGCAGAGAGCCAGATAACAAAGCCTTCTTTAATGAAATTACAGGTCAACGGGTCAAATAAGGATTTGCCATTATGCTTGCTTATGTCGTGCGTAGACTATGGCAAATGATCCCGACCATGTTGGGTGTCATTTTGCTGATTTTCTTCTTGTTTAACTGGGTGGGGGGCGATCCTGCATATATTTTGGCAGGGAAAATGTCCAACCCCGAGCAAATTGAAAACATCCGTAAACAGTTGGGGGTCGATCAACCTTATTATGTGCAACTCTGGATTTTTATTAAACAGATTCTGACTTTTGATTATGGTGCCAGCTGGAGTACAGGCGAATCTGTCTCACAGATTATTCTGACCCGATTAGGCCCATCACTGACTTTATTGATTCCACTCACGATTTTACAAACTGTGATCTCAATCATCTTGGCATTGGCGGTTGCATCTGTTCGTGGTTCATTGACCGATCGTATGGTGATGATGCTGTGTACCATTGGTATGTCGATCAGTATCTTGGTGTATATCATCGTTTTTCAATATGTTTTGGCCTATCAGTTAAGTTGGTTCCCCGTACAAGGCTGGAGTGATAGTTTTAGTCAAAATTTATTCCATTATGCTTTGTTGCCAATCTTAATCATGTTGGTGGTGAGTATTGCTCCAACGCTACGTTTATATCGAAGCTTTGTCCTCGATGAAATTAACCAAGATTATGTGCGGACTGCGCGTGCCAAAGGCGTAGGTGAGTCTCGGGTACTGGGTGTGCATGTATTGCGGAATGCTTCGATTCCAATTGTCACAGAAGTGATGGCCAGCCTGCCAGCCTTACTCATTGGTGCATTTTTGATTGAACGTTTCTTTGGTATTCCGGGAATTGGTCGGGAAATTATTATTGCGGTTGAACGCAGTGATTTTCCTGTGATTAAAGCCATCACCGTATATATCGCTGCGGTCACCATGATTTTTAACTTGATCGCCGATCTGATTTATAAGCTCCTCGATCCTCGTGTACAGTTGAAATAGGAGGATGACGATGCTCAGTACAATTTTTAAAGGCAAAGCCTCCTCAAATGAATCTTCTGCGTCAACAGGATTGTGGCATTTGGCCTTGAATCGATTGAAGTCAGATCGAATCGCCGTGGTATCTTTTTTGGTCGTATTATTTTATTTCATCCTGCTCGCTTTATCGATGACAGGGGTAATTGCCTCTAGCTGGAATAAAGAAGTTGCAGTCAGTTATGCACCACCGACCTTTTTAGGCGCAGATACAGAGTCAGATCAAATTAAATCCAATAGTGAAACCACAGCCGCTTTGCCTGAAAATCCAGTCGATCCCTTGAAAGATGTGATTCAGCAGCTCAATGCCGAGATTCAGGCTGAACAGCAAGGTGGTTCAGTCATTGATAATTATGGCGTGGTTGATCCTTTGGCTGAGGATATGCAACAGATTGATCAACAACTCGATGGGCATTTACTCGATCAAAAACAAGAGCTCAAAACCACTTTGCCTTTTGGGGCGGATAAGTGGGGACAAGATGTGTTGTTAAAAACCATTAAAGGGGCTGAAACCTCAATTCTGGTCGGTTTATTGTCGGCATTATTGGCAGTGGTGATTGGTACTTTTTTGGGTGCAATTGCAGGCTATTTTGGTGGCTGGGTCGATGATGTTCTGAACTGGTTCTATAACATTTTTACCTCGATTCCTTATCTGTTATTGGTATTGGCCATTGCGGCAGTACTACAACAAAAAGGCATTCTGTCGATTGTCCTGATCTTGGGTTTAACCGGTTGGACCGGGGTATTCCGTTTAATTCGTGCCGAATATATGAAACATAAATCGCGTGAGTATGTCCTTGCAGCCAAAGCCATTGGAGTGAGTCATCTACGCCGTATGTTTGTGCATATCTTTCCAAACGTGAGTCATATCGCCTTGGTACAGATTTCGATTTTGGTGGTGTCATTCATTAAATCTGAAGTCATTCTGAGCTTCCTTGGTTTTGGTGTTCCTGTTGGCGTGGTGTCTTGGGGCAGTATGTTGAATGAAGCGCAAAGTGAGCTGATCTTAGGTAAGTGGTGGCAATTGGCTGCTGCATCTATTGCAATGGCTGTGTTAGTCACTGCATTTTCGATGTTTACCGATGCCTTACGTGATGCTTTAGATCCTAAGTTGAAATAACGGAGAGACAAAATGCAATATCAGAATGAAACAACGCTATTACGTGTCGATGATCTTCGTGTCAGCTTTAAGGGTGAAAATAAGCAGTGGATCGAAACAGTCAAAGGGATTTCGTTTTCGATTCCTAAAAATAAAACCGTAGCGCTGGTTGGGGAGTCGGGCAGTGGTAAATCGGTTACTTCCTTAGCAGTGATGGGGCTGTTGCCAAAAGGGCAAAGCCAAATTGCTGAACAGAGTCAAATTTGCTTTGAAGGTAAAGACTTACTCAACTTATCGGCCAAAGAGATTCGGAAAATTTGTGGTAAGGATATTGCCATGATTTTTCAGGAGCCGATGTCCTCGTTGAATCCTGTCTTTACAGTGGGAGATCAAATTGCTGAAGTGTTATGTATCCATTTAGGCATGGGGCGTAAGCAGGCCAGAGTACGGGTACTTGAGTTGCTAAAAGAAGTTGGTATTCCTGCGCCAGAAACCAAGATTGATGCTTATCCGAGTCAGCTTTCAGGTGGGCAACAACAACGGGTTATGATTGCGATGGCGATTGCCTGTGAACCGAAGTTATTGATTGCGGATGAGCCGACCACGGCTTTAGATGTCACTATCCAAAAGCAAATCATTGATTTATTAGAGTCATTACGACAACGTCATGAAATGTCGATGCTGTTTATTACCCATGATTTAGCCTTGGTGGGTGAAATCGCAGATGAAGTGATTGTGATGCGTCATGGTGAGATTCGGGAAAGTGGCCCTGTTGAACAGGTGCTGGAGCAACCAAAAGATGTGTATACCCGCGCTTTGCTGCATTGTCGTCCACAGCTCTCGACTCGCCCATACCGTTTGCCTGTGACCAGTGATTTTATGCAGCAAGACGAAAATGGACAACTGATCGAAGCCACCAATTTGTCTGATTTAAACCTGAAACAACGTGTCCGTGGTCTGACTGGCGAAGAACAAATTGTTTTAGAGGTCAAAGGCCTGAAAAAATCGTTTTATAGCCGTAAGGGCTTGTGGGGACAAGACGAATTTCAAGCGGTTAAAGGCGTCTCTTTTCAATTGGCGAAAGGTAAAACCTTGGGACTAGTTGGCGAGTCGGGTTCAGGTAAAACTACTATTGGTTTGCTATTGATGCGCTTGCATGAAGCCACAGGCGGGCAAGCCTTGATTGGTGGTAAAGATATTCTGGCGATGAGTGAGAAAGAGTTTTGTCAGTACCAACGCAAAATTCAAATCATTTTTCAGAACCCTTATGCTTCACTCAATCCACGCTTTACCATCGGGCAGATTTTATTGGAACCAATGCGGATTCATGGTATAGGCCAGAATGATGCTGAGCGTAAAAAGATGGCATTGGAGCTGTTAGAACGCGTCAGTTTACCTGTGCAAGCCTATGACCGTTACCCACATGAGTTTTCAGGTGGTCAACGACAGCGGATAGCGATCGCACGTTGTTTAACCTTAAAACCTGAAATTTTAATCTGCGATGAGTCCGTTTCTGCACTGGATGTTTCGGTACAGGCACAGGTACTGAATTTGTTGCAGGATTTACAGGACGAGTTTGGCCTGAGTTATATTTTTATTTCGCATGACTTATCTGTCGTGAAATACATTTCTGATCAAGTCATGGTCATGAACCATGGCGAATTAGTTGAAATTGCGAACTCGGACGAACTGTATTTACATCCACAGCATGAATATACCAAAAAGCTGCTGAATGCGATTCCGCAAGGTATTGTGCAGCATAGTTAAAAACCAATAAAAAACGCTCTAATCAGAGCGTTTTTTCTTTTCAGGAATAAGAATTAGAACTTCTTAAAACCTTTATTAAAACCAATGGTTTTACGGCTATTGCTATTGTTGCTATTACCGCTTGGGCGTTGTTGTGACTGATCTTGTTGCTCATCATCACGACGTTGCTGACGTAAGTAACCACCACGACGTGCCGCCATCGGCTTTTCAGACATACGTTCAGTACGACGTTTTGCCATACCGAATAAACCTGTACCTTGACGTGGTTTTAACTCAACTGATTTTGCCAAGTTATCGATATCGCTTTTATCCAATTCCATCCAACGACCCGTACGTAACTCACGTGGTAAAATGACCGTGCCGTAACGAGTACGTAATAAGCGGCTAACTTTCAAGCTTTGTGATTCAAAGATACGACGAACTTCGCGGTTACGACCTTCTTTAACAACCACTTGATACCAACGGTTAATACCATCGCCACCAATTTCTGAAAATGATTCAAACTTGGCTGGACCATCTTCAAGCTCAACACCTTTCAGCATGTTATTGCGAATTTGTGGGGTTACTTCGCCCATCACGCGAACGGCATATTCACGCTCAACTTCGTTTGAAGGGTGCATTAAACGGTTGGCAAGTTCACCATCATTGGTGAATAACAATAAGCCAGTACTGTTAATATCCAGACGACCTACCATGACCCAACGGTCATTGGCAATTTGAGGTAAATGATCAAATACCGTAGGACGCTTTTCAGGGTCATTACGTGAACAGATTTCACCTTCTGGTTTATAGTAAATTAATACGCGACGGCGAATTTCATCTTCAATTTGGAATTGTACTTTACGACCATCGATACGAAGTTCATCACCTGGTTCGATACGTTCGCCAACTTGGGCAATCTGACCATTGATGCTGACACGACCAGCAGCAATGACTTCCTCCATATAGCGACGCGAGCCTAACCCGACTCTCGCTAAAACCTTTTGTAATTTTTCACTCATGACAGCACAACCTTAGACATAATGATCAACAGTTCACCTTTCTCAGGACTTCGGCGCATGTGCGTCGAGTGTCATGAATGCTTCCTTGGCGTTCTGTAGGGGAGGCAATTGACCTAGCGAAGCTAAACCAAATGCATTTAAAAATTGGGGCGTTGTGACTAACAACGCAGGTCTTCCAGGTAAATCTCTGAAACCAGATTCTTTAATCCAGTTCCAGTCAAAAAGCGTTCTTAAATTCTGGCTATTGTTGGATACACCACGAATCTGCTCAATATCGGCACGTGTGACTGGTTGATGGTAAGCAATCACGGCGACAGTTTCGAGTAATGAGGGTGACAACTTGGTTGGGCGCTCTGGCCAAACTTGTGCAATAACATTTCGATATTTTGCACGTACTTGAAAGCGAAAACCTTGCACCGTTTCAATTAATTCGATTGAACGGCCATGCTGTAACATCGCCAGTTGTTGTAAAAATGTGCGTAATTGCTGCTTATTATATTGGTTTTGAAAGGCTTCTTTTAGACGTGCAAGAGAGACTGGTGAGTCACTGGCGAATAAAATCGCTTCAAGTTGTAATAAAACCTCATGATGAATGTCCTCAAACGACATACCTTCATTCTGCTCAAATTGATCTAAACTCATGCAGCAACTCCTTGAATGGTTAAAGGAGCTTCAATGCCTGTATGGATAATCTGAATTCTTTGCTGACGTGTTAGTTCAAGCACCGCCATAAAAGTGACCACCATGCCCATACGACCTTGCATGGGATTTAATAATTCAATAAAACTCAATGCCTCACCTGACGCAAGTTGGCTTTCAATAAAGGCAATACGTTCTTCCAATAATACAGGCTCTTGTGCCACCACATGGGTGATGGGTTCAGGGCGGTTGAATACGCAAAATAAAGCATCATGTAAGGCTTCAACATCATAGCCTTCATAAATAGGAGCAATATGACCAATACTCACGTTAGCACTAAAGGTGTCGCGTTCGAAGATTGGCATCTGTCCCAATCGTTCCGCAGCTTGCTTTATACGTAGATAGGTTTCTAAACGATCAATTAACTCTTGTTTTGGATCTTTTTCAAATTGATCAACAGCGACTGGTTTCGGGAGCAGTAAACGCGATTTCAAATCTGCAAGTAATGCTGCCATGACCATATAATCAGCCGTGAGTTCAATATTCAGCGATTTCATACTATCCATATAGGACAGATATTGAGTTGCAATCGGAGAAATATCGACCTGTAATAAATCAAAGCCATTTTTTTGAATCAGGTAAATCAGAAAGTCTAACGGACCTTCAAATTGTTCCAGTAAAATTTCAAACGCGGCAGGCGGTATATATAAATCTTCAGGTATGACTTCTTGCCACTCGTCAAGCACGCGAATGGAAGGAGTGGACTCCAAAGTTTGGGGGAGAATTTGGTTCATTACCGTTATAAGCCACGCGAATTTTCAAAAGCATGAAAGATATAATTTTTTGTGCAAAGAGAGGCACATGCTACCAAGAGCAGGTCTATTCTAATCGAAATTGCCAATTTAATAAATTACCTACTTACAAAAACCTTAAAGTTCTCAGGGTATTTTCTGTATTTATGCAAGATTACATAGGCCATAGAAAAAAGTTATGCTTAAATTAGCAACGAAAATCATTCTTTCTTTCAATTATAAATCATCATGAAACATTATTTAAAAACACAACAGAACCAGTTTGGGCAAACTGTCGGCTTTGCCATCGATCATCAACCCAACCAACTGATTAAAACTAATTTAGATGGGCAATACGTCAAATTGATTCACATTGCTGGTGAAATCTCTGATCAGGCTGCGAATCAAATTTGGGATGCTGTTGCAACGGAAAAGGATGCGGCCTGTTGGACGTATTTGCCTTATGCAGCACCGCAAAGCCAATTTTTGTTAAAACAGGATTTGCAAAATCTATTTGGTTTTATAGGCTCAACTCATTTTTTAATTGAAATTGATGGCGAGCTCCAAGGTTGGATTGCTTTGTTAAATCCAAGGCTGGAACAGGGCGCGATCGAAATAGGCAATGTTTACTTTTCCCATCGAATGAAAAAGTCCAAAGCCTCAACGGAGGTAATCTTTTTACTGTTACAACGATGCTTTGCTCATGGCTTTAGGCGTATAGAGTGGAAATGTGATGATTGTAATGCACCGTCTAAAGCCGCAGCCTTACGTTTTGGTTTTCAGTATGAAGGTTTATTTCGTCAAGATCGGATGACTAAAGGGCATAACCGTAATACCGCATGGTTTTCAATCATTGATGAAGAATGGCCTGATTTAGAAAAAATCTATCAACAATGGCTCAGTCCTGATAATTTTGATGCGCAAGGTTTTCAGAAGCAGCGTTTATCAGATTTTTTTTAAATATAAATCTAGATTGTTATCCGTCATTTTAACGAGCACTATTGCGGTATATCACTTAAATGAAAAGAAACATAATTGTAGGCCTCGGGTTGATCTTGATTATTGTTTTGACGGGTAGTTTTGTTATCTGGAATAACCCTTCCGTTCAAAAAGAACTATTAAGACAATATTTGGGCAGAATGATTGTAAATGGCATTAATCATCATTCGAAGCCTGCAGCAGCTGAATTGGGAGTGGATATGCAGGCGACTAATCTTTATCCTCAAATTCTTGTGACAATGAAACTCATAGATTATAAAGACAATATTGGTGTTAGCACTACGCAACTTCAACAGCAAAACTGTGCCGTTCTTAAAATTTTTCAGAATCTTAAACAAGGTACAAGATCAAAGGTATATGGTTTACTCATTGAGGATAGGGTTTCATTTCAGATTGATGTTTTTAATGGTTTTGATCAAAAAATACAAAGTGCAAACCAAATTTTGGCTGAATGCCCCAACTTTCCGTATGCTTAATGTGTAGCTATAAAAAAATAATAAATGTCAGTACTTATTCAAAAGCACTGACATCACCGACACCACGACGCACGATTTCAGGATTTTCTCCAGATAGGTCAATAATACTGGTGGTGGATAAGGTACCGAAGCCGCTGTCGATAAATACATCTATGCGTTTGCCTAACTGGTTTTCAATATCAAATGGATCATCCAGCGGATCTTTTTGATCAGGCAAAATCAAGGTACTGGTTAACAGTGGCTCACCGAGTTCTTGTAATAAGGCTTGTGCAACAGGATTGCTTGGAATACGCAACCCAATGGTTTTTTTCTTCGGATGCATTAAACGTTTTGGTACTTCGCTGGTCGCTGGCAAAATAAAAGTCGTAACCGCTGGCGTATTATTTTTTAATAGACGATACATCGCGTTATCGACTTTGGCATAAGTCGCAATATCGGATAAATCACAACACATAATCGCATACTGGTGCTTTGGTCCCAGACCACGAATTTGTGCAATCCGTTCCATTGCGCTCTTATTTCCAATTTGACAACCAATCGCGTACGCAGCATCTGTTGGATAGACCACAACATCACCAGCACGAATACGTTCTACTGCTTGTGTAATTAAGCGAGCCTGTGGATTTTCAGGATGAATATGTAAATGCAACATTATTTTAACTCCCTGATTTATACGGCTAAATTCAGTATGAAACTTGTTAGGGGCATGTTGCAAGTCTTAGATGTGATAATTTTGTCATTTAATCAAGGTATTCACGTTTAAATTCATCGAGTTGTAATGGTGTTCCATTGCGGGTAGACACGCAAATGTAATGAATGAAATGTGCGGCATCGCAGGGTAATTTTGCTTCCCCAGAAAAATAACGTTGTACTTGCGCAAAGACATGATCTTTAAATTGATCTCCATTACCGCCATCGCCTGTTAAGTTATCCAGTGACACACGAAATTTCCGACCAAAGGCAGTCGCAAATAGCCATTCTATGGCTTGAGGTTTAATTTCAACTTGCTCAAACAGGGCTTGTTGTTCTGAACTTCGTCCATCAGGCGCATACCAATAGCCAAGGTCGGAAAGTAGGCGGCGTTGCTCGCCAGCAATGCTCCAATGGCTGATTTCATGTAGGGCACTATTGAAGAAACCATGGGCAAATTGGATCTTTGCAGGCTGCTCAGAAGTGGCTGGGAAATATTCTGGTTCAAAATCACCTTTAACAAGTGTGACATTATGGTGGGAAAACCAGTGATTAAAGTGTAAAATAAGCCAATCGACCTGTTCTGGTTCTGTTGTTAACTTTTGCCAAGATGAACGTTGCACTTGATCTAGCGCTAACACAGGAACAGAGGTTGAATGGGTGCTAACAAGTAATGAAGATGTTACTTCAAGTTGCGGCTGCAACAGGTACATTGCTTAATTTACCCCGAGTTCTGTCTAAAGAAGTACAAAATTGTATCTTAATCTTTGACAGAGTACCGATGAATTTGTAGAATTGCCGCCTTAATTATGTCAGCAAATACTTTTCCAAGCCAAATCGAGCCATTTAAATGGGCTGAACAGGGCTTTACATGGTCAGGAACACTGCCATTGTCTCGCTTTGCTCGTATTGCTCGAGAAGCTGTTGGTTCAATTGATGATCAATTGATCAACATAGACTGTAAGCTATCAATGGATATCTATCATCGTATTGTATGGTTAGATGGACATACTGAAGCAAAAGTTCCAATGGTGTGCCAACGTTGTTTGGAAGCCGTTGAAATTGAATTGGTTTCAGACTTTCATTTAGCTTTGATTGATGATGAGTCACTGATAGAGCGATTGGATGAGGATGCTGATTTCATCGTTCTAGGTGAAAGTGAATCTTCAAAAAAAGGTGATTTTGATGCACCTGCAGTGATAGATTTGCTCGCACTATTAGAAGATGAGCTGTTATTGTTGATGCCTTTATCTCCTAAGCATGATGCTTGTGAGCATAAGCATCAACCTGCCACTCCAGATGTTGTCGAAGAGAAACGGGATAACCCGTTTGATGTTTTGGCAGGTCTGAAGGGTAAACTTAACTCATAATTTATGTTATAATGTTGAGTTAAGACAACTGAATTTGTTCTGATCCATTTTTTCGATCTTTGTAAGGAGCCATCATGGCCGTTCAGCAAAACCGTAAAAGTCGCTCTCGCCGTGACATGCGCCGTTCACATGACGCTTTAACCGAGAATGCATTATCTGTAGACCAAACTACTGGTGAAACTCATCGTCGTCACCATGTGACTAAAGACGGTATTTACCGTGGTCGTCAATTATTCGCTAAAGCAGCTGATGCTGAATAATTGAACTATATGCATTAAGCGTTAGCTTAAAGTATAGAAAAAATGGGAGCGAAAGCTCCCTTTTTTGTTGTTTTTCGCAATTATAAAAAGAATTAATCAGTGTTAAATTGCCGCATCGCTAAAGAGTCTATTGTCATTCTCATGTAGAATTATGAGTATTGATAAAATTGGCGGTAGACTAATTTAAGGATTTTTATATGTCGACTAAACGACTTGAGCAGGCTGCTCAAGCAACAAAAACAGCATTTGTTTTTCCTGGTCAGGGTTCTCAAAAAGCAGGTATGCTGGCTGAACTTGCAGAGCAGTTTAGTGTCATTCAAGATACATTTGCTGAGGCATCAGCTGCACTAGGTTTTGACCTTTGGCAGATTGCCCAAACGGGTGAAGGCTTGGACCAAACTGAAAATACACAACCCGTATTACTGACTGCAAGTATCGCGCTATGGCGTGTATGGTTAGAGCTGGGTGGTATTGTGCCGAAATACTTGGCTGGACACTCTTTGGGAGAATACAGTGCGCTTGTTGCAGCGGAAGCAATGAGCTTGGCTGATGCAGTTAAACTGGTTCATTTACGTGGCAAACTGATGCAGAGTGCTGTTCCTTCAGGTGAAGGTGCAATGGCTGCAATTCTCGGTTTGGCTGATGAGAAAGTGGTTGAGCTTTGTCAAAATGCCTCTGCTACAGGTCAAGGTTCAGTTGAAGCTGCAAATTATAATGCGCAAGGCCAAGTCGTAATCGCTGGTAGTACAGCATTGGTTCAGCAGGTGATGGCAGAAGCAAAAGAACAATCAGGTAAAGCAATTGCATTGCCTGTTTCTGTACCATCTCATTGCACATTAATGAAACCAGCGGCGGAAAAGTTTGCCGAAGCTTTGGAACAAACTGCCATTGAGCTACCATGCCTTCCTGTAATACAAAATGTCAACGCGGAAATCGCGACAGATGTTGCTCAATTACGTCAGGCTTTAACGGCTCAATTGTACCAATCAGTACAATGGACGCGTACGATGCAATATCTGCAAGATCAGGGTATCCAGTACGTGGTTGAATGTGGCCCGGGTACGGTACTGAGTAATCTTGCTAAGCGATTACCAAATATAGAAAAAGCATTTGCCCTTGATAGCAAAGCACGTATGGAAGATGCCCTAAACGCAGTGTTAGTGGCAGAAGGAAAAATTGCATGACACAACAACGAAAAGTTGCGTTAGTGACAGGAGCAAGCCGAGGTATTGGCGCAGCAATTGCACAGCAACTCATTCAAGACGGTTTTTTTGTGGTTGGTACCGCAACTTCTGATGCAGGTGCGCAAAAGCTGACAGAAAGCTTTGCTGAACATGGGACAGGCGCTGTACTTGATGTTCGCAATGGCGAAGCGATTGATGCACTGGTTTCAGACATCGAGCAAAAATATGGGTCAGTGTTGGTATTGGTCAACAATGCAGGCATTACCAAAGACAACTTGCTGCTGCGTATGTCCGAAGATGATTGGGACGATATTCTCAATATTCATCTAAAAGCGGTTTATCGTTTGTCTAAGCGTGTATTGAAAGGCATGACCAAAGCACGTTTTGGCCGCATTATTAATATTAGTTCAGTGGTTGCACATTTTGCCAACCCTGGGCAAGCGAACTACTCGGCAGCAAAAGCAGGGATTGAAGCATTCAGTCGTAGCTTAGCCAAAGAGATGGGTAGTCGTCAGATTACAGTGAACAGTGTTGCACCTGGTTTCATTGCCACTGAAATGACTGATCAGTTAAGCGAAGATATTCGTAAAAAAATGACTGATCAAGTAGCTTTAAATCGTCTAGGTGAACCTCAAGATATTGCAAATGCAGTGAGTTTCTTGGCGAGCGATAAGGCTAGTTACATTACTGGTACAGTTTTACACGTAAATGGTGGTCTATACATGGCCTAAGTGGCGATGTATAAACTTTTAAAAAATCTTATATTCAATTAAACTAGTGGCAAATTAAAACGCCACAAGCAATGAGGAGAATTCCTGTGAGCGATATCGAACAACGCATCAAACAAGCAGTAGCTGAACAATTAGGTATGCGTGCTGAAGAGATTAAAAACGAAGCATCTTTCATGGATGACTTAGGTGCTGACTCTTTAGATTTGGTTGAACTTGTAATGTCTTTTGAAAATGATTTTGACATCACGATTCCAGATGAAGATTCAAATGAAATTACAACTGTTCAATCTGCAATCGATTACGTAACTAAGAAACTTGGTTAATCATCTTGCATGATCAAAAGCCACCGCAAGGTGGCTTTTTTATGTTTGTATGTTTTGCAACAGAATGTTTTTCATTAAGTTCTAACGAATATACATATATTTACAAGACCGCGTTAAATTGAAACTCGAGTGTTTTATTTTTTCTGTATAACTAGATGTAAGTCTATTTTGACTATTATGCATTAATAATTACAGAGGAAATAACAATGGGTCTTTTTGATTTTGTTAAAGGTATTGGTAAGAAAAATACAGCACCAGCTGAACCGCAAGCTGCACCAGCAACGCCAGCTGAACCATCAGCTCAAGAGATTGCGAATAAATTATTAGGTTTGATTAAAAGTTTAGGTCTTCCGATTGATGGTTTATCGGTCACATATAATGGTAATACCGATACAGCAACGATTAAAGGGCAGGTTAAAACCCAAGCAGATAAAGAAAAGATTGTACTTGCTGTCGGAAATATTGATCATGTGGCGCAAGTTGACGATCAACTTACCGTGGAAACACCTGAGCCAGAAAGTAAATTCTATACCGTGAAATCAGGAGACAATTTGTCGAAGATTTCAAAAGAATATTATGGTGATCCAAACCAATACAATAAAATTTTTGAAGCAAATCGTCCATTACTTAAAAATGCAGATGACATTTTCCCTGGTCAAGTACTCCGTATTCCACAATAATCTGTGGATACTAAAAAAGGCGCAAGATGCGCCTTTTTTATTTGATCATTTTTTGAAAATAATAGTTTTTCTAAACAGCTTAAAAGCGTTTTGGAATCTTTTGCCCATTCGGCACAGGTGTTTCAGCATGTTTTAACACCCCAAATAACCATGTTTCTGCATGTTGAACCGCAATTTTTAAAGAATCACCAAGTGCCAAACGTCCAGCAATAAAGCTAGCCAATGAACAACCTGAACCATGGTATTGGCCTTCTAAACGAGGGCAACGGCTTTCCGCAAGCATTTTGCCATCAGCATAGAGCACATTGCGGATATGATCAGGCGTATCTTCATGCCCACCTTTGACCAATACTGCTTTTGCACCCATTTCAAACAATTTTTGTGTGGCCTGTTCAATATCATCCAGACCAGTTAAGGCTCTTAACTCAACAGTATTAGGTGTAATCACCGTTGCCAATGGAATCAGCTCAACAAAGGCCTTGACTAATGTCGCTTGGTCACCCAGTGAACCACCGCTATTTGCCACTAAAACGGGATCTAGGACATATAAATAATCTGGATGTTCTCGTAAAAACTCGGCTAATGCAGCAATATTTTCGGTCGTACCTAACATGCCTGACTTTACACATTTAATTGGTAAATCACCCACCACCGCATTTGCTTGCGCGAGTAGTAATGCTTTTGGAGTTGCTTCAAAACCAAACACTTGCTGTGAGTTTTGAATCGTCAGCGCGGTACATGCAATGGCTGCATGCGCACCACTTTGTCCAATTGCTTCAATATCTGCTTGTAAGCCAGCACCACCAGATGGATCTAGCCCTGAAAAACAAAGTACGGTCGGACGCACTGCAATTTCCTTTTATTCTTCAATCTACGGTAGTATAGGGAAGTTTCGAGAAACTCTCGACTCTGTTGTGTAAGGCTGCAAGAGATTGAACGAATGACGATCAAAAATATTCTCATCGATTTAGATGGAACCTTAACCGATCCTAAAACTGGAATTCATGGTTCAATTCATTTTGCGCTAGAAAAATTAGGCCAGCCCCTAGCTGATGAGTTCGATCTGGACTGGACCATTGGGCCGCCACTTAAAGCATCTCTCGCAAAATTACTCAATACTCAAGATGATGATCTGGCTGAGCAGGCATTACAGGCTTATCGTGAACGTTTCTCGGTGACAGGCTTATTTGAAAATGAAGTGTATCCTTCAGTCGCTGAGACATTGCAACAATTGCAATCGCAAGGCTATGCTTTATTTTTGGCGACAGCAAAACCTACGGTTTATGCGAAACAAATTTTGATTCATTTTGATCTAGCCCAGTATTTCACCGAAATGTACGGCAGTGAATTGACTGGCGAGAGAACCAACAAGGCGGATTTAATCGCTTATATTCTTGAACAACAGCAGTTAGATGCACAGCAATGTATTATGGTGGGTGATCGTCAATACGACATTATCGGTGCCCGTGCCAATGGGATTGAAACCATTGCTGTGAGTTATGGTTATGGAACAGCAGAAGAGCTGGCTCAGGCGCAACCAGTGACCCAAATTTCGCAATTTAGTGCATTAATAGAATGCGTTAATGAGCTCAATATAGAGCGGAAAGTTTCATAAAACGAATTGTAAAAAGCCTCGATAATTCGAGGCTTTTTTATATCTAATCAGACATTATGTTTTAAGCGGTATTGCACCAGTTCTTCGATGCTGATCACGGTTAAGCTGTGGGTTTGTGCATAAGCAAGCACTTGAATACCTGAACCCATTGAGCCATCAGGATTGGTCAACTCACACAGCACTCCAGATGGCTTTAAACCTGCCAAACGCGCCAAATCAATCGTTCCTTCAGTATGACCACGACGGCTTAAAACACCACCATCGCGTGCACGTAAAGGGAATACATGACCTGGACGACTGAGATCACTCGCCACAGCACCTTCTTTGGTTGCAGCCAAAACAGTGGTGACACGGTCTTTGGCAGACACGCCTGTGGTCACGCCTTGTGCCGCTTCAATCGTTATGGTAAATGCTGTTTTAAATTGGCTGGAATTGTCGACTACCATAGGTGGAAGTTCTAAATGATCAGCCAAGGCTTCTGTTAAGCATAAGCAAACAATACCTGAACCATCACGAATCATTTGTGCCATGGTTTCGACAGTTAATGTTTCAGCAGCAATAATCAGGTCAGCTTCATTTTCACGATCAAAATCATCCATCACCAATACAGGTTTGCCTTGGCGGATATCTTCTAAAGCTTGTTGAATACGTTGTTCAGCAGGGGAAAGGGCTGAAAAGAAAATTTCGGGTTGGATTAAACTTGACATAATGAAACGCTCTCGTAAATAGGATACGGTTGAACATTTCAGGACTGATGTAAAAAATAAGCGTGCACAAAAACAACGCAAAAAGCGTGTTTCAGTGGTTTCGTCTTCTTTCATCCGGACTATACCGTCGGCTTTGGTCTCTCACCAAATCTGCGAGTATATAAAAATATATACAGGCTCGTGGGCTGATTAGGTCATTTGATCGCAATGCCTAACTTACCACCGGTGGGGAATTTCACCCCGCCCTGAAGCGATGTGCTTCGATTATAGTCGGATTTTTATGAGAAAAGGCAACTTTTTAAAGAATGAATCGTTCTATAAAAGTGAAAAAAATTGCTGAGAAGTAGCTCAAGTTTTTCTATCGATCTGTGAAACTGGCAATGGATTTAAATTGAGCATACACTCGAAAGATAAAACAACAATAATTTAAGGAGTCGATAAATGGAGCAAGCAGATAAGACAGAATTAGAACGATTGGCACAACAATTACGTCGGCCTGTGATGAGCCTTCAGCCATTTTCACAACTCTCTAATCATGATTTGGCTTGGCTCAATCAACAATTACAACAGGCCATCAAAAATGAAGATCAGAAAATGAATCGTAGTGTGTACCAAACACCTTTTTTTCTTCGTTGGCTGTTTCGAAAAAATAAAATGAGGGAATAGCATGACTCGATTGGCAGTACAGGCAGAGCTGATTAAGCTTGCTCGCATTTTGCAGGTATCAGAGCAAGAATTAGAGTTTATGCAGTCTTTGGCCCCTGAAAACCTTAGACAGTTTCGGTTTGCGATATTAGAGCGACTACAAAATCGTCAGAAAAAGCGTTTCCGTTATCTAGCAGCATGGGTGAGTTGGTTACCACGTTGGGTGAGTATTTTCATGGTTAAACACTTTTTAGAACCATTTATTGTCGCCCAGATTGCAGTGTATTTATCTACAGAAAACTCTTATCGAATAGCGAAGCATTTACCTGCAAAAACCATAGCTGCAATTGCTGTTTATTTAGATCCTCGACTGGCAAGAGAATTACTTGGCTATCTCACTACACATCAAATTACCGACATTACTAAAGTTCTATTAGAGCAGCGGGACTTTGTGACGATTGGTCGTTTTGTGAGTATGTTATCTGATACCGTTTTACAAGATGTTGCACAGGTCGTTGAAAGTGAAAGCGATCTATTGGAAATTGCTTTTTATATTGAGTCCCGTGAGCAAATCGATCATTTAGTCCATGTTTTGCCTAAGCAGCGCATCGAGCAAGCCTTATTGATTGTGGGTGATCCAGCCCAGCGGCTGGTCTGGCCTAAAGTTTTGGCTTTAATGAGCTATATCAGTTATGGACTTAAGCAGGAGCTTGGTGATTTGGCTGTTCAGCAAGGGGAATCCGTCGTGAATGCGATTATTCAAGCTACACAGGAAGATCAATTGTGGGAAGATATGTTGCCTGTAGTGGCTTGTTTGTCGGCACAAGCACAGAGCTTTGTTGCTAATTTACCGACATTAAGACGTGTAGAGATTATTCGGAGTATTGTAGAGGCGGCTGATCGTTGTGATTTATGGACGGATATGCTGGTTATTGTGAATTATATGCAAGATGAGGCAAGGGAGGTTGTTGCCACGGCGATTGCCCAAATCGATGAGCAAGTCCTGCATCATATTGCCTATGCATCATTACTACGCTCACAATGGGAAGTTACTTTCGACATTATGCGACGTATGCCAATCGACAAGCAGCAGCTATGTCATCGTATTCTAGATGGTTATATGCAGCAGTTAGACCCAGAAACCTATCAATATTTAGATGGCCTATTGGACCGTTATCAGATTCATTCGGCTTAAGCACTTGGCAACGTTTCTCGAATTGGCAATAAGGTTTCTAGGGCATGCTCATAGCCACGTTCGATTAGTTCATCTAATTTATGCCAGTCAAACATACCAATACCTTCAATTGGCATACGGATATGTAAATTGGCGCGTTCAATTGCCGCTGTTTGTATCATGGTATCACTCGCAAGGGTAGCGGTACGCATTAAAATCTCTGCCAGACGTGGTGCATGTAGAAGCTTATCTTTGATGATTTTATTCCAGTTCAATAATGCACTTTGATCTGGTTCTTCTAAACCAATTCCTGGGACTCGAATATCATCATGCAAGCTGACATTGCTGGCAATAATGGTGCCTCTTTCTAAGTTTTGCATAACATCTGTGGGGAGGTTGTTTATTACACCGCCATCACAGAGCAGGTTTTCATGCCAAGCGACAGGTGGAGCAACACCAGGCACACTCATGCTGGTGCCCACCCAAGTCGCGAGTTCACCTTGATCGTGAATCACGGCTTGACCTGTAGTGAGATTGGTCGAAATACAGTAATAGGTCTGTCTGAGCTCCTCAATTCTGCGACTTCCAAAGATGGCCTGTAATCGGGTATGAAAACGTTGCCCACGAATCAGTGAAACGCGCGGCATGGTGTAATCATTGAGATAATTACGTGCGACAAAGGTTTCATAAGCAATATGGGTCATTTCCACACTATCAAAACCACAGGCGACCAGCGCTGCCACAAATGCCCCCATACTGGTGCCCCCAACAATATCAATCGGGATATGTAGTTGTTCAAGCGCACGAATTAAACCGATATGTGCAAAGCCACGTGCACCACCACCACCAAGCACCAAGCCAACGCCTTGGCTAGAGATCTGACGAGCGACGGCACATATATCAGCCTGTGCCCATGGGTGAATAAAGTAGTGGGCACGGGCATGATAGAGCTGTTTCCAAATTAATGTATGCGGAGATGGGTCTCCTTCAGAACGAAGTAAAACCAATTCAATCGGACTTTGCCAATCATGCTGATTCAGTACATTTGATAGTCTGGTTTGAGTGGGTGTTTGGTTGGCCTCGGCCAAAATCAATATTCGATCAGCTTGATGTAAACAGCGTTTCGACCACTCATCATCACTGCTATCTGCAGCGTAGAGTACGTAACAGTGTTTTTCTTCTAAATTGGCCAACCATTGGCGCAGTTTTAAATCCTCACTACTGTAGTCTAATGGGGTTTGACTAAATCCTGAACCAAACAAGGCATCAATATGTGCCGCAGTGACTAAACGAACTTGAGGCCATCGTTGTAAGTGCTCGGTCAGTTTTTCTGCCAGATGTGTGGCAGGAATATGCGCGGATACAGGAATCACTGAAAGTGTGCGACTGTGTCCCATCGCATGACAATGTTGCAATTCGGGTTGGGAGCGGTGAATGATGAGTCGAGATAAAGCAAATAACACTTTGGGGTGTTGGTGAATAAAATCTAGAAATTGTTGTTGTGGAATACCGAGTAGAGCAGTGTCACGGACTGCATTGACTGTACCTTGATGAGGTTGATTGGAAATGACGCCTGTTTCACCAACAATATCGTGGCGACCAAAATAAGTCAGTAAGCCTGACGAAGTAGTAAGTTTGACCCGACCATAAGCAACGATATACACATAATCGGCAATATCATGTGCACAATAAAGCTGCTGTCCTGTTTGTAAATGACGAATATGACAGTGAGGCACCAAGCTTTCTAGGGTGCTGTGGTCTGAGTCAGCAAAGAGACTAACTTTACTAAGAAGGTGAGTAATATCCATATTGTTCAAATTATCGTTATTGTCTTTTTATTGAACAAATTTTGATGCTATTTTACAAGTTTGCTTGCGTAAAACTTGGCTTTATTTCTCAGTGTTTTTGTATTTTCCTCAGAGTATGAACGGGCTGTGTTCGTGCAATAAAAAAGCCAGTTCATATTGACTGGCTTTTTGAGAATCTTTATAGGGCTTATGCAATTTGTACAGGAATACAGTTTGCAGTGTGATTCACTGTATTGTCTGGGTTTGCATAAACTAAACGTGGTTTGTGAAGATTGGCTTCTACTTCGGTAAAGTCACCGAAAGTCGCAATAATCACTAAATCACCAACATCAGCTTGATGGGCTGCGCCACCATTCACTGAAATAATACCTGAGTCATCTTCACCACGGATTGCATAGGTGGTGAAACGTTTGCCGTTAGTGACGTTCCATACGTGGATTTCTTCGTATTCACGAATCCCTGCTAAGTCCATTAATACGCCATCAATTGCACAAGAACCTTCATAATGAAGCTCTGCATGAGTCACAACTGCACGGTGAATTTTACATTTTAATAAACGAGATAGCATGGCTAGCGTCTCCTGAGTAAGACCTAAGATGATTATCTTATGGTTGACTTGTCACGTTTTCCGCGGGCTATAGGCGGTTTGATGCGCATTTTGCGCTTAAAAATGCAATATGGCAAGCGGGATTGATCAACAATTCAGTTTAAGCGGGTTTGTAAGCGTTAATTTGATTCATTGCCTGTGACACTTGTCCATCAACAAGCATTTTCACTTGAGAGAGGGCATGGTCAATGGCTGCATCCATTAAGCCTTGTTCACTGCTAGGCGCTTTACCAAGCACATGACCAGAAACACGTTCTTTGGCACCCGGATGTCCAATTCCAATACGTAGACGATGGAAATTAGCCCCGATATGCGGGACGATATCGCGGAGACCATTGTGCCCACCATGTCCGCCACCTGTTTTTAAACGAATAATGCCAGGATTCATATCCAGTTCATCATGCGCAATCAGGATTGCTTCAGGTGCAACTTGATAAAATTTAGCGAAAGGGACAACACTTTGACCAGAACGGTTCATAAAAGTGGTAGGAAGTAATAAACGGACATCATGACCTTCGATTTGGCCACGACCACTGTATCCATGGAACTTTGGATCAGCTTTTAAAGAAATGCCATAACGATCTGCAAGCTGTTCAACGAACCAGAAACCTGCATTATGGCGGGTTTGGGCATATTCCTTTCCAGGATTACCCAAACCAACAATTAGCGAAATATTTGACACTAATTTACGCCTTTAACACTTATGCGCGTTTGAAGTCAGCGTGCATAGGCGTGTTTTTAGCAGGGTGGCGCTGTAACGCTTGGATTTTAACGTTTTCAACTTTGTCACCGATTTTGATTTCGATAACTTCTTCGAAGAAAGCGTTGTTTTCTAAAGCTTTAACGATTTCACGAAGCTCTAAAGTAACGGCTACAGGCTCAGCGCTACCACCATAGATGATTGCTGGGATTTGAGCAGCGTGGCGAAGGCGGCGGCTCGAACCTTTCCCTTGTTGTGCTACTTCACGTGCTTGAGCGTTTAATACGAAGTTTGCCATGGGCATATCCTCATTGAGTTTGAGTAACTAAACTTGCGACCAGTTTAGTGATAGAAAAACCCTAGCGAGCTAGGGTTTAAGAAAAAAAGCTGGGCTATTATAGATAACTATCGAACATTGCGCTAATAGATTCTTCGTTATTGATACGACGAATTGTTTCAGCAACCATGCTAGCAACAGAAACTTGGCGAATTTTACCTAAGCTTAGTGCTTCATCTGAAAGAGGAATTGTGTCAGTAACAACAAGTTCATCAATGACAGAGTTACGAAGGTTATCAATGGCTTTGCCAGATAAAACAGGGTGAGTTGCATAAGCAACAACACGACGAGCACCAAATTGTTTGAGTGCATCGGCCGCTTTGCAAAGCGTACCTGCTGTATCTACCATGTCATCGACGATCACACAGTCGCGATCTTTAACATCACCAATTAAATGCATCACTTGTGATTCATTTGCTTTTTGACGACGTTTATCAATGATAGCTAAATCGATATCACCCATTTGTTTAGCAACAGCACGGGCACGAACCACACCACCAACGTCAGGTGAAACAACCACAAGATTGTGATGTTGTTGCTGGCGTAGGTCAGCGAGTAACGCTGGCGTACCATAGATGTTATCAACTGGGATATCGAAGAAACCTTGAATTTGGTCTGCGTGCAAGTCAATCATTACTACACGGTCAATACCAACAGTTGTAAGCATGTCTGCAACAACTTTCGCAGTAATCGGTACACGAGCAGAGCGTGGACGACGATCTTGGCGAGCATAACCAAAGTAAGGAATGACTGCAGTGATACGACCAGCACTTGCACGACGCAAAGCATCAGCCATCACCAAGATTTCCATCAGGTTATCATTGGTAGGGGCACAAGTAGATTGGACGACAAAAACGTCTTTACCACGAACATTCTCAGTAATTTCAACTGAAATTTCACCATCAGAGAACTTGCTTACAGAAGCAGCACCTAAAGGAATATGTAAATGGCTTACGACTTTTTGAGCGAAATGTGGATGAGCACTTCCACTAAAAACGACAAGATTGGGCATGAAGCACCCTTGGCGGTTGGCTTATAATGAATTTGGATGGCAGGGGCGGCTGGATTCGAACCAACGGATGCCGAGATCAAAACCCGGTGCCTTACCACTTGGCGACGCCCCTAATGCGGCAGAACTTTAAAGGTTTTAAAAGATAATGTCAATATATTTGAGCAAATATCAATATAAAACAAGTCTGTCTAAGATATGGCAGGGGCGGCTGGATTCGAACCAACGGATGCCGAGATCAAAACCCGGTGCCTTACCACTTGGCGACGCCCCTAAATTCGATATTATGTAATGGCAGGGGCGGCTGGATTCGAACCAACGGATGCCGAGATCAAAACCCGGTGCCTTACCACTTGGCGACGCCCCTATCAGGTAACTTTAAAATGTCTTAGAGGTGATTCTGTTAAACTGTTGACCAAGTAAGCTTTACAAGGCGCGTTTTGCAAAATTTGCTCTATATCCATTTCATCGGTTACTTCAGTAAAAACACAAGCACCTGTACCTGTAAGCTTTGCTAGACCAAATTGATCTAAATATTGCATTGCTTCATCTACTTCAGGGTATAACTGTCGAGCCAGAGGTTCAAAGTTATTTCCAAAATTAGAAGGTTGTAACTGATAGGCGCAAAATGTAGTGATCTTAGAATCTCTTGTCAATGTTTTTTGTGAAAAAAGCTGTTGAGTGCTGATAAAACAGTCAGGTTTTAAAATTATGAATTTTTTTTGAGCTAAGTCTATGAATGATAAATGTTCACCGATGCCTTCGGCCCATGCATTGCGACCTAAAACAAAGATCGGAACATCTGCACCTAACTGCACAGCATACTCGGCCAATTTTTGTTCATTTAAGCCGCATTGCCAGAGCTGATTCAGTACAATCAATGTCGTTGCTGCATTGGATGAACCACCACCGAGACCGGCACCCATCGGAATATTTTTTTCAATGCTTATATTTAGCCCACATGGTTTTTTTGCATGTGGGCGCAATAATTGTGCGGCACGATAGATTAAATTTTGTTCGAGTTTGACTTCGCTTAAACCTTTAATTTGAATGATTTGCTCTGGATTTTGCTCGAAAGTCATCCAGTCATATAGATCAATCAGTTGAAAAATAGTCTGTAATTCATGATAACCATTGTCACGACGACCTGTAATATGTAGAAACAAGTTCAATTTAGCAGGGGAAGGCACTCTAATCATAAAAACAATCTAAATCATCGGTTTTGAATCACCATTGTAATACGGTTTTCTTTGTTATCGGCAAGTGCTTGCTTCAATAAAAGTTTATTGGGAAGGGTTTGCGCATCGTTATAGCTAAAATCAACCGTCCAGCCATCTTCAACTAATTGCTTTAGACGATTACTTTCATCTTTATTCACTTGTGCATTTTGAGTCGCGGGTTTAGCTTGTACCCAATAAGCGAGATGCATAATTGGTGCTTGCCAACCGGTTGCTTTTTCTAATAATTCTTCAGGTGTTTCAGCCGTAATTAGACCTGTTTTGGCACTGTTTAATGTTACTTCACCCGGTTTACCTTCGATCTGGGTTTTACCGACACCTAAAATTCCTGTGAGTTCAATATCAAACTGATCCTGTTGTTGAACCCATGTGAAAAAAGCACTGCCTGATTGTTGTGGTGTGCGGACACCGATTTTACCTTGTAAGTTAAAATTATTTTCATCTTGAATTTGTGGTGATGCAATCACTTTATTTGGCTGACTTAAATGTTGGCAACCAGTTAAAAATAGAACGCTACTACTACAAACGGTGATGCATAATTTTGAAAACAAGCGCATGAATTTAACTCTTTTTTACGGTGATGGGTAAGATTAAGCTATCAAGTTGTTGTAATTGTGGGGCATTGGCATGTTTTTGTTTCAATTGCTGTAACACCTCGCTAAATTGCGTGAGTGCGCCTTGCATATACAGGGCTTTGGCATAACGAATACCAATATTGACATTCTCACTCAGCGAATACGCTTGGCCCAAGACTTTGGATGCGGTATCAAAATCATTTTGTAAAAAGGCGATATAGCCTAATGTGTCTAGGATAGATGCCTGTTCTGGGGCAAAATCTAGCGCTAGTTCTGCATATTTACGTGCTTCTTTAAGGCGACGGTTTTGCAGTGCCAGTGTATAGGCATAAGCATTGAGATAGGTTGGGCTGTTGGGCTCAATTATTAATAGTTGCTTTAATGTCTTGTCTAGTTTATCTCGATCGGTATATGGGTCGAGTAATAATACTTCGGCATAAATCAATTCTGGGTCATCTGGCAAGCTCTTGATCGCTTCATCCAGTAAAGCTAGAGCTGCTTTTTTATTATCCATCTTCTTTAAAATATCGGCCTGTGCTTGATATAGGAAACTGGCATGTTGTGGATAATTCACCCGTTCTTGGGTCAAGAAGCGTAAGGCATCATTCAGTTGGCCTTGCTTCTCAAAGATCGCAATCATATTGCGCCGAGAAACGATATATAAACTGCCATCAACTAGGCGATAGTATGCTTTTGCCGTTTCATAATGTTGTTTGCGTTGTGCATTGATCGCAAGGTAATAATAAGCCTCATTTTGATATTTTGCCGATGAGCGCAATTCAACCAGATATTGTTCGGCTTTTTCGTATTGCTTTAAGTCAATACTGGTCAAGCCTGCAATAAAGAGCGCTTCTTCTGCCTTGGGATGGTCTTTAATAATATCTTCAAGTTTATCCAAGGCCTCTTGTTGCTGATTGATTTGAATGTAATAGCGCGCTTCCGCCATTCGTACATCAATATTATTCTTATTTTTGCGACTGGCTTGAGCAAACCATTTTTGAGTTTCCTCGTCATTGCGCAAAGCCATCAATAAATTAGCTTTCATTAAAATGAAACTGGTTGACTTTGAACGTTTGCGTAATGCACGATTAATATTATTCAGTGCTTGTTCATACAAACCATCTTGCGCTTCTAAACCTGCAATTAAAGCGAGAATAGAGGGATTGTTACGCTCCTCACTGGCACGGAGCGCATTGAGTAGAATCTCACGATCTTGTGCCTGTTCAGGTGCAATACCTGCCAAAATCTGTTCAAGATCGGCAGTAGGATCAATATTTAGAATCTTATCCAGCGTCTTGGCTGCTAACTCATATTCATGTGTTTTTAACGCGATATGGGACAAATAGAAGAGGGCTGGAACATCTTTGGGTTCTTGTTCAACCCAATGCGTGGCAATATTTAAAGCAGCTTGTAAATCATTGTATTCTAGAGCAATGTCTAAAGCGCGTTGTTTAATGGTGGTTGAATTACTACGAATCGCAAGCACAGTATAATTATGTAGTGCGGTTGCAATATCGTCATAAGCAAGAGAAAATTCAGCAATCATGCTCTGTTGTAGTGCATGCTCAAAGCTCTTATCCGCATACATGTCGTGTATTGCTTGTGCAGAGACATAAGAGCTCATGCTACCTAACAACAAGATTGTGGTAGAATACCGTCTAATCGTCTTGCCGCTAAAAAGGGTACGGCGATATAGCTGACGCAATTTTTATTGATCCAAAGTAATGCTTTTTATGACACCGATGTTGCACAATAACATAAATTTAGCGAAATGATGATCTGATATGTCTTTCTTTGCATTGGGCGTCAACCATCAAACAGCCTCTGTTGAACTTCGCGAACAAATTGCTTTCAATGCAGAGCGATTAGCTGCGCTATTGCTTGAACAAAACCAACATGCATCACTGAATGATTTGGTGGTGGTGTCGACCTGCAATCGTACCGAAGTGTATGCCATGACTGAAGATGCGGATAGCGTCTTGAGTTGGCTGGCCCAAGTGAATAATATTGATGTAAAACAGTTAATTCATCATGTTTATCGTTACGAAAATGCCCAAGCTGTTACACATTTAATGCGTGTTGCCAGTGGTTTAGATTCATTGATGTTGGGTGAGCCGCAAATTTTAGGGCAAGTGAAAAGTGCATTGGCGTTGTCAAAAGATGCAGAAACTGTTTCGCCTGAATTGAATAGTGTATTTGAATATGCGTTTTATGCAGCAAAGCGTGTCCGTTCTGAAACCTCGGTAGGAAGTCATGCTGTTTCAATGGGTTATGCTGTTGCGCAACTGGCCTCACAAGTGTTTAGCCATACTGAAAAACTCACAGTGATGGTGGTCGCGGCAGGTGAAATGAACACATTGGTTGCCAAACATTTAGCCGAAATGGGGGTTGCTAAAATCCTGATTTGTAACCGTAGTCGTGAACGTGCTGATCTATTGGCACAAGAAATTGCCCATCAAGTTGATGTTGAAATTATTCCTTTTGCAGAGCTTGCACAGCATTTGCATAGAGCGGATGTGGTCTCAAGTTGTACAGGTAGTTTGCATCAAGTGATTGAATATTCAGATGTTAAAGTTGCACTTAAAAAGCGTCGCTATCAACAGATGCTCATGGTCGATTTAGCTGTTCCCCGTGATATTGATCCCAAAGTAGAATCATTGGATAACGTCTATTTGTACGGTGTTGATGATTTACAAAGTGTGATTGATGAAAATCTGGCACAACGTCGTCAAGCAGCGGTTGAAGCTGAGATTATGGTCAATCAATTGGCGACCCAATTGATGACCCAGCAAAAGGTCAAAGAGGCGAGTGGCACCATTCAGGCCTATCGCCAACATAGTGAAGAAGTGAGTCAAAAAGAATTGGCGCATGCTTTAGAGTCGTTGCAACATGGAAATACTGCTGAACAGGTCTTACAAGAGTTTGCACATCGTCTGACACAAAAGCTGATGCACCCAACCTCAATTTTACTTAGAGAAGCAGCTAAAGCTGAAAATCCAGATTATTTTGAATGGCTACAGCAACATCTACAAGATGTGTTTGAACATGAGCGTAAGCCACGTCAGTAATCATCATTAAGACAATAAACGCAAACTAATCTGTTTGGTCAATTCATTCAATTGTTGACGTAAATTACGCGATTCAATTAAAGAAATGGGCGATTTTAGTTTTAAGCGCAAATATTTCTCTTGTAGCCCCAGCGCATATTCTTTCGCCAGTTTATCGGCAACTTCAGGTGCTTGGGTTAAGGATTGGATATTGGTACGTTGCATAATATCAGCCAGTTCATGGCTATAACTACTACAAGCGCCTAGCACATAATAGGTTGCAAGTTCCTGATCATCAGGAAGATCATCAAATACAAGATTTAGTGCTGCTAAAATCTTCGCCAATAATTCATTTTGGTCAATCACTGCTCGTAGTTCTTCAAAATGAATATAGAGGAAGGGGTGATGCATCAGAATTGCTACCGCAAAATCTTCATCTTTGGTCTGAATATTAAAAGATAAAGAAGCATCATGGCTGATTTGTGGTGTAAATCGTTTTCCAAGCCCAAGTTTTTCACGGAAAGACTGACTCAGCAAATAACGAAATGAACCGTGTTTGGGCAGTAGTTCCGTTAATTCACGCAGTTCACCCATGACCAAGCTTTTGCCTTCAGGGGTGCTGACGTCATGCTGTCCAGTTAAATGTGCAAACACAAAGTCAGATAATAGAGGTGCTTGTTGTAATAATTTTTGGAAATTTTCTAAACCTTCTCGACGAATCAGCGAGTCAGGGTCATGTTCATTGGGAAGCACAAAGAATTTTAATTCACGACCATCATTGAGCAGAGGTAGTGCTATTTCTAGCGTACGACGTGCTGCTTTTTGGCCTGCTGCATCACCATCAAAAGCAATGGTAATACGAGAATTTTGTTTAAACAGGGTAGTTAAATGATCGGCATTACTGGCCGTTCCCAGTGTCGCCACTGCACCATTGATACCATATTGCTGTAAGGCAATCACGTCCATATAACCTTCTACCATCAGCCAATCATTGGCTTTGAGTTTACGGCCTTCGTATAGGCCATAAAGCAGCTGGTTCTTATGGAATACCTCAGAATCAGGTGAGTTGATATATTTTGGTTTAATCTCATCGTTTAAGGCGCGACCACCAAAACCTACCACACGTCCTTTATGATCGCGGATCGGGAAAATCACCCGTTCACGCAATAAATCGAAATCTCGACCGCTATCACTGGAACGAATTAAGCCCAGTTGTTTTAAGCCTTCAATATCTTGTGGGAAGGCTTTTTCTAAATGTTGCCAATCCTCTGGTGCATAACCTAAGCGCCAAAATTGAATGGTTTGTGTGGATAAACCGCGCTGTTTGAAATAGTTTTGTGCTTTCTGGCTATTGGGGAGTTGACGTTCATAAAACTGAGCGACATTTTCTAACAAGTCGTAGAGATTACCTTCTTGTACCTGTTCTTGAATGTTAAATGAAGGATCAAACTGCGCAAAGGGATCATCCATATAATGATCCATATCAACAAAATGATCGTCCAGTGCTTCTTGGATAGAAGCGGCGGGTGCGGTCTGCTCTTGCTGGGGCTGTGTGATTTGCGGAGTTGTGACCTGTTGAGGGCTGCGTTTATAGGACAGTTTTTTATTATCGTGATTATCTTTAGGGAGTTCGATGCCTGTCTGATTAGATAAATCTTTCATTACATCGACAAAGTTACGGCTGTCAATGTCCATCAAAAAGCGAATGGCATTACCATTGGCTTGGCAACCGAAACAATGATAGTACTGCTTATCTCGATAAACATGGAATGAGGGTGACTTTTCCTGATGGAAAGGACAGCAACCCGAATAGGTTCGCCCCGTCTTTTTTAACTTCACACGTTGACCAATCAAATCGACAATGTCGGTTCGATCTAAAATTTGATCAATCGTATGTTGTGGAATTGCCATGTGTGTTTAACCATTTAAGACGGGGAGTAGAACATTGTTGCACTGCAAAATGTCAGGAATCATTGTTGCATAAAATAAAAAACAGGCAAGGGAGACTTGCCTGTTTGATGTATCAGATGATTGCAAATTAGTTTGCAGCATCGTCCTCAGATGTATTGCTCGCCTCTGGCTTATCTAATAGGCCAAAGCTTAAACGGTTTTTCCAACTCGGTTTATTTTCCGTGGTCGCTGCTGGTGCTTCAGGTGCTACCACTGGAGCAGGTGTTGCTTGTTCGGCTTCAGGTTTATCAAACAAACCGAAGCTGAGGCGGTTGGTTAAGCTACGTTGTTCAGTATCGCTGCTTACTTCATCTTTTTTCGCTTGAACTGTTTTAGATTCACGACCTAGCAAACCTAAAGTTGCACGATTCACCCAGCTACCTTCTTTACGTGCAGCACGTAAATTCACTTCACCATTCGATTTTACGAGATTTGGATAGTTGAGTTTTAAGATATCAATATACTGTTGAGAGGTCGCATTATCGCCAAGTTTTTGATAGCTATAAGCTAAAGTAGCTAATGCTTCTGGCGTTTGTGGTGTTTGCGGATAGTGTTCAATCACCCATTGTGCGCGCTCAGCAGCTGCAAGCCATGCTTTGCGCTCAATATTGAAACGCGCTGCGTTCATTTCGCTTTCAGCCAATTCTTGACCAATAAACTTCATACGCTGTGCAGCATCAACCGAATATTGGCTACTTGGGAAGCGACGAATCAGTTCTACGAAGTTTTGATAAGCAACTTTGACATAGCTCACATCACGGTGTGATTGCTGTAAAGAAGTATAGCGAATCAAACTATCGTAATTCATTTCCATGTTAGCTACGCCACGAACATAGTAGGCATAATCAACATTTGGATGTTGAGGATTTAAGCGAATGAAACGATCTGCAAGGGCAATCGTACCTTCATAATCTTTTTGCTTGAATTTCGCATAAAGCAGCTCAAGTTGAGCTTGTTGCGTATATTGCCCAGTTGGATAGTACGTGTCTAAAGCTTCAAGTGACTTTACTGCATCGGTATATTGATTGCGTTCAAGCGATTTTATTGCTTTTTCAAAATAAACTTGTTCACTCGATTGTGGTCCTTTATCCACCACATCTTTCTTACTTGGATTGCTGCTACAGCCCACAAATGCAGACGCTACACCTAAAGATAGTGCAAGCACCGTAATTTTATAACGTGGTAGCGACATAAAAACTCCTCTGTTATTCTGGGCAATGAGCTACAATGGTGCTATTAAACCATTTTTGTACCGATCATCAAATGACTTCAGCACAATCTTCCAATTCAAACATCTCTGAAACAGATTTCTTACTCGAAGATTCTGTGGATGCAGATAATCATAATTCCGACTCAACTGCAACACGTTTATCGTTGCAAATTCAACTTGATGAAAACTATTTAGGTCAACGTATTGATCAGGTTGCCGCATTGGTTTGGAGCGAGTTTTCTCGCGAAAAACTCAAGCAATGGATGAAAGACGGTCATCTGTTGGTAAATGGTAACATTGTTAAACCTAAGTACCGTTGTGAAGGCAATGAGCTGCTTACGCTTGAAGTTGAACTTGAAGCGCAAACTTCAAGCCAACCTGAAAATATTCCATTAAATATTGTCTATGAAGATGACGATATTATTGTGATCAATTAAAAGAAGTGGGGATGGTCGTTCATCCGGGCGCAGGCAATCCAACTGGAACCTTGGTGAATGCGTTACTTTATCATGCGCCAAAATTGGCAGAGCTGTCTCGTGCAGGCTTGGTACACCGTATTGATAAAGACACCAGTGGTTTATTGGTGGTTGCAAAAAATCTGGAAGCTCAATTTTCTCTGAGCAAGCAGTTAGCCAAGAAAACCGTTTATCGCGTTTATGATTTAGTTGTGTATGGCAATGTCATTGCGGGTGGCACTATTGATGAGCCGATTAAGCGTCATCCTGTAGATCGTGTCAAAATGGCGATCTTACCGGGCGGGCGTGATGCGGTAACACATTATAATGTGAAAGAACGCTTCCGTGACTTTACCCGTATTCAAGCACAACTTGAAACGGGACGTACCCATCAAATTCGTGTGCACTTTAGTTATCTTGGGCATGGTTTAGTTGGCGATCCTGTTTATGTCAATCGTGTGCGTTTCCCTGCAGGTGCATCAGAAACATTAACTGATAAGTTACGTAGCTTTAAGCGTCAAGCTTTGCATGCAGCCAAACTCGGTTTGGTACATCCGCGTACGGGTGAAGAAATGATGTTTGAAGCACCTTGGCCAGAAGATTTGACACAATTGGTTGAAGTCCTGCGCAGTGAGAATGAAGCGTATTAAGTAAAGCTCTACCTCCCTCCTTAAAGGAGGGAGACTTTTTTGAATTCAATGTCTTACAGTGCTTTAAATTCCCTCTCCTTTTAGGAGAGGGTTAGGGAGAGGTTGAAGGTAGAAAATATAGCTCAGGAGATATTTATGGAATTTGTACAAGATCTGCCGAAAGGGGTCTATGTTGCACAAACACGAATTGAACATGCTCAAACCATTGCAACATCGAATCAAAATCTATCAGGATTTAATTTGGCTTTACATGTCAATGATGAGGCGCAACGTGTTCAACAGCATCGCATGATATTACTAAATCAGTTATCTGCATTTGGTGTAGATAAAATTACATGGATGACACAAACGCATAGCACTATTTGCCATACCGTGAATGAACAAATTCCATTTGTTGCCCTTGAAGGCGATGGCTTAGTTACGCAAAAAACAGGTCATGCTTTAATGATGATGACAGCTGATTGTCTGCCTGTGGTGTTGGGCAATGCCGAAGGTACTGAAGTTGCCAATCTACATGCCGGTTGGCGTGGCTTGGCTAATGGGATTATCGAAAATACAGTCGCTGAAATGCAGTCTCAGCCAAGTTGGGCATGGTTGGGTGCTGCGATTAGTCAACCGTGTTTTGAGGTTGGAGCAGAAGTCAAAACAGCATTTTGTGAAAAATATCCTGAGCTCGACACTGCTTTTATTGCTGGTCAAGTTGAGGGTAAATATCAAGCTGACCTTTATGCGATTGCTCGTTTTATTTTAAACCGTTTGGGTGTGGAAACGGTTTTAGGTGGAGATCAGTGCTCATATCAACAAGCCGAAGACTATTTCTCTTACCGCCGTGATGCAAAAACAGGACGAATGGCTACTTTTGTATTTATGCAATAGATTGCATTCGTTGCGTTGTTGATTCGCCATGTCGTAGTGAAAATGTTAAACTTGATCTAATTCATTGGTTTTTAAAATTCTCCATGTCTGTTATTGAGCAAATTACTCCCCAAGTTAAAGTTTGTGTGGTTTATCATAGTCCTTATGGACATACGGCCAAAGTTGCGCAATATATTACTCAGGGTGCCGAGCAGGCAGGTGCAGAGGTGCATCTCATTTCTGTGGCTGCGCCGCAGTGGGACTTATTAGACCAAGCAGATGTGATTGTTATTGGTTGTCCAACGTATATGGGTAGTCTCACAGCTGCATTGAAACAATTTATGGAAGATTCGTCTAAGCGTTGGTTGGCGCGGGCATGGCAAGGAAAACTGGCTGCTGGTTTTACCAATGGGGGTGGTCTCAGTGGCGATAAATTGGCGGTATTGCAGCAGATTAATTTATTTGCGATGCAACATGGCATGGTGTGGGCTGGTTTGCCATTTATGCCAACAGGAAGAAGTACTTTAGATATTAACCGTATGTCGAGCTTTCTGGGTTTAATGACCCAGTCAGATAATGCCAGTGTTGAAATTACTCCACCAGAAGGTGATTTGGAAACTGCACGTAAGTTCGGAAAATATTTAGCCGAATTAAGATTAAAGCATATCCCAGTTTAATTTTGAACGAAAAAAAACCTCCAATAATTGGAGGTTTTTTTTATTTATACAGCAGACGAGATTTATCACGTTGCCAATCACGGTCTTTTTCTGTGGCACGTTTGTCATGTAATTGCTTACCTTTCACCAGTGCAATTTCCAACTTAACCAAACGGCCTTTCCAGTAACAAGCCAACGGCACACATGAATACCCTTTTTGATTCACAGCACCCAAAAGCTTTTCCAACTCACGGCGAGAGAGTAGCAATTTACGCGTACGCGTTGCTTCTGGAACCACATGGGTTGATGCAGACAATAACGGCTGAATTTGTGAGCCCAGCAAAAAAGCTTCGCCATTTTTAAAAATTACATAGCTTTCAGTGAGGGTCATACGTCCAGCACGCAAAGACTTTACTTCCCAGCCTTGGAGGGACATGCCTGCTTCAAATTTTTCTTCGATAAAGTAATCGTGACGCGCTCTTTTATTTTGAGCAATCGTGCCACCATTATGTTTTTTTACAACTGTTGCTTGCGCCATAATCTAAACTTCCACAATTACAGCTATTGTGCCGTAAAACGCAACCTTTTTCCATTGTTTAGGAATTTCGCGTTTAGGCCGAACATTTGTTAAAATACGCGTCTTATCTCATTAACTAGAGTACAACGCATGTCTAAAACACGTGTGATTTATCCGGGGACTTTCGATCCAATTACCAATGGACATGTTGATTTGGTTGCAAGGGCATCAAAAATGTTTGATGAAGTTGTGGTTGCAATCGCGATTGGTCATCATAAAAATCCTGTGTTTAGTTTAGAAGAGCGTGTTGAATTAGCCAAAGCATCATTGAGTCATTTGACCAATGTTGAGTTTGTTGGTTTTGATGGTTTGCTGGTTAACTTCTTCCGTGAACAGCGTGCAACAGCCGTACTCCGTGGTTTAAGAGCAATTTCTGATTTTGAATATGAGTTTCAACTGGCGAATATGAACCGTCAACTTGACCCGCATTTTGAATCAGTCTTTTTAACTCCCTCTGAGCAATATTCATTTATCTCATCGACATTGGTAAGAGAAATTGCTCGTTTAAAAGGTGATGTGACCAAATTTGTGCCTGCCATTGTGGTTGAGGCCTTTGAACGTAAACATCAACAAGGTTGGTAGCGTGTCTTTATATATTACAGATGAATGCATTAACTGTGATGTCTGTGAACCTGTTTGTCCCAATGAAGCGATTTATATGGGTGAGCTGATTTATGAGATCGATCCAGCATTGTGTACAGAATGCATCGGTCATCATGATCAGCCACAGTGTCAGTTGTTTTGTCCCGTTGATTGTATTCCGCTCGATCCGCAACATGTCGAATCGCATGATGATTTGATGGCGAAATACAAAAAGTTAACTGGGCAAAAAAATGCGAGCAATTAACTTCGATCTTTGATAAGATGCGCCACGAAGTGGGCTGGACGGTCGCTGCTGTGGAGGTCTCCGTGACTGAAACAGGGGAGGAAAGTCCGGGCTTCATAGGGCAAGGTGCCAGGTAACGCCTGGGCGGCGAAAGTCGACGGCAAGTGCAGCAGAGAGTAGACCGCCTCATTCGTGAGGTAAGGGTGAAAGGGTGCGGTAAGAGCGCACCGCGTGTCTGGTAACAGTTCACGGCAAGGTAAACCCCACCAGAAGCAAGACCAAATAGGAATCCTGAGGCACGGCCCGTGCTGGATTCGGGTAGGTCGCTTGAGCGTATGAGTGATTGTACGCCTAGAGGAATGATCGTCCTCGACAGAACCCGGCTTATAGGCCCACTTCTCAAATTTTTTAAAATTGTGCTTGACGTGTGTATTGAAAGTTAAGATAATGCGCCCACAGTTTTCGGCTATGTAGCTCAGTTGGTTAGAGCACCGCACTCATAATGCGGGGGTCACAAGTTCAAGTCTCGTCATAGCCACCATTTTATAGACCACGCTCCTGCGTGGTCTCTTTTTGTCTGCAGTTTTTGTAATCTTCAAAACAATCTTTCTTTTGACTCAATATTTGCGATTTATTTTCACTTTGATAAACACTCTATCGTCATCAAATTTTATCATGAGTAACTAGATCTGTTGAAATTTGATCAATTGATGGCTGATAGCATAAAAACTGTTCATATGTTCTATATTTTCAAGATCATAGACTTGACCAACTGAATCGGAAACTAGATAATGCGCACACAGTTTACGGCTATGTAGCTCAGTTGGTTAGAGCACCGCACTCATAATGCGGGGGTCACAAGTTCAAGTCTCGTCATAGCCACCATTTTAAAAACCACGCTCCTGCGTGGTTTCTTTTTATCTGCTGATTGCGTAAAAATAATTCATCAGATGTACAAAAGCCTGTAAATAAGTCATTTATTTACAGGCTTTATTTTTTATAAATGTTTTTCGATGGCAGCTAAAGTCTGAGTGCTTTCATAAAATGGTTTTAAGATCAGGGTAATGATTGGTTCGAGTACATCATGTTCATCTAAAGCCACGACGACTTTAGGATAAAAACGTACTGCTTCATTGAGTAAATCTGTTTCTTCTATACCGATTGCAGCAAAAACATCTTCCAGACTTTCATCTTTATAGAAGTCATAAAACACTTTAACGCCGTATAAGATCAAATCTTGTATAAAAGAGGACTGGCGTAATTCTTTCCAGTACTCATAAATCATCACGAAGAATTCTTCTACATCGAGTGGAGTAACTTGCTTGGTATATTCAGATAAAGGCTGAGCTTTGTTGTCGTCCCAGATATTGCGTGCAAGGCTCTCAAGGTCATCATTTGAAAGCAAGCTGAGATCAACCAGCTGTTCTTGAATGAATCGACCGATACTTTCTTCAATCTTTTGTTCAATGCGCTGCTGTTGGCGATGCGAAAAGCTTTTTAGTTTTTGTTGCCATTCATATTTACTTTCAGAAATGCGTTCTTCATCTGACTGAGTAAAGAGTTTTGGTAATTTGTTTTGTAGCGTTGTGGTCGCAATGTATTGGCACAACTGCTGAATTGAAGGGCTTTCTTTTAAAAATTGATTTAAATAATGGCGAATATTATCCAGTTCTAAAAATTTGGATAACCACATTTCAAACTGGTGATCTGAAAATACGTCCTGTAACTGTGCAGATGACTGTAAAGAAAAGACATGCAGTCTTTGTGCAATTTCCCCAATAAACTCTAATAGACCTGCACCAAGCTGCATTTCAAATGCATAGCGCTTTACCACTGCCTGAATTTGTTCTAATTCAATCACTTCTTTGAGCTGAATATTAGGTGCATGTTGGAGAAAAAGTTGAATAAATTGCTGGAAAAAATCAGCAGAAAGTTGAGTCGTGAGTTGATTTTTATAAAATGAAACTTGCTCAAGCATTAAAGCTTGAGCAAGTAATTGTGACTTTTCAGAAACAATTTTTTCAGTCATTCGCGGTCCATCCATTGACGATCGGGTAGCGTCGCTCACGACTGAAGGCACGTGAACTAATACGTGGTCCAATCGCGCCCTGACGACGCTTGTATTCATTACGATCTACCAAGCGAATGACTTTCTCAACCACTTCGGCTTCGTAGCCTTTGGCGATAATATCTGCTTGGCTGAGATCTTCTTCAATATAAGCATATAAGATGGCATCAAGTACATCATAAGCAGGTAATGAATCTTGGTCTTTTTGATCTGGACGAAGTTCTGCTGATGGTGGACGAGTAATAACACGTTCAGGAATGACTGGCGTTTCTTCAAGCGTGTTACGGTATTTTGCTAATTCAAATACAATGGTTTTGTACACGTCTTTTAGCACTGAAAAACCACCGACCATATCACCATAGAGGGTGCAATAGCCTACCGAGATTTCAGACTTGTTGCCTGTAGATAGCACGAGATTACCAAATTTATTGGATAAACCCATCAGTAAAGTACCACGAGTACGTGCTTGTAAATTTTCTTCAGTTGCATCAGCGGGGGTATTACCAAAGAATGGGAATAATGTCTGCATGAAGCTATTTACGATTGGATGAATCTCGGCAATACCAAAGGTGACTCCCATACGACGTGCTTGTTCAGTTGCATCTTCTACACTCATTTGTGAGGTGTAGGTATAGGGCATCATCACAGCCTGTACCTTATCTGCACCAATCGCATCAACAGCAATGGCCAATGTTAAAGCCGAATCGATTCCGCCAGATAAGCCAAGAATTACACCTGGGAAGCCAGAGCGTTGCACGTAGTCACGTGTTGCCATCACTAAAGCTTGATAAATCTCGGCAAAAGTTTCTAATGCAGGAATCGCATCAGTTGCTTTGAACTGTTTTTGTTCCGCATCATATTCAGCGTAAGAAAGAGCTTCTTGAAAGCTTGGTACTTGCAGTGCAAGTTGCCCATTATTATTGCTGACAAAGCTTGACCCATCAAAAATAAGGTCATCTTGTCCACCTACTTGGTTGGCATAGACAACGTTTAGATTCAATTGTTTTGCTAGTTCATTGAGGGTTTGAATGCGGTGTTGTGGTTTGCCAACTTCATACGGCGAAGCATTTAAGACCAGAACCGTTTCAACATTCAGCTGGCTGAGTTGTTTAACGGTATTGAGTGACCAAACATCTTCACAAATCAAGACACCGAACTTGTGACCTAGATATTCGAAAACAAGATGTTGATGACCTTCTTGGAAATAGCGTTTTTCATCGAACACGCCATAATTTGGCAGGTTTTGTTTGTTATAAACACCTAAAACTTGCCCGTCTTTCATGACAGCAGCAGAGTTATAGCGATGACCATCCTCAGTTTGGTGCACAAAACCGAATACCATCAAGATATCTTTTACTTCACTTAATTGGGCAAACGCTTTTTGAGTGCGTTTTTGTAGATTTGGGCGGAGTAATAGGTCTTCAGCAGGGTAACCGAGCGTAGAAAGTTCAGGGAAGATGATCAAATCAGCCTGTTGTTGTTTCGCTAAATTTGCTTGCTCAACCATCTTTTGAGTATTTGCATCAATATTGCCAATGTGCGGAGAGAATTGAGCAAGGGCAACTTTAAAATTTTTCATTCAAACCTAATCCTAAGTCTTAACAAGTTCTGATATACAAGTTTTTGATTTATATGGGTATAGTTATTAAAAACAAGTGTATATCATGGCGCCAAACATTTTATATCTTAAAGAAAAATGACAAGTTTACTAATATATACTAAATGCACATTTTTCTGCGTAAAAATAACAAGTTTTTCTGTATAAAACAGCAACATTTCTCAATGTTTGCGTGATTATGGTGCATGATTATGAATAAATTGAATAGAGTCATATAAAGTTTTTTTTCATGTCATTTTCGCATGTCGGTATGACGCCCTAATTACAATATGAACAAACAATAAAAAATTGAGAAAAAAGAATAACTTTAGGCTTTTATCTTACATTTAAAAAATATTTAAAACAGTTGTACTTTTTTTAAAAATTATATTATTCAATAATTTGAAATTATATCGTGTGTTTTTTATACCGTTCATCGGGAATATCTTTGCGACACTTGAGTGTACATTTGTGCACTGCTATCATCCTAATTAATGTGAACGGCTGTGCACTTCGAAGATCATCAAGTGCACTCAAACACGTAAAATGAAGAGGTAACAACAATGTCAGTTTTATTATTTCCTGTGATTGCATTTGGATTGGCTGTAGTCGTTGGCCGTGTAGGTACAGTGATGTTTCAAGAAAAAGATCAACAAGTTTAATTGATCATAAAGTTTTTATTCATTTATTGCTGAGGTAAAGATCATGTCAGTTTTATTATTTCCTGTAATTGCTTTTGGTTTGGCTGTCGTTGTTGGTCGTATTGGAACAGTGATGTTCCGTGAGCAAGACCAACAAGCTTAATTTATCAATTAATCGTTTTGAATGAAGAGGTAATCAATTATGCTTTCAACGATTTTATTGCCCGTCATAGCCTTTGGTTTGGCCATTGGTGTAGGGCGTGTAGGTACCATTGTTAAGGATGCAATGCGCGTAGATTTTACGACTGATATGGATGATAGTCATGAACACCCAACTGAAACTGGTAAAGGCACTGTTGCGTAAGTTCAAGTGTGAATTACTCACTTAAAAAACCCTGTAAATGCAAATTACAGGGTTTTTTAGTTTTTGAGAATAATATTGGGAATTCTGTTGAAAAAGATATCGCGTGCAATATCACCTTGTTGCTCAATGTTATAACTAGAAAAAGCTTTACCTTTGATCAAGTGATATTGATATGGATTATATTGTTTAAAGCTGAGGTAATAGCCTGCCTGAAGGATTGCACCTTTGACAATCACATTGGTGTGTTGTTGAAACTGTAAAATATGCGCAAGTTCGTGAATAAAGATTCCCTGCAAGGATGTGGAGCATTTTGAATAGTCAGGGCTAAAGTATTTTTGATGCACAAATAGATTGCCATTGGGTGCCATAAAAATATTAGCAGGTTGCCAAGGTAGGTAGGGAATATTAAAAATCTTTATTCGTGCATAATCGATAAGATCGCCAAAGACAGCGCGTGCCATTTCGATTTCATCAGACGTCAAACCACGATATTGAAATTGATTCATTTTGAGGTAAAAGATTAGGCTGGCAATGAATCGAGCTTTCAATTTTGGTAGAGCGTGCTGTATTGGTTTGTTCATCTGAACTAGGCATCTGAAAAACGTGAAGATCTGGTTTATTCTAGAATAAAAGCAAACTAAACAGGGTGAATTTTGGTATGCGGAGTATTAAATTAATGGCTTTTTCACTCTGCTGGGTGAGCAGTGTGGCTTATGCGGATTTAGAGATACAGCACTATAAAAATTGTACGGGATCACCATTGAAAGCCTTACAAGCTGATAGCACGCTTTTTTTCTTAACCATTGATGCTTATAAAAATAACCAATACAACTACGCTGCGATCTTGGATGCGTCTGAAACTGAAATGACGCAGTGTCTTATTGTTGATAAAAACCGAGAAGTGATTTTAGATACCATACCCAGCATGATTTCTAACAGTTGCGGTGGACAATGGGATAAACACAGTCATACACCAGTTTGGATGGCAGATATTGGTGGGGGAAAAGATGGGGTTAACTACTTTTACTACTTAGCTTCGGAACAGTTAAAGCAACTCAATAAAAGAGATGTATCTGAGATCAAGCAAATGATTGCAGGCATTGATTGCCAATTATCTACCTATAGAAAACAGGATGCAGCAGAGCTAAACGATTCTGCATTTTTCCTCTATCAGTTGGGTTATGATGATGCTTCATTAAAATTCTTAAACCATGTCATAAAATTAGATCCGAATAGAACTGTGGCTTACTTAAATCGAGCAGATGCTTATTTAGCTTTAAAAAATATAGGTCAAGCCAGAAAAAATTACATGATGTATGCTGATCAAATGAAAAAGTTGGGCTTATCCAACAAAGTCCCGTTAAGAATAAAAAAATATTTATGATCTGATTGAGAAAGCAGAAATATAGATCAATCATTTATAGCAAGAGATGAAATGAATGATGAAACAAACTTTATGGTTGTGCCTATTTTTATCTGTGTGCGTACAGGCCTATGCAAGTAATGAATATTACTGTTTTGCTGATGGCAAAAAATCAATTTTATTGGTTTCACCACAATATCAAAAGACACCGTCGATCAAGTATTATCCCTATCTCAAAGATATCAAGCTTTCTGAGCCAGTCCATATTGAAGAGGTTGAGATGGGTGAAGTCGCTCAGCCCGAAGTTTATAAGACCATGAATGAGCTGATTGATGGCAAAGTGACAGGACAATATACCTTTGTGTCGCAAGGCTATATTCTTTATGACGTAAGCTATCGAAATCTGAGAACAAAAAAAGAGACCCACTTTGAGCAAGTGTCTTTAAATTTGAAGGGGATAAGCTGTTTGTAGTTTGGATGCTTAGATTGGAAACGAATGCTGTAATTGTTTTTGAAGAAAATTACAGCATTAGAAAACAAGACTTGTTGCCTTAGAACTGAGGTTTTACTACGACTAAAATCACCACTGCAAACAAGATCAAGGTCGGCATCTCATTAAAGAAGCGCCAAAACTTGTGTGATTTATAGTGGGCATTGCCAATCAGTTTTTTACGGTAATAACCACAAATAAAATGGTAAATCACCAATAAACCGACTAGACCGACTTTAAGATAGAACCATAAAGCTTCATGATAATGTCGAGTTGCATCGCCCCAATCAACTAGAAAGTGGGCGGTAATAAGTGTGGCAATCATAGACGGCCACATAATACCGCGATACAACTTACGTTCCATGACTTCAAAGCGTTGATGACTCACAGCATCTTCACTCATGGCATGGTAAACAAAAAGACGTGGTAAGTAGAACAATGCAGCGAACCAACACACCACAGCAATAATATGTAATGCTTTTACCCACAAGAAAGCATCAGAAGGTGCATCCATCGATAATCCTCAGTGGGGGCGAGGGTGTGTTGATATTTCAACTATGCTTGCGTTATAGACTAAAACGACTTAAACAAGGCATGGAACGTAGGCAATGGTGACTTCATTGCCAAGTTCCATAACGAAGTTTAGGGAAGTTTTAGCCATAACCCTTCGGGACAGGGATATTTTTTGCTGCTACTAAGTTATGTCTTATTCACTTAGAATGACTAAGTTTCATAAGTCATGCCTTGTATTAGCTAAAAAATATCCTCTGTCGCAAGCATCTGTGAAATGTCAACGGACCCTCTACGCATCCCACTTCTTGAAAATGAGGCAAGCATTTACGCCGCCAAAACCAAAACTGTTACTCATGACAGTATTCAGTTTTGCATCACGCTTTTCAAGTACAATATCGAAACCTTGTGCGCCTTCATCTAGCTCAGTCACGTTGATGTTTGGCGCAATAAAGTCATTTTGCATCATCAAAACAGAGTAAATTGCTTCTTGAACACCCGCAGCACCTAAGCTATGACCCGTCATCGATTTGGTCGAGCTGAGTGGAGGAACTTGTCCTTCACCAAACGCACGTTCCATTGCTTTAAGTTCAGTCACGTCGCCCGCTGGAGTTGACGTGCCATGCGTGTTGACATAGTCAATATTTTCTACGCCATGTTGTTTTGCCTCATCAAGTGCCATGATGATACAGCGTGTCGCACCTTCACCGCTTGGTGCAACCATGTCTGCGCCATCACTGTTTGCAGCATAACCAATCACTTCAGCTAAAATGTTGGCACCGCGTGCTTGCGCATGTTCAAGTGATTCAAGCACTACGAAACCACCACCACCTGCAATGACGAAACCGTCACGGTCTTTTGAGTATGGGCGTGATGCAGTTTCAGGTGTTTCATTGTATTTTGAGCACAATGCACCCATCGCATCAAACAATAAGCTTTGTGACCAATGATCTTCCTCACCGCCACCAGCAAGCATTAAATCTTGTTTACCTAATTGAATTAGGTTGTAGGCATAACCAATGGCATCGGCAGAGGTTGCACATGCGCTGGTAATCGAGTGCGCCACACCTTGCAGTTTAAATGCAACGCCAACGTTCGCAGTAATAGTGTTACTCATATTGCGAGGCACAAAGAAAGGGCCGATTTTACGCGCGCCTTTTTCCTCTAATAGTTTGATCATTTCTGCAACAGATGCAGTTGAGTTACCACCAGAACCGCCAGCAATACCGTAACGTGGATTGTTTGCCAAATCTTCTTGTTTTAGACCAGCATGTTCAACAGCTGCGACAGCTGCGTTATACGCATACATCGCACAGACGCCCATAAAGCGTTTCAGTTTGCGATCAATACCATCAAAATTCTGTTCAGCTGCTGCGCTGACATGGCTCTTGAAATTCAGTTCTGCATAAGTTGGATTTAAACGTGTGCCTGAGATTCCATTTTTTAAAGAATGAGTGACCTCTTCTAAAGAGTTACCGATACATGAGTTAATGCCCATACCAGTGATTACAACACGTTTCATTTACAGATCCCTTTTATGGTAATACTTAAGCCCTGTGCATCTCGCTATGAATACAAATCAGGAGAAAAATAACGATTAAAATGGCTTATGAGTGAATGACACCATGATAGCAGAAAGGTTTTTTATTTCTTATGGCAAATCTTATGCCTATTTCCAGTTGTGTAAATATTCGTAAATATTCGCGATGTTGTGACGAAACGTAAAGAAAGAACACAGATAAAAGTTGAGATAAATCTGCATTCAACCTAGTATTTACCTAGAAATGCACAGATTACACAACAGAGGTACTTGATGACAAAATCTAAAAACAAGCAATCTTCAGGTTTATTTGCACAAGCCTTTGGAGTGGCTAAAAAGCTCAGTTCAGAATTACAGAAATTTCAAGTTGCCCCAACCACATCGGGTGCAGAACTCGCGAATTCATCCAATATTGTTGAAGGAAAAGCACGTTTCAAAAGTCCATTTGAGGTCGAAAAATATGAAAATCCTCAACAAATGCTACGCCAACAATTTCCAAAATTATCTCATCAATTGTTGGGTCGTCATTATAACCGAGTGAATAGTGTGGCTTCATTTGTTTCACCAGATTTGGGTGATAAGGTCTCAGACTATTTATTCCAATGGTTAAATGAGTTTAGTTCGAATAGTTCCCTGACTGAAAAAATCCTTGAGGAAGCTGGGGTGAAAGATATTATGGAACTGACCACAGATACAGGGCGTTCACAGCGCTTAAGTCAGGCATTGATTGAACAAAATAAATTATTAGCTGCAGCTCAAGGTGCGATTACAGGTGCAACGGGTGTCTGGGGTGCGGCGATCGATATTCCTGCATCTATTGTTTTGACTTTGAGAACGATATATCAAACAGGTCGTTCACACGGTTTTGATTTATCTGAAGATACAGATCAAGAAATCGTTGCTTTCATCTTTAAAGAAATTGATTTGAGTTTAGTTGCGGAAAAACAAACCTTGTTAGTTGCGTTAAAAGCGTTGAGATCAATGTTGGAAACGCATGATTTGCAACAGTTTCAGCAATTGTTAGGTTCAAATAATGATATTGAGTTGGTGAAAAAATGGTTGGTGGATGAAAGTGGTCAATTTAAGTGGAACTGGCTCAATCGGATTCCTCAAGCTTCTGTACTTAGTAAATTGACACCTGTTGCAGGTGCAGCACTGGGTGGTTTCTATAGTTGGAGACTATTAGAGGATGTTGGGCATAAATCACAATCTATTTTTGGTGCAGCTCGCTTCTATATCAATGAACATCCCCATGAAAAAATTTCGCCACTAGATGCATATTTTAAAGCGGAAGCTTTGTTGAAAAAGGCGAGTCCACGTTTATTAAGTGCAGTGGCAGAAGCCAACAAAACCACAGCATTAGATGAGCAGAATGATGTGATCACTAAAGTGACGGTTCAAGTTAAAGCAAATAAAGTTTCGACAGTCGCTGTAGATGACGAGGTAGAAGAAGGAATTCAACAACTTGCAGAACAGCATGTGATTGAACATCCCCATGCAGAACAACAGCCTGCATTAAAAGTACAGCAAGATGAAACTTTTGAGGATGTTGAGGCTGAGCAAAAATCAATTGATATAGAACCTGCGTCAACAAAACATAGCTAAATTTGGCTGTAATGTTTTAGACATAAAAAACACAACAAACATCAGAAATGGTCGACACTTGAAATGTTGACCATTTTTACTTCTTAGCTTACAATTATGTGCCCTTAAAAAGAGGTTCTTTTCTTTTTTTAAGGTTGTTTAATAACGGGAGAATTGCCAAATGGCAACAACAAATCAGTTGATCCGTAAGGGTCGTACAACTTTGATTGAAAAATCTAAAGTTCCTGCGTTGAAGGCTTGTCCACAACGTCGTGGTGTATGTACACGTGTTTATACTACTACACCTAAAAAACCTAACTCAGCAATGCGTAAGGTTTGCCGTGTTCGCTTAACTTCAGGTTTTGAAGTATCAAGCTATATCGGTGGTGAAGGTCATAACCTACAAGAGCACAGTGTTGTTCTTATCCGTGGTGGTCGTGTTAAAGACTTACCAGGTGTACGTTACCATACCGTTCGTGGTTCTTTAGACTGTGCTGGCGTTAAAGATCGTAACCAGTCACGTTCTAAATACGGTACTAAGCGTCCTAAGAAGTAATTCTAGGAAACTAGTCCAAGCAACCCTTTAGCGTTTCGCTTGTTTGAATTCTTCATAGATTTGTAATTCAAGCGACGTATAGTAAGGCCAGCGAAAGTACATGACACTTGTACAAACTGCTGGATTATCCTGAAGTGTCATATTATTAGGTGTATTAAAATGCCAAGACGTCGCGTAGTCGCTGCTCGTGAGATCCTTCCAGATCCAAAATTTAGCAGCCAAACAATCGCTAAATTCATGAACCACGTAATGCAAGATGGTAAAAAGTCTGTTGCTGAAGGTATCGTTTACGGTGCTTTAGAACGTGTTCAAGAAAAAAACAAAGTAGACCCAGTTGAATTTTTCGAGACTACTCTTGAAAAAGTTCGTCCTATGGTCGAAGTAAAAGCACGCCGTGTTGGTGGTGCTACTTATCAAGTACCTATGGAAGTACGCCCATCCCGTCGTACTGCTTTAGCTATGCGTTGGTTAGTAGATGCTGCTGCTAAGCGTTCTGAAAAAACGATGGCTTTACGTCTTGCTGGTGAGTTGCTTGATGCAGCTGAAGGTAAAGGTGCAGCGATCAAAAAACGTGAAGACGTGCATCGTATGGCTGAAGCCAACAAAGCCTTCTCTCACTACCGTTTCTAAGCGGATAAAACAGTCCCTAATCAGGAGAATATTCATGCGTACCGCAGCTCGATTCAACATCGCTCTTTACCAAAGTGGGGGCTTTGCGGGTATTTAAGTTGCCTGCTTGGATATTTGTGCGCATCAATTTAATTGATGCGTCCTGTTTTAAATATAACATTTAGGAATGTAGACATCATGGCTCGCCAAACCCCAATTAGTAATTACCGTAACATCGGTATTTCTGCGCACATTGACGCAGGTAAAACAACTACAACAGAACGTATTTTGTTCTACACAGGTGTATCTCACAAAATTGGTGAAGTACACGATGGTGCAGCAACAATGGACTGGATGGAACAAGAGCAAGAGCGTGGTATTACAATTACCTCTGCTGCAACAACTTGTTTCTGGTCAGGTATGAGTAGCCAATTCCCACAACACCGTATCAACGTAATCGATACACCGGGACACGTAGACTTCACAATCGAAGTTGAACGTTCTATGCGTGTTCTTGATGGTGCGTGTATGGTTTACTGTGCAGTTGGTGGTGTTCAACCTCAGTCTGAAACTGTATGGCGTCAAGCAAACAAATATAAAGTGCCTCGTTTAGCATTTGTGAACAAGATGGACCGTACTGGTGCAAACTTCTTCCGTGCTGTTGAGCAAGTTAAAACCCGTTTAGGTGGTAATCCTGTACCTATCGTTGTGCCAATCGGTGCAGAAGATACGTTTACAGGTGTTGTTGACCTTATCGAAATGAAAGCGATTATCTGGGATGAAGCATCTCAAGGTATGAAGTTCGAATACGGTGATATTCCTGCTGACCTCGTTGATACTGCGAACGAATGGCGTACTAAGATGGTTGAAGCTGCGGCTGAAGCATCTGAAGAGTTAATGGACAAGTACCTAGAAGAAGGCGATCTTTCTAAAGAAGAAATCATCGCTGGTTTACGTACTCGTACTTTGGCATCTGAAATCCAAGTTATGCTTTGTGGTTCAGCGTTCAAGAACAAAGGTGTTCAACGTATGTTGGATGCTGTAATTCAATTCTTACCTTCTCCAACAGAAGTTAAAGCGATTGAAGGTATTCTTGACGACAAAGATGAAACTAAAGCATCTCGTGAAGCATCTGACGAAGCTCCGTTCTCTGCACTTGCGTTCAAAATCATGAACGATAAGTTCGTAGGTAACTTAACATTCGTACGTGTTTATTCTGGTGTTCTTAAACAAGGTGATCCGGTTTATAACCCAGTTAAATCTAAGCGTGAACGTATCGGTCGTATCGTGCAAATGCATGCGAACGAACGTCAAGATCTTGATGAAATCCGTGCAGGTGATATCGCAGCGTGTGTAGGTCTTAAAGACGTTACTACGGGTGATACATTATGTGATGAGAAAAACATCATTACACTTGAGCGTATGGAATTCCCAGAGCCAGTAATTTCATTGGCTGTTGAACCAAAAACTAAAGCTGACCAAGAAAAAATGTCAATTGCTTTAGGTCGTTTGGCTAAAGAAGATCCATCGTTCCGCGTTCGTACAGATGAAGAATCTGGTCAAACCATTATTGCTGGTATGGGCGAGCTTCACCTTGACATCATCGTTGACCGTATGAAGCGTGAATTCGGTGTTGAAGCGAACATTGGTAAACCAATGGTTGCTTACCGTGAAACGATCAAAAAGTCTGTTGAGCAAGAAGGTAAGTTTGTTCGTCAAACAGGTGGTAAAGGTAAATTCGGTCATGTATATGTTCGTTTAGAGCCTATGGATGTTGAAGAAGCTGGTAAAGAATACCAATTCGCTGAAGAAGTTGTCGGCGGTACAGTACCTAAAGAATTCTTTGGTGCGGTTGATAAAGGTATTCAAGAACGTATGAAGAATGGTGTATTGGCTGGTTACCCTGTTGTGGGTATCAAAGCGACATTATTTGATGGTTCTTACCACGATGTCGACTCTGACGAATTGTCGTTCAAAATGGCTGGTTCGTACGCTTTCCGTGACGGTTTCATGAAAGCTGATCCTATCCTTCTTGAACCAATCATGAAAGTTGAAGTAGAAACTCCAGAAGACTACATGGGCGATATCATGGGTGACTTAAACCGTCGTCGTGGTATGGTTCAAGGTATGGACGATCTTCCTGGTGGAACAAAAGCAATTAAAGCAGAAGTTCCATTGGCTGAGATGTTTGGTTACGCGACTCAAATGCGTTCTATGTCTCAAGGTCGTGCGACTTATTCTATGGAATTCGCTAAATACGCTGAAACACCACGTAACGTGGCTGAAGGCATCATCGCTAAGTTCCAAGCTGGCGGTAAAAAAGGTGACGACGAGTAATCTTTCGATTACTATATTACCCAACTAAATTTAGTTAAAAAACCAAGTGCTCATGGGTGACCCTCATGAGCAGTTTATAAAGGAAGATCATCATGGCTAAAGCCAAGTTTGAACGTAATAAACCACACGTAAACGTGGGTACAATTGGTCACGTTGACCATGGTAAAACAACTTTAACTGCTGCGATTGCAACTATTTGTGCAAAAACTTACGGCGGTGAAGCGAAAGATTACTCACAAATCGACTCAGCTCCTGAAGAAAAAGCACGTGGTATTACAATTAATACTTCACACGTAGAATACGATTCTCCAATCCGTCACTACGCTCACGTAGACTGCCCGGGCCACGCCGATTATGTTAAAAACATGATTACTGGTGCTGCTCAGATGGACGGCGCGATCCTTGTATGTGCTGCGACTGATGGTCCAATGCCACAAACTCGTGAACACATCCTTCTTTCACGTCAGGTTGGTGTACCTTACATCATCGTATTCTTGAACAAGTGTGACCTTGTTGATGATGAAGAATTACTTGAATTAGTAGAAATGGAAGTTCGTGAACTTCTTTCTACTTATGACTTCCCAGGTGATGACACTCCAATCATCCGTGGTTCAGCTCTTCAAGCATTAAACGGTAACGATGGTCCTTATGGCGAACAAGCTGTAATCGACTTAGTTGCTGCACTTGATTCTTACATTCCAGAACCAGAACGTGCTATCGACAAAGCATTCTTGATGCCAATCGAAGACGTATTCTCTATCTCAGGCCGTGGTACAGTAGTAACTGGTCGTGTAGAAGCTGGTATCGTAAAAGTTGGTGAAGAAGTTGAAATCGTAGGTATCAAAGATACGGTTAAAACGACTGTAACTGGCGTAGAAATGTTCCGTAAATTGCTTGACGAAGGTCGTGCAGGCGAGAACTGTGGTGTTCTTTTACGTGGTACTAAGCGTGAAGACGTACAACGTGGTCAAGTACTTGCTAAGCCAGGTACAATCAAGCCGCACACTAAATTCGATGCAGAAGTATACGTACTTTCTAAAGAAGAAGGTGGTCGTCATACTCCATTCCTTAACGGTTACCGTCCACAGTTCTACTTCCGTACAACTGACGTAACTGGCGCGATCAAATTACAAGATGGCGTAGAAATGGTAATGCCTGGTGACAACGTTGAGATGTCAGTAGAGTTAATCCACCCGATCGCAATGGACCCAGGTCTACGTTTTGCGATCCGTGAAGGTGGTCGTACTGTAGGCGCTGGTGTTGTTGCTAAAGTAACTGCATAATCGCTTAAAGTGATAAAAAAACACCCCTCTGGGGTGTTTTTTTATGTCTGTGGTTTTGTATTTCTTTTCTTATATCGAAATCTAATATTCAATTGAATTTCTCTTGGTTCGAAAAATTTAATACTTAATTAAATTTTTCCTTGCGTCAGAAAAGTAGTTTCATTTATTTTCTTTTCCTCTTGCGTCGAAAATTAGTGTTACTTTTTTTCTTTTCCTCTTGCGTCGAAAATTTTAATACTTAATTAAAATTTTCCTTTACGTCAGAAAAGTAGTTTCACTTATCACTCCTTTTCCTCCTCATGTCCCAAACTGATAGCACGCTGTCCTAAACTGCACTTAATTGATTCGTATAAAACCGTAATATAAAACTCAAGAAAACGAACAAAAGTGCTCAGTGGAGATATTCCACTGAAAAGGAGTAGGCAGCATGAATGCTAAAGTAAATGTTTCGAATCGTGCAGGTGCAAGTTTCCCAGTACGTCGTATGAATTTTGATTTTAATGAAGTTCCAGAATATTGGGTCAGTGGTTCTGCAGGCTTGACACATTTTATGACAGGCTTATCTGCATTGTTTCCAGATGGCGAAAAACTATTTATTGACTCAGTTCGTGCTGTACGTTACCACCCAGCTATTAAAGACAATGAAAAACTGCAAAAAGAAATCAGTGCTTTTATTGGGCAAGAGGCGATGCATACCCAAGAGCATGTCAACTTTAATGCTTCAACTCAGAAGTATGGTCATGATGTCGAGACTCTTGAACGAAGAACAGGTATCGTGATTCAAACAGGTCGTAAACTATTTGCTAAATTGGTTAAGCCATTTGGCATGACGCAAGAAATGGTGGATTTGACTGCAACGACAGCGCTCGAACATTTTACTGCAACCATTGCTTCAGAATTATTGCGTAATCCGCATATCCAAGCATTGATGCAAGACAAGACCATGGAATATATGTGGTTATGGCATGCGGTAGAAGAAAATGAGCATAAAGCAGTTGCTTATGATGTGTATGAAGAAATTTTTGGTCGTGGCGTAAAGGCCTACGCATTACGTAATACTGCACTGGTCGTTTCGATGGTTGCAATTTTCTTGACCCAATCGTCATTCGTATTGAAATTATTGAAAGATGATGGAAAATTAAATCTCAAAGAGCTCGGTATGATTTATGAATATGCCTATAGCCCGTCGAAAGGAATTATCTCTGGAATGGCAGGTGAAATGTTGGCGTACTTCAAGCCTGGTTTCCATCCAAATGATTTAGATACTGTGCAATTATTACAAGATTGGAAGGCAAAATTAGGTCTATAAATCTTCCCTCTATATGCCTCGAAATTCCTGGAAAGGGACAATTAATTTTGTCCCTTTTTTTATTTTAATCTTTCATTTCATAAAGGATTTTGAGTAAGGTGACATGTCCTAAGATGATGCTTTTCTGACCTTATCTGCACTTATTGAATGCGCTGAAAAGGGCGTATAAATAAAGTATAGAAAATAATCAATGAAGCGTATTCATCGTATAGGAGAACAGGGTATGAATGCTAAAGTTAATATTTCAAACCGAGCTGGCGCCAGTTTTCCTGTACGCCGAATGGACTTTGAATTTGGTGAAGTGCCTCGTTATTGGGCCAATGGTGATGCAGCATTAACACATTTTATGACTGCGCTTTCAGCACTATTTCCAGAGGGCGAACAATTCTTTGTGAATAGTACCCGTGCGTTACGTAATGACCCTAAATTGGCCGATCAGCGACTACAGAAAGAGATCAGTGCCTTTATTGGTCAAGAAGCGATGCATTCTAAAGAACATTTAGCTTTTAATGCTTCAGCACAAGCTTATGGTTATGACGTTCGTGAATTAGAAGCTCAAACAGGGCGTTTGATTAATCGCACCATAGGCGTTGCTTCAAAAGTACTAAAACCATTTGGTTTTAGTAAAGAGATGATTGGGCTTACTGGAACTTGTGCCTTAGAGCACTTTACTTCCACCATTGCTGAAGAGTTGTTGAGTAATCCAGACATCCAAGCGATGTTTATGGATCAAACCATGTACCATCTATGGATGTGGCACGCAGTAGAAGAAAATGAACATAAGGCAGTTGCCTTTGATGTCTATCAAGCGATGTATGGACAAGGCCCTAAAGCGTATTTTATGCGTTCATTGGCTTTGGTCATTGCGATGGGTTTGATTTTTATCACTCAATCGTATTTCACGGCGAAACTTTTGCGAACTGATGGTAAATTGACATGGCGTGATACCAAATACATGATCAAATTCATGTATGGCTATAAAGGCTTTATGACTCGCCAAATTCCAACCTTATTGGATTTCTTAAGACCGAAGTTTCATCCAAACGATCAAGATACCACTGCGTTGCTGAATAAATGGCGGGCTGAGTTGGGTTTTAATTTAAGTTAACTTCAATGGGCAGTCAAAACTGCCCATTTTTTTATTCAAATTTTGCTTTAAATTGCTGATAATCTGCAGCAGTATTTTATTGAGTAGCAGATCGTGATTCGATTGATGCAAGAAAAAGATTTAGATCGTGTTTCTGCAATTGAGGCTTTAGTTCAAACACACCCATGGTCGAAGCAGCAGTTTCAGGAATCCTTTGCCTCTTATCAATGTACGGTGTATGAGCAAGCCAATCAGGTGGTGGGTTTCTGTATTTTGCAGCCAGTTTTAGATGAAGCGAATTTATTGTTGATGGCGATTCATCCAAGTCAACAGGGCAAAGGACTTGGTTATGAATTATTAGAAAGTTCAATTCAACAATTAAAAAATAATCCGATCCAGATTTTTCTGGAAGTCCGTGAGAGCAATAGAGCCGCAATTCGTTTGTATGAAAAGGCGGGTTTTCACCAAATTGATTTGCGTAAAAATTATTATCCAAATCCCGATGGTTCAAGAGAGCATGCCGTGATTATGGTCAAGACATGCACGGATGATTTTGCAGCGTTATTTAATAATTAAATTATTCCATTCAGAGGGTAGGGTACTCATTAATGAATCGCCGAGCTGATGGATTTCATTTTCGGATAGTGGGCGATTGAGCCGACGCCATTGCCCATCAAGCAATAATTCGAGTGGCGTATATTGCGATTTATAATTCATTTTAGGTGAATGAGGCACCCAGTAGCCTAGGTATAAATAGTCTAGGTTTAATGTACGTACATATTCGATTTGTTTAAGGATCGCAAACACACCTAAAGAACGCCGTTGTTCATCTGGATCAAAGAAGGTATTGATATGTGCTGAATTAGCAGGAGACTTTCACTTGGGATATGCTAGGCAGCTAACCGATAAAAGTTCTCTGCTATTTGATTTGGCGTTTTAAAATCCAAACTCTTTTGAATTCTTCGCTGATTATAAAATAACACAATGTATTTTGTAATATCTGCTTTAGCTTCATCTCTGGTTTTATAGTTGCAATGATGCACTAATTCATTCTTGAGTATGCCCCAGAAACTTTCAATCGGTGCATTATCGTAACAGTCCCCACGTTTGCTCATTGAACCTTGAAAATCACATTTTTCCAGTATCTTTCGATATTCATGGCTGCAATATTGGCTGCCTCTGTCCGAATGAACAATTAAGCCTTTCGTTGGTTTTTGATTACGAATCGCCATAGTCAGTGCATTGCAAACAAGTTGTGCGGTCATACGCTCATTTAAGCTATAGCCAACCACTTGTTTCGTGTACAGGTCTTTTACTGCTGCCAAGTATAACCAACCTTCAGCAGTCCAAATGTATGTAATATCGCTTGACCATGCAAGATTGGGCTTAGTCATTGAAAACTGTTGCTCTAGTAAATTTGCGTAGATCGCTCGATTATGATCACTCTTCGTAGTTCTTTTGAAACGCTTATGACGCTTACAATACAGCTGGTTGAGCTTTTTTATTTGACGTACAGCATACGTACTGATTTTGATACCTTGCGCTTGTAAATGCTTAGTTAATCGAATATAGCCATAGCTTTGTTTAGTTTCCTCATGAGCTATTTTGACCAAAATTGTCTGTTGATTTCGCTGAACCAATCTTTTATTCATGCCTCGTTTTAGCCAATCATAAAATCGTGACACTGAAACGTGAAGTAATCTAGCCATAAAGCTAATCGGGAATAAATGTCTTTGCTGTTTCATATAGGCGTACCTTACTGACTTTCTTTCGCAAAGTACGCTGCTGCCTTTTTTAGAAATTCACGTTCCATTTCAGCTGTTTTGAGCTGTTGTTTGAGCTTTTTATTTTCTTCGAGTAAGGCATTTAGATCAGGTGAATATTGTTTAGTGCCTGCTAAGGTGCCAGTCTTTGCTTTATTATTCCAATTTGAAAGAGTTTGCATTGAAATGCCAAGTTGTCTGGCTGTTTCCGATACATTGCCTTGATTGGCTTCAATCAATTTTATTGCTTCAACTTTAAATTCTGCGGTGTAAGTCTTCTGTTTCTTGCTCATGGTAAACTCCTGATGAGTGTCTATAGTTTACCAAGTTAAAACCTCCTGTTTTCTCAGCACACATCATATAAACGGCTGACAGTCCATCATCCATCAAATCACAGGTTGAAACACCAATCAGTTTTTGGTCTTTCCATAGTTCAATAAAGAAACTTTCTGTGCAGCTATGGACCAGAAATTTTTCAAACTGATCCAGACTGGCAGGGTACATATCACCATCTGAGTGACGTTCATTGATGTAACGTTCATATAGGTCATAGTGTTGTTGAGTTGCTTGCGAAGTCGGCAAAATACTCATTTGCAAATCTTGATTGCGTTTCCATGCCTTTTTTTGGCTGCTATTCATTTTAAATTCTTGAACGGGAACACGACAAGATAAGCATTGGCGGCATAAGTGACATTCAGGACGATAGACAAAATCACCGCTACGGCGAAAACCAACGCGTGAAAGTTCTGACAAAGTCACCACATCGATACGATGAATTGGGTCTAGGAATACCATTCGAGCTGATTTGTTATCAAGATAACTGCAGTCGTGCGGTGGCGTAATATAGTACTGTAAGTCATTTAAAAGGGACTTGGGTTGATATGATTTCATTAATCTGTCCCTCCAAGGTGTTAATCCGTTAACCGTCTAATTTTGCAAAAACTGCTATTGTTTTACTTGAAAATACACGTTCTTGATAACTTTTCCAATTGATAGAGGGGGCAATAATTACATCTTGTAACGATTTAAGGTAGGCTTGGCGAGAAAGTGTACTCGCACCGAGGCTTAAAAGATGCTCGTTGACTAATTGGCAATCAATCCATGGCAACTGATTTTCTTGCCCAATCAACATTAAGGTATAGAAAGCCATTTTAGAAACGTCTGTTTCAGTGCTAAACATCGATTCACCGAAACAGCCTTTACCAATACTGACACCATATAATCCGCCAACTAATTTATCCTGCTGCCAGACTTCAACACTATAAGCATAACCCGCTTGGAATAATGCACAATAGCCTTCGATGATATCTTCACTAATCCAGGTTTCATTGGCATAGCTACGTGGCATTGAGCATGAGCGAATCACATTTTCAAAAGCATGATTAATCGTAATTCGATAATCGTGCTTTTTCATATTCCGAATTAAAGATTTACTTGGTTTGTAAGCATGTGGCTCGATAATGCAACGAGGTTCAGGGCTCCACCAGCAAATTGGCTCATCTTCATTGAACCAAGGGAACAGCCCATGTGTATAGGCTTCAAATAAAGTAGAAGGGGATAGGTCTGCACCAATACAAATAAATCCTTGTCCTTCAGGATCAGCTTCGATTGGATTCGGGAAAATATATTGCGAGGGTGGGAGTTGTTGCATAAGATAAAAAAACAATAAGATTGATTCTAAGCTAACTGAAGTTATAGGGAATGGCAATCATTAGCAGAGCCACTCCCTATAACAGATTAATCAAACAAACGTAAATGCTTAGCAATTTCTAATTTTTTACTGTCGAGGAAAAGTTGAGCTTTTGTTTGAATAATTTCAAGACTTTTTTCTTTGTCTGATACGGTTTTACCTTCGCTGTCCAAGACTAACCAATTGAGTTGGCTAATTGCATCCTGTACATATTGCGCAAATTCACTTGCTGATGCTAAACCATCAATGAAATGTGCACGATAAAACAGCTGATGGAAATGCTCAGTCGGAATACCAATTCCTGTAATTGGGCTAATCAGGACATTATAGTTTTGATGAAAACTCGCTTGCTTTAATAAGTAGTGATTTAAACGTTGGGATTGCTCTAAAGTTTGTTGCTTCGGGTCTAAGTTTTGGCAAGGTTGGGCTAGACCAAGGTGCGATAGAATGACTAAAGCATTGAGAATTTTTGCATAGTTGAGATCTGGCAAACTTTGTTCTAGTTCAAAAATGGTCAGTGGTTGATAGTTTTCCTTTGCAAATTTATCACCGATGGGCAGATAAATTTCTTCAATTAAATTAAAGGTGCCTAATAGTCCACTGATACTGGTTGGTAGTTGTTCCTTGGCTGTCAGTAACACAAAGGCCGTGTTGCGCAGTCGTTCTTGTGCCTGTAATGGGGTTAAGTTATTTTTACCTCGAATAAACAAGTCACGTCTAAATTGCGTGTTGGCAAAATAGTCACGGCATTGTTCTTTAAAAATAGGGTGCTCAATGGCATTCAAAAAAGCTTGGTGCTGTTCTGAAAAATTGATGTTATCGAGGTGTGTGTTTAAATCGGTTGAACCCGCATAGGACAATTTGATTTCATCCAGAATGCGGACAATTTGCTGGAAGGAAAAACATTGCCAATCTTGATTGAGGTATTCGTGAATCAAATAGTTTGGATTTTGCTGTTTTAAATCCGCGACTTTTTGTACAGCATTGGGATTGCGTTGGGCAAAAATTGGATTTTGCTTAAGTAAGTCTTCGCTGAAGGTGAGGGCTTCATTGACCTTTTGCAGAGGATTGGTACTTTTGCTATTAAACTTAAAATGGCTATGGAACAGTTCGCGAATTGGCATATTGGCAGCCCAACCGGTAACGCAGTTATAGCTGATATAGACAATACCATTGGGTTTTAAGAATTTACGAATAAATTTGAGAATAATGTGCTGATTTTCATAGCTGATCCAGCTCCAAATCCCATGTAGGCTGATCGAATCAAACATGGGGAGGTCAGAACGATTAAGCAGCTCTTCAAAACTATCATCATAGAAATAATGTTCAGTTTGGGTTTGTTCGGCCAGTTGATTGGCATGTGCTGCATGTGCTGGATTGAAGTCCGTACCGTAGAATGCAGCTTCATTACAGGTTGCGTGAATATTAATACTGACGCCTTGGCCAAAGCCAAGTTCACAATGATTATGATTTTCCTGAAAATCTGGACTGTCGATGCCATTTAAAAGTAAGCAAAACTTTTGGAAATTCGGGCTGAGGTCTCGATAATAACCGTAGGTATAATTTACTTCCGTTTGGTAGCCATTCGTCCAGGTCGTTGTCATTGATATATCCTATAGACTGATTGTTGATATGTTTAAAAAGCCGTCAATTTTTCGATTGTATGGATACTCGCAAAAAAAAACCACCAAAGATTGGTGGTTTTTTAATATTGGCCTAATTAGTTTAGATTATCGAGATATTTCTCTGCATCTAATGCTGCCATACAGCCTGAGCCCGCTGAAGTAATCGCTTGGCGATAAATACTATCCGCCACATCGCCTGCAGCAAATACGCCTTCAATAGAGGCAGCAGTTGCATTACCTGCAGTTCCACTATGTACTTGGATATAGCCATCACGCAGATTTAACTGGCCATCAAACATACCTGTATTCGGTTTATGTCCGATCGCAACAAACAAGCCTTGAACTTGGACATCTTGCGTGCTTGAATCTTGGGTTGATTGAATACGAACAGCTGTTACGCCTGTTTTGTCACCCAATACTTCATCCACTTGATGGTTCCAGATAATACTGATTTTGCCTTCTTTTTCTTTGGCAAAAAGATGGTCTTGTAAAATCTTTTCAGAACGTAAGCTGTCACGACGGTGAACAAGGGTCACATGCGCTGCAATATTAGAAAGATAAAGTGCTTCTTCAACTGCTGTGTTACCACCACCAACAACCATAACATTTTGGTTCTTATAGAAGAAACCATCACAGGTTGCACATGCGCTCACACCTTGGCCCATAAACGCAGCTTCAGATTCAAGACCTAGGTATTGTGCAGTTGCACCTGTTGCAATAATCAACGCATCACACGTGTACTCTTCCATATCGCCTTTGAGTACGAATGGACGAGTTTTAAGATCTACTTCATTGATATGATCGTAGACAATTTCTGTACCGAAACGTTCTGCATGAGCTTGCATACGTTCCATAAGTACAGGACCAGTTAATCCTTCTGGGTCACCTGGCCAGTTGTCAACTTCAGTGGTCGTTGTTAATTGACCACCTAATTGCAAACCCGCAATCAGTGTTGGCTTGAGGTTGGCACGAGCAGCATAGACTGCTGCGCTATAACCTGCAGGACCAGAACCCAAAATAATTAACCGTGAGTGACGAGCGCTCATTAAAGAACATCCTTTTTATATCAAAACTGCTAAAATTATACGTGAATCCAGAGCGGAGTGGTTTAAATCCATCGGGATAATATTGATTAACTCAATCGAATTGAGCTATATCCGTGCAGGATGTTAACAACAACAGTAAACAATCGTGCATCTTTTTTGTAAGAACGAGTGCATAATATAAAACTTATTGATTAAGGCATTTTAGGCCTTGAAAGATATTAACAAATAACGAATTGGGTTACAGGACTGTATATGACTGCGGTGTCAAGTGTTTATGCACAACGCTTTTTAATGACATTATTTTTGATTTCTTTTGGCATTTATTTATTTCTTGCCACAGTAACCTATACACCATTTGATCCGGGCTGGATGCATATTTCCAGTGATACCCAGCAGGTTTCAAATGCAAGTGGTGTAGCAGGTGCTTGGATCGCAGATTTACTTTTTGGTTTCTTGGGCTGGGCAAGTTTACTAATCCCGATTTTTTTGTTTATTGAAGCGATTCAAGTCTGGTGGCCAAGAAGCTTTTTAAACCGCCCATTTCGTTATGCTGCACAGTTTTTCTTGATTCTTTCAATTTCTAGCTTGTTGTATTTACATTGGAATACACCTGCGGATACTTTGGATAATGCAGCGGGTGGTATCATTGGTTATGAGTTAGGGCAGAGTTTATCCCAATTACTCACGATCTATGGCGCAACTTTATTCTTATTGGCTTTTAGTATCCTATTGCTGACTTTAGCCTTTGGTATTCAGTGGAATAAAACGTGGATCACACTGAAAAATACACCTGCTTATTTACAAGATTTATTCTATAAAAATGTCCCCCAGAATGAATCTGCATATGATCTGACTGAGCAATTAGCTGCTGCTGATACACCTGCAATTAAGAATAAAGTACAAACTGAGTCTGATCTTGCAGCAGATACGAGTGAAGCTAAAGCGAATCAAGTTCAAGCAAAACTGATTAAAATTGATGATTCACATCATCAGTTGATGGCTGAAAAATTATTTGCCGATGTACTTGCAAAAGAGCAGCAACAAGATAGTCAGCCAGTACAAACTGAACAGATTGAAGATTTTGAACAGACTTTACAACGTGCGCACCAGTTTGAAACGGAAAGCCAACGCTTGGTTCAAACAGGTGAAGTATGGCGTGCTTTGCAGCGTGATGATGCGAGCCATAAGCAAGAAATTGATGCATTATTAAGAGCAGCGGATGACGCTCCTCAAGCTTCAGCACAGTATGCAGATGTCGCAAGAGCAACACAAAAATCCAATCACAGTAATTTAGATTGGAATGATGATCAAATTTTTGATGAGTTGTTGGCTGCGGTACCGAATAGTAAGACGGCGACAGATTTACATACACCATTTACTCAAGAGCCTCAAGCAAATCCAAACAGTCCTGTGGAAGAAGAGTTTGAGGCCGATATCGAAGCACTGATCACTGAATCTGCGAGACCAACAGTTGCACAGTCGCATACAGTTGCTCCTGTCCAGAATATCACGCAAGATGAGATACATCGTGCTGTTGCAGAGGATATGGATGATTTCAGTGATCTTATGGTCGAAGAAGAGCGTGAACAGGCTTCACCACGAACGACCAGTTATGCGCAATCCTCTGCTTTTGTAAAAGCACCGATTGAAGTTTCAACACCAACACAAAAAGAAACCCTGTCTAAAGAAGCCTTTATCGAAGCATGGCAAGAAACGGCAGGTAAAGCTGATCCAGATGCAGATTTGGATATTGAAGATGATTTTGACCTAGATGCACCTTTAACGGATGCATTTGGCCGTCCAATGTCACGCGCCATGCAAGTGGCGCAAAAACGCCGTGATCTACCGACTTTACCGGGTCTGGAATTGCTGGATGAAGTTGATCCAAACAAAAAGGTCAATTTTACCGCTGAGCAATTAGCACGTCTTTCTGAGCTTTTAGAGATCAAACTACAAGAGTTTAATGTGAAGGCTCAGGTGGTCGAAGCCCAGCCGGGACCAGTCGTAACACGCTTTGAACTCGATCTTGCACCGGGTGTAAAGGCTTCTAAAGTGACCAATATTTCACGTGATCTGGCACGTTCAATGTCGATGGCTTCGGTTCGTGTGGTTGAAGTGATTGCAGGAAAACCATATATCGGAATTGAAGTGCCGAATAGTAGCCGCGAAATGGTACGGTTGATTGAGTTATTGAAAACGCCAGCTTTTGAAGACCCTGCGGGTTTGCTCTCTATGGCGATGGGTAAAGACATTTCAGGTAATCCTGTAATTACTGACCTTGGTAAAGCGCCACATATGTTGGTTGCGGGGACCACAGGTTCTGGTAAGTCGGTTGCAGTGAACTCGATGATTTTATCGATGTTGCTGAAATATACACCAGACCAGTTACGCTTGATTTTGATCGATCCAAAACAGCTTGAACTGGCTAACTATAATGATATTCCACACTTGTTAACGCCTGTTGTGACGGACATGAAAGATGCCGTCAGCGCGCTAAATTGGTGTGTTAATGAAATGGAACGCCGTTATAAGCTGATGTCATTCCTGAAAATTCGTAAACTCAGTGACTATAACCGTAAGGTCGAAGAGGCGATTGCCAATGGTGAAGATTTAATTGATCCAACGTGGAAAGCCAGCGATTCAGTTGTCGGTGAACGTGCACCGCGTTTGACGCCATTACCGTCGATTGTGATTGTTGCCGATGAGTTTGCTGACATGATCATGCAAGTCGGTAAAAAAGCCGAAGAAATGATTACTCGTCTGGCACAGAAATCGCGTGCAGCAGGAATTCATTTACTGCTTGCAACGCAACGCCCATCAGTCGACGTAATTACAGGTTTAATTAAAGCCAATATTCCAACCCGTGTTGCATTACGTGTAAACAGTAAAATTGACTCACGTACTATTTTGGATGCGGGTGGTGCAGAGGACTTACTGGGTCATGGTGATATGTTGTTCCTTGGTCCGGGTAAAATCGAGCCTGAGCGTGTGCATGGCGCCTTTATTAGTGACGATGAAGTGAACCGTATTTGTGATGCTTGGCGTGAACGTGGTGAACCTAATTACGTCGATGAAATCCTCACCCCATTTGATGAAGAGTCAAGCTCACGTGGTTTTGAAGATGGTGATGGTGATCCAAGTCGTGATGCGCTGTACGATCAATGTGTATCGTTCGTTTTAGAGACACGCAAAGCATCGACTTCATCGCTACAGCGTAAATTTAGCTTGGGTTATAACCGTGCCGCTCGTATTATTGATCAAATGGAAGAGAATGGCATCGTAAGTTCAATGGGTGCCAATGGTAAGCGAGATATTCTAGTTTAATCAGAATTATTTGCTAAAAAGCCTCTAGTCATAGAGGCTTTTTTATTTGTAGAAGAATTTGGATTTGATTAGACTCGAGTAAAAAGACCAATCAGGATTAATAGCCAACACAAAGAACCAATTGCAACGATAATGATATGTCCAGCCCCGAGTTTTTCTTGACGAATTGCATTGAGGTCTGTGGATTGGATTTTTGCATAATTAAATGCGACAAAAGCAGGGATTAAGAAAATGAAATCGAATAGGGTAATTAACCAATAAGGATCAGGCAGATAGTAGGCAAATGCCACTATTAGATAGCCAATGAACATCCATATGGATGAGAACGACCGCGTATAGCCATTTTCTTGGGCATAGTCCTGAATCTTGTTAAACAGCGAATATAAGAAGAAGATTGAAAAAATGGCACGTAAGGCAGGCATAATGTTTAAATTATCTTTGATTGCGAAGAATCGCCATGCTTTAAACATCCACCAAATTTGATATAAGCCAAAAGAAGTGATGGATAAAATGATAAATTGTTTCATGCTGATAATTCTCAGATCAGCAAGATGGTGTTTTGTTGGAGGCGATTCAATTAAATGATTGTTCGTGTTTGTCATTGTCTTTCTTGGAAAATAGAATTGTCTTGATCTTATTTTAATTTAATAAATTACAATTGGTTATATCGTGGTTCTTAGATAATGCCACATCATTAAGATCTGATAGCGATAGCTTAGATAAATCATATGGCATTATTGGAGGAAGTAATTAGGCAAATTTTGCCAAGACTTCCAAGAAACCATCTTTTTGGCGTGGGAACTGTGCAATCACATCATGAATGCGTTGACCTTCAGGATTGGTTGCATTGAGATCACGACCATCAGCCAAAAACTGGGTAATTAAGCGTTCATAGTCATTTGGACGCATATGTTTGAATGCATGATAGAGCACATGAAAGTCAGCATTTACGCCAGTTGGAGGAAGTTGGTTAAGGTAGGCAAACACACGCTCATCTGACCATTCTTCATTGAAAGTTGCTGGCTGTGATAATGCCATGACAATCTCCTCAGTCTTATAAAATAATAAAGGCAAAATACTTGTAGTGGCGAAAAGTCATACTTTCCAGATCCACCCGCGTATTCTGCCTTTATTTGCGAAAAATCGCTAATGAAAAAACTTCTATCGATCTTCAGGTAAATTGATATTCATTTCTAACATTTCGATATTTGCTTCTGAACGAACCTGCATTTGAATATGCTGTTCATCCACACCACGAACATAACGACTCACCACCTGCATGATTTCTTTTTTCATTTGGTCGATTTTGTCTTGGCCTAGGCGACGACCTAAACCTTGTTCAGAGGCAACAATTACCTTTAAACGATCTTTGGCAGTTTGTGCACTTGATGGCTTTTCATCACTGCTAAAAAGTTTACTCCAGAATCCTGCCATAATTACGCTCCAAATAGTCTAGCTAACCAACCTTTTGGCTGTACTGCAATGTGTCGATAAGGACGGTCTTCGCCAAGGAAGCGAGCCACTAAGTCATCATAAGCTTGTCCAGCTTTTTCTTCTGTATACAGAATCACTGGTTTACCTTCGTTTGATGCTTGAAGTACGCTCGGACACTCAGGGATGACACCCAAAGTTGGCACACGCAAAATATCTTTCGAAATATCATCGATTGTAAGCATTTCTTGTTTATCAGCACGCTCTGGGTTAAAACGTGTAATACATAAGTGCTTACGGATACGACCTTCGTTTTGTTCAACTTTTTTGGTCTTGCTGTCCAGCATACCAATAATACGATCTGAGTCACGTACGGATGAAATTTCAGGGTTGGTTACAATGATTGCTTCATCAGCATGATACATTGCTAAAATCGCACCACGTTCAATACCCGCAGGAGAGTCGCAGATAATGTAATCAAACTCTTGAGAGAGTTCATCAATGACACGCGCAACACCTTCATCGCTCAAGGCATCTTTATCACGTGTTTGTGATGCAGGGAGAATGTATAAGTTTTCAATCTCTTTATCACGGATAAGTGCTTGCTGTAAGCGTGCTTCATTATTAATCACATTAACGAAATCATAAACTACGCGGCGTTCGCAGCCCATGATCAAATCTAGATTACGTAAACCTACATCGAAATCAATCACAACAGTTTTATGACCACGTAGGGCTAAACCTGTTGCAAAAGATGCGCTTGTTGTAGTTTTACCTACACCACCTTTGCCTGACGTTACGACAACAATTTTGGCCACCGAATCCACTCCTATTTATGGTCATACGCCCCTAAAAGGGCTTATTTGGTGCTTTTAAAACTCAATTAAATAAATTAAAACTGCAAGGCTTCAAATTCAAGTTCTTGCTTGTTATTTAAATAAATATGTACAGGCTTTTTGATCATATCTTTTGGAATATCATCTGCTACACAATAAGTCCCTGCAATAGAGATTAATTCTGCTTCGAGCGAATGGCAGAAAATACGTGCCGCAGTTTGCCCACCTGCGCCTGCAATGACTCTACCACGAGCATTGCCATAAATGTGAATATTTCCAGATGCAATTACTTCTGATCCACTATTCATGCCAGCATTTAAGATAATATCGCCCTGATCTTGTACCAAACATTGGCCTGTACGCAAAATCTCATCATGATAAGAGGTGATATACGCATTCGATGTATTTTTTTGTGGTGTTTGTATTGCAGCATTATCCACTGTTTTTGCAGGGGCATGGTCAACCACCTGTTCTTTGGATGCCTTGATTCGCTGTAAGGGCTGATCGGCAGGGAGAACAGGAAATTGAATCGCACGAGCTTCATCACCCAAAATGCCGTCAATGACGGCCATCGGTTGTAACCCTAAATCAATTAAAAGCTGAATTAAAGCAATCAGCTCTTGTTCAACGGTACTATCAATAATGACGAGTGTTCCGATATAAGAACCTTCATTCAGTGTATCGCTAAGTTGCTGTCGGATTGCATTATGGTCATTTGTGTCGAAAGTCAGTCGACTAAAATTCACCATTCTGCCCGTAATCCGTATATCAGCCATAATTTATCCTTCAGGGCTTTTTAAGCGCTCTATTGTGTTGAAGCGTGTTGTAAATAAAAGCAAATGCTAGAACAAATTACACGAATTCTCTAGCTTGATTGGTAATTTTTCTTGTAATCATTCTGCTTTTTTATCCAATTGATCATATTCTTGCAAAGTTTGCTGCCATTGCTTTACTTTTACTTGTTTTCGAATCGCTTCAAGGCTTTCAAATACCACTGATTCGACCAATTCTTCTAAGTACTGATTATCAATATTTAGCTCGCTGACTTTTTCTGCAATGAATTGATAATTTTCATTCGGTCTTTGAGCTGAACCTGACGTAAAGGGTTCAATTAAGCCTGCACTAATATTTTCACCTAAGCGTTGTCCAATACTTTGTATTTGTTGTTCGATTCGGCCACCTACAATCGGAATCAAGCGTAATAATTGCGTCAGTTCAGGCGTATCTTCAATTGCTTGATTGACAATGACACCTACTTTTTGAGTAATCACGGGTTGTTGTTGCTGTAAAGCAGTTGCTAAAGATTCCTGCAACATTGATGAAAGCGTTACGGTAAACAATTGTCGATGATGATCAACCAGATCATGGATAATTTTTTTATGGCTTGAACTGGTTTCAAGTTCATGTCGGATACCATCAATGACTGTGATGACAACACGATCAGAAAGCTCCTCCATCACGACACGATAGTAAAACAGAGCTTTGACTCGAATCCCATCTGGTACGACCTTATAGCCTAGTTCATGCAGTCGGTAGGCGATAATTCCCGCACGAAATAGTCGTAGGAAACGGAAATGCGGAATAATCGCAATGATTTCGTACCAATGAATAAAGGGAAAGAACCACCAACGTGCATGATGTTTTTGTACGATTGAAAGAAACCAGCGAATAGATAGTTCCGCAATCAAAAAGATGATAAACCAAGCTTCAGTAGTAATCACCCAAGGGTGTAAATACGTTCGATAGAAATCAAGTACATTTGTGAGGTGAATGGTATTAAAAAACCATGCACCAATATTACTCATCAAGAAAAAGTTCATGCCTAAGCAGAACAAATTAAAAACAATAATAAACACCATGAAAATGTCATAGACAAGGAACAGCTTGAAGAACTTGCTGCTCGGATTGACATAGCTATATTTAGAGTTTTTTCCTGAGTCCTGCTGGGTCATGTTTCTACTCAATCCCTAATGAGATTATTGATGATACTTGGATTTCATTTGTGTAATTAACTGATCTTTTTCAGTCCAGATTTGATCGACCCATTTTTGGAAACGTTCACGATAGACAGGATCATCCTCATAATTACCGCCGAGTACCCAGTCTGGAATTTCTATTTTACGTAAATCGACGGCAATACGTGATACATCTCCCAACCAGAATTCGCCATAACCGGGTGCACCATCAGGATACACAATAGTCATATCGACTAATGCATCAATTTGATCACCAAGAATACTGAGCGCCAAGGCCAAACCACCCGCTTTGGGTTTGAGGAGATTTTGAAAAGGGGATTGTTGTGCAGCATGTTTTTCAGCAGTAAAGCGAGTACCTTCTAAATAATTTAATAATGTAAAAGGTTGACTAAGCAACTGTTCACAAGCTTTACGTGCTTCAAGCATATCTCGTGATTTTAGCTCTGGATTTTTGGCAATTTGTTCTTTGCTATGACGTTTCATCATCGGGAAACCCAATATTTTGAAGGCTTGCCCCACAAAAGGAATAAAAATAAGTTCCCACTTGGTAAAAAAACGGGTGAGTGGCATACGGGTTAAACCGAAATACTGATTTACTGTGGTATCGACCCAACTTTGATGATTACACATCATCAAGTATCGCCCCTGCAAATTAAGATCAAGTTGCTCATCAATACTGATGTCCCATTCTAAATTTGGCAGAACATGGTCAATTAACCAGTTATTTACCCCTAACCAACTGTTGGTAATTTGAATATTTGTTTCATCTACTTTTGCAGATTGTTTAAATAATTTGGTGAGACCTAGAGCAAGTACTGGCGGACCATGAAAGAAGGTGCTGCCTGTAATCACAGAACTAACGGTTAATCCTTTACTGACTTTTTGCAATAGGGATGCTTTTTTATTAGCGGTAGCCATAAATCGAACCTTGAGTGCATATGTTTGAAAAAAGAGATGTTCCAACTATAAACAACAGATGTTGAAATACAACTGTATATTTTGAGTTATTGACATTTTTTATATATTCAAAAAGGGACATCTGTTTTTTTATAGATAAAATGTGCAGACTATCTTGTCAAGGTTACTTATAAATTGCATGATTTAATTTTGTGATATGGGTCTCATTGTTGTTTTATTATGCGATGGATATAACAATGAAGAAATTGTGTTGCTTCGATCAAGTAAAATGCATCAAAATATTACAAAACTATAAATAAAGTGTTTATTATTAACAAAAAATCAATGGTCTAGCGCCATTTTCTCATTCATCATTTGTGCAGACAACAAAATACATAGACAGGAGCAACGCAATGCGTGCATTAGTAATTTCAACACTCGTAGGGGCTGGATTAGTACTTTCTGGTTGCCAAACAACAGGTAATAACATTGGCGGCGTTGAGTATGACAAATCTGCTTTAGGTGCATTAATTGGTGCAGCTGCGGGTTATGGTGTATCTAAGGGTAACGCAAACTCAAGTAAGCAAAATAACCGTGCTGCGGCAATTGGTGCAATTCTCGGTGGTGCTGGTGGTTTATACCTCGACAACAAAGAGAAAAAATTACGTGAGCAAATGGCGGGTACTGGTGTAGAAGTCGGCCGTAACCCAGATGGTTCTGTACAATTGATCATGCCTGGTAGCATTACGTTTGATACCAACAAATCAAACATCAAACCTAACTTCTACGGTACTTTGAATAAAGTAGCGCAAACTTTAGGTGAAGATAACAAGAGTGCGATCCTTGTAACAGGTTATACAGATAACACAGGTAATGACTCAATCAATATCCCATTGTCTCAAGCACGTGCTCAATCAGTTAAAAACTATTTAGCTGGTCAAGGTATTGCTGGTAGCCGTATTGATGCGCAAGGTTTAGGTTCAGCTAACCCAATCGCTTCAAACACAACTGCTTCTGGTAAAGAGCAAAACCGCCGTGTTGAAATCAGCATTTATGCAAAACAGTAATTCTTACTGATTTAAAGAAACCACCTTCGGGTGGTTTTTTTATTGCATATAAATATAGACGACAAGCTATGGCGTACTATTTGTGTAAGACATCATAATTTATACATATCCCTAGATTTACTATTGGGATTATAAAACAGAGATGTCTATAATTGTGCTCGAAAAATCAAGCTCGGAAACGAGAGAGGTATAACCGATGTCATCTGCCAGTCAACTTAATGACAAGCAACTTGAGGCCATGAAATATGTTCAGGGGCCATTGTTGGTACTTGCAGGTGCAGGTTCAGGTAAAACCTCTGTAATTACCCGAAAAGTTGCCTTTTTAGTGCAGCAATGTGGTATTCCTGCCTATCGTATTACTGCAATGACTTTTACCAATAAAGCGGCACGTGAAATGAAAGAGCGTGTTGGAAAGCTGCTGTCACGTGAAGAAGCGAAAGGGCTATCGGTTTCGACTTTCCATACTTTCGGTTTAAATTTACTCCGTTTAGAATTAAAACATTTACCGCTTAAAAACAATTTCTCGATTTTAGATGCCGATGACTGCAAACGAATCTTGATGGATTTGATGCAGCGTGACAATTTATCAGGTGCTGAGAGCAAAGAGCTGTTAGCCAAGGTGATGAAGAAAATTTCAGATTGGAAAAATGATCTGATCGTCCCTGAACAAGCACACTCAACTTGTGAAACCGTTGAAGATGTCCAGTTTGCACATCTGTATCAGCTCTACGAGCGTAACTTACGTGCCTATAACGCCGTAGACTTTGATGACTTGATCGTGATGCCAACACGTTTGCTTCAGGAAAATGCTGAAGTCCGTGACAAATGGCAGAACCGCGTTCGTTATTTATTGGTGGATGAATATCAAGACACCAACACTGCGCAATATACCCTTGTTAAGCTTTTAGTTGGGGTGATGGGGCAGTTTACCGCTGTAGGTGACGATGACCAATCCATTTACGCTTGGCGTGGTGCAAAGCCTGAAAACATGGCGTTGCTGAAAGATGATTTCCATAATCTCAAAGTGATTAAGCTGGAGCAGAACTATCGTTCAACCAGTCGTATCCTAAAAGCGGCCAATGCTGTGATTGAAAATAATCCGCATATTTTTGATAAGAAATTGTGGAGTGATAAGGGTCACGGCGAAACCATTCGTGTCATCACCTGTTTGAATGACGATGATGAAGCGGAACGTGTGGTGAAAGATCTGATCACACATAAGCTGATGAATGGTAAAAACTGGAAAGATTATGCGGTGCTGTATCGTGGTAACTTTCAAGCCCGTGTGATTGAAACCCAACTGCGTCAGATGCAAATTCCGTATAAGTTGTCAGGCGGACAGTCTTTCTTCGCGCGTGCCGAAATTAAGGATGTGATGAGCTATTTACGTCTCATCATTAACCCTGAAGATGACAGTGCCTTCTTACGTATTATCAATACGCCAAAGCGTGCCATTGGGCCTGTTACTTTAGAAAAATTGGGTTTATTTGCACAAGAAAATACCTTGTCTTTGCTTACTGCGTCATCAGACCAACGTTTAAGCATGGTGTTACCGAAAAAAGCTGCGACTCAATTACATGAGTTTGCTGATTTTATTGCGACATTTACGCGAGAGCTCTTAGATGATGATGCACCAATGCCGAAAGTGCGTCAGATGATCAATGAAGCAGGTTATATCGATTATATTCGAGAACAGGCTGCGACCCCTGCACAAGAGAAGACCAAACTCGACAGTATTGAAAGCTTGTATAGCAGTATTCAAAATCTATTGAATCGTACTGATGATGTGGATGAGAAAAATATCGAAAGCGTGATTCGTAAACTAGTGCTGTTGGATATGCTCGAACAGCAACAGGAAGAAGAAGATACCGATAAAGTGAATTTATTAACCTTGCATGCGGCAAAAGGTTTGGAGTTCCCTTATGTGTATATGATTGGCTTGGAAGAAGAGCTATTACCACATAAGAACTCGATTGCATCGGAAACGGTCGAAGAAGAACGCCGTTTAATGTATGTAGGTATTACTCGCGCCCGTCAAGGTTTAACACTGACCCTTGCTGAGCAGCGTAAAAATGGTGGACAAATGCGTCAAATGACGCCAAGCCGTTTCTTGGACGAGATGCCACAAGATGATTTGGAATGGCATGGTCGTAAAAAGAAACTGGCGCCAAATGTTGATCCAAAAGAACAGGCTCAGCAGTACCTTGCGAATTTGAAAGCATTGTTGAAAAGATAGTTTTGTGAAGCAATATATTTTTATCGCTTTTCTATCATTGCTGTTTTTTAGTCAAACTGTAGCAGCAGAAGAAACATATTTTACTGCAAAAGGTTTTGAAGATGGAAAGGATTTAGTATTTCGTGGTAAATATGCAGAAGGTGTTGTTAAGTCGGATTATCCATATTTATTAAGGATTTATTGGTCATATTTTGATGTAAATAATAGTGGAATGCCTGATGCTTCAACCATGGATTCACAATTTGAGTTCGAAGAAGATATTTCAAAATTAGATACCAATGGTTTAGGTCATCTAGTTTTAGTTGCAACTGGAAATTCTAGAAAAGAATGGGTTTTGTATGTAAAAAATCCGATTGTCTGGCAAAAGAAACTCAACCAAGTTTTAAAGGATAAGCAAACTTATCCACTAAAAATAGTTGAGACTTATCAACCAGATTGGGATTTATATTCAGATTTTATGAAAAATTTGAAAGATTAGCTGATTACATATCTTTTAGTCTTCAGAAGTCGTAATTTTATATTTGAAAGGTTAGGTTTATGAAAGTCCAAGTTAAAGTATTAGATGCACGTTTAGGTCAAGAGTGGGCTTTGCCTTCTTACGCAACGACTGGTTCAGCAGGTTTAGATTTACGCGCATGCTTAGATGAAGCGATTGATATCGCTGCGGGTGAAACAGTTTTAGTGAAAACAGGTTTGGCGATTTATATCGAAGATCCAAACTTTGCAGGTTTAATTCTACCGCGTTCAGGTTTAGGCCATAAACATGGTATTGTGTTAGGTAACTTAGTGGGTTTGATTGATTCTGATTACCAAGGCGAGCTCATGGTATCGGTTTGGAATCGTGGACAAAACAGCTTCCGTTTAGAACCAGGTGAGCGTTTAGCACAATATGTATTGGTTCCAGTGGTACAAGCAGAGTTCGAACAAGTGAGCGAATTCGTTGCGACTGAGCGTGGCGCAGGTGGTTTTGGTCATACTGGAAAACAATAAGCTTTTTCAGTAGTTATAACTTTAAATGCAATGTTTTGCTGAAAAACGTTGCATTTTTCATATTGATTGTTGCCTTGATATATATTACAAAGCAGCTGACTAATTATTTTAATTTTTCTGAATAAGGGTTAATTAATTTCTTAATAGTTTCTGCTTTTTTTATGGATCAAATGATTATAAAAATAGGGGCTTACAGTGAATATACAACATACATTTCCGCTGAATATTTTCCGTGCTTATGATATTCGTGGAAAGCTAAGTAATTTAACGCCAAATATTATTAGCCTAATTGCTTATGCTTTAGTTTCGCAATATAAAAATGCTGAACAGACACACGTGGTGATTGGTTATGATGCACGTTTAACCAGTCCGACTTATGCCAATATCATCCAAAATATATTCGAAAAACAAGGTTTACAAGTCACTAATATTGGTTGTTGTTCATCACCGATGATGTATTACATTGCCCGTGATTTTGGCGGCAATGGTATTATGGTGACAGCAAGCCATAATCCGAAATCGGATAATGGGATTAAATGGATTTTAAAAGGTGAGCCACCGACACCAGAAACCATTCAACAGGTGGGGCAGTATGCACAGACTTCTTTGAGCAATATTGAGGATTTCTTGCATTCAGAAAATACTGCACACCAAATTGTTGCTCAGTATTGTTTGCAGTATCAGCATTCATTGATTAGTGACATACAGTTAGCGCGACCATTAAAAATCGTTCTAGATGGACTACATGGTTCTGCAGGGCGTTGTGCAAAACTGGTTTTAGAAAAACTAGGCTGCGATGTGATTGCTTTACGCTGTGAAGCCAATGGACATTTTCCTGATCATGCGCCAGATCCATCTCATGCTGAGCATTTGAAGCAATTACAAGTCGCTATTGTTGCCGAGAAAGCCGATCTCGGTATTGCGCTGGATGGTGATGGGGATCGTGTCGTTTTACTCGACGAGAATGCACATATTATTAGTCCTGATCGCTTATTGTCTTTATTTGCGCAGATGTGCTTACAGCAGCATCCACATAAAGAAATCGTCTTTGATGTGAAGTGCTCACGTATGGTAGCGGACACCGTGCAGGGGCTGGAAGGTCAAGCGAAAATGATTCGTACGGGTAGTAGCTTCTTACGTGCTTATTTATCGCAATCAAAAGGCACGGCTGTTTTTGGCGGTGAATATGCGGGTCACTATGTCTTTAATGATGGACGTGGTTTTGGCTATGACGATGGTTTATACGCAGCTTTGCGTGTGATGGAATATTTAACCCAATCCAATGCAACAAGTCTGTCTGAGTTATTGGCAGCTTACCCTGAACGTTATTGCACAGAAGACACATATATCAGTACCCATGATGCCAATCCTAAGCAAGTTTTAAATGATATTGAAATTTTAAGTCATCGTTTAGGCGCCCGTTTAAGCAAAATTGATGGTGTAAGACTTGATTTTGACGATGGATTTGGCATTATTCGAGCATCAAATACTGGTGAATATTTTACCGTCCGTTTTGATGCTGATAATCAGAACCGATTAATTGAAATTCGTCAAAAGTTTGTTTCTATGTTGCAAAACCAATATCCAAAGATTGCACAAGAACTCGCACAGGCCTAAAAGGAGAGACGCATGCCACACGAGCATATCGGCATTGATAAAGCAAAAATTTTGATCGAAGCTTTGCCGTATATCCAACGTTTTGCAGGAAAAACGTTGGTTGTAAAATATGGTGGTAATGCGATGACTGATCCTGAATTGGAAAGTTCATTTGCCCGTGACATTGTGTTGTTAAAGACCGTTGGTTTAAACCCGATTGTGGTACATGGCGGTGGTCCACAAGTAGATTCATTATTAAAACGTCTTGGACAAGAGTCTGATCGTATTGATGGCATGCGCGTAACCGATCAAGCAACCATGGAAGTGGTTGAAATGGTGTTGGGGGGAAGTGTCAATAAATCGATCGTGAATCTAATCAATAAGCATGGCGGTCGTGCCATTGGTTTAACTGGTAAAGATGGTAATTTACTGCGTGCACGTAAATTATTGATGGAAAAGCAGGAAGCTGACGGCTCTATTTCGCAAATTGATTTGGGCATGGTCGGTGAAGTGACTGGTGTCAAAACCGATGTACTGGAAATGTTTACCCAAAGTGATTTCATTCCAGTAATTGCACCATTGGGTGTGGATGAAGAAGGCAATACCTATAACATCAATGCGGATCTTGTGGCGGGTAAAGTTGCAGAAGCACTTGGTGCTGAAAAGCTGATTTTACTGACCAATATCACAGGTGTATTGGACGAAAATAAAAACCTATTGACTGGTCTAAGCACACAAGAAGTTGATCGCTTGATCGAAACAGGCGTGATTTATGGCGGTATGATTCCGAAGGTCGGTTGTGCGCTTGATGCGGTTAAAGGTGGTGTTGTAAGTGCGCATATTGTTGATGGTCGTGTACCGCATGCAAGTTTATTAGAGATCTTCACCGATCATGGTGTCGGTACACTCATTACCAATCGTGCCAAACATTAATTCATCCTATTGATTTAAAAAGAGACCTCAAGCAGGTCTCTTTTTTGTCATGACCTGTTCATGTTTTAGTCATCGCAATGTCATTTAAGCAATTTAAGGTAGATCTAGTCATAAGGAGCTTTCATTATGCTAGAAAAATTAAATCAATATCGCCAGACATTGACTTTACCCTTACGCCACAAGCCAGCTCAAAATCAATTCCGTTTTGAATGGGTGGATAATTTAAAAGAATTACAAGAAGTACAACGCTTTAGAGCAACGCAATTTAGCCATCAGTTTGGTATGCGTTTTGAAGATGGTTTAGATCAAGATCTCTATGATTTTGGTTGTGAACATGCAGTGTTACGTGAAAAATGGACAGGTGAAATTGTCGCTTATACCCGTCTTAAATTATTCCAAGGTTATGAAATCGGGCAAAGTTATAGTGCTCAAGAGTTTGAAGTTGTCCCGCATTTATCTCATTTACCAAGTATCTTAGAAATTGGACGTACTTGTGTGCATCCTAAATTTCGCTCGGGTAAAGCACTATCAATGTTATGGTTGAACTTGACCCCTAAAGTACTGTGGTCAATGCGTGCTAAGTACTTAATGGGCTGTGTCAGTATCCATTTGGATGATAACTTAGCACGTGCCTATTATACGCACCGTCAGATCCAACAGTTGGGTGATCATCAAACTATCGATATCCGCTCAAAACGTAGCTTTGAACCAGAACGTCCTGACTATAGTTTTCCACAAGATGAACGTATGCCAAAACTGTTTCAGACCTATTTGGGAATGCAATCGAAACTATCAAAACAAGCATTTTATGATGAAGATTTTAAATGCTTGGATTATTTCGTTTTCCTTGAAGTGAATAAGATTGCGACCTCTTTCGTGATGAACAAAATGGTGCAACGGTAGTAAGGTTTTGTTGATACTACAACCATGCATTACGTTATCGGCTAAAACAACATAATCAATGCATGAAATACCTACTATGATGGCTCTTATCAAGTTTCATACTGACTGTTTAGGGTTGTTTTAGTCATAACCCTATGGGACAGGGAAATTTTTTGCCGCTACGTCGTTATGTCTTGTTCATTTAGAGTCACTAAATTTTACAAGCCCTGCCTCGTATCAGCTAAAAATATCCTCTGTCGCAAGCATCTGTGTAATATCAACAGAACCTCTTATCATTCTTAATCTAATAGTGAGCACATATTGAGATTTACAAGGCATCTCTCCCTCATGCACAATAGGCGTAGATGTTAGATAGTTAAAAGATATGTGCCAGCTATTAGGAATGAATTGCGCCACCCCGACAGATATTACTTTTTCTTTTCGTGGGTTTTCACAACGCGCAGGGGTGACCTCTGATCATTGTGATGGTTTTGGGATCGCTTTTTTTGAAGATAAAGCTTGCCGCTTATTTGTGGATAATCAATCTGCGGTTGAATCTCCTATTGCTGATTTAATCCGTAATTATCCAATCAAGTCTCGCAACGTCATTGCACATATCCGTAAAGCGACACAAGGTAAAATCAACCTCGAAAATTCACATCCCTTTTTGCGTGAGCTATGGGGGAGACATTGGATTTTTGCGCACAATGGCGATTTACATGATTTCAAACCTGAGTTAAGTGGCCGTTTCGAGCCGGTAGGTAATACCGATAGTGAACTTGCATTTTGTTATTTATTAGATCAATTCGTTGAAGCCTTTGGCTATATCGAACCTAGCCTAGAAGAAATCTTTGCACTGTTACAGCAGATTGCCCCGCAGATTGCAGAGCATGGTACATTTAATTTCTGTCTTTCTAATGGTAAAGCCTTATTTAGCTATGCGACCACTAAGTTGCATTGGCTCGTGCGTGAATATCCATTTCAGCCTGCACATTTAATTGATCTTGATGTAGAAGTCGATTTTAGTCAGGTCACCACACCAGAAGATCGCGTTGCAGTGATCACGACAGAGCCGTTAACACATAATGAAGCATGGACAGCATATCAAGCAGGGGAAATGATTTTATTTCAGCACGGTAAACCGATTCTGCATGCCTTAACACGAGTTGAGCGCTTAATCCGCGAAGCAGAAAATCCAGCTTTAAAACGCGTGACCAAAGCAGACCAGTATTGAAGTTGTTAAATGGATAAAAATGAATTCACCATTAGAGCTGTTTTTTGAAACTTATTTAAATGTGAGCTGTGGCGATAGTCAGGAGTTTTCAAACGTTATTGGCAAGTTCTAAGCTGATTGCTGGAATACATTTATCTACACTCGCTGAATTTAAACGAAATTATGGGCGGAATAAGGATTTATCTGATTTAAATTTAATAGCAAAATCTCAAAACAATAAATAAGACTATTTTGCTTGGATTTTTTTAATTTTAAAATTATTTTCTATAAAAATTAGATAGATATTTTTTCTTTTTGGTTAAAAAATACTTGAGTGTTTTGATCGGTTAAAATATTTAAATAAATATAAAACAAGGGTTTAATTTGTTTTCTTTATCAATAGTTAAAATCTGACAAAAATGCTGTGTTTTTATTTGATTGCTTTGCCGATATTATATCCTTATTCAATAAATCAAATATGGTTTGGGGTTCGATATGGGTATGAAATGGTCTGTCGAATATAATACAGGAATCGAGGTGATCGATGATCAGCATCGTCGTATTCTAGATTATATTAATGAAATTGATGAATTAAATGAGGGTGATGATCGGGAAAAATTAAAAGGTATTTTGGATAATATCATTGATTATACTCAATCCCATTTTACCTTTGAAGAAAGCCTACAAGAAGAAGCAAACTATAAATATCGTGTACCACATAAACGTGTACATGACTTATTTATCAAAAAGATAGAGACTTATCGTCAGCGTTTTGAGTTGGGGCAAGAAATTGATAGTGAACTGCATGAAGCGCTATCAAAATGGTTGATCAACCATATCCGTCATGATGATGCGGATTATGTGGGTGCTGTAAAAGAAAATATGATTGGAATCATTAAAGAAAATGAAAAGAAAAAAGGGAAAAACTGGTTCTCTCGTTTCTTCTCATAATAATAAGACAATAATAAAAGACCCCTTATGATAAAAAATAATAAGGTGTGGTATGAGTGAACATAAGGGGTCTACTTAATAATATAATAATTCGTGCGCAGCAAATCATCGTAAGGTGATTTGCTTCTTTCTTTCGATATCTTTTGTTTTGATTTTCAGGCGTGAGAAAGGCAAAATAGATTGAATATTTCATTGCAAACTCCATAAAGTGCAATGAGTTCAAAGATTTTTCAAGGAATGCATTATGCAGGACACAACTCTGTCACGCTGGCTTGCACCAGTGATGGCGTTTTGCCTATCTTTTGTCATGATTACCACATTGGCACCTACTGTTGGAATCCAGATTGATCGTCAATTCGATTTCTGGCTACTGTGGTTAGGTACCATGATCTTATTGGCATTACCTATCGGCTATCTTGAAATCGCTTTAGCTAAACGTTCACAAACGACGGCATTACAAGCGCTTTCCAGCTTAACGCGTGATGCAGATGCGTCACCAAGATGGCGTATCGTAGGATGGTTGGCGGTTGTTTTTGTCCCATTCTTTGCTGGCAGTATGTTGATGACAGCGACACATGTGACGAGTCAACAACTTGGATTAGACCTTTCTAGCCAAATCGTTTTCGCGATTTTTGCGGTTGTGGCCTTGGCACTGTCTTTTATTCCTCGTCAGTTTTTAATCGCTTTAACTATGCTTGGCGTACTCGCTGCATTTGTACTTGCCAATGTGATGGGAACCCATTTACAAGCATGGCATTGGACAGGTGTCGAGTTTAAGGAGTGGGGCAATGCGACGGTACTTGCTTTAGTCGCAAGTGGTTTAGGTCTGGGTCTATACTGGCAGAGCAGTTTAGCGGCAGTGAAGCAACAAGATACTGCGACAACTGCGGTATTGCCGATTTGGGTGGCGCAACTGCTTGCGGTGATCGCATTTGGCTTTTTCTCAGTTCAAACACAGTTTCCTGCCTTGGCATGGGTTTTTGCTGCAACAATGTCTGCTGCCTTATTAATTCAATTTGCCAAAGAGCAATTGGCACAGCGTCAGCTTGCGATCGTGATTCAATGGGCGATTTTGCTTGCTGCTATTGCTGTTTGGGCTGTACCACAAGTGGAACAAATCTTTAATAGCCTGCTCATGCTTTGGGGATTACTGATTTGCTTGATTTACGCAGTATTTGCTGGCTGGATTATGAAGATTAGTCATCTGCGTAAAGCCATGGGCTTTAGCAATGAGCTGTTTTATAACCTCTGGCGTATTGCCATCCGTATTGTGCTACCACTTTCAATTGTCGTGGCAATCATTGCTGTGATTGGACAAGTGCTCTAATGGAGCAGGTGAAACAAGTTTGGGTTGCTTTCTCAAGCCCTGAACAGCAATTCCATATTGCTGTCAGCTTTAGCGAGGGAATGACGGCTCAGCAGGCCATTGATGCTAGTGGCTTAGCAGCGCAGGTGGTACTACCAGAAGTTTTACAGTTGGGTGTATTTGGTAGCCGAATTGACGTGGATACAGTCCTGCATGCAGGTGACCGTGTTGAAATCTATCGCGCTCTTACCATTAACCCGAATGATATTCGGCGTAAGCGGGCAGCAAAGAATCCAGTCGGGCGGTTTATCAAAGGTAATCGTTTTAGACCATCAAGCTGATAAATAAAACCCCTCACGATTGAATCGATGAGGGGTTTCTTTTTACTGGAAAGCCGTTATAGTGGTGGCGCAGTCAAAATCGCTTCTTTTGATGCCGGTAAACCAGGTTGTGATTCTGGAATCGTATCTAAGCCTTCTAGACGTTCGACATTACCATTCGCATCAAAATAAACTTTTAAATGTTGACCGTGTGCCGCAGGTATTTTTGCTTTTTTCGCATAAGTACCTGGGATATAGTTGTAGATGTAGTCCCAACGTTGTGGGTTCAGTGGATCTGTCACTGTTGGACTACCAAGCAAGAAACGGACTTGCTGAAAGCTCATGCCCACTTGTACTTGAGAAGCTTGTGCTTTGGTTAATGGTGTTCCTTGTGGAATATCAACTTTATAAACACCAAAGACTGAACAACCGCTAAGTACTGTAGTGACGAACAACGCCAGCATGATTTTTTGCATTTTGCTACACTATCCTGATAAATGATGATGCATTTGAGTCAAGGATAGATCATACTGCATCTAAACTCTATTGCCTATTCCAACTTAAGATTTGTTGAGAGACCTTTTTTTATGCCGATTTCTAATCAAGACTTACGCAAAGCTGGACTTAAAGTTACCCTTCCTCGTATTAAGATTTTGGAATTATTAGAAAATTCAAAACAACATCATTTAAGTGCTGAAGATATTTATAAAACCTTGCTTGAACAAGGTGAAGATGTTGGCTTAGCGACAGTTTACCGTGTGTTAACACAATTCGAAGCTGCGGGTATTATTCAGCGTCACCATTTTGAAAACAATCACTCCGTTTTTGAAATCATGCAGGAAGATCATCATGATCACCTTGTTTGCTTAAACTGTAATAAAGTTATTGAATTTACAAATGATATTATCGAGAAAGAGCAACATTCGGTTGCAGACCAACATGGTTTTGCCTTAACTGGACACTCCTTAAACCTATACGGTTACTGTAGTGATGCAGAATGCCAAGAGGCTTATCGTAAAAAATAAGCTGTGTTGAGTAAAAATCTAAGTGTTCACGAAAATTGAACAAATAAAAAAGGGAAGGTTACAAAAACCTTCCCTTTTTTAATGGCTTAATTTGAATTACTGGCCATCAAAGGTGATGTTGCGGCTGGCACTCAATAACTGGTCTGCGCCTTCTTCTGACAGTTTGATGGTTAGGCGTAGGTCGTTTGGTGAATCCGCATGCTTTAAGGCATCTTTGTAGGTGATCTGACCTGCCTTATAAAGGTCGAATAGGGCTTGGTCAAAGGTTTGCATACCCAACTCACGTGAACGTTTCATCAGATCTTTAATCTCATGAATTTCACCTTTACGGATATAGTCAGCCAAAAGTGGTGTATTGATCAAAATCTCAATCGCAGCACGACGTGAATTACCATCTGGGGTTGGAATCAATTGCTGTGCGACGAGTGCTTTTAAGTTCAACGACAAGTCCATATACAATTGACTATGACGGTCTGCTTCAAAGAAGTGAATGATACGATCAAGGGCTTGGTTGGCGTTGTTGGCATGCAGGGTAGCAAGTACCAAGTGACCTGTTTCGGCGAAAGCGATGGCATAGTCCATGGTTTCACGTGAACGGATCTCACCAATCAAGATCACATCTGGTGCCTGACGTAGTGTATTCTTCAGTGCAATCTCAAATGAATCGGTATCAATCCCGACTTCACGCTGCGTCACGATACAGCCTGCATGTTGATGCACAAATTCGATTGGGTCTTCAATGGTGATGATATGACCCTTAGAATTATGGTTACGGAAACCAATCATTGACGCCAAAGAAGTCGATTTACCTGTACCTGTCGCACCAACAAAAATGATGATGCCACGTTTGGTCATGGCCAGCTCTTTAAGTACTTCTGGCAGTTTGAGATCATCCATGCTTGGAATATGCGTTTCGATCTTACGCAGTACCATGCCTGGCATATCACGTTGTTGAAACGCACTGACACGGAAACGTGCTGTCTTTTCACGGTTCATGATCGCGAAGTTACATTCACGCGTCTCTGCAAACTCTTTACGCTGTTTGTCGGTCATGATGGATTGAACCAGTTGACCCACAATTTCCCCTGAAAGTTTCGATTTAGAGACAGGCACGATCTGCCCGTTAATTTTCATTGAAGGTTCAACATCCGCAGTGACAAATAAGTCCGATGCATTTTGTTGAATCATCAAATTGAGTAAATCATTAAAGTCCATGATATTTCTCTAATCCATTTATTCTTATAGGAATGATTCGGGTTGTTTGGCCACAGTACGTGCAGTTTGTGGGCTAATTAAGCCTTTAGACACCAATGTTTTCAAGCTTTGATCCAAAGTGGTCATACCGTAGTTGGCACCTGTTTGGATTGCAGAATACATTTGTGCAACTTTGTTTTCACGTACAAGGTTACGAATCGCAGGAATACCGATCATGATTTCATGTGCAGCTACACGACCACCGCCATTCTTTTTCAATAGTGTTTGAGAAATCACGGCTTGCAGTGATTCAGAAAGCATGGCACGCACCATATCTTTTTCTTCTGCAGGGAATACGTCGATGACACGGTCAATGGTTTTCGCCGCAGAGGTGGTATGCAGTGTACCAAACACCAAGTGACCTGTTTCCGCAGCAGTCAGTGCCAAGCGAATCGTTTCAAGGTCACGCATCTCACCGACCAGAATAATGTCTGGGTCTTCACGCAGTGCTGAACGAAGTGCAGCATTAAAGCCGTGTGTATCACGATGTACTTCACGTTGGTTAATCAAACATTTTTTCGATTGATGTACAAATTCGATTGGATCTTCGACGGTTAAAATATGGTCATAACGGTTTTCGTTAATATAGTCGATCATCGCTGCAAGGGTGGTCGATTTACCCGAACCCGTTGGGCCTGTCACAAGCACAATCCCGCGTGGATAATCACAGATTTCTTTGAAAATTGAACCTAAGCCCAAATCTTCCATGGTCAACACTTTAGATGGAATGGTACGGAACACCGCACCGGCACCACGGTTCTGGTTAAATGCGTTGACACGGAAGCGGGCAATATTCGGTACTTCAAATGAGAAGTCGGTTTCTAAATCTTCTTCAAAGTCACGACGTTGTTTATCATTCATAATGTCGTACACCAAGCGATGTACATCTTTATGTTCAAGTGCTGGTAAGTTAATACGGCGAACTTCACCATCCACACGAATCATAGGAGGCATACCCGCTGAAAGGTGTAAATCTGAAGCACCGTTTTTGACCGAAAAGGCGAGTAGTTCTGTAATATCCATAATTTCCCCGAAACAAACTAAAATGTCTCATTATTTTGTAGAATAATATAAGGCTTTCATTCGGGCTTACCAACACCTTAAAGAATGGAAAGCAAAAAAAGATTTCGTAAATGAGAACTGTGTCAATGAATCAATCGCAACAATCCCGCCAATCTGTTTTAAATCAAATAGAACAGGCCTGTCAGCACGTGCAACGTGATCCTGCAACGGTACAATTGTTGGCGGTTTCCAAGACACATCCAAGTTCTAGCCTTCGCGAAATGTATGCAGTCGGGCAGCGCTGTTTTGGTGAAAACTATTTACAGGAAGCACTAGAAAAAATTGAGGAATTAAAAGAACTAGAGGTCGAATGGCATTTTATTGGTCATGTACAGCGTAATAAAACCAAACCTCTGGCTGAAAAATTTGATTGGGTACATGGGGTTGATCGTTTAATTATCGCTGAACGATTGTCCAGTCAGCGTTTAGATGCTCTACAACCATTGAATATTTGTCTGCAAGTGAATATTGATGGGCAAGATTCTAAAGATGGTTGCCAACCTGCCGAGGTTGCTGAACTTGTTCAGCAAATTAGCCAGCTTCCAAATCTTCGTTTACGTGGTTTGATGGTGATTCCTGCACCTGAAAATCATGCTGCCTTTGCTGAAGCTAAAGTGCTATTCGAGCAAGTGAAAGCTCAACATGCACAGCCGCAAGATTGGGATACTTTAAGTATGGGCATGTCTGCTGATTTGGACGCTGCGATTGCGGCGGGTTCAACCATGGTGAGGGTAGGAACTGCATTATTCGGAGCACGGGATTATTCAGAAAAAAATTAAGAGATTCGACTTTAAAACTGACAAGAAGCCCATTTTTAGTTCTATTTATTGAATTAGATGCTGCTCACTATAGTCGTTAGTTTTTCATAGTGATGAAAGTTGGCATCCGCTATTGCTGAGGAAATCGCTGGATTGGGATGAAAGAAAATGGTTTTCATCCCGACAGCCTTTGCACCTTGTATGTCTGCCTGTTCATTATCACCGACAAAAACACAATCTTGTGGGTGAACACTAAGCTGCTGACAAGATAATAGAAAAATTGCGGGATCTGGTTTTCTAAGTCCGACTGCTTCGGAAACAATGATGCTAGAAAAGAATTCAGTCAGACCTAGAGCATAAAAATTATGTTCTTGAAAGGGTGTTCTGCCATTAGAGATTAATCCAATTAAATAGTCTTGCTGTTTTAGTTGGATGATGGTGTTTTCTACATGTTCAAAGCAGCATGAGAATTTATTAAAATCATGAATATAACTTGCTAAAAGTATTTCTTTTGAATAGCCTTGAATTGAAAATTCCTGAATCAGATTTTCATAAACACGATCTTTCCAAACTTTACCATTATCATCTAATTCAAGAAACCGTTGGATAAATGGCTCTCTATCATTGGCTGAAATTAATTGAAAAAAATTAACCTGCCAAGTGAGGAATCTTATTAACGACGTCGTTCGATCAAGTAAGGTTTGATCGAGGTCAAAAATAACAGCCTTATTCTGATTCATGTGATTTAAGCATTATGATTATTTAATCATCATAATGCTTTAGCCAACAATTTCAATCCGACTCGAACCTGATCCAATCGGCTGTACTTGAATTTGTACAGGAATTCGTTCATGCATTTCTTGAATGTGCGAGATCAACACCACTTTACGCCCTTGGCTTTGTAATTGATCCAGCGCATTCATCACCATATGCAATGAAGAAGCGTCCAAAGTACCAAAGCCTTCATCAATAAATAGCGATTCGATTTTCATGGAACCAGAAGCCATATTGGCAATTGCCAAGGAAATCGCAAGGGCAGTGAGGAAGGACTCACCACCTGACAGAGAAGCCACTGAACGAGTTTCTCCATCCATATCATGGTCAATGATGGCTAGGCTGAGGGAGTTATCCAAACGTTTTAAAGTATAACGCTGTGACAACATGCTGAGTTGTTGATTAGCATATTCAAGCAGAATATCCAGATTATATTGCTGGGCTAAATCACGGAAATCCTTGCCTTTAGAATCACCAATCAAACTGGAGATTTTATTCCAGCGATGTTCCTGCTGCTGAATTTGTTGGATCTGGTCTGCAAACTGCTTTTGCTTGGCTACATTTTGTTGATGTAGTTCTAATTTCAGTTTGAACTGATCACGTTGTTCGGCTTGCTGCTGTAAGTTCTCATGATTGAGATGGATGTGCTCAAGCAACTGGGTGTATTCGATGGGTGGCTGTTGTTGCTGATGCATCTGTAATTGCTGTTGCAGCGTTTTTAGTGCAGAGCCGGCCTCATTGAGTAAACGTTCTGCATTTTGTAGCGATGTTCGAATGTGCTGCTCTTGTTCAGCACGAATAGCAAGTAAATCAGCTAATAAATGTTCTTCTAATTCAGGATGCTGGCTTAACCACCTTCGAATTTCAGTTTTAGATTGAGCAAGGGTAGATAGTTGTTGTTGCTGTTGGGCTTTGAGCTGTTCCAGTTCATTTTTCTGCTGTTCAAAACTTTGACGAGCCTGTTCAAAACGCTGCTTGATTTGCTGATATTGATTTTGGAGTTGCTGACGCTGTTGGTCGTGCTGGTTTAACCATTCATTGGCTTTAAGCTCAGTTAAACCTGTCATTGCCACAATCAGTTGATGTGCTGACTCTGTATTTTGTTTGCCTTTAATCTCGACATCTTTGAGTTGCTGACTAAACTCTGCATGTTGAGTGATCATGCTTGTTAAATTGGACTTTAATAGATTCAGTTGCTGTTCAAGCTGCTGCTGTTGTTTGCTTAGGCTCTCAGCTTGTTCAAGGTATTGAACACGTTGCTGTAAACGTTGTGCTAGCTGTTGAGCAGAGCTCAGCGTTTGCTGTTGCCATAAGTTTTGTTCATCGCTGCTCAGGCAATCTATAACATGTTGAATCTGTTGCTGTGACTGCTGTACGCTTTCCAGTTGGTGGCGGATATTTTGAATCGTTTGAGTCAGGTTATAGTGGTCTTTATTGGCCTGATGCAGTTGCTGTAACTCAATTTCAATCTGCTGTTTGAATTGGGTTGTCTCACTGATGTATTGCTGTTGAGCTCTAGTCGTTTCCACATACGGTTGACTTAAATCTAACTGAATCTCGAACTGTGCTGTATGTTTGATTAATTCCTGATGTTGTAGCTTGAATTTGTCATCCGCTTGTTGCATGGCAGATTGCAATTGCGTCAGTTCGGTACGAATCTGGGTAAATTGCTGTTGTGTATTTTGCCAAAGCTGGAAAAATTGTTGTTCCTGTTGAATAGCCTGTTGCTCTTGCTGTTGTTGTAGCTCATACAAGGCTTTGGAGAGCTGACTGGCATCATCACGATAGGGGTGTTCGGTGCTGCCACAGACCAGACAAGCTTCGCCGTGTTTGAGTTCAGCACGCAGATGTTCAATATTTTCAGCATGCAATAAACGTTGCTGTTGCAATATCTGCTGTAATTTTTCCCGTTCATTTTTGGCAGACTGGAACTCGACTTGACTGGTTTGTAGTTGTTGTTCAAGCTGTTGGTGTTGTAGCTGAGTGCTACTGAGCTTATGGTTTAGCTCATCACGTTCTTTTTTAAGTTCAAAATAATGCTGTAACTTTTGCTGAATCAGATCCAGTTGATTCAGTCGGGCTTGTTGCTGTTCTCTGAGTTTTTGTTTCTGTTCAAGCTGGCTTTCAATCTGTTGTGGTGTACCAAATTTTTGAATGAGCTCATTCAATACGATCTGATCTTGTTTAAGCTTGGACTGTGCGTGTTGAATCGAACCTAAATTCTGTTCGACTTTTTGGTATTGCTGAATAAATTGCTTTAGTTGCTGCAGATGTGCATTCAAGCCTTTATCTAAAGCGGAGAATTGTGCGCTTTGTAGCAATTGTTCAGAACAGTGCTGTTGTTGTATGGATAGGCTGTGGCGACTTTGTTCAAACTGCTGTTGTTGCTCAAGCAATGGTTGTTGTTGCGCTTCGTTTTGGTTTAAACGGACTTTAGTTTTCTTATATTCATCGGCAATATATTCCCGTTCCTGTACATATTTACGCACTTGGCTGAGTTCGTGCTGATGGTTTTGTTCAAAACTCTGGAATTGCTGTAAGGCCGTTTCAGCCTGAGTATAAGCCGCTTTTTGTTGCTCAAATTGGGTGCTTAAAGCGGTAAATTGCTGCTGTTTGTGTTGAATCTGTGGTTCAAGCTGTTGCAGTACTTTTTCCAGTTGTTGCTGTTGGAAAACAATCGGACGAATGCCTGAAAAGATTTCGAGTTGGCTGAGTCGATTGCGATCTGCGGCTAAAGCCTGATGCGCTTGAATTTGAATGTCATGCTGTTGCTGTTTCAGTGTGATTTCAGTTTCGAGTTTCTGTCGGTGTTCAAACCATTGTTGCTGTTGATTAAGCTGAACTTTGTCGGCTTCCAACTGTTGAACCTGTTGTTGTATCTGCTGGAATTGAGCCTGTAATTCGGCAACTTCTTCATCTGAGCGAATTTCAATATGACCGAGCACATTTTCCAGTTGCTTGCGTTGGTTGCTAATTTCACGAGTCTTTTCAAAAGCCAGTTGTCCAATTTTGGCAAAAATACTGGAGTTGGTTAGATATTCGAGTAATTCACCACGCTCATTATCGCGTGCCTTTAAAAATGCCGTGACTTCGGACTGCGCCAACAGTACTGCACGGGTGAATTGCTCAAAACTCAGTTGAGTAATCTGTTGAATATGGGCTTCAACCGCTTTGGTTTTATCTGCAATCACTACACCATCTGTTAGGCATTTGAGTGAGCGTTGCACACTTTGCAGTTTACCACTGGCATTTTCACGGGCACGTTTAATTTCCCAACGTGCGAGGTAATGTTTCTGGTCTTGTGCTACAAAACACAGTTCGGCAAAACCATGGCCTGTGCCGCGACGTAGAACCGTTAAAGGGGAGTTGGTCAGCAGTTCAGAACCATCGACATCTAACAGCTTGCCGTCACTTTCTTTGAGGCGGGGAATTTTATTAAATAAGGCCAGACACATGGCATCTAAAATCGTAGATTTACCCGCACCTGTTTTTCCGACAATGGCGATCAGTCCCGCACTGGCCAAAGGCTCAGTTTCAAAATCAATAAAATGCTCATCTGCCAGAGATGCCAAATTTTTCAGTCGAATTGATAAAATTTTCATGGCAAGTCCTTAAACAGTCTGATCATCTTCAAGTTGCTTTTGCGCTTCTGCGACCAAACTCATAAAGTCTTGAGTGACTTCATCATCGGTGTGATAGCCCTTTTTCTCCCAAATTTGCTGAAATAGTTTTTCGGGTGTCGGTGGTTCTAAGCTAATAGTTTGCTTGCTCTCTGCATTGCTTTCATTGGATAGATATTGTCTGGAAATCCGCACCAGCCGATAGCGATCTTTCGGCAAGGCATCTTCAAATTGTTGTCGTAGATTAGGCTGTGGTGGCGTCGCAGTATGATATTCGATATCGACATATTCACGATGCTCGAGATTTTCTATCGGTTCATTTGGCAGATTACGAAGGCGCTGCATGACTACAGTGAGTTCATCTTTAATTTTATGCAGTTGAATACTTCTGGGGATCGGCAAAGCTTCAAAGTTAAACGAATCTTCACTTTTTTTAGGATCAAGCGTGACTTCAACTACTTGATGTTTATAGTTGATTTCACTAAATGACAGTGGAATCGGTGAACCGCTATAACGAATATGTGGATGCTGCACTTTTTGTGGTTTATGCAAATGACCCAGTGCCACATAATCAATGCTGTCGTCGAACAGAGCCGTAGATAGGGCTTCTTCATTACCAATAATGATCGGCCGTTCTGAATCGGACGTTTCTCCACCTTGCATATGCGCATGGGACATCAGAATCAGGGCCTGATCATCGGTTTTACGGCGTTTAGCTTCTTCGATTAACTGTTGGTGTAGATAAGCAATCGCATTTTGGCTGTTGGTGGTGTGCTCATTAAAGCCTGTGATTTCAGCTGAACGTAGGAATGGCAGGGCAATACACCACGCTACAATCTGCTTTTCTTCATCATAAATCGGTAAAATTAAACGTTCTAAATCGAGGCTTTTATCTTGATTCCAACGAATCACACCGACCGTTTTAGCATTGTATTTTTCTAATAAGGGTTCAACTTGTTCAATGCGATAACCTGAGTCATGATTGCCTGCAATCATTAAAGTTTGCATATGCGGGGCAAGTTCATGCGCATCGGCAAGGAATTGATAGAGTTGTTTTTGTGCCTGTGAGCTGGGATTAATCACATCAAAAATATCGCCCGCAATCAATAAGGCATGCGGTTGTTTGGCTTTGATCTGCTCAAGTAACCATGCCAGAAATTGTTCATGTTCGTAGTGGCGGGAATGATTATAAAAAAACTGCCCCAAATGCCAGTCAGACGTATGAAAAAAACGCACGGTCATAAATGAATCTAAAAATAAAATAAACCTGAATAAGGTAGCACGTATTCAGGGGGAAGGGAGAGTCTTACTGAGCAGAAAAGCACTACAAGATCTGCCTTGATCATTTTTCAACGATGCTCTAGTTTGATCTCCAGACCATTATTTTAACAATGAGGAAGATAAAATGAGCTTAGGTAAAGTAAGCCGTGAAATTGTTGATCACATTATGCTGATCGGTCTGGATCGGGTGGAAAAACGTAATGCTTTTGATAGCCATATGATTCATGACCTATCTCAAGCTTTGACTGAATATGAAAATAACCCTGAACTGCGCTGTGCCGTGATTTTTGCGCATGGTGATCACTTTACTGCGGGCTTAGATCTGGTGGAATTACAGTCCAAAATTTCACAAGGTATTTTTAATTTTGAGGCTGATCAGATTAATCCGTGGGGAACGGGTGGGCGACATCGAACTAAGCCTGTGGTGGTGGCTGTACAAGGGATTTGTTACACCGCTGGGGTGGAGTTAATGCTGAATGCTGATGTGGTGATTGCCAGTGAAAATACAGTATTTGGTCAGCTTGAAGTTCAACGTGGGATTATGCCTTTTGGTGGGGCAACGGTGCGCTTTGTACAAGCTGCCGGTTGGCAAAAAGCGATGCCTTATTTATTGACGGGTAAAACCTTTAATAGCAAAACGGCATATGAACTGAATCTCCTCTCTGAAGTGGTGGAATCAGGGCAACAACTTGAACGCGCCTTGGAAATTGCCAAAGAGATTTGTAGTGCTGCACCATTGGCAGTACAAGCGTTATTGGCTTCTGCAACTGATGCCGTGACACAGGGGCAAACTGTTGCATTTGAAAAAATGAACAGTTATTTGATGCCGTTGTTTGTATCGGAAGATGCACAAGAAGGGGTTCGCGCTATGTTAGAAAAACGCCCACCGCAGTTTAAGGGTCGATAATCATTTTAATTTAACTTGAGTTTAGCAAGTTATTGCGCCTGTTCATCGATTTCGCAAATCCCAAAGGTATTATGATCGAGGTCGATGAAATAGCCTTGCCAGCAGCGATTGGGGATTGCGAATTTATCCATGGCGGTAATCCCACCTAAACTTAAAATTTTAGCTGCAGTTTCATCGAAATTTGCCACTTCTATACTACAGGTAAAGGCATTGGTTCCACATCCTGTTGCTGGTGTTGCTACAGGACGTTGTAATAAACCGCCATGAATTCCTGTTGTTGCGATACGATAATATTCAATGGGTAGGCCTGCTACTTTTTCAAATTGCCAGCCAAATACGGATTGATAAAAGTGAATATCACGTTGTGGATCTGATGACTGAATTTCAAAATAAATAATGTTGTTCATTCAATCTGTCCTTAATTTTTATAATCGTAGAATTATTCTAAAGAGATATGGAATTGGAAAATGAGAGATTTATGTAAGCAGCTGCGCATTTTTGTGTTTGATCATAAAATCGCATTGAATACATTTGAGAAAGATATAAGAGGTTAATCCTGCATTGATGAAAATTATTAAATTAGCGAATCATCCTGAATTGCGAGAACAGGCTGCAATGTGGTTTTCGGACAAATGGGGGATTCCTGTCGAGGTCTATCGAGACAGCATACAAAGCTCGATTGAACAGCCAGAAGGAATTCCACAATGGTATGTGATGCTGAATGAACATCAGCACATCATTGCTGGCACTGGGGTGATCGACAATGATTTCCATAATCGAAAAGATCTCAGCCCAAACCTATGCGCTTTATTCGTTGAAACTTCTTATCGAAAGCAAAATATCGCCAAACAACTGCTGGATTTTGCTCGAACAGAGATGAAAAGTTTAGGATATGAAAAGCTCTATTTGGTGACAGACCTAGATGATTTCTACGAAAAGTGCGGCTGGACATTTTTAACTACGGTGACAGAAGATGAGGGTGGACTGATTAAAATGTATGTAGCCAATACCTGATCAAACCCCAATTGCGGGCAAATAAAAACCGACGATTCGAGTGATGATAAATCGTCGGTCAAAATCTTTTCCAATGGTTCTGGCTGCTAACACAACCATTGTTAAAGATGGAGAGTCATAATGAAAGGTCACCGAAAACATTGCGGATGCCGTGCAATGTACAATCGGTTGCTGCGACCTTATACCTTATATAACGACACTGGTTGAGGATTGGTTGACATAAAAATGAAAAAAAAGTGAAAAAAATTTATAATTATTTTCTAAAGCCAGTCTAATTAGGTTTATCTTTATGATTTCATTACGTTTGTACTATCTCTGGTTTTTTATAATTTGTTTTACTGCGACATTGTTGGCAGGTGTACTAGCAGCTATTTTACCCAATAGTATTGGTGGTGTGTTGACTGCGGTTCCTTATTTAATTGCGATCATTGTTATTTTATTCAAATTTCTCAAGCAACAACGCCGTGCACCGACGCCACAGGAACGGAAACGCTTAAGCATCGGCTTTAGTCTGATCTTTTGGGGCTATAACGCATGTGGCTTACTCCTCGGTCTGTTTATTTTTGCACGTAAAGATCCCGAAGTTTGGCAGAACTTTTTACTCTATCTGAAACAGCCACAATTTTTGCTGACGGTATTGGCGATGTGGTTTGTGATTGCCGTGCCGCTATTTTTAATTACCTATTGGTTTTATGGACCGCAAGCACAGAGAATGGCCAATAAAATGTTCAACTAGTTGAACAAAGTTCACTTGTAATTCACTTTCATTCTGCTAAGACTTAAATATCGAGCTGATCAATATCATGCAGGATGAGAGTGCAATGCAGAAGCAGACGGTTTTAATCACAGGCGCAAGTGGCTTTATTGGCTCTCATTTGTTGCCTTTTTTATTGCAACGACAATATCAAATCATCGCACTGACCCGACAGTCCAATCGAGTTTCTCAGCATTCAGCGCTACGTTGGGTGAATGATCTTGATCAAATAGAAACGCAACAGATTGATTATGTAATTAATCTGGCTGGTGAAAATATTGGTGCAAAACGCTGGACTGAACAGCGTAAGCAACAATTAATACACAGCCGTGTTGCGGTGACAGAACAACTGTATCAATGGCTGGAACAACGGCAAATTTTTCCGAAATGCATTATTTCTGGTTCTGCGATTGGTTATTACGGTATTGATCCACAAGAACAGTGGAAGCTTGTTTGTGATGAAAATACACCACCGCAAGCGATTTTTATGTCTGAACTTTGCCAGAAGTGGGAGCAAACCGCCTTAAAATTTAGCCAACAAAATACCAAGATCATTCGTTTAGCTGTGGTTTTTGGACAGGGTGGGATTTTGCCGCAAATGCTGTTACCGATTCGGCTGAACGCTGTTGCAAAAATTGGTTCAGGGCAGCAACCAGTGGTGTGGATTCATATCCAAGATGTACTGAATGCCATGATTTTTCTATTGCAATCCAATCACAGTCAAAAGGTGTATAACCTTGTCGCACCTGAACAAATCAATCAACAACAATTCGCTGAAACGGCTGCTCATATTTTAAAGCGAAAACCTTTTATGATGGCTCCAAAATGTATCTTTAAATTGATGTTGGGAGAGCAATCGCAATTGATTTTAAATGGTCAAAATGTGGCGCCCAAGGCTTTGCTGGAACAGGGCTTTCAATTTCAATATCCAGATTTGAATACAGCTTTAACTGAAATTCTAGCAAGAAATTAAATCCTGTTGTTTTAAGCGTAGAGGTGAATAAGCATTCGGATCGACCAGCGTATCTTGTCCTAAAACGAGCTGGCGTAGCAGACGCGCCGAACCAGAGCCCATGCATAGGCCATTGCGGAAATGTCCAAAATTGGCCCAAAGATTTTCCAGTTCAGGCATTGCGCCGATATAGGGAATGCCTTGTGGAGAACTTGGGCGTAAACCTGCCCAACGTTTTACAATCGGGAATTGTTTAAGCTCGGGCACCATTTCCAAGCAGGCAGTGAGAATATTCTGTTGGGTGTCTGCATCCACCGCAGTGCTAAAGCCAGTCTCTGCCATGCTTGAACCACAGACGATATGACCATCTTGACGTGGGATCAAATACATCACTCGATTCATACACATGGTCGGCAGCCAGTTTTCAGGGGTTTTAAATAACAGCATTTGCCCTTGCACGGGATGTACAGGGATATGGCGTTGAATCTGTTGCTGCCATTGTTGACTCCATGCCCCAGAGGTAATCACAACATGATCTGCGCTAAATTTCTGACCATCCTCAGTTTCAATCCCTTGAACTTTTTTATTTTGAATCATCAATTTTTCAACAGGACACTGTTCAAAAAAACGTACCGCAGGATGTTGTTTTAAGTAGCAAATTAACGATTGTAATAGGCGTGGATTACGAACATTGGACAGGTGTGGGAAATAGATGGCTTGTTGGAATTGTTGGGAAATATAGGGATTAATCTTTTCGAGTTTGGGGCGGTTGAGCAGTTCACAGTGTTGCATCGGCTCTTGATGTCGCGTGGCATAATTCAAGCCAATCTCGAAATCTTCCTGATCAAAGATCAGCATGCCTGTATCGTGGATTTGAAAATCAATGCCAGTGATGGGCAGCAATTTTTCATTCCATATTTGATAGAGCGGTTTGCCGTATTGGGCTAGCTGATTGACTTCGGGTGCATAACGCCAAGGATACATGGGTGAGAGGATACCTCCACCCGCCCATGAGGCAGCTTGACCTGCAAGCTGTTGGTCAAAAATATCGACAGAGCAGCCTTGTTCAGCAAGTTCCAATGCTGACATTAAGCCACTAATACCCGCACCAATGATGGCAATATGCATGTTAAACCAGTTTTATTTGCTTAATTTGGATGAGAATCCAAATTTGATCTAAATTACTCAGAATAAATACGCGGCGGAGTCTTGCTGAGTTCTCAATCTATTTTAGGATTAGCTTTCAGCTGGACTTACTTTGGTTTTGCCCAAAGTAAGCAAAGGCATTGTCATCTGCAAAACCTGTTCAATTTTTTCAGCTTTATGCATTCAGCTATAAGTCCAATATCTTATATCTTTTTAGCACTGCGCAGGTTGCAGATGACGTTTCCGCGTATCAAATTTTAGAACATTCTAAATAAAAGGAAATTATTTCATCTCTTTTAATTTACGTGCTGCATCTTCCGCAAAATAGGTCCAGATTCCATCTGCACCCGCACGACGGCAACACATCAATGATTCTAGAATCACGCTGTCAGAGAGCCAACCATTTTGAATCGCACCCGCAAGCATGGTGTATTCACCACTGACTTGATAAATAAATGTCGGAACACCAAAGGTATCTTTGACTTCACGCACCACATCCAGATAAGGCATACCCGGTTTGACAATCACCATATCCGCGCCTTCTTGCAGATCCAGCGCAATTTCATGCAAGGCTTCGGCACGGTTGCCAATATCCATCTGGTAATTGTATTTATTGCCACCTTTCAAGTTACTGGCAGAACCAACGGCATCACGGAATGGGCCATAGAAGCTCGACGCATATTTCGCTGAATAGGCCATGATGTTGGTATAAATAAAATCGTTTTGTTCTAATGCTTGACGAATTGCACCGATACGACCATCCATCATGTCACTCGGTGCAATCACATCTGCACCTGCCGCAGCATGACTGAGTGCTTGTTTTACTAAGCATTCCACAGTTTCGTCATTGAGTACATAACCCGTGTCATCAATAATACCGTCTTGACCATGTGTGGTATAAGGATCAAGTGCACCATCAGTAATCAGGACCATTTCTGGTAATTCTTTTTTGAGTAAACGGCAGGTTGTCTGAACTAGGCCATTTTCATCCCAAGCGGCTTCAGCTGTTAAGCTTTTATCTTGTTGTGGTGTGACAGGGAATAATGCAAGTTTTGAAACCCCAAGTTCAAGTAAGGTTTCTGCTTTTTTTAGTAATAAATCAGCCGACAAGCGTTGCACATTTGGCATGCTTGGAATGTCTTGGGTTTGTTGCTGTCCTGGTAATACAAACACTGGATAAATCAAATGATTCGCAGTTAAATGAGTTTCGCTGACCATGGCACGTAGTTGGTCATTTTTACGGATACGGCGCATGCGAGTCGCAGGAAAAGCTGGACGATTGAACGTATAAGTCATAACAATCTCGATGTTCAGTATTACACTATAGGAATAATTGAGTGATTCAGCCACGCTAGGGGAGAGTTCAGCGACATCACTCAATTACAAACCCCGCTATTGTAGCCCCATATTTTTAGATTTGTGCAAAAGAATGGAGAGTTATTCTTTCCGTTGAGTGTAGGCCGCGTATGAATGATGTAAAGAGAAACTGGACTGGAAATATTCAGTTAGGTGCAAAAGCAGATCACCAAGTCGTCTCAAAGCAATTATGTAAAGCATTTAATGCTTGTCCATTTTTTAAATACAGTGGCATGGTCATGCGTGTTGTTGATGGACAAATTGAAGCCTATGTTGAAATGCAGCCGGAACTGGTCGGTAATGTTGCATTTCAGATTTTACATGGTGGTGTCGCTGCAACGATTCTGGACAGTATCGGCGGTGTGGCGGCGATGGAGCAGCTTTATCTCCGTGCGACACCAGAAGATTTACCCGATACCATCAAGAAAGTATCCCGTTTAGCCACCGTGGATATGCGGGTGGATTATCTGGCTCCGGGACGTGGTAAATACTTTATTGCCCGTGCGGAAACCTTACGCCTAGGCCGTAAGGGTTGCACCATGCGTATGACCATGGTCAATGATGAAGGCAAAGCGATTGCAACTGCGATTGCCTCATATGCATATTAAGCTTTTTAAATAAAACATTTTAAAGCCTCTTATGCCAAGCTTGAGAGGCTGATTTCATTTCAGAACCATTTTATTCGCCACTCCCATTGTTTTATAGCAGGCTTAAATCCTGCTTTTTTTGTGCCTGAATATTCGCATCGCGAGCTGAGTCAAAATGATTCACAAACTGGATAGAGATCTGGAAAAAGTGGATAGAGCCAAGAACTAAATCACGCTTCAATCAAGAAAAGGTTTTTATTGATTGGAGGACATAAAAATGACAACACGTAATATTGCCGAATGGCAGGATTTTATTACAGGATGTCTCGACTTTCGCCCGAACGATGGCGTATTCCGTATCGCACGCGAGATGTTCACTGAAGCTGAACTTTTCGATTTGGAAATGGAATTAATCTTTGAAAAAGTCTGGATCTACGCATGTCACGAAAGTGAAATTCCCAACAATCATGATTTTTTAACTGTTCAGATCGGACGTCAACCACTGATTATTAGCCGTGATGGCCAAGGTCAACTGCATGCCATGGTCAATGCCTGTGAACATCGTGGTGCGACCTTAACCCGTGTGGCCAAAGGTAATCAATCCACCTTTACCTGTCCGTTCCATGCGTGGTGCTATAAATCAGATGGTCGTCTGGTCAAGGTCAAAGCACCTGCTGAATATTGTGAAGATTTTGATAAGTCTAGCCGTGGCCTCAAACAAGGACGTATTGCCAGCTACCGTGGCTTTGTCTTTGTCAGTCTGGACACGCAAGCCAACGATCGCCTTGAAGACTTTTTGGGTGATGCCAAAGTATTCCTCGATTTAATGGTGGAGCAGTCACCAACAGGTGAATTGGAAGTCCTGCAAGGCAAGTCTGCTTATACCTTTGCAGGAAACTGGAAGCTGCAAAATGAAAATGGTCTGGATGGCTATCACGTCAGTACCGTGCACTATAACTATGTCTCAACCGTACAACATCGCCAACAGGTCAATGCATCCAAAGGTGATGATCTGGATACCTTGGATTACAGCAAATTAGGTGCAGGCGATAACCAGACTGATGATGGCTGGTTCAGTTTTAAAAATGGTCACAGTGTCCTATTCAGTGACATGCCAAATCCAGCCGTGCGTCCTGGCTATGACACAGTGATGCCTTATCTGCTGGAAAAATATGGTGCCAAGCGTGCGGAATGGGCGATGCATCGGTTAAGAAACTTAAACCTCTATCCAAGCTTATTCTTTATGGATCAGATCAGTTCTCAATTGCGGATAGTCCGTCCTGTGGCGTGGAATAAAACCGAAGTGATTAGTCAATGTCTGGCGGTAAAAGGCGAGTCGGCTGAGGCACGTCGTAACCGCATTCGCCAGTTTGAAGACTTTTTCAATGTCTCTGGCTTAGGTACGCCTGATGATCTGGTGGAATTCCGCGAACAGCAAAAAGGCTTCCAAGCACGTTTAGAGCGTTGGAGTGATATTTCCCGTGGACAGCATAAATGGTGTTATGAGCTGACGCAGAATGCACAGGATTTGGGGATTCAACCTGTGATCACGGGCCGTGAACTGACGCATGAAGGTCTATATGTCAATCAGCACGGTCAATGGCAGCGCTTAATGCTAGATGGCTTAAATCGCAAGGCCTTAAAAATGCAGGATATTACCTATCAGCTAGATACTGTGACAGAGGAGGTCTAAGCCATGACTGCTGAATTACACTTTGCTGTTTCACAATTTTTATATCAGAAGTCTGAACTGTGTGATCGCTATGATTGGGATGCCTATCTGGAATTGTATGATGAAGATAGTGAATACCATATCCCGCAATGGATTGATGATCATCGTTATGTCGAAGATCCGAATCAGGGCTTGTCTTATATCTATTATGCTGATCGCTCAGGTCTGGAAGACCGTGTATTTCGTATCCGTACCGGCAAAGCGGCATCAGCCACGCCATTACCCCGCACGCAGCACAGTATTCAAAATGTACAGGTTAAAAGTCTGCAAGATGGTTTGATTGAAGCCAAAGTCGGATGGAGCACTTTATATAACCGTCAAGGTCTGGAAGGTTGTTTCTATGGACATGCGACTTATCTGTTAAGACCAACAGCGGAAGGATTCCGTATTCGCCGTCAGCACACGATTTTGCTGAATGACAAAATTGATTCGGTCTTAGATTTTTATCATGTTTAAGGGAGCATCATGATGGGACATTCAGTTGCACTTAATTTTGCCGATGGAAAAACCTTTTTTATTTCAGTCCAAGAGGATGAGTTGTTACTCAATGCTGCGATTCGTCAGGGCATTAATTTACCCTTAGATTGTCGTGAGGGCGTGTGCGGAACCTGTCAGGGTCAATGTGAAACAGGCATCTATGAGCAGGAATATGTGGATGAAGATGCCTTGAGCGAGCGTGATTTGGCTGAGCGTAAAATGCTGGCCTGTCAAACGCGGGTCAAATCCAATGCTGCCTTTTATTTTGATCATAGCTCCGAGATGTGCCATGCAGGTGAGACCTTAAAAATTGCCAGCAAAGTGACCAAGGTTGAACTGGTTTCAGAGACCACCGCCATCCTGCATGTCGATGCCAGTTCATATACCAAGCAACTTGAGTTTCTGCCGGGTCAATATGCGCGTTTGCAGATTCCTGAAACAGAGGATTGGCGTTCTTATTCCTTTGCCAATCGCCCTAATCCAGACAATCAACTGCAATTTTTAATTCGGTTATTGCCCGATGGAGTGATGAGCAATTATTTACGTGAACGCTGTCAAGTGGGTCAAACCATTATGATGGAGGCGCCTTTGGGCAGTTTCTATTTACGTGAAGTGCAACGACCGTTGGTGTTTATTGCAGGCGGCACAGGTTTATCGGCCTTTTTAGGCATGCTGGACAATATTGCCGAGCAAGCCGATGCGCCTGTGATTCAATTGTTTTACGGCGTTAATCAGGCAACCGATTTATGTGAACAGTCGCGTTTACAGGCCTATGCAGAACGGATGCCGCATTTTAACTATCAACCCATCGTCACCCAATCTTCAGAGACTTGGACAGGAAAAACAGGTTATATCCATCAGCACCTAAATCGTGATCAACTGGCGGAACAGGCTTTTGATATGTATTTATGCGGGCCACCGCCGATGATTGAAGCGGTCAAAAGCTGGCTGGATGAGCAAGCATTAAGTAATTACCGTCTCTATAGCGAGAAGTTTTTACAAAGCAACAGTGCACGTATTGCACTCGATGCTTAACAGAGAAAAGGGATGGAACATCGTAATGACCATCCCTTTTTTCTCATCCAATTAAAAATATCATTCTCAAAATTAAAATATGGGATGTGTGCAATCAAATGATTCTGAAGGAGAGATTGACTGCACATATTGAATTGATTCAACCAACAGAAGTTTTAACAGAATTTGCTTTTAAGGGAATAAAGATGAAGACAGTTGATGTTAATACAGTAATCAATCGTGACCGCTTATCACCACTGCAATGGTTGGTATTTACACTGGGTTTCTTGGTGTTTTTTTGTGATGGTTTAGATACTGGAATTATTGGTTTTATTGCGCCCGCCTTATTGGATGATTGGGGCATCAGTAAACCTGAATTGGCACCCGTACTCAGTGCAGCGCTGGTGGGGATGTCAATCGGTGCAATTATTTCAGGGCCATTGGCAGATCGGTTTGGACGTAAAGGGGTGATTGTATTCACCACCTTATTATTTTCAGTATTTACCATCTTGTGTGGTTTTGCTTCTTCCACGCAGGACTTGATGATTTACCGCTTTATTACTGGTGTGGGTTTGGGGGCGGCGATGCCAAACATCAGTACCATTGTTTCTGAATATATGCCTGCGAAACGCAAAGCTTTCCTGACTGGTTTGGCGGGTTGTGGATTTATGTTGGGGATTTCCTGTGGTGGTCTGCTGTCTGCCTATTTATTGGAAAATCTCGGTTGGGCCAAAGTGGTGATTTTAGGTGGCGTTATTCCACTATTTTTGGTGGTGGTGTTATTACTGAAATTGCCAGAATCAGTCCCTTATCTGATCAAACGAGAGCAGCAAGTCAAAGCGCAAAGTATTCTGGCAAAAATTCAAGGTCATGCATTTGCTGATACGGTCAAAATTGAGCTGCCACATATTGATGTGGATCACAGTGAAAGCCCAGTGAAAACAGTTTTGGGCAAATATCTGTGGGGTTCAGTGATGTTATGGCTGTGCTGCTTTATGAGCCTGTTGGTGTTCTATTTGCTAACCAGCTGGATGCCAACCATTTTAAAAACCGCAGGCTTTAGCACACAACAGTTTAGTTTAATTGCCGCGATTTTCCCTTTTGGTGGGGTGATTGGTGCCATCATCATGGGCTGGTATATGGATAAACTGAATCCAACTCAGGTGATTAAATATGCGTATTTGACTGCATTTATCATGTTTATCGTTGCAGGCTTCGTCAGTTCAAGCATCCTATTGCTTGGCATCAGTATTTTCCTGATAGGGGCATTGCTGACAGGGGCGCAATCGTCTCTATTACCTTTGGCGGCATTATTTTATCCATCGCAGTGTCGTGCGGTTGGGGTGTCTTGGATGCATGGTATTGGTCGAGTCGGTGCCATTTTCGGGGCGTTCTTTGGTTCTTATATCTTTACCTATGAGATCAGCCTTGGCGGAATTTTCTATTTGCTGGCCTTGCCGACCTTTATCGCTTTCATTGCCTTGAGTTTAAAAGCCATGCGTCAGAACAATAAAGTCAATCCCGTGTTAAGCACCAGTTAATGGAAAAAGCCCAGTATGTTGACTGGGCTTTTTTATTTAAGAATGTTCACTCATGTTTATTTCGGGTTTCGCTCGGCTTTTCCCCAAACTCATCTTTATATTCCTGAGCGAAACGGCTGAGGTGATTAAAGCCCCAGTCATAGGCAAGTTTGGAGATGGAAATCTTTTGATGCTTGGTGGCATTGCTTAATATTTTATAAATTTGTTGTAGGCGATATTTACGCAGATAGGCCATCGGACTCAGGCCATAATACTGCTGAAACTCGGCATAGAGTTTGGATTTAGACACACCTGCCAAGAGGTGCAGGCTTTCGGCATTGAAGGCTTCATGGGCATGCTGAATGATAAAGTTTTTTACTTTGCGCAGATAGGCTGGCTCAGCTCGGTTGCAGCGTTCATGCAGCGCCGCAGAATAATTATTTTCCTGAGACAGCAGCAGGGCCTTAATCACAAAATTTTCATAGTCTTCGGAAAACATGGGTAGGCCAGAAAAGTCGGCATAATGCGATTTCAACTGCAAGAAATTTTCAATATTGTGCCACCATGCCTGCATCAAGCCAGTCATCGACAAGGAGATTTCAGGGTTAAATACGATGGCTTCTTCAATCGGTTGATTCAATAGTTCAGACAGTACCAGTTGCAGGCTATTTTCAGGAATCACCACCTGAAATTTTTGACAGTCCTGATTGATGACCAAATCCTGTAAGTCCTGATTGGAGACAATCAAACCAGTTTGTGCATCGGATTGGTATTTTGCGCCACGGATACTGAGTGTTTGTTTGCCATGAAAGGGCAGGCTGATGCTATAGGCTTTTAGGTTGGCAATATTGATGGCGACATTGGCGCCATAGCTAATGGTTCCGATCGCCATTTTTTTATGCGGTAAACGAATCCCGTCATAATGAAAATCGAGTGTTTCTCGACATAGGGTATCCAAGCGGTGTTCACCACAGATCATTGACATCAGATCTTGAGCAAAATCGGCCTGATGAGAATGATGGATAAGATCCATATTTTGGCTGAGTGATGTCATCGTCCTTTCACCTAGCTAAGTGTTTGTTGTTTTAGCAGCAAGAAAAATGCCATTCTGATCCATAAATGACCGTGCTTTTCTCGTGAGGAAAAATAAATTGCCACGCAAAAATATTCTTTCAGCTAAGTTCATTAGAACAAATTCAGCCAAATACACAAGCTTATTCCACATATATCTTCATGCTTTATAGGTATGTTAAGCATCGTTGTATTAGAGGGGATTACGAAGATCACTCGCTTAGAATGCAAACTTTAAGTTGCTTATCAGCATTAAAATATCAATTTATAAGAATTGAACGCATCAGTTATTTTTTTTATTCTCGCGATATGATTTTTTGCCGTTAAAATGCGAAATGGTTTTTTTCTTATTTTTCATTTTTTGGTTTTTTAACATTCAGTTAAGTTTTCAAAATTAAACTGATCGGCTGATTAAACCAAAAGTTAAAAATCTCTTTAATTTTCAGGAATAACTTATGACTGACGCTCAAGCCAACCTACAGGATGCTGCTTCAGATTCGGCATCAGATGATGCAATGAAAGCAAAACGTAAAAAATTCCTTGGATTTTTCGCACTCATTCTGATTCTCGCTGCAATTCTGTATGGCATTTGGGCGTTATTCTTTAATCATTCGGTCAGTACAGACAATGCTTATGTCGGCGCAGAAACTGCACAAATTACCTCAATGGTCAGTGGGCAAGTGGCTGAAGTATTGGTCAAAGAGACCCAACAGGTCAAACAAGGCGATGTATTGGTACGTATTGATGAACGTGATGCCAAGATTCAACTGGCACAGGCACAGGCAGAACTTGCTAAAGCGCAACGTCAATACAAGCAAAGCCAAGCCAATAGCAGCTCTTTAAATTCTCAGGTTGTCGTTCGTAATGATGAAATCACCAGTGCACAGGCACAAGTGACCAAAGCTCAAGCCGATTATGATCGTGCTGCATTGGAATTGAATCGTCGTAATGAACTGGCTGCATCGGGTGCAATTTCCAAAGAGGAATTAAGCAAGGCACAAAGTGCGGTTTCGACGGCAAAAGCAAGTCTGGATTTGGCTCAAGCAGGATTGGCACAAGCGACCTCAAGCCGTAAAGCGGCTGAAAGTACCTATGCTGCTAACGAAGCCTTGATTCAAGGCGTCAATGAAGCATCTACTCCTGACGTTTTAGTTGCAAAAGCGCATGTGGAACAAGCGGCATTGGATTTAGAACGTACAGTGATTCGTGCGCCTGTTGATGGTGTCATCGTGCGCCGTAATATTCAGATTGGGCAACGGGTTGCGCCTGGCACAGTGATGATGTCGGTGGTGCCTGTCTCTGCACTGTATGTCGATGCCAACTACAAAGAAAGCCAATTGGCGAAAGTCAAAGCAGGGCAGAAAGTGACTTTACGCTCTGACTTATATGGTGATGACGTGGTTTATCACGGTACAGTACAAGGTTTCTCAGGCGGTACAGGTGCAGCATTTGCCTTGATTCCTGCGCAAAATGCCACAGGGAACTGGATTAAAGTGGTACAGCGTTTACCTGTGCGTATCAGCCTTGATCCGAAAGAACTTGCAGAACATCCATTGCGTGTTGGGTTGTCGATGCAAGCGGATATTGATCTCGCATCGAAGTAATCAGCCATGAAAACGCAAAATCCATTTGCAGAACTTAGTGGCGGGCGCTTACTACTTGCCGCGTTTGTGATCGCCCTTTCAAATTTTATGGTGGTACTGGATACCACCATTGCCAACGTGTCTGTGCCTCATATTACAGGGAACCTTGCTGTTTCTAGTTCTCAAGGCACATGGGTCATTACTTCTTATGCCGTTGCAGAAGCGATTTGCGTACCTTTAACAGGGTGGCTCGCAGGACGCTTTGGCACAGTCCGCGTGTTTGTTTTTGGTCTGATTGGCTTTACCATCTTTTCTTTCCTGTGTGGTCTAGCGACTTCCTTGGAAATGCTGGTGTTTTTCCGTATTGGACAAGGTCTTTGTGGCGGGCCATTGATGCCACTGAGCCAAACGCTATTGATGCGGATTTTCCCACCTGAAAAGCATGCACAAGCGATGGGGCTCTGGGCGATGACCACGGTGATTGGACCAATTCTTGGACCGATCCTTGGTGGACTCATCAGTGACAATCTATCTTGGCACTGGATTTTCTTTATCAATATTCCTGTGGGTATTTTCTGTGTTTTAGCCGCGATACGGTTGTTGTCTGTGGCTGAAACCAAAACGGAAAAACTGCGGATTGATGCAATTGGTCTAGGCCTGTTAGTACTTTGGATTGGCGCACTACAATTGATGCTCGATCTGGGACACGAACGCGACTGGTTTAATAGCAGCAGTATTATCATGCTGGCTTTGATTGCTGTAGTTGGCTTTATTGTATTTATGATCTGGGAGCTGACCGAAAAGCATCCCGTGGTCAATTTGTATGTGTTCCGACATCGGGGCTTCGCCGTGTCAGTATTGGCGCTGGCCTTTGGTTTTGGTTCCTTCTTTGGCAGTATTGTACTGATTCCACAGTGGCTGCAGATCAATTTGGGCTATACCGCTACATGGGCAGGTTATCTCACCGCGACTATGGGCTTCGGTAGCCTGACCATGTCGCCAATTGTGGCGAAGCTGTCGACCAAATACGACCCGCGTGCACTGGCTAGTTTTGGTTTGGCGTTGTTGGGTGTTGTGACTTTAATGCGTGCCTTCTGGGTCACCGATGCAGACTTTATGTCTTTAGCTTGGCCACAAATCTTGCAAGGTTTTGCGGTGCCATTCTTCTTTATACCATTGTCAAATATTGCAATGGGCTCTGTTTTGCCACAGGAAATGGCATCGGCTGCAGGCTTGATGAACTTCTTGAGAACCATGGCAGGGGCGATTGGCGCTTCAATTGCCGTGACGATCTGGGATGATCATGCCAAAGTGGCACGCAGTGAAATGGTGAATAACTTACATCCACAAGAAGTACAAAATACCTTATTACAGAATGGATTCTCTTCTGATGCGACTTTAGCAACGATTGCTAATCTGGTGGATAAAGAGGCGATTACCATGTCTGCCAATCATGTATTTATGTTGTTGGCGATAGTGTTTGTGTTTGCCAGTGCTTTGATTTGGATGAGTCCAAAGCCGAAACCTGTGGCTGGTGGGCCTGCACCACATTAACCTGAATGCGGGACTTGAAAATGCAAGTTTCGCAACAATATAGGCTTATAAGCGCATATTTTGCTCGATGCTTAGAAATTAACATTTAAATTCTAGTCATTTATGCTATGATTGTGCAGTACTTTGGGGATGTTCCTGGCTTCGACGCTGGTGATGAAACTCATAGATGCATGCCGAGAGCGCATTTCCTCTCGTAAATCAAATTTGCATTTTTTAGTCGCAAACGACGAATCATACGCTCTAGCTGCCTAAGGGCAGCTTGTCCGCCTCTCTGAATACTTGTGGTTAGAGAGTCCGACTGAAGCGCACGCACACAAGTCCGTATAAAGCCAAGCCTCGGGGCTTTGTACTAAACTTAGAGGATCGCGATTTGTACCCTGTTCGTCGGGTCACAAAGAGTTAAAACAGTAGACGATATCTAAGCATGTAGTATTCTCGAGCGTAGTGCTGGCGGACGCGGGTTCGACTCCCGCCATCTCCACCAAAATATTATTCGGGATTGTTCGATCCGATGTGAAAAAGCCTTTAAGTTCAATACTTAAAGGCTTTTTTATTTGCTTGTTTGTCCGATATCATCCGACTTGATTTGACCTTATTTTTGCCTTTTAAGGGTCAAAATTGGGACAATTTGACCCACAAGATTCAAAATGAGTGGGGCAGGAAAAATGGCGCTAACTGATGTGGAATGCAAAAAGGCATTACCTAAAGAAAAGCAATATCGATTATCAGATTCTAATGGGTTGTCACTCATCATTGATCCCAAAGGGGGTAAATATTGGGCGCTTCGACTTACGGTTGATGGGCAAAGAAAATCTAAAGCATTAGGGCAGTATCCTGAACTAAGTTTGAAAAAAGCTCGTGAAATTGCTTTAGATATAAAATATAAATTTTCTCGTGTAGAGGCGGTTGATGAGTTAAAACCACTTTTTAAAGAGGTGGCTGAAGACTGGTTTGAGAACCAAAGAGAGACTTGGTCATCCAAACATATCAGTAATGTGCGAGCATCTTTAGATGAGCTTTATATTGCTCTGGCCAATAAACGTATTAATCAAATTCAAGCACCTGATATATTGCAGATAATCAAAAAGATCGAAGCTAGAGGCTCATTAGAGGTGGCTAAGCGTACTTTGTCACGTTGTGGTATGGTTATGAAATATGCCATAGCTCATGGCTATAGATACGATAATCCAGCAAGTGATTTGGTCTATGCACTCAAGAATAAAAAAGTGAAGAACTTAGCTTCATTATCAGAAAGCGAAATGCCTGAATTCCTTAGACGCATCAAAACCTATCCAGCAGATGCTCAAACCCATCATGCAATTATTCTGATCATGCTTACTGGCGTTCGAGTAAGTGAATTACTGCAAGCGCATTGGGATGAATTTGATCTAGATGAGCGTAAATGGGACATCCCTGCTGAGCGTATGAAGAACGGTTTACCCCATCGTGTACCCTTAACAGACATGATGATCGATGAGCTTCAGGCATTGCGTCTGACACATAATCAAGATCTGTTATTTCCACACCGACTAAATAACAATCAAGCTATGCGCAGCGAGTCAATCTTGGCTGTAATTAAACGTTCAGGCTATGCTGGACGAATGACTACACATGGATTTAGATCTTTATTTAGTACCGTGGTGAATGAATCTAATTTATTCAATCCTGATGCGATTGAACGTCAGCTTGCACATGTACCTCAAAATCGTATTCGTGCTGCTTATAACCGAGCACAGTATTGGGAAGAGCGAGTGAAGATAATGGAGTGGTATGGAGAGCAGGTAAAAAAATGGCTAGCTTAAAACTATGTGAATAATGCAATAATATTTTAAAAATATAGCCTAAGCAAAAAATCTTCTCTGATTTTTGTTTAGGCTTTTTTTCTGCCTAAAATTTCTCGGCCTTAGTTTTTTAAACTTTTATCATTTATTAATGATTATCATTATCTTGTTTTATACCGTGCTTTATCCTCAAAATCACCTTTTTTATTTTATAATTTTGACTAAGTGAAAATAGGTGTGTTTTTTATAAACAAGATTTATGTAGTATATAGCTTATAGAATAAAAATGGCTGATTTATGGGTATGGAACTTACTAAAATTGACGTGGATAGAAGAATCAGAGACATTGCTGAGGTTTTGAGAATCTTCCTTCAGCTACATGGGAGGGAGGTCAACTCTGAAGTTATTTTTGCATTGGATGCATTTTATGAACTTGCCTTACGCCGACAGTTTGGTGAGGAAATACCAGATAAAAGACAAAAACATTTAATAGATTTTATTAAAAAATTATTTGATCCAGAACGTAATGATGTTGCTCAATTGGATTATATCAAGCAACATTACCAACAAATACTTTCAACAAATCCGTCTAGAGCAGATGATTCAATCTTCGGATTTCATCCATTCAGTACACGCTATCCCCAAGTTAATGCGCTTATTCTTTTACCTAAAAATTGGCGGATTTTTTTCAATGTTCTTGCACAAAACTTATCAAGGTTTTGGATGCATAGATACGCTTTTGATGGGAGTGAGGAGATATTAATTAGGCAATGGCTCAATAATTTTCCAGTGATGCTGGATGACACTTGGCTAGAAATGTATCGGAATCTTGAGTACTTCAAGGAAAGATTTGATCAATCCTATAACGAATCGAATAAAGTAAAGGTTTTATGTTTAAAACTTGGCTATTGTTTAGAATCCCCAATAGATCCAATAAGAATAAATGGTACGCAACTAGAATGGGCTAACGAGAGGAGCCTTCATCATCTAAACTTTTTTAGAAATGAGATTAAAAGTAATGAACGAATACTTACGAGCTTTTTAAAACTTGATTTTGGTTCACACTATGATTTTTCTGTATTTGGCATATTTGTCTTCAAAAACCAAAAAACAGAATCTATGGATAGTATAAAGAATGAGGTAGAAAAAATATGGGAAAAGACATACCTCAATCTCCGACCTTATGAGCAAAACACTCGCTTTTACGATGGGAAAGAGTATTCAACTCAAGAAATTCAAAGAAATAAATATCGAGAGTTGGTGTATAAGCCTTATTGTGAACGTATCATACATAACGTCAGGTCTGGTGTCATAGCTAAAGATACCGAGAAATATAATTTTTTCATCAGGACAACTTTAAATTATGTCATTAACTCTTCATCACTGTTTGAGTTGTGGATTGCAGGCAAAGAATGTAAGAAGTTTTTTTATTCTGAAAATGAGGGGCTTATATATAAACCACAGACCATAAAGCAAAACACCAAGCCCCCAAAAAAACCAAGAAATCGACCTGAACCTATCGTAGAAAAATTTGAATTTGGTTTGTGGAAATATTTTAAGTACATCAAGCTTAGAACGATAGAAGAAAAATCTATAAAGAATATTGAGTTTATTTATGGGAACTTACTAGATCGATATCCGCAGATAGATCCGCAGGTATGGCAGTATTTAATGGAATTGGAAGCATTTGTATATTTATTAGGAAAGTGGAAACAACTGCCTATAAATCCTGATAACACCTCTGCTAAGTCAAAGAAATATGATCGAGGTACTGACTTACAAAAGTTGTATATGATACTTTTTCAAAAGGTTGATGGGTCAAAACGGTTGCTAGAACGATTGCTCAGCTGTTATGGTTTGGTTTTTAGTCCATCTGTTTTAATTGCGTCTATCGCTTTATGTAAGATTCAAGTTGAGCTTAATTATCAGGAATTTTCTAAATCCTCAGACCCACAATTGATACGACTTTGTGCTGATATTCGGCAACTGCTTGATCAGCCCTTAAGCAATTTTACAAACGATTTAAGACACTATTTGGGACAGAACCGAATTGCTGAATTTAAAAATCATGTTCTCCCTAGTTTGAATCAGTATATCGAAACGCTACACCAAAGTGGTAAGAAAGCAAAAACCTTAAGCGCATTGATAAAATCAAATCAGGAACAGGCAAGTCGGGCCAAGAGTCAGTACGAAACTTATTGGACACAAAAAAAGGCATTTGCTGGGGAAAATATTTTTATTTCCTGTAAAGTGCAATGTGCCCATCTTGCATCAAATTTTAAGACCATTGATCATATTTTTAAAACGGCCATTGATAAACTGAATAAGGATACGTCGATACAACTTCTAGCATATTTGGGGTGTTGGGACATATTGGGTCATGCTGCTCAAATCAACTCGGCTAACATTACTTTTCTATTTTCGGTCTCTAAACGTGATATTGCTATGAAGATGGATTTCATTCAGCACTTTATGCAAAAGTTAGAATTTGTATGCAAAAAATATAACGACACCCAAACTGAAAGTGATGATCAAGTCTCAATAACACAAACGGAAGATCGTTTTTCAACTTTAGTTATCAGAAAACTTAAAGCAGGGCTTATGCAAGGGGAAGAAAAAGCCACGATTGATGCATGGTTCCATTATGTTAGTCAAAAGCCGTTATACCTGAAGATATTACTTGATGGTGAAATCAAGCGCGCAATCAAGGGATCATCAAACTACAAGGGACGAGTGAAAGCAAAAAATCTCAGCTAAAAAATTTAAACTCAAATCATGGTTTTTCATCATAATATAAGCGCGATGCCGTATATTTTTACGGCTTTGGGTTCATTGCATATGGTGTATATATTTATGATATATAAGTAATCTACATAGATAATCTAATTATTATAAGAGCTTAGTATTGTTAGAGACGAACCTACTGATCCTGATACAGCTATTACCAGATGACAGAGATCGTCACTCGGCCTAGCACTATGACCCCATTCGTAATGTAAAAAATTAGAGAAGTTCTCCTCCTATGACTTCAACATGTCATAGGAGAGTGAAGTGTTTAATCAAGATTATTCTGAATCAGATATTTCTTTTTGGTTCGATTACTTGTTATGTCGTTTCGAGAAGGACTTAGCTCGGCATGGTGCTAAGCGCTGGAATCATAAAGACTTGGTACGATTTCTTTCTAATACATCGTGGATTGAAGAAATTATTGGACAGCGAAATGAATGGTTATGGTTACTGAATTTGCCTGATCGAGAGTATTGCCCACGTATTACAATGTTTGCCAATTGCGTAGCCGACTACTTTGAACAGTACCCTGAACAGGATCGAAATATCGTACTACTTTCTCGTCCATTAAGTGCGATGCAGGAGATAATCTTTAACTTTGCCACTAAGTTATTTTCCTCTTCATACAGTCGCATTAAGTCTGACCGTGTTTATCAAGCAAAGCAAAGAAGGAAGGTCATTGTTGAGAAGCTACGAGAACTTTCAGCGCGTAAGTCCAGATTATTACCGTTTCGTTTTGAGTTGTACTATCTTAAAGCTTATGAAGATTCAGTGAGCAGTCTTGATCTCAGGACTCATCTTGAGCAATTTGTCAAAGAGATACATAAACCTGAACACTATGTACTGACTGAGCAAGATCGAGATAAAGTTGATTTAGAGATTTTGTTCTATGCAAGAGTGGTTGAGCAAGGCAAAGAATGCGGACATTTCCATATTCATTTTATGGTGATCCTTGATGGGAAACATTTACAAACCCCTTATCGATTCCATCAAGGGGCTGCAAATATTTGGCATCGGGTTACTGAGGGTAAGGGTTATTTATCCGTCCAACGCAAAGAGAACATTCGTTATCCTATTCAGCAGCACATCAATGGTCAGGTCATTGATCGGGCAGATACAGGGCGTATGAATATATTGTTCAATTATGTGGCTCCATACCTCACCAAAATAGGGATCGACAGTGAGCATCAATATTTGCGTATTAAGCCACGTGGTTTTGAAGCCTATGCCTGTAGCCACTTTAGGTATAACAAGGTGAAGTAAGTCGCTTCTAGTCACTAGGCTGAGTGATGGTCAGAATCAAGAAAAATTAAAAAATACGCCAAACACCTTCCTATGCAATTAAATCGCATAGGAGTTTTTGCAATGAGCTTTTACGAAGTCGAACATCAACATGCCACTCGTTTAGAACAAAATCTACAAGAGTTCTATCAACAAGCGCGTTTTGAGAAGTCAGCGTTAGATATGCAATATTGGCATGAGGTTTTTTTAGCTACATTGCCTGATTGGAAACCATTGATGCACTACAAAGAATTGGAATTCGATCTGTGGATTTCAATTCTAGCCTATTGTTATCACGCAACGTTGTGTGATCTCAAACTTGTGTACCTACCTAGTGAAGATGTTGAGCAGATCAAAGTTTTCATTGCATTATTGCTGGAAAAGTTACGGGTGGTATATACCAGTGTCCAATTCTTAGAAACGATAAATAAAGATAACGAAGAGCACGCAAAACGTATTCGTAAATGTGTTGAGCAGTATGAAGCAATTACCATACATCAACATCATCTCAATACGCTGAAATGCTATTTCACCTATCAGGCGGATCAAATCCCTTTAGTCTCGATTTGCGACGTTGCTCAGCATGTAAGTCTTTTTGAAAAAAGGATTCAGAATAGTGCTTTGATTCAAAATGGTTGTTTATTTCTTTATCGCAAAGTATTACGCATCCCTGAAACGAATCAGTATGTGTGTGCTTACTTTCTGACGTTTAACGGTAACGTGCTAAAACAAACAGAAATGCTTTGTCAGCAACTCAATCAGGAATGGCTGACAGTAACCCATGGCAATGGTTTGGTGCTCGATTCAAATTCGGATTTACCATGGGAAGAACGAGATGATAGCTTCCTTACCTTATTTGAGGGAATGGATGATATTCGTGATGATCTAGAAGGAATGAGACGAAATGAGTTTTACAGTGTAGATGATAAGGCGACACGGTTAAGAGTACGCCCTCGAAAATTTCAACAATTCTTAGCTAAGCCAGTCAAAGGCTTTAATTTTTAAAAGTATCTTTTAATCAATGGATACACTGCTTATCAAATCAACATCAATCAATTCGCTCAGCTTTGTCTGCTTGACGGCAGACAGAGTGGGGGCTATCCTTTCGATGCTGACCTACATCGTCAGCGGGTTTTGACAGACTCGAAATAACAAAGACAGTAGATAAAAGTTCTCTTTTATGTGCTGTGAACCCGTTCGTCCCCCTTTCTCTTTATGGTAGGACGTTAGGGGGACGCGCTTGCGCGTGCTGGTTTCTTTGTTTACCAGTCTGTCAACCCTCTTTCGTTCTACCACCATAATCAATTGACAGTGATTAGGTAGAACTTCTTTAATAAACAAAGGAGTCGCCCATGCGTCTACAATTCTTAATTTCCCGTTCCTCTACATACCTCAGTGCTGTGTGTCATTGTCATCGCTAGACTAATAACAGCATACGCAAAACAATAATTTTATCTGGGGTAAACAAATAAAGGATGAGCATCCTCTGTTTGACTGTGTGCTTGGATCATTTTACTGATCAGCCGTGGAAAGTTCATTTCCCTATGAATATTCACGCCTGAATAAAACACAGCACTCCAATAAAGAATCAAACAAGGATTGGCGCGATAGCCTTAAAGATGGCGAGCGTTCATTCAAAATAAAAGAGAATGATTCACCATGACAACGAAACTAAAGTATCTATCTCTATGTATCTTATTGGTCAGCTTGGCAGCATGTTCAAGTAAAGATAAGCACGAGAACAATCAAGCGGTAGAAAGCCAAACTCAAGAAAATACTGTGAGCCTTAATGCGATCAATGAAAAATCAGCCATTATTGTTGCCAAAGACAAATTGAGTCCAGACCAAAGTTGGCAGCAAGCAGAATCCAAAGTACTTTTTCCTGATCCTAAAATCTTTTATCCAAAGCAGTGGGAGTCTCTGGACTTCTCAGAAACTCCGAATGTGGTCAATGATTTTTCATTTCTGAAAGACTACGAACGAGTCAAAAGCTTACTTAATCTAAATCGAGATCAGATTTTTGTGATTGGAGACAAGGATCGAGATACAGAGGAAAATAATGTATTACTCGATTTGAGTACCGATGAATACTTTAAATATGCCAATAATCTAGCTATCAACTATGTACGCTATTTAAAGTCACCGAACATTCAGCCTAAGCAGGAATTTGAAAAAACGCAGGACTATGACAATCGAGTCAAACAGGCTCAACGAGACGCTGAAAATAACGCAATTGATTATGACGTGGAGCTTTTACAGAAAGCACTGAACCGAAGTGTAGAAGATATTAGCCTTGCGCTATCTAATCGTGCTTATCACTATGATCCTGATACAGAGCAATTATCTCTAGATTTAGAACAAGAAGATAAAAATGGTAGTTCAATCGTGGTCTCCAAAATCCTGATTAAAGCCCAGCCTGAATTAGCCAAATTGATTGTTGAAAACCTCACATTACTCAAGATGGGCTATGTTTTTAACTTCCATGACAATAAGTTAAATTTTGAAGGCGTATTTTTCTACTTCAATCAAATTAGCAAAGCCAACAGAAGCGGTGACCCCGTAGAAATGAGGGCGAATATTACCCCTGTATTTAAACCACTTGAGTTTAAGCAAAAAAGTGTCATGCATGCACTGCCAGCCAGTCCTGAAATCACTGAAAAGTTAGAGGCTACACCGTTTAAGGATTTACTTAAGTCTCCACTTTGGAATTTCAAATTTGGATTAGAAAACTACCTCTCACCTGAAGAGTTGATCAAGAAATATCAGAAGCAACAGGAACAAGAACAAGTTGTATCTGAGCCTGAGCAGGAAAGTAGTGCCTTATAAAGGGAATGGTCTGCTCAAGCAAAAATTGGAATGAGAATTTTATCAAAATAAAGAAATTTCAAATACATATTACCTCTATGAAGCATGAGCACGAAGCCACAACACCAAAATGTTTGGTGCTGCTCAATATCAAATCAAGGTAAATCCAATAAAGGAAATATTGTTGTGAATATACTTAAAAAATTAATGCTCTCTGCTGCTATCACACTACCGTTGACCTTATTAGGCTGTGGTACGTCAGGCTTCAATCCCGATCGCATGGAAGTCAATCTCAATACTGAATATAGCGAAGGAGGTTTATATAACCGAACCTATGTGATTTTAACCCTCCGTTCACTGGACTCTGAACCGATTACCTTAAATAAGGTTGATGTGAATAACGGACATTGTAGTTATACAGGTCGATACAATGATCCGATCAAGCTGCCTGCCTATTTCCAGATTGGACAGTCTCTACAGCTTTACCTCAGATGTTCTTACGATGCTGTGGTGAAGGTCGATATTGAGACTGATCAAGGTGCAGCAAGTTATAGCTTTAAGTAAGACACCGAGAGCATATACATCAACCATGCCCCAAGAGGCATGGTTTTTTTATGCCTGAATCAAAAGTTTCAAACATTCATATCTACTTACAGGACTTTCGTGATGAGCACCGTACATTGTCCTTATTGCCATTCTGAACAGGTGATTCTTAGAGAATCCCAACCGAATGGCCCACAGTATTTTGAAAAGATCCTCGATGCATTTTCACCATCCGCAATGGCCGCACTCGGTATCAAACTGGCAAAAGAAGCAGGTATTCCCCCTTATATCGGTGGGCTGATTGGAGTGGTGGTCGGTGGAACACTAGTCATGGTCAGTCAGCATTATTTCTATCGGTATTATAAATCTGCTCAACATTACTACTGTCTGCAATGCGGACAAGATTTTGCTGTAGCTGCTTAAGCTTCATTCAATTTTATTTTTAAACAACTTCACTTTTATAGAGGAATTATTCCTATGGCACATTTAGTTGAAAGCATGGCATTTGTAGGACAAACCCCTTGGCATGGCTTGGGCAATCAACTCACTCCAAACCAACCGATTGAGGTGTGGGCAAAGCAGGCTGGTATGGACTGGAGGATTGAATCCTCCGATGTCAGTTATATGGCCGAAAACCACAAACAACAAAATCTGATCTTGCCATATCAAGAACAACGGGTCTTATATCGTTCAGACACACATGAGCCTTTATCTGTGGTCAGCCAACGCTTTCAGGAAGTACAACCCATGGAAATCCTACACTTCTACAAAGACTTGACTGAACAATCTGGCTTCGAACTGGAAACAGCAGGAGTACTCAAAGGCGGTAAGAAATTCTGGGCATTGGCTAAGACAGGACAAAGCTCTGCTTTAAAAGGAAAAGATGTCAGCAATGGCTATATTCTATTAGCTACTGCTTGTGATGGTACACTTGCCACCACGGCTCAATTTACTTCTATCCGCGTGGTGTGTAACAACACTTTGGCGATTGCTCTACGTGGTCAACAGGGCAATTCAGGTGTGGTTAAAGTGCCGCATAGTACCAAGTTCGATGCCGAGAAAGTCAAACAGCAACTCGGTATTTCGGTTCGTGCATGGGATGAACACATGTATGAAATGAAACAACTGAGTCAGCGTAAGGTGACTCAACAGGAAGCGGCAGCCTACTTCGATGCGGTATTTAACAACACTAACTTGAGTGCGGTGGAACAGGATGAAAGTATTATTCAGTTCTATCAAAATGCTGCTATGCCAAATCAAGGCATCACCTCAGTAAGTAAAGCAGACAATAAAACTGAACCAAATGGACGAGCTATGTCTAAAGTTATGACCATGTTTAACGGACATGGACGTGGAGCAGAACTAAGTTCAGCCAAAGATACGGCCTATGGTTTACTTTGCGCCATTACTGAATTCACAGACCATGAACGCCGAGCGATGAGTACGGATCATCGACTTGATTCGGCTTGGTTTGGGGCAGGGGCAGCAATCAAGCAACGAGGTTTGGAACAGGCCCTCCGAATGGTGGCTTAGATCAGACATTCTAAAACTTCGAATCTATTAAGTTTGATTTAAGTCACCTCCATTAGCCTAAGCAAACTGTAACACCGTACAAGCAAAGCAACACCTTTAGCCGCACCCTCAGATGCGGCTTTTTTATGTTCAAAATTCAGTTTTTACGATTTTACTCTTACAGGAATAATTGCAATGAATAGCAATACTCAGATTCTGAACACGATAAGTCATCCACCCTTACAACCTTATGTACCAAACTTAAATCAACCCACTCAACAGGTTGAGTTGGGAACTCGCCCCAAACGTGACCGACCAAACAAACAGCCACGAAAGACCAAAGCTCTGACAGCGAAAAGACTCGCCAACACCAAGCAAATGAATTATCAGGAATGGCTAGAGGTCAGAAAACAAGGTATTGGCAGTAGTGATGCAGCAACGGCCTGTGGACTGAATCCTTATATGTCGATGCTGGAACTGTGGATGATCAAGACTGGTCGGATGCAGCAAAATATTGAGGATGAAAGTGCAGGATATGCTCCGTTGTACTGGGGTAAACAGCTAGAACCGTTGGTGGCTGAATACTACAGCATGCACACTAACAACAAGGTACGTCGGGTCAATGCAGTGCTACAACATCCCGATGAAGACAAACACTTTATGTTGGCGAACTTGGATTATGCCGTGGTGGGCAATGGCGAAGTTCAAATATTAGAGTGTAAAACTGTAGGGGAATATGGATCAAAACTATGGCGAGATGGTGTACCACTGTATGTCCTTTGCCAAGTTCAGCATCAACTGGCAGTGACAGGCAAACAGGCTGCACATATCTGTGCCTTGATCTGTGGGCATGAAACCAAAATCTATAAGGTGACGCGTAATGAAACGGTGATTCAGCACATCATTAATGCCGAACGCCATTTTTGGCAATGTGTAGAATCAGGAATTCCACCAAGTGTAGATGCCTCTGCCTCAGCAGCCAAGGCCTTGCAACAGCTCTACCCAGAGCAGACTCCATTAACAGTAGAAGACCTGACCCAGAATGAACAAGCCAACTACTTATTTAATCAACTGTTAGAGGAGCGACACAAAGTTGAACAACATCAACAATATTTTGATGAACTCAAACATCAACTACAAATGATGATGAAAGAAGCTGAGCGAGCGATATTTACAGGTGGTTCAGTAACTTGGAAAAAGTCACAGGACTCGATCAGCCTAGACAGCAAATCTCTACTTAAACAGCATCCTGAATATCTACAGCAGTTTCCACAAACCAAAGCAGGAACACGAAGATTTCAGATTTATCCAAACGGTGGATAAATCATCATCTATCCACAACCGGAAATCCCATGATCAAAAATCATGGGATTTTTTTATGTTCAATTTTTATTTAAAGGAAATCACAATGATTAAAGGCCTTGCAATTACACCGCCGATATTGGGTCGTATTAGTATTGGGAAAATTGTAGAAAAGAATGGCAAACGACTGCCTGAAAAAGATGATCAATTTACCATTACCAGTCAAATTCAAGGAAAAGATGGGTGGATTAAGCATCCCTTGGATGAACAACTACGTGCCAATGCACAAAACCAGAAACTCAGAACCATACCAGTCCGCATGATTTTTAATGATCCTGAACTGAATCTACGGGCAGAGTACAGCCTATTTGACCGACAAACAGGACGCTTAATCTGTTCAGGTAATGGAGACACTTGCCATCGACTCGGACAGAATGGCATTGAGCAACACACATGTCCATCCCCTGATCTCTGCCCACTGGCTCAAGGAGGACAGTGTAAGCCTTACGGCAGACTCTATGTAAATTTAGATGAATCCGATGAATTGGGTTCATTTATCTTTAGAACTACTGGTTTTAACAGTATCCGCACGTTAGCGGCACGGTTACGTTATTACAGTGCTGCATCAGGTGACCTGCTTTCATGTTTGCCATTGCAACTCACTCTGAGGGGGAAAAGTACCACTCAAAGCTACCGAACTCCCATTTACTACGTGGATTTAACTTTGAGGGATGATGTGAGTTTAAATGATGCTATCACTTCAGCTAAGGAGATCGATGAACAAAGTAAGGCAGCAGGATTTTATCAGGAAGCTTTAGATCATGTAGCACGTCAAGGCTATAGTAATACGATTTTTGAGGTGGGTGGTGAAGAGGGGCTGGATATTGTTGAGGAGTTTTACAATGAAGCATCTAAACCAGAGCAGCATCAGCAAACACAGAGCCTGGACCATGTGCAGGATATCCAGAAAGGTTTGCAGCAGTCGGTTCAAGCATTGAACTAGAAGAGCTTGGACAACATTGGACTGCGTAAAATTTTACTGGACTGGCCTATCATCTGAGCGATTACGCGCTCGCATCAATGATTAGGAGAAAACATCATGAATGCGTCGATCACAGGTCAAACTTTTCAGATGAATCAAATAATTAATATACATCAAGTTGTATTATTTGTTGGTGTTAGCCGTTCAACAATATATGAAATGATGGATGAAAATTCCCCTTATTTTGATCCAACGTTTCCAAAGAAAGTCTCGATCTCTCAAAAACGTATAGGGTGGTCTGCTTGGGAAATTAATGAATGGATTGAAGCTAAGTTAGCTAGTCGTGAATAAGGGAGCTGTGGCTCCCTATTTCTTTCAATTAAATTAATTTTTTTGATAAAAATATAATTTAGAGTTCTATCACAGATATAGGAAAATCAAAGTACAGCAATGGTAGATCTCATCCACTTATCATGCATTAATAAACAACAACTCCTAAATCATCTATGCGATGAGCAACGGAATAAACCACATCTTAAAAGTTTATTTCAGTTTTTAAATCATCTACACGATGACGAACTTTCACAACGACGAACCTTGCGTTCCAGTGTTTTTCTAAATCATCTACACGATGACGAACAGAGCTGAATACGACCCTTCCCCTGCATTAAATTTCTAAATCATCTATACGATGACGAACCGGGTAATGTTGAGCTTGATGCAATAGATGTATTTCTAAATCATCTATACGATGACGAACAAAGTGTGACTTTCTAATTGATTCTGCACTAGTTTCTAAATCATCTATACGATGACGAACCAATTAATCAGACTTGTAAACTCCTAGAGATTTTTCTAAATCATCTATACGATGACGAACGATTTAGATCCATTTTACCTAGCAAGTTTGCATTTCTAAATCATCTATACGATGACGAACGGTACTGATAGGTCTGCCATTCGCCTTTTCTTTTTCTAAATCATCTATACGATGACGAACTTAAGATACCATTGAAATCATTACGCTCTGGATTTCTAAATCATCTATACGATGACGAACCTATGACTCAACTGGCGTGGGTGCTGGTGTTGTTTCTAAATCATCTATACGATGACAAACTTCGATATTGATACGACCCGCATAATGTTCAGTTTCTAAATCATCTATACGATGACAAACCTTGCAATTGAGCCAAGCCAGCGGCCATAGATTTTCTAAATCATCTATACGATGACAAACAAAGCACCCTCACTGTGTTCTGCTAAAGTTTCTTTCTAAATCATCTATACGATGACAAACTCAAAGACCCTGAATTATATCGTCATGGTGATTTTCTAAATCATCTATACGATGACAAACGGAGGACGTTTGCAGTAAGTTGCACCGTTACATTTCTAAATCATCTATACGATGACAAACATAGAG
>NZ_KE007347.1:1409381-1836581 GCF_000400715.1 Acinetobacter genomosp. 15BJ | reverse complement strand
GACAATTCTAAGCAAGCTACTGGCTTTCTAAATCATCTATACGATGACAAACCAACATACTGTAAACGTCCGCCTCAAGGTTGTTTTCTAAATCATCTATACGATGACAAACATATCGGTGACAGTGTTAAGACTAGATTGATTTTTCTAAATCATCTATACGATGACAAACGAAGTATCTCACTCCAACAAGGTTGAACTTGATTTCTAAATCATCTATACGATGACAAACGCTATATTCACATCTTTGCTATTTATGCAATTTTTCTAAATCATCTATACGATGACAAACGACGGTGTGCAAATTGGCTACTACACGATTGATTTCTAAATCATCTATACGATGACAAACATCCGAACCGCCTTGGGCCTTGTTCACGATGTTTTCTAAATCATCTATACGATGACAAACACATACGTTCAAGCTTTTCAATGTCACAGTTATTTCTAAATCATCTATACGATGACAAACGTGGTGGCATCACCCCTGTTGTCGGCATTGATTTTCTAAATCATCTATACGATGACAAACTCTAATGCATGAGTGGAAATGCGTTCAGGAACTTTCTAAATCATCTATACGATGACAAACTGGAAGTGCCATAAACTCAATTGGACTCGATATTTCTAAATCATCTATACGATGACAAACTACTTAGATTTCCAGTAACTGTACGTTCAACATTTCTAAATCATCTATACGATGACAAACGCTTTGGGTTGAGCGAGCCATGACTGAGGTAATTTCTAAATCATCTATACGATGACAAACTCTGTTGATGCATTCGCTGCTGCTAAGTACCATTTCTAAATCATCTATACGATGACAAACGAATAACCTTGTTCGATAGTGCGGCTGGTATTTTTCTAAATCATCTATACGATGACAAACAAAGCCATATGTAGAACACCAGTTAATCGTTTTTTCTAAATCATCTATACGATGACAAACTTTCTAGAGAATAAGGGTCATGCTGAGGCTAATTTCTAAATCATCTATACGATGACAAACGTCAAGCGTTCTAAAACAAAGCGCTCTCGTGTTTTCTAAATCATCTATACGATGACAAACCAGGGCGATGTTATCTATGTAAATCCCGATAATTTCTAAATCATCTATACGATGACAAACGTGATATTCTAACGCTCATAGAGTCACGGTCGTTTCTAAATCATCTATACGATGACAAACACCACAACACTGGCATGTGTACTTATCTCTAATTTCTAAATCATCTATACGATGACAAACAACATAAGCTTGACCTTTGTCACCAACTTGTATTTCTAAATCATCTATACGATGACAAACTGATAGGTCTACTGCGCAGAATCGGCTCTATTTTTCTAAATCATCTATACGATGACAAACGTAGGTGGCGGGATTAACCAGTTAACATCAAATTTCTAAATCATCTATACGATGACAAACACAGGATCGAAGGGCTGGGTGAATTTGAACCGTTTCTAAATCATCTATACGATGACAAACTAGGGCGAGGTGCAGCAATTGGAACGGGTGTATTTCTAAATCATCTATACGATGACAAACTGCATCAGCCCTTAATTGCTCAATTAGAGAAGTTTCTAAATCATCTATACGATGACAAACATTAGCTAGCTTGCTCCAATATTCAGATAGATTTTCTAAATCATCTATACGATGACAAACATCTGTGGAATATAATCATCTGGTACCTGCTTTTTCTAAATCATCTATACGATGACAAACAGAAAGTTGCTCGATTCGGATGGAATGGTAAGTTTCTAAATCATCTATACGATGACAAACGTAATCTAGCTTCAGCTCCTCCACCTCGGTCTTTTCTAAATCATCTATACGATGACAAACATCCATACAGCAATTAAGCACCCTGACCTATTTTTCTAAATCATCTATACGATGACAAACTGTTCTAACAAGTTTAATTACACTAGCGTGCTTTTCTAAATCATCTATACGATGACAAACTGGAATGGTTTTTACATAACGATGATCAAGAATTTCTAAATCATCTATACGATGACAAACTCAACGCCTAACCGACATGTTTGATTTTTTTATTTCTAAATCATCTATACGATGACAAACGAGGGGTTTCTCTCCAGTCGAGAGAAGGTAAATTTCTAAATCATCTATACGATGACAAACTTACGTATGACGAGGCTTTCATCCTTGGTACTTTTCTAAATCATCTATACGATGACAAACATCACATGAAAGATTTCTATCTGTCGTTCAAATTTCTAAATCATCTATACGATGACAAACTTTTTACGTCGAGCTTTGGCTGCAAATATAGATTTCTAAATCATCTATACGATGACAAACTGGAACAGGCGTTAAAGGTTTGTCCCCACTGCTTTCTAAATCATCTATACGATGACAAACAGGGTCATTGATATACTTCTCATAGCGAGAAATTTCTAAATCATCTATACGATGACAAACGTATAGTGCACCCTTAACGATGTGTTGATGTTTTTCTAAATCATCTATACGATGACAAACAGCACCTTTGCGGCCACGCCGTGCACGTGCTTTTTCTAAATCATCTATACGATGACAAACCTTTTGGTCATGGACAAAGAGACCATCCAAAATTTCTAAATCATCTATACGATGACAAACGAAAAGAATAAGCTATTTTTGACCATGTTGCTTTTCTAAATCATCTATACGATGACAAACCGTTTAGAGTCTGATCGATTACGTGCACTTTTTTTCTAAATCATCTATACGATGACAAACGTACTGCATACCACAACGCACAATCTAATTAATTTCTAAATCATCTATACGATGACAAACGATAATAGCCATCAGGACAATTCGTATTGTTATTTCTAAATCATCTATACGATGACAAACGTTCATATTTACCGTTGCTCAAAGATTTGACATTTCTAAATCATCTATACGATGACAAACTAGAGTTAAGTTAATACAAAACTCTTAAAATCAATTATATAAGTTTTTAATGAGTGAAAATACTTCGTTATGAGGTATAAGTTTTAATCATATGATTTTATTTAATTTTACTGCATATATCAGTAATGAAGCTAAACATGTAATCCAAAAGATCTTGATCTTGGCAGGTTTCAATAAGTTGCATCCGGAATTCTTTTTGATTTAATCCTTTTGCGGCACATGTAAAAGCGATTGGCATCACAAAAGCATCTTTAACCAGATCGGCGAGATCAAAGACTAGACCTCCACGACGTGTTTTACCATGCAGAATAGGGAGGGCAAAGCTAATTCCCATGCCATTTAAAGCCACTGCTGCATAGCCATAGGCAATATAGTTTCCATGATCGAGATAACTGTTGGCGATATCAACAATAGTATCGTGAGAGTTTTTACCTTCATCACGCGTAAACTCAAGGCCAAAACCTTTAGCAAGTTGTTTATATAATGCTTTGGCCCAACGTCCTTCGGCAGCAAGTAATTCCTGTTGATTTTCGGAACGATCAATATCTTGTTTAAATGTGTTTAAAGCGTTCTCATCAATATAAATACCAGATTGAATCAAATCAAAATTCTTTTTCCAAGCCTGTGATACGAGGGCAATACGTTCGAGTAATAATATTTTTGCCATGAGTAAGCGCGCGTCATCTTCTAGCCATGCTTTCATCCAGATTTGCATATATTCAGTAGGTCGATATTCACTTTGTGGCGCTAAAAATGTTAAGTCTAATGATGAAAATAAAGGGGAACCTCCAGAACCGCAAAATCCAACCATGACATTGGATTCTGCTAAACGCCGAGCAGCTGCATCTGTTAAAGAACTGCCTTTGCCAAGGAGTAAAAAGGCTGTGTTTTTCTCGGGAATATTATAAAAATATTCCACAGGTTGTGAGTTCTCCGTCAAGTAAACAATTCGATCATCTTTTAAAACGACACGAACTCTTTCGAGATAAAATACGCAGGCACGCTTTGAAAGCATAAGTGGGCGGCTGCGTTCTTGACGGAGTTGACTCATATTATATTTCCTTAAAAGACTGGAAGAGCAAAGGGGCTTTCCTTACGGGCAAGGCCATAACTGTCTGGTAAGCCGTATCCCGCATTTTCGCTGTCCTGCACATCAATAATCACTGTAAAACCATGACCTGTACTGCTGACCACCTGAAAGAAGGGCATTTCTTTGGCAGTTTTTAAGCGTCTATCTCTTAAAGGTTCATTTTGATGAGAAAGCTTTGTGCGTTCAGCTTTCTGAGTTGGAATACGAAACTTTCGATAACTTTTCCAACCAGAAATTTTGGCAGCAGGAACAGCAATTGCGACACCTAAAAAGGTATAGTCGCGAATTTTCCAGTGTCCTTTAATTGCCTCGATTAACCCATCTAACTCCTCCTGTTTTTCTGCAAAAATTCGCAAAATATCAAAGTTAGGTTTAGCTGAACGACCATTTTTTTTCTCAAACTGTTCCTGCTTCGCTTTCAATTTATCGGATATCTCCAACGCAAGCGCGTAATGCGCAGGTAGTTTTCGAAATGCACCATGAATGACGGTGTAAATTTGATTACGAATATGGCCAAGTTTTAAATCCGTATCATCTGATGACTCAAGAACACGGATATCCAGATAATAATTGGCATCCATGATTATTCACCCTCAGAGTACACGCCACCACGAATTAAACATGCAATCAGGAACATGCCTTTTTCGCTATTAGGGTCAAGCTCATCAATTTCTTTTAAAATATCGAATGCAGAAACTTTGTCTTTACTCACACGATAGAAAATCTGTCCTTCTAGATTTGCCCCATTAGGCTCTACTGCAATTGGCTTTTCATCGTTTTCTTTAAACTGTGGATACCAGGTATCAATTGTTCTTAGCGCATTTCCGATTTTTTGGTCCCGTAATGCAGCTTGACCTAGATATTGGTTGTCATTGGCTTTGTGGTCTGGTTTTTTTGGTGTTAATTGATATAAAGATCGAGAGAAACCTTTTGGTTTATCTTCCAAGTAATTCTGAGATGGGAAAACTTCTACACCACCCATTCCGAAGTCAACAATCGCTTCAATATGCAAGGCAGCACTTGTTGATTCACCTGTAATTCCTTTTAACAAAGTGTCTGCTAGTTTTTGTTCTTGTTCAGATGGTTGATCAAAACTCTTAAGGTTATAAGAAAGTGCATCAAAGCTAAATGTTTCATGGTGGTCCTGAGCAGTCACTTGAATGGTAATGCTTTCAGCGACAATACGATTACGCCATAACCAACGACCATTCACGATATTACGTACATAACGACGTACAACTTCTTTAAGTCCATCGCTTTCTTTGGCGCGATTTACAAAATTTAAGAAAGCTTGGCGGAAATTATATTCTTCGCTTTTGTCAGCACCCGCTTTAGAAGCACTTGCAAACAGCACATAGCTTAAATCAATAAAACGGAAGTCCCATTTCACTAAAAGTTTGGCTTTAGGTTGTAATTTTGCAGATTCGGTCAACTGAATATTGGTGACTTCGCGAGCCAGAGAATTACCTGTTGCAGCACCTTTTTCTTTATTACCTGCGACATTTTGAGTCCCTCGGATACCATGATACATCACATGTAATGGTTCTTGTTTGCCATCTTCAAATAAGTTAAAAAACGCCCCATCACTCAGTACTGTGCCGCGTTGTAAAGAAAGGCTACCTGGTAATTTCTTAAAAATTGTCATGTAAAAAATTCCTTATGTTCAAAAATGATTTATGCATTAATGCAATTTTGTTTTAAACGAAAAATGTCGTCTTGCGGCCAGTGATAGATCCACAATAATTTTTGCAAGTTATGCCAAGTGTCATCCTCAGCCTCAGTATTTTTCCTTAGAATCTCACCTAAAGAAAAATACTGAACAATGCCGGTAAGCGGTTCTGCATAGGCATGTGCTGTCGTTTCCTGATCTTGTGCTTGGCGAATACCAGCTCGTTGGTCTGTGAGTGGCTCAAGCAGGGCGTACCCCAAATTAGTTGCCGATATCCAACTTAAATTTGGGTCATTAAAGAAAGCTCTAAGCGCATCTGCTTTTAATGCCAACAGTTGGGTAAAGGCCTGAACACGATTTATCTGTCGACGTTGCTGATATTCAACAAGCAAATCTTGTCGATCTAAAATGGCGAACCCAGTTTTGATTTTCTTTAAGGCAGTTTCTAATTCATTTTCAGCATGGGTGGTAATATCTAAAAAATCGATAATTTGTCCGCCAGCAAAACGGCTACGTTTCAGTATGTTTGTTAGTTTTTCTGGACTAATTCGAGAGCTAGAAAATTTAATCACAAGGCTAAACTCTAAATGACAAGATGCAGTTGGTTGTAAAGACAATGCATATTTATTTTTAGAAGAATAGTCCTTTTTACCAATAAACACGGCACCACGACGTTGAGCAGGCGTAAAGCGGCCATAGGCTTGCCCACCTAAACGCTGTTGGTCATGATGAATATAAATAATGCCTTGTTCTTGAGTGCCTAATTGTCTTGCCAAATGATGTGCAAACATGTTGGCTGCAAATACAGGTACACCGCCTAATAACAGGCCATTACTTTGCATATTTGCATTTTGTACTCGCATACGAGGAATAACGACATAACGACTCATCGAATAATCTCCCGTAAACGACGGGCGATATAACCTTCAGCATTGCTATCTAGGCTAATCGTTATAGTTTCATTATTGATTTCGATATCAAAGGTTTCATTGGTGATTTTTCTAGCTAAATAATCTGAGAATTTAATTCTCCAGTGATCATCTCTTAGCTCGGGATCAATCAAACCTTGTAAAACAAATGAAAGACTCGGATGAACCCAGAATGAAGGACGCTCAATTTCTTCCATACTTGGTAAAATTGATTCAGCCTCTTCTAAAATATTTTTTTGAAAAGTCGCCTGTCTTAATACATCTTTAGCAAGGATATTCAGGAAAATAACTTCCTGATCTCGTACATCTCGATTGGTCGAAGGAGCGAAAATCTCGAGGTCATGCCAATTTTGAATGGTATTGGTCGCGGTGATAATAAGGTGGCGATTTAAAATTTCTGACCACTCTTTAATCGCTTCTTTTGCTCGTTTAGTTCCATGAAGAAGTTTTATCTTGCGGGATAGCCTTATGGTGAATCCGTTATAGAAAATTGCTAATGCTTGGCGTACTTTTTCACTTGCTTGAGGGGCATCCACTGTAATAGGGCGTTGCATTGAACGCACTAGGCTTCCGACATTTTGTGGATTGGCTCCGCCTATACCAAAAATAGCAGTTTGAATGCGGTTAAACTCACTGTCTTTTGCTTTGCGTAATTCATTTACAGTATCAACTTCCTGGTTCACAAGATAATTTACACCGGCAGCAGTAAGTGGACTCACTGAAACATATTCACCATTTTTGGGAATTAAAAGCTGGCGCATACGTATATCAATGTTTTCTGTACCTGCTTGATACGGCTCATTAAAAACAGATGAAATGGATGGCTTGAGCTGTTCCACTTGTTGTTGAAATTCTGCGTCTTCTGAACTGATCTCATCATTAATCATGGCCGCTTTTACGACTTTAAAAATAGAGGCCGTTTTACCTGCATTTGCTTGATAGTCAGTGGGAATCAGAAAGTCTTCGTTTAATAAAGTTCGAGCACTAAGATAAGGTAAATCAAGTGCTTGTTGCTTACTTAAACGAATCCCGCCTTTCTCAATATTGGAATTAATCGTTTTTAAACTAAAGTGCACTGATTCTTCTAAGGCATTTATAAAAATATCAGTTTGTGGTTCAGGCATTATCTTCCCCGTTTTTGTTATCCAGCCAATTTTTAACACATTATTTGAGAAATTAGATAAATATTGAGTATTATTGCGACATCAAATGTCGCAATAATATCTTCGTAGATTTAAGAGCAAAATCTATTCTTAAAATATGTTAGACCTTTTAAAGTGACTCTAACTTGTAAATGTGGAACTACTATGCATGTAGAGTGCTTTATATTTATTACCCGATGGCACAAGATTTCTCTATCTACAATATTTTGATATGACTCCCATGCAGTTTGCTTACTTCGTTTAAAAATAAATTTATTCCTGTATAAAAGTTCAGTAAATACTTTAGGAGATAACTTTAGAAGTTTTGCTGACATACTCAGTGAAAAATCAGGTGATGATTTTTCTTGATTTGACAATGGATTTATATGTTCTGTGATAAGATTACTCATGAGTAAGCTCCTTTTGATACGAGTTAACTTGAAGAGCAGCACAAAAGAGTTGAGATGCTTTGTGCTGCTCAGTTCATAATTCATTATGACTAGTTAAATTTTTATATCAATCCAACAATAATCTAGTCTCGGGCGTTATTTTTGTATTTACATTTATATTGTTGTTATTCATTGAGATTTTAGATGTAACAAAAAGTAATCCATCTAAAGCGATGGTCAATGAGATAGTTCTTAAACAAGAATCTAGTCTCTTTCTCAACTACTTATACAGTAGTCAACAAAAAAGATTATACAGAAACGACTACAACTACTTGCAACTATTTGTTAAGTACAGATAAGCTAAAATATACTTTCAAAACGACATGAGATGTCGCTATAAGGCTATATCTTTTTATCAAAACTTTCTCTTTTTAAAACAAACCACTATATTTTACTAAACAGACATCTTAACAATAAACTATGCATGTGATCATTAATTCGGCATGTGAGAAGCGTGCTTTAAAGAAAACTCGAGCGATCTTGGATAGCTATGCGATTCGTACAGGACATTCATCTTGGCAAGCACCCATGACCATGGATGGTTTAAAAGAAATTCGCAGCGCACTCAAAAAAGTCGCCACTCGACAGACTGCGGTAGCCGCCTATATTAATTTTGGTGTACGAAGAATGAAGCTGGTATGGGTTGTGGGCGCAAAACATAAATTTGCCCATGACGGTGCATATCTAGTTGCATCGACCAAAAAACAACAAAAGTTATTGATGCTAGATGAATGGGTCAAAGCTAGTAGCTTGTTGGCAGGTGCAGCAGGGGACATGCATGATATTGGTAAGGCCTCACAACATTTTCAAAACAAATTAAGTCCAGAAATGGCAGGGCAAAAAATTAGAGATGATATTCGACATGAATGGCTGTCTCTAAAATTATTGCAACAACTCAGAAAAAATGGGTGGGACTGGCAACTTGCCTGGAACAATTTAGGTAAAGGTTTAGATAAATTTACTTTAGGTGAACGACAAGAAATTGAACAGGGAATCCAAAACGAATTAGAAGCAGTCGATTATTTGATTGTGACACATCATGGCTTATTAGGCGTGGAAGAAGCTTTAAAAAATGATCCATTGGCCTTACCTCACTATGAAAATCATGTCCGTAAATTAGTTCCAAGTCATGAACAAATGAGCTGTGCCGGTGAATTACCAGACTCTATTTTTAAAAGTCATCAAAAACGTATGCAGCGTTTAACTGCATTAATATCAAAACAAAAAACAGACCCGCTTTTATATTGGAAAGCCTTAGCACTACATTCACGAGCAGCTCTGATTCATGCCGATCATATTGTCTCGGCCCAGCAATATTCTTTGCAAAAGCCTGAAAATATATCGTTATTTGCCAATACCAAGCTTAAAACTATAGACCCAGACAAGAAAGCCAAATTACAAGATCAACCACTAGAATGGCATTTACACCAAGTCGGAGATCGGGCTTCACGCATCGCAGTTCAAATGATGACTGATTTGAGTTTATCTGGTCTATCTGAACAAACAGTTGAGTACATTTGCCAGCCAACAACTCATCCACGTTTCCAATGGCAAAATATCGCAGCAAATGCATTGCAAAAGAATATACAGAAGCACCCTGAAACACCGGCACTGGTATTTAATATTGCAGGGACAGGAAGCGGTAAAACCCGTATGAATTTGCGCGCTGCTTGTACTTTACGACCAGATGACCCAAGACTAGCGATTGCGCTTAATTTGCGTTCTCTAACTTTGCAGACTGGGCATGCACTTAAAACATCTATGAATCTATCGGAAGATGAAATCGCCGTGATTATTGGTGATACTGTTACTCAGACTTTATTCGATCAAAGTAAAGAGAAAATTGAGTTTGTTGATGAAGATGAAAATCATCCTGAGCCTATGTTTGATGCTTGGGGCGAGGACTGTGAATTACCTGAATGGTTACATCCATTGTTTACGGTTGAAAAAAATGGACGTAAAGTTTTAGATCAAAAGGAAACAACCATTCTTGCTTCACCATTATTGGTGTCAACCATTGATTATCTGATTGCAGCGGGTGAACCTCATCGACAAGGACATCACGTTAAGGCATTACTCAGAATAATTAGCAGTGACTTGATTTTAGATGAGGTGGATGGCTATGAACCTAAAGCACTCATTGCGGTGTTGCGTTTAGTTCAGCTCACTGCTTTGTATGGTCGGAACGTAATTTGTTCATCTGCAACCTTATCACTGACCGTTGCCAAAACAATTCATCGAGCCTTTGAGTCTGGTATGCAGATGCGAGCTGCTCTTTATGGTACCGAGAAAAAATCAAGCATTGCGATTATTGATAATGAGCTTAAACCCCAAGTGTGGTTAGAGCAGTCAAATCAAAAATCAGAATTTAATACAAACTATCAAAAGTATTTAGATAATTTACAAGCTCACTTGCTCTCTAAGCCTACTCATCGACTGGCTCAGTTGCTTTCATTACGTGAAACGACAGTTTTATCGTGGAAACAGTCGGTATTGGAGGGAGTAAAGCAACTTCATCAAGTGCATGCCTGGCATTTTAAAAAGACTGAAAAGAAAATTTCTTTGGGGCTAATACGGGTTGCCAATATTAAACATGCAATTCGACTTGCCCAATTTTTGTCAGATCACTTACCTGAGGCAAATATTGCTTGCTATCATGCAAATGACTGGCTTATTTCAAGGTTTTATAAAGAACAACGTTTAGATCAGCTTTTAACACGTCATAAAGACGGTAAAAAAAGAAAAACGGGTAATGAGCAGATTGAGCAAGATGATGAAATGATTGATCACATTCAGAAATCTAATTCTCTAAATAATCTATTTATTGTGATTGCAACACCAGTGGAAGAAGTCGGGCGAGATCATGATTTTGATTGGGCGATTATTGATGCATCAAGTGTACAATCCATTGTACAAACAGCAGGTCGAGTCAATCGTCATCGATTAGAAAAAATACAGTATGCCAATATCATGATTCCACAGTGGAATTATCGTTATTGTGAACAACGAGACATTGAAAAAAATAAGCAACAAACTAAACAACGCAGATCTGTATTTGTCTATCCGGGTTATGAAGGATATGTGTCATCGATAACATCTACTTATTCATCCCAAGATTTAAGCGAGCTTTTACCGTGGGATAATCAATCTCAATTAGTCATTAATGCTCGATTGCGTTTTGATCAGCTCAATTGTTTATTTGCAAAATATGATGATCAACAAATTAAAAGTTTTTGCCAAAATTATTTTAATGATCAAGGGGAGCAATTATTTTCTCGGGGTGATGTAGATGCCAGTATTATGACTGAGAATATCTATAATTTAACGCCATTACGTGAACGCAATTACCAAGAAACCTATAGGTTTGAATGGGCTGAAAGCTTAGTCGTTAAAAAGCAGGTGTATGGTTTTGATGAGAAAGCAACCAAGACTTTAAAATATCCAAAATATGGTTTGGTATGGGATCAAGTGGTATTCGAAGAAATTCCTGCTAAACCTCAAGCATGGTTAGCTCTCGATCCACAACACATGCAAGATTACTGTGATAAGTATCATATTGCCAATGAGCAAGGCTGCCGCATATCTTTAACACCTTACAATAGAGATGAAGTACCTACGTGGTCTTATGATTATGGCTTTGGTGTGATGCAAAAAAGTTAAATATAAATTTTATCTAAGCTTATCTGTGGATATACCTTATTTAACTTGTAAAAATATTTAATATTAAAATTTTAGAGTTTACATATGTTTTTCCTAATATTATTGAATTCAGAATTCATAGACTATTAAGAAATGTACAAAAAGTAATGGGTCAAGATTGGGTAAATTTAAGCTTTTCAATAAAATAAAAACAATATTTTATCAACCGTATTCAACTGACGCCACCTCCACCGAATATTGCCCGAAATCCTTCGATCGGGTAATTGAATCCTAGGACTATCATTTATTTTTATAACGACTAGCTTTGACTTCAATATAACAATGCTCTAACTGGTTTGTATAAGCTTTTTTTTGTTAATTTTGACAACTGAAATGATATCTATTGCATCTTAATATTCTTTGAGTGATAGCATCTATACTTACCGCTGTTATTAGCCAATGTGTTGTGTGAAAAAGAATGATGACTCTAGATTGGATGCTTCAAAGTAAAGAAATTTCTACAACTATGAATACTGCGACTTGGATTCCTCTAAAAGCATCTAAATTTGATGAAAGTGGGGATATTGAAGCCGCGGGTTATCGCTCAGATTTTTTCTCATGTGGTTCGATTGCTTTTTTTTCAGGAAAACGAGCTGTTGCAGATCAATTAACCTGGAGAGAGGTAGGTGGTAGTCATGATTTCCTATCCTCAAAAGATAAAGATGGCCATTATTCTTGCATCGAAAACTTTGAAATAAATGGTAACGAGGTTGCGGGAGTACATCTGGTGTTTGACTATCCTCAACCAGTGCTTGGTGGACGGAAGTGGATATTGAACCCTGATCTTATTGTTGCACTTGGGCTGATCAAAGACGGAAATAATTGGGTAAGGCCTGAAGAAAATTTTGTTGTCGTTGCGCGAGAGATATTGGATAAAAATGGCGATCATCTCTTGATTGAGATAAAGCGAGAGTTTCTACTTGATTATTTGGCAGCACGAAAACTTTCACTTCGGTTGTATTGTTGCTATCAAAGAGCAGAAAGTGTCATCTCATTGAAAGATAGTCCCTATAAAAATCAAGTGAGCAGAGTAGAGCAGCAAAATGGTGGGGAGTTTGATCTGTTGATCAGAACGCTAGATGAGGTTTTTAATCGTGGTATTGAGCTACACCAAGATGATCTTGAGAATATTGATAAGAACGCTGATAACGTTGAAAATGTAAAACGTGTTTATGAAGGCGTTCGTATAGAAAGTGTCTTTAGACGGGATGAATGGATCGAGCATGAAAATAAAAGTACTCGGGTGAGAGGGGACCAATAAGCCCTTATTTTTCGTACAGCATTGACTATATTGGTTTATATTTTTTTTGATTCTTTAGCAATATTTAAAAGATTCTGAGTTACTGCGGTGCCTCGGTATCTTTTAAATATTCGGTCATTGAGTTGAAGCATTATTTTAGCTGGATTTGGCTTATCGAAAGTATGTATCTGAACGAATTGAAAAGTATTTACATGAAAAATGATCTAAATTGTTAAGGAAAACCCTAAAAGTCATATGATTTTTAGGGTTTTATAAATCTTAGTCCATTATTCTTATAATAATTTATACAATTCTAAATATTAGAGACATTAATTAAAAAAGTCTCTCAGATCTGAGAGACTTTTTATATCTTCTTTAGTTAATGGATAATTGCAATTTCTAGAACAACTAAACCAATCAAAGGGATAAAATTAAGGAGTAGGAAAATAAATCAGTGCACTAATCTATTCTCTATAATAACAGCACCTTAAATCAGTTGCTTAGGCACTCATAATAAGAAATTATTTATTTTTTGTCTCAGGTTCTTTTGAATCCTGTGGTTTCGGAGAGTCTTCAGGTTTAGGAGTGGTAGGAGTATTTACCTGAGTGTGTTCATTCGCTTGAACTTGATGTGCCGCTTCGTTGTCTTTAGTCGCTTTCTTAGAAAAATATTTAAAATCAGACATTTTAAACTTCTGTGTTTGGCTATGGAGAACCCATAGTACGTGGTTATTTTGCTTACACTACAGTGGATTTAAGATGTATTTGTAGGGATATGTAGGTGAACTCAACAATATATCTCTGAAATGTTTCTTAAATAAAATCAAATAAATATTAAGCGTTGATTACTATAATTTAAAAACTGTTATCCGCTCTCTATAATTTCAAGGGCAGGTACATAAAGATCACAAATCTAATATTTAAAAAAATTAATTACTTAGACGTGGTATTTATAAAACCATATTGTAAAGTAATTACTCCTAATGAAAAGAAAGCAAAAAGGTTTAAATGCACAAGAATCAAATTGGTCAAATGACCAAGATTCATCTCTTATAGAGAACAATTCAATGACTATTGAACAAGTTATGTTATTTCTGCCATTTAGTGGAAATGAAATTAAAGCAAGAAAACAAATTCTCGGTCTTTATAAGCGACATAGACAAATGAAGGTTAATTGGTGATGTTTGGTTTTTTTGTTAGAAGTCATTTTTTCTAGTGCTTTATGAATCATAAAGGGAGGTTATCAAAATGCACTCACAAAAGATGTTAAGCGAAATAAAGAGACTGCCTTGTGTAATTTGTGGTAATTCATCTGTAGAAGTAGCACAAAATAATCAAGTCGACCTTTTAAAAGAGTCAAGTACTAAAGCAAGTGATTTCTTCACAATTCCGCTATGTAGGAATCACCATATTGAATATGATCAGTTTCAAAAGATGAACCGATCACAGTCAGTTGAATGGTTTAATCAAATGCTTGAAAAGACTGAGTTCATGTTGGTTCTTAAGAATCTGGATGATGTTTTTTAATATGGTTTCTATACTCATAAAGACATAATCCATGACAATTTTAAATAGGATTTATGATGCTCAAGTTGAGTATGAAGAGAAATATAACGAAGTCCCTGAAATTTTGTTTGTAAGTCTTCTAACTTATGAAGAAATATACAAAGAGCCTCAATCTCTGGAAGGTGTTCCTTTGACAATTGCTGGATGTGAGTTAATTATTGTAGAGAATATGCTAGGGGACTTTAAGTACTTAACTCATGTAGATTTAACTAAAGCAATTAACGCATACAAGGCTAATCCTAAAGACTTAATTTTAATTAGAAAATTTGAAAAAATTGAGAAAAGTGCAGGAAAAAATTTAAGTACACGCAGAAATGATCCAAGGATGATTGGTGTCCAATTTTATATTCAGCATGAGCTTATTGATTCTTATCAGCGACATTTTGGGAATAAAAATTTAAAGTTCTAATCATCAAAAATTCAAGAATTAGGCCGTATTTCCTGCCAGTGATAAGGATTTCTATAATCTTATGAAAAAATGCAGAGACAACAAAAAATTGTTGAACAAATGAAAACGTGAAATTTAATTCTTACAAGATTTCCTGAAAATGACAACTCTTATGGAAACGTTATTTAATCCGATAGGTTCATTAATGCTTGTAACTATATGAATATGCGATATATGCAAATTAAATAAATGTTTTAAATTTTTAAAGAAAACACATTCAGCATGAACATGCCTGTACTGGCTTTTAACGACTTCATTTTAACCATTTGCAAAATTACCTTTAAACATAGGAATATTTTATGCCACAAAAATGACTACCGAACCCCAGTAACGAGTATGTGCGAATACTCATTGTAGATGTATGAGATATGAATCTGTAAAAGGTTAAGCTAGGGCGTCTTGGGATGTAGTATGTTAGTCTAGTTGTTCAACTGAATTGAACAAAACAACCTAAACTGGTGAGCCTATGAGTTTCACAATGTGGTTACAAGAATTAGATAAGGATATTGAAACTAGAACTGAAATTAGAATTACTGTGGATTCAGAAGTCCAGCCATCTTATATGTCAGAATTTGATGGTGGAATAGTTGAAATTGAATCTAATGGATATTTCTCAAATTGTGATGATGCAAGTTTTACAACCGATTTTGGGTTGAAATTGAAAATAACTAATAGTGAAAAATATTTAAATATATTTATTCCTACTCAAGAGGAAAAAAATGAAGATACTAAACAAATGGAAGTGGTAGAGCTGAAACTTCAGACAGGTATGAAAGTAAAGGTTTATAGATCTAAATTAGGTTTTTCATATTTTGCTGAAGTTAAATCTTACTAATTAAAGAAAATCCTCAAAGACGTTACAGAACACCTTATGCTTAATGAGTAATTACGGGCTTTTTAATAACTTCATTTCAACCATTTGTTAAAATATCATGGATAAATATGAACAAGTTGCAACTTGGCGCTGCTTAATGCGTGTTTGGTCGGAATTTATGCATATCGAATTTTGGTGCTGCAGTGTAATCATCTGGGGAGAATTCATGCAAAAATTGAGTTGCTTCCTCATTGTCGCATCTCAGCCAATTGTTTCGTCTATCTCGCGGAATAACAACAACAGATCTTTTTTCATTTTCAGGAGCATGAAATTGCTGCATGAAAGGGTGTGAATCGGCATTGATGGTAAGCATCGTCATAGAGATGATTAGTTTACCGTTAATATTTGATTGCTCATAGAGTCCAGCGACTGTAAAAGGCATTCTGTCTTGTCGATAAATTCCATACCATATAGCTTTGCCGTCTATATATTTGGGTTCAAATATAGTTTCAACCGGTATTAAACAGAATTGATTATTCTTCCAAGCATTCTTAAAGCTGGGTTTAGTAGCAATGGTCTCACATCGAGCATTAAATGTATTTTGAACTCTTTCCAAATCCTCAGTCCAAAAGGGTATCAGACCAAAGCGGGCAGAGTGCCATTCAATATTATCGTATGCAGAAATCAAAATTGGTGCATTATAACTTGGATAAATATCTGAATTGTAATCGAAAGTAGGTTCATAAAGATCGAGAAGATGCGCACGATTTTTTGAAATTGGTTCGTAATTTGAACACATGTGAATCACCATTTATATAAAGTGAGTGATATTTAATATAGCCGGGTTTAATTGTATACATGGAAATAGTGTTTAAAATTCTATAATATTTATTGGTATCATGGGGTTATAGCTTATTAAAGTATTAACATGGATTTTAAATATATAGTTTTACATTTAATATTCTCAAAGTGAATACATTTCTTAGAGATAGGATTAATGTAGTGGTAACTGTATGTTTAGTTGTCTATTATTGAGATAATTATGAAAGACGGAATTTATTTGCTTACATTTAAAAGCCAAGATAAAGACTTTGGGAGTGGGATTCTCGTAGTTGATGATAGTTTGGTTAATGGAGGAGATACAATCTATTCATATAATGGAGTAATTGAAGAAAATAGATTGGTTTTGATTCTAAATAAACACAATGTAAATGTCCATTCTATTTTTGGGAATTTCGGATCATTAAAAATTAATCTAAGTTTTCAAGAAGATGATCAAGGTTATATTTTGCATGGAAATGTAGAAAATTTACAACCAGTTCCTTTGCTTGTGCAAGCAAAATTAATTGGGAGAATTGAATAAATAAGATATTAATCTGCTGTAATTTATATTTTAAATAGAAATTTTTTAATTTAAATTTTAAAAAATCATATACTTAGAGTCTATTTGTGCTTTTGCATGATAAGTATAAATCAATAAAATAGACAACATGTTCTTTTGTTGTCAAGAAAACATAAAGTAGAGTAAAAATGGAAAGTTATCTAGAAGTAGCGGAAAAGCTATACAGTTCCTTATATAGTAGAAATATACTGTCATCTAAATCAAATAATTGGTTGAATTTTCTAATAAAAGAATTAAAGAAAGAAATGGTTGGAACAAATATTCAACTAAAATTTAATTATATTTATTTTAGACAAGGATTTAAGAATGAAGCTAAGATTAATTTTTTAAGTCTTGACATCAGTCTGATACCAAATTGTGAGAATAAGTATGAATTTATTCTTTGGTTAGCTGTGTTTATTGAAAAAATAACAATAGGAGGGAAGAAAACTCCACCTGCTATTAAATTAAATGTTCCATCTGAGTGTGGTTATCTGGAATATCTAAGTAAATTTTCTAAAGAGCGTAGTGATAGAAATAAAGCTGAAATACTTTCTGGTTTTAATTCTAGAGAATTTTGTGATAATTATAAAAGATATAGAAATTTTATTTAAATTTAATAATTTTTATACCAAAGAATGCTTATGTTTATTAAGTTGTTAGAGTGGTTATATATTTTTGCTTACAAGTAAGTGTATTTAAGTTATATCTATAATTCTGTTAAAGGCCTATGGTGGTTGTGTGTTAGATAGTTATCTACACTTCATTATATAGGAGAGACACTAATGTCTCAGAATCAAGATAATTCAAAACAACAGGCTAATCAGAAAAATCCATCACCTGGGCAGCAACAGCAGTCTGAGCCAAAAAAAAATCCACCTGAACAGCCTGGCTCTCAACAACCCGACACAAAACAACCTAAAGAGAGTAATGAGCAGCATAAATAATCATTATTATTTTAAGATTGTATAGGGTTATACCTATTTATAGAGAGCTTAAATTAGCTCTCTATTTGACGTGATAAATTATCTATAATCAATTTCCTGTTTTTTAGTGAGTAATGCGATTTATAAGAGTAAATAATGATGATTTGGGTATTTGCAATAATAGTGATTTGGATCCTATATATTGTATTCGGAGAAAATATAAGAAATAGGAACAGAGTCCAAGAGTTCTCTAATTTTACATTAAATATTGTAGGGAAGATTTTTTATGAAAAAGATGAAGAGTATGAGCATGAAATTATTGTTTTGCTTCATCAAAATGATCTAAAAACAGTTGTTGGAATTGATAGTGAAAAATTCATTAAAGTTAAGAAAGATGCCCTAGTTGCTCAAGAAGAAACAGGTGAAGTAGGTGTCTACATAGATGCAATGAGAGTCGGTTATTTGAATACTGATAGTGCCAAATAATTCTGCAATTTTATAAAAACAAAGAACCTATCTAAAAATGATGCTTTTGAAGTTGAAGCAATTATTATTGGAAATCCAAAGGGCGATAAGTGGTATGTTAAGCTAAACATGCCATGCAAAATGCAAAAGTTTAGATATAAGATTTATTGATTCCGATAAAATGAATAAAAACAAATGATTCGAAAAGATTTTTGTCTTAGGAGTGAATCGTAATTAGTGCACATGGTGTTCCTCCTTATACATCTTCTTAATACTTCTTTTTTTAGTTTTAAGGCCTATTTTATTTTTATCGCTATGCATCTATTTTGCATAACCTTTCATCATCTACCAAATAGTCGATGAATAAAGCAAGGCAGCAGGATTTTAACAATAGGCTTTGGACTATGTCGCACAGCGCAACTATGACAATGCCAGTTTTGAGGTGGGAAGGGCATGAGGGGTTAGATAGTATTGAAGTGTTCTATTCAAATGCGACTCGAATAGAGCAGACTCATGACCTGCCCATGCTCAGAATATCCATAAAGGGTTGTAGCAGTTGGTTCAGAGCTTAAATTAATGTTTATAAGCTAAACGTCATATTTTAAGAGTCTTTATTTTTTAAATATGCTTGCAATTTAATCCATATGGATTATTATTTAATCTATATGGATTAGACCTGAACAGGAAAGTTTGAGGTCGAGAAACATAATGCTGGAACACAGTGTGTGATCACTGATCGAAAAAGGAAGATATCTAATGGAAAGATCAAATAAATTAAGAATTGGAATATTGCTAACAGTTCTCGGTTCAGTAGGTTTAAGTGCGTGTAATGATAGTGACGATTCGAACAGGGTTAGTGTACCCACTCATCCAGAGACTGAATTAACCGATTGTATGTGGCAGGATTCAGTCACTAGTAAAACTCATAGTGGTGAAGACCCACTAAATTATGCCTTTCCCGATTCTAATGTAACTTACTGGTCATCAGAGTTTATCGTTCCTGAAGGCGCAAAGGTAATGATTGATGGTGATTATCCATATTCACGGCACTTTTCCTTGGTCAGCTATACTGCACAAGGTGAACGTGTGAATTCATTACTGGATCGAGCGATTGTTCCGAATCAGGGTTCAACCAATCCATTTTTGGTAGGAAATAACCGTTTAGGTAAAGACCGTGCCTATTCAGCACAACTACAGTTGGCAGACTTGCCTGCTAATCCTGCAACAAACACACTATATGCACCTAAAACAGCTAATAATAAAGTGGCAATTTTATATCGTGTCTATGTGCCAAATAAAAATATGAATCAAAAGGGAAATGTCAGTTTTCCCAGATTTAAAGTTCAACTTGCAAATGGTGACGTGAAAAAAGGGAATGATGTTTGTAATGTATTACAAGTGAAAAAAGGTCCTATTGATCGTATCGCCACAATGCCATTAGCAAACACTGTAGCTGCATTTAACCAGAACCGATATACAGGTTTTCCAGCCCAACAGGAGCCCAAATGGTATAAGGCATTTAGTGCCCTAGATAGCTTCAAATGTATTTATAAATTCGATCCGATTACAAAGACTCCAATAGATAAGTGTGAGGGGTTAACGGTAACACCTAAACTCGGTTATTGGGCAACTCCTGATAACGAATATGTTTATGCGGCAACCAGTAGAAGATTAGGTAAAGTGGTTGAACTTCGGGGTAAAATACCAACTACCGAAAAAACATTTAATAATGAACAGTTTGTGCAAAAAACAGATATTCGGTATTGGTCAATCTGTACCAATGAGGTAATTAGTACAGCAACCAATTATTGTCTGTATGATGAGAATATCCAAAAAATTGATAAAGATGGTTTCTATACGATTGTTGCTTCTTTACCAGAAGATCGTCCAGCCAACGCTCGTGAAGAATGTGGTGTATATTTCCTTGAGTTAAATCCACGAGGAACAGGCTATACAGCAGAAGATGGAAAGGCATTTGGACATGCTGACTTTGGTTTGTTTATCATGCGGAATTTATTACCAAGTTCTGAATTTACCCATGCTGTTCAGAATGTAAAAGTGCCAGGTGAAGAGAAGACTGTGATGGGTGATTATCTGCCAGATATAAAATATACTTCTAAAGAAGCTTTTGAAACAAAAGGCTGTTCTTAAGGCATAGCCAAGGATAGAACAATAAACCAATCCCTTAAAAAGATTGGTTTATTTTTTGGATTGCCAGAGTAATTTCCAGATTTATTTGAACTATTGTATTGAAGGATTTAATGAGCAAACAAACTAAAGAAAAATTAATTGAGGCAGCGATTGTTCTTTTTTCACAAAACAATGTTGAAACAATGTCTGTGCAAAAGATCAATGAAATTGCAGGGGTCGCAAATAAGTCAGCCCTTTATTATCACTTTAAGTCCAAATGGGGCTTAGTTGAAGCTGCTCTTGATCATGTTATGCAACCTTACATGACGGAAAGTTTGAAATTGCTGAATGAGATCCCGCCTAATGATATAAAAATTTCTGATGTGGTGGATGCTTTAACAAAGCCTATGGTGCAAATACTCTTGCAGGAAAATGGAATTCATTATATTAAATTTTTTTCTAAAACGGTCAGTGCTGGAGATGAAGGACGTGCCATTGTCGCCAAGACTTTAGTTCCCATTTCAAAGAAAGCTGTAGCGTTATTACAGCTTGCACTTCCTGATGCTGATCCTGATGTTCTTTCCTTAAAAGTTCTATTTACTTTTAATATCGTTTTAAACGTGATTAGCGATATTGGCCTTGAACAGTTCTGGCCTACCACAATAAAAGATCATCGAATCTTGGGTAAATACCTAAAAGACTATATTGAAGGTGGTATTGCTTTTAAAACTAATGATATTTATAAGTGATGTATATATTCATCAATCAATATAACTTTATGAAATTTATACAGGGAGGAAAAACTTTGCAGTTTCTTGTAAATAGCTTTATATTCTTAGAAGACATTGAATTTCAAGGTTTAACAGAACTATCCTAAGTTCAGTTTTGGTTAAAGAAAGAGTGAATATTTTTGAGGAGTTTTACACAAACAGAAGCATCAACAAACCCAAAAATCTAGGTATAATAAAGAATTACTGCAATGGGTGCTGGTTTAAATATGGATATTTAGTTTAAGTAGAAGTTTTTAAAAGTGTTGGTAATACTCTATAAGTAAATAAACCATAATCATGTTTAGAAGTAATATAAGCCTCATTAATTTACTCTTATAAATTTAATATTTCAACTATATAGCTTAACCCTCTGTATATGAAAATACAGAGGGTTAACTTTATTAAGCTAATTTCTGATAAGGTTCATACTGAAGATCAGCAATTTGTTTGTCCCAGAATTGCTGCCATAGATCGCAGTACTCAAAACAGATTTTTGTGATGAAGTCATAGTCTTCTTCTGTACACGCTTGGGCTAAAACAAACCATAAGTCATCTTCATGGTCATCGTCTGCTGCTTCAGCTGTTGCATCATGTGATACTCCATGAACATAGTAATAACCGCTATCTACATCGTAACCAATAGCATGAGTGGCGTGACGCAATGCTGGGCTAAATAAAATGACCTCTTCTTCAGCAACAGCTAATAGAGCGGTAACAGCTTTATAGTCATTAAAAGAGTTTTCTAGATATGATCTTACTTTTTCTGAAATCATAGAAGGTTGGTAACAGTTCCGATCGTCTTGACTAATTCTAAAATCATTTAATACATCCTCGAATAGAGGATAATGAGCATATTCAGGATTACCTGAATAATATCCTTCATCATCTAATCCTGGTCGAAAGCCAAACTCATCAAGAATGTTTAAAGCCAGTAGAAAACGTGGATACATCTTGGAACCCGATTTTAAACGTGGTTCGAGTTGTTTAGCTTGGAACTGTGCCATGAGTAGAGCATCAGTAAACACTTGTACAATTGCATGGCGATATTCTAGATGAATTTTCTCTAAAGAAACTTTATCAATCACTCCATCATTAAGAATTTGAATTGCTGGATGCCTTGAAACAGGGTGTTCAGAAATAGCCTTACGCAACTGACTTAAAAAAACTGTATTTTTTTCCCAAATTTCAGCTGGGATACTCTTCTTTATTCCTTCAATTGCATTTTTTCTCGGGTTATTAAAGTTCTCAAATTTTACTGTCATGATCTATTCCTTATCAGTTGATTTTATTACTATCCTGTATGCTTATGATGATCTGGCTTATTGTTAATGAGGCTCAAATCCAAAGCTATTTTTTATTGGATAGAGAAAATATAAATTCATTTATATTTAAAATCAATTTTTAATGATACTAAATTAAATTATTTTATCGAGGGGAAGTTTTTTTGAAAAAAAATTGGACATGTTAAATTTTACTTAAAAACTTATTAAATAGACTTGAAAGTCTATAGGAGAGTAGTTTAATTTGTTACAAACAAAATATAAAAATAATATTTTGTTTTGCTAGGTGGTTTTTAAGTATAATGATAAATATCACTTGATAAGATCAAGCTTAATGACTGCCATAATTAGCTCTGTCATTAAGCTAATGAAAGTGTAAAAATTAAGGGATAATAAGTTATGTCAAAAAAAGAAGATATTATTGTAACTGCATTAAATTTATTCAATCGATTTACTTATGGTTCGATTGGGGTCGATAGAATTATTCTTGAATCTGGAGTAGCGAAAATGACTTTTTATAAGTATTTCCCTTCTAAAGAAAAGTTAGTAGAAGCATGTTTAATAAGAAGAAATGAAAATATTCAAACAGCAATTCTAGGTGAACTCGAAACATACCGGGAAAGTGATGCTTTGGGTAGGATTAAAGCTATTTATTCATGGTATGTAAATTGGTTTAAATCAGAGGACTTTAATGGTTGTATGTTTCAAAAAGCTACAGTTGAAGTTTTGAAACAGTATCCATCTGTTATACATCCGATTGAGAGTTATAGAACCTGGTTACATAACTTATCAGAAGATTTATTTTTAAAATTAAATGTTTCTCAACCTCAAGTTTTAGCTTCTATGTTTATTAACATTCTAGATGGAATGACTGTATATGCAAATGTCAACCAAAACTATGAGCAGATTGAAGAATCGTGGAGTTACATTGAAAGACTTGTAAGTTTAGATCAGAATAAAGATGAATTACCAGCAGCGAGCTAATTAAAAGGAAATTATTATTTTTTTCTAAATGGTAAAATATGTTGGTTTTAGAATTTGGTGCAAATTTTACTAATTTATAAAACTTTTTTAAGAAATATTATTTAAACCATATTTCAGATTTTATGCTAATTAAAGTAACTCTGAGGGTGAAGCTATAATTATAAATATGAAGGTAGTAAACCTAAATTGTTAGGATGACTACACTACTATTAAACTACTTTGTCTGCCATTGCACTGACCTTGCTGAGTAAAGTACACCAAAGCTACCCATCACTTATCTACTACGTGGACCTGACACTACGGGATGGTACATACCTGAAAGATGCGATTACTTCAGCCAAGCAAATTGATGAACAAAGCAAGAAAGCTGGTTTTTATCAGGAGGCTTTAGATCATATGGCATGACAAGGCTATGGCAACGCTAAATTTGAAGTGGGAGGTGAAGAGGTGTTAGATATTGTTGAGGCGTTTTATACGGAAGAGTCTAAATTAGAACAGTCTCAGTAAACACATGACCTAACAAATGTTCAGGATATCCAAAAAGGTTTGCAGCAGTCGGTGCAAGCTTTGAATTAAACATAGGTGGAGGCTATTGGTCTCCATCTATGTTTTCATTATGATTTATTTTTTCCACACAATTGGCTTTGAGAAACGAAGAATTGGGGGGTAGGGAATACAAGCTTTTTAAAAATCCCGAAGAGGGTAAGTATCGTGAGAAAGTTCATGATCCTATATCTGTTCAGGATATCCAAAAAGGGTTGCAATAGTCGCTTCAGGCTTTGAACCTCCTATTATTTCAACAAAATCAATGCTTGATCACATAATCGGTTATCGCGTGGCAATATATGAGAGGCGAATGTTTGGTTGGGTCAATGTCGCAATTGGTGTTTTTACCATTTTAGGCTTAATTGGGGTCAGTATCAGTGACTTGTTAATGTGGCTAAAATGTAAGCCGCACCAGACATTAGGAATACACCCATTTTACCTTATCATTTAAGTTTGTCGCTAAAAACTGTGATGGGGATTTTTGGTGTTTTATTGATGGAAAGGTTTATCTTTAGCTGTATTCTTGTGATTGCTAATTATCTTGGGCTAGCTGTATCAATGTGATAACTTTAATGAGTCAGACACTCTTTGGCTCGTTATTATTTACTAAAGGATTACTTTTTTTGTTTTTGAAAAAAGCCATAAGAATAATTATCTGATTAACATGGGAAAGTTATGAGGTTAATTACAAGTTTCATCTTTTTACTGCTCATGGTTCAATATTTTTTTAGTCTAAAATATGGCTATGACTATAAGACGGGATGTTGGACATTGTTGTTTACAGCCACTATCAACCCGTTGTTGTATTTTATTGGAAAATTTAATAATGAGGTATTAATTGTTTCCAGAATAACTTTCTATGCAATTGCAGGGGCGGTGGTCACCCTCTGTTTTCACCCTTTACTTGATTTCTATTCATTAAAAAGTTCTAGCTACTCTTTACTTGACTGGGCTGCATCTAATGATTCAAAGATCATCATTTCTGAGGAAAAAGCATGGTATGGCATGTGGTACGCGAAACTGTTATTGGCTGGGTTTGGCTCACTGGTCGCTATGACCATGCATCAACTTTTTGAAGATGATTAATCATCTATTTTTAGAACAACATCCGCACTTTGGGCAAGGTTGCGATATTACCATGTAGCATCGTGTGACTTACTTTTATGTCTGCCATTACAACTGACTTTAAGGGGTAAGAGCACAACACAAAGCTATCGTACCCTAATCTATTACGTTGACATAACCTTACGTAATAGGTTAAACCTTCATGATCCCCAAAGCATATTGACGAGCAAAGCAAGCTAGCAAGGTTTTATCAGGAAGTTTTAGATCATGTGGCATGGCTGAACTATCAATGCCTGTTTTGAGGCAGGAGCTAAAAAGGACATGGATATTGTTGATGAGTTTTGCATGTGTGAACCGAAAATAGAGTTACCTCGACGTGAGCCATCCTACGGATAGTCTGAAAGGAAAAGGGCCAACATTGGGTAAATTTAAGTTGTATAAAAATAAAATATAGATAAAACAGAATGTTATTTTTTAAATTCAACTGACGCCATCCCACCAAATACTTAAATCAAACTGAATCACATACGTTCATAGCTAATAAAAATAATTTAATTTCAATTATTTAGATTTTGTTTTTTGTTTATCCGATATGATCTGACCTAATTTTTGCTTTTTAAGGGGCAGAATTGGAAATTTTGACTTTTAGTATCCATATCTTGATTAAGATATAAACTCAAATCCTTTAGAATTTGAGTTTATTGATAACACCATCTGATCAATCTGAAGACAGAATGATAATCTAAAGATCATTAAAACAGACTAGAATGAATCAATCGTAATAAGGTTATCATAAGGCAATTTCCCAACTCTCGGGTAAGGTTGCGATGCTGATTTACCAACAGCAATCATTAAACACACTACATGATCTTCAGGTAAGTTAATTAGCTTTGCCATCGCATCAAAGTCAAAACCATCCATAGGGCAACTGTCTAAACCATGTTCTTGAGCAAGTAACATCAACGTTTGAGCAAAGATACCCGCACTACGCATAACTTCGTCACGTTGGGTTTGCGGGCGGTCACGGTAATATTGGTCAATTGCGCCAACCATAATATTTTGAACTTCTGGAGAAGCCCCATCCCATACATGCTTCGCATCAACTTCCCACGTACTGACTTTTGCACATAAAACAATCAATAATGATGATTCTGTAACTTGTGGCTGATCCCAGGCAATTGCTCTTATCTGCTTTCTTAATTCAACATTCTCAACCAACACGGGTCGCCAGTGCTGAAGGTTAAAGGCACTCGGTGCATTTTCCATGACACTGCTTAATAATTTCTTTTTATCTGCATCCGAGATTTTGAAATCTGGGTCAAAGCGTTTAATGGCACGGCGTTGTTGAATTGCATCGATTACATTCATAAATTATATCCTTGAATTTTTTTGGAAAAATTATTGGGATTGATAGCGAAGTGCGACTTCGCTTGAGGAAAAATTAGGTAAAAGTTTTAAACGTGAATTTTGATAAGTTTTCCACAAATTTTGATCTTTTAAAACTGGTATTGTTATCGTTTCTCGTTTATCAAAGCCAATCAAAGCTGCATCCACAAGTTGATCCACATCCATCATTGGAGGCATTTGACTGATATCGGCACCTGAACGTTCCCATATTGCGGTTTTTGTCGCAGAGGGGAGCACAGCCTGAATATAAACATTGGTTTCTTTGAGTTCTAAGCTCAGGCTTTGACTAAAAAATTCGACAAATGATTTACTTGCACCGTACACAGTCAGACCAAACTCTGGGGCAAGGCCAACCACTGATCCAAGATTGATAATAGCACCCGTGTTTTGAGGGATTAATCTTTGTAGAATTGCGTGAGATAAGCGGACTAACGCTGAGATATTTAAAGAAATCAGTTTCTCAATTTGTTCTAAATCCTGTTCTAAAAACTGACCACTAACGCTAATTCCTGCGTTATTGACCAGTAGATTAATTTGAGGATCGGATTTGAGTCGGTTTTCAATTGATATTACATCTTCATTTTTAGATAAATCGACGGCCATCACTTCAACTTGGACGCCATATTGTTGTTGGATTTTTTGCGCAATTTGTTTCAATCGGCTTTGATCTCTTGCTACTAGAATTAAATCATACCCGCGTTTTGCCAGACGATCTGCATAGACTGCACCAATACCTGAAGATGCGCCTGTTACCAGTGCTTTAGAATGTTTATTCATAATTGCTTCTCTTTAGATTATGATCATAATCTAAACTTGTATTTCTTTGATGTCAATCATAATCAATGTATAATCGAATTATTGCTATCCATGTTGAGCATTGCCAATGAAAGTGACCAAGACTCAGGTTAAAGAAAATCGTGAGAAGATTGTGACTAAGGCGACTGAGCTATTTAAAAGCAAAGGTTATGATGGCATTGGAATTGCTGAATTGATGTCCAGTGCAGGTTTCACACATGGCGGTTTTTATAAGCATTTCAGTTCTAAACTAGACCTAATTCAAATTAGTGTAAAAAATGGTGTTGAACAAGTTTTAAAACAAATTGATGGGCTAAGCTTGAAACAATTTATTCAACTATATGTTTCTAAGCAGCATCGAGATCATGCTGATCAGGGCTGTACTTTGGCCGCTTTATCCTGTGATGCGGCAAGGCAACCTAAGCAAGTTAAACAAGAGTTTGAAAGTGGTATCGAACATTTACTGCAATTTATTATGGCTGAACTTGCTAAACATTCTACGTATGAAAATGCTGATCTCCGGAAAAAAGCGATTTATATCTTATCTACGTCGGTTGGGGCAGTCGTATTGTCTCGGGCATGCCCTGATAATTCGAGTTTGTCAGATGAAATATTGTTAGACTGTAAAGAAGATTTAATAAAACTTATAGCTGAATAATATGAAGAAACTAATTTTAGTATGTTTAATGGGGCTTTCGTTAACAAATGCTTTTGCTCATTCAGGTGGTACTGATTCTTCAGGCTGCCATACGAATAGCAAGACAGGGGATCGTCACTGCCACTAATGGTACAAGAAAAGGAACCTTAGCTTCCTTTTCTTTTGAACGCTAAAACACTGAGCTTATGCACCTATATATAAAATCAAGCCACAGAATGCAGAAGCAAAAATCACATACATGACTTTGACTTCAAAATGGAATAAGGCAACAAATGCTCCAATTGCAATGAATGCAGCTTCAAAGTTGAAAGGATGATTGAATCCATTCGGCCATAAAACATGATAGCTGAAGAAAAGTGCAAGATTTAAAATTACCCCCACTACAGCAGCAGTGATTGCTGTTAATGGTGCAGTAAATTTCAACTCATTATGAGTTGATTCAATCACTGGGGCACCAGCTAGAATGAAAATGAAAGAAAATAGAAACGTAAACCAAGTAACAATGACAGCACCTAAGGCGCCTGCTAAAAATACATGATCACTTCCTAATAATGCATGATTAAAGCCACCTAGAAATCCTACAAACGCAACCACCATAATCAGTGGGCCAGGGGTACTTTCACCTAGTGCTAAACCATCGATCATTTGTGTTGGACTCAACCAACCATAAAAATTTACAGCACCTTGATACACGTAAGGTAATACTGCATAAGCCCCACCAAATGTTAACAGTGCAGCCTTCGTGAAGAACCAAGCCATTTGTGTATAGGCATGATCCCATCCCAAGGTAAGAGTCAAACCTATAATGGGTGTAAACCATAAAATTGCACCGATAAATAAAATTTTTCCAAAGTGCTTCCAACTAAATATGGCATGTTCTGGGGTTGGAGTATCATCATCAATTAATGCTGGGCCATAATCTTTTTTACCTTGCTGATGTGAACTTCCACCAGTAAAAAAGCTTGGATATTTTTTACTTGCCAAGTATCCAATGATTGCAGCGCTTAGAACAATTAAGGGAAACGGAAGGTTAAAGATAAAGATAGCAACGAATGCAAGTGCAGCGATCGCCCATAAAAATTTATTCTTTAATGATCGGCTGCCAATTCGGTAAGTTGCATGAAAGACAATAGCAACAACAGCAGGTTTAATTCCATAAAAGAGCCCAGCAATGATAGGCACATCACCAAACTTTACATAGACCCATGAGAGCGTGATTAGGATAAATAACGAGGGTAAAACGAATAAGACACCTGCAACAATACCACCTATAGTCCTGTGCATTAACCAACCGATATAGGTTGCTAATTGTTGAGCTTCAGGTCCGGGTAATAACATGCAGTAGTTGAGAGCATGTAAAAAACGTTTTTCAGAGATCCAACGTTTTTGTTCAACGAGTTCTTGGTGCATGACAGCAATTTGTCCTGCTGGTCCACCAAAACTAATAAACCCCAATTTAAGCCAGAATAGAAATGCTTGCCAAAATGAAACTGACTGTATCTCTTGTTCTGGTTGTATAACAAGTTCTTGTTCCATGATTATTCTCTTGATAGGTTGGCATATAAGCCATCGAAAATGTGATTCGATAATGCAAATAATTGGTCATCGTCACTTATCTGACTTCGAATTCCTTGAATAACTTTTTCAATACCGATTGCTTCTGGAGGCTCAATCCCACCTACATCAAGGTAATGAACAATTTCAGCGATTTTTTTTAATGCGGGTGTTTCTAGATCAAAACTATGTAAAAGAACTTCGAAGGTCACCCAGTGATTGATATGACTGAAAGTTGCACCATCAAAATCGAATCCAAATGCATCTTTGGGGCAGTCACTTGGCGTTTCTAACCAAATGAATGTGGGTGAAGTATCTATAAAAGTCTTGATTAGCCATGCAGAAGCTAGACGATCAATCCAGGGTCTTTTACGTGTTGCCCAAATTCTGTTTTGATAATTACCTTTATCCAGAGGTTGAATATGAGCTTGTATTGCTTGAGGTTCATTCACTTCACCGAGACGTGCAATTGAAAGTTCTAAAGAGGAAAGCTCATTTAAAACCTGTGCTTGAGTCTCATCGGGGTAATAGTCAATTTCTACCAGTGCATCGATACTTTTTCTTAATTTCCGGATTTGCTTGAGTAGCTCTTTCTTTTCATCTTTGGTCTGCCGATCTCTTAATTCAGACAGTTGTTTATAGAGGATGTCGTATTCTTCTTTCCGACTGAAAAAAGGAGCAAGCTCAAGATTTAAGGGTTGCTCTGCATGAAAGATATAAGCAGCCCCTTGTTCTGAGATAACATCATGTGCAATAGGATCAAACTTTTCACTATGGGAAATAGGGAGCAAATAGACGCCATCTCTTAGAATTGCTGCGCCGCTTGCTTTGAGAGATCGCCAGACTCTCATACGAGTGGTTGTATTCTGTGTAGGTAGCGAGGATATGAGTAAGGATATTTTCATGTAATATACTCAACTTATTTGTTTAATATGTTACACATAAAAAATCAAGACATATATACAAAGAATAGATTTCTAATTTTAAAAAATGATTAAGCCAAGTCATTTCTTTATTAGGTATTGTGAAAACAACACTGATTTAAAAAAATGATGAAATATAAACAATAACTTGATTACTGCTTTCATTAAAGTATTGAAATTTATTGATAGTTATAGGTTTTTATGCAATAGATCGAGACTTTACTCCTGAATATACAGTCAAAAGTGAAGCATTGAATGACCGTATTTTACTTGCTGTTGCTCGAGCTTTACCAATTTTGCAATGGGCACCAGCCAGCTAAAGGATTACGTGAGCAAAAGGTTAAAGCTAAATCAGAAAAGGCCAATCAAGACTTGAGTATCAATAAGCAAGTTGAACAAGATTCTATACTGCCATCTGTTGAAGTACTGGATTTAGATGTTGCTGAGGCAAGACTACATCATAAAAAGACTGTTGCTGTGTAGCGTGTTAAATTTTATATCCTAAGCGCTAGAATTAAAGAGGGTACGGGTGTTCCCTCTAATTTTATTGGGTTCAGAATTTTTAACCCATCAAAAAATGTACAAAAAGCTAATGGGTCAAGATTGGGTAAATTTGAGTTTTATAAAAATAAAATATAGATAAAACAAAATGTTATTGATTAAATTCAACTGACGCCATCTCCACCAAAATTCGAAAAGCCCTGAAATGAAAGTTTCAGGGCTTTTTTATGCCGAAATTTAAGTATTTAAAATATTATTTATTTCAACTAGCTAGAGCTTAAAAATAATAACCAATATTAACGTTGACTTGATTTTCCCATTGATTGCTTCCTCCTGCAGCAAGACTCTGTCCATAACTACTACCACCGATATACGGATTATTTTTTCCAAATAACCATTCCGCAGCAATATAAACATTCTTCTTGTAGGTAAATGCGGAACCTAGTACGAGTTGCTCTGAATCTAAAAATACTTTTTTTGTTTTATCGTATCGGCTGTAATGAAGATACACATTGAAATCATTGATATCCTTTACATTAAATTCTGGAATCTTATAGTTGAGATCTAAGCTGTGATATGTGCTGAATTAGCAGGAGACTTTCACTTGGGATATGCTAGGCAGCTAACCGATAAAAGTTCTCTGCTATTTGATTTGGCGTTTTAAAATCCAAACTCTTTTGAATTCTTCGCTGATTATAAAATAACACAATGTATTTTGTAATATCTGCTTTAGCTTCATCTCTGGTTTTATAGTTGCAATGATGCACTAATTCATTCTTGAGTATGCCCCAGAAACTTTCAATCGGTGCATTATCGTAACAGTCCCCACGTTTGCTCATTGAACCTTGAAAATCACATTTTTCCAGTATCTTTCGATATTCATGGCTGCAATATTGGCTGCCTCTGTCCGAATGAACAATTAAGCCTTTCGTTGGTTTTTGATTACGAATCGCCATAGTCAGTGCATTGCAAACAAGTTGTGCGGTCATACGCTCATTTAAGCTATAGCCAACCACTTGTTTCGTGTACAGGTCTTTTACTGCTGCCAAGTATAACCAACCTTCAGCAGTCCAAATGTATGTAATATCGCTTGACCATGCAAGATTGGGCTTAGTCATTGAAAACTGTTGCTCTAGTAAATTTGCGTAGATCGCTCGATTATGATCACTCTTCGTAGTTCTTTTGAAACGCTTATGACGCTTACAATACAGCTGGTTGAGCTTTTTTATTTGACGTACAGCATACGTACTGATTTTGATACCTTGCGCTTGTAAATGCTTAGTTAATCGAATATAGCCATAGCTTTGTTTAGTTTCCTCATGAGCTATTTTGACCAAAATTGTCTGTTGATTTCGCTGAACCAATCTTTTATTCATGCCTCGTTTTAGCCAATCATAAAATCGTGACACTGAAACGTGAAGTAATCTAGCCATAAAGCTAATCGGGAATAAATGTCTTTGCTGTTTCATATAGGCGTACCTTACTGACTTTCTTTCGCAAAGTACGCTGCTGCCTTTTTTAGAAATTCACGTTCCATTTCAGCTGTTTTGAGCTGTTGTTTGAGCTTTTTATTTTCTTCGAGTAAGGCATTTAGATCAGGTGAATATTGTTTAGTGCCTGCTAAGGTGCCAGTCTTTGCTTTATTATTCCAATTTGAAAGAGTTTGCATTGAAATGCCAAGTTGTCTGGCTGTTTCCGATACATTGCCTTGATTGGCTTCAATCAATTTTATTGCTTCAACTTTAAATTCTGCGGTGTAAGTCTTCTGTTTCTTGCTCATGGTAAACTCCTGATGAGTGTCTATAGTTTACCAAGTTAAAACCTCCTGTTTTCTCAGCACACATCAAAATTTAGTATTGATCAAACTGCCATTAATGAGAAAAAACAAGAGCAATATATGTTGCGTTATACGATTCAGACTATACGTTATGATGAAAGAAATAGTATAAGTAATTTTGATCAAATGAATAGCCAAGAATTAGAAATGGCATTTCAAAAGATGGTGGAAAAAAATAAATTAGTGAGATTTTCACAAGAGCGAGAAGCAAAACAGAAGGGATATAAAATAGATGAAAATTATCAAGATCCTGATGTTTGGTCCTATGTAAAATAATCATAGGCTTAATTAATGTAGGCATACTAATATATTTTAAGTTTAAAAAAGCCCCATCATATATGGGGCTTTAATCTATTCTAAATATACATTATTGCCGTGCCAACTCCGCTTGTCCTGTATGCCAATCTCCACCTAAAGCACGAATCAGATCCACACTGGCAATCATTCGACTACCATGAAGCTGCGCAGCCAATTGCTCTTGTTGCAAGATGCTCCGATCTGAATCAATCACGTCCAGATAACTAATGCTGCCTTCACGATAACGCAAATGTGAAAGCCGATTGGCATGTCGGGATGACGCAAGTGCTTGACCCTGTGCCTGTATTTGCTGATCCAGAATACGCTGATCAGACAAACCATTTTCAACCTCACGGAAAGCATTCAACACTGTCTGTCGATAATTGGCGACACTTTGTTCATAGCCTGCACGCGCCTGAGCTACACCTGCTTTACGTTGCCCACCATCAAATAACGGTAAAGACAAAATTGTGCCTGCAACAGGGCCGAGTAAAAAAGTTCGACTCGACCATTTACCCAAATCGCCTAAACTTGCTGATTCATAACCCAACGCACCAGTGAGATCCAGTTTGGGGAAAAAGGCAGCACGGGCAATACCAATCCGCGCATTATCAGCGGCCATAGCCCGTTCAGCAGCAGCAATATCGGGACGGCGTTCAAGCAAGCTCGAAGGTAAACCCGCAGGCAGGCGAATCGCCGTAGCGGATAAGGGTTGAATCGCTAAGCTAAATTCAGCAGGCGCTTTACCGAGTAATACTGCCAATGCATGTTCGGTACTGGCACGACTCCGTGTAATGCTGAATGCAGTACTTTGGGCAGTCGAGAGTTCGGTTTGTGCGCGAGAAACATCCAGGTCACTGACAAGACCATTGCGATAACGTGCTTGAATCAAATTTTGATTCTCTGTCAGTAACTTGATGTTTTGCGCATAGATGGCCTGTTCAGCATCGAATTGACGAATCAGAAAGTAAGCCTGTGCCACATCTGCTTGCAAGGCTAACAGTGCAGAATGATACAACGCTTCTTGTTGCTGTACATCTGCGGTCGCCGCATTGACACTGCTGGCAATTCGTCCAAATAGGTCTAGTTCATAAGAGACATTGGCTTGTGCCCGCCATAAGGTACGTGCAGATGTGGATGCATCCGAATCAAGTCCTAAAGAAGCGGGTGAGGGCTTCTGACGGGTTGGCCCAAAACCTGCACCAATACTGGGTAAACGTTCAGCTTGTGCAGCAGACCTTAAAGCTCGTGAGGCCTGAATATTGGCCGCTGCCGCCTTTAAATTCTGGTTACCCGCAATGGCTTGTTGTTCCAGATCATTCAGTTGTGGGTCATTAAAAAGATGCCACCATTCACCGCGAGACTGCGCATCGGCAGGTTGCGCAATGGTCCAGTTGGGATCATCCAGTTTGGTATCCGCTTCCTTGAATTGCAGTGGAATAACCACCTTGGCAGGCTGATATTCAGGTGCCAATGAGCAGCCTGCAAGCAGCAGGCTTCCCATCAGTGAGGAGAGTATCCAGTGGGGTTTGAGTCCTGTCATGTCCTGCTCCTTAGTGATCGTGTGAACTGTGTAGTGGTGCTTCATGCACAGCTGCCGAATGCAGTTTATGTTTGCTGTTCAGGGTACGAATCAATACATAGAAGGCAGGGGTCAGGAACAAACCAAAGAAAGTCACTCCGATCATACCAAAGAACACCGCAACGCCCATGGCATGACGCATTTCAGCACCAGCACCTGTTGATGTGACCAGTGGAACCACCCCCATAATGAAGGCGATTGAAGTCATCAAGATTGGACGCAAACGTAATCGACTGGCTTCAACCGCAGCATTGAATGCGGTCGCGCCTTGCATTTCCAGTTCTCGGGCAAATTCCACGATCAAGATGGCATTCTTACAGGCCAGCCCGACCAGCACCATCAAGCCGATTTGGGTAAAGATGTTGTTATCACCGCCTGTGAGCCAAACCCCAGTTAGAGCAGCCAAGATACCCATTGGGACAATCAGAATCACAGCCAATGGCAAGGTCAGGCTTTCATATTGCGCCGCCAAGACTAAGAAAACCAATAACACACTGATCGGGAATACCCACAATCCGGCATTACCTGCCAAGATTTTTTGATAGGTCAGATCGGTCCATTCAAACTTCACCCCACGTGGTAAGGTTTCAGCGGCAATGCGCTCTACTGCAGCTTCGGCTTGGCTTGATGAATAACCCGGTGCAGGACCACCATTAATATCCGCTGCGGTGTAGCCGTTATAGCGCACGACCATCTCTGGGCCATAGGTTTGAGTCACATTGACCAGTGAAGACAGCGGCACCATTTGCCCTGCATTATTACGGGTTTTAAGCTGTAAAATATCTTCAGGATTGGTACGGAATGGCGCATCGGCTTGGGCACGCACCTGATAGACACGACCAAAGCGGTTAAAGTCATTCACGTATTGTGAACCGAGGTAAATCTGCATGGTATTAAATACATCAGTGACGGCAACGCCTTGTTGTTTGGCTTTGACCCGATCCAGATCAACATTCAATTGCGGTACATTGATTTGATAACTGGAGAACATTGGCCCCAATTCAGGTGCAGATTGTGCCGCCTTCATAAAGGATTGTGCTGCGTTATTTAACTCGGCATAGCCTAATGCACCGCGATCTTCGAGCTGCAGTTTAAAGCCGCCCATGGTGCCGAGACCCATTACCGGTGGTGGCGGGAATACTGCAATATACGCATCTTGAATCGCGGTGTATTTCTGATTCAAAGCACCTGCAATGGCATTGGCAGAAAGATCGGCTGCTTTACGTTCCGCAAATGGTTTTAAGGTCACAAACACAATCCCTGCGCTGGAACTGTTGGTAAAGCCATTAATGGATAAGCCAGGGAAGGCCACCGCACTTTCTACACCGGGTTGTTTCAGTGCCGCATCGCTCATTTTACGAATCACGGTTTCGGTTCGATCCAGTGAGGCACCATTCGGTAATTGGGCAAAGCTGATCAGGTATTGCTTATCTTGTGCAGGGACAAAGCCACCCGGAACGATATAAGAAATCCCAATGGTCAGACCGAGTAGTACTGCATAGACGCCCATCGCGGAGGTTTTATGCGAAATCACCCGACTGACGCCACGACCATATTGATCCGATGCGCGTGAGAATACGCGGTTAAACAGGGCAAAGAAGCGTCCGAAAACACGGTTCATCACACGGGTCAGGAAGTCAGGTTTGGCATCATGACCTTTCAGCAACATGGCTGCTAAAGCAGGAGATAGGGTGAGTGAGTTGAATGCCGAAATCACGGTGGAGATGGCAATGGTCATGGCGAATTGCTTATAGAATTGCCCCGTTAATCCTGTCATAAAGGCCAGCGGGACGAACACGGCAACCAAGGTCAATGCGATGGCTATAATCGGTCCACTTACTTCACGCATGGCACGGTAAGTCGCATCTCGTGGACTGAGTCCTGCTTCAATATTCCGCTCGACATTCTCCACCACCACGATGGCATCATCGACCACGATCCCGATGGCGAGCACCATTCCGAAGAGTGATAGGGCATTGATGGAATAACCGAAGGCCAGCATTAAGGCGAAGGTACCAATGATTGAAACAGGCACTGCCAGTAACGGAATGATTGAGGCACGCCATGTTTGTAAAAACAGGATCACCACCACAACCACCAGTGCAATCGCTTCAAGCAGAGTATGAATCACCGCTTTGATACTTGAACGCACGAATTGGGTTGGGTCGTAAACAATGTCGTATTTAATTGAGGCTGGAAAATCTTTGGACAGTTCCGCCATGGTGCTACGCACTTGGTCCGAGACCTGTAAGGCATTGGCACCCGGTGCTTGGAAAATTGGAATCGCCACCGCCTGTTTATTGTCCAGTAATGAACGCAAGCCATATTGTGAAGCGGCCAGTTCAACACGTGCCACATCACCTAATCGCGTCACCGCACCATCGGCTGCCGTTTTTAAAATAATATCGGCAAATTCCTGTTCGGTACTTAAACGGCCTTGTGCATTGACGGAAAGTTGTAAGGGTGAATTGTTTGGTGCAGCACCGATGGTTCCTGCGGCAACCTGAATATTCTGTTCACGAATTGCATTCACAATTTCGGTGGCGGTGAGATTGCGTTGCGCCACTTTTTGTGGGTCTAACCACACGCGCATGGCGTAATCGCCTGAACCAAATAGACCGACTTCACCTACACCTTGTAAACGTGCCAAACGGTCTTTGACATTGAGCACGGCATAGTTACGCAAGTAGGTCATGTCATAGCGATTATCGGGTGAGGTCAGATGTACCACCATAGTCAAGGTCGGTGAACTTTTGAGTGTGGTCACACCGAGACGTTGTACATCTTCTGGCAAACGTGGCAAAGCTTGAGAAACCCGATTCTGGACCAGTTGCTGCGCTTTGTCTGGATCAATTCCGAGTTTGAAATTCACGGTAATGGTCAGGTTGCCATCGCTGTTGGCCTGAGACTGCATATACAGCATGTTCTCTACGCCGTTGATGGATTCCTCCAAAGGAGAAGCAACAGTTTCAGCAATCACTTTGGGATTGGCACCCGGATATTGGGCACGTACCACGACAGAGGGTGGCACCACTTCTGGATATTCAGAAATAGGCAGTTGGAAAAGAGAGAGTAAGCCCGCCAGTAGAATCAGGACGGACAGCACCCCAGCAAAGATCGGACGATCAATAAAAAATTTAGAAATATTCATGAGGATTAACCTTTTGCCGAAGTTGGGGCTTTTTCTGTAGGCTGAGGTTGTTGAGCTGTGTTATCGGTGATGATTTGAGGATTCGGCATAGGGACCAGATGTGGACTCACAGGATCGCCCGGACGAATACGTTGTAAACCATTCACCACGATTCGATCACCGACTTGCAGACCACTATTGATGATCTGCAGACCATCTTGTTGCGCACCCAATTTAACTTCACGATATGCGGTTTGGTTTTTCTCATCGACCACCACCACAAAACGCTTGTCCTGATCGACACCAATCGCAGTCGGGCTAATCAGAATTGCTGCACGAGGTTGTCCACCGCCAAGACGAATGCGGGCATACAGTCCAGGGAGCATCACCCCTTTGGGATTATCAAAGGTGGCGCGGACACGGATGGTGCCTGAGGTGGTATTTAAATTATTGTCGATAGAACTGATAAAACCTTCGCGGCTAAAACCAGACTCATTGGCGAGACCTAAATAGACAGGAACTTGGGCTGAGTTGCGTTGATTGCTGATATATTTTAAATAAGTCTGTTCATCGACATCGAAAGAAGCATACAGACGCGACACCGAAACCAAACTGGTGAGAACTTGGGCACCATTACCTGCTGAAACCACGTTACCTACCGTGACTTCGGCACGGGAAATACGTCCACTGACAGGTGCAGTAATACGGGTATATTCCAGATTTAAACGGGCGGTTTCCACTGCGGCGTTGGCTGCTTGTAAGTTGGCATTGGCTGAGCGGGCTTCATTTTCCGCTTGGTCGAGTTCTTGATGGGCAATTGCGTTACTTTGGATTAAACGCTGGTTGCGGCCTAAGTTAGCTGAAGAGTAAGTCACTTGTGCTTCCGCAGAAGCCAGTTGCGCTTTGGCTCGATTCAGCTCTGCTTCAAAAGGGCGAGGGTCAATGGTGAAGAGCAGGTCACCTTTGTTGACCAAGCTACCATCTTTAAAATGTACGGCAATCAGTTTGCCTGAGACCTGAGGGCGGACATCGACTTGATCGATGGCTTCCAGACGTCCGGAATATTCTTGCCAGTCGGTAATGGTTTGGCTGATGACATTTGCAACATCCACGGTCGCAGCAGGTGGAGAGCTGGCTGTTGGAGTGGCTTTGGCATCTGCTTTTTCTTGGAAGAGAATAAAACTGCCACCCGTTGCAAAAATAGCAACAATGACGGCAGACAGCGTCAGCTGTTTGCGAGAAATTGACATGGGATGCTCCTGGTTATTTGAATCCCTGTTTTCAGACTTTTTGTTGTGGTCTGTATGGGAGAAACAGGTTTATGGAATGAAAGGAGCATAAAAGTTTGTCAATTACGAATAAATATACTAAATTTGATAACACTATTCGTATTTTTATAATAATTGTTGTGTGAAACTGGAAAAATACAACAATGGGAGTGGGCCTGTGGATCTATTTCATGCAATGAGAGTCTTCAATAAAGTGGTTGAAACCAACAGCTTTAGTCTGGCGGCAGACAGTCTTGGGCTACCGCGTGCTTCGGTGACCACGACCATTCAGGGTTTAGAAAAACATTTACAGGTTCGCCTACTCAATCGCACCACGCGTAAACTGAGCTTAACACCTGATGGTGCAGTGTATTATGACCGCAGCCTGCGAATTTTGGCCGATGTTGAAGATATTGAAGCGTCGTTCCATGATGAGGAACGAGGGCCGCGAGGTCGCTTAAGGATTGATGTGCCTGTCTCGATTGGTCGCTTGATTTTAATTCCAAGGTTAAGAGAGTTTCATCATCGCTATCCCGATATTGATTTGGTGATTGGTATGAATGATCGGCCTGTAGATTTGGTCGGTGAGGCAGTGGATTGCGCAATTCGGGTGGGAGAGCTACAAGACTCGAGCTTGATTGCCCGCCGTATTGGTACGTTTCAGTGTGCAACAGCAGCATCTGCTTGTTATTTAGAAAAATATGGTGAACCGAAGACACTGGAAGATTTACAAAAAAATCATCAAGCCATTCATTTTTTCTCCAGTCGTACAGGACGTAATTTTGACTGGGATTTTGTAGTCGATGACTTAATCCAGAGTGTCAGTGTTAATGGGCAGGTTTCGGTCAATGATGGAGATGCCTATATCGATTTGGCGCTGCAAGGCTTTGGTCTGATTCAAGGTCCACGCTATATGTTGACCAATCATTTTGAGGCGGGGACTTTAAAGGAAGTATTACCAAAATGGACGCCTGCACCGATGCCAATTTCGGTGGTGTATTTGCAAAGTCGGCATTTATCGCACAAAGTCAGAGTCTTTGTTGACTGGGTGGCGGAGCTGTTTGCTGGATGTCCATTATTAGGCGGTAGTGCTTTGCCGTTGGATCAGAAATGTGAATTTGCTTGTGACCAGAAAACCAATCATGAATATACCATTCGGACTTTGGTGGAGCAGCATAATATCGCTGAGGCACGTGCTTTAAAGACTTAAAGATGAGGTAGATTCCTTTTGGGTTTGATCTATCTCATACAACGAATACCTTGCACATACATAGACGAGATCATCTTGTTTCCATCATAATAATAAAAAGGAGATGAATAATGTTGCCTCAATTGAAATACTCTATATTAGGAACCAGTATTGTTCTCGTACTTGCAGGCTGTAGCGCCGCATCTCAATATCCTATTTCAGCAAGTTATGGTCCTCAACCCGTATTGCCCAAACTTCAATCAAGTTTAGTGCCTATTGTTAATATTGCCCCTGCTAAAGGTTGGCCGAAGGGTGTGATGCCGACGCCAGCAGAAGGTTTAAAAGTTCAGGCATATGCCCAAGGGCTAGATCATCCACGATGGCTCTATGTATTACCAAATGGTGATGTGTTAGTAGCTGAAACCGATGCGCCACCTAAGCCTGATGATAGCAAAGGGATTCGTGGAAAAATTGCGAAAAAGGTGATGCAACGTGCAGGGGCATCTTTTCCAAGTGCCAATCGTATTCGTTTACTGCGTGATACCAATGGAGATGGGATTGCTGATAAAAATACGGTTTTCCTCGAAAACTTAAATTCGCCGTTTGGTATGACTTTGGTGGGGAATGCACTTTATGTCGCCAATACCGATGCCTTGATACGTTTTCCTTATCGGGATGGTGTGACAAAAATTACGGCGCAGGGAACGAAAGTTTTGGATCTACCCGCAGGAAAACTCAATCATCATTGGACGAAGAATGTGATTGCAAATCCAGAGGGTACCAAACTATATATCTCTGTTGGGTCGAATAGTAATGTGGCTGAGAATGGGTTGGACAAGGAAGTTGATCGAGCGCAGATTTTAGAGTTTGATATTGCCACTGGCAAAGCAAGACCTTTTGCCACAGGACTCAGAAACCCAAATGGAATGGGATGGCAACCACAAGGTGGTAAGCTCTGGACGGTAGTAAATGAGCGTGATGAGTTAGGTAGTGATTTAGTACCTGATTATATGACCTCGGTTAAAGATGGTGCATTTTATGGCTGGCCCTATAGCTATTACGGTCAGCACGTCGATACTCGGGTAAAACCACAAAATCCTGAGAAGGTGGCTCGTGCACTTAAACCTGATTATGCTTTGGGAAATCATACCGCATCTTTAGGGTTGGCCTTTTATGCGACGGAATTAATGCCACAGTATAGAGGTGGCGCATTCATTGGTCAGCATGGTTCATGGAATCGTAAACCGCATAGTGGCTATAAAGTGATTTTTGTCCCGTTTAGAAGTGGTCAGCCGTATGGACAACTACAAGATGTATTGACTGGCTTCTTAAATGACAAAGGTGAGGCATATGGAAGACCTGTTGGCGTTGCGATTGATTTTTCTGGTGCACTTTTAGTGGCTGATGATGTTGGTGATGTGATTTGGCGTGTATCGCCTATTGCTCAAACGGCCTATGAAACACCAATACGAGAGTAAAATAGCAGCTCAGCAACTTGAATCATTTCTTTGTTTGAACCTAATCACCGCAAAGCTTGGGTAGACAGTTATGTATTGTTTTTGTGATGTATTATGTGTTTTTTAACTTATATGTGATAAAAATAACGCATTCGCGATAGTTAATATCGTAATCTCATTCTCTTCCCCAAGGGTTTGAGATTTTTTTTATTTGAAAAATACAGATCGACTATATTTAGACATAAAACTGATGCAGTAGAACTGCTGATAGGGGTTACTGAACAGGGATTAAAACTGGAAGCATTTGGAGAACTGATTTAAAAATCTGTTCCCCAATTGATTTGGAATAAATCAGGTCTTATTTCTTTTGTTTAAAACGATATTTGCACTTTAAGCAACGGTAATCCTGAAAAATATTCTTATCGACCATCACACCCGCTTTTTTTCCAAAAATATTACCAATAACACCACCCGTAACACCTGCACTGATTGCACCGACAAAAGTACCTACAGTCCCACCGACAATTACACCAAGAGGTCCAGCTACAGTACCAATGGCTGCACCAACGGAAGCACCACTTGCAGCACCACCGACAGTTCCTGCCGTTGTTCCTGCTGCCATCAGTAAAACTCCACCTGTGGTTCTGAGTAGTTTGTCATGATTACGTGTTTCAATTTCAGTCGAACCACATTTAGGGCATTCGATAGGTTTTTCCATAAAACGATTTATCCTGTATTTCTTTATTGAGTCGCCCAGTTGATTTTGCTCAATCAAATGAGTGAGCCAATATCATACTTTGGAAGAAGACATGTTTCTGATGAGAGAAATCAGCGACATCGCTTTTTCAGTTCTGATTTTAACGGAACAATGGCATAAGTATTTATCGTTCATGTAAATACTTGTACTTTAATAATTATCCATATATCTAAGTCAGGATATTTAGGGCAGAGCAGCATTTGCTATGTACCTGTTCCATTGGTTTTAAACTGAGCGTTAAACTTGAAGTGAGGGCATTGTTATCGTCTATTTTAGATATGTTTGGGATGTAAAAACTCTTGTTTTTACAAGAATTTTTACATGATTTATTTAGGCTAAAAATGTTTCTTGCAAATAACTCCAGACCATTTTTCCGTTAATTTCTTCAATTAAAGCGCATGAGCGTCGAATCAAAATACCTGTGTCTTTGGTATGCTTTTCGGTATAGGTCAGAACAATTGCATCTTCTTTTTGCATCAAGATTTGTTCATCATAAATTTCAATCTGGATATCTGGCATTTTGCCTTGATTATTGGCAAATAGACCTTTCACTTGTTCGAGTGAAATACGTTTTCCAGCCGCACCGACCATTTCAAAATGATCTGCAAAATAGTCGATCAGCAGGGCAAGGTCTTGTTCTGCATGTTTGCCACTAAAAATGTTTTCAATCAAGACATGCATGCTATGAATGCTTTCGATTGCGTGTTCTTTGATAAGTGCCATATTCATTTCCATTGAAAATTGAGTATCTCGCTTTATTTTAAACCAAAAATAAATGTAAAATTCAATATAATTTTAAAATAAAATAAGGATCCGTATTTTTCACGATTTAAGAATACTTTGATGCCAAATTTTAAAAAGTTTATCATATCAAATATTTAAATCATCAAAGTGAGTCTTCAATCATTTATCCAAACGTTTAAGTCGCGAAGATCGCAAAAAAGGTATAACTTTATACCTGAAATATTATGGAAAATTCCATGTAAAAATAATAAATATAGAGAGGGATGATTTACCTTATTGAAGACAGAGCAGAAACGGATTCTGGTCACACGGTCTCCATTAAGAAGACGCATTAGAAAAATGGCATGGACAAGGAAGCAAAATGGATACGCAATCTACTGAGCCGAAACAAGCTCAATCAAATCTCTATGCATGGTATGTGGTACTACTGTGCATGTTGGCTTATATCTTTTCATTTATTGATCGGCAAATACTTGCACTCATGATCGAGCCAATCAAGGCTGATCTGGGAATTTCAGATACGCAATTCAGTTTATTACATGGTTTGGCCTTTTCCCTGTTTTATGCCTTTATGGGCCTACCCTTGGCATACCTGGCAGATCGATTCTCCCGTCCAAAAATTATTGCCATCGGGGTGGTGTTTTGGAGTATTGCAACGGCATTTTGTGGTCTGAGTAAGAACTTTGTTCAGCTATTTTTGAGTCGTATGGGAGTGGGTGTAGGTGAGGCTGCTTTGTCTCCAGCAGCCTATTCAATGTTCAGCGATATGTTTAGCAAGGATAAGCTTGGACGCGCTGTTGCGGTGTATTCAATTGGTTCTTTTGTCGGCGGCGGAATCGCTTTTCTGGTCGGTGGCTATGTGATTGGTTTACTTAAAAATATGGATACCATCATGTTTCCGGTTTTTGGTGCACTTAAGGCATGGCAAGCAGCATTTATTATTGTCGGGTTACCTGGTGTCTTTATTGGTCTATTGGTTTTACTCACCGTGAGAGAACCACAACGTAAAGGTCAGCGTCTAAATGCACAGGGGCAAGTAGAAAAGACCAGTATGAAGGATGCCTTCGAGTTTATTAAAAAGCATGGTCGCACCTTCAAATGTCACTATTTAGGTTTTACTTTTTATGCAATGGCGTTGTATTGCCTGATCAGCTGGTCGCCTGCATTCTATATGCGCAAGTTTGGTCTCACGCCAACTGAAGCAGGCTATATGCTAGGTAGTGTGTTACTGGTGGCGAATATTCTAGGCGTATTTTGTGCGGGTTGGCTCAATGATTGGTTTATTCAAAAGGGCCGTAAAGATGCGCCGATGATTACAGGCGTGATTGGGATTGTGGGTTTAATCATTCCGATGATGGTCTTTACTCAAGTGAATGAGTTATGGTTATCAGTGGTGTTTTTAGTTCCTGCAATGTTCTTTGCTTCATTCCCAATGCCGATTTCAACGACTGCTATGCAAATGTTGGCACCGAACCAGTTACGTGCACAAATCTCAGCGGTATTCTTGTTGATCAGTAATCTGGTTGCTGTTGGAATTGGCACTACATTGGTGGCTTTGATTACCGATAAGGTGTTTGAAAATCCATTGATGGTCGGTATGTCACTGTCGATTGTGGGTACGATTTCTTGTGTGTTGGCCTTTATCTTATTGAAAAAAGGCTGTCAGGCATTTAGTGACAGTATGCAGCAGGAGCATGCATCTTGAGTTGATGTTACACGGACGATGTAAGGCCCATTCATTGTAATGGGCTTTGTGCTTTGCCAGTGCAATCCATCGCAAAGGAGTGAAATGATGCAAACAGCGTTGAAAGTTGATTATCTGCATTATCTGGATGATTTGTTATTATTTAAATCCGATGATTATCAGACCATTAAAGATCGAATCAGTCACTATCTCTGCCCACATCGTTTTGATGTTGAGACACATCAAGCTTTAAACACCCGATTAAATGGTTTTAGTTTTGGCCGTGGTGCACTGTACGATCTGAAATATAGTGCACCTGTGATGATTAGCATTGAAGATAGTGCTGACTTTTATTTATTTCGAATCACACTGGAAGGGCAATGTCAGGTCGGATTTGATCAGCAACAAATCGTACAATCTGTGGGGATTATGTCAGTCACTCATCCACATACGCGACAGCAGATCGTCACCAACCAGCATTGTCGTAATATTATTTTAAAACTGGCGCAACAGGATATCGAAACCCAATTGTTTAACATGTTGGGATATCGCAGCCAGCAACCCCTGTATTTTGATCCTTCTTTATCATGTAGTGCTGAAGGGTTTGATGCGATCATTGAAACGCTGAATTATCTGTGTCATGCCTATTATCATATTCAGAACTGGAGCTTTATTTCAGCCAGTTTTAGCCAGTATTTGATTGAGCTAATTTTGCTGAAAATTCCGAATAATTATACAGAAAGGTTGAATGCCCAACGGCAACAACTGCTGCCAAGCTATATTAAAAGAGCACAGCAATATATTCAGGAACATGTACAGCAGGCCATTTCACTCGCTGATTTAAGTCAGTATTGCGATGTGTCGATACGAACTTTGCAAAAGGGCTTTAGCCAATATTTACAGCAAACCCCAGTGGAATATATTCGTGAGCAACGATTGGAACGGGTACATTTGGCTTTGCAGCATGCACAGACAGATGAAACCGTCACCGATATTTTATTGGAGCATGGCATCCAAAGTTTTGGGCATTTCTCGACGCTGTATAAAAAGCGCTTTGGTTGCTTGCCATCGTACACCCTAAAAAAAGATGCTGTGCCAGTCAGTCAAATGCGTGCGTAAATGGAATATTCACTGCGCATTTGGATAAGCTCTTAGACTGTGATCGTTCTATGCTGAATGACAAATCAATCAGCAGGAGCGCACATGAAAATTACAGTACTCGGTGGTGGACACGGATGTTATGCAGCAGCGGTGGAAATGGCAGAAAAAGGCCACGAGGTGGTGTTATGGCGTCGTGATCGAGAAGCGTTGCAGCAACTTGCCGCAACGGGCGAGCTTAAAATCAAAGATTTTCAGGGTGAGCGCGCAGTGAGTGTTGGCTTTGAAAATAGCCAGATTAATCTCTCGGATCATTTAGAACATGCCATTCAGCATGCGGAGTTGGTCATTATTCCTTTGCCTGCAACCACGCATCAGGATTTGGCTCAGCAGGCAGCAGCGTTTTTTCAAGCAGGACAAGTGGTGTATTTACCACCAGCGACCTTTGGTAGCTATATCTTTGCCAAAGCCATGCGAGAAGCAGGTAACACTGCTCAAGTGGCATTTGCGGAAACTGGAACCTTACCGTATTTGGTTCGTAAGCATGGGGTCAATCAGATTGTGGTCAGTGGTTATGCGACTCGTTTACCGACGGGTGTCTTTCCAAGTGTTTTGTCTGAACATGCATTTCAAGTTCTCAAACAGGCTTATCCAAGTGTTGAGCCGATCGAAGACAGCCTTAGCGGTGCCTTGATGAATGCAGGGCCAATTATTCATCCACCGTTGATTCTGATGAATGCTGGACCACTGGAACATTTTGAGGCTTGGGATATTCATCATGAAGGCACACAACCCTCAATTCGCCGTGTTACCAATCAGTTAGATGCGGAACGTATGCAGGTTCGGGAAGCACTTGGCTATGCTGCGCCGCATTTTCCTCTAGCCGATCATTACAATAAAGATGGTGAGGGGGATGAATGGATGTATGGGCGTGGCGCGCATGGCAACTTAACGGATAGTGGCGATTGGCGTGAAGACATTGATCTACAGACACATCGTTACATGCTGGAAGATACACGTCTGGGGCTATCCTTTCTGGTCTCGGTTGGGCGTTGGGCAGGGGTCGTGACACCTGTAGCAGAAGGGCTACTGAATATTGCGTCTGCGGTGACAGGCAAGGATTTGTATCAGGACGGGCGGACTCTTGAGAGTCTGGGATTGGCAGAGAAAAGCAAAGCTGAGTTGCAAGCAATGTTGCAGCAAGGAGTCTAAGATGAACCCAATTCAACAGGTGGCTGTACTCGGCGCTGGACGGATGGGGAAGGCAATCGCCATTGCCTTTGCCTATGCGGGACTCAAAGTGTCCTTAATTGATGCCAGACAACGCACGGAGTCTGAGTTTGCTCAATATCAGGCTCAGATCCAAACCGACTTAAAACAAGAATTGCAATTGCTGGAAAGTATCCAGTTTATTCAATCTGAACAAACAGCTTTTATTTTGGATCAGGTTAAGGTTTTAAGTCGCACGGCTTCAATATCAGTCTTAGCCCACTGTGATCTTGTTATGGAAGCTGTACCCGAGGTCAGGCAAGCCAAAGAAGATATTTTTACTTGGCTGGATCAATATATTACCCCCACCTGTATTGTCGCTTCGACCACCTCAACCTTTCTGGTCACGGATATTGCGCAAATGATTTCTCATCCAGAACGGGTGGTGAATGCGCACTGGCTCAATCCTGCCTATCTCATTCCCTTAGTTGAGTTAAGTCGTTCAGAGCAAACTTCAGCGGATGTTGTAGCGCAAATGAAAAGCTTTTTACAGCTGATTGGAAAAGTACCTGTGGTTTGTCATGCCAAAGCAGGCTATATCGTGCCACGGATTCAAGCCTTGGCAATGAACGAAGCGGCACGGATGGTGGAAGAAGGTGTGGCCTCAGCAGAAGATATCGATATCGCGATTCGGACGGGTTTTGGTTTGCGTTTTTCGGTATTGGGTTTATTAGAATTTATTGACTGGGGCGGTGGTGATATTTTGTATTATGCCTCGCAATATTTACAAAAGGAGCTAGGCGAGCGCTATCGCACGCCTGAAATTATTGCCGAGAATATGCGACAGCAACGCAATGGCCTACGTGAGCAGCAGGGTTTTTATGATTATCAGCAGATCGATATTCCGGCCTATAAACAGCAAGTTTTGCAGACCTTTTCAGATCGGATTGCTGTAAATCAGCTTAAACCGCCGTTTAATATTTTAAATCAGTAATCAGCTTGGTCCGAATTTTTGCCCATCTCTGCATAGACATGGGCTTTTGTCGTTGCTTTAGCTTGAGGGCATTAAATCAAACAGCTTTTTCAATTGTCCATTAAGCTGATGCAGTTCAGCATCATCAAAGGCATTTAGAATCCCAGATAAAGTAACCTGACTGATTTGATTAATTTGTTCAACCATTTCTTTACCTTTATTGGTCAGTTTCACCATTGAAATACGTTCATCTGATTCAGATGAGAATACTTGCACAATATCATCTTCAACCAGACGGTAAATGGCTTTGGTTGCCGTGGTCAGCTTGAGGGTAGAGAGGTTGGCAATCTCGGTAATACTGGCTTGTTCGAGCGCATTGGTACTTAAAATAATTTTACGACGAGTATTATCAATACCTAATTTTTTAATAGATTTTTCAATAAGCTGTGTGTATTTACCATTCACCTGCGAGATCCAGAAAAAAGGATAGCTCTGTAAGCTGCTCGGTTCATTGTTGGGTAGAAATTGTTCTAAATGAGTAAGCATAGCCAATTCATTACTTTTATAAAAATGGACATTCAGCATTATACAAAAATTAGAAACATTTTCTTGATTCTTCGTATCGAAAAATACTTGACAATTACATTACTTTTTCCGATATTTGTATTAAGTATAAAAATACATGGAAAAGTGAATGAATATTGTTGTACAAGAGGTACAAAAAGGTACAGGTGTTTTGAAAGTGATGGTCAAGGATTCCATCGATATTCAAGGCATGAAGACCATGGCAGGTAGCAAAGCTTTAATGCACAGCCAACCTGCAAGCACAAACGCGGACGTGGTGGATCGTGTGCTCGCTGCTGATTGTCAAATTATTGCAAAGACCAATCTGCACGAACTGGCTTTTGGGATCACAGGCATTAACCATGTTTTTGGTACGGCCATAAATCCGAAATATCCTGAACTGATTCCGGGTGGCTCTTCAAGTGGTTCAGCAGCTGCGGTTGCAGCAGGTCTGGCGGATTTCACTTTAGGCACCGATACTGGCGGTTCCATTCGTATGCCTGCAGCATGTTGCGGCGTTTATGGTTTAAAACCGACCTTTGGCCGTGTCAGCCGTACAGGCGTACATCCAGCAACAAGTTCATTAGATTGTGTTGGCCCTTTTGCAAATTCAGTCGACATGATTGAAACCGCCATGCAAATCATTGATCCAACTTTCCATCAATCCACCGAATTAACTCAGGCACCGAAACTGGCTTGGTTGGATGTAGATGCGGACTCTACCGTGATTGCGTCTATTCAACACTATCTTGCTCAGGCTGATCTGAAACCAATCCATGTAACGGCTGAAAGCTTTGAAGCTGCTTTTGATGCAGGTATGCAGATCATCAATTATGAAAACTGGCAGGCCTATGCCGAGTTGACTGAAACGGGTTTATTGGGTGCCGATGTCAATGCCCGCTTACTCAAAGCAGCAGAGACCACTTTGGCACAGGTCGAACAGGCTGAGCAGGTGAAAGTACGTTTTACTGCCGAGATTGATGCCTTATTAGATCAATACGATGTCTTGATTTTGCCGACCTTACCGCAGTTTCCACCTAAAGTTGCCGATGCTGAAAACACCGTGGCTTTTTTAAATCTTACCGGTCTGGTTCGACCATTTAACCTTTCTGGACACCCTGCGATTTCAATCCCACTGCAAAGCAGTGAAGGATTACCTGTGGGCTTACAAATCGTAGCGAAACACAATGCCGATGAATATTTATGTGCTGTTGCGAAATATATCGTGAGTGCGGCGCAATAACCGAAAAGGAATGAGGGAATGAATAACTTATCGATAAAGGAATTTGTGATGGACACAACCACAACGGAATTACAGCGTTTATGTCAGGAAATTCGTGAACGTGCCTGTACGGGAGAATTCGATAACCAAGCGTATGTCAGTCAGGACATTATCGAGAAACTTAAACAGATTGGTGTTTATCGTGCTTTAGTTCCTAAACGTTTTGGCGGCAATGAATGGTCACCAAAACAGTTTTGTGAATTGATCGAGCAACTGTCCAAAGCCGATGGTTCCGTGGGTTGGGTCGCAAGTTTTGGTATGAGTCCAGCCTATTTGGGCAGTTTGCCAGAAGCAACCCTTGCACAACTGTATAAAGACAGTCCTGACATCGTATTTGCAGGCGGAATTTTCCCACCACAACCCGCTGAGATAACTGATGAGGGTGTTGTGGTGAGCGGACGCTGGAAGTTTTCCAGTGGCTGTATGGGCGCTGACATTGTTGGTGTCGGCATTTCTCCACAAAAGGACAATGAAGCACAAGGTTTACCGCGCATGGCGGTGATGCCAGCCAATAAAGCACAAATCGATATGACTTGGGATACTGTCGGCTTGAAAGGCACAGGTAGCCATGATCTGGTGGTGAAAGAGGTGTTGGTGGCAAAGGAATGGACCTTTGTCCGCGGTGAACCATCCAAGTTACCTGAGCCATTTTTTAAATATCCATCACTGTCTTTAGCCACTCAAGTGTTAACGGTGGTAGGGATTGGTGTAGCTGCCGCAGCGATCGAAGAATTTCAAAAACTGGCACCGGGCAAGTCTTCAATTACTGGCGGTGCTGAAATTGCCAACCGTCCTGTGACCCAATATGAATTTGCTCAAGCTGAAGCCGAGTTTAAGGCAGCGCGCGTGTGGTTCTACGACACCATGCAAATCGTCTGGAATGAAGTCGTTGCAGGACGTACCCCAAGCGCAGAACAGATCAGTGATATGCGTCTGTCTTGTACCCATGTGGCGCGGGTTTGTGCACGTGTGACCCGCAAAATTCAGATGCTGGCAGGCATGACCGCCATCTATACCCATAACCCGTTTAGCCGCTTTGTCAATGACACCAATGTGGTGACGCAGCATGCCTTTATGGGGGATGCCACTTTGCAAAATGCAGGACTGGTCAGCTTCGGTATGAAGCCAGCACCCGGTTATTTATAAGCCAGATTTTTTCAACTCGTGCGGCAACAAGGATGAATGACATGAATGAGCCAATGGATTTAACGGTTTTGTTACAACGCTTGCAACAGCTCGAAGCTCAAAATGCAATCCGTAATTGTATTAACCGTTATATGGAAATTTGTGACGCCTTGAATGCCAATACCGACCTGCATGAATTGATGGGCTTATTTGATCAGGACAGCATTTGGGAAGGGATTGGTGAGAAATATGCCCAGTCTTTTGGTCGTTATGCGTCTTGGCAAGCGATTTATGACATGTTTAAAAGTTATACCCAACAGCAATCGCATTTTGTCATGAATGCGCATTTTGTCAGTTCCGAACAAATTTATATCGAAGTTGATCAAGCCAATGCCAGTTGGTTGATGTTGCAGACCTCAACTTTCCGTGATGGGCGTAGCCATTTAAATGCCGCCAAACTCACAGTGCAGTTTAAACAGCAACAGGATGGACGTTGGAAGATCAAACATTTTCAGACTGAGAATATTTTCAGTCGCCCCGTATCTCACTGGGACAGCACAGCCACATTGCCAGTGCCGTCTCAGTAACTAATGGATAGACCGAAAAGGATCGTGGATATGAACAGTAATATTATTCCAATGCAGAATATTGAGATGGATTACAGTAGCTTAGTGCAAAGTGATCGTGCCCATACCTCATTGTATAAAGATGAAAAAATCTTCGAAGATGAGATGGAAAAGATTTATTACAGCACGTGGGTCTGGGTGGCGCATGCCAGCGAAATCCCAGATGCAGGCAGCTATAAAACCATCAATATTGGTAAGCAACCTGTGGTGGTGGTGCGTGATCGCAAGAAGAAAGTGCATGTCTTGCTGAACCGTTGTCGCCATCGTGCTGCAACAGTGTGTGAACATAAAAAAGGTAAAACCAACAGTTTTGTTTGTCCATACCATGGCTGGAGCTATGCATTAGATGGTTCATTACGTGGTGTACCTTCACCTGAAAGCTACGGCGAATGTCTGGATAAGTCAGAGTTTCCATTGATCAGCTTACGGGTTGAAGAATACAACGGCATGATTTTCGCCACCTTTAAACAAGACATTGAACCTTTAGATGATTTCTTGGGTGCTGCGAAAAAATGGATCGACTTGTTTATGAAACAAGGTGCAGGTTATCCGATCAAGGTGTTGGGTGAGCATCGTTTCCGCTTTCCAGGTAACTGGAAAATCCAATTGGAAAATACTACGGATGCTTACCACTTCCCATTGGTGCACAAGTCATTCTTAAGTTCAGTCGATGAAAAAACTGAAGAACTGTTTAACTTTGAAAATCAGCCGGGCTATGTCGAAGACTTAGGCAATGGTCACAGTGTCATGGTGATGATTCCTGAATTGGTTGATTTGGATGAAGAGTTAATGGAGCGTCCAATTCAGGAACGTTTTGAAGACCTTGCCCAAGCCTTGCGAGATGAAGGGCATGAAGAACTGGAAGTGCGTCGTATGGTCCGTGCTGTGGGTGGTTCTGGTTTCAACCTGAACCTGTTCCCGAACATTGCTTGTTCAATGGCGTTCTTCCGCGTGATGCAGCCGATTTCAGTTAATGAAACTGAGATTCATCATTCTGTAATTACTATGGATGGTGGTCCACAAATTGCCAACCAATATCGCTTACGTCTGCATGAACATTTCCAAGGCCCATTTGGTTTTGGTACGCCAGATGATTCAGAAGCGTGGGAACGTGTACAACATGGTGCCAATGCAGGTAATGACCTGTGGATCATGCTCAATCGTGGCCTGCCAGGTGAAGTCAAAACTGAAGATGGCTTAAAGAGCGATGTCAGTGCTGAAACAGGGATGCGCGCTGCCTATCAGCAGTGGAAAAAGATGATGACGGCTTAAGGAGAGCGCCATGAAAATTGATTTAAATTTACTGAATGAAGTGACCGCTTTTATCTGGGCAGAAGCCGATATGCTGGACCATTCTGAGCATGATACTTGGCTGGATCTGTGGAATGAAAAAGGCGTCTATATCATCCCGATTGATCCGAAACTGACCGATTATGAAAACAATTTGAACTATGCCTATGACGATCATCATATGCGTAAGTTACGGGTACAGCGTTTGGAAAATGGTGAAGCAATTTCAACTGCACCCAAAGCCAATACGGTACGTAGTGTTTCGCGTATTCGCATCGTCAAAGATCAAGATGGTGAAATCATTCTGCGTTGTGCACAAAACCTGCGTGAATTCCGTAAAGAAAGCCTCAAACATTACACTGCTGATGTGACCTTCCATTTGGTTCGTGATGCGGAACAAGGCTTTAAGATCAATCGTAAAATTATCAATTTAGTTAACTCAACCGATACCTTGGCGGGTATCAGCTATATTCTCTAGGAGCGAAAAAATGAAACAGGTTGTTTTAGTCACAGGTGCCGCTTCGGGTCTAGGGAATGTCATTGCTGAGTATTTTGCAGCGCAAGGGCATCAAGTGATCTTATCTGCCAGTACCTTAGAGAAAGCAGAGCAAGCCAAAGCAGGTAGTCCGCATGCAGAGAATCTATTTCCACTGAAACTGGATATTTCCGTTGAGGCTGATTTCCATGCAGCCGTGCAGTGGATTCAGCAGAAATTTTCGAAGCTGGATGTGCTGATTAACAATGCCACCATGACCAAGGCAACCCCAGTTTTAGAGATTAGTGCTGCGGATTTTGACATGATCACGCAGGTTAATCAGCGTGGCACATTTCAGTCTTGCCAGATCATTGGCAAATTTATGGCCGATCAAGGCTATGGCCGTATCGTCAATATGGCCTCTTTGGCTGGACAAAATGGCGGGACTGCGACGGGTGCACATTATGCCTCTACTAAAGGTGCAATTATTACCTTGACTAAAATCTTTGCCAAAGAATTTGCAGCCAAAGGGGTGACTGTGAATGCGATTGCACCGGGACCGATGGAATCGCCGATTGTGCATAGCGTGGTGTCTGACGAGAAAATGGCGCAATTTATTCAAAATATCCCCGTTAAAGCTTTGGGCAGCATGGAATTTATTGCCGAAACCTGTGCTTTATTGGCAAGCCCTAGTGCAGCTTTCGTAACAGGGGCGACATGGGATATTAACGGTGGATTATTTATGCGTTAAGCCTTCGGCGAGATGCATATCAGGGAGAGAAATCATGACGATACTTTATAATGTGGTGGTAAAAAACCGTCATGTCGAAGGTGGAAATGTTGCAGTCATGGAATTTGAATCTGCAAATTCGACCGTATTACCCAAAATTGAAGCTGGTGCGCATATTGATGTGCACCTCCCCAATGGCATGGTGCGTCAGTACTCATTGTGTCAAAACCCGAATGATGTCGGTAAGTTCCGACTTGGGATTTTGCGTGATCCAGAATCACGTGGTGGTTCAGTGTCGGCCTTTGATGATTTAAAAGATGGCATGCAGATTCAGGTCAGTGAACCGAAGAACCTGTTTCCTTTAGTCAAGTCCAAACATGCTGTGCTGGTGGGTGGCGGTATTGGGATTACCCCACTGATTACCATGGCCTATCAATTGGCACAGGAAGGCAAATCTTTTGAACTGCATTACTGCGGCGCAAGCCCAGAACGCTGTGCTTTTGTCGATGAAATTAAACATGGCATCTTGGCACCTTTCACGACCTTTCATTTTAAATCGGAAGGAGCAAGCCATCGCGAGTTTTTCCAATCTGCCATTCAAGACATTGATAAAGAAAGTCATATCTATACCTGTGGTCCAAACGGTTTTATGGACTGGGTTATCAATTTAGCCCTGACACAAAACTTCCCTGAACAGCAAATCCATAAGGAATATTTTCAGGTTGAGGTTGAAACAGGTGGTGATGCATTTGAAGTGGTAGCACAGCAAAGTGGCAAGATCATTATGGTCAATGCAGAAGAAACCATTTTGCAGGCGCTGGCGCGTGAAGGCATTGAGATTGAAATGTCATGTGAACAAGGCGTGTGTGGTACCTGTATGTGCGATGTGATCGAAGGTGAACCTGATCATCGCGATGTGTATTTTACCGATGAAGAAAAGGCCAGTAATGAGCAGATATTGGTGTGCTGTTCACGTTCTAAGTCAGCACGATTGGTACTGGATATTTAAGCGATTTAATCAGGATAAATCGGTATCAAATATCGATCAGAAACAGGATAAAAGATTCAGGAGAGAATAATGAATTCACTAAAATCAATGGATGAAATCACAATAGATCCAATGCAGTTCAGACGTGCTTTGGGTAATTTTGCCACGGGTGTCACCATTATGACCGCGCAGAATGCTCAAGGCGAAAAGGTGGGTGTCACCGCCAATAGCTTTAATTCAGTGTCGCTAGATCCACCCTTGATTTTATGGAGCATTGATAAGAACTCATCCAGTTTTCCTGTGTTTGAGCAAGCGACTCATTTTGCTGTGAATATTTTATCGGGCTCGCAGATTGAATTGTCGAATAAGTTTTCACGTCGCAATATCGATAAATATGAAGGCACCAGCTATCAAACAGGTTCAGGACAGGCCCCCATTTTAGACCACTGTTCAGCGGTATTTGAATGTGAACGCCATGACATTATCGAAGGTGGTGACCACTGGATTATTATTGGTAAAGTGGTACGTTTCCGTGATGAAGGACGTAGTCCGCTGGTGTATCACCAAGGGGCTTATTCTGGCGTGATTCCGCACCCGTTATTGCAGTTAAAAGACACAGTAGAAGCTGAAGATATCGGTGAAATGCATCAAGGGCATTTATATAGCAATGTTTGTTATTTGATGAGTCGGGCTTTTAAATTCTATCAAACTGATTATATACCGAAGCAGTTAGTGACAGGATTCCGTACCAGTGAGGCGCGTTTATTGCTGGTACTGGGCAGTGGTACCGCGTCGAATAAAGCAGATTTGCCACGTGATATTGCTATGCCGATGCGGGAAGTGGAGCAGGCAGCGAGCATTCTGAAAAAAGATGGTTTGTTGATCGAAACTGATGGCTTTTTCAAACTCACTGAAAAAGGCAAGAAAACTGCGCACTATCTATTTGATATCGCGGATAGTCATCAAAATGAGGTGTTTGAAAAATATTCTGATGAGCAAAAGGAGACCTTTATCACCATGCTGAGAGACTTTGCTGGTGTAGCGTAAGCTGGGTGAAGCTGATAAATTGAATCGATTTATCAGCTGCTTTATTGCTCGTTGGTTATAATCAAAAATGAATTCCAAGGACGAGGAATTTTTGGCACACAATTTGTTTGTTTATCAAACATAATTGTACACCAGCCAAAATAGGGCACCAGCGCTAAAGAACAAACTTTAGTAATTGCACAGCACAGGGAGCGAAGAGATGAACCAATATGTGAGTGATGCACTGTTAACGTGGACGCATCATATCAAGAATGTGTGCGGCAATTTTGAAACAGATTTTGATGGGACTCGGAATTTATTTATTGGTGAAGTGCAATGTTTTTTACTGGGTGATACCGAGATTGCCTTTATTAAAAATAATGCCAATAAAATTGTTCGAAAGGCGGATGAAATTGATCGAGTCAATAATCGTTTCTGTTTTTTGATTTTGCAGAATTCGGGCAAGATGCTACTGCAATATAAAAATGAAACTTTGACCTTAAATGAGGGTGATATTGTCTTGGTAGATCCTGTGGAAACCATTTCAATGTTTCCACAAGGTTTAGTCAGTCAAATTTCAGTGCATCTGTCACGGGAAAAGTTGCTGAAAGAGAATATTAGTTCTGAATATTTTGGTAAGTTGATTACCCAAAATATGAGTGGTTTTCTGCTGAAGAATATTTTGAAAAATATGTCGCCCGAAAATATTAAACTCTGGTATGCATCGGAAGATGGCAATGCCTTTGAAGATGCACTGATTGCCTTAATCAAACCGACCATTAATTATAGAAACATCAATAATAATCAGAATAATCTTTTGGAAAAAGCCGAGCGCTATATTATCGAAAATCTGACAAAACCTGATCTCTCTCCTAAGTTGATTGCTGCACATATCGGAGTATCGTTACGGCATCTGTATCGATTATTTGTACAAGAAAATTTATCGATTAATAAATACATACAGATCAAAAGACTCGAGAAGGTCAAAACAGATCTGCTGGATAAAAGAAACAAGCAGAGTTCCATTACTCAAATAGCGCTGAAATGGGGCTTTTGGGATGGTGCTCATTTTTCAAAGATCTTCAAAAAAACCTATGGTGTCTCTCCGAAAGAGTTTAGAGAAACGATGTTGGCTTAAACATTTTAGATGTCATTTTTAGACAAGTTCCGCGTCATTCTTGGACAAGCTAGACCCATGCAACTGTGTTGAAATTAAACCAATAAGGGAAGATTAAAGCGCTTCAATCGACTTGAAATATGAAGATGATTTTAGCTGCTGCACACAGAGCAAAGAGCATTTTAACGATCTGATACAGATCGCTCAGGGATAGATAAAAAGGATCAACGTGATGCATAAACCAATATTATTTAAAGAGATACAAAAAATACTGGCACTTAACTTATCCATCGCTGCGGGCTTGTGGGGTGTTCATACTATCGCTTATGCGCATGGTGAGGCTGCCGAATTGGTACCACTGTATCAAAACATGAGTGAGCAGGGTGCCAAAGTAGTCAAAGATGATTTCACCAATAGCTATACCATTTCCAAAGGTTCTATTGTGGTCAGAGCCAAACCCAATTCAGATCAGGTCTTGGTTAACGGAAAACCCTTAAAACTGAGTGTCCCAGTACTCATTAAAGAGGGTAAACCTGTTATTGGGAAAGACTTTTTCAATGAAGTGTTCCAGTCGGGGCTAGATCAGACCTTTAAAATTGAAAATACTTTTCATCCCCTTAATAGTTTAAATACGGCAGAAATTAAAAAGACCTTTGATGTCATTAATCGCTCAAAATATGCCTATAAAAATATGCGTTTTGCCGAGTTGAAGCTGAAAGAGCCAGAAAAGGCCAAAGTCTGGGATTTCTTTATTAATCATAAAGAATATAAAGATGACCGTGTAGCGTCGTTCATTTTATTAAAAGGTAATCAGGCAATTGAAGGTGAAGTGAACCTGACTACACAACAAGTCAGCAAATGGAATATATTAAAAGATACACATGGCATGGTGTTACTGGATAATTTCGAGACGGTTCAGCGTGTGATTGAGGCCAGCAAAGAATATCAGGACGCTTTGCGTAAACGTGGTATCACCGATGTTAAGAAAGTGGTTACCAATCCATTAACAGTGGGCTATTTTGGCGGTAAAGATGGCTTAGATAAACAACTCAATGTTTTAAAAGTCGTGTCTTATTTGGATACTGGAGATGGTAACTATTGGGCACATCCGATTGAGAACTTGGTTGCCGTGGTGGATTTAGACAAAGAAAAAATTATTAAAATTGAAGAAGGCGCCATGATTCCTGTACCGATGGCAGATCGGCCCTATGCCACCAAGAATACTCAGCCACCGAAAATCAAACCGCTCGATATCAGTGAACCCGAAGGCAAGAACTTTACCATTACAGGACAAACCGTACATTGGGGTAACTGGTGTTTCCATGTGGCGCTAGACTCACGTGTCGGTCTCCAGCTTTCAACGGTCACATATAAAGATAAAGGCGTAAAACGCAAGGTCATGTATGAAGGGAATCTTGGCGGCATGGTAGTTCCTTATGGTGACCCAGATATGGGATGGTACTTCAAATCTTATCTGGATTCAGGTGAGTATGGCATGGGAACCCTAACCTCAAATATTCAACTGGGTACCGATGCGCCAGAAAATGCGGTGTTACTGGATGCAGTGATTGCCGACTACAAAGGCCAACCACAGATTATTCCAAATGCCATCGCTATTTTTGAGCGTTATGCAGGACCTGAGTACAAACACCAAGAGATTTTTGGTGATCAAGATGCCAGTGAAGCACGTCGTGAACTTGTGGTGCGCTGGATTAGTACCGTTGGAAATTATGATTACATGTTTGACTGGGTCTTTGCTCAAAATGGCGTGATTGGAATTAATGCAGGTGCGACAGGGATTGAAGCGGTTAAAGGTGTTAAAGCACGAACTATGCATGACAGTACCGCTAAGGAAGACACCAAATATGGCACTTTAATTGACCATAATATTGTGGGTACAACCCATCAACACATCTATAACTTCCGCTTAGATCTGGATGTTGATGGAGAAAATAATAGCTTTATGCACATGGACCCAGTGGTGAAGGCCAATGATCGAGGCGGTGTGCGTACCAGTTCGATGCAAATTGACAGTAAAGTGATTAGCAATGAGCAAAACGCGGCTGAAAAGTTTGATCCATCTACCATTCGCTTACTTACCAATTTCAATAAGGAAAATAAATTAGGCAATCCCGTTTCTTACCAATTAATTCCGTTTGCTGGCGGAACTCACCCAGTGGCGAAGGGTGCCAATTTTGCCCCAGATGAATGGCTATTTAAACGCCTTAACTTTATGGATAAACAAATTTGGGTGACACAATACAATCCAGATGAACGCTATCCTGAAGGGAAATATTCGAACCGTTCAACTCATGATACGGGTTTAGGTCAGTTTATTCAGAACAATGAAAATATTGAAAATAAAGACCTTGTGGTCTGGATGACCACAGGAACCACCCATGTGGCACGTGCCGAAGAGTGGCCAATCATGCCGACAGAATGGGTTTATACCTTGATCAAACCGTGGAATTTCTTCGACAACACCCCGACTTTAAACTTGGGTGAGGAACAGGAACATGCCCAGCACGAGCATCACTAAAAACGCAGATTAAGTTACATGGGTAATCGAAGATTACCCAAAACTGAGCGTTGAGTAGATCGCTGACAAAAAGGAATTTTGTATGAAAACTTTATTTTCTCATGTGATGAGAGGGACTCTCTTTGTCTCATGTTTTTCAACTGCATATGCAGGTGAGCTTGAAATTAACCCGATTTTTGAAGCAACCTTTGGTGCTTTTAGCAGTGCTAAAGGCTATAACGGTGAAGACATTGATGACCAGCGTATCAATTGGCAAGAAGGACATCTTAAATATGGGGCCAAAGGGCAGCAAACATTTCAAAACCATCAGCTCTATGCCAGTTTAAGCGGGATCAGCTCAGCGACATGGGGCGATGGTGATGCTGGTCAAAATAGTAATGGTCAAGAACGTAAAACTGACGTGAATGAATGGGTGATTGGCTTTAAAGATGGTACCCATAAAGATGAATTGACGACCTACAATTTCAGTATCGGTCGGCAAAATATCATGATCGGTGATGGATTTTTCATTGCGGGTGATGCATTAAATCTGGGTAAAGTACCTGCGGATGGGGCACTGGATCGAGGAGGGGCCTATTATCTGGCAGCACGACGCAGCTTCGATTTTAGCAGTCTGCTGCAATATAAACCGCAACAAGATACAACGCTAAAACTGGCATATTTAAAGTCGAATAACAAAGCACAATTTTCATCAGAACTGTTTGTGACTGATCTGATCTACCAACTCAAAGATAAAGGCATCGGTTTTACTTATTTAAATGTCTTGGACCTTGAAGATGCCGAACACATTTCAGGACGTAAGGATCTTAAGAATTATGCCTTACGCTTGAACTATCAAGCCTTACCTGAACTACAAATAAAGTCTGAATGGGTGGTTCAGGATAAACAGAACAGCACGGAAAATGCGGGCTATCTGGGGCTGAACTATAACTTCTTATCTACAAAATATACACCGTCAATAGGTTATCGTTTCAGCCATTTTTCCGATCAGTATGACCCAATGTTTTACGGCAATACGGTTGGATTTGGAACATGGTTTCAGGGTGAAGTTGCTGGAAATTATGCAGGACCCTTTAATAAAAATGCCGATATTCATCAAGTTTCTTACATGATGAATCTAAAAGAAAATTTTATGTTGGGTGCTTTGGCTTATAAGTTTCAAACCGTAAATAAGTCATTGGTCAATGTCGATGGGCATGAACTAGATGTGTTTTCAGTTTGGTCAGTAAATAACAATCTCACCGTTATTCCGCTGATCGGACTGTATAAGCCAAAGCATGATATCCACAGCGGTGGCACACAAAACTACGATGACAAAACCAATCTATATGCACAGTTGATTCTGCAATACATCTATTAAATCAGATTTGGGGTGTTTGGATCGATTAACAATGCAGTCAGAGAAAGACGTTTAGGATGAGATCAGATGGATAAAGAGTATGACTACATCATTATTGGAGCAGGTTCAGCGGGCTGTGTGGTTGCAGCAAGGTTATTACAGGCTAAAGCAGGACGAGTGCTGGTACTTGAGGCAGGAAGCAAAGACAGTAGTCTGTTTCATATGATTCCTGCAACCGTGATTAAAGTATTCCAACAAAAATCATGGCCGTATATGACGGTTCCACAACAACACTGTAATCACCGAGAAATGATCCTTGCACAAGGCAAAGTATTAGGTGGTGGCAGTTCAGTCAATGGCATGATTTATTGTCGTGGACAACGTCAGGACTATGATTTATGGGCATCGGAATGGGGATGCAGTAACTGGTCTTATCAAGATGTGCTGCCATTCTTTAAAAAAGCAGAAAAAAATGAAAGCCTTGCTGACGAATACCACGGACAGGATGGCATTTTACCCGTTAGCGAAAACCGCTATCGCCATCCTTTAACCCTTGCTTGCATTAAAGCAGGTCAGCAAATGGGAATGAACTATGTCAATGATATCAATGGTTGGGACCAGGCAGGTGTTGGGTTTTATCAGACGACAACACAAAAGGGTGAAAGAGCCAGTACCTCAAAAACCTATTTAAAATCAGTTGAGCATCATCCAGATCTCACCGTCATTACCGATGCACTGGTACATAAAATTGAAACTCAAGGCAATCAAGCAACAGGCGTGACATTTAGCATTGCTGGAAAGCCAGAGACGACCGTAAATGCAGCTAAAGAAGTGATTGTGAGTGCTGGCGCTATTGGCAGCCCTAAAGTTTTATTACTTTCTGGCATTGGCCCAAAACAGCATTTAGATGAACTCGGAATTGAATGTATCCAAGACTTGCCTGTGGGCGAAAATTTTCATGATCATTTACATATGTCGGTCAATGCTACGGTAAAAACCAATAATAGCTTGCTTGGGGAAGATCAGGGCTTAAAAGCGGTGCGGAACTTTTTGCAATGGCAATTTACCCGTTCAGGTGTGTTGACCTCAAATATTCTTGAAGGCGGGGGCTTTATCGACACTAACAAAGGTGGCCGACCTGACGTACAGTTTCATTTCCTGCCTGTACTGGATAATTTTGATAATACCCCTGGTGAAAAAGGCACAGCTCAAGCACATGGGCTGACCATTAAAGTCGGACATATACAGCCAAAAGCGCGAGGAACTCTACGTTTAAGTAGTAAAGATCCGAATGCAATGCCGATCATTGATCCAAACTACTTAGGTCACCAAGAGGATATTGATGCCAATATTCGTGCGGTGCAGGCTGGACTGCGTTTATTACAACAACCTGCATTACAAGCCATTGTTCAAGAGGTCATTGAGCCTGCAAATATTGATCCTGAGAATGTCGCCGCGATTGATAAATGGATGCGTCAGAACATTAAAACGGTTTATCACCCTGCGGGTAGTTGCAAAATGGGCAATGCACCAAAAGATTCAGTTACAGACCAGACCCTTAAAGTACATGGTTTCCAAAATTTACGCGTCATCGATTGTTCAATTTGCCCACAAGTTCCAAGCGGAAACACCAACGCCATTGCCATCATGATTGGCGAGCGTGGTGCTGAATTTATTTTAAATCAGGTCGCTTAATTGCGGTGATTGCAGTATTTAGACATTCAAGAGGAAAAAATAATGAGTGAAGTACAGATTCTAGCAAGTGTACAGCAATTTATGGCTCGTCAGCATGGTCACTTTATTGATGGTCAAACCATTCCAGCAGAAACATCAGAACGGATTGAGTTGATCAACCCTGCGACAGAACAGGTGGTTTCAACCATTGCTATCGCAACTCAAAACGAAGTGGAAAAAGCGGTTCAGAGTGCGTATGAGGCCTTTCATCATGCTTGGGCCAATACGCCGCCTTATGAACGTGGTTTAAAGTTAAATAAATTAGCTGATTTGGTCGAACAACATGCTGAAGAATTGGCGCAGTTAGAAACCTTGACCACAGGGAAGTTGATTAATCTGGCTCGACATTTGGAAGTGGCTCAAACAATTGTATTTTTAAGGTATTTTGCGGGCTGGGCAACCAAAATTCATGGGCAAACCATGCAACCCTCAATTCCCTCCATGAATGGAGAAAAATATACAGCCTATACCTTACGCCAACCTGTTGGCGTGGTGGCAGGGATTGTACCGTGGAATTTTTCTCTGATGATTGGATGCTGGAAAATAGGTTCAGCATTAACCACAGGTTGTACCATTGTACTGAAACCAAGTGAATTTACGACTTTGTCATTATTACGTTTGGCTGAACTTGCAATTGAAGCAGGAATTCCAGCAGGAGTGATTAATGTGGTCACAGGTAAGGGGGAGACTGGACAATATTTAATGAATTCACCTTTGGTGAAAAAGGTCTCGTTTACGGGTTCGGTTCCTACAGGAATTGCGATTGGTCAACAAGCGATGAAGAATGATCTTACTCGGGTCAGTCTGGAGCTGGGTGGAAAAAATGCTGCGGCCATTTTAGCGGATGCCAATCTGGATGAAATCCTACCAACCTTGTTACAGGCAACCTTCGTCCATCAGGGGCAGGTTTGTGCGGCACCAGAGCGTTTCTTTGTACATCAGTCCAAATATGATGAATTTACCCAAAAAGCAACTGCGGCACTACAGCAGTTCACAATGGGTTCACCACTGGATGAAGCTAGTATGTTTGGACCACTTTCCAATAAACCACACTTTGAAAAGGTCAAGCATTATCTAGATATTGCCAATCAAAAGGATCAAGTGATTTGTGGTGGTCAAACCATCCAAGGAACGGGTTATTTTGTTGAACCGACATTACTCAAAGTGCAGGGGACGGATGATCCCTTATTTATTGAGGAAACCTTTGGCCCAGTGGTCGATGTGATTGCTTTTGAAAGTGATGAAGAACTCATTCGAATGATCAATCATTCCCGTTTCGGTTTGACAGCCAGTATTTGGAGCAATGATCTGGCAAAAGCGTTGCGTTTGATCCCGCAAATTGAAGCAGGTTCGGTTTGGGTCAATATGCATACTTTCCTAGATCCTGCTGTTCCCTTTGGCGGGGTCAAGGCATCAGGACTAGGTCGTGAATTTTCGGATGCTTTTATTGATGATTATACTGAACTTAAATCGGTGATGATTCGATACTAACTTTATGTAAGATATAAAAAAATGGCCGTTTTAGGCCATTTTTTTATGATTGACTTTATCAGCTAGTGAATCAGAAAGTCCTTTAAAATATGATTGAAGCTTTCTGCTTGCTCAATATTCGAAATATGCGAAGCCTCTATTTCGACCAGTTTCGACTGTGGTATTTGCTGTTGCATAAATTGACCATCTGCCACTGTGGTGACAGGGTCTTGCGTCCCTGCAATCACCAAAACTGGAATGAGGATGTCTTTGAGTTGATCACGGACATCCGCTTTAGCCAAAGCCTCACAACAATTGGCATAACCATTTGCGCTGCCAGCACTTAAGTCGTTACACAGGTTATTGACAATTGTAGGATGACTTTGGATAAAGGGATCTGTAAACCAGCGTGAAGCTGCTGTGGTGGCGATTGGAACCAAACCTTGCTTTCGAACCAGTTGGGCACGATCCAGCCATGCTTGTTCCTGTCCAATTTTTGCAGCAGTATTACTTACAACCACACGCAAAAAACGTTCTGGATAATGGATGGCAAGCCATTGACCCGTTATTCCCCCCATGGAAATACCGCAGAAATTGGCTTTTTCAATCTTTAAATGATCGAGTAGGCGAACGACATCTTCACCGAGTTGTTGCAGGGTATATGGGCCTGTTGGTGTTGAAGATGAGCCATGACCGCGTGTGTCATAACAAATCACATAAAAGTGTTCTTTAAAATAATTGAACTGCTTTTGCCACATGCCATAGTTGGTGCCTAAAGAGTTGGAAAATAGCAGTGCAGGTGAGTTTGGATCTCCAAAAGTTTGATAATTAATTTGCGCATCGGCGGATTGAAAAGTGGGCATGAGCTCTTCCTTAATTCTGTTCGATACGTTGAATAATCAAGGCAATCCCTTGACCAACACCAATACACATCGAACACAGGGCGTACTGACCTTTGATCTGTTCAAGCTGATTCAATGCCGTTGTCACCAAACGCGCACCTGAAGCACCCAACGGATGACCCAAAGCAATCGCACCACCATTCGGATTGACGCGTGCATCATCATCACTCAAGCCTAAATCACGGGTCACAGCTAGAGCTTGTGCTGCAAAGGCTTCATTCAGTTCAATCACATTCATCTGATCAAGAGTGAGATTGGCCTGTTTCAGTAATTTCTTAATGGCAGGTGCAGGCGCAAAGCCCATAATCCGTGGTTCAACACCGACTGTGGTTGCCGCAATAATTTTTGCACGTGGTTTTAATTGATATTTTTCCACCGCTTCGTCCGAAGCAATCAACACAGCGGCTGCGCCATCATTAATCCCAGAAGCATTGCCCGCCGTGACCGTCCCCTCGGCTTTGACCACACCCTTAAGTTTAGTCAACGCTTCTAAAGTCGTTGATGCACGTGGATGTTCATCAGTATCCACCACAACGGCATCGCCCTTACGTTGTGGAATACTGACAGGCACGATTTCATTGGCGAAGAAACCTTTGGCTTGTGCCATTGCAGTACGTTGTTGGCTGTTGAGCGCAAACTGATCTTGATCGGCACGGTTAATATTGAATTGTTCCGCCACGTTTTCCGCGGTTTGCGGCATGCTATCCACACCATACATTTCTTTGAGTTTTGGATTGATAAAACGCCAGCCCATGGTGGTGTCTTCAATCTTTTGACTACGGCCAAAGGCGCTGTCAGATTTGCCCATCACATAGGGTGCACGGCTCATGCTTTCAACACCGCCTGCAATAATCAAATCAGCTTCATTGGCTTTAATGGCACGGGCAGCCATGGCAATCGCATCCAGTGATGAACCACATAAACGGTTCACTGTGGTGGCAGGCACTTGATAAGGTAAACCTGCCAATAATGCTGACATACGTCCCACATTGCGGTTGTCTTCACCCGCCTGGTTGGCACAACCATAGATCACATCATCCACTAGCTGCCAATTGACGCTGGGATTACGTTGCATCAAGGCCTGAATCGGAACTGCTCCCAAGTCATCGGCACGTACTGGAGCTAATCCGCCCGCATAACGACCGAATGGGGTACGGATAGCATCGATGATATAAGCGTTTTTCATAGTCTTACATTTCCATTTCTAAAGCTATTGTGATCACTGCCACAAATTACAGGTTTAGTCATTCTTATTTCGTGTAGGCAACGCCTCACTTTTGACAGGGCAAAAGTGACAAAACCCTTTGTTGAACAGAGGAGGCTTCCTTGCCTCCCTGTTCAACGGGCGACATCCTTGTCGCCTGTCACGATAGTCAATGAGGTGAAAAGTCTAAATCTTCCTAAGCAGAAGCTGTATTTAAACTTTAGCATTCAATGTTTCGCGGTGGCGGCATGGATGCCGCCCGTTAGACTGTGGTATATGGATATACCATCAGTCTAACAAAGGATTTTTGTTACTTTTTATCCTTAAAAAGTAAGGGAATGCCTATACAAAAAGCCTCTGCTTTAACCCGTAATTAGTGACTGGTAAACATTATCCTTACGTCGCATCAATCAATTTTGCACCCGTCAAAGCTTGCAACTCGTCAAAGCTCAAACCATCCACTTTCTCAATCACTTTTAAACCTTCAGCACTCACATCAATCACACACAGGTCGGTATAAATACGATCGACACATTTCAATCCTGTGGCTGGATATGTAAGCGCTTCAACAATCTTGGGTTCACCTTGCTTGGTGTTGTGGTCAGTGGTAATAAACACTTTCTTGGCACCGACAGCGAGATCCATGGCACCGCCCACCGCAGGAATCGCATCTGCTGCACCGGTATGCCAGTTGGCGAGATCACCATTGGCTGCCACTTGGAAAGCACCAAGTACAGCAATATCCAAATGCCCACCACGCATCATGGCAAAGGAATCACCATGATGGAAAAAGCTACCACCTGTCAGCATAGTCACATATTCTTTACCTGCATTGATCAGCTCAGGATCTTCCTCACCTTTGGCAGGTGGTGGACCGAAAGCCAGTAAGCCATTTTCAGAATGCAGAAATACATCTTTATCCGCAGGAAGATAATTGGAAATCTTGGTTGGTAGGCCAATACCTAAATTGACATAAGCACCATCGGGAATATCTTGCGCCACACGTTCAGCAATCTGGTCACGGCTTAATTTTTGATAGCTCATTGTTCTGCTCCTGTGCCATTGGCTGCATCGACAGCGACCACATGCTGTACAAAAATCCCAGGGGTAATAATGTGTTCAGGATCAAGCTGACCAAGTTCGACCAGTTCAGACACTTGCGCAATGGTGACATCAGCAGCCATCGCCATGATTGGGCCGAAGTTACGTGCAGATTTGTTATAGACCAGATTGCCCCAACGGTCGCCTTTGTGTGCTTTAATTAAGGCAAAGTCGGCTTTGATTGGATACTCAAGTACATAGTCTTTACCCTCGATATGACGGGTTTCCTTGCCTTCTGCCAAGAGTGTTCCAAAGCCTGTTGGCGTGAAGACTGCGCCTAAGCCCATCCCCGCAGCTTGAATACGACAAGCCAGATTGCCTTGTGGTACCAATTCCAGTTCGATCTTGCCCGCACGGTACAGTTCATCGAAGACCCATGAATCAGACTGACGTGGGAAAGAACAGATGATTTTACGTACCGCACCTGTTTTGAGTAGTTTGGCCAAGCCATAATCGCCATTACCAGCATTGTTATTGACGATGACCAGATCCTTGATGCCAAGTTCGATTAATCCATCAATCAGTTCAGCGGGTTGTCCTGCGGTGCCAAAGCCACCAATCATGATGGTTGCGCCATCCTTGATCTGTGACAGTGCCTCAGTCAATGTGAGCGTACTTTTATCAATCATAAGGCCAACCTTTTATCCATGTTTTCAAATTTCTATACATACGAATTGCGGTATAAGCGGGTATGCATAGAAATTTAAAAACTGTGAGCTAAGGTCTAGCTCACAGTAAATTTGTGGTGTTAAGCACCGACACGACGACGGTCAACTTCAGTGCTTGGCGCACCTGTTTTTTCTGCCACTAATTCAACATTAAAGGTAATGTGTTTGAATGGCTTATTCACACCACGACGAGCAAGTTCAGCTTCATCAGTTACATCAACAGCAGTAGCGACCAAGCCTTCACGTGTTGCAAATGCAAAGTCATCCCACAGGTATTGATCACCTTCGATATTGAACTGCGTGGTTAATTTGCGATAGCCTGGTGCAGACACAAAATAGTGCACGTGAGAAGGGCGGTTACCGTGACGGCCAAGCAAGTTCAGCACTGCTTGAGTAGTCCCTTCAGGCGGGCAGCCATAGCCCACAGGCATGGTGGTCTGTGCCACATAGTGACCAGAGGCATCAGATAAAATGGTACGACGTAAGTTAAAGTCAGATTGTGACTTATCAAAGAATGAATAGTTACCTAGGCTGTTGGCATGCCAAACTTCGACTTTAGCGCCTTCGATAATATTACCTTCAGGATCAGTGACAGTTCCTTCGATGAATAAAGTATCCACTTTGTCCGATTCAGAACCGTCATCCATACGGGCAAAACCGACAGATTCTGGTGCACCAGCCACATAGAGTGGGCCTTCAATGGTACGTGGTGTTCCACCCGTAATACCTGCTTTGGCATCTGCTTCATCAGCACGTAAATCTAAATAATGTTCAAGACCTAAACCTGCTGCTAATAAACCAAGTTCATTGGCTTGGCCTGCATCAGTAAAGTACTCAAGACCTTTCCAAAGTTCGCTTTGCGAGATGTCCAAATCTTCAATCGCCTGAAAAAGATCACCGAGCAGACGAACCACGATTTGTTGTACACGTGGATTGACTTCACCTGTCGCGGTATCCACATTCATTTTTTTAACCAGTGCATCGATTTCTTGACGGTTCATACATAATCTCCTGAAGTATGATAATTTTTGGTGGCTCGCGGACTTGCTGTTTTGCTGGTTCCTTGGCTTGCCACATTCCTTGTTCAAATTCTGTTGCGATCCTGATGCTACGATGGGCTTTAGCTATCGTCTTCGCGGATAGCTGATGGGTGGCGATTCATCGCCATCACTTCAATATTCATGTAGGGATACAACGGCAGACCCTGTAAAATATTGTGCAGTTCTTCATTGCTGTCGACATCAAAGATACTGATATTTGAATATTGGCCCGTGATGCGCCAGATATGACGCCATTTACCTTGACGCTGTAAATCTTGTGAATAGGCCTTTTCAACAGCTTTAATTTGATTGGCTTGTTCAACTGGCATATCGAGCGGGATATTTACATCCATTCGTACATGAAAAAGCATGGCAACTCCTTGAATTATTGACGACGTAAGTTGTCGATTTTGTCTTCATCCAGTTCAATACCGAGACCAGGGCCAGTTGGAATTTTGAGTTCAAAATTGCCATATTGAAGTGGTGTTTTTAAAATTTCTTCCGTGAGCAACAGTGGACCAAACAGTTCCGTTCCTGCGGCTAAATTGCTAAAAGTAGAGAAGGCATGTGCGGAAGCAATGGTGCCAACTGGACCTTCCAACATGGTGCCACCGTAAAGATCGATACCTGCCAGATTGGCAATTTTCCCGACTTCACAGGCTTCAATCAGACCACCTGATTGGGCAATTTTCACTGCAAACACTGAGGCGGCATTGCTTTTTGCCAGTTGATAAGCACTTTGCGGACCGGTTAAAGATTCATCCGCCATAATGGCAATATCAAATTTACGGGTCAGACGTTGCATGGCATCAATATTGTGAATCGCACACGGTTGCTCGATCAGATCGACTCCACCATCCTGAAGCATTTGAATCCCTTTAATCGCATTCAACTCAGACCATGCACGGTTGACATCGACACGAATCGAAACGTCTGCGCCCAATGCTTGTTTAATCGCCAGTACATGTTCAACATCCTGCTCAACTGGGCGGGAGCCAATCTTGAGCTTGAACACATTGTGGCGTTTTAACGCAACCATTTTTTCTGCTTCAGCAATGTCTTTTTCAGTATTTCCCGAAGCTAACACCCAAAGTACAGGGACACTATCACGTAGGCGTCCACCTAATACTTCACTGAGCGGTAAACCTAAACGTTGTGCCTGAATATCCAGTAGTGCAGTTTGAATGGCACATTTGGCAAAACGGTTCCCATTGATGCTATTTTGAATGGCCTGAAGTGTCTGAGCCACATTAAAACTGTCCAAAGTTTTTAACAATGGCGAAAAGTAATGCTCGATATTGGTTTTGACACTTTCAGGACTTTCATCTCCATAACCCAAGCCACCAATGGTCGTTGCTTCACCCCAACCAATCAAACCATCTTCTGTTGTCACTTTAATGAGGACTAAGGTTTGGGTTTGCATGGTTGCAACCGCCATCTTATGCGGGCGGATAGTTGGGATCTCGACAAGTAGGGTTTCTATGGATTTATACATCTTGGGTATTTCTTTCGTCCTGAGCTATTTACATACCCTAAATTAATGTAATATTTAGAACTAGGCTGAATTTGGTATTTTTGGATACTTAAAAGGTATATTAAATGGAATTAAGACATCTTCGTTATTTCGTGACGGTGGTAGAAGAGCAGAGCATTACCAAAGCTGCAGAAAAGTTATGCATTGCACAACCTCCGTTAAGCCGTCAGATCCAAAAGCTGGAAGAGGAACTCGGTATCCTGTTATTTGAACGTGGTTCGCGACCTGTGAAAACCACAGAAGCGGGACAGTTCTTTTATCAGCATGCGGTGCAGATTTTGACCCATACTGCCCAAGCGGCTTCCATGGCAAAACGCATTAGCACGGTAAATAAGATTGTGCGTATTGGCTATGTCAGCTCATTACTTTATGCGTTATTACCGCAAGTGATTTATTTATTCCGTCAAAATCATCCTGATATTCAGGTGGAGTTGATTGAACATGGTACCAAGGATCAGATCGAAGCGTTAAAGCTGGGTAAAATCGATTTGGGTTTTGGACGTTTAAGAATTAGTGATCCTGCAATTAAACGGATTTTATTGCGCAAAGAAAAACTCAAATTAGCGATTCATAAAAACCATCATTTAACCCGCTTTATTGATCAGGGGATTTATCTGTCCCAGATTATTGATGAACCTATTTTTTCTTATCCCGCGACCCAAAAACCGAATTTTTCCACCTTGATTCAATCGATTTTTACCGACTTGGGTTTGGTGCCTAAAGATATGGTCGAGGTACGTGAAATTCATATGGCGCTTGGTTTGGTGTCATCAGGTGAGGGGATTTGCCTGATTCCAGAAAGTGCCAGTGATATTGGCATGAAAAATCTGGTGTATATCCCAATCTTAGATTTAGAAGCCTATACCCCAATTTCATTGGCGGTGCGCAATATGGATCAGAGTCCCTATCTACCACAGATTTTAGAATGTATTAAGCAAGTATTTGAAGAAGAAGGCATTCCGATTCAACTAGAGGGTGATTAAGCCACTCTAGGCACCAAGTTTATTTATCAGCGGTCATCATGATCGCTTTTTTAATTGTGGTGAAAATGGCCTAAAACTAGACTTAAAAGGTATAACTATATACTTCATTATATATGGAAAATTACATTAATAATTCAAATAATAAGGTGTGACCAATATTTACTCAAATATATCTTTCTGAATTTATGTCAGTTTTAAAGGTATCGGCAAGTATGGTCTCAGTTGTGAGGACGGTCTTAACTCTCAGCGTGAATGAATAAGAATTTCAAATACTCAGGAAAGGATTTCCCATGTTAAAACCAGATACGCTGTATAAAGCACAGCGCGTAGCACTGTACACACTCTTTGGCTGTCTAAATATCAATGTGGCTTATGCAGATTTTTTTGAAGACAGTGAAAAAAGCATTTACCTGCGTAATTTTTATTTAGAACGGGATTTTGAAAATACCAATAAAGATCTGGGTAGTTGGTCTCAGGCGATGACAGGACGTTTTGAATCTGGTTATACCGATACACCAATCCAAGTCGGTTTGGATTTGGGGTTTCAATATGCATTGCGTTTAACAGATCGCTACGATGAACGTCTGGATACCGTATTTAAATACGATCAGCACGAAGGTCGGCAGGAGCGTGATTATTTAAAATTAGGCGCGACTTTAAAATTTAAATATCACAATACTGAACTGAAAGTCGGTGAGCTTTTCCCCAAAACACCGGTACTGTTTATTGATGATTCTCGGCAATTGGTCACCACTTATGCAGGTGCAATGCTAGAAAGTAAAGACATCAAAAACTTAAAAGTGTCAGCAGGGCGATTTACCCATGTGAATGCTCGAGATGATGATGAGTATCGAAAATTTACCTTAGGCAACTCGACAGACCCAAACAAAAGAAGTGACGGGCTGAATTTTCTGGGTCTCGATTATAATTTTACTCCTCAGTTGACGGGTTCTTATTGGTTTGGGCAGCTTGAAGATATCTATCAACAACAATATTTGAGTGCGGCCTTTACTGAAACGGTCAACAAAAGCAAGCTTAAAGTGGACGCCCGCTATTTTAACTATAAAGAAGATGGGGATGCCTATTTTGGCGATATTGATGTCCAATCAATTGGTCTGCAAGCCAGTGTACAAAATGGACCACATACCATTTTGACAGGTTTGCAAAAGCATATGGGTGAGGACAATATTCCTTTGTTGAATGGTTATGTACCACAAGCCTATTTACAGAGTTGGTCTGCAATTGCTTTCTACAAAGCTAAAGAGTTCACTTGGCATGTTTTATATAGTTATGACTTTAAAGAGCAAGGTATCCCTGGGTTAAAACTGACATTACGCTATTTAAATGGCAGTGAAATCTATCGTGAAGGGTTTAAGGATAATAAAGAAACCGAGAAAAATGTGATCGTCAATTACACCGTACCTGAAGGTAAACTGAAAGGCTTGGGCTTTGAATGGCGACATATTCGAGCTGATATTAAATATGGTGCAGGCAATAACCCAGGTACAGATTTTGTCGAAAATCGAATCATGACGACGTATACACATAAGTTTTAATTGTCGATTCAATATAAGAATTGAACAGCCCATCTTATTCAAATTCGCGAATAAGATGGGCTTATTTTTTAATCATAATCACTAAAACCTGCAAACACTTAGCTCCACATCTTCCTAAAATTTGGCGCTTTATCCGTTGTTAAGACTGATTGATCAGGTTACCCATCTCATAAGCTTTTGTTGTTATTGATGACTTTAAAATATGGAGGGATATGGAGTACTAATGTTATTATTGATAATAATTATCATTATTATTGTCATTTTTGTTTGTTTTGTGTATTATTCACGAAATTTTTAATAATGAATTAAGGTTCTTACGTGTTAGAACAAAATAAATCTCTCAAATCATCTCAATTTATTAGAACAACATTATGTACTTCAGTTTTACTGGTGTTGTCTTCATCACAAGTCTTTGCACAGGACAGCGTAGATAAAGCCTCGACGCTGCCAACCATTGCGGTGACAGCAAGCAAGGTTGATGTTGCCTATAAATCGGGCAATATGGATATTCCACGTACCGAAGACGATGTCCAAGCCTACACCATGATTGAGCGGGAAGAGATTGAGCGCTCAGGTACCACCACGGTCACCGAGTTATTGTCTAAAGTATTACCGATGGCGACCTCAACCAATAACTCCAGCTATTTCTCAGGCACATCAAGTCAAATTAATTTACGTGGACTTGGCGCAAGCCAAACTTTGGTATTGATTAATGGCCGCCGTAGTGCGGGAACAGGCAGTCGTGGTACTTCTGAATCTACCGATCAACCCAATTTAAATAATATACCATTGGCTGCAATTGAACGGATTGAAGTATTACCGACATCAGCTGCCGCGATTTATGGCAGTGGGGCGATTGGTGGTGTGATCAATGTGATTTTGCGTAAAGACTATGTTGGCACTGAAGTGAATGTGCGCTATAGCGATACCGTGGATAATCAACAACCCGCCAAATCTTTTAATTTGGTTTCAGGTTTTTCTTTGGAAGAAGGTCGTACCCATGTGATGTTGACCGCTTCCAAAAAAGACCAAGATAGTTTGCTAGCGAGTGAACGTGACTGGAAGAGTAAATCACGCCAAAATATTTTAAAAAATAATCCGAATAGTCTTATTGGGGACAAGGTCAATCCACCAGCAGGCAATTTAACCAATATTCGTAGTAAAGATGGTTCTGAATTAGTGCCAGGATGGGGCTCATCTATGGCGCATCTTCCCAAAGGTTGGAATGGCGATCTGAGCAAACTAGGTCAAGGCTATGCCTTAGGTTTGTCAGATGGAGTGAGCGGCTGGTCGGGGAAAGAGGGATTACTTTATGATACCAAGACCGAAGCATTTGGACTTTCTTTAAATCGTGATTTTACTGACCGTCTGAATGTGTTTCTTGAAGCAGGCTATGAAAAAGAAGAGGGTTGGTCATTTAATACCTCACCGCATGGTTATGGTGTTGTGACAGTGAGCAAAAATAGCCCGCATAATCCATTTGGTAAGGATATTTTGGTCAACTATCCATTGAGTTTAGATAGCCTAGGCGCTTATGCCAAGGATACATTTGAAACCACCCAGAAGAAAGTTGCAACGGGTTTTACCTTTGACCTTACACCAGAATGGATACTCTCGGCAGATTATGCATGGAGTAAATCGGATATTCGTCAACGTTATACGCGTAAAGGCAGCAACAATCCGAAAGCCAGTGCATGGAACAAAGATACCGCTAATAATGCAATTGATTTTTTGCAAGATTTCACCACTACACCAACTGACTTAATTTCAAAATACTGGAACTATCCAAAAAATAATACGCAGCAGACTTTAAATGATTTCTCGATTCGAGCTACTGGTCCAATTGCAAAATGGTATGCAGGCGATATTCGATTAGCCACAGGGATTGAACACCGTCGTTACGAAAGTGAAGGTTTTGCGGATCATCAACATGTCGACAATCCTTGGGTAAAACCTGCCGAGCGTAAGAGCAATGCATCCAGTGTTTACACGGAATTTAATATTCCCCTGATTTCACCTGAGCTGAATTTACCTTTCGCCAAATTACTCGATGTGCAACTGGCTGCGCGTTATGAGGATTTCAATGTCCAAGCCAAGATACCGCAATATGACAGTAAAATTGATCCAGCTACAGGCTATCGTTCCAAGTTTTTAAATTATCATGATTCAGGTAAATCGAAATTTGATGCGATCACGCCAACAGTAGGTTTCCGCTTTGCACCGAATGACCAATTGATGTTCCGTGCGTCTTATAGTGAAGGCTTTGTCACACCATCAGTTTCACAGATTTCTCAAGCGACTTCGACCCAAGTGACGGGAGCGACATTAACCGATCCTGCAACGGGCAAAATCATTAACACATATGAAAGCATTTCTGGCGGTAACCCTGATCTGACGCCAGAAAGTTCAAAGAGTATTAATGCTGGTATTGTATTAACCCCTGAGGCGATTCCAGATTTGCGCTTATCCATTGATTATTACAACATCAAAAAAACCAATAATATCAGTTCGATCAGTGCGCAATATATTTTAGACAATCAAAGCAAATATGGTAGCCGTATTCAACGCAATCAAGCTGGCGATGTGGTTTCAATTGATATCACGCCCTTCAACGCTTTAAACCTTAAAACCAGTGGGATCGATACCAACTTAAATTATCGCTTTGATAGTGTGATTGGAGAAACCACCTTTAATTTGGGCTATACCCATGTCAATGAATATCGCCAACAACATAATTTGATTGATCCAGAGAAGAATTTTGTCAGTGTGGTTGGTGGTGCGGTCTCGGATGCACCCCTGAAAAATCGTGCCAATGCTTCGATTTATCTACAAGCCAATGACAATTGGGGCTTTGGTTGGGCAAGCCAATATTATGGTTCGTACGAAATGGTTGATGCTTCTGCGATTTTGAATCAAACGGGTCGTGCCGATCAAAAATTAAAAATCGAAGATCAAATTTATCATGACATTTTTGCCAAAGTGAAATTGCCGAGCAGTAAATTACTAAAACACAGCTCAAGCGAATTGAGTTTCGGTATTCAAAATCTATTTAACGATTACACAGTCGACATGTCTGGAACGCAGTCTTACCTCAGTAAATATAGTGATGTCCGTGGTCGCCAATATTATCTCAATCTCAAGTTTTCTTTCTAATCTTCCTGAAATGCAGGTGGCGATTATTTTGCATCGTCGTCACCTGACTGGGTGTCTTTTATGAATATTGAAGCGTCTGTGCCCTTGGCCTCCGCCAAAAGGGTCACAAAAAAGAAGGTGGAACAATCATCATTGATTAAATATCGATTGATGATTTTTTCACGTTTTGTCTTGGCTATTTTTGGTGGTTATTACTTTGCTGCGATTGCTGCAATGTTAATGGGGGCTCTGTTTACCACCGAGCCTTTAAAAGCCAATGCCGTGTTTGGGGCGACCATGCTGGCATTTGTGATTCATTGTGCCGTGTTTATTTGGGTGTTTCTGGTCAACTCGACTTTGAAAGTCTGGTTGGGAGTCATTGTTCCCAGTGTATTGATGACGTTGATGTATTGGTTTTTAAAAGGGTAAAGTCATGCGTGTTGATGGTAAAAATGAAGGCCCACGCCAGTCGATGTCATGGTTACATACATGGACCAGCCTGCTCTTGGGATGGCTGCTTTACGCCGTTTTTCTGACGGGCACGCTCAGTTTTTTCCAAAATGAAATTACGGTGTGGATGAAACCTGAATTGCATCAGTCTGTGAATAGTACCTCTCAGCAGCAACAACTGGGTTATGCACTCCAGTATTTGCAGCAAAACGGGCAACCTGCCGAAAGTTGGAATATCCGTTTTGCCAATGAACGCCAACCGGCCATTATGCTGAATATCCGTAAGCCGGGTGAAGGTCGCCGTCGGGGTGGTGAAATCTATTTAGATGCACAAACGGGACAAGAGATTAAAGCACGTGAAACGCGTGGTGGAGGTTTCTTATATCGTTTCCATTTTGAACTCTATGGCATGCCACGCATTTGGGGGCGCTGGATCGTTGGTATCGCAACCTTATTCATGTTTGTGGCGATCATCAGCGGTATTATCACTCATAAAAAGATTTTCAAAGATTTCTTTACCTTCCGTCCAGCCAAAGGCCAGCGTTCATGGCTTGATGGGCATAATGCAACAGCGGTATTTGCCTTACCTTTTCATATCATGATCACCTTTAGCGGCTTGTTGCTGTTGATGTTTATGTTTATGCCTTGGGCGATGAACAGCCATTATGGAAGTGGGCAAAATTTCTATCAAATGCTGAATGAACCTATTGCTAAAACACCTGAGCAAGCACGTCTACTCGCTGAGCAAAAACAAAAAGAAGCTGCCGAAGAAGGACGTGGTAATCGAGGCGGCGGCCGTCGCGGTGAGGCTGAACAGGCGGCACCTGTACTTGCCGCAGCACCGATGGTGAATTTAGTCACATTGAGTCAATACGTTCAACAAGGTTGGGAGGATAACCCGATTGCTTCAATTCGAGTGAATAAACCGAATACCGTTGAAGCAGACGTTCAATTTAATGCAACCCATACCACCACATTGCTTGATCGAGAAAGCATTCCTTCAATGAAGTTTAATGCGGTGACAGGACAACTGATTGATGAAGCCAAACCTGTTAACTCAACTTCAAAAGCCATTTATACCCTAGTGACATGGTTACATATGGCACATGGGGTGGATTCAGTCCTACGTTGGTTATTATTTTTATCGGGTATCTTGGGTACCATGATGGTGGCTTCTGGTCTGATCTTGTGGGTAGTCAAACGGATTCCAGATGTACAGAAGTTGGGCTATAAGCCTTTTGGTCATCGTGTGGTTGAAGTGCTGAATATTACCGCAATCACAGGTTTACCGATTGCCTGCGCAGCTTATTTCATTGCCAATCGTTTTATCCCAGCTCAGTTGGCAGAACGTTCTCCACTAGAGATTAATGTGTTCTTTATCGTATGGCTGTTGTGTTTAATTCATGCGGCTATTCGAGCGCATCGTCCCGCATGGTTGGAACAACTGGCTTTAGCAGCGGTATTGTTCCTGTTTATGCCAATTCTAAACTTCTTAACAGGCGGTCAGGCACTGTGGATGAGTATCTATCATGGACAATGGATGATCGCCAGTTTTGATCTAGTGTGTATTATTTTAGGTCTGATTTTTATCTACTCTTACTACAAATTAAAGCGTTACCAAGGTTTAGCGGTGAAGCAGAAAAAACAGCCTAAAGTTCAAGCTGGACAGGAGCAAGCATAATGGCAGCATTGATGTTGTGGTGTGTTGCTGTGGTGGCGTTATCAGCACTTGCCTGTGGGATGAGTAAGCATCAGCGCGATATTTTTAGTGCTCAGATTTCAGCGCAGAATAGTCGACGGTTTGAAATCGCAGGTTGGGTAATGTTACTTCTCTCTGCGCTGGTCATGATTTATATTAAAGGGGCTTCGGTCGGTTTATCTGAGTGGTTGGGGTGTATCACTTTTGCTGCTTTGGCAGTGGGGTTATTATTAACCTATCAACCTAAAAAACTGTTGCAGGCGAATGCGATTGTGACTGTTGTATTTGGGCTGCTGTTGATCGTGACTTTGATTTAAGCTTTGCTTGTATCAATGTGAAATAAAAAGAGGAAACGAATGTTTCCTCTTTTTATTTTGGTTATGAATTGATTTTTAGAGCTTTAGTAACTTGCTTTTAAAGTCAAAAGGAAGTTACGTGGTTCGCCATAAAAATTACCATAACCTGGATAGCCGATTGTACTGTAATAGGTTTTGTCAAAAATATTATTTAAGTTAAGTGCGATATTCCATTGCGGATTAATATCATAAGCGACACGAGCTGACCAAATAGCATAATTGGGTTGAACCAGCTCAATACTTTTCCAAGCACCATCAAACTTTTGTGTTACTGGATTAAACTCTCTGACTGATCCTGCTGCATAGTTTTTACTTTGAGCAATTACACCTCCGCCTATTTCTAAGCCATCGACAATTTGATCAAGCTGATAGGTTGTCCAAATTTTTAACAGATTTTTAGGGGTGTAGCTATTGTAGGGATTTTCAGTATTATCCTTTTTCTCATTTTTATTGTAGGTATAACCTACAGATAAATTCCATTCAGGGCTAATATTGCCATTCAGTTCAACATCAACCCCTTTACTTTCCATAGAGCCTGTACCGATATAACAGCATAATGAGTTACTGTTTGGAATGCTGGTATAGGCGTTATACACTTTTTCCTTTTCTTTTTTGATATCGAAGTAAGCAATCGATGCAAGCAAGTTTGCATTAATTTGATGCTTGATACCAAATTCAATATTCCGCCCGGTTAATGGTTCTAGTCCAGCACCATCGACCGCTGTCAAATAGTTCCGCTGATTTTTATAAATTTCTGCAAAGCTTGCATAGGCTGTAGTAGAAGGCAAAATATCATAGGTAATCCCATAATAAGGAACAAATTTTTTGTCTTCTGTATAGGTGTTTTCAATATTACTATTTTGGTTATTGATGGTTAACTCATCTTTAAAGGTATAACGGCCACCAAGAATGAGGGCTAAATCATCAACAGGGCGTAATTTTAAAGAACCATAAAGTGCAGATTTATTATTCTTGTTGGTCGTATTGGTTGCCCAAGAGAGCGCAGGGTAGTCCCATTCTGGTGGTGCAACGCGATTAAATGCATCGCCATCGGCATAATAAGTCCAATTTAGTCGATAATCTTTTTGGTTATTACTGTGGTCGATACCCAAAATCAGATCATGCTTTTGTTCAAATAAATTAAAGCTGCCTTGTAGGTTTAAATCCATAGTTGTTTCTTTAAAGCGCGTATCATCCTGATAGCGCCACCATTGGCTTTGGTGAGTGTCATAACTGACAGCACCTTCCATTTCAGCGCTGTTAATCGCATCATTACCAATGTTGTGACGCACATTCAGTTGTGTTTTCCAGTCATCATTAATTTGATGTTGGAGATTGGCGAAGAAGGATGTGTTTTTACGTTCGATCCAACCCCAAGGTGCTCCCATCGTCGTACTGCGGGGTAAATGTAGATCTGCGCCATCTTCCCAACGAGGTAAGCTAGCATTAAAAGCATCCACTTTATCTTTTTGATAACTGACACCTGTAAACAATGTTGTTTCGGGTAATAAGTCAAAGCTTAATGCACCGTAGACCATTTCACGGCGGCTTTGTGTTGGTTTGTAGAAGAAGTCTCGATCTTGAAAAACAGTGACCAAACGTCCCTTAACACTTTGATCTTGTGTTAATGAACCTGTCGCATCGAATTCACCACGATAATTATTCCAGCTACCTGCTGAAATTGATCCATTGATTTCGGTTTCTGCTTTTGGTCGTTTAGAGGTGAGATTAATCACACCGCCAGCTTCGCCAGCACCGAATAAACCATCTGCACCACGCAATACCTCAACTGCGTCATATTGTGCCATATCAGCACTGTTACTTCGGTCTTCTAGACTTGAAGTACTGCCGCCGTCATAACGGATATTTTCAATCTTTAGACCACGTGCACTATAGTTATTATTTAGCCAGAGCTGTTCGCGTGTTACACCTGTTGTTTGTACCATGACATCATCAAGGGTTTTTAGACCTTGTTCATCAAGACGCTGACGAGACATAACTGTTACAGATTGTGGTACCTCTTTAATATTCTGAGCTTGCTTGCCAACATTTGTCATATTTTGGCTGGCGGCTTTGATCGAAATTGTTGGAAGCTGTGTTGAATTGCTTTCTTGCTGAGCGTTGCTATTTTGAGCTTGATCTGCTCGTGTGTGAATCGCTTCTAATTGAACGACTTTAGGTTCAACAGCAGCCACAGTTGCTTTGGCTTGAATACTGTATCCCGCATTGGCAACTTTGATTGCTTCAAATGCATGTGGTTTGAGTAAGACATCTAACGCCGTTTCTACTGAATAATTCCCTTTGAGTGAAACATTTTTTATTTTTGCAAGCGCAGTCGAGTCATAACTGATGGTCGTCCCTGTTTGAATGGCGAGTTGCTTTAGTGCTTGGTCGAGTGTGGTAGGGCTAATCGAAATCTGATAAACATTGGTAGCATAAGCAGACGTTGTTGCAATGCTAAGAATGCTGAGTGGCATGCCCCATAAGATTGCGCGTACAGCCAACGCCAAGGTACTTTTGGCCTGATAATCCTTCATGTGGTCTTCTCGATTGGGAGTGTATTTCTCTATAAGTCGAACAAGATCAAAAAAAGGATCATCTTTTTATCTTTTTTTTATTTTTAATAAATACGGACTGTAATAGCTCAGCTCAAGTTGATGGGTATAGGCCAGTGTTTTTAAGCTTTGTTGAGGATTTTTTAATGAAAACACGCCTGAAACGCGAAGGTCTTTTAACGCTGGTTCGATAAAATAAGTGCCTTTTTGATAACGATATAGTTCACCAATGACTTTTTCTAGTGGCCATTGTTCTACCACCAGTAATTGTTGGGTCCAGTAGGGTTGCTCGTTATTCAATGGCAACGGTTTAGAGACCTGTTGACTGTCGAAATATGCACGTTGACCTTGCTGCAAAATTTGCCGTTGCCCAGAATCCTGCGGCTGTAAAGCAACAGCATGTTGATAGACTTTGACTCGAGTTTGGTCGTGATGCTCTTGTCGTACCGTAAACTGAGTACCCAAGGCCTCAATCGCGCCATCTTTGGTCTTCACCATAAATGGACGGTGTTGCGGATCTTTGGCGGTCTGGATATAAATTTCACCTTCGATCAGTTGAATCTGTCGAGTCTGTTCGGAGAAATTCACGTTGATATAACTATCACTGGCCAAGATCAAGGTTGAACCATCTTGCAGTGCAATGGTTTTAATTTCACCAACCTCGGTATGATCATCAGATTGCCATTTTGCCCAAGGCAACAAATACATTCCGCAGCTGATAACCAATAATCCTGACAGGCTGAACAGCATATTTCGTTTTGCAGTCAGATTAAATTTTTGCTTGGACTGGACTAAAGAATCTGAGGGAAAGTGGTTGGATAAACCTGTTAAGTCATGGGTAAATTTATTGATTTGCTGAATGGCTAGGGCATGCTCTTGTTTTTCTGCTTGCCAATGTTCAAATTGTTGCTGCTCTAACTCAGTCATTTCACCTGAATGTAATAGCACCAGCCAATCTGCGGCTTGGTCCAATACATGATCAGGGATTTTAGGGGCTTGAGACATAACAGCAAAGCAAATTCAGCAATTAATCGGTCTGATTATAAAGACTTATGCAGGCCAAGAAAGCCTGTTTCATATCTCTTTTAACCGTTGCTTCTGAAATATCCAGCTTTTCACAAATAGCTCGATAAGTCAGCCCGTCTAGTTGTGATAAGAGAAATACTTGAGCAGTACGTTGAGGTAGTTTTTCCAGCATTAAATGCACTTGATAAAGCGTTTCGCGAATACAGACTTCATGTTCAGCAGACGGATAATATTCTTCAGGCAGTTGTGCAAGCGCATCTAAATACAGGTGTTCTATATGTTGGCGACGCCAATGGTCGATGATCACATGTTTGGCGATGCCCATCAGCCATGCTTGAGGTTCTTTAATCTTTTCAAAGCAATAGTCACTTTTTAAGGCACGGTAGAACACCTCCTGACTCAAATCTTCAGATTGGTGATGATGTTGCAGTTTATGCTTAAACCATGACAACAGCGTGCATTGCTGGGCTTGATAAACTTGGCTAAACCATAACTGTTTTTCTACATTTAGGTTCATGACGGGGAGTCCACATATTGGCAGGGAGAAGCCAATCACAAGAGGATGAAAAAATATTTTCAAATAGTAATGATAATTGTTATTAATATCAATAAAATTGTATACAGACTTTTACAGAAAAAATTGAGCTGATTTTGATTTTCGTTCGACTAAACCAATGTAGGGAAGCATTTTGTGTTTTCTTCATCTCCCATATTTTTAATGAATTTTGTTTGATTAAGTAGAGCATGTCATGAGTGAACAACAAATTAATTTAAGACCACAACAGCCTTCTCGATCAAATAAAATTAAATGGTTGATTGCCGTGGCAGTGCTTTTATTGCTTATGGTTTGGGGATGGAATTATTGGAAAAAATCCCAAGCTGATAAACAAGAGTCGTTTAGCCAATGGAGTAAACCTGTACCTGTACGTGTGGTCGGGGTACAACGCGGCGACTTGCAATTACAAATTAAGGCGATTGGTACAGTCGTTCCAGCCAATACCGTGAATGTGCAGAGTCAGGTGTCAGGGGTGCTGCAAAAGTTGTATTTCCAAGAAGGGCAATACATCAGAAAAGGGCAGTTGTTGGCACAAATTGACCCGACACCATTTCAGGTGGGATTGGCACAGGCACAAGGGACACAACAGCAAAATTTAGCGCAGTTGCAAAATGCACAAACGGAATTGAATCGTTATCAGTTGCTCTATAAGCAAGACTCGATTGCCAAGCAACAGGTTGATCAACAACAAGCCTTGGTTAATCAGCTCAAGGGACAGATGCAAGCCAACCAAGCACAGGTGGATGCAGCCAAGTTACAACTGTCTTATACCAAAATATATGCACCGATTGAGGGTCGTGTTGGCTTTCGCTTAAAAGATGCCGGTAATTTAATCCAAGCCAATGAAGCAACAGGGTTGTTGAGTATTACCCAAATCCATCCTGTGTATATTCAGTTTGCGGTTGCTGAGAACTATTTAGATACGCTACGCCAAGCCACAAAAAATAAGCAAAGCATTCAAGTCAGTGCTTGGGATCGTACAGAACAAAAACAATTGGCCAAAGGTTCAGTTCAAGCATTGGATAATCAGATTGATTTGAATACTGGCACACTCAAAGTAAAAGCTGTGTTTGCCAACCTCGATGATGCTTTATTTCCAAATCAATTTGTCAATGTTCGTTTAGACGCCAAGACCTTGCAAAATGCGGTGCATTTACCGAGTGATGCCATCCAACATGGGGCAAAAGGCACCTATGTTTATATTGTGAATAAAGAAGATAAAGCCGAAGTACGTATGTTAAAGCTGGGTGCAGTTTCACAAGGACAGACCGAGATTATTGAGGGTTTACAGGGCAATGAACGGGTGGTGCTAGAGGGCATTGATCGACTTTCCGAAGGGCAAGAAATACAAATTGTTCAGGATGATGTTTCTAAGCCATTACCAGCAAAAAATGTAGCTGGATAAGCGCATGAATATGTCCAGATTCTTTATTTTACGACCCGTTGCAACCACTCTATTAATGTTGGCACTTTTTTTCAGTGGTCTACTGGTTTGGCGCATGTTACCCGTATCGGCATTGCCACAAGTCGATTATCCGATTATTCAGATATACACCTTTCAGCCGGGTGCAAATCCAGACACAGTACAGCGAACCATCAGCTCACCGTTGGAAAGGGAGATGGGCAAGATTGCAGGCTTGAAGCAAATGTCTTCAAATAGCTCGGTCGGTGCTTCGGTGATTACCCTGCAATTTGAGTTATCTGCCGAACTGGGCATTGTCGAGCAAGAAGTACAGTCGGCCTTAAGTACCGCAAGCAGTAAACTACCCAATGATTTACCGACACCACCGATTTATCGCAAAGTGAATCCTGCCGATGTGCCCGTGATTACCTTGGCAATTAGTTCTGATAGTTTGCCGCTGACTACGGTCTATGACATGGTCGATACGCGAGTGGCACAAAAACTGTCGCAGCTCTCTGGGGTGGGGATGGTCAGTCTTGCTGGTGGGCAACGTCCTGCGATTCGGGTGCAGATGAATCCAGCTGCTTTGGCAGCGTTTAAGCTCAGTGCTGAAGATGTGCGTGCAGCTATTTCTGCCGCCAATGCCAATCAACCGAAAGGGAGTTTTGATGGGCCTTTTCGGTCGACCATGCTGGATGCCAATGATCAGATGCGTTCGATTGCCGATTATGAAAACCTGATTTTACGTTGGAACAATGGCGCACCGATTCGCTTAAAAGACGTCGCACAAGTGCTTGAGGGTAGTGAAGATCGCTATATGGCTGCATGGGCAGACAGCCAGTCTGCTATTTTGGTGAATATTCAGCGACAACCCAATGCCAATGTGATTGAAGTGGCCGATCAGATCAAAAAAATACTACCAGAATTACAACAGAATCTACCCGACAATGTTCGTATCCGCGTACTCACTGATCGAACGGAAAGTATTCGTAGCTCGATTAAAGATGTGCAAAAAGAACTGGTCTTCGCCGTGTGTTTGGTGGTGTTGGTCACCTTCTTATTTTTACGTAATTTTGCTGCGACTCTAATTCCGAGTATTGCTGTACCGCTGTCGATTATTGGTACATTTGTGCTGATGTATTTCCTTGGCTTTTCGGTCAATAACCTGACCTTAATGGCATTAACCATCGCCACGGGCTTCGTTGTGGACGATGCCATTGTCATGCTCGAAAATATTGCGCGACACCGTGAGTCAGGTGAAAGCATGTTGCAAGCGGCATTGAAAGGTTCTAAAGAAATTGGCTTTACCCTAATTTCTTTGACGATTTCCTTGATTGCAGTTTTGATTCCTTTGCTCTTTATGGGTGATGTAGTTGGGCGTTTGTTCCATGAGTTTGCGGTGACACTGGCTGCTGCAATTGCACTTTCATTGCTCGTTTCGCTGACTTTAACCCCAATGATGTGTGCCTATTTACTCAAAGATGCACCCAAGCATGCAGAGCAGCCGAGTCGATGGAGTCTGGATCGAGTCATTCAGCATTATGCGAAGTTGTTGCAATGGGTACTTCGCCACCAAGTACTGACCTTGATGGTGATGTTGGCAACTGTGCTACTGGCAGGACTGTTGTATTGGTCGATTCCCAAGGGCTTTTTCCCTGTACAGGACAATGGTGTGATTCAGGTGGTGACGGAAGCGCCTGACCAGATTTCATTTCAGGCCATGAGTGAACGCCAACAGGCTTTGGCCGAAGTGATTTTAAAAGATCCTGCGGTTGCCAGCTTATCTTCCTTTATTGGTGTGGATGCCAATAATCCGAAGTTAAGTAATGGGCGTATTTTGGTGAATTTAAAAGCGCATGCTGAACGTGCACCTGCTGTGGAAGTGATGGCACGACTGAATGAAAATTTTGCACAGGTACATGGTATTAAAGGTTGGATGCAACCCGTACAAGAACTGAGTATTGAAGACAAAATTAGCCGCACCCAATATCAACTCAGTGTCACTGCACCGAAAAATCAATTGGTTGAGGAATGGACACCCAAACTGGTTCAGGCATTGCGCCAGCAGGCTGCTTTTGCGGAAGTAACCAGTGAGGATGCAGGACAGGGTTTACAGGCCTATATCGAGGTCAATCGTGATGCGGCTGCGCGTTTGGGATTAACCCTTGAAGACATTAGTCTGGCTTTGCAAAATCTATTTGCTCAACGCCAAATCGCAACTTTATACACGCAATCCAATCAATACCGTATTGTTTTAGAGTTAGACCCAAAACTCACCCAAGGGATTGAGGCCTTAAACCAAACCTATATACATAATAATCAAGGACAGCCGATTTTATTGAGCTCTGTTGCTACGATTGTCGAAAAACATGCGCCGATTCTTTTACAGCAGCAGTCGCAATTTCCTGCCGTTGGTATTTCCTTTAATTTAGCCAAGGATGTGTCTTTAGGCGAGGCGATTGAAGCGATTGAACAAGTGAAGCAAAGCCTTGAGCTACCGCCAGAGCTACAGGTTCAACTACAAGGGGCAGCCGCCGCTTTTGAAAATTCACAGCAACATACCTTTTGGTTGGTGATTGCTGCGATTGTGACCATGTATATTGTGCTCGGCATGTTGTATGAAAGCTTTATTCATCCTGTGACTATTCTTTCAACCTTACCTTCTGCCGCGATTGGGGCCTTACTGGCCTTGTTCATGGTGGGTCAGCCGTTGGATATGATTGCACTGATCGGGATTATTTTACTGATTGGTTTGGTCAAGAAAAACGGCATCATGATGGTCGATTTTGCACTTGCAGCGCAACGTCATCAGGGCTTGTCGGCTGAGCAGGCCATTTATCAGGCTGCTTTATTACGTTTCCGTCCGATTTTGATGACCACATTGGCCGCAGTGGTGGGTGCAATTCCGCTGATGCTGGCTTCGGGGTCTGGGGCTGAATTGCGACAACCTTTAGGTTTGGTGATGGTGGGGGGCCTATTGGTCAGTCAGGTGCTGACCTTGTTTACCACACCTGTGGTGTATCTGTTTTTTGATCGCCTGCAAGCCAAGCAAACCGATGTAAGCCTGCTTTCCAATCAGACAGGAGCATCGCAATGATGTTGCTGTCTGTGTTTGTACAACGTCCAGTGGCCAGTGTACTGTTGGGGATCGCCATCGTTCTGCTGGGTATATTGGCCTATTTGCGTTTGCCTGTTGCGGCATTACCGCAAGCGGATATTCCGACCATTGTGGTTAGGGCGAATTTGCCGGGTGCCAGCCCAGAAAGCATGTCTGCAACCGTTGCCACACCCTTAGAGCGTGCCATGATGGGGGTATCTGGGGTTAAGGCGATTAATTCATCCAGTAATCAAAGTTCGACACAGGTGGTTTTACACTTTGATTTAAATACCGATATTAACGAAGCTGCTCGTGAAGTTCAGGCTGCCATCAATGCCGCGATGTCGCAGTTACCTGCAGGCATGCCGAATCCGCCTGAGTATTTTAAAATCAATCCAAGCCAAAGCCCGATTTTCTATTTGGCTCTGAGTTCAAAACAACTTTCAGCGGCGAAGCTATATGAAATTGCATCCAACCACTTACAGCCCAATTTGGCACAGATCAGTGGAGTCGGTGAAGTGTCGATTGACGGGGCTTCTATGCCTGCCGTGCGTATCACCATCAATCCAACTGCTTTAGTTTCAACTGGCATTTCTCTCGAGCAAGTACGACAGGCTGTTGCGAAAAGTAATGTGGTGCAGGCATTGGGCGTGGTGGAGCAACAGCAATTACGTTGGCAAGTGGCACTTTCTACAGAATTAAAGAGCGCCCAAGATTTTGCCGATCTGATCATCCGACACACCGATCAAGGGGTTGTTCGCTTAAAAGATGTTGCAGAAGTGCGTGATTCGGTTGAAAACCGCTATGTCAGTGGTTTTCACAATGGACAGCCTGCTGTGATTTTAAAGATTAGCCGACAGCCCAATGCCAATACCGTGGCGACTATTGACCTGATTAAAGCCAAATTGCCCGTTCTAAGAGAACTGATGCCGAGTGATGCGCAATTGACTGTGGTGATGGATGGCTCAACTATTGTCCGTAACAGCTTGGAGGAAGCAAGGGATACCTTGCTTTTATCCATGTTGTTGGTGGTCATCGTTGTGGTGCTGATGTTGGGGCGACTGCAAAGTGCGGTGATTCCCGCAATGGCACTGTTGGTCACTTTAATTGGCGTATGCAGTCTGATTTATTTGGCTGGATTTTCACTGAATAACCTGTCAATTATGGCGATCATCGTGGCGATTGGTTTGGTGGTGGATGATGCCATTGTGGTACTCGAAAATATTGAACGCTATATCGAACAAGGCGATTCGCCTGCACAAGCAGCGGTAAAAGGCATTCAAGAAGTTGGCTTTACCTTGATTGCCATGAATCTGGCATTGATGGTGATTTTCCTCTCAGTCTTGTTTATGGGCGGTGTGATTGAACGCTTATCCAGGGAATTTTCGCTCACACTGGTGTTTGTGGTGGTGTTATCGGTCTTTGTGTCCTTAATTTTAACTCCTAGTTTGTCGGCGCGTTGTTTAAAACCGTTATCTTTGCATCAACCCTCACGACTGTATCGTTATAGTCATGATCTGATTCAGGGCTTGACCCAATCTTATATTCGCTCTCTTCATTGGGTACTCAAACATGCTTATCTGATTGTAGTGCTGTGGTTGGCTGCAATCGTGGCTTCGGTTTATCTTTATAATTTATTGCCAAAACGGGTATTGCCTGAACAGGACACAGGGCGAGTTGGTGCTTTTATTCGTGGCGATGATGGTTTCTCTTTTCAGATTATGCAGCCGAAGATCGCCGCATTTAACCAAGCCTTACTCAAAGATCCTGCGGTAAAGGATGTGGTCGGTACTTCAGGTGGCGGTGGTGGCATGACCAACTCATTTTTAATGGTCAGTCTCAAGCCAAAAGCTGAACGCGACGGTTTAACGTCCAAGCAAGTGGTTGAGCGTTTAAAGAAAAATGCACCTTGGCAGGCAGGGGCTGTGTTCTCTGCGGATGTTGAACAGGATTTGGAATTGGATGATCCTTTTTCCAGTGGCAATGCACAGGAATATTTATTGCTGCTGCAATCTGACAATGTAAGCTTACTGCGTGAATGGGCGCCCAAAGTGGCCGAGGCCATGCGTAAACTGCCTGAGTTTGAAGAAGTGGAAACACAGGGCGATGAAGGGGCGCAGCATGTTACTTTGGATATCGACCGTGAAGCCGCAAAACGACTGGGTATTGATATTGAAAATATTTCCAGTGTTCTCAATAACTCCTTCTCCCAACGGCAGATTTCTACAATTTATGATCGCAATGACCAGTTCTATGTGGTGATGGAAGTTGACCAACGTTTTACCGAACATCCTGAAGCTTTGGCGGATGTCAAAGTACCGAATCAACAAGGGACCTATGTACCCTTAAGTAATTTTGCCACGTGGCGTTATGGCATTAGCAATGATCGGGTTTATCGCCGTAATCAATTTGCTGCTATGGGTGTTGGCTATGTGGTGAAGAAAGGCTATAGCTATGAACAGGCGGATGCTGCGATTCGTCAGGTCTTGCCCGAGATCATGCTGCCAAAAGAAATCTTTGTGATGACCGATCGCGATGTCGAAACTGAAAGTCTACAGGCCGGAATCAGCACGCCCGCTTTGATCACCGCTGTGATTGTGCTGATTTTTATTGTCTTGGGAATCACTTATGAAAGTATTGTGCATCCTTTTACTATTTTATCCACCATTCCGACGGCGGCTTTGGGTGCTTTACTCAGCTTATGGCTGTTTCAGATTCCATTTAGCCTGATTGCCTTGTTAGGCATCTTTTTACTGATCGGAATTGTGGTGAAAAATGCGATCTTGCTGATTGATTTTACTTTGCAGCAACGGCGTCAAGGTCACACCGATTTAGACAGCATTATCGCTGCGGCAACATTGCGTTTCAGACCGATTTTAATGACCAATACTGCTGCTTTATTGGGTGCCATTCCTTTAGCACTTGGTTGGGGAGAAGGCTCGGAAATGCGGCAACCACTAGGGGTTGCCATTGTTGGCGGATTGGCACTGGGTCAATTATTAACCCTATATACCACCCCAGTGATGTATTTCATATTTGAAAAATTCGCTCAATTCCTGAATCGCTTCAGGCTGCGATTGAATATCTTGCGTTGGAGTAAATAGGAAGTCGCTATGAAAAAAACAGTTTTTACACTTTCTATGGGTATCACAGCGATGCTGCTGCTCACGGCATGTCAGTCCAGCACATTTAAGCCCGCAGCCTATCAGCAGCCCGTGATTCCGAGTACAGCGCAGTATAAATATGCAGATTTGCAGTGGATTGAAGCTTCTAAGATAGCAGTGACACCACAGCAATGGTGGGAGATGTATCAAGATCCGATTTTATCCAAACTGTTACAACAATTGGATCAGGACAACCTGAGCATCCAACAGGCACAAGCCAAATATCGCCATGCCACGGCACTGTTGGATGGACAACGTGCCAATGCACTTCCTAGTATCAGCATGGGTGGCAATGCCGATCAGACTGAAACCAAAAATTCCGGCAAGAATCGTCAGTTCGGTGCCAATGTCGCAGTGAGCTGGATTCCTGATCTTTGGGGGAGAGTTGCAAAAGCGGTCGAGGGTCAACAGGCTAACCTGCAAGCATCTGCTGCAGATTTGGCTGCTATTCAGCTAAGTCAGCAACTGCTCGCAGCAGAGGCCTATTGGAGTATTCGCTTGTTCGATGCCAAACTGGATGTGTTAAATCAGACCCAGCAAAGTTATCAACGTTCTGTGCGTATTTTACAGCAGCAATACCAAGCAGGCATGATTGCACGGGCCGATGTGATTCAGGCTGAGACCCAACTTAAACAGGTCGGGCTGCAATTGTTAGAGCTACAACGTAGTCGTGATTTGCAAGAAAATGTATTGGCGGTCTTAGTTGGACGCAATGTGACGGACTTTAATTTAAATAAAAATCGCTATCAATTTAGCACTCCTCAAATCCCGACTCAAATTCCAAGTCGGCTGTTGGCACAACGTCCCGATGTGATTCGTAGCGAACGGGAATTGGCAATGACACATGCGCAATTAGGCTTAGCACAAACTGCTTGGTTACCTGATTTGACCATCAGCTTGGATAGCAGTGCCAATAGTCAGGTCTTTCATACCTTATTGCAGTCACCCAATACTGCATGGTCGATGGGGGTAAAAGCCTTAGGCACATTGTTTGACGGAGGTAAACGACAGGCTGATATCCAACTGGCGCAGGCCAATTATGATGAAAAACTTGCAGCCTATAAGCAGTCAGTATTAACCGGTTGGAAAGAGGTGGAAGATGGCTTGGCGCAAGCGACTCACTTCCAGCAGCAGATTGTAGCGCAACAGCAACTGCTTAAGCTGTCAATTGAAAATGAACGGGTTGCTACGCAGCGTTATCAAGCTGGACTGGTCAGTTATCTGGAAGTTGCGACAGCACAGAATCTACGTTTGAGTGCAGAGGAACGCTTATTGGAATTACAGCAATTGCATTTGAAAAATTCAGCACAGTTGGTGGCTGCATTGGGTGGTGGGATGAACTCTTCATCTTGAATTGAGTCGGTTGAGTAACAGTTGCGGTGATCCAGTTTAGATATTTATACATACCAGATCACCGCCGTATACGCAGCTTGCTCAGTTATTTTTTTGCCGCGTGTCTTTAAAAGAACAGGGATTGATTATTTAATTTTTGCCTTTATGCAGTAAATGATGACGATTTTTTTGCAATATATTCAGGTAAGTCTGTGATTATAATTTTCAGTGTCATCTGAATGACTTTGTGTAAATTTTGGTAGTTAATCAAGCAAATAGATCATCGATCTGTAGAATGAAAAATAGCCGTTTTGTTTATTAAAGAATGACTTTAAATCAAAAATTAATTTAGATCTTTCTTATTTCATCTTCATCCCAATCTGAGATAACGGAGCAAATATGATTGTATTATTGATATTGCTTGGCCTATTGATTCAGTTAGTTGTGGTATGGGCTGTTTTTTATTTTGAAGCCAGTCGAGCTGTTGGCTGTGTTGTTTCCATTGTCACCGCGATTCTCTGTAGTGTGTTGATCACACCATGGAGTCTGTTACTGGGCGTACCGATCATCCTTGCCAGTATTGTTGTTTTGATCACACCTTTACGTGATGCATTGATTAGCCGACCTGCATTTAAGTTGCTTTCCAATGCCATGCCAAGCATGAGTATCACGGAAAGAGAAGCTTTAGAAGCGGGGACCAGTTGGTGGGAAAAAGAACTGTTTATGGGCGCGCCGGATTGGCAAAAGTTTGATCAATATCCTTATCCAACCTTATCAACAGAAGAACAGGCATTTTTAGATAATGAAGTACAACAGCTCTGTTCAATGTTAGATGAATGGCAGATTCATCATCAAGAAAAAGACCTGCCGCCAGAGGTCTGGCAATTTATCAAAGACAACGGCTTTTTAGGTCTGATTATTCCAAAATCATTTGGCGGTAAGCAATTTACGCCGTTTGCGCAAAGTCGGATTATGAGCAAGATTGCTTCTCGTTCACTGACTGCTGCAGTCAGCTGTATGGTGCCGAACTCGCTTGGGCCAGGTGAGTTACTGCTGCACTATGGTACAGAAGAGCAAAAACAACGCTATTTACCCGGATTGGCAAAAGGGACAGAAGTGCCTTGTTTTGGTTTGACCAGCCCTGAAGCTGGTTCAGATGCAGGTGCGATTCCTGACACGGGTGTGGTCTGTTATGGACAGTACCAAGGGCAAGAGGTGCTGGGTTTAAAAATGAACTTCTCCAAGCGCTGGATTACCCTTGCACCGATCGCCACTGTGATTGGTTTGGCGTTTAAGCTCTATGATCCAGAGGGCTTATTGGGAGATAAAAACAAAGTGGAATATGGCATTACTTGTGCCTTGATTCCAGCTGATCATGAGGGAATCCATATTGGCCCTCGACATAATCCAGGTGCGCCGTTTATGAATGGTACGGTTGAGGGCAGCGATGTCTTTATTCCATTGGACTGGATTATTGGTGGGCAGCAAAATGCAGGTAAAGGTTGGCGTATGTTGATGGAGTGCCTAGGCGTGGGTCGAGGTATTTCACTGCCTGCTTTGGCAACGGCTGGAGGAGAAATGAGCTACCTGTTGGTCGGTGCATTTGCCAGTGTTCGTCAACAATTCAAAATCTCGGTTGGGCATTTTGAAGGGGTACAAGAGGCGACCAGTGATATTGCCAGTGATGCCTATATGTTGGAATCATTCCGTTATTTGGTGACCTGTGGTTTAAACCAAGGTGGAACGCCTGCGGTGATGACCGCAATGGCCAAATACTATGCTACTGAAACCATGCGCAAAGTGGTGAATCATGGGATGGACGTGGTTGGTGGTCGGGCGATTCAATTAGGGCCACGTAACTTCCTTGCATTGACTTATCAATCCATTCCTGTGGCAATTACTGTAGAAGGCGCCAATATTCTGACTCGTTCATTGATGATTTTTGGTCAAGGTTCAATGCGTTGTCACCCTTATTTATTCGAAGAGTTGCAGTTATTGCAATCGGAGGATAAGGCATCTGCTTTCAAAGCTTTTTCTCCTTTACTATTTAAACATTTGGCCTATACCTTTAATCGGGCGGCGAGAGCAGCAGCATATTCTCTTACTGGTGGTTCAGATAAAGGCTCTCAACAAGCTGATGATTTTTCTAAAGCGTATTACAGCAAGATCAATCGTTTCAGTGCTGATTTTGCATTGACTGCAGATATGGCACTTGGAATTTTGGCAGGTGATTTAAAACGTAAAGAAATGCTGTCTGGTCGGTTGGCTGATATCCATTCCAACTTATTTATTGCTACAGCAATTTTAAAATACTATGAGCATGGTCAAAGAACTGAGGCTGAACAGAAACATGCAGAATTAGCCTTAAATAAAGCTTTATATCAAGTGCAAGAAGCGTTCTTTGGCTTCTATGACAATTTCCCAATGAAACTTGCGGCAACGATGGTGAAATTGCTGTGTTTCCCATTTGGCCGTCCAATTGCAGCGCCATCGGATCAGTTGAAACAAGAGGTGGCTCAGTTAATCATGCAAGAACATGCGTTCCGAGATCAGTTAAAACAGCACGTCTATTACAACACCGATGCTAACGATGTGATGGGACGTATGGAATCTACTTTTCAGGCATTATTGCCACTCCAACCGTTGTGGAATAAGTTTAAAAAGGCAGAATCGAAAGATCAGTTTAGTGGTCTCACTTTTGAAGAGCATATTGCCAATGCGATTGAAATTGGATTTATTACTACAGCAGAAGCCGAGTCCCTTTTACAATACAACGCCAAACGTTATGACAGTATGTTGACGGATATTTTTGATGCACATTTGGACGAGGAACTGCCACTGGATAATCCGCATCTTAAAACTTGATCGTTTTTAGTATCTTGAAATTAAGATAAAACAGTCCTGAATATATTGATGATGGTATTGTCCATGTTTTAATAATATTTGGGACTGTTTTCATAACAGTTCCAATTTTTCTATCCTTATCTGTTATATTTTTTTTAGAAAATTCTGTGTCTTTTTTTTGTCTGTATCTTATTGCACTATAACAACATGAGTTGAGCAAAGCCAAAGGTGCCGATATGAGTTTTTTGAAAAAAAAGAATAATGCCAGTTTTGTATTCTTCATCATTACCGTGTATGCATTCCTCGGATTCGGTCTAGGCTACATTATCTGGGAATATGTTTTATAAGCAGCAATTTCTGTGTCTTGTTGAAGCAGGGTTAACACAGACAAATAGGGAATAATACTATTCCCTATTTGGTGGAGAGTCTTATTTATTTTGCCAAAAATGTAGCAGCTTCAGTAATTAAGGCAGTCACTTCTTTCGGCTGTGAAGCCAATGAAGCATGGCTTGCGTTTAAAGAAATCACTTTTTTGGCATTTAAACGTTCAGACATGACGGCTTGGTTTTCTGGGCTGATCATGCGGTCTTGTGTTGAGATTTGATACCAAGAGGGTTTGGTTTTCCAAGCAGGGTTGCTAATGTTATCGCCAAAGGTACTGGCTAAAGGTGCTTTTTGAGTAACACCCATGGCAAAGCCTTCATCTTGGGTGAGATCCTGACAGAAACTTTCGTGAAATTTATCTACTTTTAACCAAAGATAACCATCACTATCTGGTTCTAGATTCGGCGCTGCAACAGGTAAATGTTGTTGGGTAATTGCCCCTGGGCTTTCATTGCTATCTGGTGCAAAGGCGGCAATATAAACCAAACCTACGACATTCGGATGATTACCTGCTTCGGTAATCACTGCTCCGCCGTAAGAATGACCCACCAAAAGCACATCACCATCCACTTGGGCAATCATTTTTTGAGTTCGTTCAACGTCATCTGAGAGAGAGGTTAATGGAAGTTCCACGGCACGTAAGGCCTTATGACCTTGATGGGACAATTCAGTAATCACTTTCGTCCAATGGGCGGCACCGCCCCAAAAACCGTGTACGAGAATAATGGTCGGCTGAGTACTCATATTTATCTCCTAGATAAATGCTATTATATTGAATTTTCAGTGTTTAATAGTGGAAGCTTTACGGTATAAAGAGATATGAAGTGGTGGGTGTTTTTTATACTAACGAAATCTTCTCAAAAGATTATTGGTGTTTTGTTATGCTTTCACAATAACTGAAACGCCAATGTTTTTGCAGAAACACTTTTAAGGACAAAAGCACAAAATGAGTGATGAACAGGATCAGCAGGTGTTCACTGATATCTTCTTTGATATTTATCGCTTCGCCGATATCTCGGGTGAAATCTATGGCGTGGAACATCTCTTAGCACGTAACAAACTGTGCTTTCCTGCCCGATATGCCTATATCCATATTATTCAGCAGGCGAGCTGTCGATTGAGAATCAAACGGATGCAAGTCGATTTGAATTTGCAGCAAGGCGATATTGTTGTGTTGCCTACCAAGTTGGAACATTCGATCGAAGCAGGTAAGGGGCAGGATTCCGTTGCTGCTGTGACGAGCTGCACTTTTCAATTGAACGGTATTTATGGCGAGGCGATTGCAGAAGGATTGCCGAGTTACATTCATGTACCCTCACATCATGATGCTGAAAAAGTCGCTGAATGGGTGCCCATGACCGTGGCAGCGATTCAGCTCGAACTTGAGCATCCAACATTGGGCAGTCGAGTCATGTTGTCCCGAATTATTGATTTACTGCTGGTTTGGTCGATACGCTTTTGGTTGGCTAAAGACCAGATTGAGCATAAAGGCTGGATTTCTGCATTAGGTGATCCAATGGTGAGTAAGGCGCTGTCTTTGATGCATGCACAACCAGCGTATGAATGGGATGTGAATTCGCTTGCCCAACTGACTAAACAGTCTAGATCCAGTTTTTCCAAAAAATTTGTTGAATTGGTTGGCGTATCACCGATGCTGTATTTAAAAAACTGGCGGATGAAGTTAGCCAGTCAATTGCTCAAAGAAACAGATAAAAATATTGCACAAGTTGCTGAATGCGTCGGCTATTCCTCTCAAGCCGCCTTTAGTCGTGCTTTTGCACAGCGTTTTGGTTGTGCACCTAAAAACTTTAGGGCAACGATGAGTCAGTCAATATTTTAGAGCATTCAAGCAAAGGCTTTTGTGAGAATTTAAACTGACGCATCATAAAATGCATCAGCTCATTGAAATCTAAGCTTGGATTTTATTTGTTCAATGACCATTGAATCGCGGCATTAAACAGTTTCAATCCGTCCTCAGATAGATTCGTAAAGGTCTCATTATTGAGAAAAAACATCAGTCGTTTCGCTGGTGCTAGTGACTCATAATCCATGGTTGCACCTTTTTCATAACCCCAGATCGCGACTTTTTCAGGTTGCCCATAAATGGTTGCAATGATGGTTGCACCGAGTCCTGGTTTGCCCCAACTCATTGGCGCTTGCGCTTGATAGACATTATGAGTTCCCGCCGCTAATTGAGCGGATAAAGGATGTGGTGCATTGACTAACCATAGATAACGCTCTTTCTCCACTTCACCAAAATCAGTATCAATCCGTTTACCTGTCATCGCCAGATCATCCAGATAATCATTTTCCCATGTCATCAGCGGAATCGGGAGTTGTCGCCAACCTGATTGCAGATTTTTGGAAGCCACCGTTGAAGAGATGATCACTAGATCCGTGTTTTTTAAACTGTTGGGGGAAACAGATTGATCGAGTAGCTCAACCTGATAGCCCTTGCGTTGCAAGTATTTTTGGATGGTTACATCGACAGAAGAAGATGTGCTATTGAGCTGTGAAATCAGTGCAATACGGGTTTGGGCATACGCAGAGGATGTCCATGTACTAAAGGCAAGGATCATCACCATGAGAGAAAGAAATTTTTTCATATTGATCTCAAAAGCGCAGCAATGAACTTACTGCGCTGATCTGATATTTTAGAATTTAAAAGTGGCACGTAATACCGCTTGACGAGAATCCCCTTGAGACACGGCCAGATTATTGACGCTCGCTGTGTAATAGGTCTTGTCAAAAATATTATTTAAATTAAATTGGAAGTTCACTGCTTGCTTGGCAATTGTGGTGTCATAACTGACAAAGGCATTGGCAAGTGTATACTCAGGTAGCTCAAAGCTATTTTCTGAATCGCCTGCACGTTTACCCACATAATTGCCACTCAAGCCCAAACGTAATTTGCCATTGTAAAGTTCCCCATAATTATAGGCCAAGGCCAGAGAAGCTGTATCTCGTGCCACATTATTCAAGCGATTGCCTTGTAGACCAAGCTCATCTTCAGTGACTTTGGCATCGGTATAGGCATAAGTCAGGGTTGCATCAAGCTGATCTGTTAGTCGTCCAGTGAGGTCGAGTTCAGCACCTTTGGAACGGACTGCGCCTGTGGTATGCAGTTCGATTTCATTGCTCGATGGGTTGGTCACTTTGGCTAAAACATTACGTTTTTTAATATCATATATCGCAAAATTGGCTCTGATACGCTCATTGAATTCGTATTTGGCACCGACTTCATAAGATTTTGCTTGCTCAGGTTTGACGTCCGCATCAATGACTGCATTGCCACCTAAAGGTGCGATTGAGGAAGATGGCTTAAGTGATTCAGTATAGCTGCCATAAAGTGAAAGTTGGTCATTCCATTGGTAGACTAAGCCAGCATGCGGAAGCCACGCATCATCGTTGCTATTGGTGTTTTCCTTAAACGGTCTGCCACGTCCAGCAGTCTGTTGATAGTTCAGATAACGGCCACCGAGTACCGCAATCCATTTTTCATTTAAATGAATTGCATCTTGCACATAAAAACCATAGGTATGCAATTTATCGGTTTGGTCGCTATCGGATGCAACGATATTCCGAGAGGCTTCAACTGTTCCGAACTTTGGATTTAAGTAATCTAAAGTTGAAGTATCACCACGGACCATATCTGGACGGAAATACTTACGGTACTCGATGTCTGAACCAATTTGAAGATCATGTTTTAAACCTAGTAAATTGACCGAACCATTGAGATAGGCTTGGGCATTACTGTCTACACTTTCTGCATTTAAGGTGGCATCGGTACGGCGTGTCACCGTATGGTTGGCTGTATTTAGCTTGGTCACTCGGAGTTGATTGGCATCATAAGTTTCATAGTTATAGCTATAGCCGAAGTGTGCTGACCAAGTATCATTAATCTGGTGATCAACCAATAATTGTGCCAAATGAGCTTCACCTTTCATTTGGTTAAATGCTTCATCTAGGCGTTGATATTTCGAGATCGGTAAGGCTTTTTTAGTTTTAGGATCAAAAATAGTGGAGCGATCAAAAGGCACATCAAAGTCACGATATTGATAACTTAAATTGACTTTGGTTTGACCATTATCCCAACCCAATGACGGTGCAATTAAAGTCTGTTTGAGATTACCGAAATTACGCCAGTAGTCTGCATCGGAATGATCGGCAATAAAACGATAGGCAAAGTTACTGTCATTGATTGCACCCGTGGTATCCAGACTTGCACCTAAACCATTTTTACCTGCGGCGAAGCTTGAACCATAAACTGAAAATTCAGTTTTTTGTGTCGTTTCAGGTTTTTTGGTAATGACATTGACCACACCACCGGGGTCCATAATACCGTAGAGTAAAGACGCAGGCCCTTTTAAAACTTCAACCTGCTCAACCGCAGCATTCATGGTGCGACCTTGCACAATTGGCATGCCATTCACGGTAATCGAGCCATCACGATTATCACCAAAGCCCCGTTTCATGACGGTATCTTGAGTACCTCCCAACGTGTTGCCCTGCGTAATACCACTGACTTGGGTCAGTGCATTATCCAAGTTTGCTGGCAAATAATCTTTCATATATTGTTTAGACACCACATTTACGGTTTGTGGGCTTTCTAGATTATTTTGATTGCCGCGTAATGTTGATGCTGTTTGTGTGGCGATGTAATTTGAGGACTGTTCAGCTTGAACATTAATGGTTGCGAGTTGCGTGGGTTGTATCGCGGTCGTTTCTGCCCACGACAGCACCGGTATTAAAGATAAAAGGAATGGGCTGCTCTGTTTTAAAATTTCAACAGTAATGAGGTTTTTGCGTGGCGAAAAAGCAGACATAGAGATACCTGAGCGATACAGAAAATCGGGTTGATGCAGGAGCGTAATCAACGTATTGGGCTGAAAGGGAGGTTTAGCATGCAATAAGGGGCTTAAGTATAGTTAAATAGGAATCATTTACAATAATGACAGGATTTATAAAAATTAAAGTATTGATAATGCATTTATTATTTTTGCTAATGAATGAATAGGATTCATAGTTAAATATTTAAATAAATCATTTTATTCATAGTGCTTTGTTCAGTAGGCTAAAGTCTCTGACAGTAGATTGAGAACAATAGACAGATGTCATGGATGCGCATCATTTCAGATTTTATATGCTGAACTTATATCGAGTACAACAATGACAAGATTAGATTTTGCAATCATTGATCCGCATATTCATCAGTGGGATCCTTATCACACACCGCATTCCGCAACCTTATTGGTCAAAGCTTTGGGGAAATATCCTGCTGTCATGGATCGGATAGTAAGGTTGGTCAAGCCTAAGCCTTTATTGGATACTTTAGGTTTAACGCAATATGCCTTGAGTCCTTATTTACCTGAGCATTATCAAGCCGACAGTTCTCCATTCTCAGTCGAGAGCGTGGTCCATGTCGAAGCCAACTGGCATCACCATAAAGGCTTTGGCGTGGTGGAAGAAACCCAGTGGATTCAGCAGTTAGACTTTAAAGCACAGGAGATAAAACTAGGTGCAATTGTCGCAACAGCTGACCCAAGAGATCGAAAGTTCAAAGAGATATTAAAAGCACATCAGCAGGCGAGCCCACTCTTTCGCGGTATTCGTAAAATGGCGGCTTGGCATCAAGACAAGGGGATTTACCGCTGGTGTGATCAAGCTCACTTATATCAGGACAAGAAATTTTTAAAAGGTTTTGAGCAACTGGCAAAACTGGATTTATCTTTTGATGCTTGGGGCTATTCCACGCAATTAACAGAAATAACAACTCTTGCTCAGCAATTTCCTAAAACGCGTATTGTGGTTGACCATTTGGCGACACCTGTTGGTCTGTTTGGTGCAGTGGGCAATAAAACGGGAATGACACAATCGCAGCGTGATGCCATTTTTAAACAATGGCAGCAAGATATTGCAGTTCTGGCGGAACAGAAAAATGTCCATGCCAAAATCTCAGGTTTGATGATGCCCGTATTAGGACACCGCTTTTATCAGCAAGATCGTACGGCCAGCATTGCAGAGATGGTGAATTTACTGACCCCTATGATTCAACATGCAATCGCGGTATTTGGTACAGAGCGGATCATGTTTGCATCCAATTTTCCCATGGATAAACCGAATGCTCGTTTAAATGACTTAATCCAAGCCTATATTCAAATGCTGAGTCCTTATGGTGATCAGGCTTTGCATGCCATGTTTAGACAAAACGCTGCTCATTTTTATCAACTTCAAATAGAGTCATCATATGAAAAGTTTTAATCAAAAAGTCGCTGCAATTACGGGCGCGGGATCTGGTATTGGACAACAGCTCGCGATTTTATTGGCACAGCAAGGTGCAGATTTAGCGCTGAGTGATGTCAATGAAAAAGGCTTGGCAGAAACACAGGTATTGCTACAACAGTATCCAGTCAAAGTTACTGTGACTAAACTGGATGTAGCTGATCAGAAAGCCGTGCGTGACTGGGCAGAAGACAGCTTCAAAGCACATGGCAAGATCAACCTGATTTTTAATAATGCAGGTGTTGCGCTCGCCAGTACCGTTGAAGGCATGAGCTATGAAGAATTGGAGTGGATTTTCAAGATTAAATTTTGGGGCGTGGTCTACGGTACCAAAGAGTTCTTGCCCTATTTAAAGCAAAGTGGTGAAGGGCATATTATTAATATTTCCAGTCTATTTGGCTTAACTGCACAGCCGACTCAAAGTGCGTACAACGCGACTAAATTTGCAGTTCGTGGTTTTACCGAAGCCTTACGACAAGAATTAAAACTTCAAAATGATGGGGTGAGTTCAACCTGTGTACATCCGGGAGGAATCCGTACCAATATTGCCAATAGCGCACGGATGAGTGACAGTATTCGGAGTCTAGGCATGAATCCAGCCAAGGCCAGTCAGGCATTTAATAAGGTCTTAAAAACACCACCAGAGCAGGCGGCCAAAGTCATTCTAGATGCGGTGAAAGCGGATAAAGCACGGATCTTGATTGGCAATGATGCCAAAGTACTGGATCTGATTCAGCGGATTACACCGACGCATTATTCGCATGCCTTAAGTTTTTTTAGCAAGAAATCCAAAAAAAATAAGGCTTAAAGCATTCGGATAGGTATTGAAATCATTGAGATTATATTCAATTTTAACAAGACAACTGAATGATTTGAGCGTGCATAAAAGAAGGTTTAATTGGACTTTCTTTTATGCATATATGATTTAATCCAGACTTTCTACAATACTGATCATCACATCAGCACAATCTTTACGGGCAAGCCGTGCTTGAGTATATTCTTCTGAATGGTAACAAGCCTGCGCTGTTGCTAAGTCAGAGAATTTAATAATGACATGACGTTGATATTCTGTGCCTTCTAAGCAAGTCGAGTTGCCGCCTCTGGCAAGAAACGTTGCACCATATTTTTCAAAAGCCTGCGGTGCTAAAGCCATATATTGTTTATATTGCTCCAGATCATGAATAGTAACGTGTGCAATCCAGTAAGCTGACATTCTTATATCCTTTTCTACTCTTTAAGGCTTTAACGGCATTTAGATTTCCGTTTGAATCATGAACTTTCCAAAATGTTTTTTGCCACTGAGGCCGCTTCAGCAATATGCTCAGCAACAGCCTGTTTGGCTTTGTCAGCATCTTGATGCAAGTAAATGGCTTCACACATATTTTTTATACGTTGATAACCTGAAATTTCACGTTTGGTTGATTTCATGGTCATGGCTCGAAGACGGCTAATACGACCATTTAAGCGTTGCACCACTTCCCACGCGATATAATGTTTCGCTGTGGTAAAAATTGTTTCATAGAGCTTTGCTGAGGTCGCAATAATCAAATTAATATCATCAGCAGCGAACGCTTGTTCAAGTTCTGCCAAGAGCTGTTTCAATTGCTGAGTGGTGTGATCGGTCAGATTTTGGGTACAGTCCGCAACTGCACTTTGCTCCAGTAAAAGACGAATCTCATAGATCTGTGACGCAATTTCCCAATCCAGCAACGAAACAATCGGTCCTTTATTGGGCAAGATTTCAACTAGGCCCTCGGCTTCCAGATAGCGAATCACTTCTCGTACTACAGAACGGCTAACACCGAGTTCTTCACATAATGTACGTTCAACCAGCCTTTTCCCTGAAGGGAAATAGCCCGTAATAATGGCATTACGCACTTTATCTAGACAAAGCTCGCGTAAAGTCACAGGCGGGTTTTCAATTTTAAGATTCATAGAAATTAATTTTTCCATATTTCAGTAATGCAGAATTTTGTTACATGTTCCTTGCTAAAAATTAGCATAGCAAAATCTTGCTTTTTTTTCATTATGTATTATGGTATACCATAATACGAATGACAAGATGTATTCTCAAACAAGGAAGAACAATGAATCTAATCCGTAAAACTGTGCTTCATGTGGAAACGACTTATATAGATGGCAGTAAAGAAGCATCGACACCTTTAAAAATGGTTGCAGCCGCTGTAGTGATTAAAAATCCATGGGCTGGTCAAGGTTATGTAGAAAACCTAAGCCCTGAAATTCGCCGTATTGCTCCAATTCTAAGTGAGCATTTAACCAAACTGATTCTTGATGAAGTTGGTTCAGGTGAAGCAGTAGAAGCATTTGGTAAAAGTGCTGTCGTTGGTTTGGAGGGTGAACTTGAACATGCTTCTGCGCTTATTCATACCTTGCATTTTGGTAATACCTACCGCAGTGCAGTCGGTGCAAAGTCTTATTTAGCATTTAACAATACTCGTGGCCCCGCAAATGCGCCGATTCTAATTCCAATGATGGACAAAAATGATGAGGGACGTCGTTCTCATTATTTGACTTTACAGTTTGCAATCCCAGACGCACCCGCAGCCGATGAACTTGTGGTTGTGATTGGTGCAGCAACAGGTGGTCGTCCTCATCACCGTATTGGTGATCGTTATCAAGATTTGGAAGAGTTAGGTCATGATCTCAAAAACCCTGCAGCTGTCAAATAATCGTACTGCTCATTATTTTGAACAAGGCGAAGGAGAACCTTTGGTTCTGATCCATGGAGTTGGAATGCAAGCAGCAGCATGGTATCCACAAATTGATTTTTTTTCGAAACATTATCGAGTGATCTCGGTGGACATGCCAGGACATGGACAAAGTACAAAACTTGCGGATGGTGCACCTTTAAAAGCATTTGTTGATTGGACAATTGAATTTATTACAGCATTGAATCTGGGTGCAGTGAATTTAGCAGGGCATTCGATGGGTTCATTGATTACAACGGGGGTGAGCGCAACTCGCCCTGATTTGATCAAGCGAATGGCTGTATTAAATGGCGTATATAAACGTACAGCGATTGCTCGGGATGCTGTTGTCCATCGTGCAGAAGAGTTAAAAACGGGTCATATTGATATTGAGACACCATTACAACGTTGGTTTGGCGAAAGTGAAGCAGAGAAAATCGCTGCTGCGAGAGTGAAATCATGGTTGGAAAATGTGGATTTATCTGGTTATACCACGGCTTATTCGGCATTTGCACACGGTGATGCAACCTATGCAGATGATTGGGCAAAAATTAAATGTCCAGCATTGGTTTTAACTGGAACAGATGACCCAAATTCGACTGCCGAAATGGCAGTACAAATGGCGAGCCAAGCACAAAATGGCAAAGCCATCGTAATTGAAAATGAACGACATATGGTGAATTTGACCGCACCAGATAAAGTAAATAATGCAATGCAAGCATGGTTGGAAACCAGCGTCTAAGTTGCTTGATAAAGGAATAGGGCAATGAGTGAAATGGATACGATAAATAAAATACGTGAACTACGTGATGCCTTTGGGTCATTTATGACAGGCGTAACAGTAGTCACCACTTGTAAAGCAGATGGAACCCCATTGGGCTTTACAGCAAACTCTTTTGCTTCGGTGTCTTTGGACCCTGCTTTGCTGCTCGTTAGCATTGTCAAGACATCGAGCAATTATCATAACTTTGCAGATGCTTCACATTTCGCGATCAATATTTTGGCAGAAGAGCAAAAGGATGTTTCAAATACATTTGCACGTCCAAGTGATGACCGTTTTGCTAATTTGGCATGGAGCAAAAGTGCTTTCCAAAACCCTTTGATTGATCATGTCAGTGCTTGGTTTGATTGCACCACCTATCAAATCGTTGATGCCGGTGATCATGCAATTTTGATTGGTAAAGTGGAAAACTTTGCTTCGGCAGGTTTTGCAGGTTTGGGATATTACCGTGGTGGTTATTTCACACCAGCAAAACTTTCGGCAGAAGTGATTTCAGGGCCAAAAGTTGTAATTAGTTCCATTATTGGACATGAAAATAAAATTTTATTGGAACAAACGGCCGATCAAAAATGGACGATTCCTCATCTCTTGGTTGAGAAGGATGGTGCAGATAAAGCACTTGAAAAAATCTTTGCTGCTTATCAACCAGATGCTTCTGCCAGCTTTATCTATTCAGTTTATGAAAATATAGAGAATCAGCAACAGTACATCTCATTTTTATGTAATACCCCCATCGCCAATGCGACCAAAGGTCAGTTTGTTGATTTGAATGATTTAGATCAACTTAGTTTTGTAGATAGTGCTTTGCAAAGTATGTTGATGCGCTACCGTAAAGAAAATCATCTCAAAACCTATGGGGTTTATTACGGTAATCAAACCAGCGGTACGGTTCGTCAAATTGTTAAAGAGGAAGTTTAACTATGCGTTTTTCATTATTTGTACACATGGAACGTGTTTCTGATCAACAAACGCAGAAGCAGCTCTATGATGAAATGATCGAACTTTGCCAGATTGCTGACCAAGGTGGGATGCATGCAATTTGGACGGGTGAGCATCATGCGATGAATTTTACCATTGCACCGAATCCCTTTATTAACCTTGCTGATATTGCGAATAAAACCAAGAATGTTCGTTTGGGTACAGGAACGGTCGTAGCACCATTCTGGCATCCGATTAAACTTGCAGGTGAAGCAGCTATGACGGACATTATTAGTAATGGTCGTTTGGATATCGGTATCGCACGTGGGGCTTATTCATTTGAATATGAACGAATGGTGCCAGGTATGGATGCATGGGGTGCAGGTCAGCGTATGCGTGAAATGATTCCTGCAGTGAAGAACCTATGGAAAGGCGATTATGAGCATAATGGTGAGTTTTGGCAGTTCCCAAAAACCACGTCTGCGCCTCAACCATTGCAACAACCCCATCCACCAATTTGGGTTGCGGCGCGTGATCCGAATAGCCATGAGTTTGCAGTTGAAAATGGCTGTAACGTTCAAGTGACTCCATTGCACTTTGGGGATGATGAAGTCGAAAAATTGATGGGACATTTTAATGCAGCTTGTGAAAAGTTTGCAGATGTACCACGTCCTGAAATTATGTTATTGCGCCATACTTATGTCGCTGATAGTGAAGAAGATGCACAAGTTGCAGCAGATGAAATTAATGCATTCTATAACTATTTTGGCGCATGGTTTAAAAATGAGCGTGAAATTACCCAAGGTCTAATCGCTCCGATTAGCAAACAAGAAATGGCTGAACACCCATTCTATTCAGCAGAAGCGATGCGTAAAAATAATGTGATTGGTCAAGCACAAGAAGTGATTGATCGCTTAAAAGCTTATGAAGCAATGGGTTATAACGAGTATTCATTCTGGATTGATACAGGAATGAGCTTTGAACGTAAAAAAGCATCGTTACAACGTATGATCAACGAAGTGATGCCCGCATTTGCATAGGAGAGAAGACGATGACTTCTCAATTTCAGTTGTACATCAATGGTCAGTTTGAGGATGGTGCTGCTCAATTCGACAGTATTAATCCTGCAACAGGACAAGTTTGGGAAAAAATGCCTGAAGCACGTACAGATCAAGTCAATCGCGCAGTTGTTGCGGCATCTCAGGCTCTGCAAGATGCAGCTTGGGCTGGTTTAACCGCCTCACAGCGTGGAAAACTGTTGTATAAACTTGCTGATTTAATCGAAAAAACTGCACCGCAACTGGCTCAGTATGAAACCAGTGATACGGGCAAGATCATTCGTGAGACGTCGAGCCAAATTGCTTATGTGGCTGAATATTATCGTTATTACGCAGGGATTGCCGACAAGCTTGAAGGCAGTTATTTACCGATTGATAAGCAGGATATGCAAGCATGGACGATCCGCGAACCTGTCGGTGTGATTGCAGCGATTGTACCGTGGAATAGTCAGTTATTTCTCTCGGCAGTCAAACTGGGGCCCGCTTTGGCCGCTGGATGTACTGTTGTACTGAAAGCATCAGAAGAGGGTCCAGCACCGTTACTGGCTTTTGCGCGCTTAGTACATGAAGCAGGTTTTCCTGCGGGTGTGGTCAACGTCATTACAGGTTTTGGTCCTGAATGTGGGGCGGTGTTAAGTAGTCATCCAGATATTGCACATGTGGCATTTACGGGAGGCCCTGAAACAGCACGGCATATTGTGCGTAATTCGGCTGAGAACCTGGCGAAAGTATCACTTGAGTTAGGTGGCAAATCCCCGTTTATTGTATTCGCTGATGCGGATCTGCAAAGTGCGGTCAATGCTCAAGTTGCGGCAATTTTTGCGGCAACAGGACAGAGTTGTGTTGCTGGCTCACGATTATTGGTTGAAGACAGTATAAAAGATGAGTTTGTACAGCGTCTAGTTGAGCGAGTGCAGACCATTAAAATTGGTTTACCTGAAGACATGGCAACCGAATACGGGCCGTTATGCACATTACGTCAACGTGAAAAGATTGAGCAGGTGGTGGCCAGCTCAATTCAGCAAGGTGCAAAATTATTAACCGGCGGAAAATCATTGGCAAGGGAGGGGTATTACTATCCTCCAACGATTTTGGATTGTAGTGATGTCCCGCAAGCAGATTGCGTCATGACTGAGTTATTTGGTCCTGTTTTATCTGTGGTGAGTTTTAGTACTGAGGCAGAAGCGATTCAAAAAGCCAACAATACCCCTTATGGACTGGCAGCAGGAGTGTTTACCAACAACTTAAACCGCGCGCATCGTATGACCAAAGCTATTCGTTCAGGCATTGTCTGGTTGAATACTTATCGTGCCGTTTCACCATTGGCGCCGTTTGGTGGTCATGGTTTATCGGGTCATGGTCGTGAAGGTGGTTCAGATGCTGTGCTGGATTACACCACCACAAAAACGGTTTGGTTACGTACCTCGGATCAACCGATTGATGATCCTTTTGTAATGCGTTAACACTGCAAAAGGTCGAGTTCAGGATTTCTATTTCAAGGATGAAAAACATGAAAATGCAGAACGCTGAAATTCCATAAATCTCAGGCTGGGTGAGAAAAGTTAGATTTTGTTGAGCATGTATCATGCGTCGACTGTACCTGTTTTATCTTTTTTTCCTGACTTTCATGCATATCGCTCAACCAAGGGCTGCAAACAATAGAAATAAATGTCAGGCCGTCTGGATATGGCACTGGCAAGGCAGGTTGTGAAACCTACGTTTACTCTCACGAATTGATATTGAGGAAATGAGTTCCTCAAAGAGAGATTAAGGATATGAGCCAAAATGAGAAAAATGCTTTCGCGATAGAAAGTCATTCAATTGATTATGTTGATCCTTCCGAGCGTCACGGAAAAGTTCGGGATTTATTTACCTTATGGTTTTGTACCAATATTGCACCTTTGGCTGTGATTACGGGTGCAATGTCCATGCTAACCTTTAAATTAAGCCTAATTAGCGCCTTGCTCGCAATTTGTTGCGGTCATTTTTTTGGTGCGGCTATTCTGGCACTCACTTCAGCTCAGGGACCACAGGTGGGTATTCCACAAATGATTCAGAGCCGTGCACAGTTTGGACGTTATGGTGCGTTACTGGTTGTATTGTTTACCACGTTAATTTATCTCGGGTTTTTTATTTCCAATATTATTCTTTCGGGGAAAACATTGCATACCGTTGTGCCCGCTATTCCTGTTCCAACTGCGACGGTGATAGGTGCGATTGCTGCAACCACAATCGGGATTGTGGGCTATCACCTGATTCATAAGTTCAACAAGATTGGCACTTGGTTTATGGGCGGTTCATTGTTAATCGGCCTCATGATCATGATTCCGCATATCAATGCAGAGGTGTTGGCAAAAGGCTCGTTTAATCTGAAAGGCTGGTTTGCCATGTTTGGTTTATGTGCGGTCTGGCAAATCAGTTTCTCTCCTTATACCTCAGATTATTCAAGATATTTACCTAAAAGTATCGGGATTTATAAACCCTTTATCTATACCTATTTAGGCGCCGCGCTTGGTACGATCTTTGCGATGAGCTTTGGGACGGTTGCGGTGAGTATTGGCTCAACTACAGATGCCATGGAAGCCGTTAAATCTGGAACAGGACTGTTTGGCTATGTGCTGATGATTTTATTCCTGTGCAATATTATCGGACACAATGCCATGAATTTATATGGTGCAGTGCTGTCTTGTATCACCTCGATTCAAACTTTTGCGGGGCAATGGATACCAAGTAAAAATGTGCGTATCAGTCTGTCCATTATTGTTTTAATTCTGGCAACCTTTACCGCACTGTGGGCTTCGAGCAACTTTATCAGTTTCTTCCTCAATGTCATTTTTGCCTTGTTGTTTATTCTGGTTCCTTGGGTATCGATTAACTTGCTGGATTTCTATGTTATCAATAAGAAATCTTATGATATTCCTTCTATTTTCGCTCAGGATGGTGGTATCTACGGTAAATTCAATGTCAAAGCCTTAACCGCTTATTTCTTCGGTATCGTGATTCAGATTCCATTCCTCACCAATGCTTTCTTCACGGGACCATTCGCCAATATCGTTCCTGATGTCGATATTTCATGGGTCATTGGTTTAGTCGTGAGCTTCGTGGTGTATTACGCCTTTAATCTCGGAAAGATTAAGTGTAATCGTCCTGCATTTAATGCAAATGCATAAGCAGAACTGGATAAGAAAGGAATCTGGAAGATGAAAAAAATTGATTTGCAGTTCGCCCTAACCACCGTTTTGCTGAGCATGATCTCGTCAAGTTATGCGGGGATCAGTTTTGGAGACGCGACAGCCGATACAGGTAAGTTGACGATATCGGGTTATGTACGTGCCAATTATCAAGATAAGGATTATGGTGAAGCAGCCTCTGAACATAAAATCCGTTTTGATGCTGCACAGCTGAAACTGGACTATGAACGTGGGCAGTTATTTGGACATGCTGAATATCGTTGCTATCAATACGATAGCTTATGTGATTTTTCGAGTCTGATTGATGCCTATGTTGGCTATCATTTGAATCAGACTGATCAGCTGGTGGTGGGAATGCAGCCGATTGCTTTTGGACCTGCACGATTCTGGGGCAACAGTTTATATGGCAGTATCAATACCACAGCTGGTTTAGAAGATGTGCATAACCTTGGTTTAAATTATCATTTTGAATTACCGAGCGCGACTCAATTCGATGTCGGTTATTTTGCTAAGGATGCCGGTCATTACCAAGGAAGTACGCGAGATTCTGGACGCTATACTGCCAATTATGTGAGCTCAAATGACAGTACTAAAAGTGGGCTACAGGAAAAAAATATGTGGGTGGGGCGTATAACGCAAGATATCTCTTTAGGAGTAACTGGTTTAAGCACCGAAGTTGGAGGCTCTTACTGGACTTCGGAAATTGAAAATAAAACCATGTCTCAAACAGGAAGACGTCATGCCTGGGCACTATTTAGCAAATTTAATTATGGCAATCTGGGACTGACATTAACGGGTGGGAAAAATGATGTCACGAATAAAGACTCGATTGACTCTATAGCCTCACTCATGGGTTCATATGACAGCGAATATTACGTTGCCAATAAAGCAACTTATTATACGGCTGATATTGGCTATGCCTTTAAAGATGTTAAACAGATTGGCAATATTACGCCTTATTTTATGCATAGCCGCTACAACAAAGATCAAGCTGGTGCACAGGATTCGACCCGTAATATTCTGGGTGTCGCAATCGACCATAAACAGCTTTCTTTGGTCGCTGAATATATCATGAGTAAGAATGATCCTTTTATTGGTGGGGCTCAAGACTCACTGGCGATGGGTGATGATGAGAAGTGGAACAAATTATTAAACCTAACATTGTTCTATTACTTTTAGGATCAGTAAGTACATTCGGGCGACCGAAAATTTTTTTCAAGATTTTTCTGGTATGCCATAATACAAGATGGGTGGTTTTTCAGACGCTTAATTAGCTGTTGAACTATTCCAACATCATTACAGGATAACGTGTATGCAACTTCAACAAATGCAACTCTTCCACCAACAAGCGCTTATTGCTGGACAGTGGTGTGATGCTGACAATCAGCAAACTTCAGAGATTTATAATCCTGCGACACAAGAAATGATCGGTACTGTGCCGAATATGGGGAAGGCTGAAGCGGATCGTGCCATTCAGGCTGCTGTGAAGCATTGGGCAGCATGGAAAAATAAAACAGCTAAAGATCGTTCCATTATTTTAAAAAAATGGTTTGACCTCATGGTTGCACATGCCGATGAACTGGCATTTATTTTAACCAGTGAGCAGGGCAAACCTTTAACAGAAGCTAGAGGTGAAATTCTTTATGCCGCCAGTTTTGTGGAGTGGTTTGCTGAAGAAGCCAAACGGGTTTATGGGGATACCATTCCTAGTCCTTATCCTGATGCACGGATTATCGTCAGTAAACAACCTATGGGGGTCATTGCAGCGATTACTCCTTGGAACTTTCCAGCAGCCATGATTACCCGTAAAGTTGCACCCGCTTTGGCAGCAGGATGTCCATGTATTGTGAAACCAGCACCAGAAACTCCTTTTACGGCTTTAGCTTTGGTTGATCTTGCTGTTCAAGCAGGTATTCCAGCAGAAATTTTTAGTGTCATCACTGGAGATGCCGTGAGCATAGGTGATGCAATTTTTGAGAGTGATGATGTACGCAAATTCACCTTCACTGGCTCCACGCCTGTAGGGAAATTACTTTACCAGCGTTCAGCTCAGACCTTGAAGAAAGTCTCTCTCGAGTTAGGCGGTAATGCGCCGTTTATTGTGTTTGATGATGCTGATCTGGATGCTGCGATTGAGGGTGCATTGATTGCCAAATATCGCAACGCTGGGCAAACCTGTGTTTGTGTCAATCGGTTTCTGGTTCAGGAAGGCATTTATGAACGCTTCATTACGGCATTAACTGCCAAAGTGAATGCTTTTGCCATTGGTAATGGACTCGTAGCTGGAAATGAGATTGGTCCTTTAATTAATAGCAATGCAGTGAAAAAAGTTGAAGCACATGTTGCCGATGCTTTGGCAAAAACCGGGCGCTTAATTACGGGCGGCAAGCGTCATCAGGCAGGGGAGCTGTTTTATGAACCAACCATTATCGCTGATGCAACCATTGAAATGGATGTTGCAACTCAGGAAACCTTTGGACCTTTAGCCGCTGTTTTTAAATTTGAAACTGAGCTGCAGGCCATCGAGATGGCGAATGCGACTGAATTTGGTCTAGCAGCTTATTGTTATACCAAAGATTTGGGGCGGGCATGGCGTATGAGTGAACAACTGGAATATGGCATGGTGGGAATCAATAAAGGGTTAATTTCCAATGAAGTTGCTCCTTTTGGCGGGATTAAACATTCAGGTTTAGGCCGAGAAGGATCAAAATACGGGATCGAAGATTATCTTGAAATCAAATACACCTTATTTGGAGGATTGAATCCATGAGCAATGAAAAATTTGAAAAAGGTTTAGTAATCCGTAAACAGGTGCTTGGCGAAAACTACGTCAATAATTCAATCAATAATGCGGATGACTTTAACTTACCCTTACAGGAATTAGTCACAGAATATTGTTGGGGAGCCGTCTGGGGGCGTGAGGAATTAAGTAAACCAGAACGCAGCATGATTAATTTGGCTATGATTTCAGCGCTCAATCGTCCGCATGAACTTAAACTTCATGTCAAAGGCGCCTTACGGAATGGTGTACCAAAAGAAAAAATCCGAGAAGTACTGTTACAGGTTGCAATTTACTGTGGTGTGCCAGCTGCGGTAGACAGTTTTCGAATTGCAAAAGAAGCGATTCAAGAATTTGAACAAGAAAATAATTAGCTGGGGTGGTACGCACTTCTGATTCGCATGAAGAGGAAGTGCATACCAAAATATTAATCATTTTTATATTTATGAAGTAAATCGGAATAAGAGTTCAACCTGATAAATTCTCTAATCAATACTTCTATATTGATAATATTTTCCACTGTAATTGGTATAAATCATTTCATCTTTAATTTGTTTAATTTTTATGGATGAAGGCATTGCTCGTTGTCAAACAAGGAGCGCTATAGGGTGAGCAATGCTTTCACTTAGATCATATAAAACTCGCTATCATTTGCAAGAGATAGGGAAAAATTGTCCCATCTTGTCGGTTTTAAAGGATTTGGTAGTGGTGCGATGAACGATAAGAAGAAAAAAGATTTAAAAACTAAATTTAGATGATTGGGCGCCATGCAATTTTAAAAAAGTAAATCATGACTGCTTAAAATAGATTCTTATACCTTGAAGTAGCCAACTGTTATTTGAGATAGAGGTCTATTGCAAAGCTTGTAAAACGATATCACTACAATTCTAAAGCGATGTTGGTGCAAAAATAATTCAAAATGTTGCAATAAGTTTAAAAAGTGATCCAAAACAGGGTTTACTATTTATTTACTAAATGTTGAATTGGTTTACATACCGTCAGTTTATTCGGTTTTGTGCTCCGATTGGTGTAAATTATTGCCCATGCCAAAGCACTTTTTTAAAGTACTTCAGCGAATCCATTTTTTGTACATTCGAGAGAGAGTCTAAAGAGTAAAGTATGTCTGTGAACCTTAGTAAAATCAAAAAACCTTTATATATTCACTATGCTGGAAACGCTCTTTTAGAACTACCTCTGTTAAATAAAGGCTCTGCTTTTTCTGAAGAAGAACGAGAGAATTTTAACTTGCATGGTCTAGTTCCGTACAATATCGAGAATATTGAAGAGCAGACTCAGCGTTCGTATCAGCAGTATCTTTCATTCGACAACGACTTGAATAAGCATATTTATTTGCGAAATATTCAAGACACCAATGAAACACTGTTTTATAACTTATTGAGTCAGCATTTAGATGAAATGCTGCCGATCATTTATACCCCAACGGTTGGAGAAGCCTGTCAGCGTTTTTCAGATATCTACCGACGCCATCGCGGTATCTTTATTTCTTATCCAGAGCGTCAATACATCGATCAAATTATCCATAACGTGAATAAGAAAAACGTTAAAGTGATCGTGATTACCGACGGAGAACGTATTTTGGGTCTCGGCGATCAGGGCATTGGTGGCATGGGCATTCCAATTGGTAAATTGTCGCTGTATACCGCATGTGGTGGGATTAGTCCTGCTTATACTTTACCAATCACCATTGATGTCGGCACCAATAACCAAGAATTGCTTGATGATCCAATTTATATGGGTTGGAAACAGCCGCGTATCCGTGGCGAGCAGTATTATGAATTTGTTGAGCAAATTATTAAGGCAGTGCGTCAACGCTGGCCAGATGTCTTGATTCAGTTCGAAGATTTTGCACAAACCAATGCGATGCCATTGTTGACGCAATACCGCGATAAAATCTGCTGTTTCAATGATGATATTCAAGGCACAGCAGCAGTGACTGTCGCAACATTGATTGCGGCATCACGTGCACAAGGCAAACAGCTTAAAGATCAAACTATTACTTTTGTTGGTGCAGGTTCGGCAGGTTGTGGTATTGCAGAGCACATCGTTCGACAAATGATGGATGAAGGTCTGAGCGACCATGAGGCACGTTCCCGCATCTTTATGGTGGATCGTTTTGGTTTGATGACAGATCAACAACCGAACTTACTCGATTTTCAGCAAAAACTTGCAACACCAACCAATGCAATCAGCACTTGGGAATATACAGGTGAGAACGTCGCGTTGTTGGATGTGGTCAAAAATGCCAAACCGAGTATCTTGATTGGGGTATCCGGGCAGGCAGGCTTGTTTAGTGAAGAGGTGATTAAAACTCTGGCTAAATATTATAAGCATCCAATTGTTTTCCCATTATCAAATCCGACCTCGCAAGTTGAAGCGCAGCCGAAAGACATTATTGAATGGACGCAAGGCGCTGCAATTGTGGCAACAGGTAGTCCATTTGCCCCGATCTATTATCAAGGCAAGGTCTACAGCATTGCACAGTGTAATAACTCTTATATTTTCCCAGGGATTGGCTTAGGTGTGATCGCTTGTGGTGCAACCCATATCAGTGACTCGATGTTAATGGCTGCAAGTACAGCTTTGGCAGATTGTTCACCGCGTTTGAAAAATGCTGCAGCAGATTTATTGCCAAATATCAATGATATTCAACAGGTATCTAAGTTTATTGCCTTTAAAGTGGCAAAAGCTGCCATGGCCGATGGCTTGGCCGTACCGTTGAGTAATGATGTGTTGAAACAAGCGATTGAAGATAATTTCTGGACACCAGAGTATCGTAGTTATCGCCGCGTCAGTTATTAAGCCATCCGTTGATAAAAAAGGACTCTATCTAGAGTCCCTTTTTTTAGGTTTTATACGTAGAGAGTAAGATACTGGTTTCACTATTATAAATCCCTGAAATATTTCGGATTCGCTCCAGCGCTTTATCAAAGTTTTCTAAACTATCAGATTGTAATTCAACCAGAATATCCCATTTACCATTGGTGGTATGTAGTCGCTCAACGGCTGACTCTAAGCGTAACTCTCGAATTACCGCCTGTGCTCGAGTACCTTCCACCATGATATTCATCCATGCTCGAATGATATTTTTTTCAGCATTGGGGCGAAAACGCACGGTATAGCCCGTGATGATCCCCGTTGATTCCATATATTCAATTCGTTTCTGCACTGTGGCTCGAGACACGCGTGTTTTCGCTGCCAAGTCGGTAATGGACATCCGGGCATTGTCTTTGAGTAAGCCTAATATAATATGATCGATATTGTTCATTTTGATTCTTTCTATTAGCAAATTGATAAAAAATAATTCATTTTAATCATTATAACGAATTTTGTGAATCAATTTGATTCTTAATAATAATAACAATACAACACCCCAAGCATTTTCACTTCGGCACGAAAGAAGCTGAATGCACATCAGGGAGGATGGGGGTAGGACGCCCTTAAACAAAGGGAATCTGTGAATAACAGGGACAATTGATTAATTAAGGAATAGATGATGTCTTTATCATATGCGGCTCAAAATGGCAGTGCTTGGCAAACTTTTCTCACTCAAGTAGATCGAGTGGCACCTTATTTGGATGCTGACCTCAGTAACTTTGTCAACACACTGAAAACCCCAAAGCGTACGCTTATCGTTGATGTTCCAATCGTGATGGACGATGGTTCAATTCGCCATTTTGAAGGTTACCGTGTACAGCACAATTTATCACGTGGTCCAGGTAAAGGCGGTATTCGCTATCACCAAGATGTTGAACTGAATGAAGTAATGGCTTTGTCTGCATGGATGACCATTAAAACCGCAGTATTGAATCTGCCGTTCGGTGGTGCCAAAGGTGGTATCCGTGTGAATCCAAAAGAACTTTCACCGCGTGAATTAGAACGTTTAACTCGTCGTTTCACCAGTGAAATCAGTCCAATCATTGGCCCTCAAATTGATATTCCTGCACCAGATGTTGGCACCAATGCCAATATTATGGGCTGGATGATGGATACCTATTCAAGTATCAAAGGTCATACCGTAACAGGTGTGGTCACAGGCAAACCTGTACATTTAGGTGGTTCACTTGGTCGTGTTCGTGCAACAGGCCGTGGAGTATTCGTAACGGGTATGCAGGTTGCGGAACGCATTAAATTACCGATTGAGGGCAGCAAAGTCGCTGTGCAAGGCTTTGGTAACGTCGGTAATGAAGCGGCTTATTTGTTTAGCCATGCAGGCGCAAAGATCGTTGCTGTACAAGACCATACCGGTACTATTTTCAATGCAGAAGGCTTGGATGTTAAAGCATTGCAAAAGTATGTCGTTGAAACAGGTGGTGTGATGGGCTTTGCCGATTCAACTGTGATTTCAGATGAAGAATTCTGGACGGTTGATATGGATATTCTCATTCCAGCAGCATTGGAAAGTCAGATTACGGTTGAACGTGCACAAAAACTAAAAGCAAAAATCGTACTGGAAGGCGCGAACGGCCCAACCTATCCAGAAGCAGATGATGTATTTGTGAGTCGCGACATTACCGTTGTTCCTGACGTGATCTGTAACGCGGGTGGTGTAACCGTCAGTTATTTTGAATGGGTTCAAGATATGGCGAGTTACTTCTGGACCGAGGATGAAATCAATGAACGTCTTGATAAGTTGATGATCCAAGCGATTGCTGATGTTTGGAACACGGCAGCACAGAAGGAATGTAGCTTACGTACCGCAGCTTATATTTTGGCATGTGAACGTATTCTGAAAGCGCGTAAAGAACGCGGTATTTTCCCAGGTTAAGTCATTTATAAAATTAAAGTGAAGGGCTTGTTGAGCATTTAACAAGCCTGAAGATTAAACAGGAAGTGAGTAAATAAAATGAGCGAAGTCGCAATTACACGTAGCAATTTTAATGATTGGATGGTTCCAGTTTTTGCCCCAGCAAATTTCATTTTAGTGCGTGGCGAAGGATCACGTCTTTGGGACCAGAACGATAAAGAATATATTGATTTTGCAGGTGGGATCGCGGTAAATGCCTTGGGTCATGCACATCCTGTTGCAGTAAAAGCCTTAACTGAACAAGCGCAAAAGCTTTGGCACATTGGGAATGGTTATACCAACGAGCCTGTATTACGCCTTGCGAAACAATTGGTGGATAGTACTTTTGCTGACAAAGTCTTTTTCTGTAACTCTGGCGCAGAAGCCAACGAAGCAGCATTAAAACTGGCGCGTAAAGTCGGTTTGCTGAGTGGCAATGCAAACAAGAACCAGATTGTTGCATTTAAAAATGCCTTCCACGGTCGTACTTTGTTTACTGTAACGGCAGGTGGTCAGCCAAAATATTCTCAAGACTTTGCACCTCTACCAGGCGGTATTGAACACACTGCGTTTAATGACCTTGAAGCAGCAAAAGCTGTCATTACCGAAAATACTTGTGCGGTGATTGTAGAACCGATTCAGGGTGAAGGTGGTGTTCTGCCAGCAGATATCGAATTCTTAAAAGGTTTACGCACGCTGTGTGATGAAAAAGGTGCTGTGCTGATTTTTGATGAAGTACAAACGGGTGTGGGCCGTACAGGTTCATTGTATGCCTATATGAATACAGGGGTGACGCCTGACATTTTGACCACTGCAAAAGCATTGGGTGGTGGCTTCCCGATTGGTGCAATGATCACTACAGATCATTATGCCAACATGTATGCAGTTGGCGATCATGGTACCACATATGGTGGAAATCCATTGGCTTGTGCGGTTGCTGGTGCGGTATTTGAATTTATCAATACACCAGAAGTGTTAGATGGCGTTAAACAACGTCACCAATATTTCATCGATGCCTTAAACAAAATCAATACTGAGTATGGATTGTTCAAAGAAATCCGTGGTCAAGGCTTGTTAATCGGCTGTGTATTGAAAGATGAACACGCAGGTAAAGCGAAGAATATCGTGACCTTAGCGGGTGAAGAAGGTCTATTGGCCTTGGTCGCAGGTGCAGATGTAGTTCGTTTTACCCCTTCATTGATCATTCCTCAACACGATATTGATGAAGGTCTAAGCCGTTTTGTTCGTGCATTAGCACGCCTCTAAGTCTGCTGTGAGCATCTGCCCATGATGATTGTTCGACATGCAGCGCATCGGGACTTAGATGATATTTATCGTTTAGCGCAACGAGCGGGGGAGTCTGGCATTGGCCTGACTTCCTTACCACAAAATAAAGACATCTTGGCTGAACGTATTACACGTACCACTCGCACTTTAGACGGCTTATCCGAAAAGTGCGAGGCAAGTTATCTATTTGTATTGGAAGACACCAGCATTCACAAAATTGTGGGTGTAAGTGCAATTGAAGTTGCGGTCGGGTTGAATGAACCATTCTACAACTTTCGTGTGGCAAAACAGGTGCATGCCTCTAAAGCTTTAAATGTGTATAAGACTTTAGACACCTTGTTTTTAAGTAATGACCATACTGGGTGTAGCGAACTCTGTACCTTGTTCCTTGATCCTGAATATCGCAAAAACCAAAACGGCAAATTTTTATCCAAAGTTCGTTTTCTGTTTATTGCAGCGTTCCGCTCTTTTTTCGAAGAAAGATTGATTGCTGAAATGCGTGGTTTCTCGGATCAAAATGGACAGTCACCGTTTTGGGATTCCTTGGGCTATTTATTCTTCAATATGGATTTTGCTGCCGCAGATTATCTCAGTGGTGTGGGGCAAAAAGCCTTTATTGCAGAGCTGATGCCGAGATTTCCAGTCTACGTAGATCTACTGAGCTCAGAGGCGCGTGAGGTGATTGCAGAAGTACACCCACATACACTGCCTGCGGCAAAAGTGTTGATGTCAGAAGGTCTTAAATATCAAGGTTATGTTGATATTTTTGATGCTGGGCCAACACTTGAAGCCAATACTGCTGAGTTGCGGGCTGTGAAAGAGAGCCGCTTGCTTAAAGTCAAACTCACTGAGCAAGTCGAAAGTACTGAGACGCATTTTTTGGTTGCCAATGACCAATACCAAGATTACGCCGTGTTGCTGATCAATAACAAAGTTGATGAAAGTGAGACTTTGCATATGACGGCAGCACAAGCACAGGCACTGAATATTGCTGAACACGATCAAGTCCGTGTTTTAGCATTAGAAAAAATGGAGAACAACTAATGTCACAAGGTGCATTATTAATTGATGGTGCTTGGGTTCAAGGACAAGGAACCGCATTTGAAAAAACCAATCCTGTCAGCAATCAGCAAATTTGGGCGGGACATGAAGCAAGTCCAGCCGATGTAAAACAGGCTTGCGATGCGGCGCGTCAGGCATTTCCTGCATGGGCACGTTTACCAATAGAACACCGTATCGCGACAATTGAACGTTTTGCGGGATTATTAGAACAGCATAAAACCCAATTGGCTGAAGTGATTAGTCAAGAAACCAGTAAACCGCTTTGGGAAACCTTGACTGAAGTACAATCGATGATTGGCAAAGTGGCGATTTCGATTCGTGCTTATCATCAACGGACAGGTTTTAGCGAAACTGAAATGCCTGATGGCGTGGCTTCACTACGTCACCGACCACATGGTGTTCTGGCTGTATTTGGCCCGTATAACTTCCCTGGTCACTTGCCGAATGGCCATATTGTTCCTGCATTGATTGCGGGCAATACCGTGGTGTTTAAACCGAGTGAACTCACCCCTTGGACGGCGGAAGAAACTGCAAAATTATGGCAGCAAGCGGGTCTGCCAAAAGGTGTGCTGAATATCGTACAAGGTGGACGCAGCACGGGTGAGGCACTTGCAGCAGCTGAACAAATTGATGGTTTGCTGTTCACGGGCAGTGCCAATACAGGCTATCACTTGCATAAACAAATGGCAGGTGCACCTGAGAAAATCCTTGCTTTGGAAATGGGCGGCAATAATGCCCTGATCATAGATGAAGCCAGTGATATCGATGCTGTGGTGAATTTAGCCATTCAATCGGCCTTTGTTTCTGCGGGGCAACGTTGTACCTGTGCACGCCGAATTATTGTCAAGCAGGGTGCCGATGGAGATGCCTTCATTCAACGTTTTGTTGAAGTGGCGAAGAACTTAGTGGTTGGTGCGTGGAATGCCGAACCACAACCCTTTATGGGCGGAGTGATTTCTGCACATGCAGCAGAACAAATGTTGGCAGCGCAAAGCAAACTGGTTGCCTTGGGCGCAAAACCATTATTAGAAATGACCCGTCCCCAAGCCGATAGCTCATTGCTTACGGCGGGTATTTTAGAGCTTACTCAGGTGACCGATATTCCCGATGATGAATACTTTGGCCCATTGACCACGATTTATCGTTATAACAGTTTCGATGAAGCCTTGAACATTGCCAATAACACTCGCTTTGGTTTGGCAGTGGGTCTGGTGTCTCCTGAGCGTGATTTATTTGATCGTGTACTGATTGAAGCGCGTGCAGGCATTGTGAACTGGAATAAACCATTAACAGGTGCTTCAAGTGCTGCACCATTTGGTGGTGTTGGGGCGTCTGGGAACCATCGTGCCAGTGCCTTCTATGCAGCAGACTATAGTGCATGGCCAATGGCTTCACTGGAAAGTGACAGCGTTACTTTACCTTCAAAATTATCACCGGGCATTGTGCTGTAAGTCGGCTTGTATCGGGACACAGGGAGAATAAAATGTCAGGTTATGAAATCAATTTTGATGGTTTAGTGGGGCCGACGCATCATTATGCAGGCTTATCGTTTGGTAATGTTGCCTCGACCAAGAACCGTAATAACGCGTCAAATCCCAAGTTGGCTGCAAAACAAGGCTTGAAGAAAATGAAAGCCCTTGCGGATTTAGGACTCAAGCAAGGTGTATTTGCCCCACAAGAACGTCCGCATGTGCCAACGCTACGTCGTTTGGGTTTTACTGGCAGTGATATTGACGTGATTACCCAAGCGATGCGTACTGCGCCAGCACTGTTGTCATCGTTGAGTTCAGCTTCTTCGATGTGGACGGCCAACTCGTGTACGGTGTCACCATCAGCAGATAGTGCTGACGGACGTATGCATTTTACCGCTGCAAACTTAAATAATAAGTTCCATCGATCAATTGAGCATCATACGACGACACGTATTCTTCAAGCGATGTTCAATAATGATGTATATTTCGCGCACCACGAAGCACTGCCAGAAGCAGCCTTGTTTGGCGATGAAGGGGCAGCCAATCATAACCGTCTTGGTGGTGGATATGATCAGGCGGGTGTACAGGTTTTTGTTTATGGACAGCAACAACTGGGTGGAACGGTTGCACCGCAAAAATTTCCTGCGCGTCAAACCCGCGAGGCAAGTGAAGCAATTGCCCGTTTACATCGTTTAGATGCGAAACGAACCGTGTTCATTCAGCAAAATCCAGATGTGATTGATCAAGGTGTATTCCATAACGATGTCATCGCCGTGAGTAATCAGCAGGTCTTGTTTCACCACCAACAGGCATTTTTGAATCAGGCTGATGCCTTGGATGAAATTCGTAAAAAGATGGCGGGGATCGAACAAGATTTTATCTCGATTGAAGTCCCAGACAATCGTGTCAGCGTTGAAGATGCAGTCTCGACTTATTTATTCAACAGCCAGATTTTGACTCGTGCAGATGGTGGCATGAGCATTGTGGTACCAGAGGAATCACGTCACAACAAAGCAGTGTGGAGCTATTTGAATGACATGATTCAAATGGGCACGCCAATTGATGACATCAAGGTATTTGATCTGCGTGAAAGTATGCGTAATGGCGGTGGACCTGCATGTTTGCGATTGCGTGTTGCAGTGAATGAAGCTGAACTAGCTGCTGTAAATCCAAACTTATTCATGAATGATGCATTGTTCAAAACGCTGAATCAGTGGGTGGATCAGCATTATCGTGATGAGTTAACACAAGAGGATTTGGCCGATCCAAGTTTATTGATCGAGAGCCGTACCGCATTAGATGAGTTAACCAAAATTTTAGCTTTAGGTTCGGTTTATCACTTCCAAAGATAAACAGTAAACAACGGCTTTTAAGGATGAAAGTACATGGTTGATCTATTAACGTTGACTTTAACGCAACGAATGCCTGTGCAGATGCAAGGTGAGACAATGGGATTTACATGGCAATGGCTAGGTGAAGGGCTATTGCAATGTACACCGAAGACAAACTATGGAAAGACCATGCTGCTTTCTGCTGGGATTCATGGTAATGAAACCGCACCGATCGAGCTATTGGACCAGATTATTCATGATCTATTTGCCGAGCGTTTAACGCTTGCAGTACGAGTACTGTTTGTGTTGGGGAATCCTGAAGCGATTCGACATGGATTGCGCTATCTGGAAAATGATATGAACCGCATGTTCTGTGGTGCCTATCTGCAATTAGCCCAAGATCAGGAAACTGAACGGGCCGCTCACTTAGAACAAGTGACAGCACAGTTTTTTGAACAAAGTCAGCCTCAAGCGCAGCGCTATCATTATGACTTGCATACGGCAATTCGTGCCTCATTGCTGCCTATTTTTGCCTTATTTCCATACCAAACTAAGCCTTATGATGAATTCCTCATTCAAAGTCTGAAGGCGGCTGATCTGGATGCCTTGGTCTATCACAATGCAGCAGGCAAAACCTTTACTCACTTTACTGCTGAAAAATTTCAGGCAGCGAGTAGTACTTTGGAGCTAGGCAAGGCCAAACCTTTTGGAGCCAATGATTTAGCCCAGTTTGCCAGTACTGACCAGATGCTACGTGCAGTCCTTGCAGATCAAGCATTGCCCGCTCGACAGAAGCACACAATTCGCCAGTTTAAGGTGGTGGATTCAGTATTAAAACAAAGTGAAGATTTTCAGCTTAAATTGAGTGCTGACGCACCAAACTTCTCTACTTTTCAGAAAGGTGAGTTGATTGCAACACAACAGGCTGGGAATTATGTCGCGCATGATCAACAAGTTTGGATTTTATTTCCAAACCCCAAGGTAAAAACAGGGCTTCGGGCTGGACTGATTTTAAAAGAAATTGAATAAACAGTCGCCGACTTAATCGTTTAACTGTTGGCAAGGAATAGATGAAATGGAGTTTGAATATGGATGTTCAATAGAACAAAACGTGTCAAAGAATATCGTTTAGATATTCGTTTTTATGAAAGTGAAACAGCAAGGACAGGTTGTCATAAGAATACAGTTGGAGTGACCGTGTATGAGTAACAATAACGAAAAGACATTTCCCTCAGGCGAAGTCCTGAGTGGACAATATGTACCACAGCAGGATGTTGCCAGTTTATCGGAAACTTCAAGCGCAGAGACTGAAGTGGGTAAACCATTGAAACGTGCCATGACCAAACGTCATTTGGTCATGATTTCTTTAGGTGGTGCAATTGGAACAGGGCTGTTTTTAGGCTCTGGCGATGTCATTTCTCAGGCTGGTCCAGTCGGTGCGATTCTCTCTTACCTACTGGGTGGTGTAATTGCATACATGGTGATGCTGTGTTTAGGTGAACTCGCTGTACAGATGCCAGTTTCAGGTTCTTTTGGTGAATATGCCAGAACTTATATTGGTCCAGGAACAGGCTATATGATCACGTGGTTGTATTGGCTGACGTGGACTGCAACGTTAGGGACTGAATTTACAGCCGCTGCTTTATTGATGCAGGAATGGTTTCCGTCTATTTCCATGTGGACGTGGACCTTATTATTTGCAGGGCTGGTGTTTAGCTTGAATGTCAGTTCGACACGATTATTTGCTGAGTCAGAATTCTGGTTGTCTTTGGTTAAAGTCCTGACGATTATCTGTTTTATTGGATTGGGTTTAGCCGCTATCTTTGGCTTTATTTCTTATCATGGGCATGAGTCGGCACCGTTGTTCAGTAAGTTGACGGAACATGGCTGGTTTCCAAATGGTATTTTCCCAATTTTTGCGACCATGTTGATCGTGAACTTTGCATTCTCTGGTACAGAGTTGATTGGTGTCGCGGCAGGTGAAGCAGAAGAACCAGCGAAAACAGTACCTAAAGCAATCAATGCCGCGATCTGGCGTTTATTGATTTTCTTTGTGGGTACTATTGTGGTGATTTGTGCATTACTGCCTTATGAAATGGCAGGTATAAATGCCAACAGTGTCAGCAATAGCCCATTTGTTACGGTATTTAATTACATTGGCATTCCATACGCAGAAGATATTATTCGTTTTGTGATTATTACCGCGCTTTTATCTGCGGCGAACTCAGGTTTGTTTGCTGCATCGCGGATGATGTGGTCATTGTCAGAGAAGAAGCAGTTGCCAAAAGTGTTTTCAAAGTTGACCCGTTCAGGTACACCGATTATTGCCATTATCGTGACCATGTTTGGCGCAATTCCGGGTTTATTGTCAGAACATTTTGCACCTGAAACGATTTTTAAAAATTTATTGGGTGTGGCTGCCTTTACCATGGTGGTGGTGTGGATTTCAATTTGTGTCTCTCAATTTAACTTCCGTAGACAATGGATTAAATCAGGTAAAACAGTCAAAGATCTTAAATTTGCAGCCCCTTTATTTCCACTGACACCGATTTTAGGTGGGGTATTCTGTGTGATCACCTGTATCAGTATGGTGACTGATCCATCAATGCAAGTGGGTTTTGTCTGTTGTGTCCTGTTTATTATTGCCTGCTATGCGAGCTACAATATTTTTTATAAAAACAAAGCAGTTTAAATAAAATTTAATTTAAAAAATAAGCATATAGACGAATAGGTTGTAGGCGTAATCTGCAACCTATTCGTCTTTTTTATGCATGATGATAGGGCTGCCGTGTGGTCGGTGATAGACTACCCGTACCTGAGCTATGATCTTGCAGATAAAGACGGAACAAGCCATCAATTGGTATGATTAAGAATGCTTTTAGATGATGATTTGTTTACATATTGTGTAAGAAATATAGTCCTTAGTTGTGATTGCAAAAATAAAAGGTATAAATGGGTTAAGTCGATTTCTTAAACAACAAAGAATCTGTGTGATGAGTTTGACTTTATGGCGAATAAAAATAATCCATCCTTAGTGATTGGTCAGCAAGTCAGACTCAATGAACTGGCGGGTTGTGAAGAATGCGATGCAATATATCGCAGGGTTGAGCTTGCATCGGGTGAACGGGCATATTGCACCTGTTGTGGTGCAGAGTTATATCGTCGAAGTCGATCTTTTTCATCTTTGCTTGCCTTGGTCATTACCGCTTTGATTGTTTTTGTGATTGCCAATAGTTTTCCCATCGTTATTGTTGAGCTACAGGGTAATACCTCTCAGACCACTTTAATCGGTGCTGCATGGACTATGTTTCATATTGATCGTGCATTGGTCGGTGTTTTGATTCTGATTACAACTTTTATTGTTCCTTTAATTGAGCTGTTATTGCTGAGCTATGTGCTTTTCTTTATTAGTGTGTTGAAGATTAGGCCTCAATTTTTGACTTTGGCACTGAGAGCCTTATTTCTGTTTCGGACATGGGGAATGGTTGAGGTCTTTTTAATTGGTGTACTTGTAACCTTGGTCAAACTTGTGGGGATGGTCACCGTCATTCCTGGTGTTGCACTCTGGGCGTTTACATTATTGAGCGTGCTTTTGGTCTATATTGCTTCGGTAAAGATTAAAGATATCTGGGATGAAGTTGATCGGAGTTTGGGATGAAGCAAAAACACGACCATGACACTGAGATCGGTTCAATTGTAGAACACCTTTCCGATGTTGATTTACAGATCAAAAATTATGTCAGGGCAAAACAGGTCGGGCTCATTCAATGTCATTGCTGTGGATTACTCAATTCTGTAGGAAGTCACACAGATCAGCAAAATCATGCTCAATGTTTGAGATGTAAAAGTACTTTGCATTCACGTAAACCACAAAGTTTAAATCGTACTTTTGCTTTGGTGGTCGCTGCAGCAATTTTATATATTCCAGCGAATGTGCTACCCATGACGGTAACAGATTCTTTGTTGGGGCGTCAGCAAGATACCATTATCAGTGGTGTGATCTATTTTTGGCAAAATAGTGATTATCTGGTGTCTGTGGTTATTTTTATGGCCAGTATTTTTATCCCGATTTTAAAATTATTGATTCTGATTTTTTTATTAATTTCAGTCTATATGCAATCTTCCTCAAAATGGCATTTTACCCCTGAACAATGTGCGCTGATGTATCGTATTGTTGAATTTATTGGGCGTTGGTCCATGATTGATGTCTTTGTGGTTGCATTATTGACGGCACTGATTCAGATTCAGTCGCTTGCAACTATATTGGCTGGGCCGGGTGCAGTGGCTTTTGGTGCTGTGGTGGTGTTGACCATGTTTGCTTCACTCAGTTTTGATCCAAGAATTATTTGGGACAATTATTTCAAGGCGCATCATGCGAATGCGCAACAATCAAATCATTTGAAAGGAACGGCGATTCATCAATTAAAAAGTTAAGATTGAAGATGAGCCTTATTTTTGACCTATAAAAGAAAGATCACTATGTCAGAAAATACCCCGAATAGCCAAGATTCTGAAGAAAATACTACGGTGTTAACGCAGAACGATGCAATCTTTGACGAACCTGAAAAAAAGAAGGGACGTTGGAGACCTGCGCTCATTTGGCTGGTTCCATTTGTTGCGCTTTTAATCGCACTTTCGCTTGCAGCAAAAGCCATTTTGGATACTGGCCCAACCATCGAAGTGTCTTTCCGAACAGCAGAAGGCTTGGTTGCAGGGAAAACCACGGTACGCTATAAACAGGTCGATATTGGCTTGGTTCGACAAATTGATCTTTCGGATGACCGATCGCATGTCATTGCCAAAATTGAATTACGCAAAGATGCCAGTAATTTTGCTGCCAAAGATTCGCGTTTTTGGGTGGTGAGGCCAAGAGTCGGAACGGGCGGTATTTCGGGTATTGATACCTTACTCTCAGGGGCATACATTGAAGTCGATGGGGGGAAGGCTGAACAGAAGCAAGAGAATTTTACTGGGCTTGAAGTCCCACCAGTAGTGTCATCGGATATACCGGGCAAGGTCTTTTTCTTAAAAGCGCAGGACTTGGGGTCACTTGATGTAGGCGTGCCGATTTACTATCGCAGAATTAATGTTGGGCAGATTACGGCATATAAATTGGCAGCAGATGGAAAAAGTGTTGAACTACAAACCTTTATTCAATCTCCTTATGATAAGTTCGTAACCACAGATGCGCGTTTTTGGCAGGCCAGTGGAGTCGATGTGACCTTAAATGCGTCAGGATTTAATCTGGATACGCAATCGCTTGCCAGTATTATTGCGGGCGGTATTGCCTTTGGTTATCCAGAAAATTCTGCTGGCGCTATTGCACCAGACAATAGTTATTTTACTTTATCAGATTCTCGTAAAGAGGCGATGAAAGAGCCTGATGGTAAGCCGCGTCCAATTATTATGTATTTTGATCATTCACTTCGTGGTTTAACCGCGGGTGCACCAATTGACTTTATGGGCATCGAGATTGGTAATGTTAAAGCAATTAATGTCGAATTTGATCGGTCTTATACGCATTTAAGAATGCGCGTGGATGCTGTGATTTATCCATCGCGTTTAGCGCATGGCAAAGAACTTGATCCAGATGGCGAAATTTTTAAATACTTTATTGAGAGAGGTTGGCGTGCACAGATGCGGACGGGTAATTTATTAACAGGTCAGAACTACATTGCCTTTGATAAGTTTCCAAAAGCCAAAGCAGCTTCTTTAATTACGAGACCAGATGGACGTGTTGAAGTACCAACCACTGCAACAGAGTTGAGTGGCTTACAGGCGCAAGTTTCACAAATCGCGGATAAAGTGAGTAAGTTCCCACTCGAAGAGATTGGGCAAGATGTTCGTAAGACGCTTAATAATATGAATACCACCATTGAGTCGACTGACAAATTGGTGAAACAGTTAGATGGCAAAGTTGCACCAGGTTTGCAAGCGACACTGAATGATGTGCGTAAAACCATGCAATCGAGTGAATCTATTTTATCCAGTGATGCACCGATGCAGCAGGATGTGCGTAAAGCATTGCAGCAAATGACCCGAGCTGCGGCATCTTTACAATTAATGGCTGATTATATTGAACAGCATCCTGAATCACTGATTCGGGGTAAAAAAGCAGAGGCAAACAAATGATAAGAACAGTCATCGCTAAACATTCATCTGCTGTAGCAGGAGTGCTCAGCAGCGTGAGCATCTTATCTGCTGCGGTGTTGCTCACAGCCTGTTCGGGTTCACCCACACCGAATTATTACACCTTGGCAAGCAAAGTTTCTCCATTGCCAAGTTCAAAGGTCAAGGTCATTGAAGTATTGCCTGTTGGATTGCCGGATCGTATCAATCGTGCGCCTATCGTGATACAGGATGCAGCGGGTAAATCTAAAATCATGGAAAACGAGCGTTGGACGTCTACGCTTGGGGCTGAATTAAGAGATAACCTGTCTGCTGGTCTACAGCAAAAGCTTGGTGCGGTTGACCGTTATAATAGCGGTATGGTGGGTGGCAAGGTGTCTTATCGTGTTGCAACCGACTTTTCACATTTTGATATCATTAATACATCCGATATCGCGAACAAAAATGTTGAAGTTTCTGTTGCGTGGATCATTAAGCGTAATGATCCAAATATCACCTTAGATCAGAACTCAACCCAAAATCAGCAGTTGGCATGTCGTATGACTTTTACTCAGCCAGTATCAGGTAAGAACAATCAGATACAAGACATTGTGAGTGGTGCGAGTAGTTCATTGAGTCGAGTTATTGATGCAATGGCTCTGTCAATTGTGTCCTTAGATGCAAAAACTTCACCCAACATAAATGGGGTAATTTGTTCATAATTTAGCTGAAAAGTGGTCAGATTGATCACTTTTGTTCTGTTCAGGTTTTTATTGTTTATTCAGACATCACACTTTAATGTTGTTTTAAGTTGCTCTCTTTAATTTAGCAGCTAATACGAATACCTCATTTCGTCTTTAGCTAAATCAGAACATTAAAGAGAGTATAAAAATGAACCAATGTGTGATGAGCGCAAAAAATATTATTCGTGGTAAGTACCACCCAGAATTTTTACAGCATGAAGTCCTTGCTGATATTTTTATTCAGACGGCACAGACATTTCCAGAAAAAATTGCCTTGATCGAGGCTGAACAAAAGCTGAGCTATGGTGAGCTCTACCAGCAAGCCTTGGTCATGGCGCAGCATTTGACCCTTAAGGGGGTAAAAGCTGGAGATATTATTGGCTTATGGCTGCCACGTGGTATTGAATTATTAAAATCTCAGTTGGCGATTTGTCTGAGCGGAGCAGCTTGGTTACCATTTGATATGGATACACCCGCAGATCGAATCGCCGTTTGTCTTGAAGATGCAGCAGCAGTGGGGATGATTACCAGTGATGAATGGTATGAACATCTACAAGACGTCCCACAGAGCAAATGGACCAATACTGAATTGCAGTGGCCACTGCATGAGACTGTGGAATTAGCCAAAACCACGCCTGAACAGCCTGCCTATATTATTTATACCTCGGGCTCAACAGGAAAGCCGAAAGGCATTGTGATCACCCAGAAAAATATTTGTCATTTCCTGCGCAGTGAAAACAGTATTTTAGGGATTCAGGAACAGGATAAGGTCTATCAAGGGTTCTCCGTTGCTTTTGATATGTCTTTTGAAGAAATCTGGTTATCTTATCTGGTAGGTGCAAGCTTGTGGATTGCACCAAAATCCTTAGTCAGTGATCCAGAACGGTTATGTCAAACGCTGAAACAACAACAGATTACCGTATTACATGCGGTACCTACCTTGTTGGCCTTATTTCCCGAAGATGTCCCGAACTTGCGTATTATCAACCTAGGCGGGGAAATGTGCCCTGATTCATTGGTGGAACGTTGGGCCTTACCACATCATCAAATGTTTAATACCTATGGTCCAACTGAAACAACAGTATCTGCCAGCTTAGAATTATTACAGCAGGGCAAGCCCGTCACCATTGGTAAGCCATTGCCCAACTATGGCATGTTGGTGATTAATGCAGAGCGAGAGCTATTGGCTCAAGGCGAAACAGGTGAGTTGTGTATTTTTGGACCGAGTGTCGCACAAGGTTATTTAGGTCGAGCTGATTTAACTGCAGACAAATTTATTGAGAATCCTTGGGCAAATAATGAGGATGAAATCAGCTTGTATCGCACAGGAGACCTCGCCAAAATTGATGAGTTTGGTCAGGTGCATTGTTTAGGCCGTGCCGATGATCAAATCAAAATTCGGGGTTTCCGTGTCGAACTCGGTGAAATTGAAGCAGCGCTATGTGATCTGGATGGAATTGGAACGGCAGCAGTCATTCTAAGAGCTGAAGATGGTATTGATCAGTTGATTGCTTTTATTGCACCAGAATTAGAGGCAAAACAAGCGATTGAAATTAAGCAGCTTAGATACCAGCTTAGTCAGCGTTTACCACCGTATATGGTGCCAAATCGCTTTGAAATTATTGAAGAAGTGCCACGTTTATTGTCTGGAAAACTTGATCGTAAGGCATTGAAGGCTCGCCCATTAACCAGTGTGATTGACCGGAGTGAATCAGACCAGCCACAGAATGAAGCTGAACAAATATTATTTGAGATTTTGAATCGTTTATTTCCGAATATCCCCATCAAGTTAGACTCTGATTTCTTTGATGATCTCGGAGGCCATTCCTTACTCGCTGCAGTACTGATCTCGAATTTACGTGAACACCCTCAATATAGCCATCTGACCATTCAAAGCTTATATCAGGCCAGAAAAGTCGGGGCGATTGCAGCTTTAATGTTAGAACAACCTGAACCTTCATTATTTGATCGTCAGATTGGACAAAACAATCCGCGCAATCAAAGCTATAAATGGCTTTGTGGGATTGCACAGGCTGTGACGATTCCTGTACTGATCTCGATCAATATTCTGCAATGGTTGGCACCATTCTTTACTTATCACTATTTCACAGGCGGCACACGAGACAGTATTCCTTATGCAATCGTGCTGTCTTTGCTGGTCTATATCAGTGTGATTATTGCCAGTTTTGCAGTTTCAATTACGGTAAAACGTTTATTGATGTTAGGGATTGGTGCAGGCCGTTATCCATTATGGGGAATGACGTATTTCCGTTGGTGGTTAGCTGATCGAATCAGCAGTATTTCACCTGTATATTTACTCTCAGGTTCAACCTTACTGAATTTATATCTTAAAGCACTTGGTGCAAAAATTGGGCATGATGTCAGCATTAGCTCTGTTCATATCCGTATGCCATCCCTGTTAAAGATTGAAGATGGTGTCAGTGTTGGTTCAAATGTTAATTTGGAAAATGCTAAGGTTGAGCATGGGCAGTTGGTATTAGGTTCAATCCAACTCAAACAAGACAGTTATGTGGGCTCTTATGCAGTATTGGAAGAAAATACCGTGTTAGAACCGCAAGCGCATGTCAATGCTTTAACCTCAATTGAATATGGGACGACGGTACCCGCAGGCGAAATTTGGGACGGAACACCAGCGAAAAAAATAGGCCATATTGATGAGCTTGAATCATTGGCAGCACGACCAAAATTATTTTTACTACGCAAATTTTCTGAATATGGCTATTACAGTATCAGTGCTTTAATCATTGCATGTTTGTTCTTTATTCCGATTTTTCCAAGCTTCTTATTGGTCGATTGGTTAGATGTTAATGTGTTTAATATTGACCCGAATAATCATGTTCAAATCGCGCTGTACTATTTTATTCTTGCCATTCCTGCCAGTGCCATGATGATGATCATTACCGCATTAATTTCATCGGCAATACGTAAGATTGTATTACCGCGTTTAGAGACAGGCACTTATGCCATACATGGTGGTACTTATTATCGTAAATGGTTTGCAGCTCAGATTTTAGAAACCAGTTTGCAGACTTTACATGGCTTGTTCGCCACTTTATATGCTCCGACATGGTTCCGTATGTTGGGTGCGAAGGTGGGGAAAAATACAGAAATTTCGACGGCTACAGGTGTGATTCCTGAAATGCTGACCCTAGGTGAAGAGAGCTTTATTGCAGATGCGGTGATGTTAGGCGACGAAGAGATTAAAGGCGGCTGGATGTCGTTGAAATCCACTCAAATCGGGAATCGTAGCTTTGTTGGGAATAGCGCCTATATCGCGGATGGTACGGTATTACCTGATAATGTTTTGATTGGCGTGCAATCGAAAACGCCAGATAACCGAGAAATGTATTCAGGTCAAACATGGTTCGGTTCACCACCTTTACTGTTGCCAGCGCGTGAAGCAGCAGCGCAATATCCAGATCATTTGACTTTTAAACCAAGTATCAAACGCCGTTTCATGCGAGGGTTGATTGAGGGTTTACGTATTGTATTACCGACAGCACTAGCCATTGGTGTAGGTTATATGATTGTTTTAGAAGTGATTGATGTCATTAATGACTATAGTATTGCGATGGGGCTATTGGCTTTAACTATGGCTGGACTGTTATACGGTGTCGGTTGTTTTGTCATCGTGACCGTATTGAAATGGGCTTTAATTGGACGCTATCAACCACGTTCAGCACCAATGTGGACCATGTTCGTTTGGTTAAGTGAAGGCATTACCAGTCTCTATGAATCTGTTGCGATTCCAAACTTCTTGAATTATTTAAGAGGAACACCGATGTTGCCATTCTTTCTACGCCTGTTAGGGGTAAAAATTGGTAAGGATGTCTATCTGGATACCGCAGACATCACTGAATTTGACTGTGTGAAGATTGGAGACCGTGCTGAGTTTAATAGCTTTTCTGGACCACAAACGCATCTATTTGAAGACCGCATCATGAAAATTGGTCAAGTCAATATTGGCAATGATGTGGTGGTGAATTCGCGTAGTATTATTTTATACAATGCCAATGTGGCTGATCATGCGGTATTGGGTCCACTGACATTGGTAATGAAAGGAGAGAATATTCCTGCAAAATCAGCATGGATTGGCTCACCTGCAGTACCTTGGAAACATAGCTAATTATTTATAAGCGATAACTAAAAAGGGATAAGAAAATAATTTTTCTTATCCCTTTTTTATATGTACAGTGAAGAGGATTGAAGAAAGATTTAATGTGCTGTTGAAGCAGGTTTGGATTTAAAAAACACTAAACAAACAAGGATAAAAGCCAATAAAACAAAAGAAGCACCGAATCGGCTTAAATCCAGCCCACCGTGATCAAGTGGTTTATCTAAAAAGTCACCTAAGACAGCACCGAGAGGCCTTGTTAAAACAAAAGCCGACCAGAATAAAAATGTTCTAGAGATTTTGGTCCAATAATACACGGCAATCAAGATAAGCAGTAATGAACCAAAGATCAGAGCAGCTCCTGTATAACCGAGGCCTTGGGTATCTGCTGTCCAGTCACCAAGCGCTGTTCCTAGGGTTTGAGAGAACATAATGGTGACCCAGTAAAAGGCTTCGGTCTTTGCAGACTGGACACTGTTCACCGCAATATTGCCACAGCTCCAATACCAGATCGCAAGTGAGCTAAGCAGTAGAGTAAGTAAAATAATACTCCCCCCCAAATAGCCTATGCCTAGAGAGCGATCGACATAATCAGCAATGGTGGTTCCCAGTGTTGTGGTTGAGATAATGGTTGCCCAATATAAAAAGGGTTTGTACTCTTTGGCTTTCATTTGCAGTGAAACAAAGCCAATAAAAATAATAGAAAAAATACACGTACTTAAGATATAGCCCAGATTGAGCGACATTGATAAAGCATCGCCAGCCGTTTCACCGAGTGTTGTTGCTGCAATTTTTATAATCCAGAACAGCAATGTCACTTCAGGTACTTTGCTTAGTACTTCGGGTAGCCTATTTTTGTTATCCATAATTTACTCCAATTGAAGGGTAGATCAAATTTAGGATTTTTTTATTAATAGGGACTTAAAACTAAATTGTAATTTTGTTTGGTTCTTTAAGAGTATTTAATTTTATTTTAAGCTGATATTTTTATATTTGCATCGTCAAACCATCATGGAACGATTGACAATGTCAATTGAAACTATCGATATCAGCTTGTTTAATTGGATTAACTCAGCTGCAACTCAAAATCCTATTTTAGATAAAGCTGCATTATTCGCATCGCATAATTTAATTGCAGTATTATTCGTATTTTTAATTGCTTCATTGTTTTTTAAGGATAAGAAATATCGAGTACAGTTTATCAAGATGCTCATTACTATCGTTGCTTCATTATTAGTGACTCAGATCATTCATGCGGTCTACTACCATCCACGTCCTTTTGACATGGGAATCGGACACATCCTGACTGGGCATGGCTCATCTTCTTCATTTCCAAGCCAGCATACCTTGACAGTAGCAACTATCGCATTTTCATATCTCCTGTCTGGTTATCGAAAAATTGGTAGTGCAGCATTGCTATTGGCTTTAATTGTAGGTTGGTCCAGAATTTATATTGGTGTTCATTTCCCTTTCGATGTACTTGGATCATTTGTGATTGCTTTTATACTTATTTTAGGAATGAATTTAATTTTTAAAGAGTTTATTTTTAAAGTTAAAAAAACAGTTCCAATATCTGTTGTGGATTAAGATATTTTTAATTTTAGTATGATTTTATTTCATTTAAATATTCTAGTTTGATATTAACATAAAGCCTATCTATTTATAAGGATAGGCTTTATTTATTTTAATTGTACTTTAGATCTGTTTTAAGACTCATCTGATCGGGCGGTTAATTGTCCTTCTGCGGTTAGTTGTTCAGCCATTTCCTTGGTTTTTCTTAAGCCTGGCATGCGGTATTCGGTATGACCATAATCTTTAATAGATTTCCAACGACCACCCCAAGTCAAACCAACTGATTCAGCCACTTGGCCATATAACTCATAACCACGCATAGCCCAAGGATCACGTTCCGTAATGACCACTTTGCCATTGCGTTTAAAGGCAACATCGGCAGCTAAACCGAATTGATGATAGCTTTGGTAACCTTTGGCACGGGTTGTATTCGGATTCCCCGCCAACATATTCTGACGGTTTGGACTACGGTAACCCTCCAGTAAGACCAACTCATAACCATGTTGCTCTTTCATAATTTTAAAGACCATGAGCAGACGTTGCTTATAACGAGGATTGATTTTGTCCCATTTACGATCAACCAAGGATGAATCTAAACTGCCATGTGAATGTGTAATCGGAACCTCAATTTGAGATGCATCAATACTTGGATCTGTAGGGTGCTGTGCTTGATACGCTTGTTCTAGACGAGTTGCTTCAACAATTGCATCTTGGATCAGTGTATCGTCAACATCAGGTGGAGGGCTCAGCATTTCACCATTAAGTAAGGTGTAAATTTGTGGATCTGTTTCTTTTAAATATTCGGCTTCAATTCGTGTGGAATTGATCGGGCGGGTAAAAGCAAAAATCAAAATACTGGCAAATAAAAAGAAGCCAGCGATTAAAATCCACCACTGTTGTAAATGCCAATGCGATTGCAATTTTTCTGGCGAGGCTGCTTGATGCATATGCTCTGCGAACTGCATGGCATTAGCGATTTTCTTTTTACCACTCGGTAATAACGAATGCAGCAGCTGCTTGCATTTATAACGCAGCTCATAGGACATGAGCAGCGTTAATCCGATCGCGACAGCGACGAAGCAAAAGAAAATAAGAAAAATCATGCTTTATTGCAGTTCATTCACAGCAAAAGGCTTTTGTGTCACTTTAATCTGTACCGTTGCTTCGGGTGCTTCCGCTTCTGTTTCAGATGTCTTAGCAGGCGCTGTAGTCTTTGTTGTTTGAGGAGCAGGCTTAACCACTTTATTATTAGTAGCCGCAGGGACTACTTCATTTCTCCCTTGAGCTGGTTTTGCTGGTACTACAGTTTGTGCTGGTTTGGCATTTGGCTCATTGGCAAATGGGGAAACGTGCTGCCCGGTTGGTGCAGGTGCCGCCGGTGAAGGACTACGTTGAAAGAACTTATTTAGATCATTACTACCGGGTTGAGTGAAATTATTATCCTCTACTGATTCTGCTGTTTCATGATGAGTAGCTGTCGTCTCTTCTGAATTTTGAGCTGTCGCTTTGCTATGTGCCTGAATACGATTATTTTCTTCTACAGTTTGTCCTTGCTGGGCGGCAGCTGTATTGGCACGACTTGAGTCCGTAACAAATAAGAAAAAGAAAATCAGTGCTGCAAAGACAACTCCTGAAAGAAATCCAATCAGTAAATAAATGACAGGCGATAAGGTTTTTTTCTTATTGGTCTGTAATATGCGTAAAGAAGTTGCTCTTTCCTGAGTCATACGTTATCAACTAAGGCAAATGGATGGTGATATGTGCTTCTTCAGCAGGTGCTGAAATCACATTTTGATATGGGTTTAAAGTATTATGATTTTGCTTTGATAACATAAACTTAAGGCCAGCAAAGGTCAGTGCAGCAAACATGAGTAAGAAAATCAGAATCCAGAAAAAAGGGAGTTCATGATGAATAATATGTTTAATGTGATCTGGAATTGCTGCAAATGGAGAAAAAGCTGCTTTTTTCCCTTTAAGATAGTCAATCTCATCACCAACCCGAGCGACAAGATGGTTTAAGCTCTCAACTGATTCTAGGCGATACTTTCCCTGAAAACCGAGTAATAAGCAGTAGTGGAAAACTTCAAGCGAAGCTAAACGCTCTTTGCCACGACTACGGAGTTGCTCCAATATTTCAAAAAAACGATAACCAGCCAGTTGAGAGCCGAACAGACTTAATTGCAACGGGCTGATCAGCCATGAATTCTGCAAGTTGAAGTAAGCAGGATCTTGTTGTGTAGCAATGGTTTCATCAATCAATGCACAAAATGCATATTTCGAATCATGAATATCATCAGCAGAAAATTGTAAGCGTTTGGCTTGTTGCTCAAATCGGTTCAATAAATCTAAAATTTTTTCACGAAAATCATTTGGATTTGATGGGATATAACGGTTACGAAGCAAGAAGACTAAATAAAAACCGTCATGTAATAGATCAATCAAGTTAGTCGCTTGCACTTTATTTTGTGGTTGGTCAGACGTAGGGAAGCCTGAACCAATTTTTCCATCATCAAATAAAGAAGGGATACCTGTGGGTTGAGTCATTGTTATTCTCTTAACTGTTCATTACGGCAATGAGTTCAATACTGATATCTTGGAATCCAGCTGGTACATAGACACAGATAGATTCTGACTCAAGCATACGTTGATACAGTTCGTGATGTGGTTCGATTTCAAAATAGCTCACTCCAGAACGTACTGGAATTGCGGTTGGCACCTGCATTAAATGATGGAGTGGAACCGCAGGAAGTGCGGCGATAACACGTTGTTCTACATCAATTGTGCTACCCACTTTGAAACGTAATGGTACAATTTGAATGAGTTCATGAGTTTGCATCATGCTGCTTGAAACTGCGATATAGAGACGAGTGTCACGGGTAATTTTGTCAGACTCAAGACTACCAACCCAATACGATGGTCGTGTTTCTTTTAAAGCAATGCTGAAATAACGGCTCGAAATAATGGTGTCTAATAAATCTCGTAGGATGAGATCAAGCTGCTGAAAACTGTCTTGTAACTGATGATGTTTATACTGTGGCAAATGATCCACATCATAAGCGGTAGAGAAGGTCAGTAAAGAACCAGTTAAACGTAATAATTCTGAGAATAAACGCTCAGGGTGAATGAGTGGATATTGGAGTAAATGATTCAGTCCTGCATATGCCGTGTTTAAAGCATTGATCAGCCAGAACGAAACAATATCACCTGAACGGAACTCAATTAGTTTCTGTTCATTTTCACGGTTATTACTTTGAATCATCTTAATTTTTGCCTTAATCACGTTCAAGGTACGTTTTAGGTTGTTAATTAAAGATTCTGACGCAGCAATATGTAAAATTGGCGGAATAAACTTATTATCTAATTCAAAATGGCCTGAGCTTTGTCGTTTAATTCTAGCGACAGGAACATATAAGAAACCATCTAAATTTTGGCTCGGCTGAATATGTTGTTCAAGCAGCTTGAATTCGGCACGACGACGTAACAGATTCAGTTCAGCAGGGCTCGCATCGGTAAATAGATCATGGGTTTCAGTCAAATAGTTATGATAGCGACTAGAGACTGAGCGTGTTTCATCCGCGATATTCTTTTTATTGGCTTGTAAGATTGGGAGCGCCAAATAAACCGTCATTTCACCTTGTAGATTAAGATCATCCAGCAATAGTGGCTCTGGCAATAAGTCTTGTGCAGGAGCGTGATAAATCTCGCCGTCTTGCCAAATGATTTCCACTTCTTGGAGTGCCAGAATATGGGTAGAAAGTTGAACCTCGTCAAATTTCAACTTTTGTACGCCATAGGCGTGTGGAATCATCGCCCGAATCGTATGATTCAAACGTTGTTCATGATAGGTATCTTGGATCTGAAAATGCTGAGGACGTAAAAATAAGCCTTCACCCCAAAGAATCTTTTCTGCTTTAAACATATGTATTTACCAACAATTATTCGTATTCATTCTTTGGCTGAACACCAAGGGTGTCCTGTAGCATTTGTAAAGGATGTTCATCCTTAATCACCTGAGTTAACCACTCATGTAATGGCATTTGACTCCATTTAATCGTTTTTTGCAGCATGTAGCTGACAGGGCTATGCGGCTCATTTTGCTGAAAATAAGTCGCAATTTCTTGCAATACACGCATCGCCTGTTCGCGGTTTTCAACATGCGATTGAACTTGCGGCTGAAAAGACAGCTGATTTTGAGGTGCAGCAGATTGAGTCGTCACGTGTTGTACCATCGGTGTTGTCGATGTTTCGATTTCTGTAATGATCGTTTGAGTGCTTTGCTCAAACTGGTCGGTTTTATAAATCTTTTTCAGTGTGATATGAATATTATTTAAGCTGGAGTCGATTGCAGCAAAACTTGGAGAGTCTAAACCAAGCAAGTCATCCAGCACTTGTTTCAGCGTCGCCCATTGTTGCAAGATTTCATTGAAATGTTGGTAATTTTGACGCTGAAAGTTTTTATCGGTATTAGATAAGGCTTGTTCAAACTGCTCTAATTCGGTTGGACTGCTTGAGCCCTCATAATCATCACTTTGTTTACGGCGAATGTTCTCATGATAAAGAAAGTTGTCGTAGTCGAGTAAATGATAATAAGGTGCATGATTGATCAAAGAGACTTTTTTGATCAATAGTGGAAGTTGGTTAATCAAACCCTGTAATAAGCCAATACGTTGATCTAAATCTTCATCTTCAACTTCAGGATGTAGTGTTAACCAATATTGTTCTAATAAGCGATGACTGAGTTCCAGACTTTTGGACACTCCTTCAAAGCCATACAGATTTGCCCAAGCTTCAGACAGCCATGTAAGCAAACGGATATCTTTACTTTTTGATTGGAGTAAATCTATAGACGTGCTGGCGACAAAGTCCCAATCGGCCTGTTTGGGTTCAGTCACCCAATCACCCTGATCAAGCAGTACATCATCTTGGGTCTTTGCTTTTTTAATTGCATGGAACTCATTTGAAAATGAGTAATCTTCACCACATGGTGATTGCTCATTAATTGGCGTTAGTAAAGATAAAATATCCATATGCATCACAAATTTGGCTCAATCTTAAAATTTACACTTCAGCTTTGGTTTTTTTACTCGAACGTTTCTTGGTTACTTTCTCAGCTGGATCTAACTGATAAGTAATTTCATCATCTTTGGTATCAATCACCATCAGTTTCGGTAACTTATGTTCAGCTAAAGCCACTAAAATTTCAGTTGCCAAAGCAGGAAGGACGGTTGAGTTGAGGATGTTATCCACATTTCGTGCGCCACTATCAACTTCAGTACAACGGCTTAACAGCAACTCGATTAAATCATCAGAATACTGAACCTTAGTTGCATACTGCTTTTCAATACGATCAACAATTTTCCCAAGCTTGTGTTTGATAATCCGAACCAATAGCTCATCATGCAGTGGGAAGTAAGGCACGATACGCATACGACCAATAAAGGCTGGTTTAAATTGTTTATATAAACTTGGTTTTAGATGTTCGATTAAGTCTTCGGCATGTGGCCATTCTTCTACAGGTTGATTTAAGCATGCCTGCATAATTGCACTTGAGCCTGTATTTGAGGTCAGGATGATCGTCGTGTTTTTAAAGTCAATCACACGACCTTCACCATCTTCAAGCATTCCCTTGTCGAAGACTTGGTAGAATAATTCTTGAACATCACTATGTGCTTTTTCAATTTCATCTAATAGCACGACACTATAAGGATTGCGACGAACGGCTTCGGTGAGAACACCACCTTGACCATAGCCAACATAGCCAGGAGGGGCACCCTTTAACGATGAAACTGTATGCGCTTCCTGATATTCAGACATATTGATGGTGATGAGATGCTGTTCACCGCCATACAGCTCATTGGCGAGAGCAAGGGCAGTTTCAGTTTTACCCACACCACTTGGGCCAATCAATAGGAATACACCTTGTGGCTTATTAGGATCTTGTAATTTTGCTTTAGAGGTTTTAATGCCTTGTACCAATTGAGTAAGCGCATAATCTTGACCCATGACGCGTTCGCCAAGCTTGTCCTCAAGGCTTAGAATTTGTTTGATTTCATCATTCACCATTTTCCCAACTGGAATACCGGTCCAATCTGAAATGATTTCATTGATGATTTGTGCATTGACACGTTCAAATACTAAAGGTGTTTGACCTTGTAATTGTGCTAAATCCGCTCTTAGTGAAGCAATTTGTGTCTTATTGTCCTGTTCTGTATGTGCATTCAATTGCTGGATTTGTTTAACCAGTGCTAATTCTTGCTGCCATTTAGTTTCAGTGTCTTGAATTTCTTTGTCTAAGTTTGCAAGTTGCTGATTAAGATCATCTAACCGTTCATGATGGATCGGGAACTGTTGATGTTCGTGGGTAATAATTTGATGTTCTAATTTAAGATTATGTTGTTGTGCTTTGAGTTGATCCAGAATCACAGGTTGTGCATTCTGAGTTAAAGCAACACGGGCAGAAGCTGTATCGAGTACACTCACTGCTTTATCTGGGAGTTGGCGACCACTGATATAGCGATGAGAGGCTTGAACTGCGGTAATAATGGCTTGATCTTCAATATGTAAATTGAAGTGACTTTGCATCACCGGAATCATGGCGCGTAACATATCAATCGCCACTTCTTCGCTTGGTTCTTCAACTTTGACCACCTGAAAGCGACGGCTGAGGGCTGCATCTTTTTCAAAGTATTGTTTGTATTCAGCCCAAGTTGTTGCAGCAATGGTTCTTAATTCACCACGTGCTAATGCTGGCTTGAGTAAGTTTGCGGCATCATTTTGTCCAGCTTGCCCACCAGCACCAATCATGGTATGTGCTTCATCAATAAATAAGATGATTGGGTGAGCAGAGGCTTGAACTTCTTGAATCACTTGTTTTAAACGATTTTCAAACTCACCTTTAACGCTTGCACCCGCCTGTAACAGACCCATGTCTAAAACATGCAGTTGTACATTTTTGAGTGCTTCTGGCACTAAGCCATGTGCAATTTTTAAAGCGAGGCCTTCTACAACTGCTGTTTTACCGACTCCAGGCTCACCTGTCAAAATTGGATTGTTTTGACGACGACGCATCAAGATATCGAGCATGAGCCGGATTTCAAACTCACGACCAATAACAGGGTCAATACCCCCTTGCTTCGCTTTTTCAGTCAGATTAATCGTGTATTGATCAAGGGCAGGTGTTTTTGCTGCAGTGACTGTGGATTCAGTATTTGTTATTTGTTCAGCGCTGTTAATGGTGTTTTCTATTTGTGGTTGTTCGCTACTTTTTTCACAAATATCGAGAAACTTATGTTTCATCGTGTCGATTGGAAAACGCTCAAATAAACTTGATGCTCTAAATGCAATTTGTTGTAAATCGGGTGCAGTTAACAATGCAATCAATAAATGACTACTACGTATTAAAGGTGTTTGTTCTGCAGAAGCGAGTAACCACGCTTGTTCAAATAACCGAATGATTGATTTTGCAAAGATGGGTGTACGGGTATTACCTTTAGGCAAAGAAGCAATGGTTTCTTTTAAATCAGTAATTAAGGCATCAGCAGAGATATTATTTTTTTTTAATAAAATGTGTAAATCATTGACTATGTTTTGATTTAATAATTCAACGAATAGATGTTCAATCTCAATTTCATAATTCAATTGGTTAATACAATAGTTTGCAGACTTTTCTAATGCAGTACGAGTAGGAGCTGATAGTTTTGTAATTAAAACTTTTAAGTTACTCATTTATTACTCACAATAATTTTTAAATACCAAGCTCTATTTACTAACTTCTAACTTGGTATGGTTGTTTTTGCTAGAAATATTTTTTGAATAAAATCAAAAACTTAACATAACTCTGCTCGAGTATACAGATTATTCTACAACAAAAAATGTCACTTTTAAACAAAAAATGCACCAGTTTTAAATTTTTTTTTACAGGAATGTCTGTCATGAAAATTTAATAATGTTAATAAACGTAACTAGTATTGACTTTGTATGTGTTTTTTTTGTTAAATTCGCGGAAATGATGTAAATGTACAAAAATTGACGAGTAAGAGGGTTTTTTAACAATAATTGTCAGCTCTTCAATTATAAGTTAAATAATGACGAGGCATATTTTGAAAAAAGGTATTGTAATATCAATTCTTTGTATAACAGCCGGTTTAATCGGTAATTCAGCTTTTGCTGATGATAAAGAAATAAAACCAATTAAGTTAAAAAGTAAATGTCTAAAACAGAACCCGTTGGCAGTAAACCAAACGGATCATGCTTTATTAGATATTTATCAACAAGTTTGTGACAAAGATAATGCTTCGCGTGTAAACGATTTATTGGCTCAAGCAGCGATGCGTATGTATGAATTAAAGCAACCGATGAATGCTTTAAAACTGGCAACGCAGTTACAAGAGCAAAATGTACGCGGTGCTACTTTAACGGATGTTACTTTTTTAGCCAGTGTTCAAATTGCCAATGAAGCATTGCAACATATGCGCTCAAGTGAAATGCGCTATTTGAGTAATGAACTCACTTATCCACCAGCAAAACAGCTCAGTGACAGCATCCGTGTTGCCTTACCTGCTCCAGACACCTCAACGAGCAAGGCGATCACCGATGAGTCAGTAAAAAATGAGATGAGAAATACGTCGACCAATAACACAACTCGACGTACGACGAACAGAAAAGTACGTACAACTCAACCAACACGTAGTACTGTTACTCAAACAGTTGCACCGGTAAAACGTCAAACGGCTGTAACGCCAACAGTGACGAAACAACCAAATACTGCTCAAAAGGCAGGTTCGAATCCATTCGATTCGTTGAAATAATAATCAAGGGTGAAAAGTTATGGCAAAGAGAGAAAGCGTACAGAAGAAACTGCAACGCATACGTCCCCCTCGTGTACAACTGACATATGATGTCGAAGTTGGTGATGGTAAAGAATCAAAAGAACTCCCTTTTGTTGTGGGTGTGATGGGGGATTTCTCCGCTGCATCAGAGCTAGAAAAGACCAAGTTAAAAGACAAAAAATTTATCAATGTTGATTTAGATAATATTGATGAAGTCATGGAATCTTTAGCGCCACGTGCTGCTTTCCAAGTTGAAAATACGTTGACGGAAGAAGGTGGTCGCATGTCGGTTGACCTTACTTTTAACTCGATGGAAGACTTCCGTCCAGAACAAGTGGTTCAACAGGTTGACCCATTGCGTAAGCTGGTTGCAGCACGTGAGCGTTTAACTGATTTACGTAACAAAATTTCAAACAGTGAGCGTTTGGAAGACTTGCTGGATGAAGTGTTGAAAAATACAGATCAGATTCGTCAGTTAAGTGCGGAGGCTGAAAATGAGTAATTTACAAGCAGCCGCTGCAGCGAGTGTTGAAGCTGAATCAGCAAATTTGTTGGATTCAATTGTTGAACAAAGCCGTATTGCCCGTAATGACGATGAGCATGTTCGTGCAAAAAGCTTAATTGGCGAATTGGCTAAAGAAGTCATGGCAGGAACAATTACTGTTTCTGAAAATATGACTTTGTCTATTGATAAGCGTATTGCGGAAATTGATGCCTTAATTTCGAATCAATTGAGCGAGATTATGCATCATGAGCAATTCCAAACAATCGAATCGACGTGGCGCGGCCTTTACTATTTTTGCCAAGAGACACCGTCTAACTCGATGATTAAAATTCGTATGTTGAATACGACGAAAAAAGAGTTAGTGAAAGACTTTCAAGGTGCAACAGACTTCGATCAAAGTACCTTGTTCAAAAAGATTTATGAAGAAGAATATGGCTCATTTGGTGGTGCGCCTTATGCAGCACTGATCGGCGATTTCGAATTTGATCGTACACCGTCAGATATGTATTTATTGGAACAAATTTCTCATGTTGCTGCAGCAGCACACGCGCCATTTGTTTCAGCAGCAAGCCCAAGCATTCTTGGTCTTGAATCATTCACCGATATTGATCGTCCACGTGATGTTTCAAAAATCTTTGAAACAGCTGAATACGTGCAATGGCGTTCTTTCCGTGATAGCGAAGATTCTCGTTATGTCGCATTGACCATGCCACACGTTTTAGGTCGCCTGCCATATCATCCGAAAGAAGGCACTGCAACTGAAGGGTTTAACTTCGTTGAAGATGTTTCTGGTGAAAATCATGATGATTATTTGTGGATGAATGCGGCTTATGCGTTCGGAACACGTTTAACCAATGCCTTTGATATGCATGGTTGGTGTGCTGCGATTCGTGGTGTTGAGGGTGGTGGTTTAGTTGAAGGTTTGCCAGTACACACCTTTAAAACCTCAGATGGTGAAGTGGTATTTAAATGCCCGACCGAAATTGCCATTACAGACCGTCGTGAAAAAGAACTCAGCGACCTTGGCTTTATTCCATTGGTTCACTGCAAAAACACAGATTACGCAGCCTTCTTTGGTGCGCAGTCTGCTCAAAAACCAAAGAAATATGACAGTGATACGGCGAATGCAAACTCTGCACTTTCTAGCCAAATCCAATACATCATGGCGGTATCGCGCATTGCACATTACTTAAAAGCAATGATGCGTGACAAAGTGGGAAGTTTTGCATCTGCAGGCAATGTCGAAGCGTTTTTAAATGAATGGCTCTCGCAATATGTCTTGCTAGATGATGGTGCATCTCAAGAAGCAAAAGCACAATATCCGCTTCGCGAGGCATCTGTAAAAGTTGTAGAAGATCCAGCTCAACCGGGTCACTACAAGTCTGTGGTTTTCTTAAGACCACATTTCCAGCTGGATGAGTTGTCTGTTTCTTTACGACTCGTGACTGAACTACCTCAGTCCTCAAATTAACAATGAGATCAGCTAGATAATAACTTTAAATAAAATAGAGGTAATTTTTAAATGAAAGATATATATGTTGAGTTTCGTGGTAAGTACAAGGTAGACGGAGAATCTCGCGATTCTGAACACAAAGGTTGGCTAGAAGTTAACTCTTGGTCTCATAACATTCGTCAACCTAAATCTGCGACTTCAAGTAGCGTAGGTGGCCATACAGCTGAACGTGTTGAGCACTCAGACATGATCTTCGTTAAAGATTTGGATGCAACTAGTCCTAAACTTTGGGAAGCTTGTTCTGCAGGTTATACATTTGATGAAGTACAGATCGATTACTACCGTGCAAATGGTGATAAGCGTATCAAGTACTTACAAATCAAATTGAAACACGTTCTTGTTTCTAGCGTAACACCGACTGTAAACGAAGAAGGTGTTCCGACAGAAACATTTGGTTTGAAATACGCTGCTGTTGAGTGGACTTATAACCAACAAGACATTAACGGTACTGCGAAAGGTGCTGTTACTAAGAAATGGTCACTTTCTAATAACACAGCTTCATACGCTGCGTAATCAGTATCGTGATTTTCTAATAGAGGTTAATAGTTGCCTATTAGCCTCTATTTTTCCAAGATGCTGTTCTTATAAAAATGAATTTAGATCATCTATATCCTTACGGATTCAGATCAACATTATTTGATCGTTTAGTACCAGAGCAAGAAGATTATTTAAGAGGGATGTCGATTCAGCAGTTACGAGAGTCAGTTGCTCGTGATTTGGAAGACTTGTTGAATAGTCGGATCGCACAATTTGATCGAGATATGGATGAATTTCCACTGGCAAAAAAATCAATTTTGCAGTTTGGAATTATCGATTTCGTAGGCTTGTCGACGGCCAATCCATTGGATCGAGATAAAATTTGTCAATCGATTGAGCAGTCCATTGCAGCGCATGAGCCGAGATTGCGGCAGATCAAAGTTGAGATGTTATTAGATGGGCATAATATGGGATCGCTGTGTTTAAGTATTCAGGCTTACTTAAATATCCACCCACTCTATGAACCTGTTTTTTTCGATGCTTTACTCAAACCAACAACACAACAATATGTTATTTCTGCCAGAACTTAGTGTGAGCGAACAGTGATAGAGCAACTTTTACCGTATTATGAAAAACAACTACAAGTATTCGGTCAACAATCTCGAGAGTTCGCGCAGAAATATCCGAAGATTGCGCAACGTCTATCGCTCAACCAAGAACAGATTGATGACCCACATATTGAACGCTTAATTCAAGCCTTTTCACTGATTGCTGCACGTATTGATAAAAAGTTAGCCGATAGCTATGAGCTGTTTACCCATTCTTTATTTGAGGTCATGTTCCCTCAATATTTACGTCATTTCCCAGCCTGTACTGTAGTCAGTTTTGAAGATACTAATAAACTTAAACAATTAACTTCAGCTCATTTGATTCCACAAAAAACAGCGTTGAAGTCACGCAGTTTTAAAGGCGTGCAATGCGAATTTAATACCAGTAATGAGGTTCGATTATTACCGATCGCATTGACGCATTTGGAGTTTCAAACTTCGCCTAGCACGCATATGCATTTGAATCAAAATGCGACCTTGAGTTTGAAATTTGAAATCTTTAATGATGCTCAACAATGGATTTTAGATGAAAAATTGCCCATCTATTTAGATGCAATTTCAAATTTTCCACTGCAAGTTTTGGATAGTATTTTTCGTAAAGATACGGGTTTTGCAATTCGGGTAGGGCAGCGGGTATTAGAGATTGCCAATCCCTTTGAGGTAATGGGCTTTAGTGAGCAAGAAAGTTTATTGCCGGTTGATCAGCATACCCATCATGCCTATCGTTTATTGATGGAATATTTTTGCTTTCCTGAGAAGTTTAATTACTTAAATTTGGATTTGAGTGTCTTCAAGGGATTATTACAGCAGCAGAACAGCTTTGAAATTTTGATTCATCTCAAACTCAATTTGAATGATCAAGCGGTGGTCCGTAACTATTCCGAGCTCAATATAGCTAACTTTAAATTATTTACCACACCGGCAATTAATCTGTTTGAAAAGCAGGCTGAACCGCAAAAAATCTCACATACGCAACTACAATATCCATTGGTCACGGATGCGCATCATCCTGAGTTGTATCAAGTCTATTCTATCCTTGAGATGAATATGGTGCGTGAAAAGACCAATCAGGAGCAAACGCATCTCCCTGTATTGCCATTTTTTGCAATGAGTCATTATCACAATGATAAGGTGCAGTTTTTCTATTCTTTAAGTTATCTACCTTCACAGACGAAAATAATGCAAATGGGGTATTCGATTGTTTCCAAACATTTGAAACCTTATGAAATCAAATCAGATTTTATTAGTACACGTTTGCTGTGTTCTAATGGTGATTTGCCACATGAAGCATTAAGTCAGAGCAATAATATTCTAAATTTAAATGACAGTAGTTTGGCAAGACGTGCCTTGATTTTAAAGCGTCCGACATCGCCTTATCATTTTGATAAAAACAGCAACGAGCAATGGCGCATTATTTCACATCTTTCGCTGAATACCTTGGCATTAATGAAAGGGGATGCGCTGAGTCATGTGAAGGAACTTTTGGCTTTATATAACTTACCGCATTCCAAAGAAAATATTTTATTGATTGATGCTTTGAAACAGCTCAACTTTACAACTACAAATAAATTGATGAATGCAAAACCTTTTCCGATGTTCATTCGTGGGGTTAAGGCTGAGCTCTCGGTGAATAAGAGCGTTTTCCGTGGACATAGTCTCTATATTTTTAGCCAGTTATTAAGCCATATTTTTAATTTAAAGGTTCAAATTAATAGTTTTGTTGATGTGGTCGTCAAAGACAGTCTTAACCAGCAGGAGATATACCAATGCGTACAGAACGTTGGTGGCAAGACTCTTCTGTAGTCGACCAAGTTTTTAAAAAGCCTGGTTCATTTGAATTTATTCAATCGACCCGTTTGTTACGTCATTTGCCTGAAACTATTCCTAAACAGGATTGGTCAGATGATTTTAAATTTGGCACCTCATTTAGTTTAAGTTTCCCTGCGACTGAGATTGAAGAACTCAGTTATCAAGATCAGCGTGTCCATTTAACCAATCTAGTGGTAGGACTCACAGGAACACAAGGGGCGCTGCCTTATACCTATACCAATAAATTAAAACAAAGTAGCCGACAGCAGCGACTCGAGATAAAAGCGTTTTTAGGTCTGTTCAATCATAAGCTGACAGCCAAATATGTCGATGCCAGCTTGGCCTATAACTTGGCGGTACGTTATGAGATTGAACAAGACAATCATTATCTGGACATTCTGCATGCCTTAAATGGCTATATTCGCGCTCAGCATGAACAACAAGATCTAGATGAGTATTTTGCCGAATTTTCTGGTTTGATGCAGGGGCAAAACAATACCGCGCATGCGTTAAAAACAGTATTGTCATGTGTTTTTAATCAACAGGTTCAAATCCAAGAATTTGTGAAAGAAACCTTTCATCTGGCTGATGAGCAGAAGACTAGTCTAGGTGGCAGCAATCCAAGCCTACTTGGTGTGAATACCTTTTGTGGCGATACGGTTCAGCAAATTGATGGCAAAATCGAGATTCAAATCGGACCATTATCTCGAGAACAGTATTTAGCTTTCCTGCCTGATCAGCCTTTAAATAAAAAGTTAAAACACCTGATCCAGACATGGTGCAGCCCAACACTGTTTATTGACGTACGTTTGATTTTGGACAAACGTGAAATCAATCCAATCTGTTTAGATTCTGGGCATCAAGTTGGTCTGGGCCAAGGGGCATTTTTAATGCCATCCGAACAATTACAACATAACACGGAAACACGTTATGCACTTTTAGGAGCCGCATAATGGTGAAGAAAATTTTAGCCACACTCATCAGTTGCTTTATCTTGGTCGGCTTGGTGGTGGTTTATTATTGGCGTGATATTCAATATCAACCAGAATCTGCCGATTTAATTAATTATTTCCTGATCTTGCCAGTTGTGATTACCTTGGTGTTACTGTCACCTTGGCTGATCTATAAGGCTTATCAACATCATAAAGAAAAAAAGCAACAAGCTTTGCAGGCCGAACAAAACGCCGAGCAGAACTCAACCGAGTCGCAGCCGATTGTGTTGCAGAGTAAGTGGTTAAAATTGAATCTGTATGCGGCGGGTGCATATAGTGCGCTAGGTGAAAATGATTCGATTCTGGATGGAATCAAGCAGTTTACCAGTCCTCAGTTAGATCAGGATCTGGTGAATTTTCATGGAATACCCATTCTTTCTTATCGCATTGCAGACTTAGACCAACAGGTACAAAGCGAAGATGATGAGGAATTACAGTTCTTGTCAGTTCGACAGCAACGCATCATGGCGCTGATCCATCAACAAATTGAACAGCACACGGAACTTTTGGCTTCGATTTCAGACCACTTAAAGCGGTCTAGTTTGTTTTATGAAAGCCAAAATCTGCATGAATACCGTATGCACCCTGCATGGATTGATCCAAGCTTTTCGGGCGATGAAGCGAATGAATCCATTCAGGTGGAGCAGGTCTATCGTTTGGATAAATTAAATCTGCACATTTTATTGTCTGAAGATGTGGTGCATACCTGGAATGACCTGAGTAGCAATGAAAGTATTCAGGCCATTTTTTACGATCTTGGCATCATTCCACAAAAATTCCATATCGAATATCACTACCTCAGTACAGCATCGACTGAACAACATTTGCTGGAGTTGCTTGAGCGGATTCAAAACCAAACCCATGAAATTTCATTGATCATTGCGGCAGATTCAGAAATTGATCAAGAAATTATTGACGAAAAATCTTGGGGAGCAAGTGCTTATATCCCTGCGGAATTTGTGAGCAGTAGTTGTCTGGCAAATCCTGCGGTGCAGCTAGAACAGTTACAACCTGAAAAGTCCTTTAAGTTGGTCAGTAATCAAAACAATATCGATCAAATTTTTAAAGAGCTGGGGATTGATGATTTACCTCAGTATCAGGCTGAAGAACCTTTTGTATTGGTGGTTGAGGATGGTGCTGATGTCAAGGTGGCCAAAAAACTGGAACAATTTTTTAAGCAAAGTCCAGTCGAGGCACACCATTATTTGTACTGCAAACCTATTTTTGGACACACCCAAAACGTGGCAAAACTTTTTGGATTAATGTTGGGGGCACATTTTTCTGAGTCACAGGTTGCCTTTGTTTATGGACAAAATTTACAAGCATTTATCCAAGCTGTTCCTGATATCTCGCAAGATCAGGAAAGTGTAGCAATTGCTGATTAATTAACTTTATTAAGAATTCGAGAACTCAATGTATATCATTTTAGGTTATCTGTGGCAGTACATCACGAATCCTAAAGCTATTATTGCTTTATCCTTATTCGTGGCACTGATTTCTTCATACTCGTCTATTCCTCGGCATATCTTTTGGGCATTGGCAGCGACCTATGCATTGGGTTTAATCATCTATGGTATCTATTGGCTGATTCAAAGAAAACGCCATGCTGAACAAGGTGAAGAACTGGCCAATGCGATCGAGCAAGACAGCCAAGCTGAATATGGTCAACACAAAGACAAAGCCGAGTTACAGTTAATTCAGCAGCAGATGAAAGAATCAATTCAATTGATTCGTAAATCTAAATTGGGTGATAAAAAGGGCAATGCCGCATTGTACGAATTGCCTTGGTATATGGTGATTGGTAATCCGGCTGCGGGTAAAAGTTCTGCGATCTATAATTCTGGTTTGAAGTTTCCCTTTGAAGAAACACATCAGAAAATGGTTTCAGCGGGTTTAAGTGGAACACGGAACTGTGACTGGTTCTTTTCTACAGAAGGGATTTTACTGGATACCGCGGGACGTTATTCGGTTTATTCCGAAGATCATTCTGAATGGTTGGGCTTTTTAAATATTTTAAAGAAAAACCGTTCTAAAGCTCCTGTCAATGGTTTAGTCCTGATTGTCAGTATCGCCGAATTGATCAGCCAGAGTCCTGAGAACTCAATAAAATTAGCCAAAAATCTGCGCGCTCGAATTCAAGACTTAACTGAAAAACTTGAGGTCGTGGTTCCTGTTTATTTGGTCTTTTCTAAAATGGACTTGATTGCAGGCTTTACTGAGTTTTTTGATTGCTATGAGTCGCAAGAATATAATCAGGCGTGGGGTGCAACCTTACCTTATGAGCAGAACTCGTCTCAGAATGCAGTGGAATTATTCGAAAAACATTACAGCATTCTTTATGACGGTTTAAAGAGTGTCAGTACCACGCATTTAAGTCGTCGCCATTCACAAAATATTTCGCCGAGTGTCATGACTTTCCCACTGGAATTTAAAACACTTAAACCTGCGCTAAAAAGTTTTGTCGGCACATTATTTGAAGATAATCCATACCAGTTCCAACCGATTTTCCGTGGTTTCTATTTTACCAGTGCCTTACAAGAAGGGGTGATTGAAAGCCCAATGACGGAGAACATTGCTCAAGAGTTTCAACTACAGCAAGTTCAGGGCAATGGCCAAGACAGTGGAAACGCTTCGCTTGCACCAAACCATGGTTATTTCTTACAAGGTCTATTCTCTAATGTGATTTTACGAGACAAAGATCTGGTGAAACAGCACATCAATCCTGCAAAAAAACGTCAGCGCTATATTGGTTTTATTGCGGCATTGGTTGGGGTTTCTTTGGTCTTAGGCGTTTGGGTCTGGTCATATCGCAATAACCAGCAATTGATTGCAGATGTGCAAGCTGACTTAGATAAAGTGGTGCACCTAGAAAAAACCTCTGGGCAGCAATTATCGACTCAACTTGAAGCATTATTGATTTTGCAAGAACGCTTGCAACAGCTTGATGAGTTTGATGAGTTTGATGAGCATCGTCCGCTTAAATTCAGCTTTGGTCTCTATCAAGGTAATCAATTACGCGAGAGCTTAAAAGCCGAGTATTTGAAAGGAATCAAGCAAATTGTTCTGACCCCAACACAGCAAAATATTGCGCAATATTTACAGCGTGTTAAAAATAACGAGGCGACTTTAAAAGCCAATCACGTCAATGTCGAAATCAAGCAAGTTGCGAAAACACAGCAGTATTTAGAGCCTTCGGATAGCAATCCACAAGATGCTTATAACGCATTAAAAGCTTATTTGATGATGAGTAACCATGAATATATGGATACCAGTCATTTAAGTGACCAAGTGTCTCGTTTCTGGCGCTCTTGGCTGGATGCCAATCGTGGACAAATGCCGCGTGGTGAGATGATTCAGGATGCAGAGAAGATCCTCTCGTATGCCATGACTTTGGCCAATCAAGACGGCTTCCCTGTACTTGAAACCGATGCACAAGTGGTTGATCAAACCCGTCAGGTTTTATTGTCAGTGATTCGTGGTATGCCAGCACGTGACCGTGTCTATAACGAGATTAAGATGCGTGCAGCGGTACGCTTCCCAGCAGTCACGGTTGGGCAAATTGTGGGTGAACAAAACCGTGCCATTGTTTTGGGTAGCTATGCATTACCGGGCGTGTTTACGCAAAAGGCATGGGATGAGTATGTTGAAAAGGCGATTGATGAAGCTGCGAATAAGCCAACAGACAGCAAAGATTGGGTATTGAATAGTCGTCAATCGGATGATTTAACCTTCTCTGGTAGCCCAGAACAAATCCGCAAACAATTGGTCACGCTGTATAAGCAAGAATATGTGATGGAATGGAAAAAATTCCTGAACGGCATTTATTATGCCAAAAACGATCAATTCGCTCAGCAAGTGAAAAGTATTGATGTTTTAGGTGAACCACAAAATTCACCAATTCGCACCTTATTACAACGTATTGCAATTGAAACCAACTGGGATAATCCAATCGTACAGGCTGAACTGGCTGTTCCGGAAAAAGGCTTTGTTGCTTGGTTCAAACGTAAAGTCTTGAATAATTCAGATGACAAAGCAGCAGCTCAGGCGGTGAATAAAGCACAAGGTGCAATTTCGCAAGAATATCAAATGTTCTATCAGTTGGTACGTAAGCGTGATGATTTGCAAGATAAGTCATTATTCGATGAGTACATGAATAATCTTGCCCAAGTGCGTAGTAAGTTCAATGATCTGAAAACAGCAGGTGAGATTGGTCCAAGTGCAATGGCTTTAGTGAAACAGACCATCAATGATCAAACTTCAGTCTTTAATACCACACAGAAATATGTGGATGAGAAGATGATGGTGGGGCTGAAAGACACCGATCAACAGGTATTACAAAAATTGTTGATGACGCCACTGACACAATCTTTTGCCAGCTTGATTGTGCCGACTCAAGATGAGTTGAACAAATTGTGGGGTATCCAAGCGTATCAACCATTTAAAACCAATTTGAGCCAGAAATATCCATTTAACTCCGGTGTAACCTTACAAGCCACCAGTAATGAAATTGGTCAAATCTTTGGTGAGACGGGTAGCATTGCACGCTTTGTAAAAGAAGCATTAGATCCATTTGTGATCCGCCGTGGTTATGTCTTGACCTCGAAAACATGGAAAGACTTAGGGATTAGCCTAAATCCACAATTTGTCATGGCATTTCAGCAATATGTCGCACCGATCAATGGCATGGCGACAGGCAGCCTAGATCAACCTGCTGCTGCACCTGTATCTAATCAATCGAACTTCCAGTTCTACCCATTACCGAATCCACAATACCTGTCGTATACCATTGATATTGATGGTCAACGTATGGTGTTTGAAAACGGAATCCAGCAATGGGTGAACTTCGTATGGCCGAACCAAGGTGCAATTCCAGGCGCACGTATTACCGCAGTGGATTTGGAAGGTAAAACCCATACGATTTTTGAAGAGCCTGGTGAATATGGGATTAACCGTTTGATCGATGCGGCGCAGCGTAAAGAGCAAAATGGTAGTTTTGAAATGACATGGACCAGCAAAACTGAACCATCTTTAACACTGAAAGTAAACTTCCGACTCATTAGTGGCAATAGCTCTGGCAGTATTGGTTCTAGCCGTGGTTATGCAGGCTTACAACTGGTGGATAAAGTAGTGACAGAAAAAGCGGTACGTGTGGTCTCTGCGCAAGCGACACCTGCAGCAGCTGTCGCACCAAAGCCACAAACCACAGCGCCTGCCCAGTCAGGAGTAACGCCGTAATGTTAGGGATGATCAGGGAACAGCAGGAGGTGCTTGGATGCAACAAGTAAAAACGACAGCTTTGTACTATGGAAAGACACCAGCTCGTGGTGACTTTCTGAAATCCAAAGGGCAATATGCATTAATTCAAGTGCTGGATCAGTGGATTACGGAAGCACTTGAACATGCCATGCGCAGCCCTGAGTTCAAGCAACGTTATGAGGCTTTACCTTCTTTGGATTTTTTTATAGCCAATCCTGCTGAGCCAATGTTTTTGGCTGCCAATTTAATTGCCAGCCAAGACAGCTCAGGACGTGCATTTCCGATGGTATTGAGTCAATTACTTGAAGTTGAGCAGCCTTATCAAAATTTATTATTGGCGCCGTTTTACTACAAGTCAGTCTTGGTCGATTTATTCCAGCGCAATCGCGTATTACGCAGTATCCGTGATACCAATATTATGCTGGAAAAGCTGAATAACCTACCGAATGTGGTTCAGATTTTCACTGCCGAAGAATGCAATGGTTTTTATGAAAACCATACTATGCATTCCTTTGCCCAATTGATGAAAATCAATGTCTATGAACTGGCACAGAGTATGATCGGATTGGGGCTTTTACTGCAACCGATCTTAAAAAATGGTACTAGTCGTTTAAATAAGGTATTGATCCTACCAATCAATAACGCGATGTACTGTTATGAAATCGCAGCGTTTTGGGTTGGGATGGTTGGACGCTTCTTAGGCATCAATAATACTGAAATCCTGATTGGCATCTTGCATCGTGAGGAGCCGATATTATTCATTGGTTTCCAAGGCGCGGATATCATGGCGCTCAGCGATATTTTTACCCAAAACATGCAGAGCGAGCATTGGGTATCCTTAATCCAAGCACAATGGATTGATGCCTATCTGGAGCAGAATGCAGGCCTTGCTACACTCGAACAATCACTTTGTCAGCGTCAGTTGAGCCTTAACCAAGGTTTGAAGCTGTTCAGACAAACTTTTTTAGATGAATGAATATGAAAAATAATCCGAAATCTATCTGGGCAAGTTTACTCTTTGGCTTATGTGTTCTAGGTCAAAGCCATCTGCTCCATGCTGCACCAATTGTGGTAGAGGGGGTGGTGCCCAATGAGGAGAGTAAGCAGGCAATCTTGGTCAAAATGCAGTCTGTTTATGGTGCAGATCAAGTCGTGGACAAAATTCAGGTTAGACCAGTTTCAGCGCCGAGTGGCTGGAGTGATTCAGTGACCCGCGTCATCACTCCAGATCTAAAAAAGATTTCACAAGGTCAATTACGTGTTAGAGGAACTCAGGTTGATTTAACTGGTAAAATGACGGACCCAAATCAGATTCAACCGACAGCCAGCAGTTTTCAGGCTTTGGTCCAACAACCGTATCGCTTCAATGCACAACTTTCAGTAAATCAGGCTGAGCAAAAAATCATTGACGATGCTTTGAAGAACCGAATCATTGAATTTGAATCGGGTAGTGCCATTCTGACTGCTGCAGGACAACAGATTCTGGATGAAATGGCAGTAGCGTTAAATAAGGTTGGCGGCAAGAAAGTCAAAATTATTGGCCATACCGATAGCTCTGGTGATGCCAATAAGAATACGGTATTAAGTCAGCAACGTGCTGCAGCGGTACAAAGTTACTTAGTCAGTAAAAGTATTGCCGCAGATCGTTTAAGTACCGAAGGTAAAGGTTCAAGTCAACCTGTTGCAGATAATGCAACTGCAGACGGTCGTAAGAAAAACCGCCGCATTGAATTTGAAGTACTTTAATCATTCATAAATCCAAATGTGAGGGATGTGATTATGGCAACACCCTATATCGTTGTTGGTTGCCCAACCACAGGTGGTGGGCAGGTCATCAGTGGAAATAGCAGCTTTCTTATAGAAGGTATTCCGATTGCTTGTGTTGGGGATAAGGCCACCTGTCCAAAACATAAAACTGTGGCGACGATTGTTGCTGGTGATCCGAATATGCAAGTCATGGGTAAAGCCGCTGCTAGAGTGAATGATCCACTATCTTGCGGCTGTAAATTATTGCCGAAACAGAATTTAGCAGTTAGAGGTTAAGGCATGATTTAAGCTTCAAATCTAGTAAAAGCTTAAAGATCATTTGGCACATCTTTTGCTAAAACAGAAATAGGGTAGCGATCTAGGCTATCTTTAGAAATAGACAAAGGCGTCTATTCAACATCATTCAGTTGGTGTTTGGATAGGCGTCTTTTTATTTTGGAAAGCAAAATAGAGCTAATCGCTATATTTTTCGGTAAATAACGATTGATCGAGAGCATATTTGATCTGGATGATGCGATCTATCGCTCATATCGAAATTTATATGGAGATGCCCTGAATTGGCGAGAAACTGATTTTTTGCACCAAATAATGATCTGGATGCCAATTCTTAGATCATTGAGTTTCTCTTAAACAGATGATGGATTAAGGATAACAAGACTGGCGAATTGTTATTTTTAGTGTATCTTTATTAATCGATATATTTTAAAAAACATATCGAAATTTGAGGACAAAACAATGCCAACAATGATGAAAAAAACATATCTCTGTGCTGTCGCTTTCGGGGCGAGTTTATTGATGCAGACCCATGCCGTAGCCGCGGATGCGATTACTGTTTACGCCGCTGCAAGCTTAACCAATGCGGTCAATGAACTCGATGTGATCTATGAGCAAAAGAATAAAACTGAGGTCAAAACTTCGTATGCAGGTTCTTCAACCTTAGCTAAGCAAATTGAGGCGGGTGCACCCGCTGACGTATTTATGTCAGCTGATGTGCAATGGATGGACTATTTACAGAATAAACAGCTGGTTGCGCCAACCGATCGCATCAATTTATTGGGTAATCGATTGGTTGTGATTACACCTAAAGATCGACCGATTAAATTAAAAATGGATAAAAGTTTTGATCCAACTCAAGTGATTCAAGGCAAGCTGTGTACAGGGGATACCAAGAGTGTACCAGTCGGGAAATATGCTAAACAGGCGTTGACCTCATTGGGTTGGTGGGACAAAGTTCAACCAAGACTGGTTGAAACGGAAGATGTGCGTGCAGCTTTAAACTTTGTAGCGCGTGGCGAATGTCAGGTCGGTATTGTCTATGCGACTGATGCGGCCATCAGTAAAGATGTGGTTGTGGCAGGTATCTTCCCCGAGAATACGCATCCACCGATTATTTATCCTGTGGGCTTAACCAAGAAGAATGCGGAATCGATTAAATTCTATAAATTTCTACAAAGCGGGCAGGCAAAAACGATATTTAAAAAATATGGGTTTAGCGTGTTGCAGTAATTAAATGATGATATTAAGCCCTGAAGAAATTGAAGTTCTCAAGCTGTCCTGCAAAGTGGCAGCAGTGTGTCTGGTGTTTAGCTTAATTCCTGCAACTTTAGTGGCTTGGGTATTGGCGCGGAAAGAATTTTGGGGAAAGTCACTGTTTGAGACCTTGGTGTTCTTGCCTTTGGTCTTGCCACCTGTCGTGCCCGGCTACTTATTGCTGCAATTGTTTGGTAATCGGGGACTGTTCGGGCAATATCTTGCACCGCTCGGTTTAGAGTTTGCCTTTAACTGGAAAGGGGCAGTGTTGGCATCCGCAGTGATGGGCTTTCCCTTATTGGTGCAATCCATTCGGCTGGCGATTGAGCTGGTTGATCAACGCTTGGAGCTGGCTGCGAAAACCTTGGGTGCATCTTCCTTTGGGGCGTTTATGCAGGTGACATTACCGCTCGCGAGTAGCGGTATTTTGGTCGGTGCTATTTTATGTTTTTGCCGAAGTTTAGGGGAGTTTGGCGCAACCATTACCTTTGTTGGCAATATTGCTGGCGAAACCCGCACTTTACCGTTGGCAATGTATAGTTTAATGCAGCAACCCGATACCGAAGCAGCAGTCTGGCGATTGATTATCCTGTCTTTATCGGTGGCATTCTTTGCCTTATGGTTTGCACAGTGGTTCAATCGTTATCAGAAAAATAAGCGTGGGTATTCAGCATGATTGATTGTCATATACAGCTACAACAAGGGCAATTTTGTCTGGATCAACGCTTTCAATCTGATCAGTCGGTGATTGGTTTATTTGGGGCTTCGGGTTCGGGGAAAACCACGATTTTACATAGTATTGCAGGGTTAATCCGACCTCAATTGGGCTGGATCAAAATTCAGAATCAGACTTGGTTCGATCAAGGTCAGAACATTCATCTCAGTACGCAACAGCGTCGCGTGGGCTTGGTCTTTCAGGATGCGCAACTGTTTCCACATAAAAACGTCAAACAGAATTTACTGTTTGGTTTTAAGCATATTGCACCACAACAACGACAGTTCGAAGTGGACTATATTGTTGAGTTACTTAAATTGGAGCATTTGCTGGAACGTATGCCGATTAAGCTGTCTGGGGGAGAAAAACAGCGAGTGGCTTTGGGACGAGCCTTACTGTACTCGCCACAATTGCTACTTTTAGATGAGCCACTGTCTGCACTGGATACCGCGCATAAAGCTGAGATCATTCCTTTTTTTCAACGCGTTAAACAGGAAATCAAGATCCCAATGTTGTATGTCAGTCATGATCATTCCGAGCTAGAACAACTGAGTGACACCATTTGGTATTTATAGATAGCGTTGTAATAAGGTGAAAAACTTTTCTACTTCTTCCTCATCCACATGATCAGCACCTTTTAATACATGTTCTTTTAAGTGTTGTTCGATCAATTGGTTCATTAAGCCATTCACCGCACCTTTGACTGCTGCAACCTGCTGTAGAACTTCTATGCAAGAACTTTCAGGGTTTGTGATTGATTTCTCAACTGCTGCGAACTGTCCTTGAATCCGCTTAAGGCGATTTAAAATTTTCTTATCTTGATGTAGGTGAGACATACTTTTTTTCCTAAAAAAATATATACTAGGGGGAGTATATTGGAAGACTAAAATAAATGCAGCATAGTAACCTAGAACGACGTCATTCTCACCAGTTTGATCAAGGAAATCCCTTAGCACAAAAAAGAATTTTGATTGCCACCATTTTAACCGCCGTAATGATGGTCTTGGAAATTCTAGGTGGCTGGTTTTTTAATTCGATGGCTTTGCTTGCCGATGGTTGGCATATGAGTTCGCATATGCTGGCCTTGGGACTTGCGTATTTTGCCTATCGCATGGCGCGACATTATGCCCAAGATCAACGCTTTAGTTTCGGTACATGGAAAATTGAGATCTTGGCGGGGTATAGCAGTGCGATTTTATTGATGGTGGTGGCACTGTTAATGGGGATTCAGTCACTTGAGCGTTTATTTAATCCTGTCACCATTCATTTTAATGAAGCCATTCCAATTGCGATTGTGGGGCTGATCGTCAATCTGATTTGTGCGTGGTTGTTACATGATGGGGGAGATGAGCATCATCACCATCATTCGCATAGTCACTCTCATGGTGAAGCACATCATCACGGTCATGATCATCATCATGATTTAAACCAAAAAGCCGCATTCTTACATGTAGTTGCTGATGCGGTAACGTCCGTTCTGGCAATTATTGCCTTATTTGCGGCCAAGTATTTCGGCTGGAATTTTCTGGATGCTTTGCTGGGGATTGTCGGGGCATTACTGGTTGCAAAATGGTCTTGGGGGTTGATGCAGGATACAGGGAAAACCTTATTGGATGCTGAAATGGGTCATCCTGTGGTCGAAGAAATACGTGAGGTGATTGCCCAGTTTTCGCAGGTTGAAATTACCGATCTGCATGTATGGAAGGTAGGCAAAGGCAAGTTCTCTTGTATTTTAGGATTGGAAACCACCATGACTGATCTCAATCCTGATCAGATTAAAGCGGAATTGGCGATTCATGATGAAATTGTGCATGCCTCAATTGAAATCCATCATATTTAATATAGAACTGCACCGAGTAGCATTTTGAGCTACTCGATGCATTCAATTAAGCGCCAATATATAAAATCAAACCGCAAAAGGCCGATGCAAAAATCACATACAACACATTGAGCTGAAATTTGAATAAAGCAATCAATGCCGCAACGGTAATCAATGCCGCTTCATAATTAAAGCCATGATCAAAACCATTGGGCCAGAGCACATGATAGCTAAAGAATAAGGCCAGATTTAAAATTACTCCGACCACAGCAGCGGTAATCGCAGTGAGTGGCGCAGTAAATTTAAGTTCATTATGGGTGGATTCGATAATTGGTGCACCCGCGAGAATAAACACAAAGGAAAATAAGAAGGTAAACCAAGTGACGATCACCGCACCAACTGCACCCGCTAAAAACAACTGCTCAGCACCCAATACAGCATGGTTATACGCTCCCAAGAAACCAACGAATGCCACCACCATGATCAGAGGGCCTGGGGTACTTTCACCCAGTGCCAAACCATCAATCATTTGTGTTGGACTCAGCCATGCATAATGATTGACTGCGCCTAGATACACATAGGGCAATACAGCATAAGCACCGCCAAAGGTGAGTAAGGCTGCTTTAGTAAAGAACCACGCCATTTGGGTATAAGTATGTTGCCATCCCAATCCCAAAGTCAAAAGCAGTATCGGCATAAACCAAAGTAACGAAGCAATGATCAGGATTTTGGCAAGATTGGCCCAGCGGAAAATTGCATGGGCAGGTGCCGGCGTATCATCATCAATCAAGGCAATCCCGTAACTTTTGTGGCTATTTTGATGGGACGACTGAGCCGTAAATAAATCTGGTTTTTTCTTACTCAGCGCATAGCCTGAAATGGCAGCTGCTAACACGATCAGGGGAAAAGGGACGTTAAACAGGAAGATAGCAATAAATGCGGCAGCAGCAATGCCCCATAAAAACGGATTTTTTAGTGAGCGACTGCCAATACGATAAGTCGCGTGAAAGACAATTGCCGTGACCGCAGGTTTAATCCCATAAAACAAGCCAGCAATGATGGGTACATCACCAAATTGCACATAAATCCATGAAAGGGCGATCAGGATAAATAGTGAGGGGAGAACAAACAGAATACCTGCTACAAGCCCGCCTGTGGTTCGATGCATGAGCCAGCCAATATAAGTGGCGAGTTGTTGTGCCTCAGGACCGGGGAGTAACATGCAGTAATTCAGTGCATGTAAGAATCTTTTTTCAGAGATCCAACGTTTATTTTCCACCAGTTCTTGATGCATCACCGCAATTTGACCAGCAGGTCCGCCAAAGCTGATAAATCCTAATTTCAGCCAGAATAAAAAAGCTTGCCAGAAAGGGATTGCTGGCGCTGGATTTATAGGATCAGCTGATTGCATGATGTATTCCAAAGAGTTTTATTTTTATTTCTAGATGATAAATAAAATTAAGCATTGAGTTTATAAATTTTAGTGAGTTAATAATTCAGAATAATGAAATTATTGAATTTAAATAATCACTCATTATTTTTTATTGGAGCGTCCTGTTGAACTAAAACCGGTTCTGCGGCTAATTTTTCCGCTAGATACTGAATGAACACACTCAATTTAGGTGGCACATGACGGGTAGGAGGATAGAGCAGCCATGCACCACCACTATAATGGGTCTTAAAATGCCAATCAGGTAAGACCTGCACCAAAGAACCTTGTTCTAAGGCATGGCGTGCTACGAAGTACGGCAAACTGGCTATGCCTAAATGTTGTAAAGCGGCACTCAGGCGTACGCCAGTATGATTGGCTGCATAACGACCACGGACTGGCACAGTAATCGATTTCTGTTCTTGCTGAAACTTCCATTTCGAGTCATTCGGTTGTTCACCCAAATAAATACATTGGTGCTGCTTTAAATCATGAGGATGTTGCGGTATGCCATGTTGCTGTAAATATTCTGGTGTAGCACAGATTAAATGATCAATATCAATCAGTTTTCGTCCCATCAAGCCACCTGGTGGCTGTTCGGTAATACGAATCGCCAAATCGACACCATCATCAATCAAGTCAATATAGCGGTCTTCCAATAGCAATTGAATATCAATTTTTGGATACAGTGCCAAGAATTCGGGTAAATGCGGATGCAGCATAAAATGCCCAACGGCTTTGGGCACACTAATCCGAATAATGCCCTGTGGTTCAATATGAAATTGACCTGAGCTTTCCATTACCGCTTGTGCAGCATTGACCATGTCGACACAGCGTTCATAGACCTGTTGACCACTTTCACTTAAGCGCAGTTTACGTGTGGTGCGATGCAATAAACGTGTACCTAAAGCCCGTTCTAAACGGGCAATGGCACGGCTCACGGCAGACGGGGTTGAACCGAGCTGTCGTGCTGTTTCAGAAAAGCTTTCCGTTTCGACAACTTTGACAAAGGTTGCCATTTCATTTAACAGGACCAGACTTTGATTTGTGCTCATGAAGCAAAAGTTATTTGGATTTTGATTGGATTATCGCGCTTTAAAAATCGCAATACAATCTTTTTCCTGTAGTCATGATGGAGATAAATCAAATGTGGCAGTTGTATGGACATGAGTTTCTGGCCTTGGCATTGATCCATTTTATGGCAGTTGTTTTACCGGGTCCTGATTTTATTATTACAGTACGGCAGAGTGTTCGATATGGCTATTTGATTGGTTGTATCACTGCAATCGGAATTGGTGTCGGCATTTCGGTGCATGTGTTTTATACCTTGGTGGGTGTTGGCGTGCTGATCCAGCAAAGTGTCTGGTTAATGTCGGTATTACGCATAGCCGGGGCGGCTTATTTGATTTATCTGGGTTGGCAATGTTTACGTAGTCAACCGAATGCCAATCTGGATATTTTGGCTGGTGAGGCGATGGGCAAACCGAGCTTAATCCAAGCTTTTAATATGGGTTTTTTAACCAATGCACTGAACCCCAAAGCAACCGTTTTCTTTCTGGCAATTTTTACCACCATTGTTAGCCCAACCACACCGTTAAAGGTTCAAATTGGTTATGGCGTCTGGATGTGTCTGGTCAATGCAGTGTGGTTTATCTTGGTCAGCATTATGTTTGCTCAGCCTGTTGTACGGAAACGCTTTTTAGAGTTTGGGGTGTATTTTGAACGGGTAATGGGGGTTATTCTGGGTGTAGTTGCAATACGATTGATTTGGAGCGTTGCCTTTGCCTGAACATAAAAAAGACTGCACTGAGGCAGTCTTTTTTATTGGAGAGGGGTTAAGCACCCCGTTTGTTTCTGGTCAGTTGATGTAAGACTGACACTAGCAAATCAATTTCTTCGGTGGTGTTATAAAAGGCCAAAGACGGACGCACGGTTTGTTCTACACCAAAACGACGCAAGATTGGCTGAGCGCAATGATGCCCTGAACGCACTGCAATCCCATGCTGATTCAGTGCCTTACCCACTTGCTCTGTCGAATAACCTTCAAGGGTAAAGGACATCACACTGGCTTTGTTTCTGGCTGTACCAATCGGTCTCAAACCTGCGACGCTGCTTAAGGCATGTTGACCATATTCCAGTAAATCATGTTCATAACGGGCAATATTATGAATACCGAGGCGTTCCACATATTCCAGTGCTGCACCTAAACCCACGGCATCGGCAATATTGCCTGTGCCTGCTTCAAACTTATTGGGCGCGGGTTGGTAAACCACTTGTTCAAAAGTCACGTCTTGAATCATATTGCCGCCGCCTTCCCAGACTGGCATGGTTTCCAGAATTTCAGGCTTGGCATAGACTGCTCCAATCCCTGTAGGCCCAAACACTTTATGTCCAGAGAATACAAAGAAGTCGGCATCAATTGCTTGGATATCGGTTGGAATATGCGAAACCGATTGAGCACCATCAACCAAGACCCGCACACCTTTGGCATGCGCGATTTTGATCACCTCAGCGACAGGTGTCACCGTACCTAAGGCGTTGGACACTTGGGTAATTGAGATGAGTTTGGTTTGTTCATTGATCAGTTTTGGCAGTTCTTCCAAAATGATTTGCCCCGTATCATCCACTGGAATGACACGGAGTTTGGCACCGACTTTTTTGGTGAGCTGGAACCACGGTACGATATTGGCGTGATGCTCAAGATGAGAAACGATGATTTCATCGCCTTCACCAATATTCTGTTCGCCCCACGTCTTGGCAATCAGATTAATGCCTTCAGTCGTGCCACGAACAAAAATGATTTCCTTGGATGATTTTGCCCCAATAAAACGAGCCACCACATTACGTGCATGTTCATAGGCATCGGTTGCACGTGCTGCCAGCTCATGTGCAGCACGATGAATATTGGAATTTTCGTGCTGATAAAAATAGGCAATACGATCAATCACACTTTGTGGTTTCTGCGTGGTCGCTGCATTATCAAACCAAATCAGAGGACGACCATTGACGCGTTCTTGCAAAATTGGAAAATCACGACGGATTGATTGAATATCCAAAGGTTGAGCTGCATGGGCAACAAACTGCGGCTGTGATGGCTGGTAATTGCCATACCCCGCGTTGTTTGGTGGCAAATCTAAAAAGTAGAAACCTGAAGAGGCTGTACTTTGGGCTTGGGCTGAACTTGGCTGATCTTGCTGCAACAAGCTTTTTAGTGCATCGCCGTGTGGTAATTGAAATGATTGTGCAGTCGCAAAACTGGCAGCATCAAATTCAGAACTTGATGTGCTGGGTGCTGCAAAATCATTTAAAAAATAAAATGGTGATGCTTCGCTTGTTGATGGGCGAGAAGGTTCAAGCGAAGGCACATTCGGCGCACTATGAATCGCTTGTGGAAAATTCGGTTCAATGGGTGGGCGAGGTAAGTTCGCTCCACCGACCACGGGCGCAGATGCAATCGCACGACGTTCCGGATAATCGGGATAGTTTGGAATATGCTCAGGATATTCAGGATTCAAACTTTTTTCATAAGCAATATTGGGCGCACGTCCACTTAACGCTGCTAAAGGTTCAGTAGGCTGGGGTTGATGAGGCGGTGTACCGACATTGGGCAAGTTCAAATTCAAACCAGAAGAGTGGCTACTGCCTGAGCTTGGCAGCGCAGCAAAAAACTCAGAGGCAAGCTTTGAAAGTGTTGCTTCATTCGGGAAGTTGGACGGTGGGCTAACACCGACCACTTCTGAACCTGTTGGACCACCTTGCCCAGTACCTGTAGAAGATAGGTTACTTGTAGTTAACTGGGTAGTCATGATATTTGTCCACCTCCACATCTTCGAGCACAGCCAACGCATCCTCAGTCAATACCGCCAATGAGCAGTACAGTGAGATCAGATAAGACGCAATCGCATTGCGGTTGATGCCCATGAAGCGTACAGAAAGTCCAGGAGATTGTTCACCTGCCAAGCCCGGTTGGAATAAGCCCACCACACCTTGGCGTTTTTCACCCACACGCAGTAACAAGATTTTGGTTTTACCATCTTCTACAGGAATTTTATTCGATGGAATCAGTGGGACACCACGCCATGTGATGAACTGTGAACCGAATAAACTGACGGTTGGTGGTGGTACACCACGACGAGTACATTCACGGCCGAATGCAGCAATCGCATCTGGATGCGCAAGGAAGAAACCTGGTTCTTTCCAGACTTTACGGAGTAAATCATCAAAGTCATCTGGTGTTGGGGGACCATTTAAAGTTGAGATACGCTGTTCATCTGTGACACTGGCCAATAAACCATATTCAGGATTATTGATCAGCTCGCTTTCTTGGCGCTCTTTAATGGTTTCAATGGTTAAGCGTAATTGTTCTTTAATTTGATCATGTGGGCTGCTGTAAAGATCGGCAACACGGGTATGGATATCCAAAACAGTAGAAACACCATTGAGGAAATATTCACGCGGTTGCGCATCATAATCAACAAAGGTTTGCGGCAAAGTTGCTTCATCACGTTTCGTACAGGCCACTTGGATGTCATCGGTATTGCTAACACGGTTAACGCGATAAATACCTGCTTCAACAGGAATCCATTGCAATAAATGTGTGAGCCAACGTGGGGTAATGGTTGAAAGTTGTGGAACGGTTTTGGTGGCATTGGCAAGCTGTCTGGCTGCGTGATCACCAAGTGCAAGTTGGACCTTATCTGTGGTTTTTGCCATGAATCAATTTTCCTGTTGTTTTTTGGCTTTGTTAATAAAAGGGTTGGTTTTATTTCAGTATTGCTTAATCATTTATTAAATTAGACTAGAGGTGATTTATTATTTTTAAAAATATTAATATGAGATAAATAATGCTGAATCGTGATTATGTGGCTCATAAACATATATTTATGAAAAATAAATATAAAACCTGAATAAGGCAATTTAATCTATGGAATTTATATCAGCCTCATTTAATTAAACTTTACTGTTATGCAATGATTCACTGGGTGACTGTAAAATTTGGCTGCCTGCTGCAACACTATGCGTCAGCCATACATTGCCGCCGATAATGGAGCCTTTACCAATGGTGATGCAGCCTAAAATCGTTGCTCCCGCATAAATCACCACGTGGTCTTCAACGATTGGGTGACGGGCATAATCTTTTTTCAATGCGCCATCTTCATTCAGTTCGAAGCGTTTTGCACCAAGCGTCACCGCCTGATAGATACGAACATATTCACCAATCACTGAGGTTTCACCAATCACTACACCTGTGCCATGATCGATAAAAAAGCCTTTCCCAATTTGCGCACCTGGATGAATATCAATCCCTGTGGCTGAATGGGCCAATTCAGAAATAATCCGTGAGAGCAGCGGTACACTGTGATAGAGCTGATGTGCGACGCGATGATGAATAATCGCTAAAATACCTGGGTAGCAGAGTAGGACTTCATCAACGCTATGCGCTGCGGGATCACCTTCATATGCTGCACAGACATCTGCATCCAATAAGCGGCGGATGTCGGGCAAGGTATTGGCAAAGTCCTGTACGATCGTTTGTGCCAAAGCGACTTGCTGTTCATACAGCAAACGTTCATTGCTTGAAACAGGGATTGGTTTGACTCGACTCTTGGCTTCGTAATTTAAAGCCAACTTGACCTGTGCAAACAGTTCATTCAAGACACGGTCAAGGGTATAGGCAATATAGTAATCCTCAGTTTCTTGGCGTAGATCGCTTGGTCCAAGTCGCATTGGAAATAAGATCCCGCATAGATCATCTAAAATTGACTTAAGCGCATCCTTAGATGGGAGTTCACGTCCACCAAATTCCTTGATGCGATGTTGACGCTCCCTCCATTCATGTCGTGCTTGTTGTAGGCCTTCGACGACAGGCTGTATTTTCCATTGGCTCACGCGAGTTCCTTGCAAAACGAGATTTTAAATAAATCGTAAAATCATTGCTTAAAAAAGCAGCGCTAATCTTGTAGCCAAGGCAATTGATGCGTACGCCAACCATTGCTTTGATTACGTTGTTGTTGCTGGTTTAAATCACCTTCAAAGCCTTCTTGCACGTTATAAACTTGAGCAAAACCTGCACTAAATGCTGCCGCAGCTGCTAAAGCTGAGCGTTTACCACTACGGCAGAGCAGCAGAATGGTTTTGTCTTTGCCAACTTTGCTATCCAGTTCTTTCAAAAAGCGTGGGTTTCGGTTAAATGATGTGCCAGTTGCCCATGCGACGTGGATACTTTCAGGGACATAGCCGACAAATTTACGTTCTTCATTGGTACGTACATCGACCAATACCGCTAGGCCTTGTTCAACCAAATACCAAGCTTCAGGAGGTAGTACGCTGCCAGTGAAATCGAGTTCATTTTCTTCAGCAAAATGTTGCGCACGCGCTAAGATATCTTGTGGATTTTTTGATAAACCGTGAATCGTAGATGTCGATTCTGCTATATCAGTAGAATCAAATTGAGCATTCATTTTTATAACCTTTCATACATCAGCGGGATGATGTTTTTATCTTAGGGCTGTTTTTATATTCAGGAAAATAAGCAAAATTTATTTATATATCTATTTTTGATAAATAATAGGTTTTTATTAACTTATTCGGAATATAGTTTGGAACTGTATTTTAAAAATGAAAATACTTATTTAATTTAAAGATGAAATTATCAGGATTAAATATTTTACTTTTCAATTAAACCGAGAGATAAATATTTAAAAAGGTGATTTGGGAAAATTAAATGCAAGAACATTAAAAATATCGCAATTGAGAATAAAAGCAGCATAAATTGTCTAAGACTTATTCTTATCTTATAAAGGAATAAGCAACTCACTTTTTCTTATTTTTAATCATAAAGCATGCCGCATACCATAAGCCTATATTGTTGAAAGATCATCTAATTATGGGCATCAAGAACACCAAGCCGTTAATCGTTACAGCGATCGTCCTTGTGGCGATTGTTGCTTTTATTATCTATCAAAATCAAAAAGATGCTGCACCTGTTCAGTCTAAAAACAACAAAGCAGTGGTGATAGCTTACCAAACTGGTGTTGATCCAACCAAGGTTGCACAAGCCAACGGTGATTATGAACGTGATAGTAATCAAGCAATTCAGTGGCGCAAATTTGATGCAGGTTCAGATGTGGTCAATGCATTGGCTTCGGGTGATGTGGTGATCGGCAATATCGGCTCTAGCCCTTTGGCTGCTGCTGCAAGTCGTGATTTACCGATTGAAGTATTTCTTGTGACGGCTAAATTAGGTGGTTCAGAAGCATTGGTGGTAAGTAACAAATCAGGCATCAAAAACCCGCAAGATTTGATTGGCAAAACCATTGCTGTACCATTCGTTTCAACCACGCATTACAGCTTATTGTCAGCGCTCAAGCATTGGAATATTGCGGATAACCAAGTCAAGATTATTAACTTACGTCCACCAGAAATCACAGCAGCTTGGGAACGTGGTGATATCGATGCAACATATGTTTGGGAACCTGCATTAAGCAAAGTCAAAGCCAGTGGTTATGTATTAACAGACTCGAAACAAGTTGGCGAGTGGGGCGCACCAACCTATGATTTATGGGTAGTTCGTAAAGATTTCGCTGAAAAAAATCCAGAGTTCTTAAAAGCATTCGTAAAAACCAGCTTGAAACAAGTTGAAGCGTACCAGCAAGATCCAAAAGCATTTGAACAAAATGCCGATAACATCCAGAAAATTGCTCAGCTGACAGGCTCGGATAGCAAAGATATTCCATTGCTTCTTTCAGGAAATAGCTATCTTGATCGTCAGCAGCAACAAACCACTTTATCTGGTGAGTTCGCCAAGAATATTTTTGATACCGCTACGTTCCTAAAAAGCCAAGGCAAGGTGGATCAAGTAAAACCTGATTATCAAGCGAATGTCACGACCAACTTCTTACAGCCATAGGAGATCGAAATGAGTGTATTAGCTGCCGAGCATCTTCATTTAACTTTTCCAAATCAGACTGTGCCTGTACTTCAAGATATCAATTTAACAATTGAAGAAGGGACTTTGACTGTGATTTTGGGTGAGTCTGGTTGTGGTAAAACAACATTGCTAAATATTTTGGCAGGTTTTCAAAAGCCAAGTTTAGGTCAGATCAAGCTGGATTATGAAGTGATCACTGCACCTGATGCACGCCGTGCGGTCGTGTTCCAAGATCATGCTTTATTGCCTTGGTTAAATGTCTCTGAAAATATCGGTTTTGCTTTACAGCTTAAAGGTTTAAAAGAGCAACAGATTCAACAGCAAGTGGATGCAATCCTGAAAATTGTCGGTTTGAGTCATGTGGCTCAAGCTAATATTTGGGAACTGTCAGGTGGTATGAAACAACGGGTTGGGATCGCACGTGCTTTGATTAGTCATGCGGCATTCATTTTATTGGATGAGCCTTTTGCTGCGCTTGATGCCTTTACCCGTGAAACCATGCAGCAGTTGGTGTTGGATTTATGGATTGAGCAAAATAAATCATTCTTCCTGATTACCCATGACATTGAGGAAGCACTTTTGCTGAGCAATCAACTGGTGTTGATGACGGCTCGTCCAGGTAAGATTGTCGAAACTTTAAAGCTGGATTTTGCAGAGCGTTATAAGCAAGGTGAATCCATCCGTGCGATTAAGTCTGATCCGAAATTTATCCAATTACGCGAGCAATTGTTTGAACGCCTGCGTGTGCAGAAGCAGACAGGGCATGGGGTGGCTGTATGACGGGTCAAGCAAAAAATACAGCCTATGAGGTGAGTAAGACAGAAGAACTGCAATCGACGAACCGAGCACAATCCTCTTCGATTTTTACTCCAATTGGGGCTTTCTTTACTCGTCATCGTAGTTTAGCGCTCAGCCTTTCCAGTGTCTTGAGCGTACTGGTGATTTGGTATTTGATCACTGCATTAAAAATTGTCCCAAGTCTATTTTTGCCGAGCCCTCAAGCGGTATGGCAGAAGTTTCTTGAAGTCAGCCAACAAGGTTTTATGAAAGCCACCTTATGGCAGCATTTGGCCGCGAGTATTTCTCGTGTCTTATTGGCCTTAGTTGCTGCGATTGCCATTGGTGTACCTTTAGGTTTATGGATGGGTTTGAACAAATGGGTGCGCGCGGTGCTTGATCCATTGGTTGAGTTATTACGCCCAATTCCACCGTTAGCTTATTTACCTTTATTGGTGATCTGGTTCGGCATTGGTGAAACCACCAAAGTGCTTTTGATTTTCTTTTCGATCCTTGCGCCTGTGATTATTAGTAGCACTCATGGTGTGCTGAGTCATCAGCTCAATCGTGAACGTGCCGCTTTATCTTTAGGGGCAAGCCAATCACAAGTGTTTTGGCATGTGATTCTGCCGACCGCTTTACCGCATATCTTGACAGGTATTCGTATTGGTTTGGGTGTGGGTTGGTCGACTTTAGTGGCGTCGGAATTAGTCGCAGCAGATCGTGGTATTGGTTTTATGGTGCAGTCGGCAGCACAGTTCCTAATCACCGATACAGTAGTTCTGGGGATTATTGTCATTGCGATCGTCGCCGTTAGTTTTGAATTGTTTTTGCGTTGGTTACAGAAGCAATTATCTCCTTGGTATGGCCAACAGTTATAAGTGTGAGTAGTAGAAGATGACCTTAAATATTGAAGTTATTAAACCAACAATCGGTGCAATTATTCACGATGTTGACTTAAATACGGCTGATGAAAATACTACACAACAAATTCAACAGGCTTTGCTGGATCATCATGTAATTTTCTTACGTAATCAGCAGCTTGCACCTCAGGCACAAGCGGAGTTGGCACGTAGTTTTGGTTCTTTGCATATTCATCCGATCTATCCATCTATCGATAATGTGCCTGAAATTATTGTATTGGACAGTTGGAAACAAGACTTACGTGACAATGAGCTTTGGCACACTGATGTGACTTTCAGCCAGAAACCGCCATTGGGTTGTGTATTACAAGCCATCAAGATTCCACCTGTGGGTGGTGATACGCTCTGGTCGAGTGGCGCAGCGGCATTTGCCGCATTGGATCAAGGATTGCAGCAAAAGTTAAAAGGCTTAACGGCAACACATGATATTCGTCAGTCTTTTCCGATTGAACGTTTCTCGCATAACGATGTTGAGCGTAAAAAACTGGAAGAAACGTTTAAGCGTAATCCACCTGTTGTTCATCCTGTGGTGCGAACGCATCCTGTTACAGGTCAGCCGATTTTGTTCGTGAGCGAAGGGTTTACCACGCGTATTAATGAGCTGGATGAGACCGAAAGTGCTGAATTGCTGCAATATTTATTTGCGCATGCCACCAATGAGCAGTTCCATTTGCGTTGGCAGTGGCAAGCCGGTGATGTAGCGATTTGGGATAATCGTTGTACACAGCATAAGGCGTTATTTGATTATGGTGAGGCGCATCGGATTATGCATCGTGCCACGATTAATGGTGACGTGCCGTTTTATCAAGCGGCAAGTTAAGGCTTCATTTAGATTGGAAGGCTTGGGTAAAATCCTGAGCTTTTTTATTTTATAGTTCGATCATCTTTGTGGAATCTTATGGCGATCTCATCCTATTGGGGGATAAGCCTTCAGCTGGAGTTACTTTTGTTTCGGCAAAAGTAACCAAAACCATTGTCATCCACAAAACCTGTCTTCTTTCGGCATCTCTTTAAATTAATCGCAGAAATAGCATCTGATTAATCTCACGCAGGTTGTGGATGACCTGTAGCACCAGTAATTCCTGAGATATGTTCATTTTATATGGGTGGGCATTACGAATTAATCATTTAAGTAAGGTGAGTCTCTTGTTTATAAACCGAGGGCGCTTGCCCAGTCCATCGTTTAAAGGCACGTCTGAATTCACGTAATTCGCTAAAGCCTAGTTGCAGGCTAATCTCACTCATGGATAGGTTCTTTTCCAATAACTGTTTGGCTTTACGCTCCAAGACATTTTGCCGAATTTGTTGAAAGCTCAGGCCCTCTGATAACAATTGACGTCTTAAGTGGCGTTCGCTGATGTGTAGTTGTTCGGCAGCTTGTTGCATCTCAAAACGTTCTGGTAAATGCTGTTCAATCAAATGATCAAGTAAATGCACATAGCCGACCTGATTGAGCTGGTCTATTTCTTTTAGGGCTTGTTCACAGATGTGTAGCGCAGTTGCATAGTTGGCTGGACTGTAATTTTTTAAGCTGCGTTGCAACAGACTGCTACTAAAACGCATGATATTTCTATCACTGTTAAACTGGATTGGGCAGCCAAAGAGTTCGTTATATTGTTGTTGATATTCGTTTGGTAAATAGCTGAGCTCAAGATTCACCACATCATCATGATCGCCCAGCATCGCATTTAAACAGGTGATGATGCTGCTAAATAATTCATCATAGAAAAAGGCTTTCAGTTCATTGCAGGGATAGGGTTCGGTGACTTCCAATTCACAAAGATCAGCGTGGATAGAAAAGTCGATATTTAAGACACTGCCCGAAATCCGATGGTAGCGCAGCGCAATATCTAAAGCATCTGCAACGGTTTTACAGGATTGCATGGCAAAACCCAAAATCCCCATTGAAATCAGACCTTCGCTACTGCCAAGCTTTAAGCCTAGGTTAGGTTGTTGATAGGCTGTCATGGCTTGATGGACAACATCACAGAGTTGGCTAAAACGAACCACACCTTGAGTTTGCTGTATTTGTGCAATGTCTAACCCTGAATCCTGAAACCAAGCGGCATAGCCCCATTGCTGTTGCTCAGCATAGTGAATCAGGCTGGCCAAAATCGTTGGTGGAATGAATTGCTGTGTTTCAGTGTTATTGAAGAATTGTTTAGGCATAAGTCCGTTTTGCCCCCCAAAGAAAAGTGTCTTTAACCCTGTTGGGTATCGCATAATTTTGATTAACTTTCAACATGCTTTGTGACAAGCAATCAGAAAAAGAATTGAAAAAGGGAAGCACCAATGTATCAGGTGGGTTGGGACAAGCAGCAAATCAAGATTACACCGAAAGGCTATGCCATGTTTGGTTATGGGCAATGGTCACATCGGGCATATCAACAAAGGACTGCTTTATATGCACGCAGTGTGAGTATCATCGATCAACAGGGCATTCGACTGCTGATTTGTTGTCTGGATTTAGGCTGCATTACCCATGCGATACGTAGCCAAACAGTAGCGCGACTCACACAAATACTTGACTCACAATTTGATGAAAATCAATTGGTCCTTATGGCAACGCATACTCATTCGGGGCCTGGCGGTTGTGGTTATGAAGCTTTATACAATATGCCAACGCCTGGTTTTGTGCCTGAACATTTAACTGCCATTGTTGAGGCAATTGTACAGAGTATTCAAAATGCGATTGCGTCTGAACAAGACACCGAGATTTTTTTAGGGACGCAGCATTTTCCAGAACATACTGCTGTGGCGTGGAATCGTTCGATCAAAGCCTATAATCGTAATCCAGACGTTCAGCCACGTACCGAAGCTGAAACGCATTTAGCCTTGAATCGTGAAATGCAACTGATTGGTTTCTATCGTGAGCAACATCTACAGTCCTTTATTTCCTTATTTGGGGTACATGCAACCTGTTTGGGAAATTCTTTAAACGCCTATGATGGCGATAATAAAGGCTATGCAGCCGCATTCTCTGAGCAGGCTTTAATTGAGCAAGGGATTCAAAATCCAGTCACGATTTTTGCCCAAGCGACTGCAGGCGATGTATCACCGCATTTTCATGGCAAAGATCAGCTCAAGATTCGCAATCAAATTAAAGGTGAGCAGGAATATCAGTACGCGCAACAAAATGGGCGTTATCAAAGTGAACTAGCTTTGAATGGCTTACAACAGAATATCCCTAAAAATATGCAGAAAGTCGAAGGCAAGATCGATGCTGTTTTGTCCTATGTAGACCTGAGTAATATTGAAATTCCAGATGAGTTTGCAGAGGGTCAAAAGCATGCAAAGACCAGTCAGCCTTGTCATGGCACCGCATTTTTTGCAGGCACACCTGTCGATGGTTTAGGTGCGCCCAAACCCTTAATCATGGGGATGCAATTTTTAGCCGATCAATTTCGCAAACAGAAAACCAAGCATTCCAATCCAGTTGATTTTGTAGCGTATCAGCAACTGTATGCATCACAAGGGCCGAAACAGATTCTACTGGAAGCGGGTGCTAAAAAAATTTTAGGTCAACCGATTGGTTTTCCGCCGAGTATCCTTGATCCGTTGATTGCAGAAATGAATCGACAAGTGAAAGCAGGGGCGATTCAGCACAGTCCTTTAGTACCGAGTGTGGTTCCCTTACAAATTGTGCGATTAGGTCAATTGACTTTGATTTGCTGTCCGGGAGAATTTACCACTATTGCAGGACAGCGTGTCGTTGATACGGTTAAACAGACGTTTGCCGTACAGGCTTCGATTGAAAGCGTTTGGTTAGCATCGTACTGCAATGATTATATGGGCTATGTCACCACCTATGAAGAATACCAAGCGCAAGCTTATGAAGGTGGGCATACCTTATTCGGTCAATGGACATTGGCAGCCTGTCAGAGCAAATTCAAAGGATTAGCAGAACAATTATTACTAGAAAAAACTAAACGTCATTACGATGAAATGACACGACCACAGCCGATTCCAGAAAATGAACTCGCAAAACGCACCAATCATGGCAATTTAAAAACTGCCGTTAGCCAAGGAGAGGCAGTATGAGTGATTTAACACAAGGCATTTGGTCGAACTGGTCTGGCTTTCAAAAAGCTAAGCCGCAACAGATTTTACAACCTGCCAATATTCAAGAACTACAGGCTATGGTTCAAGCGCAGCAAAAAATGCGGGTGGTTGGTGCAGGGCACTCCTTTACGCCGCTGGTGTGTACTGATGCAACTTTACTATCTTTGGATCGAATTTCAGGTGTGGCATCGACGGATCTTGATCGATGTCAGAGTAGTATTTATGCAGGCACACGCTTATATGACCTAGACCAACATTTACAACAGCAATCGATTAATCAGGCTTTGATGAATCAGGGAGATATCGATCAGCAAAGTCTGGCAGGTGCGGTTTCTACAGGGACACATGGCACAGGTGCAGATTTGCATTGTATTTCAGCTTATGTTGAAGCATTTGAGTTGTTAACCGCTTCGGGTGAAATCCTGAAATGCAGTCGAACAGAGCATCCTGAAATTTTTGCCGCAGGGCGAGTTTCTTTGGGGAGCTTCGGCATCTTGACTCAGATCACCATGCAGAATCGCCCGCGCTATAAACTCAAAGAACACATTGAACTTTGTCTAGTCGAAGACATGATGCAGCATATTCAGCAATGGAAACATCAGCATCGACATATTGAGTGCTTTGTGTTTTCCCATGAAAAGCAGTTGATGCTGAAAACCTTGGATGAGACAGATGAAGCGGTTTTGCCACGGAAGGAAAATTTTCCATCTGATGATACTTTATTGACTTTATGCTCTGAGTTGACCAAAAACTTTCCGTCACTAAATCCTTATTTACAGAAGCTGTTAGGTATCTTTGTCAAACCGACCACCTATGTTGATTGGTCGAGCAAGATATTTCCAACGCCGCGTAATACCAAATTCAATGAAATGGAATATCAGATTGCTGTGGATCGTGGAGTTGAATGTCTGGATGAAGTGTTGCATGCCTTAAGAAAGTATAAAGTTGCCACCTTTTTTCCGCTCGAATTTCGCTTTGTCAAAGGGGATGATATCTGGCTCAGTCCGTTTTATCAGCAGGACTCCATTTCGATTTCAGTGCATCAATATCATAAGCAAGACCCGAAGTTAATTTTTGATGTGGTTGAACCAATCTTGCAGAAATATGCAGGTCGTCCGCATTGGGGTAAAATGCATCATATGACCAGCACACAGCTTCGGGCTTTATATCCAAAGTGGGATGATTTTATGGCTTTACGTCAGCAGCTTGACCCAGAAGCCAAGTTTTTAAATCCCTATCTGGAAAAGTTGTTTTTAGGTTAGTTTTAACTTGAGTTCGACTTAAATGTTTATTTAATTTATTGAAAAATAATTAACTTAACGGAGTCTTGCCGAGTTTTTATCTATTTTAGGATAAGCCACTTCGTCTTGCGCTTCACTAAAGCTTTAGTCGCTTTGGCTTGCTCAGGCTCGCCTTACTTTGGTTTCGCCCTGAGAAGCGTTTGAAGCTTCGTAAGAGCAAATGCATTGTCATCTACATGTGGAGCGACTAGCTCCGCAAGGTAGTTCAGCTTTATTTCGCTTCGCCAAAGCTTTAGCCGCTTTGGCTTGCTCAGGTTGTAGATGACTTTTTCACGTATCAAATTACATGTAAATTTTCTTTGATTGAAAAAGGTATAGCCATGTTGGATCATTATTTTAAACAACTCAATCTCGACCTAAAAAAACAAGGGATTGCGACTCCGCAACTGATCATCGATGAGGCAGCGTTAAAACAAAATATCCAGCATGTTCAGATTCGTCTTGCTCATGCCAAACATTTAAAAGCACGCTTGGTGGTCAAGTCATTAGCAAGCCTAGACCTACTTAAGCTATTATCTGAACAGATCAATACGCAACGCTTTATGGTATTTCATCAACCGCATATTGTTTCGATCTTAGAAAATTTTGCCGAAGCGGATATTTTGTTGGGAAAACCAATGCCTGCTCAAGCAGTACGTCATTTTTTTGAACAGTATACAGAATGGTCAAATGCCAAAATTCAGTGGCTGATTGATACCAAGCAACGCTTACAACAATATCTTGAGATTGCTCAGCTCTATTCTCTTTGCTTAGATGTGAATATTGAAATTGATGTTGGTTTACATCGTGGTGGAGTACAGTCGACTCTGCAACTGACCGAAATTTTAAAGCTAATTCAACAGTACCCGCAGTATTTAAAGCTTTCTGGTTTGATGGGCTATGATGCGCATGTGACCAAAATTCCAGCCATCATTAAAAAACCAGAACTGGCTTATCAAAGTTCGCAACAGACCTATGCCGATTACCAAAAGCTAATTAAAGAGCAGTTCCCAACACTGTGGAGGGATGAGCTTTGTTTTAATGGCGGTGGCAGTCCAACCTTTAGCTTTCATACGACTGAAAGTGTCTGCAATGACTTGTCATTCGGTTCAATGTTGTTAAAGCCTAGTGATTTTGACAGTGATTTTTTAAGGGCATTGCAACCTGCATTCTGGATTGCTGCGCCTGTATTAAAGATATTGCCGTTTACTCAGCTTCCTTCTATGTCTTTATTGGATAAATTGCCACATAAATGTAAGGCATTGTTTATTTATGGTGGCTATTGGCTGGCTGATTATGTCTATCCTGATCAAGCACATACTCATGCATTGTACGGGCGTAGCAGTAATCAGGAGTTGGTCAATGTACCGAAGGATTGTGGTATTCAAGTCGATGACTTTGTGTTTTTAAGACCGACGCAGAGTGAAGCAATTATCCCTCAGTTTTCTGAGTTGAAGCTGTATCGCAAACACGCTTTTGAGGCATGGCAAACGTTTAGTGAATAACGGTATTACGATTACCAATATTTGATCTAAAAGTCTGCCGTGTATTTTGAGCTTTAAAATAAATCGCTTAAATGGCAGCTTTTCGCTTCAGTCAGATTTTCGATGGAATCGACCAATAGAATATTGATATCTTTTTCGCTTTTATAAGCCGCAATCACTTCTGCATAAATTGGCTGTTTTAGTTTTGTGGCTTTGGATAGAAAACTTGATACCGCCTTTTGCTTAGACCAGTCCGCATCTTTCAATACATATTCATTCTGCGCAATATCACATCGCTTTAAAATGGCTTTGTTATCTTGAATAGTTAAGGTACCCATAAAAATATCCATGCTTTCCTTGTGATCAGGCGAATTGGCAAAAGTGGTAAAAGGAAAAACTAAGCTAAAGATAAGTATAGAAAAGACAAGAGGCATTTTTTTCATTGGGTTTTCCTAGAGATGGCATTCATTATTAAAATAATGCTTTGAGATTCTAATCTAATCCGTCGATTGAATGCCATAAAATAGCCAAGTAGGAACAGGGCTTAGGGTTGAACATGTTCCTATTTGGCTTGATGAGATATAGTGATTAAAAGTGGTAGCCTATTTTCAAACCATAGGCGATTGCACTGTTATCTTTAAAATCGGCCTGTTCAGCAATGGGTTTAATGCCTGGCATAGGAATGTAATAGGTGCCATCTTCAGCAACCGCATCACCTAACCAGAAGTACTTAACTCCAGCGGCAATAAAGTAGTTTGGGGCAGGATTAAACTGAGTCCCTAGACCAATACCCCAAGATCCTTTGGTTGGATTCAATGTGGATGCAGGGTCGCCTGTACCAGAGTCCCAACTGACTTCAGTCGATGCACTCCATTTCTCAGTAAATTGATGTCCAAGCCCGACATTGACCGTCCACTGATCTTTTTGGTAGCTGTCTAAATCAAAACCACCTGTATATGCACCATCACTGATTACGCCAGTGAGATACTCCGTCACTGCGCCAAATTGAGTCGGTCGAATATGAAAATCTTTCCAGTTGACCCAACGTAGATTGGTATAGAGCAGTGTGTCTTTATAGACACCTGTTTGAAAATCAATATTCACCGATTGTGGTGTCGAAATTTTGGTTTTACTTGCTGTAGTGACTTCCAAAGGCTGACCGAACATGGTCTCAGTCACTTGCATGTCGTGGTCGATCTTGGAGCGATAGGTCACTGCAGCTTTTAGGGCAATATCAGGAATTTGATAACTTAGACCTGCCAGCCAACCGACTGCATGATCCTGTTTAAATTTGGCATCATAGCCATTAAAGGCTTCACTGTATGAATTACCACGTAGCGCAACATCACCTTTGACCGATTGATAGACAGCACCGCCATAGAGTTGAAAATTGCTAAAAGGACTGACACCTAAAATCATGCTAATACTTTCGGTATCGACATTGACTGATGTACCTTGCTGGGTAAATTCATTGTCCGAGAAGGTGTTATTCGATTGCATCGGATAGCTAATATCAGCACCAAAAGGCTGGTCATAGAGCAGACCAAAGCTGATTCGATCAGTCAGTTGGAGCTTGAGTGCGGCACTATAATATTGAAAGCTATTGCCCATATTGCCTGAGTTAAGATTTTGCGGATCATTGACCAGTTCTGGACGATTACGGATTTTCCCCGAAATATCAGCATCAACGGCTGTAGCATTGACTTCAACATAGTTACCATTTTCCAGAAAAGGAAGAATAGATTGTCCTGATTGGTCCAGTGCTGCTGCGTGATTTAATGTACTGATACATATCCCACACAGGCCAATCCCCATTGGATTGAGTTTCATATTGATCATCCTTGTAAAACCGTGTTTTATTCTTAAACGTGCTCTTTTTATTGACGGTCATTTTTTCTGGCGATAGTAAGCTGATTCAACTCACTATTTTGACTTGAAAATAAATGTCCAACTGCTAGTGAAGCATCTTTTTAAATCGTAGAACAGGGTTGTAAATAATCAATATGGGGGGCGAAGCGGTCATACCCCTAACTTTGAGACAATAAAAAAACCTTGTATCGAGACACAAGGTTTTTTCAATTAAAGCAAAGTGTTATTGCTTCACAATCAGCACTGGAATATGTGATTCTGTTAAAACGGCACGCGCCACACTGCCCAGCAATAAACGTTTTACGCCTGTGCGGCCATGTGAACCCATAATAATCAGATCTGCACCAACTTCATCGGCGACAAAGATAATCCCTTCACTGGCTGAACCATGATGAATTTTGGTATTCACCTGAATGCCATCACGGACAAAGGATTGGGAAATGTCTTGTAGTTGTGTTTTGGCTTGTGCTTCGGCTTGCATAAAATAATCGGTCACCGCAGGGGCAACTTGATAAAAATCCACACCGACAAATGGGTCAACCGCAACCACACTCAGAATGGTGACTTGTGCCCCAGAGAGTTTTGCTAAAGAAAGCGCATGTTCGACTGCGGCATAGGAAATTGGAGAGTCATCAACAGGAACTAAAATATTTTGATAAGACATATTTACTCCTTATAGTTTATCGTTGTAAAAAATAGAAAACATAACAAGGTGATAACATATTGAGCCTGCGCTAGCAAATCAGCACTGCCTAAAAATATATGATAAAACTGAAAATAATGTAGAAAAACAGCATATTCCGCAGCAAAATAGAGGCATAAGAAAATCACTGTATTTTTGTAAGTCAGTTGAAGATTAAGCTGAGAGTTAACCATGCAATTCAAGCACGATTTAAATCAGAAGGAAGCTTTGTGTTACTCAATTTAGAGGCATTTAAACAACAAAAATTTGACCAGATGGCAGCTAAAATTATGGCTGATCCAGCGCTTTATCTGGATTTTGATTCGGTTTCAGACTTTTATAAAGCGGCATGGTTAGATGAATTCCCGCAAGGCACCACATGGTCAGCCACAGGTTTGGATGATGGTGCAGAGCAGTTTTATGCAGTGATTGAATATGGAGATCATTATCTATATATCAGCCGTATGGAGCGTGTCACAGTTAAATTAGGCATACGGCATCATTACAATAGAAATAACTAATCCGAGCAGTCATCCATTTTTGTCTGATCAGATTTAGAGATGTAAATGAGAATGCTATACTTTTGCGCAATGATGAAATCCTAATAAAACGAAATGGACATTTAAAAATGGCACATCAATTTACGGTTAATGAAACAATTCATGGTGTTTCAATTGAGGACTTTTCAAGATTGGTGGCGGATACTTCATTGCATGAAGCAGTGTGTAAACGTATTCCGGGCGAAAATTTGGAAATTATTGAATCGAATATTCAGGGTGATATTTATACGCTACGCCGTGAATATAATCTGGATGTCAATATTCCAGAGGTGGCGAAAAAATTATTAAAAAATGCATTCCGTTTAAAACGTGCTGATATTACCCATTTAAAAAACTTAACCTCCACAGTTGAATTGGGTGCAAATCTACCTTTGGAAGCGAAGGGTGAGCGCAGTGTCACTGGCGACAGTGAAAAAGTGAATATCTCTTTAACGTGGACAGTGAAAGTTAAAGTGCCATTGATTGGTGGGATGTTAGAGAAACATGCAGAAGGTGAAATTCGTAAATTCAGCACGCTTGAAATCGAGATCGTAGCCGATGAATTAAAGAAACACCTTTAATTTTTGCAGAAAAGAAAGCTCTCCTTTTGGGGAGTTTTTTTATTTAGAAGCGTAGAAAATAGGGGAGGATGGAAAGAACAACGCCAATGATACTGATCATCGCCGTGCTATCAATAAAGTAGGTAAAGAGCATCAAGACTAAACCACAGACCAAAGGCACGGTCATTTTCTGCTTTTTGCCATACATAAAATAGCCTAAGCCAATCGAGCTAAAGATGACACCTAGAAACAGTTGGGTTGCATTCATGTGCTTTGCCATTCATTATTTTTTTCGCGAATATATTATGACAAGATTCTTAAATGAAAATTATGGTAACGCGATAAAATATCCAATACGATAATATTCACTATTTGGTCAAAATAACGATAAGGGCGTGGGATGAGTGTAATTCTACCTGTAGCACAACGTGGTGAAGAAGTTTTAAAAATTAAAGCGGCAGCTGTCGCAAACGGGGAATTTAATAGTGAGTGGTTATTGCAATTGGCATCCGCCATGCATGCGACTATGCTGGAGCGTAATGGGGTAGGGATTGCAGCACCACAAGTTTATATTTCAAAGCGATTAATTATTGTGGCATCTCGTCCGAATCCACGTTATCCCGATGCACCTGAAATGGATGCGGTCGTGATGGTCAATCCTGAAATTTTGGCATTTTCTCAAGAGTCTTGTTTAGGTGAAGAAGGCTGTTTAAGTGTGCCAGACGAGCGTGGGCAGGTCGAACGGGCACAAGCAATCAAAGTACGTTACTACACTTTACAGGGTGAAGTGATTGAAACCGCTTTTGAGGGGTTCCCTGCACGAATTGTTCAGCATGAGGTGGACCATTTGGATGGCATTTTATTTGTAGAGCGTTTGAGTTAGTTGTGTATGTAAGCTCATAAAATCATTACAAAAGCTATAATTTTAATATGATCAGTCCTCTGTACTATAAGCGCTTATCTAAATTAAAACTTGAAACATTTAAAGGCTAGATGACCATGAAAACTCCACTTCCTGATTATTTGGCACATGTGATTAATGCCTGCGATATTGATAACAGTGGGCATCTCGCAGATTATATTCCTGAGTTAGCTAATGCCAATCCCGATCGATTAGCACTGGCATTGTCTACTGTCGATGGTGAAATCTATTCCGTTGGGGATGATGAGATTGAATTCACCATTCAATCGATGTCTAAACCGTTTACTTATGCTTATGTGCTGCAACAGCTTGGCATTGACGCAGTATTAGAGAAAGTTGGGGTTGAACCTTCGGGTGAAGCTTTTAATGAAATTTCATTGGGTAAAGATCGCCGTCCTAAAAATCCGATGATTAATTCGGGAGCAATCACCACGCATTCACTGATTCCTGTCAAAGATGACTTATCTGGTGCAGAAATTTTACGTCGATTTATGAGCGAGCTGGCTGGACGTGAACTGAAATTTGATGATGCTGTTTATGAGTCAGAAGTAAAAACCGCTTATCGCAATCTCTCGATTGGTTATATGTTGCGTACGGTTGGGATTTTGGAAACTGATCCTGTCGATATTGTGAATGGTTATATTCGCCAATGCGCGATCTTGGTGACGGTTAAAGATTTAGTGAGGATGGGTAGTGTTTTTGCCAATGGTGGGGTTGATCCTAAAACTGGAAAACGCTTATTGAATCGTGCTGTGGTACGCCAAGTCCTGAGTGTGATGATGAGCTGTGGTATGTATGATGCCGCGGGGGATTGGCTCACAACAGTGGGCATTCCGGCTAAAAGTGGTGTCGCAGGTGGAATCTTGGGTGTATTACCGGGTCAGGTCAGCATCGCGGCTTTTTCTCCTCGGCTTGATGAACACGGCAATAGCGTACGTGGTATTGATATCTTGGAACGACTTTCCCGTGATATGGGATTGCATTTGATGGAAGGTACACCTTCCGCACAAACCATTGTACAGAGCCATTATCGAACTGGAAAAGATGCTTCTTTGAGTGTGTATGTGCTTCGCGGGGTGTTGAAATTTACTGAAGCTGAAATGTTGTTACGGACCTTGCAATGTGAGCCTGTCAATAAAAGTTCTATTGTGATTGATTTAACTCAGATTTCATTGATTCATGATGTAGGAAAACGGATGTTTCTTGAGGGAATTGATCGTTTGATTGATGATGGCCATAGCTTGCTTTTGGTTGATCCTGAGCAGCGTTTAGATCATGCGCGAACGCATAAAGATCGGGTGTTGCATGTTTATCAGAATCTTGAGGATTTGATTGAGAAGCATAAAGAGCTGTAGGAGTAGAGAGCCTATATTGAAATGATATAGGTTCTAAATAGCGTTTATGTATTGTGCTCAATAGAGTCGGATGGATTGTCTTTTATGGTGGAGAATTTAATTTAAATTGTATTTATAATGAGCCGAGTAGTTTTGAAGAATATCTAGAATGAAAAATAAAATATTGGGTTTTATATTGATGTGTATGTCTTCCCAGACACTGTTTGCGGCTCCATTTGTGCAGCCTGTTATTCAGGGTAAAACGTACAATAATTGGGAAGTACCAATACGCTCATTCGCTAAGCCGAAAAGCATCATTAAAGGAAAACCAGATGAGTGTAATGGTGGTTATTTTCCTGATGAATATGATTATGGCAGTTTTAAACTTTTAGACACGGGTGTCATTAAAGAGGTTTATTTAAGTCAGAACAATGCACTAGTGTTTCATGGACAAAAAATTCTTGGTGGGATAGATCAAAAGACTTTTATGCAACAATTTAAAAAATATGAATTGTGGATGGACGCTGAAAATAAGAATGTTGTTTATAGTGGGCTTGCAGAAGGTGGAAATGATTCAATAGAGTTTGTCTTTAAAAATGGAAAACTTTTAAAATATAAATTGTTCTTTGATGATTGCTAAATTTTGAGACCGAGTACATATGCTATTCGAGATAAAGATTAAGCTATCTTTTGATTCTTATTCTTGAGCAGAATTGATTAGATGAGACCTTATAATAAGAAACTGAAGCAGTCATCTCGTGATTTACGGAAAAATATGACTGATGCTGAGCAACTGCTATGGCAACGAATTAGACGTAAACAAATTTTAGGATTACAGTTTTATCGACAAAAGCCGATTCTAAATTTTATTGTAGATTTCTATTGTCCCGCAGCAAGTTTAGTAATTGAATGTGATGGTGGGCAGCATTACACCAAATTGGGGTTAGAGGCTGATCAAAATCGAGATCATACTTTGAGTGAATTAGGATTGGTCACTTTAAGATTTACTAATCATCAGATTTTGACTGAGCTTGATGTTGTAGTAGAGCAGATTTATTATGTGGTTCGGCAAAGATTAGAATCCATTTAAATCCCGCTTTATAAGAGGGGGAGCTTTACTGCGAATTAAATCTATGTCGTGGATTCGTGCTGCTCCCTCCTTTTTAAAGGAGGGTTGGGGAGGATTAAGAATTTCCTTCGTATATTGTAGGTTTAATAGCTTTTTTAGTTTTCATGTGTTTTATTAAATCATTGTTAATAATATTTTTATGGTTTAATTGCATATTGGATAAAGTTAATAATCGTTGAGCGCTTATTCTGATTTTATTTAAGTCCAAAGGGCGCTAGATAGATTTTCCATTTATTAGAATATTAAGCTGAGAGTCATGAGTATCACACTCAGAAAATATTTATTTTATAAATTATATATTTTTATTTAAATATCAATTTAATCCCTCCCAACCTCCCTTTGAAAAAGGGAGGAGCTGTCATGTAATTCATTTAATTACATGAAATCCCCCTTTTTTTTAAAGAGGGGTTAGGGGAGATTAAAATATTAAGTTAACCAATCGAATCATCTAAATTCGGTGCTAACCAACGCTTTGCTTCATCCAGTGTCCAACCTTTACGCTTTGCATAATCCTCAAGCTGATCTTGAGAAATTTTACCTACGTTAAAGTATTCACTTTCAGGATGCGAATAATAGAACCCACTGACAGAAGAAGGCGGCATCATCGCAAAGTGTTCAGTCAACTTGGTACCGATCTTCGCTTCCGAACCTAACCAGTCAAATAACACTGCTTTTTCAGAATGCTCTGGGCAAGCAGGATAACCTGGTGCAGGACGAATACCGACATACTTCTCTTTGATCAACTCCTCATTGCCCAAAGTCTCATCAGCTTTATAGCCCCAGAACTCTTTACGGATACGCTCATGCAAGTGCTCAGCAAATGCTTCTGCAAAACGATCGGCCAACGACTGAACCAAGATCGCTGAATAATCATCGCCTTTGGCTTTATATTCATTTGCCAATTCTTCTGCACCAAAGATCGATACAGTGAAACCACCAAGATAATCGGTATTGTCTTTAGAAGTGCTAATAAAGTCTGCTAAAGATAAGTTTGGTTTGCCTGTCACCTTGTCAGATTGCTGACGAATATGCTCAAAGGTATGCGTAACCTTTTGACCCGCTTCATCAAACACGCTCACTGTATCTGCGCCTGTACGTTGTGCAGGGTATAAACCAAATACAGCACGTGCATCAAAACGATTATTCTCAATAATGTCTTTCAGCATCGCTTGCGCTTGGTTATACAAATCAGTGGCTGCTTCACCCACAACTTCATCTGTCAGGATTTTCGGGAATTTACCTGCCAAGCTCCAAGAGATAAAGAATGGCGTCCAGTCAAAGTATTCAACCAAGGTCGCTAATGGATAATTGCTAATGACTTGCGTGCCTAAGCTATTTGGAATCGGTGGCACATAGTTGTCATCCACCATAAAACCATTTTCAATTGATTCGGCATAACTAAGTTTGGCTGCTTTTGGCTGCTTATTGGCTAGGCGTTCACGAATCTTGGCATATTCAGCACGATGTTCAGCAATAAAATTGCCGCGCATTTCTTTTGATAGCAGGGTAGTTGCTACACCGACCGCACGAGAGGCATCGGCTACATAAATCACCGCATCATTTTGATACTGTGGATCAATCTTCACTGCAGTATGTGCTTTCGATGTGGTTGCACCACCAATCAATAATGGAATGTCAAAGCCCTTACGTTGCATTTCTTTGGCAACAAAAACCATTTCATCTAAAGATGGAGTGATCAAACCAGACAAACCGATGATGTCACATTTCTCATCAATTGCAGTTTGCAGGATTTTTTCCGCAGGTACCATCACGCCAAGATCAACGATGTCATAACCATTACAGCCTAAGACCACGCCCACGATATTTTTACCAATATCATGCACGTCACCTTTTACCGTAGCCATCAAAACACGGCCTTTGGATTGTGCATTGCCTTTTTCAGCTTCGATGTACGGGTTCAACCATGCAACAGCTTGTTTCATTACACGTGCAGATTTCACTACTTGTGGCAGGAACATTTTACCCGAACCGAATAAATCACCGACCACATTCATACCATCCATCAATGCGCCTTCAATCACATCAAGAGGACGTTTGGCTTTTAAACGGGCTTCTTCAGTATCTTCATCAATATAAGTGGTGATACCTTTAACTAAGGCATATTCAAGACGTTTTTCAACCGACTCATTGCGCCATTCCAGATTTTCAGCTTCGCGTTGTGCACCACTATGACCACGGAATTTTTCTGCCACTTCAAGCAGTTTTTCTGTCGCGTTTTGACCTGATTCACCTTGGTTCTGATTCAGAACAACATCTTCAACCGCATCTTTTAGTTCTTTGGGAATATCGTCATAAATCGCCATTTGACCAGCGTTCACGATCCCCATAGTCATGCCTTGTTTGATGGCATGGTAAAGGAATACTGAGTGAATCGCTTCACGCACAGGCTCATTACCACGGAAGGAGAACGAAACGTTAGAGACACCGCCTGAAATCATGGCATGTGGCAAGTTTTGTTTAATCCAACCTGTAGCTTCAATAAAATCGACGCCATAGTTGTTGTGTTCTTCGATCCCTGTTGCCACAGCAAATACGTTCGGGTCAAAAATGATATCTTCGGCAGGGAAGCCCACTTCATTGACGAGAACATCATAAGAACGTTTACAGATTTCACGCTTACGTGCAGCGGTATCTGCCTGACCTGTTTCATCAAAGGCCATGACAATAATTGCAGCACCGTATTGACGGCATAGGCGTGCTTTTTCGACAAACTCGTCATAACCTTCTTTTAAGGAAATTGAGTTAACAACAGGTTTACCTTGTACACACTTCAAACCTGCTTCAATGATTTCCCATTTCGATGAGTCAATCATGATTGGCACACGAGAGATATCCGGCTCAGATGCAACTAAATTGAGGAAATGCACCATCGCATTTTGCGAATCGAGCATACCTTCATCCATGTTGATGTCGATGATCTGTGCACCGGCTTCAACTTGTTGCTGAGCTACTTCTAAAGCTTCGGCAAACTTTTCTTCACGGATGAGGCGTAGGAATTTTTTTGAACCTGTGACGTTGGTACGTTCGCCGACGTTCACGAATAATGAATTTTCATCAATGTTAAATGGTTCTAAACCACTTAAACGGCAGGCTGGTTTGGTTTCAGGCACTAGGCGTGGCTGAATGTCTTTGACTGCATTGTAAATCGCACGGATATGGTCGGGTGTAGTACCACAGCAACCACCCGTGATATTGATTAAACCACTTTCGGCAAATTCTTTAATGAAAGCAGCAGTTTGTTCAGGCGTTTCATCATATTCACCGAAGGCATTCGGTAAACCTGCGTTTGGATGGGCAGAAACAAAGGTATCAGCAACATCAGAAATCGTCTTAACGTGTGGACGCATGGCATCTGCACCCAAGGCACAGTTAAAACCGATTGAGAGTAAATCACCGTGACGTACTGAGTTCCAGAACGCTTCTGCGGTTTGGCCTGTTAAGGTACGGCCAGATGCATCGGTAATCGTGCCTGAGATCATCAATGGCAGTTCATGACCAAGTTGCTTGAATACTTCTTTCACCGCAAAGATTGCAGCCTTACAGTTCAAAGTATCGAACACAGTTTCGATCAAGAGGATGTCTGCACCGCCTTCAATCAGGGCATGGGCAGCTTCAATATAGTTTTCTTTGAGCTCATCAAAGCTAATATTACGGAATGCAGGGTCATTTACATTTGGTGAGATCGAACAAGTACGTGATGTTGGTCCAAGGACGCCTGCAACAAAACGAGGTTTGTCTGGGGTTGAGTATTTTTCACATGCTGCTTTGGCTACGCGTGCCGCTTCACGGTTGATCTCTGGAACAAGGTCTTCCATGTGGTAGTCAGACATCGAAACACGGGTGCCGTTAAAGCTGTTGGTTTCAATAATATCTGCGCCTGCATCCAAGTAAGCTTCATGGATACCTTGAATAATCTGAGGTTGGGTTAAAACCAATAAGTCGTTATTGCCTTTAAGGTCTGATGCCCAATCTGCAAAACGTTCACCACGATAATCTTCTTCTTCTAGTTTATGGCGTTGAATCATGGTTCCCATTGCACCATCAATAATCAGGATGCGTTGGGCAAGAAGTGATTGTAGGGTGGTAAGCGTGGACATTCAGAAACCCCAGTCGATGATCAAGATAAAAAGCAGGGGCATTGTAACAGAAGCTACGTCAAAGCGCGTATTTTCAACAACTCAGAACAGTGATTCATCGGGTCACTTAGAAAATGTCATAAAATGTTCATGAAGTTGTCACAATTGAATTGAATAATGCTTAAAAAGAAAACATCTAGTTTGAAATATGACAGTTTGATTTCATATTTCGTTGCGTTTGTTGCAAAATCAGACAAACAGTTCTATCGCTGTTTTTGGTTTTATAATGCATTGTTTTTTATTAATTAAAGTAAATATTAGGATAGGTTTATCGCAAGAAAATACAAAAAAATGTGATGAAAACATGAAATTTTGGCTTTATGTGACAGTCCTTTGTCATATAATTGTCATAATTTAATTAAACAATACAGGGGATTTTATTATCCTCTAACCGTCTACATGAATTCTAATCTTCCTCCTGTTTCGGATTCACCGCTTGCCAGCTCTCAGGCAAAATCGACGAATGTACATGTACCAACACCGAAATTCTTTATGCCGGTGTTTTTGACAATTATTGTTGCAACACTGATTTATATCGGTTTTCAGCTCAGTGCTGATTTGGCACATGTACCGCCTTTAAGTTTATATTCAGTTATTCTTTTATCGACGGCACTTTTCATTGCTTTAGGCTTTGAATTTGTAAATGGTTTTCACGATACGGCAAACGCTGTAGCGACGGTTATTTATACCAATGCATTACCTGCCCCAGCAGCAGTGATGTGGGCTGGCTTCTGTAACTTCCTCGGGGTTATGGTGGCGAGTGGTGCGGTTGCATACGGTATTATTGCATTACTCCCTGTAGAAATGATTATGAATGTCGGCAGTGGTGCTGGCTTTGCGATGGTTTTTGCACTGTTAATCGCGGCAATCCTATGGAATTTAGGAACGTGGTTTTTGGGGATTCCTGCATCAAGTTCACATACCTTAATCGGATCGATTTTGGGTGTGGGCATCATGAACCATATCTTAAATGCTTCAGCTGGTGCGACCAGTAGTGGTATTGATATGGATCAGGTGATTAAAGTTGGTAAGGCATTATTATTCTCTCCATTGATTGGTTTTGCATTTGCAGCAATCCTATTCTTGTTGGTGAAGAAAGTATTTAAACGCCAAATGGAGCTGTTTCAGCCACCAGAAGGCAATAAGCCACCACCACCAGTGATTCGTGCAATTCTCATTTTTACTTGTACAGGTGTGAGCTTTGCACACGGTTCAAACGATGGTCAAAAAGGCATGGGCCTGATCATGTTGATCCTAATTGGCTTGGTTCCATTGGCTTATTCATTAAATAAAAACTTGGATGCGCAGCATTTACAGTCTTTTGAACAGCTTTCTTCTAAAACGGCGACGGTTTTAAACGTTAATCAAAACGAGCTGACCGATGAGAAAGCGCGTGAAGTATTAACTAAATATATCCAAACCAAAGAACAAACGGCTGAGGTTGTACCTGCGTTAGCAAGTATGACAGAGCATTTGGGTACACGTGTTGCTGGGTACGGCGATCTTAAGGCGATTCCTGAAGCTGCTGTGAGTGAAATCCGCAATGACATGTATTTAAGTACCACAACCTTTAAGCGTTTAGATAAAGCTGAAGCTTTGCCAGAAATGGATAAAGACCAAGCTAAAGTTGTAAAAGAATACCGTAGTAGCTTGGATTCATTCCTTCAATACATTCCAAACTGGGTTAAAGTTGCAGTTGCACTAGCGCTTGGTCTAGGTACCATGGTGGGCTGGAAGCGTATTGTTGTGACTGTCGGTGAGCGTATTGGTAAGAACCATATGACTTATGGTCAGGGTATGTCTGCTGAGCTTGTAGCGATGAGTACCATTGCTGCGGCAGATGGTTTGGGTATGCCAGTATCGACAACTCACGTGTTAAACAGTGCGGTTGCGGGTACCATGGTTGCCAATAAGTCAGGTTTAAACTTCGCAACAGTGAAAACCATTCTTTCTGCATGGATATTTACTTTACCAGCAACGATTACCTTGTCTGGTGGTCTATATTGGTTGTTCCTACAGTTTGTTTCATGATCCTGAATAATTAAAAGATCAGATTTAAAGGCTTTGCTTCGGCAAAGCCTTTTTTTATGTGAGTCGGTTTATATACCGAGATGAATCGTGGCTGATTTCACCTGTAGGCTTGTTGTTTTATGTTGTAGGAAAACAAATGTATTGAGCTAGCCTTAACGTGCTGATAGTGGTTCCTAAAGGCATATTGGTGTGTGATATTCACGACAAAGGGGGTGAGCTGAAAGTTGTTGAAATAGTCTCAATAAAATAGCTTTATTCCCCAAAAGAGGAATGGTTTTTCTTTGAGCTTATCCGTTAGTATCAATAGACTGATCGTGCTAGGTTGTGTTTTCACGATAATAATAAACATAAAGTATAGTTCTATTTACACTCCGCCATTCTCCGATATAGAGAGTGGCTTTTTTTATAGGTATAAAATGACGGGCAATAAAAAAGAGCTGTCGAAACAGCTCTTTTAGAATCAAAGGGGTAAATTAAGCTTGTTGAATACCTGCAACAACCCAATCTTGCTGTGAGCCAGCAGGCTTCACAAAATGCCAGATTTCAGCAAATGGTTGAGGCAAGCTGTTTAAGTCTTCACTGACTGTACCTGTAAAGCGTACGCTAACAAGGTATTGACCATTTTCAGTGGTGCTTTCAACAACCATTGCATTGAGGTTGCTAAATTCCGCAACGTCTTGGTCTTGGTTCGCCATAATGTCGCTGTACATTGAATTATAAAGTTCAGGTGTCAAGTAACGACGAATTTCTTCAACATTGCTCGCACTGTTTACCGACTGAATGTGGTTAAAACGTTGACGGGCAATACGTAAGAATGCAGCAGGTTCAGTACCATCTGGTAATTGGTTACCACTACTCATTGATGCAGCACCAAATGGCGCTTGTGGAGCAGCAGCGCCACCAGCGACAGATTGACCAAAGATGTTGGTGTTATCAGTTGCTTGACGTGCAGCAGGTTGAGGTGGGGTTTGACGGCCAAAGTTATTTTGACCGCCATTGTTTGGTGCGTATGGATTATTGGCTGCTAATTTTTTTTTTGCGCCTAATTTGCGGAAAACAAAGAAGGCGATCGCAGCAGCAAGAAGTACCCAAAGCCAACTAGGAATGCCACCTTTTTTTTCTTCCTGTTGTTGCGCTTGTTGAGTTGCTTGTTGCTCAGTTGCAGTTGGGTTCTGTTGTTTATCATCTGCCAATGCATTTGCTGCAACAGCACCTACTGCAGCACCTGCGACACCCGCAGCAACCATTGTACCAACGCCTGGACCAGATCTTTGTGGTGCAGTTTGTTGTTGAGGTGCTGGAGTTGCTTGACGTGATGGTTGGTAAGATTGGCTAGATGAACTAGATCTGCTCATGCCATGGCTTTTACCGCCACCTGCACGTTTTGCTTCCGCAAGCGGTGCAGCAACCAAAGTTGCCATTAAAAGAGCTGCCATCAAGCCACGCTGGTGTACTTGCATCGAAAATTCCTATTTAAATCCAATTTGTAAATGTATTTATGAAGGTATTTCGATGGAATTTCAATAACAAAAGTATGTTTTTTTATGTCAATTGATTACCCTAATTCATCACTCAACTGCATGGCCTCAGTCAGGGCTTCATGTAAACGTGCCACAGCAATGATTTGTACGCCATCAATTGATTTCTGAGGTGCATTTCCTCGAGGTAAAATCACATACTTAAAGCCATGTTTTGCCGCTTCTTTTAAGCGTTCTTGTCCATTCGGTACAGGACGAATTTCACCAGAGAGCCCGACTTCACCAAAGACAGCCAATTGCTGCGGTAAGGCTTTGCCTCTTAAACTTGAAGCACATGCCAGTAGTACAGCTAAGTCAGAACCCGTCTCGGTAATTTTCAAACCACCGACCACATTGACATAGACATCTTGTCCTGAGGTTTGTACGCCACCATGCCGATGCATTACTGCCAGCAGCATATTTAAACGGTTTTGTTCTAAACCAAGTGCTACACGACGGGGTTGCCCGTGAGCATCATCAACGAGAGCTTGAACTTCAACGAGTAGTGGGCGAGTACCTTCACGGCTAATCATCACGATTGAACCTGGAATGGCTTCATCATAACGACTTAAGAAAATAGCTGATGGATTGGCCACTTCACGTAGACCTTTATCGGTCATCGCAAATACACCGAGTTCATTGACTGCACCAAAACGGTTCTTTACCGCACGTATCATGCGATAACGAGAGTCAGATTGCCCTTCAAAATAAAGCACACAATCGACCATATGTTCTAAAACACGAGGACCCGCTAATGCGCCTTCTTTGGTGACATGACCAACAAGGAATAAAGCAGTGCCGCTATTCTTTGCAAATCGAGTCAGTAGGGCAGCAGATTCACGGATTTGTGAGACACCGCCGGGTGCCGATTGCAGTGTTTCGGTATATAAGGTTTGAATAGAGTCCAAAATTGCAACAGCGGGACGTTTTTGTGCGAGTACTTCGCAAATGCGCTCAACACAGGTTTCCGCCATCACCTTAAGTGAGTCTGTAGGTAGATCTAAACGTTGAGCTCGTAAGGCAACCTGTGAAAGTGATTCTTCACCCGTCACATAAAGCGCCGAGCTTTTTTTACTGGCCATATGGGTGGCGGTTTGCAACAGTATGGTTGATTTACCAATCCCAGGATCACCACCGATCAACACCACTGAACCGATAACTAGACCACCACCGAGTACACGATCGAATTCGCTAATGCCTGTTGGAACACGAGTTTCATTGGATACTGTGACTTGATTGAGCGTGGTAATGCTGGCTGCTTGCCCCGCATAGCCGCCTATTTTAGCTTGGCCGCGATGTGTCACTGCTGGCTCAATTCGAACCTCGAGCAGACTATTCCATTCGCCACATTCAGTACATTGACCTGTCCATTTAGGATGGTCTGCACCACATTGTTCACATCGGTAAACGGTTTTAATTTTTGCCATAAGATAAAATTGAAAACTTTCTTAAAATTAGATAAAAAAGAATCAGGACGAAAATTTCTAACAATGCTGATCGTTCTTTAAGGAATTACAAAACGAAGACGGCATGATTTCGTCGCAGATTGGTTAAAGGGAAGTGCTCAGAAAAATAACATGATATACAACTTTTACAAGTTATAGACAGTGTGTTTTTAGCAATCGCTTTTTTTGTTCAGTTCACTTTTTCCAAGGATGGTGTTGGTGTGTTCGCTTATTTATTGTCATGAGGTTTTGATCGAATGGCATAGATATTGCTCATGCTCAGACGAATGAAAATTTAGCAGTGGCTATTTTTTCAAAATATATAATAAAGGTTAATGTCTATGAGTACAGCAGAAATTGTAAATTGGGTAAATGGAATTATCTGGAGTCCAGCGCTGATCTATTTATGCCTAGGTGCTGGTTTGTTTTTTTCTATTTTAACTCGGTTTGTGCAAGTTCGCCAAATTAAGGAAATGGCAAAACTGTTAATTAATGGTTCATCCTCCGCGCAAGGAATTTCCTCATTCCAAGCCCTGTCAGTCTCTTTATCTGGACGTGTCGGGGTCGGTAATATTGCAGGGGTGGCGGCAGCAATTGGGTTCGGTGGTCCAGGTGCTGTGTTTTGGATGTGGTTAGTCGCATTTTTGGGTGCGAGTACCGCGTATGTCGAGTCCACACTCGGTCAAATTTATAAGGTCGAATATCAAGGTGAATATCGTGGTGGGCCTGCATTTTATTTTGACCGAGGCTTAGGTCAGCGTTGGTTAGGGATTCTCTTTGCGATTGCTGCAATTGTTTCCTGTGGTTTGTTTCTACCTGGCATTCAAGCCAATGCGGTCGGTAATGCGTTTACCCAAATTACAGGTCAGGGTGCCATCGTATTTGGTAATGTCGGTACTTATAAATTATTAGCCTTAATCGTGATTGTCTCTTTATTGGCAATCATTATTTTTGGTGGAATTAAACGTATTGCTCGCTTCGCAGAGTTCGTTGTTCCATTTATGGCCTTGGGTTATATCTTGATGGCTGTCATTATTGTCGGGATGAATATCCAAGAATTGCCTGGCGTGATCAAACTCATCTTTGAAGATGCATTTTCTCCAATGGCAGGGATTGGCGCCGCAATTGGTTGGGGAGTAAAACGTGGTGTTTACTCGAATGAGGCAGGGCAAGGTACTGGACCGCATGCAGCTGCAGCCGCAGAAGTTCAGCATCCAGCGCAGCAAGGTTTTGTGCAAGCCTTTTCAATTTATGTCGACACGTTATTTGTGTGTTCTGCAACAGCCTTTATGATTTTGATTACAGGCATGTATAACGTACAAGGTACCTTAGAAGCTGGGCAGTTTATCGTGCAAAATGTAGCGGCTACCACTGAAATTGGTTCACCTGCATTTACACAAATGGCAGTGAGCACCGTATTTGGTGGCTTTGGTCAAATCTTTGTCGCATTGGCTGTATTCTTCTTCGCCTTTACCACGATTGTGGCCTATTACTATATTGCTGAAACAAACATCACTTATCTGAGCTATATCACCAAAACACCATCTCTTTTATTCATCACTAAATGTTTCATTATGATTTCCGTGGCTTATGGCGTACTCAGCGCAACAGGTTATATTTGGGGGATTGGTGATATTGGGGTTGGTCTGATGGCATGGATTAATATCATCGGTATTATCGTGACTTATTTTGTATGGAAACCGACCATTAAAGCACTGCGAGATTATGAAGAGCAGCAAAAAGCGGGGGTCAAAGAGTTTATATTTGATCCAGTTAAACTCGGTATTCGAAATGCAACATTCTGGGAAGAGCGTTTGAAGAAGAAACAGCAACAATCATCTAATGATTGAATTATAAATTAATATTTTCGGGATAAAGAAGTTAGGAAGAATATTCCTGACTTCTTTTTTATGGATTCAACGATTTCCTGTATTTGTGATGTCCTCACAAGTTCATTGTATTGTTTTTGCCTTGTGCGTATGATCGAATTCAATTGTATTTTGAGAAATACAGGTAAAAAATTGCTTAGCTGAAGTCAGCCAATCTATAGATAACGAGAAAAGATACCGAAAATAGTACGAATCGTTATTGAGAGCGGACTTTAGTTAATGAACTAAAAACACTGGAGAGTTTTTGTAAAATGTCGAATCAAAATCTGAGTGAGGCTGCTGAACAAAGCGGACTTCACCGTAGTCTATCTAATCGACATCTACAGTTGATTGCGATTGGCGGTGCAATCGGAACAGGGTTGTTCATGGGGTCTGGTAAAACCATTAGTTTAGCTGGACCATCTATTCTGTTTATTTATATGACCATTGGTTTGATGGTGTTCTTCGTAATGCGTGCATTAGGGGAACTGCTACTATCCAACCTCAACTACAAATCTTTTATCGATTTATCGACTGATTTAATCGGCCCTTGGGCTGGCTATTTTGTTGGTTGGACTTATTGGCTCTGTTGGGTCACCATTGGTATCGCAGATTTATCAGCCATTATTTACTATCTGGAATTCTTTAATGGTGGCGAATCATTTACACCATTAGGTGGTTTGCTGATTAGTACTGTCGCTATTGCTTTTGTGCTTGGCTTGAACTTAGTCACCGTAAAATTATTCGGTGAAATGGAATTCTGGTTTGCGATGGTGAAGATCACAGCGATTATTGTCCTGATTGCTGTTGGTCTATGGATGATCTTTACTGGGTTTACCAGCACTACGGGTACGGTTGCAAGTGTATCTAACCTTTGGACACACGGTGGTATGTTCCCTAAAGGTTTAGATGGTTTCTTGGCGGGTTTCCAAATTGCAATTTTCGCATTTGTCGGGGTGGAATTGGTTGGTACAACTGCTGCCGAAACACAAGATCCGAAACGTAACTTACCGAAAGCAATCAACTCGATTCCAATCCGTATCATTATTTTCTACGTATTGGCATTGTTCGTGGTGATGTGTGTAACACCTTGGGATCAAATCAATCCTAAAGTTAGTCCATTCGTAAACATCTTCTCACAAGCGGGTATTGCTTCTGCAGCGATTATCATGAACTTGGTGGTGTTGTCGTCAGTGATGTCATCAATGAACAGTGGCGTATTCTCAACCAGCCGTATGTTGTTTGGTTTGTCAGGAGATCAGCAAGCACCAAAACTATTTGCGAAGCTTTCTAAATCTGCTGTACCTGCAAAAGCATTAATCTTCTCTTCTATCTGTATCTTCATTGGTGCATTTGTTCAGTTTGTTTATAAATTACAAACGGGTACTAATGATGAAGTGACGGCATTTACTTTAGCAACAACGCTATCAACGATTTTATTCATCTGTGTATGGATGATTATTATGTGGAGTTATATTAACTACCGTAGAAATCGTCCTGAATTGCATGCGCAATCAACATTTAAATTGCCTGGTGGTGTGTTTACATGTTGGGTGGTGATCATTTTCTTCCTTGCAACGATTTACTTCCTTGCCTTGGATGAAACCACGTTGGAATCACTCAAAGTTAGCCCAATCTGGTTTGTTATTTTAGCAATTGGTTATTTCTTCTATAAGAAAAAGTAATTCTTTAGCCGATTTAACACAAAACGCTGACCCCAAAGTCGGCGTTTTTTTATGGTTATTGTTTGATTCATTCAAGTTTAGACTTTAGCCAATCTGACGATCACGCTATACTGCTCCGAATTGTAAAAGTTAGGTGCACAGATGCTTAAAGTCATTTGTTCTATCAGTGTGTTGCTGAGCAGCGTTATTTTAACTGCATGCGGTCAGTCAGGTGCATTGCAATTACCGTCTGATCAAAATCAGGATAAGCGCGCAAAATATCTGCTTTATAAAAATGAAGCACCTCAGGCTAAGGCTTCATCTGATGCAAAAGCAGATCAAGCAGAGGTAGAACGCCAAGCAACATCGTCAACGACTCAATCACAGACCATCTCACCTTAAGTTTGTAAATAAGGACATCTTCATGAGTTTCACTCGCATTAATGGAGTATTGCACGCTGAGCAATGTTCACTGGATCAGCTCGCACAGCAATATGGCACGCCTTTATATGTTTATTCAAAAGCAACTTTTGAAAAGCATTATTTGGATATGCACCGTGCTTTTGATTTTATTGATCATCAAATCTGTTTTGCGGTGAAGTCAAACTCAAATTTGGCTGTTCTAAATGTGTTGGCAAAGGTAGGTGCAGGTTTTGATATCGTAACTGGTGGAGAACTGGCACGTGTACTTGCAGCAGGTGGTGAACCTTCGAAAATCGTATTTTCTGGTTTAGGTAAATCTGAAGCCGATATCGAAAAAGCCTTAAATGTCGGGATTGCTTGCTTTAATGTCGAATCTCATGCTGAGCTGGATCGTATTCAAAAAGTTGCAGCGAAATTAGGCAAAAAAGCACCGATTTCTTTACGTGTAAATCCAGATGTAGATGCCAAAACTCATCCTTATATCTCTACAGGTTTGAAAGAAAATAAGTTTGGTATTCCAAGTGATACTGTTGATGAAACTTATCAATATGCAGCGTCGTTACCGAATCTTGAGATCGTCGGTATTGATTGTCATATCGGTTCACAATTGACTGAAACCAAACCTTTCGTGGATGCACTTGATCGTGTGATTTTAATGATTGAGCAGTTGAAAAGCTTGGGTATCAACCTCAAACATATTGATATTGGTGGTGGTTTGGGTGTGCGTTATAAAGATGAAACGCCACCAAGTGTTGAAGAATATGCTAATTCGATGCGTCCAGCTTTAGAAAAGTTGGGTCTCAAAGTCTATATGGAACCAGGGCGTAGTATTTCTGCCAATGCAGGTGCATTACTCACCAAGGTGGATTTGTTAAAACCGACCAATCATCGCAACTTTGCGATTATTGATGCGGCCATGAATGATTTAATTCGTCCTGCTCTATATGAAGCGTGGATGGATATCCAATCTGTCAATCCAAATCCTGATGTCGAAGTTAAAACTTGGGATTTGGTTGGTGCGATCTGTGAAACTGGCGATTTCTTGGGTAAAGAACGTGATTTAGCGCTTCAGGAAAATGATGTGTTGGCGGTATTAGGTGCAGGTGCTTACGGTTTTGTGATGAGCTCTAACTATAATACCCGTGGTCGTGCTGCTGAAGTTATGGTCAGTGGTGATCAAGCCTATTTAATTCGTGAACGTGAAACCATAGAATCACTCTGGGAAAAAGAGCGTTTGTTGCCTGAGGAGTAAATTAAGATGTATTTAGAATTTACCAAAATGCATGGTCTTGGCAATGATTTTATGGTCGTTGACCTTGTGACCCAGCGAGCTTATTTAGATACAGTGACGATTCAGCGTTTAGCTGATCGTCATTTCGGTGTGGGTTTTGATCAACTACTGATTGTTGAGCCACCTGATTTGCCAGATGTCGATTTTAAATATCGAATCTTTAATGCCGATGGTTCGGAAGTCGAGCAATGTGGCAATGGGGTGCGTTGTTTTGCTCGCTTTGTACATGAGCGTCAATTGACAACTAAAACCAAAATTCGTGTGCAAACCAAAGCAGGGATTGTTGAGCCTGAGTTGGGTGCCAATGGTTGGGTGCGTGTCAACATGGGACCACCGAAATTTCTTCCAGAAGAAATTCCGTTTGTGACCCAAGAGCATGAAGATATTGAAGGTTTATACGCACTGGAACTTGCAGATAATCAGAGCATTAATATTGATGTTGTGAATATGGGTAATCCGCATGCTGTCACGATTGTTCCTGATGTATTAACTGCTGATGTTGAGCGTATTGGTCCACAAGTGGAATCACATGCGCGTTTTCCTGCACGTGTGAATGCTGGATTTATGCAAATTCTGGATGAAAAGCATATCCGTTTACGTGTATTTGAGCGTGGTGTCGGTGAGACTTTAGCCTGTGGTACAGGAGCTTGTGCCGCAGCAATCAGTGGTATGCGCCGTGGTTTGCTGGCGAATGAAGTCGAAGTTCAGCTTGCTGGTGGGAAGTTACATATCGCTTGGCGTGAAGGTGATGTGGTCTGGATGACAGGTCCTACCACACATGTTTATGATGCCCGTTTGGATTTAAGATATTTCCAAGTGTAATTTTAAAAAGATATAAACCTATCTTACGATAAGTAGGGTAGGTTTTTTTATAACTAGAAAGGACATAAATAAAATGAATGGTTTTGCAGCAGGGACATTGGTTCATACGGATAAAGGATTGATTCCAATTCAGAATATTAAAGTGGGCGACCTTGTTTTATCTATGTCGGAAGAAAATATAGATATTAAAGCTTATAAACGTATATTAAAAATAATAACAACATCTAATCAGGAAGTTTATCGTTTTGCTTACTGTACAGAAGATCAATTTTCCGAAATGTATATGGATCTAAGTTATGTTCTTTCAACTGCAGAACATCCAATCTGGTCTATAGAAGAAAATTGTTGGAGACCAGTAAATGAGTTTCAGGGATATAGCAAAGTATATACGTTAGGAGTTGATGAAAAGCAATATTACTTTTTCTGGGCTAATCAATTGTATCGAACGTATGATAGTCATGGGAATATATATGGTCATACAGCTCCACCATTGTCTAGGGATTTTGCTGAAGCGGATAGAATGGAAGCTTTTTTTAAAGTTACTTTAGAATCTATAAAAACTTATAATATGGAGTATGAAAATAAATATTCTCCATTTATGAATGAGGCTATTTCACTTTCATTAATCAAAGACTTATCATCAGTCGCTGATGGAACACCTTTACTAGTTGATACTTATCATATTGAAGTAGAGGATTTTAAGACTTATTTTGTTGGCGAATTAGGACTTTGGGTACATCAATGAAAAACTTGGTCTTTCTTGCGGGTGCGTCTGGAAATACTCAATTTTGGAATCCTCTGATCGAACAGATTCCTCATCATTATACAAAACAAGTAGTTGCTTATCCTGGTTTTCATGGTGTGGCAACAGATTCTGATATTCACAGTTTTGATGATCTGAGCCATTATGTGCTTGCACAGATTCAGCAACCTTCTATTCTTATTGCCCAATCTATGGGCGGAATCTTTGCCATCGCTGCGGCATTACAAAAAACAGATTTGGTGAAAGGTTTAGTCTTGATCACAACTTCGGGTGGAATTAATTTAGACCGATTTCAAGTTCAAGACTGGCGTCAGTTTTATCAGCAAGAATATATTGAATACCCCGATTGGTTCGTGACAACAAAAGCCGATTATGAGCAATGTTTACCAGATATTGAGGTGAACACTTTATTGATCTGGGGCAATCAAGATCCGATTAGTCCGATTGCGGTTGGTGAATATTTAAATCAGATCTTGCAAAAATCTAAACTCTATATTGTTGAAGGTGGTGACCATCAGCTGGCAGAGAAATGTGCAGATGAAGTCGCCATACAAATAAATGATTATTTAAAAAAGAATTAGATCGTGGTTGAAATTGATATTGTGCGTGCTGTGATCAGCACGCTTTTTTATTGCTTATCGTTTGCTGAATGCGAGTTTGAGTGCAAATAAGATGAAAATACTCCCTGTAATACGATCCATATAGCGAATGAATTTAGGCTGCTTCAAATAAGCAGAAATGGACTGCATCGCAGTGATCAAAAAAATTGACCAAATAAATCCAATGGCGACATGAATCATCACCAGCCCCATGGTCCAGATGACTGGAGACGAAGATTGTGGAATAAACTGAGGTAAGAAAGAAATATAAAAAATACCGACTTTGGGGTTGAGTAGATTGCCCCAAAACCCTTTAATAAACCAGTTTTGAGTCACCGCTACATCGTCTAGACCTGCAAGTTGGCTACGCGGTTTTAAAATAAGATTTAAGCCTAACCATGCTAAATAAATCGCACCTATCCATTTCAAGGCATTGAAGGCGAGATCGGAGGTCATTAACAATGCACCTAATCCACAGGCCACAATCACGCCCCATACAATACAACCTAGATTAATCCCTAAAGCAGCTTGGAATGCCTTCGCTTTACCTTCCAGAGTAGCAGTGCGAATAATCAGTGTGGTATCTAGACCAGGAGTAATAGTCAAGAGGGTGATTGCGATGAGATAGGGAATAAGCATTGTTGTCATGATGATGGTGTCACTCAAAACTTGAAATTTATTGTATTACACAGGCATCAATTGTTCGATATCGGTTTAGCGATAAATCGCAGCAAAATTTGCTAGACTGTAGCCGTAGCTATAGGCATAACACTGGAGAGCAATTTGGAAAGTCCTGAAAAACTGTTATCCATGTGGTTAAAAGAACGGATCATTCAAAATCAATCTGAACATACCATTGCTGCTTATCAACGTGATTTAACCGATTTTTTTAAATTTTGCGAATATAAGCAATTACAATTACCAGATGTTGAGGCTTCTGATTTGCGGGAGTATCTGGCTGCGCGTGTCGAACGAGATCAATTGAGTAGCAGTAGCTTGCAGCGTCATTTGACTTCAATTCGTCAATTTATGAAGTGGGCAGAACAAGGTCAATATCTGGAGCAAAATCCATCTGAAGATTTCCGATTAAAACGTCAACCACGACCTTTACCGGGGATGATTGATATTGAGACTGTACATCAGATCTTAGATCAAGTAGCACCAGAGAAACCGATCGAACAACAATTATGGTTACGTGATAAAGCCATGCTCGAACTGCTTTATTCCAGTGGTCTCCGTTTAGCAGAATTACAAGGATTGACGATTAAAGATGTCGATTTTAACCGACAACTTTTACGTATTATGGGTAAAGGCAATAAAACCCGAATTGTCCCATTTGGTGGCAAGGCCAAGGACAGTCTGGTGGAATGGCTGAAAATCTATCGAATTTGGCAAAGTGGTGTTAATGCCGACTCAGCTGTTTTCATCTCACAGCGTGGTAATGCCTTAACTCCGCGTCAGATTGAAAATCGAGTCAAACTGCAAGCACAGCGTGCAGGTGTCAATGTTGATTTACATCCACATTTATTGCGTCATTGTTTTGCGAGTCATATGCTTTCCGCTAGTGGTGATTTACGTTCTGTACAAGAGATGCTTGGGCACAGTAATTTGTCGACCACCCAAATTTATACCCATGTTGACTTCGAACAACTGGCTAAAGTGTATGATCAAACCCATCCACGCGCGCAAAAAAGCTAAATCCTGATATATTATGTTGCAAAATTGAGCATTTAATCGTCGACTACTTTTTCGCTTTATTTGTGAGATTTGTTTAATTGGTGTTCTTACTTAATTGACGCTTTTTTTCGAAAGTGAAAAGACATGTAAATTTATCAGAAACGATCCGTTACAGATCATCCTTATTTAAATCAAAATGCCTGTTTTAGATCGTTGAATTTTATAAAATATTAAAAAAATCAAAGTTTAATATTCATCACATTTATAAACTAAATTTGTAGCATCAATAATTATTTTCAATATGTGAACTGAGCGTTTCATCTTTTTTGTTGCCATAGCGGAAATTGTGACTTGACCGAAATGCCAAATACATTGCAAGATAGGGCACCTAAAAAGTTTCAATCGAAGAGTTAGAATGCTCTTCATTACATTTACTTGCTTAGAACAGCCGAGGATTACATGAAGGCTCTTGTCGCTGTAAAACGTGTGGTTGATGCCAACGTAAAAGTTCGTGTTAAGCCGGACAATAGTGGGGTTGACCTTACCAACGTTAAGATGTCAATCAACCCATTCTGTGAAATCGCAGTGGAAGAAGCGGTTCGCTTAAAAGAAAAAGGAACAGTTTCTGAAATCGTTGTTGTTTCAGTGGGTTCTAAAGACGCTCAAGAACAAATTCGTTCTGCAATGGCTTTAGGTGCTGACCGCGGTATTTTAGTTGAAACTGCTGATGAAGTTGGCGCTTTAGAAGTTGCTAAAATCTTGAAAGGCGTTGTTGATGCTGAAAAACCAGAACTTATCCTTCTTGGTAAACAAGCAATTGATGATGACTCTAACCAAGTAGGTCAAATGCTTGGTGCTTTACTCGGTGCTGGTCAAGGTACTTTCGCATCTGAAGTTAAAGTCGATGGTGGTAAAGTTCAAGTAACTCGTGAAGTTGACGGTGGTTTACAAACTGTTGAGCTTGCACTTCCTGCAATCATCACGACTGACTTACGTTTGAATGAGCCACGTTATGCTGCTCTTCCAAACATCATGAAAGCGCGTAAAAAACCGCTTGATACTAAGTCACCTGCTGACTATGGCGTTGCAACAGGCACTAAGCTTAAAACAATTAAAGTTGAAGCACCTGCTGAACGTAAAGCTGGCGTACAAGTGAAGTCTGTAGACGAGCTTGTTGAAAAATTGAAAAACGAAGCGAAAGTGATCTAATACAGAAGGATAAAATCATGAGTATTTTAGTTATCGCTGATCACAACAACCAGACACTTAACGGTGCAACTTTAAACGTTGTTGCGGCAGCTCAAAAAATCGGTGGTGATATTACTGTATTAGTTGCTGGTTCTGGCGCTCAAGCAGTTGCTGACGCTGCTGCTAAAGTTGCTGGTGTGAGCAAAGTATTACTTGCTGACAATGCTGCTTATGCAAACCAATTGGCTGAAAACGTTGCTGGCTTAGTTGCTGACATCGCGAAAGGCGGATACAAATACGTATTAGCTGCTTCTACAACGACGGGTAAGAACATTCTTCCACGCGTTGCTGCACTTCTTGACGTAAGCATGATTTCAGACATCATTGCTGTTGAATCTGCAAACACGTTCAAACGCCCAATCTATGCTGGTAATGCGATTGCAACTGTTCAATCTGACGAAGCAATTATCGTTGGTACAGTTCGTGGTACAGCATTTGATGCAGTTGCTGCTGAAGGCGGTTCTGCTGCAGTTGAAGCGGTTGCTGAAGCGAAAGATGCGGGTATTTCTAAGTTTGTTAACGAAGAAATCGTAAAACTTGATCGTCCAGAGTTAACTGCTGCACGTATCGTTGTTTCTGGTGGTCGTGGTGTAGGTTCTGGTGAGAACTATCACAAAGTACTTGACCCATTAGCAGACAAGCTTGGTGCTGCTCAAGGTGCTTCACGTGCTGCGGTAGATGCTGGTTTCGTACCAAACGATTTCCAAGTTGGTCAAACTGGTAAAATCGTTGCTCCAGATCTTTATATGGCGATTGGTATCTCTGGTGCGATTCAGCACTTGGCAGGTATGAAAGATTCTAAAGTTATTGTTGCAATCAACAAAGACGAAGAAGCGCCAATCAACAGCGTTGCTGACTACTGGTTAGTTGGTGATTTGAACACTGTTGTACCTGAATTGGTATCTAAACTTTAATTCTTTGTGAATGAAGTTTGAAAAACGCTCCTAAAGGGGCGTTTTTTTATGTGGTTAAAAAAAGATTGAGATATTTGATTTGGTATAAGAGATCACTTTTGTTTTATTAATATCTGGAGATATTCAAATACTAAGTTGTATTCACTTAGCATGCCTATCTCGTTTTTGTTCTTACCTTCATTGAAGAGAGCGCATATATGCTCTTATGTGTATTACATTGAAGTTATACGAGCGATACAGGGGCTTCGTATACGTCCACCGCTGGAATAGCCAAAATCATTAGCAGATCAAAAGGAAAGGCTCTATAAGGGGGATAATAAATAGTCGTGAATACTTGGGAGGATGACTTATGGTGCGTAGGATTTTTATTAAAGATGTACTATATTTTTCTTTTAGCAGAAGTAATTTACTCTATTTGAGATTTTTTCCTCGAGCTAAACTGCGGAATATTCAACGCATTCTCTTAATATGAATCCTTATTTCTGCATTTATGGGTGGTAATGACGTTGATCTTAAGAAGAAGATAAATCTCATTTAATTCAACACTTTTATTCTGTTACTTGATGATCTTTTACCCAAAACAGGAAAGATTCAACTTTTATCGATTGAGTTTTGATTTGATAATTTTAAGTTATTAATTTATATAATTTTTTTATTGTAAAAAAATGCTATTTTTAGATGCGTAAACTCACAGTTAGTGAGTGCCTTGTGCTATAATTTTTCGCTGTATTTTTTATTTTTAGTTCAAGCCCTTGAGCTAAATTTTTGCAAGATTGAAGACATAAAAACAGGTACAACTCTCTACCTGTAAACAAGGAGTATGCATGAGCGTATCGGAAATCAGACCGATTGCCATTGAGGACGAACTCAAGCATTCATATCTAGATTACGCGATGAGCGTAATCGTATCTCGTGCATTGCCAGATGTTAGAGACGGTCTAAAACCTGTTCATCGTCGCGTATTATATGCGATGCACGAATTGGGCAATGATTATAACAAAGCGTACAAAAAGTCTGCTCGTGTTGTCGGGGACGTGATCGGTAAATATCACCCTCATGGTGACAGTGCAGTATACGAAACAATTGTTCGTATGGCGCAGGACTTCAGCTTGCGTTACATGTTGGTTGATGGTCAGGGTAACTTCGGTTCAGTCGATGGGGATAGCGCAGCAGCAATGCGTTATACCGAAGTTCGTATGCAAAAATTAACCCATGAAATCCTAGCTGATCTAGAAAAAGATACGGTTGATTGGGAAGATAACTACGACGGTTCTGAGCGGATTCCTCAGGTGATGCCAACGCGTATTCCAAATCTTTTGATTAATGGTACGACAGGTATTGCTGTTGGTATGGCGACCAATATGGCGCCACACAACATGACTGAAGTGGTCAATGCATGTTTGGCCTATGCCAATAACCCGAATATTTCTATTGAAGGTTTGATGGAGCACATTACGGGCCCAGATTTCCCTACAGGCGGTATTATTTACGGTAAATCAGGCATTGTAGATGCTTACCGTACGGGTAAAGGTCGTTTACATATTCGTGGTAAATATCACTTCGAAGAAGACCAAAAAACAGGTCGTACTACGATTGTTTTCACTGAAATTCCATATCAAGTCAACAAAGCAAGAACGATTGAGCGTATTGCTGAGTTAGTCAAAGAAAAGAAACTTGAAGGTATTTCTGAGCTTCGTGACGAATCTGATAAAGATGGTATGCGTATTGCCATTGACTTGAAGCGTGGTGAAAACGCTGAAGTTGCGGTGAATAATTTATTCTTGCATACGCAATTGCAAAACTCGTTCAGCATCAACATGGTCTGCCTAGACAATGGTCAGCCAAAGTTGATGAACCTGAAAGATATTATTGCGGCATTTATTCGTCACCGCCAAGAAGTGGTCACGCGCCGTACCATGTACGAATTGCGTAAAGCACGCGAGCGTGGTCATATCTTAGAAGGTTTGACGGTTGCATTAGCAAATATTGATGCAATTATCGAAACTATCAAAACTTCTGCCAATCCAGCTGAAGCGCGTGAGCGTTTACAAGCAGGTGAGTGGTCAGGCGGTGGTGTGGTTGCATTGCTTGAAAAAGCAGGTGCGATTTCTGTTCGTCCAGATGAGATCGAAGGCGAAGACCCAGCGCGTCCATTTGGTTTGTCTGGTGACGTTTATCGTTTGTCGCCAACACAAGTAGGCGCGATCTTAGAATTACGTCTACACCGCTTAACGGGCTTAGAGCAAGATAAGTTACACGCAGAATATACTGAAATCTTAGGTCAAATTGCTGAATTAACTGCAATTCTGAATGACTTTAACTTGTTGATGAATGTGATTCGTGAAGAACTTGCGTTGATCTTGCAACAATATGGTGATGGTCGTCGTACTGAGATTGTAGAGTCTGGTGTTGATTTCTGCCGTGAAGACTTGATTCCTGAAGAACAAGTTGTATTGACAGTGTCTCAAACAGGTTATGCAAAAACTCAACCACTTTCGGATTATCAAGCGCAACGCCGTGGTGGTCGTGGTAAGTCTGCAACAGCAATGAAAGATGATGACATCATCCAGCATTTAATTGTTGCCTCGAACCATGCAACGGTACTGTGCTTTACCAATGTGGGTAAAGTCTATCGCTTAAGAGTGTTTGAAGTTCCGCAGGCTTCACGCGGTGCAAAAGGTCGTCCGATTATTAATTTGCTTCCATTGGATGCGAATGAAACAGTAACCGCAATTTTACCGTTGACAGAATTCCCTGAGAACCATTATGTATTTATGGCGACTGCATCAGGTACAGTAAAACGTGTTGAGCTTGCACAATTTAGTAATGTTCGTTCAAATGGTTTACGTGCGATCGAGCTGAATGAAGAAGATACCTTAATTGGTGTTGCGATTACCGATGGTAACCAGCAGATCATGTTGTTCTCGAATGAAGGTAAGGCAATCCGTTTTGCTGAAACTGATGTTCGTGCCATGGGTCGTACTGCCAAAGGTGTACGTGGTATGCGGGTAAGCTTCGCCAGCAATACGATCGAAGCTGAAGATGCTGATGTTGAAAATGATGACAGCGATGACAATGATGATTCATCAGATTCGAATGTTGTTAGCCGTATTGTCTCCTTGGTTGTTGTCCCTGAAACGGGTGAAGTGCTGTGTGCGTGTGCCAATGGTTATGGTAAACGTACCCCAGTCGATGACTTCCCGACCAAGAAACGTGGTGGTAAGGGTGTAATTGCGATCAAGACCAGCGAACGTAATGGTGAGCTTGTTGGCGCAGTATCGATTGATGAAAGCAAAGAACTGATGTTGATTTCTGATGGCGGTACGTTGGTACGTACCCGTGCAGCAGAAGTGGCAACCACAGGCCGTAATGCTCAAGGCGTTCGTTTGATCCGTCTAAGCGATGCAGAAACCTTGGTTGGTGTTGTATCTATTGAAGCAGTAGAGGATGACGAAGAGTTAGATGCTATTGATGACGTAGAAAATACCGAAGCTGAAGCAATCACTTCTGAAGACGTTGTTGTTGAACCAAAAGATGATGCACCTGAAGCTTAATTCGTTTAGGTAATAAAAAAGGAAGCTGATCAGCTTCCTTTTTTATTTAAGAGGTCTGATTAATGAAGAAGACATCATAGTTGCGGTAATGCAGAACTTTGACGTTTGGATGATCTGGTTTGTAGCCTCCAGGGTTACTCACAACAACTACTGGCTGGTTCTGTTTTAACATGTCTTGGAGTTGCTGCTTATTCCATAAATATTGTTTACGTCCAGGTTCAAATAACAGCCCATCTTTAAGCTCTAATGATGAGGTATCCGTTTTGACACTGTCCCAATCATTGACAATATAGACTGGTTTTTTTAAGTCTAATAAAAAAGGAAGGTCGTAGAAGTAATTGTAATAAAAGACCACATCCGAGTTGGGATTCATCGATTTTGCAAAGTCGATTTGGTCAGCATTGTTTTTGGTATCTAGAACGCGTACTGCTGCTGAAATAGACGTACATAATAGAATTAAGCTTAAGAAAATTGCGGTTAAATAATCTATTTTCTTCTGTTTAAATAACAGCATTAAGCAGAAAGGAACAATACATAGAATTGCACCAATGCTATAGATTTGAATCGCATGTGCTTGATAGAAAGCATGCGCATTCTTGATAAAATGCGGTGCTAAAGTAATTGCTAGTCCTAATACAAAAATAAAAAGAGCAGTTCCCCAGATTTGCAGTTTATTTTTATCAGGATTCTCCAATGCAGAACATACAGCAACAGCGAGTAAGATTGCGATTGGTGCTACCGCAGGTAAGATATAGCCTGCCAATTTTGAGGGAGGGATAGAGAAAAAAATACTCACCGATATAAACCACCAAAGGCATAGCGCGAGTAAAGAAGAAGAGAGTGATGTTTGAAAAATACGCTTTGAGAATTGAAACCGACTCACAAATAACCACGGTAAAAAGCTTACAAACAGGATCAGATAATAGAAAAACCAAGGTTGTTTATTGTTAAATGCATTGGAGCTGAATCGGCTGAATTGTTGATCAATGAAAAAATAGTGTAAAAATTGCGGGTATTTTAATTGAACAAAATATACCCAAGGTGCAGTTAAGACAAGAAAGAGGAGAATCCCGAAGGGATTGAGTAGAGCTGGAATCTTCTTCCATTGTTGTGTGCAAATAAGCCAGGGCAATAGTACCAGTCCAGGGATCAAGACACCGATGAGTCCTTTGCTGAGAAAGCCTGCCGCCGCTGCAAAATAGCCTAAAAATAGAACAGTTTTTTTGCCTGAAAGGCTAAAGTCAACAAAACTCAGAATACAAACAGTCATCCATGAAGCGACTAATAGATCATGGTTGATATATTCACTACTGCCGTAGAATAACAAGCTGGTTGCTAGAATAATGATGGTTAGTTGCGCTATTTGTTCTGAGACATGTTTTTTTAAAAAAACAAAAAGGCTGATTAGCATCATGCAGGCAGCTAATGTTGGAACCAGTCGCAGCACCCAAATATGCACGCCGAACACTTCCATTAAAGCTGTTGAAAGCCAGTGCAATAAAGGTGGCTTGTGCATAAAAGGTAAGCCATTAAGACGAGGAATCAGCCAATCTCCTGATTCAAGCATCGCGCGACTAATATCTCCATATCGTCCTTCATCAGGCACAGAAAGTGGACGAATCCATGAGCTAATCAACAACCAAACGGGTAAAAAGATAAGTAAAAATTTAGATGAACGTAGCCATTGTTGCATATATCGAATCCCTATTATTGAAATGCAAAATAACGATTGAGTAAAAAAGTAAAAATTGAGGTGATGCCAATACTAAAAATAACCAGCATGGAAATAGGGATATCAAGGTAATGGTGACTGACTAATAAAACGGACTCATTCAACATGAACCCTAGCCCAGCCACGATGATAAATTTCTTCAGCGTTTCCCTGTGCTTAAGATGTATTGCTTTAAAAGTAAAAATACGATGACCAAAGTAGCTGACCCAGAAAGCCATGAGAAAGGCGAGGAGGTTTGCATATTTTAGTGAAACTTGGTATTGAGGTTGAATCAGCAATATCACAAGAAGGTAGTGTGTAAGTGCTGCAATTAAGCCAACAATACCAAAACGAAAGAGCTGTAGGATATGAGTTTGCATTAGAGAGAAACTACATTATTTTGCTTGTCATGAACCAATGGTTTAGCTTGATTATGTGAATACTCAGCAGAAACAATATATTTTGGTCGGTTTTTAACTTCCGCATAAATACGCCCAATATATTCACCTAAAATCCCAATACAGAGTAGTTGGATACCACCTAAGAGCGTCATTCCTGCGGCCAACGTAGCCCAACCGGGTACACGGATACCTTCAATCATCGTTTCAATAATGATCCAAACGCCGTAACTCATTGCAAAGAGTGCAAGCAGTGCACCGAGATAAATACATAAGCGTAGCGGTAAATCGGAAAAGCCTGTCAATCCTGACATTGCTAGTTGAAACAAGGCCTTAAAATTAAAACTGGATTGACCAAATTGACGTTGTTGCTCAGTAAAGTGGATCCCAATACTCTTAAAACCAACCCATGCATATAGTCCTTTCATATAACGGTTCTTTTCAGGAAGCTTTCTGACTGCCTCAACGACTTTTGCATCGAGTAGGCGAAAATCACCCGCGTTTTCAGGGATGTCGACAGAAGAACTTAAATTCAAAACGTGATAATAGCCTTGAGTAAAGATTTTTTTGAGCCATGATTCTGTGCTTCGATCCCGGATGCCATACACCATGTCATAACCATCTTTCCACAGCTGAATCATGGTCGGAATGGCATCTAGAGGATGCTGGAAATCGGCATCGATCAATAAGGTCGCATCACCTGTAACGTAGTCCAGACCTGCACTTAAGGCTGCTTCTTTACCAAAATTCCGTGATAGAGTAAGGATGCGCAATGGATAGTCATCGAGCATTTGCTGTAACACCGTAATACTATTATCTTTACTACCATCGTCAATAATGATGATTTCATAGCGTAAATTTTGTTGTTCTAACTTCTGCGCCAAAGCTGGGATAAACTTTTTAAGGTTTTCTGCTTCGTTGTAGGCAGGAACAACACAAGATAGAAATGGGCTGTTTATCATAATAATGTATCCATTGGGCTCAGCGAAATTTGATAGATTCGACAATCATCACGAAACTGAGATGAACTGAGGTATTGGAATTCTCGGACACGTGCTTGAGCAATTGGATCCTGCTGATCAACTGCTTGCGTGGCTGGATGGCACATGATCAATAAATTATCTTGCGCGCGCATTAACCATTGTTGATTGAGTTGAGCGTAATTTTTGTGCTCAAAATCATAGATGCCTGCGAAATAATGGTTTTGATGTATATTTTTTTGCTTGCACTGACTCGCTAAGCTTGCTGCTCCTAACGCTGAAAGCAAACGTGTTTTGATGGTGTAATTAGAAATGGTGAGTGGATGTTGTAGGTTTCTAACCCATCCTTGAAAATTCTGCTGTTTAAGGAAGTGAACTAATACATCCCGAATAACAGGAAATTGGTGGATATGTTGATGTCCATCAATAAAATCAGGTTGTTTTCCCATTAGCTCAACAAACGCATTCCATTGTTGCTCAATACTTTGTTGAATGAGTTTACTGTCTAGCTGTCGGCTCCATGCTTTGAGCATTAATATTGGCAATGAAAATGTCGTGTTTGCTGAGCTAAATCTATGGGTGAAATTTAGGTGTAAACCGACATCAATATTGTTGGAGATTGGCTTGAGCTGTTGTGCTGCAATAGACCAATGCTCCGCTTGTGTCATGCAAGAAGTTGCATGTAAAGCACCTGTTTGGATCAGCAATAGAATCGCATCTGAAATCTCAGGATTCATTGCGAAGTCATCAGCGCAATAGCATACTTTAGCCATATCCATGCCTCAATTCAGATGGATTAAAAGGTAAGCGCCAAATTTAGTCTTACCTTTTAATGTCTACGATTGAAGCAATATGCCAAGAGATCCTTAATATCAACTTAAAGCGAAAAACACTATTTTTTAACCAGACGATAATAAGAAATCGCCAATAATATTGCAGCGAGTGTTGCAAGATAAATCAGTTTCGGCACCACAATGGATGTTGGTACACCCATCTGATTCAGTTGAACAAAGAGTTGTACCCCATGGGTTGAAGGCAGTGTCCATGCAAACCATTGCATCCAAAGCGGCATCGCTTCATGTGGCCACGCGGTACCTGTCAGCAAGAACAAGGGTACAGAAGTCACTACAATTAAATGACCAACCCGTTCTGGCATATCAACCAGTGAACCCACCAACATACCTAGGCCAATCACGCAACTGACATAGATCGGCACGGCAAGCAGCATGCCCCAGAAATTGCCACCATGTGGATATTCATATAACCAGAAGGTAAAGCCAAATAAATACAGGCAGCCTAAACAACCTGTGGTAAAGATCGCTGCGAAAGTTGCCCAGAATTCTACGGGTTTTGCCATCCAGCCTTGTTCACGGTAACTGGCGATCAGCATTGCAAGACCGAGCAGAATAGTCTGATGAATAATTAAACTGGCCACAGCAGGGAAGATATAACTGCCATAACCAGACATGGTGTTAAACAATGGAATTTGGTGGATCGAAATTTCTGGTTCAAAAGCAGAAGCACTTCCAAACTTTTCGAGATGCTCTTTCAGGGTATATTCGATCGAACTAGCTAAACCGACACCTACTTCTTTGGTCCGGATGAAATAAGCTGTACTCAAATACAAGCCAATACCGCCCATTTCACCGCGTTTTAAGCTATTGGTCAGGTTTTCAGGAAGTAGCAAAATACCTTCAGCTTGCTGGTTTTTCACCATGCGCTGTGCTTCGAGAAAGTTATCTGTCACGGTGGTGATCTTGATATGCGGACTATTAGATGCTTGGCTGATGATTTTTGAGGTCAAAATGCTCTGTTCTTCATCCACAATCACAATCGGAATATCTTCAGCAGTTTGTGCTTTATAGGCAGTTGGATAGAAAAAACTATAGAGAAAGATTGCGGCAATGAGGGTGGTAAACACCGAGCTATTGGCAAAAATGTTTTTAAAGGTCTGTAGGTAATAGCCGAAAAATGATTTCATGAGCACAGCTCCTGAGTATTTTTCTTTAACAAACGTATGCTCAATGCAAAGAATAACCCTGCAAAGATCAGCAGTATCCCCAATGGAACTAATGAAACATATAGATCACTGCCAATAATCCATTGTTCGGTCTGTAGTTTGGCATAAGGGGTGTAGGGAATAATCATCGACCAGAATTGAGTAAATGCGGGTGCATTATTCAAGGGAAGGGTAATGCCTGAGAAGCTCGGTGATGATCCGCCATAAAGTGCGATAAAACCAAAGGTTTTGGGCAAGTTCTGGGTGGCCAAAACGACAGTACTGCTAATCACGGCATAGGCAAAATACAGCAAAAACTGTGCAACAAGGATCAGTGTAAGTGAACCTGCGATAAAGTAACCACGAATATGTGCGAGCCAGAACATCCAACACCAAGTCCAGGCGCAGAAGATAAAGACATAGAGCAGGATTTTACCTAGTAGACTGGAGATAATTTGTTTTGATTGGACCCATTCACCGACAGTCTTGCGTTTAAATTCCTGCCCGATAGCAAAAGCCACACAGCAACACAATAATAAATGTAAAACTGCTGGCACCATAAAAGGTTCTAGAAACAGTTCATAACTCATGCTTGGGTTATATAGGGTTGAGATTTTGATATGTGGCGTGGGCATATCTAAATAGGGAATGGTATTGGCTAAATAGTTTTGCCCCATATAATCCGCCATACCATTTAAAGTGCTGATCAGCATCGCAGAGGAAATGGTATTACCGATACTAAAAAAAGACTGGTTATAGGCAATACTGATCTGCGCATCTTGGGCTTTGACCAGACGTTGCTCAGCCCCCTCAGGGATCATCACGAATCCCCAAGCTTCAGTTTTGTTGATTAATCGTTCTGCTTCATCTTGACTGGCGGTAATGGTTTTTACTTTCAAAGTATGATTGATGCTAAGTGCATGAATCACTTTACGGCTCATTTCACTTTGATCTTGATCAATCACCACAATCGGTAAATGTTCCGCTTTACCAGCGGAAAACATACTGCCAAATAGTAAAATTACCAGCAAAGGGGCAATGACCGCCATAAACAAATCAACTTTATGGCGTTTTAAATAGCGCAATTCCCGCAGCATTACTGCAAACATTGCTTATTTTGCCTCTTCAATTTTAAACAACACACTCATACCAACTTTTAAATCTGGAATGCTTTGTTCTGGTACAAGGTGAAATTTGAAACTACGAATATCATAACCACCGGTTTGACGTGTAGTTTTAATTGTCGCAAAGTCACCTTCAGCATCAATATTTTTGACTTTGAAAGTTTCTTTACGATTAAGTGCAGGAATAAATCCTTCAATCGTTTTCATTTTATAAACAGAGCTATACATGTCTTCGCGGACATTTAAGCTGACCCACAAATCATGATCTTCGATAATGCTGACCACAGGAACAGCTGTTGCGACTAATTCCGTAGGTTTGCCATAGGTCTTAGATACGGTTCCATCTGTTGGTGAATACAGTTTAGTTTCTTCAGTCAGTGCATTCGCTTCTTTCACCGCCGCTTGAGCCATCGCAACTTGCGCGTCGGCAGTTGATTTTTGTTGTTCTGTACTACCACGTTTGGCACGTGCATATTGTTGGTACGATGCCTCGGCTGTTTCACGTGCAGAGGTCTGTGCTGCAAGCATTTCGTCACGACGTTGGCGAGAAATCACGCCTTGTTGAAATAAGGTTTCACCACGCTTGTAGGTTGTTGCTGCTAATTCAGCTTGGGTTTTCATCGCTTGCCAATTGGCATAGAGCGTATCGATATTTTCTTGTTGTGCACCACGATACACGGTCGAATGAAAAGCAGTCGCACTTTGTAATGCCGCTTGTGCCTGTTCTTTTTTGGCCTCTAATTCAGGACTGACAAAACGAACTAAGGCTTGACCTTTTTTAACAGGCTGGCCTTCAGACACATAAAACTCTTCAATACGGCTCGGGACTTTGGTGCTGATATGTACCGTTTCTGACTCAACCCGACCTTGTAACTCAATCGCTTGCGGTTGATAAGCTTTCCATAAACCAAATGCAATCAGACCTAACAGCAGAATTAGAATAATTAAGCCGATGATTTTTGCCTTCCCTTTTTTTGGTGGCTCTGTTGGAGGCAGTTGTTGATTTGAGGTCTCAGGTCTCGACTGTTCTACTTTTTCTGTAGAGGTGGCTTGCACTTGAGATGGTTCAGAAGCTTGGGTCTCAGTCTTATTCTCCACTTGATCTGTATCGCGTTCTGAATTGGATGATGATTGATCTTGGCTCATAAATTTCTCCAATTAACGGATATAGTCTGTACGTGGTTGATTAACATAAAGCTTGAACTCATCAATTGAACCGTAGCTTTGTAATAAGGTGGCTAAAGATAAGATGTATTTATATGAATTTATTGCCATTTCACTTCTTAACGCGCTGAAGGCATTTTGTGCATCGATTACTTGAGTCGCTGTGCCCATACCTTCTTTAAATGAAAGCTGTTGGATACGTAAGTTTTCTTGTGCGGCTTTGGTGTTCTGAGTTAATAGTTGATGACTGGTTTGAGATGCATTTAATTCGCTATAAGATTTATACAGCACATTTTCCACTTCTTGCTTGGTGCGTTCGGTCATCAATTCTGCAGCATATTTTTTCAGTTCGGCAGCGCGGATATTTTTGTTGTTATCAATGCCTGAGAATAAATTGTATTTGGCCATCACACCGACAATCCAATTCTCTTTATTGTCCAACCCATATTCACCAAAGGCAAACAGGCTTGGCTTTTTTGCAGACTGCTGTACTTTAATATTTTCATTGGCAAGTTGGGTATCCATTTGCAGCTTTTTAATCAAACTTGAGTTTTGATCGTAATTTGCCAGCAGTTTATCCAAAGAGTGATTTTGGCTGGTATTTACAAATAGTGGGGTCGTGAGGTTTAAAGCCTCTTTGCTCTGTAATAGATTTTTTAGACTAAACTGGCTCGCTTGCAGATTCGACTGCGCATTTTGATAGGTGCGTTCTGCATTATTACGCGCCACTTCAAACTGCATGCGTTGTCCTTTATTAATAAAGCCTTGTTTCTCTAATTTAAGTGCATTGTTATAGTGTTCTTGCATGGCATTTAAATTAAACAGGCTGGCATTGAGTAACTGCTGTTGTAATTGCACATTAAAATACGATTGAATCATCTCAAAACGTTGTGAGTCTTGTTGTTGTTTTTCACTGATGTTTGAGCGTTGTGCTTGAATCGTTGCAATTTGCTTGGCACTGTTAATTTTACCGCCGGTATAGAGCGGCATTACCATCGAGATAGAAGTGCGGACATCATGGTCTTTCACTGTCACATCAAGATTGTTGGGAACCTGATTCAACCCTTCATTGACCGTCTGATCAAAACCTTGGCTGACTTGATCAATCACTTCTGGTGGAAGCACATTGCCCCATTGCGACAATTTGTCGTCAAATCCACGAGTGAGTGAGTTTTCGAGTCGACGTTTACTCGATTCTAAGGGCACGCTGGTTTCACTATGAAATGAATAGGCACGAGCATTTAAATCAATACGAGGTAAACCGAGATGCTTTACTGCTTCCATTTCAAGTTGAGAGGCTTGTTGTAAGGCTTGTTGGGCTTGTGTTGAATAGGCATTTTCCACAACATATTGTTCAGCTTGGCTATAACTCAATGTTTGTGCAAATAGGGCCGTAGGAAATAGGGCGCAGCTAATTAAGCCTATACTGAAGCTTAACATTTTAGGAAGCTGCTGGACCTTAAAACTCGGTCGATCATGTTGTTTCAACATTCGGTTATGTCGCAATTTAATAATATCCTGAGTAAGTCTAAATTCTTTTTATAAAATTAAAATAATATGTTTTTAATTAAATAGTTATATCACCACTTTTGGTGTAGTGAAATTGTAAAAAGTAGAGTTTTTAATCTAAATAAATCTCAGAAAAACGTGAAAATAAGATGCTTTAATAGACTATTAAATCTTGGCCTAAAATCTCAGTAGTGAATGAAATAGAATTGAAAAACTAATACTATTTTCTCGGTTAAATTGAAATATTTACGCGATAAGCTGCTGCAAGCTTCGCCAATCTATGGTTAAATTCCCATTCCAATTTGTTCCACTTTAACAAGGGAAAACTCATGCGTGCTTATAATTTCTGCGCTGGTCCTGCTGCATTACCTACTGCCGTTTTAGAAAAAGCTCAACAAGAATTGTTGAATTGGCAGGGCAAAGGTCTGTCGATCATGGAAATGAGTCATCGTAGCAATGACTATGTTGCTGTGGCTGAGAAGGCTGAGGCTGATTTACGTAAGCTCATGAACATCCCAGAAAATTATAAAGTCTTGTTTTTACAAGGCGGTGCATCGCTGCAGTTTTCAGCAATTCCGCTGAATTTGTTGGGTAAAAATAACAAGGCGGATTATATCCATACAGGTATCTGGTCTGAGAAAGCACTCAAAGAAGCCAAGCGTTATGGTGATATTAATATCGTTGAAGCGGGTACTTTAATTGATGGTAAGCATGCAATTACTGAACAAAGTACTTGGAACCTTTCAAACGATGCTGCTTATGTACATTATGCTGATAATGAGACCATTGGTGGTTTGCAATTCGCGGCTATTCCGGATGTGAATGCACCGTTGGTTTGTGACTATTCATCTAGCATTTTGTCTGCGCCATTGGATGTCAGCAAATTTGGTTTGATCTATGCGGGTGCACAAAAGAATATTGGCCCAGCAGGTTTAACTATTGTGATCATTCGTGATGATTTATTAGATCAAGCACAACCTGAAATTCCAAGCATCTTAAAATATGCCGATCAAGCTAAAAATGGTTCAATGGTGAATACTCCTGCGACCTACGCATGGTATTTATCTGGTCTTGTGTTTGAATGGTTGCTTGAGCAGGGTGGGGTAGATGCGATCTATAAAGTGAACCAAGAGAAAGCAAAACTGCTTTATGGTTATATTGATTCAAGCGATTTCTATAACAACCCGATTGCCATTCCAAACCGTTCAATGATGAACGTACCTTTTACATTAGCGGATGAAGCACTTGAAAAGACGTTCTTGCAAGAAGCTGAACAAAATCACTTATTGAACTTGGCAGGCCACCGTTCAGTGGGCGGTATGCGTGCAAGTATCTACAATGCTGTACCTTTAGAAGGTGTTCAAGCATTGGTGAACTTTATGGATGAGTTTGCGAAACGTCATGGTTAAGCCATAAGGTACTGCTAAAAATAAAAGCCCTCAGCATTGAGGGCTTTTATTTGCGAATAGGGTAGTGGTCAAAAAGTTTAAAAAAAGCCAATTCGATGAAACATGAGTGCTGCTAAAAACATACCAAGTAAAAAAAAGCAAAAAGCACCAACATCAAGTTTAAGACCTTGATCACTCGAATGAATCAGACTGGTGGTCGTTTGTTCTGGTATAATTTTCATTAGAACGCCTAAAATGCCATTTATGTGATTTTTTGTCACTTATGTGCAGTTTTAGCATAAATATTGGCCTGAATCCATAGGTTACCGCGAATATATTGGCCAATGTTAAAGTTTTTATACAATTCATTCTTCGTTGCAATACGAATCAAGATTGCAGGTAACTCATCTTCTAATACTAGGGTCACATCATAAAGGGTATATTCTTCTTGCATAAACTGCATAGAAGTTTTGCCGACGATATTACCTTGGAACCAAGCCTCATCTTCTTGACCTAATGTTTCACCAAATAAGTAGGCAACCATTTTAGAAAAGTCGACAGTGACAGGTTCTTGATCTTCTGGTGTTTTTGGTTGCCAGTCATTAATCAATTCTTGTAAATTGTCTGGGGCAATTCCATTATGCTCTGTCAAAATCGCATTTAATGCGCGGTGATGCTTAATTGAAGCAGGGTCATCAACAATGATTTTCTCATCAGCCGAAACCGTTTCTAATTCATACGCCCAAGCATTAAATTGAACTTGATAGGTTTGATTCTTGTCATATTGACAGCTATTTACACTGAATAAATTATCGAATGCATAAATAATGGTATTTTTATTTAAGTTCAAACGTAATACTGCCTGAGTTGAAGAATCACAGGTAATAATTCGCTCGATTTGCGCATCATATTTATATGGGCTATCAAAACTTGGAAATGCTGTTTTTAATGCACGAGGTTTTTGATCTTCAACCGCAATAATTTGATTAATCGAAACAGCTTCGCCACTCGGACCTTGAATCAGCCAGAATGATTGATCCATCTCATGCTCATCCTGACAGAGACCCATCGGCATTACTGGTGCATCAAGAGCCAATCCTAACCATTTGGGAACATCCGTTTCGGGAGTATCTGTCAGTAAGTTCCAATGCTCGACATGATTACCGAAATTTTGATCTTGAATTTTAATGATTTCTGGACTGTTTTGATTTTTCATAAAGCGTAATGCTAAAAAGATTGAACTTACTCTATTAAATCGAGGGTAACTGTCATATTTCAAGTCTGAATCTGTAATTCTCTACAATTAATTTAATTTTTAGCTCGAAATATCAATATGCTGCTTCTGTGTGTCGGACCAGAACTAGCGATGTGAATAGTTAGATGATCTTAATTCTACTTTTCCAGTAATCTGTTACACTATATTTTTTTACTTTCATGAGCTTTTGCCAACGTGCTGCCATTCAAATTGTGGGTAGATGCTGATGCTTTGCCTAAAATTTTACGTGAAGTGATTCTACGTGCATCTGATCGTTATCAACTTGAAGTTATTTTTGTTGCCAATCAAAATGTTGGGATTACGCCGTCACTGCGGATTAAATCCATTCAAGTGATGAGTGGCGCCGATAAGGCTGACCAAGAAATTGTAGATCGTTTGCAAGAAAATGACATTGTCATTACACAGGATATACCGCTTGCAGCACAAGTAATTGAAAAGGGTGGGATTGCGATTCATCCACGCGGTGAAATCTATACTACAGCTAATGTGAAAGCGCGTCTGCATTTGCGAGATTTTATGGATACTTTACGTGGTGCAGGGGTTCAAACCGGTGGGCCACCTCCGATCTCAGAACGAGACAAGCGAGAGTTTTCAAGTTCACTGGATCAGACCATTTTAAAACAGAAACGTAAGACAGCTTCTTGAGTCGGTTATGCCATCACGTATTAACCTCATGCTTACTTATGGACTATTAGTCTTTATCTGGGCAACTACACCTTTAGCGATTGTGTGGAGCGTCTCCGACCTGCATCCGATGTGGGCATTGGTGATCCGCTTTTTTATTGCTTTGCCTTTGGCTGTAACAGTGTTATTGCTGTTGAAGGTTGAGTTCCCAGTTCATAAAATTGCAGTATTAAGTTATGCCGCGGGTTCATTAAGCCTGATTGGATCGCAAATCTTTACTTATGCGGCAACAGCTTATTTAAGTTCTGGATTGATTGCGCTGATGTTTGGTTTGGCGCCGATTATGGCTGGTTTAATTGGACGCTTTGGCTTCCAGCAAAAACTGGCGGGTTTACAGTGGTTAGGTATGGCGACATCGATTGTTGGACTGGCCATGATCTGCCTAAGTGGTAGCCAGCAACATGTGCAGCCCATTGGTATTATTTTAATGCTGATCAGTGTTTTTTCTTATTCATTGTCAATTTTTCTAGTGAAGAAGATTAATGCAGATTTGCCTGTCATGGCACAGGCAACGGGTTCAATTCTGGTTTCAACAATATTGGCAACTATGCTAATCCCGTGGATCTGGCAATATGTTCCAACACATTTCCCGTCAGCCAAATCATTATTGGCATTGGCTTATACGGTGATTATGGCATCGTTGATCGCAATGTTCTGCTACTTTAAATTGGTGCAAAATCTAAAAGCAACCACCTTGTCACTAACCACGGTGATGACACCGATGTTGGCAATTCTGATCGGGGCATACCTGAACCACGAACAATTGTCTGCTCAGGTATTTATTGGGGCGAGTATTATTCTATTTGGATTATTCCTTTATTTCTTTAAAGATTTAAGAGCATATCGCCGTTTAAAAATATAAGAAAAATGTGGGAATTAATTGCTTTCCGTTTGCTGTGTTTGTTGAATACTGGCCGCTAATTTAGCGCGATCTTGGGGGTTTAAAGTAATGAAATACGCGCCAATACGGAACTTACCTTGTTCGTCAGCCGTGCTATGCGCCACTTGTGCTGTTGCCGCAATATGGAAGAAATTTTCTGGGTGGCTCAAGGTAATATGGATATATGTGCCTTCAATAATATCTTGCGAACTATAAAAACTTAAACCATTCTCGGAAAAGTTGACTTGTTCAGGAACGGGCAATAAGGATTGCACGATATTGTCGTAAAAAGAGCCCGTAATCAGATTCAGTTTTTGGTTAAAAAGGGATAAGATGCGAGCAATTTGTTGATCTTTTTCATTTAATTGTTCTAATTCGTAGCGAAACGCATGATCAAATTGATCTAATTCTGCAAGTAGTAGAAAATAGCGTGGCAAAACGAAATGGGAATCATACGGGTCATTCAACGCAACATCATCTGGAATGATTTGATAGTTGATTCTCAACACGGCATCAATACGAGACATCACTCGACGTTCAGTGTTGTCGTCAACAAGATGATGTTGTGAATTTTCCATAATAAATCACCTCGGACTAGATGGTATGTTTAAGCCAATTTCGCTGTATATAGGGTTGAGATACACTCGTGCTCAGCGGAGTAATCATTTTATTTCTTTTGTTGCTTTAGTTTCCATGATCGGCTTGACACTTGGTGTCGCTGTTCTCATTACAGTGTTATCTGTTATGAATGGTTTCGATCGCGAATTAAAAAATCGTGTCCTTGGAATGGTTCCACAAGCCACTGTTTCTTCTACTCAAATTCTAACAGATTGGCCTGAGCTTGTAAAAAAAGTTGAGAACCACCCGCATGTCACTGGTGCTGCACCATTTACTCAATTGCAAGGGATGTTAACCGGGCAAGGTCAAGTTGCAGGCATTATGGTGACGGGGATTGATCCTGAATATGAAAAGAAGGTTTCGATTATCCAGAACCACATGGTTTCAGGTGATTTAAATGCATTGAAAAAAGGCGAGTTTGGGATTGTCCTCGGCAAGGATATGACCGATGCACTAGGCCTTGGCTTAAATGACAGTGTGACCTTAGTACTGCCTGAAGCTACACCGTCACCAGCAGGTGTGGTGCCACGTTTTAAACGTTTTAAAATCGTTGGTATTTTTAGTGTGGGTGCAGAAGTGGATTCAATGGTCGGTTATATCGCCTTGAATGATGCTTCTACTTTATTGCGTTTACCAGATGGTGCACAAGGTGTACGCCTTAAAGTGGACGATATTTTTGCTGCGCCCGCAGTAGTTGACCAGATTGTTAAACAATTACCTAATAATTTTTATGCAACAAGCTGGAAGGAAACGCATGGAAGTTTATTCAGTGCAGTGAAAATGGAAAAGAACCTTGTCGGTTTACTATTATTTCTGATTATTGTGGTAGCAGCATTTAATATCGTATCGTCATTGGTCATGGTGGTAACCGATAAAAAGGCGGATATCGCAATTCTGCGGACTTTAGGGGCTTCTCCAAGATTTATCACGTCTGTTTTTATTGTCCAAGGCACCATCATTGGCGTTGTGGGTACTGTGATTGGGGTTATTTTAGGAAGTAGTTTTGCATTAACGATAAGTGATTTAGTTGGCTGGTTAAATCATACCTTTGGACTGAATTTATTTAGTGGTTATGTGATTGGCTATTTGCCTTCTTATTTACGCTGGCAAGATGTACTAATTGTTGTGACAGCATCTTTATCTATCAGTTTTTTAGCAACAATTTACCCTGCTATCCGTGCAGCGAAAACGCAACCAGCTGAGGCATTACGTTATGAGTAAGATCGTTCTAGAATCAAAAAATATCTTTAAGCATTTCGATGATGGCAAAAGTAAAGTTGAAGTGATCAAAGGCTTATCTCTTCAAGTCAATGCGGGCGAGTTCGTTTCTATTGTGGGGTCAAGTGGTTCAGGTAAAAGTACCTTATTGCATGTGTTAGGTGGCTTGGAGCAACCTTCACAAGGACAAGTATTTTTACAAGGCCAACGCTTTGATAATTTAGGTGAGGCAGAGCGTGGCTACAAGCGTAATCAATACCTTGGTTTCGTTTATCAGTTCCATCATTTACTCCCTGAATTTTCAGCCTTAGAAAATGTGGCGATGCCGTTAATGTTGCGCAGAGAAAGCAACTTTAAGGATGTGAAGAAGCAAGCAGAATATTTGCTCGATCGTGTAGGTCTATCCCATCGTATGGATCATAAACCAGGCGAATTGTCGGGTGGTGAACGCCAACGTGTGGCATTGGCCCGCGCGTTAGTGACCAAACCAGCTGTGGTATTGGCAGATGAACCGACTGGAAATCTAGATCGAAAAACAGCACTCAATATTTTTGAATTGCTCACCGATTTGAAAAAAGAGCTCAACATGGCGATGTTGATCGTGACACATGATGAGCAATTGGCACAGTCAGCGGATTCAATTTTGCATATGCAAGATGGTATATGGGTGGGTGAGCATGTTTAAACCCATTTCATTTTATATTGGGCTGAAATACACACAAGCGAGAAAAAAAAGCCGTCTGGTGTCATTTATTTCATTGATGACAATGATTGGTCTAACTTTGGGTGTGGCGGTGCTGATTACGGTTTTATCCGTCATCAATGGTTTTGACCGAGAATTGAAAAACCGTATTCTAGGCATTGTGCCGCAAGCGACCATTGCCTCAACTCAAATTATGACCAATTGGGAAGGTTTAGCGAAAGATATCACTAAACAATCCCATGTACTTGCTGTTGCACCTTATACCCAACTCCAAGGGATGTTAACGGCGCATGGCCAAGTAACTGGGATTATGATCTCAGGGATTGAGCCAGAATATGAAAAGCAAGTCTCTATTGTTCATGATTATATGAAAGCAGGCAGTCTAGATGCGCTGAAAAAAGGGAAATATGGAATCGTATTGGGGCAAGATCTAGCAGATAGCTTGGGACTTAAACTTAACGATCCTGTGACCCTGGTTTTACCAGAAGCGACGAGCTCATCGGCAGGGGTTGTGCCGCGATTTAAACGTTTCGAAGTGGTTGGAATATTTAAAATCGGTACTCAAGTCGATTCGATGGTGGGTTATATTGCACTGAATGATGCATCAACTTTATTGCGCTTACCAGATGGTGCGCAGGGTATTCGCTTAAAGCTGGATGATATTTTTGCTGCACCAGAAATTTCTGAGAGCATTATCAAAAAATTACCAAGTAATTTTTATGCTTCTAATTGGACATATACCCAAGGTAATTTATTTAGCGCTATTCAAATGGCAAAAAATATGGTGGGATTATTGCTTTTACTGATTATTATCGTGGCGACTTTTAATATCATTTCATCTTTGATGATGCTGGTCACGGATAAAAAGTCAGATATTGCAATATTACGTACTCTAGGGGCGTCACCATTATTGATTACTCAAATTTTCATGGTGCAGGGTACGATTATTGGTGTGATTGGAACGGGTTTAGGTACTGTTTTAGGCATTATTTTATCTTTAAGCATTGGTAATATCGTATCTTGGATTAATACCACCTTTGGCTTGAATCTATTAGATGCATATTTTGTGCATTATTTGCCTTCCTATTTACGTTGGCAAGATGTACTACTTGTTGTAAGCGTCTCATTACTATTAAGTTTACTTGCAACAATTTACCCCGCTTTACGAGCAGCAAAAGTTCAACCTGCTGAAGCATTACGTTATGAATAGTGCATAAATATTAAATTAGACCTCTTGTTAAAGCCCTGAAAAAGGGCTTTAATTTTATCTTTAGAAAAACTAAATTTAATTTTAAGAAATGTTGAAAATTGTTTTAATCAGCTGGATTGCTGGTATTGCCCTGATGGGGCATGATTTTAGCTTTGCAGTACACACTTGGTGGATTTGGCTAACACTAGCAGTCGTGATATTTGGCATTGGTTTATATACAAGAACGTCATATTCTCAATCTGTTGCCTATAAGTTTTTACTCTTAACCAGTGTCAGTTGGGCCTTGTTTTGTACGGGCTTTTATTATGCCGATTCAGCCTTGCAGCAACAGCTAAAATTCAAAGAAACTGAAGTACAGCCCTTTGAAGCGATTGTGTATATCAAAAAAATCGACGAGCTAAGCGAAGATGGGCAGAAACAAATTGTAGAAGTACTTAATCGACACACGCAACCCGTTGATTGGTTGCTTTATATAAAACAACCAAATAATCAAATTGTTCAGCAGCAAGATTTGCAATTAGGTCATTATTATCGTTTATCTGGGAGGATAAAACCTGCACATAGCTATGCTGTAGCAGGTGCATTTGATCAGGAAAAATGGTTTTTACAACAAAATGTCATGTCTGCTTATCAGGTCAGCGACATCCAGCCTTTAAGTCAAGATCAGATCTATCGTTTGGGCTTTCACCAGCATCTCAAGCAGCAACAAACACTACAAGAAAAATTTCTGCTCAATGTTGAAATGCTGCGATTGTCATTCCGTGAAATGCTGCAAGCGAGTACGCTACGGCATAAAGGTTTGTTATTGGCTTTGCTGACAGGTGACGAAAGCTTGTTATCAAATCATTTAAAGCAACAATTCCAACAATTAGGTATTTCACATTTATTGGCAATCTCTGGTCCACATGTCTTGGTTTTTGCGCTGATGCTGACTTGGGTATTGAAGTGCATGGTACAGCGTTATGCGCCAAAATTATATTTATGGCAACCACGACAGGTTTTAGTGCTTTTGCCTTTTGGACTGAGTGTACTGTTGTATGTGGCTTTTGTCGGTTTTGAAATTCCGGCACTGAGAACATTATTAACCGTGATTATTGCCAGTGTTTTTCTATGGTTTCGACAGTCGATTCAGCCATTCGCATTATTGATTTATAGTGCAAGCTTATTGCTGATCTATGATCCATTCAGTATTTTGTCTGCTGCATTCTGGTTGTCGTATGGGGCGTGCTTTATTCTACTACGCATCTATCAAACCATCAGGGATGTACCTCAAGAACAAGTCATCACAACCACTCAAAAACTGCTTTTAGGTATGAAGCTTCTGATTGAGTCACAATGGAAAATCTTTATTGCTTTACTTCCTTTGGTACTTATTTTCTTTCAGCAGATTTCGTGGCTTGCGCCGATCAGTAATCTGATTGCCATTCCATTGCTCAGTGGCGTAGTTGTGCCTTTAGGGATTATCGCAGCATGTATTTGGTTATTGATTCCTGCACTTGGACAACTACTATTTCAGTTCAGTGATGGATTACTGGCTATTTTGCTATGGCTACTCAATGGCCTACAACATGTTTCACCTGAGTTATATGGCGTCAGTTATACACCGTTGATGATGTTGGGCTTTATGGTTGGTATCGTCATTCTATTTCTGCCAAGAGGCATAGTCCCGAAGGTATGGTCGCTGGCGTGCTTCTTACCGATTTTTCTCGGCATAAAAGTCCAATCAACGGTATTCACTATTCTTGATGTCGGACAGGCCATCTTTTTACAGCATCCAGAACTGAGCCTAATGATCGATACGGGTGGGTCATATGATGAAACTAAGTTCAGCTTAGGGGATCGAGTGATTATTCCTTTTTTAAGGCAGCAAGGGATATGGACATTGGATCATGTGATTTTGTCTCATCTGGATCAAGATCATAGTGGCGCATTTGCAGCAATCCAAAATGCTTTTGCGATTACTCAAGTGCAATCCAATGAACGTAATGAAAAAATGCCATTTAAAAATAATTTCTCATTGTGTCAGCAAGGCCAGACTTGGTCATATTCAAATCTAAAAATACAAATTCTATCACCCGATCAGGAGGGCTTGGCTGTTGCAACACATCAGCAAAATGAACAGTCTTGTGTTGTTTATTTACAATTCCTGAATGCGCAACCGTATCAACATTTTCTGATTATGGGCGATGCAGGGTGGGAAACTGAATATAAGCTAATGCAGCAATATCCTGATTTAAAAGTGGATGTTTTGGTTCTAGGTCATCATGGCAGTAAACACAGCTCTGCTTATGATTTCTTAGCGATGTTAAAACCTAAATTAGCGATTGCATCAGCTGGCTCTGATAATCGTTATGGACATCCTAGTCAAGAATTGCAAAGTCGCCTTCAATCTTTAAAAATTCCTTTGCTCAATACAGCGCAGTCAGGCAGTATCAGTTTTTTATTCGAAAATGGTGTTGTTGAGTTAAAACAGCAACGCCATCAACGAAAATGGTTACAACGAGAATAGCCTACGCATCTTTATTTTGTTGTGTCTGCTGACGAACTGCAGCTACTTTTAGCAGCGCTTCATTTTCATCAATATCGTAGATTTTCTTTAAAGCGGGATTGGCGCGAAAACGTTTGTAGCTCCAGTGATAATGCTCGGGGTAACGTCGAATCAGTTGTTCTAAAGTTTGATGAATAATTAAAGTGCCATCTTCGGCATTACCTTCATAGATTTGAGGATTGATCGGTTCGACATACATATCAAAGCCATCTTGATCATTTCTCATGGCATAAAATAATAAAGCTCGAGCTTTGGTTTTTTGAATGAGTTTGGCGCTGAGACTGCTAGATGCCAGCGGAATACCGAAATAATCAACCATATCTCCACCATGATCAGGGGTATGGTCTGGAAGAATAACGGTAGTACCACCTTGTTTTAGTGCTTTAAAAATCTGTCGTACCCCACTTTCATCGGTAGGGACTAAATTTGCCTGATTGCGGCTACGTGCATCACGAACAAAACGATCAGCATCAGGGTTTTTGACAGGCTTGTATAAGATGGTCATTTGCGTATGTTGTGCTAACCATGCGTTCATGACTTCCCAAGTCCCCAAATGAGGCATAATCAGGACGACACCCTTTTTTTCTGCTAAGGCTTCATGGAAATAATGTTCGCCATGAATATTGTGGATTCTTTGAATGTTTTTTGCATCTGTTGAGCCCCAAATACTGAAAAACTCAAAATAAGAACCCAATTCATTTCGAATAGCTTGTTTGGTGAGTTGCTGTCTATGTTGCGAATCCATCTCTGGAAATGCAATTTGTATGTTCAAACCAATCGTTTTTGAAAGTTTGGAAAGTGGAAGAGCTGTGACCAAGGCTGCAACCAAACGTGCAAAGAAGCGCCCTAATTGAATCGGCTGGCGACTAACAAACTGAATAAGACGATATCTTGTACTGGTTGATTTAGGCTGAGTCATGTAGGAAAAATTATAAAAAATTACAAAGGGAAGTATAAAGCAAAAAATAATTATAAGTTAAGACAAGTTATTTAAACAGTTTTGCGCAAATCCACGTATATAATAAAGCCACTTTAAAATATATTGGATTGGAATCTTATGTCCGATTGGCCACCAAAACCACAAAATGAATCTACAAATAGTAATAATGTGACAGGCAAAGAATGGCAAATTTTAGAAAAAGCTGTTTTAGCTTCTGTCGAAGAACAACGCCGTAGTCGTCGTTGGAGCATTTTTTTTAAATGTTTGGGCTTTGCATATTTGCTGATTGTATTATTGGCAATGACCAAGAGCTGTACCAGTTCCTCTGAGAAATCAACGACAAGCATCAGCAGTAACCATTTGGCTGTGGTCGATATTGTGGGAACTATCGATTCATCTGCGGGTCAATCTACAGTGAATAGTGAAGATACCAACAAAGCATTAAAGCGTGCATTTGAAGCTAGCGGCAGTAAGGCAATTGCATTGAATATCAATTCACCAGGCGGCTCGCCAGTACAGTCTGATGAAATTTGGCAAGAAATCCGTTACCTGAAAAAACAGCATCCAGATAAAAAAGTTTATGCCGTAATTGGCGATATGGGTGCATCAGGTGCGTATTATATTGCTTCAGCAGCAGATGAAATCATTGTCAATCCATCAAGTTTAGTGGGTTCGATCGGCGTGATTATGCCAAATTATGGTTTGAATGGATTAGCGCAGAAGCTAGGCATTGAAGACCGTACCCTGACTTCAGGCAGCAATAAAGATATCTTGAGTATGACTAAACCACTTGATCCCGCACAAAAACAGCATGTGCAATCAGTCTTGGATAATGTGCATACTCACTTTATTAATGCAGTGAAAGAAGGTCGTGGTAAACGTTTGAAGTCAAATGACCCTGCAATTTTCTCAGGTCTATTCTGGACGGGTGAACAAGCAGTTGCTTTAGGTGTAGCAGATCGTAACGGAAGTTTGACAACATTGATGCGTGATCTAAAAATCGAGCAAAAAGTGGACTATACGGTACAACGTAATCCGTTAGAATCAATTCTAGGACGTATGGGGGCGCAGCTTGGTGCAGGTATTAGTAGTTCGCTTGCAGCACAGCTAGAAACTCAGCAGAACGCAAAAATACAATAATATTTCAAAAAGGGTTGTGTTAATCACAACCCTTTTTTTTATTCTAAAAATAACTGGACAGTTATCCTTTTAATTTGCAATACATATGTAGAGTAGGATAATTGACCAATCAGTGAAAATAAAAGACAAGCTTATGAAACCCTTGATTCATTTTGCCCATGCCAATGGTGTTCCATCTAAAGTTTATCAAAAGCTGTTTGATCAGTTAAAAGATCAATATGACATTATCTATGTTGCCGAGATTGGAAACGACAAGCGTTATCCGATCACCCACGGCTGGACGCACTTGGTCGATCAGATTATTGATAGCATTGTGCAGCAAGCACAAGGGCGTAAAGTGATTGGCTTGGGACATTCTTTGGGTTCAGTTTTGACACTGATGTCTGCTTATCGTCGTCCAGAGTTGTTTTCACAAGTCATCATGCTAGATCCACCTTTAATCATTGGTAAAGCATCCTTTATTTTTCATCTTGCTAAAATTTTTAAGCCTAAACTGGTGGACAAGATTACCCCAGCAGGTTTGTCAGTACGTCGTCGTGATCATTGGGATTCACGTGAACAAGCTGCAGAGTTATTAGGCTCGAGAGGTTTTTATCAACACTTTGATGCGGATTGTTTTCAAGCTTATATTGACTATGCCCTGACAGATGATCCACAAAATGGTGGTGTCACACTCACCATTGCTAAAGATGATGAAGTGGCAATGTTTAGAACCACACCATCCATGTGGTGGTTACCAATGCCAAAACCTCCTGTTCCTGTAGATTTGGTTGTGGGACAAGACAGTGTTTTCTTAAAAGAAAAGTTCCCGCAAGTAGCGAAAAAGAAATTGGGTATTCCTTTTTCTGTGCTTGAAGGTGGCCATATGTTCCCGTTAGAGCATCCAATGGAAACAGTAGAGAAAATTAAAAGCTTGGTAGTTTGAATCAATAAAAAACGCATCCTAGGATGCGTTTTATTTTTTAGAATTGTGCAAATTGAATTGGTCGTTCTAAGGGCTTTTGGTTGAAATAAGCTTGACCATTCTGCCAAGTCAGTTGGCCATTACATAACCATTCTGTAACTTGAGGATAAATGAAATGCTCAAGCTCATGCACACGTTGTGCCAAGCTTGTTACAGAGTCATGTAAACAGACTTGAATTGCTGATTGCGCAATACTTTGTCCTGCATCGAGCTCAGCCGTGACAAAATGAACTGTACAGCCATGCAAACGATCTCCGGTATTTAGTACACGTTGATGTGTATTCACACCTTTATAAAAAGGCAGCAGAGAAGGGTGGATATTTAACATTTTACCTTGCCATTGACTCACAAAGTTCGGGGTTAAAATCCGCATAAAGCCAGCAAGGATTACGAGATCAACTTGCCATGCCAACAATTGCTGATGCATGGCGTCATCAAAGCTTTCGCGATTTGGATAATCTTTATGTGAAATAACAGCGGTCGCAATATTGGCTTTCTCAGCACGCTGCAATGCGTAAGCATTAGCTTTATTTGAGAGAACACCAATGATTTGCCCTGACAGATTTGCATCTATCAGGGCCTGTAAGTTGCTACCGTTGCCTGAGACAAGGACAGCAATTCTCATTATGCAAAGATCACGCGAATTTTTTCGTCTGCACCTTCAACTGATTCAGCATTTTCTTGGATATAACCAATTTTCCATGCTTTCTCGCCTTGTGCATTTAAGAGATCAATAGCTTTGTCCGCTTCGCTTGCATCAACTGCAATCACCATACCTACGCCACAGTTAAATGTACGGTACATTTCAAAGCGTTCTACGTTGCCTTCACGTTGTAACAACTGGAATAATTCAGACCATTCCCAGCTTGATTCATCAATGACAGCTTGAGCACCATTTGGAAGTACACGTGGTAAGTTACCTGGTAAACCACCGCCAGTGATATGTGCCATTGCATGAACATCAACTTGTTTGCAAAGTTCGAGTACTGGTTTTACATAGATACGTGTTGGTTCCATTGCCACGTCGGCAAGTGGACGACCATCGACGATTTGAGTTAAGTCTACATTCTTAACATCTAAAATTTTACGCAATAATGAGTAACCATTTGAGTGTGCACCACTAGATGCTACACCAAGAAGTACGTCACCAGACTTCACTTTAGTTCCATCGATAATTTTACTGTGTTCTACAACACCAACAGCAAAACCAGCAAGATCGTAATCTTCACCTTCATACATGCCAGGCATTTCAGCAGTTTCACCACCGACCAATGCACAACCAGCAAGTTCACAACCTTTACCAATACCTGTCACTACATCTGCTGCAACATCAACATTTAAATGACCAGTTGCATAGTAGTCGAGGAAGAATAATGGCTCAGCACCACAAACAAGTAAGTCGTTTACACACATTGCAACGAGATCTTGACCAATCGTGTCATGACGGTTGAGGTTTAGTGCTAAACGTAATTTAGTCCCTACACCATCTGTTCCTGATACTAAAACAGGTTCTTCATAACCTTTGGGAATTTTGCATAGTGCACCGAAACCACCAAGACCGCCCATTACTTCAGGACGAGTGGTGCGTTTAGCGACAGATTTGATACGATCGACCAATGCGTCTCCCGCTTCAATGTCGACGCCAGCATCTTTATAGCTTAAACCAGTATTTGGGGTAGAAGTTGAGTTGCTCATAGTGAAGTCTCCGCAGTGGCGGCAGATTATAACCTGAATATACGAAACTCTTATGTTATTTATGCTCGAAAATGCTATCTTTAATTAAAATTTTTTTCCATTTATAACGATTACACGAAAAAAGGCTAGATTTTATGCAAGATCAGGTACTACGTCGTATCTTTATCCTCGCTGGGCTCGCATTACTCCTTTGGGTGCTCTATCTATTAAAGCCCATTGTGATTCCTTTTGTAGGTGCTTTTTTCATTGCCTACTTGTTTAGCCCGCTTGTGGATGTTCTTGTCAAAATTAAATTGCCTCGTTGGCTTGCAATCAGTATCGTGTTTATTGGTATTGGTGTGACTTTGACCATGGTTTTATGGTTTCTAGTACCACTGATATGGAAGCAATTAATGTATGCGCGGGATAGTATTCCTGCGGGAATTCATTGGATTAATGCAACCTTCTTACCGTGGGTATCACATACCTTTAATGTGGTGCCGATGGAAATTGATACTGAACAGATTACCAAAGCTTTTATGGATTATATCCAGACTAACTACAGTGCTGATAGTATTCAAACCATGGCGTTAAGAGTTGCCCAGTCTGGATTGAACTTTATTCAGTTGGGTGGTGTGGTGATTTTAATTCCAATTATCTCATTCTACTTTTTGCTCGATTGGGAAAGAATGCTACAAAGCTTTAGACGTTTAATTCCACGTCCTTATGAAGCTTCAACTTTAGCCATCGTTCGTGAATGCCATAGTGTCTTAGGCGCTTTTGTAAAAGGCCAATTCCTCGTTATGCTTTTATTGGGAATTGTTTATGCTGTTGGGTTGCAATTGATTGGTCTTGAGGTTGGCTTGATTATTGGGATGATTGCAGGCCTTGCCAGTATTATTCCTTATTTAGGTTTTGGTGTCGGGATTATCGCTGCCGTTATTGCAACCCTGTTTCAATTTGGATTGGATTGGACACAACTACTTTTGGTTGGTGTTGTATTTATGATTGGACAAATGGTCGAAGGCTACATTCTTCAGCCATTCTTGTTGGGAGATAAAATTGGGTTATCTCCTGTCGCCGTTGTTTTTGCTGTATTGGCCGGTGCACAACTGGGTGGTTTCCTTGGAATGCTAATTGCCTTACCTGTGGCTGCTGTCATTGTTGTATTATTAAAACATGCACGTGATAATTATGAAAAAAGTCGCTTATATGGATTACCAACAGAAGTTGTGTTGGTAGAAGGTGAAACTCAACATATAAATATTGAATCAGGTCATGTAGAGCTTGATATTCAAATTAAAAACTCTCAAGATACAGAGACTTCAAACTCGAATGACTTAAAGTAATTGAGGAACAAATTAAGTATATGCGTCAACTACAACTGGATATAGAACCTCAACTCGATGCTCGAATCAGTGATTTTTCAGGGCCGGGTTGGGGACCTGTGGTTGATGCAGTTAGACAGTTACATGCTGGGTTGGTAAGCCGCTTTTATGTCTATGGCGGCGCTGGTACAGGTAAGAGTCATTTGCTTTCAGCGATCTGTGATTCATATTTAGAGTTAGGTCGGCCTGCAATAAAAGTTTCATTGTTAGAATTATTAGATGCACCCATTGAAGCAATCACGTCTTTAGAATTTTATGACTTAGTTGCATTAGATGATATTGATTCGATTAGTGGCGTTCCACATTGGCAGAAAGCCGTTTTTCATTTAATGAATAATCATGAAGGGCAGTTGGTTTTTTCTTCTCGTGTTGCGCCCATTGAGCTAAAGCTTGAATTACCAGATTTACAGTCAAGGTTGACTCAGGCTGTCAGTGTAAAAGTGCCGAATGGCAGTTCCTATATTGATCGGCATGCTTTACTACAATCAGTTATGACCCGACGTGGTATTCATTTTGATCAACAGATTGTAGATTACTTGTTGAGCAATGGGCCGCATCAGGCATCAATTTTATTACAAACACTGGCCCAGCTCGAAAAAATGCTAAAGGGCGAAAAAACTAAGCTTTCAAATACAACACTTAAGCAGATTTATGCTTTGATTGATGAATATCGCCAATAGCATAAAATTTCTTGAGTAATTTCGAGAGCTATGACAAAGTACGCACAAAGGAATGTGGTTGCAAACACTGAGTTTGTAATACGAAGAAAAATGAAAAATAGAAGGAGATCGGTATGCTCAAACGGACGCTTGCCTGCGCTTTATTTGCGATTACTGGACATGCATATTCTGCGGATATTCAAGTTACAACATTGGCTGATGAAGACAAAGATGATGCCGTTTGTTCATTACGAGAAGCTGTTGAGTTTTTAAATAAAAGAAGCCAAAAAGAATTTGAAAATGGTTATCACGGATGTGGTAATAAAGATGCAACGAGTAACATCATTTTGCAACGTGACCAGACCTATCAAATTAATTCAGCATTAAATATCAAAGCAGCGACTACAATTCGTACTGCAGCTAGTGATGGCTTTAATGATAATAAAAAAGGCTTAAACAATGCGACGATTAAAATGGTGGGTTCTGATCGTCTTTTCGTAATTGATGATAATAATGTTGAAAGTGCTTTGCTTGCAGTCGGTTTGATTGAGCTAAATCTACAAGGAGCTTCCAATAAGGTTAATGATGGCGGCTTAATTCTCAATCGTGAAAGTTTATCGATTCAATACTCAAGATTAGTCGGTGGTTCAGCGAATCGAGGCGGTGCAATTTATAATGCTGGTGTCTTATCGGATGCGAAAAATACAGCAGGATATGTCTCTATTAATAATAGTATTTTACAAAATAATAAGGCGGATCAGGGGGCAGTCATTTATAGTGAAATGCCAATGTATCTCATTACACAATCGGTAATACGTGATAATGAAGGTGTAGCAGGTACCAATGGTGCTTTGCTCTATGTCCAAACTGGTTTTAATAACGATACTATTGCTGGGGCATTGGGAACGGGTATTTCAGGTATTCGCAGTAGCACTATTTTTCATAACAAAGGCGGCTATGTTGCGAATATTCGTGAAGGGATGATTCTCAATAATAATACAATTATTAAAAATGCTGCTGGGTTACATTTACAGTCTTTAAATTTCAAGATAACAACAACAACTGACGAAAATGGCGAGAAAAAAGAAACAGTTAAAGAATATCCTAGCTCTTATGTTTCAAATAGTATTTTAGTTGCGAATGGAAATACGAACTGTACGAACACTTCAGATGATACGACTATTGTTCAAAGCAATTTAACCACATCAGATTGTGATCGTAATGCAGAAAAACGTTTACCAAACTTTATGTGGAATCAGAATGATCCTGAGCAAGCCTTAATTGCGGGTGGTACAAATGATGAAGGCATTTGTGCAGCTCCACCAGCGAAGGGGTTGCTGTGCCCTTATTCTATTCCGAAAGATCAAATGCTCGGTTTCTTTAAACCCCGTTTATTGGCTTCTTATAAACAGTTGTCAGATTCACTCATTGTCAATAAAGGGCGCATTTATAGTGATGGTACGACTTTCAGTACAGCGAATTGTGAGCCTACAGATCAACGCGGGAAAAGTCGTACAGGGTTTAATGAATTATGTGATTTGGGCTCAGTTGAGTTAATTGTCAATCGTGGTGAAATTCCAATTGTTGGTCAAGATATTTTATACGGACAAGTGGCTAAGTTTAGTATAGCGGAGAGTTTATTAGACGGTGAGTTGCTGGATCCTGCAACATGTGAAGCACAACTTGGTAAGCGTTCAGATGGCCAGCCTTGGAAAGTCGGTTGTTTAGAGGTCGTGCAAACACAAACTCCATCTAAAGGCAAGACCAGCATCGATCAGGATGGTAATGTAACTTATGTGCCTGATAGTGATTGGCATGGTGCAGATAAATTTAATTTACGGGTAATGACGACTACGACTCGTTTTAATGATGTATCAAACTATTTTATTGATATTCCAGCAACAATTGTACAAGATCCACCGAATACCTTTAAAAGTAAAACAGTGAGTACGGGTAGCTTTGGAATGGGTGCGATCTTGATGTTACTTGGATTGGTAGGATTGCGCCGCTTTAAATCATAATCAGGGATGAGATGAGATGAGACATTATAAAAAAACAATTTTAGCAACCATGGTTATGGCGACAATGCCATTGTTAGCGGCAACGAGTAGCACGCCTATTAAAGTCACTACTTTTGTGGATGAAGATGGTGAAAATCCTTCTGCTTGTTCATTGCGTGAAGCATTAAGAACTGCCGAAACACGAGTTGCTTATGGTGGCTGTACGGTCACAGATACGCTTTCAAGTACGCAGAAAGTTATTCAGCTTGAAAAAGGGGTTTATACCCTTAAAAAGGAATTAGCGCCAAATGTGAGTGTCGCAATTTGGGGCGCTAGTCCGGTCGATTGGCAAGAAAAAAATGTGTTATTGAACGATATTGTAAACCAATACCCTGCACAAATTCCTTTGCAAACCACGATTAAAGCTGAGAATTCACGTATTTTTAATACAACATTAGGAGCAAAAGCTCTTAGTCTCAATAATCTGATTTTGACCGGTGGTCGGACGGCAGATCGTGGAGGAGCGATTTATGCAGGTGCTGATGTTGCTTTGCAAAGTAGTCAAATTTTAGACTCTCAGGCAAAAGAGGGTGGTGCTGTTTATTTAGCGGGCCCATCAACAACACTAACTTTGACCAAAAGCTTGATTCAAGGAAATCAGGCTGATAAAGGTAGTGTCTTGTCTATGAGTTGTTTTAATGATGTAACGTATGCAAAGCGTACCCTCAATTTGACCTCAAACAGCTTTATCGCAAATGGTTCTGGAAACTCAAGTAGTATGATTGAGTTTTGTGGAGAATCAACTGCGACATTAACAACCAATACGATTGCAAAAAATATTGTCAACTCCTCATCTGGTAATTTAATTAAATTTACAGGTGATACTAAACCAGGAACTGAAGAAAATAATAATTCCAGTATTTTAAGCAATGCAAGTAATATACTTTTAACCAGTAATACTATTGTTGAAAATCAAGCTTTTACAACTCTGTTGTATGATAAAATTGGTGGAAAAGTATTAACCTATAACGTTCTTGCTTATAATGGTGGGGTGAATAGTTACGCATGTCGATATCTATTTGGTGATGTCGTTAATCAGGAAGACGTTAGTTTTGGTATAGCTTATAATGCGCTTTCATTAAAAGAGGGTGATTCTACATCTCCAATCAATAATATATGTGATGTCCCTAAAGAGTCACTTAAAAATAATACAACCAATTTAAATGTAAGTAATATTAGTATTGGAACACTATTGAGTCCATTACAAGCAGCTTCTGCTTATACTGCATTCCTGCCAATCTATTATCCAAAGAAAAATGTAACAGAAATAGAAGTTAAGGTGGATGATAAGACGACTACAAAAATAGTTGGTTTATTAGATGTTGATGGAATTGCTTGTAGTACAACGGACCAACGTGGTCTGGCTCGTATTGTAGATGGTACCTTGTATTATAATCCTGAGGCGAGCAACCGTTGTGATATTGGTTCAGTTGAGTTAATGAGATTTACAGCGGGTGATTTACAAGATTTGACTAATACCTCTATTAGTGGCGCAATGTCAACTTATCAAGCTCAATATAATTTCTTTGATAATTTAGTCAAAAATCCAAATAATCCTGATTTTTTAACTTACTATAAATCTCGTTTGGATCAATATCAAAAGCTATTGCAATATACAAAAGCTAATTTGAAATATCGTGCAATTTATATTGATTTAAGCAACTATCAATTACCATTACCTCAAGATACTGAGCAAGCTGATGGTAGTTATAAATTAGAGTTTTTTAATCCTGATTTATATAATGTTACGACAGAACCTCTTGGTAAAGGTCAAATTAATGATACTGTCACAGATATAGATGGAAGCGATAAAGAAAATTTAGTATGTGTTTGGAATAAAGACCTTCAGCAAATTATTTTTTATCGTAAGGATGATAGTATTACCCAAGCTGGAGATAAGATTTTCTGTAAATACACGATCACGTCAAAGTCTAATCCAAATATAAGTTCGTCTGGCTTAATTCGTGCAGCTTTTGCAAATATTGCACCAGTTGCAACTGATACATCTTTAACTTTTAAATATAAGGAAAAGCAAAAACTCAGCCTGAATTTATTAAACTTTGCCAATGATCATGGTGATACTGGAGAAGGTGGGACTGGCCCAGAAAAAAATCCAAATAAATCTCAGTTTTGGAAAAATGAAGAAGGGGCTGAGTTACCAATTCGTTTGACGAATGTACCAACCAATGATTTGAGTATTACAGCTGATCGTAAAGGCGCTTGTCCTGCGCCAGATGAAAAAGAAACTTGCTATGGTGGGAATGTTTACGTTCAGGAAGTAAATGCGTTTAACCCATTTAACTTCTCATTTAACTATCAAGTTTATGATGCTGATGGCGTATCATCAAATTCAGCTACTGTGCGAACCATTAGTACAGCAACCACGACGGATGATACTCGCCCGGCGAGCAGTGGTGGGGGTAGCATTAGTTTCTATTCGATATTTGGTTTATTGGGGCTATTGGCTTATCGTCGCTTTAAGAAATAAGCCGACCCAACATAAAAAATAGCGCCTTTAAGGCGCTATTTTTTATTTTTATAAATAAATTAAAAATTAGTGCTCAGCATATTTAGTAAGATATTCTTCTCTGATATTGACGCGTTCTTCGTTACTGGCATTTAGCATGCGTTTACGTAGCGTGTTACGTTCTTGCATACTCATTTTTTGCCATACATCACGCATTTTCTGTTTTTCATCTTCGGGTAGTTGCGTAAACCATTCCATCCGTTGCTGGAGTTGGGAACTTTGGTTGGTCGGAATTTCTTTTAAGGTTTGATAACGTTTAATTAAAACACGCTGCTCTTCAGGTGATAAGTCATCCCAAGCTTCTTCAGTTGCCGGTTTATTCGGTTTAGAGAATACCCAAAAGCGTTCTGAACCTGCAAAACTGGTTTGTAATAAGCCGAGTGTACACACAACAAGTGCTAATTTTTTAGCTGCCATGTGGAACTTTATCCTCACCTAAGACCAATAACATTTCCATATCTTCAACCATTTGCGGTGAAAGTTTTGGATTTACCACAACCTGATTTTGAGGTTGGTCCGCCAATTGCAACGAGCTAGGCAGAACTACAATCCCCATGAGGGCAGCAGCAAACGCAAAACCAGTCATTTTCCAAATACTGTAATAAGAGGTTGGTTTCTTTTGTACAGTATCAAGAACATGATTCATCACCATCATTTTATTGTGGTGTTGTTCTTTCGCAAGTTGGTCGAGTCTGGATGTCACATGTTTAGTGAACTCATCTTTTTTCATTTGATGATCCTCCCGTATGCGGGTTTAAATGCTCTAAAGCAATTCTGAGTCCCTGAATCGCGCGGTGGTAATGTGTTTTCACACTGCCTTCACTGCAATCCATAATCTGTGCTGTGGTCATCGTATCGAAACCTTCCCACGCTCTTAGCATAAATGCTTGTTGTTGACGGACGGGTAATTGATTGATTGCAGTCTGAATTTCCTCCATCGTGACTTCTTGATCAAGAAACTCAAACGGGTTAGGGGTTGATTCATCGACAACATCAATAATTTCTTCGTCATCATCTAAACTAATTTTTTTAAATAATGAGAAAGGGCTTGCACGACGAGCTTCTTTGCGTCGCCAGTCTTGGAGTTTGTTATTTAATATGGTGTAGAACAGGGGATACCATTCTTCAGTACTTTTATCTGCATATGATTTGTGCAATGAAATGAAAGCTTCTTGCACTAAATCCATTGCAATGCCTTGTTGTCCCTGTGTTGCACTTTCCATCATAACCAAGGCACGACCTGTAACGTCTTGCATAAAAAAACGCAGACGTTGTTCAACAGTACTACGATCAGTACTGTTTTCAGTTCGAGCCTGTTTCGGTGCTAAATCCATAGAGATGGAAAATCCTGTCATGGATACCCACCATTAATTCCAATTCATTAATCATATAACGTTGAAAATGGTGGGCGCGTTGACAACTTAAGCAATTATTTTTAGTAGTGTAATTGATTTTCTCAGTAAAAAAATCGTATTTAAAATAATTTAACGTTTTTACTGACGTTGGCGAACCATTTCAAAAAAGCAAACTGATCCAGCAATCGCAACATTAAGAGACTCTTGCCCACCAGGTTGAGGGATCGCCACTGCCTGAGCATGCTCAAGTGCATAGTCACTTGCACCTTGACCTTCATTACCTAAAATCCAGACGCAGGCTTGAGTTAAATCTTGGTTATATAAACTGGTTGAACGATGTGAACTGGTCACAAAAACTGGAATTTGAAATTTTGGAAGAATATCTGTGAGCTGGAAGTTTTCAAAGCATTGAAGGCTAAAATGAGCCCCCATACCTGCTCGGAGAACACGTGGAGACCAAAGCGCAGCTGAACCTTGTGTACAAATCACCTGTTTGATGTTTGCCGCGGCAGCAGAGCGGAGCAATGTCCCTACATTTCCAGGATCTTGAACATTTTCTAGAATTAAAGTATCAGCCTTAAAATCAATAGTGGCTGCGGTTTTGGGTAAATCAACAATCGCGAGACAAGGCAGGGTTGTGCCTAATGTACTTAAATCCTTATACAAGACTTCACTGATAACGAAGATGTGAGCTTGGTGGAGTTCTATCACTTCTTGTAAATCTGGATGTTCTAAGGCTTGTTCGGTGGTAAATAAAGAAAAGATTTTTTTCTGCTGTTGTAACCAAGCCAAGCACAGATGTGTACCTTCTAGAACGGTTTGCTGATGTTTTTTTCGAGCACTGTTAAGCTCGATCAGACCTCGCAAATGTTTAATTTTTGCATTGTCTTTTGATTCTAGGAAAATAACCGCCATAAGATAAACATCCAAAAGGGCATCATAACGTTATAATGCCCTGATTATAAAGGTAATTAGTGGTAGCTTGTTACGCGTTCCACTTCGTTTTTAGAGCCAATAATCACAGGAACACGTTGGTGTAGTTCAGTCGGTTGGATTTCCATAATACGCGCACGACCTGTCGTAGAAGCACCGCCAGCTTGTTCGATCAACATACTCATTGGGTTTGCTTCATACATCAAACGTAAGCGGCCTGCTTTTTTCGGGTCTTTAAAATCATAAGGGTAAAGGAAAATACCGCCACGGCATAAGATACGGTGAATATCACCAACCATACATGCAACCCAACGCATATTGAAATCTTTTTCACGGACTGATGTTTTACCCGCTAAAAGTTCATCAATATAACGTTTTACAGGGTTTTCCCAATGACGTTGATTCGATGAGTTAATTGCAAACTCTTGTGTATCTGCAGCGACTTGCACTTGCTCAGTGGTTAACAAAAAGCTTTGTGTGGTTGGGTCAAAAGTAAAGAACACAACCCCTGCACCCACTGTAAGCGCTAACATGGTTGATGGGCCGTAAAGCACATAACCTGCGGCAACTTGCTCTGTACCAGCTTGCATAAAGTCTGCAGATTGAGTGACAGAATTCTTTGCAGGAAGAATAGAGAAAATCGTACCAACACACATATTAATGTCGATATTGCTTGAACCATCGAGTGGATCAAATAAAACCAGATATTTACCATTTTCTTGAGCAGGAGTGAAGTCATCTAATTCTTCTGAAGCTAAACCACCCACTTGAGGATGTGCTTTTAATGCATCAATCAGGTAATCATTTGAAATAACATCTAGTTTCTTTTGTGTTTCGCCTTGAACGTTCTCGTTGCCTGCACTGCCCAAAATACCAGCTAAAGCACCTTTTTGAAGTGCCTGATCAATGGTTTGGCATGTAGCCGCAATTGTTTCGATGACTTGTGCCAACTCTGGAGTCAAATTCCCATTTTGTTGTTCTAGGTATTGGGTCAAAGTAAGGTTTGACATATTGAATAGCTCCGATTTGGCCGTGTCAAAAATTGATAAAAAAGAATGTGGGTATTCTAGATGAGATCGTCCGAAAATAAAAATTATCTTACTTTATTTATGTTGCTTTTATGATTACAAGTGCAGCATTACATGCTATGTTGCATAGATACTAAACAGGATGTTTGGAGGCTACCGATGTCAACCAAGAATTTTGAGGCAACGCCCACGCCGAGTGAGCCGATTAGCTTAGATACGATTTCTAAAGAAAATGTGAAGGATGCATGGAAAGAGTATGAAGCGAAGCCAGAATATAAAGAGTTTAATAAGCACGATTTGATTGAATCAATGCAAAACAAGCCTGATGCTCAATCTTCGTCTTGATGAATGAAATAAAAATGCTCACATGAAGTGAGCATTTTTATTTATAGCGAAACCACAGTTATTTTAATAGTGGTGGAACTGCTTCGTAGTTAATTTCTACGCGGCGGTTTTCTTTCCATGCTGCTTCGTCATGACCCGCATTGACTGGTGATTCTTTACCGTAGCTAACTGCTTCAAGTTGCTGTGGATTTACACCATTGGTAATCAAAAAGCTTTCAACTGCTTTTGCACGGCGTTCGCCAAGTGCCATATTGTATTCACGTGTACCACGCTCATCAGTATGGCCTGTCAGAGCAACACGAGAGTTAGCATTAGCAACTAGGAATTGAGCATGTGCTTGTAGGGTTTGATAATCTTCATTCGATAAATCACTGCTATCAAAGTTAAAGTGCACAACGCGTTTTGCTAAGAATGCTTTATTTGCTGCAGTTACACCTTTAGAAGATGCACCAGCCAAGTTTTGCGCATTTAATGCAGCATCTTCACTTAAACCATCTGTGCTGACTGTGGTTGAGCCATTTGGATTCGTACCAGTGGTAATTTCAGCAGCAGGCTTACGGCTTGCACAGCCTGTAAATACAAGTGTTGCAGCAATCAGTGGAAGCGTTAGATATTTAATGTTCATATGATTCTCCAATCGATTAAACTTATTTTGGTGCCCAAGCTGGTTCACGAACTTCACCTTGCTCGCTTGGTAAATTCATGCGGAAACGACCATCAGTCGACATGACGGACAACAGGCCACGACTACCTTCACGCGTTGCATAAACCACCATCTGTCCATTTGGTGAGAAGCTTGGTGATTCATCTAAACTGGTCGGTGTCAGAATATTGGTGATACCAGTATTGATATCTTGGATTGCAACTTTGTAGTTACTACCGCTTGGACGATGCACTAGAGCAATCTTTTTACCATCAGCACTTAAAGTACCACGTGCATTAAAAGCACCTTTGAAGGTCAAGCGTTTTACAGAACTGTCATCAAAGCTATAGCGATAAATTTGTGGAGAACCGCCGCGGTCTGAGGTAAAGATAAATGATTTACCATCTGGCGCATATCGTGCTTCAGTATCAATTGCAGTGTCATTGGTCATGCGTTGTACTTGGCGTGTACTTAAATCCATTTGATAAATTTCAGGATTACCGTTCATAGAGGCGGTAAATAGCATTGATTTACCATCTGGAGAGAAGCTTGGTGCGCCATTTAAGCCACGGAAGCTGGCTAAAACTTCACGTTGGCCTGTTGCTAAATCTTGTAGGTAAATTGCAGGACGTTTGGTTTCAAAAGATACATATGCAATTTTCTTTGCGTCAGGTGTCCAAGCAGGTGAAAGAATTGGATCACGAGATGACAAAACAGTTTTAGGTTGTTCACCATCTGTATCAGCAATTTGTAAGGTATAGCGTTGTGCCGGTGTAGCCTGATTACGTAATACATAGGCAATACGACCACTAAAGTCACCTGCAATACCTGTCAACGCTTGATAGATGGTATCACTGATCAGGTGTCCTGCTTGACGCACGCGTGAACTTGGTACTGTGAGCACCTCATTCAATAAATATTGTTGTTTCTGTACATCATAGAGTTGGTAATGAATTTCGAATGTATTGGCATCCACGGCTTTCATTTGGCCGACGACTACATACGGTACACCAGCATTTTGCCAATCACCCGCTTGAACCTGATTAAGGCTTGCAGTGGCTGGTAAATTTTGAGATGCGCTGGTAAAACGGCCTGAGCGATTCAAGTCACTTTCCACAATTGGATAGATCGCATTGTCATTTGCAAATGGGATAATCGCAATTTTAGGTGCTTGTTCAGGTGCTTTAGCAATTTCCAGATGTAATTGTGCGAAAGTTGCTGTTGGAACAACTGTACTAATCGCAGCGAAAACTGCTAAAGAGAGGAGGTGTTTACGAGTCTTGTCCATAGTTACAATTACTTGCGTTCGTATTTTTGTGGCTGTTGATTATTTAACATAGTTACATGCTTTGTGCTATTAAAAGCATGTAACGTTAACTATTCATTACTATTTTGCAGTAAAACTTGAAGTAAAGCTTCTTGCTTCACGGCGAGCAACCGGATCATCTGGCATTGGATAAGGGGCAGCAGCGCGAACAGCAGCTTCTACACTTGCTTTCACATCAGGATCACTTGCTGAAACAACGACAGAAAGTACCGCACCGGTATCGCTTAACGTCACACGAGCACTTGCACGCTGGCCTGATGAACCTGATGGCATATTCCAAGCACGATAGATTTTTTGTTCAAAATCTTTTTTCGCAGTTGAAGCCACACGTTTCGCATCTGCTTTTTTCTGAGCTGCTTCTTGTTCAGCTTTTTTGGCTGCAGCAGCTTTAGCATCTGCTTCTGCTTCTGCATCTGCTTTACGTTTGGCATCTGCTTCAGCTTTGGCCTTTGCGTCTGCATCTGCTTTGCGTTTGGCATCAGCATCAGCTTTTGCCTTCGCATCAGCATTTGCTTTACGTTTTGCATCAGCATCGGCTTTAGCCTTCGCATCAGCTTCCGCTTTACGTTTAGCATCAGCATCAGCTTTTGTTTTTGCATCAGCATTTGCTTTACGTTTAGCGTCTGCATCAGCTTTTGCTTTGGCGTCGGCTTCTGCTTTACGTTTTGCATCTGCGTTGGCTTTTGCTCTCGCGTCTGCCTCGGCTTTACGTTTAGCGTCTGTCTCAGCTTTTGCCTTCGCATCAGCTTCGGCTTTACGTTTCGCATCTGCGTTGGCTTTTGCTCTCGCGTCTGCCTCGGCCTTGCGTTTCGCATCTGCATCCGCTTTTGCTTTGACATCTGCCTCAGCTTTGCGTTTCGCATCCTGTTGCGCTTGAAGTTTTGCATTTTCGGCAGCTTTTTGCTGTCTTAATTTCGCATCTTGTTCCGCTTTTTGGCGTGCCTTCGCTTCAGTCTCGGCTTTGGCATTTTGTTCAGCTCTACGCTTCGCATCCGCTTCAGTCCTTGCTTTTACCTCGGCTTGGCGTTTAGCTTCGGCATCAGCACGTTGTTTTTGTGCTTGAGCGTCTGCAAGTTTATGTTGTTCTTCCACTTGCTTGGCACGAGCAGCTTCATCGGCTTTACGTTTTTGTTCAGCTAATTTTGTTTGCTGTGCTTGTTCCACCTTTTGCTTTTCAGCCGCAAGTTGTTGTGCGGTTGGTGGAGGAGGTGTTACTGGAATATTTTCAGGCTGTGTTGTATCCACAATCGGGCTTTGCACTTCCTCTGCCTGATGTTCAGCAGAGACTTGTTGTTCGGGTTGTTGTAATGACTGTGGTAAATCTTCTGGTTTCACCAAAATAGTGGTCAGTTTTTTAGGTTCTTCAGGTGGTTTACTCAAGCCTAAAAACAACAAGCCAACAATTGCGATCGCATGAACACCAAGGGTAAAACCCAGTGCAATCGCATTTTGTTTAAAAGGTGGCTCTTGAAATTTTTTCATAGCTTATTTTAACGGCTCTGTCAGTAAACCAACTTGAGTAAGACCAGCTTCTTGCAGACTCGCCATGAGTGAGACGACTTCACCATAAGGACGAGATTTATCACCATTCACCAATACAGTTAGTTGTTTATTGTCCTGCTCGGCTTGGGTCTGAGCTTCACTTAGTACAGCTTCAAGCTGCACTAGGGAAAGAGGATCACTGCCTTTGTGTTCTTGATATTGCAAAAAGATATTGCCATCTTTACCAATGGTGACCATCGCTGGCATATCTTTTGATTCAATCGGATGATTATTGGCTTGTGGCAAATCTACTTTAATACCGCTGGTAATCATGGGTGCAGTCACCATGAAAATGACCAATAACACCAACATTACGTCGATATAAGGAACCACATTCATATCGCTTTTGAGCGGTTTCTTAATCCGTTCAAAACGTCCAGATCGTTGAATCGCCATTATGCATCTTCCTGTGTCGTTCCAATCGCTTGACGCTGTAAAAGGGCAACCATTTCTTCTGCAAATAAAGCACGATCTGAATAAGTTGATTCACCTTTAGCCGTGAAGTGGTTAAACGCAAGTACAGCAGGAATTGCTGCAAATAAACCAATTGCTGTTGCAATAAGGGCTTCTGCGATACCAGGTGCTACGGTTGCCAACGTCACTTGGTCTACGGCAGCAAGGCCAATAAAGGCATTCATGATGCCCCAAACCGTACCAAATAAGCCGATATAAGGTGCTACAGATCCAATGCTGGCAAGCGCGCCTAAACCAACTTCTAAACCACTTTGGTCACGGCTTAAACCGACTCGAAGAATACGCTCTGTCCCTTCAATAGTTTGGTTGGTATCTGCTTTACGTTTCTGTAGTTTAAAAAACTCACCTAAGCCTTGGTAGAAAATATCTTCAAGGCCGCGACGCTTAGAGTTCAATTGCGCATTATTGTAAAGTGTATTTAATTCGGCACCTGACCAGAACATTTTTTGAAAATGCTCATCCTCTTGCCCTGCTTTTTTAAAGCCCATATATAATTTGGCAATCAAATACCAGCTATAAATTGAAGAGAGTAACAGGATCAGCATGACCAGTTGTACAACAGGACTTGCTTGTAAAATTAGGTCAGAAATATGCAGGGAAGATTCTAAGTTAGTTGCCATAAGTTGCTGTGCCGAAAGTTTATTTTAGTCCTGTGCTAATTCTTTTTGAATCAGATCACGAATTTCATCAGGAAGTCTACGTGGCATTAACTCTTTGTTTAAACATGCCAACACAACCTCACCTGAAGCCAGCAAGATTTCACCACGATAAATATTTTGTTGCAACACAAAAGATGCGGCTTTACACGAAATAACACGTGCTGTAACGGTAATTAAATCATCCATTAATATTGGACGTACATATTTAACAGCGATTTGATGTACAACGAAGCTGTAATCTTTTTGGTGCCAGTAGTGATCAACACCAGCTGCACGTAGCCATTCGGTACGGGCACGCTCCATAAAACGGATATGATTGGCATGGTAAACGATACCGCCTGCATCTGTATCTTCGATATAAACGCGAATTTTGAACTCAAAATGATTTGCCATGTCTTTATTACCTATTCTTGCGTACTGTCAGCAATCACGAATGATATTGTGTCAAACGGGCTAAGGAAATAGTAATAAATAACATATTGTTGAATGAAGTAAAAAACAGGCCCTTAGATAGGGCCTGTTTTTTTAATAGTTGAGTTCTTCCCACGCGACGACTTTAGGGAAGCCTGTGACAGTAATGCCATTGGCATAGGCCCGCATTAAAGCTTTATAGTCAGCAGTTTTGGTGATATTAATTGCATTTTTATTGTTGTTAGTATCTTCAATATAAATTTCAGCAAAGCTTGGGTAAAAAGCCAATACATCTCCGACACTTCCAAATTTGATTTGATTGTCAAAATTTACAGAGAATTCTTTATTATTGTTTATCCCAACTAGGCGTCCTTTGGTAATTGATCCAGTTGACCAAGGCTCAAAGCTATAGTTTGTAAGTTTATAGACTTCTGTATATTTTTTATCAGCCCATGTGAATTCCATTTGAGCAATATCATATTTGAAGGGGCGCGCATCAGCATAATAAGATAGACTACTTTTGCTTCCATTGAAGGTTGTTGTTTCATTATCAACCTCTACTTTAAATTGATTCAATGTCGTATCGATTTTAAAGTTATCCTGTGACCAGTATCCTTGTGTACTAACACTTCCAGATAGAATCATTGGTCCTTCAGAAACAGGTTGAATAACACCATCTTTTGTATACTGTAGATCACATTTATTCAGTGTAACAATTTGGCTATTTCTACTAAAGCTTCCTTCTTTATTTCGGCAGAAGGCTTTATAGCCCATTTTTTCTCCACCTTGAATTAAATAAAAAACGGATTCAGCAAGCGTAATCGTATCAATGAGTTGATTTTCATTAATGCTTGATAAGTTGATAATTGGTGCATAAATCAATTCAAGATTTTCTGGTTTGCTATAATCTAGTTTTTCTTTGCCTTGAAATGAATTGCTGTTATTTGCATTATCACCTCCACCCCCGCAGGCTGTTAAAAATAAGCTACTCAAAAATACCGAAGTTATTGTTTTATTTTTCATTGTTACCCTGAAAATAATGAGGTGATTAAAATCAGGCATATCCTATTCTAATCACCTCATTATAAGAAGCGTTAAGTTAAAAATATTTCATATTATTCAGGTGGTGTCATACCAAACTGTAAATATGCCATATTGGTTGCAATACGGCCACGTGCGGTACGCATGACATAACCTTGCTGAATCAAATACGGTTCAATCACATCCTCAAGCGTTCCACTATCTTCAGCCATTGCAGCAGCCAAAGCTTCAACACCTGTTGGTCTACCTTCAAAGCGTTCCAGCAACATACTGAGATAACGACGATCGAGCGTATCTAAACCAGCTTTATCTACATTGAGCATGTCTAAAGCACGTTGTGCCATATCTTGAGTCACTTCACCTGTGCCTTTCACTTGCGCATAATCACGTACACGGCGTAATAATCGATTGGCAATACGGGGCGTACCACGAGCACGACGAGCAATCTCTGTTGAACCTTCTTTGGTAATCGGGACATCCATTAGGTTGGCTGAACGTGTCACGATATGAGTCAAATCTTCAACTGAATAGAACTCTAAGCGCTGCACAATCCCGAAACGATCACGCAAAGGAGAGGTGAGTAAGCCAGCTCTTGTTGTTGCCGCAACTAAAGTAAATGGCGGTAGATCAAGTTTGATTGAGCGAGCGGCAGGACCTTCACCAATCATAATATCCAGTTGATAATCCTCCATCGCTGGGTAGAGAATCTCCTCGATCACTGGCGAAAGACGGTGAATTTCGTCAATAAACAGAACATCACCTTCTTCCAAATTGGTCAGCATTGCAGCTAGGTCACCCGCACGTTCCAATACAGGGCCAGAAGTTGATTTTAAATTACCGCCCATTTCTCTTGCGATAATATTGGCTAACGTGGTTTTACCTAAACCTGGTGGACCAAAGATCAGGGTATGATCCAGTGCTTCACCGCGACCACGTGCTGCACCAATGAAAATTTCCATTTGCTCACGTACCACGGGCTGACCAATATAGTCAGCCAATGAGGTAGGGCGGATGGCACGATCAAAATGATCTTCAGGTTTTTCTGTTCCGCTAATAAGACGATCTTGCATATATCTATTACTTCATCATGGATTTAAGCGCAGCACGGATAATGTCAGCAGATTCAGTATAGTCTGCTTTAACCGCAGCTACTGCTTTTTGTGCTTCTATTGGTTTATAACCCAACGATTGTAAAGCGGCTTCAGCTTCGGCAACTGGTGAGTTTGCCATAAATTGAATTTGCGTCGCTGCTGCATTTGTCGTGCTACCCGTTGTATGCGCCAAAGCTTTAAAACGATCGCGTAATTCAATCATTAAACGTTCAGCAGTTTTCTTGCCCACACCAGGGACTTTAATCAGGGTATTAATATCATCATGTTCAATCGTGTGGATGAGCAGTTCAACACTTAATGTCGATAAAATACCCAAAGCCATTTTAGGACCTACACCATTCACTTTGAGTAGTGTACGGAAAATGGTTTTTTCTTGTGCGTCACTAAAACCATACAGTTGCTGAGCATCTTCACGAACAACCAAATGTGTCCATAAAGTGACTTTCTGTCCTTTTTGTAATTGGCAAAATGTCGAAAGTGGGGTGTCAATTTCATAGCCGACGCCATTTACATTGAGTAATACGGTTGGGGCTTCTAGGGCAAACACTTCGCCAATTAAACATCCGATCATTGAGTCTTTCACTTATTTGTTAATGGTTGAATAGTAGATGCCATTTGTTCTAAACGCAAAATGGCTTTGAGAATTTCTTTGCGATTTCGTGTGGATTTTATCCAAGCGGGTAAGCGGGAAAAATAACTACCATTTCCAGTTTGAGAGGTTCGCTCTCGCAACCCAGCTTGAATATATGTTTTTAACTCTTTTAAGTGCTCAATATTATAAACGGAAATCTCCCCATGCCGAGTTGGGGTTTTTAAATATAGTTCTAAGCCATAGATTGTGCGGCCTATATTTTGATCCAAAATAAAATTAAGCCCAAATTGTTCAAATTTTGAGATATGTTGACAAAGGTGGCATCTTGCCTGAATAAATGGTGGTAATGAACCTGCATTAAGCAGCTTTTGCTTTGCGCTTAACCATGCTCCACCACATTTTTGGCAACGTTTGTACGTTGTAGCGTAATAATGACCATTATGAAGCTGAGCAGTGTCACTTTGGCTTGGATTAATTTGGTAAGCACAATGTAAACAACTCAATAAAAATATACCTTGATACCTATTTTTTTTAGGCGTTTGTGGTTCTTTATATTTTAAAATACATGGCTGATTGCATTTAGGGCATTTAACCCATTGATCAAGATAAATAAAATTTGATAGATAAACTCCATTATCTACATGCCGCTCAAGCATTAAAAGAACCCTATCTTATTGCCTTGCAACTCTTGCGCCAAGCTATAAGCCTGATGGTCTGAAAACTTACTAATAATATCCAAGACTTGCATAATATTATTATAGTGATTGTTTTGCAGATTTACCCCTGAATGTTGCAAAATTGACATCAAACGCTGTTCTTTAAAGCTTAATGTCTTATGCGGCATGGTCAATGGGATAAAAGCGTCCAAAATCGTTTGTAGACTTTGGTGTGCAATAATCTCTAAACCGGATTTTTGAGGATGTTCAAAAATCCGGTCTCTCGCTAGATTCTTTGCAGTTTGAATTCCTGCTTCAATATCGGGCGAGCAATATTGTAATAGGCTACCCTTGAGCTGACCGGTTAAAATTTCATACTGATGTTTGGCAAATGCTGTGGTCACTTCATCGACTAAACGTTTCATCACACGACCGCGTAAGGCCGCAATTTTTTGCTGCCATGTGGTATGTGGTAAATGTAGTTCTTCTGGATAGCCATAATCGGCAATCAAATTCAGGAAAATTGGCTCAACTTCGGCATAGTTCAACATATTGAGAATGATGCCATCTTCTAAATCGATCAGCGCATAACAAATATCATCGGCAGCTTCTAATAAATAGGTTAGTGGATGACGGCAATAGTGATAGTCACCAAGCTGAATAAGACCGAGTTGTTCTGCCAGTTGCTTTAATATTTCTTTCTCAGATTGATAACAGCCAAATTTTGCCCGTTGATGTGAGGGCATATCGCCTTGTTCTTCGATGGTTTTAGATAACCACGGATATTTTAAATAGGCGCCGAGTGTTGCACAGGTTAAGCGCATACCACCATCATCGGGGTGATAGTCAATACGGCTGAGTAGTCGAAGTCCTTGGGCATTGCCTTCAAACTGGCGTACATCGGCTGCTTCTTCTGGTGTGAGTTTGGTCAAGAAGTCACGATGCGATGCATCATCAAACCATTCCCGAATCGCATATTCGCCAGCATGACCAAAAGGTGGATTACCAATATCATGTGCTAGACATGCTGCCTGAATAATCGCACCAACATCAGCAGGTGAAATCCACATGGGTAATTGATCTTTGATTTTTTCTGCGGCTAACATGCCTAAAGATCGGCCAATACACGAAACTTCAAGCGAATGGGTTAAGCGGGTGTGAATACCATCATGTTGAGTCAGTGGGTGAACTTGTGTTTTTCTATTTAGCTGACGAAAACTTTGAGAAAATATAATTCTGTCATAATCTTTGTGGAATGGGCTTCGAGCCAATTCAGTACTACTTTTTTTACTACCTAAACGAATTGCAGAAAGCAATTCTACCCAACGCATTTGTTCCATTCATCATTATTCACTATGAGTTCAGGATCATCATGCCAAAAAAAAGATTAAAGCACTAGAGTAGGGCGACATAAGTTGTCTTGGATAAGTATGTTGTCGTTTATAGTTTTGTATTCAATCATAATTTAAGGCATTTGTTTGTTCACATACGTGGCTTTTATAAGGTATTGATGATGGTGTAAAAGGTTCACTTGTACGCAATGATCAATTCTTTTTTCAGTTTGGTATTTCCATAAAAGAAGAGTTGCAAACAAGAAATATGATTTATACAGCAGGCTAAATGAATTGTTACGAATAAAGTAAAATGGATAAAGCTACAAGAAATTAAGCCATTTGCAGTAGAAAACTCTGATTTTTAAGATGGATATAGCTAGCTGAAATGAGCCTTTCACAGTAGAATATGCGCTCTTTCATAAGTCACATTGTGGTAGGTTCGTTAGACCCACCCGTGGAGCCAAAGTCAACATGTTTATCGTGGCCGGTGCATCAGCACATTCTTCTTTCAAGAAAGCTCAACTCTTAAACCGATTAACGTCAATGAGTTCTGTTCAATCTTTTGACAGCCAGTGGGTTTATTTGTTTGATCAAGCGCTCAACGAGCAGCAACATCAATCGGCATTACAACTTTTAAACGATGGTCAATCTTTCGAACTTCGCCAAGCTGCAAGTGATGAAATCCAGATTTTAGTGACACCACGTGTGGGGACAATCTCGCCGTGGTCATCTAAAGCAACTGATATTTTCCAAAACTGTAATACGCCCATTCACCGTTTAGAGCGTGGTCTGTTATTTACACTAAAAGGTGTGAAAGAGATTTCGAACGAAGTGAAATTGGCCTTACATGACCGTATGACAGAGAGTGTTTTTGCTCAAATTGATGATGCAAAAGCTCTATTCTCAGAAACAGCGCCGAAGCCATTGAACTCAATTGATATTTTGGGTAAAGGAAAAGAAGCATTAGTCAAAGCCAACAATGAATTTGGCTTTGCTTTATCTGAGCAAGAAATAGATTACTTAACCGAAGCATTTACCAAGCTAGGTCGTAATCCAAACGACATCGAATTGATGATGTTTGCACAAGCAAACTCTGAACACTGTCGTCATAAAATCTTTGGTTCAGAATGGACAATTGATGGTGAAAAACAACCGTTGTCTTTGTTCCAAATGATTAAAAATACCTATAAAGAATCTCCAACAGATGTATTGTCGGCATATAAAGATAACGCCTCTGTCATCGTGGGTTATGACACCATGCGTTTTTATCCGAAAGCGGATGAAAATGGTCACTTCGTTTATAAATATAAGAGCCAAGCCGCTCATATTTTAATGAAGGTTGAAACACACAACCATCCAACTGCAATTGCTCCATTTGCAGGTGCTGCAACAGGTTCGGGCGGTGAAATCCGTGATGAAGGTGCAACAGGTCGTGGTGGTAAACCAAAAGCAGGTTTAACAGGCTTTACTGTTTCGAACTTAAATATCCCTGGTTTTGAACAACCTTGGGAAGATAACTACGGTAAACCTTCACGTATGGCATCGCCATTACAAATTATGATTGAAGGTCCATTGGGTGGTGCTGCGTTTAACAACGAATTTGGTCGCCCAGCATTAAATGGTTATTTCCGTACCTTTGAACAGAATGTCAATGGTGACGTGAAAGGCTTCCATAAGCCAATCATGATTGCAGGTGGTTACGGTAACATTCGTCCTGACCATGTTGAAAAAGATGCGATTCAACCAGGTGACTTGCTCATTGTATTGGGCGGTCCTGCAATGTTGATTGGTCTTGGCGGTGGCGCAGCATCTTCTGTAGACAGCGGTACCATGGGCGAGAGCTTGGACTTTGCTTCTGTTCAACGTGAAAACCCAGAAATGGAACGCCGTTGCCAAGAAGTCATCGATACCTGCTGGCGCTTAGAAGACTTTAACCCAATCGTGTCTGTACATGATGTGGGTGCGGGTGGTGTATCTAATGCTATGCCAGAACTTGTGAATGATCATGAGTTGGGTGCAGTGCTTAACCTGCGTAAAATTCCATCATTAGAGCCAGGCATGAGCCCGATGGAAATTTGGTCAAATGAAGCGCAAGAACGTTATGTGCTTGCCATTCGCCCAGAGTCTTTAGAACAATTTGAAGAAATTTGTGCACGTGAGCGTTGCCCGTTTGCGGTACTCGGTGAGGCGACAGAAGCGCGTCACTTAACGGTTGAAGATCCTTTGTTTGAGAACAAGCCTGTCGATATCCCAATGCAGGTGATCTTAGGCGGTACACCGCGTATGCAACGTTCATATGAAACGATTGAGCGTACAGGCAATGACTTTGATGCTGCAAAAGTTGATTTAAAAGATGCGATTTTCCGCGTATTGAAGAATCCAACCGTTGCGTCTAAATCGTTCTTGATCACCATTGGTGACCGTTCGATTACCGGTATGGTTGCACGTGATCAGATGGTTGGTCGCTGGCAGGTGCCTGTTGCTGATGCAGCAGTAACCACCACAAGCTTGCAAGGCTTCACAGGTGAAGCCATGGCAATGGGTGAACGTCCACCAGTAGCATTATTGAATCCTGCTGCATCTGCACGTTTAGCGGTTGCTGAAGCAATCACCAATATTGCTTGTGCCAACATCGAACAAATCAGTGATATCAAACTTTCTGCAAACTGGATGGCAGCGGCAGGTCAAAAAGGTGAAGACCAAGCTCTGTTCGAAGGTGTGAAAGCGATTGGTATGGAAATGTGTCCTGCATTAGGCATCGCAATTCCAGTCGGTAAAGATTCACTTTCAATGCGTACCACGTGGAACGATGGTGAAGACAAAGCGGTGACTTCGCCAATGACAGGTGTAATCACAGCATTTGCACCAGTTCTAGATGTTCGTAAAACCTTAACACCTGAATTGAAGAACTTGGCAGACTCAGTACTGGTACGTATTGATTTGTCTAAAGGCCAGTTCCGTTTAGGCGGTTCGATCCTTGCTCAAGTGTACAAAGCAATTGGTTCTGTGACACCTGATGTCGATAGTTTTGATGACTTCAAAGCATTCTTTGCCTTGATTCAAGACTGGAACAATCGTGGGGTGATTAAGGCTTACCATGACATCGGTGATGGCGGTTTATTGGCGACTGTTGCTGAAATGATGTTTGCTTCACGCTTAGGTGTTGCCTTAGAAAATCAAACGACTGAAAGCTTATTTGCTGAAGAAATTGGTGCTGTACTGCAAATCACAGCTGCGGATTGGGCACAGTTAGAAGTTGAAGTTGCGGCATCAAGTTTGAAAGATGCAATTGCAGTGGTTGGTCGTGTCAATACAACCGATCAATTGGCGGTAAATGGTTTGACTTTAGAACGTGCTGAATTGCAACAAGCATGGGCAGAAGTATCGCATCAGATCCAACGCTTACGTGATAATGTTGAAACTGCTGATCAAGAGTTTGCTTTAATTGCAGATCAAAACCACAAAGGTTTAATTGCACAAGCGACTTATGATTTAAATGAACCTGTTGAAGCGCCGTTTATCAATACACGTCGTCCTAATATGGCCATCTTGCGTGAGCAGGGTGTGAATGGTCATGTTGAAATGGCAGCTGCTTTTGATAAAGTTGGTTTCAACACCATCGACGTACACATGAGTGACTTACTTGCAGGCCGTGTCAGCTTAAGCGACTTTGAAGGTTTAGTGGCTTGTGGTGGCTTCTCATACGGTGACGTGATGGGTGCTGGTGGTGGTTGGGCGAAATCAGTATTGTTCAATGCGAAATTACGTGACCAGTTTGAGCAGTTCTTCCATCGTCAAAATACATTCAGCTTAGGTGTTTGTAATGGCTGTCAAATGATGTCGCAACTTGCACCACTGATTCCAGGTGCAGAGCATTGGGGCCGTTTCCACCGCAATACATCAGAAGTATTTGAAGCGCGTGCCGTGAACGTTCTTGTAGAAAAATCAGTTTCTGTATTGCTCGAAGATATGCAAGGTTCGATTTTACCAATCGCTGTTGCGCATGGTGAAGGTCGTCTGGTTGCAACTGAACAGCAAATTGCTGCTTTAAATGCTGAGAACCAAGTGATCTTGCGTTATGTGGATAGTTTGGGTAATCCAACTCAGCACTATCCATTGAACCCGAACGGTTCACCTGAAGCGATTACAGGTTTAACCTCTAAAGATGGTCGTGCAACAGTGATGATGCCGCACCCAGAGCGTAACTTCCGTGCTTTACAGCATTCTTGGAAGCCAGAAGATTGGGCTGAAGATGGTGCTTGGTTACGTATGTTCCGTAACGCACGTAAATTTATTGGTTAATTAAACCCATGTAATAAGCCACCGTCAGGTGGCTTATTTAATTCAGTATAAAATAATCATCAATGGACAAGAAAAATGAAATCAAAAATCCATTTCCGCGAATTCGCACTGCTGATGGCATTACTCATGTCCATCGTCTCATTTTCAATTGATGCTGTTTTACCTGCACTGGGTGAAATTGGTCGTGTTTTTACTTTGCAAAATAATAATCAAGCGCAATGGGTGATTATTAGTATTTTCTCAGGCATGACCATCGGGCAACTGATTGCAGGACCATTGTCCGATGCGATCGGACGGAAACGGATTTTATTCACTGGCATCGTGATCTACTTTTTAGGCAGTTTATTGTGCTATTCCACCCAAAGTTTTGAATGGTTCTTGCTGGGGCGTTTTATTCAGGGTGTCGGTGTTTCAGGGCCTTATGTGGCATCGATTTCCATCGTTCGGGATAAATATAGTGGTGCCCAAATGGCGCGGATCATGTCTTTGATCATGATGGTGTTTATGGTAGCACCTGCAGTTGCACCGAGCTTGGGACAACTGATTATTCATTTCTTTGGCTGGCGCGATATTTTTGTATTGTATATGGTCTATGCCGTAGCTGTTGGAGCTTGGGTTGCTTTAAGGCTAGAAGAAACCTTGGTGCCTGAGAATCGTCTGCCAATGCGGGTACAAGCGTTTAAAGATGGTTTTAAGGAAGTGGTAAGCAATAAAACCACTATGAGTTATTTATTGTGCGCAGGCTTTTGCTTTGGCGGTTTTATTGGATATCTTGGGACTTCGCAGCAAATCTTTATGCAGCAATTCGGTAAAACAGGGCAGGAATTCAGTGCCTATTTTGCTTTATTAGCAGGTGTGATGGGGATTGCTTCCTTTACTAACTCTAGAATTGTCATGAAGTTTGGCATGCGTCCCATCTGTATTTATGGTTTTCTTGGTTTAAGTCTAATCTCATTGCTGTTCCTAATCATTCAGCTTGTGGGTGTGCCAGTTTCGTTCTGGATGTTTATGTTGTATGCCTGCATTCTGTTTTTATTGTTTGGAACGCTATTTGGCAATCTGAATGCGATTGCAATGGAACCGATGGGGCATGTGGCAGGTATGGCTTCTGCGATTATTGGGGCATCGTCTTCAGTATTGTCTTTGATTCTCGCTTCAATTATTGGGCAGTTATATAACGGTACTTTGATTCCAATGACCAGTGGTTTTGTGATTTTGTGTGGTTTGGCTTTTGCGATGACACAGTATGAGAAAAACCAACTGAAAGAATCTGGAAGTTGATCAATTTTACCCCATTTAAATGGGGTTCCGTATGTTTAAAAGCCATCATGAGATGGCTTTTTATATTTAGCTTTTGATGCAACTCATTAATGCATCACGCGCTCTGAAACCACCGCTAATAGATGATGCGTAGATTGTTTTGCCTTTTAGTAGAATTTCCATTGCACCAACATCATCCAGATTAGACGCTGTTTGTACCATAGTGACTGGGACAAGTAAGATCCCTTTCGTATGGCTTGGGATGAGTGTTGCCTCAGTTAAAGTTTCAGATTGATCAGTCCGCATCACAATGTCGAGTTGTTGATTACTGGCCGTTGTTGGTATATGAGGACCTGTAAATACCAATGCTCCAGTACTTTTTTCTGTAGGACCGAAGAGGGTGAGTTGGCTTAAATCAGAATTATAAGTAACAGCACATCCTCCTTTTCTGCCACGATGTTTAGAAAGAAACCATATTCCATGTTCACCTTGATAAATTTGTTTCATGTTTCTAGGTGTCGAAGATGAATGATGCGGACTTGACTCCATTTGTTTAAGGTTTGCTATTTCATTTGCATAGAGAAGAGTAGATTTTGTTAAAGCACTAAAAGTGAAAATTAAGGTCATCAGAGGTTTATGAGGCATATAAATACTCTTTGCTTTGGATTCTAGTTTTTTAAATTTTATTGACTCGCTTTAAAATCTAATTGAGCGAATCATGGGATATTTGACTGAGCGATATATATCCTGATTGATCTTTTATATATTTTTTTAACATTGGTTAAAAGATCATAAGATGATCAATAATTAAAATTGTCCTATGGTGTCAATTATTGAACGCTGATATGTTATATAGGATGGTTTTTGATTCATGTTTCTTTTATTTAAAATAACAAAGCTATGAAAAAAGTTGTCCCTGTAATTTTAAGACATAAAAACCAAGGTATAGATATATTGGCTTTTCATCATCCACTAGCTGGGACTCAATTGGTTAAGGGTACAGTTGAACAAGCTGAGCAATATGAACAAGCTGCAATTCGTGAGTTGTTTGAAGAATCAGGGTTGATTGCTCGGCCTAATCCCAAGTTTCTGGGTAACCTCATACTTAGATTTAATCAGCAAGATTGGTATTTCTATTTATGCGAGGTGAAGGGTGAGTTGGCTGAAACGTGGCAACATCATTGTCAGGATGGCGGTGGTTTAGACTTTAGGTTCTTTTGGTATTGTTTAGATCAACAACCAGATGATCATTGGCATGAAACTTTTAAAGAAGCTCTAAGCTTTTTAAGGAATAGCTTAACGTCGTCATAATCCATCTGCTATTGGTGAAAGCCAGTCTTGATATTTGTTTCTTAAATCATTTCTTTTCGCTTCATCAAAGATAATAAAATCAATGCCGCCATCATAGGGAGCAACAATGATGTTCTGCTCAAAAGAAACGATAATAGCTCGGACTTCATCATCAGCAATTTTTTTTAATAATTCATTGTGAGTGTTCGGTTGCCAAGTTGTTTCTAGAGAATATGGTCTAAAAAAAGAATCTTCTTCGTCATCATCATAATCTTCAGGATTGAGTTGCTTGAAGTTTATTTCTTGCTCTAAATGAAATTTGTAGGGGAGTATAAAGGCTGGATCATAGGCTTTATTGTTACGGGAATGGCTAAAATAGTGACCTGAGACAATGAATATAGAAGCATCATCCCCAAAGCAGTCTGTAATAATTTTATTATGTCGATTTAATAACAATTCATATTCGGCAGTCGTATCCGCATATCTCTTTGATTCGGGAAGGCTGTGGATTCTGAACCAAAATTGTGGAAAATCTTGGACTAAATAATGAGAAATTGGAAGTTTGTTGGGATAAAAAAGATCCCATTGTGATTGGAAAGAACTCTGCATTTTGGTTTTGATTTTTCAAAAAAATTATTCTACTCAAAATAATTTAAAAAGGCTAAGCCCATTCAGTAGGTAAAGCCTTTTAAACAAAACGAGGTATAGTTATATCCTCTGATTATTTTCATCTTTTAGCAGCATCGGATGTTTATACATCACATCTGTACGAAGTACATATTTTTGACCTGAGACAACAGGTGCGCCTTCATGCAATTGCTGATGTTCAAATACAAGAATTTGTCCAATTTTTGGTTGAATGTTAGTGGTTTGAGTTTCTTTGCATGGTTTCAACATGCCACTATTACGATAAAAAATAGTTTCACCACCAATAAAATCTTCACTCAGATAGATTAATAAAGTAAGTTGGCTACTATGCCAGTCATTCACTTCATGTATACCATCCCAATGTGGTCTAAATGTTTCTCCATTTTCATAACGATAAAAACGAAAACGTTCATTTAAGCCACTTAACTTCCAGCCATTCAATTGTTCAGGAAGGAAATGTTCAAGTTTGGAAAATAGTGTTTCAGCAAGCTGAATATCATCATAAATCACTCGTTTATTATTTCTGACATTGGCGAGCACTTGACGAGCCGAGTTTACGAATATATCGGCTGTTTCATAATGATATTGGTGACTAAGTTCGATGAATGAAAGACATTCTTGATTTGAAAACACGTCATCTACAGTAAAAATTAAAGGTGAGTTTTGATGTGTTTGTCGTTTTTCTTGTCGTAGCAAAAGTGTTTGCTTTGATGTTATCCCATTTTGATGACCTATTAGATTGAGTTTAAAGTGGTTATTTTATCATCATTGTTGTTCTTGTTTCTATTTATTTAGTGGCTCAATTCTTGCTTTCTATATTTTGACAATGAACAAAATATGGGAAATTGGATCATGAAAAATGAAAATTATTTAAGAACATTGCATACAAAAGACAAGGGTTGGTTCTGGTTTGGTTTAACAGTGGCGACACAAACGCTATTCATTGTCGTCAGTTACTTAGTGATCAATATTTCGCTTTGATTATTCAGCTTTTATCGCGTTATGATTAAGATCTCATCTATTTGATTTGAGCTGTCTAAGCGATGCTAAAATTGATTTATTACGTGCCAGAGTCTCACCTTGAATCTACAAAATCTGTCATTTTCGAAGCAGGAGCAGGCGGTATTGGCAATTACGAACATTGTGCTTGGCAAGTGAAGGGTATTGGTCAGTTTAAGCCCGTAAAAGGTGCAAATCCGTTCTTAGGACAATTGGATGAGTTAGAGCAACTCGAAGAATGGCGAGTTGAAACCATAGTCTCTGAAGAAATGGCCAGTGCTGTGGCAAAAGCTTTAAAGGCAAGCCATCCTTATGAAGAACCTGCCTTCGAGTTTATTCAGATTTTATATATTCAATAAACTTTATTCTTTTCTAAGCATACTGCTTTGAATCAACCGAGCAATATCCGTCGTTCGTGCGCTCACCAGTTCTGCGGCATTATAGCAAGCATCTTCTAGACTGGTTGGGCCTGAGGTTAATGAAAAAGCAGCAGTAATACCATGTGGGTAAAGTGCTTGATAATTCTCTCCAAGCGTTCCTGCTATCACAATGACGGGGACATTGGCAGATTGTGCAATTTTGGCGACGCCAAAAGGTGTTTTACCGTTTAAAGTCTGCTCATCAAACTTTCCTTCACCTGTAATCACCCAATCAGCCCCTTGGATTTTGGCAGCGAGCTGATTCAGTTCTGCAATGACTTCGACTCCAGATCGAAACTCAGCCTTTAAGAATGTTTTAGCCGCAAAACCTAAGCCACCTGCTGCTCCTGCGCCAGTCTCATTGCGTTGATCAAAGCCAAAGTATTGAGCAGTAACGTCGGCAAAGTGGGAGAGGGCTTGATCTAACTCCAACACTTGTTGAGGTGAAGCGCCTTTTTGTGGCCCGAAAATATGTGAAGCACCATTTGGACCACATAAAGGATTGGTCACATCGGCAGCTAATAGGAATTGGGTTTGTTGAATCCGTGGATCAAACTGATCTAAATTGATTTCAGCCAAGTTTTGGAGTGTTATGCCGCCAGCAGGTAAGGGATTATGGTCTGTATCCAGAAACGTGGCACCTAATGCCTTCAATAAGCCTGTCCCAGCGTCATTGGTTGCGCTCCCGCCAATCGTGAGAATAATTTCCTTAGCGCCTGCATCTAATGCTGCGAGAATCAGTTGTCCAGTGCCATAGGTACTGCTGTTACATGCATCACGTTGTGATGGCTGAAGCAGTTGAATACCGCTGGCTTGTGCCATTTCAATAATGGCAATTTTTTCAGTGTCTAACCAGCCCCATTTGGCGATTACGGATTCACCAAGAGGGCCTTGCACCATTTGCTCACGCCATTGCCCTGAACACACCTCTAAGACGGCTTCAATGGAGCCTTCTCCACCATCCGCCATAGGGCATTGAATAATCTCTGCATCAGGAAAGACTTGTTGCCAAGCTAAAGCAATTGCCTGAGCAATACCGTGTGCAGATAGGCTGTCCTTAAATGAATCAGGGGCAATCACAACTTTCATAAATTCTTTGCAATCTAATTTTAATCTAGCTTGAGCTTAGTCTGTCCAATGTTGAATATCTAGATGAATGACGAAAATAAAAAAGCCACTCAGTTTAGCAACGAAGTGGCTTGGTTTAATGAACGACTATTGCATTAATTAAACTGAGAAAAATCAGGTTTACGCTTTTGCATAAAGGCTTGTACTGCTTCCATCATTTCAGGAGAACGTACACGTTGCATAAAGATTTCAGCTTCATCATCAACACATGCGATGATTTCAGCCAAGTCTTGTTTCATTAATGCCTTACTTTGTTTGATCGACGCTAATGGCAATGCAGCTAAATGTTGAGCTGTTTGTTGTGCAGTTGCATAGACATCTTCAACCACATCATTGACTAGATTGGCTTTTACCGCAGTTGCTGCATCAAATTTTTTCGCTGTGAATAACAACTCAGCTGCTTTCTGGTAGCCTGCTTGTTTAACCAATAAACGACTTGCAGCACCTTCTGGAGACAGGCCAAGGCTGACAAATGGAATTTGGAATAGGGCCGTGTTATCTGCGAAAACGAGGTCAGCATGTAATAGAAGCGTTACACCAATACCAATTGCTACACCTTTTACGGCAATGATCAACGGCTTGGAAAAACGTGCAGCAGCTTTTAACAATACAAATGGAGGTTGATCGCCAGCTTTACCTTCATGTGGCTTTTGGATAAAGCCCATAAAGTCTTTCATGTCATTACCCGCAGTAAAGTCTTGTTCTGCACCACGGAAGATCACCACACGAACGTCTTTATCCGCATCTGCTTCATCTAAGGCTTTTGCGATCCAAAGATAAAGTTCGCCATAGAGTGCATTCTTTGCTTCTGAACGGTTAATGGCTAAGGTGAGTACGCCATCTTCTAAATTTGCTTGCAAATGTTGATGAGGTTGTTGAATACAGCTAAGTGTCATCGTACTATCCTTGCTTTAATCCAGATTGATTTTTAAGTGCTCTCATTATGTCGCATATTTATCTGAATGACACAACTGATGAGTTCACAAAAAGTGAAATTACGCCTATGTACACATTTGACTATCTTGTTTTTATTGGACGCTTTCAGCCTTTTCATTTGGCGCATATGCAAACCATTGAAATTGCATTACAACAAAGTCAGAACGTGATCTTGGCTTTGGGTTCAGCTCAATCGGAACGTAACATCAAAAATCCATTTTTAGCATCTGAACGTGAACAGATGATTCTGTCGAACTTTTCTGAACAAGATCAAAAGCGGATTCATTTTGTGCATGTTGTAGATGTGTATAACGATGAAAAATGGGTTAAACAAGTTAAAGATTTAGTCAATGCTGTCATTCAATCCGATGCGAAAGTGGGGTTAATCGGTCATTTTAAGGATGAATCTTCGTATTATTTACGCTTATTTCCTGAGTGGCAGATGGTGGAACTGGATAGTTTGAAAGATTCAATTTCAGCCACGCCAATGCGTGAAGCTTATTATCGGGGGGAGATTCAAACTGAATTTTTTCCTGAAGGGACAATCCAGTTTTTGAGTGAATTTCAAAAATCATCGGTGTATCAACAATTACAACAAAAGTTTAAGCACAATGACCGTTCTAATATTGATGAATCTTGATGTTGAGGGAAGATTAAGCATCTTCCCAAAAGATAATTCGATTGGAAAAAGGATCGGTAATACTTAGCTCCAATGTTTCCCAATCGGTCTTCTCAATTTGGGGTTTGGCAAATTTATAATCTTTTGCATCCAATTCTGCATGAAGCAAACTGAGATTCTCCCAATAAATGCGAATGGCACTATGCGGGCTAGCATCACCGAAATGTTCAGATAAATGAATGATGCAATCATCTTTGGAAATCTGTAGATAAATAGGGAAGTTATCCCCAAACGTATGTTGCCAGTCCAATTGGAAGCCCAAGTAGTCAAGGTAAAATGATTGAGCGAGCTCCATATCAAAAATACGAAGAATCGGGGTGATTGATCCAGATTGCATGCTTATTCCTCTTAACGAACACCAAACTGTTGAGTCCAATAACTCTTTTGTTTGGTTGAGGCATCGACTGTACAGGCTAGCGCGTAGTCTGTAAATTTGGGATGCATTAAATTATGACAATGCACAGGACTGGCAAGCCATGTTGCCATCACATCATTTAAATTTTTTTGCCCACGTGCTACGTTTTCACCGCCGCCTCGACCTTTAAATTGTGTTTGTTTTAGGCGGGTTCTAAAATCTTGACCTGTGCTACTGACATGTCCAAGTACACTGTACTGCGCCATATCTTCGGCATGAGCCAAGGCACTTTGATATAAGTGATTGTTCCATCTAAGTGGTGTAACTGCGGGAAAATGCTGTCCACCACATTGACGTGGATGTTGCCGAATTTCATTAATTGCATCAAGAATCACTTGTTGATAAGCGGGGTTTTGTAGATCTTGGCAGCGTATTTCGGTTGCTGATTTTTGAATTTGTGCAACTAAGGGGGCAGAATCTTGAGAAGTCGTAGGTACATTGGAGTTACATGCCGCTAGAAAAAATAACAAGGATAGGGGCAAAAAAGCATTGAGATGAGTCATTTTAAATGTCTTTAATTTAATTCTTTTAATCTATTTATCATACGTCAATCACAAAGCTGAGGGCAATTTGCTTGAATAAAAAAAGCGAGTCTTTAACTCGCTTTTTTGTTACTTAACATGATTATGCTGATTGTAATGCTTTTAAGTCTTCAAGCACTTGTTCTGCATGTCCAGCAGCTTTGACCTTACGATAGCTTTTGACCAATTGCTGGTTATGGAAAATAAAAGTTGAGCGTTCGATGCCCATCACTTGTTTGCCATACATATTTTTTTCTTTAATCACATCGAAATGTTTGCATAACACTTCTTCTTTGTCGCTGATCAAATCAATCGTGAGCGCTTGTTTTTCAGTAAAGTTCTGATGTGCTTTGACAGAGTCGCGTGATACACCAATAATTTGACAGTTTAACGCATCAAATTGGTCTTTTAAGCAAGAAAAGCCAACGGCTTGAGTAGTACAACCTGGGGTTGAATCCTTTGGATAGAAATAAAGCACCAGCCATTCACTACTCAGTTCTGCAAGATTCACTTCACCCTGTGTGGTTGGGAAGCTGTGATTCGGTAATTGAATATTCTCAGACATTGTTCATCCTTCGATAAAATTAAAGTTGTTCAAGCTCAAGTGGCAAAAAAGCATATTCCTCATGATAAACAATATCGCCTTGGCGTACAGGAATAGCTTTGTTAAAAATTGGTCCATCAGTCACGGTAGTGTGGAATTCACCGCCTTCACCACATGGATCAATGCCACGATTTTCTAATTCTTGGATGTATTGCAGCGTAAGAATTTTGCCTAAATCTTCGACTTGCATACCGAGTTTAAGATTAACTGTCACGATAACACTGCGAAAACCAAGATTGATAAACTCTTCTACGACTTCTTTATGTGGGCGCAACCACAGTGGCATGCCTAATTTTAGTCCCACGTGCTGAGTCACTTGATCATGCCAACAGCCATGTTGAGGCATATCCAGATCACCTGTTACCAGTACTTCAGCACCTTGCAGTTTGGCTTGATTGAGCAGCGCGATAAACTTTGCTTCATAATCAGCCCAACTCGATGATGTCATATACACAGGTAAACCAATCGCATCTGCTTGTGCACGGATAATATCGAGTGGCATTGCATGTGAACGAGAGCGTTGCCCTTGTTCTTCCAGCATCACAATCAACCCGATTACTGTGCCTGTTTGCATGGCATGGTATAAGGCGAGGGAACTGTCTTTTCCACCACTAAAAGAGACGATAGACTGCCTTTGATCAGCATTGGTTTTCCATTGGTCTTGCATGGTGTTATTCAACTTATTCATGATAGAAGAGATTTTAACAAACCCTAATAAAAAAGCCCGCATAAATGCAGGCTTTGTTCTGGGCAATACAAGCTTATTTTTTCGGTGCTTGTTGCTGCTGTTGTTGAGCAGCTTTCATTGCTTCTTCAGTGAGCTTTTCTAACTTGCTCACAAGCGGTGCACCTAAGCAAGCTTGTAAATCTTTATTTTGCTGTTGTACAAAACCTAAAGTACTTGGGCTTTTCTTCGCATTGATTGCGCTTTGGATTTCCCATTTTTGTGCTTCAGTTACTTTACCTTGCGCATCAATTTGACAACCACAGAATTTGCTCACTTCTGCCGCTGTTAATTTGCCGCCTTTCGCAGTTTGGTCTTTACATACATTGACCAACGCTGCTTTTACATTGGTACTTTTATACGCAGTTTGTAATGGATTATCAGCTGCGTGAGTTGCCGTTGCAAATAATGCAGCAGCTGACATCATTGTAGAAAGAATAAGATTTGATTTAGAAAACTTCATATAATGTACCTAATTTTTTACCCTATATCGGTTATTCAGCGTAACGCGTTGGATCCGCAATACCTGCTTCGATAAAACCTTGTTGACGTAAACGACAGCTGTCGCATTTGCCACATGCACGTCCTTGAGCATCTGCCTGATAGCAGGATACCGTTTGACTATAGTCTACGCCATGTTCGATGCCTAAGCGTATAATATTCGCTTTGGATAAATGTAACAAAGGTGTTTCAATTTTAAGGGGTTTTCCTTCAACGCCTGCTTTTGTTGCCAGACGAGCCAAATTGGCAAAAGCATCAATAAATTCAGGGCGACAGTCTGGATATCCTGAATAATCAACAGCATTGATTCCAATGACGATGGCAGCAGCGTCAAAAACTTCGGCTGCAGCAAGTGCATAAGATAAGAAAATAGTGTTACGTGCTGGAACATAAGTTACAGGAATGCCTTCTTGTAATTGTTCTGGGACTTCAATGTTATGATCTGTAAGCGCAGAGCCGCCTAAATTGCCCAAATCAATATTAATGACACGGTGTTCTACGCCTGCACGTTGTGCAAGTGCTTTTGCTGCATCAAGTTCAGTCGTCGAACGTTGACCATACATAAAGCTTAAGGCGATACATTCATAATTTGCCTGTGCCCAAGCAAGACACGTTGTTGAGTCTAAGCCGCCAGACAATAATACGATGGCACGAGAACGCATATTATTTTCCATGATTCAACCTAAAAATAAATTTGATAAAAGCCGATCTATTTTGCAGAACGGATATGGTGAGTATTTTAACGACCAGATTCATCATTCCATAACAGCTTATGTAACTGTAATTGGAAACGAACAGGGAGATGGTCTTCTAAAATCCATTGGGCTAAGTCACGTGCCAAAGCAGGCAGGGCGACAGCACCTTTTTCAACTGCAAAAGCAGGTGAGAACCATACTGTACTCACTTTATCTTGCAACTGGAATTGTTCAAGTTGTTGTTTCGACCACTCATAGTCCGCACGATTACAGATCACAAATTTAATCTGATCATGTGGTGTTAAGTAGTCAAGATTGCTGTATAGATTTCGATGATCTTCTTTAGAGGTCGGTGTTTTTAAATCAAGTACTTTTGAAACACGTGGGTCTACTTTAGACACATCTAAGGCACCACTGGTTTCTAGAGATACTTCAAAACCGAGGTCACATAGGCGCTGTAATAAAATCAGGCAATTCGGCTGAGCAAGTGGCTCGCCTCCTGTGACACAAATATAGGGTGTTTTATGTTGGCTTGCAGTTTCGATAATGTGTTCAAGCGATAAACGCTCACCACCTTCAAAAGAGTAGGTCGTATCACAATAACTACAGCGTAAAGGGCAACCTGTTAAACGAATAAATACAGTGGGCAAACCAAAGGTATTCGCTTCGCCTTGCAAAGAGTAAAAGATCTCCGTGATGCGTAAACCAGCCGCAGGATCGGAGACAGGAATTGCAGAAGAACGTAAGGAAGCCATAAACAGTTACCACAAACAGGTGCTACAACCAGCAGCATGCTACATAAAAAACAAAATCTCTACGACCATGACTGATCGTAGAGACGGGGAACGATCAAGTTCCGCAATAAATATTAAAAATTAGTCTGCGCGTAATAAATCGTTCAAGCTAGTTTTAGCGCGAGTTTTCGCATCAACTTTTTTCACGATGATTGCAGCGTAAAGGCTGTAAGTACCGCATTTAGATGGAAGGCTACCCGCAACAACCACAGAACCTGCTGGTACGCGGCCATAATGAACTTCACCTGTTTCACGATCGAAGATCTTAGTTGATTGACCAATGAAAACGCCCATTGAAATTACTGAACCTTCTTCAACAATCACACCTTCAACGATTTCAGAACGTGCACCGATGAAGCAGTTATCTTCGATAATGGTTGGGTTTGCTTGTAATGGCTCTAAAACACCACCGATACCAACGCCACCAGATAAGTGAACGTTTTTACCGATTTGCGCACATGAACCTACAGTAGCCCATGTATCAACCATGGTACCTTCATCTACATAAGCACCGATGTTGACATATGAAGGCATCAAAATCACATTTTTCGCTTGGAAACTACCACGACGAGCTACAGCAGGCGGTACAACACGTACACCCGCAGCTTTGAACTGTTCTTCAGTCCAACCTGCGTATTTAGTATCTACTTTGTCATAGAAACGAAGATCACAAGCTTCAATTGGCTTGTTGTCATTGAGTTTGAATGAAAGTAAAACTGCTTTTTTTAACCATTGGTGAACAACCCACTCACCATCAATTTTTTCCGCTACACGAAGTGTACCGTTGTCTAAAGCAGTTAATGCCTCTTCTACAGCTTGACGGATTTCTGTTGGGCAGTCCGTTGCGCTATAGTTGGCACGGTCTTCAAATGCTTGCTCAATGATTGTAGAAAGCTGAGACATGATCTTCGTTCTTCCAAAAAAATTTTGAAGATTTTACACTAATTTTCGACAAGAATCTTTGAAAAAAGTAGTTACAATATATTGTTTTAAATTTGAGCAACAAAACTGTAATAAAAATGGAGACCATTGTTTTTTATCTATAATTTAGAAATACATAATTCATTCGAATTTGTATCAAAAAATAACAAAAAGTAATCAGTTTCTGTATAAAAAGTTAGCGATCATTCTTTTATGCTTATTCCACAAGCAACAATTATACATTTATTTAAATAAAAGCGTTTTTTGAGGAGACTTCAATGAAAGCTTTGCGTGTTATGTTTGCAGCAGGTGCATTAACAGCGATTGCAGGTACTGCATTTGCAGCAGATGAACAAGTGGTGAAGGAATCAGTTTATGCATTCCCTTCATACTTAGATCCAGTTTCAGTTCGTGCTGAGGTAGGTACTACAGGTTACGGTGGTGCAATTTCATATCGAGTCAATCCATACGTGAGCTTAAGCCTTGGTTATAATGGTGGTGACATTTCTTGGTCTGACGATCTTAAAGTAAATGGCTCTAAATATGACCTAGATATGGACAATAAAACGGCATATTTAAATGCTGAGATTCGTCCTTGGGGTACAAGTGCAAATATGTTTGCAAACTCATTATATGTCGCTACTGGTGTAGGTTACTTAGATAATGATTACGCACTTGATCGCCGTGTAGGTCAAGGTCGTAACTTCAGTGTAAACAACACTGATTTTAATGCAACGTCTGACGTTCATATTGCAGGTAAAATGCGTTATAAAGACGATATCGCACCATATGTAGGTGTTGGTATTGCGCCGCAAGTGTATAAAAACATCGGTGTGTTTGGTGAGGTTGGTGCTTACTATACTGGTAATCCAACAGCAACTTTACAAAACGTAAATGGTGGTACAGCTACTAATGGTAGCGGTGCTAGCTTGAATGATGAAATTGCGAAAGAAGAACGCAATATTGAAAACAAAAGCAGATATGAGTGGATGCCAGTTGCGAAAGTGGGTGTGAGCTTTAAGTTCTAATCCATGCATTCAGCATAAAAAAACGAGCTTAATGCTCGTTTTTTTATGTCTTTATTGTTTGTAAAATAAAAGGGCTCATATGAGCCTTTTATTTTTAATACCTATTACTCTTCTGGATAAGCTACTTTTTTCAGTGCTTTAATATCCGTCTCTGGTGAGCAGAGAGAGATAAATTCATAACCATAGCCACGGAGCAGGTGTCCTTTGCGTACTGCAATCCATGTCGTATTAACACCAAATATATCTGTTTTGATTTGCTGTAAACGATAATCACGCTCTGCATCATAAGCGACATCGTTGACAATTCCGACGCCCATATTCAGTTCAACATAGGTTTTGATTACATCGGCATCAAGTGCTGACATTACAATGTCGGCATGCAATTGTGCATCTTCAAAGGCTTTGTCAATTTTCGAACGTCCAGTAAAACCACCATGATAAGTAATCAACGGATATTCAGCTAAGACATCTAAGCTGATTCTGTCTAGTTTCGCTAAAGGATGGTCTTTTGGGGTGATAATGCTATGGTGCCATTCATAATAAGGTACGCTTGCCAAATTATCTTCTGTTGTTAAAGACTCGGTTGCAATACCAATATCTGCTTCACCTTGTAGTAGCATTTCTGCAATCTCAACAGGGCTGGCTTGTTGTAAAACCAAATGTACTTTTGGAAATAATTTTTTAAATTGATTCACAATCGGTGGCAGTACATAACGTGCCTGAGTATGCGTGGTTGCAATAGTCAGTGTGCCTTCATCAACTTTATTAAAGTCATCGGCTAGCCGTTTAATATTGTCAGCATCGACCAACATCCGTTCCACAATACTTAATAAGGATTGGCCCGGTTCGGTGAGGCCTAATAAGCGTTTACCTTTACGTACAAAGAGCTGTACGCCTAATTCATCTTCTAAATCTTTAATGTGTTTACTGACACCAGATTGGGAGGTATAAAGTGCCGCAGACGCTTCAGTTAAATTAAAGTTTTGGCGAACAGTTTCTCGAATAATTCTGAGTTGTTGGAAGTTCATAAAAGTTTTTCCTCATAAGAGGATGGGGCGTGTTTTACCCCATCAATATTATTTTAAGCAACTTGCGTTGTTTGATCTGCGAATAAATGAAGTTGAGCTGCACTGATCCAAACGGTTTGATTTGGTTTGAATTGATGTAAGTTCGCCTCTTCTACACTTAATAAAATTTCGATAGTACGTCCACTACGATCTTGTAATTCCGCCACAACTCTACCTGCAATCCACACTTCACGTAAGAACGTTGCCTCAATGGTATTGGTTTGAGGTTGGGTATGAATATGTAATTCATTTGGTCGTGCAAATGCAATGACTTTCCCTTGTGGCGCATCTAATAGTGTTGGTAGCTGAATACGATCATCGCCGATACGGATAATACCGCCAGTATGCTCACCTTCAAAACGATTTGCTTGACCAAGGAAATCAAAAACAAATGGGGTTGCAGGTTTTTCATACACTTCACGTGGTGAACCAATCTGTTCGACGTCACCTTTGTTCATCACGATGATTTGGTCAGCCACTTCTAAAGCTTCTTCCTGATCGTGTGTCACGAAGATCGAAGTGATATGTAATTCATCATGTAAGGTACGTAACCAGCGGCGTAGTTCTTTACGTACTTTGGCATCCAATGCGCCAAATGGCTCATCGAGTAATAAAACGCGTGGTTCAACCGCTAAGGCTCTAGCGAGTGCGATACGTTGGCGCTGACCACCAGAAAGTTGGGCAGGGTAACGATCCGCTAAGAAACCAAGTTGTACCAAATCCAATAAGCGCGTTACACGTTTTTTGATTTCAGCTTCTGAAGGACGTGTTGCACGTGGGCGAACGCGTAAACCAAAGGCAATATTGTCAAAAACAGTCATGTGGCGGAATAGGGCATAGTGTTGAAATACAAAACCAACCTGACGCTCACGTACATGGATGTCCGTTGCATCTTCACCTTCAAGTAAAACCTGACCACCATCTGCAGATTCTAAGCCTGCAATGATGCGTAATAAGGTTGTTTTTCCGCAGCCTGAAGGGCCAAGTAGGGCAACCAATTCACCTTCAGGAAAGTCTAAAGAGATATTTTTCAGCGCATGGAATGCACCAAAGTGTTTTTCAATATTTTTAACTTGAATACTCATGTGTTTATTCCTTAGTGATTCGGCTGATGTTTATTTGCTTGCTCTTGACGTATTTCTAGCCATGTTTTCAAAATCAAAGTGATGATCGCTAAAAATGCCAGTAATGAGGACACAGCAAATGCAGCACTAAAGGTATATTCGTTATAAAGAATCTCGACGTGTAACGGTAAGGTATTGGTTTGACCGCGAATATGACCTGAAACCACGGATACCGCACCGAACTCACCCATTGCACGGGCATTACACAGAATCACGCCGTAAATCAGACCCCATTTGATATTCGGTAAAGTCACTCTCCAGAAGGTTTGCCAACCTGAAGCACCCAGTACAATTGCTGCTTCTTCTTCCTCAGTCCCTTGTGCTTCCATTAAAGGGATTAATTCACGAGCAACGAATGGAACAGTAATAAAAATGGTGGCTAATACAATCGCAGGGACGGCATACAAGATTTTGATGTCGTGATCCATTAACCAACTGCCCATCCAACCTTGTGTACCGAAAATCAGCACCAACATTAAACCTGCAATTACTGGTGATACCGAAAAAGGCATATCAATAATGGTGGTTAAGATGGCTTTCCCTCGGAACTGGAATTTTGCAACCGCCCATGCTGCTGCAACACCAAACACCACATTAATTGGAACTGCAATCGCGGCAGTGAGTAAGGTCAGTTTGACGGCTGACAAAGTATCTGAATCGGTTAAAGCATTGATATAAACGGTAAGACCTTGTTTAAATGCTTCAACAAAAACCAAAATCAGCGGTAGGATTAAGCAGCTCAGGAAAAAGATCAGTGCAACACCAATCAAAGTGTAGCGAACCCAAGTTGGTTCACGGGTTGCATCTCTGGCTTGTAATTTGAGTGCTAAAGTATTGCCATTGGTATTTAAACTCATTGTGCAACTCTCCCTGTACGACGGCTAGCCCATGCTTGCACCAAGTTAATTAAAAATAAGATGCCAAAAGAGAGGACGAGCATGACCACAGCGATGGTGGTTGCACCTGCGTAATCATATTCCTCTAAGCGAGAGATGATCATCAGCGGTGCAATTTCTGTTTTATAAGGTTGGTTTCCTGCAATAAAAATAACAGAGCCATACTCACCAACACCACGTGCAAATGCTAAGGCAAAACCTGTCAGCAAGGCAGGGAATAAAATCGGCAAAATGATTTTAGTAATGGTTTGCCAACGATTCGCTCCTAGCGCTGAAGCTGCCTCTTCCAATTCGGTTTCAATGTCACTGAGTACAGGTTGTACGGTACGAACCACGAAGGGAAGACCAATAAAGATTAAAGCAAGTGTGATACCAATCGGGGTATAAGCCACTTCAATTCCAAGCGGGGAAAGGTATTGTCCAATCCAGCCTGTTGGGGCATATAGAGAAGTTAATGCAATACCTGCAACAGCAGTTGGTAGCGCAAAGGGCAAGTCTACTAATGCATCGACAATGCGTTTGCCTGGGAAGTTATAACGGACCAGACACCAAGCCAATAACAAACCAAAAATAACGTTAACTAAAGCCGCAATCAATGCAGCACTAAAGCTAAGCTGTAAGGATTTTAAAATTCGTTCTGAGGTTAAGATTTCCCATAAGCCATCCCACCCAATCCCTAAAGATTTGATAAATACAGCAGATAAAGGAATAAGTACAATCAAAGACACGTAAGCGAGGGTGAAGCCTAATGAGAGACCAAACCCAGGCAGCACTCGGGAACGCTGCGACATGATATTTCCTCAAAGAGAAATGTTTGCTAAAGCAAGCAAATAAAGAATGCGAATACTAAAATTACGGAAAGCTGGGGTCAGGCAAATTTCAAATTAAAATTTGCCTGACTCATTCGGACGATAGGCTGCATCTTTTTTTCAGGCAGCAGGTAGTTCAGGATCTCTGGGAAAGGACCAAATCCAGAAGCAACATTGATATGACCAACTGGACCTAAATTGATTGGTGTTAATTTCCATGCTTGTGCGAGTTGCAATGCATCGACATAACCTAACCAAGGGTCATTTTCACTAATCAATAACGTGGTCGGCACTTCGATTTTGAGCTGCTGAAAATACTGTTTATAGTCAGTCAAGCTATGACGCGCAAAGCCTGCTTCACCAAAACGTGCTGGGTTTGCGGGTGCAACCAAAATCAGATTTTTAACTTTTGCTCTGAGTTCTGGGTGCTCAACAAGCGCAGCAACACTGGTTAAGCAGCCAAAGCTATGGGCAACGATTTGAACAGGCGCTGGAGCTGCAACAACAGTTTTAACAAATTGAGCAACCCATTCGCTTAATACAGGACGATCCCAGTGTTTTTGTTGAACGCGAGAGCTAGACACGAGTTGCTGTTGTAACCAAGACTGCCAATGTTGCGCTTCGCTACCACCTACACCTGGAACAATTACGGTATGAATCATGTCTATTCTCCTTATCCCCTTAGAATCCCTCCCAACCTCCCTTTAAGAAAGGGAGGAGTAACACGAATTTAGTAACTAAACTAAAATCTGTGTAATTCCCCTCTTTCAAAAGAGGGGTTAGGGGAGATTTTTATTTGCCTGTGCTGTTGATCTTGACGATTTGGTCGAAGATACCGCCATTATCAAAGTGAGTTTTTTGCACCTTAGTCCAGCCACCAAACTCTTGGTCAATCGTCACCAATTTAAGTGGTTTAAATACGTTGCTGTATTTCTTTAACACTGCTGCATTACGAGGACGATAGAAGTTACGTGCAGCGATTTCTTGTCCTGCTGGTGAATACAGATAGTTCAAGTAACCACGAGCGATTTGTAGATTGCCTTTTTTCTCAGCATTCTTTTCAACGACAGCAACTGGGGGTTCTGCAAGAATCGAAAGAGAAGGTGTGACAATTTCGAATTTGCCTGGTTGCTCACGTACCGCAAGATAAGCTTCATTTTCCCAAGCCAGTAATACGTCACCAATACCGCGTTCAGCAAAGGTTGTAGTTGCACCACGTGCGCCTGAATCAAGTACTTTGGTTTGTTTATAAATTTGACGAACAAATTCTTGAGCTTTAGCGTCGTTACCACCTTTTTGATGTTTCGCCCAAGCCCAAGCACCTAAGTAGTTCCAACGTGCACCACCCGATGTTTTTGGATTTGGTGTGATGATTTCTACACCTGGCTTAACCAGATCACCCCAATCTTTGATTTGTTTTGGGTTACCTTTACGAACAAGAAATACAATTGTTGAGGTATATGGCGTAGAGTTGTTCGGTAATTTCTTTTGCCAGTCTGCAGGAAGTAGTTTTGCATTTTCAGCAATCTCATCGATATCTGCTGCAAGTGCAAGCGTTACTACATCTGCATTTAAGCCATCAATCACGGCACGGGCTTGTTTACCTGAACCGCCGTGTGATTGTTTAAAGTCGATGTCCTGACCTGTACGCTGTTTCCAGAATGTACCGAATTGTTTATTGAAATCTGTATACAGTTCACGAGTTGGGTCATAAGAAACATTTAGGAATTCTTGTGCCGCGAATGAAGAAACTGAGAGTAATGCAGCAATGACGCCGACTTTAACTTGAGAAAAACGCATGGAAAACCCCTTTAAATTGATCTGTTATAAGCAGATCTTCAATCACTGTTTGGAATATGTACGCAGCATAACGCCAGTTTTTTTGCAAAAAAAATAATTAAAATCGAATTTGTTATGAAAAAAATAGAAATAGATAAAACAGATAAGCTTTGCTGAATTATTGATATATAACAGATTTTTAATTCAACCTTTTAATTGCTATACTTATTTAAAATCAAAGGGTTATTCCTTTTTGGTGGTGCGGTCTTATCGAGTGAGTAGGTGCTTAGATCATGCAGTGTTATAAAAATGGACAATTAATTGATTCCATCCCTTTATTAGACCGAGCTTTCCATTATGGTGATGGTTGCTTTACTACAGCACGTATTTTTCACGGAATTTTTGAATTAAAAGAACTGCACTTTGCACGTTTAAAACTGGCTTGCCAGTCCTTGCAACTGGATGCTGATCTATCCTTTATTGAAAAGTCGCTTGTGCATTTACAACAGCAATATTCTAGTCTTAATGGCACTTTAAAAGTGGTGGTTAGCCGTGGTGAAGGCGATCGCGGTTATAGTCTTCCCTTACATGCGGCTGATGTTTATGTGTGGTATTACCCAAGAGTGACACAGGCGTTTCAGCCTGAGTGGATTGAAAGTGGCATGTTAAATCATGTTTTAGGTTTGAATATGCCTCATTTAGTGGGTTTAAAAACGCTGAACAGATTAGAACAGGTCTTACTAAAACAAGAAGCTGATCAGCGCGGTTGGTTAGAAGCCCTCGTCAGTGATGTACAAGGTTATATTGTTGAAGGGGTGAGCAGTAATTGTTTTATTCGTATAAATGATCGATGGATTACGCCTGAACTTCGTTATAATGGCGTCCACGGTGTGATGAGAGCCAGAATCTTGTCGAGAATGCAGCAATATCAGATTAAATGTGAGCAGCGGTGTATCGATATGAATGAGGTTGGCCATATCCAGAGTTTATTTTTTTGCAATGCGTTACATCCAATGAAAGCGGTTGTTCGATTTAATGATCGGGCCCTAGAGCAGCAACCCTATCTTGATTTATTTGAAACTTTAAAACTTAGCCAGATTGATTAATATGCCAAAGCCGCCTAATTCCAGCAAAAGTAAGAAAAAGCCCAAAGCGAAACCGAAATCTAGATTTTCTTTTTTTAAAACCTTATTCATTGCCATATTGGTTTTTGTCTTGGTGATCATTGGCATTGTATGGTCAAGTTTATTTAAAAATTACCCTGTAGACAGTAAAAAACAGCTTTTAGTGATTTCTTCTGGCGATACCTATTCACGATTTATTGATCGTCTAGCCAAAGAAAATAAAGTGAATTTTCCAATAGTTTTAAAGCTGTATCAGAAGTTTATGATTCATGACACCATGAAAGCGGGTGTTTATGAAATTACAGAAGGCATGAGTATTCGTCAGGTCATGGATATGTTGTCTGATGCAGACAATGCACAGATGAACCGTATTTTAGTGATTGAAGGAACCACTTTTTCGCAGTTGATTCAGAGTTTAAGAAAAGATCCGAATGTCACCAATACTTTGCTTGATCTTCCGCATAGTGAATTATTAAAGCAATTAAATATTCCGTATACACACCCAGAAGGTTTATTTGCGCCTGATACTTATTTCTTTGCCAAAGGTGAGACGGATAAGAAAATCTTAACCGATTTATATCGCCGTCAAATGAAATCGTTGGATGAGGCTTGGGCCAAGAAAGCACCGAACTTACCGTATAAAGATAAGTATGAAGCCTTAATTATGGCTTCAATTATTGAAAAAGAAACCAGTTTAGACAGTGAGTTGGAACAAGTTTCAGGTGTATTTGTACGTCGTTTGAAAATAGGGATGCGCTTACAAACCGATCCAACGGTGATTTATGGCATGGGTGACAACTATAAAGGCAACATCACCCGTAATGATTTGCGTACGCCGACTGCCTATAACACCTATACCATTAATGGTTTACCACCAACACCAATTGCTTTACCAAGTAAAAAAGCGATTGAAGCAGCGATGCATCCAGATGATGCTAAAAATATCTATTTTGTTGCCACGGGCAATGGTGGGCATAAATTTACCGCGTCTTTAGAAGACCATAATCGTGCAGTGCAAGAATATCTAACTGTGCTACGTTCAAAGAAAAAGCAGGGCGAATAATGTTTATTAGTTTTGAAGGGACGGAAGGTGTAGGCAAAACCACGCTGATTCGTAAAATTCATCAGTACTTTGAACAGCAAGGTAAAGAGGTGGTGTTGACTCGTGAACCGGGTGGAACACCACTGGCGGAACAGATTCGCTCCTTATTATTAGCAGTGAATCATGAAGAGCAAATGAGTCATGATACCGAGCTATTATTGATTTATGCAGCACGTGCACAGCATTTACAGCAAGTGATTTTACCTGCATTAGAGGCGGGCAAGATTGTGCTGAGCGATCGTTTTACCGATGCCAGCTTTGCTTATCAGTGTTCTGGACGTGGTTTAAGTCAGGAAAAGTTGCAACTGTTAAATCAAACTTTTGTGGCGAAAATGCCGAATATTACCTTCTGGTTAGATGCACCAATTGAATTGGGCATGACGCGTGCGCGAGAGCGTGGGGCATTAGACCGTTTTGAGCAAGAGAAATTAAGTTTCTTTGCTAAGGTGCGTGCGGGTTATGAGACCTTATGGCAAGCAGAACCTGAACGGATGAAGCGTTTAGATGCAACACAGAATGCGGATGTTGTGTTTGAAGATGCTTTGCAGTATTTGAAATAAAAACAGCTGTATTCTCAATCTTTATTGTTGAAAAAGTTTGAAATCATGCTTTGAACTCTATTACTTATGCCTTACTTTTCAAGGATGAAAAGTAACAAAAATCCTTTGTTGAGCTGAAGGTACATTCTTGATACCGCAGCTCAACTGGCGACATCCATGTCGCCTACCGCTATAGCTAATAATAACTTTAAGTCGTCTTGAAAAGCTCAAAAACTTAAAAGAGTCACTCATTCACCAATGGCTGTTCCACTTTAAAATTCGGTGGTGTTAACACTGTCTTGCGAATCTCATTCGAGAGTTCAGGATAATCAAGTGTGTAATGCAAACCCCGTGATTCCTTACGCTCCATCGCACAACGTACAATCATTTCCGAAATCAGAACTAGGTTACGCAATTCAATCAGATTCTTACTAACACGATAATCCTGATAATACTCAGTGATTTCACGTTTCAGCATTTCAATACGGTGCAAGGCACGCTGTAAACGTTTGGTGGTACGAACAATACCCACATAGTTCCACATGGTGGAACGAAGCTCATCCCAGTTTTGCAGGATCACCACATCTTCATCTGCATCTGTCACTTGCGTTTCATCCCAAGAAGGAACTTCTGGAAGTTTAAAGTCTGCATCAAACTTTTGTTCAATATCTTCAGCCGCACTCATGCCATAAACGAAACATTCAAGTAATGAGTTACTTGCCATACGGTTAGCGCCGTGTAGACCTGTATAAGAGGTCTCACCAATGGCATATAAACCGTCTAAATCAGTTTGGCTATGTTCATCCACTACCACGCCACCGCAGGTGTAATGTGCTGCTGGAACCACAGGAATCATATCTTTGGTGATATCAATACCGAGTTCAAGCAAACGGGCATATAGTGTTGGGAAGTGTTCGGTAATAAATTCAGGTGATTTATGGGTGATGTCTAACCAGACATGGCGAATACCTAAACGTTTGATTTCATGGTCGATGGTACGCGCCACAATATCACGAGGGGCAAGTTCAGCACGTTCATCAAAACGCAGCATAAAACGTTCGCCATCTGGTAGACGCAAATAAGCACCTTCACCGCGCATCGCTTCAGTGATCAAGAATGAGCGCGCTTTCGGGTGATATAAACAGGTTGGGTGGAATTGGTTAAATTCCATATTGGCGACACGGCAACCTGCACGGTAGGCCATGGCAATACCATCACCAGTCGCAATATCAGGATTAGACGTGTAGAGATACGCTTTCATTGCACCACCACAGGCAAGTGCAGTGAATGGTGCTAGGAAAGTATGAACCTGTTCATTAGCTTCATCTAAAGCATATAGACCGATTGAACGATTGGCTTGGTTTTGATGCCCAAGCTTGTGTAGGGTAATCAGATCAATCGCAATATAATTTTCAAAAATCGTAATATTTTTTCGCTCTTTCGCACGTTCAACCAATGTAGTTGAAATGGCTTTGCCTGTTGCGTCAGCAGAGTGAATGATACGACGTTGAGAATGACCTCCCTCACGAGTGAGATGAAGTTGTTCATCATCATCTAGCGTAAATTGAACGCCTTGCTTGAGTAAGAAATCAACTGAAGGTTTGCCGCCTTCGACGGTATGTTTGACGGCATCCAACTCACAAAGATGACCGCCTGCAATCATAGTGTCATTAATATGTTGTTGAATAGAATCTGTTTCGTCTAATACCGCAGCAACACCGCCTTGAGCATAGAAAGTACTGGCTTCTGTCAGCGCAGCCTTAGCTAAAATTGCAATGTTATAATGACTTGGTAAAGAGAGTGCAAGACTTAAACCTGCACCGCCACTGCCCACAATAATCACATCAAAATGGTGAATTGTTTTTAAATCAGGCATGTCAATCTGCTTCAGTTTTAAACGTTCGCTAATGACACCGCTTTTTTATCAAAAAGGCAAGGGCTAATCTGCCTAGAATTGAGTGAATTTTTAGCGAATGCAATTTATTTGCCGATTATTTTTTGCTTAATCTATATGAATCAGAAAATGATTACGTTTCAGTACATTGTTTTAATCTATCGTTAAGCTGTTCAGGATAAAACCATTTCTATCGGGTAAATTATGACGCGTTTCTCCATAGTTTATTCACATTTCATCCTTCTAGATCGTTGTATGCATTGAAAATATAAACATATTTTTACGAAAAGAATGATGGGTGTGTGCTAGAAATATAGACCTAAATTTCATTTTAATTATCAGTATGTAGGTTCTTGCTTCATGAAAAGTCGCTATTTACAACAAGGAATGTATGCTGCGGTATTTACGATAGCAGCATCTCAAGTCAATGCTGCATCGCCAGTAGATTTTTCAAATCTCGTTGAGCAGGTCAGTCCTGCGGTCGTGAGTGTCAATGTTGTCAAAAAAATGACTCAGGAAGAGTTATTACAGCAACAAGTCCCTGAAATTCTACGTCGTTTTTTTGGTAACCAAGTGATTATCCCGCAACAGCAGGGACCTCAAGAAAAAACGGCATATGGTAGTGCCTTCTTTATCGGGAAAGATGGCTACTTACTCACGAACCGTCATGTAATTGCAGATGCTTCACGTATCAGTATTACCCTAAATGATCGTCGTGAATTGGATGCGACGCTTGTAGGAAGTGATGAGCGTACAGATATTGCATTGCTTAAAGTGAATGGCAATAATTTTCCAGAATTAAGAATTGGTAATGTAGACCAACTTCGAGTAGGTGAGCCTGTACTTGCGATTGGTTCACCATTTGGTTTTGATTATTCCGCTTCGGCAGGGATTGTCAGTGCAAAATCAAGAAATATGAGTGGGGAAACTTCGGTTCCATTTATTCAAACTGATGCAGCTTTAAACCCAGGTAACTCAGGTGGTCCATTGTTTAACCAACGTGGTGAAGTAGTGGGTGTTAACTCACGTATCTTCAGTGGTACGGGGGGGTATATGGGCTTATCATTCTCGATCCCAATTGATGTGGCGATGGATGTCGTACAACAATTGAAGACGACAGGTAAAGTCACCCGTTCTTATCTTGGTATTATGATGCAAGATATTGATCGGAACTTGGCAGAGGCCTATAAGTTACCGAAACCGGAAGGTTCGTTGATTACTCAAGTCGCACCAAAGTCTCCAGCTGAAAAAGCGGGCCTCAAATCAGGTGATGTGATTTTGAAAGCCAATGGCGCGCCAATCTCGCGTACCAGCGATTTACTTTATTCACTAAACCGTATCGCGCCGAATCAAACAGTTCAACTGGAAATTCTACGTGATGATAAGACACGTACGATTTCTGCAACTCTGGGTACTGCACCAGATGACACCGCTGCTGATGCTGAAAAAAATAACCCAACCAGTGGTTTAGGCATGAGTATCCGTGATTTAACTGCAGCTGAGCAAGCGCGTTTAGATGTGCGTGGTGGTATCTTGATTCAAGATGTGAAGCGTGGTGGCACTGCGTCATTATCAAATCTGGTTGCGGGTGATGTGATTGTACAAGTGAATGGTACAGCGATTACCAATAGCCAACAGTTTGCAAAAACTGTTTCTGCCTTACCAAAAAATAGTGTTGCACGTGTAACGATTATTCGCCAAGGTCAACGTGCAATTCTTGGATTACGTTTACCTTAATGATGGCATGAAGCTTACGTTGCTAAAACCACTCTAGATTAGGGTGGTTTTTATTTTGAAATACTTTCGTGTTTAGACTAGTGTAGCTAGCGGCACATTGTTAGATGAAGTATACAAAATTATGAGTACGATTTTTGATTTAAAAATACACGTCCAGCCCAAGCATATCGATGTATTGGGTCATGTGAACAATGTGATGTACATCCAGTGGATGCAAGATGTTGCTTCAGCGCACATCGAAACATTGGGTTTAGGTTTGGCACAATATTTAGAACTGAAACACGCTATGGTTGCGGTTGAACATCATGTTCAATACCGTAAGGCTGCGCTAGAAGGTGAAGAAGTCATCTTACGGACATGGCTAGATGATATTAATGCACTTTACTCGTTCCGTCAGTACGCTTTCTATCGACCTAAAGATCAGAGTATTTTATTTGTTGGTAATACTAAATGGGCGTGTATTGAAATTGATTCAGGGCGACCAAAGCGAATGTCACCAAGCTTTACTCAAGCTTATCAGCCAATTGCAGCCAGTTTAAATCCAATGGATTTTAGTGTGACTTATTTTGAATAGAAAGCATTAAATTTCGGCCAGATGAGAGTGTATTTGATGCAACCATTGAAGACATTAGCAACAGAACGTTTGATTTTAAATAGCCTACATTTAGATGATACTGCATTCATTCTCGAAATGTTTTCAAATACTCAAGTACTCGAATTTTATGATTTAGATGCTTTTTCTGAGATTGAACAGGCGGAAGCACTGATTCATCGGATGCATCATCGCTATCATTCAGCATCGGGTTTTCGTTATGCGATACGTTTAAAGACAGGTGAAATGATAGGTGGTTGCGGTGTTAATCGTATTCTTGAGGAGGAGGGTGATCATCGTGCGATTATTGGTTATGACCTGCATCCAGATTATTGGGGAAATGGTTATATGCTTGAGGCGATTACAGCGATGCTAAATTTGATTCGAACAGAGTTGTTGTTTGACCAGAAAATTCGCCATGTAGATGCACAAGTCATGCAGCAAAACCTTAAATCACAACGACTATTACAGAAATTAGAATTTCATCAAATTCCATCTGTGGTTGAAATGGGGCGAACTTTCTTGCAATTTCGATTGTCGTTATTTTGATATTGAGCTATTTGGGCCTAATGCTATACCGCATAAAACGTCTAGGCATAAATTTCTTTCGTCTTCATACCGACCTTCTGTTATAATCGCGGGCAATTTTATTAAACCATTTGGCTCACTACTTTTTGAAAGTATAGGGCGTTCTATTTTGTTAAGGTAACCCATGGCGCAAGCTAAAAAATCCGTAGATATCAAAAATATACGCAATTTCTCGATCATTGCTCATATTGACCATGGTAAGTCGACTTTGGCGGACCGTTTTATTCAAATGTGCGGCGGTTTACAAGATCGTGAGATGCAGGCTCAAGTATTAGACTCTATGGAGCTTGAGCGTGAGCGTGGGATTACCATTAAAGCTGCATCGGTAACCTTGTATTACACGCATCCAAATGGTCAAGAATATCAATTGAACTTCATTGATACTCCAGGGCACGTTGACTTTTCTTATGAGGTATCGCGCTCTCTAGCTGCCTGTGAAGGTGCGTTATTGGTGGTTGATGCAGCACAAGGTGTCGAAGCACAGTCGGTTGCAAACTGCTATACTGCAATCGAGCAGGGCTTAGAAGTTTTACCAATCCTCAACAAGATTGATTTACCTCAAGCTGAGCCTGAGCGTGTAATTCACGAAATTGAAGAAATTATCGGGATTGAAGCGACAGATGCACCAACCTGTTCAGCAAAAACTGGTTTAGGTGTCGAAGGTGTTTTAGAGCGTCTGGTTGATGTAATTCCTGCGCCAGAAGGTGATCGTGATGCACCGTTACAAGCCTTAATTATCGACTCATGGTTCGATAACTACCTTGGTGTTGTATCGCTTGTTCGTATCAAGCAAGGTCGTATCCGCAAGGGCGACAAGATGTTAGTGAAATCAACGGGCCAAACACATCCTGTGACTTCTGTGGGTGTGTTCAATCCAAAGCATACAGAAACTGACATCCTTGAAGCGGGTGAAGTTGGTTTCGTTATTGCTGGTATTAAAGATATTTTTGGTGCGCCAGTGGGCGATACCATTACACTTTCGAATACCCCAGACGTTACAATTTTACCGGGTTTTAAGAAGGTTAAACCACAGGTTTATGCGGGTCTGTTCCCGATTGATTCAAGTGACTTTGAACCGTTCCGTGAAGCACTACAAAAATTACAGATCAATGACTCTGCTTTATTCTTTGAACCTGAGAGTTCGGATGCGTTAGGTTTTGGTTTCCGTTGTGGCTTCTTGGGTATGCTACACATGGAAATCGTACAAGAGCGTTTAGAGCGTGAGTATGATCTTGATTTGATCAGTTCTGCACCGACTGTTATTTACGAAGCTTTAACCAAGAAAGGCGATATCATTTATATCGACAGCCCTTCAAAAATGCCAGATGGCTCAACGGTTGAAGACCTGCGTGAACCGATTGCTGAATGTCATATCCTTGTACCGCAAGAGTATTTAGGCAATGTCATGACCTTATGTATCGAACGTCGTGGTATTCAAAAAGATATGAAATTCTTGGGTAACCAAGTATCAATCACTTTTGAAATTCCTATGGCTGAAGTGGTCATGGATTTCTTTGATAAATTAAAATCATGTTCGCGTGGTTTTGCTTCACTAGATTATAACTTCGTTCGTTTTGAGAGTTCAGCACTGGTTAAGGTTGATGTTCTAATTAATAGCGAAAAGGTTGATGCCTTGGCAATGATCTGTCACCGTCAAGATGCACGTCATCGTGGTATTGCATTGGTCGAAAAGATGAAAGATCTGATTCCTCGCCAAATGTATGATGTTGCGATTCAAGCAGCGATTGGTGCGCAAATCATTGCACGTTCTACTGTAAAAGCGATGCGTAAAAACGTATTGGCAAAATGTTATGGTGGTGACGTTTCACGTAAGAAGAAACTTCTTTCGAAACAAAAAGAAGGTAAGAAACGTATGAAGCAAGTGGGAAGTGTTGAGATTCCACAAGAAGCGTTCTTAGCTGTATTGAAAGTTGATAGATAAAGCAAGATGAGGCTGGGGAAACGTTTGTTTTACCCAGTCGAACGACAGGCAGTTAAACTGCAAGAGAGGGTTTGTGGATTTTGATTTTAACTTGATTCTGGTACCTGCAACACTGATTTTCTTTTTGGTGTGGTTACTAGATAAGTTGGTATTGAAACAGCGTGCAACACGAGGGCGTAATCAAGAGAACTTTGTCATTACTTGGGCATATGACTTTTGGCCTGTGTTAGCTGTTGTGCTGGTGCTACGTTCTTTCTTATATGAACCATTTAATATTCCATCAGATTCTATGGTCCCGACTTTAGAAACAGGTGATTTTATCTTGGTGAATAAGTTTGATTATGGTGTACGTTTACCAATTGTAAACGCTAAAATCATTGATGTAGGTGAGCCAAAACGGGGTGAAGTGATTGTATTCCGTTATCCACCACAACCAACGATTAGCTATATTAAACGTGTGGTGGGTGTGCCAGGCGACCATGTTCAATTCAGAAATGGTCAATTGATGATCAATGGTCAACAAGTCGCAAAGGTAGAAACACAATACTCGCGTGAGAAAGACCAGCAAGATACACCGACAGCACTTTATTTCAAAGAAACCTTGGGTGAACATCAGCATTTGGTTCGTTACTTGGAAGGGCGTAATCCTCTAGTTGAGCAATTCCAATTTGCACAATTGAGAGGTGCAGAAGCACTGATTCCATTTGTTGCCAAAGAAAATGATGTGTTTATCCAAAGCAATGGTCAAGATTGGGAAGTTACTGTACCGAAAGGTCAATATTTCGCAATGGGTGATAACCGTGATCAAAGTGCAGATAGCCGTTTTTGGGGCTTTGTACCTGAAGCGAACCTAACAGGTCGTGCTTTTTATGTATGGATGCATAAAGAACCTGGTTTTAATCTTCCAAGTTTCAATCGAAATGGTAAGATTGACTAATAAAAATATATAGGAAATAGACAGATGCGTAAATCTCAACAAGGGACTTCGTATATTGCAATTTTATTTGGGGTGGTCTTATTTGCAGTTGCTGTAAAAGCAGCAATTGCGATTTGGCCAGCATATTGGGATGACAAGCTGATTAATACTCAAATTGAGGGACTATTAAAAGATAGTCCTGCAAATATCACACCGAGTAAGTTTGCATCTCAGATGGATCAACGTTTTGATATGAACGGGATTCGCGATCTACATTTTAAAGATATTGCGCAAGTGACTTATAAAGATGATCTTGTGGTGATGAAGAAGTATGAAATACGTAAGCCTTTCATGCTGAATATCAGTTTAGTGATGACCTTTGAGAAGACTTTTGACCAAAAATCTGCAAAACAAGCTCAATGATACACGGCTGCAAGGGCGAATAGGTCACCAGTTTAAACAGTTTGACTTGTTAAAGCTGGCTTTGACCCATCGCTCGGTCAGCCATAAACATAATTATGAACGCCTAGAATTTCTAGGCGATGCATTATTAGGGATGATCGTTGCAAATTATTTGTACAATGCCTACCCCCTAGAAAATGAAGGTCGCTTAACACGTATGCGTGCGACTTTGGTTCGACAGGAAGCATTAGGGAAAATTGCAAATGACTTACAATTGAGTCGGTCATTAATTTTAAGCACAGGCGAGTTAAAATCAGGTGGACATCACCGTGAATCGATTTTGGCTGATACGGTTGAAGCGATTATTGGTGCTATTTATTTAGACAGTAATGATCTCAACTTGCTCGAACGCATTGTGTTAAAATGGTATGAACCATATCTTGATCATATCGAACCGACAGATCAACTGAAAGACCCTAAATCACGTTTGCAAGAGTATTTACAAGCACGTAAAAAACCTCTCCCAGTTTACGAGGTTGTAGATATTCAGGGTGATGCCCCGAATCAACATTTCAAAGTGGAATGTGATGTAGCGGGATTGCCAAAAATTATAGGCGAGGGCTCAAGTCGTCGTTTTGCCGAACAAACGGCAGCGGCAGAGATTTTAAAATTATTGGAGCAATAACCTGATGTCTCATTCAGAAGAAAATAAGCCAGAAGCAACTGAACAGCAAGATGGCAATAATGTAGTTGATCAATTTTTTAGTTCTCAAGGAAGCATAATTCCTTCAGATTTTAAAAGCGGTTTTGTTGCAATCGTTGGCCGCCCAAATGTGGGGAAGTCAACTTTGATGAATCACATCCTAGGTCAAAAACTATCGATTACTTCACGTAAGCCACAAACCACACGTCATAAGATCGTGGGGATTGATTCACGTGAGAAATCACAGGCTGTATTCGTAGATACCCCAGGGATGCATAAAAAAGAAGTACGTGCCATCAATAAGATGATGAACCGTGCTGCACACTCAGCATTGCGTGATGTGAACTTGGTTCTGTTTGTGGTTGATGCACAAAAGTGGACGCAAAACGATGAATTAGTTTTGGAAAAACTTAAAAATGCAGATATGCCTGTAATCTTAGTGATCAATAAGCTAGATACCTTTGAAAATAAAAATGAAGCTCTACCGCTGATTCGAGAGCGTGCCAAATTAATGAATTTTGCTGAAATTGTTCCAGTTTCAGCATTGCGTGGTGCAAATCTAGATCATTTGCGCGATACCATCGAGAAATATCTGCCATATCAACCACCTTTATATTCATTAGATCAGATTACTGATCGTTCTGAGCGTTTCCTTGCGAGTGAAATCATTCGTGAGAAAATTATGCGCCAGTTGGGTGAAGAGCTTCCGTACGATTTAACGGTTCAGATTGAATCATTCAAAACTGAAGAAGCGGCAGTAAATGAAAAAACGGGTCGTTTGAAGCCACCTTGTACTTATATTGATGCGACCATTTTTGTAGAGCGCCAAGGTCAAAAAGCCATTGTAATTGGCGATAAAGGCGCGAAGCTAAAAAGTATTGGTATGGATGCACGTGCAGACATGGAAAAAATGTTTGAGCAAAAAATCATGCTGACGCTTTGGGTGAAAGTCAAAGGTGGTTGGTCTGATGATGAACGTGCACTTAAAAGCTTAGGTTATAGCGATATTTAACTGTCTTGCAGACAATGGAAACAGGTATGAAAACAACAATCCGTGTACTCGCAATCGTGACATGTATTTTTATGTTGCAGGGCTGTATTCATAAGCTTGTGACTGTACCTGTGAAAGTTGCTTATAAGACCACTAAAGGTGTTGTTAAGGGGACGGCTGCGGTTGTTGGTGCAGTCATTCCTGATGGCGATGATGACGAAAAGGATGAGAAAAAGAAGGACTAGTATCGTTTTATGATGCGTAATGAAGTCCTGCACGGCTATTTGATTCATCATCGTAAATATCGTGAAAAAAGCCATATTGTGCATTTGTTTACACAAGAATATGGTCGGGTGGATGGGATTTTAAGACAGGTCCCACCACCTCAATATCAGCCAATTCGTCTACAAGCGACAGGCAAATCAGAACTTAAAAATTTCACAAAATTAGAAATCCTGAATCAACCTGTGTTCTTTCATGGTGATGCATTTTTTGCTGGTTTTTATTTAAATGAAATTCTATTGCGACTATGTCCTTTAGAAGAGATGATGCCGCAAACATTTGAACAATATCAGTTGATTCTCGTGTTGTTGCAGCAATTGGCGACACACGAGCAAGCTGCTTTATTTCTTCGGCAAATTTTACGTCAATTTGAGCATGTATTATTGCCAGAACTTGGTTATGCCATTGATTTCTCAGTAGATGCGAGCCAAAAAGACATTCAGGTGACTCAGCATTATCAATTTCAGCTCAATGATGGCTTTTTGCCCGTTTCACAAGCTTCGCGTTCAACACTTGATGGTGCGTTGATTACATCTATGCAAAGTTACGAAGATGGGCAGGATTTTTCTCACGAACAGTTGCAATTATTGGGTAAACTATACCGTCAAATGATTAGCTCTTTGCTGGGTGATCGGCCGCTGAAAAGCCGGCAACTTTGGATTCAAAGTACACAAAATTGATATTCCTGATGTATTGAAAATAATTATTCAGGGCTAAACCGATAGGATATTTTTATGGCTGCAATCTTGGGTGTAAACATTGATCATGTTGCGACGTTAAGACAGGCACGTGGTACAACTTACCCTGATCCAGTTCAGGCGGCTTTGGTCTGTGAACAGGCAGGTGCTGAGGGGATTACTTTGCATTTACGTGAAGATCGCCGCCATATACAAGATGATGATGTGCGTCGCATGCGTCCATTATTAAAAACACGTATGAATTTAGAATTGGCAGTGACAGATGAAATGGTTGCATTTGCCAAAGAGATTCAGCCTCAACATGTGTGCTTTGTACCTGAGCGTCGTCAAGAAGTGACAACCGAAGGCGGCTTGGATGTCGTAGGGAACTTTGAAAAAGTTAAAGCTGCTACTGAAGCGCTCAAAGCCATTGGTAGTGATGTGTCTTTGTTTATCGATGCCGATTTATTGCAAATTGATGCTGCTGTGGCATGTGGTGCACCAACCATTGAGATCCACACCGGTGCTTATGCCGATGCGGAAACGGATGCACAACAGCAAACAGAATTAGCCCGCATTATCAAAGGAGTTGAATATGCAGCGGCAAAAGGTTTGGTTGTGAATGCTGGGCATGGTTTGAATCTGAATAACGTTGCAGCGATTGCAGCAATACCGCAAATTCATGAATTAAACATCGGGCATTCAATTATTGCTGACAGTGTATTTGTGGGTTTGTCTCAAGCAGTAAAAGATATGAAAGCAGCGATTCAGGCTGCTGCGAGATAAGTTGATGAGTAGTGTAAATTATGATGAGTTAATGCAACCTGTCATCGCGTTTTTAGGTTGTGCAACTCCTCAGGCATGGTTGGATGAAGCTGTTAATAATCTTGATGTATTAATGCAAGACCATGCCAACTGTGAGAAAAAAGCGGCGAGTACAGCAATGAACTTAATGTTCCGCTATAGTTTCTTTACAGACCTGCAGGTGAAATTGGCGCAATTGGTACGTGAAGAAATGCTGCATTATGAGCAGGTTTTGGAATTCATGAACAAACGTGGCCAAGAGTGGAAGGGCTTGAGTGCAGGGCGCTATGCAGGTGGATTACGTAAAGAGATCCGTACTTATGAGCCTGAGGCTTTAATTGATGTGATGATTATTGGTGCATTTGTCGAAGCACGCTCGTGTGAGCGTTTCTATGCGCTAGCACCGATTGTGGACGATGAGCTGGGGCGTTACTACCGCTACTTGCTTAAGTCTGAATCTCGTCATTTTGAGGATTATCTGGCTTTAGCTTTGGATGTTGCGAAAACAGCGAAGCTTAAAGATCCAGAAGAGACGATCCAGCAACGCATCGCGCATATTCGTGAAGTGGAAAAAAATCTGATTTTAAGTCCAGATGATACGTTCCGTTTCCATAGCGGTGTGCCAGCTCAGGTCGCTATCTCATCGTAATGAGATAGCGAATTGGGGATATAAAAATAACAACTTTGAGAATTATAAATGAGATTTTTATCAAAAATAATAGTTGTATGATGTGTGCATTTGGGCAGAGGGTATTCATGCTAAGAGTATTGAATTTATTAATATTGATCGTCATGTCTTAAAATGGAAAAAAATACCGCAAATATTAGTTAATCCTTCTTTATTACAAGGTAAAGATAGGGATCTGAATATTTTGATATATGTAAATGAGAAAGGGGAAGTAGTTGCATCAAAAATTAAGAAAAGTAGTGGTATTGTTGAGTTAGATACTTTGGTGATGGCTGAAATTAAGAAATCTAGTCTTTATCCGTATCAGTTAAATGGTAAATATTATCCTGTTAGAGTCGAGCAACCCTTCGAATTTTATATTAATGATAATCAGGTGGATGATCCAGCTTTAACAGAAAGTGATAGAAGTAAATCAATAGAAGAGAAAGTTCATAAAGAAATAATGGGCTTATGGGAAGTTCCTACTGGTAGTGCAAATTTAAGTAATATCGTGAGATTTAATATATCAAGAAATAACGCAATTGATTCTGTACAGGTTCTTCAGAGTAGTGGGAATAGAATTTTTGATCTATCTACGAGACAAGCAGTTCGTCATTCAACAATTGTAAGTAATTTAACGAATGCTGAGAAGAATGATTTCTTTGGTGGGTTGGAGTCAAGGGTGGTAATAATAGTATTTCGATCAAACTAAATATTAATTTGTACGTATAAAAAAGCCCCGATCAATGATCAGGGCTTTTTAGAATCTTGGCTCTCCCACCTGGGCTCGAACCAGGGACCTGCGGATTAACAGTCCGTCGCTCTACCGACTGAGCTATGGGAGAATAGTAGATTGGCTCTCCAACCTGGGCTCGAACCAGGGACCTGCGGATTAACAGTCCGTCGCTCTACCGACTGAGCTATTGGAGAATCTGATGCGCATTTTATGCATGAAAAGCGGATGCGTCAACAATAATAGTAAATAAAATTAATCGTTTGCTTGATTAATAATCTTTTTGGCATGTAGATAAGCGAATCTGTACAAAAAAGACTTAATTCACTTAAAAATTAATCAGTTATTGTGCAGCTCTTTAAATTTGGCTAGTGCTTCAATACGATACTGAATTAGCATTTCACCAATTTCTGGACCAGTCACATGTTCAGGTAAATCCTGTGCACGAATATTTCTGACGATTTGCATCGCATCCAACATGTATTGTGCTTGGGGATATGGGCGTTGCTCTAAGCCTAAACGACCTTTGGCATCACATTCACAGGCTTGTACAAAGGCTTGTACCTTTTCTGGACGGCGAAGCACATCCAAACGTTGTAAAAGACGCCATAAGGTACCTGGCTTTAGATTTTTCACCTGATGGCATTTTAAATGCTCTTTGCATACGATCAAAGCCAGACTCTTTAAATGCGTTGGAACTCTTAAACGATCACACAGATCTGTTACAGGCCGGAGACCACGTTCTTCATGCATGATATGGCGTGGTAGCTCATCCACAGGCGTGAGCGCTTTACCAAGGTCGTGAACCAATACTGCAAAACGTACATCTAACGCATATTTCGCTAAACAGGCCTGTTTAAGCGCCATTAAGGTATGGATACCACAATCAATTTCGGGGTGGTATTCAGGACGTTGTGGTACACCAAAAAGAGCATCAATCTCTGGAAATAGGATCTGCAATGCATTGCAATCTTTGAGTGTTTGAAAATAGACATCAGCATGATCTTCCAGTAATGCACGTGAAGTTTCTTTCCAGACACGTTCAGGTGTTAATGCATCAAGCTCACCAGATTTGGCAATTTCCTGCATTAATTGTAGGGTTTCATCTGCGATTTTAAAGCCATAGTTTGCATAACGAGCAGCAAAACGCGCTACACGAAGTACGCGCAGAGGATCTTCAGTAAATGCGTCTGAGACATGGCGTAGAATTTTTTGATCTAAATCGTCCTGTCCGCCATAGGGGTCATAGATAGTACCTGCATCATCCATTGCCATCGCATTAATGGTTAAATCACGGCGGATCAGATCTTCTTCTAACTTAACTGTGGTATCGGTAAAAAATTGAAAACCGTGATAACCAACACCAGATTTACGTTCAGTCCGTGCAAGTGCATATTCTTCTTTTGTTATTGGATGTAGAAATACGGGGAAATCTTTTCCCACCGGTTGATAGCCTTCGGCGAGTAATTGCTCGGGCGTTGCTCCAACCACCACATAATCTTTTTCGTGATAGGGGTGGCCGAGTAAATGATCTCGGACAGCACCGCCTACTAAATAAACTTGCATGAAAAAACCTCTATTCTTCACACAATCATGCTACAGAATAGAGGTTTTCTCAAGGGTTAAGCGAAGCTTTTCAAGAAAAGCAGGGCCTAAGTGAACTTAGTTTTGACTTTGCTGAATTTCCGCAACCGTTAATGCGGTCATATTCACCAAACGACGAGTCGTTGCTGTAGGTGTCAGAATATGAACAGGTTTTGCAGCACCCAATAAAATAGGACCAATCGTCACATTGTTACCAGAAGTCGCTTTTAACAAGTTGAATGAAATGTTCGCTGAATCTAGGTTAGGCATAATCAACAAGTTTGCTGAACCTTTGAAACGTGAGTTCGGGAATGCAAAATGACGAATATTTTCATCCAATGCCGCATCACCATGCATTTCACCTTCAACTTCTAATTCAGGTGCTTGCTCTGAAAGTAGACGATAGACTTCACGCATTTTTTGAGCGCTCGCATCCGTTTGGTCACTACCGAAGCTTGAGTGAGAAAGTAATGCTACGCGCGGCGTAATACCAAAACGGCGAACTTCTTCAGCCGCTAAAATCGTCATTTCAGCAAGTTGAGTAGCCGTTGGATTAGTATTTACATAAGTATCTGCAATAAATAAATTGCGATCTTCAAGCATTAATGCATTCAGCGTGAAGAACGTGCTACGACCTTCTTTTAGGCCGATCACGTTTTTCACGAAATCTAAATGAATATCATAGCTTGAGTAAGTACCACACAACATACCATCGGCTTTGCCAAATTTAACCAACATCGCTGCGATGAGTGTTGAGCGGCGACGTGCTTCACGTTGCGCATATTCAACTGTTACACCTTTGCGTTGCATGATTTGATGGTATTCTTTCCAGAAATCATCATACGAAGGATTCTTTTCCTGATCGACAATCTCAATGTTCACGCCATGTTGCAAACGCAAACCTAACTTTCGGATATTGTCTTCAATCACAGCAGTACGACCAATCAGAATTGGTTTCGCTAAGCCTTCATCAACCACAATCTGAACTGCACGTAATACACGCTGATCTTCACCTTCAGCATACGCAATACGTTTAGGGTCTGTTTTCGCTTGAGAGAAGATTGGTTTCATCAAGAATGCTGAGTTATAAACAAACTCAGAAAGACGTTGACGATACGCAGAAAAATCTTCGATCGGACGTGTAGCAACACCAGAATCCATTGCTGCTTTTGCAACAGCAGGTGCAATTTCTAAAATCAAACGTTGATCAAGTGGACGAGGGATCAAATAGTCGCGACCAAATGACGCAGATTTTTCACCATAGGTTGCAGCATCCGCTTCAACATGTGCCATGCGTGCAATTGCATGTACACAGGCAATCTTCATTTCTTCATTAATCGTGGTTGCGCCAACATCAAGTGCACCACGGAAGATATAAGGGAAGCAAAGTGCGTTGTTCACTTGGTTTGGATAGTCTGAACGACCCGTTGCCATGATTGCATCTGGACGTACTTCGTGCGCATGTTCAGGCAAAATTTCAGGATCTGGGTTTGCAAGTGCAAAAATAATTGGATTTTCAGCCATTTCCTTAACCATTTCTTTGGTTAAGATGCCTGCTGCTGAAAGACCCAAGAACATGTCAGCACCAGCCATGACTTCATGCAATTGTGTTGCTTGAATGTCTTGTACATAACGCTTTTTCGATTCATCTAAACCTTCACGTGATGTCGTGAGCAGACCGCGAGAATCGGCAACAACGATATTGGCTTTATTCACACCTAAAGCGCAAAGCAAGTCTAAGCACGAAAGTGCTGCTGCACCGGCACCTGATGCAACGATTTTAATTTCGTCAATTTTTTTATTTACCAGTTGCAAAGCATTGAGCAATGCTGAACCGACAATAATACTGGTTCCATGTTGGTCATCATGGAACACTGGAATTTTCATGCGTTCGCGAAGTTTCTTCTCGATGTAGAAACATTCTGGCGCCTTGATATCTTCTAAGTTGATACCACCAAAAGTTGGCTCTAATGCAGCAACGATATCGACGATCTTATCTGGATCATTTTCATCAATTTCGATATCAAATACATCAACACCAGCGAACTTCTTGAACAGAACGCCTTTACCTTCCATTACAGGTTTAGACGCGAGCGGACCAATATTTCCCAAACCAAGCACGGCTGTACCATTACTCACGACAGCAACCAGATTACCGCGCGCTGTATATTTGGCAGCGGCAGAAGGGTCACGTTCGATTTCCAAACATGGCGCAGCAACACCAAGTGAGTAGGCAAGCGCTAAATCTCGTTGGTTAACGAGCTGCTTGCTAGGTGTCACACTGATTTTTCCTGGGGTTGGAAATTCATGGTAATACAAAGCGGCTTGTTTTAAAGATTGATCGTCCATCTGAGTCTCGTTTGTTCCGATAATAATCAGACATATAGCTGTCTAATTACGATATTAAGATAAGTGCACAAGAATATAGCACTAGTTCATGCTTTCGCACAGTCAAAAAAGCTTATTTTCACTGAACTGCATGCTTCTTGACAGTTGATATTCAGCGAAAAATAAACAGCAGAAAAGGTTAAAATTCACGTTTAAATGGAATATCTTGCAGTTGACTGCTGCTTTTGTTTTTGCAGGTATTCTGTCGCATGGGCGGCAGTGAGAGGTTGTGAAAATAAGTAACCCTGTAATATGTCGCAATTTTGTCGTTTCAAATATTCATATTGCTGCTCGGTTTCAACACCTTCAGCCACAACTTTTAGGCCAATGGTTTTACCCATGGCAATCATGGCATTAACTATCGCATCTTGTTTTGCATTACCAATTTTCGAGATAAAGGCACGATCAATTTTTAAAATGTCAATTGGATATTCGGTGAGGTAAGCAAGAGAAGAGTAGCCCGTACCGAAGTCATCCAGTGCGATCGAAATCTGACGTTCTTTAATGGCACACAACACGGTTTTGACATTGTCGGTGTTTTCAATAAAGGCCGATTCAGTAATTTCGAGTTCAAGGTTTTTTCCTGAGATCTCATAAGTATTTAACACAGCATCAATATCATGCAGCAGTTGGCCGCGTAAAATTTGCTGTGCCACAATATTGACCGCGATATTGATATTGTTAAAACCAAGCTTTTGCCAAGTTTGTAGCTGTTTAGCTGCTTCATGTAAAACGAGCTGACCAATATCAGAAATCAGGCTAGTACTTTCCGCTAAAGGAATGAAAATGCTTGGCATGATTAGACCTTTCGTTGGATGCTTCCAACGGATTAGGGCTTCAAAACCATTAATTTGATGATTATGTGCATTAATCTTTGGCTGATAGTACACAACCAGCTCGTTATTCTGAATGGCTTTTCTGAGATCGAGTTCTAGATCTGTATATTTCGCAACAAAATTCGCTCTTTCATTTGAGTAGTAGCGAATGGTATTACCACCTAAACGCTTGGCTTCTGTCAGTGCCTGTTCCGCATGGGTGTTTAAATTATCGACTTGACGGCCATGTTCTGGGTAAATGGCGACACCGATCGAAATACTGACGAAGTATTCTTGATCTGCAAGATAAAAAGGTTTGCTAAAGGCTTCAACAATGTTGTTACACAATTGGTGAATCGGTGGATGTAGTGGTGAAATTTCATAAATAATTGCAAAGTCATCTGCACTTAAATGAGCGACAAGTAGTGCATCAATATTACTAATGCGTAAACGTTGTGCCACCTGTTTGAGTAGTTCATTACCCGCTTGATTGCTAATGATTTCATTCAAGGCACGGAAGCGGTCGATATTTAAACGGATGACAGCCAGATGCTGAATCGACGCTTCATTGACCAAATATTGATGCAACTGCTGTTGGTAATAAAAACGGTTAGGGAGATCGGTAAGCGTATCGTAATTGGTCAGATAAGATAAACGTTGTTCTTGATGCTTACGTTCGGTCTGATCTGAAACAATACCGATATAGTTGATGACACGCTCTTGTTCATCTTTCACCGCATTGATATGAATCCACAAAAAACAAGATTTTTCAGAAATATAGGTTTCTTGAAATTCACCCTCATATTCCTGTTCTTCACGCAGTGTATCGAGGATCGATAAATGAAAATTATGGTGATGTTGTTTATTTTGTTTGGTAATTTCAAATAACTGTTTACTCACGATTGCTTGTTTATCAAGGCCTGTGAGCTGTTCATACTTAGGATTGACTTCAACATAGTTAAAGTTTTCATCTAAAATGAAAATACCTTCAGAAGCTTGTTCAAATACACTGGCAGCAAGTTTTAAGCGCTCTTGATCTTTCTTTTCTTGATTAATATCACGGTGAATACCCACCATTCGCAAAGGGGTGTCATCCTTTGGATCCCTTAAAATTACTTGACCGACATCATGAATCCAGCTCCATTCACCATTGTGGCGTTTAATCCTGAAGGTTTCTTCATAGCGCTTGGTTTGACCACATAAATGATTATATAAGGTATTTTTTACCCGTTCGATATCATCTGGATGAATGATTTTATGCAGTAGGGTGTAATGGTTTTCAGAATTGCGCGTGACTGCTTGACTATGTGCATTGGTGACGCCAACGGTATGGCTTTCAAGATTCCAATCCCAAGGGCGAATGCCGGCGGTTTCATGGGCAAAACTTAAGTTTTGACGATGTTCTTCTAAGCTTTCATTCATTTGCGTCAAGTCGAATGTACGCTCACGAACCTTTTGTTCCAACAGGTGATTATTGAATTGTAGTTGCGCTTCAATATCTTTGGATTTATTCACTTCACGTTGTAATTGCTGACACAATTCTTCAGTCCATTGGTTGTGCTGCTCGGCTACATCAATCAGTTGTTTATTTTTATCTAAAACCAAGGCCAAGCGTTTATGAATTTTATAGGTGACTTGAGCACAGAGTACGGTTGCGAAAAATGAAGAGTAATACGCAAGATAGAACAGGGTGTGATCATTATCTCGGTGTAAAAGCTGAGATGCGATTAAAGGTGCAATACTTGGAATAAAAAATAAGAAGAAATAGCGAATATGTTGGGTTAAAAAGGTCAGTGCAATGATATGAGATGCAGTCAGTAGTAACGCAGTTAGGGTCAAAATATGTGACCCAATCAAATGAGGAATATCGACTGCTAAGTAGTGATTAATGACAATCGTATTCACTCCAATCAGTAAACCAGTAAAAAAACAGATCACTTGAAAAATGATGTTGGTTTGTTGGGTGTAGCGAACTGAAGAGTAGCGTTTGAGTAAAAAATGACAGATACAGGTAAAGCTAAATAAAAGGATGAGGGTAATGCTCATCCAAGTCGTAAAAATATTTGAGTCAAATGAATAAAAAATACCAAATAGGGCGTAATCTAACAGACAAATGCAGAAGACACTTAATACAAATAAGCGTACATGATTTGGATAATCGATTTGATCTGTGTAGATAAACTGTGGCAAATTTTTTTCCTGAGCCCCTAACATACAAAGAATAATCCTTTTCATTTTTTATCTATATTCACAGTCTTTGTTTTTTTGTAAACACAGCAACGTTTTATTTTAAATTAACGCTAAACATAGCAGAAAGCAATGTCACCACATTACTTCTATGCAAAGTGATAATTTAAAATAGATAAAGCAACTACTGGGGCGGTTTCAGTTCTTAGAACACGATCTCCGATACACCAGTTTTTAAATTGATGTTGATTGGCAGTATTAATTTCTGCTTCACTCAGACCACCTTCTGGACCTATCAGTAGGGCAATGTCTGGTAGGCTGTTAAGTAAGACATTCGTTTGGTCTTTGTTTGGAGCCAGCACAAAGCGTGATGATGGTAACTCTGAGTTTAGCCACTCAGTTAAGCTGATTGGCGCTAAAACTTGAGGAACTCGGTTCATGCCACATTGCTCACAGGCAGCTATTGCTACAGATTGCCAGTGATCTAGTTTTTTTTGGTCACGATCGTATTTTAAACGCATTTCACAGCGTTCACTGGTCAAGAGTTGAATGGTTGTAACACCGAGTTCAGTGGCTTTTTGAATCGCATAATCCATGCGATCGCCTTTACTCATCACTTGACCTAAAACAACCTTGAATGGTGCTGTACGATCGGCTGGATCAAATTGATCAACAGAAACAAAAGCATTTTTTTTGTTAATTTCAGTCAGTGTTACGATATATTCGCCACCTTTTCCATTGAAAAAGATGGCTTGTTCTTGTTCTTTTGCGCGTAGCACACGTACCCAGTGATGAAGTACCGATTCGGTTAATTCAACGGTGTTGCCAGTATTTAATTCGGTTTCGATATAAAAACGATTCATGCTTGGGTTGTGCTCGTACAAATTAGTTTAAACCAAGATCGACAACCAGTTGTCGAGTCGGTTCAGTTTGGTTCATTGAATAAAAATGTAGGGTAGGTGCGCCACCTGCGATCAGGCGTTCGCAAAGTTTCACAATCACTTCATGGCCAAATGCTTTGATGCTTGCGCTATCATCGCCATAGGCAGCCAGCTGTTTGCGGATCCAGCGTGGAATTTCAGCACCTGTTCCGTCAGCAAAGCGGATCAAATTGCTCGCATTGGTAATCGGCATGATACCTGGTGCAACTGGAATATTCACGCCAGCTTTGGTAATACGTTCAATAAAATAGAAATACGCGTCTGGATTGAAGAAAAATTGAGTAATACCAGCATTCGCGCCTGCATTTACTTTTTCAACAAAACGTTGAAGATCACCATCAAAGGTGTCAGCTTGTGGATGCATTTCAGGGTAGGCAGCCACTTCAATGTGGAAATGATCGCCTGAATGTTCACGGATAAAGCGAACTAGGTCTTGAGCATAAGGGAGTTCACCCAGACCGACCTGACCTGAAGGTAAATCGCCACGTAAAGCGACAATACGATCAATCCCTTGAGATTTATATAAATCTAAGAGCTCAGCAATACGTGCTTTGTCATCACCAATACAAGATAGGTGAGGCGCAACTGGTGTACCTTTGCCGTTAAAGTCACTAATCGCAGCTAAAGTACGTTCACGTGTAGAGCCACCCGCACCATAGGTAATCGAGAAAAACTCTGGATTTAATCGTTGTAATTCTTGATGAACTGTTTTTAATTTTTCCGCACCAGCATCAGTTTTGGGCGGGAAAAATTCAAAAGAAATAGGAACACGTTTTGTCATTTCAAATCCTTTTTAAAATCGCTTGGAATTTTAGAAAAAAGGGCAGTCCGTAAAACGTCTGCCCTGAATTTCTTAGTATTTATAAGCGTCAGATTTGAACGGCCCTTCAACAGGAACGCCTAAGTAATCTGCTTGTACTTGAGTCAATTGTGTTAACACACCACCAAAGCCAAGGACCATTGCAGCAGCAACTTCTTCATCTAATTTCTTAGGAAGTACTTCTACGCGAATTGCAGCTTGTTTTTGCTCAGCAGGTAAGTCAGCAAATTTTTCAGCGAATAAATGCATTTGACCTAATACTTGGTTGGCGAAAGAACCGTCCATCACGCGTGATGGGTGACCTGTTGCATTACCAAGATTCACTAAACGACCTTCAGAAAGAAGGATAAGGTAGTTATTTTCGTCTTCTGAACGATATACTTGGTGTACTTGTGGCTTCACTTCAACCCACTTGTAACCACGTAAGTATGCGGTGTCGATCTCTGTATCAAAGTGACCGATGTTACACACCACAGCACCCGCTTTTAAGCTATCTAACATTGCAGAATCACATACATGGTAGTTACCAGTTGTGGTTACAACAAGATCGGTATTGCCCAATAGGTCTTGGTTAATATCTTCTTTTTTGCCAGTTTGTACGCCATTTTTATATGGAGATACAACTTCGTATCCATCCATACATGCTTGCATTGCACAGATAGGATCAACTTCAGTTACACGTACGATCATGCCTTCTTGGCGTAAAGATTGCGCAGAACCTTTACCAACGTCACCATAACCAATTACAAGTGCACGACGACCAGAAAGTAACATGTCAGTTGCACGTTTGATGGCATCGTTTAATGAATGGCGACAACCGTATTTGTTGTCATTCTTCGATTTAGTGATCGAATCGTTCACGTTGATCGCTGGTACTTTAAGAGAACCGTCTTTCCACATTTCCAACAGACGTTGTACACCTGTTGTTGTTTCTTCAGTAATACCGTGGATACGTTCTAAAAGCGCAGGGTATTTGTCATGAACAAGTGCAGTTAAGTCACCGCCATCGTCCAAGATCATGTTGGCATCCCAAGGCTGACCGTTGACATTGATTTGCTGTTCTAAGCACCACACATATTCCTCTTCAGTTTCGCCTTTCCAAGCGAATACAGGAACACCGCTTGCAGCAATGGCAGCAGCAGCATGGTCTTGAGTAGAGAAGATGTTGCAAGAGGTCCAACGCACTTCTGCGCCAAGCTCAACCAATGTTTCAATAAGAACAGCAGTTTGGATTGTCATGTGGATACAACCCAAGATTTTTGCGCCAGCAAGTGGTTTAGCTGCTGAATAACGCTTACGTAAGCCGATCAAAGCTGGCATTTCTGCTTCAGCAAGTTTGATCTCTTTACGACCGTAGTCAGCAAGGGAAATATCAGCAACTTTGTAATCTGTAAATGAAGCATTCACCGCGTTCATCAGGATCTCCTAGAAAAAATAGTATGGATCATTCTGTTCGCGGATGCCGTTGTTGGTTAAAACGAGTGTCTAACCGATCGTCGAGCCTGGCAAATTGATCTTTAGTGCCGATCAATTGTCGCAGCATCCCTCGACTGGGCATAATGATACTTGGAAATTGCTTTTGTTCCAATGAAATTTTGTTTGAAATGGTTAGAAAATGAAGGATTAAATGAGAGATACGTTTTAATTATTTTTATGAGCATCAATCAAGGATTCCAAATCCCTTTGAAACCCTGATATCTCGGGAAATTTACCATTAGGCTTTTAAATGATCTTCAAACTCTTCACCCAGTTGCATTGCTAAAGCATTACCAGATAAATCGCCTGTGACTAAACCATATTCTTTTTTAAAGCTAAATGTGAAGCCACGGTTATCTGTCAGATTTTTAACCGAATATCCTAATTTTTCTAACCAAATACGGAAAGCCAATACGTTTTTTGCTTTAACAACTCTGTTTTTCATGACAGATCTCCTTGTGAACATGTATTTATTAATAAGGGTCAGTTAAATTTTTTTAAAGGGGGATTGCATAGATTTATTTTTCCACATGTAAGTAATGTAAATTTAGCGTAATTTTTATAGATAGAATCTTATCTGTGTTTTTATTAGTTATTTGAATTTATTGTGAAAAATATTTTTTATAAATATAGTGTAAATCAATTTTTGGGGGAAATATTCTTGAATCAAATGTAAAAAATGATTTCATTTTCCACTTTGTTTAGAAAGTAGAAAATGAATCAGTCGAAGCGATGGGATTTAATTAAAATTGATCTTTCAGACTACGAATTCGAGCAAACTCTTCTGCACTTTCAGTCCGCAGGAAGGGATTGGTTTCAAGCTCTAATTCAATGGTACTTGGAAGGGTAATTTGATCTGCTTCTCTTAGCGCTTTGACTTGTTGCATGCGCTGTTGTAGCGCGACATTGTGTGGTTCAACGGTTAGGGCGAACTCTGCATTGGCAAGGGTATATTCATGGGTGCAGTACACCTTGGTCTGAATAGGTAGCGCAGCCAAACGATTCAAGGAGTGATACATTTGCTCCGCTGTCCCTTCAAATAAGCGGCCACAGCCCATTGCAAATAAGGTGTCACCGCTAAACAGCGTCTCTATTTTTTCAATAAAATACGTAATATGGCCAAGGGTATGGCCTGGAGTTGCAATAATTTCAACTTTGAGATCATTAAAATGAAAATGATCGTCATTTTGTAATGGATTTGAAATGAATGAGATTTTAGTTAACTCATCGCGTGGACCGTAGACCATTATATTCTGATCGGCGAGTAAACCTTCAACTCCACCTGTATGATCTTTATGCCAATGCGTCAGCCAGATTTGTTTAAGTTGTAGACCATTTTGCCCACAGAAATCAGTAACTAAACCAGCTTCTGTTGGATCAATGGCAACGACTTCTTGTGTTTCTGTATCTTCCAATAACCAAATATAGTTTTTTAAGGCATTTTTTACGTCAATTGCATGAATCTTATAATGCATAGCCGAATCCTAAAGCTTTGTTTCGTGAGGTTATTGCAGTTTGGGTACTCATATGAGTGCCTATTTGTAGTGTAAGTGCAAATGCAGTTCAGTGCAAAACTCCTACTGATTTATAGCGCTGAATAATGACTTTCTCGGGCAGATTTTGACAGTCACTTTCAATAGATATCTTTATCGTTGACAAGTGTCATATTTTCAATAAAGATGAGATAAAAGTTTTATAAGTTAATGATTTATCTTTAGTCGTATAAAAATATTGAAGTAAAGCTAAATAATTTCAATGATTAGATTTAAAAAGAGAAATACAGATTTTTTACCATGGGTGAAAAGTGATAAATCTGCAGAACAAGAGAGGGAATTATGTCTGAGCTGATCGATCATGAAGTGGTCGTTATCTTTAAAAAGTATTTATATCCGCTCTCTGCCAAACTTACAGAAATGCTGAATGAGCATTTTAGTCATCAGACTGAACGTCGGGGTTGTGGCTATACGCAGGCGACGCGTGTTATTGCAGAGTTTGTTTCTCAAGTTAGGGATCCAATCGGGTTTCAGGACTTCCGTATTTTTGAAGAATATGAGACCAAAGCTTTACGTAATATTCTTAATCAAAGCTTATCTTATGGCTTAGAGTTAGAAACATGGCGTAATTTGGATACCAATATAAACGTCCAACAATGCTTGCAGCGTTTAAACCCACAAGAAAGTTTTGCACAGAGCTTACAGCAGGAAGTCGAGTTTCAAGCAAAGTTAAGAGTCATGCATGAATATGCTGAGCTCGAAGAGAGCAAGCTGATTTGTCAGCTACTCAGCGATATTATCCTGCCGCAAAAAGCACAGCAGATTGGCATGATTGAGTGTCAGGCTTTAGAGGAAAAACCTAAAGTAGGCTCTTGCCCGATGGCAGAGAAATTCTTCTTGCGCATCGCACACCATCGTTTATTAAGACAGGGTGAAATCAATATTTTTGTTGATGAGCAAGAACAACCGATTATGATGGAAAAGTTAAATATGGGGGATAATCATTCCTGTATCAGTTTGGTTCCTTTAATGATGAATGGTGTGCGGTTACCTGCGGGCAGTTTGTTTTCAGCTAGCTATGACATTGAACAGCTGACTAAACATAAAAATAAACAATATAAGGGCTATGTGATTCCAATCACTGAAATGAATGGTTTTTGGTTTCTACGTTTAACAACCTTGGCAGTTTCGCCACAAAATCGTGCTCGGGCATTTGGATATCACTTTAAACAACAGGTCGATAATGGATTATTTAGACCTGATACAACCGAATTGAGTCAGCTGATGGAAATTGCGCGTGATCAGATTTACGTAGGACATCCATGCTAAAAGCCTGTTATTCACCACGCTATTTTGCACGAACGCATACCAATAGTATGGAAAAACTCACTGCTGTTGCGGATGTATTACGTGCTCAACAGATGGTTGAATTGATAGATCCAGGCAGCATAGATGTGGAGTTGTTAAAGAAATTGCACAATCCACAGTATGTGGATGCTTTTATATCTGGAGAAACTGCATTTGCAACCATTCAAGGCTTTAAGCCATGGAATGAACAACTGAGAGATGCGATTTTATCGGTTCAGGCAGGGCAATTACTGGGCGCTGAAATTGCTTTGAAAGAAGGGATTGCTGCAAATATTGCCCAAGGATTTCATCATGCAAGTTATGAGTCAGGGGCAGCTTATTGCACGTTCAATGGCTTGGCACTGGTGGCAAAGCAATATCCTGAAAAACGCATCTTTGTTTTGGACTGTGATCAACATGGGGGAGATGGCACAGCTATCTTCACCAACCGTATGACCAATCTGATTAATTTTGGAATTTTTGGGATCCGTTTTGGCTGTAAGGCCAGTGAGCGCAGTTTGACCCGTTATATTCATCCCAAACAAGGTAATTTTGAATTGTACCGTGAGGCGCTGTTTGAGGCCTTTCAGTATGCATCCGGTTGGGATACAGATTTAATTATTTATCAAGCAGGCATGGACTGCCATCAACATGATAAATACGGCTCTAAATGGTTTAGCACTGAATTATTATTTGAACGTGACCGAATTGTCTTTGATATGGCCAAGAAAATGAAAATTCCAATGCTGTTCGTTTTGGCCGGAGGGTATCAGGCACTGGATGATTTAGTGCCATTGCATGTCAATACCTTTAAGGCAGCGAATGAAGTTTATTTTCCATAGGTAAAATATAAGACATAAAAAAACGCTCTTGATGAGCGCTTTTTCTATTTGTTTACTATCGCAGTTTTGCTAGCCAATCACCGAGCATTTGTACCATTTGAACCAGTAGTAATAACACGATGACCGTTAAAATCACCACACTGGTGTCGAAACGCTGGTAGCCATAAGAAATTGCTAAATCACCAATACCACCAGCACCAACAGCACCTGCCATCGCTGTCGCACCGATGAGCGAGATTGTACCCGTAGTTAAATTCAGAATCAGAGAGCTACGTGCTTCAGGGATGATAAACTTAAAGATAATTTGCCAAGGTGATGCACCCATTGCCTGAGCGGATTCGACAATGCCTTCATTCACTTCAAGTAACGAAGTTTCAATTAAACGACCTAAATATGGGCCGACATAAATGGTTAAAGGTACAATCGCAGCCCAAGTCCCAATTGATGTTCCAACTAACATTTTGGTCAGTGGAATAACAGCAATCAGTAAGATAATGAAGGGAAGAGAGCGCAGTGCATTCACAATCGGATTGAGGAAATAATAAATCGCGCGATTTTGTAAAATACCACCCGTACGGGTAACCACTAAGGTAATGCCTTGGATAAGTCCCCAAATACAGCCAAACAGCAGCGAGAAGAATACCATTTGGAAGGTTTCTTGTAGTGCTGTAACAAATTGGTCGATGGATAAGGAACTATGCCAAAATGGAGCGGTGACTTGGGTCAACCATTGTACGATTAAATCTCTCATTGGCTAACCACTCCAGACTGTTCAACTTTCACGCCTTGAAGCTCAAGAAATTTAACAGTTTCTTGAATGGTCAGCGGATCACCTAAGAGTTGGATGAACATTTGTCCAATCACGGTGCCATTAATTTCTGTCATGTTCGCGAAAAGAATATTTAGACTGATATCAAATTGCTTAATCGCAGCCTGAATCACGGTTTCTTGTGCTGATGTACCTAAGAACTGCAAACTGTAAATACTATTATGATGCTTGTGTTCAAGATTATTCAGAATATTGATCGGCAACTGTTGTTGCAATACCGTTTGAATAAAGGTCTTGGTGGTTGGATGCTGTGGCTGACTGAAAATATCCAATGTCGGACCAGTTTCAATCACATGACCAGCTTCCATCACAGCAACATAATCACAAACCGATTCAATCACATCCATTTCATGGGTCACCATGACAATGGTAATGTTCTGTTCTTGATTGATCTTTTTTAATAAAGCCAAAACTGATTTAGTGGTTTGTGGATCAAGGGCAGAGGTTGCTTCATCGCAGAGTAAAATCTTAGGATGATTTGCAAGTGCACGTGCAATCCCGACACGTTGTTTTTGACCACCTGAAAGTTCATCAGGGTAGGCATCTTTTTTATGTTTGAGATCAATGAAATCAAGTAATTCGGCGAGGCGTTTTTCTCGTTCTGCTTTGCTATGACCTAATAATTTCAGCGGTATTTCAATATTTTCAGACACGGTTTTAGTCTGAAGTAAATTGAAGTGCTGAAAGATCATGCCGATATTTGCACGTTCTTGACGAAGTGTACGCGCATCCATTGCGGTAAAATCTTTTTGATTAATGATCACTTGTCCCTGAGTCGGGCGCTCAAGTAAATTAATCATACGGATAAGCGTACTTTTACCTGCACCACTGTAGCCAATAATGCCAAAGATACTACCGTCGGGGATCTCTAAATTAATCTGATCCAGCGCGTTAATCGTTTGACCTTTTAACTGATAGTGTTTCGAAATGTTTTTAAATTGGATCATGTTCGTCAATACTATGCAAAAAAGAAAAAACAGGCAAAATCACTTTGCCTGTTTTATTTGAGGGTATTATATTACGAATTCGCTTCTGTGAGGTAGCTTGTTGGTTTATTTACGTCAACTTTCGTACCAGCAAAGTGTTCTTGTACATACTGCTTCACAGCTTCAGTATGGTAAAGCGCGCCAACTTTTTGGAGCACGGCATCATCTTTACGTGATTCTGCTGTTGCCAATACATTGACATTTAATTTGGTACTTTGATCAACTGGTTCATAGTAGATTGCATCTTTAAGAACGTTTAAACCACCTTCCATTGCAAGTGTATTACCCAACAAAATCGCATCAACTTCGTCTTTAACACGTACAGCAGTTGCCATTTGGATTGGTTTGATCACAATTTTTTTGCTGTTTTCGATAATGTCAGCAGGCGTGCCTTTTACAGGGTCGAACTCAGCTTTTAATTTGATCAAGCCAGCACTTTGTAAAAGTAATAAAGCACGTGATTCATTCGCACCATCATTTGGAATCGCAATGGTTGCACCTTCAGCAAACTCTTCAACTTTCTTTACTTTGCTTGAGTAAATACCCATTGGTTCTAAGTAAGTGGTCGAAACAGGCGCAATCTTATCTTTATTAGCAGCATTGAATGCGACAAGATAAGCGTATGACTGGAATGCATTCAAATCAACTTCTTTATTCGCGGCTGCAGTGTTCATTGCAACGTAGTCTGTGAAGTTCTTGATTTCGAGTTTAAGTCCAGCGGCTTTAGTTTCTGGTAATGTTGCGATATAACGCCAAATATCAGCGTCTGAACCTGTAGAAGCGATTACAACGGTTTGTAATGCAGCAGCATCACCTTTTTGTTCGGTAGATGCGGTATCTGGTTGTTTACTGCAGGCCGCAAGTAATAACACAGACACACTTAAAAAAAGACTAATCAGCTTTTTCATGTATAAATCCTAATCGGAAAAATGTCGAGAAAATCATCATTTCTCTAGCATTAATGATTGCAATAGGTTTGTATGTTGTAAATTGACATCGCACTCAAAACAATCCCTGAATTATTCTTAAAGTTTGAACAAGTGTGATAGATCTACAACATCCGAAAAGTAGATGAATATTCATGTTCCGATTCAGTATATACAGATAGGAACCAACTGTTCATCTCATTTTCAAATCAAATTTGGATTTAGCTGCAATTTGTTTTGTTAGGTTCAATATTCTAGACATTTAAAAATAATGAAAAAGAATATACAGTTAACATAAAAACAACATCTAAAATTTCGGCAATCATAGCAACAATTTATGGGCGGTTATAGTGGAACAGCTTGTACTTTGAAGCTTAACAATCTGCTTGCTTGAAGAAAATAATGGTCTAAGTAAATATAAATAAATGATAGTTTTATGAATTTTTCCAAAAATATAGAGAGAGGAATCAATTGAATAATAAATATATATTTTTCTGAATTTTATATTTAAATAATGAATATAGAATTCATATTTATGCTGTTTATGGAATAAAAAAAGCCTTCCGAAGAAGGCTTTTTTTGCTCACAAAAGCTTATTCAGCTTTTTCGCGAGCAATTGCGCGGTAACCGATGTCACTACGGTATTGCATACCTGTAAAGGTTACTTGGCCGCATACTTCTAGCGCATTGATTTGTGCTTCGAGTACGGTATCACCCAGTGCAGTCACACACAGTACGCGACCACCAGCGGTAATCACATGTCCATCAGCGCTCATCGCCGTGCCTGCATGGAAAATCTTGGTGTCTTCTGGAGACTTACCAAGACCTGAAATCACATCACCGTTACGTACGGTTTCTGGATAACCTTCCGCTGCGAGTACGATACCAATTGACTTACGTTCATCCCATTCAGCTTCGCTTGGTAAGTTACCTGCAATACCTGCTTCAACTAAATCAACCAAAGATGATTTTAAACGCATCATGATTGGTTGAGTTTCAGGATCGCCAAAGCGGCAGTTGAACTCGATCACACGTGGTTGACCTTGTTCATCAATCATCAAGCCAGCATATAAGAAGCCAGTGTAAACATGACCATCCGCTGCCATACCGTCAACAGTCGGGCGCATCACTTCGTTCATGACACGTTCAAACACTTCTGAGGTTACCACAGGAGCAGGAGAGTAAGCACCCATACCGCCAGTGTTTGGACCTTGGTCGCCTTCAAAGATACGCTTGTGGTCTTGTGACGTTGCCATTGGCAAAATGTTGTTGCCATCGATCATGCAAATGAAGCTTGCTTCTTCGCCCGCAAGGAACTGCTCGATAACAACACGTGAACCTGCATCACCAAACTTATTACCTGCAAGCATATCGTCAATCGCAGCAAAAGCTTCTTCGTTGGTCATTGCCACGATTACGCCTTTACCTGCAGCTAGACCGTCTGCTTTAATCACGATAGGTGCGCCATTTTTTTCAACGTAGGTTTTTGCCGCATCCACTTCAGTGAAAACGTCATAAAAAGCGGTAGGAATGTTGTGGCGTTTTAAGAAATGTTTGGCAAATGCTTTAGAGCCTTCAAGCTGTGCAGCGTACTGGGTTGGGCCCCAGATTTTTAAACCTGCTTCACGTGCTGCATCTACCACACCATTGACTAATGGTGCTTCAGGACCAACAATCACCAATGCAATATCATTTGCTTTTGCAAATGCGATGATTGCTGGATTGTCTAGAATATTAAGCTCTACGTTTGTACATTTGTCTTCTGTTGCCGTACCTGCATTACCCGGTGCAACGAAAACTTGAGTGACTTTTGCATCTTGTGCGATTTTCCATGCAAGTGCATGTTCACGGCCACCGCTACCCAAAACTAAAATATTCATTATTAAGTTATTTCCCTTTTTCAGTATCTAAGAATATACCTGTTCAGAATAAAAAAGTCCCTCTTAACCTCTCCCTTGCGGAACTACAATCGTTCCTCATCTCCTAAAAAGGAGGGAACCCATATTGATATAGTCTCCCTCCTTTTTAGGAGGGAGATTTAGAGGGAGGTAAATAAGATGGAATCTTTAAAGTAGCATTAGTGACGGAAGTGACGCATACCCGTGAACACCATGGCAATGCCAGCTTCATCCGCTGCTGCAATGGTTTCTTCATCGCGCATTGAACCGCCTGGTTGGATAATACATTTAATACCAGCCTTAGCCGCATTATCAATACCATCACGGAATGGGAAGAATGCATCAGATGCCATAACTGCACCTTCAACCACTAAACCTGCATGTTCAGCTTTAATCGCTGCAATACGTGCTGAGTTGACGCGGCTCATTTGACCTGCACCTACACCAATCGTTTGACGATCTTTTGCATAAACAATTGCATTTGATTTCACATATTTCGCTACTTTCCAAGCAAAGATCAAATCATCGATTTCTTGTTCAGTTGGCGCACGTTTGGTCACAACTTTAAGATCATCTTTAGTAATCATGCCTAGATCTTGGTCTTGAACCAATAAGCCGCCATTCACGCGTTTATAGTCAAGTTGTGCTGCACGAGCGTCAATTGCTGGGAGCTCACCACACACCAACACACGTACATTCTTTTTCGCACCTGTGATTTCGAGTACGCCATCCGCAATGCTTGGTGCAATAATCACTTCAACAAATTGACGATCTACAATCGCTTGTGCAGTTGCAGTGTCCAATTCACGGTTGAATGCAATGATGCCGCCGAAAGCAGATTCAGGATCGGTTGCATAAGCAAGATCATAAGCTGCTTGAATACCGTCAAGAGAAACTGCAACACCGCAAGGATTAGCATGTTTAACGATCACACAAGCAGGCTTCGCAAATGATTTCACACACTCAAGTGCTGCATCGGTATCTGCAATATTGTTATAAGAGAGTTCTTTGCCTTGTAATTGCTTCGCGGTAGAAACAGATGCTTCTTTTGCATTTTCTTCTACATAGAATGCTGCATTTTGATGAGGGTTTTCACCATAACGTAAATCTTGTGCTTTATTCAGTTGGGTATTGAAGGTACGTGGGAACAGATCCGCTTCGCCTTCAGTTTTGCCAACGCGCGCGCCTAAATAAGATGCGATCATGCCATCGTATTGTGCAGTGTGCTCAAATGCTTTTACTGCTAAGTCGAAACGAGTTTCGTAAGAAAGTGCACCATTTGCTTTTAATTCAGCAACGACTGTGTCGTAGTCAGCTGCATTCACGATAATGCCTACTGAAGCATGGTTCTTCGCAGCGGCACGAACCATTGTTGGACCACCGATGTCGATATTCTCGATTGCATCTGCAAGTGAACAGTTCGGTTTTGCTACTGTTGCTGCAAATGGATACAGGTTTACAATCACCAGATCAATCGGATCGATGTTGTGTTCTTGCATCACTGCTTCGTCCAGACCACGACGAGCTAAGATGCCTCCATGAATTTTTGGATGTAATGTTTTTACACGACCATCCATCATTTCAGGAAAACCTGTATGTTCAGAAACCTCTACTACGGCGATATTGTTGTCTTTAAGCAACTTATATGTACCGCCCGTAGATAAAATTTCTACCCCTAGAGCTACAAGATTTTGAGCGAATTCAACGATTCCGGTTTTATCAGATACAGAGATTAAAGCACGTTTGATAGTCATGATTTTAGTCAACAGTTTGAAGTCTACAGATTGAAAATAAAAGGCAAAAAAAATGCCCACGAGAACGTGAGCATTTTATCAATTATTCACTCATTAAACCGTGAGCTTTTAACTTTTTGCGTAAAGTTCCGCGGTTAAGGCCTAAGATCTCAGCGGCACGTGTTTGGTTACCGCGAGTATATTCTAAGACCACAGATAAAAGAGGTTTCTCCATTTCTGCTAAAACCATGTCATAAACTTGAGATGGTTGCTCACCTTGCAATTGTGCAAAATAATGACGAACTGCGCGATCTACATGGATGCGAAGAGCGACATCAGATTGAGCCGTAAAAATAGGAGATTTGCTATTCATGCGTGTTAATCCGAAATATCAAAATATCACTTGGGTAAAGTGATATAAATGTGGTCTAAATTACTGAGCCCCGTTTTAGATCCTAAAACAGTGACTCTAAAACAAAAGGACTATTAGCTTGCCACAAATCCTCGAGCTGTGTAAAAAATAAGCGTAACAATAGTTAAATATTTGTTACCGCCTACTTTTAAAAACAAAAAAACCAACAATGCGCTTATTGGGTAAAAGCACAGTTCGTTTAACGATTTTATTGTCTATAAATTACGAGGAGTAAGTAGGTCAAGCATTCGTGGCGCGTATCATACCACTGTCAGCGAAAAAGTGAGCAAATTAACTGCACTTTTTTTTGTTTTTTTGTCACTTTTTTGATCTTTCAGGGCTGTACAAATTCTAAACTATAGTCATTGAAGCTATTTTTACTTTTTGGAAGGCTAAATTCGAAGCGAAAAGGGCTGTTGGTTGGAATGCGTTGAATCGTTTTCAAACTATCGACTAAGTAATCTTGTGGTTTGAGCATTACATTAAAAACGGCTTCGTCATTTTGTTTGAGCACGACTTTAATAGGCGGGAGTGCCACGCTGTTCTCATTATGATTTAGAAGCACACCTGAAAAAACAGTGGCATCTTTTTCTCCACGCTTAATTTTTACTTTTTCAAAACTAAGATATTTATATTGTTCATCACTGGTTTTGCACGAGAAAATGCCACAGGCATAATTAAATATCTGATTCAAGGCTGGACTTTCATGCATCAGTTTTGGGTTGAACCATAAAATCTGAAAAGCAAATACCAAAATTAAAGCAATATTACCGAGCCCCCAAAGCGTGTAATACAGCCAACCATGTTGTTTATCATTATTCTCATGGTCAATTTGTAAGGTATCTTCGGACAGATTTAAATTAGGTAGGGCGGTAACAGGTTCAGTATTGAAATAATTGAGGTTGTTGAGATAGGTCAATAAATCAATATTTGAGTTTTCAATTTTCTGATCAAAGATGCTCAAAATCTGCATTTGTTTTTCTGCAAACGAGCTGTCAGGTTGTATTGAAGAAAAAAGTGAGCGATTGACAGGTGTCGGGATCGCTTCACTGTCTGTTTCTAATAAGTTGGTTAATGCATTAAAGTTAATGACACATTTCGGACAACAAACCATACCCTGTGCAACACTGAGTTGTGAAAGGGTCACTTTGTACACAGTTGAACATTTAGGGCAGCGGGTTTGTTTTTCACTCATAAGTAACAATGTTCTCAAATTGTTGTTTTACGTTTTCCTGAAATGCGACACCAGTTTTCTTCACGCTTTTCGATCTCTAATATATCAAAAAACTGTGAGTAAACACTAGAAACATCAGCAACTTGCTCTTCGATTACACCAGCAAGTGCGAACTCTCCCTCATTTTTTATTAAAGTTGAGAATTCAGGCGCAAGTGCCATCAAAGGTGCCGCTAAAATATTGGCGACAAGGACATCTGCTTGTTGTGGTTTAAATTCTTGATCAAACTCTTCGGGTAATCCTACAGAAAGGCGATCGAGTACACCATTTAATTCTGCATTTTGTTTTGTCGCAAGTACAGCTTGCGGGTCAATATCAGTTGCATAAACTTTTTTAGCGCCGAGTAATAAAGCTGCAACACCTAAGATGCCTGAGCCACAACCATAGTCGATCACGACTTTGTCTTTAACATCAGTTTTACCTAGCCATTGTAAGCATAAGAAGGTACTGGCATGGTTTCCAGTACCGAAGGCAAGGCCTGGATCCAGCTTGATATTGGTTGCATCAGCTTCGGGTGGCTCTAACCATTCTGGTACGATCCAGTATTTTTCACCAATTTGAATCGGTTCATAATAATCCATCCAAGCACGTTCCCACACTTGGTTTTCCAAGTATTCATGGCGCATTGGTACATCTGGAAGTTGTGCTTTTAAGAAGGCTTCTAAAGTATCGACATCAATTGGGTCATCTTCTTCTTGTTGGTAAATCCCTGTGACGATGACTTTATTCCAAAGCGGTGTTTCACCTGGCAATGGCTCAAGTAAGGCTTGGTCTTCAGCATCATCTAAAGTTACGCTCACCGCGCCTAATGACAGGAGTAATGTTTCGGTCAGTTCGACTTGGTTTTGATCAACAGTAATATGAATTTGTAGCCAGTTCACAGGAAAACCTAAATAAATGTATTTGTGCTTATTGTAATGGATTCGTGCATGTTAAAGGGATTATAAAGTAGACAGATTACAATTTTAAGATGAAATATTTTGTTCTAATGCAATCTATTATATTGTTTTTATATAAAAGAAGGCCCAATTAGGCCTTCTTTTATAACATTTATGCATTAAGGTGCAGTTTGTTCAACATCAGGTGCTACTGGTGCTACTGGTGCTGCAGGAGCGATAGCGGGTGCTTCCATGGGTGCAGTGCTATTATCTACCGGTGCACTACTGACTGGGCGAGGTGCCGATTGCGTTTCTGAAAGACGACTTTGGGTCTCTGCGGTAGCATTAGATGCTGGTGTTGGTGGTTGGAATGCTAACTTACCCGCTTCATTTGGCTCACATGAACCATTGAAAACAACGCCTTTAAATGCAAATGAAACTGGATCACCTTGTTTTTTGCCTTTACAGACCTGTTGATATTTCTTGGCCTGTTGATCTTGGCTTGCTTTGGTATCTGCATGTGCAGCTACGCTAAAACATAGGCTACAAATAAGAGATGAAAATAAAAGCTTTGTGTTCATATCATTGTCCTAAAGTATTTTTTATACACTTTTAGGATAAGAAACTGGGCAGATAAAACAGTGGTGTTCAAGTTAATAGTGATGAGTCGCTGTGTGCAGTCTAAGAGGAAAATGCAACATAAGGTTTCTTTTTGTATGTTCTGTAGCCAGAACAGGGACTTGCAATCCTCAACAATCTTGACTGTTTTTGGCAATTTAATGCAAAACTCCTGTATAATGCTCTGTCATTTTTTGAATACACATTTACCACTATGCACTATCCTAAAGTTTACGACGTTATCGTAATTGGCGGCGGTCACGCTGGTACGGAAGCAGCACTTGCTGCGGCACGTATGGGAAGACAAACATTATTGTTAACGCATAACATTGAAACTTTGGGGCAGATGAGCTGTAACCCAGCGATTGGTGGTATTGGTAAATCACATCTTGTTCGCGAGATCGATGCACTTGGTGGTGCAATGGCACTTGCAGCGGATAAAGGTGGTATTCAATTCCGTATTTTAAATTCTCGTAAAGGCGCGGCTGTGCGTGCAACACGTGCACAAGCGGACCGTGTACGTTATAAAGCAGCGATTCGCGATACTTTAGAGAATCAAGCGAATTTGGATATTTTCCAGCAAGCTGCAGACGACTTAATTGTTGAAGGCGATACTGTTAAAGGTGTTGTAACCCAAATGGGTATTCGTTTTGATACCAAGACAGTGGTATTGACGACAGGGACTTTCTTGGGTGGGGTGATTCACGTCGGCCTACAAAATTCAAGTGGTGGCCGTGCAGGTGATCCACCATCGATTGCTTTAGCTCATCGTTTACGTGAACTTAAATTACCCGTTGGGCGTTTAAAGACAGGCACTCCGCCACGTATTGACGCACGCACAGTTGATTTTTCTGTAATGACACCACAACCCGGTGATTTCCCATCGCCAGTGATGTCGTTTATGGGTGATGCATCCATGCACCCTGAACAAGTGAATTGCTATATCACGCATACCAGTGAAAAAACCCATGAAATTATCCGTGGCGGTTTAGATCGTTCACCAATGTATACCGGGGTGATCGAAGGTGTTGGTCCACGTTATTGCCCATCAATCGAAGATAAGATCCACCGTTTTGCTGATAAAGATTCACATCAGGTGTTCTTAGAGCCTGAAGGCTTAGATACCCATGAGCTTTATCCAAACGGCATTTCGACTTCGTTGCCATTTGATGTGCAGTTCAATTTGGTTCGTTCAATTCGTGGTATGGAAAATGCGCATATCTTGCGTCCAGGCTATGCGATTGAATATGACTATTTCAATCCACAAGCATTGAAATTTACACTTGAAACTAAAGCGATTCAAAATCTGTACTTTGCTGGTCAAATCAACGGTACCACAGGTTATGAAGAAGCTGGTGCGCAGGGCTTGCTTGCGGGTTTGAATGCTGCACGCCGTGCATGGGAACAAGAAGAGTGGACACCAAAACGTGATCAAGCTTATATGGGCGTTTTGGTCGATGACTTGATTACACTCGGTACCAAAGAACCGTATCGTATGTTTACTTCACGTGCAGAATATCGTTTGATGTTGCGTGAAGATAATGCTGATCAGCGTTTAACCTCGATTGGTCGTGAACTTGGTTTAGTTGACGATGAACGTTGGGCTGCGTACAGCGAGAAAATGGAAGCGGTTGAGCGTGAAACGTCTCGTTTACAACATTTGTGGGCTGCACCAAATAATCCAATGGGTAAAAAATTCGTTGAAATGACGGGTGCAGATCTGAGTAAAGAATGTAGTGCGATCGATTTGCTGAAACGTCCAAATATCAATTTTAGCCAAATTGCTGAATTAACGGGTTCAGAAGTGTCTGAGCATGTGGGTGAGCAGATTGAAATCGCGGTAAAATACCAAGGCTATATTAATCGTCAGCATGAAGATGTTGCTCAATTAAAACGTCTTGAAGAAACCAGAATTCCTGCTGATTTTGAATATGAGGGTATTTCAGGCCTATCACGTGAAATCACATTAAAGTTAAACACTGTTCGCCCTGAAACATTAGCACAAGCAAGTCGTATTCCGGGTGTTACACCAGCAGCAGTTCAGTTGCTGATGATTACGATCCGTAAAAATAATATGGCGAAGAAATCGGCTTAATTGCTTGCTTCGCTTTTTGCCGTTAATGTTAAAAACACCCTTTATAAAAGGGTGTTTTTTTCTGCTGTACAAATTCTGTTAGGTTGTGTTTGATTGAGGGCAATGAGTAAATGAACAATTGGATAGTTTTATTCATTGCGATTACAGCAGAAGTGATCGCAACATCTGCCTTAAAAAGTAGTGAAGGTTTTACCAAGCCTGTTGCTTCTATTGTGGTTGTGCTTGGTTATGTAATTGCATTTTATTGCTTATCTCTAACCTTAAAAACGATTCCTGTAGGCGTTGCTTATGCGATTTGGTCAGGCGTTGGGATAGTTTTGATTACCACCGTGGCATGGTTTGTATTTGACCAAAAACTAGATATTTGGGGAATCATTGGTATTGTCTTGATCATGAGCGGTGTGCTGATTCTTAATTTACTGTCTAAAACCAGCTCGCATTAATTTTCTAATAATAGAAAACCGAGTCATGCATATACTCGGTTTGATTTAATTTGCTAGTCGCAGTGTATTTATAACGCGACCTCAATCCCTTGTTTTAAATTCTGCTGATCAAATTGCGTATTAGCATCAATTTGAGCATAGGCTTTCGGTAATAACTGACGTGCTAGGCGATTCACTCTTTTTTCCAGCCATTTCGGCATGTTGATCGCCAATGGATTGGTTTCTGTTACCGATGCATTGGTCATGACTCGCGTTCCCATAATGTAATCAAACCATGGCTTAGTTACACACCAATTCGCATTTTGATTGCTGGTCATGTGATGATCATAATGCCAAGGAATCCGTTTTTTAGCATATTCTGGATCTAGGTGTGATTTGGCATGCACTTTCCAATAATTCCAAATGCCATAGTACAAGCCTGCGGTAAAGAAGGGTGCAACGGGCAGAAAAATGGTCGATGCAGCCGCTAGGCCGATGAGAGCTGATTTTTCATTGTACATTTCAGAATTTTTAAACATCGACTCAGCATAGCCTTCATCATGAAAGCCATTTAGGCGGGTGCGTTTATGATGAGCAATATGGGTAAAGAACGGACTGTTTCTATTTTTGCTTGGAAATTCATGTAACCAGACTTTGTGGAAATACCATTCCATACCATTAGCAACAAAAATACCGACTGGAAAACCGATCATGAGAGATTACCTCGTAAAACATGGATCGGATTTTAAGAAGGTTTACAGGAATTCTTTTGACTGATCTGGCAGCTTTTAATTGCCTGTTCAATCAATTCAAATTTGTTTGTGTTGGCGATACGCCGTTGGTGTTTCCCCAGTCCAACGTTTAAATGCTCTTGAAAATGCTGAGGGCTCAGAAAAGCCAGTAAGATAAACAATTTGGTCAATAGTTTCTTGGGTTTGGGAAAGTAATCGCCGTGCCAGACGTTCTCGATAATGAGCAATGACTTTCTCGTAGCTAGTATTTAACAATTGTAAATCAGCTCTTAAGCTACGAGCACTACGTCCTAAATACTCAGCAATGATGTTCTGATCAAATTCACCAGACTCTAATAAACCACTGGCCAAGATTTTTTCGATGTCGTGTATAAGCTGATGTTTGTTTAATAGCTCAAGTTGTGATGCAGCGTGATGTTCATGTACTTTTAACAGTTCAGGTTCATGTGCAGCAGAAGGGATTGCTAATTGTGCCTCATCAAAGCAGATATAGCCATTATCTTGCCCGAGTTTGACAGGACATCCCCATACTTTCTGATATTCCTCATGATTCGCTCCGTCTGGATACGGCAAGCCGATTTCAAGCGCTATAAATTTTTCATCACTAATATATTTAAAGAAATTAAGCAGAATGCCAATTGCACATTCCAGATAATGCCGAACAGGATGATTGAGGCCTGAAATCATTACTCTATGTTCATTTATCATTTCTAAGTTAAATAACATGGCATCAGTGAGTAAGGCTTGATAGCGAACAGTTCGTTTGAGGCCTTCACCAAATGTTGCACTACTGAGAAAAAGATATTCAATCACTTGCCCACGAAAGGGAGGGACATTGTGACCGACATGTAAGCCAATATCAGGATCATGACTAATTTGTTCTGCTGCTTGCCAAAAGCGTTGCTGTGTGGCGTTGTCACGGCGTACGAATTTATCTGGTGGTTGATCGGGTAAATGAACACGAGCAAATATGGCAGCGGCATCTAAATTCATCTTTTGCATGGTTTGATAAACCATCCATAAAAAGATGCCTGCATCACTGGTTTTTTTTGAGGTCATAAAACAAGGTAGGTACGAGTTTTAAAACAATATACGCTGTTATTTTTAAGATAGAAATGGATTGCAACTAAATCAAAAGGGTAAAGGTACTTATATGTTGATAAGTACCTTAATCAAAAGGTTTATTCTGTCACTTCAACGGTCACGCTGTATGTATAAGATTGAGCGATAGGTTGTTTGGTATTATCTGTATTTGCTTCAGGATAAGCGGTGGTAATCAGGTAAATACCAGCTTCACTGAATTTCACTTCAACTTCACCTTTGGCATCAGTTTTGACATGCGGTTGATCACGTTTTACATTTGGTTGATAACTGCTTGCACCTTTAAACACATCCACTTCCAGATTTGGAACAGGTTTACCATCCATTAAAACTTGCGCTTTGAATGATTCACCAGAATAGAGTTCATTTGGATGGGTTAAGAATTTGAATTCAAATCCTTTATTGGTCACTGCGGGTACAGCACTTGGTTTGCCTTTGGTGATAAAGCTTTCAGCAATATAGGTGTTGATGGTTTGAGCCATTTTTGCATTTGCAGGAATTTGGTCTTCAGCAATAAAACGGGGTGGTTGATTTGCTGGTACTTGAGGTGCTTTTTGCTCTGCATTATTGCCTTGTGGCGGCATCGGGTTTGCATTAGTAGAGCGTTGCGGGCGAACACGTAACCAACGACCATCAATCAATGCATATTTCGTTGGGTTGCCTGTCGCATTTTGCGTGCGGAGACGATAGGTGCCATCAGTAGTCAAATTGACTTCAGCAACGTTGAATTTTTTTAATTCTGCTGCTGCTTTGATGGCTTCGGTTTTTCCTTCAGGCGTTGTCACCTGATAATCCGTTTTGAAGTTGCGACTTGGCACAAAGAATTTTTCAACGGTAATCCCACTTTGGAAGCTAACGTTATCTGCTTTGCTGTCGAATACTTCTGGCAATAAAAAAGGGCTTGCTGTATGAGCAAAGCTGAATGTCGGTAGCGCAGAAAATAGGGCAAGAGTGAGCAGATGACGCATGAAGAATTCCTTAAAAGAGAAATAAACAAAAATGCAAAAGAATTGCTACAATCTACTTGATAACGAGTATCAGTTGCAATATTATTTCGATAAATTTTTAATCGTTTTTATGCCATTAGACATATACAGATGAACACGTTATTTTTCTCCCTAATGTGTATCTCAAGTGAATGGAATGTTTTTGATTTTATTGAAAATAAGATAATTTCGCTTTCATGTTATTTTGGTTGTAATTCATGCGTGAGACCAAGCCATTTGCTTTTTATTAAGCGCATGTATTGGCTTAGGTAAATCTTAGAAAAGGAACCTTAACGATGTCATCAACGCAACAAGCTTTTCGCCCTGTTCAAATCATATTTCGTTTATCACCGTTGATGGCAGCCATCGCTGTATTTATGTCTCCAGTCACTACGGTTCAGGCCAACGAAAGTGCTGTAAAGGATCCCCAAACATTACAAGCGCTAATTCAGATTCCTAGTTATAGTTTTCACCAAGATCATATTTTAGGGACCTCTTTAGATGTTGTTGTAACCACAGCACATCAAAAAGATGCAGAAAAGGCATTACAAGCGATTCAGAACGAAGTGGCACGTTTGGACAAGATTTTATCGGTGTGGCGTGATGACAGTGAAATCAGTCAACTCAATCGTGAACAACAGATCGCTGCTTCATCTGAACTGTATGAGGTGATTGCAGCATGTGAGCAGTGGCGCAGTGCAACCTGTGGCGGCTTTGATGCACGTTTAGGCCAATTGATTAAGTTGTGGGAACAAAGTCATCAGGTACACAAGCTGGATGATCAAACTCAAGAAGCTTTATTAAGCCAATTAAAAAACCAAAGCATTGAGTTAAATCCGAGAACCAAACAGATTAAACTGGATCCAGCCATTAAAGTCGCACCTGATGCCTATGCAAAAGGCTATATAATTGATCGTGCCTTGATTGCTGCTAAACAAGCCGTGCCACATTTGCAGGGGGTTTTGATCGATATTGGTGGTGATATGCGGGTGTGGGGTCAATCACCACAACAGGCGGGCTGGAAAATAGGGATTCAAGATCCAAATGAACGATTTGATAATGCTGCACCAACACAGGTTTTAAATATTAAAGATCAAGCGGTGGCATTGAGTGGGCAAGGTTACCGTTCATTGGCAGGTCAATCGCATTTACTCAATCCACAAACAGGTATGCCGATTCAAACCGTTGAACAATGTGTTGTGGTTGGACAGTGTGCTGCGGATGCAGATGCTTTGGCAACGGCTTTAACCGCAATGTCACCTCAGGAAGGTATGCAACTGATAGAGGAATTGGTTGGATTTGAAGCACAATTGGTTGCGAGTGATGGTACAAGCTATCAAAGCTCGGGTTGGTCTACACTTTTAGATGCCAATCAGCCTGCGATTCTTCGACATGTGGCTGCTAATGGTGCAGCAACAGCTTGGCCTAAAGGTTATCAGGCTCAAATTGAAGTGAATATTCCAAAACTTGCCGTTGATAATTACCGTGCACCTTATGTTTCGGTTTGGGTGACAGACAATGATAAAAAGTTAGTGCGTACTCTTGCAGTTTGGGGTAAAGATGAGAGGTGGCTGAACTCAAACTATGTGTGGTGGCGTCGATATGGTCGTCAAATGCCAAATCTGGATGCGGTGGCTAAGCCATCACGCCAACCGGGACAGTACCGTTTAGCTTGGGATGGTAAAGATGAAACTGGTAAAGCTGTCGATGCAGGTAAATATTTAATCCATATTGAAACCTCTCGTGAGCATGGTGATCATTCATATCAAAGTTTTGAATTAGAAGTAGGGCCGAAAGCGGTAACAAAAACACTTCCTGCGCAGGTAGAAATTGGTACGCTGAAACTAAACTTCCAACGTGGTGCTTAATTAAAAGCCCTACTTATCTATGAGGCTTATCTCTTGTATCAACGCCGTGATTTTTACCGCCATGCCCGCTATGTGCATGGCTGGCTCTCTGCATTTGCGTTCATTGTTCTGATCTTTTTTGCTGCAACAGGACTATTACTAAATAATCCCGATTGGTTTAAATCATCCAATAATGAACAAATCGTAAAACTCACTTTACCAGCTGCTTTTGTGAGTGCCATCCAAAAACAAGAGAATCCAACTCAGGCGATTCTGGATTTTGTTCGCGACAAGCAGCCGTTGATTGGACGTTATAAAAGCAGCGAAGTGATGGATGGGGAGGTAATGATTCGTTTGGAAAGTCCAGCCGGTTCAACAGATCTTTGGGTATTGATGGATCAAGGTGAAGTTGAAATTACCCAAAAACCAGCCACCACTGTGTCCTTATTAAATGATTTGCATCGGGGTAAAAATGTCGGTGTGACTTGGCATTGGCTCATTGATATCAGTGCGATTATCATCATTTTATTGTCTTTGGCGGGCTATATTTTATTTCTCACCATTAAAACCCGTTTAATTACGCATCTACTGCTAACAGCAGGCAGTATAGCGGCAATTATTTTACTCATTTGGTTTGCCATTTAAGGTGACATCATGACTCAGGCTGTACTGATCGTTATTGCTCTATTGGCAATACTATTGAGTCTGCATCTTTTTTTGGTTGTGTGGCTATATTGGCAGCAAAGAAATTCAAAATCATCCCCGCAATCGCATCCTTCATATTTGGTGGTCTATGCCAGTCAGTCTGGACATGCCGAAATTTGGGCGAGACATACCGCAGAGCAATTACGTTTAGTTGATGATCAGATTGTGGTCAGAAATATTCAAGATCTGAGTATCCATGATTTAACTGAGCAACAGCGAATTTTATGGGTGGTTAGTACCTATGGTGAAGGGGATGCACCGGATAGTGCACAATCCTTTATCAATAAAGCTTTTACTCAAGGCTTAGATTTATCTCATTTATCTTTTGCAATATTGGCATTAGGAGATAGACGCTATGCTCACTTCTGTCAGTTTGGGCAGCGATTGGAACAATGGTTGCTACAACAACAGGCACAGGTTTTATTTGACACAATTTTAGTAGATCAAATGAATAGCCGTGATTTAGAACAATGGTTGAGTGGGTTAGAACAGCTGACTTCAATGCAGTTCAGTGATTTAACCCATTCACAACAAATATTGCAATTAAAGTTTGCGCATCGACAGTGTTTAAATAAAGGCAGTATCGGCGAGCCTATTTATAAAGTTCAATTGATTGGTGATGAGGACTTGGTTTGGTCATCAGGTGATATTTTAGAGATCCAATGCGAAAACAATCTGGATGATATAGAAGCATTTTTGCAATCACAGCAACAGCCAATCCATACTGAATTAATTGCTCAATTGAGCACCCTGAATTTAAGAAAATTACCAATCAAAGCAGAGCAGTCCTTTCAGCAATGGTTAACCCAATTTGAGCGCTTACCCAAGCGTGAGTATTCGATTGCTAGCTTGGCTGAAAATGGCTTAATTGAATTGGTGGTCAGGCAACAACATACGGAAGCAGGTCTGGGTTTGGGCTCTGGCTGGCTGACACAGGGCTTGCAGCAAGACCAAATCTTAAAAGCTTATATTCGCCATAATCCAAGTTTTAATTTGCCGCATGATGCAAGACCTTTGATTTTGATTGGCAATGGTACTGGGATTGCAGGGTTGCTGGCACATTTACGCCAGAGAGAGCATTGGGGTTATAAACAAAATTGGTTGATCTTTGGTGAAAGACAGCAGCAATTTGATCATCTTTATCAGGCTGAAATTCACTATTGGCAGCAACATGGCTTTCTGGATCAGGTTGATTATGCATTTTCCCGTGATCAAGCCGAAAAAATCTATGTACAAGATTGTTTAAAAGCACAATCAACTCGATTACAGGCTTGGGTCAATCAAGGTGCTGCAGTTTATGTCTGTGGTAGCCTTAAGGGAATGGCGAGTGGTGTTGATCAGGCTTTAACAGAAATTTTGGGCCTTGATTTGGTGGAGTTGCTTAAACAAGAACAGCGCTATCAACGCGATGTGTATTAGTCGGATTCAGCTAAAACTAGTGCTTTAATTTTGCTGGCTTTTTCAAAGTGATCCAGTCGATGCTCCATGACCCACCAATGGGCAGCCTCCATAAGGCGCTCAGGATCATCATTTTTATTGGCGAAGAAAGCATAAAAAGAAAGCCCGACGTTTTCGCCTTTTTTGGCCATTTTTTCATCGCAAATATGTATGATTTTCGCTTTTAATTCGGCTCTCATCTTGTGTTCTAAGCGGCTAATTAGAATTGGATGCAGATCATAGCATTCTAAACATAAGCCAGTGTCATCATTTAGTTTTAATATTTATTTTGAAATTAAAAAAAGTCAGCTCGAGATAAGCTGACTTTTGATGCTTCAATCATTTTAAAGTGGAAGAAAATTAGAATTTTTTCTCAAGGCTAAACTGTAATGAAGGAATACTTTCATTGGTTCTCGCCTGATATAAGCTGCCATCTGTTTGATGGGTGAGGCGTTCCTTATAATTAGTACTTAAGACGTTATTGAGATTAAGACTCGCTGCCCAGCCATGACTAAAGCGTTTGGTTGCACTCAAATCTAAACTAAAACGTTCATTGGTGGTGCGATCATAGGGCTGACCATCTAAGGCACGGGTAAATTCAGGCGTGTAACTGACGTTCACGCTGGTCGATAGTTGCCATGGTTTATAGCTATATGATAAGCCCGCACTGGTATTATAAGGCGCAACATCACTGGCTAAGCGTTCACGGTGTTGTTCATCTTCAATTTTGGCGCGAACCGTTGATATTTGCCCATTGAGCATAAACGCATGTCCAGCTTCAGTTTGCTTGAGTGCATAGCGGCCTGAGAATTCAACACCATAAGTGGTTGCTTGATCTTGGTTCTGTGGACGTTCTACGTAACGTGTGCCTTCAAGTGCAATGACTTTTTCAATGTAATCTTTAATTTCACGATGATACGCCGTGACACTCACACCGCCACTAGCAGAATCATAAGCAAGGGTGGATTCAGCTGCACGAATTTTTTCTGGTTTTAGATTTGGATTGCCGCCACGATCAGGATTATTTAAGCTACCTGCATCACTATCTGTAGAGACAGTCACATTCGGAACTAGTCGATCTGTATTTGGGCTTTTAAACGCTTGGCTTAAATTGGTTTGAATCGACCATTGCTCGGTGAGATCAAAACGATAAGCCAAAACAGGACTTAAATGTTGGTCTTGATAATCAACCAAGCCTGAACGGTTAAGCCATTCTTGACGTGCACCTACAGTGATAGTTTGGTGATCTGTAAAACGCCAACTACCCTCACCATAAACAGCATAGCGTTGTTCATCAAGGCTTTTGCTCACATTGCTATCGAGTTCGTTGCTACGTGTATCAAAACCAAATTTAATTTGACGGTCTTTATCTAATTTACGAACCCCATCATAGGCAAGACCGTACTCATTTACAGTTTCATCCGTATAAATTGTATTTTGTGGCGAGCGGGTGAGTTGGGTTTCCGTTTGGCGTTCGACTGATAGACGAATTTTATCACTCAGGTCTTTGTCTTTACGTTCATAACGCGTGTTTAAGCGAATACTATCGTTCTTGTCATTTTGAGTCTGATTAGATGAATAGCCATCCATTTTAATATTGCGATAGAACAATTCAGCAATCAATTTTTGTTGATCATCCAGATCATATTGCAAGCGAGGCGAAAACATCTGCATGGTACGGTTGGTGGTACGGAGTTGTTCCCGTGTTCCCGATGCTGTTTCAGTTTTGGTGATCGAGGTGTTGTCCATCCACATTTGATTGGCAGAGACACTATAAGACCATTGGTTTTCACGACCGTCTGCTTGAATGTTGATTTGCTTGCGTTCAGATTGTTGTTCACCGCTATCGCGTAAGCCATAGCCGAGTTTCACTGAGCCATTTAAACGGGTGTTCAGCGGTTCTTTTAAAATGATATTGATTACGGCTGAGGATGCAACAGAAGCTTGGGCAACACTAGGTTGTTTGACCACTTCAATACGTTCAATCATTTCAGGGGTAATGGTGTCAATAACCGACATGCCACCACGGGGGCCGCCTTGCACGGGCTCGCCATTGACTAAAAATGTGGGTGCGCCACCACCACGGAAACGCATGCCTGAAGCACCACCGCCACCGCGTGGCCCTTGGCCAAAAGCAGGGATCTGAAAACCAGCAGCGCGTCGTAAAGCGTCCATGACGGATTGATCACCATATTGCAGCATTTCTTCACGGCTAATGATGGTTTTAGGTACAGCACTAATATCATCATCTTTGGCTTTTTGGGGTTCTGCAGAAGCTTTGAATGAAAGGGTAGGTAAAACCTGTGTACTTGATTCTGTTGATGTTGAAGAGGGAGACTCAGTTTGAGGTTCGGCAGCGTAAATTGATGCACTTATACCAAGTAAAGCTGAGCTGAGTACACTTAGTTTTCCATAACGCGTAGAATTTTTCATTATCAAACCCCAAAAAATGATCAAATTATTTTCTGTGTAGCCTAATGTAAAATTGTGTAGAAAAATGGAATTTATTCCTAAGAACTCAAAGATTTAAAAAATATTTTTAGGATCGGATTTTAAGATGAAAATGAAGCATAAATTTTAAATGCATAAGAAATGGCCTATTAAGTTAAAAATTAATGCAAAAAATGATGAAAATGAGAATGATTTTTATTAAAATTGTAGTGTTTTTTTGTTTTTAATATTTTTTTAATTTTTGTCTGAGTTTTTTTGAGAAATTTTATGCGTTCTTTACCTTTAAATATGCATCACAAGCCTATTTTTAAATTTAGCTTGTTAACCATGATGCTGTTGCAAGCACAGTATGCTTTTGCCAATGAGGCAGCGGCGCCAACAGCCGTGATGCCAACCATTAAGATCGAAGCAATGAGCGAGCTTGATCCGATCAAAAGTTATATCGATTATGATCAGGCAAGTGTGACCCGTAACGGTCTTAAGAAAAAAGACATTCCACAAACCATCGATACCATTGATGTGCAAAAATATAAAATTTATGGCGCCAATGATCTGAGTGTCATGCTACAAGGAACACCGGGTGTAACAACAACATATGATACACGTGGTGATGGCATTATGATTCGTGGGTTCAGTGCCGATACCAGTGATATCTATCGTAATGGTGTGCGTGAAGGGGGGCAAGTACGTCGTAGTACTGCCAATGTAGAACGCATCGAGATTTTAAAAGGTCCTGCATCTGTACTTTATGGCCGTGGTGCAGGCGGTGGCGTCGTGAATATGGTCACTAAGTTTGCCAATTTTGATTCAAAAAGTTCTGTTGGTGTTTATGGCGGATCTTATGAGAATATTGGTGGTACTTTAGATATAAACCAAGTCGTGAATGATAACTGGGCTGTACGTTTAGTTGGCGAAAAGTCAGATACCAATAGTTTCCGTTCAGGTATTGGTACTAAGCAATCTATGTTTTCACCAAGTTTGACTTATCGTAGTGATGATGAAAAATTACTTTGGACTACAGAATACACCTACGATAAATTAGATCGTATTCCAGATCGTGGACCATCATTTTCGGTATTAAGCCGTTTCCCTGAAAATATCTTGAGAGAAACAGGTTTTGCAACCTCATCGGATTTCATTATCGATGAATTACAAACAGTACGTACTGACTTAAAATATGAATTTGCGCCAGATTGGAAGTTCCATTGGGCATTAAGTTATCGACAAGCTAATCAAGATTTCGATAACTTCTTTGGTGGAAGTTATTGTACTGATAGTACAAAAGGCTGTAAACCAGGTTACATCAAGCAATCATATGCTTGGCAAGAAACTATGAATAAAACAACAACGAATACCTTTGATATTACGGGTAAGTTTAATACGGGGAAATTAGAACACCAAGTGATGGTCGGTGCAGACTGGTCACATGAGGATCGTGAACCGAAGTTGGGTAACTATTCAAGTGGGGATAGTGCTGGACTCTATTATCAATTAATCAATCCATATAATACAACGGATTACCAGACCTCTTTTGATCGTAGTCTAGGTCGACCAAATGCAACGTCTTATACGCACCAAAACAATGATAGCCTAGCATTTTTTGTACAAGACTTAATCTCATTAACACCGACACTTAAAATGATGCTGGGTGCCCGTTATGATCAATATGGGGTCAAAACACGAGATACTTTAGTTGGTTCAAAAACATATGGAAAATCAGTTTCTATGGATTCTGAGACTTTCAGCCCTAATGTCGGATTTGTTTGGCAACCAATTGATGGCCAAAGTTTTTATACATCATATAGTAAGAGTTTTGCACCATTTGGTGGTAGTGCAGGGGTTTCACCATTTACCAATGGTACAGTCGATTTGAGAACAGTGAATGCTGAACCTCAATATAATGAGCAATATGAAATTGGGATTAAAAGTGATTGGTTCAATGATCGCTTGAATACCCAGTTCTCTGTTTTTGATATCCGAAAGAAAAATATTCGTTATCGTCCTGATCCTGACAATCGTCCTTTTGATTATGTAATTGGTGGTGAACATCAGTCTAAAGGCGCTGAATTTAGCTTTATTGGTCGCGTACTTGATAATGTATTTATCCGTGGTGGTTATGGGTATACAGATGCAAAAGTAAAAGATGATAAAGAAAAGTCAGCCAATACAGGTCATTACTTAGCAAATGTGGCAAAAAATACAGGTAATTTATTTATCCGCTATTTACCTGTAGAAAGTATCTATACCGAGGTCGGTGCGACCTATAATGGTTCCCTATATACAAATATTACAAATGCCCCAGATACAAAACTTGATGGTTGGACACGCTTAGATGCTGCTGTTGGTTATAAAGGAGAACATTGGGGAGCGACTTTAGCAGTGAGTAATCTCACAGATAAAGTGTATTGGAGATCAAATACGATGCCAGGTACACCACGTAGCTTCTTGGTACGTTTAAACTACCAGTTCTAATCTAAACACGTTAATGTGACTTTAAGCACTTTTGTCTAGACAAAAGTGCTTTCTTATTTTTAGCTGCTGAAAATGAACAGTTTTTTCTGTTATAAAGATATAATTTACATCTATCTTATTGAATTATATAAAATGTCATTGCTAAAAAAACTGGAATATTCTAATATTTGATTGAGTGAAAATTAAGCAAAAAACTTATTGGAATAACTGTATAATTGTGATGTGGTTATCATTTGTGATTTTAATATGCGTTTTTGTTCTCCTTTTCGGTCTTTTTTGTTAGCATTAAAGAAAACTTTATAATAGAGATAATAATAATGAAGATTAAGATTGCGATCGCTTTGGTCTTTTCTGTATTTATTTTGGGTTATGTCGCCTATGTGGATGCCCAAACCAAGAAACGCCAAGAGCTAATGAAAATTGTTCAAGATGCCGAAAACAGCTTGAATACGATACAGCACAGCCAACATACGCATTTATCCTCTTATCAGCGTAATCAGTAGTTTTGTGCTTTGCTCAGAGGGCGTTCTTGGTGCAATTATCCCATATTGAGCATCAAATGCGCTTTTTTTGTATTGTGATACTCAAGTTTTGAATAGAATCTGTTAAAATATTTACCATTAAATAAAAAGCTGCATGTTGATATGCGGCTTTTTACGTTTTGATATCGGAATCGAATTTATACATATCTTCTGTGTAACAAGTGCAAAGCTGGCATATAGATTGCTTTTAGCCTTGTATACATTTTTGTGTACATTCAAAAAAGATTGCAAACACAAACGTATAGATTTCACATTCTACGATCTTAGATTTCAACAGGTGCTATGTTATGACAACGCCTAATGCTTCGGCTGGTTTGTTAGAACGCTTATTTAAGCTGAGCGAAAACAAAACCAACTTTAGAACGGAAGTTCTAGCAGGTGTAACTACATTTTTGACGATGTGTTACATCATCATTGTAAACCCACTCATTCTTTCTGAAACTGGCATGGATCATGGTGCTGTGTTTGTTGCAACCTGTTTGGCTGCGGCAATTGGGTGTTTGGTCATGGGGATTATTGCGAACTATCCAATCGCACTTGCACCTGGAATGGGCTTAAATGCTTATTTTACCTATTCTGTTTGTTTAGGCATGGGCGTGCCTTGGCAAACTGCTTTAGCTGCAGTTTTTGTGTCAGGTTTGGTTTTCCTTGCAATTAGCTTCTTTAAAATTCGTGAAGCGATTGTCAATGCAATTCCAATGTCACTGAAATTTGCAATTGGTGGTGGTATCGGTTTATTCCTTGCCTTAATTGCACTGAAAAATGCAGGTATTATTGTTGATAATCCAGCCACGTTAGTTGGTCTAGGCGATATCAAGCAACCAACGGTCTTATTGGCCTTATTTGGTTTCTTAATGATTGTGGTTTTGCATCAGTTTAAAGTACGTGGTGCGATCATTCTCAGTATTCTGGTTGTGACTGCGATTGCAACTGCAATGGGCTTGAATGAGTTCAAGGGTGTTGTCGGTCAAGTTCCTTCTTTAGCACCTACCTTTATGCAAATGGACTTTGAAGGTCTATTTACCGCCAGTATGGTTGGGGTGATTTTCGTCTTCTTTATTGTCGATTTATTTGACAGTACAGGTACCTTAGTTGGTGTGTCACATCGTGCAGGCCTGCTTCAAGATGGTAAATTACCACGTTTGAAAAAAGCACTATTTGCTGACTCAACTGCAATTGTAGCGGGTGCTGCTTTAGGTACATCGTCAACTACACCTTATATTGAATCAGCTTCAGGCGTTGCAGCTGGTGGACGTACGGGTTTAACCGCAGTCGTTGTTGCATTCCTATTCATTGGTTGTTTGTTCTTGGCACCATTGGCTCAATCGGTTCCAGGTTTTGCAACAGCACCCGCATTGTTATTCATTGGTGTGTTGATGATCCAAGGGATCACACATATCGATTGGGATGATATTACTGAAGCTGTTCCTGCCTTTTTAACCATCGTGTTTATGCCATTTACCTATTCAATTGCTGATGGTATTGCGATGGGCTTTATCAGCTATGCATTGGTTAAACTATTCACAGGTAAGGCAAAATCAGTACCATATATGGTCTGGATTATTGCAGCACTGTGGGTATTTAAGTTTGTTGCATTTGGCGGCTAAGCAAATTCTTTTATCATTTTCTTCTTGAGCTGTATATGTTTGCAGTTCATTGTGAAGAGAGCCTAAAAGGGCGTTATTTCGATAACACCCTTTTTTCTTTAGACGTGGAGTTAATATGAATCAAATCGAGCTGATTCGTGCTTTACCCAAAGCCGAATTGCATGTGCATATTGAAGGGACTTTTGAACCAGAACTGATGTTTGCAATTGCACAGCGTAATCAGATTCAGATTCCTTATCAATCGGTCGAAGAAGTGAAGCAAGCGTATAACTTCCATAATCTTCAATCTTTCTTAGATATTTATTATGCGGGCGCAAATGTGCTGGTGCTTGAACAAGATTTTTATGATCTTGCTTGGGCATATTTTGAAAAATGTGCTGAAGATCGTGTGGTACATACCGAAATGTTCTTCGACCCACAAACGCATACTGAACGTGGGGTTGAATTTGCAACTGTGTTGGCTGGTTTGAAGCGTGCCTGTGCAGATGCAAAAGAAAAGTTAGGAATTAGTTCACAGTTGATCATGTGTTTCTTGCGTCATTTAAGCGAAGAAAAAGCATTTGAAACGCTGGAACAGGCATTGCCATTTAAAGATGACATTATTGCGATTGGTTTAGACTCAAGTGAAGTTGGGCATCCTCCAGCGAAATTTGAACGTGTTTTTGCCAAAGCGCGGGAAGCAGGATTCTTGATTGTGGCGCATGCAGGTGAAGAAGGTCCACCAGAATATATCTGGGAAGCGCTAGATTTGCTGAAAGTGAATCGTATTGACCATGGTGTGCGCTCAGAAGAAGACGACGTTCTCATGACACGTTTAATCGCTGAGAAAATGCCTTTAACAGTTTGTCCTTTGAGTAACTTAAAGCTTTGTGTTGTAAAAGATATGGGGGAGCATAACATCCGCCGTTTATTACAGAAGGGCGTGCATGTGACTGTGAACTCAGATGATCCTTCATATTTCGGTGGTTATATGAATGATAACTTTGTTGCGATTCAGCAAGCTTTGGATTTAAGCAATGATGAATTAAAGCAACTGGCAATTAATTCTTTTGAAGCTTCATTTATTTCTGAGGAAGAAAAACAGAAATGGATTGCTGAAGTGAAAAAGATCTAAATAAAAAAACCGCCTTAGGCGGTTTTTTTATGTCTAAGGATTTATTTAGGTTGGCGCAACATACTGAGCAAGACATTGTCTTTATCAATCAAGTGATGTTTGATTGCCGCTAAAGCATGTCCTGCAACTAATAAGCCTGCAAACCATGAGAGATAAATGTGAATTGGTTTAACAATTGCAAGTAAGTCTGGATTGTCTTGTACTAGACGCGGAATTTCAAATAAATATAAAACAGGTGCAGGGTGTCCAGCGCTCCAGCTAAATAAACAACCTGTAATTGGCAGTGCGAGCAGCATTAAATAAAGCAGGAAGTGTCCAACATGTGCCAAGGTTTTCATCAAGGGAGACATAGTGTCTGGTAATTGGGGTGCAGGGTGGGTATAACGCCAAAAGATGCGAATTACAACCAAGAAAATAATGGTGGTCGCGATATTTTTATGCAGGGTAATCACATTACCCTTAAAGCTTCCGTCAACCTCATAGCTGAGGAAGTTACCACTATAGAAACCAATCAACCAGGCAGCAATGAAAATAGCAGCCATGAGCCAATGAATAATTTGTGCCGTACGGGTGTAATATTGTGCTGAGGTTGGCATTGCAACATCCTGGCTTTGTTATTGATGATTTGTTTTAATTCTAGATAGCCCTTATTGTTTCGCATACAACGGAAATGTAACGGAGCGTTTTACCAGTAGAACGTTGTAGTGCTTATAAATCATTTATCATTGTTATATTATGTAAAGATAGCACAGGGTCATATCATAAAACGTGTCATTTAGGCACAATACGCCTGCCAAAATTTAGATACGGGATAGAAATCATGAAAAAGTTGGTACTTATTGTTGCCCCTGTTGTTTTAGCTTTAACAGGCTGTGTGACGCCAGATGGAAATAACTCGGTTGGTGCAACTTCACAGCAGTTGGGCATGGCTGCATTAAAAGTTGCTGTAAATGCAAAATGTATTAATGAGATTAATACACTACCTGCATGGAAAACTGCGACACGTGTAATGACAGCAGAACAGCGTGAAAATATTCAAACTGAAGTGTGTGGCTGTGTTAGTGAAAAAGCACCAAATAGCGTAACTGCAGTTGAATTGGCGACAGCAGCTATTGATCCAACAGCACGTGCGACGATTGTAACTCAAGTGGTTTCTCAAACTGTAAATGCATGTGTGGCTGAAACTTTCAAGAAAGTGGGTTAATAAGATAAGGCTGAGTCATCGGCCTTTAGAGATTTTTTTATGAGAGTTGCTGGTGTAGATGAGGCAGGGCGTGGACCTTTAGTGGGTTCTGTTGTTGCTGCCGCAGTCATTTTAGATCCAAATAATCCGATTGAGGGTTTAAATGATTCTAAAAAGTTAACCGAAAAAAAACGGGAAAAGCTATTCTTGGAGATTCAAGAAAAAGCTTTGGCTTGGTCAATTGCGGAAGCAACCCAGGCTGAAATTGATGAATTCAATATTTTACAAGCCACTTTTCTTGCAATGCGTCGCGCAGTAGAAGGATTAGCGACCTCTCCAGCAAAAGTAATCGTGGACGGTAATCAGATTCCAAAAGGAATTACGATTCCGTGTGAAGCGATTGTGGGTGGGGATGCTAGCCATGCAGAAATTAGTGCAGCCAGTATTTTGGCTAAAGTGACGCGTGATCGTCAAATGCAAGAGCTAGATCAGCAGTTTCCTGATTATGGATTTGCGAAACACAAAGGTTATCCAACTAAAGCACATTTTGAAGCCATTGCGGCCCATGGTGTAATTGATCAACACCGCCGTAGTTACGCGCCTGTTAAGAAAGCTTTAGGGCTGTAAAAACAATTAAAGCGACTAATTATAGTCGCTTTAATCATTCGAGAAGAATGCGGCATATTAACGATTGAAGTTATTATGTTGAGGAAAATCATTATTCTCTTCTTCATAAGAATGTTGATAATCTTGATCAAGATGTTGCAGATGCTCATGCATGGCACGTTCATGTTGGATACGTTGGTAAATTTCCTCACGATGCACAGAAACTTCTTTTGGAGCATTTACACCAATACGCACCTGATTGCCTTTTACGCCAAGCACAGTAACACTGACTTGATCCCCAATCATTAATGTTTCTCCGACACGACGGGTCAGAATCAGCATGTTTATCTCCTTGCTAAACGCTTAAACTTGCGACAGGGAATTCATTGTTTGAAAGCACAGCCTAATATACAGAAAACTCTAACAGAAATATGTAAAAAACATTTTTTTTCGTAAGTTCTGTGAGAGTCTTTTTAAAAACCTCAAGGCTAATATAACAGAGCCACTATAAGAAAAACTATAGTGGCTCTGTTTTTTTTCTTATTTACTTGCGAGTAAATATGTTTAAGCAGCTATTAATTAAGCGCGTGCACTGCTTTCGCCATGTTCACGATCTAGGCCAAAAGCTGTATGTAAACAACGAACTGCCAATTCTAAATAGTTTTCTTCGATGATGACAGAAACTTTGATTTCTGATGTAGAAATCATGAGAATATTAATGCTTTCTTCCGCTAATGCAGTGAACATTTTGCTCGCCACACCTGCGTGAGAACGCATACCAACACCAACGATAGACACTTTTACGATGTCATCACGCGTCACAACTTCACAACCGTCAATGCTGTTTGCAGTTTGTTCTAAAATTGCTTTTGCTTTTGCCAAGTCAGTACGATTCACGGTAAAAGTAAAATCTGTTGTACCGTCTTCTTCAACATTCTGGATAATCATATCCACTTCGATGTTGGCATTGCTGATCGGCGACAAGATTTTAGATGCGATACCTGGTTCGTCAGGAACACCTAAAATAGTGAGTTTTGCTTCGTCACGGTTAAATGCAATACCTGCGATGATTGGTTGTTCCATATCGTCTTCCGCCTCAGTGGTAATTAGTGTACCTACGTTTTGTTTGAAATCTTCATCAAATGCACCATCGTTATCATTATCAAAGCTTGATAATACACGTAATGGCACTTGATATTTGCCTGCGAATTCAACAGAGCGAATTTGTAAAACTTTCGAACCTAAAGATGCCATTTCCAGCATTTCTTCAAAAGAAATACGGTCAACTTTCTTCGCTTTAGGCGCTACACGAGGGTCAGTGGTATAAACACCATCTACATCGGTATAAATTTGGCATTCATCTGCTTTTAGTGCTGCTGCAAGTGCAACGCCTGAAGTATCTGAACCGCCACGACCTAAAGTTGTGATATTGCCATTCGCATCATAACCTTGGAAACCAGCGACGACGATGACACGACCAGCATCTAGATCAGCGGTCATTACATCAGTATCAATGGATTCAATACGTGCTTTGGTAAACGCGCTGTCAGTTTTGATACCAACTTGACGACCTGTATATGATTTAGCTTCTACACCAATTGAATTAAGTGCCATAGCTAACATGGAAATCGTTACTTGTTCACCCGTTGACACCATTTGATCTAATTCGCGTGGGTCAGGGGTGCTGGTAATGGCTTTGGCAAGCGCAAGTAAGCGGTTAGTTTCACCACTCATTGCTGATACAACCACGACCACTTTGTGACCATGATCATGCCAACGCTTGACACGATGAGCAACATTTAAAATGCGCTCAGGAGTACCCATAGAGGTACCGCCATATTTTTGAACGATTAATGCCATAGTTGTTCCATATAAGCCATGACCCTGAGAGGCATCAGGGTCAGTTACACAAAAGTGAAGTTTTTATTATTGCTCAAGCCAAGCAGGTAATGCTGCGATGACTTGATCAAACTTCTCGTTAAGTGGCGCGCCACCTTGTGCTAAGTCAGGTTTACCACCACCTTTACCACCAAGCTCTTGAGCCAAGTGTTTGATGATGTCACCTGCTTTTAGAGTTGCAGCGTATTGTTTAGCGACGGAAGCGATTAAACTCACTTTATCACCTTCAACACCAGCTAAAATAATGACTGCATCTTCTAATTTTGATTTTACGCTGTCATGAAGATTGCGTAATGATTTGGCATCTAAACCTTTTACCGATGTGATAAGCGTTTGACGACCCGCAATTTCTTTCACTTGATCCAGTAAATCAGCTGCTTGGAAGCTAGCTAACTTTTGATTCAATTGTTCTATTTGCTTTTGTAGGCTCGAAGCAGTTTCAACAATTGCTTCAACTTTCTCTACAGTTTGGTCTTTTTGCGCTTTCAGCAAACCGTTGATGATTTGGATATCTGTTTCTGCTTTTTGAACCACTTCAAGCGCTTTGGTGCCAGTCACGGCTTCAATACGACGAACGCCCGCAGCAACACCACCTTCAGAAGTGATTTTAAATAGACCAATATCACCCGTACGCTTAACGTGAATACCACCACAAAGTTCGATCGAGAAGTTTTTCTCTTCAATAATAGAACCCATAGAGAGTACGCGAACTTCTTCGCCATACTTCTCACCGAACAGCATCATTGCACCTTTGGCTTTTGCTGATTCAATATCAAGTAATTCAGTTGTTACAGGATTATTCGCAATGACTTCAGCATTAACTAAACGCTCAATCTGTTGCAATTGTTCAAACGAAACAGGTTGGTCATTGGCAAAGTCGAAACGTAAAATGTCGCTTGCAACCAAAGAACCTTTTTGTTGTACATGCTCACCAAGAATTTGACGTAAAGCTGCATGTAAAAGGTGAGTAGCTGAGTGATTACGTGCTGTTGCAGCACGAATATCTGCTTTAACCGTTGCTTCAACATTTTGAGTGGCTTTGAGGCTACCCATGGTCACGATACCTTGATGGACAAAAGCGCCACCAGATTTTTTGGTGTCTTGAACTTCGAAGATACCTGTATCGTTTTTGAATAGACCTGTATCACCGATTTGACCACCGCTTTCCGCATAGAAAGGGGTTTGGTTCAATACGATAAGTGCTTCGTCACCTTCGTTGATTTCATCAACTTGAACGCCATCTTTATAAATCGCAACAATTTGACCTTGGCCCTGAGTCGCGTCATAGCCATCAAACTGAGTTTCGCCTTCAACTTTGACAATGCTGTTGTAATCAACTGCAAACTTACCCGCATCACGCGCGCGTTGGCGTTGCGCAGCCATTTCAACTTCGAAACCAGCTTCGTCAATGGTAAGATCACGTTCACGTGCGATATCAGCAGTTAAGTCAGTCGGGAAGCCGTAAGTATCGTAAAGTTTAAATACGGTTTCACCAGCAATCACATTGCCTTTAAGTTGTGCCAATTCGCCTTCTAACAACTTCAAGCCTTGCTCAAGTGTTTTAGCGAATTGCTCTTCTTCTTTAAGAAGCTGTGCTTCGATGCGTGCTTGTTGTGCAGCAAGTTCCGGATAAGCCTCACCCATGACTTCAATCAGAGGTTGTAACATCTTATAGAAGAATGAACCTGTAGCGCCTAACTTGTTACCATGACGTACGGCACGACGAATGATACGACGCAATACATAACCACGACCTTCATTTGAAGGATTTACACCGTCAGCAATCAAGAATGAACATGAACGAGCATGGTCTGCAATGACTTTTAACGATGCTGGATATTCAACTGGTTTATTTTGTGCTTTCGCTTCAGCTTCAATTGCAGTGGTATCTAGACCAATGATGTCAGCTGCCGCCTTTAATAAGTGTTGGAACAGGTCAATTTCGTAGTTTGAATTAACGTGTTGTAAAACAGCTGAGATACGCTCCAAACCCATGCCTGTATCAACAGAAGGTGCTGGAAGAGGGTGCATAACACCATCCGTAGTACGGTTGAACTGCATGAAAACGTTGTTCCAGATTTCGATGAAACGGTCACCATCTTCTTCTGGAGTACCTGGTAAACCACCCCAGATGTGGTCACCGTGGTCATAAAAAATTTCAGAACACGGACCACAAGGGCCTGTATCGCCCATTGCCCAGAAGTTGTCTGATGCGTATTGGCCACCTTTATTGTCACCAATACGGATAATGCGTTCAGCATCGATCCCGATTTCTTTGTTCCAGATATCAAATGCTTCATCATCGGTATGATAAACCGTGACATATAAACGATCTTTCGGTAAGCCTAACCACTGTTCGCTGGTCAAAAATTCCCAAGCAAATTTCAGTGCATTTTGTTTGAAATAATCACCGAAAGAGAAGTTACCTAACATTTCAAAGAAAGTGTGGTGACGTGCTGTATAACCTACGTTGTCGAGGTCATTGTGTTTACCGCCTGCACGCACACATTTTTGTGATGAAACAGCACGGACATAGTCGCGCTTTTCTAAACCTAAGAAACAATCTTTAAACTGGTTCATACCAGCATTGGTAAACAGCAAAGTTGGGTCGTTGGCGGGAACGAGAGAACTCGAAGCGACACGTGTATGCCCTTGCGATTCGAAATAACGCAAAAATGCTTCACGGATTTCAGCTGATGTCATAAAGCGAGTACTCACAACCAAGACACTCCATAATTTTGAATTTGGCTATATGCAACAAGGTACGTTGTGTCTAACGTTCTACAATCGAACCCAGTGCGTGGCATAGATTTTAAAAGTGCTAAATTATAACGGAAAATACCTGCCTCACCAACGATTTTACAAGCAATATCATATAAAACTGTGTTTAAGCTAAAAATCTATATTCAACAATGCGCTTGATGTTTTACCATATAGCATAGAAAAGATGATGTTTTGATGAATAAGGACGCTACATGCAACGTATCGCTATCAATGGATTTGGTCGAATTGGTCGGAATGTATTACGTGCGTGGTTTGAGAGTCCTAAGCAGTTTCAGTTTGATATTGTTGCCATTAATGATATTGCTGATGTACAGACTTTGGTGCACTTGTTCAAATACGACACCACGCATGGTCGGTTTGCAGGACAGGTTGAAATTCAAATTGAAAATCAACATATTTTTTTGAATATCCAGTCCAATCAACGTCAGTTAAAATTACAGGTTTTTAAGCAGGCTCAGCCAGAATTATTACCTTGGGCTGACTTACATATTGATGTGGTGCTTGAATGTACAGGTCTATTCCGTTCACGTGCCGATGCGACACGTCATGTAGAGGCAGGTGCGAAGCGTGTGATTATTGGTGCTGCGCCTTTTGATTCTGTCGATGCGGCGATTGTCTACGGTGTTAATCACAATGACGTAAAGGCCACAGATCAAATCATTTCCAGTGTCTCATGTACCACACAGGCCTTAGTGCCGCTGGTCAAAATTATTGATGATGCGTTTGGTATTGATACCGCATTAATGACAGAAATCCATGCGGTCACAGCCGATCAATCGGTTTTGGATCATGCGCATCGAGATTTACGTCGCGCACGTGCCTCAGGGCAAAATATTATTCCAACCACATCGAGTGCCTTAGGTGCATTGAAACAGGTCATGCCGAAAATGGAAGATCGGATTAATGGTTATTCGATTCGTGTACCGACCATTAATGTGGCTGCCATTGATCTCACTTTTGTTTCGCATTCACCGATTACCGTGCATAAAATCAATGAAGTTTTGAGCAAGGCGGCGCAATATGATTATGCACAGATTATGCAAGTGACGGATGAAGATCTGGTATCAAGTGACTTTAATCATTCGCCATATTCCCTGATTGTGGATTTAACTCAAACCATGGTTGTGGGGCATCAAGCAAAAGTTTTTGCGTGGTATGATAATGAATGGGGATATGCAAATCGTTTGCTAGATTTGTGTGAAACTTTTTGTGATTAATATTTTAAATAAGATATAAAAAATAATGTGGGGTGTCGCATGACATTAATGTTGATTTGGGGATTTCTTGCTGTTTTATTGGCGGCGGTGGCTTTTTTATTCTGGTTTCAGTTTAAAAGCGTAGAAGTACCAAACTCAGATATTCAGGTGCTACAACTTGAAGAAAAAGTGGTGCATCTGGAGTTGCATCTAAAAAAGAGTTTGGAAATCATGCAGGATCTCGCTAAAAAGATGCATGTACAACAAGAGGTTTTAGATCGAACTGTGGCAAATATCGCTGCACTAGAAAAACAAAATGTTGAAATGGTAAATTTGCTAGAAATTGTAGTAAAAGGCGGGAAAGGAAATTAATAAATATAAGCTAACTTCTGAGAATCTTTTATAAAAATCCAGATGCGCGATAAGTTCGAGGTATTGAATGGGTCTAGACTTGAATGAATTGGTGGTTCGTCTCACTACCGAGGACGATTGGAAAATTCTTCAAACTGTTCGTTTAGAGTCACTGCTTGATAGTCCAGATGTTTTCGCTGCTAATTATGCTACTACAGAGAAATATAGTGAGTCAGAATGGCGTGACCGTGCCTCACAAAAGACTAAATTTCAATATATTTTAGCAATTAAAGGGGATCGAGCAATTGGAATTATTGGTGGAACTCAAAACGCTGCACGTGAATTTAATGTGATCGCTATGTGGGTTAATCCTATGTTTCGTGGCACAGGTATAGCCGATCTACTGATTTCTGCGATTAAGAATTTAGCAGTTTCTAAAGGTCATTCTAGGATTGTATTAAGCGTATCTCCAAAAAATGAGCGAGCAGTCTGTTTATATTCTAGGCATAATTTTGTGTTTATAGCTGAATGGGAATCTTTAGCCCTGAGTTCAGGTGAAAGAAATCAAAAAATGGAATGTGTGTTTTTAATATAAGCTAAGAACAAGACCTTAAGGCGTTTCATTTATTTCGGGTAATCGCTGCTTAAAAGGTTCGTAATTTCGGACGGGCTGTTTTGCATTTAATTCCCAAGCAATCAATGCTATAAAAAATCATATTTGATCAATTGTAAGCAGGGTGATAGTTCAGATATTGGGCAGTTCTTAGGGGCGAGAAAATGGAGTTATATTCCCAGTGCGTAGTTTTAATCTATTGAATATACTCGTTAATTTTTCCTATTTAATTAAGTCGGTTGATCATTAAACCAGAAAGATTTATTCAAATTCTAAGGTGCATCACAGAAATCTTCGTGCTACACTACGCTGAATCGGGCATTCACCCGATTTTTTTATGTGGTTGCTTTTTGTGTGGATGCTTCCACATTGAACAGATTTTAGGTTTGGAACATGGCCATTTCAGAGACATGGTTGCTCCCTGACGGGGTAGCAGATGTATTGCCAGAACAAGCGCAAGTTGTTGAAACGTTGCGCAGAGAAGCTTTAGATTTCCTCGCAGTTCGAGGTTATCAATTGGTGTATACGCCATTTATTGAATACATCGAATCGCTATCTTTACTCTCAGAGTCTAATCAAGATTTAGATTTAGTCACTTTCAAAGTTATTGATCAACTGTCTGGCCGTTTACTCGGTGTGCGTGCGGATATGACTCCGCAAGTTGCGCGTATAGATGCTCATGTTCGACCAATTGAAGGTGTAGCACGTTATTGCTATGCAGGTTCAGTCCTGCATACCAAACCACAGAATTTTAATGCAACCCGCGCGCCTTTGCAGTTAGGTGCAGAGTTGTATGGTCATGACAGCATCGAAGCAGATGTTGAAATGATCAACGTCATGTTGGCGTTAATTGAGCATACCCATACTTTAGAGGGTGCTCATTTAGATTTAGGTCATGTCGGTTTATTCCGTAGTCTGGTTAAACGCGCTGGCTTAAATAAAAATACCGAAAGTGAACTTTCTGACTTATATCAGCGTAAAGCTTTTCCAGAGTTAGAAGAATTCACTCAAGATTTAGCGATGGGTGCAGACTTTTATGCTTTAGGTCGTTATGCAAGTGACCTCAATGCACTAGAAACGCATTTAAGCCAAGATATTTTAAATGATGCGGATTTCAAAAATGCATTCGCTGCATTGAAATCTACATTAGCGCAAATCCAATCACGTTGGTCGAATCTGAACATTGGGATAGATGTCGTTGAATTACGCAGCTATCACTATCATACAGGTTTGATGTATGCCATTTACGCACCGAATCGTGCCGCACCACTGGCTCAAGGTGGTCGTTATGATGGTATTGGTGAGCATTTTGGACGTGCGCGTCCAGCAACTGGATTTAGTTGTGACTTATATGCTTTAGGCGCGACACAGTTTGTAGAAATTGAAACTGTAGTTGCACCGAAAGGCAATGATCAAGATTTATTAAATACAATTGCAGAGGTGCGTGGCAAAGGTTCACGTGTGGTGCAGTTGTTGGGTAATGATGATTTAAGCTCAGTGCCTTATGCGACCCATCAGTTGGTGTCTCAAAACGGGCAGTGGGTGATTGAAAAAATTTAATTGCCAAGTTTTAAGACTTGGTTTCCAATTTTAACAGCATGATGTAATGAGGCTATTATGGGCAAAAATGTTGTGGTACTTGGTACCCAATGGGGCGACGAAGGAAAAGGTAAAATCGTCGACCTGCTCACAGATCAAGCGGCTGCGGTAGTTCGCTACCAAGGCGGACACAACGCAGGCCATACGCTTGTGGTAGGTGGTAAGAAGACTGTATTACACCTCATTCCATCAGGTATTTTACGTGAAAACGTATTGTGCTTAATCGGGAATGGTGTTGTTCTTTCTCCTGAAGCCTTAATTAAAGAAATGGCGATTTTGGAACAAGAAGGCGTACCTGTTAAAGAGCGTTTACGTATTTCTCCAAACTGTCCACTTATTTTGCCAAACCACATCGCGCTTGACCAAGCACGTGAGAAAAAACGTGGTAATGCGAAAATTGGTACAACTGGTCGCGGTATTGGCCCAGCTTACGAAGACAAAGTTGCACGTCGTGCTGTACGCGTAGCAGACTTGATTCGTGGCGGTGCTTTACTTGAGGAAAAACTCAAGGAAATGCTTGAGCTTCATAACTTCCAACTGACTCAATTCTATGGCGTTGAAGAAGTTAAGTTTGAAGATGTACTTGCACTTTGTGATGCATGGCGCGAAGTTCTTGCTCCATTAGTGATTGATGTAACAACTGTTTTACATAATTACCGCAAAGAAGGTAAGGCAATCATGTTCGAGGGTGCGCAAGGTTCATTGCTTGACATCGATCATGGTACTTATCCATTTGTAACAAGCTCGAATACAACTGCTGGCGGCGTAAGCTCTGGTTCAGGTATGGGTCCATTGCATTTAGACTATGTATTGGGTATTACCAAAGCATATACAACACGTGTAGGTGCTGGTCCATTCCCAACTGAGTTGCATTACGATGCAGCAACAGATACAGGTGATGCGATTGGTCGTCACTTAGGTACAGTTGGTCATGAGTTTGGTGCGTCTACTGGCCGTCAACGCCGTTGTGGTTGGTTCGATGCTGAAATTTTACGTCGTTCGGTTGATGTGAACTCATTATCTGGTATTTGCTTAACTAAACTTGATGTATTAGATGGTTTAGAAGAAGTAAAAATCTGTGTGGGTTATGAAGATGTAGATTCTGGCTGTGCTGGTTCTTCTGATGCGATTTCATTCGAAAGCTTGAAACCAATCTATGAAACGATGCCGGGTTGGAGCGAGTCTACTGTTGGTTTGACTCAAATTGATCAACTTCCTGCAAATGCATTGGCATATGTACGTCGTATTGAAACTTTAATTGGTTGCCCAATTGATATCGTTTCAACAGGTCCTGACCGCGCAGAAACAATCGTATTGCGTCATCCATTTTCAGCATAAGCTGAATCGATGACAAAAAAGCTCTCATGAATTTGAGAGCTTTTTTTATGGGAAATATTTCGGGAGAGCGAGGTAAATGACGTTAAAACTGATTGCTGAAGATTATATCCAGCCAGAGAAAATTGATGAGGTGTTACCACTTTATCAAGCGCTGATAGAGAAAACTAAAGCTGAAGCAGGATGCATTGCCTATGATCTTTACCATGACCATAAACAAAAGGGGCATTTTGTTTTTATCGAAGAATGGGTTAATCGTGAAGCACTGGATTTACATGTACAGTCGGAGCATTTTCAGCGATTAGTGCCTCAAATTGATCAATATCAAATACAGGCTGGGCGTTTTACGCATCTGCATCGCTTCGAAGTTTTGTTATCTGATAAAGACGATGGATAAGTTGATCTGGAGTCAAAGATCAGCGATAGCAAAAAATTAGATTTTGATTCCAATCTTTGTTATTTCACAGTCTAAAAAATCCTCGTTATAGTGATTCTACGTTCAAATAAAGAGGGTTTAAGCATGACCAAAAAGAGAATCCGCTACAATGGCTATGAATTAGCGTGCCGATGTTAATTTAAATCAAAGCGCTTAAAAAGGTACAAACCAATTTTGATCAAGGCGGGGAGAGAGGTTGGTTTGAACATTTAAAGAATAAAAATAGTACTGAGTGTTTGATAATAAAATTTATAAAAAATCGAAGAGAACCGAAAGGTTCTCTTTTTTATTGGGGTTGCTCTTCAATCTCTTTCACTGCGTTATAAACAGCAGCAGGTTCAATATTCAGCATTTTCTTACCGAAACTTCTCAGCCACCACACCAGTTGTGAAGTAAATGGAACGGTTGCAGAGACTTCGACAATATTTTCTTCCAGATGTTGGATGATTTGATCCTTACTCAGCTGGCTTTCATAGAAACTCTTGGCAGTGTTCTCTGTCATGGTCAGTTTTAAATGAATTTGTTCGGTTGGCTTGCTGTAGTCAACACGGAAGCCCAATGCACCTGATTCGATATAATTATCAATTTCAAAGTTCACTGGATGTAAGGCGCGACTTTCCAATACGGTTGCCGCCTTAAAGCGGTGCAATGCGAAGGTTTGTACTTCAGTTTTATCATTTCGGGTACAGATTAAATAAATCACTGCACCTTTTTGAACCAAAGCCAGTGGATTAAGGATATAGGTTTTATCTTCACCTTGATGGGTACGGGCACGATAAATACATTCGATCTGTTTGTCTTGTAATAATCCTTCATAAATCGCTTGTTGTGCATGTTTGTCGACGACAGGCGGAATCAATGGTTGAGTGGCTGGCACAATGCGAACACGGTTGATCCACTGTCGAACGTTATTTTGTGTCGATAGACTACGTTTGGCCAGATCAAACCAAGGGGTCATTTCTTCTAATAAACTTGGTGGAAGCAAGTGACGTAAATGCTCTTCGACCATCATAAACGTAACCGCTTGTGAGCTGGTCATATGGGGCAAGCTTTGAATTGGTGCGTCTGAACGCCAACGCCAGCCTTGTGGTACGGTTTTATTACTCTCGATTGGGAAACGCTGAGCAATTTGATTTAAATCACGCTGAATGGTTCGCAGACTGATATCAATGCCTTCGCGTTCTAATATTTCTTGTAATTCGCGTGTGCCCATCCATTTCCCAGTAGAAAGGCGGGATAAGATTTGCCATTGGCGATAAAGGCTATTGGATGTTTCTTTTTCTTGTATGGATGACATAAGCGAAATACGTAATTCAATGGTCTAAAGCAGACACAATAAAAAAACTATACTTAATTATCAAGTCCATCCTATCTAGATTACGTATTTACGACTGAAATGACCCTAGTTTTGCTTAAATATTCTAAGTCTGGTTGAAAATTGATCATTTTGTATAAGTGGCATTGAAATTGCTTCCTTTAGATATAAATAAATGATGAGACGAGGTTTCTATGTCAGAACAAGAACACAACCTACATATCAGCACAGATTATTATGCACCAGAACCCAATCCAGTGGCGTCCGTTGATAGCTCTACATTTATTTCACAGCTCAATGTGACCACCAATTTATTTGAGCAACTTAAATCACAATTTTTCAATGAAATGTTAGATGACAAAAGTTTTAACGGTGAAGCATCCAAAAAAATTGAACAATGGTTAAGTATTCGTAGTCTTGATGATCTAAAAATATTAGAAGCCCAAGCAAAGGAGCATTTCCTTTATCAGGGGATTACTTTTAATGTTTACGGTGATCAAGAGGGTGCTGAGCGTACGATTCCTTATGATCTAATTCCGCGTGTGATTGAAAAGAAACAATGGGAAAAGATCGCAACAGGTTGTGCACAACGTGTGAAAGCACTGAACTTATTTTTAGATGATATTTATCATGGACAGCATATTTTAAAGGAAGGTTTGATTCCTGCGGAGCAAGTGATTGCACATGAAGCTTTTCAGCCGCATATGTTAAAACATCAGCTTAAAGGCAAGGTTTATTCGCAAATTAGTGGTATTGACATCATCCGTGACGGGCAAGGCGATTTCTTTGTGTTAGAAGATAATCTACGCACACCTTCAGGTGTGTCTTATATGTTGGAAAGTCGCAAAATTAGCCAGAAATTGATGCCAGATCTGTGTAGTAGTAATAATTTACAGGGGATTGAGCAATATCCAAGTCTGTTAAGAGCAATTCTCGAAGAAAATGCCTATGTCGATCAGCCATTAATTGTGGTGCTAACACCTGGACGTTTCAACAGTGCCTATTATGAACATTCATTTCTAGCACGTGAAATGGATGTACCGCTGGTGACTAGCCGAGATCTGTATGTAGAAGATGATAAGGTTTTCGTCAAAACTATTCGTGGTCGTCAGCAGGTAGACGTCATCTATCGCCGTGTTGATGATGAATTCTTAGATCCACTCAGTTTTAGACCAGATAGTTCTTTAGGTGTTGCTGGGCTCATGTCGGCGTATCTTCAGCATAATGTGGTGATTGCTAATGCACCCGGCACAGGTGTAGCAGATGACAAATCTATTTATCCTTATGTTGATCAGATGATTCAGTTTTATTTAGGCGAAGCTCCTATTTTGAATAATGTCCCAACCTATCAATGTCGAGAGGCGGAACAACTGGACTATGTGCTCAGTAATTTAGAAAAATTAGTGGTAAAAGAAGCACAAGGCTCAGGTGGTTATGGCATGTTGATTGGCCCTCAAGCAGATCAACAACAGATTGATTGTTTTAGACAGAAACTGATTGAGACGCCACATTTATATATTGCACAACCGACTTTAGCCCTTTCAGTCGCCCCAACCATGACAGCAGAAGGCGTTGCTGAGCGACATATTGATTTACGACCATTTGTACTCAGTTCACCTTATCGCACTGAAATTGTGCCGGGTGGTCTAACCCGTGTTGCCATGCAAGCAGGCTCTCTAGTGGTGAACTCTTCTCAAGGTGGAGGAATTAAAGATACCTGGGTGGTTGAAACATTACGTTCCTAAACCATATTCCACAGCCCGAAGATGATAATAATGAGGGCTGTGAGATTGAATATTAAGAAAAGGGAGGAGATTTATGCTTTTACTTAGTTCAAGTGCTCAACATATTTATTGGTTAGGACGTTATTTATTTCGGATTGGCCATGTGGCAGGACATTTACCTTTTGTAGATGATCAGCAGGCATCAAAACTTGCACAGGCACTCTGTTTACATATTGATGATGCAGAAAACTTGAACAAATTTATGTTAGATCGTCAGCAGCCTTATTCATTATTGAGCCAGCTTGAGATTGCGCGCGACAATATTCAGGAGTTGAGAGGGTTATTAACGGCTCAAGCGTATGCTGAGCTCAATTTCCTGATCAAAAATGTGGCGGCAGACGGGCTCGCGATTCAAGAGGTGGTACAAAATTGTTACGATATCCTAAAAACTGAGCAAGAAGATATTTTTCTATTTTTCCATATTGGGCAATGCATTGAGCAAATTGATACTTATTTTAGATTTCAACACAATACACATGCTGTTTTTGATGCGATTGATCCAACAATCGAGCAGTTATTTCAAATGGGATGGCAGGATTTGCAACCGTGTTGGGAAGTCTTAAAAGATCAGCCATATTTAAATCAGTTTTATGCATTTACCTATAAATTGGAAAATCAATTTGAGGCCTCCTCATGAAACTCATGGTGAACCATCAAACGCATTATCGTTATACTGAGCTTGCACGCAACAGTGTTCAATCCATTAAAATGATGCCACAAAGTTCACTGCATCAGAGTGTTGAGAATTGGCATATTAGTGTTCCTGGTCAGTATTCATGTCAACGTGATGCGTTTAATAACCTGTGGATTACTGCGACACAACGCCATGATTATCGTTATCTGACTATCATGGCACAGGGTGTGGTGGATTTGCGTGCAACTGAGTTGGGGTATTTTGAGACAGATGTCTCAGCATTACTGTTTTTACAACGTACGGCAATGACCTGCTGTGACCTGACCATGACGGATTTTGCGCATTCGATTGTTACTGTAAAAGATCGACAGCATTTGATTATTTTATCTGAAAGAATCTTACAGCAAGTTCCATATCAACCCGAAAGTACCTCGGTGACAACCTCAGCAATTGATGCATTTTATGCAGGACAGGGCGTTTGCCAAGATCATGCCCATATATTAATCGCCATGTGTCGTGCGTTACAATTACCGGCACGTTATGTATCGGGTTATATCTACGATGAAAATCAGCCACACCTCGCCAGTCATGCATGGGCCGAGGTTTTTGTGGATAATGCGTGGTATTGTTTCGATGTAAGTAATCAGATATTTACTCCACAAAATCATATTTACGTTGCAGTGGGTCGTGACTATTTAGATGTAGCGCCTGTTCGAGGTATCCGTGAACGCGGTGGAGTCGAAAGCATGATGTCTGTGGTACAAGTTTTGGCGTGTTGAAAGTAAAGAGAAAAAGATGACCTATTGTTGTGCATTAAGATTAGAGCAAGGTTTGGTATTGATTAGTGATACCCGAACCAATGCAGGGGTCGATCATATTTCTGTATTTCGTAAGTTGCATACCTTTGGTGTCGCGGGTGAGCGTTTTATTGCTTTGCAAACCGCAGGTAATTTGGCGACGACTCAAGCCGTGATTGGACATTTACAGAATGCCTTGGCTCTGCATCAAGAGCCGAATTTGTATAGCGCCAATACCATGTTTGAAGTGGCTGAATTGGTTGGAAAAACCTTACGCAAAGTACTTGAAGATATTACCAGTGACACCCAAGAACAGATGAATTATTCATGTAGTATCTTGGTTGGTGGGCAAATCCAAGGCGAGGAGATGCAGCTTTATAATGTTTACCCACAGGGCAACTTTATTTGTGCAACGACTGATACCCCGTATTTCCAAATTGGTGAAAGTAAGTACGGAAAACCTATTTTAGATCGTGCTTTACACTACGATATGCCGTTAGATGATGCATTACGCTGTTCTCTTATTTCTTTCGATTCGACTTTGCGCTCTAATGTTTCAGTGGGTTTACCTTTAGATGCATTGGTTTATCATAAAGACAGTTTTAAAATTCCTGAATGCAAACGTATTGGTGAGGATGACCCTTATTTTACGCAGATTAGTCGACAGTGGTCTGAGACTTTACGCCGTGGTTTACAAGAGTTACCAAAGCCAACAGCGGACTATGGGTTATAACTTCCGCAAGCTCTCAAAAAATGTATAGACTCTTTTGAGGGAGAATCATCCTAAGATGTTGTTATATTTTTGCTTAGAATACGATCCAGCGACAGCATGCTTGGTCGAGATGTAATCAGTATTGCAAGAATGAACATATACAACAGGTCATGGATGTAGAAGAACCAACTGAGCCAGCTCATTAGATCTAATCCTTCGGGAATAGTGTGTATCCCAACCGTGTATAAAGCGGTTAGACAGATCATAAACAATAAAATGCTGCTGATTTGAGTAAATAATCCCAAAATTAGAAACAAACCAGCAAGCATTTCAGTCGCTGAAACAAAAGTACTCATGATTGCTGGAAATGGAATGCCTGCATCGATGATTGTTTCCAGCATAATCAGTTTATTTTTTTCAACGAAAAGCTTGTTGAAGCCTGTAGTAAAGAAAAAAATACCGATCGAAATTCGGATCAGAAAGAGCACGAATTGCTGGATCGGCATTTTATACAGCGAATTATCATAAATCAGTTTTAACATGCTGAATTTAAATTGTTAAAACGGTATTAAAAATAAAACACACAAGTTGATCAAGTATTGTTTAGTTGCCTAACTGTCGCACAGGTCGTTGGGTGAGGCGGCAAAGTAGCTCGTAGCCGATGGTTCCGTTCGCTGCTGCAACATCATCAACCAAGCGAGATTGGCCCCAAAGCTCAACTTTTGTGCCAATCTCTGCTTTAACATTACTGATATCAATAGCAATCATGTCCATGCTGACACGGCCGACTACAGGAACTAGTTGCTGATCGACGGCAACAAAGTTTTGCTTCACATAAGCGCGTGGATAGCCATCGCCATAGCCAATCGAAACAATGGCAATTTGTGACGTACACGACGCTGAGTAGGTTGAACCATAACCGACAAATTCACCTTGCTGGATTTGATTGAGGGCTATAATTTCGGCACTAAAAGTCATCACTGGTTTTAGATCGAGTTCATGTACATTGCGATCTGCGAATGGTGATGCGCCGTATAGCATGATGCCTGGACGAACAAAATCAAAATGCAGTTCAGGGTATTTATAAATCGCAGCAGAATTACAGCAAGATACCAAGATCGGTTCACAGGCTTGTTTCGCCTGTAAGAATTGTTGTTTTTGTTGCTCATTTAAGGGGTGGTCTACGTCAGCATTGGCAAAATGCATGGCAAGTACACAGGTAAAACCTTCTGCTTTTAAGCGTTGAATCACGTCAATGATTTCATCTACTTTGAAACCTAAACGGTTCATTCCGCTATTTAGTTTGACCCAAACCTTTAGATCCAACGCATTATAAGCAACTTTATGCTGAATCAACCATTCAACTTGTTGTGAGTGATGAACAATACATTCAAGTTTCTGCTCAATGACCTGTTGCATCTCATCTTCAGCAAACACACCTTCAATCAATGTAATCGGCTGAGTGTATCCAAGTTGCCTGATTTCCAACGCTTCTTCTAAGCAGGCGACGCCAAAAGCATCCGTGGCCTCAAGGGCGGCTAAACAGTTTTTGACTCCATGTCCATAAGCATTGGCTTTGACCATACTGACGATTTTTGAATGTGGAGCAATTTGTTTAACACGGTTTAAATTATATTGCAGTGCTTCACTGTCAATATAAACTGTTGCTTGGCGCACCCTGAGTTCTCCTTTGGGTCGACTTGGATTGTATATAAAACAGAAATAGTTTGAACGTTATTCATCATCTTCATATTGAGCATAGAACTCAGGCGAGAGATTACTAAAACGGGTATATTGGCCTTCGAAGGCAAGGCGAACACTACCAATTGGGCCGTTACGCTGTTTACCGATAATGATTTCAGCAGTACCTGCTTCTTTAGATTCTTTGTTATAGACTTCATCACGGTAAATGAACATGATCAAGTCGGCATCCTGCTCGATCGCACCCGATTCACGTAAGTCTGACATTACTGGACGTTTGTTTGGTCGGTTCTCCAAACTACGGTTCAACTGAGAGAGTGCAATTACAGGACATTGCATTTCTTTGGCTAAAGCTTTTAAGCTTCGCGAAATTTCCGAGATCTCGCCGACACGGTTATCGCCCATGCCTGGAACTTTCATCAGCTGTAAGTAGTCGACCATGATACAGCCGATTTTCCCATCATGCATTTTGGCAACGCGACGCGCACGTGCACGAAGTTCGGTGGGTGGCAAGGCAGATGAGTCATCGATATAGAGATGCATTTCTTGTAGCTGGAGAATGGTGCCTGTGACTTTGGTCCATTCGTCTGCATCAAGATTACCTGAACGTAGATGTCCTTGATGAACTTTACCCATCGCAGAGATCAAACGCATGGCAATCGAGTCTGCTGGCATCTCCATTGAGAATACGAGAGCAGGTAGGCGGTTGTATTGCAATACACTTTCAACCAAGTTCATGGCGAACGTGGTTTTACCCATCGATGGACGTGCTGCAACAATAATCAAATCTCCAGCCTGCATCCCTGAAGTTTTATTATCAAGCTCTAAGAAGCCTGTGGTTAAACCAGTAATGTTGCCATCTAATTTAGACAGTTCATCTAGCTTGGTAATAACATCTGCAGTCACTGAGCTGATTGATTTCGGCCCTGAATCTTTTTTATTGTTATTGTGCTGTTCTGCGAGTGAGAAAATTTGGGTTTCAGCCAAGTCTAGAATTTCACTGACTGGACGACCTTTAGTGTCATAAGCATTTTGCAAAATATCACTGCTGACTTTGATCATAGTACGCAGTGTTGAAAACTCTTTGATTTTATTGGCATAAGTTTCAAGATTATAAAAACTTGAAGGTGAATCAGCCATCAATTGCATCAAGTATTCTTCACCACCAATAGCATCTAACAGGTTTTGTTTGAGCAACCAGTCATTGACCAAAACGGCATCATACGGTGAGTTTTCCTGTGCCAGTTTTTCAATGGCACGATAGATATATTTGTGACGTGTTGCATAAAAATCATTTTCTTTAAGCAAGTCACTGACTTGCTCAAAAGATTCTGCAACCGTCATTAAGGCTGCCAATACTGCTTGCTCAATTGCAAGGTTATGGGGGGGGGTGCGGAATTCTTTTAGCTGACCTGAGTCACTCACTTTACTCTCTGTGTTTGGAGAATTTTTGGTAAAATTGGCATTCGCCTGTGACATAACAAGACCTAATAAAAAGATGAAACCATACCGAATGACTATCTTAATCCAAATGGAGGTCATCGGGACAATTTAATTCAGTGAAAATTGTGTAAGTGGTGAAAAAGTGAGGTTTAGATTTTAAAGTCGATTAGATGAGCCCCATTGGCACATCATGTCTAAAAGCGGAATTAATGAAAGCCCTCGCTCAGATAAACTGTATTCAACTTTTGGCGGAATTTGTGGATATTCCTTACGGACAATCAGTTGATCTTTTTCCATTTCTTTTAAGGTTAAACTTAAGGTTTTGAATGAAATATTACCGATTGAGCGTTTTAATTCATTGAATCGCATGATGGATTTATGCTGATACAGCCAATACATGATAATCATTTTGTATTTGCCATTAATCAGGGAAAGCGTATATCCAAAATCTGTTTGCTCTAAGTCAATCTGGGGTGGAGCGCAGGTTTCCATAATTTTTCCGACACTAACTTTTAGTCTAGTATATAACCTTAATGACCGTACTTATATTCTTGAAAGCATACTTTTATAATCAATTTCGTACTGATTACTGAACGACTTAAGTGTCCGATGGGATGAATTTGAAATGAAAAAAACACTCGTGATTATTGCTCATCCTGATATTCATAATTCTGTTATTAACAAACGTTGGATTGAAGAATTAGCTCAATATCCAGATGAATTTACCATCCATCAGCTACATCAAAACTACCCTGATGGTCATATTGATGTAGCAAGAGAACAAGCATTGGTTGAGGCACATCAGAATTTGGTCTTTCAATTTCCGATCTATTGGTTTAATTGTCCACCCTTATTGAAACAGTGGTTGGATGAGGTACTAACCTATGGCTGGGCTTATGGCTCCGCAGGCAATCAATTAAAAAACAAGAAAATAGCGCTTGCGGTATCGGCCGGGATCAAACAGAAAGATTATTCAGCAGATGGTCGCTACCAATTTAGTTTAAAAGAGTTATGTTTACCATTTGAATTAACTGCACGGTATGTGAAGGCCGATTATCAGCCGATGTTTGCTTTTTATGGAATGGATACCAACCCAGAAGAAGGAGAGGCTCAACCTACTGGGAATGAAATCAATCAGAGTGCAGTAAATTATGTGAAATATTTATTGGAGATGCGTTAACTGTATTTTCAATGAATAGTATTATTTAAGAAAACAAAAACAATAGATATAAAAAAAGAGCATGTAAAACATGCTCTTTTTTATGCAGAAATTACTCAGATACGATAGTAACGAGAACTTCAGCAACAACATCATGATGCAATTGGATTGCGATGTTGAATTCACCAGTGTGACGAAGCGCACCGTTTGGTAAACGAACTTCTGCACGGTCTACAACAAGACCAGCATTAGTTAAAGCATCAGCGATGTCACGAGTACCGATAGAACCGAAGAGTTTACCTTCGTCACCAGCTTTCGCAGTGATTACGATGTTAACTTCGTTCAATTGTTCAGCACGTGCATTCGCAGCAGCTAATACTTCAGCTTCTTGCTTCTCAAGTTCAGCACGACGAGCTTCAAAAGCAGCAGTGTTTGCTTCTGTTGCAGCTACAGCTTTACCTTGAGGGATCAAGAAGTTACGACCGTAACCAGCTTTAACTGATACTTTGTCGCCTAATTTACCAAGGTTTTTAATGCGTTGTAATAAGATAACGTCCACAGCTCACCTCACTTACTTATGGTTGTCAGTGTACGGAATCAAAGACAAATAGCGAGCTTGTTTAATAGCTAACGCTAATTGACGTTGATAACGAGCTTTAGTACCTGTAATACGGCTAGGAACAATCTTGCCGTTTTCAGTGATGTACTGTTTTAATGTGTCGATATCTTTGTAGTCGATGTACGCAACATTCTCAGCTGTAAAGCGGCAGAACTTGCGACGACGGTAAAAACGTGCCATTGATGTTCTCCTTATTCAGCTTCTGGAACTGCTTGTTGTGCTTCTTCACGTTGAGCTTTACGCGCACGTTTTTCTTCAGCACTTTTAGCAAGCAAAGATTCTTCAGTAATTGCGTTTTCACGACGGATAATGATGTTACGAATAATTGCATCGTTATAACGGAACAATTCTTCTAACTCATCAAGAGTCGTTTGACCACATTCAACATTCATAAGAATGTAGTGTGCTTTGTGAATTTTGTTAATCGGGTAAGCCAATTGGCGGCGGCCCCAATCTTCTAAACGGTGAATTTGACCTTCAGCTTCTTTGATCTGAGAGATATAGCGTTCAACCATACCTACAACTTGATCGCTTTGGTCTGGATGTACCAATAGTACGATTTCGTAGTGACGCATTGTCAGCTCCTTACGGTTTAAGCAGCCCCTAATTAAAAAAATTAGAAGCAAGGAGTCATAACTAAAAAGTTATGTCGCAAATTGCGAAGCGGGGATTATATGCAAATTGACGCTATAAAGCAAATTTGCCATAGTCTTTGCGATATATTTTTTAAATTAAAAATAGGTAATAAAAATGGGACCACAATTTATAAAGACAGTCGCCTTGCTTGAGTCTATTTTGCAGTCGAATACTGAAGAGGCATATTTAGACGCTTTTGAGGAATACGAAGGTGACATTTACCAAATCTTAATGATCGTCGATTGGCGTGAAGAGGATGAGGCGATTATTGAATATTGTGAAAATATTTTACAAACGGGGAGTTTACGGGCAGAGACACAAAATGCAGATAACCTGCAAGGGGTTACCATTACTGTTTATTATCAGAATCAAACTTTGATTATTCCTTATCAAGGTGAGGGCGCAGATCGGGATACCACCTTAAAAGCACTCAATCAAATTTTGCAGCCTGATTATGAAATCCGCTTTTGTGTGGCTTCTGATGAGTCCGATACATTGGAGTTTATCCCGTTACCAAAAGGTTTGTGGCAAAACTTAGATCAAAAATATCCACATAATATTGATCAATTTTTTAGACGTTTTGAGCCAGACAGTGAGTTTTTGGGTTAGAGTAGTGTTGCAGGTTAATCTTTAAAGGTTGTATGTAACGACTGGTTTGGAATTTAGTCTAGGCTTGTTTCATTTAGGCAATAAAGAACGGAATGTTTTTATTGCACGAAATGATAAAAATTGGGAGAGCATAAAAAGATAGAGCATTCTCTATCTTTTTAAAAAATAGGAAAGAATGGTGCAGGGCTTTTAAAGGTGAAGCTAAAGCTTAAACTGATAACAGTAATGAGGATTACTGAGAAAAGGAAAAAGCGTTTGGCCCAAAGCTGATCATCTTCGGCCTTGAATCCTAAAATAGCAATGTAGAACCAGTAAATGCAAAGTATATTACAGATGACCAAGAACACGATATTGGTGTATCCATATACATATAAAGCATTCATCGCTAGAGTAAATAAAACCACATAAATCAGTGATTCGATTTTTGTTCTAAGGATTGAACGGGCTACAGGTAAAATAGGAACGCCTGCATTTTTGTAGTCGTCAAAACGATAAATTGCGATCGCCCATGAATGCGGCATTTGCCATAAAGCATATGCAACAAAGATCAATAGGGCCGCCATATCGAACTGATGACTTACAGCCACATAACCAATAACAGGTGGACTCGCTCCAGAAATACTACCGATCACGGTTTGATGGATTGTGGTGCGTTTACTCCACAAACTATAAAAACCGACATAGACCACAAAACCAATAACAGCGAATAAAAAAGCATAAGCATTAACATAAAACCAGAGCATGCTAAAGCCAATTACACCTAAAACCAGCGCATAGCACATGGCAACAGTAGGGGAAATGGTTTTCGTCACAAGTGCACGGTTCATGGTGCGCTGCATTTTCTGATCGATGTCTTGATCAATTACGTTATTGACTACACAACCAGAAGCAACCACTAATGTTGTTCCGAGAAGAGTAAGTAATAATAAGAGGCAGTCTATAGAGCCTTGGGCGGCTAAGAAGAAGCCGCCCAAGGTGGTAATAAAATTACCGAAGAGAATTCCTGGTTTAGTCAGGAATAAGTACTTTTTCCACATGACGATCAGTTTAGATCATCATGTTGTAGTGTAGGTAATTCATAATCCACACAGAGCCGACTAAGAGTACAGCGATACATAAGATTGTGTAGATAAATGCAATAAGGTTCCAACGTTGGTCAGATGATGTATTCATGTGTAAGAAATACACAAGTTGTACAAGTACCTGAGCAACAGCAGTAATTGCAATTACTGTAACTAAAATGCCACGACTAAAACCACCAGCCATCACCATCCCGAAAGGGATGATGGTGAGGATGACAGATAGGATAAATCCAATCGTGTATTGTTTGAAGTTACCGTGTGACGCACCTGCAGCATTATGGTCATGACTACTCATTAGAGAACTCCCAGTAAGTAAACGACGCTGAATACACAGATCCAAACGATGTCAAGGAAGTGCCAGAACAAGCTTAAGCAAGCAAGACGACGTGTATTCGGTAAAGTCAAACCATTCTTTTTAATTTGGTAGATTAATACCAGCATCCACACTAAACCAGAAGTTACGTGAATACCGTGTGTACCAACCAAGGTAAAGAATGCAGATAAGAATGCACTGTGTGTTGGACCATGGCCTTCGTGTACAAGGTGATGGAACTCATAGATTTCCATACCAATGAACGATGCACCAAAAAGGAATGTAACAAACAACCAAGTGATTACTTGATTTACATTCTTTTTATAAGATGCAAGTACAGCAAAACCAAATGTTACCGATGAAATCAATAAGGCAAATGTTTCAGTTAACACGAAACCTAAAGAATCATGGAACAGGTCATATGCACTTGGGGTTCCTGGCGGGATATGACTGCTTAATACAGCGAACGCAATGAAGAGTGATCCGAAAAGAATCAAGTCACTCATCAAGTATGTCCAGAAACCAAAGACCGTTAAGTCAGTATCATCATGTTCATGATGACCATCGTGGCCGTGGTTGTCGTGATGAAGTACTTCAGCCATTTCCTTAGTCCTTCTTCAAGTGTTTTTCAAGTAAAGCATAGCGTTCGTTTTCAATACGCTCAACTTCAGCAGCAGGAACGTAGTAATCAACATTCTTAGTGAATGAGCTTACGATCAAGCTAACAATAGCTGAAACGAATGAAACAACAGCGAGCCACCAAATATGCCAGATGAGTGCAAAGCCAAGAATTGTAATGAACATTGCAATGACAAAACCAGCAGCACGATCAGTCGGCATGTGGATGTCTTCATATTTAGTGTTACGTGCGTATGCTACACCATTTTCTTTGTCAGTCCAGAAACGGTCAACGCCGCTAGCATCTGGTTCATGCGCAAAGTTATAGAACGGAGCAGGAGATGACGTTGCCCATTCAAGGGTACGGCTATCCCATGGATCGCCTGTATGGTCCATGTTGTCCTTACGTTGTAAGAAACCAACGATGATTTGCATTAAGAAACATGCAATACCGATCGCGATAAGAACAGCACCAAACAATGCAATCGCTAAGTATGGATCCCACTCAGGGTTGTCATATGTATTCAAACGACGAGTCATACCCATGAAACCAAGGATATAAAGTGGCATGAATGCAAAATAGAAACCAATGAACCAGAACCAGAACGCAGCTTTACCCCATGCTTCGTTGAGCTTCCAACCAAACATTTTCGGCCAGTAGAAGATGATGCCGGCAAACATACCAAACACCACACCACCGATAATTACGTTATGGAAGTGAGCGATCAAGAATAATGAGTTATGTACAAGGAAGTCCGCAGGTGGAACAGCCATAAGTACACCAGTTAAACCACCGATACCGAATGTTACAAGGAAGCCAAGCGTCCATAACATAGGTGTTGTATAGGTGATGCGACCTTTATACATTGTGAATAACCAAGAGAAGATTTTCACACCTGTAGGAATCGCAATAACCATGGTCATGATACCGAAGAACGCGTTAACGTTCGCACCAGCACCCATGGTGAAGAAGTGGTGAAGCCATACAACGAACGCAAGTACAGTAATCGCAATCGTCGCATACACCATAGACTTATAACCGAACAACGCTTTACGAGAGAAGGTTGCAACGATTTCTGAGTATAAACCAAATGCTGGTAATACTAAGATATATACTTCAGGGTGACCCCATGTCCAGATCAAGTTCACATAAAGCATTGGGCTACCGCCAAGCTCATTTGTGAAGAAATGGAAGCCGAAGTAACGGTCTAAAGTAAGCATTGCAAGCGTACCTGTTAATACAGGGAATGATGCAATGATTAATACAGCCGTACAAAGTGAAGTCCACGTGAAAATAGGCATATCCATCAATTTCATGCCAGGTGCACGCATTTTGATGATGGTAACAAAGAAGTTAACACCAGATAAAAGCGTACCTAGACCAGAAACCTGAAGTGCCCAGATATAGTAGTCAACACCCACACCAGGAGAATATTGAATGCCAGATAGAGGAGGGTAAGCCATCCAACCAGTCGCAGCAAATTCACCTAATACAAGTGAAAGCATCATTAAACCAGCAGCACCAGCGAATAACCAGAAGCTTAAAGAGTTTAATAATGGGAAAGCAACGTCACGAGCACCAATCTGTAAAGGTACAGAGATGTTCATCATACCAACAACGAGACCCATTGCTACGAAGAAGATCATGATTACACCGTGCGCGGTGAAGATCTGGTCGTAGTGGTCAGGATGTAAATAACCTTCGCCGCCGCCTTTCGCGAGGAAAAGTTGTAGACGCATCATGATCGCATCGGCGAAGCCACGCAACAGCATGACCACAGATACGATGATATACATGATACCAATCTTTTTATGGTCTACAGTGATAAACCATTCGTTCCACAAATATCCCCATTTCTTGAAATAGGTGATACCGCCTAATACAGCAATTGCACCAAGTGCCATAAAGACCATGGTGACAAGTACAAGGGGTTCAGTCGGGATAGAATCCCACCCTAATTTACCAAAAATCATATCCATGTCTTATTCCCCTTGAGCAGCGTGTTCTGCTGCAGCATGAGTTTCTGCTGTTGCATCATGTCCAGCAGAATGGTCAGCACCGTGATAGTTACTCATGTAGTGGTTGATGATTGTTTCAAACAATTTTGGCTCAACTGATGAGTAATATGTCACTGGGTGTGGCTTAGTCGGGAACGGTTTCATCGCTTCAGCTTTAGCAAGCGCTTCTTCATCACCAGCAGCTTTAGCACGATTCACTAAATGCTCGATCTGGTGTTTAGAACGATCACCATCTTTAAGTGTTGCTAACTCAGCTTGGTCAAGTGTGCCTTTTTGAATTGCTTCAGGGTTAATACTTGTACCATTGCCAGCTTTCACTGCTTCTACCCATTGTGCAAATTCTGGCTCAGTCACGCTATGTGCTTTAAAGCGCATTTGTGAGAAACCGTAACCTGAATAGTTTGCTGAGAAACCACGGAAGATACCTGGTTCGTCTGCTAATAGGTGAAGGTGAGTTTGCATACCAGCCATCGCATAGATCTGGCCGCCTAACTGTGGAATGAAGAATGAGTTCATTGTGAAGTTAGAAGTGATCTTAAAGCTTATTGGTGTTTGTTCTGGGAAGCGTACTTCGTTTACCGTTGCAATGTTTTGCTCAGGATAGATAAAAATCCATTTGAACTGTTCAGCGACAGCTTGAATAGTCAATGGTGCTTTATCTGATTCTAACGGACGGTAAGGGTCGTACTTGTGGGAACCCCACCAAGTTAACCAAGCTAAAATACCAATAATAATGACAGGTACACCCCATACAACGATCTCAATTGTCGTAGAGTGTGCCCAGGTAGGTTTATAGTCTGCATCTTTATTCGATGCGCGATATTTCCAACCAAACCATAATGCCATAATGATTGATGGAATCACCACCAAAAGCATTAAATAGATCGCAGTCATCATCAGGTTACTTTGACCTTGACCAACTGGACCTTTATTGTTTAGAAGTACCATATCACCGCCGCACCCAGTCAAGAGCGCAGCCATCGTTGATAAAGACAATACAGCTAAAATCGTTTGTCTCATTTTACAACCTCGGTGAAGAGTCCCATTCCCTAATTAAAATTATGGGATAGCGATTAAAGTGTCGCGTGATTGATAAGGATTGGTTAAAAAATGCTTAGCAATCACGCGACACCGCAACGTTGTTGGGCATTATGCCTTATATTGAAAAACTAAGCTACTCATAAAGTCGTGTGAAATACTTGTTTTAAAACCCGATTTATTTTGTAGGGATTGTTATTTGCATTTGTGTTTTTTATATAAATATCAGATTAATACATAAAAAAAGAGGAATAAATCCTCTTTTGTTTATCGATTTGTGATTACTGCTTAATGACCTTGGTTTTTGCCAATTTATCGTGCAAAGTTTGACGATTTTTAGTAAATGCGAATAAAGCATAATCAATCACAGTAATGATTGGTACAAGGATAAGATTGAGAATGATAAACAACACACTTCTCAACCAAAAGGCCCGAATTGTGTTGACTTTTTCTGATGTTTCGACATCCACAATTTTAATCTTGGCGATTTTTTTACCAATACTCTGACCTGATTTTGCAATAAAGAACGCTTGAATCATGAGCATGATAATGAGATAAGCAAAGATCATTATCCATGCTTCATTTGGAATTAGCTGCATCAATTGATGCTGCAATTCTACTGCTTTATCCGATGCAATTTGGGTGGCTTGCATCTGTTTTTGAATTTCAAACAACTCTTGATATTGGCTTTCATTAAAAAAGAAAGATGGAATTGATGCCATCGGTAGCCAAAGGATTAAATCAAATATTTTAGCTAAGGCGCGAGAATGAAATGGAGCTAAAGCAGGTGCTTTCTGTTCGACTTTGATTTTGTACGCGGGTTCGTTCGTTTCAGTTTTAATTTGAGCACTAAAAGGAGAGTAACCTACAGGTTCGTAGACAAGTTTACCTTGTGTCAGTTCGCCAAGTGTTTTCCATTCGGCCATACCTTCATGCCAAGCCAAATCCGTCAATAAAACTTGTTGACTGGCAAGCATTTGGTTCACTTGTTCTAGACTATAAGGTCCTGCTTGTTGATTGTTACGAGCCAAGTAAATTTGCATAATTTTAAAATCTCAATTACGAAAGATGAAAAAAGACCCTACGAAAGAGGGTCTTTTTCTAAAAAAGACTAGGCTTTCTTGATTTGTTCTTCAGCAAGGAAGAACCAAGTATCAAGTACTGAGTCAGGGTTAAGTGACACAGATTCAATACCTTGTTCCATGAGCCATTTAGCAAGGTCAGGGTGATCCGAAGGACCTTGACCACAAATACCAACGTATTTTCCTGCTTTACGGCAAGCATGAATTGCCATAGAAAGTAGCGCTTTAACTGCTGGATCACGCTCATCGAATAAGTGAGATACGATACCAGAGTCACGGTCAAGACCGAGTGTTAATTGTGTTAAGTCATTTGAACCAATAGAGAAGCCATCGAAGTGCTCAAGGAACTGTTCCGCCAACAATGCATTGGTTGGAAGTTCACACATCATAATGACTTTTAAACCATTCTCACCACGTTTTAAACCGTTCTGAGCAAGGAGTTCAATCACACGTTTCGCTTCAGAAACTGTACGTACAAATGGAATCATGATCTGGATATTAGTTAAACCCATTTCATCACGTGCTTTTTTCAAGGCACGACATTCAAGCTCAAAACAGTCGCGGAAGTTGTCAGATACATAACGACTTGCACCACGGAAGCCTAACATTGGGTTTTCTTCTTCTGGTTCGTATAACTTACCACCGATCAAGTTTGCATATTCATTTGATTTGAAGTCAGACATACGTACGATCACTGGCTTCTCAGCAAATGCAGCAGCAAGTGTTGAAATACCTTCAACCAACTTCTCGACATAAAATTCGATTGGAGAAGAGTAGCCAGAAGTACGTGCCATAACAGCAGCACGTGTTTCGCGCGGCAAGCTGTCAATGTTTAACAATGCTTTAGGATGTACGCCGATCATACGGTTAATGATGAACTCAAGACGTGCAAGGCCAATCCCTTCATTCGGGATTTGAGCGAAGTCAAATGCACGGTCGGGGTTACCGACGTTCATCATGATTTTGAACGGTAGTGATGGCATTGAATTAATCGAATTACGTTGTACTTCGAAATCTAATGCACCTTCATAAATGAAGCCAGTATCACCTTCAGCACATGAAACAGTTACTTCTTGACCATCAGTCAGTACTTCTGTTGCATTACCACAACCCACGATTGCTGGAACACCTAATTCACGTGCAATAATGGCTGCGTGACAAGTACGACCACCACGGTTGGTAACGATTGCAGCAGCACGCTTCATCACTGGTTCCCAATCTGGGTCAGTCATGTCAGATACAAGTACGTCACCGTCCTGAACCTTATCCATTTCTTTAATAGACGTTACAACACGCACTTTACCAGAACCAATGCGTTGACCGATTGAACGACCTTCACAGATGACAGTGCCGCGTTGTTTTAACAAGTAACGTTCCATGGTACCGACATTTTGACGGCTTTTTACTGTTTCTGGACGTGCTTGAACAATATAGATTTGACCATCATCGCCATCTTTTGCCCACTCGATATCCATCGGTGAACCGTAGTGTTGTTCGATGATCAAGGCTTGCTTTGCTAATTCGTGCAATTCGTGATCATTTAATGCGAATTGTTGGCGTTCTGGTTTTTCAACATCAACTACAACAACTGATTTACCCGCAGCGCCTTCTTCACCATAAATCATTTTCTGGTGTTTAGAACCGAGGTTACGACGTAAAACAGAGTGTTTACCTGCATTTAAAAGCGGTTTAGATAAATAGAATTCATCAGGGTTGACTGCACCTTGTACAACCATTTCGCCTAAACCATATGATGCAGTAATAAAGACTACATCACGGAAACCTGATTCTGTATCAAGCGTAAACATGACGCCTGCAGCACCAGTTTCAGAGCGAACCATACGTTGTACACCAGCAGAAAGGGCAACAACACTATGTTCAAAGCCTTGGTGTACACGGTAAGCAATCGCGCGGTCATTATAAAGTGAAGCAAAAACTTCTTTAATCGCGATAAGAACATTATCAATACCGCGAATATTGAGGAATGTTTCTTGTTGACCTGCGAAAGACGCATCTGGTAAGTCTTCAGCCGTTGCAGAAGAACGTACCGCAACAGCAATGTCTGGGTTGCCGTTTGAAAGTGCAGCAAAAGCTTCACGAATTTCTTGTTCTAATGTCGCAGTAAGCGGAGTTTCAACAATCCAGTTACGGATTTTTGCACCAGTTTCAGCAAGTGCATTTACATCTTCTACATTTAGCTGAACAAGTTCAGCCTGAATACGAGCGTTTAAGCCGCTTTGATCCAAGAACTCACGATAGGCAGCAGCAGTAGTTGCAAAGCCACCAGGTACCGATACACCAGCATTGGATAAATGGCTGATCATTTCACCCAAAGATGAGTTTTTCCCACCTACGAGTTCGACATCGTGTTTTCCTAATTTTTCCAGACCGATTACGCGCGCTTCCAAAGTATTTACTCCACTTTTTTTGCAGTATGAATGACCATCATTGGTATGAAATTATACAAAAGTGCTTAGATTTAGTGTTTTACTAAGCGACAGTCATGTTAGATGAGTTTACTATAAAGATTATAGAGCACTAAGACAAATGTTTAAGGAGAATTTTGATGCCCGTAAGTAAAGAAATTAAACGGAGCGTTTTTTTTATTTCAGATGGTACCGCAATTACCGCAGAAACCCTTGGACATTCACTACTTGCGCAATTTCCAAACGTCGATTTTGACATCCATATTATACCGTATATTACGACTGAAGAAGCGGCTATGAATGTCGCTGTAGAGATCAATGCATGTCAAAGTCGTGATGGTTCTTTGCCGCTAGTTTTTGATACTTTGGTTGATCCGCATGTCCGTGAAATTATCAATACTGCGAAGGCAGTCAACTTAGACGTTTTTGAAGGCTTGATTAGTAAATTAGAACAAGAATTAGGTACGCCACCGACGACATTGGTTGGACAAACCCATGCGGTAACCGATTCTGAATATTATAAAGCGCGTATCGATGCGGTACATTTCGCACTAGACAATGATGATGGTGCCAGAACACGTCATTATGATAAAGCCGACATTATTTTAATTGGTGTATCACGTTCAGGAAAAACCCCGACCTCAATTTATTTGTCATTACAATTTGGTATTCGGGTAGCAAACTATCCATTGACTGAAGAGGATTTGGATGACAATCGTTTGCCAAAAGTACTGCGTGAACATAAAAACAAGCTATTTGGTTTGATGATTGATGCCGAACGTTTGGTGGCAATCCGTAACGAACGTAAAGCGAATAGCCGCTATTCAAGTTTCAGCCAGTGTCAAATGGAATTACGCGCGATTGAAGGGATCTATATTTCTGAAGGAATTAAATATTTAAATGTCACGGAAATGTCGATTGAGGAAATCTCAACACGTGTCCTACAAATGACGGGTTTAAAACGTCGTATTGGCTAATGAGGCCTGACTACCTCAGTCATTTAGATGGGGTAGTCTGTAATTTTTTAGATCATTTTATTAAAGAAAGTTTGATAAATATCGTGAATTTAAAATAAATAATTGATATTAAATAATAAAGTAAATCTAACTGATCAGTGCTGTAATTGGTGATAATTTTATTGCATTTCTGCTACAATACTGTGATTTAAATCTCACTTTTTATTGTTGGTGGTCTATGGCTTTTATTGCAACTGAATATCTTGATAGCGAGAGTTCTGTTTGGAACAGAAGTCTGTGAACTTGGCTATTCCTTTTCACTCTAATCATCAACTGAGTGAGGCCCAACAAAATATTTTTAATCGTATTCCGAGTCTGGTCTGGCTGCTCTCTGAGTCTGGAGATGCGTATTTTTTTAATAGTTTAAGCCAAGAGTATATTGGTTTTAATGACCTAGAACATTTTGCAAAAGATTGGATCGATTTAATCCATTCAGAGGATAGAGCAATCTTCCAAAGCGAGTGGCAGCAGGCATTTATCTATAAGTCTCCATTTCAAATTGAATGCCGATTAAAACATCAGTCTGGTGCATATCGATGGTTTTTATTGTCAGCAAAATTTATAGCGGCGAATTCAGAAGAAAAGGCACATTGGTTTATCAATAGCGCTGATATCCATGAAACCAAGCAGTATCAACAAAACTTAGTTCAGTGTATTAATGCCCAAACCAACATGCTGGATAATAGTGTTGATTGCATAAAATTATTAGAAGCAGATGGTTCTTTACTGCATGTAAATAAAACTGGATGTATCGCGCTTAATATCTCTCAAAGCCAAAATAGCTTTGGCATGAAATGGGCCGAACTGTTACCTGTCGAAATAAGATCTAAGGCAAGTTATGCCTTAAAAACGGCACTCAAAGGGAAGGCTGCACGTTTTCGTGGGATGAGTGGAGAAGGGACTGAAAGACAATATTGGGATAATTTACTCACCCCTATATTAAATGATAAAGGCCAGATCGTGCAGGTTTTGTGTCTGTCTCGCGATGTGACTACACAAAGACAAACTGAAATCCAATTACAGCTTTCGAGTGAATTGGACGATTTAACAGGATTATACAACCGTAGGTTTTTCAAATTACAACTTAAGCGTGCATTACATCGACATAAAAAAGGTAAGAAGTTACTCGGCTTGATGTTGTTAGATTTAGACTATTTTAAACATGTCAATGATACGCTTGGCCATGCAGCTGGAGATCATCTACTCCGTGTTCTGTCTAAGCGAATAGAAAACATTTTGCCTGAAAATACTTTTGTCGCTCGTTTAGGCGGTGATGAGTTTGCTATTGTCGTAAATGGAATTGAGACACAAGTAGAGCTTGAAAAAATAGCAGTGGATGTTAGTCGACAGTTAGAAGCTCCGATTACTTATGCCGGTAATTTGATTAATGGCAGTATGAGTATTGGCTGTGCGATTTATCCTCGAGATGCCAAAGATTCAGTCAATTTAATGAAATGTGCAGATACTGCACTCAATGATTTAAAAGCAACGGGGCGTGGCGGTTTCCGTATGTTTAATCAGCAGATGCAAGTTGCAGCTCAAAACATTGCGATTCAATTAAATGATGCGCGTCATATTATTCGTGATGACCTTATTGTCCCATTTTACCAGCCGAAGGTGCGTTTAGCGGATGCGAAGGTGGTTGGTTTTGAAGCATTATTGCGTTGGCAAACGGTTGATCAACACATTCATTCACCGTGTAATATTGAACAAGCATTTCAAGACTATATTCTGGCAACAAAAATTAGTGATGCAATGCAGAATAAAGTTTTTAAAAATATTGCAGGGTGGATAGCACAGGGATTGGATGTCGTTCCTGTTTCAATTAATGCAGCACCAGTTGAGTTTCTGAAAGACAATTATGCTGAGCGTTTACTACACCGTTTAAATACTTACAAAGTTCCACATCATTTAGTGGAAATAGAAATTACTGAACATATCTTGGATGATCGTGGTTCTGACTATGTGATCCGAGCATTAAATTTGTTGAAACAACAAGGCATTAAAATATCATTGGATGATTTTGGTACGGGACATTCTTCTTTAACCCGTTTACGAGACTACCCAGTAGATTGTTTAAAAATTGACTGTGACTTTATTCGTCAAATGAATGATGATGAGGCGATTTTAGCCATTGTACAGGCGATCATCGCTTTGGGACCAAAACTGTCATTGGATATTGTTGCCGAAGGCATTGAGAACAAAGAACAATTAGAACTCTTAAAATCTTCTGGATGCTCAATCGGACAGGGCTATTTATTTAGTCGTGCTGTGAATGTAGAACAAGCGACAGAGATGCTCCAAGCTGGAATTTAAAAGGATGGTGAATCTACAAGGCTGATTGGGAAATGAACCTTGTAGACTTAAGCCAAAGATTTAGCTGTTTTTAATATCCATCAATAAACTGAAGTTATCTAAGCGTTTTTGCGTATCGTAAATATCACAGGTGAAGATAAATTCATCGACATCATATTGTGCTGCAATTTTATTTAAGCCGGCTTTAACGGTTTCTTCAGAACCAATTTGTGCCATAGCATAAAAATTCTGAATTGCCACTTGTTCAGCACTCGATGCAAGACCTTCAGTTGAATGAATCGGTGGTTTAAGCTTTAAGCTATGACCGCGGATCAGATTCAAAATACGCTGATATGAACTGGTCGCCAGATATTGAGCTTCCTCATCTGTTGCAGCAACTACTGTTGGGACACCCATTGAAACATAAGGTTTATCGAGGTATTCCGAAGCTTGGAAGTTATCGCGATAGATCTCAATAGCTTGACCTAACATTCTCGGTGCAAAATGAGAGGCGAAAGAATAAGGCAGCCCAAGTTTTGCAGCCAATTGAGCGCTAAATAAACTGGAACCAAGTAACCAAACTGGCACATGGGTATTTTGACCTGGTGTGGCGATAATGCTCTGATTCGGTTGTGGTGCTTTAAAATATTGTAAAATTTCCATTACATCTTGAGGGAATTGATCTTCAGTTTCCTGACGGCCGCGACGTAAGGCACGCATTGTCATTTGATCTGTTCCAGGTGCACGACCCAAACCAAGTTCAAAACGATTTGGATAGAGTGTGGCTAGTGTTCCAAACTGTTCTGCAACCACCAATGGTGCATGGTTGGGCAGCATAATACCGCCTGAACCCAAACGGATGTGCTGCGTATTTGCAGCAATAAATCCTAATAAAACTGCCGTTGCTGAACTGGCAATCCCATCCATATTATGATGTTCAGCCAACCAAAAACGCTCATAACCTAACTTTTCCGCATGTTGCGCAAGTTCTAATGCATGACGGAGAGAAAACTCGATACTCTTGTCATCTCGAACAGGAGCAAGTTCTAGGATAGAGAATTTTATATCTTGTAGTGATTTCATCATGGTGTCTCAAAACTATATATCGAAATAATACGATATAAGTTTGGTTTTGTATATCGTTTTAGATCGATATATTGTTGTTTTCACCAAACAAAAAAAAGCACCCGAAGGTGCTAAAGGGGTAAAACATTTTGATCTGATTAACGGTGTTTGTACCAGCCACGATGGCGGCCATTGTCATGACGGTAGCTTTCACGAGAATTGTAATAGCGACGGTCATCATAAGAACGGCGGTTATCGTAACGACGGTCATAGCGACGATCATCATAACGGCGATCCGCATCACGGTCCTGACCCACTTTTTGACCTAAAGCTGCACCACCAGCTGCACCGAGTGCTGCACCAATATAACCACCATTGCTTCCGCCCATATTACGGCCAACGGTATAACCACCCACGCCACCTAAACCACCACCAATGGCCGCTTCGGTACGGTCACGTCGATTACTAGATGCAGCTGCACCGCCAGCACCACCGATTGCAGAGCCAATCATTGCACCAGTGTCACCACCAAGTTGTTTTCCTAAGGCAGTACCAACTACACTTCCTAGGGCAGAGGTTGCTGCTACACGCGTTGTATTGTCTGCATGTGCAACGGTCATCATGGAAGACGCTGCTAAGATAACGCTACATAACCACATATTCGATTTCATGGTGAAACTCCTTATCCATTCTTTTGGACAATATTCTTTTTGCTTGTGACAAATGTAACAAGAGTTGTGGCTGAAAATATGGAGCGCAATATCTAGATTGAGAGTGTTTGACGAGGGTTTTGTTGGTGTTCTATAACAAATGAAGGGATTGTGAATAAATTATAAAAATAAAGAATGAATAGGCAACGATCAACAGCTAGCGTTGTAATCGAGTACAATGGACGCAGTTTAGGTTAGGATTTATTTATGCTGCTGGAAAAAATTTTGCAATCACAAGGCTTTGGTTCACGTAAGTATTGTCAGCAGTTAATTAAAAATGGTTCTGTTCAAATAGACAATCAGGTCTGTGATAATCCGAAACAGAATTTCAATACCGATCAACTGGTCTTTCAGGTATTTGGTGAAGAATACCAATATCGAGAGCATGTCTATATTGTTTTAAATAAACCGCAAGGCTATGAATGTTCGCATCAGGCGACACATCACAAAAGTGTATTCAGTCTTTTCCCTGAAATTCTGCTGCATCGTGGGATTCAATGCGTGGGGCGTCTAGATCAAGATACCACAGGCCTATTATTGCTGACCGATGATGGACAATATCTACAAGCATTGACTCATCCACGTAAACATGTGCCGAAAGTTTATCATGTGACCACTGCTGATCCAGTTACAGCTGAACAGCAACATGGCCTAGAGCAAGGTGTCGAACTGCGTAATGAGAAAGGCATCTATGCTGCCACCAATGTCCGATTATTCTCGGAACATCAAATTGCAATGACCGTTCACCAAGGTGTTTACCATCAAGTGAAACGCATGCTGGCAGCTGTTGGAAATAAAGTTGAAGTCTTACATCGTCATCAAGTGGGTTTTCTCGAACTTCCTGAACTGGAAGAAGGTGAATGGATCTATTTAACCCCTTCGCAAAAACAGTTAAGTCAGAATATCGCTTTAGATGAATGATTACTTTAAAAAACAATGGAAGGTTTTGAACTCACTGTCTTGGATAAAACCCATTTGTTCATATAGACGGTGAGATTGATAATTATTTTTTTGCGTTTCGAGGCTAATGCGTTGCGCATTTTCATGCCGTGCAAACAAGATCGCGGTATCAATCAGTTGCTTAGCTGAACCTTGTTTTCGATAAGAGGGGGTAACATAGACATCATCGAGAATATAGTAGGTTTCGCAAGCCACAGAAGAAAAGGCAAGGTAGAGTAGTACAAAGCCTGTAAATACGTCATCTTTAACATGAATGAAAATGACACTGTCTTTGTTGTCAAAGCGATGTTTTAAAAATTGATAAGATTGATCAATATTTGATGATGCACCGTAGAACTGACGGTATTCGTCAAACAAGACAGCAAGTTGATGAAGATCTTCCTTTGTTGCTCGCTTAACAATCATTCCTGCCCATCCTTACACTTATAATTTTATTAGGACTGTCAGAATAGCGAAAAAAATTCAGCTTAAAAAATAAAAACTTGTTTATAAATGCAACATTGTTAAGTTTTGTCACTTTCACCGAGAAGGGCGTTCAACTCTTCAAATAAGTCTTCATGATCATCTTCAATTTCGACAGAAGACGGGTTTTCAGTACTGGCTGCTGCTTTGGATTTACGCAGTTTTAATAACTGTTCCATGTTGATGTTTTGATTTTCAATTGCAAATGGAATCGACTTAGTGAGTACCACTTGCTTAAAGAAAAGACGAACGGCTTGAGCAGGGGAGATACCCAACTGTTTAAACACGGCAAAAGCTTGCTTCTTTTCCTGTGAATCGAGGCGAACCTGATAAACTTCTGTTTTTCGCATGAAGAATGAGACCAAATATTTTTAGTTATCGTCATGTATTTTAAACCATTGCAATGTAATTTCAATATTTTTGAAGTGAAAAAATAGAATTTTTGTCATTACGGTGTATTTACAATGTGAGTTCAAGCTTGGAGCTAAACTGCATTTCTTGATTTAAAATCGGATCAATAAACCAAATTTCTTTGGCAAGTAGTTGCAATGGCTGACTAAAATCATCCTCTGCTTTATGCTCAATGTGTGGGTAAAAAGAATCGTTAAGTATCGGAATACCAAGGTAATTTAAATGCACGCGCAATTGATGCTGCTTACCTGTTTTGGGACTAAGCTTATATATAGCATGCTGGTGATCATGCATTAATAATTCAATTTGTGTCTCGGTATTATTTGGTTTATCGGCATTAATTTGCATCGTATAAAAAGGCTGACCTTTTTCTAAATGTAGCCGCAAAACTTGCGGAAAATTCAGTTCAGGTCGATATTTTGCAATGGCATGATAGGTTTTTTGCACTTTTCGTTCGGCAAAAAGCTGCTGATATGCACCTCTTGATGCGGTTTTTTTACAGAATAAAACCACACCTGCTGTTTCTCGATCAAGTCGATGGATGGGGGTGAGATCTTCGTAGCCAGTTTGTTTTTTCAATCTAACCAAGAGGGTTTCTTGTACGTATTGCCCTGTTGGTGTCATGGTCAAAAAGTGCGGTTTATCGACTACAAGTAAATCATCATTTTCAAATAGGATTTCATGTTGAAATGGCACATGTACTTCATGCGCAAGAAAACGATAATAAAAAATATGGGTATTGGGTGTATATCTGCTCTCTACTGTGAGCTGGCTACCATCTGCTGCATAAATCAGTTTATCTGCAAAACGCTGTTGCCATTCACTGACCTGAATATGTGGAAAATGTTGGCAGAGATAATCAAAAATGGTCGATGCAGAAACGTCATGAGGCAAAAAAACTTTACTGGCACTGACGCCATTCATCAGCGGAGGAGAGAAAATAGGTGTAGTAGAGTTAATCATAATTACTAAAGTAGCTGAACTTATGTGGATTGCTGGATTGGATATATATTGTGTTTATTTTTTATCTCGCTATAACACTCAGCGCAGACAATAGCCATATTATTAAAATTACGAAATAGATCAGTCATACCATTTTCTTGGGTAAAAACATATTCACACGCCAAACACCATCCTTGTGGATTTGTAGGTGTTGAAATGTTTTCAATAAAGCCTAAAGGTTGATTGTTGTTATTATTGTGAAGCACATGTCCGCACACTACAGCAGCATAATTTTGACCATGACATTCGCAATTTATAAATAAAGATTCGGCAGACATTTTAATCCTTAATACTGAAATAGTAATTGCATTAAAAAGAATCAACTTCTTTCTATGGATTAGGCTTTAAAGCAGGGCAATGTTATCATAGCTACCATTCCAATTTTGTTTTATTTGCCATGTCGTATTCAGTGAAATTTACTTTAAATCATGAACAAGACACTCAGCGTTTTGCACATATCCTTTCTGAGCAGGTGCGCTCTGGCATTATTTATTTAATTGGTGATTTAGGTGCCGGGAAGACCACTTTTACCCGTTATTTTTTACAAAATCTAGGGCATCAAGGTTCAGTAAAAAGTCCAACCTATACCTTGGTAGAGCCTTATTCCATCCAAGGTAAAGAAATTTTTCATTTTGACTTATATCGTCTGGACGATCCTTATGAATTAGAGCTGATGGGGATCCGGGATTATTTAGAAACACCCGATGCTTTATTTTTGTTTGAATGGCCATCGAAAGGTGGCGATGAAATTCCAAAACCTGATGTGGTGATTGATATTCAAAAATCGGATGATGAGTTGACACGCTTTGTCACGCTAAGCACTGAATCCGAATCTTTATCTCAAACTTTGCAGGAACAATTGAATGGCGCATGATTCAACTCGTCGTATTCATACCCTTGATGCTGCCTTAGCCAACCAGATTGCGGCGGGTGAGGTAATTGAACGTCCCTCATCAGTGGTCAAAGAATTATTAGAAAACTCGATTGATGCGGGCGCAACGGAGCTGATTATTCGAGTTGCGCAGGGTGGTTCTACGCTGATTGAAATCATTGATAATGGCAATGGTATTCATGCAGAAGATTTACCCCTAGCTGTGATGCGTCATGCCACCAGTAAAATTCAAACTGCTGATGACTTACATGCGATTGTTAGTCTGGGATTCCGTGGAGAGGCTTTAGCATCAATTGCAGCGGTGTCACGCTTAACCCTCACCAGTAGTCAAGATGAGCAAGGTGTCGGCTATCAAGTTGAAGTGAATGGTACGGCTTTTGATCATCAACAAATTCAGGCGGTTGCTGCACAAAAGGGCACACACATTCGTGTACAGGATTTATTTTTTAATGTGCCTGCACGTCGTAAATTCTTAAAAAAACCAACAACTGAATTTAATCATATTGAGGAAATTGTTCGCCGTCTGGCTTTAACTCATTTCGATATTCGTTTTGTACTGGAGCATAACGATAATATTCGTTTAAACCTGCCTGTTGCTGACAGTGGTGAATTACGCTATCAGCGCGTGCAACAGCTATTGGGTCAGCAATTTATCCAAAATGCGTATTGGATCGATTCAGATAGTATTAATATGCGCTTATCTGGCTGGTTGGGACATCCTTCTGATGCGCGTGCGCAGGCTGACATGCAATATGTGTATGTGAATGGTCGTATTGTCAAAGATAAAACCATTTCACATGCGTTGCGTATGGCCTATGACGGGATTTTACATGGGCATCAACATTCATCATATTTGTTGTTTTTAGAAGTTGATCCCGAAAATATCGATGTCAATGTGCATCCGACCAAGCATGAAATTCGCTTTTTGAATCAACGCGAAGTGCATGAATTTGTACGCCACTATGCCAAAGCAACTTTGTCTCAATTTCAGACTGCAAGTGCAGATTTAGCACAGGCAATGAAAACAGATGAGGCGGATGATAATTTTAATTATCAACCACAGCCAAAATACCAAGAACAATTCAATTTACATCGTGCGACGGTAGAAGCAGAACCTCAATTAAATTTACCTGCTGAAGTATCGACAGATTTGTTGACTGAATTTAATCAAAGTCGACCACAAGCTGTGCAATACAACTCAGCCCAAACACAGCAGCCTCGATATAATGGTTCTGCACAACTGAATAATGCATTAAAAAGCTATTTAGCACCTTTACGTGAAGAAGCAGAAGATAGAAATGATCAAGGTTCATCACGTGTCGATGAGTTTCCTTTAGGAATTGCGATTGCGCAACTGCATGGGATTTATATTCTGGCCCAAAATACTGAAGGCCTGATTATTGTGGATATGCATGCGGCGCATGAACGTATCTTGCTCCAACAAATGAAGTCAGCATGGGATAAACCTGAGTTTTGGACGTCTCAGCAGTTATTGATTCCAAAAATTGTATCTATCACACGCATGCAAGCGACACGTATCGAAGATTTACAATCACAATTGCAACGGCTCGGTTTAGAAGTCGATCAATATGGCGATGATCAAGTGATTGTGCGTGGTGTCCCAGCGATTTTGCATAAAGCTGATTTTAGCAACCTCATTCCAGAACTGCTGAATGATCTAGATCCAAACGATGAAGCGAGAGGTTTATTGCAAAAACGTGATGAATTACTCGCTGGGATGGCTTGCCACGGTGCTGTGCGTGCGCATCGTCAGTTAAGTTTATCGGAAATGAATGCTTTATTACGTCAAATGGAACAAACCGAGTTTGCTAGCCAATGTAATCATGGTCGCCCAACTTGGCGTGCATTTCCACTAAATCAATTAGATAAATTATTTGCTCGAGGAGAGTAGTTTTACATGTCAAATCAATTGCCCGTCATCAATTTAATGGGGCCTACCGCAAGTGGTAAAACAGCATTGGCATGTGAACTTTATGAGCGTGGAAATTGCGAACTGATTTCAGTCGATTCAGCTTTAGTTTATAAAGATATGGATATCGGTACAGCAAAACCAACCAAAGCAGAACAAGAGCAATATCCGCATCATTTGATTGATATTATTACGCCTTTAGAGGTGTATTCGGCAGCACAATTTGTTGAAGATGTTTGCCCACTGATTGATGATATGCATGCCCGTGGTAAAACCCCAATCTTGGTGGGGGGAACCATGTTGTACTTTAAAGCCTTACTTGAAGGTCTAGCAAGTAATTTACCCAATGCGGATCAAACGATACGTGATGCCATTCTTCAGAAAGCTGAACAGCAAGGGTGGCAATCCGTCTACGAAGAGTTGGTTGAGGTGGATCCTGTTGCAGGAGAAAAGTTTAAAGTATCAGATAAGCAGCGTATCATTCGGGCGCTTGAAGTGTATCGAATCACGGGTGAACCGATAACAAAACTACAAGCTGAACAACCTAAAAATCAACCATATCGTTACATATTTCATAACTACGCATTAATGCCAGATCGTTTAGAATTACATCAACGCATTGAGCAAAGATTGAGCAAAATGTGGAATATTGGTTTTTTGAATGAAGTAGAGGAATTGATTAAAAAATACGATTTAAATGATGATTTACCGTCTATGCGGTCTGTTGGTTATCGTCAAGCTTTGGATTTTTTACTAAAAAGTGACTTAAGTCTCAAAAATAAAGTAGAAATGGAGAACAAAGCCCTTTTTGCGACGAGGCAATTAGCTAAACGTCAATACACATGGTTACGTTCTTTGCAAGAAATACACGATTTTAAAACTTACGTGACGATAAAGCAGGCGAAAGAAGACTTGCGAAACTTCTTTGGATAAAGCAAAATTCGCAGGCTGTCTTTTTATAATTTTTAGTTGAAAAATAAAGATAGTTTTTTTGCGCTGATTTAAAAATTTTTTGGAGTTAAAAATGTCTAAAGGTCAAACTTTACAAGATCCGTTCTTAAATTCTCTCCGTAAAGAACGTATTCCAGTTTCTATTTTCCTTGTAAACGGTATCAAATTGCAGGGTCATATTGAGTCATTTGACCAATATGTTGTTTTGTTGAAAAACACTGTAAGTCAAATGGTTTATAAACACGCGATTTCTACAGTTGTTCCTGCGCGTAACCCACGTCCTGCTGGTGCTCAAGGTACTGCTGGTGGCTTCCCTGCACAAGGCGCTACTGGTGGCTTCGGTGGTCAAGGCGCTGCTGGTGGCTTCGGTGGTCAAGGTGGCGGCTTCGGTGGTCAAGGTGGCTTCGGCGGTCAAGGCGGCGGCTTCGGTGGTCAAGGCGGCTTCGGCGGTCAAGGCGGCGGCTTCGGTGGTCAAGGTGGCTTCGGCGGTCAAGGCGGCGGCTTCGGTGGTCAAGGTGGCTTTGGTCATCAAGGTGGCTTCGATGGCGAAACTAAATTTGAAGATGGTCAAGAAGACGAAAACAATCGTTAATTGATTAATGATCTTTAAGAAAATGCCAGTCTCACGCTAGACTGGCATTTTTTTGTCTATTAGAAAGCTAGAATAAATACTATGGAAATGATTGTTGCTGCGGCATGTTGTAGTGTATTGGTCTCAATTCTGCTGAAATACTTAAAGGCAAAGGGATTTGATGTTTTTCAAATGATTGCGTGGAATTATTTGAGCGCAAGTCTTTTATGTTTTTATTGGTTTAAAACCGATATTACGCATATCTCTTTGAATAATACGCCTTGGTGGTTAATTCTCATTTTAGCAGTGTTACTACCCAGCATATTTTTATGCTTGGCAAAGTCTTTGCAATTTGCAGGCATTCTGAAAACGGAAATTGCTCAGCGGCTTGCAGTCATACTGTCGTTATTAGCTGCCTATTTTATTTTTGGGGAGCAATTTAACCAATTAAAATTAATAGGTGTAGTGCTGGGCGTCATTGCGATTTTAGCAATTATTATCGGACAGGCCACAGAGCAGGCAAGTAAAGGCATGAATTTAAAATCAGCCTTGTTTTTGTTTAGCGTATGGGCGGGTTATGCTGCTGTAGATATATTACTTAAATATAGTAGTAGTTTAGGTTTACAGTTTGCAGTCACACTGAATTTAACGTTTATTGCAGCCTTTATTTTATCCATCGCTTATATCGCAATTACTCAACCAAATTGGCAGCCTAAAAATATTTTCACAGGTTTATTTTTAGGTGTACTAAATTTTGCCAATATTGCCTTATATGTCAAAGCACATATGATCTTCAAAGAAACGCCTGCCATTGTCTTTGCTGGTATGAATATTCTTGTCGTAGTACTTGGCGTTCTCAGTGGCGTAGTATTATTTAAAGAACGCTTAAAAGCTTATACTTGGATTGGATTGATCTGTGGTGTGGTTGCAGTCCTGTGTTTAGCCAAAGCAATGATGTAAAGCGATTTGGCTAAATTTGATGGAAGTAAAATTATGACTGATAAGAGACTGAGTAAAGAAGAGCGCAGACAACAATTGTTGCAGGTGGCTCGTTCAATTATTCGAACTCAGGGTGTAGAAGCCCTAACTCTGGGATATTTAGCAGAGCAGGCTGGTATTACTAAGCCAATTGCATATCGACATTTTATTGACCGCGAAGGGTTACTGATTTCGATTTATCAGGAGTTTGATGATAAACAGACTGCAGAGCTTAATCAGTCTTTAGCCGCCGAAGCAAAAACTTTACAGCAAACCATTCATATTTTTTGCGAAGCTTATTTAAGTTGTTTTATCTCAACTGGTCCAGAGCTTGGATTAGTGATTGCTGCTTTGTCTGGTAGTGATATCTTGCAAAATTATTTTCAGCAATGTCAGCAAAAATTCACAGAGATTTTTAAACAAAGTATGCATCCATTTATTCAATTGGATGGAAAAGAGGGTGAGGCGATTGTGATTGCGATCATGGGCTTGATTGAAACGGTATCGACAGCAGCAAGTAAAAATCAAATTGATGCACTGACTGCACAGCATGTGATAGAAAATTCACTTTTAGTTATTTTACAAGATTATTCAGCGACCTAATTACAGGCATCAAAAACCGAGTTGACAGCGTAAGTTACTATTGGTAACTTGTGTGAATCATCTATTCGGAATTGATCTATGTCTAATTTAAATAAACTTGAGCATGCTTTGATTGTCATAACACATCCAGATACACAATCACTTTCTCATCAGATTGCACAGCATATTTCTCATGATTTAACTAGAAAGGGAGTTTCAGTAGAAATTGCCGATTTATATAAGGAAGGTTTTCAAGCTGCAATGAAGCTTTCGGATATTGAAGCTTATCGTGGTCGTCAAGCTTTGGATGCCGATGTTCAATTTGAACAAGCGCGCTTTGATCGTGCGGATGTTGTCTATTTTATTTTTCCTGTGTATTGGTGGTCGGTTCCAGCTTTCTTAAAGGGCTGGTTTGAACGTGTATTTAGTCAGGATTGGGCCTATAAATACGATGAACAGGGGAATCTATTGGGTACTCTAAAAAATATTCCAGTCAAATTGATTGGGACTGCAACAGGGACGCAATCTGGATATGATCGACACGGGTATACACAAGCGATTCACAAACAAATCGTGGAAGGTATTTTTGCCTATTGTGGGATTGATGATGTCCAAACCTCAATGCTATTTAAAGCAGATTTTATTCAGGCCGATGATCTAAAGGACTTCTTTGAAGAATTAGACCAGACTGTTTCAAGTCACCCTCAAATCAATACGAATGCGTAATGCTAAGCCCTAATAATAAGGTTTAATTGGTCATTATTAGGGCTTTCATTTAATAAATGCTGTTATAGACGAGTAAGAACCACTTCTTCGGGTAGTCGTGATTTTGGCAGTTTGGCATTGAAATCACTGTCACTACGATAACCGAGTGCAACAATCACAGAGGCTTTTAAGCCTTTTTCAGCCAAACCAAATTCTTTATTCATGAGTTCTCTATCAAACCCTTCCATAGGTGTTGCGTCGATTCCTTCTAGGCCTGCTGCAAAAAGCAGTTGTCCAAGTGCAAGGTAGGTCTGGTTTTCCATCCATGCAGGAAGATTTTTCAGTTCATTACGATAGAATTCAACATAACCAGAACGTGTGGCACGTTGTCCTTGTTTGGCAGTTTCATCTTTAAAGCGACCACTGGCATCATCTTGCTGTAATAATTGTTCTAAGTATTCAGCAGAAATATCGGTACGCGTGCAAAATACTAAGGTATGTGAAGAATTGAGAACTTTGGCCGCGTTATACACATAATTGCCAGTCAATGCCGATGCGATACGCTGCTTTGCTTGATCAGATTCAGCAACCAAGAAGTGCCAAGGTTGAATATTTACCGAAGAAGGGCTGAAACGTAAAATTTCGAGTAGTTTTTCAAATTGTGCTTGAGGAATTTTTTTCTCTGCATCATAAGCTTTTGTGGCGTAACGTTTTTTTGCTGTAGCTAAAGTATCCATCCGTCATTCACTCGATTTAAAAATTTAATTTATTCTACTTGATCTAAATTTCACGAAAAGTAGCTAAATGTGATTTCTATATAGATTTAAGTCGTATATGAGTGGGTTAGAGCGAGCGACTATATTTTTCTAAAATACAAAACTAGATCAACTTCCGTTAGAAAAAATCTACAGCTATACATATTCGGTAAAGTTTCTATAGAAAAGTAAGAGTCAAAGCTGTTCTATTTTTAAGGTAAGGAGTGTAAGTAGAAAATAAAGACAGTGATTGATGATTTAATGATCAATAGAACCACTGTTTAAAATCTAATTGATAATTTTCTTGTGGGTTGAGTTCTAAAATCCAAGCTGAATCTGCTCGCCAATCTCCCAAAACAATACGTTGTTTATTCAAGACATGGTGAATCTCTGGCCGATGGGTATGGCCGTGAATTAAATAATCAACGTGTTCAATCACGGATTCTACTGCTTGAGCATTGACATCCATAATGTCATAACTTTTCAGCTGTTTGGTTTCGCTACTTTTTTTACGGAAACCATTGGCAAGTTTTTGTCTAAAGCTCAATGGGGTACGTTTTATTAGCCCCAATAATACAGGGTTACGAATCACTTTACGAAAACGTTGATAAGCAACATCATCGGTACAGAGCGCATCGCCATGTTCCAGTCGGAACGTATGTCGCTGAATATTTAAGGTATAAACGTCAGGCAGTAAAATGCCATCGAATTGTTTTAAGAATTTTTGACCTAAGGCAAAATCACGATTGCCCACTTGGAAGTAAACCTGGTTGTTCGCCGCAGTGAATTTTTGCAAAGCGCTGACAATTTCATCTAACCACGGGGCGGTGTAATCATCCCCAATCCAAGCATTAAACCAATCACCCAAAATATAGAGTTGCGTGTTTTTATGCTGGTATTGTTTCAATAAAGCTAAAAACCCTCGAACGAGTCGAGGGTGATCAGGTGACAAGTGTAGATCTGAAATAAACAGGTAGGTCACATATTTTTCCTATTTTATAATCCCTCCCAACCTCCCTTTGTAAAGGGAGGAGTCCCCCTTTTTTAAAGAGGAGTTAGGGGAGATTTTTATTCAGAAATAATTTTAGCAGATTCAATTACAACGTTCTCTAAAGGAACATCTGCATGGTAACCACGGTTACCTGTACGTACGCCTTTGATCGCTTCTACAATATCAAGACCTTCAACAACTTTACCAAATACTGCATAGCCCCAGCCTTGTGCTGTTTTACCAGTATGGTTTAAGAAAGAGTTGTTTTTAACATTGATAAAGAATTGAGCAGATGCAGAGTGCGGAGCTTGAGTACGCGCCATTGCAATTGTGCCTTCATCGTTGCTTAAGCCGTTGTCAGCTTCATTTTCGATTGAGTCGCGTGTTGCTTTTTCTTTGAAGTTTTCATCCATGCCACCGCCTTGGATCATAAAACCATCAATCACGCGGTGGAAAATTACGCCGTCATAGAAACCGTCACGTACATATTCTAAGAAATTTGCAACCGTTTTTGGTGCTTTTTCAGCGTTAAGCTCAAGAACAATACGACCTTTGTTGGTGTTTAATTCGACTTGAGGAAAACTCATTACATTAATCTCCTAAACATGGGCAAATTGACCATGGGTTTTTGGTTGAGAGAAGCATAAGCAAACTGTAAACTACAAGGCAAGTAAAAAACGTTAAAATCTTTCATAAATAGCAAAGATTGCGTTTTTATTTCCCATTTTTAACTGTAAGAAGTGATTTACACCCTATGAAGCCAAATGATGTTGTTTCTGAACTGCCAAAGACCCCGACGCCGAATACCCATGCCTCTGTCGATGCCGTGCAGCAAGAACAACAGGCAGGCTTAGATTTTGTTCGTCAAGTGATTACCGATGATTTAAAAGAAGGTCGTACCCAAAAAGTTGTAACACGTTTCCCGCCTGAGCCAAATGGTTACCTACATATTGGTCATGTCAAAGCAATTTGTTTGAATTTTGGTATTGCCGAAGAATTTGAAGGTTTATGTAATTTACGTTTTGACGATACCAACCCAGATGCCGAAGAACAAGAATATGTTGATGGTATTGCCAACGATGTGAAATGGTTGGGTTTTAACTGGAATGGCGAGCCTCGCTATGCATCAGGTTATTTTGATCAACTTTATGCATGGGCTGTTCAATTGATTGAACAAGGGGATGCCTATGTTGATTTGCAAACCCCAGAAGAAATTAAGCTGAACCGCGGTAATTTCGTTGAACCTGGTAAAAATTCACCTTATCGTGATGCGACTGTTGCAGAAAATCTTGCGCGTTTTGAACAAATGCGTAATGGTGAAATCCAAGAAGGCGGTGCTGTACTTCGTGCCAAAATCGATATGGCAAGCCCGAATGTGCATATGCGTGATCCGATTCTTTATCGTGTACTGCATTCAGAACATCACCAAACCGGTGATAAATGGAAAATGTACCCAATGTATGACTACGCTCATCCATTGTCTGATGCGATTGAAGGTATTACCCATTCACTCTGTACTTTAGAATTCCAAGATCATCGTCCATTCTATGACTGGATTGTAGAGAAAGTTCACTCGCAAGCTGTACCACGTCAGTATGAGTCTTCACGTTTAAACATCGATTACACCATTACGTCTAAACGTAAATTACGTAAATTGGTTGAAGGTCAGCATGTACAGGGTTGGGACGATCCACGTATGCCAACAGTCGTTGGGATGCGTCGCCGTGGTTTTACCGCAGAAGGCCTACGTGATTTCTGTAAGCGTGTTGGTGTATCGAAAACGGATGGTATTGTTGATGTGGCAATGCTGGAGTTCTGTATTCGCCAGTCATTGGAAAATGCAGCAGCACGTGGCATGGCAGTACTGAATCCATTGAAAGTGACATTGACCAATTTACCTGAAGAATTGGATCTCACGCATGCACGTCATCCAAACGTGGATATGGGCGAACGTATTATTCCGTTAACGCGTGAACTTTATATTGATCGTAAAGATTTTGAAGAAGTACCGCCGAAAGGCTTTAAGCGTCTGATTCCTGAGGGTGAAGTGCGCTTGCGCCATGCTTATGTGATCAAGTGTGATGAAGTGATCAAAGATGCCAATGGTGAAGTGGTTGAGCTTAAATGTTCAATTGACCCTGAAACTTTGGGTAAAAATCCTGAAGGCCGTAAGGTGAAAGGGGTTGTTCATTGGGTCTCTGCGACCAAAGGTGTACCTGCGGAAGTTCGTATTTACGATCGTTTGTTTAACGAAGCAGCACCAGATGCGGATGATGATTTCTTAGCACATTTAAATCCAGAATCGTTGCAAGTAGTACAAGCGGTGATTGAGCCAGCTTTAGCACAAGCAAAACCTGAAGATCGTTTCCAGTTTGAACGTGAAGGTTATTTTGTTGCGGATCAATATGATCATCAAGCTGAAAAGCCTGTGTTTAACCGTATTCTGGATCTGAAAGATAGCTTTAAAGCTGACAAGAAATAAGTTTTGAATTTATTGTCTTGATCTTAAAAAGCCGATTTGTTTTCAAATCGGCTTTTTATTTCTGCTGCTAATGGGTTTTTTAAGCATTTTATTTTAAATCGGTGTATCGCGTTGTGCGATTGTTGGGAGGTCGGTTTGTTACTGATCTTTATGAGGCATTGCTTGTTGGATGTGGGCAGCAATCGCATCGATGATGAGTTGATCGAGATCAGTTGGTAAATCATGCCCCATACCCTCAATTTTTAACAGCTCTGCGCCAGAAATAGACTTTGTGCTATCTTGGCCGCATGCAATCGGGATTAATAAATCCTCTGTGCCATGAATCACCAGTGTAGGGGCAATAATGCGGGCGAGGTATGAGCGAATATCACCCGTTGCTGCAATTGCAGCAATTTGCCTTTTTAGTCCATCTGGATCGTAACTGCGGTCATATTCCTCTGAAATAAGTTGTAAATACGCATTTTCGTCGAAATTAAACCGAGGGCTCGAAATATATTTTGCAAAGTGCAATTTATGCAGGAAAAACCCGTCCTATCCAAATGTGGGTCTGGACTTGGGCGGGTGAGCAGCGCCATAACATCAGATGGGGCACTTGGAAGCGTAGGGTTTCCTGTGCTCGACATAATGGATATCAAGGTCTTGACTCTTTTAGGGTAAGTACTTGCCATCAGTTGGGCAATCATCCCACCCATAGAACGTCCAATAATGTGGACTTGATCAATTGCTAAAGCATCAAGTAATCCCACTGTATCTTTAACCATATCGTGAAGCGTATAAGCAATTTTAATGTTCTCGCCATTTTGGGTAGCATGGATCAGATCACCCAACTCTGGAGCGGGTTGATCATGCAAATGTGTTGACAAGCCAACATCTCGATTGTCAAACCGAATGACTCGAAAACCTCTTTTAGCAAGCATTTGACAGAATAAATCACGCCAATGAATCATCTGAGTACCTAATCCTGAAATTAATAGAATGGTATTTTCATGCTCAGCGCCAAAGATATCGTAGTGGAGATAGAGATTGTTTGTAGAGACCTCATTCATAGTTCATCTCAAAAAGTAAGATACAATGCTTGCAATATACTTGATAACTCAAGTATATTGCAAGCATTGTATCTGTATTGAAATCGGTTATGAATAAGCTTGAATTATTACTGGATCAACACCTTGTTGGTTCTTTATTGAGTAAAAAACTGGATCTGGCGCTTAGCGTACACGGAATTAATCTGACGGAATTTATTCTGATGTATCACCTTGGTCTAGTGCCTGAGGTGGGATTAAATCGAATCTCATTGGCCCATAAAGTTGCACTGACAGCTTCTGGTGTCACCAGAGTGTTGCAACCTATGGAAAAAACTGGGCTGATCGTAAAGACGGTTCATCCACGTGATGCAAGACAAAGCTTTGTTGTACTGAGTGCAAGTGGTCAAGAACTTCTCAGCAGTGCGATCACGACGGTCGAGCACACGGTTGATTCTATCTTTGCATTATTCAATCAAGAGGAAATCAAGACGTTACAGCTTTTGTTGAATAAATTAAAAGTTTAAGGGGGAGAAAAAAATGAAAGACGCGTATATTTTCCCAACACAAGAGGATGGCATTCGTTTATTTAAGCGACATCTTCAAGGGGAGGTCGTCATGTTGAATTTACTTCGATTAAAACAAGTGGCGGATTATTCAGATTGTCCAGATTTAGCACCAGCAACCCCAATTACAGGACGAGAGGCGTTTCAGCGCTATATCGACCATACACGTCCGTTTCTACAGCAAACGGGTGGCGATATTTTACTGCTCGCCAATGCGGGTGAATTTTTTATCGGACCCTCTGATGAGTATTGGGACATCGTGATGTTGGTAAAACAAACATCCATTGACAGCTTTATGTCGTTTGCACAGAACCCAGAATGCATGAAGGGAAATGGACATCGTATTGCAGCAATTCAAGACTCTCGATTACTGCCAATGCAGACAACAACACAGCTTTAACATGGGTGTAACAGACCTTATGGATGAACCAACGAAAAAGCCCAGCGATTTAATGTTGGGCTTTTTTTACAGTTCTAAAATAGCAAGCTTTTAAACATTCAGATGGTCTAAGAACGTTTGAATTGCGAGTCGGCACTGTTGCTCCAACTGTGCTGCATAAGCCTGATTATCTTGACGCAATTGAGGAATGGATAAACCCGCATGACGTATTTCACAGGTATGTCCAATGAGCCATTTTTCAAAATTTTCTTCAGCGATTTCAAGATGGAACTGCAAGGCCAAGATATTATTACCGACAGAAAAAGCTTGGTTGGGATAGATTGCCGAACTTGCCAATAAGGTACTATTTTCAGGTAAATCAAAAGTGTCACCATGCCAGTGCAGCACTTCGACATTTTCTAATGCTGCTAAGGGATTCGTCTCAAGCACTTTAATGTCTAATTTGCTCCAACCAATTTCTTTTTGGTGTCCAGCATAGACTTTTGCCCCGAGTGCGTGTGCAATGAGTTGTGCCCCCAAACAAATTCCGATGGTGGGTTTATTGGCTTTTAAGCGTTGTTTTAACCCTGCAATTTCATCCACTAAAAACGGGTAGTCCTCGGTTTCATAGACGCCGATTGGGCCACCAAGAATCACCGTTAAGCCTTCATAATTGAGCGCAGGGCTAAGATCGTCCACGCCTGCTTCGAAATAACGGACGCGAAAACCCAACTGATAAAAAATATCTTCTAATGAACCTAGGTCTTCAAAAGCAAGATGTTGAATGGCGTAAACGGTTTTTAGATGGGTGGCGAGGGTCATGACCGAGTACCAATGAATAAAAATTATGTTGTATCTTAAATCATTTTTAAGACTGATGTGTTGACCTTATGCATGTTGGACAGCACTGGTAAATAGGGCTGTCCAAGTACTCAGTTAAAAAAGCAATCTGCGTTGATGATGTTCTTCAACAGTTGGAACCACATGTTCATCTTTCAAATCGACACCAGAAAACCCCAGTTGTTTGGAGTTATGCATTAAAGCCAATAAGCGTTGTGTGGCAATCGGCGTACTTAATCCTGCGGGACGAATATTGGAAATACAGTTACGTTGTGAATCTAGGCAACCGCTGTGCGCTTCCCATGTGTAGTAGAGTCCCATACTGTCAGGTGAACTGAGACCGGGACGTTCACCGATCAGCATAATGAGCATACGCGCCTGAAAAATTTCAGCGATTTCATCCCCCAAAGCAACACGGCTGCCTGTTGCAATCACCACAGGGGCTAAAGACCATTGTTGTTCTGCAAACGGTTGGATCAGTGCCTGTATAAAAGGCAGTGCATTTTCTTCAATGGCACGGGCCGATAAACCATCGCCAATCACAATACAGACATCATAGCTCTGCTGATCTTGTTGCATTTGCTGAAGCTGTTGCATCGAATCGGTTGAAAGTAAACGTCCTAAATCAGGTCGCTTCAAATACAGCTCTTTATGTTCAGCCTGACTTTGTACATGGATAGGAGTGAGCCCCAATTGTTGTAATTGCTCAGTCAGTAATTCGACATTTAAGCACTGGAAAACCGCATCTTTGGCTTGAGCATGGCTGAGTTGGAAATCAAGCAAAGCGCGGGTTGGAATGCTGCACCCTGCACGTCCAATGGCAATACGGGCATCGGTAAACTGTTTCAGTGTTTCCCACTGGTCTTGATGCGCCTGTGCAGGAAATTGAAAGTCTTTAGAAAGTTTCATTTGATTCTCCTCAATGCATCAATAACTTGGAGAATTGAGCAGGCATTTGTTCTGCCCAATGAATATGCTGTTGCTGCTGTTTTAAAATGCCTTGTTGCTCTAACCAAGATGAAAACTCAGGGGCTGGTTGTAATCCAAGCAGTTGTCTGAGGTATAGTGCATCATGAAAAGAGGTGGTTTGATAATTCAGCATCACATCATCTGAACCCGGAATGCCCATAATAAAATTAATGCCTGCTGTACCGAATAAGGTCAGCAGCACATCCATATCGTTCTGATCGGCATCTGCATGATTGGTATAGCAGATATCACAACCCATCGGCAAACCGAGCAGCTTGCCGCAGAAATGATCTTCCAGACCCGCGCGGATAATTTGTTTTCCATCATAGAGATATTCAGGGCCAATAAAGCCGACCACGGTATTGACCAATAAGGGATTGTATTTGCGTGCTACGGCATAGGCACGCGCTTCGATGGTTTGCTGATCGACGCCGTGATGTGCATTACTCGACAGGGCACTGCCTTGGCCTGTTTCAAAGTACATTACGTTGTTGCCAAGCGTACCACGGTTGAGAGCCAGTGTTGCTTCATAACCTTCTTGCAGCATTTCGAGTGAAATGCCAAAACCCTCATTGGCTTTTTGTGTACCTGCGATGGATTGAAACATCAGGTCAATCGGAACATTTTTTTCTGCCAGTTGAATGCCTGAACTGATATGGGTCAGAACACAAGACTGGGTCGGGATTTGATATTCTTGAATAACATGATCAATCAGTTTTAGCAGCTCTGATAAATTATGTAAGTTGTCTGTTGCGGGATTAATGCCAATTACTGCATCACCATTGCCATACATCAAACCATCTAAAATACTGGCGGAAATACCCAGTACATCATCGGTGGGATGATTGGGTTGTAAACGCGTGGATAAATGTCCTTTTAAGCCGATGGTATTGCGGAATTGAGTGATGACCTCACATTTACTAGCGACATAGATGAGATCTTGATTGCGCATAATTTTACTCACAGCTGCGACCATTTCTGGTGTGAGACCCGCTGCAAGTTGCTGTAGTTTTTCGGTGGTGGCATCTTCGCTGAGTAGCCAGTTACGGAAATCGCCAACCGTAAAATGCGCAATCGGCGCAAACAGATCAGCGCGGTGTTCATCAATAATCAGTCGGGTAATTTCATCAGTCTCGTAATCGACTAGCGTTTCATTTAAAAAGTTTTTTAACGGCACATCTGCAAGTGTAATTTGTGCAGCAACACGTTCAGTAGCATCCTGTGCAGCAATCCCTGCCAGTTGATCACCAGAACGCAAAGGCGTGGCTTTTGCCATTAATGTTTTAAGATCGGCAAACTGATAGTGTTGTTGGGCCACGATTTGACGGTAACGCATGCGCTTCTCCTTAATCTTCCTGATTATTGTTTTTCATCTGCCGTGATCTGGGCAAACTCTTCCTCTGGCGTCCCCTGTATGAGTTGATGACGGCTATAAAATATAAAATAGGCAATAAAGACCATATAAATGCCTGCTGCAATACACCACACTTTAGGATTGACCAGAAAACCTGCGACAACTGCGATGGTAGCTAAAATTAAGGCAATGCTCGAGGTGACGATACCACCAGGTGTTTTATAGGGACGGTGCATTAAGGGCCGAGATACGCGCAGTTTAATATGCGAGAGCATCATCAATACATAAGAAATGGTTGCACCGAAGACTGCAATTAAAATCAGTAAATCGCCTTCTTTAGTTAAGGACAAGAAAAATCCAATGATGCCTGGAATGATGATGGCTAAATAAGGGGCATGATTTTTATTGGTCAATGATAGCGATGTAGGTAAATAGCCCGCACGGGAGAGTGCGAAAATTTGGCGTGAATAGGCATAGATAATCGAAAAGAAACTGGCGATGAGTCCAGCAAGACCGACAAAATTGACAAAGTTAGCCAGCCATGTACCTTGTCCATAGACTTTGACGAGGGCATCGACCAAAGGTGCACTGGAGTGTTGCAAGGTACTGGCACCCGCTGCACCTGCACCCAAAAATAAAATCAATAGGGCAAAGGCGGTTAAAATCAACATCGCACCAATCAGTCCGCGTGGCAGTGATTTGGCCGGATCTTTGGCTTCTTCTGCGGCTAAGGGCACACCTTCAACGGCCAAGAAAAACCAAATTGCATAGGGAACCGCTGCCCAAATCCCTAAATAGCCATAGGGTAAAAAGCTACTTGCGCCAAATTGTTGCCCCGCTGGAATATCAAACAGATTATGCGAATTAAAATGAGGAAACATCGCAAAAATAAAAACGGCCAGTGCGATTGCCGCAACCAAGGTGATGGCAAACATAATTTTAAGGGCTTCGCCAGCACCTTTTAGGTGAATACCCATAAAAATGAGATAACAGGCTAAATAAACTTGCCAGCCACCAATGCCAAATAACGATTCACAATAGGCACCAATAAAGACCGCAATGGCTGCGGGCGCAATCGCGTATTCAATCAGAATCGCGGTACCTGTTAAATAACCACCGAGTGGGCCAAATGCGATACGCGCAAAACTATAACCGCCACCCGCTGTTGGCAGCATGGTCGCCATTTCGGACATGGCAAGGCATAGGCAGAGATACATCACGGCAACGACTGCGGTGGCAACAAACATGCCGCCCCAACCCCCTTGAGCGATACCGAAATTCCAGCCAGCAAAATCACCTGAAATGACATAGGCAACCCCTAAACCGATCAGTAATAACCAGCCCACGGCACCTTGTTTGAGTTGTCTTTGGGCAAAATAATCTTCGGAAGTGGTTGTCGATGCTGAAAGTGCAGAAATAGGATCTTGATTGTTCATACAAAGCTCCGTGTATGGGTCTTATCAGCAAGATGCAAAAGCAATGCCGATGTTGCACACCCTGTGCAGAAATTGAATTTTTATTTGCTTTGGTGATTCAGTTTGAGTGAAAAATAGAGGTTTTTTATAAACCAACATCTGATGGTTTAAACCTGTATAAACCTTTAAAGATAAGGCTTATACAGGTCAGTAAACCGATTTGGATCGTCTAGAAAAAGCCCATGGCTTTGGTTGAATAACTCACCAACAAGTTTTTGGTTTGTTGATAATGATCGAGCATCATTTTGTGGTTTTCACGACCTACACCTGACTTTTTATAGCCTCCAAATGCAGCATGAGCAGGGTAGATGTGATAACAATTGGTCCAAACTCGACCCGCTTCAATGGCACGGCCTGCACGATAGGCAGTATGGTTTGAGCGTGACCAGACCCCTGCACCTAAGCCATACATGGTGTCATTGGCGATCTGAATGGCTTCATCAAAGTCCTTAAATGTGGTCACAGACAGCACAGGGCCAAAGATTTCTTCCTGAAACACTTGCATGTTGTTATGGCCTTTAAAGATGGTCGGTTCGATGTAGTAACCATTGCCGACCTCTTGGCGACCATGCCCACCCAATAGCACTTCCGCACCTTCTTGTCGGCCTGTATCGATACAACGCAGGATTTTTTCTTGCTGTTCCAATGAGGCTTGTGCACCGACCATAGTGTCGGTATCAAGGGGATGTCCGAGTTTGATGCGCTTGACCCGTTCAATGGCTTTTTCCATAAATTGATCGGCAATACTTTCCTGAATCAAGGCACGCGATGGGCAAGTGCAGACCTCACCCTGATTCAGCGCAAACATGGCGAAACCTTCAAGGGTTTTATCAAGAAAATCATCATCATGATCCATCACATCGGCAAAGAATACATTCGGTGATTTTCCGCCTAGCTCCAAAGTCACTGGAATGATGTTTTCGGTGGCATATTGCATGATCAATTGCCCAACTTGGGTCGAACCAGTAAACGCAATTTTGGCAATACGTGGACTGGTTGCCAGTGGGCGGCCAACTTCGGCACCATAACCATTGATGATATTGAGTACACCCGCAGGTAATAGGTCTTGTATCAGCTCAGCCACTAATAAAATGCCAACAGGTGTTTGTTCCGCAGGTTTGATCACCACACAGTTGCCCGCTGCCAATGCCGGTGCCAGTTTCCATGCCGCCATGAGAATCGGGAAGTTCCAAGGGATGATTTGTCCAACCACGCCGAGTGGTTCATGAAAATGATAGGCAATGGTGTCTTCATCAATTTCGGAGATACCACCTTCCTGTGCGCGAATACAGCCTGCAAAATAACGGAAATGATCAATGGCCAAAGGGATGTCAGCCGCCAGCGTTTCACGGACAGGTTTACCATTATCCCAAGTTTCAGCAACCGCCAACATTTCTAAATTGGCCTCCATACGGTCCGCAATTTTAAGTAATAAATTAGATCGTGTGGTTGGAGAGGATTTATTCCACTCTTTCTTGGCTTTATGGGCAGCATCCAGTGCCAGTTCAATATCTTCTGCACTCGAACGTGGAATACGAGTAAAACTTTTGCCATCGACAGGGGAAATATTGTCAAAGTAGACTCCTTTGACTGGCGCAACCCACTGCCCACCAATAAAGTTTTCATATTGGTCTTTAAAATGGATTTTTGAACCAGATTGATTCGGATCAACATAGCGCATATACATACTCCTTTATGTGTTGTGATATTTTTAAATAAAGTACTGGGTACGTTATTGAGAATGACGTTATCGCGTTGAAGGTTGGAAAAAGGTTGGAATTGCATATAAGGGAATAGGGAAATTACAAATGCATACAAAAAGGGAATTACAGCAACAGCGGACATTGGTTGAGCAACTCAGGGCGCAAAGTAGTCTCAATCCACAGCATGCCGAAAAAATGGAACAGAGTATTGCCAGTTCATGGGAGCGTTCTACACTCGCTGATATTCCTAAAGAACGTTTAGCTGCACCGTTGCTCGATCAAGTTTCGACTCAAACAGGTTCTTTGGCCTTGGCATTACAGGCTTGCCAAGAAGATCTAAAACATGTTGCAGAACAGTCTGCTATGGTGCTTGCGGTTGGCGATGTCGGCAGTACCATTATCTGGACAGCATCCTGTACCCAAATGCGTAATGCTGCCGAACGCGTCCACTTTGTTGCAGGGGGACAGTGGCAGGAAGAATTAGTTGGCACCAATGCGCTGGCACTTTCACTGAAGACCCGTAAATCAAGCTGTGTATTTTCTAATGAACACTATATGGCATCGGTACATGATTGGGTTTGCTATGCTGCGCCTGTGCTTGATCCTTATTCCAAGCAAGTTTTAGGCGTAGTAGATTTATCCACTACATGGGAAAACCACAATAGTTTAGGTCTATTAGCCGTCGAACGCTGCGCCGCAATTATTCAAATGGCGGTGCAACAATTACAGCAACAACACCTGTATTTACGTACTTTTAATACGGCACAGGTGTTGATCAATGGCAAAAGCTTAAGTTTAACCCCGAGACAAATCGAAATTCTGGTGATTTTAGCTCTATGTCCACAAGGTCTGAATTTAGAGAATTTACATCAGGCTTTGTATGGGGAACGCAAAGTCAGTCTTGGGACATTAAAAGCAGAGATGTCTCATTTAAGAGATCGTTTAGGTGAGGCGCTTGGTTCAAGGCCTTATCGCCTGAATATTCCGATCGAGGCAGATTTCCTGCAACTGGAACAGGCATTGGATGCGGGTTATATCAGTACCGCTCTACAAGGTTATACTGGTATTTTCTTAGCGAAAACCGAAAGTCCATTTTTATCTGCTTGGCGGGATTGTTTGGAGTCGCGTTTGAGTCATGTGATTTTTCAGACACAGGGCAGTGATGCTTTATTAAAACATTTGGCCTATTGTCCAGAAGCCGTTGATGCTGCTGAACGTCTGCTGGAATTATTGCCAGCTTCGCATCCCGCTAAAAATATGCTCAGTAAGTACCAAGACCACTGAGCATCAAGATATTTAAAATGGTCATCGGTATTACTGGATTTTTTCAGCCAACCAAGCAAACAGATCTTTATAGACCTGTGCACGAACAGGCGGTGCAGATAAAACCAAATCATGCAGACCGTTTTGAATAGCAAGTGTTTGCACATCACCTTTCATTTTCTTGGCATTCTGAGTCATATCATTGACATCCAGAATCACATCGCTTTGTTGCGCATCAATACCCCATTTTTTAGGAAATTTTGATTGATGTGAATGCATGATCAAGGTAGGTACATTTAAACTCACACCCTGATGAATTTCCTTTTGTGCTTCGTGAATTGCCGTCACAAAACAGAGGTGCACAAAAGGCATGGTTTTTGGTTTCCAATCCAGATTGAAATCCCACTCACCATAAAAATCTTTATGTAAGCTCGGGGTATACCATTGATTTAGACCGCTTGGAAATTTTCCATTCGGTAGGCGTTTACCCACTTCGCTTAAGAGCGGAATACCCACTTTTTTCTCAAGGACACTTTTATAGAAATCATAGAATGGGCTGTTGTTCCAGACTGCTTTGATTAAGCGATGATCTGGATAATGTGCAGCATATAAGGTAGCAGTTAAACCGCCTGTTGAATGGCCTGCCAATACAACTTGATTGTGATTTTCTTGACCAATAATTTCCAGTGCTTTGCTGATCTCTGCATCGTATTCACGTAAATCAAGCACATAGTAGAATTTTTGGTGAGGCAGGCGAGAGCGACCATATTTTCTCAGGTCGAGTGCGTAAAAATCGTAACCATGCTGATTAAATTGTTCAGCCATTTCTTTTTGAAAAAAATAGTCTGCAAAACCATGGATATATAAAACTGCTTTTTTGGTTGCTTCAGCGGCCTTCTTGCGAACCAAAGTAGCTACAACTTTTCCATCATAATCATCTGCAAAATTTAAGGTCAGTTGCTGATAATCTTCACCGAGTATATCTGTTTGATATGCATAAAGATTTGAAGTAGTCATTTTTATAGATCAAGTCTGAATTCATTAACAACCACATTAAATGAAAACCTTTGGATGTCAATGTAATTATGCGATACCAAGCGTTCAACAATGTTAGGTATTTGATGAGGAAATTCGGTTAGATTTCGCATTGCATTTTTATTTTGGGTAAAAAATCGTTAAGCTATGCGCTGTTGATTTTGACTGAAGAAATTATGAAACAAGAGACTGCACTCAAGTTACTTAAAGCTGGCGAAAATGTTTTTTTAACGGGTTCAGCAGGTGCAGGAAAAACCTATACGCTTAATCAATACATTCATTATTTAAAAGCACGCAAAGTACCTGTGGCAATTACCGCTTCGACAGGAATTGCAGCGACGCATATGAATGGTATGACCATCCATACTTGGGCGGGGATCGGGATTAAAGACCGCCTGACTGATGATGATCTGAAACGGATGAAAGAGCGTAAATATTTAAAAGAGCATTTAGAAAATGCCCAAGTCTTGATTATTGATGAAATTTCGATGTTGCATGCCAAGCAACTGAATCTGGTCAATCAGGTGCTGAAATACTTTAAAGAAAGTGACGAAGCCTTTGGCGGGATTCAAGTGATTGTGGCAGGGGATTTCTTCCAGTTACCGCCAGTCGGTAAAAAGGATGAAAGCAATCGCGATAAATTCTGCTTTATGTCCGATGCATGGGTCGAAGCCAAATTCCGTGTCTGTTATTTAACTGAACAGCATCGTCAGGATGATGAAATTCTCAATCAGATTCTCAATGCAATTCGGGCACAGAATATTAAAGGTAACCATATTAGTGCTTTGCAACAATCGCGGCAGCACGATATTGGCGAGACCTTTACTCGTTTATATACGCACAATATGGATGTCGATAATATTAATTATCAGCACCTGAATGAAATTGACAATGAAAGCCATCAATTCAATGCGGTTGTCGATGGCAACGAAAAGTTGATGGAAACCTTAAAATCCTCAGTGCGTGCGCCTGAAGAACTCACCCTAAAGAAGAATGCCAAGGTGATGTTTGTCAAAAACAACTTTGATATGGGATATATCAACGGCAGTCTGGGTGAAGTGATTGGTTTTGAAGAAGACGATAAGCAGGGCATTTTGCCTAAAGTGAAGTTGACTGATGGCACAACCTTCTTGGTTGAACCTGAAACATGGTCAATTGAAAATGAAGCAGGTAAGGCGATTGCCAGTTTCCAACAGATTCCGTTGCGTTTGGCTTGGGCGATTACCATTCATAAAAGTCAGGGTATGACTTTGGAAGCAGCAGAAATCAATCTCAGCAATACCTTTGAAAAAGGTCAGGGTTATGTGGCTTTATCACGCTTAAAATCTCTGACAGGGCTGAAGCTGCTTGGCTTTAATGAGCAGGCGCTTGAACTGGATAGTCTAGCAATCAAAGCGGATCGCCGTTTTCAGGAATTATCCACTGAAGCGGAAGCCAACTTTGAAAATATTGATTTAACCACACAGCATAATGCTTTTATTCGGCATTGTGGTGGCACATTGAATGCCACTGAAATTGCCCGTAATGAAAAGAAAATCGCCAAAGGTGCGAAACAGAATTATGCCGCAGCGACCTTGGATGAAACCCGTACTTTATTTGAAGAAGGTTATGAGATTGAAGATATTGCGCATGAGCGTGGTTTAACGCCTGCAACGATCATCAATCATCTGGCGCGTTTGCATAAAGAGCAGGGCTTGGATATTTCGGTGGCCAGTCCGGGTGATGAAGTGATTGAAGAAGTGCGCAAGATCTATAAGCGTTTGCATAAACGTAAAAACCCTGAACATTTTACCGATGACGGTTCGATTAAATTGCGTCCCATCGTTGAAGCCACCAGCCCAAGAATGGCTTATGACCAAGTTCGCTTAGCTTTATTATTTATTGAATAGGAATCATAAAAATGCCGCATTTAATTGCAAACTATTCAGCTAATTTAACTGAATTAGATCCACATCAATTATTAAAGGATGCGAATATCGCATTAATTGAAACTGATTTATTCGTCGCAAATGATATTAAATCTCGTGCATTTAAAGATGAGATATTTTTAATTGGTTTGAATGAAGCAGAGGAAGCCTATATTCATTTAAAACTGTATTTGTTGAGTGGCAGGACGCAGGCTCAAAAACAAGCTGTTGGTGCGGCATTGTTGCAGCGATTAGAGCAAAAAAGCTATATCCAGTCTAAGGTCAGCTATCCGATACAGTTATGTGTCGAAGTGATTGATATGCCGAAAGAGGATTATTTTAAGGCTACAGTTTAAGGTTTAATGATTACTGTTTTATCAAATAGGGAGAATTGGCCTTATTTGATAAAACATATTGGTTTATATGTATTTTGATTTGAACCTGTAAAAAATCTTATTAATAATCATTCTAAGGCTTTAGACTAAAATCTGCAGGTCATTACAGTCACTGTTGCAAGAACGTAACATTAAAAATATAGACAGATTTGTATGCTGTTTATAAAATAGCTTAAATTTTAGTTAATATTTTATAAAATAATGTTGAGTAATATATTTCAGGCCCTGGATAGTTTGGGTCTTACTGCACAAAAACGTGCAATTCATATTCAATTTTCCAATCAAAATTTAAATACTCAAGTCTTCCTACAACGTATTGATGGTCAGCATCAACTGAATGATGGATTTAAGGCAGAACTGATCTGCCTGTCAACCAATGCGACCATTCCACTCAAACAATTTATTGGCAGCCAAGCGGCAATTGATACGGTGACAGATCAAGGTCAATTGACCCGCGTCACAGGGATTATTACTCAAGCCTTACAAGGGCAATCAGACGGTAGCTTGACCGTATATAAGCTGACTTTAGAAGATCCAACTGCATTGTGGAAACAACGCCGTAACAGTCGCGTATTTATGAACAAGAGTGTGCGTGATGTGGTGGAAATCGTTTTCAAGGAATGGCAGCAAAAAAGCCCCTTGTTTGCATCCAGCTTAACGCTTGATTTAAGCGGACTCAGTCAAGATTACGACATTCGTCCCTTTATTATGCAATATAATCAATCAGATGAAGATTTTTTAACATCTTTGATGCGTAGCGAAGGGATTAGCTGGTTAATTGATGAAGCTGAAAGAACCGTCGCGCAAAGCAGTGCCGCGATTCAGCCGCAAAAACTACGTCTGATTGATGACAATAGCCAATACCAAGCACTCGATCGTCGACAGATTCGTTATCACTGTAGTAGTGCTACAGAACAATACGACAGCATGACCAGTCTGGTTGGACAGCGTTCTCTACAGCCGAGTAGCGTGCATGTGCAACGCTGGCAGGCCGATGCCTTAGAACAAGAAGACGGTGCAGGTAGTGTACAAAGCACACATAAACACAGTGCTCAATACGACAATGCCAGTCTTGGACTAGAACAGGCATGGCATTTTTCACCCGCATGGATGCAAGACTTAAATGGGGAAGATGGTGCAACCGCATCGGGCAATGCTCAGATTGAAAAGCTGAATCAAAATCTGGGTCAATATTACGACTTACAATCCAAACAATTTACAGCCCATACTACCGTCCGCGATACCCAAGTGGGTTACTGGTTTGAATTGGCTGAACATCCTGAAATTGATCAACACGATGGCGCAGACAAAGAATTCCTGATCACAAGCAAAAACTTTTATAACCAAAATAATTTACCCAAAGACTTGCAGCAACAGATTCATCAGCTATTAGCGCAAAGCAACTGGCAAATAAAAGAGAGTGATGAGCGCCAAGCCAATCAACTGACATTGCAACGCCGCAGCATTAAAACCGTACCCGAATACAATCCCTTACAACACCGTCCAACTGCATCACCGCAACGTGCCAAAGTGGTTGGGCCAAGCGGTGAAGAAATCCATGTGGATGAATGGGGACGAATTAAAGTCCGCTTCCTGTTTACTCGCAATGACGATCACAGCCACGATGGTGGTGCAGGTGCCAATGACAACGACACCGATTCTGCTTGGGTCGATGTACTCACGCCTTGGGCTGGTGAAGGCTATGGCGCACGCTTCTTGCCCCGTATTGATGAAATCGTAGTCATCGACTTCTTTGATGGCAATATTGACCGTCCATTTGTGGTGGGAAGAATTCATGAAGGCCATCGTAGCCCAACCAAGTTTGATCATGTAGGTAAGCTGCCAGACACCAAGAAACTGGCAGGAATTAAGTCTAAAGAGTATCAAGGTGAAGGTTTTAACCAACTGCGCTTTGATGACACCACAGGGCAGATCAGTGCCCAGTTGCAAAGCAGTCATGCTGCCAGTCAACTCAATCTGGGTAAACTCAGTCATCCCAAAGATAAAGCAGAAAGTGAAGATCGCGGCGAAGGTTTTGAACTGCGCACTGATCAATGGGGTGCAGTCCGTGCAGGCGAGGGTTTACTGCTTTCCACGTATAAACAGGATCAAGCCCAAGGCCAGCATCTTGATGCACAACCTGCTAAACAGCAGCTCGAAGGCAATCAAAACAATGCCAAAGCCTTAAGTGAAGTTGCCAAGAATCAGCAGACTGATGAAATAGAATCGCTGGATCAACTCAAAGAATTTGCTGAGCAGATTCAAGAGAAGATCGCTCAGTTTAAAAAATCATTGCTATTGCTGAACTCGCCAGCAGGGATTGGCCTAAGTACCAGTGAGGATATTCATTTATCCGCAGATGGGCAGATCAATCAGTTTGCAGGCGACAGTATTAATCTGAGTACACAGAAAAATCTGGTTACGCATGCGCAAAACAGAATCAGTGTGTTTGCTGCGCAGAATGGAATTAAACAAGTTGCTGCCAAAGGTAAGTTTGAAGTCCAAGCGCAGTCGGATGGCATGGATTTACTTGCCAAGCAAGGTATTCAGATTATTTCGACTGAAGATCGTATTGAAATCACCAGTCCGAAAGAGATTGTGATTACAGCGGGTGGTTCCCAGATCAAGCTGAATGGTTCAGGTATTTTCCCTGTGACCAGTGGCAAGTTTGAGGTGAAGGCAGGGCAGCATTTGTTTAAGTCTGGTGAACAAGTTGTTAGCCACTTTCCAATATTACCCGAAAGTAAGGGGCTATTTAATCTAAGTGTTCAATTGATTGATAATCAAAATACACCGTATAAAAATAAAGCATATTTCGCAATATCAGAATCAGGCAAGCAATTTGAAGGTGTTACTGATGAAAGTGGATACACTCAACGAATATATACCGAGAAAGAAGAACAAATATCTTTCCATCTTTTAGACAATCATGATTATCCAGATCCTGTGCCAGACGAGGAAGACACAGAATGAGCACATGCTATGTACAATTGAGATTGAGAGGGTTAGGTAATTATACTAACTTTTCATTTTCTGCAATATTTACCGTACAAGATACTGGCAGACAGTTTGAAACCAATAAATTGAAGATCAACCCTTCAGGTATATCTGTTGAGGCAAATTTCCCTCTGCAAAAAAATGAGAACCCGAAAAACTGTACTGTTCGAATTAATGTTTATCTACCAACTGGAAGATTGTTAGAGCCTCAGCCCTTTGTTGGCATTACGTACACGAGAGAGTCAGGCAGTAGCGTAAAGCATACAGTACATGAAGTTAAACTAGTTACTCATCATACTAGCCAAGAAAAAGATCACAGTATTGATAAAATTGCAGTTAATCGTTCGGTACATCCTCCAGAAGGGTTATACACAGTCGCTTATTACAATGCAGCTATTAATGCCTCTGCAGCAAAGTACGGTGTGGACCCTATGACGATTGGCTCAATCGTTTTTCAGGAAAAATTTTATTCTTCTGCTGCTATTGCTAAGAACTATGTGGCTTACGCTAAAGATAAGTTCGGTGTTAAACCACACAGAAGTTATGGCTTGGGTGAAATGCAACTAGGCTTGGCGGCCAAACTGCTTGGCTTTCCAGAAAGTGATTCAAACAGACTCAGAAAAACATTTGATCTCATAACAAATGATCCTCAAGTTGCAACTGATATGGTTGCCAAAAATATCCAATTAAAGCAATTAAAGTTAGGGCGTCAGCTCACCCCTAGAGAAGCAACCATTTTGCACAATGCAGGGGAGAGTGGTCTGGATTCTTTTTTGGACCCGGCAGAAGATAAGACAAATTTTGAAAATCCTAAAAAAGTCTATAATCGCTCAAGAAATTGGCAGGAATCAATCAGGCAAGCTTTACGAGGAGTTATTTACTCTAAGCCAGACAGTTGCCCAGCTTGTACTGCGACTCCACGCACATTACATAAATATTGGACACCCGGTGAGGGCTACTCAGGACTATGAAAAATTTAACATTAAAACATTACTTGGCGCTTATTCTGATTCTTTCAGGTATCTTGGCTATTTGTTTTGAATCTCTTACAAAAGGTTTTGTCACTTACGTGCCTTATGGCGGGGGGGAATTTGTCTATTTGAGGGAAATGGAAGGCTCAAACGAAGACGAAAGCGTACTCCTTTGGTTCTTCGGTATCGTAAGCGTTATTCTTGGTACTATAATGTTCTTTGTGAAGAATATTACATATGTTCTGAGAATTGGCTTTTTTGCTTATGTATTCCTGTTCTTATGTGCACTCATGACCGATAGTGATCCTTTAAACCAACTCATTATCAATACAGTTAAGTTTGATCATAATATCTACTTAATTTTATGGTGTATTTTTTTAGCTCTTTATACTGTAGTTTTTACAATATTAAATATGAGAAATGACTGATTTTTAATAGTAGTTATTTTGAAAATGATCCTCCCTTTGTAGTTGGTCGGATTCACGAAGCACATCGTAGTCCAACCAAATTCGACAGTGTAGGCAAGCTGCCAGACACCAAGAAACTGGTAGGGATCAAATCTAAAGAGTACCAAGGTGAAGGCTATAACCAACTGCGCTTTGATGATACCACAGGTCAGATCAGCGTCCAGTTGCAAAGTAGCCATGCCGCTAGCCAACTCAATCTTGGAAAGCTGAGTCATCCGAAAGATAAGGCAGAAAGTGAAGATCGAGGTGAAGGTTTTGAACTACGTACCGATCAATGGGGTGCGGTACGTGCAGGCGAAGGTTTATTACTTTCCACACATAAACAGGATCAGGCCCAAGGTGAACACCTTGATGCACAACCTGCTAAACAGCAGCTCGAAGGCAATCAAAACAATGCCAAAGCCTTAAGTGAAGTTGCCAAGAATCAGCAGATTGATGAAATAGAATCGCTTGATCAACTGAAAGAATTTGCGGAGCAGATTCAAGAGAAGATCGCCCAGTTTAAAAAATCACTGTTATTGCTGAACTCGCCAGCAGGTATTGGTTTAAGTAGCAATGAAGATATTCATTTATCTGCGGATGGGCAGATCAATCAGTTTGCCGGTGCCAGTATCAATCTGAGTACACAAAACAATTTGATTACGCATGCGCAAAATAGAATCAGCGTGTTTGCCGCACAGAATGGGATTAAGCAGGTTGCTGCCAAAGGTAAGTTTGAAGTTCAGGCTCAATCGGATGGCATGGATTTGCTGGCCAAGCAAGGCATCCAGATTATTTCGACCGAAGATCGTATTGAAATCACCAGTCCGAAAGAGATTGTGATTACTGCGGGAGGCTCTCAGATCAAGCTGAATGGTTCAGGTATTTTCCCTGTGACCAGTGGCAAGTTTGAGGTGAAAGCTGGGCAGCATCTGTTTATGGGTGGGGCGAAAGTAAATACAGTTATTTCAGCATTACCCGATGTAGAAAATCCTTATGTTTTACAATACTTGGTAAAGAATAAAGAAAGTCAGGTCATGGCTGATAAACCTTACATATTATTTGATGAAGAGGGAAATGTTCAAAAGGGCAAAACTGACCAAAAAGGATTTATGAAGCTAAAAACATCACCATCTGCTCAACAAATTACGACTTTAGTAATGATGAGTGAAATTGAGCAAGCTGGAGAAGAAGACTCGGGAGATCAACTATGAGTACCTATTTCAGTCGTCTAAAGCTTAGTGTTCAAGACCCTCTCAAATTGAAAGATTTAACTTATAAATTCTTTGTGATTAATAATACGACTAAGAAAACAACAACATTTGAAGGTAATTTTGATGAGCAAGGTTTAACAGGTTGGACTGAAATATATAATTTAAATACCTCCTTGATTTATTCTGTTTATTTCCGTGGAGAAGTTCTTCAAAAAATTGCAGTTAAGGCTTATTCTGATAAAAAGACACATAGTACGTTTACAATTAAGACCACAACGGAAATAACTAAAAATCTAAAAGAAAATATTAAGGAAATTTATCTTAATGATGGAGAGGTGGCTTGGTATTTAATTAAAAAAACTGAAACAATGTTAGATTGGTCGAAAAGAGTTTTTAAAAAACCATTGATTGCATCAGATTGGGATACGCTAAAGGCCAATAATCCGCATATTTCAAATATAGCACCTATTCGACTTCTGACCCCAGGGATGGTAGTGATTCTTTCAAATTCAACATCAGCAAAAGAATTGCAAAAATATAAAAATGATGCACAAAAAGCTCATACCAATATTGAGCTTATGAAAAAAGATAAAAATTTTGATGCAGAATTCTTCGCCCAGAACTATGAATTTTTTTATGACGCCTTGATTGATACTAGAACGGAGATTACATATAAAAATATCTTTGAAAATAACGACCATCCTTTAGTCCAAAAATTTGAAAAGCCTTCAAATGATAGCGGAATAGCATGGGGAGCAATTGCTAAAGGTGGAATTGATGCAACTTTAGCATTTCATGAAGGTACAGCCACACGAATGAATAAAATTCATGGTCAATTAGCATTAAAAATGGCTGAAGAAAGAGCAAAAGGATCAGGACTAGCAAATCCTAAAAACTTTAAGGCTTTTAGGCATAAATATAGTGATTTATATAAGCAATTAGATCATGAATATTCAAAAGGAATTTTTAAGTGGGATCAGTCTATCAAAACTAATAATATGCGACGTATGATTAGTCAATCCTCCTTGGCTAGAGGAACAACTTATAAAGGTGGTATGAAAGAGTATGTAGAAAAAATGGCTGAGTTAGGGAGAATGAGTAAAGTCATTAAAGGTGGGGGATACTTATTTTTAGCAATTGATGTTTATAATGCAGGTGATGCAATTGCCAATGCGAAACCTGAGGAAAAAACTAAAACCACTGTAGTGGAAGTATCTAAAATTGCTGGAGGAATTGCTGGAGGAGCTGCAGGAACCTTTATTGTATTAACTGTTGCTACAGGAGGGACTTCATTGGTAGTACTAGGGTTAGCAGCAACACTTTCTGCTGGACTAGGGTGGTATGGCGGTGAAAAAGGAGGTGAAATTGGTGAGGCTATTTATAACCAACTGGAAAATATAAAAAAGTAGTTTAATATGACTGAGACAATTATTTATTTATTTAAAACAATTCCTTTTGCTATGCTAGGAGGTTTTTCTTTAATTCTTTTTTTTATTCTTTCAATCTCTTTGTATATTTATATTTCAATGAATTTAAGAGGGATTCTAAGAATAATATTTAAAGATGAAGCATACTTTAAGCTTCCACTAGAACCATTTAATTATTTTTTTATAAGTATTTTGCCTTTAGTTTTTTGGCGTGAAATTTTAAATATAAAAAGAGGAGTCATTTTTAAAAAATTATATGATAAGAATTTTTATTATCCATTAAATAAAAATCAACTATTCCTACTTTTGAAAAAATATCCATTGTTTTTCTTTATTCAATATTTTATTTTTTTATTTTCTTTACTTTTTTTGATTTTTGGAACTTTCTTTAGTTTATTTGAGAAGGTTTAGTTTTTATTAAAAAGAGATAATTATTTGGTACTGCGGATGGAGCAATTGGATATACAGTGTCGTTACTGTTGCCTGGGAAATAACCTCCGTTGTAGTGGGGCGAAAATATGGGAGAGATTATAGGAACTGGTGCTGATCGTAGTATAGAATGGATGACCCAATAAAATGTTAGAAAAGTATTTTGAAATAGCTTTTGCAATTATTAGTTCTATATGGATATCTTATTCTTTAATATCTAGTTTCAAAAGTTATGCATATGTTAAAAAGAATCTTAGTTCTATCTCCAGTTTACTCTTTGATAATCCCAAATACTTTAAAAAGTTAGATTTGACTAGCTTTTTTTTAATAGAAACAACGACAGGAATGGTTGCAGCTGCTAGATTCAGAGAGCTAAAAGTTCTAAAAAGAGATACCGTTTTTTCTAGAGGCCCCTTTCCATTAGCACCTAATATGAATGATAAAAATCTTAACCTATTATTACTCAACCATGGAGAATGGTATAAATCGGTTGTAAAAAATTTAATTTTCTCAGCTTTTTGTTTATCAATATTAGCAATAATACTATTTTTCCTAAGTGAAAATATTACTCAGAGCTAAAGGGCTTACTGGAGGTGAAATTTTAAGCAAGCGTCTAGTTGGATTTTTAGCTATTACGCCTCATGCTAAAGTTGGACAGGTAATTATGACAGTAGCAGGATTAGGTGGTGAGGCTGGGGCAAATATTGCTGAATATTCATATGATAAAATTAAGAGTATTTTTTAATGAGTGTAAAAGACTATTTAGTCATTGGATTTATCCTTTGCCTTATCCTTTTTGGAGTTTTTCATCAACTAGCTTCAAGAATAATTGTTAAATCTTCAGACCTTAGGAAGAGTTTGTATGGATTTGATTCGTTTGAAAATAAGTCAGTGAGTATACCTAATATTCAGGCTATTATGTCTGTCATTACTGTGACTAATATTCAATATTTTTTATATGCAAAAAAAATCCTGAATATATTTTTTTAAAAGAAGAAAACATCCACTCTTCCCTGCATTGGATACAAAGTCTGCAATTTATATAGTGAAAAATTATAGAAAACTTAATTTGTATATTATTTTTCAAGGTGTTTTTGGTGTTTTGTTTCTACTTTTTGGAATTGTTTTTGTTGTTTTTAAATAAAGTAGTTTTTCTTTTGTTTGTGCTGTATTTGATATTGTCTTTAAATGGTGTTTTTATGAATGCTAATGAGTCCTCGGGTGTGATATGCATGTTAAAGACTTGTTAGTGATTTATTTATTATTGTCGGTTGTGTTGTGGGCTATTTTTCACCAATTAGCTGCAAGGTATGTGAATCGTAATGAATCTTTAAAAAGTATATTTTATGGTAACTTGTATAAAAACAAATCAATGGATGTCGTTAATATTGAGGCAGTAATTTTAGGTGTTACTTTTATTAATATAATTTTCTTTATTTCAGAAAAAAGCTCAGAAAACTTTTTCAAAAAAAGAAAACTATTCTATGGCTTGGATTTGGACTCTGCTATGAGTGTAGTAGAGCAGCATAAAAAGTTATGGTTTTATATTAAGTTATCTGTTTTTTTTGGTTTTGTAGTAGTTATAAGCTCCGTTATGCTCTTTTGGCTGTAATTCAATTATTGTTGATTTTATCTATCTACAAAGGTTATTCCATACTTGTCTGAACTTAATCCTGTTCCATTAAACACACTCCGTAAAGACCAACTTTATAGTTTAAGCGTTGTTTGTCAGCGTGAATTTCTTCATTTTCTTATGAGGTTAAACAAGGACGTACAACAATGAAAAAAGCAATGCTTCTCTTGGGTTCAATGGGTGTCTTGGCAAATACGCCAGTCTGGGCTGCCGATTTCAGTATCGGTGACCCGAAAACCCAAGCGGGTGAACTGAAACTGACGGGCGCCATCCGTACCCGCTATATCCATAAAGACTATATTGTCGAAGCCAATGAAGGTTCCAAAAATGATGACTGGCGTCTGGCTGATATCAAAGCGGTACTCAGTTATGAAAACCCAGACTGGATTGCATCAATGGATGTACGTTGCTACCAGTATGACCGCTTATGTGATGCACTATTTTTAAAAGATGCTTGGGCAGGCTATAAGTTTTCAGATCAGCAACGACTGACAGTCGGTTTTCAATCGGTTGATTTCGGTTTTGGACGACTCTGGGGCAATAGTTATTATGAAACTTTGCTGAATACCGTTGGACTGGAAGACATTCAAAACCTTGGGGTGAAGTACCAGTTTAAGGACAGTCTGTATAACTTCATTCTTGGTTTTTACCCAACCGATGGCGGCAATTACAAAGGTACATCCAAGGATTCCAGTCGCTATAGCGGTAACTTTGTGCGGGCAGATGATTTGACTCAAGGCACCGATATTGATGAAAAGAATATGTGGGTGACGCGCTTATCCCGAAAATTTGAGCTAGATCAATCCCAGAATTTCTCCACGGAAATTGGAGGTTCTTACTGGTACTCAGAACTGGAAAATAATCGCACCAATAAAGATGGGCATCGTAGTACATGGAGCATTTTTAGCACCACCAATTATCAGGCATGGCAATGGTTGTTCTTGGCAGGAGAGCAGGATATTAAAAATGCAGATGATCTTTTGCCAAAAAGTTCGACCATTGGCGCATTTGATTATCCCTATCAAGTGGCGAACAAAGGCAAATATATGGCCAATGAAATTAACTACACCTTTGCCAAGCCTTTCCATCAGTTAGAAAATATTAAACCTTATGTGTCGTATAGCCGTTTTTATAAAGATGAATCAGGCTATCAAGATTCGGATCGCTTAATTGCAGGCTTATATTTTAACTATAAAAAAGTCGGCATACAGGGCGAATATATCTGGAGCCGCAATGACCCAATGACGGGCAGTGGCGCAGATGGATTGGCGCAAGGTGACAGCAATCAATGGAATAAATTGTTCTATTTATCGCTAGGTTATTACTTCTAAATTCGGCGTTGAAAATGAGCCAGTCTGTTTTGCGATAGACTGGCTTTTTTGCTTTAGGCGGTTCTTAAGATCAGTGCCCCGATTAAAATGATGCATGAGGAGATAATCCGTACCGCATTGATACGTTCTTTTAGAATAAAGATCGAAATCAGCGTAGCAAATAAAATCGAGGTTTCCCTTAGTGCGGCAACAATCGCGACAGGTGCAAGCGTCATTGCCCACAGTGCCAAGCCATAAGAGAAAAAAGAACCGATTCCACCAATTAAACCTAAATGCCAATTATTTCGAAAATACTCACCCATCTGACGATATTGCATTTTCAGGGCAAATATAAAAAAGATCAGTCCTGAGAGTACGAAACTCCATAGGATATAGGCAATGGCTGATCCTGCAAGACGAACGCCATGACCATCCAGCAAGGTATAACCTGCAATCAAGACGGCATTGAGTAATGCCAGACCAATGCCTTTGCGTCCTGTTTTGGGCGCAGCCAAAATCATCGATAAAATGCCGACGGAAATAGTGATGATCCCTAGCCATGTATTGAATTGTAGTTGTTCGTGCAATAACAAGGTGCCTAAAACGGCCACAATCAATGGTGCAGTGTCGCGCATTAGCGGGTAGGTCAGTCCCATATCGGCGATGCGATAGATCTTAGCCACCATGCCAAAATACAGAATTTGTATTGCCGTTGAGGCCAAAATATAAGGCCAGCTCTCGCGTTGCGGTATCGGGAAAAAGGACAGCAGTAGTGCGGCTAAAACTGCTGCGGATGCAGTGACCAGTACCGTGGTTAAAAACTTATTTGTACCCGCTTTTACAATGGCATTCCATGTGGCATGACATGTCGCTGCAAGTAAAATAAGGCCAAATATTGCCGTGCTCATAAGCTGCCTGTTAATTCATGATCTTGCTAATGTGCATGATGTGGATGAAAAAATAAAGCAGGCAGCTTAGCGCGATTATAGAAATACTTTCTCGGTATTTGGATTGATCGGCTCAATCGGTTGGATCAACTGGCCACGGCTTAGGTTCTGGATATGCTGTAAACGGTTGATCAGTTCATTTTGAATAAACAGAATACAGGTCTGTAGTTTAGATGAGCTTTTTAAACGTGAAGGATAGACCGCCCAAACATCGGCATCTTGCCAGTACTCAGGCAAGATATGCTGTAACTGACCGCTAATTAATTCATCTGCGACGTCCCAAATCGAACGTAAGATAATGCCATGTCCCTCGATTGCCAATTGATGAATAATTTCGCCATTATTGGAAATAAAACGGGGTGTGACATGTACCGACCGATCTTCCGAAGGATGACGTAATTTCCACAATACTGAAGATTGATCTCGTTCACTGATGGTGAGGCAATCGTGGTTGCGTAAATCTTCCAGACTTTCAGGCATGCCTTGTTGCAACAAATAGCTGGGCGCAGCGCAGAAAATCCTGAAATTCGATACCAGTTTTTTGGCAATCATATTCGGGGCAATGTCATTGCCAATGCGAATATCCAGATCAATGCTGTGTTGAATCAGATCTTTGGTGTTGTCGATGGTATCAAACTGAATTTCCAGTTTAGGGTACATGGTCATCAATTTAGACAGGATTGGCGCAACATGTTTACGGCCAAAACCGAAGCTGCTGACAATGTCTAGATGACCCGTGGGCGTGCTTAAGGGGTTATTCACTAGCTCACTGATTTCATCAAATTCATCCAGAATATTGGAGACCCGATCCAGAATCAGTTTGCCATCTTCGGTCAAACTGACATGACGGGTACTGCGATGGAACAGTTTACAGTTCAGATTGGTTTCTAAAATGTTGATGCGTTTACTGATAAATGCAGGTGAAGCACCCAGCTCCTCAGCTGAATCGACAAAACTCTTGCGTTTGGCGACTGTGCAAAAAACCTTTAAATCCGATAGGTTAGGTAGATTATTCACGATCCGTGTCCATTGGGGTGATAGTTTTCTTATTGATCATTGCTGCCGAAAACAGCATGTTTACAGCTAAGGATATTAACCAAAGGTGTAAGGGAGCGTTATGGCAAAAAAGTATAAAGTTGCCACGATTGCGGGTGATGGGATTGGTTTAGAAGTTCTACCAGAAGGCATCAAGGTTGTAAAGGCAGCAGCAGACAAATATGGCATTCAAGTTCAAATGGATAGCTTTGATTGGGCCAGCTGTGATTATTACCTTGAACACGGCAAAATGATGCCAGATAACTGGTTTGAGATCCTGCAGGAATATGATGCAATCTTCTTTGGTGCGGTGGGTTGGCCTGAAAAGGTACCTGATCACATTTCACTATGGGGATCATTACTCCAGTTTCGTCGTCGTTTTGATCAGTATGTGAATTTACGCCCTGTTCGGTTAATGCCTGGAGTGAAATGTCCGCTTGCTGGCAAACAACCGGGCGATATCGATTTTTATGTGGTGCGTGAAAACAGTGAAGGTGAATATTCTGCCATTGGTGGTAAAGCCTTTGAAGGCACCGATCGTGAGTTTGTGTTGCAGGAAGCGGTATTTACCCGTCATGGGGTCGATCGCATCTTAAAATATGCCTTTGAATTTGCGGACCAGCGTGAGGCTAAAAAAATCACAGCTGCGACTAAATCCAATGGCATTGCCGTCAGCATGCCGTACTGGGATGAACGTGTCGATGAAATGGCAAAACACTACCCACAGATCAAGGCAGATAAACAGCATGTCGATATTTTAGCAGCACGTTTTGTTCTACAGCCTGAGCGCTTTGATGTGGTGGTGGCATCGAATTTATTTGGTGACATATTGTCGGATTTAGGACCTGCATGTACGGGCACCATTGGTTTGGCAGCTTCGGCCAACCTTAACCCTGAACGTAAATTCCCGTCATTGTTTGAGCCTGTACATGGTTCAGCACCCGATATTTACGGTCAGCAAATTGCCAACCCAATTGCGGCGATCTGGTCGGGTGCCATGATGCTGGATTTCTTGGCAGATGGAGATGAGCAGGTGATTCAGGCAGGACAGGAAATTATGCAGGCGATTGAGCATGTGTTGGTGCATGGCCCGAAAACGCCTGATGTTGGTGGAACTGCCAAGACTTATGAAGTAGGTGATGCGATTGCATCCTGTGTGACTCAGCAAAAAATGGATTTATTCGCGATGGAGTAAGTACCCCTGAGGGAATAGTCACTATCCGAGATGGATTGAATAGATATGGATAATCAAATTACAAAGCCTTATACAGATAAGACGCTTGCGATCACCAGTCTTGCCGTTGTATTTACATCGGTGGCTGGTCTGGCAATCTACTCATCTGAATCAATACAACTGGCTGCAAAATGGATGCAGTGGACCACGTCGGTGTTTACCACGCCAGTCCTGTTATTTGCTTTTTTATCAATTATTTTTACCTTCGGTTTGGCCTTTAGTAAATACGGCAAAATCAAGCTTGGTGAGGGGAAGCCCCAATACAGCACCATGTCATGGATTTTCATGTTCATTTTGTCTGGGATTGGTTCTTCAACCTTGTACTGGGGCTTTTTAGACTGGGCCTATTATTACCAGACCCCAGGTTTAAATTTAGCTCCTGAATCGGCTGAAGCACTGAAATACAGTGTGGCCTATTCCTTCTTTCACTCTGGTTTGAGTGCATGGTCGATTTATGCTTTAGCATCGATTTCACTGTGCTACAGCTACCATGTCAGAAAGAATAAAGGCCTAAGTCTGGCGTCAATGGTGGAAGCGGTCACTGGTTTTAAAGCAACGGGGCCAGTTGGACGTGTGGTCGACTTGATGTTTTTGCTGTGTATGTTTGGTGCCTTGACCATTTCACTGGTACTGACTGCGGTGACTTTTACTAACATTCTGTCGCAACTCACGGGTATTCCGAATACCTTCATGACCAAAGTCATCATCATCTTGGCGGTGTCGGTGTTATTCGCCCTCAGCTCCTATGTCGGTATGGATAAAGGCATGCAGCGTTTGAGTCATATGGTGTGCTTAGGTGTGGTGCTGTTTGCGATCTATGTGCTGTGCTTTGGGCCAACCCAATTCATTATGAACAACTCATTGATGAGTTTTGGCCTGATGGCGACTAACTTTGTCGATATGAGCTTATTTACCGATCCGATGGGCGATGGAAAGTTCACCCGTGAATGGACCGTATTCTATTGGTTATGGTGGATTTCTTATGCACCGGGCGTGGCGTTGTTTGTAACCCGTGTTTCCAAGGGGCGCACCATTAAAGAAGTGATTCTTGCCATGGTCATCGGCGGTAGCGTTGGTTTATGGTTCATCTTTGGGGTGTTTGAAAATTACAGTGTCTATAGCTTTATTCATGGCATGGTCAATGTTCCGCAAATCTTGAGTCAGCAAGGTGGTGAAGTCGCGATTGGTCAACTGTTGGGTTTATTGCCAGCAGGCAAGCTGATGATGTGGTTGTTCCTTGGCATTATGGTGATTTTCCTTGCAGCACATATGGATGCAGTGGGCTATGCAGTTTCTGCAACTTGTACCCGTGGTTTAGGTGAAGGGCAAGATCCATCTCCAAATGCGCGCTTGTTTTGGTGTCTGATGTTAACACTGGTACCGATTGCGATGATTTTCTCTAAGGCACCTTTAGACACCATGAAAACCGCCACCATTGTGACTGCCTTACCGTTTATTGTGATTATTCTGGTACAGACCTATGGTTTGGTGAAATGGTTGATTGAAGATTATTCCAAAGTGCCATCGCATTTGATTGAACAGCGCAGCTTTAGTGACTTGGAAGCGCTTGAGCATACTGACCCAAATCAACAGATGCAGATTGATATTGCGGCAACAGCACTGGCACATAAAAGTAGTCAAAAGGAATTGTCATGACAGCACAACCGAACACGCACTATGAGTTAAGCGAAGAAATGCAAAGTCTGGTGTACTGGAGCAGCATTTATTCAGCAGCGGATAACGATATTGATTCAATTCGTGCAGCCTATGATGCCATGTGCCTGCACTATACCTTGCCACGCGATGGAACGGTGAAGATTGAAGATAAAACCGTTGCGCATGCCACTCATCCCGTCAATGTTCGGTTGTATTCACCATTGGGCCAAGCACCCACGGAAGGTTGGCCTTGCGTGCTGTTTATCCATGGTGGGGGCTGGATGCTGGGCAATCTGGATTCACATGAATTTATCACTCGCTATTTATGTCGTGATTTAAATGTTGCGGTACTGAGTGTGGATTATCGTTTGGTGCCAGAACATCATTTTCCAGCTGCTTATGAAGATTGTGAAACAGTCTATCACTGGCTACGTGAGCATGGTGCAGACTGGAATATTGATCCAACACAACTGGTGTTAGCAGGAGACAGTGCGGGTGGCAATTTAGCCGCGGCACTGGCGGTTCAATTACAACATACAGGTACGCAGGCATGTGGTCTGGCTTTGATCTATCCATGTTTGGGCAGCAGTTTTGCTACTGCATCTTGCCAGCAGCATGCACATGCGCCGTTACTGACGCTAGAGGAAATGCATTATTACCTGAAGGAATATGCACCGAATGCAAGCGACTGGCAGGACACTCGATTAGCGCCACTGTTGGCAGAAGATTTCAGTGATATGCCACGCAGCTTTGTTGCGGTTGCGGAATACGATCCGCTGTGTGATGACGGACATATTCTTGCCGACAAGTTAAAGCAGGCCAATATTGCCGCCGAGTTTTATCTCGGCAAAGGATTACTACATGGCAGTTTACGTTTAGTACGGGATTGTCCTGTGGTGCAGGATTTATATCAGCATCTGCTGAGTTCGTTAAAGCAAATGTTCAAGTGATTTGAACATCAGCCAATTTTGATAAAACGGTCGTTAGGACAAAAGAGTTTAATGGAGTAAAACCATGAATGCAGTTGAAAAATTACCAGAAGATTTCTGTTCAAACCCAAATGTGGCATGGACATTTCCAAAAGTGTTCTATACCTCATCTCAGGTGTTTGAGCGCGAAAAAGAAGAAATTTTTGCGAAAAGCTGGATTTGCGTAGCACATGGCAGTGAAGTTGCCCAAGCCAATGACTATATTACCCGTAAGGTGATTGGTGAAAATATTATCGTGATTCGCGGCAAAGACAGCGTATTACGTGCCTTTTATAATGTCTGCCCGCATCGTGGTCATGAGCTGTTAAGCGGCAACGGTAAAGCCAAAAATGTCATTACCTGTCCGTATCATGCATGGACATTCAAGCTGGATGGTAGTTTGGCTCTGGCACGTAATTGTGATCATGTGGAGTCTTTTGACAAGCAAAACTCCAGCATGGTGCCGTTAAAAGTTGAGGAATACGGTGGTTTTGTCTTTATCAATATGGATGAAAATGCCACCTGTGTTGAAGATCAGTTGCCTGAATTTGCACAAAAATTGAATGAAGCTTGTGCGGTAATTAAAGACTTGAAACTGGCGGCACGTTTCGTAACGGAAACACCTGCGAACTGGAAAGTGATCGTAGATAACTATTTAGAGTGTTACCACTGTGGCCCAGCGCATCCGGGCTTTGCTGATTCAGTACAGGTGGATAAATACTGGCACACCACGCATCAAAACTGGACGCTGCAATATGGTTATGCACGTTCTTCAGAAAAATCATTCAAGCTTGATCCATCGGTGAAAGACCCAACATTTAGTGGTTTCTGGACTTGGCCATGCACCATGTTTAATGTACCGCCGGGTGCAAATTTCATGACCGTGATCTATGAGTTTCCGATGGATGCGGAAACTACTTTGCAGCACTATGACATTTTCTTTACCAACGAAGAACTGACCCAAGATCAGAAAGACTTAATTGAATGGTATCGCAATGTCTTCCGTCCTGAAGACCTTGAATTGGTTGAAAGCGTACAACGTGGTTTAAAATCACGGGGTTATCGTGGTCAAGGTCGTATCATGACCGACAAGCAACGTTCAGGAATCAGTGAACACGGTATTGCTTATTTCCAGAATCTTGTTGCGCAATACCACAAATAATTTTGTCTCAAGCATCAGATAATTTAAGGTGCGGTGATCAGGCCGTACCTTGCTTTCAATCGATAGGAATATGACATGTCAAGTTTGCAAGCAAGTCCGTTATTTCAACAACGCGGATTGATCAATGGTCAATGGGTGAGTGCACAATCCGATGCCACCATTGCTGTGACCAACCCTGCCACAGGTGAAGAAATTGGCGTCATTCCAAATATGGGTGCAGCAGAAGCCACCGAAGCAGTCGAAGTGGCGTATCAGGCTTTAGCTGCATGGAAAGGATTAACGGCACAAAAACGTGCAGATCTGTTATTGGCTTGGTATCAACTGGTTTTAGCGCATGCCGATGATTTGGCTCGAATGATGACCATTGAACAGGGCAAGCCCGTAGCTGAGGCTTTGGGTGAAGTGAAATATGCGGCCTCATTTATCCAATGGTTTGCTGAAGAAGGCAAGCGCGTTTATGGCGATGTCATTCCAACTACCAATAGCCAGCAGCGTTTTATTATCACCAAAGAACCTGTGGGTGTGGTTGCAGCAATTACGCCGTGGAATTTCCCGATTGCGATGATTACCCGTAAAGCAGCACCTGCTTTGGCGGCAGGCTGTACCATCGTAATTAAGCCTGCCAATGAAACCCCGTATTGCGCACTTGCGCTTGCCAAACTGGCAGAAATGGCTGGCATTCCAGCGGGCGTCATTAATGTTGTCACTGGCAAATCACAAGACATTGGTTCGGTCTTTAGCAGCCATGAAAAAGTCAAAAAATTGACCTTTACCGGTTCTACACCTGTCGGTCGTTTATTGATGCAACAATGTTCAGGCACTATTAAAAAGTTGGCGTTGGAACTCGGTGGCAATGCACCACTGATCGTGTTTGATGATGCAGATTTGGATAAAGCGGTACAAGGCGCAATCTTTGCCAAGTTCCGTAATGCAGGTCAAACCTGTGTTTGTGCCAATCGAATCTACGTTCACGATAAGATTTATCAGGCATTTACCGAGAAATTTGTGCAAGAGGTACAGAAATTCAAAATCGGCAATGGTTTGGAATCGAATGTGCAGATTGGGCCGTTAATCAATGACAAAGCGGTGTTGAAAGCAAAACAGTTGATTGATGATGCCTGTGGTAAAGGTGCACAAGTGGCGTGTGGCGGTCAGCAGCATTCATTGGGTCAGACTTTCTTTGAACCGACGGTGTTAACCGATGTTTCGCGTGATATGGACATTGTTCAGGAAGAGATTTTTGGGCCTGTGGCACCGTTAATTCGCTTTACTGAGGAAGCCGATGTGGTGGCGCAAGCCAACGATACCATTTTTGGTTTAGCGGCTTATGTGTATAGCGAAAATATTTCACGGATTTGGCGTGTCGCTGAACAGTTGGAATATGGCATGGTCGGAATGAACTCAACTGCTATTTCCAATGAAGTGGTGCCATTTGGTGGTGTGAAACAATCAGGTGTTGGTCGTGAAGGTTCTAAATATGGCTTGGAAGAGTTCATGACCATTAAATATATGTGTTTAGGAATCTAGGGACACTATTGGTTGGGTTGCCAGAATGGGCGACCCAACAGGCAATATGCGCTTAAAATTAGAAAATGCTTAGATGAGCAGCATGCGGTAAAGAGGATTTAGACATGGCTAGTCATTATGAAATGTTTGCATCAGTGGTCACACGTGTAGAGCAACTGACTCCACTGATCAAACGGTTTACATTTAAACGTCAGGACGGACAAAATTTCCCTCAATTCAATGGTGGTAGTCATATCATTGTGAAAATGAATGACCAGCTATCCAATGCCTATTCACTGATGAGTTGTGCTCAAGATCTTTCGACTTACCAAGTGTGTGTCCGTAAAGATATTGAAGGTAAAGGTGGTTCAGTCTATATGCATGATCAGTGCAATGAAGGCTGTGAGATTCTGATTTCTGAACCGAAGAATTTGTTTCCCTTAGCGGCAGATGGTGAGAAACACATTCTGATTGCCGGCGGTATTGGTATTACGCCATTTGTGCCGCAAATGGATGAGTTGGCTGCGCGTGGTGCCGACTATGAGTTGCATTATGCCTATCGTTCGCCAGAACATGCCGCGCTATTAGAAGAGCTCAAACTAAAGCATGGCGAACATATTTTTAGCTATATCGATTCGGATGGTAAATGTTTGGATTTGGATCAGTTGATTGGTGCCCAACCGAAAGGCACGCATGTCTATATATGTGGCCCTAAGCCAATGATTGATGCGGTGATCGATCGTTGTAATTACCATCGTTACCGCGATGAATATATTCACTGGGAACAATTTGCATCAACGGTACCAGAAGAGGGGGAAGCCTTTACGGTAGTGCTGGCAAAATCCAATCAGCAAGTGGAAGTTCAAGGCAATCAAACCATTTTACAAGCGATTGAACTCCTCAATATTGATGTGGAATGTTTATGCCGTGAAGGGGTCTGTGGGACCTGCGAAACTACAATTCTTGAAGGTGAAGCTGAGCATTTTGATCAGTACTTGAGTGATGATGAAAAAGCCTCACAGCAATCGATGATGATTTGTGTGTCGCGTGCCAAAGGCAAAAAACTGGTACTCGATCTTTAGTTTTAAGCGTTGAGTTTTAAAGTATAAAAAGCAGCCTAAGCTGCTTTTTTATTGATCATGAATATTGATTCAGGTTTATTTTTTGCCTTTCTTGGTTTTTAGATATTCTTGATAGGATTCTTCGGCAAAGCGTCTTAAGGAATCCCCAATTGCGGCATATTGGTATTCATTCAGATTGGCCAATGAAGCACGGGCAGACGGATGCTGCACCCCAAAGCCAGAACCGGGTAACAGCACTACACCCGTTTCATCAGCGACGCGGAATAATAATTCGGTTGGGTTCTTATTTTTCATCACCCAATCTGCAAAATCATCTCCATATAGTGTTCTGGAAGTATTTTCCAAATTCACCAAGGTATAGTAATCGACTGAATTTGGATCGACAGGCACATCAACCCCTAATTGGCGATATAGTGCAGCATCACGTTCGCGCACTACAGATTTAACTGCCTTTTTATAGTTCTGTTGCGAATCCATCATATTGAACAGGGCAAACAGTACCATTTGTACTTGTTGTGGAGTAGATAGACCCGCCGTGTGATTCAGGGCAACATTGCGGCTATCTGCGACCAGACGATCAATAAATTTAATCTTGGCTGGATCGGTGGTTAAAGAGGAATAGCGTTCTTCCAGTTCCTTCTTGTCTTTTTTCGAGAGTGCCGCCAATTTTTGATCCAGAATATTATTGTTGGAGAGGGCAATCACCCCAAGTCTCCAACCCGTTGCCCCAAAATATTTCGAGAATGAATACACCAAGATGGTATTGTCTGGACAAATCGCAAATAGTGATTTGAAGTTGTCTGCAAAAGTACCGTACACATCATCCGTTAAAATAATCAGGTCAGGTCGTTTTTTAACGATATCAGCCAATATCGCCAAACCTTCATCACTCAGTTTTACTGAAGGTGGGTTACTTGGATTCACAAGGAAGAAGGCTTTAATCGATGGGTCTTCCAGTTTCCGCAATTCAGATTCAGGGTATTGCCAACCGAGTTTTGGATCTGCCTCGATCAAGACTTCTTCAAGTTGATAGTCATTCAGTTTTGGGATTTCTAAATACGGAGTGAAAATGGGTGCACCAATCGCGATACGGTCTCCATTGGCAATAATTTTATTCTCTTTTAAGGAGTTAAAAATATAGGCCATTGCTGCGGTTCCACCTTCGACAGCAAATAAGTCTAAACCTTCTTTAGGCATGCCTTGGACGCCCATTTCACGCAATATATATTCTTTGATGATGGACTCGCTAATGCGTAGCATGCGATCTGGAACAGGGTAGTTACAACCTAAAATTCCCTCAACCATTTCTAGTAAAAAAGCATCTGGATCTAAACCAAGCTGATCTCGGACATAGGAAATGGCTTTGCCTAAAAATACCACGCCAGGTTTATCCCGATTGTGCATAATGAAGTTATCGAAGCGAGATTGCAGACCAACTGGGCGAGGGAAGCCGCCTAAGCCTTCTGGCATATAAGAGAACGAAAACTCTGATTCGGTGGTTGAAAATAGCCCCAATTGGAAGAATGCTCGACGTGGAATCGTGGCTAAAAAGTTTGGATTTCCGCGCCCTGCATTTAGCATCATCCTGTCTGTTTTACTTTGGGCAAGTTCGATTAAATTGTCTTTTAGTTCGAATGGGCTAAGTTTTGAGTATTTTGAGTAATCAACGTTCCCCATGGGAAGTCTCCTTAATTATAGTGACGGCAATAAAATTTTGAATATGGATGTTAAGCAAGACCAACAATCAGTGGGCCAAGCAGAGTTAAGAATACGTTTGCCAAGGCATAGGTAATTGCGAAAGGCACGGTCGGAATCGAGTTTCCAGCTTTATCTAAAATTGCACCAAAGGCTGGGTTGGCACTACGGGAACCCGATAATGCACCTGCCATAACCGCAACGTTGTCATAACGCAGCACATAACGAGCGAAAAGCATGGATAGAATCAGTGGAACCAGTGTGACCACGACACCAATCATAAATAGTGAAAGACCACTGTCTTTAATGGTTTGGATGGCTTGTAAACCAGATTGCAAGCCAACCGCAGCAACGAATCCTGCAAGCCCCAAATCTTTCAGTAGCTGTGATGCAGCTAAAGGCATGTTGCCATGGACTTGATTACGGCTGCGCAACCAACCAAACAGAAGGCCAGACAGTAACGCACCACCACCTGCACCGAGTGTTAGAGGTACATCACCAATACGAACAACAAATAGACCAATCAATAAACCAACGACCAAGCCTGCGCCGTGGAAAATCCAGTCGGTCTTTAAGCTTTCTGGCAGTGCTGTACCTGCTTCTTTGACTAAACGATCAAGATCACTTTTAGTTCCATAAACCGTAATAACATCTCCTTGATGTAAAACGGTGTCATCACTCAAGCTTTGAGTTTCATCATTACGTTTAATCGCCAGTACGTAAATCCCATGCTTTAAATAAGCAGGAGTATTGCCTTTGATATCGCCGAGACTACGGTTGATATACTTGGAATTTCTTAGGATCACATCCGTCGTATCCATAATCATTTCCATGCCTTGTGAAGACTGTAGCTCAGTACCGATTTGGTCTGAAACAGCAACAACACTGGCACGACGACCGACTAGCAATATCACATCATCTGTTTGTAAAGTCAGTTCTGGTGCAACATCAATTAATTGATCTTTACGCTTTAAACGTTCTATGGTGATGCTACTTTGCTTGGCTTCAAGTTCTGCAACAGTTTGCCCATTAGCTTGTTTAACTTTATAAATGCGTCCGACAATTTCAGGCATTGCCAGTTCTTGGCCAGGCGCTAGTTCAAAAGCACCTTTAAGGCGTTCGGATTGTGCTTTCAAAGCATCATCATGAATTTCTTTGCCCATAAACTTAGGGAGAATATTCACACAGACGATAATCGCACCCAATGAACCGAAAATATAAGTCACTGCATATCCGATTGCGACATTGGCCTGTAGTTTTTGAATCTCAGCTAAGGGGAGGTCGAGACGGGAAATCGCGTCACCTGCAGTCCCAATAATTGCAGATTGGGTCATGCCTCCAGCGGCCAATCCAGCTGCTAATCCTTTATCTAAATGGAATAACTTCGCCATGACCAACACGGTAATTAAACCACTAACTGCCATGAACACTGCTAAGAGGATTTCTTTTATCGATTGTGGACCTAATGATTTAAAAAATTGCGGACCACTTTCAAAACCAACTGCATAAATGAACAATGCAAACAGAATAGCCTTGACCCCATTATCGATAGGTACACCGATTAGACTTAACACCACTGCAACAAGTAGAGAACCCGCCACGCCACCGAACTGAAATTTTCCGAATTGAAACTGACCGATCCAGAAACCTATTGCCAAGGATAAGAACAATAATATTTCTGGACTATGTTTTAATTCACCTTGTAACCATTCAATCATTTTTCGATCTCACTTTTATTATTCGATCTATCTTTAGGTTTGAAATTTATTTATTTTTCATGTTTTTAAAGATACCCCTCAGAATGGATCTGTGCAAATCTATTGATTTTATTGTGTTTTAGTATTTATTAATCTAAGTTGCTAGAAAAACTAATTTTTTTCTTAAATGAGGTTGTTTTAAAAAATATTTTAACTAAAGATAAAATAAAGTTACACAAAGAAACAGATTGAAATATGAGTGATTACTGGGATTTTGGTTGGTGTTAATAATATTAAACTAATAGTTAAATATTTATAATTAATGTTTATTGTATTGATTTTAAAAATTTAATTTTAAATTTTTAAATAGCAAATAGGTGTATTTTAAATAATAAAAAAGTAAATGTAATTTTTGTTAATTAATTTAAAAAAACAAAAGTATAAATAAAGAATTACTCTAAGTTACCAATGGTTTAATGGGTTTCTGATTATATTTTATTCAAAATAAATACTTTAAAAATATATATAAAACGACAAGGTGAAATAATCATGAATAAAGTCTATAAGCTAGTGTGGAACGCTTCAATGGGTGTTTGGGTAGCAGTCTCTGAGCTAGCTAAATCAAGAGTAAAATCAAAAACAATCAAAATTTCAGTCACAGCGGTACTCCTTAATTTTACGATGGGAGCGATGACTAGCTATGCGGATGACGTGATTCAGGGCACTAATATACAAGTCATTACAGATAACAGTGATCCGCTTAATATAAAACATACGATTTCGACCTCAGATAATGTCAGCTTTAAAAATGTCACCGTGGGGTCAGTGACGATTGATAGCACAGCTAATAAAATATCTGGGTTGAGTGATGGGGTGAGCAATGATGATGCTGCAACCTTTGGTCAACTCAAAACTGTTGATAATAAAGTCATTCAAAATAGCTCAGATATTTCATCATTAAATTCGAGTGTTTCAAAAAATGTAAATGATATTTCTCTATTAACCAACCGTGTAACGGTAAATGAAGGGGACATTGCAAACTTACAATCATCGGTTGGGGGAATATCCAACCAAACTTGGAAAATTCAAGCCAATGGCGATGCTGCTACATCGGTAAAGGCTTCTGACACCGTGCAATTTTCAGATGGTGCAAATATTGCGATTACTCGATCAGGAAATAATCTTACTGTTGCGACAAAGCCAGAGGTCAGTTTTGACAAAGTTACAGTCGATGGGGTGGTGATCGATAATGGTCAAATTACAGTAACTAAAAATGCCACTGTTGGTTCTGGATCTAAAGAAGTGGTGACGGGTGATCAACTGTATCAAGTGGAGCAAGATTTATTAAATGCAGGGATTGAGCGAGCAAAATATTTTCATGCAACTTCGGTTTTAGATGACTCTGTCGCAAATGGTACAGATTCTGTGGCGGTCGGACCAAAAGCTGTGACCAATAGTGCCGCTACAGATGCAGTGGCGATAGGTAATAATGCCATTGTTGGAACAGCAGTGGCAGGTACGGATGGAGTTGCGTCGATCGCGATTGGTAAAGACTCCAAAGCTCTTGGCAATAAAAACACGGTGATCGGACAAGCAGCGACGACTGATACGATGGAAATTACTAGTTCGATTGCGATTGGTGATGCGGCAAAGGTTAGTGGTACCAGCACCAAAAATGCCATTGCAGTGGGTTCTAACTCAGTTGCGAGTGCTGAAAATTCCAGTGCACTGGGCTCAGGTGCAGAAGCTTCTGCATCCAATGCCACTGCTATTGGTCAAGGGGCGAAAGCAGCATCTGGTTCAGCAACCGCTCTTGGGGACAGTGCAATTGCTGGCGGAGCAAATTCAACAGCGCTGGGTTCAGGTGCACAGGCAAATAGTACCAGTGCCATTTCTTTAGGGGCAAATGCAGGAGTTGGTACGGTCAATAATGCAGGAAATAGTAATCAAAACCATATTGCAATAGGTACCAGCGCTGGACAAAACATTAAGGGGAATGAAAATATTGCCATTGGATTGCAAGCCTCAAATGGAACATCTGGTAATTATAATATTGCGATTGGCTCTAAGTCGGGACAAGGCTCAACTGGCGAAGAAAATGTGAGTATCGGGTATTTGTCCAATCAGGATGCAAGTGATACTGATCATACTACAGCCATCGGCGGACGTTCGATTTCTGGTCAAGCTGCTGTTGCTGTCGGTTATTTAGCAAGTGCGGATAATCAGGGCGCAGTCGCGATTGGGTCTAATTCAAAAGTAGAAGGCATCGATGATGGTTCTGGGACGGGAACCAAGAAAAATGCAGATAATGGGGTTGTCATTGGGACGAATGCATGGGCAAAAGACAACAGTATTGCATTGGGTTCTAATTCTGTCGCTTCAAAAGAGTTAGCTGAAACACAAACAGGCTATTTGACTTCAACTAAAACCAGTAATCAGGGAGTTGTCTCAGTAGGTTCTGATGGCTCAGGAGGGGTTGCTGCATTTAACCGACGGATTGCCCATGTTGATGATGGTGCGGATGGTTATGATGCTGTGAACGTTAGACAATTAAAAATTGCCCAAGAAAAAGTGGGAAATTTAATTGGTGGCGATGTGAGTGTAGACAACAATGGGAGTTATTCACAAATTACGCTGAAAGATAATAAAGGCAATGAATTTAAATATAACACAGTGGTTGATGCCTTAGGTGCAATCTCCAGTGGCGCTGTGCTTCCAAGCGTTGACAATGCTGTGACTTATACCGATGCGACGTCAAAGCAAATTAATTTAAGACCCAATACGGTGATTAGTGGACTGGCAGCAGGCAAAGTAGGGACAGATGCAGTAAATCTAGCTCAAATGCAAGAAGCGGTTGAGGCGAGTCGAGTTAAATATATCAGCGTAAAATCAGAAGCGATTGGGAATAAAAATAATGAAGGGGCATCTGGGGTCGATGCTGTGGCAATTGGACCTGAGGCGATTGCCCAGAATAAAAACAGTACTGCAATTGGTTCGCAGGTCTATGCGCTAGGGGATAATGCAACCACGATCGGCTCAACGGGCACAATTGCATATGATGCAGCAGGTGTTGCGATTGGTCAGCATGCGATCAGCCGTGGTGAAAACAGTATTGTCATTGGTAAAGATGCGAAATCAGAGCCACAAACCAGCAATGATAAAGTAAATGATGCGATTGCTGTGGGTAGCAATGCACTGGTGACCAACAGTAAAGGGATTGCAATTGGTAAAGAAACCATCGCTCGAGGGGAAGAGAGTATTGCGCAAGGTTATGACGCTCGTGCCAGTGCAGATAGAGCGCTTGCCGTTGGGGTCAGCAGCCGTTCCTCAAGTACAGATGCGCTGGCTTTGGGTACGCAAGCATCGGCGTCTGGAACCAATGCTCTGGCGACAGGTAAACAGGCCAATGCAAATGCCCGTGATTCGATTGCAACAGGTACCCAAGCCACAAGTTATGCAAGCAATGCGATTGCGATGGGGAACAATTCAATTTCTGGGAAAGCTAATCCGACCAAAGATGAAATTGATAACAATCTCAATTCAAATACCATTGCCATTGGTACAGATAGTTTTGCCCAGATCCAAAGTGCAATTGCTTTAGGAAATACGGCTCGAGCAACTGAAGAAAATACCATTGCAGTAGGTAAAAACAGTAAAGTGGAAGCGAAAGATGCGATTGCAATTGGTTTAGATGCGCAGACGGTTGGGGCAAATGGGATTGCTTTAGGGAAACAGGCGAAAGCAGACGGGGAAAATGCGCTGGCTCAAGGTGTAGCAGCGAAAGCGTTAAATATTAATTCGATTGCACAAGGGAACAATGCACAAGCTATTGCGGATAATGCAACTGCGATTGGTGCAAATGCTTTGGCGACAGGTAGCGCAGCAATTTCACAAGGTTTCAATGCTAAAGCACTAAATACCAATACCATTGCTCAAGGTACTAATGCACAGGCAATTGCCGAAGGTGCGACTGCTTTAGGTGCAAATACAGTCGTTAATCATAACAATGCTGTTGCACTCGGTAGCGGCTCGCAATCAGCTGATTACGTACAGACAACCAGTACGGTGATTAATGGCAAGACCTATAATTTTGCTGGTACACCTACCAATTCTTCAAGCGTAAGTGTAGGCAGTGCAGGGAATGAACGTACTATCGTTAATGTCGCAGCAGGTCGAATTAGCTCAACCAGTACGGATGCGATTAATGGTAGTCAGTTGCATCAAACCAATACAGCAATTGAAGATTTAGCGAATACAGCACTGACCTTTCAAGCAGATAGCGGTGGCAATGTACAGCGTAAACTTGGAGAAACACTAAATGTCGTTGGTGGCGTAACAGATGCGAGCAAATTGACAGATAACAATATTGGTGTTGTGGCTGATGGAAATAACAAGCTCACAGTTAAATTAGCCAAAGATGTGAAAGTCGATAGTGTTAATGCAGCAGGCACATTGATCAATAGCAATGGTCTTAGCTTTGTCGATGGTAGTGGCAATGCGATCGCGAATAGCCCAAGTATTAGTAAGAACGGAATCAGTGCAGGCAATCAAAAGATCACCAATGTGGCTAAAGGTGATGTGAATGCGAGTTCGACTGATGCGGTGAATGGTAGTCAATTGCATGAAGTTGAGCAAATTGCCAATAAGGGTTGGAACCTAAGCACCAATCAGAATGCGGCAAGTAAGAGTAATGTTGCACCTGACGATACCGTGGATATTTCCAATGCGGACAGTAACCTTGTGATCAGCAACCAAGGCAATAATGTTGATATTCGTCTCGCCAATCAGGTCACGATTGGTTCAGGCACAGGCAGCAACCCTGTAACGGTGAATGGTGTGACAGGTCGAATCAATGGTTTAACCAATACCACATGGGATCCAAATACCACCTATAACAGTAAACAAGCTGCGACCGAGGAACAATTAAAGTC
>NZ_KE007347.1:1282188-1409026 GCF_000400715.1 Acinetobacter genomosp. 15BJ | reverse complement strand
GTGGTTGTTAAGAACACAGCAAATACCCTGACTTTAGATGCAGGCAAAGGCACACTTGAAGGTCTAAGCAATAAAGATATCAGCAGTGCGGACTTTGCCACTCAAGGTCGTGCAGCGACAGAAGAACAATTGAAACAAATCCAGACAGGTTTAACCGATAGTGGCTTTGGTTTAACTGCGGCAGATGGTAATTCAGTCCAGAAGAAACTAGGACAAACGGTGGATGTGGTTGGCGCTGACAGCAACATCACCACGAAGGTGGATCAAGGTAAGCTTGCGATTGAACTCTCAAAAGACTTGGCGGTGAATAGCGTCAATGCAGCAGGCACATTGATCAATAGTAACGGTCTTAGCTTTGTGGATGGTAGTGGTAATGCAATCGCAAATAGCCCAAGCATCAGTAAGAACGGAATTAGTGCAGGCAATCAAAAGATCACCAACATGGCTAAAGGTGATGTGAATGCGACTTCAACTGATGCAGTGAATGGCAGTCAGTTGCATGAAATTCAGCAAATTGCCAATAAGGGTTGGAATCTAAGTACCAATCAGAATGTGGCAAGTAAGAGCAATGTTGCACCTGACGATACCGTGGATATTTCCAATGCGGACAGTAACCTTGTGATCAGCAATCAAGGCAATAATGTTGATATTCGTCTCGCCAATCTGGTCACGATTGGTTCAGGCACAGGCAGCAACCCTGTTACGGTGAATGGTGTGACAGGTCGAATCAATGGCTTAACCAATACCACATGGGATCCAAATACCACCTATAACAGTAAACAAGCTGCGACCGAGGAACAATTAAAGTCGGTGAGTGATGTTGCACAGAATGCGAATAAGGGCTGGAATGTAAAATCAGACAGTAACTTAGCTGCAACGCAAGTGAAGCCGACAGATACGGTAGATATCGGTTTAGCCACAGGCGAAACCAATCTTAAATCAACTGCGGTAAATGATGGCAAAGGTACCACCACCATTGATTTTAGTTTAAGTAAAGACCTGAATATTGATACGGTCACTGCGGGTACTGGAACAAATAAAACCGTGTTGAGTCAGACAGGTGTGAATATTGAGAATGGAACGACTCAAACGCAACTGGAAGCAGGTAAGGTGGTTGTTAAGAACACAGCAAATACCCTGACTTTAGATGCAGGCAAAGGCACACTTGAAGGTCTAAGCAATAAAGATATCAGCAGTGCAGGCTTTGCCACTCAAGGTCGTGCAGCGACAGAAGAACAATTGAAACAAATCCAGACAGGCTTAACCGATAGTGGCTTTGGTTTAACTGCGGCAGATGGTAATTCAGTTCAGAAGAAACTGGGACAAACGGTGGATGTGGTTGGCGCTGACAGCAATATCACCACGAAGGTGGATCAAGGTAAGCTGGCGATTGAACTCTCTAAAGACTTGGCGGTGAATAGTGTTAATGCCGCGGGTACATTGATTAATAGTAACGGTCTTAGCTTTGTGGATGGTAGTGGTAATGCAATCGCAAATAGTCCAAGTATTAGTAAGAACGGAATCAGTGCAGGTAATCAAAAGATCACCAATGTGGCCAAAGGTGATGTGAATGCGACTTCAACCGATGCAGTGAATGGCAGTCAATTGTTCGCAGTTGGAGATGGCGCGAAAAATATCATTGGTGGTACAACTACTTATGATCCAAATACCGGCACATTTATCAATAATAATATCGGGAACACCGGTGAAAGTACCATTCACGATGCGATTAAATCAGTCAACAACACGATTCAAACAGTGAGTAAAGGTTGGAATTTAACCACCAATGGGCAGAACTCCAGTCAGGTAAAACCAACAGACACAGTAGATTTTGCAAATAAAGATGGAAATATTAAGGTAAATAATAACGGCAACAATGTCACGGTTGATTTGGCAAAAGATATTAAGGTGGATAGTGTTCAAGCTGGCAATACCACGCTCAATAACAACGGTTTAACCATTAAAGATGGGCCGAGTGTCACACAAAGTGGAATTGATGCGGGCAGTAAAAAAATCACCAATGTTGCAGAGGGTAGCATCGCTAAAAACAGCAAAGATGCGGTGAATGGCAGTCAATTACATGACATGTTGGGTGATGGGGCCTTTGTTGGGGGCGATGGAAATACCATTACCAATATTGGTGGAACAGGTGAAACTAACATTAATGATGCCATTAGCTCGATCAACCAAAAAGCGGGACAACACTCTACCGTGGTTGCAGGTCAAAATATGACGGTGACAGAAACTGTAAATAGTTCAGGTGGTAAAGAGTTTAAAGTTGCGACAACCGATGATGTCACTTTTAAAACGGTAACTTCTCAGAAAGTGACAGCGGATAATGTAACGGTTGGCGATGTTCAGATTACCAAAGCGGGTATTAATGCAGGTAATAAAGTCATTAGCAATGTTGCAGATGGAGCCGTGAATAGTACGTCAAAAGAAGCGGTGAATGGTTCCCAATTGAACACTTCTAATCAATACATTACCAACTCACTTGGTGGCGGTGCGAAGTATGAAAATGGCAAATTTACTGAACCGACCTACAATGTAAATAATGGTTCTTATAACAATGTTGGAGACGCACTGGGTGCATTAAATCAAGCTAACATTAACATAGGGAATCAAATTAATAACTTGGGTGATCGAATCGAGCAAGTCTTCTATGAAACCAATGGTCGTATCGACAATTTAGAAGAAAAAATGTCAGCGGGTATCGCTGCAAATGCGGCATTGGAACAGGCCCCATATGTAGCTGGTAAAGTCACCTTAGCCGTTGGTGCTGGCTATTATAATAATCAGAATGCTGTAGGTGTAACCCTAAGAAAAACAGCAGATAATGGTCGTTGGTCACTGACCAGTGGTGCTGCACTTGGTAGTCAAGGTGGGGCGTTGGTGCGTGTCGGCGTGAGTACTGTGCTTGATTAAAATAATGAAAAAGGGAGAGCTAGACTCTCCCAACATGAATTTATAAAAGTTTGGAGCAAGAAATGAGAAAAAATACATTATTGATGATCAGCGCCTTGGTAATAGGATTTTCTTCAATCCACACACGAGCTGATGATATGAAACAGGTTCAGCAGGGTGAAGTCACTTTTCCCAATGTCGATAAAAGCTATTTAAAGCAAGTGAAGCGCTATGAATATGATAGCGTTGCACGTTTAGATACGGGTTTAACCAAAGATCAAATCCGTCATTTATTGGGAAATCCACAATTTAGTGAAGGGATTTTTTCTGTTAAAACATGGAATTATGTACTTGATATCCGTATTCCAAAAACACAAAAATATCAACGTTGTCAGCTAAGAGTTGATTTTGATAAACACTATATTGCAGAAAAACTTTCGTGGAAAGGAGAAGCATGTGAAGGTTTGATTGCGTGGGGAGAGAATAATCAATTACCTGAGAAACCTGTCGTTGCTCCTGTAGCCGCCATTCAGACAGCCAGTATATTCTTTGCTTTTGATCGATTTGATGAAACCGCAATTGAGATGGGTACAACCTCGATTGCTGACATTGTTCAAAGAATCAAAGCAGAAAGTTCAAATACTCCGATTATTGTCGCAGGCTTTACCGATCCTTTAGGTAAGTTCGCCTACAACTATCGTTTGTCTTCGCAACGAGCCAACACTGTTGCAAAGTTATTGATTGCTCAAGGTATTGATGGAAATCGTATTCAAATACAGGCCAATAGCAAAACTGATGTATATCAGCAATGTTCAGGTGGTCAGAACAATCAACAGTTGATTGGTTGTCTTGCACCAAATCGACGTGTCAATGTGAGTTGGTGATTATGCAGTACCAAAGTTAAATGGAAGCAACTGAGTTCCTGTTTACATACAGAGACACAAAACATAATGATCGTTAAAAACTTTAATGTTCATTTAAGCAAGGGTGGTTAATTTAAAGATACGGACATAAACCGTAGCAGCAATACACCTTTCGCCACATTTCCAGATGTGGCTTTTTTTTTGTCTGATTAAATCACTTGACGTAAGTCACGAGCCGTTTCTTGCAGCAAAGGTAAAATATGGGCAATTAAATAATCTTTGGTAGTGCGCATGGTCGGAGACACAATATTTAAGGCAGCAACGACGCTTGCATTGGCATCATATATAGGTACAGCCACAGCATGTACTCCCAATTCATGTTCTTCACAAGAGTAGCACCAATCTTGTTCTTTGATTTCATGTAGTAATTCTAAAAATAGATCACTTTCAGTATGGGTATATTTGGTTAGACGTTTTAACGGGTATTTTTCTAACCATCGTTTTTGTTCTTCAGGTGTTAAATGTGCAAGCAGAATTTTGCCAGCAGAGGTGGCGTGAGCAGGGAGTCGATTACCTAAATGTAAGCCATAAGGATTGACTCGATCGGTTTGTTGGTGAGCTGCACTACGGGCAATAGTAATCGCTTCATAACCATCTAAAACCATCACCGAGTAAATCAATGAGGTTTGATTGGTTAAAAGATTTAATAAGGGCTGACATATTTTCGGAAGTGTGGAACCATCCAGATAAGCCCCTGAAAATTTAAGAATCTTGGGCGATAAATAATAATAATGTCCATCAAAATCTAAATAGCCTAAGTATTCTAATGTGAGTAAATGGCGTCGCGCAGCAGCACGGGTCATCCCCGTTTTTTCAGCGGCAGTACTCATATTTAAGCGATGTCGTTCGGGACCGAAGCATTCCAAAATTGCTAGGCCTTTTGCGATTCCTGCAATAAAGTCTTCATGCCGAATGGTCTTTTTATTTTCGTTATGATGAATCAAACGTGAATTCTTTTCCTGTTCATTTTCCATAATTTAGACATCCTTGCTAAAACGGTTTCTTTATAAAAACATTCTACGGGAAAGATGACTATTTTACTTGGATAATGTTCGATGATCGAACATAAAAAATAATCATCGAACAAAATGCACTTCCAAGCCTAGAAGTGAGCGCAAAATTTATCAAGAATAAATAGAAGAAATCCGAACAAAGCACTCGACTTAATTTCATCGGTTTTCAGGATGAAAATACGAGTGATGCATCGTACAGGAAGTAGTCAGATGATTGATAAGAGTAACACCTCATTAACTGAGGCACTGTCACAGATCAAGGATGGCGCAACCATCATGATTGGTGGCTTTGGCACCGCAGGACAACCCGCAGAACTGATTGATGGATTGATTGAACTCGGCATCAAGGATCTGGTCATCGTCAATAACAATGCCGGTAATGGCGATTATGGCTTGGCCAAACTGCTCAAAACAGGTGCAGTACGTAAAATCATCTGTTCCTTCCCACGTCAGTCTGATTCATGGGTCTTCGATGAACTCTATCGTGCGGGCAAGATCGAACTGGAACTGGTACCGCAAGGTAATCTGGCGTGCCGTATTCAAGCTGCGGGGATGGGCTTAGGCGCAGTCTTCACCCCAACTGGTTTTGGAACACTCTTGGCAGAAGGCAAGGAAACCCGCCATATCGAGGGTAAAGACTATGTACTTGAGTATCCAATCAAAGCAGATTTCGCACTGATCAAGGCACACAAAGGTGATCGTTGGGGCAATCTGGTCTATAACAAATCTGCACGTAACTTCGGCCCAATCATGGCGATGGCTGCGGATGTCACCATTGCCCAAGTCTCTGAACTGGTCGAACTCGGTCAACTTGATCCTGAACATATCATTACCCCTGGGATTTTTGTACAGCATGTAGTCGCTGTCGATGCAGCCAATGGTACAGGAGCAGAACAATGAGCTATCAAAAACTAAGCCGTGACCAGATTGCTGAACGTGTGGCGCAAGATATTCCCGATGGTGCTTATGTCAATCTCGGCATTGGACTTCCAACCAAGATTTCCAATTATCTTCCTGCCGATAAAGATGTATTTTTGCATTCGGAAAATGGCTTGCTGGCTTTCGGTCCACCGCCTGCCAAAGGTGAAGAAGATCCTGAGCTGATCAATGCAGGTAAAGAATATGTGACCATGCTCACTGGTGGTAGCTTTTTCCACCATGGTGATTCCTTTGCCATGATGCGTGGTGGGCATTTGGATATTGCAGTACTTGGTGCTTTCCAAGTGGCAGCCAATGGTGATCTGGCCAACTGGCATACCGGTGCAGCAGATGCCATTCCTGCAGTGGGCGGTGCCATGGATTTGGCGGTAGGTGCCAAGAAAGTGTTTATCACCACCGATCACAACACCAAGCAAGGTGAGCCCAAGATTGTTGAAGCGCTTTCATATCCAGCAACAGGCTTGAAATGTGTCGATCGTATTTATACCGACCTGTGTGTGATTGATGTGACTACAGACGGTTTAAAAGTGATTGAGAAAGTGGATGGTCTGAGCTTTGACGAGTTGCAAGCTTTGACGGGTGCTCAATTGATTGACGCGACATCAGCTTAAGGATTGAAATCCCCCTTTGTTAAGGGGGACTTCATCTAAACAATAGAATGAGGTCTCCCTCCTTTTTAAAGGAGGGATTAAGGGAGGATTAAAGGAAAAACACATGAAAAACGCTTATATCATCGATGCTATCCGTACCCCATTCGGTCGTTATGCGGGCGGATTAGCTCCAGTACGTGCCGATGACTTGGGAGCAGTTCCGATTCAGGCCTTGATGCAACGTAATCCCAGCGTCAATTGGCAGCTAGTGGATGATGTGATCTATGGTTGTGCCAACCAGGCGGGTGAAGACAACCGCAATGTGGGACGTATGTCAGCATTATTGGCAGGTTTACCTTATCAAGTGCCTGCCACCACAGTGAACCGTTTATGTGGTTCATCACTGGATGCGATTGCCATGGCTGCCCGTGCCATTAAAGCCAATGAAGCTGATTTGATTATTGCAGGCGGTGTTGAAAGCATGAGCCGTGCACCCTATGTGATGGGCAAATCTGACAGCGCCTTTGGCCGTAGTCAAAAGATTGAAGACACCACCATGGGCTGGCGTTTTATCAATCCAAAACTCAAAGAAATGTATGGTGTGGATAGCATGCCGCAAACCGCGGAAAACGTGGCGGAACAATTCAATATTAACCGTGCCGATCAAGATCAGTTTGCGCTCAACAGCCAACAACGTACTGCAATGGCACAAGCCAAAGGTTTCTTCGCCAATGAAATCGTGCCTGTCAGTATTCCACAACGTAAGGGCGATGCCGTTGTGGTGGATACTGATGAACATCCACGTGCATCAACGACTTTAGAAGCGTTGACTAAACTTAAGGGTGTGGTCAAAGCCGAGGGGACGGTCACGGCGGGCAATGCTTCTGGGATTAATGATGGCGCAGCCGCTGTGTTGATTGCTTCGGACGAAGCGGTGGAAAAATATCAATTAAAACCACGTGCAAAAATTATTGCGGCAACCACAGTCGGTGTTGAACCACGGATTATGGGCTTTGCGCCTGCACCTGCCATTAAGAAATTACTGAAACAGGCCAATCTCACTCTTGATCAGATGAATGTGATTGAACTGAATGAAGCCTTTGCAGCACAAGCTCTAGCTGTGACCCGTGATTTAGGCTTGAGTGATGATGATGCACGCGTCAATCCGAATGGTGGTGCGATTGCTTTGGGTCATCCGTTGGGTGCTTCAGGTGCGCGTTTGGTGACAACGGCATTGAATCAGCTTGAACAGATCAAAGGTCAGTACGCCCTGTGTTCGATGTGTATTGGTGTTGGTCAAGGGATCGCCTTGATTATTCAACGTGTTGAGTGAGGTCTGCTATGAGCCAGTTATACGCCAGCTTATTTTATCAGCCTGAAGTCACTGCTATTTTTAGTGATCAAGCTTTATTGAGTTATATGATTCAAGCCGAAGTGGCTTTAGCCAAAGCTCAGGCACAGGTCAAAGTGATTCCTGATTCTGCCGCAAATATCATTGAACAGGTCGGACACAACGCTGTAGCACAAATCGATATAGATGCGTTGGCTACAGCAGCAGGACTGGCAGGTAATGTTGCGATTCCATTAGTAAAACAATTCACCGCTTTGGTGAAACAGCATGATGAAGACGCTTCACGCTATGTGCATTGGGGCGCAACCAGTCAGGACATCATTGATACAGCAACAATTCTACAGTGCCGAGACGCCTTGGCATTGATCGAAAAGCAATTGCAGCAGGCGTATCAAATCTCCTTAAAGCAAGCCCAGCAATATCGTGATCAAGTCATGATTGGACGGACTTGGTTACAACAAGCTTTGCCGATTACTTTGGGACATAAATTTGCCCGTTGGGCAGCAGCTTTGAAACGGGATCTCGATCGTCTACATGCAATGAAAAGCCGGGTATTCACTGTGCAACTGGGTGGGGCTGTAGGTTCATTGGCATCTTTACAAGATCAAGGTTCGGCTGTCGTTCAGGCTTTTGCCGAGCAACTCAATTTAACCGTACCTGAATGCACATGGCATAGTGAACGCGACCGTATGGTTGAACTTGCCAGTATGCTTGCTTTGATCGTTGGAAATGTTGGCAAGATGGCAAAAGACTGGTCATTGCTGATGCAAACCGAAATCGCTGAAGTTTTTGAACCAACGGCAGCTGGGCGAGGTGGTTCATCGACCATGCCGCATAAGCGAAATCCTGTAGCAGCAGCCTCAATTCTTGCCGCAGCCAATCGTGTACCTGCCTTAATGGCAAGTGTCTATCAAAGCATGGTGCAAGAACATGAACGTGCTTTGGGTGCATGGCATGCAGAATGGTTGGCAATTCCAGAAATTTTCCAGTTATGTGCGGGTGCTTTAGAACGTAGCTGCGATGTGCTTGAACATATGCAAGTCAATGCAGAGGCGATGCAACGCAATCTTGAATGTACACAAGGTTTGATCATGGCTGAAGCGGTGATGATGGCGTTGGCACCAAAGCTTGGGCGTATGAATGCGCATCATCTGGTTGAGCAGGCCTGTCAGCAAGCGGTTGCTCAACAGCAGCATTTAAAAACCATTTTGTCAGCGATGGATGAAGTCAACAGACATTTTAATGATCAGGCATTGGATGAGCTGTTCATGCCAGCATCTTACCTTGGCAATATTCAAGCCCAAATTGATGCCGTATTACAAGCAGCACAAGGAGAGTAAACACATGATCACGCATATCACTAATCGCCAAGGACATCCGCTTGCAGTTCAAGTGCAAGGTCTAAAAGATGCGCCAGTCATCATGTTCTCCAACTCTTTGGGAACTGACCACGGTATGTGGCAGGCACAGGTTGCAGCTTTGGCTGATCATTATCAAATTATTAGCTATGACACACGTGGGCATGGCGCAAGTGCAGTCATTGCCAATAGTACATTGCAAAATCTGGCTGAAGATGTGGTCGATATTCTAGATGCCTTAGCCATTGAAAAAGTTCATTTCTGTGGCATTTCAATGGGCGGGATTACCGCATTGGCTTTAGCTATCTATCATGCTGAACGTTTTCACAGTATTAGCGTCGCAAATTCAGCTGCAAAAATTGGTACTGCCGAAGCGTGGAATAGCCGTGCAGATAGCGTTGAACAAAACGGTTTAGCTGAAATTGTAAAGACCACGCATACGCGTTGGTTTAGTGAACATTTTGATTATGCGCATGATGTTTTAGCGCAAAAGACCATTCAAAGTCTTGCGATGACACCTGCACAAGGTTATGCCAATGCATGTCGTGCTTTAGCTGATGCAGATGTTCGAGATCAACTGCATCAAATTCAGATTCCGACGTTAATTATTGCAGGGCAATACGATCCTGTCACAACGGTTCAAGATGCAGAGTTTATGCATCAACTCATTGCAACCAGTCAGCTTGAAATCTTGGCAGCGTCGCATCTATCCAATATTGAACAACCCCAAGTGTTCAATCAGACATTGTCCAAGTTTATTCAAAACATATAACCATAAGGGTTAGAAAGGAATTCGCCTACAAGGAGGCAACTATGGCACAGGAATTTGCTGCCCAAAAAAACAGTATGGATGCACAGGCACTGATTAATGAGGCACCTGTGAGCAAGTATCAATGGATGATCGCAATTATTTGTTTTCTCATTGTATTTGTCGATGGAATCGATACTGCCGCAATGGGTTTTATTGCACCTGCTTTGGCACAGGATTGGGGCATTGATCGCTCTCAACTCGGGCCAGTAATGAGTGCTGCACTTGGTGGCATGATCATTGGAGCATTGGTTTCAGGACCAACAGCGGATCGATTTGGACGAAAAATCGTTTTAACTATTTCCATGTTGATTTTTGGTGGTTTTACCTTGGCTTCGGCGTATGCACCTGACCTAAATAGTTTGGTGATATTACGCTTTTTAACCGGCATTGGTTTAGGCGCGGCGATGCCGAATGCGACCACCTTGTTTTCAGAATATTGCCCGCAACGGAGTCGTTCTTTACTGGTGACCTGTATGTTCTGTGGCTACAACTTAGGCATGGCTACAGGTGGTTTTATTAGTAGTTGGCTGATTCCGACTTATGGTTGGCATAGTCTGTTTTTATTGGGTGGATGGACACCATTAATTCTGATGGTGTTGGTGATTTTCTTATTACCTGAGTCCTATCGTTTCCTTATCGTTAAAGGTCAAGATCCAGCAAAAGTCCGCAAAATTTTAAGCCATATTGCACCTGAAAAAGTTCAAATAGCTGAGCATTTTCATATTCCAGAAGAACAGTCTGCTGTTGCAGAAAAGAAAAATGTGTTTGGCATGCTGTTCTCCAAACAATATGCCAAAGGCACGGTTTTATTGTGGTCGACCTATTTTATGGGGTTGGTGGTGATTTATTTGCTGACCAGTTGGTTACCAACCTTGATGCGTGAAACGGGCGCAACCATGGAGCGCGCTGCGTTTATCGGCGGATTATTCCAATTCGGTGGTGTACTCAGTGCCTTGTTCATTGGTTGGGCAATGGATCGCTTTAATCCAAATCGCATTATTTCGGGCTTTTATTTTATTGCTGGTTTATTTGCCGTTGCTGTTGGGCAAAGCCTGAGTAATCCAGCTTTATTGGCTGTGTTGGTGCTCTGTGCAGGAATTGCCATTAACGGTGCGCAATCATCTATGCCAGCGTTAAGCGCGCGCTTCTATCCAACCCAATGTCGTGCAACTGGTATTGCGTGGATGACTGGGATTGGTCGTTTTGGTGCCGTGTTTGGTGCATGGATTGGTGCTGTGTTATTGGGCAATGACTGGTCGTTTACCGCCATTCTCAGTTTATTGATGATTCCTGCTACGGCAGCGGCCATCGCAATTTTTGTTAAATCGCTAGTTGCTCATACCGATGCAACCTAAGGCTCATATTTTCAAGATGAGGAGCAACGTCAATGAATGATGAACAACGTTATCAACAAGGACTGAAAGTCCGTACCGAAGTGCTGGGTGAAACACATGTCGGCCGCTCTTTAGCGAACCTGAATGATTTCAATCAGGATTTCCAGAATTTTATTAGTCGTTTTGCGTGGGGCGAAGTTTGGTCACGTGAAGGCTTGCCGCGTCATACCCGTAGTTTGGTCACGATCGCCATCTTATTGGCTTTGGGTCGAGAAGACGAACTCAGAATGCATTTGCGTGCTTGCTTCAATAACGGTGTTACTAAAGATGAATTAAAGGAACTGATTTTACATAGTTCTTTATATGCAGGTTTGCCAGCAGCCAATGCAGCGATGCATATGGCCGAAGAAGTCTTTAAAGAACTTGGCATCGACGTGCAGCCCATTGCAGCACAACCACAGGATTAAGGAGACAGGCATGTTAAAGCATACATTAGGTGCATACCCACAACGTAATACCGATGATCATCCGCCAGCATATACACCTGGTTATAAGACCAGTGTATTACGCTCGCCAAAGAATGCATTGATCTCAATTAATGAAACCCTGACTGAAGTCACTTCACCGCATTTTTCACCGAGTATTTTTGGCCCTAAAGATAATGACCTGATCTTGAATTACGCCAAAGAAGGTTTACCTGTGGGTGAACGTATCATTGTGCATGGGTATGTGCGTGATCAGTTTGGCCGCCCTGTAAAAAATGCCTTATTGGAAGTGTGGCAGGCCAATGCATCAGGTCGTTATCGTCATCCAAATGACAAATTTATTGGTGCGATGGACCCTAACTTTGGTGGCTGTGGTCGTACTTTAACCGATGAAAATGGTTTCTATATTTTCCGTACCATCAAACCCGGTCCTTATCCATGGCGTAACCGAATTAATGAATGGCGTCCAGCGCATATTCATTTTTCCTTAATCGCAGATGGTTGGGCGCAGCGTCTGATTTCGCAATTCTATTTTGAAGGCGATACCTTGATTGATACGTGCCCGATTTTAAAAACCATTCCGTCTGAAGATCAGCGTCGTGCCTTGATCGCGTTGGAAGATAAAAGCAATTTTATTGAAGCAGATAGCCGTTGCTACCGCTTTGATATTCATCTTCGTGGTCGTCGTGCGACTTATTTTGAAAATGATTTGACTTAAGGGAGACCAACAATGAATGCATGGAATTTTCAAGAATTGAAGGAAACCCCATCACAAACGGGTGGTCCTTATGTTCATATTGGTTTACTACCGCAACAAGCCAATATCGAAGTGTTTGAGCATAATTTCAATCACCAGTTAGTCAATGAGCAAACGCAAGGTCAACGGATTCGTCTGGAAGGTCAAGTGTTTGATGGGTTGGGTTTGCCATTACGAGATGTATTGCTGGAAATCTGGCAGGCGGATGCCAATGGTGTTTATCCAAGTCAGGCAGACACCCAAGGTAAAACTGCCGATCCACATTTTCTTGGATGGGGCCGTACAGGAGCCAATTTTGAAACAGGCTTCTGGCGCTTTAATACGGTAAAACCGGGCGCTGTTGCTGGGCGTAAAGGTTCAATTCAAGCACCGCATATTGCTGTCGCAGTTTTTGCCCGCGGTATCAATATTGGTTTACATACCCGTATTTATTTTGAAGATGAAGTAGATGCCAATGCCAATGATCCTGTTTTAAACAGTATTGAATGGGCAGTACGACGCCAAACGCTGATTGCCAAACGCAGTGAGGTGGATGGTGAAGTGGTTTATCGCTTTGACATCCGTATTCAGGGTGATGATGAAACTGTGTTTTTTGATATTTAAATATATTAAAGAAAGGTATGTAGAAATTAGCTACTCGGGAATGTCATCTGCAACCTGAGCGAAGATAAACAAAGCAACGCTTTGTCTGAGCGCAAGACGAGTAGCTATGCTACGAATGTGGTATCAGAAGTGAACCTTACGGGATGACAATGCTTTTGCCCTTACGAAGCTTCAAGCGCTTCTCAGGGCGAAACCAAAGTAAGTCCAGCTGAAAGCTTATCCGAAAATTGGATGAGAACTTAGCAAGACGCCGCAGTGTAACAACACAATAATTTTGGCTAAGGAAAATATTCATGGATATGAAAACATTGGCAGCGTTAATGCTGTTGGTCAGCCCTTTATTTACGGTTCAAATGACCCAAGCGCAAGATCATCAGCAAAAGCAGGTTGAGTTAGCTGAACTGGCAAAGCTGCCTGTGAAAACCATTGTGCCCATTACTGCCAAAAACAGAGAGCAGGCGATTGCTCAGGCAAAAGTGATTGCAGCGAATCCAGATGCTGATCTCGCGGAGTTTCGGATTGATTTACTAAACTTTGCAAATGATAGCAAGCAAGTGATTGCCTTGGGCCAAGAGCTAAAACAGATTCTCGGTGCTAAACCAATGATTGCCACTATTCGTACTCATAACGAAGGTGGGCAATTAACAATTAGCGATGCAGATTATGGCAAGACCTATCAAGCGTATTTACAGCAGCCATTTATGGACATGCTCGATGTGGAAATGTTCCGTGATCAGCAAATTGTGAAGAATACCGTTAAATTGGCGCATGCGAAAAAAGTGCTGATTGTGATGTCCAATCACGATTTTCAAAAAACACCACCTGAGGCTGAAATCATCCAGCGCTTACTTAAGCAAGATGAGTTAGGCGCCGATATTCTTAAAATTGCAGTGATGCCGCAAAACAAACAGGATGTATTCACCTTAATGAATGCGACCTTAAACGTCAGTCAACAGTCCAAAAAACCGTTACTGACCATGTCGATGGGTAAACTCGGCACGATTTCCCGCATTGCCACTGCCAACATGGGCGGTAGCTTTAGCTTTGGCATGATTGGTGAAGCATCGGCACCCGGTCAGATTGACGTGACCCAACTGAAACAGTTTTTAAAAACGGTTCAACCGACACAATAATTTAAAAAGGATTTTTTTAGACATGAAAACAACTTATGTACGTTTAAGTACTTTAGCCATCGCTATGGCCGTTTCGGGTTGGGCAGCAGCAGAAACTTATATCGTCGATCGTTATCAAGATGACACGGATAAAGGCACTTTACGTTGGGCGATTGAACAAGCCAATAGCAAACCGACAGAAGCCAGTGAGATTCTGATTCAAGCGGTGGGGAAAGCGCCTTATGCAATCAAGGTCAACAGTCCATTACCTGAGATCAAAGCACCTGTAAAAATTATTGGGATGCAATGGGCAAAAACAGGTGAATTTATCGTGGTCGATGGGTCAAATTATATTAAAGGCACCGGGGTTGAGGCCTGCCCAGGTGCTGTCGAAGGACAATTCGGGACCAATGTCCGTACAACCACTTTGCCGGGTATCGTATTACGCGACATCAATGGAGTCACCATCCAAGGCTTGGAAATTCGTCATTTCTGTATTGGTATCTTGATGAACCGTGCCAGCAATAACCTAATTCAAAACAACCGTATTATGCATAACTATGGTGGTGCAGGGGTGATGTTGACGGGTGATGATGGCAAGGGCAATCCAACAGCGACCACGACCAATAACAACAAAGTATTGAACAACTATTTTCAAGACAATGGTGACGGGCTGGAACTGACTCGTGGCGCAGCATTTAACTTAGTTGCCAATAACCATTTTATTTCTACAGCTGCAAATCCTGAACCTTCACAAGGGATTGAGATTCTGTGGGGCAATGACAATGCGGTGGTGGGCAATAAATTTGAAAATTACTCAGATGGCTTACAGATCAACTGGGGCAAGCGCAACTACATTGCCTATAACGAACTGACCAATAACTCCAATGGTTTTAACCTGACGGGTGACGGCAACATTTTTGACAGCAATAAAGTACATGGTAATCGGGTGGGGATTGCGATCCGTTCTGAAAAAGATGCCAATGCACACATTACCCTGACCAAAAACTTAATCTGGAATAACGGCAAAGACATTAAACGTTGTGAGGCGGGTGGAAGTTGCGTACCGAATCAACGCGTCGGCGCGATTATCTTTGATATTCCAGGTTTAGAGCATGCACATTTTGTGGGTTCACGTGGTCATGGGGTCAAGATTGATCCTGCAAACTTGCAAAAGACCTGCAACAAACCAGATGAGCAAGGCTGTAATGCACAACCGAACCAGAATATTCAGGCACCAAAATTAACCTTGTCCAAAGGACAAATTGCAGTCGGAGTCAAAGGTCAGCCGAACCAACGTTATCAGGTCGAGTTTTTTGGCAACGCATCGGCCAATTCAAATGAAGCAGAGCTTTATTTAGGTTCAGCTGTTGCTGCAACCAATGTACAAGGAATCGCAACGCTGACTTGGAAACCAACAACCCAAGTGGCTTCAGTGACAGCAACGATCACTGACCGTGTAGGTGCAACATCTGAACTCAGTTCAGCTGTAAAACTGAAATAAACGGCAAGGAGGCCGAATATGAAGTCGAATGCATTATTGCTCAAAATGAGCTGTTTGGCAGTTACTATATGTGCTGCTCAATCTAGTTTTGCGGATCAGCCGTGGTCACAGGATCGTCAATGGCTACTCGGTAACTGGAACGGTCAGCGTCAACAACTGGAAAAAGAAGGCTATAAATTTACGGCCTCGATCATGAGTCAAGCTGCCACCAATCTGGATGGCGGCTATAACGATGACAATGCTTTTAAAAATGCTGCACAACTGTCGCTAGGTGCCAATTTCGATTTAGAGAAAATTGCAGGCTGGAAAGATACCAGTGCTAGCCTTTTAATCACCAAACGTGATGGTAATGCCTTAACCTTGGATCGAATTAAAGACCCGCGTTCTAGTGCGTTAAGCAATTCACAGGAAATCTATGGGCGCGGAAAAATCTGGCGTTTAAGTCAGGCATGGGTGAAAAAGGGCTTTGTTGATAATACGGTACAGTTCAAGATTGGCCGTATGGGTATGTCAGAAGATTTTAATGGCTCGCAATGCGAATTTCAGAACCTGTTACTGTGTGGTGGTCAGCTTGGGAAGTCGATTGGTTCAATCTGGTACAATTTACCTGTTGGATTATGGGGCGCCAATGTTAAGTATCAATTCGCACCTGAATGGACACTGGGCGTAGGTGTCTACGAAGTTAATCCAGATAATATTAAAACTGACCGCAATCGTGATGGTTTTAATCTAGATATGGATCATGTCAAAGGTGCGACCATTCCTGTCGAGCTGGCATGGCGACCAAAACTTGCAGCCTTTAATGGCTTATCAGGTGAATATAAAGTCGGTGCACTCTATTCAACAGCCGAAGCCAATGACATCGCCACAGTCGGCAAAGTACATGATGGCAAGCATAGTTTTTGGCTCAATGCACAACAACAACTCAGCCAAAAAGGCGACGATCCAAAACGTGGCTTGTACGTCAGTTTTAATGCCGTAGTGAATGATAAAGCCACTACAGCAGTCAACAGTACCCAGCAACTGGCACTTTGGTACAAAGGACCTTTTGATAGTCGTCCAAATGATTCAATTGGTTTTGGTATTGCCAATTATCTCGTCAATGATCGTTATAAAGATCGTCAAATTGCACTCAATGAAACTCGCGGTTATGGGCAATACGATGCGTTTGCAGTCGATTATGTTCCTGTCCAGCGTGATGAGCTCAATGTCGAATTGAATTACACCTATCAGTGGTCACCTGCGGTGATGTTAAGACCGAACCTGCAATATATCCATCAACCTGCGGGCGTTAAAGAAGTGGATGATGCATGGGTTGCAGGCCTGAGCATACGCGTGAATTTCTAATACAGGAGTATGACAGATGTCTGAATCTTCAAGCTCACAGACCATACTCAAAATATGGTGCTTTATTTTGGCCTTAGTTTTGTTGCTGACAGGGCTGTTTTTTACCATCGGTGGCGTAAAGCTGGCAACCTTAGGCGGATCATGGTATTTCGTGATTTCGGGTGTATTTACACTGCTTGCTGCTATTTTTATTTTTAAGAAAAAAGCATTGGGTGTCTGGTTATTCAGTCTGGTTTTTATAGGAACAATCATCTGGTCATTGATTGATGCAGGTTGGGAGTTCTGGCCTTTATTTTCAAGACTGATGTTCCCAGCAGGTTTATTTGCTGCACTGATGTTTACTTTACCTGCCATCCGTCGTTATCAATTTCAACCGAGTACTGATCTACCTGCTTATGGTTTGGGAATATTGACGGCTATCGGCATGGTAATCGGTTTTTATCAGATGTTCCAGCCACACCCAACGGTTGCCGCATCTGGGCAGGCCTTGCCTTTAATTCCTGTAAAAACCGATATGAAGCAGACCAACTGGCAGCATTATGGTCAGGATGCAGGCGGAAGTCGTTTTGCGGCGCTGGATCAGATCACACGGGATAATGTGCATCAATTAAAAGAGGTTTGGCGTTTCCGTACGGGTGATTTCACCACAGGTTCGGGAAATGGTGCAGAAGATCAAATGACGCCGCTACAAGTGGGCAATAAGATTTTCCTGTGTACCCCGCATAACAACATTTTTGCGTTGGAAGCGGACTCTGGTAAACAACTTTGGAAAGCCGAAGTCAACTCCAAGTCGGATGCTTGGGAGCGTTGCCGAGGGGTTGCTTATTTTGATTCTACCCAAGCCTTGGTGCAGCCAACCTTAGCAGGTGCGACACCTGTTCAAGCTGTCGCTAACAATAGCTCATGTCTGCGCCGTGTTTATACCAATACACCAGATGGTCGCTTAATTGCCGTTAATGCAGATACAGGTGAACGTTGTACAGACTTTGGGGTAAATGGCACGGTTGACCTACTCAAAGGTTTAGGTGAGGGAACCACTGCACCACGTTTTGAGGTGACTTCTGCGCCAACTATTGCGGGGACAGTGATTGTAGTGGGAAGTCGTATTGCTGATAACTTTGCTGCCGATATGCCGGGTGGGGTGATTCGTGCATACGATGTCATTACAGGTGAATTACGTTGGGCCTTTGATCCACGTAATCCAGATCCAAACCATGTGTTAAAAGAAGGTGAAACCTATAAGCGCAGTTCTGCCAATTCTTGGGCAGCCATGTCTTATGATCCGCAAATGAACACAGTATTTTTGCCAATGGGTAGTTCATCTGTGGATGTCTGGGGCGGTAATCGTCAACCCTTAGATCATAAATATAACTCTTCTGTTCTGGCTTTGGATGCAACCACAGGCAAGGAAAAGTGGGTCTATCAAACGGTTCATAATGACCTTTGGGATTTTGATTTGCCAATGCAACCAAGCTTGGTGGATTTCCCAATGCAAGATGGCAGCAATCAACCTGCTGTGGTGATTGGCACTAAATCAGGCCAGTTCTTTGTGTTGGATCGTGTAACTGGCCAACCACTGACTAAAGTGATTGAACAGCCGGTCAAACCTGCCGATATCAAAGGTGAGCAATACAGTCCAACTCAACCTCGTTCGGTGGAAATGCCGCAGATTGGCAATCAAACCTTAACTGAATCGGATATGTGGGGCGCAACGCCATTTGACCAGTTGATGTGCCGAATTAACTTTAAATCGATGCGTTATGAAGGTTTATTTACTGCACCTGGCAAAGATAAATCTTTAAGTTTTCCGGGTTCTTTAGGCGGCATGAACTGGGGTAGCATTGCCTTTGATCCAAGTCATCAATATATGTTCGTCAATGACATGCGTTTAGGACTGTGGATTCAGTTGATTGAACAGACCCCTGAAGACTTGGCTGTTCAAGCCAATGGCGGAGAGAAAGTCAATACAGGTATGGGCGCAGTGCCGATGAAAGGCACACCTTATAAAGTCAACAAAGATCGCTTCTGGTCGAAGTTGAATATCCCATGCCAAAAACCACCTTATGGCACCATGACCGCAATTGATATGAAAACCCGTCAAATTGCATGGCAGGTTCCAATGGGAACTGTGCAAGATACTGGTCCTATGGGCATCAAAATGGGGCTTAAAGCACCGATTGGAATGCCAACCATCGGTGGACCAATGGCAACTCAAGGTGGGGTGGTCTTCTTTGCTGCAACTCAGGATTATTACTTGCGTGCATTGGATTCATCCTCGGGCAAAGAGTTATGGAAAGCGCGTTTACCTGTAGGGAGTCAAGGCACACCAATCAGCTATGTATCTCCGAAAAACGGTAAACAGTATGTGCTGATTACTGCGGGCGGTGCACGTCAGTCGCCTGATCATGGTGACTATGTGATTGCATATCGTTTGAATTAAACTGCAATTGAAATAAACAAAACGGCAATCACTGAGATTGCCGTTTTTCATTGATTTAGTTTTAAGTTGCTGCAGTTAAAACAGGCATCTGTACAGCATCAGAAATCACGGCAAATTGTGGTTGAGCATTTTGCCCCAGTTGATAATCCGAGAAGTTAACTTGCCAGAAACCCAAGCTTGCGGTTGTTGCGATATAGAAAACCTGATTGCTGTGATCACGAACGATTTCCCATTGAGTATAGTCACCTTTGATATTGCCATTTTCATCAATACATTGTTCGCGAGTGACATAAATGCCTTTAATCACATTCATCACATGTGCAATCGCAGCAGTGTTACTTGGGCGTTGAGTTTGGTTTAACCAAGGAATTGAATAATTCAGGGTGAATGCTGTACGCAGGAATCGATCAGAAGGCAATGCGGAAGAAGAAAGCCCAATCGAACCACCACCATTACCAGCTTTACTTACATTTAAGCCAATGATGGTTTGATTGTCAGTTTCAACATTGGTGACCCCTAGATAATTTTCTAAGTTGGTACGATGCCATTCAATAAATGGCGTATTGGTCATGACACCAATATCGGTGTTGTCCGTAATCGACAATTGCCCATCACGAAACTCAAGTACCAGACTTGCCCCCGTTTTATCGTGAAATTGGAAATGAATTGGGATTAAGTTTTTGAGTTCATCCGTGTGATTAAACTCGCTGTGCTCAGAAAATTGTAGCGGATCCCAAAAATATAAAACTTCCCCCAGAGAAGTGGGCTGTCCTTGCTGAATGGCGTATAAATCCTTTTTTAAGGTTTCAACTGAATTGTAGTTAGACGCAGCCCAGCCACAAATATCCAAAGCTGAAATGAGTTTGGCATTTGGTGGCGCATCGGCTTTTTTAGGATAACGGGAAGGTGGTAACCATAGTGCAGCTGCCGAAAATCCTTCTGTATTCATGGCATCACATAATTTGGTATCAAACAGATTTAAAGGGAGCTTAATCCCGATCCCCATAAAACCATATTTTGCATTCCAGTGATAAGCAGGTGTATTCGAACTTAAGGTATCAATTGCCTTTAAGGGCGTTGCCAATGGGATTGCTGCCAGTTGCCAAGTAAATGTGGCTGCAAAATCCATAGTACGCCCAGAAATACGATAGCCTGTTGCTTGAGGTAAAATAAACTCGGTACACATATTATTTTCTCTTTTGATTGTTAAAATAAATCATGATTTTTGGTTTTTATTTGATCTTAAATTATTATGTAAGTGCTCTAAATATATAAGATCGTTTGAGCATATAAAAAGCTAGCAGAGGATATTTTGATAGTCAAATAGTTTTAATATAAATATAGGGTTCTATTTTTAAATATTATTTAAAATAAAAATAAATAATTAGATGCTGTATTTTCTAGTTTAAATCATTCGTACATCACAGTCAGAAAGTCGATATTGCGTGTGGGTAAGTAGAGTTGGCATATTCATTGCTTCATTTATGATATCTGGTCTGACCAGTCAGACAATGCGTTAAATTGGAGCAGCAATGCAACTCGAAACATTCAATCAGCTAGATTCAGGTGAAGCCCAACGGGTTTTGCAAAGCTGTGCGCACATTCCCACTTGGATTTCTGAACTGCTACAGCAACGTCCTTACAGCTCGAAAGAACAGCTTTATCAAACTGCGCTGGCACAAGCGCAAACCTGGCAATGGCCTGAAATTTCTGCGGCCTTGGAGCAACATCCACGGATTGGTGAGAAAAAAGCGGCAGCGGTGTTGTCTGAAAAAGAACAACAGTTTTCACAGCAAGAACAAGGGCAGATCCAAACCGATGCAGTCCTGCAACTGGCACTTTATCAGGGCAATTTAGATTATGAGCACAAATTTGGGTATATCTATCTGATCCGTGCGGCAGGGCGTTCAGGACAGCAGATACTGTCCGAACTGCAACGCCGACTCAAAAACACAGCAGAACAAGAGCAGGCCGAAGTGAAGCAGCAATTAGGGGAAATCGCACTGCTTCGTTTAAATCAGGAGATTCAATAATGGCGGGTGTCAGCACACATATTTTAAATGCATCACTGGGCCAGCCTGCATCAAAGGTTCTGGTGAAGTTACTGCAACAAGTGGATCAGGATTACATGTTATTGGATCAACAAGTTACCGATGCAGATGGTCGTATTAAAACATTCAACTTCGATGTATTTGTGCAGAGCAATTACCAATTAATTTTTGAAGTTGCCGATTATTTTCAAGCTTTAAATACCGAAAGTTTTTATCCACGCGTATGTATTGATTTTAAAGTCACTGATATTCAACAGCACTATCACGTGCCGTTATTAATCAGTCCGTTTTCATATTCAACCTATCGTGGCAGCTAAACCAACTCAAGCAATGTGGACATTATGAATTTAATTTGAGGAATTAACCCATGCAGCAAGACAACCTAGACCGTGAGGCTCACGGATCAGCAGAACATCAATATTTAGGCATGAACAAAAACCTCATTTATGGTTTGCAACATGTCTTGACCATGTATGGCGGCATCATTGCACCGCCGTTAATTATTGGCGCTGCGGCGGGCTTGCAAGCCTCTGAAATTGGACTATTGGTGGCGGCTGCATTATTTGTTGGGGGAATTGCCACCGTTTTGCAAACTGTTGGTTTCAAGCATTTCGGCGCAAAATTGCCGATTGTTCAGGGCGTCTCTTTCGCAGGTGTCGCCACCATTCTCGCTATTGTAACCACAGGTGGTGGTTTGGCATCGGCGTTTGGTGCTGTGATTGTAGCGTCGATTATTGGTCTGTTGCTTACGCCATTTTTCGCAAAAATTATCCGCTTCTTTCCACCCGTGGTGACTGGTTGTGTAATTACCATGATCGGTATTTCGCTGACGCCTGTAGCAATCCGCTGGATTATGGGCGGCAATCCAAAAGCTGAAAACTGGGGTGATCCAGCCAATGTTGGTTTGGCATTAATGACCTTAGCGATTGTGATTATTTTTAGTATGTTACGCAGTCAAATCTTGCGTCGGCTTGCGATTTTGATTGCCATTGTGTTGGGAACCGTACTGGCTTATTTTGCAGGATTCACTGATTTTTCCAATGTCGGTTCAGGTTCTATTTTTGCTTTGCCGAGCTTTTTCCACTTCGGTTCTCCTGTCTTTGAGTTTTCTGCCATTCTTTCCATGGTGATTGTGACATTGGTGGTGATGACGGAAACCACCGCAGATATTATTGCGATTGGTGAAATCGTGGGCAGCAAAGTCGATTCCAAACGTATTGGGGATGGTTTACGTGCCGATATGCTATCGAGTGCAATCTCACCGATCTTCGGCTCATTTATGCAAACGGCATTTGCACAAAATGTTGGACTGGTGGCGATTACTGGAATTAAAAGCCGATTCGTGGTGGCAACAGCAGGCGGAATTCTGATTGTTTTAGGTTTGCTGCCGATTGTGGGGCGTTTAGTCGCATCCATTCCGATGCCGGTATTAGGCGGAGCGGGGATTGTCCTGTTTGGAACAGTCGCAGCCAGTGGAATTCGCACTTTAGCGAAAGTGGATTATAACGAGCATAAGAACCTGATTATTGTCGCAACCTCATTGGCGATCGGCATGATTCCGATTGTAAATCATGAGTTTTATGCGCAATTCCCTGTTTCTGTGCAGATGTTATTACACTCTGGGATCAGTTCGACCTGTATTACCGCAATTTTACTCAACATCATTTTCAATCATCTTCCATTCACTAAAAAATCAGTTGAAGTGGCAAGCTTGCCCTTAAATTCAGGGCATTGATCATCACGGATTCAGACTTGAATATTCAAACTGAATCCTGCTTTTTACCTGCACATCGTTAAAAGTCGCTTATTTAATTTTGAATAGGTCTGGGGGCGTTTTGGCTTTAAAAAGTGCAAAGCACGATTTTTAAGGCATCAGAAGGTCAGTTTTAAAGGTTTTAAATCAATTTTTAGATCAAAGATCTAGGGGATATCTATGCAAAAAATTCGCTTAACATCGGTTGCTTTCGTAGTGGCTATGGGGACAACGCTACCTGCATGGGCTGCTGATACCAGCTTAAATGCTTTATTCAATTTGCAACAAGATTGTCAGCCTCAGGACAATTCAATTGAATCGATTTCCGCTGTATTTGCCTGTGGTAGCGTGCATGGTGTGGTCAAGTCTACGTATTATTCACTCAATAATGGTTATTTTGTGAATAATTTAAATCAAGATACCGCGGTGATTGGCGGTTATATCAAATATGAAACAGCGCCTTTTTATGGGGTACAGGCAGCGGTTGGTTATGATATTCAGCGTCGTTTAGATGAGAAAGATAATAAGGCTGAAGTCGATGAGCTCAAGGAAGATGGTGATGGTTTAGCAGAAGCCTATTTGACATGGAAAAATGATTTGGCTCGGGTGACCGTCGGTAATCAGCGTCTCAATTTGCCTTTTATGGGAGATTATGCGGACCGCCGTGTCTTGATGTTCTTATATCAAGCTGCAGATGTACAGATCGGGAATAACAATGATTTCCTGCGTTTGACCAAAGTGAATAAATATAAAAGTTATGCAGAAGATGAGTTCACCAAAAGCTCGCGTCAAAATTCAAATTTGCAAACCGATGGGGTTTGGTCATTTGGTGCAGGGAAACGCTTTGCATTAGCGGATGATAAGGCTCTAAAAACCCAACTGTGGTATCAGGATTATGATGACTATCTGCGTTTGATTTATACCCAAGCAGATCTGGCATTTCCAAAATTGAATTATTCCCCTGAGTTTTCACTGCAATATATGTCTGGCAAGGATCAGGGCAAAGCACTTGCAGGCGAGATCAATAGTCAGGTTTGGGGTGTCCAAGCTGCGTTTAAGGTTTTACCAGCTGCCAGTTTGAAGCTGGCCTATAACTATATTAAGCCCGATCAAAAGAGTTATCTAAATGGTGCGCTGCTTATGCCTTATGCTAGCCAAACCTCATCTGGTGAAATTTTTGCACAACCTTTTTTTACCAGTACCCAAGATCTAGGCGCGGGCAATGCCTTGATGCTGTCTTTGGAGGGCAAACTGACAGATCAAGTGATTGCTGGAGCACGTTATTCGTTTATGGATTTAAAAGAGGCTGAAAATGTCGCCAGTCGAAATCAATCTGAATACATGCTGTTTGGCATTTATAACTTCACGGGTGCTTTGAAAGGTTTTAGTGTCAGTAATTTTGCAGGGATTCAGACTTCTCCGCGCTATGACAAGAATTTCTTACAAAACCGTTTTGCACTGAGTTACAAATTTTAAAGGATGAGGTAATGACAATGATGGCCAGCTTAAATAGCCGTTCAAGAATTTGGATTAAACAACCACTCGCAATTTATACCGCGAATCAACTCGATGCGAGTAATGGCTTGGTGATTGAAAATAATAAAATCATTGAGGTTTTGGCAAAGGATCAGCAACCCAGTCAGCCCTGTGATGAGGTATTCAATGCCAAAGACTTGGTGGTGATTCCTGGGTTGGTGAATAGCCACCATCATTTTTATCAAACCTTGACTCGGGCTTGGGCACCTGTGGTTAATCTACCTTTATTTCCATGGTTGGTTAATCTGTACCCGGTATGGGCACGACTAAATTCAGAGCAGTTATATGTCGCGACTCAAGTGGCTTTGGCCGAGTTGTTGTTATCGGGCTGTACCTTTGCTGCAGATCATCATTATCTATTTCCGCAACAATTGACCGATGCGATTGATATTCAAGTCAATGCCGCGCAGCAATTGGGAATGCGGGTGATGTTAACCCGCGGTTCGATGAGTCTCGGACAAGAACAGGGTGGTTTACCACCACAGCATACCGTGCAAAGTATGGAGGTCATTTTAAAGGACAGTGAGCGCTTGGTGCAGACCTATCATCAACGCGGAGATAACGGCATGGTCAATATTGCCTTGGCTCCATGCTCTCCCTTTTCGGTCACACAGGAGATTATGCGAGAAAGCGCGCAACTTGCCCAAACACTCGATGTCAGATTGCATACACACCTTGCGGAAACCTTGGATGAGGAAAGCTTCTGTCTGGAAAAGTTTGGCATGCGTACGGTGGATTATTTAGAACACGTGGGTTGGTTGAATGAACGGACTTGGTTGGCACATGGCATCCATTTTAATGCAGATGAAATTCAGCGTTTAGGGCAGGCTGGAGTAGGAATTTGTCATTGTCCACATTCCAATATGCGCCTCGCTTCAGGGATTTGCCCAACCCTCGATTTAATGCAGGCAGGTGCCAAGGTGGGTATGGGCGTTGATGGTTCTGCCTCTGGAGATGCTTCAAATTTAATTTTGGAAGTTCGTCAGGCCATGTATTTACAACGTTTAAAATACGGTGCTGAAAGGATTACTCCTGAGTTGGCCTTGCATTGGGGAACCCACGGTTCGGCGCAGTTATTAGGCCGTGGACAGCATTTAGGACAATTTGCACCTGATTATCAAGCCGATTTAGCCTGTTATAAGCTCGATGAGTTGAAATTTTCAGGCAGTCATGACCCGATTGCAGCCTTACTCTTGTGTGGGGCAGATAAAGCAGAACATGTGATGGTTGCAGGTCAGTGGCAAGTTAAACATGGCGAGATTCAAGGATTAGATTTAGAAGAACTGAAAGCGAAGCATCGTGCTGCAGCAAAAGCCTTATTGGCGGCATAAGAAATAGCTGTTAATTTAGAATCAAAAGGAGGGGGCTGATAAGTACCCCCTTTAGGTATTTAATCGAGTGGATTGCCAATAATATTACTGATGATGCCTTGCATGATATGTGAGCCTTGTTCTTGGTATAGCGATTGATACCATTCTTCAGTCACTTGCGGATCTTTCATATGGGTGACATCGCAACGCTTACGAGCTCGAAGGACCATTTCTTTAGTACGATCATTGCGCTTGTTTTGATAACGTGCCAATGCATCCTCTAAACCAAAGGTATTGATTTGTAAGGCACGAGCAAGATAAATCGCATCCTCCATGGCTTGGCAGCCGCCTTGTCCGATATCTGGGGTGGTGCTATGCGCTGCATCACCGAGCAGCACTACACGTCCTTTATAAAAATCCATAAACGGTTCGATGTCATGAATTTCGACACGATTGGTTTTTTGTGTATCTAAACGTTCAATCAGTTTTTGTACAGGTTCACACCAGCCGCTGAAATGGGATTTGAGATCTTGCTTATACTGTTCACGTTGATTGGCCAGTCCAGCCGCTAATGGGACATCAAAGAAAAAATAAAAACGATTTTGGGCAACTGGCATCAGTGAAACACGCTTACCTTCACCGATATACGTCGTCCATTGCATGGCAGGCGCAATCGCTTCATCTATATCGACCAAACCATTCCAATTCACATAACCTGCATAGCGACGTTCAACCTGATAACCGAGGACAAATTTTCGGGTGAGAGAATGTGTACCGTCTGCGCCAATCAGTAAATCAGCTGTAATTTGTGAGCCATCTAGAAAATGAAGGGTGACATCGTCCTGATGGCTTTCAATCGCCGTCATTTTCATGCCTAGTTTGATATCTTCCAGACCAAATTGCTGCATTAATAATTGTTGTAGATCGGCTCGGGCGACAGGGTAGGCTCGTTGGCCGACTTCTTTATATAAAGGTGATAAGCTAAATTGAGTCATGGTTTGTTGGCTCAGTCCATCCACATAGGCCAAAGATTCCATTTGCCCACCAAGCGCCTGAATTTGATCGGTTAAGCCCAGATAATTGAGGCACTTAACCCCATTTGACCAAAGTGAGATGGCCGCACCGACGGGTAATATTTCGGCAGCTTGTTCATAGATCGTGACCTGATGACCAAATTTTTTTAAAGCGATACCAGCAGTCAAACCGCCCATACCTGCACCTACAATCGCAATATTCATCGTTCAGACCCTAAATATATAAATAAGTTTCTAAACAGTTCTAAGCGAGAAGTGTGCCAGTTTTAGCAACTGGTTTTACTGGTCATACCAGATAATTTGCTTTATTAAAAAGCAAAAATAGAAAGGCTGCATGGATATGGTTCAAAGCATGGGGCAAAGTGGTGCAGATGTGATTTTGGTGCTTAGATTGAGCTGTTATGCCGAGAAAAGTACACACCCGCCCGTTGCGCAGCACCAATAATATGCGCTTGCATGGCTTTTTCAGCCGCTGTTGCATCTTGATTAAATAAGGCTTGCAGAATTAACTCATGTTCTTGAATGGTTTTAAATGCCAGATTAGGTTGAACAAAAGGCAGGATCTGGCTTTTTTTAATCCATTCAGTATGCATTTTAAGTGTTTGAATAATCGATTGATTATGACTAAGCTCAATAATATGTTGGTGAAAAGCATAATCGAATTCAGAGGCTGCCTGCCAATTCTGTTCTTTAATTGCACTGGCAAGTGATTGGTAGTGTTGCTGGAGGGTCGACTTATCCTGTTCGGTTAAATATTCACATGCAAGCAGGGCGCAAAAACCTTCCAACACGTAGCGTAATTGGTAGAAATCTTTGAGCGAAACACGGTGCTCGCCATCCCATTGTTCTGCGGCTTGGCTATGCTGTGAAATCACATAAACCCCTTTACCCGCCTTGATTTCCAATAAGCCTAAAGCGGCAAGACGGGTTAATGCCTCACGTAAAGAAGCACGGCTGATTCCCAACTGGAGGGCAAGATCACGTTGCGAGGGTAAGGCAGAACCGACTGCATAAGTATTTTGTTGAATGCGTTGATGAATTACTTCCACCGCTTGCTCAGTCACCTGAGAGGATTTTCCATTGAGCATAGCCTGTGGACTCATCAGCAACGCACCTTAAATATAAAAATAAACAGTTTGATTCTACACAAAATTTATCTTTTTGTTGGCGCTGTTGATGAAAAATAGCTATATTTTTGATAACAGGTCAGACCAGTTGGACTGGATCTTGCATAATAGAATAGAAATGAAACCTTCAGGAATGATCAATGACAGTGCATGTTGCTAAAACCGTAGCTTTACCGACCCATTTGCAGGCGTTCACTAATCTTGCTGATGCCAGAATTGGTGCAACTATCGTAAGTTGTTCCGATGAGTTTTTTGCAGAAGCTGCAAGAATGTTGCAAAGCACACCGGCTCAATTCATTGAAGGAAAATATGATGACAATGGCAAATGGATGGATGGGTGGGAAACAAGACGTAAGCGTGAGTCTGGTTATGATTGGTGTATTGTTCGTTTAGGTGTGACAGGGCTTGTATCTGGATTTGATATTGATACCTCATTCTTTACAGGTAATTATCCAGCCTCTGCCTCCATTGAGGGTTGCTATGCGCCAGATAATCAATTGGAAGGGATCACATGGACTGCTTTATTAGAAAACTCAGTTTTATCTCCAGACCAGCATCATTTTTTCGACTGCGCTGCTCAAAAAATTACCCACATTCGCATTAATATTTTCCCTGATGGAGGTATCGCCCGTTTACGAGTCTATGGTCGTGTGCTGCTCGAAAATGTTGATACAACCCAGCAGATGGATTTGATTGGTTTAAAAAATGGCGGGCGTATTGTGGCCTTTAGCGATGCGCATTTTGGCCATCCGAATAATCTACTCAACCCTGATCGTGGTTTAAATATGGGTGATGGTTGGGAGACCAAACGTCGCCGTGCCCCTGGTTTTGATTGGTGCATTATTGCTTTGGGACAAACAGGACAGATTGAAAAAATTGACGTAGATACCGCCTATTTTAAAGGAAATTTTCCTGCATTTTGTTCGATTCAAGCTGCTTATGTTGAAGATGCGACCGATGCGCAACTTATTCCGCAGAGTATGTTTTGGCCCTTTTTATTGGAACAGCAACCTTTGAGCATGGACAATATTCACGAATATGTTGCAGAAGTGCTTCAACATCAAAAAGTGAATTATATCCGCGTCAATATGATTCCTGATGGCGGGATTAGTCGGATTCGTTTATGGGGGAAAGCGCTTAAATAATTTCTCATGAGTGAATAGCCTCATTGTGACCCAATGAGGCCAATAAGAAATTGAAGAGAATCAACCTATGCATGAAAAAAATATTGAAATTCGGCCTTTAACTCAAGAGAGTTTTGCGCCCTTTGGCGATGTGATTGAAAAGAGTGGTAAAGACTTTATCCCGATTAATCAAGGGCTCACTGAACGCTATCATGCCTTATCGTTGGCACAGGTGTCAGGCGATCAGGTCGCCGTAGGGATGAGCATTTTTCATAATTTGTTTGCGACACCAATTCCATTTAAGATTGAGATGTTAGAACGACATCCTTATGGTTCACAGTCTTTTATTCCATTACAGCAACAGAAATTTATTGTTGTTGTGGCGTTGCCATTTGACCAAACACGACCTGATGAGCAACGGATTCAAGCTTTTATCAGCAATGGGCAGCAAGGCGTTACCTATCATCAAGGGGTATGGCATCATCCTTTAATTACTTTGGAAGCAAATAGCGATTTTCTCGTGGTCGATCGTATTGGTGGTGGCAGTAATTGTGATGTCCATCATTTATCTCAACCGTGCTGGATCACTGAAGCTTTAGTACAGTCAGAAATCGTCAATCTCTGACTGTATAAATTTTATAAAAAGAATATATATACTTTAAAATATTGGAAGGTTACTCATTTTAATTTAAAATTCTCGATCCTATGAGTATTCGCTTATCTTTATTATTTTCTAATTAAGATTTTTATATAAAACATAAATATTGATTTTCTATGTCAACAAAACGTTATGTAGCAAGAGAGTTGCTTGAACAGCACACAAAGCAAAAGAAGCAAGAAAAACTAGAACAAAGACGTTTGGCGCTTGAACAACGAGCTAAAGAAAAAAGACAGGCGAAAATACATATTAGCCTTTTGATTATTGTATTTATTTTACCGTTATTTTTATTTCCAGCATATCCACGCAATCAGTGGCAGTATGAGATTTATCGTTATATCACAGAGCAGATGTTGATTACGGTGGGAACCAAAGGTCCATTGCCATTTTTTACTATTCTTTCAAGTATTTATTATACTATTGTAACCTCTGTTTTCGGCGGTTATTTGTGCTTCTTATTCATTAAGAGAGTCGGCGTGAGTAAGGCGTTTCAGGAAAAAATTTATAGTAAATTTTTTCAGGCCGAGTTTAAAGCATCAAAGAAATATCCATGGCTGGAGAAACCATTAATTAAAAAAATGATAGTTTCAGGTATATTTCTCTTATTCCTCTTAATCGGCATCCTACATTTTCTCCATGATGAAATTTCCTTTCAAGATGGTAGCCGTAGAGGTGCACTTATCTAGTTAAGTTATAATTATCGGATCGGCGTACTTTTTTGGGAAGCATGTATTAGTACTATTACGATCTTTCCATTTTTCTATTTCGGTTTTTTATTCATTTATCTTGTTAACTATTTTTTCCGAGGATTCGGTACTGGAAAAATTATTATTCCCCCAAAAAAGGTACATAAAAGAACCAAGAATAGATCTAGAAAAAGATCATAACCGAGAAAAATAAATCGATAATTTTTTAATAGCAGACAGAGACAATTTGCCTCTGTCTGCAATGAATCAACGATTAGTATTTCCCTTTAAAATTCGCACTAATTCGTTGTTTTAGATATTCTTTGGCTGTGATTGCAGGATATTTCTTTTGTGGGCTTTCAATCAGCACATCTTCATTGGCTTGGCAGAAGAAGGCTAGGCTATAACGTGCTCCTTGATACTCATCTGCTTCTGGATTTTTGACTCGGTGGAAATTAGAAGGTAATTGATCATCACTCCAACGCATCAACATATCGCCGATATTACAAGTGATCACATCATCCCGTGGTTCGATACTGGTCCATTGTTGTTGCTCCATATCTTTACCTGGACACACTTGCAGACCACTTTGACCGTTACGTTGGAACAATAAGGTTAAACAATCAAAATCGGTATGTGCGCCTGCACGCCATAGCCCCAATTGATCTTTTAAAGCTGGATCAATCGCATAGTAGTGCAGCATTCTTAAAGTACTTTGATAGCTGTCTTGTTCAGGATCATGGGCAAGGCTAAAGAAGTTATCGGCAAAACCCAGTTTATAAGCGAAGCAGGAGAGTATTTTCATACCCACGTGCCAACATGCCTGTTCAAATTCAAGCATGGTATTTTTAAAATCAGGTAGCTCTTGCTCGGTTGGATAAAGCCCATCCATACGTGGGCGAGTGATTTGATAGGATTCTTTCTGGTCAGGAGTACTGGTCGATGGACGAACCTGAGCCTTACTTTCCCAACCTGCATTTCGATTAAGTGGGTAGCGTGCTTTGACCGGTTCAGGCAGAGCAAAAAACTGTTGTGTCATGTCAAATGCAGTTTGAATCTGCTCAAGTGGAATACCATGATGCGAGACCTGAAAGAAACCAATATCAGTGGCGGCCGCCCAGAGTTGTTCCGCAATCTCATACTTACGTTGTTCAAAGTCAGATAAATCAATCACTCGAACTTCGCGTTCAAAGGTTTCTTGGCCCAAAGCTCCCATACGCGCTTCTTTTTGCAGTTCTTCTAAGCTGTAGTCATTTTCCGCTAATGCTGTCATGTTGGCGCTATTCATATTTTCAACCTCATCTTTTGGATAAACCGTGACCCAATCAAATAGATTGAAAGAGACGGGGTCACATTCAAAAAAGAGCCGCACTTTTTCCATAAGAGAAAGCTTGGTGGAAAAAGTGAGCTGATTTCTGAGCAATGACCCACATAACAGTCGATGTGACTAACTATGCTGAACGCTTCTACTCTGACATAAAGTCATAAGCATTTTTTATACCAGTTTATAAATGAAAGAAAATGGACGAATACACAGATAAGTTCTAAGGTTCACAAATGGTTTTCTTTTCATCAAAGTACAAATGATTCATTTCTGGGCATAAATTTGTTTTAAAACAGTGCATTTAGTATTCGATTTCATTTTTGATTGCGCACAAAATTGAAAAATCAATCTCGATGCTTTAGCTAAGAACAATTAAAAATAAAACCAACCTAGAGAATTGCTATAAAAAACAAGATCAGACCAATCTTGGCACAGAGCTTGCTAAATCATAATTGAGTAAAAGCGGTCAGTATGTTGTGAACATACGGGACATTGCTCTACAGCGTTTGCTGTTCCTCTTTTGGGGACAAAGCCAATTGATTTGGCTTTGAGAGAAATGTGTAACTTATACATTGATTGACCCCAAAAAAAGAAGAGCAAGATGAATCTATACAGATTTAGGGGTCTTAATATGAATATTCAGCACTATGTAGGCACAGGGCGACGTACTGTTATCGCGGGCGCATTATTGGGAGTAGGCACAGTTTGATATGTGCTGAATTAGCAGGAGACTTTCACTTGGGATATGCTAGGCAGCTAACCGATAAAAGTTCTCTGCTATTTGATTTGGCGTTTTAAAATCCAAACTCTTTTGAATTCTTCGCTGATTATAAAATAACACAATGTATTTTGTAATATCTGCTTTAGCTTCATCTCTGGTTTTATAGTTGCAATGATGCACTAATTCATTCTTGAGTATGCCCCAGAAACTTTCAATCGGTGCATTATCGTAACAGTCCCCACGTTTGCTCATTGAACCTTGAAAATCACATTTTTCCAGTATCTTTCGATATTCATGGCTGCAATATTGGCTGCCTCTGTCCGAATGAACAATTAAGCCTTTCGTTGGTTTTTGATTACGAATCGCCATAGTCAGTGCATTGCAAACAAGTTGTGCGGTCATACGCTCATTTAAGCTATAGCCAACCACTTGTTTCGTGTACAGGTCTTTTACTGCTGCCAAGTATAACCAACCTTCAGCAGTCCAAATGTATGTAATATCGCTTGACCATGCAAGATTGGGCTTAGTCATTGAAAACTGTTGCTCTAGTAAATTTGCGTAGATCGCTCGATTATGATCACTCTTCGTAGTTCTTTTGAAACGCTTATGACGCTTACAATACAGCTGGTTGAGCTTTTTTATTTGACGTACAGCATACGTACTGATTTTGATACCTTGCGCTTGTAAATGCTTAGTTAATCGAATATAGCCATAGCTTTGTTTAGTTTCCTCATGAGCTATTTTGACCAAAATTGTCTGTTGATTTCGCTGAACCAATCTTTTATTCATGCCTCGTTTTAGCCAATCATAAAATCGTGACACTGAAACGTGAAGTAATCTAGCCATAAAGCTAATCGGGAATAAATGTCTTTGCTGTTTCATATAGGCGTACCTTACTGACTTTCTTTCGCAAAGTACGCTGCTGCCTTTTTTAGAAATTCACGTTCCATTTCAGCTGTTTTGAGCTGTTGTTTGAGCTTTTTATTTTCTTCGAGTAAGGCATTTAGATCAGGTGAATATTGTTTAGTGCCTGCTAAGGTGCCAGTCTTTGCTTTATTATTCCAATTTGAAAGAGTTTGCATTGAAATGCCAAGTTGTCTGGCTGTTTCCGATACATTGCCTTGATTGGCTTCAATCAATTTTATTGCTTCAACTTTAAATTCTGCGGTGTAAGTCTTCTGTTTCTTGCTCATGGTAAACTCCTGATGAGTGTCTATAGTTTACCAAGTTAAAACCTCCTGTTTTCTCAGCACACATCAGTTCTCAGCTCAACCAGTTTTGCAGCCGATAAACTTGTTTTACAAACCACTTGGTTTGCACAAGCCGAGCAAGGGGGATATTACCAAGCACTGGCACAAGGAATTTATAAAAAATACGGCCTTGATGTTGATATTAAAATTGGTGGGCCACAGGTCAATAACATGACCTTATTATTATCAAAGCGTGCCGACATTATTATTAATTATGATCTACAAGTCTTAAAAGGCATCGAAAGTAACTTTCCCATCAAAGCCGTTGCAGCTCCATTTCAATTTGATCCGCAAGGCGTGTTAACCCACAGCGATGTAAAGTCTTTGGCCGATCTCAAAGGCAAAACCATTCTAGTCTCAACCAGCGGACAAGCAAGCTGGTGGCCTTGGTTAAAAGGCAAATATAAATTAGATGCCGCGCAGGCACGCCCTTATACCTTCAATATGCAGCCATTCTTAGCAGGTAAAAATGTAGTCCAGCAAGCCTATGCCACCTCAGAAGTCTTTCAGGCGAAAAAAGCAGAACCTTCGAGCAATTTCTTTTTATTTGCTGATGCGGGTTATCCAGCCTATGGCGGTATTTTAGTGACCCGCAATGATGTGATTCAAAATAAACCTGATGTGCTACGCCGTTTTGTTCAAGCATCGATGGAAGGATGGAAAAACTATTTAGCTGATCCACGTTTGGGCAATAGCATCATTAAAAAGGAAAATCCGAATATGAATGATGAACTGCTGACTTTTGCAGTGGGGCAAATGCGCAAATTAAAACTGATTGATGGTGGAGATGCCAAGACCCAAGGCATTGGCGTGATGACAGATGCACGTTGGAAAGCAACGCGAGATTTTATGGTGAACTCAGGTTTACTCAAAGCTCAAACCAATTGGAAAACCGCTTATACCACGCAGTTTGTTAAAGCTGCCAAATAGCCTGAGATACTTTCCTTAGAAGGAAGTCATGGTGAAAGGGTTAACAAAATAGGGCACTCGCACGAAGGGGAAACCACATGAATTCTGCTTTACCATTTGACACGCCAATACATGAATCTTCAACCTTTATCACGCCGATGATTATGGCTAGAGGAGTTGAAAAAACCTATCCCAATGGGACCAATGCTTTACAGCGACTAGATTTAAATATTGCCCGTGGTGAAATTGTTTCATTACTGGGACCGTCAGGCTGCGGTAAAAGTACCTTGCTAAAAATGTTTGCCGATCTGGAGCAACCTTCAGCAGGTTTGGTGCGCTGGAATGGCAAGGCTGAAATACAATCTCAATGCAAAATGGCCATGGTCTTTCAGGAAGCCACGCTAATGCCATGGGCTAATATCGAAGACAATGTGCGTTTACCTTTGGATTTACAGCATATTGCCAAATCGACCAGTACACCCAAAGTCCAAGCTGCTTTAAAAGCCGTTGGTTTAGAAAAATTCAGCGCAGCTTATCCACGTGAACTTTCAGGCGGCATGCAAATGCGTGCCTCATTGGCTAGAGCCTTAGTGACAGAACCAGATTTATTGTTGATGGATGAACCTTTTGGGGCGTTGGATGAATTTACCCGCCACAAACTCGACAGTGATATCCGTCAATTATGGTCAGAACGAGATTTAACGGTGGTGTTTGTCACGCATAGTATTTATGAAGCGGTGTATCTGTCTTCACGGGTCATTGTGATGGGTGCACGACCAGGACGCGTAGTGGCGGATCTAAACATTAAAGGGCCTTATCAACGTGATGAGTCTTTCCGAAGCTCAGACATTTTTATTCAACAATGTTCGCATCTATCACAATTATTGGCTGAGGCAAGTGAGGGGCATGCTCATGATTAAACCATTACTACAACATTCAATGGTACAACGTATTGCCGCGCCATTGGGACTCGGTTTGATCTTCCTACTGTTTTGGCAACTGAGTTTTCAACAACTGGAAGTGCCTGTTTATGTCGTGCCTAAACCCAGTGATATTGTCATGGCGATGATCAATCAGTCCAGTGTGCTATTTGGTAGTTTATGGGTAACTTTAAAAATCACCTTATTGGCTTTTGTCTGCGCCGTAATGATTGGCACATTGATCGCTTTTGTATTTGTACAAAGTCGCGTGCTCGAAGCCTGTTTTATGCCTTATGCCATTCTGTTTCAGGTGACGCCAATTGTTGCAATCGCACCCTTGGTTATTATCTGGATTCAAAATACAACTTTGGCATTGGTGGTGTGTGCCATGCTGGTTGCGGTTTTTCCGATACTAACCAATACCACTTTAGGTCTGCGGAGTGTCAATAAAGGTTTGCTTAACCTTTTTCAAATCAATAAAGCCAGTCGTTGGCAGATTTTGATGCGTTTACGTGTGCCGAATGCTTTGCCTTATTTCTTTGGTGGCTTACGGATTTCCTGTGGCTTGGCGTTGATCGGTGCGGTGGTTTCTGAGTTCGTTGCAGGTGCGGGTGGCACCAGTGCGGGCTTGGCCTATCAAATCTTACAAGCAGGTTTTCAGTTGGATTTACCCTTGATGTTTGCCGCACTATTCCTAATTACCTGCACGGGTTTGGGCTTATTTGTGTTGATGTCTTTATTAAGCCAGTTCTTTTTAAATAAATGGCATGAGAGTGAACAAGTATGAGTTCAAAGCAGTTAAATCAAAACTATTTAATTCAAAATGCCCATGCCATTTTGACGGGATTATCTGGGGATGCAGCACGTTGTTCATCCACTGATATCCGCATCCAATCAGGACAAATTACTGAAATAGGGCGGTTAAGTGCTCAGCCGAATGAACAGGTGATTAATGCCAAAGATTGTGTAGTTTACCCAGCATGGGTGAATACCCATCATCATTTATTTCAGTCTTTATTAAAGGGAGAGCCGCAAGGTTTAAATCAAAATCTGACCTCTTGGCTTGCCAGTACGCCGTATCGGTTCCGTGGCGCATTCGATGAAGCGACTTTTCGGGTTGCAGTGCGGATCGGTCTTATCGAGTTATTACGTTCGGGGTGTGCAACGGTAGCAGATCATCATTATTTATATTGGCCGCAGATGCCGTTCGATGGTGCTGCAATTTTATTTGATGAAGCCGAAAAATTGGGTATGCGCTTTGTGCTATGCCGTGGTGGCGCAACCTTAACGCGTGGTTTGGAAAGTGAGTTGCCACAAGCATTACGTCCTGAAAAGTTTGAAGACTATATGATGGATATTGAACATTTGGTGCAGCAATATCATCAGCCAGATTCAAATGCTTTCCGAAAAATCGTGATGGCACCGACTTCAACTTTGCATTCGACCACAGCACAGCAATTACGCGAAAGTGCCAAAATCGCCAGACAATTGGGGATTAGAATGCATAGCCATTTATCTGAAACAGTGGATTATCTGGATGCAGCTAGAGCCAAGTTTGGTATGACCCCAGTCCAGTTCTGTGCCGAGCAGGACTGGATTGGCAGTGATGTCTGGTTTGCCCATCTGGTGAAATTACTACCCGAAGAAATTCAGTTGTTGGGTCAGACTAAAACAGGCATTGCGCATTGTCCTCAGAGTAATGCTCGTTTGGGTAGCGGTATTGCTGATCTTGTTGCTCTGGAACAGGCAGGCATGACTATTTCGATTGGGGTGGATGGGGCGGGTTCCAATGAAGCCGCAGATATGTTGTCTGAAACTCATGCCGCTTGGTTGTTACAACGAGCCAGGAAGGGGATGTTGGCCACACCACAATATCAAGGAGGACTATTTGAAGGTGGTGCAGATGCTGCCAGTATTGAGGATGTGATTCGTTGGGGAACGGTGGGTGGTGCCAAGATATTGGGTCTTGATCAAGTCGGTACAATTGAGGTGGGGCAACAGGCTGACTTGGTCATTTATCAGTTAGACGATCCTCGTTATTTTGGCTTGCATGATATGGCGATTGGGCCTGTGGCAAGTGGCGGACGAGCGCATATTAAGGCGATGTTTATCGCAGGGAAAATGGTGATGGAGAATGATCAGATTCCTGATCTGGATATGATGGAGTTGGCTTGGCAAGCCAAGCAAGCGGTAAAGATATTACAACAGCGGAGTATGGAAATGGCGAAAATAGCCTAAGTTAAAGTTGAGAGCTGGCAGCAAGTGATGCCCACTGCATTTTCGGGCACCTTTATCGTGTCCATTCGGCCAATCTGTTAAGCCTGTTGTTAGAGCACGTTCGACATAATTTTCTGCTGTTGAATGCCGTATTTAATCATGCTGTGGGCGAGATCATGCGCCAGATTGCGTTCTATAAGACAATATCCAAGGTTTTACCGTTTATCAAAGGCGTATACATCACTGAGGTATTACAATGCGCCTGTGAGCATAAAACGCGGCCATCGTTGACTCGCTAGCATCATCAAGTGCGCACGAAGATTTCCACTCGCCGGTTCAACTGCCGGCCAGCAGGGTTGTCTTGGCCGCTGATTGCGTTGCGTGCTACTGGCTGCGACTCGCCGTAACCACGCGTGCTGGCGTTGGCTGCAGCGCCACGCTGGCGCAAGGCCATGCCCACTGATTTGGCACGGAGCTCGGACAAATTCAGATTGTATGCGTCACTGCCCTTGGCATCGGTATGACCGCGGATTTCTATTGCCTTGGCTGGCACTTTCTGCAAGGCCACGGCTAAGGTGTCCAGCACCTTGGCTGCGTCAGGACGAATATCCGACTTGTCGAAATCGAACAACACCTGATCATTGAGAGTGATGATGAACCCACATGGCACACCGGATGGAGCGAATTTTTTTAATGGCGGAAACTTGCCTGCTGGAGTGACCTTGGGAATTGGTGCCATTTTCACTTGATGTGCTGGTGTGCCAATGCTGCCATTGCCTTTACCGTCGTTGCTCACCAACCCGTGTGGACCGTTCCATGTACCGCTGCCGTCGGCGTTGATGGTGACGATGCCTTGCGGACCATTCCAACTGCCTGAACCATCACCTTGGTTGCGAATCACCCCGTGGTCGCCGTTCCAAGTGCCACCGCCTTTGCCATCCAGCGATGATGCCGTACTTGCCGTTATACGTGCCTGAACCGTCGGCTTCGACCGAGATGATCCCATCGTCAGCGCCACCGTCGCCATTGCCGTTGATTGTGCCACTGCCATCTGTGTTGACGACGATGACGCCACCTTCGTAGTTGGCGGTACCACTGCCGTCTGCGTCGATATGGAAGATGCCTTCATCACCGTTGCGCGACAGATTGCCTTGCGCATCCATGCTGGTAATGCCCACATCGTTGACTAATGCGCCGTCGGTGGCGCAGTTGGCGGGCTTGACACTGATGCCAGCCACTGGGTCAATGATATCTTGCATCGATGTTTCCAGCGCTCGCTGGGCTGGGCCAATACCGATGATCTCCGGCACGACGATTTGCGGGATCACAGGGAAGTCGATATCCCCAGCGGACTTCGCTGCTGATTTGGCTGTTTTCGCCGTGGCATTATCCTTATCTTCGTCAGCCGAGGGTGACTTCGTACAGGCGCAAGCGAGCAATGCTATTCCCAACATCATGAATCTGTTCATTGAAAACATGTCTAATCACTCTACTTATATGTTGACCGTATTTTGTTTTGACTGAGTCGTGTTAAGTCCTTCGAATGACTATCTTTGGCTACAAAAACACGTGTACAACCAACAAGGTTATGTAGTTCTTTAATTAAGCTTATTCATTCGCTCTTAAGTGAAAGATAGGCAAACACCAGCACCGCTAGTCCAAAGAGGAATCGCGCAATCCAGGGCGTGATCAGCCAAGCGCCGAGCGCCATGATGGTTCGGCTTAATACATGCGGTGATTGCAATGCTTTTGGCTCGGGCGCGTTACGTTGCGTCTGCAGAGGATAACCGCAATGGGGGCAGGAGTTTGCTTGGGTCGAAACCTGACGGCTGCATTCGGGGCATGAAATAAGCGCCATAAGTATTCTTCCTTTTTAATTTTTCCTATTTGGGGATTAAGAAATGTCGTATAAACGCATTTCGTCGATTCGCAATCAGGTCATAAAATTGTATCAGTTCAAAGATTGGAAAATTATTCCGAATAACCCATTTTGTTCAACAGAATGGGCTATTTAAATTGAGTTGAGGTTTTTGTAATTGCTTTACCAGTATTTACAGGCTAGTTAAGGCATTCACTGTTTGGCTAATTTTGTTTACGTTCAACGCTATAATGTAATTCAACCATACCTTCACCCATTGGATGAACAGAGATCAATTTAAGTGTTGGAGCAAGTACTCTTCGGGGGAAAAGTGCTTTTCCTTTTGCAAGGGTGACCGAGCCAATTTGTATAATCAGTTCATCAAGCAAATTTGCATCATAGAACTGACCCGCCAATTCGCCGCCACCTACAATCCAGATATTCTTATCCGCAATGACGGATTGTATTTCAGAATAAACAGGGCGGATTTCTCCTTGTACAAAATGGATATTTGCACCTTCAATCAAGGGTAGTTTGCGATTGGAAAATACCCAAGTTGGCTGAGTATAAGGCCAAGGTGAACCTGTTTCGGCAGCAACTTGCTCTGCGTTATTCAATATCCATTCATAAGTTGCCGAGCCCATGACCAAAGCACCAACATTTGCAATAAACGTAGGATAACTTGAGTTATCCAGTTCGCCTAAACCAAATAACCATTCTAAAGAATCGTCTTCGGTTGCAATAAATCCATCCAGCGTACTCGCTGCAAAATATTGTACTTTCATCCTGATCATCTCCTTATTCTAAAGGAGTATCTTAAAACTTATTTTGTTTGGATAAATTGTTTAAATCGAATATACGACACATTATGACGTTGTAATTATACTAAGCTTGAAAAGGATGATGCGTATACCAATGCTCGGCAATCTGTTGACGAGTGCAAATCCAGACCCGATCATGATTCTGTACATAATCTAGGAAACGTTGCAGTGCCTTAAAGCGGGCAGGTCGTCCTAAAATACGGCAATGCATGCCAATAGAAAGCATTTTGGGTGATGTTGCTCCCTCTGCATAGAGGACATCAAAAGCATCTTTTAAATAGTCAAAAAAATCCTCACTACGATTAAAACCAGTAGGAGAAGCAAATTTCATATCATTGGTATCGAGTGTATAGGGAATAATTAAATGTGGACGGCTTGCACCCGCTGCATTACTGAGTGTTGTCCAAAAAGGTAAGTCATCACCGTAATAATCACTGTCATATTGCACCTGATCATATTCCGCCAATAATTGACGGGTATTTGGGCTATCACGGCCTGTATACCAACCCGTTGGCATTTCACCAAATAAATCTTTGAGGATATGCATGGCTTCCGCCATATGCTGTTTCTCAGTTTCAACATCCATATTTTGATAATGAATCCAGCGTAAGCCATGTGACACCACATCGTAATGGTGTTGTTTGATCGCTTCGACCACCAATGGATTCCGTTGCAAAGCCATGGCAACGGCAAAAATGGTCATTGGCAATTGGCGTTTGGCAAATTCCTGCTGAATGCGCCAAAAACCGACCCGTGATCCATATTCATAAATCGAGTCCATCGAAAGGTGCCGTGCAGGATAACTTTCGGCACCGCTGATTTCAGACAAGAACTGTTCTGAGCCTTCATCACCGTGCAGGATATGTTTTTCACCCCCTTCTTCATAATTCAGTACAAACTGCACCGCGATTTTTGCTTGATTGGGCCACTGTGCATGCGGTGGTTGATCGGCATAACCAACCATATCGCGTGGATAGTCTGCTGTTAAATGAGCGTCTGTATTGGGCCAAACCATAGCAATGCCTGAATCGTGAAAAAGGTGAATCTTCACATCAACTTACTCGATTAAATCTTTGGGTGTCAAATATTATATTGATTTAAATCAATAACTTGTTTGTTTTATTTTGGTGCAAAAATACAATTTTATTGATGTATATTCTTTAGCATGCGCGATTTTAGTGCCTCCATCTCGATAATGATTTGATTCATCATTATTTGCGCAATCCGAGAAAGTTGCCGTTTTGGTGCAACACAAAGTGCAACTGTAATCGGATGTAGGCCATGGTCATTGATTGCTCTAAATTCAAACTCACCATTTTCAATATAAGGAGCAGCATCCAGATAACTCATGATGCTGATACCTAAGTTTTGTCTGAGTAATGAAATCATCATATGGATATCATTGCATTCGATGGTATGACGTGGATGAAAGTCCTGTTTTTTATATAAGGCCGTGACATGGTCATGAATAACCAAAGGCTCGGCGGGAATAATATGATTGAATTCCAGTGTATCGGAGAAGTAGATTTTTTCTTTATGGGCTAAAGCATGCTGTTTGGGAATCACGAAACCCAAGGGCATTTCAATAAAGGCACTGATCTGTAATTGGTGCTGATGTTTAGGATTCAGAATCAAGCCAAAGTCGAGTTCAGCATTGATCACCAGATCAGCAATACGGTCACTGTCCAAGACACGAACCTTAAAATTAATCCACGGATATTGCTGAACAATAGACTGCATTACGGCACTGACAAAGCTTTCACTGAGTGCTGCAATCATCCCAAAATCAATTGAACCGCGTTGTATGCCTTGGATTTCATTCAAACGTTTCTGTGTGATTTGAAACTCTTTTTGCCAGCTGCGTAGATCGGCATAGAGCAATTCGCCAGCCAAAGTTAGCTTGAGTCCACTGGGCAAACGTTCAAATAAAGCAACACCGAGTTCTTCTTCTGCCAAAACAATCTGCCGATGTACCGCGGAGACAGAAATAAACAGTTGATCGGCCGCTTTTCTTAAACTGCCTGTTTTGGCAACGGCAATAAAATAATCGGCAAAACGTGAAAATGGCAATGCCATTGCAAACTCACTTGAGATAAAGCAGGTTTTAATACAAAAGCAATTTTAGTGCCTAGGCTGTTCTAATTTTTAGAATGATGCATATAAATCATTCTAATAGACGAGAATATTGATCTATTCCACACTGCTCTTGAAGAGAAAAATCTTAAAAATGAGCATAGGATATGAACGCAATTCCATTCATCAATCTTCCAAATAAGCCATGTCATAGCCAATTTGATGATCAGGATTGGCAGATTCTTGCACAACATTGGTATCCCGTTGCACGTATCGAAGATGTGAGCAGCAAACCGCAGCAAGTGACCTTATTGGATATGAATCTGGCTTTGTATAAGACCGAAACAGGGCAGATTCATTTAGCTCGGGATATTTGCCCGCATCGCGGTGTGCCTTTGAGTAAGGGCTGGGTTGAGGGAAATACTTTGATTTGTCCTTATCATGGACTTCATTTTAATGAAGATGGCAAATGCTCTAAAATCCCAGCTCAGCCTGATTTAACTAAAATCTCAGAGCGCTTTTCGTTGACCAAGTTTCCCGTGGTTTTAAAATATGGATTGGTCTGGACCAGTATTCTCGGCAGAAATGAAAGTTTGGCGAATTTTCCTGTATTAGACACATGGGAGAGTGCGGCACATCAAGCCATTTTACCACCTTCTGTGGATATTGCAGGTTCAAGCGGTCGTCAACTAGAAGGTTTTATTGATGTGGCACACTTTGCTTGGGTGCATCATCAGGCCTTTGCTGATCGAGACAATCCTGTGGTACCTAAATATTCGACTGAACGTACCGATTATGGCTTGCATACAAACTACACCAGTAATGTCAGCAACTATCCGCATGGGATGCAGAATTTAGCGCCCGATGATTTTTTATGGGAACGGATCTTTGATGTTTATCCACCATTTTCAGCAGTGCTGACCATTCATTTTCCGAATAATGGGGTGTTAAAGATTTTAAATGCCTGTTGTCCCATCTCACATAACAAGACCCGTTTATTTGTACCGTTAACCCGTAATTTCGATACTACGGGTGATTTACAGGCTGTGTATGATTTTAATGCGCAGATTTTTGCAGAAGATCAAGAGATGGTTGAGGCGCAAAAGCCAGAAGAATTACCTTTAGATATTAGTATGGAAGCACATTTTGAAGCAGATCGTTCTTCGACCATGTACCGTCGTATCTTGGCTGAATGGGGGTTAAGCAAACGCTATACGGTATAGCTTGAATAGATTTTGGATATTTAAGAGATTAAATCGGAGTTCTTTATCCTTTATTAAGCCTAAATTGTTTATTTGTATAGGCTTGTATATACAATTTTGCTAAATTCAATATACAATGACTTATAGTATTTAGTATGAGTTTTAGCCAATGTCAAGAGCGGCAAAGCAAAACGATTTAGATTTGTCCTTAGAAGAAGATAGTCCTGTTCCTTTGTATTTACGTGTGAAACAAATGATTTCGCAAAAAATCTATGAAGGAACATGGACCGTCAATAAAAAAATTCCTTCAGAAAGTGAATTAGTCAATTTACTGGGCTGTAGCCGCATGACCGTGAATCGTGCCTTGCGCGAACTCACCAGCGAAGGTTTATTGGTGCGTATCCAAGGTGTCGGTTCTTTTGTTGCAGAAGGACAAGGTCGAACAGCTTTATTCCATGTCAATAATATTGCTGAAGAAATCATTGCCCGAAACCATAAACACCATGCCGAAGTCTTGGTACTGGAGCAGATTCAAGCCAATGCTGAACAAAGTATGCTGATGCAGATTCGAGAAGGGCAAAAGCTATTTCACTCAATCATCGTGCATTATGAAAATGATGTGCCTGTACAGATCGAAGATCGACTGGTTGATCCGATGTTGATTCCAGATTACTTGGCACAAGACTTTAAAAGTATTACACCGAATGCTTATTTAATGTCGAAAGCGCCCGTGACTGAAGGGGAACATGTGGTGACAGCAATTCTTGCGTCTGCACAAGAATGTAAATGGCTGAAAATTAATAAGACTGAACCATGTCTATTGATTCGTCGTCGAACGTGGTCGAATAAACAGCTGATTTCCAGTGCGCGATTGATCTATCCAGGTAGTCGTTATTATCTGGAAGGTAAGTTTACCCAATGATTCAACACTTAGACACGGCTGACTATAAACAGATGCTGTGGAAGAATGGTGCAGGTTATACCATTGAGCTTGCCCGAAGTGACGGTGACAGTCTGGATGCGTTTGATTGGCGTATTTCGATGGCGGATGTCAAAACTTCGGGTGATTTTTCCAAGTTTAATGGCATGCAGCGTATCCTCACGGTATTGAAAGGTGTTGGCATCGTATTGAATATTGACGATGATTCAGAGCATTTGAAAACCTTAGAATCTGCCCAATTCAGTGGGGATAGCAGTACCAGTTGTGAATTAATCGACGGGCCGATTCGGGATTTTAATCTGATTTATAATCCTGAAAAATGGCGTTCCCGCTATCAATGGATTTTTGAGTCAGCAAGCACTGAGATTTTCAGTTCAGCCGATCTAATTTTTATTTTTAATCAGAGTGTAGAACCATTAGAAATTGAAGTGGATCGGCAGGTTTTTTGTTTAACACACCAGCAAAGTCTTAAAATCGAGCAGCAAAAAGCATTGAAAAAACTGGTTTTAAAATCACAGCATTTAAAAAAAACTTGTCTGATCGAACTCACAAGAATCTAATTTTTTGCAAATTTTACGAAACACATATGACTTTAGGTTGTATGTGTTTTTTATTGCCGATCAAAAAATAAATCTATTTATTTCATTAGCTTGTAATTTATTTTCATAAAAGGATTGAAAAGCATCTTTTCAATATAAAAGTTTTGTGTAGTATATGGATGTATATACAAGTTAATACATTGCTATACAGTAAAGCAGGTTAATTTGCTGATTCAAACTCAATGGAAGGAGTCCGATTGTGACAACAACGACAACAAAATTTCGTGATGTAGAAATTCGCGCACCACGTGGTACAAAGCTCAATGCAAAAAGCTGGTTAACAGAAGCGCCTTTACGCATGCTGATGAACAATCTTGACCCTGATGTTGCAGAAAATCCAAAAGAGCTTGTTGTTTACGGTGGCATCGGTCGTGCTGCACGTAACTGGGAATGTTTTGACAAGATCGTTGAAACGCTAAAGAATTTAGAAACTGATGAAACCTTGTTGGTTCAATCTGGTAAGCCAGTTGGCGTATTTAAAACTCATAAAGACGCACCGCGTGTTTTGATTGCAAACTCGAATCTTGTTCCACATTGGGGAACTTGGGAGCATTTCAATGAATTGGATGCGAAAGGTTTGGCAATGTATGGTCAGATGACTGCTGGTTCTTGGATTTATATTGGTAGCCAAGGCATTGTACAAGGCACTTACGAAACGTTTGTAGAAGCAGGTCGCCAACACTATAATGGTGATCTCACAGGGCGTTGGGTGTTAACTGCTGGCTTAGGTGGTATGGGTGGTGCACAACCTTTAGCTGCAACACTTGCAGGCGCATGTTCACTCAATATCGAATGCCAACAAACCAGTATCGATTTCCGTTTACGTACTCGTTATGTCGATGAGCAAGCAACTGATTTAGATGATGCTTTGGCGCGTATTGAAAAATATACCAAAGAAGGTAAGGCAGTTTCGATTGCACTACATGGCAATGCAGCAGAAATCCTACCTGAATTAGTTCGTCGCGGTGTACATCCAGATATGGTGACTGACCAAACCAGCGCACATGACCCATTAAATGGTTATTTACCAATTGGCTGGACATGGGAAGAGTATCGTCAGCGCGCTAAAACTGAGCCAGAAGTTGTAGTTAAAGCGGCTAAACAATCGATGGCACAGCACGTTCAAGCCATGCTGGATTTCCAAAAAATGGGTGTTCCAACTTTTGACTATGGCAACAACATTCGTCAAATGGCACAAGATGAAGGCGTAGCAAATGCCTTTGATTTCCCTGGCTTTGTTCCAGCTTATATCCGTCCATTGTTCTGTCGTGGTGTTGGTCCATTCCGTTGGGCTGCACTTTCAGGTGATCCAGAAGATATCTATAAGACAGATGCCAAAGTAAAAGAACTCATTCCAGATGATGAGCATTTACACCGCTGGTTAGATATGGCGCGTGAACGTATCAGCTTCCAAGGTTTACCAGCACGTATTTGCTGGGTCGGCTTAGGCTTACGTGCAAAACTTGGCTTGGCATTTAATGAAATGGTTCGTAGTGGTGAGCTTTCAGCACCCATCGTGATTGGTCGTGATCACCTCGATTCAGGTTCAGTGTCTAGTCCAAACCGTGAAACAGAATCAATGAAAGATGGTTCAGATGCTGTATCTGATTGGCCGTTATTAAATGCCTTGCTCAATACTGCAGGCGGTGCGACTTGGGTATCACTACATCACGGCGGTGGTGTAGGTATGGGCTTCTCTCAACACTCAGGTGTGGTGATCGTGTGTGATGGTACAGATGAGGCAGCAGCACGTATTGCACGTGTATTGACCAATGACCCTGCAACAGGAGTGATGCGTCATGCCGATGCGGGCTATGACATTGCAATTGATTGTGCCAAAGAGCAAGGCTTGAACTTGCCGATGATCACACAATAAACAGACAAGGACATTACGATGCTTTTTGCAATTGTGTAAGCAGCATCGTAAGCGAACAATAGAGTGCAAAACAGGACGCCAATAATGGAACTTCTAATTCAACCCGGCAAACTTAGCTTAGCAGATCTGCGCCACGCTTATTTAAATTCAATCAAAGTGAAACTCGATGACAGCGCTTCTGCTGGGATCAATGCGAGTGTTGCTTGTGTCGAACAAATCGTCAATGAAGGCCGTACTGCTTACGGGATCAATACAGGTTTTGGTTTACTCGCATCAACTAAAATTGCACCAGAAGACTTAGAGCAATTACAGCGTTCTTTGGTACTGTCACACGCTGCTGGCGTGGGTGAGCCGCTTGATGATGCGATGGTGCGTCTGATTATGTTGCTCAAAGCAAATAGTTTGGCACGTGGCTTTTCTGGTATTCGCCGTAAAGTGATCGATGCGATTTTGGCGTTGATCAATGCAGAAGTTTATCCGCATATTCCATTAAAAGGTTCTGTTGGCGCTTCAGGTGACTTGGCACCATTAGCACATATGTCTTTGGTATTATTAGGCGAAAGCAAAGCTCGTTATAAAGGTGAATGGTTGCCAGCGGTTGAAGCACTTAAAATCGCGGGTCTAGAGCCAATTTCTTTAGCTGCGAAAGAAGGTTTAGCACTTTTAAACGGGACACAAGTTTCTACAGCATACGCATTACGTGGTTTGTTTGAAGCAGAAGATTTATTTGCTGCTGCAACGGTGTGTGGTGGTTTAAGTGTTGAAGCCATGTTGGGTTCACGTGCGCCATTTGATGCGCGTATTCATGAAGTCCGTGGTCAACGTGGTCAAATTGATGTTGCTGCTGCATATCGTGATTTATTGACTGAATCGAGTGAAATCTCTCATTCACATGAGGACTGTAGCAAGGTTCAAGATCCATACTCACTTCGTTGCCAACCTCAGGTGATGGGGGCGTGTTTGACTCAAATTCGTCAAGCTGCAGAAGTATTAGCAATTGAATCAAATGCGGTATCTGATAACCCATTGGTCTTTGCAGCAGAAGGCGATGTGATTTCAGGTGGTAACTTCCATGCAGAACCTGTGGCTATGGCTGCGGACAACCTTGCATTGGCAATTGCAGAAATTGGTTCACTGTCTGAACGTCGTATTTCTATGATGATGGACCGTCATATGTCACAATTGCCGCCGTTTTTGGTTGCCAATGGTGGAGTCAATTCTGGCTTCATGATTGCTCAAGTAACAGCCGCTGCGTTAGCAAGTGACAATAAAGCACTTGCACATCCTGCCAGTGTTGATAGTTTACCGACCTCTGCAAATCAGGAAGACCATGTTTCCATGGCGCCGAATGCGGGCAAACGTTTGTGGTATATGGCTGACAACGTTCGCGGCATTCTTGCAGTTGAGTGGTTAGGTGCATGTCAGGGTCTTGATTTCCGTGAAGGTTTGAAGAGTTCTCCAAAACTTGAGCGTGCGCGTAAAGTGCTGCGTGACCAAGTGCCTTATTACAGTGAAGATCGTTTCTTTGCGCCAGATATTGAGCAAGCGAGTGAATTGCTTGCAAGTGGCTGCTTGAACGAATTACTCATTCCACAGCTATTACCGAGTTTGTCTGAAGTGTGATCAATAAATCGGTCACATGGAGTGGCCGAATCAAACTAAATTTCCTCAAGGATTGGAGATTATAATGTCACAACACTCCACATTACAGCGGGGGTTAAACACCCGCCATATTCGTTTTTTGGCATTGGGTTCAGCCATTGGGACAGGACTCTTTTACGGTTCGGCAACAGCCATCAAAATGGCAGGTCCGTCTGTATTAATCGCATATATCGTTGCAGGGATTGCAATTTATATCGTGATGCGCGCATTGGGTGAGATGGCTGTACATAACCCAGTATCGGGTTCATTCAGTCACTATGCCTCACAATATATTGGTCCACTTGCAGGTTTTACCACAGGGTGGACCTACGTTTTTGAAATGATCATTGTGGCTTTGGCCGACGTCACCGCCTTCGGGATCTATATGGGGTTTTGGTACCCCGATGTGCCGCGTTGGATCTGGATTCTGTCACTGATCATGTTCCTTGGGGCAATTAACCTGATCCACGTCAAAGTCTTTGGTGAACTGGAATTCTGGCTTTCAATTGTCAAAGTGACTGCAATTGTTGCGATGATTATCGGTGGTCTAGGCTTAATGTTCTATGGCTTCCATGCTGATCATGCTGGCTTTACCACAGGTATTCAAAACTTATGGATTCATGATGGCTTTATGCCAAATGGCATAGCAGGTTTGGTTGCCTGTTTATCTGTGGTGGTATTCGCTTTTGGTGGTATTGAAATTATTGGGATTACCGCAGGTGAGTCGCAAGACCCGAAAACCTCGATTCCTAAAGCGATTAATGCGGTGCCAGTACGTATTTTGTTGTTCTATGTAATGACGATTTTTGTATTGATGTCGATTTTCCCATGGAATCAGATTGGTAGCCAAGGCAGTCCATTTGTACAGATTTTTGAAAATCTTGGGATTGGCTCCGCAGCTACTGTTTTAAATATTGTGGTGATTACTGCGGCAATCTCTGCGATCAATAGTGATGTATTTGGTGCTGGACGTATGCTGTATGGCATGTCGAACCGTGGGCAAGCGCCGCAAGTATTCCAAAAAATCTCCAAAAATGGCGTGCCTTGGATGACGGTTGTGGTGATGGCTGGGGTGTTATTGATTGGTGTATTGCTGAACTATCTGATTCCTGAAAATGTATTCATCATTATTGCTTCAATTGCGACCTTTGCTACGGTTTGGGTGTGGTTGATGATTTTGCTTGCTCAAGTTGCGATGCGTCGTAAGTTGTCTAAAGCAGAAATCAAAGCCTTGGATTTCCCAGTGATTGGCTGGCCGTATGCACCTGCATTTGCAATTGCGTTCATGTTGTTTATCTTGGCGATGATGGGCTATTTCCCAGACTCACGACCTGCAATTTATGTTGGCGCAACGTGGTTAGTTTTACTTTGGATTGCTTATAGCATTTGGGTGAAACCCAAGCAAAACACGGTAAAAGAAAACTCAAGCTTGCAACAAAATATCGAAATGGAAAGTTAAATATCAAACTGCTCAGGTGTTATCCCGCCTGAGCAGTGAGAGGAACTGTGAATGAAAAAGCTTTGGAAAAACTGTCATATCGCCACTATGCAAAATGGGCAATATTCCAGTATTGAACATGCTGCAATGGTCACTTCAGGGCAGCATATCCACTGGATTGGAACATTTGAAGATCTTCCTGCCGATGCTTATTCCGAAACCATTGATTTGAATGGCGCATGGGTCACACCGGGTTTGATTGATTGTCATACCCATAGCGTGTTTGGTGGCAACCGTAGTGTTGAGTTTGAAAAACGCCTGCAAGGCGTTAGCTATGCTGAGATCGCAGCCAGCGGTGGCGGGATTGCCAGTACGGTTCGTGCCACGCGTGAAGCCAGTGAAGAACAGTTACTTGCATCTGCTTTGAAACGAGTTCGCTGCTTGCTTAAAGATGGAGTCACCACCATTGAGATTAAGTCAGGTTACGGTCTGGACTATGTCAACGAACGCAAAATGCTGCGTGTGATTCGTCAAATTGCAGATACTTTGCCAATGACGGTTCGCAGTACCTGCTTGGCTGCGCATGCTTTGCCGCCTGAGTACAAAGATCAAAGCGATGCCTATATTGAGCATATCTGCAATGAAATGCTGCCAAAACTACACCAAGAAGGTTTAGTTGATGCCGTCGATGCCTTTTGTGAATATTTGGCATTTTCGCCTGCTCAAGTTGAACGCCTATTTAAAACAGCACAGTCTCTAAATCTACCGATCAAGTTACACGCTGAACAACTGTCTGCATTGGGCGGATCGAGTTTGGCTGCACGTTATCAAGCTTTATCGGCAGATCATTTGGAGTTTATGACTGAGGATGATGTTAAGGCGATGGCTGCTGCTGGAACGGTGGCGGTGTTGTTGCCGGGTGCATTCTATTTCTTGAGGGAAACCAAATATCCACCTTTAGACAGTTTGCATCAACATGGGGTGCGGATTGCATTATCCAGTGATTTAAATCCAGGCACATCACCAGCATTATCTTTACGTTTAATGATGAATATGGGCAGTACCTTGTTCCGTCTAACGCCTGAGCAGACTTTGGCAGGCGTGACAACGCATGCGGCGTATGCTTTGGGTCTGCAAGAGACTCACGGCACTTTAGAGACTGGTAAAGTTGCAGACTTTATTGCGTGGGATATTGAGCATCCATCTGAGATCGTTTACTGGTTGGGTGGCGATTTACCAAAGCGGATTATTCAGCATGGCAATGAAATCTCAATCTAACAGCGAAGCTCATTTTTAAAGGATGCTAGAGATAATGAATCATTCATTTATATGGCAAGGACGTAAAGATGGTGAGGGTGCTGAACACTTAAGAATTCACCAAGTCGTTAATACCACGCCAAGAGCTGATTATGCCCTCATTGGCTTTAGCTCGGATGAGGGCGTTAAGCGTAACAAAGGTCGGTTGGGTGCAGCAGATGCACCTGACAGCATTCGTGCACAGTTAGCCAATTTACCTGTGCATCAACCTGTCACGATTACAGATATTGGTACAGTAGTGTGTGATGGCTCAAAACTGGAACAAGCACAGGCTGAACTCGCAGAACAGGTTGAAAGAAGTCTAAAGCAAGGCATGAAACCGATTGTATTAGGCGGTGGTCATGAAGTGGCTTTTGGCAGCTTCTCAGGCCTGTTTCAATATCTGCAAAATCATGAGCCGAATAAGAAGATCGGCATTATCAATTTTGATGCACATTTCGACCTGCGTGAAGCTGAACAGGTGACTTCTGGAACACCTTTTTTAAATGCAGCAAAACTGTCTGAACAGCATCAGCAAGAATTTAATTATTTGTGCATTGGCGTAGCGAAACATTCAAACACCAAGGTTTTATTTGAAACCGCAGATCGGCTGAATTGTACTTATATTTACGATTATGAGTTGCAGCAACAAAATGTTGAAACTTTAATCAAAAAGTTGACAGCTTTTACCGGAAAAGTTGACTATTTGTATATTACAGTTGATCTTGATGTATTTAGTGCTAGCATTGCGCCAGGTGTAAGCGCACCTGCGGTTAAAGGGATTGATTTATCCGTCTTTGACCCATTACTAGAGGCCATTAAGGAAACCGGAAAGATTAAAGTTTTTGATGTGGCGGAATGTAATCCACGGTTTGATTTGGATAGTAGAACTGCCAAATTAGCCGCTTATATAATTTTTAACTACATATTTGATTGATGGATCATGTGAATTCATCAAAAGGTTAAAACATGTCTAATTTATCTTATGTCTCTCAAAATGACGGTCCATGGGCAACTTATCTTGAACAGATCGAGCGTGTTGCTCCATATCTAGATGGTTTAGAAGACTATGTGGACACATTAAAGCGCCCAAAACGTGCTTTGATTGTCGACGTGCCAATTGTTATGGACGATGGCACAATTCGTCATTTTGAAGGTTATCGTGTACAACACAACTTGTCACGTGGTCCGGGTAAGGGCGGTATTCGCTATCACCCAGATGTAGATTTAAATGAAGTAATGGCACTTTCAGCATGGATGACAATTAAAACTGCGGTGGTGAATTTACCATTTGGCGGTGCAAAAGGTGGCATCCGTGTTGACCCGCGTCAACTTTCACCACGTGAATTAGAGCGTTTAACACGTCGTTATACCAGTGAAATCAGCCATATCATTGGCCCACAAAAAGATATTCCTGCACCAGACGTGGGTACCAATCCAAACGTGATGGGTTGGATCATGGATACGTATTCATCTGGTCAAGGTCATACGGTGACTGGTGTTGTAACGGGTAAGCCTGTACATCTTGGTGGTTCTCTTGGTCGTATTAAAGCGACAGGTCGTGGTGTATTTATCACAGGTCAACAAGTGGCTGAAAAAATCAAATTACCTTTAGAAGGCGCGAAAATTGCGGTTCAAGGTTTTGGTAATGTAGGTAGCGAAGCTGCATATTTGTTTGCAGACTCAAAATCGATCATCGTGACGATTCAAGATCACACCGGTACGATTTTCAATCCTGAAGGGATTGATCTTGCTGCATTAAAAACACACATGCAAACTCATCAAGGTGTGGGTGGCTTTGCTGGTGCGCAAGTGATCAGTGATGAAGAGTTCTGGAATGTAGAAATGGATATTTTGATCCCTGCTGCATTGGAAAGCCAAATCACAGTTGAACGTGCTCAAAAATTAACTGCGAAGTTAGTGCTTGAAGGTGCGAACGGTCCAACATTCCCTGAAGCGGATGATGTTTTGGTTCAACGTGGTATTACGGTTGTGCCTGACGTGATCTGTAACGCAGGTGGTGTAACCGTATCTTACTTCGAATGGGTTCAAGATATGTCGAGCTACTTCTGGTCTGAAGAAGAAATTAACGAAAGACTGGATAAGTTGATGATTCAAGCCATTAACGATGTATGGCACAAATCAAGCGAAAAAGAATGTACTTTACGTACAGCAGCCTTTATTTTGGGCTGTGAGCGTATCTTAAAAGCACGTAAAGAGCGTGGTATTTTCCCAGGTTAATACTGGTTGAATATCATCAGAGCGACCTTAAGGTGTAAACTTTAAGGTCGTTTTTTTATTGCTGAATCAATCAAGAAAGAAATCTTTTTGTAATTCGGTATTGCCGCTGACACAGGCATATTGCGCAAAATCAGTCATTCCGATCCGTGCCAACGCTTGTTCATCGGTGAGGCTTTGCCCCGTGAGTTCACCTTTCGCCGTACTATAAATCGCAAAAGCTGCATCTGCCATGATTTCAGGTTTACGGCTGAGTTGTTGCGTATTTTCCTCACCTAAATTCTTCGAAACCGCTGCTGTTGCGATATAAGTCTCAGGCCATAGCGTATTACATGAAATACCGTAGTGACGGAATTCTTCTGCCATACCCAAAGTCAGAATCGTCATACCATACTTTGACAGCGCATAAGGCGAGAGCATCCCCAACCATTTCGGTGACATATTCACAGGTGGCGATAGACTCAGAATATGCGGATCTTTTGCTTGTTTGAGATAGGGCAAAGCGGCCTGCGCACAAATAAAGGTGGCACGGTGGTTAATGGTTTGGATCAGGTCATATTGTTTTAATGAAGTGGCTTCGACACCTGTGAGAGCAATCGCACCTGCATTATTTATTAATACATCAATACCACCAAAGTTCTTGGCTGCTTGTTGCATGGCAGCATTTATCTGCTGTTCATCGCGGACATCTAAAAGTAAGGGTAGTGCTCTGCCGCCAGCAGCTTCAATCTCTTCAGCTACACTATAAATCGTGCCAGATAATTTGGCTGTTTCCACTTCAGTTTTTGCTGCAATGACAACATTGGCGCCAGCTTGTGCTGCTTTCAGTGCAATGGCTCGGCCAATTCCTCGGCTGCCACCAGTAATAAAAATGGTTTTTCCTTGCATATTACTCATGTCGATGTCCTATATTTAATTTTTATCAATATGTCGTTAAATCATAAAAGGATGTGCAAATTTTTCTGGATTGTAGAGCTGTCGTTGTTTGGCAATCTCAACAATGCGATGGCGTAACTGACGTTTGATCACGGCATAGGTTAGGCGATGCTTTTGTGACATCTCTTCAGCAAACTTAAATACTTCCGCATTTAATGATTCGGCAGGATGAATCTGATGAACCACATGTGTATCTAAACACTCGAGGCCAGTCATAGATTTACCTGTTAACGACATCTCCCAAATTGCATGCTGATTGGGAAGGAGTTGCACAATTTCTGCAATACAGTCGGTAAAAGGAATGGTCAGTTTGACTTCAGGAAAGCAAAAACGTCCTTTGTCTGCGCGCATCAAGCGGAAGTCACATGCAGATGCCAAAATTGCACCACCAGCATAAGCATTGCCATTAATTTCAGCAATCACAGGGAGATTGAGCAAGGCCAAACGCAGCAGCATATTTTCCAGTTCTAAGGTAAAAGCTTTTTTATCTTGCATAGACTGTTGCATTAGCCAAGCGAGGTCTAAGCCATTGCAAAAAGTCTTGGGGTGGTCACTTTGAATCACTAGACAGGCGTTATGCGAATGGCGCTCGATTTCATCAAAGATCTCGATATATTCATTCAGCACATCTTGGTTTAAGACATTGTCCTGATCGCCATTGGTTAAGGTGAGAACATAAATAGACTGTTGCTGATCAAGCGTCATGGTGGTCATTGAAGCGCTTCCTGATTGTGCGTTAGTTTTTGATTGCAGTCATTATTCCCAATAAAACACTCGCACAATAGGTGGGACTATGCCATATTGATGATCATTTTAGGACAGTGGATGTTCGATGCGAGATCCGTTTGGATTGTTTCAGGAAACCATTTCCGTTTCTTATGCACATTTATTATTAGAAATTGTGCATGATTATGCCATTGATACTGAAAAAGTTCTGTCTGGTACGGGATTAATGCTTGTAGAAATGAAACAAGCCGATGCCAAAATGAGTGCGCACCAATGGTCAAAACTGGTGGTCAATGCCTTAAAGTTGACTGGGAATCCGCGTCTAGGCATTGAATATGGCTTTAAATTACGGCCGACGTCGCATGGGGCTTTAGGTTTTGCATTCCTGAGTTGTACTGATGTTGAAACTGCATTAACACTGTGCCAGCAGTATTTCTGTACCCGTATTCAAAACTTTATTCCTGAATTGAAGATTGAGGAAGATTTTGTCTATGTGTATTTGGATGATGTACATCCTGTGAAATTGGGTGGGGCAGAACAATCTGATCAATTAAGATCCTTCTTAATTGAAAGTTTGCTTTTTGGCGCAATTCATTTTCTCAGCATATTTTCTGAAAAAATTGTTGAAAGCTGTGAGGTCTTTGTGGATTGGGCTGATGCACAGAATTATAAAACTATCGATTTATCTCAGATCAAGATTCAATTTAATCAGCAACGCAATGGTCTGAGGTTTCCCAAGCAATATCTGCATTGTAAAAATCCAAATGCAGACCAAATGGCCTTTCAGCAAGCGCTGCTGTATTGTGAAAATGACAAACTGAAACTACTCAAAGAAGCGACGCGCGACCTACAGAAAAGTATTCGTTCTGAGTTGCTATATAAAGCTGGCAATACTTATCCGACATTAGCGTTGATTGCACAGCGTTTGAATATGTCTGAACGAACCATCAAGCGGCATTTACAGGCACAAGGAACTACTTTTTTACAGATTTTGGCTGAGGTACGTTTTAGTCAAGCCAAGAAGTTACTGCAACAACCACAATATAGTATTCAGGATGTTGCAGCTTTGGTGGGTTATGAAGAAGCCACTAATTTTATTCGCGCTTTTAAAAAGATGTTTGGGGAAACACCCAGTCAGTATCGGAAAAGCTATTTGTCCAAGGCCGATTCATCCGACATCACCAACTGAATCGTTTTAATAAAGCGTTCCAGCGAATGCTGAATTTGATCGGTCCATTCAAAGGAACAATTCATCCGAATAAAATGTTGATGTGAAGGCAGTACATTAAATAACGGACTTGGCGCAACACCCACCTGTTGCTGAATCAGTTGTTCATAGACTTGCATGCTGCTGACTTTTTCAGGCAGTTGAATCCAGAGAAAATAGCCACTTGGATAGTTATACACCTTACAGTCTTTCGGCAGGTGTTGTTTGAGATATTGAAAGAATTGTTTTTTATTCTTTTCCAAAGCCCGTCTAAGTGTTCTTAAATGTTTTTCATAATGATGATGGGAGAGGAACTCCACCAGTGCATTCTGGATCAGGGCATTGGCTGAAATGGTGCTCATCAACTGTAGATGCTGAATATGTTCGGAAAATTTTCCGGCATAGACCCATCCCATACGAAACCCTGAACCCAAGGTTTTGGAAAAAGAAGAGCAGTGCAACACCAGATTCTGCTGATCAAAATACTTCATTGGCAGCGGTTTTTGATTGCCATAAAACAGTTCTTCATAGACATCATCTTCGATCAAATGAATTTGATGTTCATGCAACAGCTTGGCAATTTTATATTTGATGTCATCGCTGACGGTAAAGCCAATCGGATTATGTGCATTGAGCATAAACCAGCACACTTTGATTGGATAGTTTTTAATGACTTGTTCAAAAGCTTCAATATCAAAGCCATGTTGTGGATGCTCTGGGAGGGTAATCACCTTGAGCCCCAAACGTTCAGCTGCCTGCCATGCGCCATAGAAGATGGTTTGCTGCAATAAAATATAATCGCCCGGTTGAGTAATCGCTTGTAAGGAAAGGTTCAAGGCTTCTAAGCCACCCGATGTAATGACAATATCATCTGCATCAGTTGGAATACCCTGCATACAATAGCGTTGTGCAATCAATTTTCGGAGGGCTAAATTCCCTGGTGGTAGGTTGGTGGTCTGATCATAACTATGTCGATTACGGGAAAGTTGCCCCATGATCTGAATCAGTTTGGGCGGATAGAGTAACTGACTATCTGGAAATGCAGAGCCTAGTGGGCTGACTTGTTTAGATTGAATCGACTTGAGGTATTTAAACACCAAGGAGTTGATTTCAATTTTTGGATTTAAGGACACCACTGAATAGGCTTGAGGAATCTGGATATTATTTTGCTCAGCCACAAAATAACCTGACTTTTCTTTTGAATAAATCAATCCTTGCGCTTCCAGTTCCTGGTAAGCGTTCATTACGGTAATTAAGCTAAACCCTGATCGTTGCACTTGCTCACGTAAAGAAGGAAGTTTGCTGTGCGGCTGCCATGACCCGTTCTCAATGAGAAGTTTCAGGTTCTGCGCTAATTGTTCTGATTTATACATAACGTAAAGTGAATCCATCTTGATGGAACAGCTTTTATGCAAGCTGTTCCATCTCTTTTTTAATAAGCAAACATCAATAACAGTCTAAATAGGCCGGCAATGATGGCGAGTGCAAAAAATCCAAGTAACCACAGTATTATAAACCATTGCGTTTGGCTTAAATGCAGAGATTTAATTTTCATGCAAAGCTGCTCCTTAGTGATAACCCGTATCTCCAACCCGTACTTTATCTCTAAATACCCAATACGACAGGATGGTATAGGCGATAATGATCGGGATGAGAATTACCGCGCCAACCAATGCAAATTTCTGACTTGAATGCGGTGCTGCTGCTTCCCAAATCGTAACCGATGGTGGAATGATATTCGGCCAGAGGCTGATCACAAATCCAGTAAAGGCCAAGAACACGAGTGCCAAGGTATAGATAAAGGGCTTAAAATCATGACGCTCTTTACATGCTTTTAAAATCAAGAATGTAAATAGCAGTACCAAAACTGGTACAGGGCTAAAATACAGTAGATTTGGCAAAGCAAACCAACGCGCTGCAATTTCAGGATGGGTCAGTGGGGTATAGAGACTGACACCAGCAAAGACCACAAACAAAACAATGATCAGTTTAGGCATTAGTGCATACATCTGATCTCGTAGCTCATGGTCGGTTTTCATAATCAGCCAACCACAACCAAGCGCTGCATACATGGCAACCACACCCAGTCCGGTAAATAAGGCGAAAGGAGTCAACCAATCTAAACCTGAACCTGAGAAAATACCATTGGTGGTTTGAATCCCTTGAATATAAGCACCTAAAATAACACCTTGCAGGAAACTAGATAGAATTGAACCCCAGATAAAGGCTTGATCCCATAAATGTTTGGTGCGATTCGCCTTAAAACGAAACTCAAAGGCAACGCCACGGAAAATCAATGCAATCACCATCAGGGTAATCGGCATATACAGTGCTGAAAGAACGGTTGAATACACCAGAGGAAAGGCTGCAAATAAACCTGCGCCACCGAGCACCATCCATGTTTCATTGCCATCCCAGACAGGCGCGACGGTATTCATCATCACATCTCGTTCTTCGCGGCTTTTGATGAAAGGGAACAGAATTCCGATCCCGAGGTCGAAGCCATCCAAAATGACATAGATTAGGACACCGAGACCGATAATGCCGACCCAAATCAGAGATAAATCAATCATGGTGCTTCTCCTTATTTGGGTCTTGCTGATCAATGCTTTCATCAACGGCACTTAAAGGACGCATTGGGGTCTTGAAATGCCCATGGCCTGCTGGCTCAAGATCAATCGCTTCAATAAATTCAGGACCTTTTTTCAGTAGTTTCAGCATGTAGTAAATACCGCTACCAAACACGATGGTATAGACCACCACGAAAATGATCAAACTGATACCGACTTGATCGGCGGTCACCGTATGCGACAAACCATCTTTGGTACGCATCACCCCATAAATCACCCAAGGTTGACGGCCTACTTCAGTCGTCACCCATCCAGCTAGTAAGGCGATATAGCCTGTAGGGCCCATGACAAAAGCGAATTTATGAAACCAAGATGAACCATAAAGTTTGCCTTTTTTGCGCAGCCATAAGGCAACGAAAGAGAGCAGTACCATTAACATGCCAAGTCCGACCATGACACGGAAACTCCAAAACACAATGGTTGAGTTTGGTCGGTCTTCTGGGGCAAAGTCTTTTAAGCCTTTGACTGTACCATCCATAGAATGAGTCAAAATCAGACTACCTAGATTTGGAATCGCAATCGCGTATTTGGTGCGTTCCTCTTGCATGTCTGGAATGCCAAATAAGTACAGTGGCATACCTTCATCATAATTGGTTTCCCAATGACCTTCCATTGCAGCCAATTTCGCGGGCTGATGCTTCAAGGTATTTAAGCCATGATTATCACCAATCACCACTTGTAAACATGAAGTGACCAGCACCATCCATAGACCCATTGAAAATGATTTTTTGATCAGTTCATCACGACGACCTTTGATCAGATGCCATGCAGCAGTACCCACCACCAGTAAGGAAGACACTAAAAATGCCGCAGCGGCCATATGTGCAAAGCGATAAGGGAAGGAGGGATTAAATACGATCGCCCACCAATCGGTTGGAATAATGATGCCATTCTCGATCGTAAAACCTTGCGGTGTCTGCATCCAACTATTGGAGGAGAGAATCCAGAACATGGAAATACAGGTGCCAATGGCAACCATCAAGGTGGCAAAGAAATGGGCTTTGGGGCTGACTCGTCCCCAACCAAACAGCATGATGCCCAAGAAGCCCGCTTCCAAGAAGAAAGCACTCAATACTTCATAAGTAAGCAAAGGGCCAGTCACGCTTCCCGCAATACGGGAAAATTCACTCCAGTTGGTACCAAACTGGTAGCTCATCACCACGCCAGATACCACACCCATCCCAAAGGCCACGGCAAAGATTTTGATCCAGAACTTGAATAGATCTTTATAAATGGGGTTTTGAGTACGAAGCCATTTCCATTCCAGCATGGCAAGAAAACAGGCGAGACCAATCGAGGTGGCTGGAAAGATAATGTGAAATGAAACAGTAAACGCAAACTGTATTCGGGCTAATTCTAAAGCAGTGAGACCGAGATCCATATATCCTCTCCTATAACAGACCAGCAAAAGCAGTCGCTAGGAAAATGTGAAAGAACGGACTTAAATGTTTGAAAATAAGCAGAACCTGAAAAAACTGTGGCTTGGATATTTAAAAGCGATTTAAGTTTTATTCATCATCCAATCTTCTGTTGTATATGAGTAGGTACAATTTCTTTTTGTTTTTTTATAACAGATGGGGTGTCCATAAATGATCTGTTATATTTTTTTAGCGAAACTCTGTAGCTATTCAGTTGTTTGTACCTGATTCAAAATAGCACCAAGCAACGATGCAGTGTGTTAAATATTGATCAAGCATTGTAAGTCGTTTGAATGACACTAATTCGGACTGAATGGCGTATGACTATGTTTATCACCAAAGAACTTAATGCGTTGACTCAGCTTTTTCAAAGCAAAGTCCCATCGCAAGCAGTACAACAACAGCTAGGTCTTGAATATGTAAATCTTGAAGCAACTTTATTAAGAGGTAAGGTGCTGAGAGATTTTTCTAAGGAGAAGGTTGCTTATATTGCTCAAGCTGAAATTGTGGAAAATGACAATAATCTCGCCTATTTATTTGCACCATTTATGATTGCCAATTTAAATCAGCCAGTGATTTATACCACGCCAGTCTCGTCCTCTGTACTTAAGATATTGAATCAATACTATCAAGCTGAGAAAAGTGTCAATCTTAAAATCGAAGATGTGATTCATAGCCTCAAGCTTTATATCGAGCTGGTCGATGATGCAAAAGCAGAGCAAGATTTTCTGTTTCACTGTTTAGTTAAGGCACTGTGTCGTACAGATGTTTTTCATATTTTTTTGGTCACGCATTTATCCTTAGATCAGCAACAGATTCAGATTTTAGAAGATTATTTTGATGTGAAAATTGATGTGATTCATGCTGATAGCAGGCCGAGTATGCTCAATGATGAATTGATTAATACGCGTAGGCTGCTATTTAAAAACAAAGATGAACCACATAAAAACCTGTGTACTTTGTTTTCTAGTCTAAATGCAAACTTGGTTGCGAAGATTGGTCAGTTTAGTCCAGCCCAAGCGGCTCATTTAATCGAGGATATGTTCTATTCGGAACATATTTTTGAAAAGTTATCGGTCTATGCCGAATATATGCAAACCCGTATTCAAAATGGCGCTAGTTTTAAGGCTTTATCCACCATGTAATTGTTATGAATTAAATTTTAGTCTTTCAATAGGAGCAGAGCTCATGTCTCAACAGCAATCAAAATTCCCATACCTTGCGGTTGGAATCAGTATTTTATTAGGTTGTTTATTCTTAGTCTTTTTCTTTCTGGCTGTGAGCAATCAACCCGATTATATGCCATCGCAACAGAAGCAAAATGCTGCCCATGTACAATCAACAGTTCAAGCGAATAAATAACTATTTTTTAATCCGAAGCTTATTTTTTTCTCTCTTACTGGTGATTTTGAGCACTTGCCAGTAAGTTTTTTTTAAATGCTAGAAAAGTTTTATCACTATCGCTGATTGTGAATGATTAGACAAAAATTTCATTTATAGAATTAGACAAATCAAGAATAGAAAAGAAGCACAATTCATGTTAATCCTATCTGTAGCCAATGTTAAAAATAGCTCAGATGAGGGCAGCGTGATGGATAACTCAGAACAACCCATTCATAAGCAAGAAAATACCAGTTTTGCAAGAATTGAACCCTATACCCAACCTGCGGGTGGATGGGGCGCATTACTGAGCGTTGCCCGAAACCTAAAAAGGCAAGACATTTTAAAAAAAGGTTCAATCACCTTACTTAATATTAATCAGCCGACTGGTTTTGACTGTCCGGGCTGTGCATGGCCTGAGAAGAAAGATGCGCATGCCTTTAACTTCTGTGAAAACGGTGCCAAGGCTGTGGCTTTCGAAGCAACCAGTAAAACGGTAACACCTGAATTTTTTGCACAGCATACCGTGAGCTGGCTCGCTGAACAGAATGATTTCTATCTGGAAGATTTGGGTCGTTTAACTGACCCGATGCGTTATGACCCTGTGTCAGATAAATATGTGCCGATTTCTTGGGATGAAGCTTTTCAGTTGATTGCCAAACATCTACAAGCACTTGATCATCCTGATCAAGCTGCATTTTATACGTCTGGTCGCGCCAGTAATGAAGCGGCTTTTTTGTACCAATTATTTGTCCGTAGCTTTGGGACCAATAATTTTCCAGACTGTTCCAATATGTGCCACGAAACCACCAGTGTTGGCTTAAAAGATGCGATTGGTTTGGGTAAGGGCACCGTCATTCTGGATGATTTCGATCAAGCAGATGCCATTTTTAGCTTTGGGCATAATCCAGGTACCAACCATCCAAGGATGTTGGCAACCTTAAGAGAAGTCTCTCGAAGAGGTGGTAATATTGTTGCCATTAACCCAATCAAGGAGCGTGGGCTGGAACGTTTCCAAGATCCGCAAGCCCCATTGGAAATGATGACCAATGGCAGTACCCCAATTAGTCGTTATTATTTCCAACCCAAAATTGGTGGGGACTATGCCCTGATGTTTGGGGTGATGAAGCATTTACTGGAATGGGATAAAAAGGCACTCGCGAAAGGAAAAGCAAGCGTTTTTGATCGTAGCTTCATTGAAATGAATACCATTGGTTTTGATGAGATGCTAGCGGAGATTGATGGTACAGCGTGGTCTGAAATTCATAAGCATACAGGACTTTCACCTGAGCATTTAGAATCGATTGCCAAGATGTATCTGGATGCAAAAACCGCTATTTTCTGTTGGGGGATGGGAATTACCCAACACCGTCATGGTACAGCCAATATTCATATGTTGGCGAATCTGATGCTGGCACGGGGACATATCGGTCGTCCGGGAGCTGGCCTTTGTCCAGTACGTGGGCACAGTAATGTGCAGGGCGACCGAACCATGGGGATTAATGAAAACCCAAGTGATAAGTTACTTGATAGTATTGATCGGGTATTTGGTATCAAGTCGCCACGTAAACATGGCTTTGGCGTTGTCGATACCATCAAGGCGATGTATGAAGGTGATGTAAAAGTCTTTATTGGTTTGGGTGGGAACTTTGCAGTTGCAACCCCTGATACACCTTATACTCAAGAGGCATTACGCCGTTGTAATTTAACCGTCAATATTACTACCAAGTTGAATCGTAGCCATCTGGTCTGTGGCAAAGATGCGTTGATGCTACCGTGTCTAGGGCGTACTGAAGTTGATATGCAGGTGCATGGGCCACAAGCAATTTCGGTGGAAGATTCGATGTCGAATGTGCATCTTTCGGCTGGGCGTAATCCGCCTATTTCAGAGAACCTTCTATCTGAACCCGATATTGTGGCGCGTATGGCAGAAGCAGCCTTACCTAACAGTTCGGTGAAATGGCGTTGGTATATCGATAGTTATGACCGTATTCGTGATTCAATTGCCGATGTCTTTGATGAATTCCATGATTTCAATCAACGTGTCTATCAACCAAGTGGCTTTCATTTAGAGCATCCAGCCAATCAGCACGTTTGGCATACGCCTAGTGGCAAGGCCCAGTTTTTGATTACACCTTTGACAGAAGTCTACGAAGACGAAGAAAATCAATATGCAGCGTCCTATACGGAGCAACAAGTTTATACCTTGATGACCACACGCTCTCATGATCAATACAACACCACCTTATATGGTTTAGATGACCGTTATCGTGGGGTATTCGGACAGCGTCGTGTCCTGTTTATGAATCAAACTGATATTGATGCAGCAGGCTTCGTGGCTGATCAATGGGTCGATATCGAAAGTGTGTTCTCGGATGGTGTGAAACGGATTGTACATAGTTTCCGTATTGTGCCGTATAACATTCCGCAAGGCAGTCTGGCGGCTTATTATCCAGAAACTAATCCCTTGGTTGCTTTGGGTAGTCATGACAAATACGCCAAAATTCCAGCGTCTAAAAGTATTCCTGTGATTTTGCATGCGGGTAATGCACCAGCACATTTTAATTTGAATATTGAAGTTGATCCTGAGCATGCCAATGAACGCGTCAGTAGTGTATAGCTGATTGGAAATCTATTTTTCAAAACAGTTATGCGAATGAGGTAAGTTGTGGACACAAAAACACGAGGTTATGAAACGATGCAAGTGCATCGTTTCCATCGCGATATCTCTGAAAATGAACTGGATTATATTGTCCAAGAGTATCCTGTTGCCTTAATTTATAATGGTATTTCTCATGCGGTGATGATGGCAACACCTGCAGATATTGAAGTCTTTGCTAAAGGTTTTAGTTTATCGGAAGGGATTCTGCATAGTTTAAGCGAGCTGTATTCACTGGAAATTCGTCAAAATGAACTGGGGGTTGAAGTGGATATGACCATTTCATCCCGTGCTTTTATGGCTTTAAAAGAACATCGAAGAATGATGGTCGGACGCACAGGCTGCGGTTTATGTGGTATTGAAAGTTTAAAGCAACTCTATCTAAATCTACCTGCGGTGAGTACCCATGTTTCTTCAACATGGTTAAGCCAAATTCCAAATGCGATTGCACAATTAAAAGTCAGACAAAAAATCACTGAGCTAACCGGAGGTGCACATGCGGCAGCATGGGTGGTGAAAGGGCAAATCGTGGCTTTGTTTGAAGATGTTGGTCGGCATAATGCTTTGGATAAATTATTGGGTTACTTGGCTGAACAGAAAATGGATGTTACGGACGGTTTTGTGGTGATGACCAGCCGTGCCAGCTACGAACTGATTCGTAAATGTGCGCAATATAATATCGGTCTATTGGCAACCATTTCTGCACCAACCAGTATGGCGATTGAGATGGCAAAACAATTGAATCTTACATTAGCCAGTTTTTGTCGTGGTGATAGCTTTGTTTTATATACCGAATAATGGTAAAAATTTGTGATTTGTCTGATCTCTAATGCATTGATTTGTGTAGGATATGAGCATTAATTATTTTTATTCCCAAATATTATGAATACACCTTTAAGACCTCAGCCTGTGATCAATAATCTTTCAGGTGAAAATGCCTTATTTATCGTGCTTGGAATCAATACTAATCCTGATCATTCAGGAGTGATTGATTTTCTCGCTAACTTTTCAGCATTGGTACGCAGTCTGACCAACCGTTTTCCTCAAGGTAACTTTAGTGCGTCTGTCGGCATTGGTTCCAATGCTTGGGATTTACTTTTTCCAGAAACGAATAAACCAAAAGAGCTTGCACCATTTCAGGAAATTAAAGGGCCTAGACATACGGCTGTTGCAACAGCGGGGGATTTGTTCTTCCATATTCGTGCTAACCAAATGGCAATCTGCTATGAACTAGCAGCAATTCTGCATGAGCAGCTCAAAGACGATACCTATTCGATCAGTGAAACCAAAGGTTTCCGATACTTTGATGGTCGTGCCATTATTGGCTTTGTGGATGGGACGGAAAATCCTGAACATGAAATTGCCAAAGAGATTGCCTATGTTGGCCAAGAAGATGCCGAGTTTCTTGGCGGCAGTTATGTGTTTATCCAAAAATACTTGCATAACATGGAGATGTGGAAGGGCTTAACTACCGAAGAACAAGAAAAAGTCATTGGTCGAAAGAAATATGATGATGTTGAACTTGGCGATGATGTGAAACCGCAAAGTGCACATAATGTGGCAAGTAAGGCGCATGATGCTGACGGCAATGAGCTCAAAATCTTAAGAGCCAATATGCCATTTTCCAATCCAACAGAAGGAGAGTACGGCACTTTCTTTATTGGCTATTCGCGTTCTTTTAATATCACTAAAACCATGCTTGAGAATATGTTCCTTGGTAAGGAAACGGGACATGTTGATCGCTTACTCGACTTTAGTACTGCCGTTTCAGGCAGTTTATTCTTTGTGCCCACCTTTGATTTTCTCGAAGATTTAGGCGAATAAGTTTAATCCGCTGAAATAAATCAACTTATTTCAGCGGTCAATGCTTATTGGCTCATCAGATATTGTTGTAACTGTTCACGGAATTGATTTGGAATACGACCAGATTTCTGTGTGCTGAAATCAAAATACACCTGAACGGCCTTTCCACGTGCAACGCAGTGATCATTTTGCCAAGCTTCATGTGCGACAATAAATGAAGAATTGCCGATATGCTCAATCCACGTTTTGATTTCAATATCAGCACCGTAATAGATCTGCGCTACAAAATCGACCTCAACACGCGCCAAAATCAAAGGCAGATTTTTGATTTCCATACTCGGATTAAACAGACGAAAAACGGGTTCGCGTGCGGTTTCAAACCAACCTGTAATCACGGTATTGTTAATATGCCCAAAGGCATCTGTTTCATAGAATCTTGGGGTAATCGAAAGTGTGAACATAGTGAAGTAATTATTTTCTCATTTAAACGCATCTACTATAAAGGCTGACGCTTGCATACGTCAGCCCTGATAACAGACTTAGGCGACTACTTTAATCACTTTACTTTCGATACGGTAATCCTTCAGATTAACATGGTGCAGCTTATGCTTAATCACAAAACCAAATTCAGGCCAGATGATATGATTACGACCCGCGTCATCTAAATAATAGCTCTTACAGATATCAGCTCTGACAGGCATTTTCGCCAAACGTTTATCAATGCGGGCATTAAATTGTTTTTGCACGGCTTCTTTCACTTCAATGTAGTCGATACGCCGTTGTTGCATGAGTTTAATGGCTTTGGAAATATAGACAGACTGTTGTTCTGCCGTCCACATCACTGAGCCGACTGTATTTTGCGAATTAGGACCGAGCATCATAAACATATTGGGAAAACCATAAATCGACATCCCCATATAGGCACGAGGTTGGCGCTGCCATATCTCGCTTAAGCTACGACCATCAACACCTTTAATTATTTTATATATGGCAGGTTCGGCAACCGCATAACCTGTACCAAAAATAATAGTATCCACTTTGATTTCTTTACCATCTTCACCGACAACACCATGTTCAGTGATATGTGATAGGCCTTGAAACAGCACCGATACATTGGGTTTAACCAAAGCAGCATACCAGTTGTTGGAGAACATAGGACGCTTACAACCCAAGGTATGTGTAGGTGTAACTGCCTGACGTATTTCAGGATCTTTAATGCTCAGGTTGATATTGAGTTTACCCAGAGCATGCAGCTTTTCCATGATCTTGATGTTCATGAAGACGGGTAACGATGGCTCCAAACTCCACAATGCACTTTCACGAATAATTTTCTCTAACAAAGGTGCTTTTTTGAAAACCGTTTTCACAATATTTGGCACAGCAAAATCAGGTTTAGGTAGTACCCAAGATGGGGTGCGTTGGAAACTGTATAAATGCCCAACTTTTGGCTGAATCTCAGGTAAGAATTGAATTGCTGATGCACCGCTGCCGATTACGGCAACACGTTTACCCGTTAAATCGTATTCGTGGTTCCATTTACCTGAATGGAACATAGTGCCTTTGAATTGATCTTGTCCTGGAAAGCTGGGCATTTTAGCTTCGCCAATGAAGCCCGTTGCAGGAACAAAAAATTTAGCACTATAGCTTTTACCATCCGCTGTACTGATCATCCAACGATTCAGTCCTTTGTCCCATCGTGCTTCGGTCACTTCAGTGCCAAGCTGAATCTGGGGAACAATATTAAACTTTTGTGCCACATCTTCTAAATATTGGCGAATCTCAGCCTGTGGGGCGTAAGTTCGCGACCAATTGGGATTAGGTGCAAAGCCCAGAGAATACATTTCACTTGGAACATCACAAAACAGGCCTGGGTAATCATTCAATGCCCATGTACCACCAATACGGTTGGCCATATCCAGAATCACGACATTGTTAATGCCTTGCTCCTTTAACTTTATACAGGTACTCAATCCAGAGGGACCTGCGCCAATAATCAATACATCAACCAGTTGAGTTGGTTTGGATGGTTTAACTGCTTTATTCATTGGAAAATCCTGAAATGAAAAACGGAGATACCTAAAAAATGGTTCGAATCCTTGCTTAGACGGCGTGCTGTTGAAAATGTTCAAGCAGCAGCTCGGCAACACGCTGCGGTTGCTCTGCCTGTAAGAAATGCCCACAATTAGGTAAATAAAAGCGATTCAAGCCTTTAGGGAAATGCTTGGATTGAGCCAAAGCTTGATGTAATTGAATACTCATGCAACCGTCATCCAGTCCAGCCAAAGCCAATGTTGGAAGCTGGATTGGGCGGAGTAAATCTCGGTTGGCTTTGAAGTTGATAGGCTGATGAACTGCAAATAAATTGCGGTAGTAGCGCGTGGCTGCCCATGCGATTTGCGGATGGCTAAATAGCTCACGCGTGGCTGCAAAATCTGCTTGTGTAAATTGCCATGTAGGTGACCATTTTTTCCAGATTTTCGTAACAAACTCAGCTTGATTTTGGGATAGCAATGTTTTGGCAAAATGCGATTGCATCAGTAACATATAAGAAGATAAATAGAGTTGTTTCGGAAAATATTTTAAATTGGTCAAAATATTCTGTATGGCAGGAATCGGAGGAACCGCCAGTAAACTCATACTATACAGCGACGCCGGATATTGACTGGCATAGCTCATAGCGATGGCTGCCCCCCAATCATGTCCAACCAGATGAAATTTTTGAATCCCGAGCATTTCTAACCAAGCGTTCAAGTCAGCAGTAGCAGATGCCAAGCCATAATGAGCATTGCTGCTAACTGAATCGAGTGTATAACCCCGTAACCAAGGGACGAGAACTTGATAGCCTACATCGACAAGAATAGGGTAAACCTTGTCCCAGCAATGCGGTGTATCTGGAAAGCCATGTAGCAAAACCACTAGAGGATGATCAGGATGACCATACAGATTGGCATGCAAGCTTAATCCGTCACGTTTAAGAATGATCTGATCACTTTTCATAATGGCCTCAGCGATTCATTTTGGCTGCAAGCGCTTGAGCATAGGCTTCGGCAACTTGCTGGGCAGCAGGAGAATTCGCGATATAGGCCAGCGCTTTTTTCACATCACCATCATGTTCTGGATGATAGTTAAATTTGCTCCAGCCTTTCAGTGCAGCCAGAATCATCATCAGATCGGGGAGGCTTTTTTTCTGCTTTGCGGTTTGCTGAAACTCCCAAATCAACGCCAATGGATTCTTGCGGGAAATTCGTTTTGCTTCAGGGGTATTGTCCAACTTACACAGATAGACAGATGCACCTAACCAGAACCCGACCATTGCAATAAAGGCGAAGCTCATACTGAGCTGACGACCTAAATAGCCTTTGAGATGATCACCAGTCAATGCACGATAAGCATCATAGCCAACAGTACGATGTTCAACTTCCTCTGCACCATGCCAACGTACAATATCCAGCATCGCAGGGTCAGCATGTTCCAGACCTTCAGCATCTAGTACCCAAGTGCCGAAGAAGCAGAAATAATGTTCCAAACCAGCAATAATGCCCATACGAAAGGCAAGCCACTGCTTTGAATATCGTTTAAACGGTCCATAAATACCAAAAGGGGTATCGCCCATAAAACCATCTTTAAACATCCACTCTAAAAAATGTTTGAAAGGTGTTGGGTCTATGCCATGGGTCTGGAAATAGATTTCAGCACCCTTGTGTGCATTGGCATGGGCGGCTTCCTGAGCAATAAATCCGCGAATATCGGCTTTCAGATTTTTGTCATCGACATATGGCAAGGTTTTATTGGCAAGACGACAGAACCAGTGCTCAACAGCAGGCAACAACACATGCATGCTGTTGAGTACATGAGTCGCCAATACATCATTGGGAACCCAATGACGAGGTGTTTGGGAAAAATCAAAATGTACTTTACGGGCAATAATCTGATGATCAATAAACTTATTCATCGTTCGACTCCTGTCTGTTTGGCTCAGATTGAAATCGCTTCAATTTTTTTGATTAAGCTGCGGGACTGGATATAACCATTGGCAGCAAACCATTGCAGTGAATCTCGAATGGCAATCTCGACTGGAGTTTGTGCTAAACCCAATTCCTGTACCGCTTTGGCACAATTAAAAGAGGTACCTAATTGCCCAATTTTTGCTGCTGATGGTGTGACCAGAGGTGCTTTGTGGGTAATGTGCTGGGTAACCCATAATGCAGCATGTCCTGCCAGTTGGGAGGAAACACCTTCAATCAGGCTTGGAATGGTTATCACAGGTCGCCAAATGCCCAATAAATGATGCACAGTTTTTGCCATGGCAACACCATCTAGATCTTTATTTCCCAGAATATAAGTTTCACCTGCTATGCCTTTTTCTGCAGCCAGCACATGACCTTTGGCAACATCTCTGACATCAATCATATTGTTGATCGCAGCTGGAACGGCAAGCGCTGGCATCTGAGCAATTGTTAACAGTAATTTTCCTGTTGGAGTTGGCGAGATATCCTGGGGACCAATTGGGCCTGTTGGACAAACGATCACCACATCTAGACCACCTGCTGCAAACTGTAAGGCAACTTGGTGTGCTTCAAATTTGGTCAGTACATAAGCGTCACCAGTTGCGCCTAAAGCAAACGGACTCTGTTCCGTGGCTTGAATACCTTTGGGTTGTCCTGCAAAACATGCGCCTGTGCTGGTATAAACCACCCGTTTAATTCCAGCTTTTTTCGCGGCATTGAGAACAATACGCGTGCCTTCTACATTGACCTTGCGCATCAGTTCAGGTTTAGGCAGCCATAAGGCATAGATAGCAGCGGTATGAAAGACTAAATCACAGCCTTCAACAGCTTCATCCATTTTGATCGAGTCGGTAATATCGCCTGCAATCAGTTCAACATCCAGACCTTCAAGATTGGTTAGTTTTTCCTGAGGCAGATGTAATACTCGAACTTCATAATTTTCATTGAGCAGTGTTCGCACAATATGCGAGCCAATAAAACCAGCACCACCTGTAACCAGAGCTTTCATATCTCACCAACTTCCTTCAATTTGTATCCAGAATCGAACTGGATAAAAATGCGACAATTTTGTTGTTGGTACTATGCCGAATCACCGATATGTGTCATAGTTCTTGAAATGACAGTTTTGACCATTTTACGACATTCTCTATAAAACATTGATGAGATACCGCTTGTGAATCCATCTTTACCTGGAACCTACGTCAGTCTGATGGCCGATGTGGTACAAAAATTAAATATTTCTGCAGAGAAATTACTGGAAGGAAGTGGTGTTGGCGTTGAGCAACTTTCAGAGCCGTTTTGGTATTTAGATTTTGATATTTTCAATAATTTATTGAACCGAGCGGTTGAACTCACCCATGAACCTGCGTTGGGCGTCTATCTCGGATTACAAATGACGGTGTCATGCCATGGCTCCGTTGGTCTGGCCGCCATGGTTTCACAAAATCTTGGTGAAGCACTGAATGTCATGGAGCAGTTTATTGGTCTGCGTTGTCCTGCATTAAAACCACGTCTTGAAATTGAAAATGGGCTGGCTTCACTTTATTTAGATCAGCCGATGACAAACTTTAAGATGGGGATTGTCGGTATGACCTTTCTGATGGTGGGCTTTGCGCAGATGTCCAATGCCATCACTGCAAGTAAATTAAAGATTAAGGCCGAACTGAATTATGTTGAACCTGCATTTTTACAGCAAGTTCAAGAGTTATTGCCTTGTGAGATCAGTTTTAATCAAGACAATAACCGACTCATTTTCTCTGAAAGTTACTTAGCACTTCCGCTGATTATGGCGGATCCTTTAGCTGCACGTTTGGCACGAGAACAATGTAAACATGATTTGAATAAGTTGGTGGCTAAACGTGGTGAGAAACATCCACTCACGGCCTTGGTGCGTGAATTGCTTTTTGATGAGGTAGAAGGTTTTTTCAAAATGAAAGAGGTTGCAGATAAGCTACATTTGACTGAACGAACGTTACAGCGTCAATTGGCAAAAGAGGGAACCACTTTTCAGATTCTCATGGATCAAGTCCGAGAGCGATATGCCAAAAAATTACTGAATCATCATGAATATAGTATTTCCTATATTTCAGAAAAATTAGGCTACTCCGATGTTACCCATTTTACCCGTGCATTCAAGCGTTGGGCAAATCAGACCCCGAAGCAATATCGCAATTTACGAGAGTCGGTCTCTAGTTAACATCAGGCTGTTCATTCTAGACAGAAAAAAGGCGAGATAGTTTAACTAGAGATTGAGTGCAAAAAAGTTGAAATCTACGCTGCTGGTCGAGATAAACCACCACCAAGTGCTTTATATAATTCGATCTGATTATTCAATTTGGTTTGCTCTAGCATCAGTAAGCCTTGCTGTGCTGCATAAGCAGAACGTTGTGCATCCAAAACCGTGAGATAACTATCAATCCCCGCTCTAAATCGAGCTGTGGATAATTTATAGGTGGTCTCAGTAGCGGAGACTAAACGGCGTTGTGCTGCTAAACGCTCATCAATATGGGCATGTGCAGCTAAAGCATCGTTGACCTCACGAAAAGCAGATTGAATGGCTTTTTCATAGTCTGCCAGTGCAATTTTTTGTTCAGTTTCAGAAATTTTAATATTGGCTTTACGTGTCCCCCAATCGAAAATGGGCAGATCGATACTTGGCCCAATTGACCAAGAAAAACCACCTGATTTAAATAAATCTTTAAGATCTGTCGATGCATAGCCAGCTGAACCTGTAAGGCTAATAGTGGGGAACATACGTGCTTTGGCTGCGCCAATATTTGCGCCTGCGGCAAGAAGTTGGTATTCAGCAGCTTTTAGGTCGGGGCGGTTATTTAGTAAATCGCTGCTTAAGCCTGTTGCAAAACTGGTTTCTGCTGTAATGCGCTGAACAGCTTGAATGGGCAGGAGCTGTGGTGGAACGGTTTGTCCAGCAAGAAGATTCAGTAAATTTTGAGCCTGTGACACTTGAGTTTTATAGGAGGCGACATCATTTCGGGCCGTTTCAACCGATATCTGTGCTTGACGTAACGGGACTTCACTATCAATCCCGACATCAAAACGTTTTTTATTCAGATTGTAAGAATCGAGTTGTGCTTTAAAGGTCTGTTCAGTTAAGTTTAAATTGGCTTTTGCATAGGCATAATCTAACCAAGCTTGTGAGACTTGGCTGACTAAACTGATCTGCGTGGCTTCTCTGGCACTCTGGGTAGTAAAGTAATTATTTAAGGCCACATCTTTTAAGCTTTTGACTCGACCCCAAAAATCTAGCTCATAAGCCGTCATCCCCAAACCGACTTGAAAAGTTGAATAAGGATTGTTTGGGTTCGCAGATGGATTCACCTGTCGAACAGCACTGCCATTTGCCCCAATAGTAGGCAACTGGTCATTTTTACTGATCTGATATTGCTGTTGTGCACGCTGAATATTCAGTGTTGCAGTACGTAAATCACGGTTGTTATTTAAGCTGATTTCTATCACTTGCAATAGGCGTGTATCGGCAAAGAACTGTTTATAGCCCTGAGTTGCAATTGAGTTGCCTGTGTTTGCGAGGGCAAAATTTTGTGGAATATCCGATTTGATCGCAGGTTTTGGTGCCTGTAGATTCATACATGCGGTTAAGGCAATTGAAAGCGTAGAGACAAGCAGGCCACGAGATAAGACAGTCGTTTTAGACATGATCTTCTCCAAATAAGATGAGGATCGATACTGAGGAGGAGTCAGAGGAAACCCGTTGATTCCCTCTGCTCAATGTTATTTAAGATGGATTTTTTTGTTTCGAGGAAAACAGCTTTTCAACTGCACCCAAAATGAAAATAAAGAACACTGGGACAAAGAAGATTGCCAGAATCGTCGCTGAAATCATGCCGCCAAATACACCTGTACCTAAGGCATGCTGTGTTTCTGAACTTGCCCCTGAAGCGATGACCAATGGAATCACACCACAAGTAAAGGCTAAGGAGGTCATCAGAATAGGGCGTAAACGGAGTTTTGCTGCGGCCACAGTGGCCTCAACTAAACTCATACCTTCTTCTTTCAACATCTTGGCAAATTCGACAATCAGAATCGCATTCTTGGCCGATAAACCAATAATGGTAATTAGACCAATTTTAAAGAACACATCATTCATTAAGCCACGAGACATAATCGCAACCACTGCGCCAAAAATACCCAAAGGTACGACCAGCATCACTGAAAGCGGAATGGCCCAACTTTCATAAAGCGCTGCCAATACCAAGAACACGACAAGCATTGATAACGCCAGCAGAAAGGCCATCTGCGATTCAGATTGCTTTTCCTGTAAGGAAATACCTGTCCATTCATAACCGATGCCTTTTGGTAATTTAGCAATTAGGTGCTCCATTTCACGCATAGCATCGCCTGATGAGGTATCAAAATTCGGAATCCCTGCAATACTCAACGATGGGCGACCGTTATAACGGTTATATTGCTGTGGCGCTTTATTCCATTGAGGTGTCACCACTTCAGATAGAGAGACCAATTGCCCATTTGAACCCATCACTTTCAGATTCAAAATATCTTTTAATTGCATACGTGATTTGGCATCGACTTGTACAATCACTTGTTGCATACGTCCCTGATTTGGGAAATCATTGATATACATTGAACCCATTGAAGTTGAAATAATGTCGGAAACATCAGAGAACTTCACACCCAGAACATTCAATTTTGCACGGTCGATTTTTAAAGAAATATTGTCGCCTTGCGGTAAGCCTTCATTCCATACCATATAGAACTTTTTGTTCTTGGCGGCCATTTCCATGAGCTGGTCTTGTGCAGCTAAAAGTGCAGGCATACCCAAGTTGGCACGGTCTTGCAAGCGTAAGCTAAAGCCCGAAAATGTCCCAAGTTCATCAATGGCAGGAGGTAATACAGCCATTGTCGCACCTTCTTTACTGTGCGCCATTGAGGCATTGACCGCATTGGTCATTTCAGTTGCAGTTGAAGTGCGGTCTTTAAAGTCGGTTAATGTGGTAAAAGCGACAGCCACGTTTTGACCTGCACCACTAAAGCCCCAACCCATGATGGTCGTGTTACTTTTAACATTTGGATTGTCTTTTAGACTGCTTTCAAATTCATTGACCACACCTCGTGTTCTTTCAGCAGTGGCATCCGATGGCAATTGGAATGACGTCAGGAACCAGCCTTGGTCTTCTTCGGGCATAAATGCTGTAGGCCAATACTTCATACCTGCAAAGGTAAGGCCTGTTATCACCACAAAGATCACCATCATTGGAATAGTATGTTTAATCACTTTAAGCAGGATCAATTCATACTTTTTAGTGACTTTATCGAAGCTGCGATCAAACCATGCAAAAAAGCCTTTCTTCTGATGATGGCCATCAATTGGTTTAAGAATCGTGGCACACAATGCAGGCGTTAAGATTAATGCCAATAATGCTGAGAACAGAATTGATACGGACATGGTTAAGGTAAATTGTTGATAGATAATGCCGACCGAACCACTGGCAAATGCCATCGGTAAGAATACCGCTGCCAAGACTAAGGTAATCCCAATAATCGGACTGGTAATTTCCTTCATGGCCTTGGAGGTCGCTTCTTTTGGAGGGAGTCCTTCGGTTGCCATAATTCGTTCGACGTTTTCGACCACCACAATCGCATCATCGACGATGATACCAATCGCGAGCACCATACCAAACATGGTCAGTACGTTGATTGAGAAACCTGCAAGTAGCATCACCGCAAATGTACCGAGTAACGCAATCGGTGCAACAATGGCTGGAATTAAGGTATAGCGAACATTATGCAAGAATAAATACATCACAATGAAAACCAGTACCATGGCTTCAAGTAAGGTATGGATCACTTTTTCAATCGAAATTTTTACAAAAGGTGCAGTGTCATAAGGAATACTGAACTGCATGCCTTCTGGTAAATTCAGTTTTAACTCCTCAATTTTTGCTCTTACACCTTCCGCCGTTTTGACAGCATTAGCACCTGGACTGAGCTGAATCGCAGCAGCCGTTGCAGGTTTGCCATCTTCTAAAATCGCAAAGTTGTAGGCCTGTGAACCCATTTCAACTTCAGCTACATCAGAAAGTTTAATCACGCTACCGCTAGTTTTACTTTTTAGGCTGATATTTTTAAATTGTTCAACATCGCCTAATTGACCTTGTGCCGATAATGGGATGGTAATCAATTGACCTTTTGCTGCAGGGAGATCACCTAATCGTCCTGGTGCGATCTCGACGTTATTTTCACGGATGGCATTATTAACGTCACTAATTGATAGACCGTAAGACACCAGTTTATTGGGATCAACCCAGATACGCATGGCTTTTTCAGCACCGAAGGATTGAACTTTACCAACGCCTTCAACACGTTTCAGTTCTTCAACTACGTTACGAACCAGATAATCACTCAGATCAACTTCAGAATACTGTCCATTGGGTGAATTGATTCCGACCAACATCAAGAAACCTGATGACGATGCTTCAACTTGTAAGCCTTGTTGGCGAACCACTTGCGGTAAACGTGCTTCAATGGCTTTGATTTTGTTTTGTACATCAACCTGTGCCATATCCACATCTGTACCCGGTTTAAAGGTCGCAGAAATCTCAGCAGTACCTGAGGTATCTGTGGTCGAGCTATAGTACAACAGGTTTTTCACCCCTGACATTTCACGCTCAATCAAGGTAACTACACTGTCATTGATGGTCTTGGGTGTCGCGCCTGGATAGGTCGCACTAATATTGACTTGTGGCGGCGCAACACTTGGAAAGCGGGCAATCGGCAATTTGGGAATGCTGAGTACCCCAAATAAAATAATGAAAATCGCAATCACCCATGCGAAGACAGGACGGCGAATGAAGAATTGTGACATCATCATTGAGCTCCTTGTGTTGCAGGTACTTTCCACGTGCTTATTTCAAGTTTTTGATTGGGCTGAATACGATCAACACCTTCTACAACGATTTTGTCGCCTGTTTTAAGACCTTTGTTGGCGATGTAGAACTGATCATATTGTTGTCCTAGTTCAATAGGGCGAATATCTGCCGAACCCTTGGCATTGATCACATAGACTTGTGGGTCACCAGTGATATTGCGTTGAATCGCTTGGGCTGGAACGAGCAAAGCTTGTGGCACTGAAGCACGGTCGATATTTACTCGGACATACATGCCAGGAAGGAGTTTTCTTTCAGGATTCTGAACTTCGATACGAATGGTGACATCACCTGTTTCAGGATCAACATTGATATCTTCAAATAGCATCTTGGCAGTGACGTTATACGCTTGACCATGGCTATTTGAAATACGTACGGTTTTTTCATTATTGGCAGATAATTCACCACTTTGTAGCGCAGCCTGCAAATGCTCGTACTCACTAATCGATTGTTTAACATCGACATAGACTTTATCAATCTGTTGTACAGTTGCCATCGTATTGGCATCACCTTGGCTGACCAATGCACCTTCAGTCACAAAAGATTGCCCAATACGACCCGAGATCGGGGCACGAACAGTGGCATATTGAAGGTTTAGGTTTTGACGGGTAAGCAAGGCTTTCATTTGCGCAACATCGGCTAAGGCTTGACGATATTCAGCTTGTGCATTACTGACTTCTTGCTTACTGATCGCATTACTTGGAAGCAATTGTTCATAGCGTTCTAACTGAACTTTTAAACGGACCACTTCAGCTTCGGCTTTATTGAGTGAGGCACGATTACTATTTACATCAGCTTGGAAAGTTTCTGCGTTAATTTTATAAAGAGCTTGTCCTGCTTTGACTTCACTTCCTTGTCTGAATAATACTTTTTCAATAATACCGCCAACCTGAGGACGAATCTCAGCAGTTCGGAAAGCCTGTACCCGTGCTGGCAAGTTTTCGTTAAAGTTTACCGATTGCGGCTGAATATTTAAAACGCTCACTTTCGCAGGGGGTGTTTCTGCTGGCTTTGCCTCCTCAGAACCACAGCCTTGTAGCACAAGTCCGATCGATAAAAATAATGGAAGTAATAGATGCTTTTGCATTCTGTCCAAACCTTGGGAGCTTTTGATGCTGACATTATTTTCGAACTTTGTGTAACGGACATCGCTGAAGTGTGGAAAAAGTGTGGAGATCAACAGATAAATCATCGTATGATGAATCGATTGTTTTATTGATCTAGATCCTTATGTTTGAGCACTCTTTTTCTTTCGATTGCCATGACAAGCTTATTCTTGTAGTAGAGGATGAGTATGATATTGGAGACATCATCGAGCACTATCTTAAGCGTGAAGGGATGCGTGTCATTCGAGCAATGAATGGTAAACAGGCGATTGAAATCCATGCTGCACAAACAATTGATCTGATAGTCTTGGATATTAAATTACCTGAACTGAATGGCTGGGAAGTATTAAGCAAAATTCGTCAAAAGGCGCAGACACCAGTGATTATGCTTACGGCATTGGATCAGGAAATTGATAAAGTCATGGCATTACGGATCGGTGCCGATGATTTTGTAGTCAAACCATTCAATCCGAATGAGGTGGTGGCGCGTGTTCAAGCAGTGCTGCGACGAGCTAAGCAAAGCCAGCAAATACCCAATAAAAATCTAAGTTATAAAAATATTGAAATTAATACCGATATTCATAGCGTCTATATTCATCAGCAGCATAAGAAAGTGATGCTGAATTTAACCCTGACTGAATATAAAATCTTGCTACAAATGATTGATCATCCTCATAAAGTCTTTACCCGAAGTGAACTGCTGAATCATTGTTTGCCTGATAGCGATGCTTTAGAGCGCACAGTTGATAGTCATGTCAGTAAGTTGAGAAAAAAACTGGAAGAGCATGGTCTACAACATATGCTAATCAATGTTCGTGGAGTGGGTTATCGCTTGGATCACCCTCAAGAAACGTAATCATTGAAATATATAAGAGTAAAAAGATGAATTTACCCGGAAAAGTGTTATGAAGAATAAGTCAGGTATTAGTAAACAGTTGTTTGTCGCATTAAGTATTGTGAACTTAAGCGTGACGCTCTTTTCTGTTTTGCTTGGCTATTTTATTTATAACTATGCCATTGATGTGGGGTGGATCACGTTAAGTTCTTTACAGGAAGATTGGACCGAATTTCATTTTGTCGACTGGATTTGGTTATCTACGGTGATTTTTTGTGGCGGTGTCATTTCCATTATTATCGGGATGCATTTGGCCCAGCGTTTTATTAAGCCGATTAATTTCTTGGCGGACGCAGCAAAAAAAATCAGTCAGGGTGATCTTTCCGCACGGGCAGATGATAGTCAAATTCATTCCACTGAAATTGCTGAGTTAATGCAGAATTTTAACCATATGGCACAGCAACTAGAGAGTTCAGTTGAAAATGCACAGGTCTGGAATGCTGCAATCGCACACGAATTGAGAACACCAATCACGATTTTGCAAGGACGATTACAAGGCGTTTTAGATGGGGTGTTTCAACCTGATGAAGCATTGTTTAAAAGCCTGCTCAATCAGGTAGAAGGCTTATCACATTTGGTTGAAGACCTGCGGACACTCAGCTTGGTGGAAAATCAGCAGCTCAGGTTAAATTATGAAAAGATTGATTTTAAATTGCATGCGGAGAAAGTTTTAAAACTGTTCGAAGATCGCTTGGCAAAAGCTCAACTTATTCCTGTATTGGAGGTCAACGCCACATTTATAAGTTGTGATAGTCGACGTATCGAGCAAATACTTATTGCCTTGATCGAAAATGCAATTCGCTATGCCAATGCTGGCACATTAAAAATTTCCTCAATGCTAATCTCAGATGAATGGATTCTACGCGTCGAGGATGACGGCCCAGGTATTGCTGAACAATATCAACCAGACTTATTTAATCCCTTTTTTAGATTGGAACAATCTAGAAATAAAGAATTTGGTGGTACAGGCTTAGGTTTAGCGGTTGTACATGCGATTGTCATTGCGCATAAAGGTGCAATTGAATATAGCAATCCGAATCATAATAGTGTGTTTACGATTAAGTTACCTATTGAGACTTCATCTAACTCATTTATGTAATCACTATCGTGGTGCTGTTCTTAGCCAATATCTGTTTCGAATAAAAGAGCAGGTGTTGATTCTGCAACACCTGCTCAACAGAATAATGTTGTCGCTCAAGCAGTGCTGAAATGCTTTACAACTTAAATATTTAATATTTATAAATAAAAAATCTGGCATCCAATTTGTATTAACTACAGTGAAAAGATGAATTGTGTTGAATAACAAATTTGGAGCAGAACATGAGTAGAAAAATTCGATTAGGTGCATTTATTCCAGCAACTGGACAACATGTTGCCGCATGGCGACATCCCGAGTCGCAACCAAGCAAAGCCGTTGATTTTGACTTTATTAAAGAGCAGGTACAACTTGCAGAAAAAGGCTTGTTTGATGCCTATTTCTTGGCAGATGGCCTAGCCGTTAATTTTGGACAAGCCGAGAAAACAGGTTATAGCGATAAAGTGGCAGGCTTTGAACCAGTCACCTTGTTTGCCGCTTTATCGACAGTGACCAAGCATATCGGTTTTATTGCCACGGCATCGACCACTTATGAAGAACCGTATTTATTGGCGCGTAAATTTGCGTCGCTAGATCATCTCAGTCATGGTCGAGCGGGCTGGAATGTAGTGACTTCAGCGTCGGAAGCAGCTGCGGCCAATTTTGGTTATGAGCAACAGATTCCGCATGCTGAGCGTTATGAGCGTGCTCAAGAATATGTCGATTTGATTAAAAAATTGTGGGACAGCTGGGAAGATGATGCCTTTCTCCATGATAAGGTATCAGGTGTGTTTTATGACCCAGAGAAAGTGCATAACCCGAATCATAAAGGCAAATACTATGCAGTAAAAGGTGCCTTGAATGTACCTCGTACACCACAAGGTTATCCTGTGATTGTACAAGCAGGGCAATCAGGGCCAGGACGTGATCTCGCAGCCCGTTATGCGGAAGTGATTTTTACTGCCAACCAAAAACTGGAAGATGCACAAGAATTTTATCGTGATGTAAAAAGTCGTTTGGCCAAATATGGACGTTCAACCGATGAGCTTTTGATCTTGCCGGGGGTTTCTGCATTTGTGGGCCGTACTGAAGAAGAAGCACGTGCCAAATACCAACAACTGACTGACTTGATTCATCCAGAAGCAGGACTTGCTTTATTAAGTGGTTTAAGCGGAGGCTTTGATTTTTCAGGCTATGATCTGGATGGTCCATTCCCGGAATTGGGTGAAGGCCAAGGCATGGTCAGTCGTCCTGCTTTAATTGCAGACATTGCCAAGAAAAACAATTTCAGTATCCGTCAGCTATATGAATGGGTGGCGGGTGCACGTGGACATTGGCAACTGATTGGTACCCCTGAGCAGATTGTCGATCAATTACAACAATGGTTTGAAAATGAAGCCGCGGATGGTTTCAATATTCTGCCACCGAGTACACCTGCGGGCTTAAATGATTTTGTTGAATTGATTGTGCCAGAGCTACAACGCCGTGGCCTATTCCGTACCGAATATGAAGGCACGACTTTACGTGAAAACCTAGGCTTGGCACGTCCAGAAAATCAATATGTCCTTGCTCGACAGGCTGAAAAAAACAAAGCCAGTTAAAATCATGTTAAAACTAAATTATGAATCAAAGTAACAAGGGTGACTTTTAAGCGTCACTCTTGTGTCATCACAATTGAATTGAGTGAAAAATGCAATATAGAAAATTAGGTCAAACTGATATTGATGTTAGTGTTATCGCCCTAGGCACCATGACTTGGGGCGAGCAGAATTCTGAATCCGAAGCGCATGAGCAGTTGGATTATGCAGTGGAGCAAGGCGTAAATCTGATTGATACGGCTGAAATGTATCCTGTACCACCGAAACCAGAGACACAAGGCTTAACTGAACAATATATTGGCACATGGTTAAAGCAATCACAGAAACGAGACCAAGTGCTGATCGCAAGCAAAGTGGTAGGTCGTTCAGGGAAATTAACCCAAGCCTCGCATTTCCGTTCAGGTCAAACCAAGTTGGATCGAACCAATATTGAAACTGCGCTACATGATAGTCTGAAACGTTTACAGACAGACTATGTTGATATTTATCAGCTACATTGGCCTGATCGCAGCACCAATCATTTTGGTGAATTGGGCTATACGCATGTTGAAGATGAAGAAACCGTTCCAATTTTAGAAACTTTGACAGTTTTGTCTGATCTGGTTCAAGCAGGTAAAATCCGACATATTGGCTTATCCAATGAAACACCATGGGGCGTGAGTCAGTTTTTAAAGTATTCCGAAACATTGGGCTTAGCGCGGGTCGTGTCTATCCAAAATCCATATAACTTATTGAACCGTAGTTTTGAAATTGGTAATGCCGAAATTGCCATACGAGAGCAAGTGGGATTACTGGCTTATTCACCTTTGGCTTTTGGTGCGTTGACTGGAAAATACCTAGATGGCGCACAACCAGCAGGCGCACGCTTAACGCGGTGGGAACGTTTTGCTCGCTATAAAGGACAAGCATCTGAAGATGCGATACGCCGTTATGTGGCACTGGCTAAACAATATGATTTAGATCCTGCTCAATTGGCATTGGCCTATGTGAACAGTCGCCGTTTTGTGACCAGTAATATTATTGGGGCAACCAATTTAACTCAACTGAAAATCAATATCGAGAGTATTGATCTACAACTCTCAGATGAAGTGATTCAGGGGATTGAGCAAATTCATCAAGCCCATCCTAATCCCGCACCTTAAGACATAGATAATCTCCTACAATTTAAATTTCGTTTTGTTCAGGACAGTTGAGTCAATCCAACTGTCTTTTTTTCTTTTTAGAACAAAGCGACTGAGTCTGTATATCAAAAAATAAGAAATAGAAACCTTGAAATGTGCTGTTTTGGTATAAGCAGGGTGTTGGAAAATCAACAGTGCTTCAACAGTAAGAAGCATATGTGTTTTTGTAAATATTAATAAAAACAATTACTTAATAATTGGCATGCTGCTTGCAAAGATCAAAGTATATAAATCGAAGATTGATTTTATGCAGGCTGAGGAGCACAGGATGAAGATGTTGCGTTGTTGTATGGAAAGTTAATTTCTCTCTCATTTTTTAATTCATTTAGTTCGAATCTTTTTTCGGTGTGATTGCTTATTCAGTCACACACAGGATTTTTTTACTCAAATTTTATGGTTTTAGTTTTAGGGGTTTTATTGGTGAAAAAGCATCATCTCTCTTTATCGATTGCATTGAGCATGGCAACACTGTTGGTAAGCGGTACAGTTCAGGCAGCAGAAGATATAGATACCACATTAGCGCAATTACAGGCGCAGCTGACGGCTTTGCAACAGCAAGTCAATGCATTAAAGCAAAAGAAGCAAGCTTCAACTGAGGTGAGTGAGACAACGCAACTTACAGCCCAAGACGATGCAGCGGCAGAGGCTCAGGAAGAAAATACGGAGCATAGTTTTGCGACTCAAAGTGAGCTGGCAGGTTTCCGAAGTGATTTAGAAAACTATAAATATGATCAATCACGCCAATATGAGCGGACTTCGGTGAAGTCGGCCCGAGATACAACCTTGTATGGCACGGTACAAGTCCGTGCACAAACACAAAGTCGGGATACCTCTGCTGGGAACCCTGCACCTGTTACACCTCGTCGTAATACGTTCGATATCCCTACGGCTTTATTTGGCGTACGAGGAAATTTATATCGAGATTATAAGGAAGGGAAAAACTTAGATTACCAATTGTCTTTTAGCTACGGCAAGCGTACGGGGACAGCGGGTAGTGCCAGCGATTTGAACTTGGCTGATGCTTTTTTACGCTATAACTTTACTTCAACCAATGGTGGTCCTGAAGTCCCGCGTTTAAACGTGACGCTTGGGCAACAACTGATTCCCTTTGGCTTAGACCCACAATCACCTGAAGATTTACGACCGACCATCAATGTTGCCACAGGTCTTGCTCAATTGGGCTTATTCAACCGTCAGACAGGTCTGATTGTGCGTGGTGATGTAAAACCATTTGTTGATTATTCATCAAACTATCGTGCACCGTTATTTGAATATGCTTTGGGGGTGGTCAATGGCAATGGCACCAATAAAGTCGATGACAATGACAAGAAAGATTATATCGGACGGGTGGCTTTCACTTTACCTGTTGATTATGCCAGTTGGTTCCGTGAGTTGAAATTTGGTGCTTCCTATCTCAAAGGCAGTAAAAACGTTATCGCAGGTAGTAATGTTCTCGATGGTAACGGTCGCAATGATCGTCTGGGCTTCGATATCTACTACAACCATGCACCGTTTGGCGTGACTTATGAATATGTCAAAGGACTTAGTGATTATGCAACTGCGACAGGTTCAACCTCAGAAGTAAAGTCTGAAGGACATACCGCAACTCTGTTTTATACCTTTGGTGATCAATTTTATAACAGTGTGAAATCGGTCGCCAAGTTTGATGATTTCTGGCCGAAATCGATTCAGAGCTTCTATCGCTATGACAGCTATAACCCAAATAAAGGTGCAGATGTGATTGGCATTGCAGGGCATGGGCTCGGCAAAGTCGATATTCATACCTTGGGCCTAAATTTCTTCTTCGCGCAAACCACTAAATTCCAATTAGGACTGAATCGCTGGAGTTATGACCACGAGACAGCAGCGCAAAAAGACTTCTCCGAAGTGCAAGCGCAATTCCAATACACCTTTTAATTTTTGAATATGAGTAATGACACAATGAAATTTTTAACTAAACATTTATTGATCAGTGCCGCAGCAGGTGTGCTGGTTGCCACCAGTTTCTCGGTTTTTGCTGAAAGCAATCCTACTGAAATTCGATTGGGAGTGCCGGGTGCAGGAGTCGGTGGAAAACCGAAAGTTGGTGGCAGTGCTTATGCAAGTGCCAACCTGCGTGGCATTTTGGAAAAAGAATTTGCCAAAGACGGCATCAAGGTGAAATGGTCATTTTTTCCGGGTGCAGGACCCGCACTAAATGAAGCTTTAGCCAATAAAAAGGTCGATTTTGGTATTGGGCATGGTGATTTACCTTCGATTGTCGGACGTTCAACGGGCTTGAAATCCAAACTTTTATTTGTGACTGGGCGTTTTGGACCTGTGTATTTTGCAGTTCCATCTGACTCAGGTGCGAAAAGTCTGGCGGATTTAAAAGGCAAAACCATTTCTGTATTTAAAGGCACCAACCAACAGCTGATCCTTGGTCGTTTATTACGGAAATATGGTTTCACTGAAAAAGATTTCCGTGTGATTAGTCAGGACTTTTATTCAGCTCAAACCTCACTGTCTACAGGCGATATTGATGGTTTGATTACCAGTCCATGGACATTAGAAGCAAGGGGCGTGGCAAAGCGTATTTTAGAAGTACGTAAAGATCCCAATCTGAATGGTCCATTGGTGGCATGGGTGAGTGAGGATTTTGAGAAGAAATACCCACAAATTGTACAGCGTGTGGTGACTACATTTATTAAAGATAACGTGTGGAGCTCCGATGAAAAGAACCGTGATACCCAATATAAGCTCTGGGCGCAAAGTGGTGTGCCTTACCTAGACTATAAAAAAGACTGGGATGATTACTCGCTGAAAGACCGTAACTCACCATATTTTGATGATTATGCTGTGAATTCTTTAAAGAAATCGGTACAGCAATCGATTGATTACAAACTGATTCGTCGTCCAGTGGATGTGGATTCTTGGATTGAACCGAAGTATCTCAATATAGCGATTCAAGAGCTAAAACTAGAAAACTTCTGGCCAAAATTTGATGTAAATGGCAACCGTAAAAAGTAATTGTGATTTGGGTTAGACCAAGGGCGTGTATGCCTTTGGCTAGCCAGTTTATTTGTTCACCATTTTAGGAATGACCTATGCGTCAGGAATCGGTTGCTCAGGTTGAACTGGGTCAGGGGCACTTTGTATTGGGCTTTATTGGCTTGGCATTGTGTGCAGGCTTGGGCATTGGGATTGCGAAAATCGTCACTTCTTTATATGCGGTGCAGTTAGCTGCGAATGAATTTGAAATGGGATTGATTGCCGCAGTGCAGAGTCTAGGTATTTTACTGATTGGATTGCCAATTGGTCTGTTAGTACAACGCTATGGGCCTAAGACAATGTTTGTATTAGGAAGTTTTTTCGCAGCGGTGGTGTATGTCACGGTGCCATTTTATCCAGTGGTTTGGTATCTGATTTTAGCTACTTTCTTGGTCGGGTTCTGCATGCCGATGCGGTTTGTTTCACTGAATACGGTGTATATGCAGCATTTAAAAAGCATAGGTGCTGCTCGGGCAGGATGGTTTAGAGGCACGCATATGATGGGTTTCTTTCTGCTTGGTCCTTTACTGGCAGTGGGCTTAGTAAGTGCGGTGGGGTTCTCAGGTGCATTTTGGTGGATTGCTGGACTTTTTCTTTTACCGATATTGTTTGCACCCTTGGCCTTTGGCGCAGGCCCAACTGAAATTAATCAGGCAGAGCGGGACGAGGCATTTAGCCTTGCTGTTATTGCCAAGCAATTGGTTTTATTAAAGCAAGATCAGGCTTTACGTCGCACCAGTTTGATTGAAATGGCGAGCAATGCAGTGATGGCGTACTACGGATTTTTCATTATTGTTATTGCAATCAAGGATTTTGGTTTGAGTGAAACGATTGCTGCCAGTTTGGTGACGCTACAGGGAGCTGTGTTTGTCGTAGCCTTATTTACGACGGGGGCTTTGCTGACACGATGGGGAATAAAACGCTTTTATCAAATGGGTTTTGCTTTTGTTGCGGTGGCATCTGTGATGTTAGGCATACCTAAAATTTCCGTGCTGCTTTGGGCGGGTGCTGTGATTCTAGGCTTGGGTCTCGCGATGCTGCATATCGTCAATTTCACCATGTTTGCCAATGTGGGTGAACGCTTGGGAATGGCAAAGGTTTCTGGATTAACCGCGATGGCAGGACCTGCAGGTGCGTTATTGGGAAGTATTGTTGGAGGCTGGTTAGGTCACTACTGGGGCTTACAGTCGATGTTCCTTATTTCAGCAGTTTTATTTGGCGGGTTGATCGGCTTTTCTCAGCAACTTACACAAGTTTTTATAGCACCGCCGCTAGAGATTGAAATGTATTCAGAAGTAGAGGGTCAATAAAATGAGTAGTATCGAAACTCAATTAGAAAATCAACACACTTGGCAGCGAATCAATTTAGCCCCTTATTTAAAGCAGTTTGGGTTCTGGATTGCCCGTATTTTATTGGCATTGATTATTCCTGCGGTTGCATTGGCAATCTGGCAGTATGTGGTGCAGAAACAATGGTTAGCTGAGCAGATATTGCCAAGTCCAGCCTTAGTTTGGCAAACCACCTTGGAACTGATCGATACGCATGAATTACAAGATAATTTATGGATTAGTTTAAAACGGGTGGCGTGGAGTGTGTTGGTCGGTGGCAGCATCGGATTGATATTGGGCTTCATTATCGGACTATCCCGTATTGCGCATCGATTTATTTATCCAACTTTTAATTTAATTGCCCAATTTCCCGTAATTGGCTGGATTCCATTACTGATGATTTTCTTAGGCATCGATGAAAGCCTAAAAATTGCAGCGATTTCGCTTGCTGTATTTGTACCCGTGTTGGTTGCGACCTATCGCAGTGTTTTGAATGTTCCTCCGTATTTATTAGAAGTTTCGCAGGTGTATCGCTTTAGTGCGTGGCAGCGATTTCGCCGTGTCATTTTACCTTCTGCTTTGCCAAATATTGTCAGTGGTTTACGCCAAGGGATTATGCAAGCGTGGCTGTCACTGGTTTTTGTTGAACTATTGGCCAGTAGTGAAGGGATTGGTTACCTCATCGTTTGGGGGCGGCAATTGATCCAACCCGACATTATTTTTATGGCTGTCATTGTGATCGGGATTGTTGGTTTTGTTTTAGATCATATTTTGGGCTGGGTTGAACGCTGGTTTAGCCATTGGCAACGCAGTGCATTTTAAAGGGGGATTGAATATGTCTATTAGGTCTACATCAAAAACAAGATTTAATTTTAATTATTTAAACGTTTACGGCTTGGTGCTCCCGATTGCGTTCATTGTATTGTGGGCGATCGCATCCAAGTTGAATTGGGTCAATCCTAAACTCATTCCAGCACCATTTGAGGTGGTGCAGATTGCAATTCATCAATTTCAGCAGCAAGAGTTTTGGACAGGTCTCGGTGCAAGCCTGTTCCGTGATCTGACTGGTTTTGTATTGGGTAGCATTCTAGCCATTACTTTTGGCATTGTCGTGGGTGTCTCGCGCTGGGCCAATTATTTATTTTTACCTAGTTTTAATGTATTACGGCAGATTTCTTTGTTTGCTTGGTTACCGTTAATCACCACCTTTTTGGATTATGGCAATAGCGCAAAAATCTTATTTATCGTGCTTTCCGTCTTTTATCCCGTAGCCTTACATACCATCGATGGGGTAAGACAAATTCCATTGCATCAATACGAAGTTGCCAAAGTCTATCAATTCAATGCTTGGCAGACCTTGAGCAAACTGATTTTACCTGCGGCTGCAACGCAAATCTTTTTAGGATTACAACTCGGTTTGATTTTCGCTTGGGTGGCGACTATCGGGGCAGAGTTCCTGTTAGCTAACTATGGTGTTGGACTAGGAAATATTGTGATTCGTGGGCGGGCAGCTTTAGATGTTGGTCTGATTGTATTTGGTTTAATTGTGATTGGTTTTATCGGCGTGGCGTGGAATAGCTTAGCCAATTTAGCTGAGCGTCGTATTTTGGTTTGGCGACGTTAGGAGAATAATAAAATGAAACAACAGAATTTCCGGCAGTTTTTCAAACGTCGTTTTAAATCGCTTGGACAGCTCAGTGTTTTAAGTTTAATGGCGTTGGCTTTGGTCGCCTGTAGTAAAAACTCAGAGGTACCTCCCAATCAGGTGCATGAACTCCGTTACCAATCATTAAGCAGTGTGGTGTCATTGCCTGAGTTGGCGGAGGATTTGGGCTATTTAGGTGATTTAAAGCTGAAATATGTGGGGAGTGTGCAAGGTGGTCCTCAGGACTTACAAGCACTCACGACGGGCGACGTGGATGTGGCAACTGCTTTTGACGGTGCAATCATTAAGCTCGCTGCGGCAGGGATTAAGATCAAAGCAGTGGTTGCCTCTTATGGCAGTGATGACAAAAGCTGGGTCGGTTATTACGTCCTGAATAATAGTCAGATTCATTCAGCGCGTGATTTGATCGGCAAAAAAGTGGCAGTAAACACTTTGGGTGCACATTACGAGTTTGTCTTAAAAGACTATTTAGCTCGCCAAGGTTTAAGTAATGATGAAATCAATCAAGTTGAATTCATAGTGTTGCCTCCAACCAATACTGAACAAGCTTTACGTGCAGGGCAAGTGGATGCTGCAGCGCTAGTTTCTATTTTTCAAGACAAGGCCTTGGAACGAGGCGGTTTAAGAAAACTGGTCTCAGATACGGATCTGTATGGCAGCTTTACCGCAGGCAGTTATGTCTTTACCGAGAAATTCATTCAGCAGCATCCTGAAGTGGTCAAGCAATTTGTCACAGGTGTTGCCAAAGCCGTGGAGTGGACTAAACAAACGCCACGAGAACAAGTCTTGGCCCGCTTTAAGAACATTATTGAAAAAAGAAAACGCAATGAAAGCGATGTATTGATGCAGTACTGGCGTAGCTATGGTGTCGTGAGCCAAGGCGGATTGTTAAACGCAGCACAATATCAACGTTGGATTGACCTATTTGAAAAACGTGGTGAGTTCAAACCCAATCAGGTCAAAGCAGACGCTTTATTCACCAACCAATTTAATCCCTACGCAAGTGAAAATAAAAAAGTCGCTGACGATCAGCGCAGTAAGGAGAATACCCAATGACTATCAAATTAAAAATTGAAAATGTTTATAAATCTTTTGCAGCAAAAAAAGTCAAAGGCGCAAAAGTCCAAGCAGACGATTTTGTAGCGGTTAAAAATCTATCTTTGGATGTTAAGGCAGGAGAGTTTGTTGCCATTGTCGGGCCAAGCGGTTGTGGTAAATCGACGCTATTGGATTTACTAGCAGGTTTGACGACTCCGACCACGGGTCAAATCCTTATTGATGGGCAAGCCATTAAAAAACCGGGGTTGGATCGCGGTATTGTCTTTCAGCAATATGCACTGTTTCCATGGTTGACTGCGCTACAAAATATTGAGTTTGGCTTGGATGCCAAGGGTGTCAGTAAAGAACAGCGTTATCAAACCGCAAAGTATTTTTTAAATCTAGTGGGGCTTGCAGAATTTGAACATCATTATCCCAATGAACTTTCAGGTGGTATGAAACAGCGGGTCGCAATTGCACGGAGTTTAGCTTATGACCCAGACATTCTATTGATGGATGAACCATTTGCGGCACTGGATGCACAGACCCGTGAAACCTTACAAGCGGAATTGGTCAAAATCTGGCAACAGACACAGAAGACCATCATTTTTATCACCCACAGTATTGATGAAGCAATCTATCTAGGTCAGCGCATTGCCATCATGACCTCTCGACCTGGACGAATTAAACAGGTGATTGAAGTACCTGCTGAGCTACGAAGTGATCAGGAGGATGTCCGTTCCAGCCCAGAATTCAGCCAACTGCGTCATCAGATCTGGAGCTTATTGCGCGAAGAAGTATTAAAAGCTCAAGAGCAGGAAAAACAAAAGCAATTGGTGGCTTAAGTCAAATATTCAATTATTAAAAAATTAGAGGTGATTATGTCGAGTTCAAAAGATACCTTAACCTTTCCAAAAACCATTCAGCAGCGATCGATTAGCTCAACTCAAAAGACCAAATCTTTTGGGGCTGATGTAAATTTGGCTTGGTTATCTACAACATTTAAACGTTCAGCCGCGATTTTACTATTTTTAGCCATCTGGGAAATCGTGCCACGTATTGGTTTGGTCGATTCCGCTTTCTTGCCAGCCTTTTCCACCGTGTTGCTCAGTGGTTGGGGCTTGATTCAAAATGGACAACTCTTGACGCATTTACAAGCCAGTTTGATTCGTTCACTCAGTGGCTTTATTTTTGCGATCATTATCGCAATTCCTTTAGGTTTGGCGATTGGTTGGTACACCCGTTTTTCTGAATTTCTGAGTCCTTTATTGGAAGTGTTCCGCAACACGGCTGCTTTAGCTTTATTGCCTGTGTTTATTCTTTTTCTTGGGATTGGTGAAAGTTCGAAAATTGCATTGGTGACCTATGCCTGCACATGGCCAATCTTGCTAAATACTATTAGTGGTGTTCGTAATGTCGATCCATTGTTGATCAAGTCTGCACGAACCATGGGACTGAGCTCAATTCAGTTATTCCGTAAAGTGATTTTGCCAGCTGCAATTCCAACGATTTTTGTGGGTGTACGTTTAGCAGGATCTTTTTCAGTATTGATGCTGATTGCGGCTGAGATGGTTGGGGCAAAAGCAGGTCTTGGTTATTTGATTAACTATGCACAATATAACTTCCAGATTCCTGAAATGTTCTTTGGCATCATAAGTATTACGACCATTGGCTTGCTGTTTAACTACAGTCTACTTGCGATCGAAAAGCGTTTGACCGCTTGGAAAATTGAACGTTAGTCAGGAGTACATTGACATGTTTAAGCAAGGCTGGGGAAAGCATCTATTGGGTTTGAGTCACATAATGATAATGTCGCTGGTTTTATTGGGATGTTCAAAACCAGCATCGAAATTAACTACAGTGGATGGGCTTGAATCATTAGAATTTAAATACCTCGGTTCGCCAGGCATCGTTACTCCCTTAGAGCTGGCTGAAGATTTGGGCTATCTTGCACCAATCAAATTGAGCTATCAGGGTGTTTCTACAGGCGGGCCGCAGGGAATTCAATCTGCTTTGTCAGGCGATAGTGATATTAGTAGTCCAAGTTTTGCAGGTTCCGCCGTGAAAATGGTCGCCAGTGGCGTGCCCGGGACTGTTGTGATTGCTGCCTATGGTACTTTCGATGATCCTTTTGCTGGCTATTATGTTCTTGAAAATAGTCCAATTCATTCAGCCAGAGACTTAATTGGTAAAAAGGTCGGCACCAATATTCTGGGCGCACAAGTGGAATATATGCTCAAGAGTTACTTAAAAAAAGGGGGGCTTAACCCTGAGGAAATCAATCAGGTCACGCTTGTGGTTTTGCCACCGGGTTCTGCTGAGCAAGCTTTACGAAGTGGTCATGTTGATTTGGCACCATTGGCAGGCCCAGCGATAGAACGTGGTGGGGTACGCCGTCTTTATCGCGACTATGATTTGGTGGGTGATCTCACCACGGGCAGCTATGTCATGGCGAATCGTTATATTGCAGAACATCCCAATACCACCCGTAAAGTGGTTACAGGGGTTGCCAAAGCGATTGAGTGGTCTAGACAACAGCCTCGAGATCAGGTGATTGCACGTTTCGAGCAGATTTTGCAAAAACGCAAACGTCCTGAAAATGGTGCGATGTTAAAATATTGGACTCAGTGGGGTATTCCAAGCAAAGCAGCTAAATTTGAAGATGGTGATTTTAAAATATGGGTCGATAATCTAATTGAAGAAGGTCAATTAAAAAATAATCAGATTGATTATAAAAAGATATATAGCAATCAATATAATGAATATAGCCAACATTAAATATGATTTTTAGTTTAATTAAGGATGGTATGTTTCTATTTTAATAAATGGAAATAACAAAGGTGAATTACTGATTTCTATTTAAACCAATAGTCATGCAAGATAACCTCTCTTTTCGAACAATAGGGAAGTAAATGCATGTCATTCATTACTTATCCACAAAATCATACCTTAACGCGGACTGAGCGTGCGACAGCCATGGTTTTTGAAGATCAAAAATCAAGAGATTTGCTGGATCGTATTGAACAGATTGCACCGAGCGAGGCCAGTGTTCTGATTATTGGAAATACCGGAACAGGTAAGGAGCTGGTTGCAAGGCAAGTGCATATGATGAGCCAGCGCAGTCGAGGTCCTTTTGTGGCAGTAAATTGTGGTGCATTTACTGAATCATTGGCTGAAAGTGAGTTATTTGGACACGAAAAAGGCGCATTTACTGGAGCAATCAATAGTAAGGCAGGATGGTTCGAAGCAGCCAATCATGGCACCTTGTTCCTGGATGAGGTGGGTGATTTATCTCCAGCGATGCAGGTCAAATTATTAAGGGTGTTACAAGAACGTGAGATTGTTCGGGTGGGTTCACTTAAGTCGATTAAACTCAATGTTCGTGTGATTGCCGCAACCAATGTGCATCTGGATGAAGCGGTACAGGCCGGAAAATTTAGAGAAGATTTATTCTATCGTTTGAACGTGGCATTGCTGAAAGTATCACCCTTGGCAGAACGTCCGGGCGATATTCTACCCCTAGCAAACTTCTTTATTGCACAGTATTGCAAACGTTTGGGTTATCCAGTTGCGAGCCTGAGTCCAAGTGCGGTACAGAAATTGTTGAGTTATAACTATCCTGGTAATATTCGAGAATTGGAAAATGCCATTCATCATGCCTTACTGGTCTGCAAGAACCATCAAATTCAACCTACTGATTTTTGCTTTGCCTCCTTATCCAGTAGCCTGAATTTACGACAAATTTCTGACTTGGAAAAAAGTACCCAGACCATTCCACGAACAGATTTATTGCCTAAACAAATGTTGCAGCATGCACTTCTGAATTTATTTGAGTCCTCCCATGCCTTGAAAAATGAAAATCTTGATCGCTTGATTGAGGAAGCAACGATTCGTATTGCTTATGAATATTGCCATCGCAATCAAGTGCAAACAGCAAAGCTTTTAGGGATTAGTCGCAATATTGTGCGTGCAAGATTGGTCAAATATGGCTTAGTGGGAAACGATAAAGTGGTCAATATTATGTTGGAAGAATTATTGGGTTAATTGTATTAAATAATCAGGTGACAGAAGTTCACCTTTTTATTGATTGGAAATTACTTTGCTAAAAAAATAATAATCAATGATTGAAAATAAATATAATTTTTTAATCAAAAAATATTCAAAAATAATAGTTCTAAATATTCATACTTTGCCTAATATGGTGGTACATAATTTAATAAACAGATGCAAAGTGGTGAAAGATGAGTATTCCTCAAATTAATGTGCGTAATCAGTTTCGTGGTGTGGTTAAAGAGATTATAGAAGGGAGTGTGGTTTCTGAGGTGGATGTAGAAACACCTGCGGGAGTTTTTACTTCAGTGATTACCACACGATCAGTAAAAAATCTAAATTTAGAATTAGGTAGTGAAGTCATTGTTTTAATTAAGTCTACAGAAGTTGCTTTGGCAAAACTATAGGAAGTCATATCAAAAATATAGTAAAGATAGATTTTATTATATTTTTGATTTCTATTTTAGGGAGCTAAAATGACATCATTAAATGTTGGTTCAGTAAAAGTTAATCATCTCAATAAATCATATGGGCAGTACCAAGAACATGCCTTAACCGTATTGGATGATATTTCTTTAGAAATTAAGGCGGGGGAATTTGTCAGTATCGTTGGTAGTAGCGGATGTGGAAAATCAACTTTATTACGTTTACTCGTCGGCTTGGATGATCAATTTGAAGGTAAGATTTTGGTCGATGGACAACCGATTCAAGGCACCAGTCTAGAGCGAGGTATTGTCTTTCAAGATCATCGATTATTTCCTTGGTTGAATGTACAAGATAACATTCGGGTTGCATTGTTAAATCGTAAATTGACGGTCGCTGAACAGAATCAGTTGATTGATGAACATATTGAATTGGTCGGTTTGACTAAGTTTAAAGACGCTTATCCAGCACAGCTTTCAGGGGGCATGAGTCAACGTGTTGCGATTGCAAGAAGTCTGATTAATCGACCCAAAATATTGTTGCTAGATGAACCTTTTGGCGCATTGGATGCACTCACACGCGCCAATCTACAAAAGGAATTACAACGGATCTGGCAAACCGAAAGAATTACCATGATTATCGTGACGCATGATGTGGAAGAGGCGGTTTTCCTCGGTGATCGTGTTGTGGTGATGCAACCGAATCCAGGTCGAATCAAACGGATTGTTCCTGTTCATTTACCACATCCACGTGTTCGTGAAGATGTTCGACTTGCTGCGATTAGAAATGATATTTTGACTGATTTTAGTCATGCAGTCGAAGATCATTTAATTATTCCTGTTGTTAACGATTTTAATCAGTTTCAGTTTGCTTGGTAATTCCAAGTAAGCTGAATTTTATAATCATAAAAATAAATAAATTAATATAAAAATATTGGTTCTTATATTTCACGGTTTGCATATATTTAACTAGATCACTAATTTTTGTGATTGGGGAATCATGAATAAAGCTTGATGCTTTGAAAAATATAATGAATGATTTATAGGAAAGAAAATGACCGTACTCACACAGCTTTCAGCCGCGATCGAAAACGCACCGCGTTGGCATGAATACAAGAAACATAGTTTAGATACCGTGCAAATCACACCGATTAACGGTGCATTGGGTGCGATTGTGACTGGATTAGATGCCAGCAAACCACAAAGCGGGGAAGTGATTCTCAAGCTGAAAAAGGCATTGCATGAACATTTAATTTTGGTTTTCAAGGCGCAAGACTTGCAAGACAATGATTTATTGGCCTTTGCCAGTTATTTTGGCGGGATTTTCCGTCCACCAACAGATGTGCCTGTATTGGCTACGCGTAACGATACCAATGCACCACCTGATATTGTGCCCGTATCCAATGCGGTTGGAGAAGGTGATTATACTGGTCATGGCGAACTCACCCCGCATAGTGATCATCACTGGACACCACAGCCTTCTAGCGGATCTTTGCTTTATGCAATTGAACTTCCAAAAGATGGTGGCGCAACCAGTTGGTATAATACGGTACAGGCCTATGAAGACCTTGATCAAGAAACTAAAGATGAGATCGAAGGGCTACAGCTGATTACTTATAATCCATTTTTGCGCTTAAAGGATAAAAGCCCGATTCCCAAATATCGTTTCTCGGATCAACCGATATTAGGCGCTGCATTTCCGCATCCATTGGTTCGTACGCATTCTGAAAGTGGTCGTCGTGGTATTTATCTGGATGCACAGACAGAAGTTGAAGTCGTAGGTTATGACGATCAAAAGGGGGCTGCACTGATCGAACGTTTAAGAGCCCATATTGTGCAACCTCAATATCGTTATGAACACCAGTGGGAAATTGGGGATATTGTCTATTGGGATAACCAGCTGACCTTACATTCACGTACAGCTTTTCCAGCCGAGCAGCGTCGTTTATTGAAACGAGTTAGTTTAGCGGGTGCAAGACCATTCTAAAGTTAAACTGAGCCAGCAAAAGCTGGCTTTTAATTTCCTGCTTTTGCCAATTCTGCTTCGATATAACTAATAATCATGGTACTTAAACCTTTGACCATTTCATCAAAGCTGATCTGTGGATTGGGTAAGATCAAATGACGAGCGACATTGAAAATACTACTATTAATACTGATATACGCTGTCACGCTGAGATTATTGACTTTTAGGTAACGAGGGTGACGAATCATATACTTCATCAAAACTTCCATCAGTGCCATCTCAATTTGACCTATATATTTTTCATATTTGAGTTCTGTCGCATAACGGAGGCAGATCAGATAACGATCGTCATCACGGGTTAGCAAATCACGGAAAGTATAGAAGATCATTTCAAATAAAGGTTCGAGTTCCTGCTCAATCATGATCGGCGTGAGTTCTTTCACCATATCCAAGACTTCTTTGACAAAAGTTCTGGCCATCGCATCATAAATTTCTTCTTTGTTCTTAAAATATTCGTACAGCGAGCCAACACTGACCCCTGCAATATCAGCAATATGCCGCGTGGTGGTGCCACTGGTACCATTGGTTGCAACTGCAATAAAGCCTGCTTCAATAATGGTGTCTACTGTGACTTTAGAACGTGACTGACGTGGTTTACGAGTTGCCATAAAATCTTATTATTAAAATCCGAACATAACTTCAGATTAACATGCGGTTGAAAGCAGGGGAAGTCAGAGTAAATTAATCCGAACAAATAAAATTACATATATTTTAATATTTATATTTTATCTGTAATGAAATCTAATTTCTAAAAGATGGATACGGATTTACATCAATAATCTTTGTTTTTAATTTTAATTATCTATTTGATAATAAATATAAAAATAAAAATTAAGTTTTACTTACTTCTATTTTAAAAAATTGGCAACGAACAACTTATATGAAAAATATATCTGCTAAAACGTCAAGAATTACCCGAATTGAATCCGAACATAAGATCGGTTTAAAGTAATTTCATATCAGGATCAGGTTCAAAAAAATCTCCCGAATATTTTTTCAGACTTCTCAAATGAGCAGAAGGATGAAAAGAGATGAACCCGATGCAACGCATGTCAAAGGGCAAATGACGCTCAAGTGAAGTAGGTAGGTGTAGCCATGATTAGCAGCACATTAAAGAAAGGTTTAAGCTTATTTAAATCGAACCCAATAACTGAGCAAATCGATTTTGCAGGTAAAAAAAGCATTCCAATTCGCCACTTAGCTATCGGATTTGAAGGTAAGACGGTTGATTTATCATTTTATATGAACAATCAATTCGCAACCATTTTCTTCGCGACGCTTTCAGTTTTTTTGACTTATGGTGAAGACCTCGTGATTGAAACAGCACGTCATCACCGTGATCAACTGAAAGATCCAATTTTAAGACAGCGTGTGACTTCATTGATTGGTCAGGAAGCCATTCATTCAAAATTACATAATGAATTTAATGATGCAATTGTTGAACTTGATTATCCAGTAAGACTTTATCGCTTTTTGGGTGAACAATTTTTTGATCACATTTTCTTGAAATTCCCACAACCGCTTAAGCTTTCCCTCATGGCTGGGATTGAACATTTTACTGCCGTGTTAGCGGAATACATGATGGCACATGAACAGAACTTCTATTTCTCTGATGATGCGAAAACACGTGCTTTGTGGATGTGGCATATGTTGGAAGAATCTGAGCATAAAGATGTTGCCTATGATGTGTATCAAACACTGAATGGTAACTATGCCTTACGTATCTCAGGTTTCTTACTTGCTTATTTCACCATTCTTGGATTGATCCCGTTTTCGGCAACCATGGTGCCAATCTTACGTAAGCCACAAGAAATGTTGACCACGAAATTCTGGAAAGATGCACGACGTGGCGTAAAGCTGATCTTTAGTCCGAAGGATGGGGTTTTTGGAAGCACTCAAGGTCGTATTTTTGATTATTTACGTACGGATTTCCATCCAAATGATCATGATGCAACAGCTTATTTTGAATACTACGAAAAGAAACTTTTATCAGAAGGTGGTGCATTGTATCCATTCTTTGTAAAAGAGTTCACACCTAAGGTTCAGGCTGCGTAATCAGGAATTTTTGAATGATTTAAACAAGTGCAGAAGGGAATATGGCTGAGCTTGGCAAAAAAGCTCAATGTCTTATGAGCAGTTTGGTTCTAGTTATATTTTAATCCTGCACTATGCTGTTTAAATAATCAAAGAGTCTGTGATTCTTCAATCTCTATATGGAGATCAAGCAATGGTCGTTCAAGTTCTTCGAAATGTCTTTTCAGACAAAGTCAGTACACGATATCAGGGGATTGTGCAGAGTTTAGCAAGCAAATCACCGATTCCAATTCGTCATTTTGATTTTAAATTCGATCCTGAACGGTTGGATATTAAGTTTTTAATGCAGAAAGAATGGGCAACGGCGTATTTTGCTGCTTTATCAATTTTTCTCACTTATGGTGAGGATTTGGTGATTGAAACTGCACGTTATCATCGTGATTTTATTGATGATCCTATCTTAAAGCAAAGATTAACTTCTTTGATTGGACAGGAGGCAATTCATTCGAAATTGCACAATGAATATAACGAAATCATGATTCCAAATGATGTACCTGTACGCTTATATCGGTTTTTGGCAGAGCAAGTTTTTAACTATACTTTTTTAAAATTCCCCCAACCGCTTAAGCTTTCGTTGATGGCAGGGATTGAGCACTTTACTGCCGTGCTCGCTGAGTTTGGCATGAAGCATGAATATATTTTTCAATATTCTGATGATGAAAAAGCACGTGCTTTGTGGATGTGGCACATGCTTGAAGAATCTGAACATAAAGATATTGCTTACGATACTTATCAGGTACTCTCTGGAAATTATTCGTTAAGGATTTTTGGCTTTTTTCTAGCGTTTATTACCATAGGGGCTGGTGTTGGAGCTGGTGGTTTATTTTTATCATTTTTACGCCGTCCGAGTAATCTGATTAACCTACGTTTCTGGAAAGAAGCGGGTGCAAGCTGGTCTGTACTGTTTAATTTAAAAAATGGCATGTTTGGTAGCACATTACCTCATATCTTTGATTACTTACGTCCAGATTTTCATCCCAATGATCATGATACAACGGCCTATTTGGCGTACTACAAAGAACGTTTATTAAACCCAGAAACAGGTTTATTAAGCCCTTATTTCCTGAAAGAGTTTGTACCACCCGTACGTGCAGCCACTGCATAACTTGGTCCATATCAATACGAGATTATTGGAAAAGCAAAAATGAAATTATTTGGGAAAAAAACCAAGCCTAGCCAAAAAGCATTCGCTGTGGTGACAGGTGCAGGAAGCGGGATTGGTCGTAGTTTTGCTCTTGAACTGGCAAAACGTGGCGGCACAGTGGTGTGTTCGGACATTAACCTTGATGCAGCCAAAGAAACAGTCAGTTTAGTTGAGGCACTTGGAGCCAAGGCCTTTGCTGTGCAATGTGATGTGGCCAAAGAAGAGCAGGTCAATCAGTTGGCTGAGCAGGCTCAACAATTGATGCAGAATCCAGTCACATTGGTGATTAATAATGCAGGAATTGGTTTAGGAGGCAAGTTTGATGAAATGTCTTCTGAAGATTGGCATTGGTGCATGAATATTAATTTATGGGGTGTAATCCATGGTTGCCGTGCTTTTGTACCAAAGTTTAAACAACTTGGACATGGTGCAATTATCAATGTGGCATCAGCAGCGTCTTATACTGCAGCACCAGAAATGACCGTCTATAACGTGTCTAAAGCAGGTGTTCGTGCCTTGTCAGAAACACTTTCAGCTGAACTGCGAAAATCGAATATCAAGGTCAATGTACTTTGTCCAACCTTAGTACCGACCAATATCATTAAAAATGGCAAAGTCCCGCATAAAGGGCTTTTAGATTATGCCCTCACCAATTTGGCTTTTACCACCAGTGACAAGGTCGCCAAACTGACCTTGGATCGTTTGGATAAAGGTGAGCTTTATACCATTCCACAAATCGATGCCAAGTTGTTTTGGTTAATGAAACGTACTGCACCGAATTTATATGCAAAATTCTTAGGTACCTCATACAGATTTATGAAGTAATCACCTCGGATAAAAGATTTTAAACACTGTAATAAGACGAAACTCAATCGGCGATAGGCTTATTTCAGTTGAATGAATAAAGGATATTTTTAAATGACAGCTCAAGCAAAAAAATTAAACTCAGCTGAAGGAAAGGCTTTACCACCACACATCTATGATAGTTTTATCGTAGGTGCGGGGATTTCTGGTATTGCAACTGCAATTCGTCTTGATCAAGTGGGTTATAGCAACTACAAGATCATTGAAAAAGCGACTCGTGTTGGGGGAACTTGGCGCGAAAATACCTATCCAGGTTGTGGCTGTGATGTACCATCGGCATTGTATTCATATTCATTTGCACCTAGTGCAAAATGGAGTCATTTATTTGCTCGTCAGCCAGAGATTCTGAGCTATTTAGAAGAAGTGAGTGAAAATTTCAATGTCAGCTCAAAAATTGAATTTGGTACAGAGTTATTGAATGCGGCATGGGATAAAGAGCGTAATCTGTGGGTGATTGACACCAATAAAGGTCAAAACCTATCTAGAACTGTGGTTTTTGCAACAGGTCCAATTACCGAAGCGCAAATTCCAAAACTTGAAGGTCTAGAAACCTTTAAGGGCGAAATGTTCCATTCAGCGAAATGGAATCATGATTATGACCTGACAGGCAAGCGTATCGCTGTGATCGGGACAGGCGCATCAGCGATTCAGTTTGTTCCTCAGATTCAGCCATTAGCAAAAGAATTGTACGTGTATCAACGTACAGCGCCGTGGGTGGTACCAAAGCCAGACACGGATTTAGGTGATATTAGTAAATCATTGATTGAGAAATTTCCACTGATTCAAAAGACGTGGCGTCAAGCGGTTGCGCAATCGTTGAATGCAATTAATTTCGGCTTACGTAATCCAGCCGTGTTAAAACCTGTTGGCGAATTGGCAAAATTGATTTTACGTTTCCAGATTGAAGATCCTGAATTACGTAAAAATGTAACGCCGAACTTTACGATTGGCTGTAAGCGTTTGCTGTTCGCCAACAATTACTATCCAGCCTTACAACAACCGAATACCAAACTGATTCCACATGGATTGGTCAAAGTAGAAGGCAATACTGTGGTGTCTGCTAATGGTGAACGTCATGAAGTGGACGTGATTATTTGGGGAACAGGTTTTGAGGTATCTCATCCACCAATTGGCAAGCGCGTATCAAATGAGAAAGGTGAATGTCTGAATGATCTATGGAAGAGTAGTTCACCAGAAGCATATTTAGGTACCAGTATTGAAAATGTCCCGAATGCTTTCTTAGTGTTAGGACCAAATGTCTTGGTGTATGATTCATTCATTGGTTTGGCTGAAGCACAACTTGATTATATCGTTGATGGTTTACTGAAAATCAAAGAAAAAGGCATCAGTAAGTTGAATATTAAGCCAGAAGTGATCAAGCATCATAATGAGCTCGTGCAAAAACATCTTAAAACAACAGTGTTTAATGCGGGCGGATGCAAGAGTTACTATTTGGATGCCAATGGCCGCAATTTTGCTGCATGGCCGTGGTCATTGAAAAAGTTAAAGCAACGTTTGAAACGTATGGACTTAAATGATTATCAAGTGACGTATCAAACTGAAAAAACTAAATAATTTTTAATTTAGTCATTAATAAGCAGTAAATTTTGTCTAGCGATGGAATTTGCTGCTTATTTTTTGCAAGATAGCAATAGAAATAGGGGAATCAAAATGAAAGAAGGACAATCGAGTCGCACGGCCGAAGCTGCCGCAGCATTACGTGCCAATCATTTTCAAAATGCAGAAAATCCAGTCTTTTCTGACCCTTTTGCTTTTGAGTTGACGAGTAAAGGTTGGAAGGCTTTATTAAGCACGCCGTTCTCAGTAAAAGTGATGAATTCCTCGGTGTTTAATCGTACTTTTGGTTTATTGACTGGACAGGTGGTTGGGCGTTCACGTTATGCAGAAGATCAACTCCATGCAGCGATTGAGCGGGGCGTAGCACAATATGTATTGGTCGGGGCTGGATTAGATTCATTTACCCTGCGACAAGCACAGCAGTACCCACAGCTTAAGATTTATGAAGTTGACCATCCAGATACCCAAGCAGCAAAACAACGCAAATTACGCCAATATGGCGCACTTCCAGCGAATGTCGAGTTTGTTGCAATTGATTTTGAAAAAGAATCGATTGCAGATGCTTTAGTACGTAGTTCGTTTAAGCAGGGCCAAGCTGCTTTTTTCTCATGGTTGGGGACGACCCATTATCTAGAACCAGAGACAACGTTAAATACTTTAAATAGCATTAAACAGATTGCTGCACAGGGGAGCGAGGTGGTCTTGGACTACTCGATTGACTATCGAGAGTTAGAGGGCTTGGAACGTTTGGGAACATTGTTTGTGTCGCAATTTACACGGTTTTTAAAAGAACCATTAAAAGGGCAATTTAGACCAAAGACATTGCATCAGGCAGTAGAACAAATGGGGTACATCGTTACTGAGGATTTATCAGGTGACGGTTTAAGTGAGCGTTATTTTCATGCTCGACCTGATCATATCCGTCATACCATCGCAACGCATATGCTGCACTTGCGATTAATGTGAGCTTAGTTCAGTAATAAATGAGTTGATACGAAAAAACCCTTAAATTCGAACTTAAGAATTTAAGGGGGTGTTGATTAACGACGTTGGTTATAAACAGCCAAAGCTGCAGGTAGGTTTTTACGCATATCACCAATACGTTGAGTATTTGATGGGTGAGTTGATAAGAACGAACCGCCACCAGCGCCATCTAAACGATTCATTTTTTCCCATAGACTGATTGCTGCATTCGGGTTATAGCCTGCTTTTGCCATGAGCATTAAACCGCCATAATCGGCACGGCTCTCTAAATTACGGGAGTATGGTAAGCCAATGCCCACTTGACTGCCTAAATCGATTGCTGCGCTGCCTAGATCACCTATGCTGCTACCTGCATACGATTTACCAATGCCAATCGCAAGATTTGTTAAAGCTTGAGCACCAATTTTACTTTTGGCGTGTTCTTCGAGCGCATGGGTCATTTCATGTCCCATTACCGCAGCAATTTCATCATTGGTTAAATTAAGCTTGTTCACGATCCCTGTATAGAAAACAACTTTACCACCTGGTGCTACATAGGCGTTAACAGTATCTGATTTGAGTACTGCAAGTTGCCATTGAAAACGTTGACCAGTCTGGTTCATTTGATCTGCATAAGGTTTTAAGCGATTAAATACAGTATTGATACGTTGATAAGTACTTGAACTACTATCCAACTGATTTTTGGCACGTGCTTCTTGGGTCATTTTTGCGAAGCTCTGTGCAGATTGAGCATTTAAAGTTGCGCTATCTGCGCCAGCCATGTCTGCAAAAGATGCGCAGCCAGAAATTGTCATTACGGTCATAGCACAAAGGCTTAAAGCTAATTTCTTCATACTTATTCTCTCCAAATCAGTATCTTATGAATATAGTCTTGATTAGGGTGGATTATAGAAAATGTTGGCAGCAGTTAATATTCTGAATATCTCTATAATCATTGTAATTATGTAATCAGCAAGGCTTATTCTTTGTTAAAAAATGAAAGCCAGTGACAGGCACTGGCTTTCTTAAAGCGTTAATCCGATCTTAAATCGAATTAGTCTTCGTCATCATACTCTTCTTCTGTAAAATTATTTTCTTCTAAAGAAGCATCAAAAATTAAGATTGCTTTACCATCAGTTTGAATCATACCTTGATCTTCAAGTGTCTTGAGGACACGTCCAACCATTTCGCGAGAGCAACCCACGATACGACCAATCTCTTGGCGGGTGATACGAATCTGACGACCATTTGGCAAAATCATTGCCTCAGGTTGAGCCGATAAGTCAATTAAACAACGTGCAATACGTCCTGACACATCAATGAAGGCTAGATCAGTGACTTTACGTGTTGTATTTTTAAGACGACGTACCAGTTGAGCAAACACAGCGTAACTTAGATCTGGGTATTGTTTACTTAACTCGTGGAAATTGTCGTAAGAGATTTCTGCAATTTCGCAGACATCTCGTGTACGTACTTCTGCGGTACGTTGAGGGTTTTTTTCAAAAAGCCCCATTTCACCAAAGAAATCGCCTGGGTTTAGGTAGGCAACGACAATTTCACGTTCGTCATCTTCACGTAAGATAATTGACACTGAACCTTTTAATATTAAATACAGTGATTTTGATTCCGTTCCAGCGTGAATTCTAGTATTACGTGTGGCGGTTTGAAAAATCTTATGACAATCTACCAGATGTGCAACTTACTCAGATGGTTTACCTCAATCTAACGCTTTAGTACTACGATTAGACAATGACATGGCAATGCTTATAAAATAATGCTTTTGTGACAGATTAAAACCAATGCCTTTAGTTGAATATTTTCTAATCAAACCAGACAAAATTTCGTATGTGCCCTTTTTATAGGGTGAAAGTAGGTCACAGAAATATTATTCTGTGCTTCAATTATCTGCAATGCTATCATGTGCTGCTAGGTTACAGAAACTTGCATAGGAGGACAAATCAGACAGTTGCCCAACTATATTTTTCGGTGCTTCAGCTGAAGACGTGCGCAAAGACTGTGGTCTTGGTCCAGGTAAAGTGATTTAGATAGGACTTCGTGGATGTCCTTCATTAAGTGTTGTGATCGTTTTTTTGATATCTTGCCAAGATATTACATGTGCTTTCCAATGGCCCAGTATTTTCCGTTCTTAAACTACGCCTGCGCTGTCCAGAATAATTTATTTACACTTCATTATAGAATCTTAATCAGGGTCAACGATACATGTTCGAAAAGCATTTGAACGCTCCACACAGGATAATTGTTCAGTCAGTAACTCACCCTTAGATAATGGTCTTAAAATTGCCCATATCGTTGAATTGATTAAAGCCGCTTAATGATAAAATTCATGAGTTGTACTAAAAAGTGTTCCAATTTTATGGAGCAATCATTTTCTACGTATCTCTTTAAAATTAAGTAACAAGTGGGTTGCAACGAGTGCATTTTTTAGGCTACCACCCCTACGTATATGTAACCCAGTGACGCAACCAGTTTTACCATCAAATACTACTTTTACGCCATTTCTTTTCAGCTGTCGATACATAATATTAGTTTGACTCTAAATGAGTAAAGTACTGTTTAAGCCTGGAACACCATCTATTAGTGCCGCATTCCCATAAACGGTATGATCTCCAATGTGAAGGTGAAGGCATTCAAATGTTACTACTACCATTTGCCCAATAAGCGCAGGAGGGGCTAAATCGCGCACTTCAACTTGTACTTCACCATTGAAAAAACGTTTTCTACCAAATGAATTACTGAATTTACCAGCCGTAGGCCGAATAAAGTTAGGAAACTGAGTCCAGTTACTTTGGGAAAAAGAGCTATAAATATCATTTTGCTCTTTCGCTTCTTGAGCGTAACGGTTGAGTTGATCTTGACTGGGATTGACATAGTCTTGGTTTTTGACTGTTAAACGCTGTTCGGCATATTGATAGGGCTTTACTTCGATTTGAATTGGTGTGGTATTGCTTGTTAAGGTCAAGCCACCTAAGGGAGCTGAAAGTGGAATGCCAAACACGGCATAGCGTTGTGTACCTTGTTGTGTAATCAAGACTGGTTTTTGTTCATAAAAAACTTGTGTAGTGGTTGTTGGAAGTGGGATCACAGCAACACCACCGGCACGTCTTGAGTCCTGTGGCAGTTGCGCAAAAGCAGCATGAAGAGGAAGCAGGGAAACAACGCTGAGCAAAATTGTTTTTAAAGACATGATGAGCATTTTTAATTGAAGCAAAGCGTTAAACTAAAAGGTTCACCTTAAAATCACAATAAGGATTTTGTGCAAAACGGAATAGACCGAAAAATTATACAAAATATACTTGAAATAGATCATTTATATACCCATATTAATACTGAGTTTTATTTCTTAAAAATTTCATAAAATATTGAAAAATATATAAATTTTATTTGAAATTTTAAAAAGCGTTCCCATCTAAGTGATAAGTTAAGAATTTGTTGTGAGGAATAACAAGAATGCGATTTGAAAAATTTACAAACCGTTTACAGCAAGCACTCTCAGACGCACAATCATTGGCAATGGGTAAGGATCATACTGCGATTGCAGGGATTCATATTCTGTCGACTCTTTTGAAAGAACCTGCCAATCTGAGTTTATTGCAACAAGCGGGCGCACGTTTACCAGAGTTAAAGCAAAAACTTGAACAAGCGTTAGAGAATGCACCAACATTGGCAAATCCTACAGGTGATATCAATCTGAATCCTGAAGCGGTAAAGGCATTGAATTTAGCTGACCGTTATGCACAAAAAGCAGGTGATGAATTTTTATCAACCGATTGGGTGTTGTTAGGGTTGGCAGAAACAGGTGAAACCAAAAGCATTTTAAATAGTGTTGGTGTAACACCAGAAAGCTTACGCAAAGTAATTGAAAATATTCGAGGAAATGACAAAGTTATGAGCAATAATCACGAAGATCAACGTGACTCACTCAATAAATATACCATTGACTTAACTGAGCGTGCTTTAGCGGGCAAGCTTGATCCTGTAATTGGTCGTGATGATGAAATTCGTCGTACCATTCAAGTTTTATCACGTCGTACCAAAAATAATCCTGTCCTGATTGGTGAACCAGGGGTAGGTAAAACAGCGATTGTGGAAGGTTTAGCACAACGTATTGTCAACGGTGAAGTGCCTGAAGGGTTGAAGAATAAGCGTGTACTGTCATTAGACTTAGGTTCATTGCTTGCAGGTGCAAAATATCGTGGTGAGTTTGAAGAGCGTTTAAAAGCTGTACTCAAAGACCTTGCTAAACATGAAGGCGAGATCATCCTGTTTATTGATGAGTTACATACCCTTGTCGGTGCTGGTAAGGGTGATGGTGCGATGGACGCAGGTAATATGTTAAAACCGGCTTTAGCACGCGGTGAATTACGCTGTGTCGGTGCAACGACCTTAGATGAATATCGCCAGTACATCGAGAAGGATGCGGCGCTTGAACGTCGTTTCCAGAAAGTATTGGTCGATGAACCAAGTGTTGAAGATACTATTGCGATCTTGCGTGGTCTAAAAGAAAAATATGCGACCCATCATGGTGTGCAAATTTTAGACTCAGCGATTATTGCTGCAGCGAAAATGTCACATCGTTATATCACTGACCGTCAATTGCCTGATAAAGCCATTGATCTGATTGATGAAGCGGCATCGCGGATCAAAATGGAAATTGACTCCAAACCAGAAGCTTTGGACAAACTTGATCGTCGTTTAATCCAGTTGAAAATGCAATTGGAAGCGGTGAAAAAAGATGAAGATGCTGGCAGTAAAGCTGAAGTAAATCATCTTGAGCATCAAATTGCTGAAAAGCAAAAAGAGTACAACGATCTGGAAGAAATCTGGAAAGCTGAAAAAACACTGGTTGAAGGTGATAAGAAAGCACAAGTTGAGCTTGATCAGGCACGTGTTGCTTTGGAAAAAGCTAAACGCGAAGGTGATTTGGCAGAAGCGGCACGTTTGCAATATGGCGTGATTCCAGAGTTGCAGAAACGCTTGGAACAAGCCGAAGTCGCTGAGGAAAATGAAGAGCCGAAACTGATTCGTACCAAAGTCACCGAAAACGAAATTGCAGAAGTCGTTAGTGCAGCAACAGGTATCCCAGTGGCGAAAATGTTGCAGGGTGAACGTGAAAAACTGCTGAATATGGAAGAGTTCTTGCATAACCGCGTGGTTGGTCAAGATGAAGCGGTGGTTGCCGTTTCCAATGCGGTACGTCGTTCACGTGCGGGCTTATCTGACCCGAATCGTCCAAGTGGGTCATTCTTGTTCCTTGGACCAACAGGTGTGGGTAAAACTGAGTTGACCAAAGCATTGGCAAACTTCTTGTTTGACAGTGACGATGCCATGATTCGTATTGATATGTCCGAATTTATGGAAAAACACTCAGTCAGTCGTTTAGTGGGTGCACCTCCAGGCTATGTTGGTTATGAAGAAGGTGGTGTTTTAACTGAAGCGGTACGTCGTAAGCCATATAGCGTGGTGTTATTTGATGAGGTGGAAAAAGCGCATCCAGATGTGTTCAATATCTTATTGCAAGTTTTAGATGATGGGCGCTTAACGGATTCGCAAGGCCGTGTGATCGACTTTAAGAATACCGTTATTGTAATGACTTCGAACTTAGGTTCACAGGATGTACGTGAACTTGGCGAAGGGGCAACAGATGATGAGGTTCGTACTGTGGTCATGAATGCAGTCACACAGCATTTCCGTCCAGAGTTTATTAACCGTATTGATGAGTTAGTGGTTTTCCATTCACTCCAGAAAGCACAGATCCGTGGTATTGCTGATATTCAGTTAGATCGTTTACGTTCACGCTTGAGCGATCGTGATATGGGCTTAACAGTGGATGATACTGCTTTCGACTTATTAATCGATGCTGGTTTCGATCCTGTGTACGGCGCACGACCATTGAAACGTGCGATTCAGCAGCAAGTTGAAAATAACTTGGCTCAGAAAATCTTATCTGGTGAATTCCAACCAGGAGATAACATTTTGATCAAAGGTGAAAATGGTCATCTTGTGTTTGATAAAATGAAACTCAGCTAAGTACAATTTTAACGATTGGCTAAAAAGATGGTGATGAAAGTCACCATCTTTTTTTGTATCAGTGTTATTGGTCAGATTTTTACAGGAATATTACCGATAACATTGCGACTTGATAAAAAACTTGATAGCTTCGGAACAAATAAGAAAAAAATTCAGGATGAATTGCAATGGAAAACAACAGACATCATTGCACACATGCTTGTGTAATTTTGTTGTTAACAGCCTTAACTTCGATGGCGAATGCTGCGCAGCCATTGAATGAAGGATCACTCGCCTTACAAACAGGTATGCTGAATAATGCACTGCCTAGTATTATCATTAAAGCTCAGCAAGATGCTTTAAAGCCTGAAGAAGAACGTTGGCGTTCACAACGTATCCTTAGCGATAAATACTTAGGTGATATTCGTGTCAGTACCATCTTAGGAGGCGTATTATCTCCTCACGAAGAGCAAAAGAAAGTAGTGACCGTTGATTATAGAGATAAGCGGGCTGCGACCATCAAACCACACGAACAACCGCCTGATCGTCTCATGATTTATGAGTTTGAATCAGGCAATGTCCATGTAACTTATAACGATGACGTGAAAGCCGAGCTAGTGATTAAATAGCAGGGTGTTGAATTTTCCAAGCACGATGAATTTTTTGATTCCGTTTAAAATCTGGACCAATTGTTTCAGAGGTGATTTCTTCAATTTGATACATCGCCTCAATTTCTTCATCTAACTCAAATCCACGATAGTTATTTGAGAAGTATAAGGTTCCATCACTGGTTAAGCGGTTCATAGCGCGCTTAAGAAGTGAAACGTGATCACGTTGTACATCAAAGGTTCCATAGAACTTTTTCGAGTTAGAGAAGGTTGGTGGGTCAATGAAAATCAAGTCATATTGCTCATGACCTTCTTTTAACCATTCAAAGCAATCACTTGCAAAGAACATGTGCTGTTCATCGGCATGATCGACTGTTAAACCATTGAGTACAAAGTTTTCTTTCGACCAATTTAAGTAAGTATTGGATAAATCGACACTGGTCGTACTTGCTGCGCCACCTAAAGCAGCATGTAGGCTTGCTGTAGAGGTGTAGCTATAAAGATTTAAGAAATGCTTGCCACGTGCTTCTTTGGCAATTCTTAAACGAATTTGGCGGTGATCCAAGAATAATCCTGTATCTAAATAATCGGTCAAATTCACCAAGATACGCGCATTGCCTTCCTGAACAATAAAACGTTTAGAGGCGGTACTTTGTTTGGTGTACTGGTTTGCACCTGCTTGTTTCGCACGTGTTTTAATGAAGATTGCATCACGACCTAAACCTGTCACAGCACGGATGGCAGCAAGCGCAAGGTTAAAACGTTTTTTTGCTTTTTCTGGATCAATCGTTTTAGGTGGTGCGTATTCCTGAACATGCAAACGATCTCCATATAAGTCGACTGCGACGTTAAAGTCAGGTAAGTCGGCATCATATAAACGTAAGCAGAATACATTTTCTTTCACAGCCCATTTTTTCAATGTTTGCATATTTTTTTGCAAACGATTGGTAAAGTCTTCGGCACCCTCAATTTTTTCAAATTGTTGTGGTTGCCAAGTGGCAAGGAAAGGTTGTGTCACTGTTGCTGGTTTGACGGTACCAAAACGAATATAAATTGGTAATTTACCATTCATTAAACGTAATGTTTGAGGGTCGTTAATAGCAAGTACATCTGCTTGTTCAATTTGTGCCGCAATGACAGCCACAGATTGATTTGGGAAATTCTTTTGTAGCAGCCCCGATAAACCTAGATAAAATGAACGACTAGAGGCTTTATCACCTAAACGTTCGCCATAGGGGGGATTTGTTACGATAAATGCTTTTTTACCTTCGGCATGGAAGTCATCCCAATCGGCCAAGGTACGTTCTTCAATTTGAATTTGATCGAGTAATTTTTCAAAACCAGCAGCAATGATGTTTTGGCGCGTTGCTTTTACAGCCTCCCAATCAGCATCATAAGCATAGAATTTAGGTAGCGGCTGTTCTAAAGCCTTTTCATGACGTTCAGCAGCTTCGGCTTTCAATGCTAACCAAAGTTCATGGTCATGACCATGCCAACCATTAAAACCAAAACGACGCACTAAACCAGGTGCACGGTCTGTTAAAATGAGTAGAGATTCAATAATAAATGTGCCTGAACCACACATTGGGTCAAGGATAATATCGGGTTGGTATTTTGATAATTGGGCTTTTTGCAGAATCGCTGCTGCCAAGTTTTCTTTAATCGGTGCATCGGTCATATAGCGTCGGTAGCCGCGCTTATGTAAAGAATCACCAGATAAGTCTAAGCAATAGGTATGTTCAGTTTTACCTGCTAGAGCGTATAGCGTGATTTCAGGCTGCTTAATATCAATGCTCGGACGCTTGCCAACGGCTTCCATAAAGGAATCCACTACACCATCTTTAACGCGTAGGGTCGCGAACTGTGTATTGACCTTAATTTCTCGTTCTACATGCAAACGAACAGCAAATGTGCTTTGTGGGGCAAAAATCAAAGACCAGTCAAAGCTAATCGCGCCTTCATAGAGTTCTTCAGCTACATCACGTGCGTCATGGGTATGTTCAAGTTCGTGGGTATGAATGGGTAAAAGCACGCGAGAGGCAAGGCGTGACCACATACAAACGCGATATGCATTTTCAAGTGTGCCTTTAAACACTAAACGCCCAGCAAAACGTTGGATATTTTGAATGCCTAAATCTTCAAGCTCTTGTTGTAATAAGGTTTCAAGCCCGTCCGCACAGGTCACCCAATAGTCTGTTAGACGTTGTTTAGCATTCATTCAAATTTCCAAAAACATTTTTAGCAATCGGCTATTTTAACTGATTTTTGTTTGCTCTGTCGGTGCATATTTGTGTGATTGTCAGCTTTATTCTGCATTAATCGATATTTTTTGAAGAATTTGTTCTGTATTTGCGAGATTCAAAAAATGTGATGCGGTGCATTTTTATTTTCTATTTTAATAGTTGGTACATCTTTTGCATCTAAGTTTGCAGCACATCAGTGAACTATTTGACTTAAAGCTGATGAAATTTAAGAATTTTAATTTGATGGCTGTGAGGATGTTATGAAAGAAAGCATGAATAACGAAGTGTTGGTCAATGCCGAAGCTTTTACGATTGCGACTCAAATGTATGTCCGTTTAAGACGTGTCTGTGGTCGTGTGATCGATGTAATGTATCTCGTTAACAATAAAGATTATGCCAAGCATGTACTGGATATCGCCTTAACAACTCAGGACCCAGAGTTGGAACGTTTTGTACATCGTTTAAGCCCATTGATTGATTTATATCCTGAGCCAAATCCATTGGTTATGGAGACAAAAACTGCGACTGAGAAACAACCAGTTGAGGTTTTGGAAACTTATTCCATGGAAGTTACTGATGAAGAAATTTATCAAGCGCAGGTCCATCATCACTATATTGGTGCATTAAGGTAAATTATAAGTCATTAAAAAATAGAATATTAAAAGGATGTAGTGATGATGCTTACATCCTTATCTTTATTTTGGAGTATTTGTATATGGATCAATATTCAGAATCTATGTTCTCATATTGAATAAAAATAAGATCATGGAAAAGATCTAAAAGATTTTTACTTAAGTGCTGAAAAGTTCAACTGCGAATGAAATCTAAAGTCTGTATAATGCGTTAACTTAACGTGTTAGGAATCTCTTATGCACTTGGCGGCATTGCATACTTTGAGTCAGATCCAGCTCAATCAACAAGGAAATCTCAAGCACTTTTTAACAATTGAAGGTCTTTCTAAAGAAACCTTAACCAAGATTCTAGATACAGCGCAAAGCTTTTTAGATGAAAATAATAACTTGATCAATCGTCCGTTGCTTGAAGGACTGACGGTGATGAATCTTTTCTTTGAAAACTCCACTCGTACCCGTACTACTTTCGAAGCTGCAGCAAAGCGTTTGTCTGCCAATGTCTTAAATATTGATATTGCACGTTCAAGTACCTCTAAAGGTGAAACTTTACGTGATACGCTTTGGAATTTGGAAGCGATGGCTGCGGATATTTTTGTGGTACGTCATTCATCCTCAGGTGCAGCACACTTTATTGCCAAAGATGTTTGCCCTAAGGTTGCAATTATCAATGCAGGTGATGGTCGACATGCGCATCCGACCCAAGCGATGCTGGATATGTTGACGATTCGTCGCGAGACCCAAAAGCCTTTTGAAGAATTAACGGTTGCGATTATTGGTGATATCAAGCATTCACGCGTCGCACGCTCAAATGTAGCAGCGTTGCAAACATTGGGCTGTAAAGACATTCGTGTGATTGCGCCAAATACCTTATTGCCAGTGGCCTTTGATGAATATGGCGAACATGTACGTCTGTTTAACAAAATGGATGAAGGCGTGAAAGACTGCGATGTGATTATTGCCTTACGTATTCAAAATGAACGTATTGATTCACCTGCATTATCTTCACAAGCTGAATTCTATAAAATGTACGGCTTAAACAAAGAGCGTTTGGCATTGGCTAAGCCTGATTGCATCGTGATGCATCCGGGGCCAATGAACCGTGGAGTTGAAATTGATTCAAGCGTTGCCGATGGTGATCAATCTGTCATTTTGAAGCAGGTTACCAATGGGATTGCAGTTCGTATGGCAGTGTTGGCACTTGCGATGCAAGGGCAGTTACAAGAACAAGGTTTAATTGAAGCGATTGCGCTGTAAAGGATAGATCACATGAGTATAGTAAAAATTGAAAATGTCCGTGTGCTCGACCCAATTCAAAAAACTGATCAAGTAAAAACGGTTTATATCGAAAACGGCAAGTTAGTTGATGTAGTAGATCAAGTCGATGAAACGATTGATGGTCAAGGCAAATGGTTAATGCCAACCATGGTTGATCTGTGTGCACGTTTACGTGAACCAGGGCAACAACAGCATGGAACCTTAAAGTCTGAAGGTAAATCGGCGCGTGCTAATGGTATTTTGCATGTGATGACACCACCGGATTCAAAACCAATTGTTCAAGATAATGGTGCTTTGATTCATGGCTTGATTGAAAAAGCACAATTGGATGGCGGCATTTATCTACAAATTATTGGTGCACAGACCCAAGGTCTGAATGGCAAACAACCTGCCAATATGGCGGGATTGAAGAAGGGTGGATGTACTGCGGTTTCAAATGCCAATGCCAGCTTTGAAAATGATGATGTGGTGATTCGTACTTTAGAATATGCAGCAGGTTTGGGCTTGACGGTCGTGTTCTATGCAGAAGAGCCTCAGATTGCTAAAGATGGCTGTGCACACGAAGGCTTTATTGCTTCTCGTCAAGGTTTACCCATGATTCCTGCGATTGCTGAAACCGTTGCGATTGCCAAATACTTGATCATGATTGAAGCAACAGGCGTGAAAGCGCACTTTGGTCTGCTGTCTTGTGGTGCTTCGGTTGATTTGATCCGCGCAGCAAAAACCAAAGGTTTACCTGTCACTGCCGATGTTGCGATGCATCAGTTACATCTGACTGAGCAGCTGACCGATGGTTTTAACTCACTTGCACATGTACGCCCACCGTTACGATCTGAGCAAGATAAAGCATTATTGCGCCAAGGTGTGAAAGAAGGGGTAATTGATGCAATTTGTACTCATCATGAACCGCTCAGTAGCTCGGCGAAAATGGCTCCATTTGCTGAAACACAGCCAGGGATTAGCGCTTTTGATACCTATGTGGGTTTAGGTGTACAGTTGATACAAGAGGGTGTGTTTGAACCACTGGAATGGGTTGAAAAAGTGACATCAATTCCAGCGCAAGTGGCCAATATGACTGATCGTTGGTTGCAAGAAGCAGGTTGGGTCTTGATAGATCCAACACTAGAGTGGACGGTGTCTAAAGACAGTATTCTTTCGCAAGGGAAAAATACGCCGTTACTTGGTCAACAGCTGACAGGTAAGGTGATGACCACCTTTGCATAAATGATATGAAGTGGCAGGATAAGACGATCAAGTCTTATTCTGCTTTGTAAACTGTGATGTAGATATTGTATTTAAATTTTACAAAGCTGATAAAAATAAAAAAATTAGATTAAAGTAAGAAAATAAATGAGATGTGCTTTACATAAAATTATAAAAAATGAGAAATAAACAATTTAAATAATTGGAGCTAAATCATATGGCTATTCACCCAATGGAGTTACTTAAGCAAAAAGTATCCTCTATTATTGTCAATGATCAAACTTGTCTGGTAAATGAAAAAAATGATGTTTTATCAAGATTTTATCCTATTTTTTTGCATCGTTTTTTACAGAAACCAGAACTCGTTGATCAGTTAAAAGAGAAACTGACACCTTCAGTTTTTGACCTGATGGAAGAAAATGAAAAAGTAAAAAATGCATTACTGTTGAGGTTGGCAGCAGGTAAAGTTTCTGTCGCAGAGGTAGAAATCACATTAAATCGAGCGATCCCTAAGAGTCTAGCAGTACTTTCAAATGAAATCGGGAATGATGCAATCAGCATTATTCATTACCTTCGCGAATATCAAGAGTCTATTCATGGATTATTGCCTAATTGGTCGGAAGAGGTGCTTGCACTGTTAGATGAGGTTCCAATCGTAGCAGTGTCATTAGAAGAAATTACCGAGCCGGTTGAGATAGCGCCTGAAAAGAAGCCTTATCGGTTATTTCCGTTTCTGACCCTTATTTTTGCGAGTTTTTCCTTGCTGTTTCTATATCAATTAAGCAAGTAAAATGCCTTATTATGAAGATGAAATTATTCTTTATCACACAATTTTCAACTCAACTGAATAATCATCTAAAGCCATTTGGCTTTTACTCTGTTTTGTAAAGTGTGATGTAAGTATTGTATTTAAATGATATAAAAACGAATAAAAAACACACAAATGATTAGAATGAAAAAGCTTCAGTTTGCTTGTACTTCGTATTTTTCTTAAGCGATCTGAATATTATAAATTTAATGTGTTGGAGAGAATAACAATGTCAATAAACCCAATAGAACTGTTAAAACAGAAAGTGACCTCTGTGCTTGTGAGTGGTCAAGACGGATTAGCGAACGAAAAAAGCGCGCTGTTATCTAAGTTTTACCCGATTTTCCTTTCAATTTTAGCTGCAAAACCTGAATTAATTCAGAAACTAAAAGAGTCGATTTCACCTTCATTATTCGATTTATTTGGTCATAATGATCAAGTTAAAAATGCATTATTATCCAATCTCGCAAGTGGTCAGCTTCCCACAGCTGAAGCAGAGCAAACATTAAACCAAGCGCTTCCAGTCAGCCTTGCTGCTTTAACCAGTGAAGCGGGTAATGACACTCAAAGTATTGTTAATTATTTAAAACAGCATGCCGATTCAATTCGTTCACTTTTACCTGCATGGGCGGTAGGTTTGCTTGCGCCTTTAGGACTCGTTTCGAGTGCTACGGCTTCAACAACCAGCTTCGCCAGTGCGACTGCGACGACAGGAAGTAAATCACGTGCTTGGCTACCGATTTTAGCGCTGATTATTTTGGCACTTCTGGTCGCATGGTTGTGGAAGTCATGTCAACATAAACAAATGGAAGTGCCTGTAAATAATGAAGATTCACCTGCATCACAAGTCGGTACGATGATTGCGCCAGCGAGTTTGGCATTAACCACCGATGCTAGTGGCAATGTTGCACAGTGTCAGGTCATGGTTGGTGATCAAGGGTTCCTGGCCAGTATTCAGGCCAAAATCAAAGAAGTTTTTTCTTCTAATCAGGACTGTACGGTAGATACAGCAGGTACGGCTGCAACACATGCAGGCTCGTTTGCCGATCAAGCAGGACTTGCAGGTGTCTTGGGATTGCTTAAAGGGGTTCCAAATGTTTCCTTGGAATGGGTTGGTGATAAGATCACCTTAAAAGGTGCAGATACAGCTAAACTCAATGAGTTACTGGGCAAGATCAAAGCACTAGTGCCGAATACCGAGGTGGTTGTCGAAGCACCTGTCAGTGCGGCAGATTCTGTAAGCAATAGTCTAAATGCAGCGCAGGATGCATTGGCAAGCATTGATGCCAATCAGGTTGATATTAACGCCGTGATTAAAGCACTTAATCTACAGATTATTAATTTCTCAACGGGATCCAATCAGATTCCAGATGAAAACAAAGCGATCTTGGATAAAGCCGCTGGCTTAATGAAAAATAGTAAAGATGCAAAACTGACCGTTGCAGGTTATACCGACTCAACAGGTAATGCCAATAGCAATAAAGCACTGTCACAAAAACGTGCACAGGCTGTGGTCGGTTATTTAGTTAGTCAAGGCGTGGATGCGGCTCAACTCACAGCGGTGGGACATGGTGCAGATAACCCTGTTGCAGATAATACAACTGAGGAAGGGCGTTTTAAAAATCGTCGTATTGAGTTTTCAATTACTCCTTAATTGGTGGTTTGTTGAAGTTTTAAAGGAGTTATTGAGAAAATAACTCCTTTTATTTTAATTGTTTATTTGAGTGAATATGATTTTAAATGCAAACGCCTAAATAAAATCAAATAAAAGACTCGAAAGTATAGATTTAAATTGAGTAGAATACGCTCGAAAAACAAGATAATAGAGCACTAATATGAATAAGTTTTTTATATTCACAGCATTAACCGCAGCAGTATTATTAACTGGTTGTGATAAGTTCAAACCAAAAGATAAAGCTGAGAATACCAATGCTGCAGTTGCTGAGTGGAGTTGTACCAATCAAGATAACTTGAATAATATTCAAGCGGCATTGAAAAAAGACTATTTAAAACAAATCGAACGTAGCCTAAGAGAAAGTCAGTATCAGGCAGACTATGATGTTCTGGATAAAATCAACAAAGGCCTGAAATTCGAAATTAAAAATGTGCGCACCTTGGATACAGCAGAAGGTGAGCAGGCTTCAAAAACACAATTGAGCTGTGAAAGTCAGTTAATCGTTCAATTTCCAAAAGGCTTACAAAAGCGCGCAGAAAATGCTTATGCAGAGCAGCAAAAGAATTGTGAAGAGTGTGAGGGTGATTACAGCGCGAGTACTTTAGCTGATTATTTTGCGGATAATGAATATTCATTGACCTTAGAAAATGATCAACTCAAGGGTAGTTTTTTCTATGACATTACCAAGACTGATAAAGATGGTTTAGTCTTTAATATTCCTGATCAAAATGCAGTGATTGATGGTGTGGTCTTTATGGCGACCAAAGCCGTGCAATATGTGGCTTATTTAAAAGAAAACCGCTTGATTGAACAAAGCAATGAACAAGCTCAGCAGCAATATGATGCAGAAGAATCGGCTCAAATGGGCTTGGCTCAAAAAGCAATGGATATTCGCAAAAAAGAGTTGGATGCTGAAAAAGCACAGCAGGTTGAGCGCTTAAATCAAACTTGGGACAAGTTTAGTCCAGAGCAAAAAGCACAGTTGCAGCAAGACCAGTCTGATTGGTTTGAAAAACGTGATGTTGATTGTAAGGTGCTTGCTCAAAAGCATGTATCTGATATTCCAGAAAAAGATTTGGAAACCTATCAAAAGCAATCACGGTATTGGAATGATGCGATGCGTCAACAAGATCAAGATATGCAGTACACCAAGTGTTTCACCCAACGGACCATTGAGCGCATTGTCTATCTCAATAATGTCAATTAAGTAAGCAACAACAAGAAGGACGAATTGATTCGTCCTTTTTTTATTGGCATGCTTAGCACAGCTATGGTTTTAAGATAAATATTATGCGAATTACATTGATTGGAGCAGGTCGTGTTGCAACCCATTTGGCTAAAGCATTGCAATTGCAGCATCAGATTGTACAAATCTTTAGTCGGAATCTACAACATGCTCAGACCCTTGCAGACCAGGTCAATGCCCAAGCAATTGATGATGTGCAACAGCTGGATGCTCAAACCGATTTAGTGATTATTGCAGTCAGTGATCAGGCGATTCACAGCGTGATTGATTCGATTGCGCCATACCTCACTGAAAATTTGATTGTACATACTTCGGGGAGCACGGCTTTATCTTTACTGGAGCAGAGACATCCACGCGCGGGTGTTTTTTATCCCTTGCAGACTTTTAGTTTAGAAAGAGATGTAAATTGGGTGGATACGCCTTTGTTTGTTGAAGCGGCTCAACAGGAGGATTTAACATTATTAACTGATTTAGCAAACAGTTTAAGCCAACGTGTTTATCAATATAGCTCTAGGCAACGGCTGGCTTTACATTTGGCAGCTGTATTTGCTTGCAATTTCAGTAATTATTGTTATGACATGGCCAAACAAGTGGCCGATGCTGAGCAGGTTGATTTTAGTTTGCTCTACCCACTGATTTTAGAGACCGCAAATAAAGCCACAGCCAATGATCCCAAGGATATGCAGACAGGTCCCGCAATGCGGGGTGATCAAAATATATTAAGCATGCATAGCCAGTTATTAGCAGATTCTCATCGATCAGACTTACAGAATATATATCGTCTTATCAGTGAATCTATTTTAAAACGACATCATTAAATTGGTTTAACAATAAGTGTACAAAATAGACAAATCGGTCTGTTTTGTATACCATGACTAAAATTTGATTTAATTCTATATAAAAAGATGTTGGCTAATATATTTCAAGCTTTAGAGAGTCTCGGCCTTACTGCACAAAAACGTGCAGTACATATTCAATTTTCCAATCAAAATTTAAATACTCAAGTCTTTCTACAACGTATTGATGGTCAGCATCAACTGAATGACGGATTTAAGGCAGAACTGATCTGCCTGTCGACCAATGCCACCATTCCACTCAAACAATTTATTGGCAGCCAAGCGGCAATTGATACGGTGACAGATCAAGGTCAATTGACCCGCGTCACAGGGATTATTACTCAAGCTTTACAAGGACAATCAGACGGTAGCTTGACCGTATATAAGCTGACTTTAGAAGATCCAACTGCATTGTGGAAACAACGCCGTAACAGCCGCCTGTTTATGAACAAGAGCGTGCGTGATGTGGTGGAAATCGTTTTCAAGGAATGGCAACAAAAAAGCCCCTTATTTGCATCCAGCTTAATGCTTGATTTAAGCGGACTCAGTCAAGACTATGATGTCCGTCCATTCATTATGCAAAATAATGAAAATGACTATGATTTCCTAACCCGTCTCATGCGTAGCGAAGGCATCAACTGGCTCATCGACGAAGCTGAACGAACGGTTCCTCAAAGCAGTGCCGCGATTCAGCCGCAAAAACTCCGTTTGATTGACGACAATAGTCAGTACCAAGCACTCGATCGTCGACAGATCCGTTATCACCGTAGTAGTGCCACAGAACAATACGACAGCATGACTAGTCTGGTTGGGCAACGCTCTCTACAACCGAGCAGCGTACATGTACAACGCTGGCAAGCCGATGCACTGGAACAAGAAGATGGTGCAGGCAGTGTACAGAGCACACATAAGCACAGCGAACAACATGACAATGCTAGTCTTGGTCTAGAACAAGCATGGCATTTTTCACCCGCATGGATGCAAGACTTAAATGGGGAAGATGGTGCAACCGCATCGGGCAATGCTCAGATTGAAAAGCTGAATCAAAATCTGGGTCAATATTACGACTTACAATCCAAACAATTTACAGCCCATACCACAGTCCGCGATACCCAAGTGGGTTACTGGTTTGAATTGGCTGAACACCCTGAAATTGATCAACATGATGGCGCAGACAAAGAATTCCTGATCACAGGTAAAAACTTCTATAACCAAAACAATTTACCCAAAGACTTACAGCAACAGATTCATCAGCTATTAGCGCAAAGTAACTGGCAAATAAAAGAGAGTGACGAACGCCAAGCCAATCAACTGACGTTGCAACGCCGCAGCATTAAAACTGTACCCGAATATCATCCTTTACAACACCGTCCAGCAGCGTCAACACAACGTGCCAAAGTGGTTGGGCCAAGCGGTGAAGAAATCTATGTGGATGAATGGGGAAGGATCAAAGTCCGTTTCCTGTTTACCCGCAATGACGATCATAGCCACGATGGTGGAGCAGGGGCTAATGACAACGACACCGATTCAGCGTGGGTGGATGTACTGACGCCTTGGGCAGGTGAAGGCTATGGCGCACGTTTCCTGCCCCGTATTGATGAAATCGTGGTGATTGACTTCTTTGATGGCAATATTGACCGTCCATTTGTAGTAGGACGCATTCACGAAGCCCATCGCAGCCCGACCAAGTTTGACAATGCAGGCAAGCTGCCAGATACCAAGAAACTGGCAGGAATCAAGTCCAAAGAGTATCAAGGTGGAGGTTTTAACCAACTGCGCTTTGATGACACCACAGGTCAGATCAGTGCCCAGTTGCAAAGCAGTCATGCTGCCAGCCAACTCAATCTCGGTAAACTCAGCCATCCGAAAGACAAGGCAGAGAGTGAAGATCGTGGTGAGGGTTTTGAACTACGCACTGATCAATGGGGTGCAGTACGTGCAGGCGATGGCTTACTGCTTTCAACGCATAAACAGGATCAGGCCCAAGGTGAACACTTGGATGCCCAAGTGGCAAAACAGCAGCTAGAAGGCAATCAAAGCAATGCCAAAGCCTTAAGTGAAGTAGCCAAGAATCAGCAGACTGATGAAATAGAATCACTGGATCAGCTAAAAGCTTTTGCTGATGAGATTGAAGCTGATATTGCTAAGTTTAACAAGGCGATGCTGTTATTGAGTTCGCCAGCAGGCATTGGTCTAAGTACCAATGAAGATATTCATTTATCAGCTGATGGGCAGATTAACCAGTTTGCAGGTGATAGCATAAATCTGAGTACACAAAAGAATCTGGTCGCCCATGTTAGTGGTAAAGCCAGTCTTTTTACAGCACAGAATGGTATTAAACAAATTGCGGCAAAGGGTAAGTTTGAGATGTTGGCACAGGCTGATGGAATGGACTTATTAGCAAAACAAGGCATCCAGATTATTTCGACTGAAGATCGTATTGAGATCAGTAGTCCGAAAGAGATTGTGATTACTGCGGGCGGCTCTCAGATCAAGCTTGATGGCTCAGGTATTTTCCCAACCACAGGTGGCAAGTTTGAGGTAAAGGCTGGGCAGCATTTATTTATGGGTGGGGCATCGGTGAATGTCCCTGCAATTGATTTACCAGATTGTTCTGCGAAACAGGCTGATGCGGCAAAAAATGGCTCAGCAAAAGTGATATTAGACTAGAATGAAGTTTTTACTGCCAAAAGAAGAGATAGCTTCTGAAAATTTAAGTGAATTAATCGCTGATTTGTTTGAACAAAATGGTCATGTCACTTTTTTATGTGATGAAACTTTATTAAGTGGTTTTTTTGATGAGTTTGTTGATGAGTTAACAGATTATGAATTAGAGCCAATAGAGATTGCAGCTTCTAAAAAGAATATTCATCCAGCTCTTTTCTTTATAAAGATAAAAGTAAAAGAAGATTTAGAACATTCATTAGATTTTATCATTCAAACCTTACTTATGAATTTAGATCAAAATGAGGATGGCTATTTTATTCATGGATTTGGAAAAGTAGATGATCTAAAAAAGACAGTTCAAACTTTTAAAAAGCTTGTTATTGCGAAAGATACAAAGAATAAATTTATTTTTCGGTGGTATGACCCTCGTGTATTGGTTTATTTACCTGCAATTATTGATAAAAAAATTGAACGAATTGAAGCATTTTTAGAGGATTGGCATTTTGTTTTTTTTAATGGTTTGTATGAAGTGAAAACTCAGGAAAAAAGAGCACTTTTTCCACTTACTTTTACAAATGACGAGTCAGCAAAACTAGATTTAATTGAGCTATCGAATACAGTGATCAAGCAATCTCTTATATATGACGAGCAGTTGTCGATTCGTCAGGATGAGATATTAGAGTCACTCCATCAAGCAATAACGCAATATGGAATTTTACATATAACTGATCTGATTGCTTATGGGATGTATTCAGTTATTTTGCATAAAGATTTTATGAGAAGTTCGCGAGTATCTTCAATAATTAGTCATTATTGGGTTGAGAGATTGGAACCAAACTCATTTACAACGGCGATGGACTATTTAGAAGAAAATCAATATTCACAAGTTAAACAAGAATGTGAAGAGGGCTAGCATGGCTAATGATAAACCAACTTTCGCAAATAACATAAAAAAGTTTGGGACAGTTGATCAGCAACAGAAAAAACTAACTCAGACTTTAGGTGCCAGCCCAAATCCGAGCAAAATTAGCCAACAAGCTGCTGCATCCACAACTCAGAATAATAAAATTCCAGTGACTCAGGTCGCCAAAAAAGAATGTACTAACTTTTGTCGACCGACGGGTATCAATATATTACCGCTTAAGTATTCGGTGGCGCGTTTGGGTGTGAAGCCATTACCTGCACAGTTAGGTGCAAATGTTACTAATGTTGCACTTAAGGAGTATAGATATACGGTTCGAATGATTGACTCGGGGTATATTTATTTATTGATCAAAAGAAAGTCTGGAAAGAAAGAGTGGGTTGCATACATTACCAATAAAAAAGGATTTCATCAGGAATTTCCTATAGGCAGTAAAGCACCCCTTGTGGCTCAGGATTTTGCTTGTAATAAAGCTGGGCATAGTGCTAATGCATCTTTAATAACGATTCCTTCAGTGAATAACGATGATGCACAGACGGTCTATTTACTGCATGCACATGCACCTCTCAGTCAAAAAATGAGAACGCAGTTTGAGAAAAATGCTGATCAGTATGCAATTTCAGGCTATTGGCAAAAAATAGATGTAGCAAAAGGAGCTACTCAGCAACATTGTCTTTCAGGTGCTCAATTAACTACGATAGCGATGGCACTGGAAAGCTATGGTTCTGCTCGATGGGGGGCAATAAATAAGAAGTTTAGTGAGAAGCCGAAAGAGCATATTGGTGTTGCGCTGTATGATCCGATTGGAATCACCTCTAAGCTAAATGAAGACCGTAATATATTAAGTTTTGCAGGAATTGATAGCTTTTTAAAAGAAGATAAAGATGGTTTTAGCAATGAACATAAGCTTCAGACCATGACCTTAATCGATAATATGAAGCAAAACTTAGTTGCAAATTCCATTCAAGCAAAGTTCAAAATTATTGATTCAAATGAAGAGCAAAGGAAGAAAATTACAGATCCTTATCTGCAAGCGGAGATTCAAAGAGCTGAACGTATGGGCGATAAAAAAGGACTCGATAATCTAAAGAATTTCGAAAAAAATGCGCCTGCAAAAGCTGCAGCTGAACTTGAGAAACAGAGAGCAGAGGCTGTTAAAAAAGCAACTGTAGATGGTAATAATGCATGGAAAAAATACCAAGCACAGTTAGATATGAATGGCTTGGAGAAGTTTCGTAAAGACGTCGATAAAAAATCAGAAGAGAGTTATGCTGCTGCAGCTAGGTATGTAGATGATCATTATAACTGGCTGGTTTCTTCTAATCTTTTAAAAGGTCTATTCTATTTTGACCAAAGTGAAGAATTGAAACAGGGGAAAACACCGAAAGAAAGTAATGGTTTTATTTTCCATGCAGTCATTATGGATTTAATGTATGGCATGAATTTATTACAGAAGGGTAAAGACTTACTTAATAAATGGATATGTGAAAAAAAGGTTTCAGATAAAAATTTATTCCTGAGAGCATATTGTTTTAACAATAAAATTTTGATGGATGAATATGCCAAGATTTTTGAAAGTACAATGTCAGCAAAAAGTTTACTGGATTATAGTAAACAGGGTTTTGGTATATTTACCGCAGCCGATGCTGCCTTTGATAGTTGGTTAGGCAATATTGAGGGGAAAAAGTTTATTACGGCACAAAACTTTAAGGCGCCAGAAAAACTGCTCTACTGGATGTCTTTGATGCTGAATACAGCTCTAAAAGAGTTTGGTGATATCCGCTTAAAAACCTTACATATTAGTCAAATTACGGTTATGGCGACTCAAGGTGCGCAACGACATACGGCTCAATTACTTTATTTAAGATCTGGGAGTCTAGCGCAGCAAGTACCATTGGCGCGGCTGATGTATAACCTAGAATTTAGAGCCGCTGCAATTGCTTCTTTACCACAAACCAGTACGAGGTATACCTACCGTAATACCAGAGCTGTGGAAATTAAAAACTCGGTATCCCTTGCAGTTAAAGGACAACCTGATATTACCAAAAACCGAATACTTGCTATCGTAGGTATTTTTGAGCTACTGAATTTTTACTTCCAATATGATGCGTGGAAATCTGATATTAAAGATAAGCCAGAGCTATCCGTACAATTGGTGGGTTCGATGTTCTCGGTATCTGCTGTTGCATTTGATATGTTAGGTGAGAGTTGGAGCCGTAAAACTGTAGCAGGTGCAGCGGCCTCTGCAGCAGCATTTAGATTGACTGCTGGAAGCTTTGGTATTTTAGGAGGAGTAGCAGGCTTATATTCAGATAAAGTTAGCTATAACGATTCTAATAGTTTAATTATTAAAAGAATTATTTTACTTAGGATGGCTACAAACTTAGCTTTGCTAGTTGGCCAAGCTGGAGTTTTAGCCAGTGCTATTGTTAATTACACAAAAAATGCGTTAATTAAAAGTGCTTTAACTAGGCTCACAACTAATTCAATAGTTGCATTTTTAATGGGTGCCCGAGTAATTTTAGGATTAAATTTATTAACATTAGGATTAATAGGTCTAGAAAGTGCGCTTAAGGCATGGGTGTTAGATGATGCAATGGAAGATTGGTGTCAGAAAACGGCATTTAAATTAGTATCTGATCCTAAAAAAGAATCAATATTTAAGTCTGCGTTGATATGTGCTGAATTAGCAGGAGACTTTCACTTGGGATATGCTAGGCAGCTAACCGATAAAAGTTCTCTGCTATTTGATTTGGCGTTTTAAAATCCAAACTCTTTTGAATTCTTCGCTGATTATAAAATAACACAATGTATTTTGTAATATCTGCTTTAGCTTCATCTCTGGTTTTATAGTTGCAATGATGCACTAATTCAT
>NZ_KE007347.1:629679-1280388 GCF_000400715.1 Acinetobacter genomosp. 15BJ | reverse complement strand
CAATTTGAAAGAGTTTGCATTGAAATGCCAAGTTGTCTGGCTGTTTCCGATACATTGCCTTGATTGGCTTCAATCAATTTTATTGCTTCAACTTTAAATTCTGCGGTGTAAGTCTTCTGTTTCTTGCTCATGGTAAACTCCTGATGAGTGTCTATAGTTTACCAAGTTAAAACCTCCTGTTTTCTCAGCACACATCAGCGTCTAGAAATGAAAAGAAATTCCAAACTGCAGATGAAGAATATGAAGAGTTTATGAAAGCGATAGTGAGCGTTTAAAATGTTTGAGATGTTGAAATTTGAAGGTCGCATTCAAAGATTAGAGATTTATGATGATTCTTTAAGTGCATTTGGTAAGTCTGGTGATACTCAAATTGCAGCTTCAGCAATTCTAAGCGGTGTAGCAGAAAGTGTTTCATTGTCCGCACAGACTGTATTTCTCGCATCGCGTAGTCGTTTACATGTTAAGTCCGTTGTTTTGGAAATAGGCGGTAAAGTTTGTGTGGGTCAATTTCATCGTGCTCTATTCGAACAGGAAGAGTATGTTATTTGCATTGTAAGAAGGCTAGAAAACAACTTATATGAGCTTTATTCTGTATTGAGCCCTAAAACAGGTCTACTCCATATGCAGGTTGGGATGGGAGCTTCTATCAAAAAACATAATATCTCAGCAAGAAAAGGCGGGTTATGGATGTATTTTATTTCTGTGATAGGCCTTCTTTTAATTCTTTTATTTGGGAGGGATTTTTCTTTTGATGATTTTTTGAGTTGGTTGATAGTCTCTATTTTATTTTATTTTATTTTATTTTTTATTATAAAAAATGCTTCAAAGTCATTAAAACATTTTTCAGAAAAGTCAGAACAGATTTTTGGCTTGTATGGATTTAAAGACCCCCAAGAGGTTTTCTTATTGCCAAGTCGCTATCTAAGTGAAAAAGATCACTTGTTGCTTGAGTCTGTATATGAATATAGAAAAATTATTGAAAGTGATCCATACCCAGAAAGCTATATAGAGCAAAAAGAACGGAATGTATAACTAGCTAGAAATTAAAAGGTTGTATAAGGTAAATCATTTGAAACTAAACTTAAAGCTTGTTTAAGGTCCAATCCACTCTCTAGAAAAAGCCAAATCTAAAATTCTTATAAATCAGAATGTGGGTGAGATTGCAGCAGGTACAGCTTTTTCGGGTGTACTTGCAGGAAGCAGCGCATTACTCACAAGCTCGCCGATTTTATTAATGGCTGGAAAGGCAAAAGATGGCATCACGTTTATGGGGGAAATAGAAGGACATTCTTTACTGGGGCAATCTGCATACGCCTGATAGATTTTCGGGCTAGAGATGAGTCGGAAATGATGAAGAATATTAGTAAAAATGAATTAATGCAGAGCTATATTATATTGCTACATTTTCATTGTGTAGCTATCTCTCTCCAGCATTGTTAGAAAATCTACGATTAAAGCAAATAGAAGAGGATGAATACCTTGTTGGGCAAGGAAGTTCATTAAATAATCTCTACTTACTAGTGGATGGAAAGTTGCAAGTACAACATTTTCAGCAACATGGAAGTTATGCTGTATTTTCTATTGAAAAGGCATTCTCGGTGATTGGTGATTTAGAGCTTTTTTAGATATCGATATGTATACGGTCAGTACTGTTTGGGCGATTCCAAAGTCAGATATTCTTGAAATACCTTTGAGCAAGATTCAGCAATATGGTTTTAATGACCCTATTTTTCTACGTTTTATTTGTACTCACCTGAGTAAAAAACTATATGCTTCGACTTAATTGCTGACGAATGTATCACTTCCTACATTTGTGAAAGAGCGAAAGTATTTGGCAATCAGGGCTGAAGTTGAAGGAACAGTTATCCACTTGGAAAAACGTGATTCTATTGCCGCTATGCTTGGAATTTCAACTAGGCAGCTGAATCGTGATCTTAAAGATTTAGCGGAGTTAAACATTATTCAGTTCAAAAATAAAACAGTGAAAGTACTGGACAGTGATTACCTGCCTGAAATCAAGGCGACAGATTTTTTCTAACTTAAAAGAGAATGTGTTGTTGGATAGCGATCACGATCTATTTTTAATTTTCAGAATTGATCAGCTTTCTTGAATAATATTTACACTTTATTGGAGGAGGGTATTGCAGACATTTCTTAAATTTGTAATCCTTGTCAAAAGGGTGTCTAGTTTTGAACTGAGGCAGGTGTTTGTTGTAGTCGGGCCGCTATAACGTAACTAAAGAGCACCTGTATGTTTAAGCTAAAGATTTTTGACGCAATCTCTACGGAAGTATTGACTTTAAAAAGTGATCTGGAACTGAATACTGAAATTCAGCTCATCACCAAATATAAAACATCTCACTCGGAAGCTTATAAAAAAGCGATCGTTTTAATATTTAAAGAACGAGGTTATTCTAGCCTAGAAATAGGGCAATTATTAGAGTTCTAATGCTTATATTTCTTTTTAAATCAAGGTTGTATAATCCTAGACATTATTATCTATAGCTATGTTAATTATCCCCATCCTTTTGTTATCGAGATTGGAAGGGCAATTATTGGACATGCTCCTAATAGGTCATGTCCTAGATCTTTTTTATTCCTTGAGACTAATTCAAGATATTATTTTTTCTTGATTGGTTTTTGAGACTAAAGATGTATCACGCTGCTAACAATATTTTGAATACTTTTGGATAGTAAAATAGCACTAAATATATGATATTTAATGCTATAATTGAGGTTTTAAGGGGTCTTGGCTTTGGCTGAACAGTAGGGGGTTCTTTACTTTATTTTCTTAAAAATAAAGTCATTAATTTTATGACCAGATTCAAGACCACGACGCTCAAATTTAGTCACTGGACGCCATTCTGGGCGAGGGTAGCTATTGCCTTTACCTGCCAAGTTTTCCATATCTGGACGGTTATCTAGGATGTCAAGCATCCACTCTGCATACGGTTCCCAGTCAGTTGCTGAGTGGAAGGTACCACCAAGCTCTAACTTCTGTTCAACCAGTTGCATACGCTCATGAATCACAAAGCGGCGTTTAAAGTGACGCTTCTTCTGCCAAGGATCTGGGAAATAAAGCTGTACACAGTTAATGCTGTTGTCTGGCATCTCACGTAACACTTGGATTGCATCAGCATCCAATACAAACAGGTTCTTTAAGCCTGCCATACCCGCTTCATACACACACTGTGCGATACCAGGCACATGCACTTCGATTCCGACAAAGTTACGTTCTGGGTTGGCTTTCGCCATTAACACCAAAGAACGCCCCATACCAAAACCGATTTCAACGGTTAATGGACGCTCAGGATGTTCAAAGTGTTGACGTAAATCACCAACAGGGTATTCCAAAATTAAATCACGATAATCTTCTAAAGCAGTACGTTGTGAAGTATTGAGCGGAGCTGAACGACGCATAAACGTCACAATTTCACGGTGCTCAGGCAAATTGTCGAGTTCCGTAATTTGCGTTTCTAACTGATCGTTTGACATGATTCTGGAGATATAAATATAGAAATGCCGTATTTTAAGTGTTCAGGTGGTCAAGTCAAACTTTAAGTGATTTTATTTAGCCAGTCATTTTTGAAATTGCTTAAAATTTGTCAAAAAATCTTCATGTAGCTGTCACAGAAATTGCATAGCCTAATTACAATTTTAACACTAAGTAAAAAACTATGAACAATTTTAAATACCATTCAATCGCCATTTGTCTAGGTTTATTAGGCGCATCTTCAATCTTTTCTGCTGCACATGCACAATTGATGTTTAGCCAATATGTGGATGGCAGCAGCAATAAAAAAGGACTGGAGATTTATAACCCCGATGCAACAGCCGTGAACTTGGCGGATTATGAAATCCAGCAGTTTAATAATGGTGGCACAGTTAAAACCGTGGCCTTCCCATTACAAGGAACTTTGGCCAGTAAACAAAAATTCCTGATTGGTCGTTCAGAATTACAGGCACAATTGGGTGATAAGGTTAATCAAGTTGCGGGATTATCTTTTAATGGTGACGATGCCATTGTTTTACTCTATCGTGGTACACCCGTAGATCGTTTCGGTCGAATTGGTGAGCGCCCAACTTCAGGGTGGGGTACGACGGTGTTTAGTACTGCGAATAGCTTTAAACGCATTCAAACGGACAATCCTGTGGTGAGTGTTGATCCGACCAGTCCATTTGATCTTGACCAATCTTGGCAGGCATGGACAGATCGAAATGACTTTTCGAATTTAACTGGCTCAACCACGACACCACCTGTAGATGCAGTGAGCTGTAGCAGTAGCGATACACCAATTGCTAGTTTAGCTGAGTCGACTCAGAATCAAAACTACACCATTCGTGGTGTAATCACGGCGGACTATCGTTATAGCAATGGCTTCTCAGGTTTCTATGTGCAAACGCCTGATAGCAAAGCAACGCCAAATGTCAGCAATGCCATCTTCGTTTATATTCCTGCAAGCAGTGCAGTTAAAGGTGGGCAGGTTGGTGATGAAGTGATCCTGCGTGGTCGTTTAACCAGTTATCAAAATCAACTTCAAATGGATCAGTTGCAGCAGGATATTAAGACCTGTAACCAGAACATGGCATCGCTGATTCAACCGCTGGATTTAAACTTACCATTTAGCAGCTTGACCGATACTGCGGGTAATTCGCCGAAACGCTATCAAGGGATGTTGGTGAAACTACCGCAAACGTTGACGGTGAGCGAAAACTATAATTTTGGTCGTTATGGTGAACTTTCATTGAGTCTTGGTCGCTTATTTATTCCGACCAACCTTTATCCTGCACTTTCAAATGAAGCCAAGGCTTTAGCGCAACAAAACTTACTTTCTAAGATTATCTTTGATGATGGTTATAACAATCAAAACCGTGCACCGTGGTTGCCACAAAACTTTAGTGCTTTAAATACGCTGCGTTCGGGATATCAGTTAAAGAATGCACAAGGGATTCTAGAATATCGTTTTAATGCTTGGCGTGTACAACCAATTGCGGGTGCGAACTTACCTGAAGTAGTCACTACCACCAATCCGCGTTCAAGCATTGCGGCTAAACAAAGCAAACATATTCGCGCTGCGGCATTTAATGTGCTGAACTATGACAATGGCAAGAATGGCTTCCCAACGGAACGTGGTGCCAACAGTCAGGCTGAATTTGATAAGCAACATGCTAAAATCGTTAACGCATTAAAATCAATCGATGCGGATGTGTATGGTTTGATGGAGATTGCCAATAATGGCTATGGCAGTGATAGTGCAGTTGCTAATTTGACTAAAGCTTTAGGGCCAGACTGGAAATATGTGATTCCAGAAGGACTAAATCAGCTCGGTACGGATGTGATTGCGGTTGCGATTATCTATAACAGCAAACGTGTTCAGCCTGTGAATAAACCTGCGGTATTGGACTTAGGTGATAAAAGCCGTTCGACCATTGCACAATCCTTCAAGCCTGTACAAGGTGGGCAAATCTTTACAGTGATTCCAAACCATCTTAAATCAAAGAGCTGTCGAGGTGTTGATGAAAACTCTCTCGATGCGGATCAACGCGATGGACAGGGCTGTTGGAACCCAACCCGAGTGAAAGCGGTTGAGCAACTCACTCAATGGATCGCCAAGAATCCGACCCAAGTTAAAAATCCGAATATCTTGCTCTTAGGCGATATGAACAGCTATGGCAAAGAAGATCCAATCTTAAGTTTTGAAAAAGCCAACTACAAAGTGCTCCTCAATGACAGCAAAGTGGGCGAGGGTAATAAAGCTTATAGTTATGTCTTCGGTGTAGCGAGCGATGCCGATGGTTATGGTGGAGCAGGTAACCTTGATCATGCCATTGCCGATACCAATCTGTATAAACGTGTGATCAAAGCTTTTGCATGGCATATCAATGCCGATGAGCCATCGGTATTGGATTATAACGAGGAATATAAGACCGATGAGCAAAAGGCCTTGTTCTTCGCAGCGGATGCTTATCGCTCTTCAGATCATGATCCTGTGATTGTTGATTTAGATATGAAAAGCTCGGATTCTCAACTGGAACCAAATAATCAGAAGAACATCATCGTTGAATTTTTAAACTCATTATTTGAATGGTTAGGCAAACTTTTTGGTCGAGCGTAATCTGATTTCCGTGACATTGTTGGGTTTGTTTTTTCATAAATTAATCAATCGTCACGGAATATAACTTGCAAGGCAGAAAAAAATTCATTAATAGTAGTGGTGTAGATGTTCTTAGCATGAAAGCTGTTATAAATTTTAGTTATTTCTGTTCTCGAGTTTCGTAGGAACGTTCTAGGGCATAAGTTGTTAGATAACAAGGATCAATTATGAAGTTGTATTATTCACCTGGTGCATGCTCATTGGCAGCCCATATTATTTTAAATGAAATAAACGTAGATTTTGATTTAGAACGAGTTGATCTAAAAACACATAAAACATCAAAAGGTGCAGATTATTACGAGATTAACCCAAAGGGCTATGTACCTGCTTTGGAAATTAATCCAGGTTTGATTTTAACTGAGAATGTGGCAATTTTACCGTTCTTGGCTCAGCATGACCCTAAACAGGATTTGATTCCACCGTCAGGCATGGGGCGTGCCAAAGTCCTAGAGTGGTTAGGATACTTGAACTCAGAATTGCATGATGCTTACTCAGTGTTCTTTGGCGGTAAACTCAGTGATGATGAGAAAACTAAAGCCTATGCAGAAGTTGATCGTTTGCTTAAATATATCGACAACTATTTAGCTGAATCGGATTGTGATTATTTGGTCGATGATAACTTTGGCCCTGCGGATGCCTATTTATTTGTTCTTACCAACTGGTCAAATCACATTGAGCATGATTTAACGCCTTATATCAATATTATTGCATTGCGCAATAAAGTGGCTGAACGTCAGTCAGTGCAAATTGCAATGCGCGATGAAGGTTTATTAAGTTAATTTAGACCAATAAAAAAGCCTCTGTTTACAGAGGCTTTTTTATTTCAACTCAATTATTGTTGAGCTTTTTCTTTCACATCAGCAGCAGTTGATTCTACAGCACCAGCAACTTTAGCGGTTGCATCACGTGCAGCAGCTTCAGTTTTAGCAGCAGCTTCAGCCGTTGCAGTTGCAGTGTGATCAGCAGCAGCATCAATTTGATCAGCAGCAGTATCTACAGCAGTTGCAACGTTGCTCGCAGCAGCATCAGTTGCATTTTGAACATCAGCACCAGCTTGATCAGCAGCATGTTCTATGTGCTCACCTGTAGTTGCACCAGTTTCAGGCGCTTTATCTTTATTACAGCCTACAAGCGCAACAGTAGCAGCAAGACCTAATGCAACAAGTAATTTATTCATTGTCTATTTCCTTTTCTTTGTGGCATCCAATCGGATATGGATACCGAAAATATAAACATAAACTTGATGAATAATAAAGTTGAAAATTTGTTGATAACTTGTAAAAACACGCACTTACATCGGAAAGTGTAAGTGCGTGCACATGTTTTAAATCGGCTTATACGCCAGAACGGATCATATAATCAAAGGCAGACAGCGATGCTTTGGCACCTTCACCTGTGGCAATGATGATTTGCTTGTACGGTACTGTCGTACAGTCACCCGCAGCAAATACCCCTTTGACATTGGTTTCATTGCGATCATTAATCACAATCTCACCACGGTTGCTGAGTTCAACCGCACTGTTCTTTAAGAAATCCGTGTTTGGCAATAAACCAATTTGTACGAAGATCCCTGCAAGTTCAACCGTGTGTTCAACCTCAGTGCCGCGATCTTTGTATTTCAACGCCGTTACTTGTGAACCGTCACCGACCACTTCTGTACTAAGCGCATTTAAGATCACCGTCGTATTTGGCAAGCTGTTTAACTTGTCTTGCAATACTTGGTCTGCACGAAGTTTGGTATCAAATTCAACCAAAGTCACATGCTCTACAATACCTGCAAGGTCAATCGCTGCTTCGACACCTGAGTTACCACCACCAATCACCGCAACACGTTTGCCTTTGAATAATGGACCATCACAGTGTGGGCAATACGCCACACCACGAGTACGGTATTCAGCTTCGCCAGGTACATTCATTTCTCTCCAGCGTGCACCTGTAGACAGGATGATGGTTTTCGATTCAAGTTTGGCACCATTCTCCAGTTCCACTTCAACCAGACCATTGGCCGTTTGATCTGCACCTGTGATCTTGCTGACACGTTGCAAGTTCATAATGTCCACACCGTACTCACGAACATGTGCTTCCATATCTTGAGCGAACTGAGGACCTACGGTTTTTTGAACAGTGGTGAAGTTCTCAATATCCATAGTATCCATCACCTGACCGCCGAAGCGTTCAGCCACGATACCGGTTTTAATGCCTTTACGTGCTGCATAAATCGCTGCTGTACCACCCGCAGGGCCGCCACCAATCACCAACACATCAAATGCATCTTTGGCATTGATTGCTGCTGCATCTTTCTCAGCTGAATTGCTATCCAACTTGGCAACGATTTCTTCTAAGGTCATACGACCTTGACCAATATGCTGATTGTCTTGGAATACCATTGGCACGGCCAAGATTTTGCGTTCTTCAACTTCATCTTGGAAGAAAGCACCATCAATCATGGTTGCCGTGGTATTTGGATTGTTGATCGCAATTAAGTTCAAGGCTTGAACCACATCTGGACAGTTATGACAGCTCAACGATACAAACACATCAAAGTTCGCTGTTAAGTTTAGACCTTTGATCTGGGCCAAAACCTCATCAGAAACTTTCGGCGCATAACCCGATACTTGTAATAATGCCAAGATCAAAGAAGTAAACTCATGTCCCATTGGTAAACCAGCAAAGAACACACGTGGTTGTTCACCTGCTTTGGCTACACCGAAACTAGGACGGCGAGCGTTTGAACCGTCAAAACGCGCCGTAACCTGATCAGAAAGTTCAGCAATTTCCGTGACGAGTTCTTTGATTTTTTCTGCTTTGTCAGAATCATCTAATGCAGCAACCAACTCGATTGGACTTTCTAAACGTTCTAAGTAAGCTTTTAATTGAGTTTTAATATTTTGATCTAACATGTATTTCTCCAAACGCTAAGACTTTTAAATCAGCTAAATTCATTCAATGAGGCTATAGTACGTAAAAGTACAGAATAGGTAAAACAGTATGTTTTTATGAGTTTAATCGGTTTTTTGAATTTTTGATAAATTTACTATTTTCTGAACATTTCTTTCACAAAAAATTTGATTACAATCAAAGTTGTTATATAACTGCAATCATTTCGTGGCATAAATAAAGGGTAAGTAATATGACCTTACAACGTGGCATTTATCAACACTATAAAGGTCAGCTGTATCAAGTGTTTAATGTGGCTCGTCATAGTGAAACAGAAGAAGAATTGGTGGTCTATCAATGCTTATATGGTGATTACTCAATGTGGGTACGTCCATTGGCAATGTTTAGCGAAACCGTTCAGCTCGATGATGGTCAAATTCTGCCACGCTTTAAACTGATACAAACGACTTAAGTTCAATACACTTTTGCATAAGCGTAGTTGGGGGATCAGATATGACCAGCACTGTATTTTTACAACGTATTTCTGATTTATATGATGAGTTTAAACAACATGATGCTCGACAGTCTGATCGCTTAAGACGCTACCGAAATATTGAAGCTGAATCAGCTAAGCTACTTGCGATGTTGGTTCGTACTCAACGATCAAAACGAATTTTAGAAATTGGCACCTCCACAGGTTATTCAACACTTTGGTTGGCAGAAGCAGGTAAAACCGTCGGTGGGGCTGTACAAACCCTAGAAATTAATGCCTTTCGTAGTGCGCAAGCAAAAAAATATGCGGAAGAATTTGGCTTAGAGCCGTTTATTGATTTTTGGGTGGGAGATGCGGCTGATTATTTGGCTGATGGGACTGAGCCTTTCGATTTAATTTTACTCGATGCTGAGCGTGGTAGTTATGTGAGTTACTGGCAAGACTTAAAGCGCTTATTGCAGTCTTCGGGAAGCACCTTGATTGTTGATAATGTGATTTCTCATGCAGCAGAGGTGAAGGAATTCCTTGAGCTGATTAAAGATGATGAAGATTACATGAGCACCATTCTGCCGATTGGTGCAGGTTTATGTATGGTGGTGTTGAAGTGAATTGATTTTACTTTGATGGTGGAGTCGATATGCTTGAGGGCTACAGCCAATCACTTTATTAAATGCACGAGTGAAATTGGCAGGATTGGAATAACCCAGCTCATAGGCAATATGGGTAATGGTAAAGCTAGAATTTTCTAATAACTCAATGGCTCGTTCAGTGCTGATCTGCTGCTTTAAAGCTTGAAATTCAACACCTTGTTGCTGCAAATAGCGTTGCAAGGTTTTAGTGGAAATGTTTAATACTTTGGCACATTCCATGAGGGTTGGGACTTGATTGGCTTGTCGCAACATCATGCTGACCCATTCAACAATTTCTCCTTGATGATAGATCTTCTGGATTTGCTCCTGACAGCGTTGTTCAACTATTTTTAAGCTATGTGCATCTGCTAAAGGCAGGGGTAGAGCCAATTGTTGCTGATCAATCACCACGCGTATGCCTGAAAGCCAGGTATAGTTAAAATGGAAATTGGCTTTTACCAAGGCTAAATAACGATCTTGATAACTTGGCTCTGGAACACTCAAATATACTTGGTAGCGTTGTAATTGCTGACCTGCCAATTCTAATAGGCTGTAGTAAAATGCTACGGCAATCGCTTCAATATGAAAGGCTAAACACTGCTTATTCATCTGCAAAATTGGTTCAAATAACAGTTCAACTTTTTGTGAGCCTGTTGGAAACTGAATGCTGAGCTTAAAACTTGGCATAATCAGTCTAAAATATTGTGCAATCAGCCTAAGCGCATGTTCCAGATTAGGACTAGTCATGAGTGCATAGCCGACAAGACTATGCGAGCTAAGTTTTATATTTTTACCCAGTTCAAAGGCCAAGTCTTGGGTATTGGGCAGACTTAAACCAATCTCAATAAATTGTTCAATTTGCTGAATCGATAATAATTCTGTTTTTGCCAGTTCTTGCTGAACTGCCATCAACAAATCATTATCGTATTGATGCGTACCGATTAAAATTTCAATCAGTCGTAAATAATAACGTGATGGAATAACAGGGATCTGTTGCTTTTGCACAAGAAAAACTCATTAAAGTCTTAAAATGATAATAGCAAGTCTTAAAATGATAATATAGAGCGGCGATGAAGGAACACAATCAATTCAAGCAAAGCATTTTGTGTTTGATTGAGGAATTTCTAATGAATATGCATACTCAACTGGATGTCGAGCAAGCGACAACAACATTTAAAGATAAAAAACGTCATTTATGGCTATTGGGTTTGGCTGTACCGACGATTGCAATGGGTGGTTTGGCGGGATATCAATTTGGCCCTAAAAAAACGAAAAAGTTCTTCGCTTCATTTGGGCCATTATTTATACATGGTGTTATTCCAACATTAGATAAATTGATTGGTGAAGACACGGAAAACCCGCCATTAGATGCAATCGCAGATTTAGAAGCTGATCCGTATTACGCTCGAATTGTTAAACTTTTTATTCCTTTACAATACGCGACCAATCTTTATGGAGCCTATTTAGCCAGTCGTAAAGACACGCCAGTTGCAGATCAAGTCTTATTGGGAACTTTGGTGGGAATGGTCAATGGAATTGCCATTAATACTGCACATGAACTGAGCCATAAGAGCGGACGTTTAGAGCATTATCTTTCTCATTTGGCTTTAGCACCATCAGGTTATAACCATTTCCGTATTGAACATCCTTATGGACATCATCGTCGCGTTGCTACACCAGAAGATCCAGCATCTTCACAATTTGGCGAAACCTTTTGGAAGTTCTTGCCGCGCACTGTGATTGGTAGCTTCAAATCGGCGATCGAAATTGAGAAAAACCGTTTAGAACGTAAGAAATTACCTTTCTTGTGTAAGGAAAATGAGTTGATTCATGGCTGGGCGATGTCTGCTGCATACCATACCGCCATGTTTAGCAAGTTTGGTATGCGTTCAATCCCATTCCAAGTCACGCAAGCGGCTTATGCGATTACTTTGTTTGAGTCTGTGAACTATATTGAACACTATGGTTTAAAGCGTGCAAAGAAAGAAAATGGCCAGTATGAACGTACTTTGCCAGAGCACAGCTGGAATAATAATAATGTCGTGACCAATTTGTTCTTGTATCAATTACAACGTCATTCGGATCATCACGCCAATCCGACCCGAAGCTTTCAAACCTTACGTCACTTTCAAGATGCACCGCAATTACCCGCAGGTTATGGTGCCATGATTCTGCCAGCGTTTATTCCATCATGGTGGTCAAAAATCATGGATGACCGTGTTGTAGCACATTATAAAGGTGACCTGAGTAGAATTAATATGCATGCAGATGTGAAGGAAGAAATGCTCGAGAAATATATTGAGCAAAATGACGCGGCTTAAATCATCGAAAGATATAAAACAGATCAGCCCCAGCGGGCTGATTTTTTTATGACTAGGCTGAAATACAGAGTCGTTTAAAATGTAGATCAAACTCAAGATATTTATGCACAAAGGCTGTTTTATCATTGGTGCGAAGTAAATTATTGTAGATAAACTCTGGAACGGGATGGTAAAGCTCACCTGAGCCATTGCTATAGAAAATTTTTAAATAGCGTGAAGAAACATCATATTTCCAAGAGGTTACAACAACAGATTTTTCCATATAACGACTCCTATTTTTGTTTGATCTTTTAGTACATATACAAAAACTCTTTTGTTTCATAATTTGACAGTACTCCAACTGCGGCAGTCTGACAATTCATAAATGAAGCTTGCTATAAATTTATAAGTATAAGAATTGTAAAAAATTAGCTATAAATTTTCGGTTGGAATAGGACTTGGATTGATAAAAATAATCAATAAAAAAACCACCCTAAAAAGGGTGGCTTCAAACCTATTGGTCTAATCTAAAAAATTAGATTTTACCAACTAAGTCGATAGATGGAGCAAGCGTAGCTTCGCCTTCTTTCCATTTAGCTGGGCAAACTTCACCTGGGTGAGCGTGAACATATTGAGCAGCTTTAACTTTACGAAGAAGTTCAGATGCATCACGGCCGATACCACCAGCGTTGATTTCAACGATTTGGATTTTGCCTTCTGGATCGATTACGAAAGTACCACGGTCAGCAAGACCAGCAGCTTCGATTAATACGTCGAAGTTTTTAGAAAGTGTCCAAGTTGGGTCACCGATCAATGGGTATTGGATTTTACCAATAACTTCTGAAGTGTCGTGCCAAGCTTTGTGCGTGAAGTGAGTGTCAGTAGACACGCCATAGATTTCAACGCCTAGTTTTTGGAATTCAGCATAGTTGTCAGCAAGGTCGCCTAACTCTGTTGGACATACGAATGTGAAGTCAGCTGGGTAGAAGAATACAACAGACCATTTGCCTTTAAGATCTGCTTCAGATACGTCAACAAATTGACCGTTATGGTACGCAGTTGCTTTAAATGGTTTAACTTCAGTATTAATTAAGCTCATCATTGTCTCCATGATTGAGGTTTTATTGAGAGGCTAACGCCTTACTTGTTTACGAGGTCAAGAATAAATAATTTTTAGTTATTGGGGAAATAGTATTTTTACATGACTAGAATCGGAAAATTGAATAAATCAATAAAAACGACTTTCACCCAAGAATATCTGTCCTATTTGACTGCATTGAGATGAAGCAAACATGACAAAAGATCCAGAACTAATGTGCATAACAACATGAAGTCTACGTCATCAAAATTCAAGGGTAAAATTGAAAAAATCTAAAATTATATAAAAAACGGAGGTATACGATTAAATTTTCTACGAGTATCAGTTTTATTTGGAAAACTATCTGTTCGTGATCCTGAGTTGTTGAGATAGATTGGCTAAAGAAAAAACACGAATCCGATAAGGAGAATAGTAATTAGTTTGATGAGATTATTGATTGGTTGCTATAAAAATTCAGGATTTATTTGGCAAGAGTGAAGGAATGGAATCATCTAATGGTCTGGTAAATGTTACACAAGCAAAAACTTATCTCCCAAAAGAGGGCGCAATATTTATTCCAAATTGTCAGGCAGTTGATTTATTCTCATGTTCGATGATTGTATTGGATGCAAAACAAAGTCAGCAAGAAATAAGAGAAGGCGCTATTTTCGTCCCAAAAGTATTAAAAGGAAAAGGTTATCAGCACTGGTCACAGGTCTCGACTTTTCTTAATCTTGTCGTTGATATTGATCCAAACGCAGTCAGTGGATCAAAATTAAGAGCTATTTTTATTGTTTCAGCCTCGGATGAGTAATTATTTAACTTGATTCAAGACCTGAATTTTTAGTGATAAGCCTCTGCGGTGGTTAAGACCTAGAAAAGCTTTCTTTGCATAGCAAGGGTTTAAGGCGTAAAATAGCCGATTATTTAATTTTTCAGGAAAGCTGTTCAGTGCAGAGTCATTTAAATGTAGATCAATTGGTTATGGCTCGTGACCGTCACCGTTTAAATCGACTGCGCAAAGATAAAAAAACAGAAACAGCAGAAATCGAAAAACTCATTCAACAATCGAATCATAAGGTAAAACAACGCTTAGCACGTGTTCCCACGATCAAGCTGAATCAAGACCTGCCTGTTACCCAATATGCAGACCGTTTAATTGAGGCAATTCAAAAGCATCAGGTCATCATTGTTGCTGGTGAAACGGGTTCTGGTAAAACCACACAGCTTCCACAAATTGCCATGCTGGCAGGCTGTGGACTCACAGGGATGATCGGTCATACTCAGCCACGTCGATTGGCTGCACGAAGTGTCTCGCAACGTATCGCTGAAGAAGTGGGCGAGAAGCTTGGCGAATCAATTGGCTTTAAGATTCGTTTTAATGAGCAAGGTTCGCAAGATTCAATCGTCCGTTTGATGACCGATGGTATTTTGTTGGCTGAATTAACCAATGACCGTTTTCTATCAAAATACGATACGATCATTATTGATGAAGCGCATGAACGCTCACTCAATATTGACTTCATCATGGGCTATCTCAAGCAGCTTTTGCCAAAGCGTCCTGATTTAAAAGTGATCGTGACCTCGGCGACTCTGGATGTAAACCGTTTTAGCCAGTATTTTTATAACGCACCGATTTTTGAAGTAGAAGGTCGTAGCTTTCCTGTCGAGCTACGTTATCGTCCGATTTCTGAGTTGAGCATTGTCGGTAGCGATGACGATGAGTTTGATGATTTTGAAGAAAATCTACCGCGTGCGGTGGTGCAGGCTGTAGAGGAATGTTTTGCAGATGCAGAGAGTAAAGGTCATCCTGAATATGCGGATATTTTAATTTTTGCCAGTACAGAGCAAGAAATCCGTGAATTACAGGAAACGCTGCAAAAATATGGTCCTCGTCATACTGAGGTATTGCCTTTATATGCACGTTTGGCTCTTGCAGAACAGCAAAAAATCTTTAGCCCAAGTGGTAAAGGGCGACGCATTATTATTGCCACCAACGTGGCGGAAACAGCACTGACTGTACCGAATATTCGTTATGTGATTGATAGTGGTTTTGCTCGTATCTCACGTTATAACTACCGTTCACGTGTACAGCGCTTACCGATTGAAGCTATTTCACAAGCTGCAGCCAATCAGCGTAAAGGTCGTTGTGGTCGTATTGCTGCGGGTGTCTGTATTCGTCTATACAGTGAAGAAGACTTTTTAAGTCGTCCTGAGTTTACTGAGCCTGAAATTAAACGAACCAACTTGGCCTCTGTTATTTTGCAAATGCAAAGCTTAGGTTTAGGTAATTTAGAAGATTTTGATTTTATTGAGCCGCCTGATTTTCGTTTGGTTAATGATGGACGCAAACTCTTGGTTGAGTTGGGTGCATTAAATGAACGTAAGAATGATTTAACCAAAGTCGGTCAAATGATGGCACGTATGCCGATTGACCCGCGTTTAGCACGTATGTTGGTTGGCGGTGCTCATTTTGGTGTACTCAAAGAAACTTTGATTATTGTCAGTGCCTTGGCCATTCAAGATCCGCGTGAACGTCCTGCGGACAAGCAAATGCAGGCAGATCAGAAACATGCCTTATTCAAAGAAGCAGATTCAGACTTTTTATTCTATCTAAAGCTTTGGAATACGTTACAAACCAGCCCCGAAACACAAACTGAAAATAAGCGTCGTCAATTTGCGCGTCAGCACTTTTTAAGTTGGTTACGTCTTCGTGAATGGAAACAAACCCATCAGCAATTGGTTGAATTGGCAGAAGGTTTAAAACTCAGTTTTAACGAAAAATCAGCTAATTATGAAAACTTACACCGTGCACTATTAACGGGTTTGCTTTCATTTATTGCGAATAAAACCGATGAACGTAATACCTTTATGGCGGTGCGCCAACAGAAGGCTAAAGTTTTTCCTGCAAGTACCTTACACAAGACCAATACCGCTTGGGTGATGGCATTTGAGATGGTGGAAACCTCTCAGGTGTATTTACGCACCTTGGCAAAAATTGATCCTGAATGGATTTTATTGGCTGCGCGTGATTTATTGAAGTACCACTATTTCGAGCCACATTGGTCGAAAAAGGCAGGTATCGTCAATGCTTATGCACAAATATCGCTATTTGGTTTAATCATTGAACCGAAACGAATGATTAATTTCGAGAAAGTTGATCAAGCCGCGGCACACGAAATCTTTTTACGTGATGGACTGACCACCGGGAATTTGGGCATTACACCGCCATTTTTAAAACATAACCTACTCAAACTTGAAGAAGTTGAACGGGTTGAAGATAAATTACGTCGTCGTGATTTGGTGGTGGATGAAGAGACCATTTACCAGTTCTATGCAGAAAAAGTGCCTGAGGAAATTGCCAGCCGTCGTAGTTTTGAAGATTGGCGCGCGACAGTCGAAACAGACAATCCACGTTATCTCTTTGTGGAAGATGATGCGTTGTGGATGAATGATCGTCCAACCACGCAACAGTTCCCTGATTATTTGCATAATGGACAACTGCGACTTGCTGCCAGCTATCGTTTTGACCCAAGTCATGATGAAGATGGTGCGACAGTTAAAATTCCTGTGCAGGCTTTACCGCAAGTGGATGAAAAGCAATGGTCGTGGGGCATTCCTGGCTGGCGTCAGGATTTAATCGAAGCTTTATTGAAAGCACTGCCAAAAGACAAGCGTCGCAATTTGGTGCCGATCCCTGATACAGCTAAAAAGCTCATGCAGGGGATTGATGCAGTTCATCTGCGTGAACATTTATTTAGCTACTTGGCGTTTGCTTTACGCGGTGAGCAGATTACGGAAAAAGACTTTTCTTTTGAACGTATCGATCAATATCTAATACCTTTTATTAAGGTTGTAGATGAAAAGGGCAAGTTGATTGCACAAGGGCGTGATTTAGACGAATTAAAAGCCCGTTGTCGTGTGGAAACACATCGCCCAGTGCAACAGCAACAAGGTGAGTTTCAGACCTTCCCTGAAAATTTTGTGTTTGAAGCATCACAAAAAGTAACAGGCGTTATTATTAAGCAGTATCAGGCTTTGGTTTCTACCAAGCAATTTGCTGAGCTTGAAGCCAAAGATGAATCGGGCGTGGTGATTCAAACCTTTAATGATCAGGATGAAGCGATTAAGCAACATCGGGAAGGGGTAATCCGTCTGGTACATATGCAATTGGGGGATTTAATCCGTCAATTGAAAAAGCAGATTTCTAAACCTTTAGCTCTCGCTTATTCACCGTTGGGTGATCGTGCCAAGTTAGAGCAAATGCTAGTCTATGCAACCTTGCAAGTTTCAATTCAAGAGCTACCAAAAAATGCGACTGAGTTTCAACAACTATTGACTGAAACTAAAAAGAAATTCTTAGCAAATGGTCAACAGACATTAAGTGATTTAACTGAAATATTTACCCAATGGCAGCAGATTCGCCGTGAATTATTGGTCTTGGATCAAACCATTTTTGGTCGAAGTGTAGATGACATAGAAGATCAACTTGATTTAATGTCATTAGCAAACTTTGTTTATAGCCAATCCCCTGAAATTTGGCAGGAATACCCGCGTTATTTGAAAGCGCTGCTATTGCGTTTAGATTGTTTGCCCAATAATCTACAACGAGACCTTGCTGCAATTGATGATGTCGATCCATGGATGGACAAAGTATTTAAATTTAAAAACGATCCTAAAATTAAAGAACTGTATTTGATGTTGGAAGAATTTAGAATTTCTTTGTTTTCTCAACCGATGAAAACAAAGCTGCCTATTTCACCAACTAGATTACAAAAACTATGGGATCGATTAGCAATCGGTTAAACTGAGAAATATGAAAGTTAGAACTATTCTTTACAGGAGTTTTACATGGGCATCCGTATAACAGGTACAGGTTTATTCCATCCAACTGAATCTATTTCCAATGAAGAGTTGGTTGAAAGTTTAAATGCTTATGTAGAACAGTATAACCAAGATCACGCAGCGCAAATTGAAGCTGGCGAAATTGAAGCTTTACGTGGCTCAAGCCCTGAATTTATCGAGAAAGCATCGGGTATTCAACGCCGTTATGTGGTCGAAAAATCAGGTATTCTTGATCCAGCACGTTTGCGCCCACGTTTGCAAGAGCGTAGTAATGATGAACTGTCACTTCAAGCGGAGTGGGGCGTTATTGCTGCTAAACAAGCGATGGAAAATGCAGGCGTAACTGCAGAAGACATCGATGTTGTAATTTTGGCATGTTCAAATATGCAACGTGCCTACCCAGCAGTTGCGATTGAAATCCAGTCTGCATTGGGTATTCAAGGCTATGCCTATGATATGAATGTGGCATGTTCTGCTGCGACATTTGGTTTGAAACAAGCCTACGATGCTGTGAAATGTGGCGCACGTCGTGTGTTATTGCTCAATGTTGAAATTACATCGGGTCATTTAGACTACCGTACTCGTGATGCACACTTTATCTTTGGTGATGTTGCGACTGCATCAATTATTGAAGAAACTGAAACCAAATCGGGTTATGAAATCTTAGATATTCATTTGTTTACCCAGTTCTCAAATAATATCCGTAATAACTTTGGTTTCTTAAACCGCAGTGAAGATGCGGTTGTCGACGACAAGTTATTCCGTCAAGACGGTCGTAAAGTCTTTAAAGAAGTTTGTCCATTGGTTGCTAAAATCATTACCGCACAATTGGAAAAACTTGAATTAAGCGCTGAACAAATCAAGCGTTTCTGGTTGCATCAAGCCAATGCCAATATGAATGAACTGATTTTGAAATTGGTAGTCGGTAAAGAGGCTGATTTAGAACGTGCACCGATTATTTTGGATGAGTTTGCTAATACCTCGTCTGCAGGTGTGATTATTGCAATGCATCGTACGGGTGAGCAGGTCAATGATGGTGAGTATGCCGTGATCTCTTCATTCGGTGCTGGTTATTCAGTCGGTTCGATTGTAGTACAGAAGCATATTGCTTAAGCTTTTGTTTTAATAATAAAAAACACCACAATTGTGGTGTTTTTTATTATTAAGCTCATTTAAATAAAATTGCTAAATCAATCACTTGAGGTGTGGAACTGTTTCCAATTTTCGATGCAGCTAAGTTTGGTGTGCCATCGACATTAATTGCTAATCTTGCACGCGGTGTTGTAATCGTTGTATCGCTATTTAAATCGATACGATAGAGGATGGATGCTCCCGATTCACCTGAAACTGTAGCAAGGGCATAACCATTATCTCCACCCGCAATATCAAAACCATTATCCAAGCCAAGATCAATGCCTAAATTTCCAATTAAATTTAGCGTTCCATTATTTGGAGGGTTCTGTTTCGCGAGAGTTTTATTGCTTTGATCTACATCAAAAAGTTCTGTGCTAAGCATGGCGATAGGTGTTTTAAAGCTATTTGTGTACGCTGCCGCTGTTACTTTTGCCCCTGAAGCTCCATTGATATCGCCATCTTTAATCGTATCGCCTGTATCAACATTTATTCGTAAGTTTTGTCCTGTGTCGCTAATTACACGGAGACGATCGGCAGTTGGATTGAAATCAACTGCAAAGCTCGTGCCTTGTAAAGTCGTAAAACCACTGCCTGCCGCTGGTTTTAAGGTGGTAACTAAGCTTGCTAAACCAGAATCAGTATTAATGGTATATAAGTTTGCCTTGTTGGTAAGTCCATACAGCTTGCCTGAATTTTCTGTTGCTGTTCTTAAGCGGTAGTCAATACCAATAAATCTTTCATCAACGAGCAGACCGTTTAAGTTTTTTTCAACTACTGAATTTGGGTTGCTTAAAGCGAAACTTAACAACTTATTATTTGCGGTTAAACCAAAGCCTTGAGCTGTTGAGTCGGTGGCTCTTTTTAAAGCAATTCCACGAATTCCCATGCTATTAAAACTTGTATTTAAATCACTCGTTGCAAAAATCGCATCACTGCTCGTACCAATATTAGCAAGGTTAAGTTGGTAGAATTTGTATGTTCCAGACACAAGTTTAAGCGCAGCAAATCCGATATTGTTGACAGGATCTATATCAAAGCCACCGCCACCATTGGTATTTATATCTGCACCAAGCGCTGCTGAACTTCCAAGTGTACCTGCATTGGCATTTTGTAAATAAATTCGATCAGAGTTTTGGTCGATGCTGTAAAGCTTTGTGGAGGCTGTTCCTGCAAAGGCATTGGTATATGCACCTGCAATAATAGCAGGGTTACTTTCTGCTAAATTAATTGCGCCGTCAGTAATTGTTGTACCTGTATCGACATTAATTCGAAGGTTTTGTCCAGTATTGGTCATAACTCTTAAACGGTCAGCAACTGGATTAAAATTCACAGTGATGAGGTTTGCCTCACCTAAAATTTTTGTAAATGGTGTATTTCCATCTATGGTATCGGTTGGATCTGCAATTAGAGCTTTAACAAATGTGGCAACGCCATTGGAGGGGTTGAGTGTATAAATATTTCCCAGTAAACCAATTGCGTAAAGCTTACTATCTTTAGGTCGATAATCAATTCCAACAAGTTCATCGCCAGATTGTAAACCTGTAATTTTAATATTTGAGACAATTGTGTTTGGTGTCATGCGGTCTATTGAACTGATCATCCCATTGTTGGTTAAAATTAAAGTATCACCAGTGTTGGCATTCAATGTCTCGGAGTCATTGTTTGAATCATTGTTACAGCCTAATAATATTAAGCTTCCTAGTATTGTCGCGGTGAGTGTGAATACTTTCTTCTTCATCGTTTTGGATCCTGATTAATATATTTTGGTTATAAGAAGCTTTGTAGATGCGTTGCTTGTTCTTTATAAAACGTTGTGCTTCTTGTCATTGAATGGCCTAGTGTTTTGGCCTTAAATAAAAATTTTGGCTTTATTCTTTAAATGTACGATTTAAAAACCTTGTATTCGGTCTAATCAGGATATAGAGGGATTTGGTTGAGGTAAACTAATGTTTTTATATGATTTTTTGTATTTGAGTTTTGAGTTGTAATTATTCACACTTATTTCACGGCCAACAAGAAAGTCTATTTTTATACTTAAGTTTATTGAAACTTGTGTTTTGAGATATAAAAGAAAGAGAGAATATTAGAATTCTCTCTTTCTTTTATTGAATCTTAAGCTTCAATCGCTTGAACTGCAATTTTCTTGGCAGGATCGACTTTACGGCGTACCGCTGGAACAGGTTCACCATGGTATTGGCGATCAGCAAAGTAGCTTGAGCGAACCATTGGTGCAGACCAGATATTTCTAAAACCAAGTTTACGACCATGCTCAGCATAGCGTTCAAACTCTTCTGGCGTTACAAAGCGATCGATTGGTGCATGTTGCTTAGATGGCTGTAGGTATTGACCAATGGTAATGTAGTCAACATCATGTGCTCTAAGATCATCGAGCAGGGCAATCACTTCTTCTTCAGTTTCACCGATACCGACCATCAAACCACATTTGGTTGGTACATCAGGGCAGTATTCTTTAAACATTTTTAACAAGGTTAAAGAGTGCTGATAGTCCGAACCTGGGCGCATCGCTTTATATAAACGTGGCACAGTTTCAATGTTGTGGTTGAATACATCTGGTGGACATTCAGTCATGATGCGTAAGGCGATATCCATACGACCACGAAAGTCAGGCACTAGAATTTCCAATAATGTTTTTGGGCTTAATGCACGTGCTTCTTTGATACAATCAACGAAGTGTTGCGCACCACCATCCAAAAGGTCATCACGGTCGACCGAAGTAATCACCGCATATTTGAGACCGAGATTGGAAATGGTTTCGGCCATATGGCGTGGTTCATCTGGATCTAAAGCATTTGGACGACCATGTGCAACGTCACAGAATGGACAGCGACGTGTACAGATATCACCCATGATCATGAAAGTTGCTGTACCACCACCAAAACATTCAGGTAGGTTGGGGCAAGCAGCTTCTTCACATACGGTATGGAGTTTTTGCGAGCGCAAGGTTGTTTTGATACGCTGAACTTCTTCTGGAGCGGTCATCTTGACTCGAATCCAGTCAGGTTTGCGAGGTACTTCAACCGTAGGGATAACTTTTACAGGAATTCTCGCGACTTTTTCCGCGCCACGAAGTTTTATACCCTGTTCAGGTTTACGGTGTTCAGACATATAATTTCTACAGCCTTTGACTTGAGATATCCCCTTATTATAGTCAAATTTACCGTAATAAAGCATGAAAAGTGGTATTCATTTTGAAAATGTAAATATATAAAAATATATAGTTGTGAAATACATCATCTGGCTGCATATTGGTTATCATATATATAGCAAAACGGTTAAGAGACAAAGGAGCTTTGAATGCCACGTAAGAAAGAGGTCGTCGGTGGGAATATTGTTAAATATGATGCAGTAATTCTCGGTTCTGGCCCAGCTGGCGAAGGCGCGGCAATGAAGCTTGCAAAAGCAGGTAAACGTGTTGCAATCGTTGATGTTCGTGATCAACTCGGTGGTAACTGCGCACACGTAGGCACAATTCCAAGTAAAGCTTTACGTCAAACAGTTTCAAGTATTATTCGTTATCAACGTGACCCAATGTTTCAAAAAGTAGGTGAGTGGAAACAATTCACCATGAAACAGGTATTACGTAATGCGCATAAAGTCATTCAACAGCAAGTTGATACGCATACACGTTTTTATGATCGCAATAAAATAGAAGTTTTCCACGGTCGCGCGTATATCCAAGATAAAAACACTGTACTGATTTTTGGTCAGGATGGCATCAAAGATACCATTATTTGCAAGCAAATCGTGATTGCAACCGGTAGCCGTCCATACCAACCGAAAGGTTTAGATTTCAATCATCCGCGCGTATTTGATTCAGATAAGATTCTCGATCTTGATTATTCAATCCAAAAAATCATCATTTATGGTGCAGGCGTAATTGGCTGTGAATACGCTTCAATTTTCATCGGACTTGATCATAAAGTTGATTTGATCAACACCCAGCAAAAGCTTTTAAGCTACCTTGATGATGAAATTGCCGATGCATTGTCATATCACTTACGTGAACAAGGCGTATTGATTCGCCACAATGAGCAAATTGATCGTTTAGAAACTTTTGATGATCATGTGGTCTTGCATTTACTTAGCGGTAAGAAGATCAAAGCAGATGCGATCTTATGGTGTAATGGCCGTTCAGGTAATACCGATGGTCTAGGCTTGGAAAATGTGGGTCTAGTACCGAATGGTCGTGGTCAGTTGATGGTGAATGATCAATATCAAACTGAAGCTGAAAATATTTATGCGGCAGGTGATGTGATTGGTTGGCCATCATTGGCGTCGGCTGCGTATGACCAAGGTCGTTGTGCGGGCGCAAATATGGTGGGCGAAAAGAATGTGAAGCCAATCCGTGATGTACCAACAGGCATTTATACCATTCCAGAGATTTCTTCAATTGGTAAGACTGAGCAAGAACTGACTGAAGAGAAAGTGCCTTACGAAGTGGGGCAAGCATCTTTCCGTCATTTGGCACGTGCACAGATTACTGGTGATACTGTTGGTGAATTAAAGATTCTGTTCAATCGTGATACTTTAGAAGTCTTGGGTATTCACTGTTTTGGTAACAATGCGGCAGAGATTATTCACATTGGGCAAGTGGTGATGCACAGTCCAAACAATACATTGAAGTATTTCGTAGAAACCACATTCAACTATCCAACCATGGCTGAAGCCTATCGTGTTGCGGCTTTGAATGGTATGAATCGACTATTCTAAATGTGATAGACGTTGTATGATCAAAATGCCAATCAATTCGATTGGCATTTTGCTATTTTGCGTCTGATAAAAGGTAAGTATGAAAACTCAAAAAAATAATCTGATCATTATTGCGATCATTGTATTGATTGCAGCTTATTTTGGCTTTGATTTAAAGCAAAAACAAAATACCAGCAGTAATTTACCGACTACAAATAGCAATGTCACTGTAGATGATCAACACAAGATCATGCAAGCCTATCAGCAGCAGCGAAGTAATGTGCAGGTTCAAGCGCAAGGTGTTGTGAAAGCTGTTTTGCCAGATGACAATGAAGGTTCAAGACATCAGAAAATGATTCTTAAACTAGAGAATGGTTTAACCGTATTGATCGCACACAACATTGATTTGGCTCCAAGAATCGAAGGGTTAAAAAAAGGCGATACAGTTGCGTTTTTTGGTGAATATGAATACAGCCAAAAAGGTGGGGTGATTCACTGGACTCATCATGATCCGCGTGGAAAACACGTCGATGGTTGGTTGAAATACCAAGGGAAAATGTATCAATAACAGTTTCCCTTGGCTGATTGCTTGCAAGATGTGCGCTAAATTAGCTTGTAAGCGCTGATTTTTGACGAATTTTCCATTTAGGTAGGACTTTAGCTAAATAAGCGTCCATGCACCATACAGGGCCAATCAGAAGGAATTGTAAATCTTTAAAGAATGAAGGTTTCTTGCCTTCAACTTTATGTCCATAAAATTGTCCGATCCACGCAATCACAAAAACACCGATATAGAATCCAACACCGACTGGTAAGATCACAATCAACCATGCCATAACGGCTAATAAGGCTGCCATCGCCACTGCTAAAACAATATCCAAGCGTGCATAAAAGACTAAAGTTAAAACCAGTAATAATGCGGTGAGTAAGGTGCTAAAGTGCGCCAGAATACCAATGATTGAAAATAGAATTGCAGGAACGCAGACCCAGTGGATTTTTTTGTTGGTTTGGTTTTGGTGACTGTCACTATATTCATCAAACCATTCGTCAATTGATTTCACAGCGCTCTCCTTGCGGTCTTCATTTTTATTTCTTCAATATACCGAAGAATAGGATAGGGCGTAAAGCATTAACAAATGTAATAGATAAAAATAAAAAAAGCCGCAAGAAGCGGCTTTTTAGTGATGGTCTTAACGATTAAGAATTAGGACCATCAACACGTTCAATGCTCACATTGCCCGTACCTGAACTAGACATACCAAGTTGCTTTGCAGCACCATAAGATAAGTCTAATACACGGTTACCATGGAATGGACCACGATCGTTAACTTTTACAACAACACTTTTGCCATTGTCTTTGTTTGTTACACGGATATAACAGTTCAAAGGAAGGCTACGGTGAGCAGCAGTCATAGCATTCATATCGAATGTTTCACCGCTTGCTGTTTTGCGACCATGGAATTGACGACCATACCATGACGCAACGCCATTTTGGCTAAATTTACGAACTGTGTTCGAAGCAACAGTATTCAGTTTTTCAATCACTGAAGGCTCTTCTGCTGGGATATCGATCTTAGCAGCGATCGTTTGGCGACGTACTTTGTCACCTGAACTCTCAGTGATTGAAAGACTATTAACGTTTGAAAAACGAGAATTAAAATTTTGAGAATCTTTGCTTAGTACGCGGGCAGCCAAATTAGAACCTTCCACATCATTGGTTAATGATGAAGACTGTACCATTTCAGCATGTAACGGGCTTAAACTTAAGCCTGCCGTCAGCGCTAGAATATATTTTAGCGAAAACTGCATTGTATAAACTCCTAGAGAACATGCTTTTCTATTTCAATAAAAACACCTTGAAATATAGTGCACATGTCTAATTATTCACTTTTGCAATTACTTTATCTTGCGGCGATAATATTCATCACTTACGAAGTGTGTCTAGTCCTTAACGATAAATAGTTACAAAAAGGGCAAAAACTTACAGTTTCTGGTTAAAAAATAATCAATATTGTAACAATTTATAAATTTTGCTGAATATATGCACTTTTTTAATAAAAAATTTATTGACTTTTCATAATTTTGTAAAAAAGCTAGCCTATCGGCTAGCTGCTTCTGTGCCCAATAACCACACTGCAGTGGCATACATTCTGCTTCTATTGTAGGTGGTAATCACTTGGAAATTTGGATAAGTAATATAGTAAATTGGACCGAATTGGTCTTGTAATTGAATAACATTGACTAAATCAAGGTCGTCAATTTTTACCAAAGGGTCAAGTGGTGCAATCCCTAATCTTTTCAATTCACCATAAGGGGTTGGCTGGGTTAAATCTTTAGCAATCACGCTATCTGGATTGTTACCTGAGTAACGAGCAGGGAAGCCAATTGGACGATCACGTTCCCATCCGTGTTGAGCTAAATAGTTGGCAATTGAACCAATCGCATCCGCAGCAGAGTTTCTTAAATCGATATGTCCATTACCATCGTAATCCACACCTAATTTTTGAATATTACTTGGCATAAACTGAGGGTAACCAATTGCACCCGCATAAGAACCCACAATACTGTTGGTTGGATAGCCTTCTTTATATGTCCAAGAAATTAAAGCGGCGAGTTCATCACTAAAATAGTCAGCACGACGTGGGTAACCAAAGGCAAGCGTGGCTAAGGCATCTCTGGTGATGAAAGAGCCTTTATTGGCCCCATAACCTGTCTCTACACCTAAAATGCCGAGAATCACCGATTTAGGCACACCGTACTGCTGTTCTGCACGATTAAGTACGTCTTCATATTGGCTTTTAAAACGTGCACCACGTTGAATGGTCCCTTCAACTAAAAACATTGAACGATATTGATACCAAGGTTTACTTTCACCAGGGCGAGTCATAATGTTCAAAATATTAGGTAAATTACGCGCACCACTCATCGCAGCATCGATTTGTTCGCTGCTTAAGCCGTAGGTTGTCATTGCCTTTTGTTTGAAAGCAACGTAATTAGGGTGATTGTAAAATTCATTTGCTTGTGCCCAATTACTGCTCAAGAATAAACCAGCACTTAAAGTTAAAAATTTAAAAGTTTTATTCAAAGTAGGAAGAAACATAAGTTTATAAAATTCCTCATTATCGATGTGTATGAATAGACATAACCAGTCCAAAAGTTGACATAAGGGTAATAATTGCAGTTCCGCCATAACTCATGAACGGCAAAGGCACACCTACTACAGGTAAAATACCACTGACCATGCCTGCATTTACAAATACATAAACAAAAAAAGACAAACCAAATGCGCCAGCAACTAAACGACCATAGTTATGGAAGCTTTGTAAGCCAATTTGGAATGTTCTAAAAATAATCGCGCAGTAAAGAAGAATTAGCAGGGTGACACCAATCAAGCCAAACTCTTCTGAATAGGCAGCAATAATAAAGTCAGTATGGCCTTCAGGTAAAAAGTGCAGGTGAGATTGAGTTCCCTCTAAGAAGCCCTTGCCTGAAAAACCACCAGAGCCGATTGCGGTTTTAGATTGAATAATGTTCCAGCCCGTTCCTAGTGCATCGGCTTCTGGATTAAATAAAGTTAAAACACGTTGACGCTGATAGTCGTGCAGTAAAAATTCCCATGCGATCGGAATAATGACACCTGCGACACCTGCTGCACCTGCAATCAATTTCCATGATAAGCCACTGAGGAAAAGCACGAAAATCCCACTGGCAAGTACCAATAAAGAAGTTCCTAAGTCGGGTTGTTCAGCAATGAGTAGAAAAGGCACCACAATCAGTAATAAAGACAGAATGACTTGTGAGAAGCTTGGAGGCAATGCTTTACGTGACAAGAACCACGCCACCATCATTGGCATACCAATTTTCATAAACTCACTAGGTTGTACGCTACCGAAGCCGGGAATATCAATCCAGCGTTGAGCACCCATACGTACTTCACCAAAGACCATGACAGCAATCAGGCACAATACACCGAATACGTAAAAGTAAGGTGAAAAGGCCTGATACACTTTTGGAGGAATCTGAGCCAAACTAAACATGACCACAAAACCGATACCAAAGCTCATGGCTTGTTTACTGACCAGTCCGACATCTTGTGCGGATGCACTATATAAGACAGTCAGCCCCAGCATGGCATTTAGAATCAGAAATAGACAAAGCCATGGGTCGATATGCAGTTGTTGCCAACGAGAAGGCTGATTGGCAGTGCTCAAGCCATCACGAGGTGCTTGACGTAAAAATTTGTATTGCGGGCTTGGAGACATGCGATTCTAAATCAGGTAAATCAACGCTTCGCGAATGCTAACATAAACGCTGATTTAGACAATGCAAATTTAGAAATTGTGACATTTATAAGAGATTAATTTGGAATAAAAAAAGCGACGATTTGGTAATCGTCGCTTTCTCAACATTCTAGGCTTATTTTTGTACCAAAAGTTGGTCGAAGTGCTTGGTAAAGACTTCAAGTTCCACTTGGCTTAAGCTCGGAATCAGTTTCTTAATCACGATATGAACAGCAGTTTCTACACCACTGGTCGCAACGCTGGCAACGCCACGTTTCACCATACCCAGACCAAGAGTTTTGTTGAATTCAGTCATAAAGTGATGGATCAAGGCATCCGCAAAAGCTTTAAACTGCTTTGTTAAAGCATCACGTTGCTCTTTACCGTTTCCAGCAGCGACTTCTGCAAAGCTCTTTTTCATCTCTGCAACAAGGCTATCTGGTAATACAGTACCTATACGTTGCTTACCTTCATTATCAATGAACAAGCTTTTTTCCATGAATGCTAATGATTCAAGCACTTGTTCATTTGAAGCTTTACCTAATAGCTGCTTCATTAAAGTTTCAACAATGCCGCGAATTTTAATCGCAAGTCCTTCGGTAGTATCTCGTTTGTCACTTGGTGGAAATTGTTGAACCAAGTGAACCAACATGGTGTCAATTAACTCATCAGTTAGCTGTAGAGAAATTTTGTCACGTAAAGGGTATTGAGGCTCTTTACTGTCACGGTTGGCTTGTGCAAGTTGAATATCCTGACTCAAACTTGCTGACGGAAGAATCCCGAAATAACTGGTCATTGAAGAACGTCCTCTATATCAAATTTATTCGTTTTATTGTCGTGCCAAGCGAATTGGCTCGGGCATCCATGACAGATCTGATACTCGGCATGGGTTAATATCCAAGCCCCCGCGGCGAGTATAGGTTGCATAGACCATCAGCTTTTCTGGCTTTAACAGTTGCCAAATATCCGCAAATATTTGCTCAACACATTGTTCGTGGAAACCATTATGCTGACGATACGAGATAATATAAGCTAAAACGCTGCGATAACAAGGTTTTTTACCTTGTAAACGAATAAAAACAGTACCCCAGTCTGGCTGACCCGTCACAGGGCAATTGCTTCTCAATAAATGTGAGTACAACTCAATTTCAACGTCATCTTGCACGCTTGCATCTAGCTGCAATAAAGTCGAATCAGGATGTTCTGATAAACACTCAGGGATTAGATCATCGATACAAATCCCTTTAGGTTTAGAAATCTCTAAATCATCGACTTGGAACAGTTGTAGTTCAACTTTTGCACCCGCAGCATTGGATAAATCACGTTCAACGGTTTCAACAAAGGTTTGCTGAGACTCAAATTGGGTGAAATTCATCCCATTGAAATAAAGTTTAAGTGACTTTGATTCAATTAAATTGGGAGAACTGGCTGGTAATGCCAAACGACCAATCGCTACTTGCGGTAAACCAAGATTATTCAGCCATGAAATTTCAAATACATGCCACCAATCTTTACCCTGCGTAATCCCGTTAACATGTAAATACTGCTGACGTGACTCTGCACGGGCAATGGGAAATAAAACATCTGGTTGATATTGAGTAGGGTATTGGGTGTCTTTACCCAATAAAGAATGTTCAACACTCATTCACGCATTCCTGAACCACGAGCTAATAAATGATAGGCAATTGCATAAAGGACAACACAGCACAGCGTCACAATACCTAAAGAAAAAGCAACATTGACATCACTGTGCCCTAAAATACCGTAACGGAAGGCGTTGACCATATATACAATTGGATTAACTAAAGAGACGTTTTGCCAAAATGGGCTGAGTGCACTAATGGCATAAAACACACCACCTAAATAGGTGAGAGGTGTCAATACGAAAGTCGGGATAATTGAAATATCATCGAACGACTTGGCATAGACCGCGTTGATGAAACCGCCCAATGAAAATAATAATGAAGTAATGATGACTGTATATATAGTCACAAACACATTATAAATTTCTAAGTGAGTAAAGAATAGGCTCATTATCGTGACGATCAAGCCGACCAATACACCACGGCTAACACCACCAATCACATAACCCCATAAGATTAAGTGTAAGGGTACTGGGCTCATAATCAGTTCTTCAATACTTTTCTGGAATTTGGCACTAAAGAAGCTTGAGGAAACGTTGGCATAGCTGTTGGTGATCACAGCCATCATAATCAAGCCAGGCACAATAAACTGCATATAGCTAAAGCCACCCATTTCACCAATACGTGAGCCCACTAAATTGCCAAAAATCACGAAGTACAAACTCATGGTGATTGCTGGTGGAAGCAGGGTTTGTGGCCAAATTCGCATAAAGCGACGAATTTCTTTAACAACTAAAGTCCAGAGAGCGGTTTGTAATTGACTGAAATTCATTAATCCGCTCCTGCAAGATTTTTCTCTACCATTTTTACGAACAATTCTTCTAATCGATTCGATTTATTACGCATACTGCTGACTTGGATATTCTGTGACTGTAATAATAAGAACAGATCATTCATGCTATGCGCTTTATCCATAGTCACTTCTAAGGTGACTGGATCAATCAAATTGAATTTAAAACCAATAATATTGAGATCAAATCCATTGATCGGTTCAGCTAAATCAAAAATGAACGATTCTTCATTCAGCTGATTAAGGAAGCCTTTCATCGAGGTATCTTCTTTAATCACACCACGGTCAATGATTGCAATACGACGACACAGCATTTCTGCTTCTTCTAAATAGTGTGTTGTAAGAATAATGGATGTGCCATTTTCATTCATTTCGGTGAGGAAGTCCCACATCGAACGACGTAACTCAATATCAACGCCAGCTGTCGGTTCATCGAGAATCAGCAGTTTGGGTTCATGCATCATCGCGCGTGCAATCATCAAACGGCGTTTCATACCACCCGAAAGCATACGCGATTGAATATTGCGTTTTTCCCATAAGCCAAGCTTTTCTAAATAATGTTCAGCACGTTGTTCGGCCAATTTCTTCGGAATGCCGTAATAACCCGCTTGGGTCACTAAAATATCGAAAGTTTTTTCGAATTGACCAAAGTTAAATTCTTGAGGAACAACACCAAGACATTGTTTTGCATGTGAGGGATGGGTATCTAAATTATGCCCAAAAATCTCAACTGAACCAGATGTTTTTTTGGTTAAAGAGCTGATGATACCAATCGTTGTCGATTTTCCTGCACCATTAGGTCCTAATAATGCATAGAATTCACCTTCAGGTACGGTAAGGTCAATCCCTTTTAACGCCTGAAAACCATTACGATAAGTTTTGGACAAACCGCTCAACACCAAAGCATCAGTCATAAACGTCTCACGTTGTTAAATAGAACGGCTATTTTGAGCGATATGAAAAAATAAACCAAGTAGAAAAATAGGTTTATGGCGTGTTAAAAACAGAACGATTATAAAAATAAGAGGAGATAGAGAAGAGAAGGAGATGCAATGGTGCGCTCAGCGGGACTCGAACCCACGCCACAGGCTTCGGAGACCTGTACTCTATCCAGTTGAGCTATGAGCGCATGTATGCGTGCCACATCATAGGCAAAAAATACAGGCAGGTAAATATATACCTTCCAATAAAGCTGCTTCTTGTTTATTAAAACATCAATTTTATTCTCAACTTATCGGGATTCTGCATATCTAACTATAAGTGCTGCACAGAATAATTGATTAATTTCAAAGTTTGATTCAGTTGAGCCGGTGGAATTCGTGATTCTTGCAGTGAGGTTATCCATTGCATTTGGCAGGCTTTGAGTTGTTGTAAAGAACTAATTGACTGAATTTTCTGTATCAATGGACGCGCCATCAAACCGCAAAATGTCGTGAGTGTTTGAATCATGACTTGCTGGATTTCAACAAAAGGTAATTTTTCTAACTCAAGAATTTCAGGTTCGATTTCAGGTTTTAATTCAGCTTCAATCGCTTTTGGTACGATTGTGATTGTTTCTTGTGTTGTAACGGGGTCTGATGGCGTTTTGAGCTCATGAGCTTTTAGTTCGGGCACTACATCTTCTTTTTGAACAATAGGTGTTGCTTGTTCAGCCAGTAGTCCCATATCAATCAGTTGTTGAACCAGTTCAGTCGGTGCAATCCTTTCCTTATAGTCTTGATCCAGTTCTTTAAAATCTTCATGATCAATTAAAAGTAGTAGACGACGTTGACGTGCTGTCAATGCAATACTGCGTTCTTGTAGGGCAGTTTGCCCAAGCTCTGTTTTAAAAAAATGTGACATCTCTTAATCTCCCCCAAATCAAGATCTAGACGGAGATTAAGATAAAGTTAAAAAATGACAATAATGTTAACAATTTATTAAATATCATTGTCTTGTTTAAAGTAAGTGGCAAATAAGCTAAAAATTGAGAACTTTATCCTTTATTTCACTCATTTAGTTTCTAATGCTTTACGCAAATATGGGTCAAGATCATCCTGACGCATCAACCACTGAATATAGTCAGCAGGCAGGTCTTGAATAGCAGTGCCTTTATGTTTGCCAAAGGTAATGCTTTTAGGAATACGGGCGTCTTCAGAAGCAAGATAAAGTTGTTCAATATTTTGAATGTTCAGCTGATGAATAATATGCATTAGAATGTTGGCGGTTAAGATAATGTCTGCATCGGCTCGATGCGCACCTTTCAACATTTCGCGGGCTTTATCACTGCCTTTCGAGATTAAATAAATCAGGGCGGAAATATTATGTGCCTCAGCATCTTCCCAAACGCGACGAGCTAAGGCCAAGGTACAAATTGGTTTTAGTTTTGAGGTATCAACGCCACAACGTGCAATAGCTGCAATATCATAATCAACGTTGTGCCCAATGATATAAGTTGTTTGAGCAGGAAGTTGAAATTCATTATAAAAAGGTTGGTCTACGAGATCGGATTCTAAAATATGGTGTACCGCCATCGCCGCAAAGGAAATAGGCTGACCAACTTGATAAAGCTGATCAAAAATTTGTTTTTTATCGAGACTGAGCTTTCCATTTTCAATTTCAATTGGGGCATAGGCAATTTCAATCGGCAAACCATTCAGTGTATGTGTTTCAGTATCTAAGATGATTGCTTGCATAAAGTTGACCTAGCTTGAGTTGAGAATTCGAATATCTTACAAGAAATTCATAGCAAGCAGTGCTGAATGAAGGGGAAGCCATTTAATTTTCTAGTTATCAAAAAAGAGTTTGAATAAATAAGCAGCAAAATAAAAAAATACTTGAACAATTTGGGATTTGGCGCATTCTTATGGAAGTAATTGCCTTAGTAAAAGAAATACTAAGCACTAAAATGAAAACGATAATAATCAGGGAAACATGACATGAATATGAAATTATTAACGGTTGCACTGCTGAGTTCTAGTTTGTTGCTTACAGCTTGTAATGATGATGACGACAATAATTCGTTTGTACCGAAGCCAGGCATTCCAGAAAATAATATTAAAAATCCTGTGGTTGGTATGCCTGTTGCCTATACCAAAACAGACTTTGGTGCCGTGGCTGCAGAAAGTTCAGTCATGACGTATAAAATGTTAGGACAAAATGGTAAAGAGACCATGGCGACCACGCTATTATTTGTACCTGGTGGGCCAACACCAGCAGGTGGTTGGAAAATTGTTGCATGGGCACATGGTACTACTGGTGTTGCTGATCAATGTGCACCAAGTCGTAATATAACCAATCCTGTTATTCAAAACATGATTAGCCAATTTTTGGAAGCAGGTTATGTGGTGGTTGCACCTGATTATGAAGGTTTGGGAGAGCCAAGCGGTCGTGAGTTGCATCCTTTCCTAAATGTAAAAAGTGAAGCTTATTCGATTACAGATGCAGTGGTTGCTGCACGATCTTATTTAGCAGGGCAAGGTAAATTAGTTTCACGCCAATGGATGACAGTCGGACATTCTCAAGGTGGGCAAGCCGCATTGGGTGCAGCACAATATGAAAGCCGTGCTAAGCTGGACTATAAGGGGACGGTTGCTGTGGCGCCTGCCTCTAATTTAGCTGCGATTTTGGTGAATGGTAATGCGTCAGTTGAAAATGCACCTTTAGCGCAAAAAGTTGGTATGTATGCCCAACTAGATACATTTACCGCTTTGATCACGGCCGGTTTAAGAAATATTGAACCAAGTTTTAATTACGCTAATGTTTTTAAAACTCCAACTGATTTGATAGCAAAACAAGCAGAATCAGATTGCTTTGACGTATTAGGTCAGAAATTTGGGGCAGCGATGTTGGATTATGCGAGTAAAAACAATAATAGTTTAACCAATTATCCACGTACCCAGACTAATTTTATGACAGTTCCTTTGGTCAAAACGTTCTTGGATACTGATTCCCAGCCGGCTCAGGTGAAACTGGATCAACCAGTGATCATTTATCAGGGAGCGAAAGATACAACAGTTCCTAAAGCTGCAACGGATGCATTGGTATCTACGGCCCAAAACAAAGGGTCAAAAATCCAGTACATAACCAATACTGAATGGGATCATGGTACAGCTTATGGGCTGAATATCGTTAGTATTGTGAATGATGTAAAAGCGGCGATGCCTGCAAATAATTAAGAGACGAGATAAGCCCGATTTATTTTTTACAAGGTAAGTTGGGCTGTTTATTTAATTTCTAATGATCTGTGTTTCCCAACCATCATATTTAGCATTAAATTGTTGAGCTAATTTACTTAGTTGTGTAGTACATTCATCAATAGATTGTTGATTCACAGAATCTTTTCTGGAAATTTGTAGTTGATAATGAAAGTTTTCACTTTCTTCAACTTGACCTTGCTGAATAACTTCAAAGCCTAAAGATTGAATTGTTTTTGAAAAAACAGTTCGGTCTGTGTCACTTTGGAAGTAAATCCAGTGATCTACAGGACGTTCAACTTCAAGATTATCTCCATGGTTTAAAAGTTTTTCAATGACAGATCTATTCGAAATGGATTGCATGATTTCTTCAGTCGGATACATATAATCGAAATAGGTTGACCAATTAGAATCAGCTTTTTGGTCAAAATGATAACTATAGTCTGGATAAGATTGCATAATTTTATGAATAATAGGGTCTACATCTATTCCATCTTGGCAATAAAAGTAAAAATATCTCAAATGATTATGAGTCAAACGGCCAACATAGAGGGTAGGGAGTCTTGTGGTAAGTGCAGGAATGATTTGATCCTCTATTTCGATCAGATGATCAAATTCCTCACTGGAAGATAGGCCATCTTCTCTTGAATGGTTCATCTGAATCTCAACCCTCAGTAAGGTTGATCTATCTGATATCGGTGCAATTCTCGTTAAAGCTAGATTGAGAAAATAACTTGCAGGTTGCCCATCTATATCGCACATATAAAAATCCCAATTTTCTGGAACTTCTTGTAATTGATTGGTGGATTCTTTCATGGTTGTATGATTCTTATTCGGCCAAAATTTATCTATTAATCCCATTCAGATACCCTTTTTTATTTGAGCTGTTAGCATAACAAGTAAGATGAGTAAAATTCACGAATAATTAAATAAATATCAATCTGTGAAACCATAAACTTCGTGCTACAATATGCACCAATCTTTAGCACGGCTTAAAAGCCCTAATTCATAGGACCCTCCGCTAATGTTTGCCAATATCTCTATTGCTGAATTTGATCCAGAATTAGCTCAAGCGATTGCTTCTGAAGGCGTACGCCAAGAAGCACATATCGAGTTAATCGCATCTGAAAACTATTGCTCACCAGCTGTAATGGAAGCACAAGGATCAAAACTTACTAACAAATATGCAGAAGGCTATCCTGGCAAACGCTACTATGGCGGTTGTGAATATGTGGATGTGATTGAACAACTTGCAATTGATCGTGCAAAAGAGTTGTTCGGTGCAGACTATGCAAACGTTCAGCCACATGCGGGTTCGCAAGCAAACTCTGCGGTTTACCTAGCACTTCTTAATCCAGGTGATACTGTTCTTGGTATGAGCTTGGCTCACGGTGGTCACTTGACTCACGGTGCTAAAGTAAGCTTCTCTGGTAAAACATATAATGCTGTTCAGTATGGTTTAAATACTGAAACTGGCGAAATTGATTATGAAGAAGTAGAGCGTCTAGCATTGGAACACAAGCCACGCATGATCGTTGCTGGTTTCTCTGCATATAGTCAAATTGTTGATTGGCAGCGTTTCCGTGACATCGCAGACAAAGTAGGTGCATACCTTTTTGTTGATATGGCGCATGTTGCTGGTTTAGTTGCTGCGGGTGTATATCCTAACCCAGTGCAAATTGCAGACGTAACAACAACGACAACGCATAAAACACTTCGTGGTCCACGTTCTGGTTTAATCCTTGCTAAAGCAAATGAAGAAATCGAGAAGAAACTTCAATCTGCTGTATTCCCAGGCAACCAAGGTGGTCCTTTGATGCATGCGATTGCTGCTAAAGCAATCTGTTTCAAAGAAGCAATGTCTGATGAGTTTAAAACTTACCAGCAACAAGTTGTGAAAAATGCGCAAGCAATGGCTGAAGTATTAATTGCACGTGGTTATGATGTTGTTTCTGGCGGTACAGAAAACCATTTATTCTTATTGTCTTTGATTAAACAAGATGTAACGGGTAAAGAAGTTGATGCTTGGTTAGGCTCAGCGCACATCACTGTAAACAAAAATGCGGTTCCAAATGACCCGCGTTCTCCGTTCGTCACTTCTGGTATCCGTATTGGTACGCCAGCAGTCACGACTCGTGGTTTCGGCGAAGCTGAAGTACGTGAACTTGCAGGTTGGATCGCTGACGTGATCGACAGCAAAGGTGACGAGAAAGTTATCGCTGACGTAAAAGCTAAAGTTGAAGCTGTTTGTGCAAAATTCCCTGTATATGCAAACTAATTTTTTGTATATCTAAAAAAAAGCGCCGTAAGGCGCTTTTTTTATGGATAAAGAAAACCTAAAAATATCAATCATTCCAATCTCACAGCATCATATTGGTGCTTTCTTTTTAAAACTGCACTTTGAACAAGCTAAAAATGATTCTTTAGGTATTACGAATATGAAAAATCGTATTACTTATTTGGCATGTCTTTTGCTTCATAACAAGATAGATAAAGTTGTCTAGGGTTCCGATGTGTCTGTACTGATACATGACTGGTCCGAGAGATAACGGTTCGATAGAACTACACGGAGGGATAAAAGCCCGGGAGGACAGGCATATTGCCATAACGAGGTTAAGCATCCGCAAGAGGTTTGTTATGAATCAATCGTTCTATCACGACAATAAAATACTGTGGCAAGAAATGTTGCCTGGTGGGCATCATTGGTCTAGTCGCATTCAACGTGGGGCAGTTTTACAACTGGAAGCACTGGGGCATGATGCCAATGTGTCTCTATACTGCGTCAATGCCGATGACAAGCTCGAGCACTTTAATATGCCCGATAGCCTGAAAGCACAACATACGGCTTTTCTCTCGACAGGGCATGTTTTGTACTCAGATCTGGGCCGTGTGATGGCCTCCATTATTCAAGATCAACATGGCTGGAATGATGTGTTTTGTGGCCCGAGTACCGCACAGCACATTGCACAAAATTTTGGCAAAAAAAACTTTCAAGATGCGCGTAATGACATGCATCAAAATGGTTTGGATAGTTTATTGGTGGAATTGACCAAGTTTGGTCTAGGCCAAGCAGATCTGAGCGCGACGGTGAATTTATTTTCAAAAGTCCAGCCCGATGATCATGGCCGATTAAGTTATGTCACAGACGACAATCAACAGCAAAAGATCGAATTGCGCTTTGAAATGGATTGTCTGGTTTTTCTTTCTGCGGCACCACATCCACTCGACTCATCCGCACATTATCAACCTGCCGATATCCAACTTCGCCTATTCAAAGCCAATGCCTTAACTGAACAGGATGTCTGTCGGGATTCATGCGCTCAAAATCAGCGTGGTTTTGCCAATAACACACGCTATTACGCATTGTCGAATTAAGGTAGGGAGCGAGAAAATGACAGCATCAGCAAAGATTGAACAGATTGTTTTAGACGAAATTTGCCTTGCAGGCGAAGCATGGATGGGCGAAGTGAAGCAAGGTCAGTACTTCCGCATTATTGATCTGGAAGGGAACCAAGCAGTGGATACCTTATTTATTAGTGCCAACAATGCCGAAGAGCGTTATAGCGCGACCGATACTTTAGTACAAAATCAGCAGCTTTATTTAGAAAAAGGAACGACCTTATTTAGTAATTTTGCCCGTCCTATTGCCAGCATTGTCGATGATAATTGTGGCAGACATGACACCTTAGGGGGCGCATGTTCATGTGAAAGCAATACGGTACGTTATGCACATGATAAATATCCGATGCACAGTTGCCGTAATAATTTCATGTATGCCTTGGCACAGCATCCGATTGCCAAAAAGCATCAGCTCAATGTCCGTCATATTGGGCCCAATATTAACTTTTTTATGAATGTGCCTGTGACTGCAGACGGCCATTTAAAGTTTGAAGATGGAGTTTCGGCGCCGGGTAAATATGTCGAGATCAAAGCGGAAATGGATCTGATCGTTCTGATTTCGAATTGTCCGCAATTGAATAATCCTTGCAATGCCTATAACCCGACAAAAATCCAACTTGTTATACGTGACGTGTGAGGGGGCATAATGTTTAAAAAAGTACTCATCGCCAATCGTGGGGCGATTGCCTGTCGTGTCATTCGTAGCTTAAAAGAACTTGGGATTCAATCTGTTGCTGTCTATTCCGAAGCGGATCGGGATTCCTTACATGTCAGTTTGGCTGATGAAGCGATTTTTATCGGTGATTCAGCTGCACAGCAAAGCTATTTAAATATTGAAAAAATCCTTGCCGCAGCACAGCACACTGGGGCCGAAGCGATTCATCCTGGTTATGGTTTTTTATCGGAAAATGCCGCATTTTGTGATCTGTGCGAGCAACAAGGCATTGCATTTATTGGCCCAACCTCACAGCAAATGCGTGATTTTGGTCTAAAACATACCGCACGTGAATTGGCAATTCAAAACAATGTGCCCTTGCTACCGGGCAGTCAGTTGCTCATCGACTTGGATGATGCATTGCTTCAGGCCGATCAGATTGGCTATCCCGTGATGCTGAAAAGCACCGCAGGCGGTGGCGGTATTGGTATGCGTCTGGTTTGGAATGAACAGGAATTAAAAGAAGCCTATCAAACCGTTTCGTATCTGGCACAGGCGAATTTTAAAGATGCGGGATTGTATCTGGAAAAGTTTGTCGAAAATGCCCGTCATATTGAGGTGCAAATTTTTGGAGATGGTCAGGGCCTTGTCATTGCACTTGGTGAGCGAGATTGTTCCGTACAACGCCGTAACCAAAAGGTGATTGAGGAAACACCCGCACCACATTTGAATGGTGAGCAACGCAATTATATTCAACAGGTTGCCATTCAATTGATGCAGTCGGTGCAGTATCGTTCCGCGGGTACAGTTGAATTTGTGATGGATACCGACACACAGCAGTTCTACTTTTTAGAAGTGAATACACGCTTACAAGTGGAACATGGGGTGACGGAACAGGTTTATGGCGTTGATCTGATCGAATGGATGGTGACCTTGGCCGGTGGAGATTGGCAAGCACCGCAACAGATTGCTGCACCTAAAGGTCATTCGATTCAAGTGCGTTTATATGCTGAAGATCCGATCAAAAACTTTCAACCCAGCGCAGGCTTATTGACCAGCGTCAAATTTGACGCTCAATCACGGGTGGAAACGTGGGTAGAAACAGGCTCGAATGTTTCTTCATTCTATGACCCGATGATTGCAAAGATTATTGTGACGGCAGCAGATCGAGAGCAAGCAATTGCTGCCATGCAAAATAGCCTAAGTAATACGGAAATTGCAGGGATTGAAACCAATCTCGAGTACTTACAGGAAATTATCGCGGGTGAGGTGTTTCAGCAAGGCACACAGACCACCCGTTTCTTGAATCGTTTTGAGTGGAAGACCCAGAAAATAGAGGTGCTGCAAGCAGGGATTCAAACTGCGGTACAAGATGTAAAAGGACGCTTGGGTTATTGGGATGTCGGAGTTCCGCCTTCTGGTGCGATGGATGCATTGAGCTTGAATGTTGCCAATCAATTGTTGAGTAATGCATTTAACAGTTCGGGACTAGAATGTACCTTACTTGGACCGACATTAAAGTTTCATTGTGATAGTCAGATTGCCATCACAGGTGGTGAGATGGAGGCCAGTCTAGATGGTCAACCTGTCGCGATGTGGTCAAGCATCAATGTGCGTAAAGGTCAGGTGTTAAAATGCGGTCGTATCAGTACGGGTTGTCGCAGTTATATTGGGATTAAACATGGATTTAATCTGCCTGCGTATTTGGGCAGTTTAGCAACATTTACCTTGGGGCAATTTGGTGGTCATGCAGGGCGTAACTTACTCATTGGTGATATGTTGCCAATCACTGAGGCGAAAACCGAGCAAACAGTTGCATTAAAACCTGAGCAAATCCCAAGTTTTAAAACTGAATGGGAAATCGCGGTCATGTATGGCCCGCATGGTGCACCTGATTTCTTTACGCCGAATGATATTGCCATGTTTTTTGATCAAGACTGGGAGATTCATTTTAACTCGAGTCGTACTGGTATTCGCTTGATTGGACCGAAACCTGAATGGGCACGGATTGATGGGGGCGAAGCAGGCTTACATCCATCGAATATCCATGACAATGCCTATGCGATTGGTGCAATTGATTTCACTGGAGATATGCCGATTATTTTAGGGCCTGATGGCCCGAGTTTAGGCGGCTTCGTTTGTCCTGCGGTGGTGATTAACTCAGAGTTATGGAAATTAGGACAACTCAAAGCAGGCGATAAAGTCAGATTTATTCCTGTCAGCTATGCACAGGCGCAACAGTTAGAACAACGCTATCAATCCACCTTACAGGATGAAACCACATCACAGCTTAATTTTGAACCGATATTTAAAGCAGAGCCTGTCACTTTAAAAAATGCGGTGTTGGCGACTTTGGATCAAGGCGCGGATAAACCGACGGTGAGCTATCGTCCCGCAGGCAACCAATATCTGTTGGTTGAATATGGTGAACTGGTCTTAGATCTCAATTTACGTTTTCGTATTCATGCCTTGATGCAATGGGTGCAGCAACAAAATATTCAGGGCATCATTGATCTGACTCCAGGCATTCGTTCTTTGCAGATCCATTATGATTCGACGGTCTTAGAGCAACTGGATTTACTCCGCTTGTTACAAGTGGCTGAAAGTGAATTACCTGATATTGAAAATATGCAGGTACCGTCTAGAACTGTGTATTTGCCGTTAGCTTGGGAAGACTCACAAACGCAGCTTGCAACCGAAAAATATACGCAATTGGTTCGTCCAGATGCACCGTGGTGTCCAGATAATATCGAGTTCATTCGCCGTATTAACGGTCTTGCATCTAAGCAAGCAGTAAAAGACGTGGTCTATGACACCGCTTATTTGGTGATGGGTTTGGGTGATGTCTATCTGGGTGCACCTGTTGCCACACCGCTAGACCCGAGACATCGCTTAGTCACCACCAAATATAATCCTGCCCGAACATGGACACCTGAAAATGCGGTCGGAATTGGCGGGGCTTATATGTGTGTTTATGGCATGGAAGGGCCGGGTGGCTATCAATTTGTAGGGCGTACCACACAGGTGTGGAGCCGTTATCGTCAAAATCCGAATTTTGAACCGCACAAGCCGTGGTTGCTCAGATTCTTTGACCAGATCCGTTTTTATGAAGTATCTGAGCCTGAATTATTGGAAATGCGTGAAGACTTTAAAGCAGGACGTTTGCAATTACGGATTGAAGAAGGGGTACTTAATCTCAAAGACTACAATGCTTTTTTGAAAGAAAATGAAAGTAGTATTCAGGCCTTTAAACAGGTTCAACAAAGCAATTTTGAAGACGAGCGCCGTCGATGGCATGAAGCAGGTTTGGCTGAATATGTTTCTGAAAGTATGGATGCGGTACTGGATGATTCAGAAATAACAGTTCCAAGTGGTGGCATGATTGTGGAGTCACATATGCCGGGTTCGGTCTGGAAAATTGAATGTACCGTGGGAGATATTATCGAAGAAGGTGAAACCTTGGCTGTGATTGAAGCAATGAAAATTGAAATCCCAATCCTTGCGCCTGCTAAAATGAAAGTCGACAGTATCTTGATTGATAAAGCGCAAACGGTAAAAACAGGACAGGCATTATTCACGCTAGCACCTGCCGTATAGCAATCAAATTCATGATGCAGAAAAGGCCCTATGATGAAACATCGGGCTTTTTTTATGTGCATTTATTCAGCAATTCACACCGGTTTTTCTACTTTATTTGGCTAAAAAACTGGCATAGATACTGCATTAAATATTACGAATTATAAATTTTGTATTACTAAAGCTGAGGTGGTTATGAAAAAGCAATCAATCCTAATTCAGTATTTAAAAATTACGATGCGCTGTTTTGCCAATTTACTTAGCGTCCGAGCAGGTCTGTATGTAAAGCAAAACCAAGTTTCTAAGCAATAGTCTGATCATTATGAATGCGCGTCCTAAACTGACTCGAATCAGTATTACCGTCCCTGAAAAGACGGTTGAAGCCTTAGATCAAACCATTGTCGAAGAGCATTATGAAAGTCGCTCTCAGGCGATTGTTGACATGATCAATAAGCATTTAATTGCTGAACAGGCACAGAAAAATGCAGTCATGGTCGGCACACTAACCTTGTTGTATGACGCCAGTTGTATGCCGTTGCGTATGCAGCTGTTGGATTTACAGCAAAAATTTTTAGAACAGGTGATCAGTTCATTACATATTCAACTGGATCAACAAAAAATATTGGAAGTCATGCTGTTACAAGGTGGCAGTAATGATCTTAAACAGATTAGTCAGCAATTTACTGCCTTAAAAGGGGTGATTAAAGGGCATCTGGAACTCATGGATGCCGTGATGCCACCCTTACAGCAAAATGAATAGCAAGCGACGACTGCATTCGTATGGTCGCTAAACACGTGGTTTAGATGTGGGCAAAATTTTCAAAAAAGATATGGGGTGATTATGAAGCAAGCAATAGCAACTTTATCCGTTTCAGTTCTGTTTGGGCTGCTCCTTACAGCTTGTGATAATTCGGCCAAGGTGCCAACAGCGGAGAAAGCGACCGAGGCCAAAGACGTGACGTCAACGACTCCAATGACGATTGGTTATAGTGATTGGCCGGGTTGGGTGGCTTGGCAAGTGGCGATTGAAAAGGGCTGGTTAAAAGATGCAGGCTTAAATGTTGACTTTAAATGGTTCGATTATTCAGCTTCAATTTCTGCCTTTGCTGCCAATCAACTGGATGCGGTGTTTATTACCAATGGCGATAATTTGGTGAATGCCTCGGGGGGAAGCAAGGGCATGATCATTATGGTCACAGATTATTCTGCGGGTAATGATGTGATTATTGCCAAAAATGGTATTAACAGCATTCAGGATTTAAAAGGGAAATCGATCGCAACGGAAAAAGGCTTGGTCGATCACCTGCTATTATCGACAGCTTTGACCGATGCCAAGATTCCATTTTCAGATATCAAACTGGTCAATTCAGTGACCAATGAACTGCCTCAAGTGTTTAGCAGTCAGGATATTGCTGCAATTGCAGTTTGGCAACCTGTTGCCAATCAAGCCCTAAAAGCCGTTGCAGGTTCCAGGATTATTTACAGTTCCAAGGATAAACCTGGCTTGATCTACGATACCTTGGCGGTAAATCCAAGTCATTTATCAACGCATAAAGAAGACTGGAAAAAGCTGATTCAAGTGTGGGATAAAACGGTGAAGTATATCCAAGACCCTGCAACGCATGCTGATGCCGTAAAAATCATGGCCAACCGTGTCGGTGTTGACCCTCAGCAATATGAGCAATTTATTGAGGGGACGCATTTACTGGATATTGCTGCGAATAAGAAAGTGTTCCAGAAAGGTACAGGCTTTGACTCGATTTATGGTTCGACTTATCACGTCAATCAATTCAATGTCAGTAACGGCATTTATAAAACTGAAGTCGATGTAGATGGCTTGATTTATCCAGCTTTGGTGGATGAGTTGAAATAAAGAATCTTTTTATAAATAAGGGGCTACTGTAATTCCAGAGAGATGATGGAGTTGTTGAATGTTAAATAAGACTTATCTGCCTATATTATTTTGTTCTGCGATTTTATTTGTAGGTTGTGATAATACCGCCAAGATTCCACAACCCAATAAAGACAGTATAGCCCCTCAAAAAGATCAGCCTATTACGATTGCCTATAGTGAGTGGCCTGGTTCTTTGGCTTGGCAAATTGCTCAAGATAAGGGATGGTTTAAAGAGGCAGGTCTAAATGTTGAATTGAAATGGTTTGATTATTCAGCATCATTACAAGCATTTATGGCAAATAAACTTGATGCAGTTGTAGTGGCGAACGGTGATAACTTTATTTTGTCGACAGGTGGTGCTCGCCCTGCCATTATCATGGCGCATGATTATTCTGCAGGGAATGATGTCATCATTGCGAAATCAGGCATAACTTCATTACAGGATTTAAAAGGTAAAACGATTGCATTGGAAAAAGGCTTGGTCAGCGATTTACTATTTACTACAGCGATGCAGGACGCGGGTCTTAATCCTAAGGATGTCAAAGTCACCAATGCAGCAACCAATGAGCTTCCACAAATTTTTCAATCTTCTGATATTGCTGCGATCGCCTTGTGGCAGCCGATCGCGCATCAAGCTTTGGCGAGTGTTCCCGATGCGAAAATTATCTATGACTCCAGTAAAAAACCTGGACTGATTTACGATACGTTGTCGGTGAATCAAGTACATTTGCAACAACATAGAGAGGAATGGAAAAAATCATTCAGATATGGGATAGAACGGTGAATTATATTAATGATCCTGCTACCCGTCAGGATGCGATTCATCTCATGGCGAAACGCGCTTCGATTAATCCAGTTGCATACGAGCGGATTATGAAAGGAACAAAGCTACTTAATCTTGCTGAAAATAAACGTATTTTTCAGAAAGGATCGGGGTTTGATTCGATTTATGGTGCTTCTTACTACGTCAACCAATTTAATCTTCGACAGGGTCTATATGCCCAAAGTCCAGTGGTTGATCAGTTAATTAATCCGAATCTGATTGAGGAGTTGCCATAATTTTTTCCAGTTTTGATGACGAAAATAAAGGCTGATTATTCAGCCTTTGGTTGTTGGTGAAATAGGCTTAATTTATTGGAATGATCCAAAGCTTATCAATGTCGTGTGCCGTGATCCATAATAGATGGTCGCAAGTGCAAATTGCACCGCTTCCTGCTGCTTGTTCATATTGAAAAACCCTTAAAATTACTCCTGAGTGTTCATCTATTTCAATCAGCGGAATATGGGTGGTGCGAATCCAGATTTTGCCATGACTTGCATGTATATCGCCACCATCACCGCATGCCAATGGAGGTAGTTGAATGGTTTTGATGCACAAGTTTGAATGAGGATCAATTTGGCTGACTGTGCCATGTGTTTGATTCAGTGTCCAAATCGCTTGTTTACTGGCGCAGAGAAACCATGGTTGTTGGTCAACCAGAATACAGTGGCTGACTTGTTTAGTGAATGGATCGATTCTTTGAACGCTGTTCTGTTTGGGATTGGTGAGCCAAAGTGAATTAAAAGCATAGCAAAGATTATATGACTCGGCTAAGACTTGGACGTGATGAGAGATGCGATTATTGACTGGGTCAATTTGGCAAATCAAACCATTCGCGCAAGCAACCCAGACACCATTGGGGTCAGCAGCTAAGCTAAATTCACCACTTAAATCTGCTAAACCAGTTGGAATAACACTAAGTACTTGACCTGAATCTGCATCGACACGGTAAATGGACTGAGTGGATAAGCTTGCGACCCAAATTGAATCAAAAGCATAAACTGGAATACCAGCAGCAGTTGGGACTGCTGCTTGATAGATAGGGGTAAATTGATCAAAAGAGAATTTTTGTAAAGTGTTTTGATTCGTCGCCCAAACAAACTGGTGATCTGTGGTTACAAAATCAATAAAACCAGCAATATCTCGACTTTGTAGGGCGACTTCTTCCATATACACATATTTCATATATGCCTCTAAATCAAAAAATTATGCAAAACGAGGCTTATTCATTATGAGAATGTTTACCAAAGTTTAGATTTGGTCCCGTTAACGTGATCTCACCACGTTGAATCATCCTTTGCATATAACCAAAGACTTTGGCGCTGACTTCAAAAAGATGTTGGCCTGCGATCACTGGGGGATATTTTTTCACAGCTTCAGGTGTTGCAAATTGAGGGAGGGGTTGAATGACAACATCATAGTCACAAGCAAAAAATAAAGGAAAAGCATAACGTTCTTCACTGACCTTCCTTACCCGATGAGAGGTCGCTATAAATCGTCCTCCGCTGAGTGCTTCGATCATATCCCCAATATTAACGACGAATGCGTTTTCAATTGGTGGTGCATCAATCCATTTTCCTTCCGAGTTGACGACTTCTAGTCCGGGTGCTGTTGGCAATAAGATTGTGAACAGTTCCATATCTGTATGTGCGCCAAAGCCAAGTGTATCTTCTATATCAGGATTGTAGGCATAGTGCATTAAGCGTAGCTGAGAAGTTGGCTTATTGACTAAACGATTTAGATCATTTGCGTTGAGTCCTAATGCCAATTCAAAACCACGGAGTAAGGTGCGTCCCAATTGAATGATGGCCTGATAATATGCATCAACATCTGTTTTAAAATTTGGAAGATCTGCCCAGACATTGCTGCCATGCATTGGTTTTCCCACAACTACATCAGGATCATCTTCTGGGAGGTCCCAGCTTAAATCAAAGGCTTCTTTATTATCGGTTTTATTGATGCTTCTATCGATCTCTACACTATTTTGCATCTCAGTACGTTCTTCACCAGGCGGGACATAGCCCCGATGTTTAATACCGAAATTTCCTGCATAGTATTTCATTTTCTCTGTTGTCGGCAGAGCAAAGAAAGCTTTTGCTTGGGACTTTAACTTATCAATCTGTGCCTTTTGAATATGATGGCCTGTAATATAGAAAAAACCGACATGTTCAGCAGCATAACCCAGTTCATCTGCCACTTTTTGTTGAATGGCGGGATCAGCACTATATAAACCAGTGATATCGATGACTGGTATATGGTCAAATGCTCGATTGGAAAGCGTGTGTTTTTCTTCTGTAATTATATCATTCATAGATCGTGCTCACTTTTCCAAGATTGGTCGTCCAACCTTTAGTTTTAAGCTGTTGATACAGGTCGTCCTGAAGCTTCATATCTAATCGTTGTTAGTCACTATGACTGACAGGTGTCATACGTGGAATCTGAGGTAAATCCTGCAAAGCGGGATCTACCGCTTCTTCTTGGTGATGTACCAACAGATCAACCCGCTGCCGTAGTTGTTTAAATTCAGGCGACTGCATCAATTCCATGCTTCGTGGGCGTGGTAAATTGACTTCGATAATTTCTTTGACTTTCCCAGGATTGGCTTTTAAGGCTACAATTCGATCTGCCAGTAAAATGGCTTCATCCATATCATGCGTGACAAATAAAATAGTGATATCAATGTTTTGCCACAAGTCCATGAGATGCTTTTGCATTTTTTGTCGGGTGTAGGGGTCAAGTGCGCCAAAAGGCTCATCCATGAGTAAAATCTTGGGTTCATTGACTAGGGCACGGGCAATGGCGACACGCTGTTTCATCCCACCAGAAAGCTCATGCGGGAACTGATTTTCATATTTTTCTAAGCCAATAATATTGATCCATTCACGTGCCATTTCTTCGGCACGGGTTTGACTGATACCTTTCATTAAGGGGCCAAACATCACATTTTCTTTGACGGTTTTCCATGGAAATAAGGTATAGCCTTGAAACACCATGCCACGTTCCGAACTTGGGCCTTTAATCTTTTGCCCTTCAACTAGAACTTCACCACTGTGGTAGTCATCTAGGCCTGCAACCACTCGGCTTAAGGTTGATTTTCCACAACCTGAAGGACCAATCACACAGACAAACTCACGTTTATGAATACGCAAATCAATCTGATTCAGTACGGTTCGTTCAGATGTGCCATGCTGAAAAATTTGCGTTAGTTGCTTGGTTTCCAACATTACGGGACGCGTATAAATATGCTCAAAATATGCTTTAGCATCAAAAAGATCAGTCATATTTATACTCCTTTTTTCCATTTGAATAGGAAAGTGCCCAATTTCATTAAAATCAAATCACACAACAGTCCAATCACCCCGATAATCAGGATAGCTGCATAAACATTATCGAAATTTTGATAACGCGCTTGTTGAGTAATAAACCATGTAATTCCTGAGGTCGCACCAATCAGTTCCGACACAATTAAATAGGTCCAAGCCCAACCCAATAGGACACGTTGATCACGATAAATATCAGGCAGTGCCGCAGGAATCACCACATGGAACAGGCTTTTAAGCTTATTGGTACCTAGTGTATAACCTGCTTCAACCAAGCCGCGATCAACCATTCGGGTGGTATTGGCAATGATCAAAATTTGCTGAAATAGTGTACCAATCACAATAATGGCAATTTTCGGGGCATCATTAATACCTAAAATCGCCACAGCCAATGCCCCAAAGGCAGGTGCAGGCAGGTAGCGAAAGAACTCGACAAAGGGTTCAGTTAGCTTGGAAATGGTATTGGAAAAACCACAGAGGATACCAAGCGGCACTCCGATCAAGGAGGAGATAAAAAACGCCGTAAATACAATCTTGATACTGTGCCACAAGCTTTGATGTAACCAAGGTGCGTCAGCCTGCTGAGGTGGCGTGGTAAACGAAGTAAACAGGGCTTTCGCCACTTGATGTGGTGCTGGCAGATAAATCGGATTGACCAGAATACCTGTAGGCGGTGTTTTACCTTGATTGACGGCATCTTGAGCCTCTGCATAATAAGCTTGCTTATCTATTCGGGTGCCTGCCTGTAGATAAGTGGCTGAGCCTGCATCGGTAATTTGAACTTGTGGATGCCAGATAAAAGGCAAGTAACTGACACAGCTCCAGATTAAGATGGGAATCAGAAAAGATCCCAAACTCAAGTAAAGCTTTTTCCTTTTTGACAATACTGAATGATGCATAGGTGCACACCCGTAGTAATACTAATTGAATAAAACGTAATACTAGTTAGCAATTTTGATGCCAGTGCAGATGCTGAATAGCAAAATCAGGATGAAGTACGGTCATTGAGAAGCGAGATAGGCGCTTTGTAACGTTTTTAATGTGTTTTCGCCTATATCGATGTGCGTATTTAATGTTTGAATAGATTGAGATTATTGAATTTTATCAGCAGCTGATCAGGAGATTCCAGCCACGCTGGGTCAGGCTGGATACAATCGATGGGACAGACAGCAAGGCAAGTGGGTGCTGTATATAAACCGATGCATTCAGTGCAACGTTCTGGATCGATTTCATAGACTTTTGCACCTTCATCAATCGCTTGATTGGGACATTCAGGCAAGCACATATCACAATTGATACATGCATTGGTAATGATGAGTGCCATATTAATGGGCCGAATAGGCAAGCGCTACAGATTGCAACTCGGTTGTGGCGTGTGGCAAATTACGGATCAAGAGTGCATATTCAATATCGACTTCTGGGGAAAATGGAATTTCGACGATATGTCCTGAGCCCTTGGCATTTTCAATGGCATTGCCTTTAAGATCACGCATTTGTTCTAATTTAAAGTTGATATTGCCTTTAGGTGTCATCAATTCAAGTGAATCACCAACCATAAAGCGGTTTTTAACCTCAATTCGGATATAGTCGCCATTGCGTTCAATCACTTCACCGCAAAATTGTTGATAGTCAAAATGTGATGAACCATCGGTATAATTTTGATAATCGCTATGCACATGGCGACGCAAGAAGCCTTCGGTATAACCACGATTGGCCAATCCTTCCAGTTGTGTCATCAAGCTAGGATCAAACTCTTTACCCACTAGCGCATCATCAATAGCTTTACGGTAAATCTGTGCAGTACGGGCACAATAAAAATAAGATTTAGTCCGGCCTTCAATCTTTAAAGAAGCGACTCCCATTTGAGTCAGACGTTCCACATGCTGCACTGCGCGGAGGTCTTTGGAGTTCATGAAGTAAGTGCCATGCTCATCTTCTTCAGCAGCAAACATGTCTTCTTTATTACGCTGCACCAAAACAGTTTGCGCCGTATCCGTGTTGTTAGATGTCTTTGAGCAACATTGCTGTTGAGTAGCGACCTGCTGAACAGGAATGACATCACCATTGGCATCTTCTTGCGCTGTGTGGATTTTATAGTCCCAACGACAGGCATTGGTACAGGCGCCTTGATTGGCATCACGTTTATTCATATAGCCTGATAGCAGGCAACGTCCTGAATAAGCCATACACAGTGCACCATGTACAAACACTTCCAATTCAATGTCTGGGACATATTTCTGGATTTCTTCTATTTCTTCGAGCGAAAGTTCTCGTGACAAGATCACGCGACTTAGACCATAGTCTTTCCAGAATTTTACTGTGGCCCAATTGATCGCATTGGCCTGTACCGATAGATGAATCTGCATCTCAGGGAAATGTTCACGTACTAACATAATCAAACCGGGGTCTGACATAATCAGCGCATCAGGTTGCATGGCAATAATCGGTTCGATATCTCGGATAAAGTTTTTTAGTTTGCTGTTATGTGGCTGGATATTGACCACCACATAAAATTTTTTGCTTAGGGCATGTGCCTCTTCAATCCCGATTTTTAAATTGTCATGGTCAAATTCATTGTTGCGCACGCGTAAGCTATAACGTGGTTGACCTGCATAAACGGCATCGGCACCATAAGCAAAGGCATAACGCATATTTTTAAGTGAACCAGCAGGAGAGAGTAATTCAGTATTCATGATGCAGAATAAAAGGCATATGGAAAATAAGGGATTATTCTAGAAAGTTCAGCATAAGGATTCAACCTAGCATTTTGCTCAGGATTTTATTGATGTTTAGGGAAAATCTAGGCCATAAAAAAGCACCCGAAGGTGCTTTTTAGAATTAGTGATGACGATGTTTTCTTTTTTTCTTGTATTTTTTAGACTGGTAATTGTCATAGTCACGGTCTTGACCGACTTTACGGCCTAGAGCAGAACCACCCGCCGCGCCAGCAGCAGCACCAATATAACCACCTGTAGTGCCACCCAGGTTTTTGCCTACAGTATAACCACCAACGCCACCTAGACCACCACCAATGGCAGCTTCAGTACGTGTACGTTTGCTACTTGCAGCTGCCGCACCACCAGCACCACCGAGTGCAGAGCCAATCATTGCGCCGCTGTTTCCACCCATTTCTTTACCAATTGCTGTACCTACAACACTACCAAGCGCAGACGTCGCAGCAACACGGGTTGCATTATCAGCATGAGCAGCAGTAACCAATGATGAGCTCGCAAAAACAGCAGCACATAACCAAGCATTTAATTTCATTTTTGACTCCGTGTCCGAAACATGGCGGACCTCTTTTTCATGGCTGCAAATGTAACAAAATTTGCATATGGAAGTGTGGAGAAGCTTTCCTGAATTATTACTCTTTAGTGTCTGGATTGTAGTGTTTTGTTGCTGAGGATGTTGAAGAATGAGGGTTAAGTTCGATTAAACAATAAGATAGTTAATCACTGCACAAAAACAATGGAACCTTATTTTAAGGTTCCATTCATTCTTTAATTAATCTAATTGATCGTCTTTGCTGATTTGTTCTTCAAGTTTGAGCTGGCGAGGATTCAGTTCAGTTTGCAAACGTAGATAGTTTAAGTCACGGATATTCTTTTGGGTTGCTACCACGCCAAACAGACTTAATAAGAAGGACATGATGTAAAAGCCTTTTTCACTCATGCTGAGTTCTGCATTCCATAAGCTCACCAATAATAGACCAATACAAAGTGCCATCGAAGCCCAACATAGTCCATAGTAAATCGCTGTAACGGGAATTTCTTCGAGTTGGTCACGAACAGTTTTCTGTAAAGAAGCCGCGGAAAAAAGTCCGTAAAGCAAAATCACAAGATAATAGCCTTTTTCATGCAAGGGCATATTGGTATTCCATAGACCAATCATAAAGCCAACGCCACCTGCGAGTAAGGCCACCCAGCTTGCAGCGATAAAGGCTGAGGTGGGACGGTTTATAAAATTATTCATAGATTATCCTGTTGTTTTATCTTTCTATTTGTCCTTCATTATTTATATATAAGCCTTGATCAGAGAACAAGCAATGAAAACTAAAACTGAACAATTTGTGATGAAATGGAGGAGGAATAGTAAGTTCCCCTGATTCTCTATGTCTTTTAAGCAGTAGAGTCTGTAAACTATGCGCAATTTTTTGATTTTGCTCGTGCTTCATTGGCACTGAGTCTTTAGATTTTGAGATATTCCGCCCATGAAAGCATCACTCCGTTTAAGACTCGATCAACTTTGTGATCGTCATGAAGAGCTGACTGCATTACTCGCTGATGTAGAAGTAATTTCGGACAATAAACGTTTTCGTAAACTGTCCCGTGAACACAATGATTTAACCGAAATCACCGAGGTTTGGAGCAAATATCGTCAAGCAGAAGAAGATATCGAAACGGCTGAAACGATGAAATCAGATCCTGATTTCAAAGACATGGCCGAGGAAGAAATCAAAGAAAATAAAGCACTGTTGGTTGCACTTGAAGAGCAATTGAATGTGTTGATGATTCCGAAAGATCCAAATGACGCCAATGCAGCCTATCTTGAGGTTCGTGCTGGGACAGGCGGTGATGAAGCTGCGATCTTCTCGGGTGATTTATTCCGCATGTATAGCAAATACGCTGAAACACAAGGTTGGCGTATTGAAGTGCTTTCTGAAAATGAAGGTGAGCATGGTGGCTATAAAGAAATCATTTGTCGTATTGACGGCGAAGGCGTTTATGGTCGTTTGAAATTTGAGAGTGGTGCACACCGTGTACAACGTGTTCCTGCAACGGAATCACAAGGTCGTGTACATACTTCGGCTTGTACGGTTGCGATTCTGCCAGAAGTCGATGTAGATACCACAGTCGAAATCAACCCTGCCGATTTGCGTATTGATACTTACCGTGCATCAGGTGCGGGTGGTCAGCACATTAACAAAACCGATTCAGCGGTGCGTATTACCCATATACCATCAGGTGTGGTGGTGGAATGTCAGGAAGAACGTTCACAACATAAGAACAAAGCCAAAGCCATGGCTTTGTTAGTCTCACGTTTAGAAAATGCGAAACGTGCGGCGGCTGATGCAGCAACCTCAGAAATGCGCCGTGACTTGGTTGGTTCAGGTGACCGTTCAGAGCGTATACGTACCTATAATTACCCACAAGGTCGTATGACCGATCACCGTATTAACCTGACCTTATATAAGTTAGATGCGATTATGGAAGGTGATTTAACTGAATTGCTGGATAGTTTGCATCGTGAATATCAGGCGGATCAGTTGGCGATGCTTGCACAGGAAAATGGCGGCTAATGAATATTGCTCAAGCCTTAGAGATTAAAGGTGAAATTGATAGCTATGAACGTCAAGAGGCGGCATGGCTACTCGAACATATTTTGGGGATTAATGCCTTAGAACTTAAATTAAGACTTGAGCAAGAATTGACGGAAATGCAGGAGCAAGCTTATTTAGATGGGCTGGCTCGTATTGAACAGGGTGAACCTTTGGCTTATGTCATTGGTTCTCAACCTTTCTGGACGCTCGATTTAAAAGTAACACATGACACTTTGGTACCACGTCCAGATACCGAAATCCTTGTGGAAACGGTGTTAAAACTGCCATTAAATTCACAAGCCAATATTGTTGACCTAGGTACAGGCACGGGTGCGATTGCTTTGGCACTTGCGAGTGAGCGTCCACAGTGGCAAGTCACTGCAACTGATATCTATGAACCGACTTTAGACGTAGCGCAGGACAATGCCGTGCGACACGGTCTCATGCAGGTCAAGTTTGCTTGTGGCGCTTGGTTTGAAGCTTTAGAACAGCAACAGTTTGATCTGATTGTATCGAATCCGCCATATATCGATCCTGACGATGTGCATATGCAAAAGCTCAAGTCTGAACCTGAGCGCGCATTGATTGCAGATAAGCAGGGTATGGCAGATATTGAAATTATCATTACCCAAGGTCAAGACTGGCTTAAACCGAATGGCTGGATTGTGCTTGAACATGGTTATGATCAAGGGTCAGCAGTATGTGAAATCTTTGAACAGTTAGGTTTTGAACAGATCCAAACTATCAAGGATTATGGTGGTAATGATCGGGTCAGTCTGGGACAAAAGCAGGCTTAATCTTGAATATATTGCTGTACTGCATTGGCTAAACGGCTTTCACCTTGTTGTTGCAGTCCATCCACCACGCCTAAAGCATCTGGCTTTTCCCGATTTTGGCTGAGTTTAAACTTTCCTGTAAGGTGTGAAATCGGAATTTCGATCCCAACAATGCCTTGCAGTTCCTGAGCAATATATTCGTCTGGTGCATCTGACATTTTCCATGGCTTTGCTTGTTTGGCTTCATGGGTACGTGTCAATCTAGCCAAGATGCCGCGTAACGCTTTTTCACCATGTAAGAAATTGATACATCCTTTGACGTGAACCACTTGATAGTTCCATGTTGGTACATGTTGATGGTGTTGTTGCTTGCTCGGATACCAATTCGGTGAGATATAACCTTGCTCACCCTGAAAAATAATCAAGACCGCTGCACCATTTTCAATTTGAGTATGTAGCGGATTATTCTTGGCAATATGTGCAATCAGTGTCGCTGTTTGGCTGTGCTCATCACGCAATAAATGAAAGGGTAAATGATTGGCTTCTAAGCCCTCAGCACTATGACTTATCAGTGTGGCAAAAGGGTAGTCCTGAATCAGTTGGTATAATTTTTCAAGATCTGTTTCTTCAAATATTTCAGGCAAATACATTGTCTACTCCTTCGATTATTCTAAATGACCCAACCGTTTCTTTTTATTGGGTGAAGACTTCCTATAGCTGCCCGGACTGACCCCCGTCCATTTTTTAAAGGCACGATGGAACGCACTTGGGTCATGGAAATGCAAATCATCACTGATGTTCTGGATTGAATCATTCGTTTTGCTGAGTCGTTCAATGGCAATATCACAGCGAATGTCATTTTTAAGCTGTTGATAACTGACACCTTCTTGCTTTAAACGACGTTGAATGGTAGCAGTCGACATATTCAGTTGCTGCGCAATCTCTTTTAGCTCATCCCATTGTGATGGTGGTTGTAACAGCAGTTGACGACGGATCTGTAAGCTTAACGAGTTCTCATTTTTAAAGCGTACAATTAGGTTATAAGGTGTGTGTTTGAGAAAATCCTTGAGCGCTTGTTTATCTTTTTTGATTTTATGCTTGAGATAATGCGCGTCAAACTCGATTTGGTTTTGCTCGGCATTAAATTGAATGTTTTCGCAAAACCGTACCCGATAATCTTGGATTTCCACAGGTGGGTGGCATCTAAAACTCATTTTATGAAAGCCAATGCGTTGATCACTCAACCAGCACATCAGACTATGCACCAACATTAAATAGGTAGAATAAGTAAACATCCGTTTGGGATGCTCACGATCATGCAAGATCAGATAGGCTTTAGCGCCACGTTGTACCAACTCACCCCGAATATCATCAAGCACCAAACTTAAAAATTTTAAAATCTCGTGGATGGCTTGCTCAAGGGTTTCAGCATTGAAAGCTAATTTTGCTAATAGGCTATAACTGCCTCGGCGCATGGGATGAGTGTCCATACCGAGAAATTCATCATTCATACTTTCCGCAAGCTCGATCCATAACTGTGCACATTGGGTCACGGGAACTCGTGCCTTGGAGGAAGTCAATAACTCTGCTGAAATACCTGCTCGATTGGCGATATTGACAATATTCAACCCACGACTTGCCGCAACACTCAACGCTTCACGAATTAAAGCATTTGAAATGGTGTCCTTAGCCGAATTAAGATCGAGGTTGAGATTTTTGTTCATATATCAATAAAATACAGGAGAAAAATGAAATCGAATGCTCAAAAGCCGCAGCAAATTTGCGACTTTTTGAAATTGTATCGGAAAAAACTTGCCTTTAGGCTTAGTTATAAAAATTTATATCTTTAATTTGATAGGAAACGTAAATGAAAATTCAGGGAAAACATTTTGTTATTACAGGTGGCGGTTCGGGTCTAGGCGCAGCAACAGCGGAATATTTAGTAGAAAAGGGGGCTTCTGTCACTTTGGTCGATATGAATGTCGACGCTGGGGAACAACAAGCGCAGACATTAGGTGCTCAAGCAGAATTTGTAAAACTGGATGTGACTGATGAAGCTGCGGCAGAGCAGTTTTTTAAAGATGTATTGGCGAAACATGGCAGTGTTTATGGTCTGATCAATTGTGCAGGCATTGGCCCCTCTGCAAAAGTCGTCGGTAAAGACGGCGTACATGATTTGGCCATGTTCTCAAAAACCTTGCATATCAATGTCACAGGGACATTCAATATGCTACGTTTTGCAGCAGATGCGATGAGTAAAAATACCGTTGCAGAAGGTGACGAAGATCGTGGCGTGATTGTGAATACCGCGTCAGTGGCTGCCTTTGATGGTCAGATTGGACAAGCGGCTTATTCTGCATCAAAAGGTGCTGTGGTGGCGATGACTTTACCGATTGCACGAGAGTTAGCGCGGCATGGTATCCGTGTCATGACCATTGCCCCAGGGATTATGGAAACTCCAATGTTGAAAGGTTTGCCTCAAAATGTGCAAGATGCTTTAGGACAAATGGTGCCTTATCCATCACGTTTAGGTCGCCCAGAAGAGTTCGCGCGCTTAGTGGCACATATTGCTGAAAATTCCTATTTGAATGGTGAGGTAATCCGTTTAGACGGTGCAATCCGTATGGCGGCGAAGTAATTTTTATTTTAATTAGGACATCAAGATCTGATTTTATGTAAAGCCGCTGTGGGCTTCACAGCGGTTTTTACTTTGGCATTGATGCTGTTTGGTATTTGATATTGTTTTCGAATCGATTTCGTTTTAAGGTCGAATCAGAATATTGATCTGGATGATAATAACAACGATGAAAGCGATGATCTTTTTATCTGCTATGATTGTGTCTTTAGCAGGTTGTGTGGGGAATATGAGCCCGACAGGTGGTAACTCAAGACCCAATTATCCCTACTATGTGACACAGCAACCAATGTTGGTTAAAAAAATTCATGTTCCAGCAGGAACGACCTTGGTCTATAAGGAACAGTACTTCAAACAAGGTAAGCAGCCCAAGATCATGTCAGAAAATAAACTGACCGATATTCGATTGCCCATTGGTCAAAGCATCGATTGGGGTGGTGTACCAGTCACCATGATTTCTCAGTTTTTTAATTCAGCTATGTGCGGCTATTCTGTGTATGCCGACTTTAAAAAACTAGATGCAGATAAACGAACCAGATTTTCTCAGCTATGGCAGAGTTGTGATGATGATCTAGGAATCAGCATCAAAGATCGAAAGGATTGGTCGTTTAATAAAGCCAATATTGCTGATGTGCAAAGCTGTAGTGGTCTTTATCAACGTTACTTTAAAAATGACCAAGAACAGCAGCAGTTCTTGGATCTTATGTATCGTGAATTGATGAAAATCAATGACCAATAAAAGAGGCAAAGCTTATTCTACCTTGCCTCATATCCATTGCTATTTCTTCGCCGTGACTTCGTCACCAATCAGATAGAATGTACCGCCTGCAATGTAATGCAGACTACGCAACTCTTTACTGGCATCTTGAAAGTGCCAATGCCCATCGCGGAATACCCGTGAATCAGCCCAAGCACCCACTACTGAGCCGATAAACAAATCATGGGCTTGTTGATTGTGTGGTTCTGGAATCACTTTACAGATCAGCCAAGCCAGACTACCTGCTACCAGTGGGACAGGAAAATCATCTTGGTAAAACAATTCAGTTTTGCATTCTTCTAACTTACTTGGATGATCAAACTGGCTAATGGTTCCAAGTTGATGCACCATATCAATTTGCGCATAGCAGGGCACTTGTAAGGCAAAATAACCACTTTGCTCAACCAATTGGCGAGTCTTGGTACTTTTATCTAGAACCACCGTGACTTTGGCTGGCGTAAGTTCCAGTGCGCAAGCCCAAGCCGCTGCCATGACATTGCGCTCTTGCCCATACTGAGCAGAAACCAAAACTGTCGGGCCATGATTGAGCAGGCGATAGGCTTTAGGAAGTTCAACAGCGGTAATTTCTGGCTGACTCATATAACATCCACAAGGTTGAGACATCACTCCATTGTTACATAAAGTTCTCTAATTTATTATTCAATTTCCCAGCGTTTATAGGCACGATTAAAACTTGAGAGAGAGGAATATCCCAGTTTTTTAGCAAGCTCATCTTTGGTCATAAAAGGATTTAGCATCAGTTTCTTGGCTTTTTCTTTTCGTACCTCATCATATAAGCTTTGGAAACTGATGGTTTTTTCTTGCAACATCCGTTGTAAGGTTCTTTTGGTTAAGTTTAGCTTTTGAGCAACTTGATCAATACTGAGTAAGCCTTCTGTTTTATCATCAATCAAATATTTGACTCGTTGTAAAATATCTTGCGTCGCATGTAGTTCATCCAGCTCTTTTTGACACAGTAATTTAAATTTCTCTGCTGTGAGTGGATCGGCCATACTGAGTGGTGCGTCTAGAAAAGTTGCAGCGGCAATTAAGCGGGTATAAGGCTGTTCATAACGTATTTCTACAAAAGTAGATGCCAAGATGTCGTTAAAACGAGAAAAATAATCAGGGTATTTACATTGTAGGTCGATGCTAGGTTTGAAGTCTGGGATAAAGAATCGGACTAAATGCACAAAACCAGTCAGAAAGAAAATACAGCTAAACTCGTAGGCTTGCGTATCAGATTCATCATTAAAATTCAGTAAGGAACGATCATAAGCAATGCTGTAATAGGCGAGCTCATTTTCAACTTTAAAATTTAATTCGACAAATGAACATTGCAAGCTGACAAATTGATTAATGGTTTCAATCGCTTCTAAGGCATTTTTTGAAATGGCAACAGTAAAACCGAGTAAGCCATGTGAACTGATTTTTAACTGGGTTCCTGCATAAAAACCGATGCCTTGTTCTTGTGTTAACTCAATGGTTCGAGCAATCACTTTTTTAAAGGCATTTAGGCTGATCTTATCATTGAGATCAGATAGTTTATCAATTTCAACACCTGTGCCCCAAAATAAGGTTTCAGCTGAAATATTCCATCCTGATACCACCTCACTCAGTAGATGTGCATAAGAGCTACTAATAAAATGCTGATTATGAAGACGGGGAATACTCATAGGACGAATTAAATTCCATTTTAAAGCTGATCCAATTCATTCTGAAATTAAAGCAGAGTGATGGATTTGAAAATGTGCATTCATCGGAATTTTTTCAATCCAGCGTAATTTTGGCACGAATTGTTATGATTTTGGCACAGTTTGTTTTAGTCTAAAAATCACACAATATTGCGAAGGAGTATAATTTTTTCCAGTCGTTTGTATGCTCGGAATGATTCCAGATACGAAGAAAAAGACTAAATCGTTGTAATAAAAATGAAAAATGCTAGGAGCAAAACGTGAAGAAAAAATATTTAAATGTCATGGCGCTGATGGCAGGCATGGTGGTGAGCAGCGGATCTGTAGTACATGCAGGTTTGTTTGATTTTTTTGCACCAAAGGCATCATGGCAAAACTGTAATGTGAACTCTTGTTCAGTCGGCGGTAGCACCAGTGTGACATCAAGTTATGCGAAAACTAAATATCCAATTCTATTGGCACATGGGATGGCAGGTTTCTCTGCGGTTGGTCCTTTGCAGTACTGGAATGGTATTACAGAGGACTTGGTGGGTAATGGTGCAAATGTCTTTGTCGCACAACAAGCTTCTTTTAATTCATCAGAAGTACGCGGTGAGCAATTATTGCTACAGGCGAAGCAAGTATTGGCAATTACTGGTGCGGAGAAAATTAACTTAATTGGCCATAGCCATGGCTCTCAATCAGTTCGTTATGTTGCGAGTTTGTTGCCTAACAAAATTGCTTCAGTCACAGCGGTGGGTGGTCCAACCAAAGGTTCGGATGTTGCAGATGTGGTTGACTCAGTGGTTAAGTCTCCTGTAGGTCCAGCACTTGCACCTATTATTGCGGCAGGGGTGAATGCCTTCTTCTCGTTGGTGGGTATTGGTTCTGGACATTATTATGATCAAGATGCACTGGCAGGCTTAGACTCTTTAACGACTCGCGGTTCAGCCAATTTTAACCAGCGTTTTCCAGCAGGTGTACCAACCACAGCGTGTGGTTCAGGAACAGAACTAGTCAATGGTGTGCGTTATTATTCTTGGAGTGGAACCAGTCCGTTTACCAATGCTTTAGATCCGATGGACTATGCATTAACAGCAACTTCTTTACTGATTTCTGGTGAAAATGATGGCTTAGTGCCGCGTTGTTCGAGTCATTTGGGAACTGTGATTCGTGACAATTATGCATTTAACCATTTAGATGAAGTAAACCAGATCCTCGGGTTGGTTGGTTTCTTACAAAACCCAGTAACCCCTTATCGTACTCAAGCAAATCGCTTAAAAAATCAAGGTTTATAATTTATTTGCCAAAGGGGCAATCCGTTGCTCCTTTGGCTATTAACGGTTCAACGAAAGAATGATAAATAGAGCAAGGGATGATGAACGGTAAATTTTTGAATAATAAAACCATCAGTATAGTTTTAATCGTATGTTTATTGCTCTTACTGGCTTTAATCTATTGGATATTTAAACCAGATGCTCAAAATACCCAGCATGCGCCAAATCAACAGGCTCAATCACAAATTACAGAAAATAGCTTAGAGGGGAGTGCGAAAAATAATCAAAAAGGCAAAATGCCTGAATTGGCATCTTCATTGCGAGGTACCGAAATTGACTGTCCAATTCAGGTCGATGCAAACGGTAAATTGATTTTAACCGTTGGGATTCGTAGTTGTTTTGATTATTTCTTTTCCAGTTTAGGTGAAAAAACCGAAACGGAACTGATTACCGATATTCGACAGTATCTCACTGCGACTTTACCTGACACAGCTTCAAGTTATGCGAGCTATCTGCTAGATCAATATGTTGCTTATACCCATGCCTTAAAAAATATAAAACCGACGGGTAATTTTAAAACAGGTGATATTGATGGATATCAAAAAGTGATTGAGCAGATGTACAAAGTACAACAGCAATTTTTTAATGCGGCTGAGATCAATGCGTTATTTGGCAATGAACGTAATTTGAACCAGTTTAATATCGATCAAATGCGTATTCATGCCAATAAAACCCTGAGCGCTCAACAAAAGGCGGCTGAGTTGGCGAAATTGATTGATCAACTTCCAACAACATTGGCTGATGGTGTTCGGGTTTCGATGCAATTCGCCGAATTGCAGCAGCTGACTCAAGAGGTTCGGGAAAAGGGCGGTTCTGCACAAGAGCTGCGGAATATGCGTGAAAGCTTATTGGGGCCAGAAGCAGCGGATCGTTTGGAGAAAGTTGATCAAGAAGAAGCAGGATGGCAAACACAGGTGAATGGATATTTGGCTGAACGTGACCAAATTTTAAAAAGCGATGCAAGTGATGCCAGTAAACAGCAGTCAATTAATCAGTTACGTAATCAATCTTTTGGAACTAAAGAAGATTTATTAAGAGCTCAGTCTTATGAAATGATGCATGATCGGAAGTAGAGTCAAAGTAATAGATGGAAATATAATCAGTAATCATTTTATTAGGCAAAGTTGAATATGTATGTGGCTGATTATATCGGTTTAGCATTGATCCAAGATATGACAGATAAGTGTTTGCCCCAGTCTGAAGTCTTGGTGAAAGGGAAAAAGACAGGGGTTAGGGTTGAGGGTAAAGTGTTAGAAGGTGTGGTCTGTGTATATTCTCACTGCTATCTTCTTTTCCTTAGCCATGATTGTATCTTCGAGGAAACTTTAACTTTGGCCTTAGCCGATCTGGATAAAAATATATTGCTGGAGTCATTATGGATAGGACAGGTTTATCAGACCGATATCTTTACTGGTCTGAGGATATGTGATGATAAGATCTTATTTGAATTTTTAGCCGAAAAAACATGGGTTCTTCAAGTATTACAAACTGCCAGAATTAGATTTCCCATTTCTTTAAACGCTTTGATACATCGTGGTTTTCAGTTTAAATCTTATCTCCAGTTAGAACATTAATTTATGTGACGTATGCCGTCATGAACGTAGACGGCACAGGCATCATTATTATTACGTTTTTCTAAATGACGTATGCCGTCATGAACCGATCGGCTCAGTTTTAGACTTTTCATAAAACTTTCTAAATGACGTATGCCGTCATGAACTAGGTTGATTTAAAATAACTGCCGTTTCTGTATTTCTAAATGACGTATGCCGTCATGAACTATAAAATAATTGAAATAATATAAGTTAAAACATTCAGTTATATCCCAAAAGGCAGAAATACCCAAAGTTTTTAACTGATATAGTAACTTATTGATTTGATTAAGCTGTTAAAGAGTAAGAAAAATATTGGGGTAAAAATAGCTTTTTGTCAAAAGAAAACAGTGTTCGTTCCCATTTATTACTTTCCTCAAATCCTACATCGACTTAAAATCGGCATTACCCTTGATGATAAAGAAGCAAGTCACGTGTCAGACCATTTAGAAAACGAATTTGAGCTAAGCAATGAGGAAATGCATCTCTATAGTCGTCAGATTTTATTAGATGGTTGGGATATCGAAGCACAAGAAAAACTAAAACTCGCGAATGTCTTGATTATCGGCGCAGGAGGAATCGGTTGCACCAGTGCTGAGCTATTGGCACGTGCAGGTGTGGGAAAGATTACTATTGTCGATGCCGATACGATTGAAATAAGTAATCTACAAAGACAAATCGCATTTACGACAAATGATTTAGGTCGATACAAGGCCGAAATATTGGCAAAACATCTACAAGAAATTAATCCGCATATACAGGTCAGCTATCAAAATATACGATTCGATGAAACGAATGCTGATGAACTCGTACAGCATCAAGATGTAGTCTTAGATGGTTGCGATAATTTTACCACTCGTTATCTGGTCAATGCAGTGTGTAAAAAACATCAGGTGCCACTCATCAGTGCCTCAGCCATTGGTTTTGAAGGGCAGATGTTTATGGTGGAATCGGATTCAGCCTGTTATGAATGCCTATTTCCGAAAGAGGATCAGACTAATGAAGGGCTGCGCTGTGCGGATTCAGGTGTATTGTCAACTACGCCTGTAATGATAGCGTCATTACAAGCACATCACACGTTACTGTTTTTAGGGCTTGGTTTGATGCCACTCAAGCAAAAACTATTACTTTGGAATGGTTTAAATCTATCGCAACGCATTCTTAAATTTGAAAAAGATGTAAATTGTCCAGTTTGTCAGGCAACTTGATCGGTAAATTGAGCAAAATTTGCTAAACTAATGCCATCTGTGAGGCAAGAAAGATTATGAAAAGAAATATTTTATTCGATGGATTACGATCTGTTGCACGTATTGGTGAAACAGTGGTGGTTGCAGCACAAGCAGGTGTGAAATATGCAACTGAAAAACCAAGCAACGCCAAACTTATGCGTGAGACCTTTGAGTCGCTTGGTTCGACTTATATTAAACTGGGTCAATTTATTGCCAGTACACCGTCTTTATTTCCGCGTGAATACGTTCAGGAATTCCAAGGCTGTTTAGATCAAACCCCAACCTTACCGTTTAGCTATATTCAAAAAGTATTGGCAGAAGAGTTTGAAGGTCGTAATCTCAATGAGATTTTCAGTTTTATTGATGAAAAACCTTTGGCTTCGGCGTCAATTGCGCAAGTCCATGCCGCTCGATTAGTCACGGGCGAAGATGTGGTATTAAAAGTTCAAAAACTTGGTGTTGAAACCATTTTGTATACCGACTTAAACGTAGTGCATTGGGCGACAAAACTTTTAGAAAAAGCTGTGCCAAAAATTAAGTTTGCATCGCTTTCTGAAATCGTAGATGAGATCAAAACACGTATGGTGCGTGAAGTTGATTTTATTGAAGAAGCTCAGAATCTGGATGACTTCATTCAGTACTTGAATGTTTCAGGCAATCAAGCAGCAACTGCACCAAAAGTTTATCATCAGTTTTCGACTCGCCGTGTGCTCACCATGCAGCGTTTATATGGTGTGTCATTGACTGACTTTGATGTGGTGAAACAATACGCCAAAGACCCAACACAGGTCTTGATCACTGCGATGAATACATGGTTTGGCAGCTTAATGCTATGTAAGAGTTTCCATGCCGATTTACATGCAGGCAATCTGATGCTGCTGGAAGATGGTCGTATTGGTTTTATTGATTTCGGTATTGTTGGGCAGCTAAACCCTGAGGTATGGACAGCATGTATGGCGTTTATGGATGCTTTACAGCATACCAATTACAACGCAATGGCTGAAAACATGCTGAAAATGGGCATGACCCATCAGAAAATTGATACTCAAGTATTGGCTGATGACTTAGAGCGTTTATTTAGTGGTGTGTTATTGGCAGATCCGCAAGAAATTCTGAGTTCCAATCCTTCAGATTTGAATGACATCATGATGGATATGGTGGCCGTGGGTGAGCGTCATGGCATTAAGTTCCCACGTGACTTCGCTTTATTATTCAAGCAAATGCTATATTTTGATCGTTTCATGCGTGTTCTCGCACCATATACCGATATTTATGCTGACCAACGTTTAAAAATGGTTCACAATATTGAACCTGCTTCGTTTTTAAAGCATTAATTTATTTATCGGTTCATTAGGTCATTATGGATGCCATTATAATTGAAGGGTTGAAGGTTGATACTGTGGTTGGCTGTTTCAACTGGGAACGCCAGATTATTCAACCTTTAATGTTAGATCTCACCATTCATAATGATCTATCACAAGCTGCCGATTCTGATGAGCTAGAAGATACGCTCAACTATGCGCAGCTTTGTGAGCTTGCAGCCCAAGTTATACAAGAGGCGAAACCGAAACTGATTGAGCACGCCGCACAATTGGTACTTGAGTGTCTATTTACGACTTTCCCCTCGATCGAATCGATCAGTATCACCATTCGCAAACCCGCCATCATTGCACAAGCCAATGCAGTAGGAATTCGCCTTGAACGCAACAGAAACAATTTTTGCGCTCGCACTGGCGAGTAATGTCCAGCAGCAACAAAATTTCACTTTTGCCTATGAGCAGCTCTCAAATTTGGGCACAGTGAAATTTTCTCCAATTTATGAAATCCCGTGTCGAGATAGGATAGGTGCAGATTATTGGAATTCTGCCTGCTTATTAAAAAGTCGCCTTGGTGTCGATGAAATGATTGAAATCCTCAAAAAATTAGAAGCACAATCAGGTCGAATTCGCCCATCACATCATATTAGTTTAGATATTGATGTCATTGCATGGGGTGAAACTTTAGATCATATGCAATTTAATCCAAAAAAGTTACCATTGGCTTTGGATGTAAAAATTCCTTTATATGATTTATGGCAGCATGCGGATTTAGCTCATCTTCAAAGCATGCAATATCCTGTCATTACAATGTAATACTTTGATAAAGTAACACTATAATAATAGGAAGTTTTTATGAAACTTATTTTGATTTTATCGACTTTAACGGTTTTACTTTCGGGTTGTGCGGCTATGAGTGTCGAGCAATGCAAAACAGCAAATTGGTTTAATGTGGGCGAAAGAGATGGCTCCGATGGGCATGAATCACGTTTAGACAAATACTATTCTTCCTGTCAAAAAGCCAATATTGTGCCCAATCAAAAACTATATGAACAAGGTTATCAGAAAGGTCTAGGGTATTATTGCCGACCAGAAATTATCTTTAGTGAAGCGCTCGAAGGTCGTGGCGATATTCGCGTTTGTCCAATCGAAAAGCGCGAATCCTTGCGCAGCTACTATCAAGTTGCCAATGAATACTATCAAGCAGATTCAGAGTTTGATCGTTCTCAAAATGATATGAATCGTTATTTGAAAGAGCTGGAACGAAAAGACCTTTCAAGCAAAGTACGGGATGATTATCAGAAACGTTTATATGATTTGCGTATCAATAGCAGTTGGGTACAGTCACGTTACCATCAAGCTGTCCGAAATCTAGAACGCTTTAAGGCCGAACATGGTTTGTATTAAGCCGTGATGCTTGAGTGATGATTTAAAAAAATCCATGGTTAAGTCCATGGATTTTTGTTTGTGACTAAACACACTTGAGTTACATACGCATGTATACAGGGATGTTTAAATAGATAACAAGCGAATAATGAAGGAATTATTTATGCAAGCCAAGTTACTTATTGCTCTAGGGATTATCCTCTATGGCAGCATGAACTCAGCCTATGCAATTGATGCCAAATATAGACAACAATTAGAACAATCGGGTTGTACCCAAGTCAGTGAAGCACAGGGTTGTGATATTAGCAAAAGCAAAGAAGAAAATATCAAGGCGGGATTTGTCGAACAAACGGTAGACGTATCAAGTCCGAGTGCATCAACTACAACGCAGCAACCACAGTGGATTGCGGAAAGATCAGATGGCACAGCTTTGGCTGTGATTAAAATTGATCAACAACAGCGAGTCTGGGTGAATGACACTCGTGTTATTGCTGTAAAGAAGAATGATCAGCTCAGTTTTAGACAGGGTAAAATCGACTACACGATTTTTACAGATTTAGACAAGCAGTCGCAGAGCTTTTGGAATGACCGTTATTCCACTGATAAAGGTAAAATTGTATTTCGTTAATTTTGATTGTGCCAGTTAAAAGAAAAGGGAATTACCAAGCAATAATTCCCTTGGATAACTTAAAGATAATAACTGGTTTTAGTCATAAGTTTTGAAATGGCAGTCATGGTAATCCGTACAGGTGTAGGTAAGTCCACACCACCTGCTTCTAGGGCGGTATCGCGATGATGCAATTCATCTTCATTCATCTGTACCAGAATTTTACGTGAACGTTCATCATGTGCAGGAAGTTGCTGAATGTGTTCCTGTAGGTGTTGGCTGACTTGACGTTCAGTTTCTGCGACAAAACCTAAGCTGTATTTGTCGCCTGCAATCCCGGCAATCGCACCCATACCATAAGATAGACCATACCAAATTGGATTTAACACACTGGTGTGACTATCTAATTCTTTTAAACGATCTTCGCACCAAGCCAAATGGTCTTGTTCTTCAATTGCAGCTTGCTGCATTTCTTCACGGACATGCGGTAATTTTGCAGTGAGTGCTTGACCATGATAAAGCGCTTGAGCACAGACTTCACCACTATGATTAACTCGCATCAAGCCTGCAACATGACGGGCATCACTGACACAAAGTTGTGAAGGTTCATCACTGGCAGGATTCGTCCGTTGTGCACTGGTTGCACCTGGTACCAAACTACGTAAGGCTTGATCAAACGAATGAATCATTTTATCGAGACCTGTGTAATGACGCATAGATTAATCCTCTAAAGTATTGGGAGCATTTTCCAATAAAGGTTTTAGGCGTTTTAATAACCAAAATGAAAAAATTGCACTTAAAACAGCGGTAATGGTAAATAAGATTTTAATATCAATTTTTAAAATGCTTAAGATTAAAATCGAGAAAACTGCGGAAGAGACCATAAATACAGCATTTAAAATGTTATTTGCTGCGACGACACGTGCTCGGTGTGAGCGTGGTGAATAGGCCTGCATCATTGCATAGAGTGGAACGATATAGAATCCACCGCTAATGCCCAGTAAAGTCACTGCCAACATCACATGATAATAGACTGCACCGAGCGTAAACATATCTTTTAAGCTAAGTAACTCACCCGTACGCTCAGGTACAAAGGCAAGGCTTGCTGCCAGATATAGCGCAAAAACGGTTAAACCAATTGCGCCGTATGGCACCATCTTGATATTAATGTCTGACCCACCAATTTTTCTGCAAAGTAAAGAACCGACGCCAATACCAACCGAGAAAAAGGTGAGTAATAGGCTCACTACATTTTCCGAAGCATGCAGGTTTTGTTGAGTCAGTTGTGGAATTTGGGTTAGGTAAGTTGCACCATAGAACCAATACCAAGAGTTACCCAACAAAATTACAAATACAACGGGGATGCTTTTGGCATATTTGATGGTTTGAAAACTGGTACGAATAAAGTTCCAGTCAATTTTTAAGTCTGGCGCGGCGACTTTCTGCGGCAAGATAAAGCGGCTACACAAATAGCCTAAGCATGCAATCGTCACAACGGTGACACTGATCCAGAGCAGATTGCCCGCAGAAGAAGCAATCACAGCGCCGCCTAGAATCATCCCCAACAAAATCGCAATCGATGTACCTGATTGAAACAAGGCATTGCCTGACATTAACTCTTGTGGCTTTAAAATTTCAGGCAAAATTGCGTATTTGATTGGACCAAAACAGGTTGAGTGAGTGCCCATTAAAAATAAGGCAAACAGCAGTAACCATAAATTGCCGAGCAGGAAGCCAGCCGTACCAATCAACATGATTACGATTTCTAATATTTTAATGAAGCGAATCAGTTGCGAGCGTTCGTACTTATCCGCGATTTGGCCTGCAGTTGCCGAAAAAAAGAAGTAGGGCAAAATAAACAATAAAGCAGCTAAATTATTTAAGGTACTGATCGGGGCACTTTGTTGTTGAATCCACCCATAGGTAATAACTAACAACAGCGCTTGCTTATAAACATTATCATTAAGTGCGCCAAAGAACTGAGTGAAAAACATCGGGGCGAACCGACGCGAAGTCATTAAGTGCTCGTCTTGTTTCATCGTGTGTTCACTTCATTGTGATTTATAAAAAAATGTGACGAACTGTAAAAATGTGATGAAATGCATGTATGATACCTATGTCTGATTGGATGAAAAATCAAAGATTTGAAGTTATTTCACCCGTCAAAAACGATAAATTAAAAAACAAATTTAGAGTTTTACATGCCATCTAAAACGAAGTTTAAACAGTCTACACTGGTTCATTCTATGCATTTAATTTTTAAAATGCAGGGTTTTCCTAAACTTATTTGTAGTGGTTTTTTAATTAGTTCTTGCATATCAGTTGCTTATGCTCAAGAGCAAAATTCAACTGTGTCTGAAAATCAGGCAGTTGAACAAACGGAACAACCTGTTGAATTGGCAGTTCCTGCATCTGCACCGACAACTCCAGCAATCAATCTTGCAGATCAAGGGGTATTGCCTGGGCAGGACAGTTTGGCTGCATTAAAAGAACAAGAACAATCAACTAATCAGATTAATGAATTAAAACCGATTCAGCTTGACGACAATTTAGAAAATTTGCCTGTAATTCCTGTGGATCAAGGTATGGCAAATGAAATCTTCCGTGTTGCTGAAGATGCGAAAAATGAAGCACAAGCGTATCGTGAAAATACGGCAAGAAATCCTGAACCAATCATCACTGATGCATCACAGACGGAACTGACTGAAATCAAGCAAGCGCCGTTGAATATTGACCAGTTAATGGGTGAGATCCAAGCGGATAGTAAAATCGTGGTTGAGGCCAATGAAACAGGTAAAACATTAGCTGATTTGCAGCCTAAGTCTGATCAACCGCAGGAAAAGGTTGGATTCTTTAAGCGAATTGTGAATCGTTTCCGCCCAGATAACTTACTCAATGTGGATAAAATTCCCCGTATTACAGCGGATGTAAGCGGTGCACCACCTATTCTTGCCCTCAATATTAAGGCAAAGCTCTCAAGTTTTACTCAAGAATCATTTGAGGAGTTTAATGTCGCTTTACCTCAACTCCGTGCTTTGACCAATCAGGCAGCACAGGCTGTAGGTTATTACAATGCAACTTATACCTTTGTGAAAGAGAGTGAGAGCAAAGTTAAGGTGATTGTGGTTCCAAATGAACCAGTCAAAATTAAAGAACAAAATATTGAATTTAGTGGTGCAGGCGCCAATACACCGCAATTCCAGGTCATCCGTTTAATTCCAGAACAAGATGTAGGCGATATTTTTAATCATGGTTCATATGAAGCAACCAAAACTAAAATTACCACAGTGGCTTCGGACAATGGTTATTTCGATGCCTTTTGGCGATTGCATGATGTTAAAATTAGTCAGCCTGAAAAAACCGCTGAGATTAATTTAAATTATGAAACAGGTGAGCGTTATAAGTTAAAGCAAGTTGAATATCGGATGAGTGATCCGAGCAAGCCTTTGCCACTCACTCAGAAGGTTTTAGATAGTTTGGCACCATGGAAAGAAGGCGATGATTATGCCTTCTGGCGTGTCAATGCATTGGCGAACAACTTAACCAACTCGCGTTATTTTAACTATACCTTGGTTGATACGATCAAGCCGGATGCCATTCAACCGCCTCTTGATTTACCACCTGACTTGCAAGCTTTGGTTGATCAGCAACGTGTGCAAGAATCACAATTGATGAGCAGTCAACAGAAAGCAGATCTTGCTCGTGCAAAAATTACCTCTGCGCAAGAAGTGACGCAGGATGTCGTGGATGAATCGCAATTCTCAGGCGCTGAACCTGCACAACCTTATGCTTTAGCTCGTTCAATGCCAATGCCCCCTGCACATGATGATGACGATGAAGAACGTCAAAAACTCGAAGAGCAAGCGCGGGTAGAACGCAAAATTCCTGTTGTGGTGACATTGAATGCCGATCGTTTAAATAGCCTTGAAACTGGTATTGGTTATGGGACAGATACGGGTGCACGTATTCGTACCCAGTACCGCCGTGCTATCGTCAATAAATATGGGCATTCTTTTGATGCCAACGTTGAGGTTTCAGAAATCCGTCAATCGATTGATGGTCGTTATAGCATTCCCTATAAACATCCATTGAATGACTACTTTAACCTTGTCGGCGGTTATGAACGTGAAACCCGTGATGACATTGGTCCAGATGTCAACTTATTGGTTGAATCTGCGGTACTCGGTGGTGAACGTGTCATTAAAAATCCCTTGGGCGATTGGCAACATACTTTTGGTTTACGTTATCGTTTAGACCGCCTCACCAAAAAAGGTGATGTCAATGTTGATGAATTACCTGATGCTTTTAAAGTTTCAGGAATTGATTCTGAGCAAGAATCCTTGCTCTTGGGTTATGAGGCATCAAAAACCAATACCAATACCCGTTTAAATCCAACGCGTGGATTCAAACAGACCTATAAAGTGGAATTGGGGACAGAATCTTTACTCTCTGATGCCAATATGGCAATTGTAAGTGCAGGTTGGCGTTTCATTTATTCATTGGGTGAAAACGACAATCATCAATTTGTCGGTCGTGGCGATGCAAGTTATATTTTTACCGATGACTTTAATAAAGTTCCTTATAACTTGCGCTTCTTTACCGGTGGTGATCAGTCTTTGCGTGGTTTCGACTATAAGAGTTTATCACCTGAAGAAAATGGCTATAAGATAGGTGGTCAAGCCTTAGGGGTTGGCTCTTTAGAATATAATTATCAATTTAAAGATGGCTGGCGTGCTGCGGTGTTCTCGGACTTCGGTAACGCTTATGACAAACAATTTAGCAACCCAACAGAATATAGTGTGGGTGTTGGTATCCGCTGGAGATCACCAATTGGACCAATTCGATTAGATATCGCATCGGGTATTTCTAATGATAACAATCCAATTCGATTACATTTCTTTATTGGTCCACAGCTTTAAAAACTTTTTTAGCCCTGTGTTTGATCAGGGCAAAACATTCTCGGGTTGATTATGACGGAAGTAGAACAGCAACTTACCCCTCCAACAAAACCAAGACCACCGCGGCGCATTGCTCGAAATGTAGTGCTGATTGTGCTGATCATTCTTTTATTACTGGTCAGTTCTTTGGTTGTGATGATGTCAACGGACAAGGGTAGCCGTTTTCTATTAGACCGTGTACTTCAAAGCCAGAAAACCATTAAATACGAATATGAAAGCGGTAATCTGATCTCAGGCATTATCTTAAAAAATGTGTTGGTACGACTGGAAGGAATTGATGTTTCTTTAGACCGCGCCGATGTATCTTTGGGATGGCGAGCGATTCTTAAGAAAGAAGTGCACCTTAGCCATGCCGATGTTCGTAATCTAAAAATTCTTGATAAGAAACCACCATCAGGCAAACCGTTTGGATTCGATCCGATCAAACTTCCTTTTGTATTGCGCGTTGATGAAGCCAGCCTAGACCATTTGCAATTGCAAACCACTACATCTAAAGTCGATTTTAGTGATATCTATCTAAAAGATGCTTTATGGTCAGAAACAAAATTAAAGTTCAAAGATTCACGCATGAAGATGGAATTTTTGGCAGTAAATAAGGCAACAGGAGAAATGGATTTTAGTGGTAAATATCCACTCAATGCGACTGCCGATTTGATCATTCCATCGCTCAAAAGCCTAGATATTGATGTGATTAAAGTCGCGGCTCGAGGCTCTTTAGATACCTTAAAAGTAGGGGTTGCAACACGTACCCCAGACCTGCTCACAGGTTGGGCGGTAGTGCATCCAGTACGTGATCATGTGCCGATGAATGGTGAGCTGTTCTTTAAGAACTATCATTTACCTTTATTGAAAGATCAGAAGCTTTTTGCCAAAGACGGTATTGCGAAATTTAATGGCGATATCCAAAAATTAGCTTTAAGTTTGAATACAGATTTAAAAGGCGAACAAGTTCCAGAGGGGCAATATACAGCACTGATGGATACTGATTTAACCCATCAATTGAATATCCGTGAGTTTAATGGCCAGTTGATGGGTGGTGTGGTTAGCTTACTGGGTTTTGTAAACTGGCATGATCATGTGTCTTGGGATGTTAAAGGTCGTTTAGAACGCTTAGACCCGAAAGACAAAACTGTTCCGCAAATTGCACAAGATTTCTTGCCACCAAACTTGGATGCGAATTTAAGTTCTACAGGTTCAATGGAAAAAGGCTTGGTGCTGAACGCGCAACTTGCATTTGATAAATTTGAAACTTGGGCGGTTAAGCTAGATCAAGCGGAAGAAAAAGATAATAAAGCACAACCAATGTTGCTGGATGTTTCATGGAAAGGGATTGATCGTGCCATGCCATATATTGGCTGGCTCAGTAGTGAAGAAGGTCATACCAATCTGACTTTAAAAGAAGGTCAGCAAGATATTTATCTGACAACAACGATTCGTCCTCATGAACAAGCTTTATTACCAACAGGAAAATATGATGCGCGTTTAGATGTAAAAGGCGATCTATTAGATGTGGAAAGCTTCCGTTATGAGTCGGAAAAAGGCAGCTTGTCAGGACAGGCCAAAGTTAAGTTGCCTACCGAAAAGCAACAGCTGTCGTGGCAAGCGCAGCTTAAAGCTCAGGATTTTAATCCGCAAACAGTTGCCGCGGCTGCACCGATTAACTTATTAAATGGTGAAATAAAAGCTACTGGTTTTGCCAAACCAAATCAACAAATTATTCAGCTTGAACAGATTGATTTAACAGGGCAATTGCCACAAGACAATAAAACAGAAACCATTGCCTTAAAAGGCAAAAGTACGGCTGCCTTGATTTTTAATGATGAAAAAGCAGGTGGCGGCTTTAAAAGTTTTGCCGTGGATTATAATGGCTCTTTAAATGCGTTGAATCAGGGTAACGGTGTATTAAAGATTAAGGTTGCAGGTACGCCGGATTACATCAAGATCAATGAACTTAATCATGATGGTGTGGCAGGCAAAATCTTTGCAACCGGTGCAGTCAATCTTAAAGATAAACTGGGTTGGGATATTGATGCTTCGCTGGTACGTTTTAAACCGCAATATTTTGTTTCAAGCGTCAAAGGTGAAGTCTCTGGACGAGTTAAAACACTTGGTGTTTGGTCGGATAAACTGAAACGTATTGATATCCGTCAGCTCAATGTTGCAGGTTTCCTAAATAACAAACCCATTCGTGGTCGTGGTAATCTGAGTTTGTTGCTTGATTCGAATCAACAAGGTTTCTTGCCACAACAATTCGAAGCCAATGACTTATTCTTTGCCTATGCACAGAACCAGTTACAAGCCACAGGTAATGCACAAAACCTACGTATTAAGTTGAATGCACCTGCTTTATATGAGCTTTATCCGGGCTTACGTGGTCGTGCCTATGGCAGTTTAAATGTACAGTCACAGCCACGCCTAAAAGCAACTGCGAATATGATGGTTGATAATTTTGCCTTTAATGATTTGGTGACAATTCGTTCATTAAAAGTGCAAGGTGAATTGCCAACCTCTGAAACCACACCAACACAACTGACCGCAACTGTAGATCGTTTGCGTAATGGCAATCGTGAAATTGAACAAGCGACAGTAAACTTGGCGGGAACGCGCAAGGCACATGTGTTAAAGGTTGAGAGTAAAAACCGTCAATCGAATTTTTATCTACAACTGGCTGGCGGTTTCAATCCGAAGAACGACTGGTTAGGTCAACTGCAAAAAGGTAATTTTACCTCGCGTAATATCAGTTTGGTACAAAACCAAAGTGCGCCGATTATCTATACCACGGCGCAACAGGAATTATATGTGGGTCAGCATTGCTGGCAGAGTTCGAGTAGTCAGTTATGTTTGGATCAACCTGCACGTCTTAGCAAAGCAAAAGGCAGTTTCTCATTCATTACCAAAAATCTGGATTTAAAAGACTTTACCGCATTTATGCCTGAAGGTTTGGCTGTTACAGGTCAACTCAATGGTTATGCCAAAGCATCTTGGGCACAGGGTAGTCATCCTAAACTAGATGCACGTTTAGTTACCCAAAAAGGTGAAATCGGATTGGCGGCAGATGATCCACAAGATCCTGCTACAACGGTCACTTATGATGAATTAAGTCTGATTGCGAAAAGTATCAGCGAAGGTTTGTTATTACGCGTCGATATGAAAACACCAGACATTGGGACGGGTTATGCCAATGTGATTGTTAATCCATATCAAGCCAATATGCCAATGCGCGGTGAAGTTGCATTTAATGATGTGCAGTTGAAAGTATTTAAGCCATTTATTAAAGATGTGCGTTCAATGTCAGGGACTTTGGCCTTAGCAGGTAAAATGAATGGAACCTTGACTCGACCTGAGTTTGTCGGTGAGATGCGCTTAAAAAATGGCGCAATTTCGATGATCTCTCTGCCTGTCAATTTAAGCAATATCCAACTTTATTCTTCGATACGTCAGCAATCTGCCAGTATTGATGGTGCGTTTAATAGTGGTCAGGGTGTTGGGCGTTTGAAGGGTAATTTTGATTGGAAAAATGACCCACATTTAAATCTGACCCTGAAAGGTGACAACTTATTGGTACGCCAAGCACCGATGATCACGGCCATTGTAGAGCCAGATTTAAGTTTGGATGTCTATCCTTTTGACCAACGTTTAAGCCTGAAAGGGAAAATTGATGTACCGCGTGCACGTATTTCGATGCCAGAAAGTTCTGCGACGGTAGTGAACTTATCACCTGATGTGCGTGTGGTTCAACAAGGTCAAGACCTGCTGGCGACATTAAAAGCGGCTAAACCGTGGGACATTCGTGCTGATATGACCGTGACTTTAGGTAACCAAGTCATTTTCCAAGGTTTTGAAAGCACCATTCCATTGGTCGGTCGTCTGCACTTATCGCAACGTGGTTTAGAAACTGCAATGCGTGCTAATGGTGCAATTGGTGTCAGTCAGAAAGTGAAGATCGAAGCCTATGGGCAAAGTCTTGATTTGAATCGAGCAATTGCACGTTTCAATGGGCCATTGGCGAACCCGACATTGGATATTGATGCCAATAAACCTGTTCAAGGTAGCATGGTCGGGGTGCGGGTTACAGGTACAGCGACTGTGCCGAATATTCAAATTTATAACGATGCAGGCTTGTCTGAACAAGAAGCCTTGAATGCCTTGCTGACCGGCCGTATTAATGAAGGTAATAGTGGTTTAAGTAACACTGAAGGCTTTAAGTCTGACGTGAATAATACCATTGCTGCTGCGGGTATCAGTATGGGCTTGGGCGGTACGCGTGCTTTGACCAACCAGATTGGTCGAACCTTTGGTCTAAGTGGCTTGGCATTGGATGCACAGGGTACAGGCGATGATACGCAGGTCAGTCTGACAGGCTATATCACGCCAGATCTGTTTATTCGTTATGGTATTGGTGTGTTTACCCCAGTGAATAAATTGACCTTGCGTTATCAGATGAATCGTCGTCTATATCTAGAGGCGAGTCAGTCTTTAGAACGTGCAATTGACGTATTCTATAACTGGCGTTTCTAAGCTTTCTTTAAGCTGTGCTTAGAACAGGAAAGAGGAATTATTTCGATGAAATAGTTCCTCTTTTTTATGGATGTAACACTGTTCAACCTCCCAAAAATCAATTAGGACAAATGTATTAGAGGCCTAGAATAATTTTCTAAACAGTTTTTTTATAAGACATTATCTTGGAAAATAGAAATGTGATAGAATTAATATAACTTATTGAAAATAAACGATTTTACGACATTTTTTGGAGAAAATAAATGAAATCTGTCACTTTTGGTCAGCTTTGGGCAGTGCTTGGCTTAGTGCTCCTCAGTTCGACACTCCAAGTTAATGCCAAGGAATATTATAAATGGGTCGATGCCAAAGGCGTTACCACCTATTCTGCAACACCGCAACCTGTACAAAGGCAAGAACCTCAGCTCGATCCTGTTAAAAAGAATAGCAATACCATAGCACAACAGCCGACTGCACCGAAAGAGCCAAAAATTACAACGGTGACCGCAGCAACTGCCGCAACAACACCAACCAAGCCTGTAACTGCGACCACGACAGCCACAAGCAACCTTACCGCGACAAGTGACGTGCTTATCCCTGTCAAAAACTGCAATGGGGTCAGATGTTGGGATATGAAAGGCAAGTTCTATAATCTCGTCGCAGGAACGACATATCTCTCTGCGAATGGGGGGAAATGTCAAAAGTTAGGCAATAACATGCGCTGTAGCAAATGATTTGTATGTTTTTATTACGGAAAGCATTGTTTTAAAGGCTTCCTTTTGCAAAATAAACAAGTTTCAGTATGATGTGTGCATCAAATTAGCCGCAGTATGATGATGAAAAAAGTTTTGTTTATTGCAATAGGTTTAGTTTTGGCTGGTTGTGCTGAGAAAAAGCCGTTAACCCCTGAAGAACAATGGCATGGCTATTGCGTCAGTGTGGGTAACGCTGCACGTTCGATTACGCTAGATCGTCAAAATGGAATTGAGCAAAAACAAGCAACGGAATATGCGGCAAAGATTGAAGATGAAATGACACGCAAATTTATCTTTAAAATTTTGGACACGGTTTATGCACTTCCTACCGATCAATTGAAAAAAGATCCAGAAGCATTACGTGAAAATTTAAAGAAACAGTTTATGGAAGAATGCTTGGTTACCCCACATGACAAGCTGCCAAACTATAAACTTTTTTAATGTGTATATAAAAAAGACAACACCGTTTGTCTTTTTTTATGGATGTAATTTATTGTTTTATTAGACTTTAACCTAAGACCAAAGCGGTATTTCCAAGGGATGAACATTTCGCTATAAAATAATGGGCATCACGTAGAAATACGGTAGTTGCATTAACATTTAACGCGAAGTCTAGTAAAATTTTACTTGTCCACATTACTTGTAAAGCTTGTAGCAAGCTGGAACTTACAAGTAATTTTTTAAAAAAGAGGAATAACACTGTGCTAGAAGCTTACCGCCAACACGTTGAAGAACGTGCCGCACTCGGAGTCCCACCGAAGCCGCTTGATGATGCTCAAACTGCTGAACTCGTAGCCTTATTAAAAAATCCACCAGCAGGTGAAGAAGCTTATTTAGTAGATTTACTAGAAAATCGTGTTCCAGCAGGTGTTGACCAAGCTGCATATGTAAAAGCTGCTTTCTTAGCTGCCGTTGCAAAAGGCGAAGCAACCTCTCCACTCGTATCTAAAGAACGTGCAGTTTACTTACTAGGTACAATGCTTGGTGGTTATAACGTAGCACCACTTGTTGAACTTCTAGACAATGCTGAACTTGCAGAATTAGCGGCTGAAGCGTTAAAGAAAACACTTCTTGTATTTGATGCGTTCCATGACGTAGCTGACAAAGCAAAAGCAGGTAATGCTGCTGCTAAAGCGGTATTACAATCTTGGGCTGATGCAGAATGGTTCACAAGCCGTGCTGACGTTCCAGAAGAAATCAAAATCACTGTGTTCAAAGTAACAGGTGAGACCAATACGGATGACTTGTCTCCAGCTCAAGACGCTTGGAGCCGTCCAGATATCCCATTACACGCAAACGCAATGTTGAAAAACGAGCGTGATGGTATTAAACCTGAAAAACCAGGTGAAGTTGGTCCATTAAACCAAATCAAAGAATTGATCGCGAAAGGCAACCAAGTTGCTTACGTAGGTGACGTTGTTGGTACGGGGTCTTCTCGTAAATCTGCAACGAACTCTGTACTTTGGTTCTTCGGTGACGAACTTCCACACATTCCAAACAAAAAAGACGGTGGTGTGTGTTTAGGTACTAAGATTGCGCCAATTTTCTTCAACACAATGGAAGATGCAGGTGCATTACCTGTTGAAATCGACGTTGCCAACATGAATATGGGCGACGAAGTTGTATTGAAAATTGATCACGCTGCTGCAAAAGTAACTGCATTCAAAGACGGTGCACAAATTGCAGAAGCTGAGCTTAAAACGCCTGTACTTTTAGACGAAGTACGTGCTGGTGGTCGTATTAACTTGATCATTGGTCGTGGTTTGACAACTAAAGCACGTGAAGAATTAGGTCTTGCACCTTCTACATTGTTCCGTACGCCTGTACAACCTGCTGACACTGGCAAAGGTTTCACCCAAGCTCAGAAGATGGTTGGTCGTGCATGTGGTTTAGCTGAAGGCCAAGGTATCCGTCCGGGTACTTACTGTGAACCTAAGATGACCACTGTTGGTTCTCAAGATACAACAGGTCCGATGACGCGTGATGAGTTAAAAGACTTGGCGTGCTTGGGCTTCTCAGCTGACTTAGTGATGCAGTCTTTCTGTCACACTGCTGCGTATCCAAAACCAGTTGACGTAACAACTCACCATACATTACCTGACTTCATTATGAACCGTGGTGGTGTATCTTTACGTCCAGGTGACGGTATTATCCACTCTTGGTTAAACCGTATGTTACTTCCAGATACTGTTGGTACTGGTGGTGACTCACATACACGTTTCCCAATCGGTATTTCATTCCCAGCAGGTTCTGGTCTTGTTGCGTTCGCAGCTGCAACTGGTGTTATGCCACTGGATATGCCTGAATCTGTACTTGTTAAGTTCAAAGGTAAAATGCAGCCTGGTATCACTTTACGTGACCTTGTACATGCAATTCCTTACTACGCAATTCAAGCGGGTGACTTAACTGTAGAGAAGAAAGGTAAGAAAAACATCTTCTCTGGTCGTATCCTTGAGATCGATTTATCAGAAATGGAAAATGACTTGACTGTTGAGCAAGCATTCGAACTTTCTGATGCATCTGCTGAGCGTTCTGCTGCTGGCTGTTCAATTACACTTTCTGAAGAGAAAGTTGCTGAATACTTACGTTCTAACATCACCATGTTGAAGTGGATGATTGCAGAAGGTTATGGCGATGCGCGTACAATGGCGCGTCGTGCTGAAAACATGCAGAAGTGGTTAGATAACCCAAGCTTGTTGAAAGCGGATGCTGATGCTGAATACTTAAAAGTTTACGAAATCGATCTTGCTGACATCAAAGAACCAATTCTTTGCTGCCCGAACGATCCAGATGACGCTAAACTTCTTTCTGACGTTCAAGGCGACAAGATTGATGAAGTATTCATCGGTTCTTGTATGACCAACATTGGTCACTTCCGTGCGGCGGGTCAGTTACTTGACAAAGTACCTGGTGGTTCATTGTCTACTCGTTTATGGTTGGCTCCACCAACACGTATGGACGAGCATCAATTGATGGAAGAAGGCTTGTATAACATCTATGGCCGTGCTGGTGCGCGTACAGAGATGCCAGGCTGTTCATTATGTATGGGTAACCAAGCACGTGTAGCACCGAACACAACATGTGTATCGACTTCTACACGTAACTTCCCGAACCGTTTAGGTCAAGGTGCAAACGTTTACTTGGCTTCTGCTGAGCTTGCGTCTGTCGCTGCGGTTCTTGGTAAATTACCAAGCCCAGAAGAATATCAACAGTACGCGTCGCAAATCGACAGCGCTTCTGCTGACATCTACAAATACTTGAACTTCGACAAGATGAGCGAATATACAAAAGAAGCTGATCAAGTTGATACCAAGAAAATCCAAGCTGCTCAATTAACCTAATACGTTAGTGAGCTAAAAATAAGGGCTGAGTAATCAGCCCTTATTTTTTTGATGCTGTACTGTCGTTATGCCAGATGTGACTTAACAATTTAGGCAAAGTAAATGTATTAAAAATGAAGATTTACTTTTCAGAATAACTTTAATCTGTGTTTTTTCTTGAGCAATTTCGAGTTTGCTTCTTTTCTATGCTAATTAAATCATCAATACATTTTAATTATTCATGAACAATAAACTTTCCTGTATATGTTCAAGCTTAGTATCTACTGCGTTTATCTTAAACATACAGGATTTTATTCAATCATATAAAAAGGAGTTCGATGATGGAAACTTTTTCCAAAACCTATGTTAAAGCAGCAGGTATTGTTCTTGCAGGATGCCTATTGGCAGCCTGTAATGGTGATGATAAGAAAAAAGTAAATTCTGAGATAAAGCTGCAAACCACCACAGTAGCCTTAACCGCTTTAAGTCAGAGCCTTGTTTGGAAAAATGACCAATGTGATTCGGTATATCGAGATGCGATAGAACAAAATAATAAAGCATTAACCGCCTTGTAAGATTTGAGAGCAGCATTATCCACGCAGCAAAACAATTTAGCCGCTTTTATTGATCAGCGCATGTTGCCTAAGCTTACTCAGTTTGGTTCAGAAGCCACTTTTATCCGTGAACGTTGTAATGCGTCAGATTATGATGGCACGGGTGTGAGTATGGAGCGTCCTGCAATGCTGCGTGAAATGTTGAATGAGTGGCAGGGAACCATTGATTTATTAACGAAACAGCTCAATAAGCCGCCACAAATGAATGTATCAATTCAACCTGCACGTTTAACCAATGTAGATGTTAATACAAACACCGTTGCGGCATTTAAATTTAAAGATTGTTCTGATGGCTTTTGCCCAGAGATGACAGTGATCCCTGCAGGAAGCTATCAAATGGGCGGGACGTTGGAAGAACAGGAGCGAGAAGGCGTACCTGCACAGGCAAGACCTTATGAATTGCCTCAACATCAAGTCAATGTTACGCAACCATTTGCAATGGCATCTCATGAAACAACTGTCTCTCAATTTCATCAATTCCAGAAAGAAACAGGTTGGGAAGTACAGGGCTGTAGAAGTTGGGAAACGCGTGGCGGTGAGTTTAATATGTGGTATCGCAAGGACTTAAACCCGAGTAATCCAGGATTTGCACAGACTGCCCAAGATCCCGTTGTTTGTGTACGTCGTGAAGATGGTCAGGCTTTTTCTGCATGGTTGTCTGAAAAAACAGGAAAAACCTACCGTTTGCCGACTGAGGCAGAATGGGAGTATGCAGCGCGGGCAGGGACATCTACCGCATTCTATTGGGGTAATGACCCTGAGCGTGATCAAGCCTGCAAGTACGCCAATGTTTTGGATGTAAGCACGACAAGCACAGAAACCAATACAGCGACATGGCGAGCATTTAACTGTAACGATGGTTATGCATATACCGCACCTGTGGGCTCATTTTTACCGAATGCTTTTGGTTTATATGATGTACTCGCCAATGCGCGTGAATGGGTAGATGATTGTTGGCATGCCAATTATCAAGGTGCGCCTGCAACAGCAGTACGTTGGGGTGCTGAAAATAATGGTCTGTGTAACTTCCCAGTATTGCGTGGTGGGGCGTGGATTTATAATGTTCATAATGTGCGAACGGCTTACCGCAATGCCTATTATTCGTCTCAGGCACGTTCAACGATGTGGGGTTTCCGTGTAGTTCGGGAAATTTAAGATTATCGGTTAAATTACTTAATTGACTTAAGCAGTTGGGTTAGCAAAAATAAGGACTGAGTAATCAGTCTTTTTTCTTAATTATTTGAAAAAGAATTAAAAATAGGATAAAAAGATATAAATAATTGGAAAAGTAATTATGGATAATAAAATTATAAGAGCTAGCTTGCTGGGTGATCAAATAGCGGAAAATGATAGGTTCAATCTTAGTATTAATTTTATTGAAACTGCAGCATATAGGACAATAATAGAATCTAAAGATGCTACTGTTGTGATTGGGCGGAGGGGTACAGGCAAAAGTGCTATTTTCTATAAACTCCATGAAGTATGGCGCCAGCAGAAAAATTATACTATTGCAATTTCACCAGAAGATCAGGAAACAATTTTTTTTAGAAGAGTTTTTTCATTCTTTAATGTTAATTACTCTACAGCTAGAGCTGCTGCAAAATTATTCGTTAAATATGGGTTTTATTTAGAAATATTAAATTCATTTTCGAAAGATTATAAATTGAAAGATGTATGTACAAATGATTTGGTTATTTTTAAGGAGCTAACAGAATGGCAGAAATATAATCAAAATAGTTTTTTTATGAGATTGGCGTTGAAAATGCAGGATGTTTTAAAAAGCTATAAAGACCCTGAGTTAGCTCTAGGGTTGTTAAGCGCCGATTTAAGATTGCAGGATTTTGAAAGGTTTATAGAAAAAAATATTGTTACTAAAAGAAATAATATATGTATTTTAGTAGATAAATTAGATGAAGGTTATGAAAATGATGAAATAGGGGCAGCTATAGTCTCTGGCACAATTCTTTCTGGTGTTGAATTAAATAAGAAGTTTGAGAAAATAAGAGTTATTATATTTCAGAGAGACAATATTATTCGTTCAGTAGCCCGTTATGATGATGATTATACAAGAAACATTGAAGGTGAGTTGATACGAATACATTGGGACGTAAGACAACTTTTTAACTTAGTTACGAAGCGTATAAACTCTAGTTTAAATCTTAATTTAGAAAATTCTAGAAAAATATGGGATCGTATTGCTGTAGATCAAGGGCTTGGTAATGAACTTAAAGGAGAAGAGGGCTTTAAAAAATGTTTACAATTTACTCTTTATAGACCTAGAGATATAATTTCATTATTAAATAAAGCTTTTTATCAGTGCCTATCAGAAGATAGAAATAACTTGATTATGCGAGATATTGAGGCTGCAGCTAAATTAATTTCTAAAGCTAGGCTAGATGATCTGCAAAAAGAATATTATGCAATTTTTCCATCAATAAAGCCTGCTGTAAATGCATTTATGGGCACAACATCCAAAATGTCTGTTGATGAAATGCTACAAACTGTTGAAAGTTATTTTAGTTCAGTGATTAGCTTAAGTGAGAAAGAAAAATTAGATTACAGCGTTTTAAGTTCCTCAGGTGTTTTGCGGTCATTATATAGCGTAGGATTCGTTGGTATATATGATAGTCAAAGTAATATTTTTACTTTTTGTCATGATGGAAGAAACCCAGATAGGGAATTTAGAGATAATGATAATGTATTAATTCATCCTTGTTATTGGATTGCACTAAATCTTTCAAAAAATGCTTTGTCTCCTGATGATGCTGAACAGATAAATGATGAATATGAAATTGAAGTAACATCTTTAGCACCTCAATTAAGATCACAAAAAATAGGTGAACTTACCTCTGCACTAGGAAATATAAAAGATGGCATAAGTGATGCTTCAGAATTTGAAAAATGGTGTTTTAATGTGCTCAAATTAATTTTTAGTTCACATCTTGATAATTTTAATTTACATCCAAATGGGGCGGCAACTCAGCGCAGAGATGTTATTGCCACTAATCTAGAAGTCTCTACAGTATGGAAACGTATTAAAGCAGATTATGATGTTCGTCATGTGATATTTGAGATAAAGAACTATAAAGACATAGGTTCAGATGAGTATAGACAAATGGCATCATATTTAAATAAAAACTATGGAAAACTAGGTTTTATTATTACAAAGAGTGATTTAAATGAACCAAAAAAAGGAGTTGAGTTAGATTGGTGTAAGGAAATGTATAATACTCAAGGTAAATTAATAATTAAATTAAATGCTAAGTTTTTAGCAAGTATTTTAAGTAAGTTGAGAAATCCAGAAAAATATGATGTGATTGATAAGTCCTTTGCCAAACTATTGGATAATTATGAAACTCAGTATCTAGGCGAATTCAAACATGAGGTGCGACAGTTTGAAAAGTCTTATGATAATCAACAAGCTGAGCAAATTTCTCTAATGGTGTAAGCCAATCTAACGCTTTTCTAGGACGAGTATTCAGTGACATGGCAACTTGATTTAAATAATGCTGATCTGCCTGATTTAAATCAATCCCTTTAGGTAAATATTGCCTAATTAAACCATTCATATTTTCGCATGTGCCTTTTTGCCAGGGTGAATGTGGGTCACAGAAATATACATCTATGCCTAAATCTTCTTCAAGTATTTTATGTTCTGCCATCTCGCGTCCACGGTCATAGGTCAACGTTTTACGCAGTTCTGCAGGTAAATATTTCAGAGCTTCAGTTAAAGCCTTGCGCACTGATTCTGCCTTTGCATCAGGTAATGTTGCCAAGATACAGAGCCGTGTATTTCGTTCAATAAGTGTTGCTATCGAACTTTTATTGTCTTTACCTTTAATTAAATCAGCTTCCCAATGACCCGGTATTTTTCTTTCTTGAACTTCGGCTGGGCGCTCATGAATAGTTTTAATATCCTGTAATATAGAATCTTTTTTAGGTTCACCGTTAGCTTTTCGCTTTTTATTTTCATGACGCAGACAGGATAATAAGTCTTTTTTCAACTCACCCTTTGGTAATGCTCGTATCGTTGAATAAATCGTTGTATGGCTTACATTCATTGTTTGATCCAAATCAGGAAATGTCTTTAAACGCTTTGCTATTTGCTGAGGAGACCATAAACAACGGATCGCTTCAACAATAAATTTCCAGAGGATTGAATCGATTTTGAGTTTTCTGTGACCACGTCTACGTCTAGCGAAGGTGTTATCAGAAGCATATCGAGCTTGATAAACGTCATTGATGCTATTTCTTTTAAGCTCACGATAGATCGTACTAGGATGTCTTTTAATGAGTTCAGCAAATTTTCTGGCTGAAAAGCCTTCTTTTCTTGACTCAAGCATTAATGCAGTACGATCTTCAAAGTTAAGATGATGGTATGACAATTTTATATACTCCATAAACCCTTTAAATTAATTAGGTGGTTTATGTCGCACTTCAAGTTTTACTCTGCCCTATCTCAAAAATCAACTAGAAAAAATATTAAGTAAAATTTTTGTGATGGTTTATTATTAAAACTAAACCATCACAAAAATTATTAAAATCACCAATAACCCAGCACTTTCCACCAAAGTCCGCCAATCACCACAAATATGATGATATTGACGACACTCATGACAAAGCCAGCTTTCCACCATTCACCCAGTGTGGTGTAACCCGAACCAAATACCACAGGCGATGTACCCGTTGCATAATGGGTTAAGGTCATCATGATGCTAGAGGCCGCTGCCATCATTAAGGCAAACAACATTGGTGGCGCACCTAACGCCAGTCCCGCTGTATAAAAGGCCGCGAACATGGCAGTAATATGTGCCGTGGTACTGGCAAACATATAATGTGCATACAAATAGGCGAGCATTAATAGTAAACAGGCCGGCATCCAGCTGAGACCTAAATGACCAATCCCAGTTTCTAACACACCTGAGAACCATGTGATTAAACCGAGCTTATTTAAATAAGTCGCCATCATCACCAAAGCAGCAAACCAAGTAATGGTATCCCACGCGCTTTTTTGCGTCAGGATATCTTCCCAAGTCAGTACACCCGTAATCAGCAGCAAGCCCAAACCAATAAAGGCAGTTGTGGTAGGGTCAACCGCCCAAGCTGAACCGAAGATCATGGCAGGGATACCTGCCCATAACAGCAGCAAGATACCAAATACACCGAGCATAATGATTTCATTTTTGCTGACAGGGCCCATTTCTTTTAACTTGGTTTTGGCAAACTGAGCAGCATTCGGAGTCTCTTTGACTTCAGGTGGATACATCCAGTACATAATCAATGGCATGATGATCAAAGCAATCAAACCGGGTAATAACATCGCCAGTGCCCATGTACTCCAACTCAAGGAAATCTGACTATTGGTTGCTTTCGCCACCAAATCAACGACCAAAGGGTTAGGGGCAGTTGCGGTAATAAACATGGCAGAGGTAATCGGGTTGGCTTGATAGTTGACCAAAGCTAAATATTTCCCCATACGACCTTCGGTGCCTTTGGAAGGGTCAGAGTCATAACTGGTAGAAATTGCACGGACAATCGGATGAATAATCCCGCCACCACGTGCGGTATTACTTGGGGTAACAGGTGCAAGAATCAGCTCGGAAAGCACCATGCTATAACCAATACCAATGGTTTTCTTGCCCCAAACTGCGATAAATAAATAACCTAAGCGTGCGCCGAGTCCCGTTTTTTGCAAACCTTTAGAAATCATGATCGAAATACCGATCAACCAAATCAGAGGATTGGCAAAACTGCTGAGTGCATCTTGAATAGCACCACTTGGACTATCGTTGGTAACACCTGTCACGGCGACTAAGGTAATGGCAATAATCGCAATCGCACCGATTGGCATGGCCTTACCAATAATGGCAGCAATCACACCAACAAACATTGCCAGTAAATGCCAAGCATCAGGATCAACGCCTGTAGGCACAGGAATTACGAACCAGATCAGTAATGCAATAAATAAAGAGATCAGCGTAGGGAGAGTTTTAAATCCCATGTAATTTCCCCTTGTTGTACGGGTTTAATAAAATTTATAGTTCTTTATGAATGAATCGTTAAAGAAAATAACCACTAAGCTTTTATTATCGTTGAAGCGAGCGCCAAACTGCAAAGAAAGTTTTGTTGAAACAGCGTTATATAGGACAATGAGTTGGCGAATGATTTTGTTTTAAACGAGAAAATAGGGCTTCAGATTAAAATCCCTTATTAAATATGAAAGCATCATGCTACATTTTGAGCTTGCTTGATCAAACAATAAGTATGGTATGACTCAATTTTCATGGCAGCAATTAAGACGCTTTGTTTATGACAATTTGCACAATGATGACTATAAAAGTACGGTTAGCACCTGCGTAAACTATCTACTGATTGCCTTGATTATTGGCAATGTTGCTGCGGTTCTATTGGAGTCCGTCAACGAATTTTATCAACTGTACAAGCCTTATTTCGATATTTTTGAAAATCTCTCGATCATCATTTTTAGTGGGGAATACCTGCTGAGGCTTTGGAGTATTGTTGAGAAGGAGCCACAAGAGGCTGCTTGGAAACAACGGATTCGCTGGATGAAAAGTGGTGGGGCAATTATCGATTTATTGGCGATTTTGCCTGCTTATCTCAATTTCATTGTTCCGATCGATTTGCGTTTCTTGCGGGTCTTACGTTTGGTTCGTTTATTGAAATTGACACGTTATTTTGTTTCCCTGCAAATTTTACTGCGCGTCATTCAACGTGAAAAAGGCTCATTCCAAGCGGTTATTTTTATCTTGGTCATTATGATTGTGATGACGGCATCTGCGATTTATGTGGTTGAAAATAAAGCTCAGCCTGAAGCCTTTAGCTCAATCCCACAATCGATGTGGTGGGCAGTGGTCACCTTAACCACAGTCGGTTATGGCGATGTGACACCAGTGACTAACTTGGGTCGGATACTTGGTGCATTTATTACTATTCTTGGTGTCGGTATTGCCGCTTTACCAGCAGGTATTTTGGCTTCTGGTCTTGCCAATGAGTTGAATATGCGTAATCAGCGACTGGAACAGGAATTTAGAGAGGTACTACAGGCCAAAGGTTTAGACTTGCTGCATGATCAAGTGGAAATTGAACGGATTCGCAAAAAGGTGGGTTTACCCAAAGAGCAGACCCATGAAATTATTATGCAACTGGTCAGGGAAAAGCTACTTGAAGATCAGGAGCAAGAAAAGAAATTGTGCCGCTACTGCCCACACTGTGGTGAAAAGCTTCCTGAATAATTTGAAATTTATTATAAAAATGTAGCCTAAGGTTTAAGTACCGGTTGGCAATACTCCGTCATTTATTCTGCTTAGATAGTACCTCAATTCGGCGCTAAAGCTCAGCTACGCTGCGGCTTAGCGTCTTTTTTATCATGATTAAATGTCGATTTAATTAAGCTGTACTTCACATAGATGATGTTTCATTTAAAAAAGTTAACAATAATCTTTATCATTTGTGATAGCTTCTTATTATCTGATTTGTATTTTTTAAGCTTATTTTAAGTTTGCGCATCCTATGAAGTTCTCCCAACATGATTAAGCGGCGTTATCTAATTTTACTATTGCTTCCATTGGCATTTATTTCCTTATTTGTCGGTGTGGGTGAGATGAGTCTTGCGGGTTTATGGGCAGGTAATCCACATGACTGGCAATTGTTCTGGACCAGTCGTTTACCGCGTCTCATGGCAATTATTGTGGCGGGTGCAGGCCTGAGTGTCTGTGGTTTGATTATGCAATCACTCAGCCGCAACCGTTTTGTTTCTCCAACCACTGCTGGTTTATATGACTGTGCCCGTTTAGGCGTACTGGTTTCGATTATTTTACTGCCGAGTGCTTCAATCTTTGTAAAAACAGGCTTTGCGATTGCCGTGACACTGATGGGGGCAATGGCATTTATGAGCATTCTGGCGACCCTCAAGCATCGGGATACCGTCTTTGTTCCACTGGTGGGAATGATTTTCGGCAGTATTATCTCAGCCTTTACCACCTTTATTGCCTTGCAAATGGATCTATTACAAAACTTGGCAGGTTGGTTGCAAGGTGATTTTTCCACCATTTTAAATGGCCAATATGAGCTGATCTATCTCAGTGTTCCTGTGTTGATTCTGATTTATGTCTTTGCCAATCGTTTTGTCTTGGCAGGTTTGGGACAGGATTTTGCCACCAATCTTGGACTGAACTATAAGCAGACCTTGTTTTTGGGTTTACTACTCGTCTCGGTGATTACAGGTGTGGTGATTGTGACCGTTGGCGCAATTCCTTTTCTTGGGCTGATCGTACCGAATTTGGTCAGCTTATATCTAGGCGACAATATCCGTCGAACACTTTCACATACTGCATTACTCGGTGCCTTACTGGTTCTGCTTTGCGATGTTTTTGGCAGGGTGGTGATTTATCCATATGAGGTCTCTGTGAGTTTGATTATGGGTGTCGTCGGCAGTGTGATTTTCCTGTGGTTATTACTGAGGAGATATCGCTATGCCTCATAAAACCAAGCTGATTATTTTAGCCTTCTTGATGCTGCTGAGTATTGCCTTATATCTGGGCTGGAATTTGGGTGTGGCATGGCAATACGCACTCGGTCTGCGTTTAAAAACCGTTGCTGCAATCATCGTCGCAGGCGTTGCTGTGGGTGTCTCAACTTTGGTCTTTCATACCATTGTGAATAACCGAGTGGTGACACCACAGGCTCTAGGATTGGATAAGCTATATGAACTATCCAAGACAGCAATTATTTATTTCTTTGGTGCGAGTACTTTACTGTCACTTAACTTTGTTACGGATTATCTGATCAGTTTGCTACTCATGGTCACTTTTGCCTTGTTGCTATATCGGTTTATTTTCCAAAAAGTTGCACAGCAAAATATTTATTTCCTGTTATTAGTGGGGCTGATCTGTTCGACTTTATTCGACAACATGACCACCTTCTTTCAGGTCTTGCTCGATCCTGATGAATTTCAAATTGCAGCCTATGCCGGTTTTGCTAGTTTTAATGTGGTGAAAATGGAAACGGTTGGACTGTCTTTGCTGACCATTGTGCCGATTCTGTTTTACAGCTTAAAGCACTATCACAGGCTGGATGTGATGGCGCTGGGACGAGATCATGCCCTGAATTTGGGTCTGGATTATGACAAGACCAGTCGCGTGTTATTGATTCTGGTGGTATTGGCCTTGGCTTCAGCAACAGCTTTGGCAGGTCCGATGATGTTCCTTGGCTTGCTGGTCCTTAACATTACCCTCGAGCTGTTCAAGACCCATCAGCATCACATCTTATTACTCGGCATTATTCTGGTCAGCATCCTGTGTTTGATGATCGGGCAATTCATCGTATTACATCTATTGAATTTCAAAACCACGTTGAGTGTGATCATTAATTTTGTCGGTGGAATTTATTTCTTCTGGATATTACTGAAGGAAAATAAAAAATGGCAATAGAGCTAAAGAATTTAAGCAAAAGCTATCAGCAACAACAGGTGGTACATGCGCTTTCACTGAGTATTGCCAAAGGTCAGTTTACCGCTTTCATTGGTCCGAATGGTGCGGGTAAAAGTACCGTACTTTCGATGATGAGCCGCCTAATCGAGGCTGATCAAGGGCAAGTTTTGCTGGACGGGCAAGATTTACATCAGATGAAAAGCGCCGAGATTGCGAAAAAGCTGGCCATCTTAAAACAGTCCAATCATACCGAGTTAAGACTGAGTATTGAAGATTTGGTGGCATTTGGTCGCTTCCCATATTCACAAGGACGCTTGACCGCAGAAGATCGCGAGGTCATCGACCGTTCCATTGCTTATATGGATTTAGAGGCACTACGCCATCGCCAACTCAGTGAGCTGTCTGGTGGCCAACGTCAGCGCGCTTATATCGCCATGATTCTGGCACAAGACACCGATTATATCTTGCTGGATGAACCTTTGAATAATCTGGATATGAAGCACTCTTCACAAATTATGAAGGTGTTAAAAGATCTGGCTGAAAATCATGGCAAATCCATCATTGTCGTGATTCATGACATCAATTTTGCCTCAGTGTATGCCGATCACATCATTGCCATGAAAGAAGGGCAATTGGTCTACCAAGGTCATCCACAGCAGATGATGGATGAACGCATTCTCAAGGATATCTTCGATTTTCATATCCCGATTCAACAGGTTCAACAACACAAATTAGGTTTGTATTTCATTAGTTAGGAGTTCGTTATGCTTTTCAAAAAAACATTGCCAGTCATGATGCTGAGTGTGGTCTTGGCTGCATGTGGTAATTCCAACGCACCTTCTGCAACACAGGAAGGAAATACGGCTGCTGCACAGGATACGCGTAGTTTCGAAAGTAAGGCGGGTCAAATCACGATTCCTGCAAATTTATCTCGAATTGCGGTATTGGATACCAGTGCTTTGAATACCATCCATGCTTTAGGCGCGGATGACAAAGTGGTTGCCTTACCCAAAGGCACGCCGTTGCCAAAAGTGCTGCAAGACTTTAATGAGGGTAAATATCTGGATGTCGGTACGGTCAAAGAACCGAATCTGGAAAAAATTGCAGCCAGCCAACCTGAATTGATTTTGATGAGCGGACGAATGGAAAATCTGGTGGCACAGATCAAACAGATTGCACCGACTTATTTTGTTGATGTGGATTACAACGATCAGTTCAATTCATTTAAGCAGCAAACCCTGAATATCGCTGAAATGGTGGGTAAAAAGCCAGAAGCGGAGCAGCAATTACAGACTTTGGAAAAAGATATTGCCGCATTAAAAGCCAAGACTAAAGGTAAAACTGCTTTGGTAGTTCTGGTCAATAACAGCAAAATTGCGGCTTATGGACCAGGTTCGCGCTTCGGTAATATCCATGATCTCTATGGTTTTACCCCAGCAGATCCTTCAATCAAAGTCGGCTTGCATGGTATGGCGGTGTCGCATGAGTTTATTGCCCAGAAAAATCCTGATTATCTGTTTGTGGTTGACCGTGGGGCTGCAATTACTGAAAATCAGCAAGGGGCAAAACAGGTGTTAAATAACAAGATTATCAACCAAACCCAAGCGGCGAAAAATGGCAATATCGTTTATCTGGATTCTAGTAACTGGTACTTGATGAATAATGGCTTGGATGGCATGAAGGCGATGCTGAAAGAAGTGGCAGATGCGGTGAAATAAAAATTCAATCGGATAATTTTATAACAAAAACCCGAAGTGCTGTCTTCGGGTTTTTTATATGATGTCATGAAATAAACCATACTTTAATAACATTATGCGTATTTCTATACTGTATTTGGGCACGGCGATTTTAGCCATTTTGCTGCTCATTTCTGGAATTCAACCTTTTGATCGAACCACATGGTGGCTTGAAGTAATCCCCGTATTGATAGCGATACCAGTATTATTTGCGACTTATAAAGCTTTCCCGCTCAGTCCTTTGTTATATGTGCTTATTTTCTTGCATGCCATTGTGCTGATTGTGGGTGGCGCGTATAGCTACGCACGGGTGCCTTTGGGTTTTGAAATAGCACAATGGTTGGGTTTAGAACGGAATCCCTATGACAAGATTGGACATTTTATGCAGGGCTTTGTCCCTGCCATAGCAGCGCGTGAAATCCTGATTCGCAATCATATTTTAAGCAAAGGGAAAATGCTCAGTTTTATTGTGATCTGTATTGTGCTGGCGATTAGTGCGGGCTATGAATTGATTGAATGGGCGGCTGCATTGTCTTTGGGCCAAGGGGCCGAAGAGTTCTTGGGTACGCAAGGTGATGAGTGGGATACACAGTCAGATATGTTCTTTGCCCTGATTGGGTCGATCAGCGCCTTGTTATTCTTATCAAAATGGCATGATCGACAGATTGCAAAATTAGTGCATTAAAATCAGTGAATGAATCTGCCGTTAAGATACGACAGATTCATTTTTTTGTGAATATTTGGCATAAGCCAGTGCAATCAACAGAATCGCGAGTCCGCCCAAACTTAATACAAAACCCACCCAGATTGGTGCTAACCAACCCATATTATGGCTGAGGACCCAGCCCCCCAAGAAAGCACCAAGTGCATTGGCCAAGTTAAAAGCAGAGTGATTTAGTGATGCTGCTAAGGTTTGCGCATCACCTGCAATATCCATCAAGTGGGTCTGTAAGGCACCACCAAGACCAATCACGGTAAAGCCAATCAAGAATAAAGCCGCAATCGCTGTATAGAGATGAGACATCATAAAACTGGCTGCAACAAATGCCAGTGCCGAACTGATCAAGATACCAATAATAGTTTTAAATAGATTTTTATCTGCCAACCAACCAGCAACTAAGCCACCAATCACCATACCAATACCCCAAATAGCCAGAGCTACAGGCACTACACGAATATCGGCATGGGTATATTCCGTTAGAATCGGTGACACATAGCTATATACCGAAAACATGCCACCAAAGCCAATCGCACCAACGGCAAGAGTGAGCCACATATTGATATTTTTTAAACCTGCCAATTCCGCTTTGATACTCGCAGTTTTTTGCAATGGAATATTGGGAACAAATAAACTGACACCAATTAGGGTAATAAACGCAATCACTGCAGAAAACTCAAAGCCCGATTTCCAGCCAAATTGTTGCCCCAGCCATGTGGCAATTGGCACCCCAATGACATTGGCAATGGTGAGACCCATCATGACTTGTGCAATCGCAGTTGCACGGCGTTGCTTACCTGCCAGTTCAGCCGCAACTAATGCCGCTACACCAAAGTAAGCACCGTGTGGAAAACCAGCAATAAAGCGAGACAGCAGCATGGCTTCCGGTGTGCTGGCAAAAGCCGTAGCAGCATTGGCCAAGCCATAAAAAAGCATCAGGCTGAGCAATAGCGTCTTACGCGGTACTTTTGCGCCTAAAATCGCAATAATTGGTGCACCCACCATGACACCGAGGGCATAGGCGCTGATGAAATAGCCTGCATGCGGCACACTGACATTTAAATCGGTGGCGATTTCCTGAATCAAACCCATTGCCACAAATTCAGTCGTTCCAATACAGAAACTACCAACCGCAAGGGAGAAAATAACCAGAAATAAGGAATAATTGTGTGGGGGTGTGGAATCTAAGGGAGAGCTTGGCGAAGACATAATATTTCAAGTCAAAAAGTACCGCCGTATTATATTCGACTCGCTTTAAGAAAAGTGAAATAGAACACAATTTTTATCTCAACTGATTTCGAGAGGCAGCATAAAATTTGATTAATTGAATGATAATTATTTTCATTTATGTATAATGCAAAACAGACGTTTTTTAGCTGAATTTTTATAAAGGGTGGAAAGAGAGTGAAAAAATTATTGATCAGTTCATTGTTACTTGCTTCAGCTTATAGCTTTGCTCATGAACCCTATGTTGAGCCACTTGCGTATACCACTGAACAAACTCAGGTCGCAATTATCTCGGGCTATGCAGAAGAAGCCTTGCAAAGTGAATATGCATTAAAAGATGCAAAGTTTGAAGTCACCAGCCCGAATAACAGCAAAACCACAGTTGCAGCAGAGTCTAAATTGGGTTCGGCAACCGTATTTGATTTAAAGTTGCCTGAAGCGGGAACTTATAGTGTTAAAACCAGTGCTAGTTATCCATTGAAATATGTACAAGATCAAAAAGAATGGAAAATGTTCTTTGATATGCCAGCAGACAAAGCACCTGCTAAAGCTGAGCGTGATTTTGTCATTCCTTCAGATTTAAAAGCGAAAAAATTTACGCCTGTTGAAATTACCCGTGAATGGACATTATTGACTTATGTGTCTAAAGAGAAGAACACGCCAGTGCAGGCAAGCACAGCACCGATTCAAGTTGAGTTTTTAACGCATCCAAGTGAGCTAAAAGCCAATCAAACAGTTAAAATTAAAGCATCGAAAGCCAATCAAGCATTGGTCAATGCCAATGTGGTCATTCGTGCTAAAGGGGCAACCGATAAGCAAGGCATTAGCCTGAAGACAGCAGCAGATGGTAGTGCTGATTTAGTTTTTGCTAAAGCAGGCGAGTATCTGATTGAAGTCAGTGAAGCGGTCGATCCAAAGCAAAAGCCAAGCAATCAGTTCTATAGCATTATCAGTGTTGCTGTAAATTAAGAAGCAGTAAGGCTAATTCATCTGAATTAGCCTTTTATTTCGACGTCACTTTTATTGATTTGACTCATCATCCATCGCATTACTATAAAATTTAACCCCCAATTTAATACGATCACGACCATTGCTCATACGCCAACGATTGCTATCTCTGAGTGAATAAACACAACCACAATATTCTTGTTGATAGAACTCTTCACGTTTGCTGATCTCTAGCATACGTACCGCGCCGCCATGTTTACGCCAGTTATAATCCCAATATTGAATATCTGGATAATGCGCCGCTGCACGCAGGCCACAATCATTAATTTGCTGCATATTCTTCCAACGTGAAATCCCGAGCGAACTGCTGATCAGACTAAAGCCATGTTCATAGGCATATAATGCGGTACGTTCAAAGCGCATATCAAAACACATGGTGCAGCGAATGCCTTTTTCAGGCTCATTTTCCATGCCTTTGGCACGGGCAAACCAGTTATCCGTGTCGTAGTCACAATCGATAAAAGGAATGTTATGCTTTTCGGCAAATCGGATATTTTCCTCTTTACGGATTAAATATTCTTTCACAGGATGAATGTTCGGATTATAGAAAAAGATCGAAAAGTCGATGCCTGACTCAATCAAGGTTTCCATGACCTCGCCTGAACACGGCGCACAGCATGAATGCAGCAACAGTTTGTCGTGTCCTTCGGGCAAGCTGAGTGTTTGGCGTTCAAGCGTCTTTTGACTTGGATGAGGCATCGTCGGCATGGTCTGCAAAAGTGAATTGTTTATTGTAAAAGTTTTAAAAGCCCGCAGAGCTTTAATTCCATGAAATGTTCTCAGTTCAAGCTGAAAATTTCTAAATACCAAACGTATCGAAGTACCAGTAGCACGTTCTGAGCAGAGTTTTTATACAACCATGGGTTAAAGGATGCTGAAATAAGCCTAAGTTGAGACAAACTAATTAATATTGTGCTAAGATGAATTAAATTCAATAATGGTAGTGGTCGTGTTAGAACTCCGTCATTTAAAAACATTACTCGCTTTAAGAGAGCACGGTTCATTGGTCGCAGCGGCCACCGATTTATGTCTTACGCCATCGGCTATTTCACATCAGTTAAAAGAATTGGATCACTGGTATGGGGTTGAAGTGGTCAATCGTCGAAGTCGTCCAGTGAGCTTCTCCAATGTGGGGGAGCGTTTACTGAAACTGGCAGATGATGTATTGCCTCAAGTACAAATTGCACAAACCGATATTACCCGCATCGTACATGGGCAAACGGGACGAATTATTTTCTCATCAGAATGTCATAGCTGCTTTGATTGGCTCATGCCATTACTCAATCAATATCGCCAGCAATATCCAGATGTGGACTTGGATTTTGCAGCAGGCTTTGAATCGAATCCGCACGAGTTATTACAAAATGCCGAATTTGATTTGCTGATCACTGCTGACCCAATTGCATTAAAAGGCATTGAGTATTTTCCAATCTTTGAATATGAATCTCGTTTAGTGCTTTCCAATACGCATCCGTTGGTGCGTGCAGAGCAGGTTACAGTCGAAGATTTGGCAGAAGAAACTTTGATTACCTATCCTGTTGATAAGCATCGTCTTGATATCATGGCGCATTTGTTTATCCCTGCCAATATTCAACCCAAACATATTCGTACCACTGATCTTACTCAAATGCTGATTCAATTGGTTGCCAGTGGCCGTGGTATTGCGGCATTGCCTGATTGGGTGGTGAATGAGTATGAACAAAAGGGTTGGGTGGTAAGTCGTCGCTTAGACTGTGTTTCTCCACAAGGTTTAAGACGGAAGCTTTATGCAGGTTATCGTAGTGAAGATAAGGAAAAGAATTACTTTGAAGGCTTTATTAAACAGCTGGAAAAGTTTTCTAAGTTACGCACCGTATATTATGAACAGTAATCAGTGATTGTTGGTTATCAGGTAGTGGCAGCACCACTACCTATTTGTTAACGTGCGATGAGTCCCTATTTTATAGTTCTAGTTTAATCAAGATTTACCAATCAGCAAGGACAATATCCCTGCGGCAATCAGTGGACCAACAGGTACGCCGCGTAATAGAGCAACGCCTGCCACGGTTCCAATCAGAAGTCCTGCAACCACATCTGGTTGATTACTCATCAGTTTGACCCCGCGTCCACCGAGCCAAGCCACCAATAATCCAACCGCAATTGCGGCCAAAGACTTAATACTAATAAATGATTTCAGGATGCTTTCACCGCTGATTTTACCGCTTGCGATCGGCGCAAGAACACCAATGGTCAGGATGATAATGCCAATATTCAAACCATGATTTTGAATATAGGGGAAAAACTGATTTAGAGGGGTCAATTTGACCAAGATCAGACAAGCAGCTGCGATCGTTACTGCCGTGTTTTGACTAAAGATACCGCAGCCCAATAAAACAAGCAGAACCAATAAGTTGACATCAAATTGTGAAAACATGCGCGAAACGTTTGCGGGAAAGAAAGTTGAATTATATCGTAAATTGTAGGCTAACTTCGGTTAAATTCATCTTAATAGCAGCGGAGAGGGCTTTCACACGCATGCTTTTGTAGATTCTCCAAGGCATTAAAAAAGCCATCTTTCAACTAAAAAGTTGAAGATGGCTCATTGTACGAAAGAGATTAAGCCAGTTTTTTGAATGTTCCATAATATGCAATTTGTTCATCCCAGAATTGTTCCCACAAATCACAATATTCAAGACAAATTTGGCGGATAGACGCATATTCAGATTCGACACACGCTTGTGCCAATACGAACCATAAATCATCTTCATGATCATCATCAGCAGCTTCAGCAGATGCATCATGTGAAACACCATGAACATAGTAGTAACCGCTATCAACATCAAAACCGACAGCATTGGTTGCTTGACGCAATGCAGGGCTAAATAAAATGACTTCCTCTTCCGCGACTGCTAACAGGGCAGAAACGGCTTGATAGCTGTGAAATGAATTTTCCAGATAATTGCGAACACGTTGTGAAATGAGAGAAGGTTGATAGTCATTCCGTTCCGATTGACTGAGCTCAAAGTCATTCAATACATCTTCAAACAGTGGGTAGTGAGCATATTCAGGATTGCCTGAATAGTAACCTTCTTCGTCTAAACCAGGACGGAAACCAAATTCATCCAGAATATTAAGATTAAGTAAAAAACGAGGGAACATTTTAGAACCCGATAATAAACGTGGTTCTAACTGTTTAGTTTGAAATTGAGCCATTAATAACGCATCAGTAAATACTTGTACGATGGCATGGCGGTATTCTAAATGAATGTGTTTTAGGGTTTCTTTATCAATAACACCGTCATTTAAAAGTTGAATAGCTGGATGACGCGAAACAGGGTGGTTTGAAATTTCTATACGTAATTGTTTCAGAAAGTTCAGATTCTTGTTCCATTGTTCAGCAGAAATACTATTCTTCATTCCTTCAATAGCTTTCTGTCTTGGGTCGTTAAAGTTTTCAAATTGTTTTGGCATAGTCTTGTACTCGATGAATTAATAATATTATTGCTTTTCCAATTATTTAGTTAGATTTTTTTTGGTTGCTTATGAATATAACTATTGGTTCAACCAAAGATCTTTTTATTGGATGATTTAAATATAAAATGATTTTTTTGTGAAATCAATTTATTAAATCGGCTAAAAAATAGTAAGAAAGTTTATGAATTAACTTAACTGTAAATAAAAGGTGAATTGCTTCACGTAATATTTATTTATTTTAAAAATAGAAAGATTTTTTTACAAATGAGCTTGTGTATAGACTGATTTTTACATACCCTATAAGAGGAACAATAAAGAAAATACGACTTTTCTATAATGCTCTTAAAATAACATAAACATACATAGTGGCCAGAAATTTCCAGCATGTAAACTATGTCTAAAAAATGCATTAAATTTTTTGATAGAATTCTAAAAGGATAATAAAATGTCAAAAAAAGAAGATATTATTGCAACGGCTCTAGACCTTTTTAACCGCCATAACTACAGTTCAGTAGGTGTGGATCGAATTATTAGTGAGTCGGGCGTTGCCAAGATGACTTTCTACAAGTACTTTCCTTCCAAAGAGAACTTGATTGAAGAATGCTTGTCTCGAAGGAATAAAAGTATTCAGCAAGCAATTGAAAATGAAATTAATCTGATATCAGAAGATGATTATTTGGGGAAAATCAAAGCCGTCTATTTTTGGCACCTATCTTGGTTTAACTCAGATGATTTTCATGGTTGTATGTTTCAAAAAGCATCATTAGAAATATTACAACAATATCCTTCGATTATTGGACCAATCGTGGAGTATCGCGAGTGGTTAATGGCTTTGGTTGAAGATTTATTTGAAAAGGCAAAAGTATATCAACCACATGTGCTCACAGCCATGTATATCAATATACTTGATGGTATGACGGCTTATGCAAAAGTGAATAAGGACCACGCGCAAATCGAAGAGTGTTGGTATTATATTGAACGTCTGATTCATTTAGAGGCGGCTTAGTGAATCATTTTATTTAGTTTTTTTTAAATGGCTGTTTTATAAAATTTAATATAAATAAAAATTAAGCTTAAATTGGGTTTTAAAAAAGAAAAACCGAGGCTTAAGCCTCGGTTTTTCTTTTTATTGATTGAAAATTATTTTTCAACAAATGCACGTTCAATCACATAATCACCCATCACGCCCATGCGTGGTGATTCAACTAAACCATGTTCATCAAGTAATGCCGCAACGTCTTTAAGGAAAGCAGGGCTACCACATAGCATGGCACGGTCAGTTTCACGGTTGAAACGTGGTAAACCAATTTTTTCAAATAGTTCGCCAGATTCAATTGCAGTCGTTACACGACCTTGAGTGTGGAACGGTTCACGTGTCACAGTTGGGTAGTAAACCAGTTTGTCTTTGATACCTAATTCTTCAAAGAACTCGTGGTTTGGCAGTTCATTTAAGATTAGATCTTGGTAAGCAAGTTCTGATACATAACGTGTACCGTGAACCATAATTACTTTTTCAAACTTTTCGTAAGTTTCAGGATCACGAAGTAGAGAAAGGAATGGAGCAAGGCCAGTACCAGAAGATAAAAGGTATAAATTTTTACCTGGTAATAAATCGTCGTGTACTAAAGTGCCTGTAGGCTTTTTAGAAATCAGGATCTCGTCGCCCACTTGTACTTTTTGTAAGATAGAAGTTAATGGACCGTCTTGTACTTTAATAGAGAAGAATTCGAGTTCTTCTTCATAATTCGCACTCGCGATCGAATAAGCGCGCATTAAAGGCTTACCATTCACTTCAAGGCCGATCATCACAAACTGACCATTTTTAAAACGTAAGCTGGTATCGCGTGTAGTTTTAAAACTGAAAAGCGTGTCATTCCAGTGGTGAACATGAGTAATGCGTTCAACGTTAAAAGCAGCCATTAAAGGTCTCGATCACAGTTAAAAGAAACAGATGGCTATTCTAATCTAAAATCATTCTCGATAAACTGAATATATTTAATTGTGTTTATAAGAAAAAGTGATGAGCAACTCAGTAGTCATGCCGATCATTGGCCATATGCATTCACCTTATCGAGAGAAGTTTGGTATTCCGCGACAGCCAAATCTGGTACAAGTCGAGTCTTATATAGAGATGGTGGAACCTTATAACGATATTCTGGCTTTTGAAGGTATCGAAGATTTTAGTCATTTGTGGCTGCTATGGCAGTTCCATGAAAACAAAAAACAAGATAACTCTTTGAATCAAATGTCTAAATTTCGTCCACAGGTGCGTCCACCGCGACTAGGTGGTAATCAAAAAATCGGTGTTTTTGCGACGCGGAGCATGTATCGTCCATCACCAATAGGTTTGTCTGTAGTACGTTTTTTACGTGTTGAAAAGCAGGGTAAAGCAGTTCGCCTGTATGTTATGGGCAGTGATTTACTGCATGGCACACCGATTTTAGACATCAAACCGTATATCCAATATTCGGATGCAATTGTGGATTCGGTCAGTGGCTATGCTCAACAAGAACCAATTCGAAAAATAGTACTTTGGTCGGAAACTGCACAGTCACAACAGCAACAGTTATTAAAGCAGAGGATTTTGGATAAAAAGATATTCGATGAACTGGAACAAGTGTTATCTTTAGATCCAAGACCTGCGTATCAAGATGATGCTGAGCGGGTTTATGGAATGTGTTTTTCAGAATTGAATATTCGTTTTACAGTGGATGATCTGAGTGTCACAGTTGTAGCTGTAGAGCAAAGCTAAAAAACTTTAAAAAAATAATTGAGTCATACATTTGGGGAACTGACGGTGATACAAGCGCAGGCAAAATTTGCAAACTTTTCGTTTACGGTTGATGTGACGTGGTGTTTAGAGCAACTACTGAAAGATGGTCGTATTACTGAACGGGATAAGTTACTCATCCAAACCACACATCGTCAGAAGGATCAGTTGAAATGGCATCCTTTGCAGTGGATTGCCAATTTTAATTTAAAAGATCAACTCAATGTGGGTTCCACGCTAGCGATGAATCGCTTGTGTCAGTGGTTAGCTGAAAAAGCAGATATTCCTTTATTTGTGATTGATCCGCTAAAAGCAGATGTGGCTGCTTTAACCAGTGTCATGTCACAAGAATTTGCGGCTAGAAACCATATTCTGGCGGTTGAAGTACACGCAGATCGGATTTTGATTGGGACGGATCAGCCCTTTACCACTGAATGGCTCAATAATTTGGAACGAAGCTTAGCGCCAAAGAAAATTGAGAAAGTACTGCTCAATCCCGAGCAACTGCAACGTTATCTGGTTGAATACTATCAAGTCAGTCGGGCGGTGAGTTCATCGCAAAATGCCAGTATTTATGATCGGGAAAATAAAGGCGTTGAGGCTTTATTGCAGTTAGGTGATACCCAAAACCCAGATGCCAATGATCAGCATATTGTGAAGCTGGTGGATTGGGTGCTGCAATTCGCATTCGAGCAAGGCGCCAGTGATATTCATTTGGAGCCAAGGAAAGATAAAGGTAAGGTACGTTTCCGTATTGATGGTGTCTTACACACGATCTATAACATGCCTGCCAATACGCTCACCGCGGTAATTTCGCGCATTAAAATCTTGGGTCGTATGAATGTGGCGGAAAAGCGAAAACCGCAAGATGGACGCTTAAAAACGCGTACACCGAAAGGGCAAGAAACAGAATTGCGTCTTTCTACCTTACCTACCGCCTTTGGCGAAAAACTGGTGATGCGTATCTTTGACCCAGAAGTGTTGGTACGTAGTTTCCAGCAATTGGGTTTTGAAGGGCATTTATTACATAGTTGGCAGCAACTCACTCAGCACAGTCACGGCATTATCTTGGTGACAGGTCCGACAGGTTCAGGTAAAACCACCACGCTGTATTCATCTTTAAAACAGCTGGCAACAGAACAGGTCAATGTTTGTACCATTGAAGATCCAATTGAGATGTTGGAGCCAAGCTTTAACCAAATGCAGGTTAATCCAAACATTGAATTAGGTTTTGCGGATGGGGTTCGCGCCTTAATGCGTCAAGACCCTGACATTATCATGGTGGGTGAGATTCGTGATCATGATACTGCAAATATGGCGATTCAAGCGGCATTAACAGGGCATTTGGTGCTTTCCACTTTACATACTAACGATGCGCCGTCGAGTCTGACTCGCTTGCACGATCTTGGAATCCAGCCGTTTCTTACCGCAGCAACAATTTTAGGGGTATTGGCACAACGTTTGGTACGTCGCCTGTGTCCACATTGCAAACAGCAAACCGCCATCAATGAACAAGAATGGGAACATCTCACTTTTGATTACATGATGGATATGCCGACTACAATGTATAAAGCCGTGGGGTGCGAGGCGTGTCGTCAAACCGGTTATAAAGGTCGTGTTGGCATTTATGAGTTTATGCCTGTTAGTTTGGAGTCAAAGTCGTTGATCAGTGCAAATTGCACACTCAATGATTTAAGAGCACAGGCCAAAAAAGAAGGGATTGAGCCCTTACGTATTGCAGGGGCACGTAAAGTCCTTGAAGGGGTAACCACTTTGGAGGAAGTTTTACGCGTGGTACCTCTGAGTTAAACAGAAAATTTGAATCTTCAGATTCACCTCATCTTCATTTGTTTTAATGCCTACATCGAAATGAAGAAGCCACAATGAGGTGTATAAAGATGAATGTTATTTCTAAAGTTGCAGTAATTGCTGGTTTGGTTGGTGTGACAACTTTTGCAGTTGCAAATACAAATGCTGTGAATCAACAAGCGATAGCACCAACTCAAACGACTACAGTTAAACAAGCATTGACGATGAAAGATGATACACCAGTGCAATTAAAAGGTTATGTGGTGAAGGCTACTGGCGATGAGAAATATCAGTTTAGTGATCAAACCGGTTCAATCACCGTCGATATTGATGATGACTTATGGCAAGGTAAAGCTGTATCGGCAAAAACACCTGTGACATTGATTGGTGAAATTGATATTGATTATAAACCAGCCAAGCGTGTTGAGGTTGATGTAGATCAAGTTCAATTCTAAGCAATCGGATTATCCCAAAAGGCCACATGACAATCATGTGGTTTTTTGCTTATGCTTTATTCTCAGAAAAATGTTATAGATCAAGAGAGAGGATTATTTTATGCGAATTTTATTGGCTGAAGATGATGCCTCTCAGGCAGAGAGTATTAAAGACTGGTTAGAGATGGATGGTTATAGCGTCGATTGGGTTGAACGTGGTGATCATGCGATCTTGGCGGTAGAACAACATCAATATGATTGCATCTTATTGGATCGGGGTTTACCACAGGCCACAGGTGATGACATTCTCAAAGCGATTCGCCGTCAGGATAGCAAAACTCCAGTTATTTTTATTACGGCCAAAGATCATATACATGATCGGGTCGAAGGCTTAGACCTTGGTGCTAATGATTATTTGGTCAAGCCATTTAATTTAGAGGAGTTATCGGCACGGGTTCGTTCACAATTACGCCAGCATCAAGCCCAAGCGGGGCAGTACCTGAATTTTTCCGATTTACAGCTAGACCCACAAGCCAAAACACTGAGTAAAGCAGGGCAGGCCATAAATCTGACTGCGAAGGAATTTCAGATTTTACATAAACTCATGCAAAAGCCTGATCATATTTTGACACGGGAACAACTGGAAGAGTCTTTATATGCATGGGGGGATGAAATTGAAAGTAATGCCATTGAAGTGTTTATATATCAAATTCGAAAGAAAATTGGTGGGCAATATATCAAAACCATCCGTGGTTTAGGCTATCGCATGCATCAGGAATAACAGAATGAAAGTGCTGTCCTTACAAAGCAAACTGGTCAAAACTTCGTTAATCAGCTCCATCGTTGCAGGATGTGTGGCATTGCTTTTATTCGCGGTCATTTCTGTTTACCAAACCATGCAAGTACAAGATGAAATCATGGATGAGATTTCAGATATGCTGCTTATCGCGGATTTAACCACTTCCTCTGGGCAGCAAATTGATGAACTCAGTGATCAGTTTGATATTCAATATCGTTTGAGCAATCAACAGCAGGTACTCACCCAGTCAAAAGACTTTCAACTCGATCAACAGTATTACAGCTTGATTGATGCAGCACATGGCGATTACGGTTTGATTTGGCAGAAAGGGCAGCTATGGCGAAGTTATGCGGGTGAAGATGAAAATTCGCATATGCAAGTGTTGATATTGCAACCTTTAGAAGAGCGTTTTCAAGATTTGCTGCATAGCTTTATGGGATATGCACTGGTCTTAATTTTGGTGTGGTTAATGCAGTGGATCATGCTGCATTTCCTGATCAAGCGACAATTTAGCGTGATTCATCAATTATCAAAGCAAATCTCGGCCAAGAATGTGGATGATCTTACTCCCGTTCAAGCGGGTGAGGTGGAGTTAAAAGAACTACAACCGATGTTGGGTCAGCTCAATCGCTTATTACAGCGCTTAGATCAGTCACTACAGGCTGAACAACGTTTTACCGCGGATGCATCGCATGAGCTACGTTCACCTTTATCTGCGATTCAAATGCGTTTGCAGTTATTGCAGCGTAAATATCCAGAACGCGCAGCTGACTTTACCCAAATGCAGCAGGATGTAAGCCGTGGTATTCAAATTTTAGAGAATTTATTGTTATTGGCACGTTTGGACCCAGAGCACGCGGAAAATTTGCCGAAAACTTATTTTTCGATGCAGGAGAGTGTTGAAGAGGTAATACAGGCACTTCACTTATTTGCCAAGGAAAAGCATATCCAATTGCATTGGCAGGCTGCAGCAGATCTGCAGGGTCAGATTCTTGCGAATCAGCAGTTAATCTTTACCTGTGTTCGAAACCTTGTGGACAATGCCATTCGATATACGTCAGAACATGGACAAGTCTATATCACTTTACAGCAACAGCAACAGCAACAATGTTTGGCTTTGATTGTAGAAAATGAAGGGCAAGGAATGGATACAGAAAGTTTGGCACGTTTGGGTGAACGTTTTTATCGGGCTTTGGGAAGCAAAACACAAGGCTCTGGCTTGGGTTTATCCATTTGCAGCAAAATTATTGAGTTGCATCAAGGCAAAATTCAGTTTGAACAGTCTCAATACGGTGGTCTAAAAGTCAGCATATTGCTTAGAAGCTTAGTCGCTTAAATGAATGTGGACAAACTAAAAAAGCAGTATGCGCTGACATACTGCTATTCCCACGTTTTTTGTTATTGTCCGATTATTATTATATTACTTCGTTAAAATCAGGCGATTATTACGGGTTAAACGTAAGCGATATTCCTCACCAGCATGCATGATGCGGATTTCGCGACCTAAGGCAAAAAGGTTGTTTGAATGCAACATTGGCAATGATTGAGCTGCATCGGTACTACGAGTAAATAGGCTGAATGGTGCGTTCATTTGTTATGCTCCGTGGTGTGTTTTTTAATGTTTTAAATGATAATCATTATCGAATAGACCTGTCAACGGAAATTTTAAGAATTTACAAAATCATCTATTAATTTTATTTTTTGACATGGGAATGCCGCGTGGAATTCCTTAGAATGAATCTGAAAAGCTGAGAGATTTTAAACGGTTATGACAAAGGCTACAGTTGATGTTGCGATCGCAATTTTATTACACAAAACTAAAGTTTTAGTGGGTTGGAGACAAGAAAACCAACATCAGGGCAACAAACATGAATTTCCTGGCGGAAAAGTTGAACAAGGGGAAAGCCCTGAGCAGGCTTGTCGGCGTGAAATTTATGAAGAAGTTGGCATTGGTCTAAAAGATTGGCATGCATTTGATCTGATTCGTCATGAATATGATGACCTGATCGTTAATCTGCATTTATTCCATGCTTATGTACCTGATGAATTACTTGGGCTTATTCATCAACCGTGGGCTTGGTATCACCGTGATCAGTTGGCTAACTTAAATTTCCCTAAAGCCAATGCTGCAATTTTACAGCGCTTAAGTTGGCCACATTTGATTCAAATCAGCGATCAACTTTCTCAAATATCACAACAGTCTGCTTTGTTCTATTGGCGTACATCTTTAGAAGATCAAGTGCAGATTGAATCACAATTACAGCGCTTAACCGATGCAGAATATTTGCGGCTGATTGTCAATTATGCGCTGTGGGAGCAGTTGAGCAGCGATCTACAAGCAAAAATTCAAACCATTCACCTGAAACAATCACAATTGATGGATTTAAATAAGGCTGGATTGATTGTAGGGAAACGTTTTATTGCGGCTTGCCATGATGCTGTGTCGTTGCAGCATGCGCATCAAATTGGCTGTGATGCGGTATTTTTAAGCCCTGTTAACGCGACAGAAACGCACCCTGAAGCACAGGGATTGGGGTGGAATGGTTTTGCAGATCTGGTACAGAACAGTGATATTCCTGTATTTGCCTTAGGTGGTGTTGCTCCCGCAGATTTAGAACAAGCCCAAAAGCATCATGCTTATGGGCTTGCAGGGATTCGTCAGTTTAGTTCAACTGACTAAGATCAGAGTGTCTGAATAGTCCTACGCGCTTCTTGGGTCTTAATGGTATGGCCACGGGCTTCACTGGCTTTCAGAATGATCAACCAAAGCTGTTTCTTCATGGCGTTGCTTTGCGCATAACTTAAGCCACGACGTGCCAATGCTTCGGCATTGGCATATTCTTTGCGCTGATCAGCAATCATTGCCAAATACAGATAAGTTTCTGTGGCTTGCGGCGCAATCCGTTGTGCTTGTAGAGCATAACGCTCAGCTTCTGCGAGTTGCTGCTGTTTATATGCCACTTGCGTTTTTTGCATTAAGGTTTTAAATGCGGGCAGTTGACTGCCATCATTAAACTTTTGCTGAACTTTTTGCTGTGGCACAACCACAGGCACACTTTGACGTTTAATCTCTTTCTGTTCATAAGGCGTAATTTTTACACCAGAAGAAGGTTGGGTGACCTTCTTCTGTGAGTTATTGGTCGGTGTTTGGTTTGTTGGCTTGGTGCTTTTTTCAGGTGCTGTGGTACAGCCTGCCAATAACAATAAGCCAGCGATCACAGTAATTTTTTTCATCATGCCAAGTATCCTTTTGTCAACTTAGTTGTCGCCACTATAACTGCCGCTTGAAATAACGCGGCTTGGTTGACGATTAGATAAATCTGTATCCATCTGGTTTTCACTTTCACGAATATAGTTACTTATACCGTCATTATGATCATCAGCAGGAGTTTCTTCCGACTGTGGAATATAGGTCGGTTCGACTTCGTAGTGAGATTGACCACAAAGGGTTGCACGACGTGGCACGGTTTGACGCAACAATGGAATATACATTGCACCATCACAACCTTGTGCTGATAAATCACCGCTGGCGCTATCAATCCATTGCCATTGAACATTATCCGTTTGACGCAGATTGACAGGCTCTTGGCGCAATTGACGCATCACATTGGTCCAAACCGGTAATGCGCCTGAAGAACCTGTTAAGCCAGTGACTTTATTGTCATCCAGACCTAACCACACTACAGCAACATGATTACCTGAATAACCCGCAAACCATGAGTCTCTAGTATCATTGGTAGTTCCTGATTTACCAGCTAAATTCAGTGATTCTGGTAGGCTGTTATATGCAGAACGCCCCGTACCAGAACGCATCACTTGTTGTAAACCATAATTAATAATGTATGCAGCAGCAGGATCAATGGTTTGTTGGACATTCAGACCATAACGTTCCAGTAAATGTCCTTTGGCATCGACAACGGTACGAATTGAGCGTGGTGGATATTTAAAGCCGCCCGTCGCAAAATTACCGTAAATGCTTAATACCTCCATTGGTGACATATTTACAGCACCAAGGTAAATCGAAGGGTAAGCAGGGATATCAGAACTAACCCCGAACTGTTTGAGCTTATTGCTGAATGCAGATAAACCAAATTCATTGGCTAAGCGTACAGTAGACAGGTTGTATGAATTTGCTAATGCTTGTTGCATTGGCACAACACCATGTTCACCACCACTGTAGTTCTTTGGTGTCCAGCTCTTGTCGCCATCAATCGGAATATTGACCGCACTGTCTTCAATTGGGCTTGCCCATGTATAGCGCCCAGATTCGATTGCATTTAAATAAATAATTGGTTTCAGCAATGAACCCACTTGGCGCTTAGCATCTAAGGCACGGTTAAAGCCTGTAAAGTCTTGAGTTGAACCCACGGCTGCAACCAATTCACCATTTTCAGGATGAGCAACCAATACTGCACCTTGTAAGTTTTTCAAACGGGCAGGGTTGGCTTTGGCTAAACGATCGACAGTGCTTTTAAATGCATTTTGTACTTGTGTTTGCGCAATAGGATCAAGAGTGGTGAAAATTCTTAAGCCTTGATTGGTAATATCACTTTCTTGATATTCGGTACGGAGTTGACGACGCACAATATCTAAGAAATCTGGGAATTTTGCAGGGCCTAGAGTCGGTTTACTCACTACATTTAAAGGACGGGCAATTTCGTCTTGATATTCAGCTTCGGTTAAATAGCCCATCACCATCATGTTATTTAACACAACATCACGACGTTTTTTCGCAGCTTCTGGATTACGCCAAGGGTTATATAAAGAAGGACCTTGAACCAGACCAACCAGATAGGCCTGTTGCGAAATATTCAGTTCACGCAAAGGTAAACCAAAGTAAAACTGTGACGCTAAGCCATAGCCATTGATCGAGTAGCTACCATTTTGGCCGAGGTTCACTTCATTTAGGTAAGCTTCCAGAATTTCATCTTTACTGTAATGTAATTCGATCAACAGCGACATGAGTGCTTCATTGACCTTACGTTTCAGCGTTTTCTCTGGGGAGAGATAGAAGTTTTTAACCAACTGCTGCGTTAAGGTCGAACCACCTTGACGGCGACCACCTGTGGCATTACTCACTAAAGCACGTGCTGTACCACGGATCGAAATACCATGGTGATGATAGAAGTTACGATCTTCTGTTGAAATTAGTGCTTCAATCAGGGTTTTTGGCACTTTATTTAATTTGATCAGAACGCGGTCTTCATTGTGCTGTGGATAGATACCACCAATCAATAAAGGCTCTAAACGAGCGACACCTGTATTCGAAGGCTTGGTTGAACGGATTTCACTCACCTGACCATCAGCGAAAGCAAGTTCTAACACTTGCTCAGGTTCATTACTATCGCCATAGTCAAAACCGCGGGTATGTACATACATCTGGTTGCCTTGTACCACATAGCTACCAGACTTGTCGTAATTTGCCGTGTTTTTGTAACCCAGTAATTTTAACTCTTGGGTAAAATTCTCTTGAGTAATCGGTGCACTAGAATAGATTTCTAATGGGCGAGCAAACACCTTGGCAGGGATGTCCCAACGCTGACCTTCAAACTTGTCACGAATAATATTATCCAAGCGGATCAGATAGATACTAAAAGCAACAAAGACACCTATCACTAACATTGAGAAAATGAGTGCTAGAAAACCAATACCACGTTCAAACTTCATAGATTTGTGTTAAAACCAAAACAATGTCGGTAATGATGCGATAGCTTATTGTCATTTTGCAATCATAAAACTGTGAATAAATAGCAACATGCAATAAAAACTTTAAGAATGCGTTGACATTAAACGTATAAAAAAACAACGGATAGACATTTTTATACTTTTTAATCAATCATCAACGCAACATTGGTTGTTAATGATATGATAGTCAGTAATCGCGACGGAGCTGAATTATTCGTGCAAATTTCACATAAATCCTTTCGAAATATTGGTCTAATTGGACGACCAGACAAGTATTCTGTAGTAGAAACGTTATGTTTAATTCATGATCATTTGATCACTTTAGGTTTAAACCCAGTTTTTGATCAGGAAACAGCGAAATTAGTGCCTTATGGTCATGGGCAGACGGTAAGCCGAAATTTATTGGGCGAAGTCGTTGATTTAGTGATTGTGGTTGGCGGTGATGGTTCATTGCTCCATGCCGCACGTGCCTTAGTACGACATAACACGCCAGTGATCGGTATTAACCGTGGTCGATTGGGTTTTTTAACTGACATTAAGCCTGCCGAAGCTATTTTTAAACTTGATCAGGTGCTACAAGGTCAATTTCAGCTAGATCGCCGTTTCTTATTGGAAATGGAAGTCAGAACCAACGGTGAAACGATTTATGATGCAATTGCATTGAATGATGTGGTGCTGCATTCGGGCAAATCGGTTCATATGATCGATTTTGAACTGAATATTGATGGGCAATATGTCTATCGTCAGCATAGTGACGGCTTGATTGTTTCAACGCCAACAGGTTCAACTGCATATTCACTTTCAGGCGGTGGGCCAATCTTGCATCCGAGTATGGATGCGATTGCACTGGTTCCAATGCATCCACATACTTTGTCATCACGACCAATCGTCGTCGGTGGGCAAAGTGAGGTGAAGATTACGATTCGGGAAAACCGTGTTTTGCCGATGGTCAGTGCCGATGGACAACATAGTGTTGCATTAAATGTAGGTGACACTGTGCATATTCGCAAACATCCGTTTAAACTAAGCTTATTACATCCACCCGGTTATGACTTCTATATGGCATGTCGTACCAAATTGGGGTGGAATCAAGATTTTGAATCTTTTCAACAGGATGACTCATGAATATTGAACAAATGCTCGCTATTTTAAATCCTGAAATTGTTGAGCGTCTTCGTACTGCTGTTGAAATTGGTAAATGGCCAAACGGTATTGCATTAACCAAAGAACAGCGTGAAATTTGTATGCAAGCGGTGTATGCATGGGAAATGGAACATTTACCAAAAGAACAGCGTAGCGGTTATATCGATCGTGGTACTAAAGATGAGGGTGAGGAATGTGATGATGATCATCACAAACATGAGCCTGAATTTAAGCCGATTCGTTTTGTTTAAACTTAAAAAGCCCAGTGATTACTGGGCTTTTTTTTATGTTTATCTAAATATAATAAAGAATCTTATGAAACGTTTAAAACCTGTTTACGCACTATTATTTCTTATATTGTTTAGTGGTGCTGCATTTACCAAACAACCCATTGAATGTTTACTCAAGGTGAAGGTTATTGCTAGCCAGAAATACACTTCTCCCCAAACTGAATATACAAGTATAAAGAACGATGGTTATCCCATGTTATTGATTGGGATTCAGGTGCTGGAGTCGAAAACAATACGAAGCTCCCAAAAGATCAAAGTGCATCATGCATATTGTAAGACACTTATAGGTCAGCAACGAGATGCTTATCTTTCGGGTCCTTACGATCCTAACAAGATTACAATCAAAATAGGTGATCACCTGAAGCTAAGAAATATCCATTCGTCAGGTCAGGAATATCCGTTTTGGCCAGATTTTTATTATATTGAACCTTAAAACCAAGGCCATTTGATAGCCTTGGTCTATTTGATATTAGAAACGGCTCTGCCAAAGCGCTTTGGCTTTATCCATTGCTTCATCATAGCTATTGACTACACCCATGGTATATAACGCGATTCCCATGGTTTCAATGACTGCCATTTCACCATATTCATGCGCCTGTTCACCTAGCCAAACTGCTTTAAACACAGCTAGATCTAGCTCTTCTTCAATTGGGCTACGGTCCGGCGTTAACTTTGGTAGTTCGTGTTCGTACAACTCACCATTTTGAATCCCGCAAATCAAAGTTTTGGCATCAGGATTACGTTCAAACTCACCACCTTCACCTTTAATCACTGCACTGTTCTGATAACCCAAACGGAATGCGGTCTGTTGATGTGAAGTACGATAAGCTGGATGGAAAATCGCTTGTAAGGTCGCTTTGGCATTAAATGGATTAATCAAGCGTGCCAAGGTGTGGATTGGAGAACGTAACCCCATCACATTTCGTAGCGAGATCAACTCACTTAAAATTGGTGAAATCACTTCAAGCGGTAGATAAGCAAAATTGTGTTGTTCCAGTTGCTCACGGACATCCTGTTGATTTTGACAAATCGAATAGCCTAAATATTGTAAAACTTGTTCAGTATAGACACGGTTAATGGTATGACCCGATGCACCATGCATCACAATCTTGTAACCATGATGTGCTAAAGTCAGTGCTGCCAATAAGAACCACGGATAGTGCTTACGCTTGCCTGCATAAGAGGACCAGTCAAGATCGACATCAAGCGGTTGAAAGTTGAGTTGATCACGCGAAGCTTGGACAAATCCTGCCAGTTCATCGACAGATTCTTCTTTAACACGGAGTAGCATTAAGAATGCACCCAACTGCACATCCAAGACTTCATCTTTTAAAATCATGCTAAAGGCTTGATAGGCTTCTTCATAACTGAGCGAACGGGAACCTGTTTTGCCCTTACCTAAAATACGAACATACTGAGCAAATGGATGTTCCGCGGTTTTATAGATATTACGTTTTGTGTTCATGGTCGTATTGAAGGTTGTCACAAAGAATAAAATGAATATGACATAAAACTGGGCGGTGTAGCATAAAAAAACCAATAAGCTGTTTAATCGATAAACAACCGTGATCTAAAGATCGGCGATGCAAACAAAATTATTGACCGAATCAGTCTAGTGATTTGATGTAAACGGGACATGACATCCCATCTAAAAGTTATTAGCATGACTGCGAACGAATTTTTAAGAACAATGAAAGCGAAAGGAAATAATGATGTTAGCTTACGATTCAGATTTGGAACTCTTCCGGGATAACTTTAAACGCTTTATGAGCGAGCAGATTGCACCACATTATGATCAATGGGAGCGTGAAGGGATCATGCCGCGTTCAGTATGGAACGCATTGGGTGAAAATGGATTCTTATGTGTCGATGTTCCCGAAGAATATGGTGGTTATGGTGTACCAACGCATTATTCATTGATGCTGGTTGAAGAGTCTGCACGTGCAGGCTATTGCGCATTATCAACCGCGATTTCATGTCACTCTGAAATTGCTGCGCCATATATCCAGCACATTGCGACAGAAGAACAAAAACAGTACTGGTTGCCAAAAATGGTGTCAGGCGAAGTGGTCGGTGCCATTGGTATGACTGAACCGGGTGCTGGCTCAGACTTACAAGCAATGCGTACCAGTGCCATCCTGCAAGATGATCATTATCTGTTAAACGGTTCAAAAACCTTTATTTCAAATGGTCAGCATGCGGATCTTGTGGTTTTGGCAGTAAAAACTGACCCACAAGCACGTGCCAAAGGTGTGTCACTTATGTTAGTTGACACGCATTTAGAGGGCTTTAAAAAGGGCACTAACCTCGACAAAATTGGTTTGCACTCACAAGATACTTCAGAACTATTCTTTGATAATGTCAAAGTGCCGAAAGATCAATTATTGGGTCAAGCAGGGCAAGGTTTTGCTTACTTGATGCAGGAGCTTCCGCGTGAACGTACTGCGATTGCTTCAACGGCGTTGGGTGCAATTCGTGGTGCGATTGATATTACCACGCAATATGTAAAAGAACGCCAAGCCTTTGGTCAGGCAATTTCACAATTCCAAAATACACGTTTTGTATTGGCACAAGCCAAGATTGACGAGTTGGCAACAGCAGCTTTCTATAATCAAAACGTGGCTTTATACAATGAAGGCAAATTGGATGTAGAGACTGCTGCAGCATTGAAGAGCTTCAGTAGCGATATGCAAATGAAAGTGGCTGATAACTTGCTGCAATTATTCGGCGGCTATGGCTATATGACTGAATATCCAATTTCACGCTTCTTTGTCGATGCGCGTATTCAGCGTATTTACGGCGGTACCAACGAAATCATGAAAGAAATTGTGGCACGTGGCATTATCGGTAAAGCTTAATTCGTATTATGTAATCAAACAGCCTGCTTTCGTGCAGGCTGTTTTGTTTTCAATAATTGCTAGATTAATGAAGAACTGGATAATTTTGTTGTTTAGGTAATTTCTGTAAGGCTTGATTGATCTTCCTAAGAAACTCATCAGCTTGATTTTGACGCAGTTCATCATCTGTATATTCACTGCGTTGTTGAATATTAATCCCACAGCCTCGTATTTGCATGTTAGATGGATTAAATGACCAATCATTAGGGTTCTTTAAGTTGATGTCTAAATCACTCTCACAACTTTTCCATAAATTTAAGAAAGCATTCGATTGTTCTGATTTAAAGCCTATTGCAGGATAGACGCTAAAGCCTGTCATTTTCGGATTAGAAAATTGAATAAACCTCTCAACCGGCATGCCTCCCCATAGGATTGCGGTATTTTCAGGAAGGGAGATACCTGTTAGGTTCTGTTCTTTTAAGGCATGGGTTTGCTGAAATTCTTGTTTAAAGTGCTGTGATTGATACGTCAATTTGGTTTGAGGGGGTAAAGGTATTCCCCGAACTTGATTACTCACAGGGGTGATAAAGTAAGGCGAGCGATCGGTGCCATTGCAACCTGCAATCATAGGACAGCCACCACATGCCGTTAAAACGATACTGATTAGACTCAGTAAACCTAAACCGAAAATCTTATTCATTGTATTTACTGTTGTTATGACATCTTCTCACAGTATAGCCAATCTATTCTATTGAAAGGCCCAAATTTAAGCGGAACGAATAGCCCGCTTAAATTTAGCTAGGCTTATTCAGGACATTATTGTGTTGGTTCATCAAATAGATTTAAACAACTTTGAGGTTGGCAACCTGCCAACATAATCGCTTTTGGTAAACTAGCATACATATTGGTCAGATGTTGTTCTGCTGGATGTCGGTAATTCCAGAATAAGAAATGCTTTGAACGTTGCTGATTAAAGTTTTGATAAAAGTTGTTCTGCTTCTGCAAGGATTCAGCATCAGGCGTTGGGCTACGAACATGTTCGTGTGTACCTACTGTGGTCATGAGCATGATATCTTGAGTTTTATTTTGATTTTTTAACCAATCTGCCTGCCGATTGAGCAACGCATAATTATCAAACCAAAGTGAAGGGCTGGCTGCAATATAACGTTGGAACATTTGTGGTTGGCTAAAGAAAGTGTGTAAAACAAAAAGTCCGCCAAAGGAATGTCCAAATAAGCTCTGTTGCAGTGGATTAACTTTAATTTTGGTTTGAATGGCAGGCTTTAGCTCCTTTTCTATAAATTGAATGAATTGGTCTGCGCCACCATAAGTGTACTTGGCTTGTTTTTGAAATTCAGCCGATGCTTTTGGGGTGTAGTCTAAAGCACGCTTTTCTACATCAAAACTGTTTTGTTGTGGATAGCCAATGGCGACAATTGCGACCGGACTCAACCCCAAACGATTGGCACCACCACCCACCGACTTAGCAATATTGGCAGCACTATCAAATGCGGCATTACCATCCAATACATACAGAACTGGAAAACCTTGCTTTGGAGCTTCACCAGCAGGTACAGAGATCTGAATCAGATAATCATGTTTGGTATATTTGGATGCTATAACAAAGCTTTGTTGAATATTAGTTTGTGATTTAAGAGGCGCTTTATTTGAACTCGAGGTCGTCGGTTGAGCCATAGCCAATGGTGTTGCCATGAGCAGAGAAAAAGTCAAAATACCAAGTGGTTTAAACATAATTTATTCGCAAGCATTGAAATTTTGCTAGCAATATATAATGAAAATCATTATCAATAAAGTTTGGTAATAAAAAGAGTTAAAACTCAGCGTGTTTAATAGCTTAAAGTGTTGTTATACTAGCTCGGATAATCAATTCACAGATGAATTGTAATCCATTCTTATAGATGATTTTGCTGAGGCTGCATTCAATGGTAAACGATGGACAAAACACATCGAATTCACTTAATTTAGAACAAATTCGTAACGATATTGATAGTGTTGATCAACAAATCCAAGAGTTACTCAACCGCCGTGCGACGCTTGCAGAAGCTGTAGCCAAAGCGAAATTTGCATCCGAAGAGAATCCGCTGTTTTATCGCCCAGAACGTGAAGCTCAAGTGCTGCGTAAAGTCATGGAGCGTAATCAGGGACCTTTGTCTGATGCGACCATGGCACGTTTGTTCCGTGAAATCATGTCAGCATGTTTGGCACTTGAAGCACCACAAAGCATTGCATTCCTTGGACCTGAAGGGACTTATACCCATTCGGCTGTGCTAAAGCATTTTGGTAAAGATGCTGTTGTACGTCCATTGCCAACCATTGATGAAGTCTTCCGTGAAGTTGAAGCGAGCAGTGCACATTATGGTGTTGTTCCAGTGGAGAACTCATCTGAAGGTATCGTCAATCATACGCTGGATTGCTTTAAATCATCGACTGTTAATGTAATTGGTGAAGTGGAGTTACGTATTCATCACCAATTCCTTGTATCGGAAAATACGCGCAAAGACAGCATCAAACAGATTTATGCGCATCAGCAAACTTTGGCACAATGCCGTAAGTGGTTAGATGCACATTATCCTGGGGTAGAGCGTGTCGCGCTAAACTCAAATGCGGAGGCAGCACGCCGTATTCGCAACGAATGGCATTCAGCAGCAATTGCATCTGATATTGCGGCAAGCATGTATAATCTTGAGATTTTACATAGCAATATCGAAGATAATCCTGAAAATACCACACGTTTCCTTGTGATTGGGCGTGAGAAGATTCCTCAAAGTGGCAATGATAAAACCTCTTTATTGATCTCTGCGCATGATCGTGCCGGTGCTTTACTGGAAATTCTTGCGCCGTTTGCCAAGCATCAAATCAGCTTGACCAGTATTGAAACACGTCCAGCATTGCCTGAGAAATGGGCTTATGTGTTCTTTATCGATTTAGAAGGACATATTGGTCAGGAAAATGTTGCAGCGGCATTGGAAGAAATTCGTCCAATGGTGAAAGAGTTGCGTGTTCTCGGTTCGTATCCAATCGCTGTTTTATAATCTAGTTATTGTATTTTGAATCCCTCCTGAGCAGTATAACTGCGCAAGACCTTTAAAAAAGGGAGGAGTTCCCCCTCTTTTTAAAGAGCTTACGAAGCGGGGTGCTTCTCAGGGGAGATTTTTACATAGGCAAATATGTTTTATGTCTCAACCATTATTTAAGAAAGTTGCATTTATTGGGCTTGGACTGATTGGGTCGAGTCTTGCTCGTGTGATTGTGGCAGAACAACTTGCAGCTCAAATTGTGGCTTCAACACGTTCAAAAAAAACATTAGAAGATGCTAAGGCACTCGGTCTTATTCAACACGGTTATGCAACGCCTGAAGAAGCAGTTCAGGATGCAGATTTAATTGTTTTAGCATTACCCGTTCGTGCGACACAAAAAGTGCTTGAACAGATCAAACCTTATCTTGCAGACAATGCCATTATTACCGACGTGGGTAGTACCAAAGGCAATGTGGTTGAAGCTGCTAAAGCTGTATTTGGTGAAAATTTACCTATTGGTTTTGTACCAGGCCATCCAATTGCTGGTGCAGAGCATACAGGCGTACATGCAGGTAAGGTTGATTTATTCGTCAATCATAAAGTGATTTTGACACCACTTCCGACCAGTGCCGATTGGGCAGTTGAAAAACTGATTCAACTTTGGTCTGCAGCAAAAGCAGAAGTGATTTGCATGGATGTCACCAAACACGATGAAGTGTTGGCACATACTAGTCATTTACCACATTTGATGGCATTCAATCTGGTGGAACAACTGGCAAATCGTGAAGATAATTTAGATATTTTCCGCTATGCTGCAGGAGGTTTTCGTGACTTCTCGCGTATTGCTGCCAGTGATCCACAGATGTGGCATGATATTTTCTTTGCCAATAAAACCGCAATTCTTAATGCTGTTGATGGCTTTGAACAGCAATTGTCAGTTTTAAAGAAATTGATTGCACAGGAAGATTCGCAAGCGTTGATGGGACTGCTCGGGCATGCTCAAGCAGCACGTCAGCACTTTAACCATATGTTGGCCAAAAAACCTTTGATGGAGAAAAACAAGGTGACACAGCAATTTACCATTTTACCGGGAAAGAAAACGTTTACAGGTAAATTCACCGTACCGGGTGACAAATCTGTGTCACATCGCTCAATCATGTTTGGTGCGATTGCAGAAGGCACAACACATGTGACTGGCTTTCTGGAAGGTGAAGATGCACTCGCAACTTTACAGGCTTTCCGTGATATGGGTGTGAGCATCGAAGGACCTAAGAATGGTGAAGTCACTATTCATGGTGTAGGTATGCAAGGCTTAAAAGCGCCAGCAAGCGCTTTGTATATGGGTAACTCAGGCACCAGTATGCGTTTGCTATCTGGCATGTTGTCTGCGCAGAAGTTTGATTCGGTGATGACGGGTGATGCGTCATTGTCTAAACGTCCAATGGAGCGTATTGCCAAGCCACTTCGTGAAATGGGTGCACTCATCCAAACCACAGGTGAGAAAGGTACGCCACCAGTCAGTATTACAGGTAGCCAAGCATTAAAAGGCATTCAATATGACTTGCCAATGGCGTCTGCGCAAGTGAAATCAGGCATTTTATTGGCTGGTTTATGGGCGGCTGGTGAAACTTCAGTGACTGAACCAGAACCAACCCGTGATCATACTGAGCGTATGCTACGTGCCTTTGGTTATGACGTAAAAACCGAAGGCAATAAAATCTCGCTTATCGGTGGTGGCAAGTTAGTCGGTACTGATATTCAAGTACCTTCTGATATTTCATCTGCTGCATTCTTTATGGTCGGCGCGGCTATTACAGAAGGCGCTGATGTCATTCTTGAAGCGGTTGGAATCAATCCAACGCGTACAGGCGTGATCGAAATTTTGAAGCAAATGGGTGCTGATCTAACTGTAGAAAATGAACGTATTGCAGGTGGTGAACCCATTGCAGATATTCATATCAAAGGTTCTAGAACGCTGAAAGGTATTCATATGCCTGAAGACCAAGTACCATTAGCGATCGATGAATTCCCTGCATTATTCATTGCTGCTGCATGTGCAGAAGGCCAAACGGTTTTAACTGGTGCTGCTGAGCTACGAGTTAAAGAATCTGACCGTATTCAAGTGATGGCAGATGGTTTGAAGATCATGGGGATCGACTGTACTCCAACCGAAGATGGCATCATCATTGAAGGTAAAGGAAAGTCTGGTGATTGGTCAGCGATTTTCACTGGTGGTGAAATTGAATCACACCATGACCACCGTATTGCCATGAGTTTCAGTATGGCTGGTTTACGTACTTCAGGTAACATCACCATTCATGGTACAGAAACTGTGGCGACAAGTTTCCCAACCTTCACCGAGCTTGCAAATACTGCAGGTTTGGATTTGCAGGTTATGAATCCATAAGCTGATCTGGAAAGGCAGTGTTTAGCTGAGTTAATCTGTTAAATGCTGCTTTTTTTATAAGCATATTTATAAAAACAATTGGCTAAATATAAGGCTAAAACGCTTAAATAATAAAAATGCTGAGTTTGTAGATGTACATATCTAATCGGGTCTAAATTTATCAATTTAGCTATAGAACTAAGACAATCAGCTAATCTATTAAAGACAATTGTATATATAATAATTCTTACCGTTCGCGTCGGATTTACTCTGCGATCCAGAGTTAAAACATAAAAATAGAGGGAATAGCATGAAAACGTTGCAATTTATAGCAGATTGCCCAAAACATGGGGTGGTTGATCATCCACCGAATGAATGCTATATCACGCAAGAGTATGTGGCTGCATTGCTGTATAAACAATTAGAACAATATGGCTTTGATGCACAGCATATTCGTCATGAGCATGAAAAAATTGAAGTGCGTATCGACAATCACCAATTGCCACTTTCAATATTATGCTCACAGCAAGATACAGAAGGACATATTCTCTGTGAAATCTCAGCCAATCCACAGCAAGAACAAGCTTGGTTTGAACGTATCGAGACACAAAGCATTATTCGCCAATTGGCTCAGGCTGTTGAAAATAGCTTAAAAGCAGAACATAGTTTTTCTCAGTTTGTGTGGAAAAGCTAAGTCAATTTTGCGTATAGATTCTTAATTGAAGTGATTTAAGCACCACCGTTTAGATGTATGGTGTATATTGGTTTAAACGCTTTATTTGAGAGTATAGGTGCATGATACAGGTCGATTTTTCTAAATTATCACCCCAAGCAGTTTGGCAACATTTTGAGACCTTATGTACGATTCCTCGACCATCCAAGCATGAACAACAACTCAGACAACATTTAAAAGATTGGGCGGAACAGCGCAATTTGGAAACCTATGTTGATGACATTGGTAATTTAATTATTCGAAAAGCCGCTTCAGCGGGTAGAGAGCACGTTGCAGGTGTGATTTTGCAGGGACACTTAGATATGGTGACTCAGGCAAATCGTGGTACGCAACATGACTTTTTTAAAGATCCAATTCAACCTGTATTAAAAGACGGCTGGCTGATTGCTGAAAATACTACCTTGGGTGCTGATAATGGCATTGGAGTTGCACTTGCGCTTGCTGTATTAGAATCCAGCGATATCGCGCACGGACCGATTGAAGTTCTGCTAACCATTGATGAAGAAGCAGGAATGAGCGGTGCTCGTTTACTCGAGTCAGGTGTGTTAACTGGACAGTGGTTATTTAATATTGATACCGAAGAATGGGGTGAACTGTATTTAGGTTGTGCTGGAAGTATTGATCTGGAAGTACAGCAATCACCTGAATATGAATCAGCACCTGCAAATTTGATTTATGTTGATCTGTTGCTGTCAGGTTTAAAAGGGGGACATTCAGGGGTTGATATTCATTTAGGTCGTGGTAATGCCAATGTCATTCTAGCTAATTTCCTCAATGATTATTTAGCATCATCCAATGGTCGACTGGTTGAGTTTGTTGGTGGATCGGCACGAAATGCCATCCCACGTGAGGCTGTGGCAACTATTGCGATTCAAGCAGAACAATTACTGGTGTTAGAAAAAGCCGTTGCTGTAATACAAACTGAATGGCAACAAAAGCTACAGGGTGTTGATGATCAGTTACAGATCAGCGTACAGCAAAATGCCAACCCGATAAATGAAGTTATGACATTGCAGCAGCAACAAGCTTGGTTGCAGGCATTGGCAACGTGTCCATACGGCATAGCACAGTGGAGTAGTGCTTTACCCGATGTGGTTGAGACTTCGAATAATATTGGTGTGGTCAAATTGACGAAAGATGAAGCCAAAACTTTAATTATGGTTCGTTCGATGGTGAACCAAGAAGCAGTGACATTTGCACAAAATATTCAACAGCATTTTGCCAATTTCCAGATTCAATCTGCATTGACGCCGTTAGTATCAGGTTGGACACCAAATCCAGATTCGGCTGCATTGAAATGTTTACAACAAGCTTATCAATCTGCATTTAAGATTGAGCCAAACTTGAAAGTGATTCATGCGGGCTTGGAATGCGGCATTATTGCGGAGCATTATCCTGATTTACAGATGGTATCGTTTGGCCCTGATATTCAGGGCGCACATGCACCGGGTGAACGGGTTAAAGTCGATACTGTCGAGAAATGTTGGAAGTTATTGGTGACGGCACTAGAATCTATCGAATAATTTCTGTTAAAGATTCAGTAATCAAAAGTTTTAGGAAGATGGTTTTGTTAGACTGACGCTACGTCCTTGCTACCGCAGTCTAACAGGGCGGCATCCATGTCGCCTACACTGATACTTAATACTGTGATAGAAAAAAACAAAATAATAAAACTTTAAGCTTTGTTATCAAGATTTACTTTGACCTGAAACAAATTTCTATCTAGTTCGATAAACTCAATCTCACAATCAATAAATTTTTCAATCATGGCGGCCTGAGTACGGGTATGTTCGCTAATACATTGTGCGGTGAACTCACCGCCTTGGCCTAGTGCTAAAGGTAATAGCAATTGATCTGCTAAATATTCATCCACCACGGCTTGAGAATTAATATATTGCTTCACCTGTTCAGCCAAATGATTGGCAATTTGTTCTGCACTTTTGCGCATTTCACCTAAAGCGGTAAATAGCTGAATGTGATGCGTGTATGCAACTTTGACATACATCGTATTGCCTTGACTGATCCCATTTAAATAGAATTGCTGTTGAGTATCTAAATTCAGTCTTTTATTTAAAGTCGCTAATTCCCGCTGTGCGATTTGCGCTTCCTCGGAAAGGTTTAATACTGCTGCAAAAGCCTCAGTGCTTTGCAAGGTACTACGATCTAATAAATTTAGTTTGTTTCGATGTTGCCACGGCTGAATCGTAATTTGAATTTCACCAGCACCAATCGGGAAGAAGCCTGCTTTGTTTAACTTAAACTCGACTTTTATTCCAAGTTTTTCTAATGCTGGCAAAAAGCAATGCTCGATAAAATCTGCTGTTGGGGCGAGTGGATTATGAGTACCCCCAGAAATCGTGAGATCACTGGCTTCATTTTGCAATAACAAAGCAGGCAATAGGGTTTGTAAAACCAGTGTTGTGCTTCCTGCCGAACCAATCTGGAATTGGTATTTTCCACTTTGTACATGTTGCGGTGCAAAGTACAGACGTTGGCTATGAAGCTCAGCACCTTCTACATACGCTTGGCTAATCTGTTGAGATGCCTGTACACAAACCAAATGCTGACGCATTAAACCAGGTTTTTTCCGTCCAGCACGAATGTTGATTAATTCAAATGCTTGACCTGTAATCATCGAAAGGGCAAGGGCGGTTCTTAAAATTTGTCCACCACCTTCACCTTGTGAACCATCAATCTGAATGGTTGCTGGCATATTTGCCAAAGCCTTATTCACTTCTATTTTCCTTATTTTCTAATTAAATGAACATACTGTCAGTACATGGTAATGCGAAGTAACGCGTGACTTTGCTTTTTGCAAAGGTTTACTAGGTACATGGTGCTGAGCCTAAGCGGTGAAGATTGATGCACGGCTCACATGCTGCTATAGCCGCCTGAATTATTTTCAATCCCTCAGATCGGAGTAACGCAGGATCTTGTACTCGCCCAGTATGTCCAAACTGTGATTGTGAACTAGATTCACAAAATCTATTGTCTATTCGACTAAATCAATCTGCCAATTGGCAGCCTGAATTTTAATATTTAAATCGCGTAGTTTCGCGCTGATATCATCGGCTTGTTTTTGCAAGCTAGAAACAGGGATAACCTTCTTCCATTTAATCTCACGTGAGCTATAACGATCAGGTTCACGATGTGTGTTGGCAATCGCATCAATGAGAATCTTGTGCTGTTCAGCATAACTATCACGCAAGCTTAATAGGGATAGCAATATTTTTCCATCTTCCAACTTGGCTTGCGCATTGGTCAAATGAATACGACAAATCAACTGATTGCTTTCTTGGGTTAAAGCAAATATCTGTTTGATCAGTTCATTTGGATCTTCACTCGGTTCATCGCCATCTTGTACCAATACATTGGCGTTGATCCGTTGTTTTAATGAAGCGAGCTTTTTTTGTTGATCGCTTCGAAGTAAAAGTGCTTCTGCGAGTTTCATTTTATTTACCTTTTATTCAATATGTATAATGACTAAGTCTGAAACATCTTCCAATTGCATACTAAATTTTGCGAATTCGGTAATATCTTCTAAAGTTTCATTTTCATGCCAAGTTGTCATGAAGCAATGAATGACTGGTGGTTGATAGTTATAAAAACCTAGATAGGTTTCATCTAGGATATCATCCCAAATAGAGCACTCATGTCCTGTCACCATTGCTTGAATGCATCGTTTTGAATAGACAATCTGCTCACAAATCCAATTACGCCATTCAGGTAGGATTTGTTCAGCATTCACAACCAAGATGATGAAATAGGGTTGCTCAGGGAGCATGAGATGAGCTTCCTCATTTGCTCTGATTCTACAGCTTCGAATATATAAACAATCCTTTTTCATGATTAACCCTTAACACAAACTACTTGTCTTAATGTATAAACCACTTCAACCAAATCCTGTTGTGCTTTCATCACATCTTCAATCGGTTTATAAGCTGATGGAATTTCATCAATCACAGCAGCATCTTTACGGCATTCCACACCTTCAGTCTGAGCAATCTGATCTTCCACAGTGAATCGACGTTTTGCCTCAGCACGGCTCATCACGCGGCCTGCGCCATGCGAACATGAACAGAATGATTCCTGATTTCCAAGACCACGAACGATAAAAGACTTGGCTCCCATTGAACCTGGGATAATTCCATACTCTCCTAAACGTGCGCGTACAGCACCTTTACGAGTGACCATCACTTCTTCGCCGTAATGTTCTTCCTTTTCCACATAGTTATGGTGGCAATTCACCGCTTCCAATTTTGCATTAAATGGTTTTGGAATAATCATTGCTAAAGCTTTAATCGCAGACTGCATCATGATTTCACGATTTTTCATGGCAAAGCGTTGTGCCCAACCCACAGCAAACCAGTAATCATCAAAATGTTCTGTTCCTTCAACTAAATACGCTAAATCTTTGTTGGGTAAGTTAATAAAGTGCTTCTGCATATCTTTACGTGCTAGCTCGATAAAATGATTACCGATGGCATTACCCACACCGCGTGAACCTGAGTGCAACATAATCCAAACGTGATCGTGTTCATCTAAGCAGACTTCTACAAAGTGATTTCCTGTACCCAATGTTCCTAGCTGTTTTCGGTTGTTGGTGTTTTTTAGGCGAGGGTGCTTTGCACAGATTAACTCAAAATCTGCAACTAAGTCTGCCCAAGCTTGATCTACCATTTCAGGTGGTGTTTCCCAAGAACCTTTATCTCGTCCACGTTTGGTCATTCCATGTGGAATTAAGCGTTCCAGTTCAGTACGTAAAGCATATAGGTTATCTGGTAAATCAGAAGCGGTTAAGCTGGTACGGGTGGCCATCATTCCACACCCAATATCGACACCGACTGCAGCTGGGATAATCGCCCCTTTGGTTGGAATCACGCTTCCGATGGTTGCACCTAAGCCAAAGTGAACATCTGGCATCACAGCCATCCATTTATAAATAAACGGCATTTGGGCAGTTTGCAGCAATTGTTGTTTTGAGTTGTCGTCAACAAGCACACCATTGGTCCACATTTTTACTGGCATACTCGTTTCATTTTTTAAAACTTGATAAGCACGTTGTTGCTGTTCTTGTTCAAATTGAGCTTGTTGGTTGATTTGTTCAACGACAGACATTTTCATTTTCCTTTCAAAGCCTGCCTGCCAAGCGTTTGCAGGCAGGTGATATTCACAAGATCCCAATGAAGTTGTGTACTTAACTACTATTGCAGTGAGTGTGCCAACTTTTTAAAATTCAACTCCATGTGATGTTAATATATTGATAATTAATAAAAATAATATTTAAATTATATTTGATTAAGATGTATTGGTTTTCTTTTTACAAGAAATGCATATTTAATTGGATATAAAAATATCTCAAAAGATATCTTTGAGATTGTCATATTTTTGCTTTTCCGAGCAAACTGTAGCTCGTTTTGCAATTTGTCGTCATAAAGTATTGTTGGGTGCATGATTTAAGTGAGAAACAGTGATTTCTATTTGATACCAAGCTTCGTCTTTTCTTATTTGTATTTTGTTGATCTAGAAGATAGATGGAATAGCTATTTGATATTTTCCAGACGAATATCTGTTGTTTAATCTGGATGTGAGTGTGTCTTTGTCTAAGGGCATGTTATAAGCATAACAAAACATAAATAAATTGCTAAATCTCATGGATCTTTTTCGTTATCTACTCACGATTATTTTATTTATCGCAGGGGTGTTTTGTCTTGTACAGTTCTTATTGGAAAATTTTAATCTTCTCTTTCTTGCACTAAGTTTGGTTTGTTTTGTATTTGCTTATTGGGTGAAACCAAAACGAGAAAATCATGATCGTGGAAATGATGCTTGGTATTGGTTTGATTTAATCGACATGTCTGTTGAGGCTGTTTATTGGATCATTAGATTGCCGTTCCGCCTATTAAGAAGAATATTTGATTTCTTTTCGCCGGATATTCCTTAATGAGAATGCTGTAAACTGGTCTTATTTGAGGTTTACTTTACTCAGTTGTCCTATGGCATCCAGTATAAACTGATCAAAATCATGAGCTAAGTAAAAGTTGCCTTGATAGAACTTTCTAACTTCTTCTGCAATCGCTTGTTGTCCAGCATTATCTTGATGGCGTGGACTAAAGTGCGTCAAGATCAGGTTGCTTAGACCTTGTTGTTGAGCAAATTCTGCAACTATCTTTGCGGAACTATGCATTGGGCCTGAACCCACTTTATCTAGAATGGCTTGGGTGTAGGTGCTTTCATGAATCAAGAGTTGAGCATCTTGACAAGCTTGTGCCAACAACTCGGGACGATCATTATCACCACCGACAATGGCGTGAACGCGATGTGTGTGAGTCTGAATAAAATCAGCTGCTTTCAAGGCTTGCCCATTAAACTGGATATCCAAGTTTTGCTGTAAATCACCCCAAGCTTTGCCTTTTGGTACGCCGAGTTGAATTAAGGCCTGTGTATCTAATTTTTTTTGAGTGTATTGCGCAATAATACTAAATGCAAAACTTGGTACACGATGACTTAGTGGATGGGCTTGAATCGAAAGTTCATCTGTTATTTGATGTATTTGAGTGGCTTCATTTACATCTACATCGATAAAGTTGAGAGAGTAAGGCAAATGTAAATCGGTCAGTTGCGCTGTAACTTCAATCCATTTTTGAATTTCTTTGGGGGCGATAATGGTTAAAGGCGCAGTGCGTGCATTCATGCCTGCACTGGCCAATAAGCCGACCAATCCATAACAATGATCACCATGTACATGAGTAATGCAGATCGCAACTAGGCTTTGTAATGAGAGTTTGGCTTGTTGAATGCGATGCTGTGTGCCTTCACCAGCATCGACCAATATCCAGTCTTTATTCTTGCTATTGCGGATTGCTAGGGCAGAAACGTTGCGTGTGAGTGTGGGTACACCAGAAGATGTGCCTAAAAAAGTAAAATGGAGCATATTGTTGGAATTTTTCATCGAATTGCGTATTGTATATGATAGACATATATAAAATATTATAGAAATTATGCTGAATGCAAAGAAAACTGTCGTAATTGGCTTTGTAGGCTCTACTTTAGATCAAGGAAAGCGTCCTGACCGATGGCAACGCTGGCGTCCGACCTTAAGTCTTCTGATGCATGAAGATCTGATTGTAGATGAGCTAGTGCTATTGCATGATCGACAACATCATAATTTAGTCAAATTTATTGCTGAAGATGCTCAAAATGTGTCGCCATCGACTGCCGTGTCGGGTTATCGAGTGAGTATCCGTGATCCTTGGGATTTTGCCGAGGTCTATGGTGCGCTATATGACTTTGTAAAAAGTTACACCTTTGATACTGAAAAAAATAACTATCTTTTGCATATCACTACAGGCACACACGTTGGTCAAATCTGTTGGTATCTATTAGTCGATGCCAATTATTTGCCTGCCAAGCTGATTCAAAGTGCACCCAATCAACAAAAAACACCAGAAGGTGAATATCGTATCATTGATCTGGATTTGTCTCGCTATGATGTTCTCAAGCAGCGTTTTGAAGATGAACAACAACAAAACTGGCAGCAACTAAAAGCCAATATTTCAACTTATAACCCCGAATTTAATCAACTGATCACTGAAGTTGAGTTGGTGGCAACGCGTTCCAGTGCACCGATTTTGATTATGGGCGCAACAGGTGTAGGTAAATCGCATTTAGCCAAACAAATTTTTCAATTAAAGAAAGATAAGTTTCATCTAAGTGGGCGTTTTATTGATGTGAACTGTGCGACGCTTCGTGGTGACAGTGCCATGTCGAGTTTGTTTGGGCATATCAAGGGAGCATTTACAGGTGCAGCGGCTTCACGGACAGGATTATTGAAAAGTGCTGATCAGGGTATTCTGTTTTTGGATGAAATTGGGGAGCTTGGACTAGATGAGCAAGCGATGTTGCTTAAAGCGCTTGAGGATAAATCCTTTTTCCCTGTCGGAAGTGACAAAGAGGTTCAGGCCGATTTTCAACTGATTGCAGGGACAAATAGAGATCTAAGAACCGAAGTGCAAGCTGGCCGTTTTCGTAAAGACTTATGGGCACGATTGAATACATGGACTTTCTTTTTGCCTAATCTCAAAGATCGAATTGAAGATATTGCCCCGAATATTGAATTTGAGTTGCAACGCTTTGCGGCAAATCAGCAACGGCAATTACGTTTTCAGCGTGATGCACTTGATGTGTATTTGAAATTCGCGAAGTCTAAAGAAGCATCATGGCAGGGGAATTTCCGTGATTTAACCGCTAGTGTGACGCGGTTAGCGACGTTATCCAGTGGTGAGTTGATCCGTTCAGAAACGGTGGAAAAGGAGATTCAGCGTTTAAAGCAGTTATGGTCGATTCAAACTATACAAAACCAATCTAAAAACGTAGATATTTTGCTCAAATATTTAGATCAAACACAGTTGAGCGAGATCGATGAGTTTGATCAGATTCAACTGCGTGGCGTGCTGCAAGTCTGTGAAAATGCCAAGTCGATGGCGGATGCTGGACGCCAACTGTTTGCTGCTTCACGCCAGCAGCGCAATACCACCAATGACAGTGACCGAGTCAAAAAGTATTTGGCTCGGTTTGGCTTAAGTTGGAGTGACTTTTAGTAATCATTCAGCTGGATGATCTTTCTTTATTTGGGATTGGCTAGGTAGAAACTCTAAGTTCCAAAGTTTTTCGGCATGTCGGCCAATCCACCAGAAAGATGCAGCGAGCAAGATAAAGAAAATGGCTTTGTGCATGCCATTCCAAAAGAACTCAAAATACTTGGTGTAGAGGTTAATAAATAAGAAGGTGATACCAAAACCGCGTGAGGTGGCATCATCGTGTTTTAAACCATAGACAATCGCGATGATGGCAATAAACGCGAATAGCACGCCCCAATGTAACAGCTCATATTGCTTGACGCTATACCAACTCCCTAAGTCACCATAATTGCCAAAGATTGAGAGAATCCATAAGGCAATAAATAGATACAGCAGGCCCATGACATAGGTTGAATGTGCAAAGTCTCTAAAATGCGCATAGCGTTTAAACAGCAAGCTTAATCCAATCAGTGCGCCGCCAAACAAGACAAAGCGTAAAGGGAAGTTCATCCCAAGATAATAGGCACCCCAGCCCGACATATAGCCAGTTTCCGTCCCAAACCATGAACCGAGCGAAAGTAGGGAAAATACCCAGATCAGTTTAGAGGGGAACCAGAAGGCAAGTGCTGCATAAATAATGGTGGAGAGCAGGAATAATAAAGAGAAATGCCCACTACCAGTATCAATTACTTGACCAAAATAGGCGACGGACGCTGCGGTAGACAGCACGCCTGCAAAAATAATCGCCTCATTGCTAAATTGATGTAAGGGTTTGGTCTTGCGTCGACGATAGGCAAAGCCATAAAAGGCCGCCGCAACTGCAGCAAAAATCAGACAAGGGATAATTTTAGAGTCAATAAAGATTTTTTCGATCAATTCCATTAAGAATTTATCTGCGGTAATTGCGGCAATCGCAATCACGGCGCAAATCATGGAAATCCAGAATGAATATTTTGCCAGTCGTTCCCAATCAAAAGGCCGAATCGAAAAGCTCTGATTTAACTCATTGGCTACATCAGGTGTAATCGTGCCTTGTTGTTGCCATTGCTCAATGGTTTGCTTTAAAAAAAGTCCCTGTTTTTTATTTAATTTCATTATTAAAGAACCCAAATACCCGTACATCTATACTGATATAACAGACATTGGGTTCAAAACACGTATATTTTTCTTAGTAATTTGTTGTTAAGTCTACAGTTTTAAAAAACGAGCAATGACTTGACGTAACTGTTTTAGATAGCCGGTAAAGAAATGATTAGCACCTGGCAAAATTGTGATCGGATGTTTTTGCGGTTGTGCCCAAGCGATCATATCTGAGAGCAGGGTAATATCATCTTGTTCACCATGAACAAATAAGATATCGCCGTCAATCTCAGGGGTTTTGTAATGGCGTAAATCAACCACTGAGCCTGTTGGCAAGCCACATAATACCAATTGTTTTGGACGTAACTCATTGCTGAGTTGTGCTTGGCATTTTGCGAGTACGTGAGAACCGAAACTGAAACCACCTGCATAGAAGGTAAGTCCTGCATGTTTTGCACGGGCATATTCGATCACAGCCATGATGTCATCAGTTTCGCCGTGTCCTTGGTCGTGTGTACCTTCACTGCCAGCTAAGCCACGGAAGCTAGGACGGTAAACCACGCACCCCATCTCATTAAAAATCTGAGCCAGTAAAACAGGGACTTTATGATGCGGTGTACCACCTTGCAAAGGATGTGGATGGCAGACGACAGCAAAACCTGTGATTTCACCTTGGGGTTGATCAACAAACATTTCGATTTGACCAACAGGACCTTGGATGAATAATTGCTCAGACATAAGATATGCAATGGATAATGGAAGAATCCACTATTTTACCGATAAAACTGAACGAGAACACGAATTGGCATTAAAAATTATCAACTGTTATAGTTTCACCAAGATAAATTTATTTTGATTGATTATGCTTGCTTTAATTTCTCCTGCTAAAACACTCGATTACACCACAGCACTTCCTACAGATACACATACCCAACCCCGTTTGTTGGCGCAATCTCAGCAATTGATTGATGTTTGTCGCAAGCTTTCTGCCACAGAAATTGCATCGTTGATGACCGTGAGTGAGAAAATTGCCAATTTAAATGTAGAACGTTTCCGTGACTGGAATGCAGATTTTGATTTTTCCAATGCACGTCAAGCCTTGTTTGCATTTAAAGGTGATGTGTATACCGGTTTAGATGCTTACCACCTAAAAGACCAGGATATTGATTTTGCCCAACAACATTTACGTATGCTGTCTGGTCTTTATGGTTTATTGCGTCCGTTAGACTTGATGATGCCGTACCGTTTGGAAATGGGCACTAAATTGAAAAATACACGTGGCCATAATCTATATGAATTCTGGGGCAGTATTATCACTGATCAAATTAACCAAGATTTAGCTGAAATTGATGCAAAAGTATTGGTAAATTTAGCTTCTGACGAATATTATAAATCTGTGAATGAAAAGAAAATTCAGGCAGAAATTATCAAGCCTGTATTCTTGGATCAGAAGAACGGAAAATATAAAGTCATCAGTTTCTATGCAAAAAAAGCACGTGGTCTGATGGCAAGATACTTGATTGAAAATAAATTAAGCCAAGTAGAACAATTAAAAGCATTTGATAGTGAAGGGTATTACTTTGATGCTGAAAGTTCATCGGATAAAGAATTGGTCTTTAAGCGAGATGAACAGCACGCAGCTTAGATTTGCCTTGGGCAGGGTGGGATGTTAACCAAAGAACTTTTATTAAAACACGCAATATCGTCTGATCAAGTTCGAATCAAAGGGCATTTGACAGAACCGCGTAGTTATGGGGTATATGCATTGCCTTTAGATCGAGATGGTACTCGACGATTCAGATTTGGTAATCATCCTATGCGCCAACAGGAACTAAAACATGAGTTTGGTTCCTGTACCTTGTATCAGCTCTTTCTTGAGCGTAAAGATGCTGAATCATTGGCAAAATGGCTGAATAAAGAAATCCAATGAGGATGAGCAATGCAGCAGTATTTATCCACATTAGAAAAATCATGGTTTGAGCTGCATCAGCATTATCATTTTTCTGAGCCGCAGAAAGTTTTTAATAAGTTGATTGCTGCCTACAGTGAAAAGCAGCGGGCTTATCATACGCTGCAACATTTGTATGAATGTTTGACTTTGCTTGAATCGATTCGAGCTGACTTAAATGATGCACATGCAGTTGAGTTAGCACTCTGGTTTCATGATGCGGTTTATGCCCCCCAAGCAAAAGATAATGAACTGAAAAGTGCCGAGCTGTTTGAACAGTATTTGGCTCAAGATTTATCAGCAGATGATGTTCAAAAGATAAAGCGATGGATTGTTGCGACGAAAAAGCATGAAGCAACGGATGAGCAAGACTTGCAGTTTTTACTGGATATTGATTTGGCGATTCTAGCGGCTTCAGCAGAGCGTTTAGACGAATATGAACAGCAGATTCAGCAGGAATATGCTTGGGTTTATCCTGATGTTTATTCGATTAAAAGAAAACAAGTTCTAACACATTTTTATCGGACAGAACCGCTGTATCAAACAGAATATTTTCAACAAAATTTTGAGCAACCTGCCAAAAGTAATTTAAAGAATATAATAAAATAAATGATTAAAGTTCATTCGTTGAGTTTGTAAGTGAAAGATTTAACATTAGATATTGCAGGGGGAAAACTTAATATTCGTGTAGCTGCTTGGATAGAGCATGAAGATCAGATTTTGGTTTCTACATTTCCAGATGGAAGCATCTCCTTGGTAGGAGGGCGATTAAAGTTTTCGGAAACAACATTAGAAGGGATTCAACGAGAAGTGCTTGAAGAAACAGGAGAGTATTTTAATTCGCCTGTGCTTTTTGCGATTGTTGAGAATTTTTTCTATGATCCTATTGTGGGTCGACATTTTCACGAATTTCTTTACATTTATAAAGGCAATATTCAAACGAAAGCTTGTTATCTTGATGATGCGACTGAAGCTCAGGTGATTTCATGGATGCCAAAGCATGAGATCAAACTGCTAAAGCCAGATGTTTTACATGATCTTGCTTTGCGATCAACGGAGCACGTTATTCATCTTGTTAATCTGGAATCAAGATAAATCATAATCGCATTAAAAAAGGGAGCCCAAAAGCTCCCTTTAATCGTTCTATTTTTACTTAAAGAAATACCCTGTCTCAGGTGAACTCGCATTCGCCATACGCTTACGCGGCATACGACCAGCTAAAAACGCTTCACGACCTGCTTCAACCGCTTTTTTCATCGCAGAAGCCATCAAAATTGGATTTTGAGCAGCGGCAATTGCTGTATTCATTAATACGCCGTCACAACCGAGTTCCATTGCAATCGCAGCATCACTGGCTGTACCGACACCTGCATCAACCAGTACAGGAACTTTGGCATTTTCTTTGATGATGGAAATGGTATGTGGATTCAGAATACCAAGACCAGAACCAATCAAACTGCCCAAAGGCATAATTGCAACACAACCCATGCTTTCAAGTTCTTGGGCAACAATTGGGTCATCCGAGGTATAGACCATGATTTCAAAGCCATCATCAATCAAGGTCTGTGCAGCTTTAAGTGTTGCAGTCACATTTGGATATAAGGTTTTTTCATCACCGAGCACTTCTAACTTCACCAGATTGTGACCATCAAGCAGTTCACGTGCCAGCATACAGGTACGAATCGCGCTATCTGCATCAAAACAACCTGCTGTATTTGGCAGAATCGTGTATTTTTCTGGTGGAATCACTGAAAGCAGATTCGGTTGATCGGCATGCTGACCGATGTTTACACGACGAATTGCAACGGTCACTATTTCAGCGCCACTGGCTTGAATGGCTAAATCAGTTTCATTGAGATCTTTATACTTACCAGTTCCGACCAATAAACGAGATTGGAAAGTACGTGAACCAATAATTAAAGGGGAATCTTGCATGGGCTTACTCCATTTTTAGCCGATTAGCCGCCACCAACAGCTTGAATAATTTCAATACGATCTTCAGGAGCAATTGTTGTTTGCTCAAGTCTACTTTTCGGAATAATCTGTTGGTTCTTCTCTACAGCAAAGCGTTTGCCTTCTAAGGCTAAATTCTGAATCAATTGCTGTAGGTTTTCACAAGACGTGTCTGTTGACTCGCCATTTAAATAGATGTGCATGATCAATCCTTATTTCGCATGCTTGATTGCTTGCCATGCGAGTAACAGCCAGCCCGCTATCATAAACGCACCGCCAATCGGTGTAATTGCACCTAAAATGCGAGGTAGGCCGAGTGCCATAATGTATAACGAACCGCAGAAAAAGATGATACCAATTTGGATCAAAATAAACGGAATTTTTATTGGAAATGTTGCTGTGGTTTTATGCAGAACACCCAAGATAAGTAAACTAATCGCATGATAGAAAAAGTATTGAGTTGCTGTACCCCACCAAGTAAGTTGTTCTGGGGTTGCAAAAGATTTGAGTCCATGAGCACCGAAAGCACCCAACATAACTGCAAGCGCAAGGTTAAGCGCTGAGATAGCTATCCACATAACGATAATGGAACTGGAAATTTGATGAACAAAGTTAACATATTCGGGTGCTTAAACAAAGCCAGATAAAACAAAAGGGCATTAAAGCCCTTGTGTTTGATTCGATTTTAGCTTGCAGACATTGCCGTTTTGATTTTTTCCATTGCATTTTTTTCAAGCTGGCGAATACGTTCTGCGGAAACATTATATTCTGCAGCCAGTTCATGCAAGGTTGATTTGTCATCATCTAACCAGCGACGTTGTAAAATATTCCGTGAACGATCATCAAGCTGATCCATTGCCTCATGTAAGGCAGTGGTGCTTTGTTCTTCGTAGTCTTCTTCTTCAACTAATCGAGCAGGATCGTAACGATTATCCTCAAGATACAGTGCAGGAGCGGTATGTGGTGTATCGTCATCATCATCGCCCTGAGCTTCAAAAGCAGCATCGTAAGCGGTTAAGCGACCTTCCATTTCGAGCACTTGTTCTGGTGTTACATTCAAATCATTAGCAATTGATTTCGCTTCTTCCAAAGTGAGTCGTTTGCTTGATTTTTTAAGACTACGCAAATTAAAGAATAATTTACGTTGTGCCTTGGTCGTTGCGATTTTGACAATACGCCAGTTACGAATCACATATTCATGTATTTCGGCTTTAATCCAGTGCACTGCAAAAGAAACTAAGCGAACACCCATATTTGGATCGAAGCGTTTTACCGCTTTCATTAATCCAAGGTTACCTTCTTGAATCAGATCACCTTGTGGCAATCCGTAACCTGCATAGCTGCGTGCAATATGTACCACAAAGCGTAGATGTGACATTACCAATAGTTTGGCAGCATCAAGGTCTTGGTCATAATAATAACGCTCAGCAAGTTCTTTTTCCTGCTCGGCCGTTAGAATTGGAATTTGATTGACAGTACTGATATATGCACCAAGGTTTACGCCTGGCGCAGACAATGACAGGGGCATCAATTGATTGCTGCTGTCAGTAGTCATGGAGTCTCCTTATAGGATGGTATTTAAGTCAACAATTTCATCTTAATGCGAATGTTCTTCATCACTAAGGAAATTTGAGTATAAAAATGTAAAGTTATCTAGTTTATCTTAGCTAGAGTTTAGCAAAGAATCACGTAGATTCAATTAAATAGTGAAATTCACTATCTGAAATTTTTTGAGTTAAACATTGAAGTTGCTGAATTTTGCAATATCGTGTTACATCAATTTCACTATGTGGATCAGAAGATTTTAATAGATATTGTTGTATGCCGCTGGTTTTCTTTAAAGCACGCTTCAACATTAATAGTGGCATTGGGCAAGGTTGCCCTAAAGCATCGATAATGATCGGTGTGTTGGATGTGTTGGTCATATATAATTAAATCACTTCATTCAGAATTATCTTAACAAATTTTTGCGTAATTTTTGAGAGAAAAATTTCATTAAAAAAACAGCTAAATTATTGAAAAAAACAGATAGAAATATAGGAAATAACTAAAAATAATTCTATTAATTGTGATAAACCCATGATAAGCTCGATGCGTTTTAGAAAGTTGTTTAATGCAAATTAATTGTTTTAAACTCTATAACAAATGGATGTAACCGGAAATTGTTGATAGTTTTACAGAATGATTACAAGCTTTAAAATTATAAATATTTTAAAACCTTGTTGGCTCTGCTGTTTGCAACACCGGAAGGTCCTTATCTTTCAATATCTGAGGATTGACTTATGACAGCTCGTGAACAAGGCGTAGTAAAGTGGTTTAACGACACTAAAGGCTTTGGTTTTATTCAGCGTAATGGTGGTGATGACGTATTTGTTCATTTCCGCGCAATTATGGGTGATGGCCACCGTTCTTTACGTGACGGCCAACGCGTAGAATTCAGTGTTGTTCAAGGACAAAAAGGTTTCCAAGCTGAAAACGTTCAGCCTTTAGACTAATTTGTTGCCTTAACGCAATAAAAACGCCCCAATCTTATTGGGGCGTTTTTATTTTTTATGGTTTATAATGATGACTTTCTTTTGGTCGTTGATGGTTCGAGAGCATATATGACATCTGGTTTTGAAACCTTAAATTTACATCCGCAGTTGAAGAAAGCGATTGATGCTTTGGGTTTTACACAAATGACCCCAATTCAGCAAAAGGTTTTAAAATATACATTAGCAGGGCATGATGCTATTGGTCGAGCACAAACAGGTACAGGAAAAACAGCTGCCTTTTTGGTTAGTGTGATCAATGATCTACTCAATAATCCAGTTCAAGAACAACGATTCCGTGGTGAGCCACGTGCGTTAATTTTAGCTCCGACACGTGAGTTGGCATTACAGATTGAAAGTGATGCGCAAGCATTAACCAAGTTTTCAAACCTACATCTTGTGACTTTGTTGGGCGGCGTAGATTTTGAAAAACAAAAGAAAATGTTGGATCGCAACTTTGTTGATATCATTGTTGCAACACCAGGGCGCTTGATTGATTTCGTTGAACAAAAAGAAGTTTGGTTGGATAAGATTGAATTTCTGGTGATTGATGAAGCAGATCGTCTGTTGGATATGGGCTTTATTCCATCCGTAAAAAGAATTGTTCGTTATTCGCCATTCAAGGAACAACGTCAAACTTTAATGTTCTCTGCAACATTTAGCTATGATGTTCTAAACTTGGCGCGTCAATGGTTATTCGAGCCTGTAACGGTAGAAATTGAACCTGAGCAAAAAACCAATAATGACGTTGAACAGCGTGTTTATGTGGTTGCTAAACAAGATAAATACAAGTTATTGCAAGATATTTTGCGTGAAGAGCCAATTGATAAAGTCATGATCTTTGCAAATCGTCGAGATCAGGTACGTCGTCTGTATGATCATTTGAAACGTGATGGTTATAAAGTTGGTATGCTGTCTGGTGAAATTGCACAAGATAAGCGTTTAAAGATGTTAGACCAATTTAAACAGGGTAAGAACAATATTATGATTGCAACAGATGTTGCTGGTCGTGGTATTCATGTGGATGGTGTTTCGCATGTGATCAATTTTACCTTGCCTGAACAGTCGGATGACTATGTGCATCGTATTGGACGTACCGGGCGTGCGGGCGCGCAGGGTGTGAGTATCAGTTTCCTGTCGGAAGATGACGCATTCTATTTGCCAGAAATTGAAAAAGCGATTGGTAAGAAATTACCATTAACGCGTTTAGAGGGTTATTGCTAAGTCTTGATCCATTTTATCGGATGTATTTAAGCGCAATATCTTTTAAGAAAAAGGCCAAATCAAACTGTGATTTGGCCTTTTTGATTCTTTAGTCAGAATAACAACTCAAATTACACAAAAGATTGAAGATTTTTTTATAATTACTGTGATTATTTGCTGAATTGAAATAGATCAGCATGTAGAATATGGCGCATTACCTGGGAGGATATTATGGCTCTAATTTCAATGCGCCAGCTCTTGGATCACGCTGCAGAACATAACTACGGCGTACCAGCGTTTAACGTAAACAACTTAGAACAAATGCGTGCAATCATGCTCGCTGCGGATGCAACGAATTCACCTGTGATCGTGCAAGCTTCGGCTGGTGCGCGTAAATATGCGGGTGCACCATTCTTACGTCATCTTATTTTAGCTGCGATTGAAGAGTGGCCACATATTCCAGTGGTAATGCATCAAGATCATGGTACAAGTCCTGATATTTGTCAGCGTTCAATCCAGTTGGGCTTTAGCTCAGTCATGATGGATGGCTCATTGGGTGAAGATGGTAAAACACCAACATCATACGACTACAATGTTGATGTAACACGTCGAGTAGTGTCTATTGCACATGCATGTGGCGTTTCAGTTGAAGGTGAAATCGGTTGCTTGGGTAGCCTTGAAACTGGCATGGCGGGTGAAGAAGATGGTGTAGGCGCAGAAGGCGTACTTGACCACTCTCAACTGTTAACATCTGTTGAAGAAGCAACTCAGTTTGTTGCGGATACCAATGTCGATGCTTTGGCGATTGCTGTCGGTACTTCACATGGTGCGTACAAGTTTACGCGTCCACCTACAGGCGATATCTTGGCCATTGATCGCATTAAAGAAATCCATGCTGCTTTACCAAATACACATCTTGTGATGCATGGTTCAAGCTCTGTACCACAAGAGTGGTTAGCTATCATTAACCAATACGGTGGTGATATTAAAGAAACTTATGGTGTGCCTGTAGATCAACTGGTAGAAGCGATCAAACATGGTGTGCGTAAGATTAACATTGATACCGATTTGCGTTTGGCTTCTACAGGCGCAATGCGTCGTATGATGGCTGAGAAACCAAGTGAATTTGACCCGCGTAAATTCTTTGGTGAAACAGTTGAAGCAATGAAGCAAATCTGTGTGGATCGTTATAACTCATTTGGTACATCGGGTAATGCAGATAAAATTCGTCCAATTTCTTTAGAGAAAATGGTTGATCGTTACAAATAATCAATTTGTAATGTAAAAAATAGTGGCAATTGCCACTATTTTTTTAACTAATTAATTTTTAAAATAAAAAATGCCAGCGAATTGCTGGCATTTTTGTTCAGCATATTTATTTTTGCTGTGCTTTTGAGTCTAAGCTTGCATCTTTGATCTCAACGTAGGCATTAGCACGAAGCTCACGCATCCAGCTATCAACTTCGGTATCGAACTGACGTTCACCTAAGATCTGGCGTGCCATACGTTCCTGAACTTCTTTGGTCATATCCTGTTCACGAGTGTCCATGACTTGTAAGATATGCCAGCCGAATTGGCTTTGGAATGGCTTGCTGATTTGCCCAACAGGTGTTTCTTTCATCACCTTTTCAAATTCCGGTACCATTACGCCTGGACTTACCCAACCTAAGCTACCACCATCCCGTGCAGAGCCTGTGTCATTTGAATAGGTTGCAGCAAGTGTTGCGAAATCTTCACCCGCTTTCGCACGATTATATAGGTTATCGATCATTTGCTTAGCGCGATCTATGCTTACAACTTCGGAAGGCTGGATCAGGATATGGCGCGTCTGGTATTGAGAGACTAATGCTTTTTGTTCGTTTTGCTTACGTTCAAGTAGTTTTAAGACATGCACACCATCACGAACATTGATTAACTCAGTAGTTTGTCCAACTTGAAGTGGGGCAATACGTGCCGAAAGTTCCGTTGGAATTTCTGATAGTGAGCGGAAACCCATGTCGGCACCATCGACTTTTACTGAAGCTGTTGATAGCTTAGAGCTAATCGATTTGGTGTCATCACTTGTTGTGAGGGATTGTTTTACCTGTTGAGCAACTTGTTGTACTTCATTGCTATTTTCACCTGAAATGCGCATGTGAATGACATGAACTTGAGTACCTAGCGCAGCTTGGCCTTCTGGTGACTTTAAAAAGTTTTCAACATCATGATCACTGATTTTAATACGTGACATCACTTGTTGCTGACGCAAACGGCCAATGGCTAAGTCTTCTGCAACACGGTTGCGCAAGTTTTCATATGTACCCGGCGCAATTGCATCTAACTTTTGTTGAAATGCTTCAAGAGTATTTGCACCTGATTGATTTGCAACTTTTAGTACCGCAGCATTTAAGCTCTTTTCATCAGGCTTAATGCCATAACGCTTCACTTGCTCTAATTGAGCTTGACGAATGATAAGTTGATCAAGCACTTGCATTTGTAAATACTGTTGTGGGGGAACAGTTTTGTTTTGTGCTTTCAACTGGTGTTCTGTTTCAGCAATCCCTTGTTCTAAATCACTTTTGAGAATGACACTACTATCTACAATGGCAACAACCTCATCCGTAGGTTGTGCAAAGCTTTGCATTGATGAAGAAATTAGGGCAGCGAGAACAGTTGCTTTAAAGATATGTTGAAAAGGTTTTATCTTCATTAACGTTGTGTCCAAGATTGATTAATTTTGTTGAAACCTAAAACTCTGTTTTCTAGGAGAGAAGCAAGCTTATTGTTTAAAGCACCAAGGCCTTTTAGGGTGAATTCAGCCATAACAGCATTCTTTTTACGAACGCCTGGGGTGTTTGGATCATCCAGATCATTATAATAAGAACGACCATAAACTGAGACAGCCCAACAACATGACTCGTAATTTACACCAAGTAAATATTCACGCATCACATTGTTGTCAATGTCGTATTGAGCATGACCCATAATACGCCAATTGTCTTTTACAGGTTGTATAAAGGATGCAACAACTTGGTCATAAGAATCTTGTCGATCTGGGATATCTTTACGGTAAAAATAGCCTAAGTTGTAAAGATTACCTTTGTCACCCGTATAGTAAGCTTGGAAATCTCGCTGTGCATTTTCGCCATTCGACATCCATGCAGAGTTAGATGTGATGGTAAAATTTTGATTAAGCTGGCTAGATAAACTAACAATAGGGCCTGTGCGTGTTTGGGTGTCAAACTCATCGAGTTTTTCATTCAGACTAACACGGCGGTCGCTAAAGTAATAACTCTGACCAATGCTTGCTTTAATGCGCTCTAGACCTTCAGTATCCAACAAGCTATAGGTCACACCAAGCGACAAGAAATTATTGTCATCTAGACGGTCATGTCCATAGAAGCGATATGGGTTGAACAGTTGATCATAGTTGATCGACGCTGTAGTCGAATCAAAGTTTGGGTGATCGTCTTGGTTTTTATAAGGTGAGTACGCATAAAAAGCACGAGGAGAAATACTCTGTAAGTATTTACCTTCCTTCTCGAACGTTAAGCCTGTGGCAAGCGTGAATTGAGGAACAACAACTGATTTTTCTAAATCATCAGAAGCAGACAGTCCACGGCCTTCTTTTGAATCTTGATCGTAGAAGGTGTTAATACTACGTACAGAGACTTCTGGGACAACATAGAACCAAGAAGGAGTTAAATAGTTGTAGCGAACTGCAAACTGGTTGTAGATACGCGTACCACTTGACTCTAGCGCAGAACCATCATCCACAGATTTTTTGAAATAAGCGGTATCGTTGTTAAACTCGTATTGTAGACCTTGAGGATCACCAGTGACATAGTTTAATAAGAATTGCGGAAGTCGAGCATATGGTCTATCGACATCTTTAATGGTCTTATCTAAGGTTTGGAAATCTTCAACCTTTAACTGAGCTTTAAGACCTGGAATTCCATTTTGGTAGTTGAGTTCCCAGGCACGACGTAGGTTTAGATCAGTTCGTGTGTTCGGATTATTATTGAAGTCTGCGAAGTAATCTTTATCTGATGCGTAGTTATATTCTAAATTGGTCGACCATTGATTATCGATTTTCCAATTATGAACAAAATGAAGGTCATCACGTGCTTCGCCACCATATTGATCATCTTTGGCGATATAGCCCCCCCAAATGCGACCTGAACCAAAGTTTTCAGTCATATAGCGGAAGTCAGCATCTAATTTCGGGCCACGTTTGCTCATGTAGCTCGGGGTAAGTGTGAGGTCGTAGTTTGGCGCAAGATTGAGATAAACAGGGGTGATTAACTGCGCACCACCATCATTGCTATAGCCAAAATTTGGACTTAATAAACCGGTAGTGCGGCGGTCATCAATCGGAAAGTTGAAATATGGAACTGCAAGCACAGGTACATCTTTGACATAAAGCTTGGTGCCGCGGGTTACACCGCGACCTGTATCTTGGTTTAGCTCAATTTCTTTGGCCTGAATTTTCCATGCAGGTTTTTGCTCAGGAGGGCAAGCTGTATAGCTTGCGTCCTTAAAAATGACTAAATTCTGGTTTTCCCGTTTTATTTGACTGGCATGACCATGTGCATGCTGTTGTTCAGAGATATAGAAACTATTGTTTAAATCACCAGTCTGGGTTTTTAAATTATAGTTAATCGCATCACTTTGGGTGAGTAATCCTGATTGAGCAACTTGAACATGACCTTCAGCATTGGCAAATGTTTGTGTCGAATCGATTGTAACTTGGTCGGCACGAATAGTTCGGCCTTCTTGATCAATGACAACATTGCCTTGTAAAACAGAATCACCTGTCGGGTTGTAATGTCCATAATCAGCGGTGAGCACAGAAGTGGTCGTATTTGCATTACCAGCTTTTGTTTCAGGGTTGATTGGGGTGACCCAAGTCCCTTGGCAAAATGAAGAGCTTAAATAACGATTGTCACGCAATTGTGCTTCTGGAGCAGATTTATCTACATAATATTGCTGGAAAAAACTTTCTCCAGGATAACTTTCTTGGTTTTGCTGTTCTTGATTCTGTCGAATGGCAGCTTTGAGCTGTTTATTGTCAAGCGTAGAGACAGCATCAGCTTGGGCCGCGAAACCTGATTGAATCGAGCCGCCGCACAAGAGTGTCAAAATAGCTGTTGCTAAAGGATTAAATTTAAACTGATGTTTCATTGTCTCATTAACCAATACGCTAATTCACAATTAATTATTGTCGCATCATAGAGAAAAAGTTGATAAGTGGCTACACTTAAGCTTTCAAAATCTCAGCTAGTTTTAGATTTTATTGCAAATGAATACACAACGTGAACAATTGATACAAACTTGGCTTCAAGCCACTCTCCAATCTGATCAATTTGAGATCAATTTTTTAGCAGGAGATGCAAGTTTTCGCCGCTATGCGCGGATTAAGATACAAAACAAAACATATATGCTCATGGATGCGCCTCCTGAAAAAGAAGACTGTGTGCCATTTGTTAGTATTGATGAGTTTTTTGACAAAAATGGTGTGCGTGTTCCACATATCGTTGCGAAAGACTTAACCTTGGGTTTATTACTGCTTGAAGATTTTGGTGATGTTGTTTTATCAACATTACTCAATGATCAAACGGTTGATCAGTACTATGCGCAAAGTTTTAAGCAGTTGATTGAATTGCAGCAGATCAATGGTCATGAACAATTGCCAGCGTATTCTTATGAAAAATTGATGACTGAGATGCGTCTGTTAACAGACTGGATGCTGCCGTCATTGGATATTCAACCAACAGAGCAGCAGTTGGAAACGATTGAACAGGCTTTTGATTTCCTTGCGATTGAAGCAACGAATCAACCACAAGTGATTGTACATCGTGACTTTCATAGTCGTAATTTGATGAAAATCGAAAATGAGCAAGAGCTTGGTGTGATCGATTTTCAGGATGCAGTGATTGGTGCGGATACTTATGACCTTATCTCGATTACGCGTGATGCCTATGTGCAGTGGAATGCTGAGCGCGTTTACGAATGGTTTAAAGTGTTCTATGACTTATTGCCAGCAGCAGCGAAAGAAAATCGTAGTTTTGAGCAGTTCAAGCGAGATGCCGATCTAATGGCGATCCAACGCCATCTAAAAATCTTGGGTATTTTTGTGCGTTTATTTGAACGTGATGGCAAATCAGGCTATTTAAAAGATTTACCGCGCGTGATGTGGTATTTGCTTGAAGAAAGTCAAGGTTATGACGAACTAAATGATTTTATCCAGTTTATTCGTGACATCGTGATGCCGAAGTTTATTGAAAAATATGGTCACTACGAGGTTGCAGCATAATGAAAGCAATGATTCTTGCTGCAGGTCTTGGTAATCGTATGCGACCATTGACCTTACATACGCCAAAACCTTTACTGGAAGTTGGTGGTAAGCCACTGATTGTTTGGCATATTGAGAAGTTGAAAAAAATAGGCATTACCGAGATTGTTATTAATACGGCTTGGTTGGGTGAGAAACTTGCTGCTGCTTTAGGTGATGGCTCTCAATTTGGTGTAACTATTTTATGGTCGCACGAAGGTGAAGGTTTAGAAACAGCAGGTGGTATTATTAATGCCTTGCCATTGTTGGGTGATGAACCTTTTATCTTAGTGAATGGTGATGTCTGGACCACAATGGATTTCTCTTCATTGTTAAATGTTCAGTTGGAAGATAAACAAGTACATTTAGTCTTGGTTGAAAATCCACCTCAGCACTTAAAAGGTGACTTTATCCTAGCAAATGATTTGGCTTACACTTTTGAGCAAGAGCAATTGGGTGAAGCTTTAACTTATAGTGGTGTGGCTGTTTTTGCACCACAGATGTTTGCAGGTTTGGAAAATGGCAAACGACCTTTAGCACCATTATTGAAACAAGCCATGCAGCAGCAGCAAGTTTCAGCTGAAAAGTTGCAAGGAGTTTGGGTCGATGTTGGTACACCTGAGCGTTTGGAGCAGCTTGATCAACAAATCAAGCAAGGCGCATTCGCATAATAAAAAATGCTTTGTCTATCTGTGATTTGCATAAGAAAAGACAAAAACTTAAAGGATTGTGCAGTTTATCATGCTTGTAAATGATTAACTGCATAATCGTTCAACAAGTCCTACTGTGCCTTGTATCAGAAATCGGTATACTGCACAGCAAGTTTATCGAGATGTCGCACTGTTATGCATCCTTTTTTTCAAGAATTAAAGCAAGGTAGCCAAGCCTTAGGTCTTAACCTAAGTGAAGAAGCCCTAACACTCTTATTGAAATATCAAGATGCGCTAGTGCTATGGAATAAGGCATACAATTTAACGGCGATCCGCGAGCCGAAAGAAATGTTGGTTAAACATTTATTAGATAGTTTAAGTATCTTAAATGATTTGCCCGAAGGCCGTTTGTTAGATGTGGGTACGGGCGGCGGTATGCCTGGCATGATCATTGCATTATGTCAACCAGAACGTTCTTGTGTACTATTAGATTCGAATGGGAAAAAGATTCGTTTCCTGAAGCAATTCATTGCTGACTTAAAACTGAAAAATGTAATTGCAGTTCAAACACGTGTTGAAAATGAAGACAGCATTGGAGAACTTGGTCAGTTTGATGTCATTACAAGTCGAGCGTTTGCTTCGTTGACCGATTTTGTAGATGCAGCACAACCTTATATGCATGAACAAAGTATCATTGCTGCAATGAAAGGCTTAATCCCAGAGGATGAAGTTGAGCAGATGAAAGATCAGTATTCATGTAAGATTATTGAACTGCGTGTGCCAAGATTGGATGAACAGCGTCATTTACTTTTACTTCAACGTATTCAATAAAAAATATTAAGGGTAGTCATGGCTCAAATTATTGCGATTGCAAACCAAAAAGGTGGTGTGGGAAAAACCACGACAGCAGTCAATCTTGCTGCCTCTTTGGCGATCTTGAAAAAACGTGTCTTGTTGGTCGATATGGACTCACAGGGGAATGCCACCATGGGGTCTGGTATTCAAAAGAATGATTTACTTTATTCGGTCACAGATGTGTTGTTGGGTGAAGTACCGATTGAAACGGCTATCCAAAAAGCAGAAGTCGGTTATAAAGTTTTAGGTGCAAACCGTGAGCTTGCTGGGGTTGAACTTGCGATTGCTGAGCAAGAAGGGCGAGAATTCATTCTTAAAAATGCACTGCAAGAAGTCGATGCTGCATTTGATTATATTATTGTCGATTGTGCACCAAGTTTAAGCCTGATCACTGTGAATGCCTTGGCTGCCGTCAATGGTGTGATTATTCCAATGCAATGTGAATACTATGCATTGGAAGGTTTGGCTGATCTTACACAGACCATTGACCGTATACAAAAAGCCCTTAATCCAAACTTGGAAATTGTTGGGGTATTACGTACCATGTATGATGCTCGTAATGCGTTGACTCGTGATGTGTCCGCTGAGTTAGAGCAATATTTTGGTAAAAAGTTATATGAAACGGTGATTCCTCGAAATATCCGTCTAGCAGAAGCACCTGCACATGGTTTACCTGTGATTTATTTTGAGAAAAGTTCTAAGGGCGCTGTTTCGTATTTGAATCTCGCTGCAGAAATGTTGAAGAAAAGTAAAGTGAAAAAAGGAAGTGCTGTATGAGCATCAAAAAACGCGGATTGGCTAAAGGTCGTGGTTTAGATGCGCTATTGGGTTCAATTCAAAAAGAGAAATTGCAACTTGAAGCACAAGCCTTGGATCATGGTCAACTCAAGCAAATTGATGTCAATTTATTGAAACGTGGTGAATACCAACCACGTAGTTTTATCCAAGAACAAGATTTACAAGAGCTGGCAGCATCAATTGAAAAACATGGTGTGATGCAACCGATTGTGATCCGTCCTGTGGATGATGAGCAACATCCTTACGAAATTATTGCGGGTGAACGTCGTTGGCGTGCTGCCCAATTAGCTGGCTTGACTGAAATTCCTGCGATTGTGCGTGACTTAAATGATCAAGTCGCAATCGCCTTGGCTTTAATTGAAAACATTCAACGTCAAGATTTAAATCCGATTGATCAGGCAGTCGCTTTGCAGCGCTTTCATGACGAGTTTGGGTTAAGTCATCAAGAGATTGCAGATACGGTGGGTAAGGCACGTACAACAGTAAGTAATCTGTTGCGCTTGTTGAGCTTAGCTGACCCGATTAAGGACCTAATACAACAAGGTCAGATTGATATGGGACATGCCCGTGCAATTTTGACTTTGAAGCCCAAAGATCAAATTGCTGTTGCGCAAATCGTGATTGAAAAAGGTTTGTCAGTACGTCAGACTGAACAGTTAGTTCGTGAGTGGAGTGAACCAAAGCCTGAAAAGGAAAAGGCCCGAATTTCTCCAGATATTGAGCAATTGACTCAGAAACTTTCAGAGCGTTTCGGAGCAAATGTGAAAATTGACCATAACCAAAAAGGTAAAGGGAAAATGGTCATTCATTACCACTCATTGGATGAGTTGGATGGAATCCTCAATATTTGTTTACCTAACTAATATTAAGGATGGGTTTGTTAGTCACTTAGCATGTCGATGTTATTGAGTGATTAATGAATCCGAATCTATCCTTTTATAGTTTAAATATTATTGGGGAATAATATGTGGGAACTTGTGAAAGCGGGTGGTTGGTTAATGCTGCCCCTCATTCTCTCATCAATTTTTACGGTTGCGATTACACTTGAACGATATATTCGTTTAAAACGGTCACAAGTTTTGCCGCAAACTTTACTTGTTAATGGTTCGGATGTTGAATCGGTGATTGCTCGTTTACAACAAGATGATGCAGCAAAAAGCCCACTAGGTCGTATTTTAAAAGCGGGTTATGAACATCAAGATCAAGGCGAACAGTTTGCGCGTGCTCAGATGGAAGCAACTGCTTCACAAGAAATCAGTCATCTCGAAAAAAATATCAATTTCTTAGGCACTTTGAGTGCAATCGCACCTTTATTGGGGTTGCTTGGAACGGTACTTGGGATTATTGAATCATTTTTGGTGATTGATGTTGGTTCTGCTGGTAATGCCAGTATGATGATGCCTGGTATTTCTAAAGCCTTGATTACAACCGCTGTCGGGATGTTGATTGCGATTCCTGCAATGATTGCTTATCGCTATTTCCAGCGAGTTGTGCATGAATATATTGCTGAATTAGAGCAACAATCGACTTTGTTTCATGCTGCGCTTTTTTATAAAAAAGCAGCACATGTACAAGAACACCGTCGTGCAAGTTAAGCCGAGGTGTTCGTATGAAGTTTAAGCGCTCTCAAGTTGAAGATATTCATATCAATTTGACACCAATGATTGACTGTATGTTATTTATTTTGGTGTTTTTATTATTATCGACGACATTTAGTCAACAAAGTCGTATAAACCTGACATTGCCAGATGCGCAGGGTGTTCCACCTAAACAATTCGATCACAAAATTGAAATCATGGTAGACTCCACAGGGCATTATTCTGTGAATGGTCAAGCCTTATCAAGTAAGGATATTGCGGATTTAAGCACGGCAATTAAGCAGGTTGCTCAAGATCGTCGTGATTTTATGTTTATTATTGCGGCTGATGCCAAAGCTGCGCATCAAGACGTAATTCGTGTGATGGATGTTGCAGGTCAACTCGGTTTTGTTAACGTCAATATCAGCACTAAAGTTCCAACGAGAGGTTTTACTGAGTGAATCAGGATTTTAAGGTATATGTCCGTTTAGTATCGTATTTAAAATCTTATTGGGGCGTTGCCTTATTAGTCTTGCTTGGCTTTGGAATCAACGCGGCGACGGAGGTTTCTGTCGCAAAGTTGCTGAAATACATTATTGATGCCATTCAAGAAGGTAGTCGTACCAACTTGGATTGGTTTCCAGCCCTGATTGTTTTACTGATGTTTTTCCGTGGTGTCGGCCTATTCCTCGGTGGATATTTTTCCGCTGTTATTTCACGTAGTTTGGTGTTTAGTATCCGTCAGGAAGTCTATGCAAAACTGTTAAGACTCCCAGCTCAATACTATCTTGATAATAGTGCAGGTCACATCAGTGCAAAGTTGATGTATAACGTGGAGCAGTTAACAGCTGCTTCTTCTGAATCTTTGCAGACACTGATCAAAGATGGTTTGATTGTTATCGGTCTATTAGGCTATCTCCTTTATACCAACTGGCGTTTAACCCTTTGTATCGTGGTTTTCATGCCATTTATTGGGATATTGGTCAGAATCGCATCGAAGAAAATGCGGAAACTGTCGATCCAAGTACAAAATACCATGGGTGATGTGAACCATGTGGTTCAAGAAACTATTACCGCTAACTCAGTTGTGAAGAGCTTTACTGGTGAGGCGTTTGAACAAAAACGTTTTTATAAGTCTTCAGAAGAAAACTTACGCCGTGGTTTGAAAATGGTGGTGGTGCAAAATATTAATAGCCCAATCATTCAGCTGTTATTATCAATGGCGATGGCAATCATTCTTTGGTTGGCGTTGCGTCCACAAGTATTTGGAGATACCTCAGCGGGTGAGTTTATTTCATTCATTACCGCAGCGGGCTTGATTTCTAAACCAGTGAAGAACCTGACTGATATCAATGAAAAACTTCAACGTGGTCTGGCAGCAGCGCATTCGGTCTTTGAACTATTGGATATGCCTGAAGAAGTCAATAATGGTCAACTTAAGCCTGTGTTGAAAGGTAATATTCAGTTTGATCATGCAAACTTGCGTTATGATGATGGCACCCATGCGATTAAAGACTTCTCTTTGGATATTAAGGCAGGTCAAACTGTTGCACTGGTCGGACGTTCGGGGGCAGGGAAAACCTCATTGGTCAACATGCTGCCACGCTTTCAAGAGTTAAGCGAAGGGCAAATCTATTTTGATGGTATTCCTGTTCAAGAGATTGAATTGGCTTATTTGCGCTCACAAATTGCAACAGTGAATCAGCAAGTGGTGTTATTTAACCGTTCAGTACGAGATAACATTGCTTATGGTCAGTTACAAGATTCAAGTGATGAGCAAGTGATTGCCGCTGCTAAAGCTGCTTATGCACATGACTTTATTATGAACTTGCCACAAGGCTACGACACGATTCTAGGTGCCCAAGGCTTAAATCTATCAGGTGGCCAGCGCCAACGTATTGCCATTGCAAGAGCAATTTTAAAAGATTCTCCGATTTTAATTTTAGATGAAGCAACAAGTGCGCTTGATAATGAGTCGGAATACTTTATTCAACAAGCATTTGATAAAGCAATGCAAGACCGTACCACGATCGTCATCGCACACCGCTTATCTACAGTTGAAAATGCAGATGTCATTGTGGTGATGGATAAAGGTCAGATTATTGAGCAAGGTACTCATGCTGAGCTACTGGCAAAACATGGCATGTACTATCAGCTTCACCAACGCAATTTTGAGGAAAACTAAGTATGTCGATGGCGCAACGAATACAGGATGCTTGGAATGAACAAGCTTCGTGGTTGGTGGTGTTGCGCCCACTGTCTTGGTTATACCGATTTGGTTTTTGTGCCAATCAAGCCTTGTATAAACACGGAATTAAATCCGTTTATACAGCACCCGTACCTGTCATGGTGATTGGTAATATTACTGTTGGCGGTAGTGGTAAAACACCATTGTTGATTCAGCTGGTCAAATATTTACAACAACATAATGTACGAGTGGGTGTTATTAGTCGAGGTTATGGCGGCGAAGGTCCATTTCCGCTTTTGGTGACTCAACAATCTGAGCCCGATGCTGCAGGTGATGAGCCTTGTCTTATTGTCCAATCTACCCAAGTGCCAATGGCGGTTGGGCCGAATCGACAAGCTTCGATCGAGTTGTTACTCGAAAATGAGCAGCTGGATCTCATTATTAGTGATGATGGCTTGCAACATTGGGCCTTGGCACGTCAGCTTGAATGGATTGTATTAGATCAAAATCGAGGCTTAGGTAATGAAAAATTATTACCAGAAGGCTATCTACGTGAGCCTAAATCACGCTTAAATGGTAGTACTGTCATTGAGCATAGCAAAACTGCACAAGCACAAAGAAGTATGCATTTGGCGGTTGGTCAGCCTTATCTTTTAAATGCAAATACAGATACAAATTGGTTTGATCCCAATCAATATTTCAATGCCGTTGTTGGAATTGGTTTTCCGCAGCGCTTTTATCAAACATTAGCATCTTTGGCTGTACAACAATATCAGGCACATGAATTTCCAGATCACCATGATTATGAAATTGATGATTTAATATTTGGAAATCATGATGCCATTATTACTACTGAAAAAGATGCAGTAAAGTTTAAAACTTTATTAAAGCAACATCCTGAATTTAGCACGCCGATTTGGGTGGTTCCTGTTGAGGCTGTTTTATCATCCGATTGTTATGACTTGCTGAAACAACAATTACAGCAAGTGGGTATTCAATTTTCTTAGAGAGCGACCATGAAACATATTGTCATTCCAGCTCGTTTTGCCAGTTCTCGTTTGCCAGCAAAACCTTTATTACTCATTCATGGCCGTCCAATGATTTTGCGTGTGGTCGATCAAGCAAAAAAAGTTGCTGGTTTTGATGATCTGTGTGTCGCTACGGATGATGAGCGCATCGCAGAGGTATGTCGAGCGGAAGGGATTGATGTGGTGATGACCCGTGCAGAACATCCTTCAGGTACCGATCGTTTAAGCGAGGTCGCACGTCTGAAAGGATGGTCACAAGATGATATTATTGTCAATGTACAAGGTGATGAGCCATTGCTGCCTGCACAATTGGTTCAGCAGGTGAGCCAGCTTTTAGTTGAAAATCCGCAATGTTCAATGTCTACGCTGTGTGAACCGATCCATCAGTTAGATGAGTTTCAGCGAGATAGTATTGTCAAAGTAGTGATGAGTAAGCGTAATGAGGCGCTGTATTTTAGTCGAGCAACCATTCCGTATGATCGCGATGGTGCGAAACAGGCTGAACCAACATTGCATGATCAAGCTTTTCGTCATTTAGGTTTATATGCCTATCGTGTGAAATTGCTACAAGACTATGTCACTTGGGAACAAGGTCATCTCGAAAAGTTGGAAAGTTTAGAGCAACTCCGTGTGCTTGAAAACGGTCATCGTATTGCCATCGCGGTAGCAGAAGCCAATTTACCGCCAGGGGTTGATACTCAGGCAGATTTAGACCGTTTAAATATCTTGCCTTTGAGTGCGTTTGAATAATTATGGTCGATACTCAATCTACAGTGATTTATCCTTGGCATGCTCAGACATGGGAGTTATTAACAACTCGCTTTCCTGAACTTGGGCATGGTCTTTTATTTTACGGAAAGAAAGGTTGTGCCAAGAAAGAGTTTGCAGAGCGATTTGTGGCTTGGGTGCTGTGTTTAAATAAGCAGACACAACGGGCATGTGGTGAGTGTACCAGTTGTCAATGGTTGAAGTCCGATACGCACCCAAACTATGTGCATATCACCACGGATGAAGACAATAAAAAGCAAAATGCAAAGATTAAAATTGAAAAAATCCGGGACCTACTTCCGTTTGTTCAGCAAACAGGAGAAGGTTGGCGTGTAGTGGTTATTGAGCCCGCTGAAGCATTGAATACCGCCTCAGCCAATGCACTGCTCAAGACCTTGGAAGAGCCTGGTGAGAAGGTTGTGTTGATCCTATTGGCTGACCATTACCTAAAACTGCCAGCAACGATTCGAAGTCGATTACAGCACTTTGCATTAGATCGCTTGACGATTCAGGATGCACAAACATTTGTACAGCAACAAATTCCAGAAATCTCGAATGAACAAATATCATTATTGCTGAGTCTTGCCAATGATATGCCATTGACGGCTATTGAGATAGAAAAGAGTGCGTGGTTGCAGAAACGTGCATTATTCTTGAATGATTGGTTTAAATTAGTTGCTGAAAAGAATATGCCTTTAAACTATTCAAATAAGTGGTCTAAAGAATTAAATTTCTCTGAATTGATCACCATGTTTGAATATCTTTTAGGGGATTTGATTAGTTTAAAGCTGAATCAATCATTAAAGAATGATGATTTGGACTTTAAACCACTTGCCGAGTTCTACAGTTTAGAGGCACTTTTTACTATTTATTCTGACTTACAGCAGAAAAAGTTAATGATTGAGCAAAATGTACAAACCCAACTGGTATTGGATGAATTGTTTATTCAATTGATGAATGTTACTTAAGTAGATTTTAAAAATATTTTAATTAAATTTATAGGCTTAACCCTTTGAAGCAATCAGGAGGGTGGGTTTTTATCATGTTTATGTAAAGTTTGTATATAAATTGTTCAGCGCTCTTCAAACCTTATTAAAAGTATATAAAATGTGAGTTACTTCACAATAATATTAAAAAATAAGGAATATAGAGATGAAAATAACATTTATCGCGATTGCTTTATCATTTGCAATGATACCTAATATTGCAATGGCTGAACCGAAATTTGTATCCAATATTAATGGCTCCTCATTTGCGATTAATGCTTCAAACGCAGGTTCTCAAGCATATGAATGTGTATATAGCTATTCTTTCAATCATGCCAGAGGTGTGGTAGCGAGTCAGTTCAGTGGTAAATTTTATATTGAAGCTGGGGTGAGTAATATTTCCGTGATTTCAAGAAATACAGATCAAATGATTAGCACATTGGATTTTGATTATAAATGTACTGAAAAATAGTCATTCATGAATTGAATACCGAGTAAAAGAAACCGCTTAGAAGAGCGGTTTTTTTTATGGGAAAAATTTGCCTTACATCGAATGTTAAAAATTCACATATATAATTAAATATGTTATTTTTTCACATGGCGTTTTGCTAGGTATGCTAGGGAATTTAGATATGCACATAAAAACACTTTTCGTCGCTTTAAGCTTTTTGTCATTGAGTGCTTGCCAGACATTGGATTCAGCAATGTCTGCAACGGATGGAATTTTAAATAAAACTGGAGATATCCTAAGTGGAGACTTTCGTGGTTTAGGCCCTGCAAAGAAAGCAACACTTTCTGAAATCTGGAGAGATTGGCAACAAAATGAAATTACTGCAAAACGAAAATGGGATGCTCAGCGTCTTGAAGTACCAGGAATCATTACTCGTATTACTAAAACGGGTGAAGTGATTTCTCAAAACCAGATTGCGATTATTTTTAAAGATCCAAGTAATAGCAAGTGTAAAGGGCAAGGTCTGACTCGCGATGATTTAAAAGTAAATACAGACAAAATTAGCAGTCTAAAAGTCGGTGATCGAATTACCGTGACGGGTGTGCTTGGTACCACTGAATCGAAATGGGCAACACAAGGTGAATGTTGGTTCTCATTTGATAAAGCTGAAATTGTAAAAGCAGCTAAGTAATGATTTGATTGGGATAGTAAGTCGGCCTTACTATCTCAATCTACCTGAATGATTTATGGGTTTAACATATTTTTATCATCTTCACTTCTTGCAGAAATAGGCGTGTGATAAACCAGTTTTAATTGGTTGTTGTTGAGGAGGTAGAATTTTTTAGCATAGATATCCGTTCCATTCATCTGGACGGAACCATGAGTGACCAATAATAAGCTATTGAGTTGGACATCAATTAATTTTCTCCAGTTTCACCACCGAATACTTTGAGAATTTTTCCTGTTCTTTTACTGATTAAAGTCAGGCTGAAACACATAGCACAACAACCCCAACCAACTGCGACATATTCTCCTGCATAGTCCGGTTTTTGTTTCAGCCCTTCTGATAATCGTGTTCTAAACAAACGAGCATCAGCATCATTCATGTCTAATATTGCAGTGGGTCCCTTATAAATCTGCACTGGATAATCGGTGAATTTGGGTTGTTTGTCCAAAGTCTTCGCATAGAGCATGGATGGACTTAATAGATAAGCACTACATCAGATGATTAGGTTTATTCCTTTCATTCTAAACTCCCTTTGATCTGCCTTTTTATGTTTTAATTGAATAGGTTCAGTCAGTTTTTGATGAATTGTCATCTAGTTTTAAACAATCCTTTCTAGAATGCATGGCTTGTTTAAATAAAGCGCAGATTGATTGCTTTGTTCGGGTTTTATTTAAACATTATTTGTTGTTTGTTCGATTGTTTTCTATAATCAAGTTATAAATCGAGTATAGATTTTTTATTAGACGGTCACCAATGAGAATTCTCTAAAATTATGTATGACTAGTAATATTTTTAGATTTATCAATGGTATAAAATTATTAATATGTTAATGAATTCAGTTTTGACAGGGGAATGTTATGCAACCACAAATGATGGGCGGAATTATACAGGTCAATATTCCAGATAAAACCACATTACAATCCAGCTATATGCCTTTTGTTGTGGGTGGTGGTTTGTTCGTACCGACGAAACAAGCCGTTAAAATGGGGCAAGAGGTGTTTGTATTGGCAACGTTGCCTGAGCAATCCCAAAAGATTCCTTTGACCGGAAAAGTGATCTGGATTTCACATAAACAGACGCATTTTAAACCACAAGGCTTTGCGATCCAGCTTGTGGGTGAGAAAGGTGTGTATTATAAAAACGAAGCTGAAAAATTATTAGCGGGTATGAAAGGCTTGGATCGTCCAAGTTATACGATGTAGTTGTAAAGAAAATAGGAAGAAAGAGTGTTTGTTGATACGCATTGCCATTTAACCATGTTAGATCTAAGTCCTTATCAAGGGGATTTGGATCAAGCACTTGAACAAGCTCGACTTGCAGGTGTATCTAAGTTCATGGGGATTTCAGTTGATCTTGATGATCATGTTAAATTGGCTGAAATTGCTGCTCGACATGAAGATGTGGGCTATTCAGTGGGTGTCCATCCTTGTGAAGACGAGCATATCATGGCGCGTGCAACAACGGATTATCTGGTGCAACTCGCCCAGTCAGACAAAGTCTGGGCCCTAGGGGAAACGGGTTTAGATTATTACCACAGCACTGATTTTGTTGCTGAGCAAAAACGTTGTTTTGCACGTCATATTGAAGCATCGAAAATTGTTAAAAAGCCAGTGGTGGTGCATACCCGAGCAGCGAAACACGATACTGTAGATATCATTCGGGCAGAACAATCTACACATGGTATTCTGCATTGCTTTACCGAGGACTGGGAAACGGCAAAAGCAGTTCTGGATTGTGGGTATTACATTTCCTTCTCTGGGATTGTCTCTTTTAAAAATGCGCAAGACTTACGTGATGTTGCGAAGCAGGTACCACTTGATCGTTTGTTGATTGAAACGGATAGCCCTTATTTAGCGCCTGTGCCGTATCGGGGTAAAACCAATGAACCGAAATACGTTCCTTTTGTAGCAAAAGCATTAAGTGATGTATATGATAAATCGGTTGAAGAGATTGGCATGATTACAACACAAAATTTTGAGAATCTCTTAAATTTGAAATAAACGGTTTTTGATGTACTAGGAAAGAGAGTTATTACGTGAAAATGGATCGTCAGGCTCAGTTTAGAGCACGAGAAGTATTAATTTTTCAAATCGCGGAGCAACTCCTATTAGAAAATGGCGAAGCTGGTATGACGCTGGATGCCTTGGCAGCTGAGCTAGATCTCGCCAAAGGTACGCTATATAAGCATTTTCAAAGTAAAGATGAATTGTATATGCTGCTGATTATCCGTAATGAGCGTATGTTATTGGAAATGATTCAGGATACGGAAAAGGCTTTTCCTGAACATTTAGCATTCTTTATGCTGCATCATTTACATCACCCAGAACGTACAGCATTATTTCACCAAATTGAAGAACGTCTTTCGACAACGGGTCAGGGCATTCAATTGCTTTTTAGTGAGTTGTATAAAGTACGCCGACAGCGCTTACGTATCATCATTCGTATGACCGAAAGTTACTTATTGGGTATCAATAGCACGATGACCACACGTGATTATCTCGCGTCAATTTGGTCGTTGACCTACGGTGCAGCGGTTATTTTGAATTCGAGTTTCTATCAACGCTATTTAGGTTCTCGAGATACCTTGCGTGTTGCCTATATTGAGCAGGCTTTAGCATTACCTAAGCTGCTCGAACCTGTTCTCCCATAGTTGAAACGATAATGAGATCACCACTGCATTCGCAAAAAGCCTTTACTCTGATTGAGATCATGGTGGTGATTGTTATTATGACCATCATGGCATCTTTGGTGGTGTTAAATATTGGTGGGGTCGATCAACGCCGAGCGATGCAATCTAGAGAAATGTTTATTCTGGATCTAAAAAAAATAAATAAAGAAGCAACAGATCAGGCCAAAGTTTTTGCTCTAAATACTCAGAATGCCACAGATGTTGCGCCGTTTAGTTATAACTTGTTTGAATACCATGATCAGAGTCGTGAGAAGATTCAGCAGGCAGACCGTACTTGGCAACTGTATAAAGAGTTTAAAACTCGCCAATTACCCGATCATGTGTCTTTTAGTATTCAAAGTCTGGATACAGCTACTTATAACAAAGCAAAAAATGAAGACTTGTTGGGGGGTAAAGCGCCTCAATTGATTTGGTTTGGGAATGGTGAAGTGAAACCAGTTCGAATTCAGTTCTATTATGAGCAAAAACCAATTGGCCATGAGTTGCAGTTAGATCACTTGGGTAAAATTGATGAAAGTTAGATATTTTGGAAATCGCGCTTCATCGTGTACTCGAAGCATAGCTTCTCGCCTTGCGACACGATCGAACCTTGCTCGATTTAATTGTGTCTCAGGATTTACCCTACTCGAAGTGATGGTGGCTTTAGCGATCTTTGCTGTAGCAGCAATTGCCCTAACTAAAGTTGCGATGCAGTACACGCAGTCAACTTCAAATGCGATTTTAAGAACCAAAGCACAATTTGTCGCAATGAATGAAGTGGCGATGATGGAAATCAATCAGGAATGGCTGGATGGAACACAATCCAAGCAAGTAACTTCTCAAGGTGAAACCTGGCAAATTGATAAAAAGGCCCAATCGACGATTAGTCCGAAAATCCAACGTATCGAGTTGCAAATCAGCTTATTTAATAGTGAACAAGGTAAGGTCGAGGCGGGTGTTACCAATCTTGTGTTCTTTAACTATCCTGCAAAGGCGAGAACACAATGAAATATAATGCTGGGCATCGCTTTTCGCCTCACTCAGGTTTTACTTTGGTTGAATTATTGGTTGCAATTGCGATTTTTGCAGTGCTTTCGATGCTGGGGTGGAAGGTCTTTGATTATCTATTAAAAGTAAAAGATCGAAATGCTGAGCATGAAATGCATCTATTTGCCTTGCAAGATGCATATCAACAAGTGTTAAGAGATAGTTTGCAGATTATTCCATTGACAGCAAATGATGGAAGGCAGTTACAGGCAGCTATTGTATTGAGTAATCAAAGTTTTTCATTTAGTAAGGCAGGTGTTTCTGATCCATTGAAGCAGGGACTATCACCTTATGAGCGTATTGAATATAGATATGATTCTGCACAGAAGAAAGTGTATCGATTGAAATACTCAAATCTCAATATCCCGAATCGTGTGCAACCAATCTCAAGTACATTGTTGGAAAATGTAGATCAGTTTAAAGTGCTGGTTTTAAACCCGCAGGAATTGACGCAGTGGCCTGAGAATAGTGACACGAGCAATATTACTGAACTTAAAAAATTACCGCTAGGCATAAAAATTCAGTTAACTGTTGCAGGTACGGACTATGAATGGATCTATAGTTTGTTGAATACACAGGCGTATTTGCAGTCAATAGGAAGTTCAAGTGGTGCGGGTGGGGGCACAAATTCACCTAATAATAAAGATGGATCAAATTCATCTAATCCTACTCAGCTTCCAACACAATGAGCAAGAGGCATATCCAGTGATTAGAAAAGCTCAAAGTTATGGAGTTGCTCAGCGTGGCATTGCATTATTAACCATTCTGGTCATGGTTGCTTTAGCAACGATTTTGGCCGCGACCATTGCCAAACGCCAGACCAATACCTCTGAAAATACTGGGTATTTGATGCGCCAAGATCAATCTTTACTGTATGCAAAAAGTGCTGAAGCTTTTTTTTCTGAGTTGCTTATCCAAGACAGCGATAATGGTGGCACGATTGATCATTTACAGGAGAACTGGGCGAAACCTATGCCACCGTTCCCAGTAGAGGATGGTTTTGTTTCTGGGCGTTTATTGGATGAATCTGGGAAATTTAATCTTAATAATTTGGTTAAGGCAGACGGCACTCAAGTTGATGATTCGGCTCGACGTTGGTTTGAAAAATTGTTGCAGCGAGTTGGTTTACCAGCTGAACTTAGTCAAGCTGTGATTGACTGGCAAGATGTTAATGATGAGACAACAGGTGCAATGGGTGCTGAGAGTAATTACTATCAAGGTTTAGACCCTGCATATTTAGCGCCAAATACTAAGTTTCACAGTGTAGATGAACTGAAACTGGTGAAAGGGTTTGAAGGTAAAAACTACGATTTAATTAAACCCTATGTCACAGCACTGCCCGAACAGACTAAAGTAAATATGAATACAGCACCTGCATTATTGCTCGCCAGTATTGATCCGAAAGTTGATGTTAAAGCGGTAGAGCAGGAACTGAAAACCAAACAAGCCAATTTGACTTATTTCAATAATGTTGAAGATTTATGGAGGTTAAGTGCTTTTTCTGGAATAGATGAGCAAAGCAAAACTGATGCTGCGACTTTCCTTGACAGTAAATCAAATTATTTCACTGCTCAAATTGAAGTTGTTTTAAGCGAACGGAAAAGGCAATTTACCAGCTCATTAGCACGAAAAGATAAGCAAGTATTTGTTTACTCTAGAAGTCTTTCGCCATTTGAGTAGTATTCTTTATTGAGTTATCAAATGGTGACAAGATTTAAAATCAATCCCAATGCTTGTTTTTTTGCTTTATAATAAAATTCGTTTGCAGATAAAAGATTAGCTTGGTGCATGTTAATTCGTAAATTGTTTAAGTTTGAAAATGCTCATATTGTACGTAACTGTACATCGGACCGTTGTAAGCGTTCGATTCATGGGCATAGTTATAAAGTTGAATTATTATTAAAAGCGTCAAAGTTAGATCATGGGCAAATGGTCTATGACTTCGGTCTGTTAAAAGGCGTCATCAAAGAGTTGTATGATAGTTTTGATCATGCAATTTGTTTTTGGCAGAAAGATGATCCTGCTTATATTGATGCATGTAAAACATTTAGCGCGCGTTGGATTGCGTTACCTGTTTCCCCATCAGCTGAACAGTTTTCGCGTATTTTCTTTTATCTTGCTCAGCAGGTATTGAACTCGACCACCACTCAAAATGGTGAGGGTGATGTTGAGGTTTACTCTGTTATTGTGCATGAAACGGATACTGGTTACGCGCAGAGTTTTCAAGAAGATATCGACAATGAGCAAATGGGTGTATTAAATTTGGATCAAATTGTTTTTTCAGAGCAAGTACAAGCTGAATGGAGTGATGTTCAGATGTATGAAAACCTGAAAAATGGAATCAAATTCCAAAATCCAAACGTAGAATTACAAGTTAATATTTGAGTGTGTTTTCACTCCAGTGAGTGAATTTATTTCAAGGAATGTGGATGCAATTTACTGAACAACAACAGGACAAACTAAGTAAAGTTCAGTTGGATGAGTCTTGGAAAATCTCACTTTCAGAGTTTCTATTGAGTCAAAAAATGGATAATTTGAGGGAGTTTTTGCAACAAGAGAAACTTGCAGAAAAAACCATTTATCCACCAAGTAAACAAATTTTTAATGCGCTGAATACGACACCACTCAGTGGTGTCAAAGTGGTGATTTTAGGGCAAGACCCGTATCATGGTCCAAACCAAGCCAATGGTTTGAGTTTTTCGGTACAAAAAGGGATTGCATTACCGCCGTCCTTGCGTAATATTTTTCATGAATTACATACGGACTTGGCAGTACCAGTTTCACGTCATGGCGACTTAAGTAAGTGGGCGGCACAAGGCGTACTCTTACTGAACAGTGTACTCACGGTAGAAGCAGGACAACCGACTTCACATCAAAAACAAGGGTGGGAAGAGTTCACAGATACCGTAATTGATGTATTAAATGAACAACGTGAACATATCGTGTTTATTTTGTGGGGTGCCTACGCACAGCGCAAAGGTCAACGTATTGATCGTAATAAACATCTGGTTCTAAGTGCAGCGCATCCATCACCGCTAGCTGCGAATCGTGGTGGTTTTTTTGGCTGTAAAGTATTTTCAAAAACAAATCATTATTTGAAACAACATGGCATTGAGCCTATAGACTGGCAATTGGACGCATAATGACTTCTCCTGATTTAAATAGCTATCATCCAGATTTAGTTATTGAACACGCAAAAAATGGTTGGCGAATCATTCGCCTAAATCGACCTAAATCCTTGCACGCCTTAGATGAATCAATCGTAAGTGCGCTACTTCAAGTGTTTGAAGATTTTCATGTTGATGAGACGGTTAAAGCGATTTGGTTTGACTCAACCACACCAAAAGCATTTTGTGCGGGCGGTGATGTTCGCAAGTTACGCCAATTGGTGATTAATCAGGAAGTAGATGCTGCCAATCAATTCTTTCAGCAGGAATATGCACTTGATTTACTGTTACATAACTACGCTAAACCAATCGTGGTTTGGGGAGAGGGTTATGTGATGGGTGGGGGGCTCGGTCTATTTATGGCTGCACCATTCCGCTTAGTTACGCCTTATTCACGTTTGGCAATGCCAGAAATTAATATCGGCTTATATCCTGATGTGGGAGCGAGTCGTTTCTTGGCTGATCGTGGGCAAATCGGTTTGTTTACAGGTTTGACAGGTTCAATTATGACGGCAGCTGGTGCGTTTAGCATCGGTTGGGCGACTCATATCTGCGAAGCGCAACGTGATAATATGCTTCAAAAAGTACTCAGTGTGGATTGGAATCATTACCCTGCTGGTGCATTTAGAGCGATTGACGATACCTTAAATAGCTTGCATCGCCCTGTGGCATCTGGGCCACTACAAAACTCGATTGATGTGATTCATAGCGTTTGTCGCGGTCAAAGTTTTGAATATGATTATCAGTCGATTATTGGTTTAAGTGACGCAAGTAGTGACTGGTTGCGTCAAGCCAGTGAAAACTTACAGAAAGGCTCGCCAAGCACGGCTGCAATCACATGGTTGTTATGGCAATGGGGCAAGCAAGGGCATGCATGGGATGAAGTGTTTGCATTGGAAGCACAGATTTCTGATTGGAAAATTCGTCATCCAGATTTTGTCGAAGGTGTACGTGCACGTTTGGTTGATAAAGACTTATCTCCAGAATGGCAGGCAACTGAGCAACTCAGCTTGAAAGGTATCTTGGGAGATTGTCCTCCTGTGACCAATATCGAAAGCTGGAATGCTTTATTAAAACAATACGGTGTCATTGCCTGATTGTTATGAGTTCTGAAAATTTTAATGATGAATTTTGGATGCAGCTTGCCTATGAGCAGGCTGCATTAGCAGCAGCGCAGGGTGAAATACCCGTCGGAGCAATTCTGGTCAGCAGTGGGCAAGTCATCGGTGCCGGATATAATGCGCCAATTAAATTGTCGGATCCAACAGCGCATGCAGAGATACAAGCTTTACGTGCGGCTTGTCAGTCTTTAAATAACTATCGCTTGCCCGACGATACAACACTTTATGTGACGCTTGAACCTTGTACCATGTGTGTGGGTGCATTAATTCATGCACGGATACAGCGCGTGGTTTTTGCCACTACCGAACCTAAAGCGGGTTCATTGGTGAGTGCTAGACAACTGCTAGATAGTGGCTATTACAACCATAAATTTGTCTTTGAACAAGGCTGTTTACAAGAACAATGCTCATTGCAATTGAGTGATTTTTTTAAGCAAAGAAGAAATGAAAAGAAGAAAATCCGTTCGTCAAAAACGTCCTTAAATGATTAAAAATGTCTTATGAGTTGTGGCAAACTAAGCCTCCGATGATTTTGGGTCACATCAAAAGGCGAACTTATGCGTAATGCAATCACCATAGAAAAAGAATTTAATGCTCCGATTTCCGAAGTTTTTGAGCTGTTGTCAAAACATGCCACTTACAATAAGGCGTTTGCACCTTTACAAGTTGTTCGCGTAAAGGATTCTGCTGATCCAAAACGACCTGATGGTGTAGGTTCGATTCGCCGTATGGGCTTTGGAGCGATTAAACCTTTACAAGAAGAAATCACTTTGTTGGAAGAAAATAAGCGTATTGAGTATAAGTTGATTAATAATCCTTTGGTGAAGCATCACTTGGGGCAAATTGATTTTAAAGAAATTACACCTTTTATAACTTTAGTAACTTATAAGATTGAATTTACAGCAAAAGCACCTTTAGTCAGTAAATTAGTTCTTGCACAACTCAAAGCAGCGATTACACTAGGGTTCTCAAAATTAGCCAAATCAGTTGCTTCATAAGAGATGGGAATGACAGTTCATATTATTACGATAGATGGTCCAAGCGGTTCGGGCAAAGGCACATTGGCTGCTAAAATTGCAGCACATTATCATTTTAATTTATTAGATTCTGGTGCCTTATATCGTTTACTCGGACTGTCATTGTTTCAGCGAGGCTTGTTGGATCAAATTGATGCGAACTTAGATCAATGCATTGAGTATGCGACTCATTTGGATATTGAATTTAAAACGACTGAAGCAGCGACACTTGTTTTTTTGGAGGGTGTAGATGTCACTAACACGATTCGAACGGAACAAGTGGGCGAGTATGCATCTAAAGTAGCAACTGTACCTGAATTAAGAAAGGCATTATTTTCGCGCCAACGAGCATTTATTCAAGCACCAGGATTGGTTGCAGATGGCCGTGACATGGCAACTTCTATTTTTCCAGAAGCCCAAGCGAAAATTTATTTAACCGCTTCGGCTGAGTCTCGGGCGGAGCGACGCGTAAAACAGTTGCAGGGTATGGGCCTTGATGCTAAAATAAGCGACATTTTATCTAACATACAGGCTAGAGATAAGCGAGATATGGAGCGTACAGTTGCTCCGCTCAAGCCAGCTGATGATGCGTATATCATTGATAGTTCTACAATAGGCATCGATGAAGTGTTTCAGTTAATGGTTGACTATATCAATAGCTGTATAAAATAGATACACAATTTTTTTATCAGTTGAAGCATTGCTTGATCAGATTTTTTGGACAATGTAACAACTTAACTAAACCGGCCTTGTCTGATCCAAGACCGCGGACTTTATCAGGTATATCATGACCGAATCTTTTGCAGCCCTCTTTGAAGAAAGTGAATTAAACCTCAACGTTGAAAAGGGTGCAGTCATCCAAGGTACTGTTGTTAGTATCGATTCTGACTGGGTTACTGTTGACACTGGCCTTAAATCTGAAGGCGTAGTTGACCGTGCTGAATTTTTAAATGAACAACGTGAACTTGAAGTTCAAGTTGGCGATACTGTTGACGTAGTTGTTGAAGCGCTTGACAACGGTATGGGTCAAACAGTTTTATCACGTGAAAAAGCGAAACGTGCTGAAACTTGGACTAAACTTGAGAAAATCTTTGAAGACGGCGAAATCGTTACTGGTGTTATCTCTGGTAAGGTTAAAGGCGGTTTCACTGTTGACATCGGTCCTGTACGTGCATTCTTACCGGGTTCTTTAGTTGACACTCGTCCTATCCGTGACACAACTCACCTTGAAGGTAAAGAGTTAGAGTTCAAAGTAATCAAACTTGATGCTAAACGTAACAACGTTGTTGTATCTCGTCGTGCAGTTATGGAAGCTGAATCTTCAGCTGACCGTGAAGCATTACTTGCTCAACTTGAAGAAGGTCAAACAGTTACAGGTACAATCAAGAACCTTACTGATTACGGCGCGTTCGTTGATCTTGGCGGTATTGATGGTCTTCTACATATCACAGATATGGCTTGGAAGCGTATCAAGCACCCTTCAGAAGTTGTTGAAGTTGGTCAAGAAGTTACAGTTAAAGTACTTAAGTTTGACCGCGAGCGTAACCGCGTATCTTTAGGCCTTAAGCAATTAGGCGAAGATCCATGGTTAGCGATCATGAGCCGTTACCCTAAAGGTTCTATCGTTAAAGCACGTGTAACTAACTTAACTGACTACGGTTGCTTTGCAGAAATCGCTGAAGGCGTTGAAGGCTTAGTACACGTTTCAGAAATGGACCACACAAACAAAAACATCCACCCATCTAAAGTTGTTCAGATTGGTGACGAAGTTGATGTTATGGTTCTTGAAGTTGACGAAGAACGTCGTCGTATTTCATTGGGTATCAAACAAACTCGTGCTAACCCATGGGAAGAGTTTGCTAAAGCAAATGAAAAAGGCGAAAAAGTTTCTGGTACGATCAAGTCAATCACTGACTTCGGTATCTTCATCGGTTTATCTGGTGGTATCGACGGTTTAGTACATTTATCTGACATTTCTTGGAACGAACAAGGCGAAGAAGCTATCCGTCGTTACAAGAAAGGTGACACAGTTGAAGCAGTTATCTTATCTGTAGATGCTGAAGGTAACCGTATCAGCCTTGGTATCAAGCAATTAAACAGCGATCCATTCAATGATTTCTTAGCTGCGAACGAGCGCGGTGCTTTAGTTAAAGGTACTGTAACTGCTGTTGATGCTAAAGGTGCTACAGTTAAATTAGCTGATGACATCGAAGCAACGCTTAAAGCTTCTGAAATCAACCGTGACCGCGTTGAAGATGCAACTAAATTCTTAGAAGTTGGCCAAGAAGTTGAAGCGAAGATCATCAACGTTGATCGCAAATCTCGCTCTATCAACTTGTCTATCAAAGCGAAAGACGAAGCTGAAGAGAAAGAAGCTGTAAACAATGCTCGTCAAGCTGCTGCAACTCAAACTGCAGAAAGCAATGGTCCTAAGACTATTGGTGACTTAATTAAAGCTCAAATGAAGTAATTTGTTAAAAAGTACGTTTCTTGTAACTGAGACGTACTTTTTTATACAAAAATACTGCAAACGGTAGCGTAGTAATCATGTACTGCGCTACCGTTTTGTATTTAAACAGGTTATTATTAAAAACATTGAAAAGTAGCAATAATTAAAGAGGTCATCAATGACTACTGAAGCACTTAATAAATCTGATTTAATTGAACGGATTGCACTTAAAAACCCACACTTGGCTGAACCTTTGGTTGAAGATGCAGTTAAGATTATGATTGATCAAATGATTGAAGCCCTTTCAAGCGGCGATCGTATTGAAATCCGTGGTTTTGGTAGTTTTGCATTACATCACCGTGAGCCACGTTTAGGTCGTAATCCTAAAACAGGTCGATCTGTAGATGTTGCAGCGAAAGCGGTCCCACACTTTAAACCTGGTAAAGCACTTCGTGATGCAGTAAACGAATCTGCTGAATAAGAATTGAGGTGTTTATGCGTTATGTATTAATTGCATTACTCGTTGCCATTTTTGGTTATTCACTCGCTTTGGTTCTTCAGAACCCAGCTGAGCTACAAGTGGATTTATTATTTACTCAAGTACCAGCCATGCGTTTAGGTCTACTACTTTTATTGACGCTTGCATTGGGTATTGTGGTGGGTTTATTACTGGGCGTTCAAGTTTTCCGAGTCTTTCAGACCAGTTGGGAAATTAAACGACTGCGTAAAGATATTGACTATCTTCGAAAAGAGCAGATTCAACTTGCACAACAAGCTGCCGCAGAAGCTGCTGCAAGTGTAAGACATGAAAAAACAGTGTTGGACATTAATCCTGAGAGTCAGACTCGTACACCACTGTAATTGAGAATATCGATCAAGTTATAAATCTGAGAAGAAGTTATAACTTGATTAAATAGCCCTTTATTTAAAGGGCTATTTTTTTGCGTTAAGGAACGCCGAGATATCTCAAAAATGCGGTAATCAGCATGGCAACTAGAATAACAACAATCAGTGAGTATTTTTTCCAAGCAAAAATAATCGCAACTGAAACCCCGATGATTTTGCTGATACCACTAAAATGAGTTTCAGTAAAAAGCGTATTGAATATGGCTAAAGTAAATAGAAGCACACAAGCAGAATCTGCGAGAAGTTGTTTGTGATGCTCTTTAAAGGACATACGATTGGCTAAATAAAATCCTGAATAACGTATCAGGTAAGTGCCAAAAGCGAGTAAAGCAATTCCAATAAAGATATAACTTTCACTATATTTCATTTTGATTTGCCTTTAAGTAATAAACCGAACATAGAAACTAAAACTGGTAACCCTATTGGTAATAAAGGAATAGAAGCTAAAGATAGGGAGCTACCTAAGAGCACACGATGTCGCGTGGTTTTGTTTTTTAGCATGGGGAGGATCAATGCAAACAGAATTGCAGGGAATGCCGCATCAAGACCAAAGACATAGATATCAGGAATATTTTTACTGAGTAGATAACCAATAAAGACACCGACTGGCCAAAGGATACAAATGCCCAACCCACACATCCAGTAAGCCCATTTTTTGGTCTGATCATCTTGTTGGCTCAGTCCAAACATGACGCTTTCATCATTCATAATATGACAAGCGATAAAGCGGTAAGCATTTTTTTCAATAAATGTTGCAACAGATAAGCCAAATGGTAGGTGGCGTAAATTGATTAATATGCCAGTCAAAGCTGCAAAAATAGGATTTGCTCCCGTTGCAATCATACCAATGAATGTAAATTCTGCAGCGCCAGCGAGTACTGTGAGTGATAACAGCAAAGGAATCCACATAGGTACAGCGAAGCTTGCGGCAACTGAGCCCAAAGAAATACCCACAATTCCTGTGGCAATTGAAATCAGTACGATGGCTTTGATTAGATTGAATTGTTCTTTATCTTGCATCATTTGTTTCTATACCGAACGAACGTACGTTATAATAGATTAATTTTATATCGTTCGTCAAAACGAACATTCGTTTTTTATGGTGCTATATGACTTTGCCAATTGAAATCGTTGCCAAGGGCTTGCAAAGAGAAAGACAGAAGTCTGGATTATCTTTAGCTGAAGTTGCTCGTCGAGCAGGCATTGCTAAATCGACTTTGTCACAACTAGAAGCGGCACAAGGTAATCCAAGTCTGGAAACTTTATGGGCCTTGTGTGTTGCTCTAGATATTCCATTTGCGAAATTGATGGAATCAAATATTGCGCAAACTCAAGTGATTCGTTTTGGTGAAGGACCATCAGTCAGTTCTGAAATCGCGCATTATCAAGCAATCTTACTAGCTAATTGTCCAACAGGCGCTAGGCGGGATGTATATATATTAACAACACAACCGGGTGAGCCACGTTGCAGCCAGCCACATCCGATTGGTAGTGTTGAACATATTATTATTATGAAAGGACGGGCAAAAGTGGGGTTGGTTGTAGAACCTATTTTGTTGAATGAAGGGGATTATATTTGCTATCCCGCAGATCAAGCACATATCTTTGAAGCTCTGGAAGTGGATACGAGAGCGATCTTAATATCAGAGCAAAGATAAAGATCATTTCATCATTTTGGAAAAGCTTTTTTGTATTATGATGACTTTCTTGCTTTGTTCATTCTACTAATCACTTTATAATTAGCCGATTTTTATGTGATGGAACTAGATTCGTGAGTATTATTGTTGCCCTAGACGCAAAAAGCCAATATGACGCCTTAACAATTGTAGATCAGCTTGATCCGTCACTTTGTCGTGTCAAAGTAGGCAAAGAGCTTTTTACTCATGAAGGTCCATCAATCGTGAAAAATTTACAAGACAAAGGTTTTGAAGTTTTTCTTGATTTAAAATTTCACGACATTCCAAATACAACGGCGCAAGCGGTGTGTGCTGCTGCAGACCTAGGGGTGTGGATGGTGAATGTGCATGCATCAGGTGGTCGTAAGATGATGGAAACCTGTGTAGAGCGCCTTAAAGCGGGCAATTATTCAACTCAATTGATCGCAGTAACAGTTCTTACCTCAATGGGTCGTGAAGACTTACGTGATCTAGGTTTGGATATCGAACCTGTTGAACATGTAAAGCGTTTAGCAAAACTTACTCAAGACAGCGGATTAGATGGTGTCGTGTGTTCGGCGCAAGAAGCCAAGATTCTCCGTGAAATGTTAGGGCAAGCGTTTGCATTGGTCACACCTGGAATTCGTCCTGAGGGTTCAAATGCAGATGACCAGAAACGTATCGTAACGCCAAAACAAGCAATGCAAGACGGTTCAACCCATTTAGTCATCGGTCGCCCAATTACCAAGGCTGAGAATCCAACTGAGATGTTGAAATCAATCTTGGCTTCAATCTGATAGAGTGCGATTTTAAAATTTCATACTTAGAAATAAGCTGATTAAGAGTGGTGCGAGAAGTGACAGGATCAATCCACTCATCATTGCATGTGGTACGTAATGTGTGCCACATGATTGTTTGACCATGGCAAGAGTCACATCCATTGACGTTGCACCGGCACTTGAAATCGCAGAGCGTGGAAAACGCCAGCCTAGACAATACATCAATAAAATCGCAAAAATTTCTCTAAATAAATCTGTTAATAAGGCAATGCCACCCAATTTTGCTGAATGCAATTCAGTAAATAAAATCCCTGACATTGAATACCAACCATAACCTTGGGCTAAGGCCATCACCTCGTTTAGCGTGTAATGATTGGATAAAATAAAATAGTTAAAGACCGCAGCTAAGCAGGAGCCGATAAAGGCCGCGATTGGCACAAGTAGAATTCTCCAACTCAACCAGCTACGATCAAATTGAGTGAAGGCCAGTTCGATGCCGATCAAAAAAATAAAGATCAGCAATAAATACCAACTATTAAAGTTGATTGCTAAACCTGCGCTATTGACCATGACTCCTAATAGAATACCAACGCCCAAAGCCAAAAACGCTTTGGCAATATTCTTGAGCGCGTTTAGAAACAGGTGTAAGGAAATTTTTCCTTGTACACTTTGGCGATCAATTAGTTTGTAGGTGATTAAGCAAATAAAGAATGAACCAATCGAAGTGGTAAATGCGATCAGTAACGCTGGCGGTAGAATAGCAGTAGGATTTTGAACGTGATTTAAGGCTTGAGTCAGCTCAAATGCCACACTAATCAGCAAAATATAAGAAAAATAGGGCAGTATTTTAAATACGAATTGTTTAATTGTTTGCGATAAATGTGGCCCGACAAAATAGCCTAAGCTAATGCAGACAAAAATCTGGAAGATTAAAACAAGAGAGGTCATACAATCAGAGCGTTTATAGTGCTGATTTATTATGCAGGGAAATCTGATACTTGGATAGATTTATATATCACTTGATATAGAATGTTATGCGATAAAAGTGCATTTAAACACATCAGAAGTATCTAACGTGGTTGATTCACTTCATTGTTGTCATGCAGCTATGAATATTATGTTGGCTGAAATATACTTTTGTAAGAAATAGAGGTAAATGATTTGTGACAGCAGCTAAGATTCAAAAATTTGCCTTGGAGCGTTTTGCAAAACAAGGCTTTGCAGCAACATCCTTAAATGAAATTGCGACTGATGTTGGAATTAAAAAGCCTTCAATTTATGCACATTTTAAAAATAAAGATGAACTGTATCTGAGCTTGATTCCAATCATGATTGATGAAGAGTTGGGACACGCTAAAACCGTCTTGCAAGGTGGTATGGGCATTCAGCAGCAATTACATGCTTACTTTATGAGTATCGAACAGCGCTTTGACGCTTCTTATGGAGTTCAGTTCTGGATGAATGCTTTGATTAGTCCACCTGTGCATTTATATGATCAGGTGATTGAGCCGATGCATGTTTTTATGGCTGAATTGGAACAGGTATTTTTACAGGCAATACAACAGTCGGTCTTGAAAGAAAATAAGCACCAACTGGATAGTTTGGTCTTGGCTCGAGTGTGTATGAGCTTTGTCGATGCATTACAAAGTGAGTTGATCTACGGAGGTCGAGATAAGTTCAGGCTTCGACTGGATGCCATTCTAAAAACATTAGATGTTCTGATCAGTCCTTAATTGTAGTCAATTACTGATCAGAACACGATATTTATTATTCTGTTTTCATTGTCGGTAAAGTGTCACTTTGTCTAAGTGCTGCATAAACACATAAGCCCAGTGCAATCATTCCGCAAAGGAATAGACTGGCCGGGAGTAGACTGATGTTAATTTCAAACAAGCTCACGATAAAGCCAATCAGCGAAGCAAAAGCATATTGTAATAAACCCATCAATGATGAGGCTGCACCGGTTAAATGTTGAGGGCTTTGTTGCATAGTCAGTGCAGTCAAATTACCAAAAATAAAACCTGTAGACCAAATACTAAGCCCCAGAAGAACAATGTATTGCCATAAGTTTAAGTGATAGAAAGTGACACTGAGCATTAGAATGAAGCTTGCACCACTAAATATACACATGCCCAGTACCAGTAATTGCTGCGCTGTCCATCGTTTTAATAACAGGATTGAAACTTGCCCAAGAATAATCAAGCCCACAGCATTAGCTGCAAATAGGCCGCTAAAACTTTCATTATGAATATGATAATGCTGGATAAAAATAAATGGTGATTGGCTCAAATAAACAAAGAAACCACCTAAGATAAAACCACCTGCCAAGGTGTAAGCCATAAAGCCTTTATTTAGAGCAAGCGTTTGATAATTTGTTCGGATCGCAGAAAATTGCAGCGGCTGACGATACTGAGGCTTCAGGGTTTCTGGGATGGCGTGATTACCCCATAACCAGAGAATGGCTCCTAGTACAGCCAAAGTATAGAAAATCAAATGCCAAGAGCCAATCCGCAGGATGAGGCTTCCAAACAAGGGCGCAATGATGGGTATAATCATCATCACTTGCATCAAAATGGAAAAGTTTTTGGCACTGGTTTTGGCATCGCAGACATCTGAAATAATTGCTCTTGGAACAACTAGACCTGCTGATGCGCCTATTGCTTGTAAGAAACGAGCAGCCAGTAACCACTCAATTGTTGGTGCGATGGCTGCCAATATTGATCCTAAGATAAAAACAGCAATTCCGATCAGTAATGGATTACGGCGACCAAAGCGGTCAAGTAAGGGGCCATAGATTCCTTGACCAATGGCCAGTCCAATAAGAAATACAGACAAAGTGAGTTGTATATGACCTGGCGTGGTTGCAAAACTTTCTGCAAGCAGTGGAAATGCCGGCAAATAAATATCAATCGCCAATGCATCTAAGGCGGTAAAAAGGGAGAGCAACAGCAACAAAGACCAACTGATCTTTGAGATGGGGGTAGCAGCGTTCATGTTTTGTGTACTCTATCGAGGGGAACAATATTTATTTTAACTACCTAACGGTAGGTAGTTAAAATATTAGCATGATTATTTATGTCTTGCATAGAGAAGAACAGGGAGATTTAAATTAGGTCCATAAAGCGTTGAAATTAAAAAAACACCTTTAAGTTTTTAAAGGTGTTCTTGATATTTGGAAGAATTCAGCTATTTCTGCTTAAGCAGCATGGTTTTTTGAATTAACTGCTGCGCTGATAAAATTATAATCAGCAACGTTGACTTTACGTGTCTCTAGCCAATATCTCCATGTATATGTTGGCCATAAAGAAAAGTTCTTACCATCTGCAGCTTGATACCAACTGCTACAGCCACCTGCTTGCCATACGGTACCTTTGAGCTGATCTTGAACACGTTCATTGAACTGGTCTTGAACTTCGTGCTTGATCTCAACCGCTTGTGTACCTGTTTTATCAACGGTTTGGATCAATTGTAGAATATAGTTGACCTGAGACTCGATCATGAAAATTACAGAATTATGGCCAAGAATGGTATTAGGTCCAAGTAACTGGAACAAATTCGGGAAGTTTTTGGTGCTCACACCATAATAGCTTTCCGCACCATCTTTCCATGCTTGCTTAAGTTCTATGCCGTTACGGCCAACGCAATTGAAATGCTTTAAGTAAATGCGTGGATCAGTAATAAAGCCAGTACCATAAATCAAGCAATCAATTTGACGTTCTTTACCATCTTTGGTGACGATACCGTTCGCTGTAATTTCCTGAATAGCATCTGTCACCAATTCAACATTTTTACGGTTGAAGGTTGGGAAGTACTTATTTGAAATAAGAATACGTTTACAACCCATGACAAAATCTGGCGTCAATTTTTTCGCAAGCGCTTTGTCTTTCACTTGATAGCGGATAAAGGCTTCAGCAAGTTTTTGACCATATTTCATAATCTGTGGTTGCACGATTGGCACAACACGCGATTCATTGGTCCAATAGAGACGGGTACGATGAATCTGGCGATAAATATTCGATGCTTTAAATAAGCTTTTACTTAGCTGAGAATATTTACGCTCATCACGTGGAATGACCCAAGCAGCGGTGCGTTGGAACACATAAAGCTGTTTTACTTCTGCTGCAATTTCAGGAATATATTGAATCGCGCTACCGCCAGTACCGATTGAAACGACTGCTTTGCCGCTTAGATCGTAATTGTGATCCCATTGCGAAGAATGGAACACTTTACCTTTAAATTTCTCAATGCCTTTGATATGGGGGATTTGTGGCACATGCAGGGGACCAGACGCAAAGATGACAAATTGAGCCTCAAGAGTTGTCTGATCTTCAAAATCTAGCGTCCACACATTGCGGTTTTCGTCAAATTCGGCATTGGTTACTTCGTGATTGAATTTGCAATAATCTCGAAGTTGATATTGCTCGGTAATATTTTGAATATAATCAAATATTTCATCTGCCTCAGCATAGCGTTTTGACCAGTCAGTTTTAGGTGCAAATGAAAGGGAATACATATGTGATTGAACGTCACACGCTGCGCCAGGATATTGGTTTTCTCGCCATGTACCGCCAACATCGTTGGTTTTTTCTAAAATTACAAAATCATTGATTTGACTTTGTAATAGTCGAATAGCCATCGCTAAGCCACCAAAGCCCGCACCAATAATTGCAACTTTTGTTTTTTGAATCGCATTTTTGGTTACATCACGCATAGTCTACGTCCTACACAGCTAAATTTTGTGCAAGTTTAACGGTTTTGACGAGATTAAATATGATTGTATAGACGTAAAACTTGATCATTTCGGCAATTCATTTGCACAACGTTTTATAGTAAAACATTAAAGTTTTGAGAACTGCATTCGGACTTATGAAGAGATCTATCCTCGGATTGATGTATTTGATTCAGGGCATGCGTCATGTCGGGATCGACGTGGATGCACGTTTAGCCAATATGGGAATACAGGCCGATGCTTTAGATCCTAGTTCAATTATTCCAGATGAGATTGAATGGGATATTTTGCAGCATATTAGTCAGGATATTTCACCTGAACAAGGTTTATTTATCGGACAGCATTATGCGTTAGCCGGTTATGGGCCTTTCCTGATGCTATTGGTTACTAGTGATACTTTGCATAAGGCCCTATTAAATGGGGTTCAGTATCAGCAACTCACTCATCTTTTTGGTTCATTGCAGTTAAAGATAGAAGATGACTTGATCTATTTACTGTATCGACCGATTGATTTAAGTATGCATTTAGGTCAATTGAGAGCGCAATGCGAAATCTCGGGTACTTATAAGTTTTTACAAGATATCTTTAAGATGATGGGACTTGAAGTTCCTCTAATTCAAATTGAACTGCCATTTCATCGACCCAAAGACTTAACACTACTTGCAGCATATCAAGATTATTATGGGAAAGATGTCAAATTTGGATGTGCACAAGCTGCTTTTATTTTAGAAAATACACAAATTTTAAACACAAAAATTCCGTCTGCTGATATTTTGACGTATCGCATTTATGAAGAAAAATGCCTACAGGATATTCAACATTTAGAAAAAACTGCCAGTCTCAAATTGACTGTGGTTGAGTATGTTGAGGATTATCTGGAAATGCAAAATGGGGTGATTCCAAGTATGGCGGAAACGGCTTGTGCATTGGATATTCCTGAGCGTACTTTGCGGCATCAATTGCAGCAAATGCAGACCAGCTATAAAGAAATTCGCGAAAGATTAATCAAACAGAAGGCAATAAAATTTATTGAAAATAGTTCATATTCAATCGAACAGGTGGCCGAAATGTTGGGCTATTCTGAGCCTGCTGCATTTAATCATGCCTTTAAAAGATGGTTTGGACTGAGTCCTCGTCAATATAATCGAAATCATTAAATGATTAAAAATGGTACATTATGATGTTTAAACTCTATGATAATTAAGCCTAAAATCTAATGTCATTGAACGGAATGTTCGATATAATTTTCACCAATTAAAATTGCAATAACACCTTATGTCAAATTCTAAACCAGACTCACATAGCACTGCATTTATCCCAACATCACCTGCCGAGCGTTATGCTCAAGCAATTGAGTCAGGACAATTCATGCCAGATGAAGCACAAGCTCAGGCTGTGCAAGAGTTAGATCGAGTATGGAAAGAGTTACACACTCGCTATAAGGCTTCAAAGAAAGCATTTCGACGTTTCCGTCGTCAGACTTATCCTAAAGGCGTTTATATGTGGGGTGGTGTAGGTCGTGGAAAAACGTGGCTAATGGATCAGTTCTATGAATCTGTACCATTCCGTCGTAAAACACGTATGCATTTCCATCATTTTATGCAACATGTACATAAAGAGTTGAATAAACTTTCTGGACAACGTAACCCTTTAGATTTGGTCGCTGATCAAATTTATAAGAATGCCGTTGTCATTTGTTTTGACGAATTTTTCGTATCGAATGTAACCGATGCCATGATCTTAAGTGATCTGTTCCAAAAGCTGTTTGAGCGTGGAATAACATTGGTTGCAACGTCAAACATTGCACCAGATGGTCTATACAAAAATGGAATTCATCGTGATCGTTTTATTCCGACGATTGAGCTGGTGAAGAAGAACTGTAGTGTTTTGAATGTTGATGCTGGGGTGGATTATCGTTTGCGCGTATTGAAGCAGGCGCAACTGTTCAAATATCCATTAACTGATGATGCTCAAGCGTGGTTATCTGGCCGTTTTAAAGCTTTGACACAAACCCAGACGCAGTCAAACTCACCGATCATGATTAATAATCGTGTGGTTGAAACATTGGGGCATACGGAAGACGTATTGTGGTGTGAATTTTCAGAGTTATGTTTTAAACCACGTAGCCCAGCAGACTTTATTGAAATCGCGAATATCTATAATACGGTTTTGGTCAGCAATGTTCCGCATTTGACCGATTTCCTGTCTGAAGGAACACGCCGCTTTATTTACTTGGTCGATGAGTTTTATGACCGCGGTGTAAAACTGATTCTCACCTCAGAAGATTCGATTATCGATCTGTATGAAGGCGAGAAATTGGCCTTTGAGATTGAACGGACGCGTTCACGTTTATTGGAAATGCAATCGGATGATTATCTACATTCGGAGCATCGACAAATTCAGGTCGCACAGACTTCATAAATGAAAAGGCATTCTTCGGAATGCCTTTTTTTATAAACTTACATGGATAAGGCTTTATTCTTGGTCAAATTTTGCTATAACTAGATGAGTTTGAAAAAGGGAGTATGTCGCATAACGATAGTAAAAACTCATTATTTGATATTTTGATAGGTATAAAAAAATGTGTTTGTCAATACTTCTAATGGGGAAAATGCTTACTATTTAGGAATGTGATATTACTATTCAGGCTAGTATAAATCAGTATACTAGAATTCTTGTTATAAAAAGTTAGCACCATCAGGAAAGACAATGACTGCACGTATTCAAAAAGGCAAGCTAGCGATTGCTAAAGAACTTTACGATTTCATCGAAAATGAAGCTTTACCAGGCACTGGTTTAGATAGTGAAACTTACTGGAAAAACTTCGAGCAAGTCGTTGTAGACCTTAGCCCAAAGAACAAAGCATTATTGGCTAAGCGTGATGATCTTCAAGCAAAGATTGATGAATGGCATCGTAACAATAAATTTGAATTAAATGCTTACAAGGCATTCTTAACTGAAATTGGTTACTTAGTGCCTGAAGTTGCTGACTTCGAGGTTACAACTGAAAATGTAGATGAAGAAATTGCATTATTAGCAGGTCCACAATTGGTTGTACCTGTACGTAATGCGCGTTATAGCTTGAATGCTGCAAATGCACGTTGGGGGTCTTTATATGACGCACTGTATGGCACAGATGTTATTTCTGAAGAAGGCGGTGCAGAGAAAGGCAAAGGTTATAACCCAGTTCGTGGCGATAAAGTTATTGCTTTCGCAAAAGATTTCTTAAACCAAACTTTCCCATTGGCTCAAGGTTCGCATGCCGATGCAACTCAATATGCAGTGGTGAATAACGGTTTAGCTGTAACGTTAAAAGATGGTTCAACCACTTCTTTGGCACATGAATCACAATTTGTTGGTTTTAACGGCGAAGCTGCAAGCCCAACTGAGATCGTTTTGTTGAATAATGGTTTGCATGTGATTATCGAAATCGATGCGAACAGCCCAGTGGGTAAGACTGATGCTGCTGGTGTGAAAGATTTAACTCTCGAAGCTGCGGTAACAACCATTCAGGATTTGGAAGATTCAGTTGCTGCAGTTGATGCTGAAGAGAAGGTTGAAGGCTATCGTAACTGGTTAGGCCTAATGAAAGGTGACTTACAAGAGTCAATCGAGAAAAATGGTAAGACCATTACTCGTACCCTAAACAAAGACCGTACTGTTCAGAACCTCATTGGTGGCACGACTAAATTACATGGTCGTTCATTGATGTTGCTTCGTAACGTGGGTCACCTCATGACAAACCCTGCTATCCTTGTTGATGGTCAAGAAGTGTTTGAAGGCATCATGGATGCGCTAGTGACTCCATTACTGACAGTTGCGGATATTCGTGGTCAAAACGAAAATCAAAACTCTCGTAAAGGTTCAATGTATATTGTTAAGCCAAAAATGCATGGTCCAGAAGAGGTTGCATTTGCGGTTGAATTATTTGAGCGTGCTGAACAAGCGATTGGCTTGCCTGCAAAATCACTCAAAATCGGTATCATGGATGAAGAGCGCCGTACCTCTGTAAACTTGAAGAACTGTATTGCTGCTGCGAAAGATCGCACCATCTTCATTAATACAGGCTTTATGGATCGTACAGGTGATGAAATCCATACCTCTATGGAAGCTGCACCAGTTGTTCGTAAAGAAGCAGTTAAAACACAAAAATGGATTGCTGCTTATGAAAACCGTAACGTTGCAATTGGTTTAGCATGTGGTTTACAAGGTAAAGCGCAAATTGGTAAAGGCATGTGGCCAAAACCAGACAGCATGAAAGACATGTTGGCGACGAAGACTGCACATCCAAATGCAGGTGCATCTTGTGCATGGGTTCCATCTCCAACAGGTGCGGTACTTCATGCATTGCATTATCACCAGATCAATGTAAAAGCACGTCAAGATGAGTTGGCTGCTGAAAACATGTTGTCATTAGATGACTTGTTAACACCACCGTTTGCGCCAGAAACAAACTGGACTGCGGAAGAGTTAAACAACGAACTTGAAAATAACTGTCAAGGTATCTTGGGTTATGTGGTTCGTTGGGTAGACCTTGGTGTTGGTTGTTCGAAAGTACCTGACATCAATAACGTTGGTTTGATGGAAGACCGTGCTACTTTACGTATTTCATCTCAACACGTTGCAAACTGGTTACGTCACGGTATCGTAACGCGTGCGCAAGTTGAAGAAGTGCTTAAACGTATGGCTGTGATTGTTGATCAGCAAAATGCCAATGATCCATTGTATACACCAATGGCACCAAACTTTGATGGGATTGCATTCCAAGCTGCTTCTGACTTGATCTTCAAGGGTGCAGAGCAACCATCAGGTTATACAGAGCCATTGTTACATGCTGCACGTTTAAAATTAAAAGGTTATACAGGTGATTAAGTTCATCTAAAATAAAAAAGCCTCTTCGGAGGCTTTTTTATTTTGTATGGAGCCTGTGGACTTTAACTGTAAAAATATAGACTCAATTTAAGTGGCCCAATTCATCTGGAACAGGATAAAACATCATCTTGATGAAATTTTTGTTATAATTCTCGCAGTTTGATCATTTAGCCGAATCATAACGATGTCACAAATTTTAAAATTAGATGCTTTAAAACAAGCGCAAGTTTCTACTTCGCCGTATCCTTACTTTGTAGTAGAAAATTCGATCGTAGATAGCGAAGTGAAAGCTGTTATTCAGGATTTCCCAAAGATTGAACAGGGTGGTAGCTACAACATTGAAGATGTTGAAATTAAGCCTAATTTTGATCGCTTTTTAAAGTCTTTAGATACCAAAGAATTCCGTCAGATTTTAACTGAAAAATTTGATGTGGATGTGATGGAACATCCAATGATGATCACCTTGCGTGGTTATTCACGCCAAAAAGATGGTCGTATTCATTCTGACTCGAAAACCAAACTTCTGACTATTCTTATTTATCTAAATGAGTCTTGGGATGCGCCTACAGGTCGTCTACGTATCTTGAATGATGAAAAGAACATGGATGACTACGTCGAAGAAATTGATGCGGGTCCAGGTACATTGGTTGCATTTAAAGTGACTGATAATGGTTGGCATGGTTATGTACCTTTTGAAGGACAGCGTCAATCAATTCAAATCAACTTTTTAACTAGCGACAAAGCCAATGCCAAGCACCGCTTTATCCATGGTTTAAGTGCAAAAATGAAAAAGTTATTTGGCTAATTTATGCAATTAGAAAGAGGAGGCTTGATACCTCCTTTTTTTAACTTTGTTTTTAAGGATAAATACTCAACCAACTATGTGTGCCAACTATAAACCATTAACAGTCGAGCAAGCTCAGCAGCTTGGTTTACCTTTGATTCCATTTGAATATGGGGATGAAGTTTACCCAAGTTATACAACCCCTTTGCTATTTAAATCGGAGCAAGGGCTGGAGTGGCGGGAAGTATTGTTTGGTTTGGTACCAAAATGGTCGGAAGATACCAATATTTCCAAGCATACTTATAATGCTCGACATGAAACCATTTTTCAGAAACCTAGTTTCTTGGAGGCAGCTTCAAAGTGCAAATTTGGAGTTATTCCTGTTTCCGAGTTTTATGAAAGTAAATATATTGATAATAAGCCACAAAGATGGGGTGTACGTCGTAAAGATGGACAAGCATTTTATATCGCAGCACTGTATGAAATTCGAAAGTTGAACGATCAGGTGATCCGTTCGGCAACCATGCTCACGATGGACGCGATAGACCATCCGATGATGAAAGATTTCCATGAGCCGGGAGATGTAAAGCGGTCAGTAGTAGTTATTCCGCATGAGCGTTTAGATGAATGGTTAAGCTTAAAACAACCACATCAGCTCTATGAGTTTATGCAGGGTTTTCCTGTAGAAGAATTTGAGTGTTCCCATGTTCCTAAAGCAAAGATCGTAAAAATAACACCGCAACTGAATATGTTTGATTGAGCTTAATATTTGAGTTGATGAGATTAAAAAAGGCTTCCAATTGGAAGCCTTTTTTAAATCAGTTGCTTAGCGCGCAAGATTTTTAAACATATGGCGTAGAATTTCCATTGTTTTTTCAATTTGCAATGGCGTTAAGCCATCAAATGATTGTTCGAGGATAACTGAGGTAAGATCATTGATTTTAGTAATCATTTCCTGGCCTTTGTCTGTTAGATAGACGCGAGTGATACGACCATCGTCCTTACACGAATAAGTATCGATATAACCTTCATCTTTGAGGCGATAAACAATCTTGGTTGTGGTCGACATTTTGGAAATGACCATGTCGGAAAGCTCTGACACACTGGCATGAGGTTTGACATGCAATGCAATGAGAATACGGCGACGAGAATTGTCTAAGCCATATTTTTTGAGCACGTTATCGATATTTTGAACGTACTGAGCATTTACTTGAGAAATCCAGTAAAAAGGAAAGTCTTCCAGGTTAAATGAATCGGCTGTAGGTAAAAAACGCGCATATTTTTTTGGCATCACTTATTTCCTATACTTGCACAAGGAGCCACTCCTAGTCGCTCCTAGATTCCATGAAATGTCTATAACTTGCCTGTTAAAAAAATCGATCCTCTGATTTTTTTAGCATTCCATTTTTTAACAAATCTGTTCAAAGATAACGGTGAAATTATCTTTATTCTCAATGAATAAGTCATCATAAAATTCACATAAATCAGCTATTAATGATGTACTATCCAGTCGTCTTTCCCTCAAGGTTGTCCTACAGTCTTGCATTACTGCTTATTTGTAGAATAATCGTATTGTAGAAAAAAAATACGATTTTTGACGTGACATTTTTATAATATTTTCTGTCTAAAATGTCATAAATATACGAAATCAATATATTTATAAAATAAATAACGCTTAAAAAAATAGCTAATACAAATGTTTGAATTAATCAATTGGTTAAAATATAGCACATAAAAATTTTTTAAAAAGTTGAATAAATACATTCTTTATCACATTTTTTCGATGAAATTTTAAAATTTGTAGCTTTGAATAGATTTTGATGGGTTAATTTAGATATAAATTTGGTGTGTAGGACGAATAGTGAGAAATCAAAAAAAGATATGAAAGGGATAACAATTGAGCTTCGGAGATCAAATAGATAAAAAGACGCATCTAAACAGGATTACAGGTTTAGATGCGTAAAGTGCAAAATTGTGATGACTGAATGTTTTTCTTAAAGCTTAAGTTCACTTTCCATCAGGGGCCATAGTTTTTGATGTGACTTTTTAAACATCGACATATGTCCAATTTGTTTATAGCCATGTTGTTGTGGATTCAGTTCAATTAATTTGGTTGGTGCATTGGGGTATAAGCGCAGTAAGTCTTTGACATTGGCTTGGGTGGCAATTTCATCATCAGTTGCCCAAAAAGAAGTAATCGGGCATTGAATTTCCTGATGATAATCTTCGAAGATGCTTTTACCAATCGCATTCATCACATAGCCAGGTTTACTACAAAACTCAGCCCATTGTTTTGCAACATTTTTAGGGAGGTTTTCTCCCATTCCAATAAATTGAGTTGCGCCATAACCTTTTAAAAAGCTGGAAACTGGGAAAATAACATTAAACATGACCGGCGCAAGGATTTTGGTTTTACCTTTCAAACCTTTGACATGACCTGTTGAGCCGGCGATCGCTAAAACCTTAGCAACCTTGTTATAGTTTGAAGTAATCCCGAGTAATTGCCCACCAGCACTATGACCAACAATAATCACTTTTTCAGCTTGAGTTCGCTCTAATAAGGTCTCAATTGCGGCTGGAATATCATAAATTCCCCAGTCATTTATACTGGCCGTAGAATTCTTGAGCGGGCCATGTAAAGACTCACCAATACCGCGAAAATCAAAACTTAAAACGCTATAACCTTGTTGGTTAAGCCATTCTGCGAAAGCATGATAGAAATTTTTAGTAATTCCTGTCGCTGGACAAATCAAGATTGGGTAGGGTTTGGTATGATCTTGTGCAGGATAAAATTGCGCTGCAAGTTGATAGTCATCTTTGCAACTGATCCAAAAAGATTCATAACTCTTCATTAGAAAGATACTCTTATATATGCATCGTTCTACTTTACACAAGTTCCAAAAAGAAACTCGTTTAAAAAATGACTTAAAAGTCAAATTTTATGTAATATACGCACACAAAAGGAATATTTTAATTTCGGGGATGTTATGTACGTTTTAAATACTGCAACACAGCTTGCTATTGTATTTAGTGGGATTTTTCTATGGGTGGGGATGCTGACTGGAGTTTGGAAATATTATCAAATCAGACAAACAGCGCAGGCAAGAGCACATTATTATGTGGATATTGCACATCGGAGCAGTCTACTTTACGCAGCAGCCAGTCTAATTTTAGCAGCCTTAAGTTTTTTTACAGTTTTATCTGATTCAATCGCATTATTTTGTGTTGTTGCAAACCTATTCTTCTTTACGATGTCGATTTTAATTTATATCTTGCATGGACTACTAAAAGATACAACCAATCAATTCAAACAGCCGCATCAAGTGGGGAAATGGACTTTACCAGCATGGTGTATGACGTTGATGATGTTGAGTTTAATTATTGTAGAGTTGGGTGCAACTGGGATTTTAGTATTGGGAACAATTGTTCAATTTTTACATTAAAAAAATGGATGATCACTCATCCATTTTTCCTAAAGAATTTTTTTGGCGCACTGCGCTTAACTGTCGAAACTTTCGATCGACGATCGCCCACATACAAAAGGCCAGAGATACAATCAATGCATATGCAAAATATTCGGGTTTTAAATTACCTTTAATTGTGCCTTGAAATAACAACGTAACCATTAAGGCCAGCGTTGTAGTTGCATATACGATTGAATCATTTGCCTTCAGAGTGTTAATGAAGACTTGCTTGCTGAAATGTATTGATAACATCTCCATCCCTCCTTGTTGTGACGACAAAACCATGTGTTTTTGTCTGAATTGTTTTTTAAGTTGTACTGCTATTTTCTGAGCATTTCAATAGGGATAATGACTATTTTGAAAATAAATTTCTAAATGTATTGATTTATATAACTTTTAAGTATTTTTTATATTGATTTATACTATTTTTTAGTTAAATATTAGCTATTATTTTTACATTTTGAAAAATTTGCCTATCAACTTATTTAAATGAAATAGTTGTTTTAGATCACAAATAAAGACAATCGGGTTGTATTTGACAGTGTTAACTTTAAATCAAGAAAAGAAAGATTTGTCGTAAACAAAAAATGAGCATTGGATAAAAGAACATTTTTTGTATAGCTAAAATCATGTTTGGGTAAAACATCATTTTAACGACAAATCATTTTAATCTTTAGATGCTGATACGCGATCGACCACAATTGCAAAAACAAGAACGATCAGCGATGGCAGTAACCATGCAAGATTTTGTTCGTTCAATGGTAAATGCTGAATAAAAGTCGGTAATTGCGCAGTAAAGCCAGCCGCTTTAATTGCTTCAAAAATACCAAAAAGGAAAGCAACAGCAGTTACAGATCCAACGACGATGGACGGATTGTTCCAACGTTTCCAGAAGAAGCTGAGCATGATCACGACAATCGCTGGCGGATAAATTGCACTAAGTACAGGAACTGAGATTGCAATCAGCTTTGTTAGACCTAGATTAGAAATCAACAAAGAAAAGCCAGTCAGGATAAAAACAAGTAACTTATAAGATAAGCCTGTTAATTCTGTGAAATATTCAGCACAAGCACAGGTGAGACCAATTGCGGTTACCATACATGCAAGGAAAATTAAGATGGTTAAGAAATACGATCCGTAATCACCAAATGCGTGTTGTACATAAGCATGCAGAATAATTGCACCATTGGCTGCATTAGGCGCGACTTCATGACTGCCTAAGCCAAGTTTAAACAAGCTGATATACACAAGCGTGAGTCCAACACCCGCGATCAAACTTGCGATAATGGCATATCTGGTAATCAGTTTTGTATCTGTTACACCACGTGATTGGATCGCTTGAATAATCACGATACCAAATACCAGTGCACCTAAGGTATCCATGGTCAAATAACCACTAACGAAACCTTCAGAAACAGGACTTGCGATATAGTTATTCACAGGCGCTGAAATCATACCTGTTGGAATCGCAAATGCTGCGATACCTAAGATTGCCAAGGCAATGATTTTTAAAGGTGCCAGTACATGGCCAACCGTATCGAGTAATTTATTTGGATAAAGTGAAACTGCTGTCACAAATGCAAAATACACAATACTATAAATAAGAAGGCTGCTACCTGATGTACCAAAATACGGTGCAAAGCCAATCTCATAAGAAACTGTTGCAGTACGCGGTGTTGCAAATAATGGACCTACGGATAAATAGCAAACAATGGTGAGTAGTAAGCTAAAGAATCGTCCAAGTGGAGAGCTGATGATTTCGATTGAACCTTTCATACGGGATAAGGCCATAATCGTAATGACAGGCAAACCAACTGCGGTAATTAAGAAACCGAAGGCAGCAAGCCAGACATGTTCACCAGCCTGCTGAGCAACGATTGGAGGAAAGATAATATTGCCTGCGCCAATAAATAACGCGAAGGTCATAAAACCTAAAGCAATGATATCTCCTGTACGAAGTTGATTCATAAAGAGGGAGGCATAAAATAAAAGTGCGAATTTTAGAACAAAAATGCGTTCTTTTGAAACTAATTTATGTGAAATTTGGTTGATTTTTGACTAAAAAGAAATGATTAAAATCATATAATTAGTAATGGTAAAGCTAATGTGTTGAAAAGCTTTCCAAAACTCAAAAAATGCAGAAGCATGTAGATTCCTCCTTTTAGGCTAACCGAATTTAAATATAAAAATAAAAATGGTCTTTTAGTCTTAAATAGATTGAAGATTTCAATGGGAAGGCGTACAAATATTGAAATACTTTATGCAGTCCCCATATTAATTTTTCTGCATGTGATTTTAATCTGATTGATGAATAAGGAAAATCTCGAATGAGAGCTTCTACTGTGACCATTAAAACTGAGCAAGATCTGGAGAAATTACGTATCTCTGGTCGTTTAGCGGCACAAGTGTTAGAAATGATCGGGCCTTATATCAAGCCTGGCGTTTCAACTGAATATTTAGATGATATCTGCAATGATTATATTGTGAATACGTTGCAAGTGATTCCAGCCAATGTGGGCTATCACGGTTTTACCAAGACGACCTGTATTTCTGTCAATGAAGAAGTTTGTCACGCCATTCCTTCTGCGAAAAAGATTTTGCAAGAGGGTGATATTTTAAATATCGATGTTGCTGTGATTAAAGATGGTTATTTTGGTGATACTAGCCGAATGTATTTTGTTGGTGAGCCCAAGCCGGAAGCGAAGAAACTGGTAGAAACCACTTATGAGGCGATGTTGGCAGGGATTCATACGGTGAAACCAGGTGCAACATTGGGTGATATTGGTTATGCCATCCAATCTGTTGCGCAGCGCGAAGGCTATAGTATTGTGCGTGAATACTGTGGGCATGGTATTGGTCGTATTTACCATGAACAGCCAAATATCTTGCACTACGGTCAGAAAGGTCAAGGTTTGGTCCTGAAAAAAGGCATGGTGTTTACCATTGAGCCGATGGTCAATGCAGGAAAACGCTATGTGAAAGAACTTAATGATGGTTGGACTGTGGTGACACAAGATAAATCATTGTCTGCTCAGTGGGAGCACATGGTAGCTGTAACGGATGATGGCTTTGAGCTATTAACGCCATGGCCGAATGGCACAGGACATTATTCAGCCATTTAAGTTGTCCGATAAATTAAAGCGCGATTTTTAATCGCGCTTTTTTTTAGTTGAGCATTGGGTAAGTTGTTCAACCAAATAATCAATAAAAACACGAACAGCCGGCAATAGACCGCGTCTCGATGGATAAACTGCGTGGAAAACACCGTGTGGTGCAGTCCATTCTGGTAACACTGTGACAAGTTGCCCTGTTTTTACAAAGTCTTGGGCAATACTGTCTGGTAGTAACGCAATTCCGCAGTTTTGCGTTGCTAACTCTGCCAACATGAGAAGATTTGATCCCATAATCACAGGATTCACTTTAATCTTTTTCTGTTGTTGATCTGGACCCGTGAGTAAGAATTGTTGATCCAGATGTTCTTCCGACATGCTAATAATGCGGTGTTCGGCAAGTTGCTCTGGACTGTTGAGATGACCAAATTCATTCAAATAGGCTTGACTGGCAAAGAGACGTTGTTCAATCGCTTCAAATTGGCGTAATACGAGGTTCGGATCATCATCCAATTTAGAACGAACTCGTAAAGCGAGATCAATTCCTTCGTTAATGACATCAACACGACGGTTGCTGATCATCATCTGAACCCGAACTTCAGGATATTTTTTCAAAAAGGCAGGTAGGATTTTTGCCATCTGGTTTTGTGCAATATCAACAGGCACACTTACTTTAATCACGCCACGGGGTTGGCTGCTTAAATGATTGACCACATCGTGCGCTGCTTGCGCGGCATTCATCATGACTTGCGCATGGCGGTAGACATCCATACCAATATCAGTCACGGCAAAATGGCGCGAACTACGTTGAATCAGACGCACACCCAGTTGTTCTTCAAGATTATAAACTCTGCGGCTGAGTTTAGATTTAGGAATGTCAGTCGCACGTTCTGCGGCACTAAAGCCACCGTGCTCTACAACGAGCGCAAAGCAATAAAAATCATCTAAATCCGTTAGCATTACGCTATAAACTCCAGCTTCTTGTCATCAAGTTAAATTCATACACACGTAATTATTAAACATTTTGGGCCAATAAAATATCTCGAACCTGTTTATATTCGTTCAATCGCTCAAAATCTTTGGCTGTTGGCGATGAAATTCGAGACAAGTCCATATTGTCAGTGATATCTGCCAATTTCACAACACGTGCCAAAGGGTTTTGTACAGTGCGCTGAGCGGCTTCGATTCGAGACTCACCATCCTGTTTGGTGAGAGCAACGATTGCTTCGATAATGTATGTCTGGAATCCTAAAGCTTTTAAATCTTCAACGCTTGTTTCGGTATCTTCTAAGACATCGTGCAGAACAGCAATGATTTTATGATCCATACTAGGTACATTCAGCATGACTCTAAGCGGGTGTAAAATATAGGGTACGTTGGCTTTATCAACTTGACCTTCATGTTGTTTTGCTGCGAATGCAATGGCTTGTTCAAGTGTTGCCATCAGCTAAATCCTCCTATGCAAGATAGATTAGCGCGTCATATTCTTTTAAACTAACTGAAATTTTTAACGCTTTATTATATATGTCATATCAACTCATCAACATTGTCGATGCGACCCAAAACATAGTATGTCCTTTTTGCCAGCATGCTGTTCTAGACTGGGATCAGGAGCAATATGTTCAACCGTGTGAGCATACAGTGTTTATGGCAATGGATTTGGGCTTTGAGTTTATCGCAGATCGCTTTGAAGAAGTTTTACCACAATCTGTCGATGAAATTCATGAAGACCCCAATATGAATATTTTTGCCAGTGTGACCCAAGCAAATTATCCTGACTTACACATTTATAAAGCTGATTTGGGTGTAGAAGGGATGTTCCGCTATGTTGGTTTTAGTCCAAACTAAAATTCGTCCAATAAAAAAGCCAATCATTTGATTGGCTTTTTGCTTAACAGCTTATGCTTCAGGCGCTGGGCTGTACTGTTCAACTAATGGTTTTAACTCACCATTTTGGAACATTTCAAGCATGATATCGCTACCACCAATGAGCTCGCCATTGATCCATAATTGTGGAAAAGTAGGCCAGTTCGCAATTTGAGGTAAAGTTGCACGAATATCTTGATTTTCCAAGATATTTACATAGGCAAATGGACGACCAATTTGGCTAAGTGCTTCTACTGCACGAGCAGAAAAACCACATTGCGGGAATTGTGGAGTGCCTTTCATGTAAAGTAAAACAGGGTGTTTCGCAATTTGATCACGAATTAACGCTACTGTATCACGCGCTTGTTCCGTCATAGATAGATCCTCAACTAATCTCCTTGCATTATACCTAAAAAAAAAGCGTGACGGAGGATTGCGAAAGATTTTTCTTATATAAATGTGACTTTAGGCTTTCAATCTACGCAAGTTTTTGCTTATATAACTTTTTTCACCACAACTACTGATAGATTGAGTTTGTTATGACTAATATCACTCTTGCTCCTGTGCAACCTGATCAACCATCACACCTTATGGCAACCTATGGTCGCCAAGCGATCAGCTTTGTACGAGGACGAGGGGCGTATCTATATACGGCAGAGGGGACAGAATATTTAGATGCGTTAACGGGGATTGCTGTGTGCGGTTTAGGACATGCACACCCTGTGATTGCAGAAGCGATTGCTGAACAAGCTGCGACTTTGGTACATACCAGCAACCTATATGAAATTCCTTGGCAAACAGCTGCGGCACAGAAATTGGCTGCCGTTTCAGGTATGGAAGAGATTTTCTTTTCAAACAGTGGCGCTGAATCAAATGAAGGTGCGATCAAAATTGCACGTAAATTTGGTGCTCAACAAGGCATTGTATACCCTAAAATTTTAGTCGCGGAACAATCTTTCCATGGCCGTACCTTGGCAACCTTGTCAGCAACTGGCAATAAAAAGGTTCAGGAAGGTTTTGCGCCCTTGGTCGAAGGTTTTATTCGTGTACCGTTTGGTGATGTGGAAGCGATTCAAGAAGCGGCCATCAACCATCCAGATATCGTTGCAATTCTGATTGAGCCTATTCAGGGTGAAGGCGGTGTGAATACTGCACCACAAGGGTTTAGTTACTTAGAAGATGTACGTGCACTATGTAATCAACATAATTGGTTGATGATGCTAGATGAGATTCAAACAGGGAATGGTCGTACAGGCAAATACTTTGCTTATCAACATACCAGCATTATTCCTGATGTTATGACAACGGCCAAAGGCTTAGGGAATGGCTTTCCAATTGGTGCCGTCATGACACAAGGCAAAGCCGTGGGATTACTTGGTGCAGGTAGTCATGGTTCAACTTATGGTGGAACCGTGTTGGGTTCGCGTGTGGTATATACGGTGCTTGATACACTGGAAAAGGAAAATGCAGTTGAGAACGCTGCTACAGTGGGTGCCTATATTGTCGATCAACTCAGAGCGCAATTGGCCGATTACAATGTTCAAGTTCGTGGCTTTGGTATGATGATTGGTATTCAACTACCAAAAGACTGTGCAGAACTGGTTGCGATTGCACGTGATGAATATAAGTTGATTATCAATGTAACGGCAGGTTCAGTGGTACGTTTATTACCACCATTAAACATGACACAAGCGCAAGCAGATGAGTTATTACAACGTCTCGTTCCTGTGATTCAGAACTTTCTAAAAGCATAATCGATGTAGATTGAATAATAAAAAAGGGCAATTCATTTGCCCTTTTTTATTTGTATAGGGAATCAGCCAGAAATATATTGTTGAAGCTGTTCAATCAGAATGCGTTGATCATCCATTGCAGCTTTAACTAAGTCTCCGATAGAGATAAATCCAACTAACATTTCTTGATCAAGCACAGGTAAATGACGTAAATGACGGTCAGTCATGAGGTTTAGGCATTCTTCTACAGTATGGTTTAGACCTACAGAAATCACTTTTGATGTCATAATGTCCGATACAGGTGTATTGTTTGATGAACGCTCCATCAAGGCAATTTTACGGGTATAGTCACGTTCAGAAAAAATACCTACAACTGTTTCGTTTTCAGCGACAACTAAAGCACCAACACCTTTTTCAGCCATAATTTTAATTGCTTCAAGTACCGTCGCATCTGGTGAAATGGTAAAAATTGATTGTACTGCTTTATTCTTGATGACTTGAGCAACGATTGTCATTGTTTATCCACCTGTGTTGTATTGTCATTTTCATTTAACTTAACGGTATTTTTTTTAAATGCAAAGCCCTAATTTCATTCCAATGATAACTTTTCTTCATGAGTGTCTAAAAAGTCATCACTGGAGTAGGGGGAATAATTAAACCGTCACTGCTGATTGATGTGGCATAAAGAAGAAATGCTGCATTTGCTGAGTTGAAAGTTTAAATTTACGATGCGAAGAGTTAAATAAAGCAGGTTCAACTTGTAAACGGGTTAAAGTTGGAAGCAATGACTCATGGAAATCTTTCGGGGTAATCTTACGTGGTGTGTAGTTTTTCCAGTGCGCTTTAGCATAGCGATGTGCTTGTACGCCGTTCAGCCAAAAGGGGAATACGTGACCATCTTGATCCGATTTGATTGCCCAACCTTGATGGTATAAACCCCAAAGAACGCCACAATACATCATTGTTTTTAGAATTGAAATTTTAAACATCAACTCACGTGAGACTGGTTGGAAATGGCTAAAACGATACATGTTATTAAACTAATATTCTTAAACTTATGTTTTATTATAAGAAAGATAGATGGCAGTTATGTTTAAACAATTGATCTAAATCGTAAGCAAATATTGTAAGTATCTCATCCACGCGACAAAGCTTTGGCACAGCGCAAGTCAAGAATATGAAAGAATGATGTTGATTCGTTTTACGTAGGTATTAAAAAACGCCACCTGAGCAAGACAAAGCGAATAAGCTTTGATGCAGCGCAAGTCAGGAATATGAAAGAACCGTGTTGATTCGTTTTATGTAGGTATTAAAAAACGCCACCTGAGCAAGACAAAGCGACAAAGCTTTGGCACAGCGCAAGTCAGGAATATGAAAGAACAGTGTTGATTCGTTTTACGCAGGTATTAAAAAACGCCACCTAAGTGACGTTTCATTATGCTTGTAAGGTTGCCATCTTCTGCCAATACTGTGCTTTCAAGGAATCACGTTCTACTCGGAAGCCTTGATAATACAACTCTGCTAAAAATAATGCCGCTTTACCGTGACCTGCTTTAGCTACTTCTTCAAGCTCTTTCACTGCATCTTGGAAGTTTTTTTGCGATTGAATTGTATTTACCGCATTTGCATATACATGCTCTAGTTCATGGTGTGTAAATTGTTGAATCATATATAACTCCTTATTTTAATTATGATTACCGCAAATTCTATTCAAAGTTACTCTACTTTGAATTTAAGCTACTTTAACTTAGATTTGTTAAATTATTATGACAAAATTGATTGAATTGTCAAATATATTCGGTGTCATTACGTAAATAAAATCTTACACGATTAAACATATGTCGCAAATAATTTTAAGTAAAATCAAACTGAGAATAATAGAAAAGGAGAATAACATGTCCAATATCATTGATGGCGTAACTGTGGATGTCCCACCATTAGAAAGTCAAATTATTGCGTTAGCTCATCATCATCGTCAATTACTTGATGAAGCCATTTTCCATCAAGAAATTCACTTGGGTGATTATTGCTTAGCACAACGTAAACGGGTGTATGACTTTGCGAGTCATTTAAGTCCTGAACAAAAAGATCAGTTTTATAGGATCTACGATGGAGAGTTGAAAAATATTGCCGATGATGATGACTTGCATCCTGCAGATGCTGAAAGTGGTGTCGGGATGTTTGCCATTTTTATTACCTTGGTGATTATTGCATTTATTTTGTACTTTTCCTTTGTTCGTACATTAGTAAGTTAATCATTGCTAAAGTAGTGTGCGTTCAATAAGTTGTGGAATTGTGACTTATTGAACGTTGTGCTTGTCCTTAGCGAATCAGAGACTTACACTACCTCTAATTCGAGGTAGATTATGTTGTCTATAATTTTTAAACATAAGGTTATGCAATCCAAATTAGGATTTAAGTTGGACCAATTTTATAATGTTTTGGTCGGTATTATTATTTTGTCTATTTTTATACTTGCGTATAACGCATTACAACGTCCAATTAACACAGTGCAGTATCAAAAAGTTGTTCAGTACGCACAGCAGGCGAGCCATCCAAGAACACAGCATTTGGCCGAAGATACTTTGGAACAGGCTAAAATTCGACGTGTAGATTATCTAAAGCTTTTAAATGCTTACCAATTTGAATCGAATCGTATTAAACAATACCCGGCGATGGCTAAAGAAGATGAGTGAGTTTTAAACGATTCATTTTTATTTATAAATGAATGGTTTGCCTCTGTCGGAAAAAAGAAATCAATTTATGCTAGACTAGCGGTCTTTTTAAAAAGCTGCTTTATTCTCAAGGAATCGACATGCAACAGCAATCGAATATGCAAAATAAATTCTTGATAGATGCTGACATTGGTGATGATGATGTCACATTACCGAATTTACCTGCTGTCGATGTTCCCATTATTGATGAGCCAGTTGTAAAAACTACAGTTGAGACCCCAGCACCTGTAACAATTGCAGCAACAGCACCTGCTGTTGAAGAAGAAACCCAAGCTACGGGATTCTTTGGCCGCATGAAAGATGGTTTGACTAAAACACGTCGTAGTTTCACCGATGGAATGGTCAACATCTTGATCGGTGGTAAAGAGATTGATGACGAATTATTAGAAGAAGTTGAAGAGCAAATGTTGGTTGCTGATATTGGTGTAGATGCAACCAAAACCATTATTGCGAATTTGACTGAAAGAACAGCTCGTGGTGATTTGATTTATTCCCATGCGTTGTACAAAGCACTGCAAGAAGAATTGGTCGCTTTACTCGCACCGCGTGTTAAACCACTGCATATCGATCCTAACAAATCGCCTTATGTGATTCTCATGGTTGGTGTAAATGGTGTGGGTAAAACCACAACTATCGGTAAATTGGCGAAGCGTTTACAAGGCGAAGGCAAGAAAGTCATGCTTGCTGCAGGTGATACGTTCCGTGCGGCAGCGACTGAACAACTGCAAATTTGGGGTGAGCGTAATGACATCCCCGTAGTTGCTCAAGGCCATGGTGCAGACAGTGCTTCGGTTATTTTTGATGCTTTTGAAAGTGCGCGTGCCAAAGGCATTGATGTCTTGATTGCGGATACTGCGGGACGCTTACAGAATAAAGCCAACTTGATGGAAGAGCTGAAAAAAGTGAAGCGTGTGATGCAAAAGATTGATGCAACTGCGCCGCATGAAATTATGCTCATCGTTGATGCTGGCACGGGTCAAAATGCAATTAACCAAGTTCAGCTGTTTGACGAGGCAGTTGGTTTAACCGGGATTACCATTACCAAGCTTGATGGTACAGCAAAAGGCGGCGTGTTATTTAATATTGCAAGTCGTACCCATGTGCCGATTCGTTATATTGGTGTGGGTGAGAAGATTGATGATTTACGCCCTTTCTCAGCTAAATCATTCGTTGCTGCATTATTTGAAACCGATAAGTAATTAAATTGTGTTAAAAAAGACTCCACGACATGTGGAGTTTTTTATTTCGAATAAAAAATAAGACTGTTTCAAAAATAAAACGATCTGTCATGTTTTTTAGACTATTCCTAAAAAATGCGTCGTTATACACTACATTCAATCCAAGATAACGCCCCAAAGGGCACATAGGTAGGAATAACAACATGAGCAACTTCTTAAATAGCATTAAATCACGCCGTACCATTTATGCGATTGGTAAAAACCTTACAGTTGACCAAACTAAAATTGAAGAGACCATCCGTGAAGCGGTAAAACAAAGCCCATCATCATTCAACTCACAGACTTCACGTGTTGTGACTTTGTATGGCAACTCTCATGTTAAATTTTGGGAAATCGTACGTGAAACTTTACGTAAAATGATTCCTGCAGAAGCTTTTGCAAATACAAGTGCAAAAATTGATAGCTTTGCTGCTGGTTTTGGTACAGCGTTATTTTATGAAGATCAAGATGTTGTAAAAGGTCTACAAGAGCAATTTGCATTATATGCAGATAACTTCCCAGTTTGGTCTGAGCACTCAAGTGCAATTGCACAGTTTGCTACTTGGACTGCTTTATCAGAAATCGGTGTAGGTGCATCATTACAGCACTACAACCCAATTATTGATGCAGAAGTTGCTGAAACTTTTGATATTCCAGCAAACTGGAAATTACGTGCTCAGCTTGTATTCGGTTCAATCGAAGCAGCGGCAGGTGAGAAAACATATATGGATGATTCTGCACGTTTCAAAACTTTTAACTAAGTTAAAACGGGTAGTGAAAAAGGGCACTGTATAGTGCTCTTTTTTATTTCTATAGGATATTCACTAAAAGAAGTATGGTATTTATAATCAAAAATGATGTAAATGCGCTTAAAAATAAACATAACCATTTGAAATATATTACTTTTATGGTTTATCTTTCTGCTGTTTTATAATGAAATTTGAACTGATTGAATCTATAGAAAACAAATACTTACTAAGGGGCTTTGCAGTAAGTATTTCTGTCATTTAGGCAAATGGAAGCTTAATTCCAACGTCTACATCATTCCATAAAATCTCATGCTCACTCGCGTATTTTTCAGTCAAGGCTTCTGTCGTATGACCATCTAATGCCTGAACACTATGACCAGCTTTTTTGTGTAAGAAAATTGATAGGGCAGGTATCTTTTGAAAGGTTAGCATTTGCCTAGAGGCGTAACTAGGATAAGCATTAGACTTTATTTCTGGTAAGTCCTTACTGATCGTAATGTCAAAGATTTTCCCTAGTAAGCTTCAACAGCATTTACCTGAGCTTAGTGGTAGATCACAAACACTTGGTTACACCTTGAAGTTTGCTCTAATGCTTTTGATCAAGCACAAGGTTGAGAATAGATCATTAGCAGATATCACAAAGCAATCAAAACAAATGACACATATGATGATTAACTGCGCTCGATCTCATCTCAACGGCTACGATAAAAGATTAAAAATACAGTAATTGACTGGTCGAGCAGAATGTTGCATATTTTTGTTATAGTGGACTAAGTTATAGTAATCCACTATTTAAAAGCTCGCATTTTGCAGTTTTTTTGTTTTTTACATTAATAATCTTTATAAGGATACAAAAAATAAGCGATATATTGTTTTTTAATATCTCAATTAAATGTACTTGTGATGTGTATAATCATTACCTGAACTACTATTTTATTTTTTAATAAGAAATAAAAATAACACTACTATTAACTTAAAATAACGATTGGCATCGAATTTTTTAAAAATAATCACTAATAGGTTTTTAATTGTTACCAAAATATTTGGATCTAAACCTATTTTAAACTCTTTCTCGGTTTTTAGTAATCAGAATGGGTTATAATTAAATTTAGACTTATAAAAGTAGTAAAATACATAATGAATACATATAAAACCAATCAACAACGAAAAGATTCCTTAAAAATTGCTGCTGTTGATATATATCACCCTCAAACAATTCGTGATAATGACTATTTTCTAAGGCGGTTTGAAAATGATGATAAAGTTAAGGGTATATTGGAAAAAGTTGGTCGTGATAAGAGGTATGTTATTGTTGGAAATGAAGAAAATGCGCTAACAATGGCGATTAATGCTTCAAAAAAAGTATTAAAAGAGCATAATATTAATGATGGTGATATCGACATTATTATTTTTGCATCAACGACCTTAGAATACTTATCTCCGACTAATGCAATGTGGCTACATTCAGCTCTAAAATTAAAGAAAGAATGTGTTTGTTTTGATGTTAATGCAAATTGTCTAGGCATGTTTCTAGCGTTAGAACAAGCATCAGTCCTGTTGCAATCTAAAGAATCATACAAGCGTGCTTTAGTTATAGGTGCTGATCAGTTAAGTAAAATAGGCAGTGAAAATACACCAATACCATCAACTATTGTTGGAGATGCGGCAGCAGCAATTATAATTGAAAAGGTTTTGGATGATTCAGAGTCAGGAATGATTGATCGTGTTTACCAAACAGATAGTAGCTTTGCCGATACAATTGTTTTACCTCCAAAAGGATTTTCTTGTTCCGAGACTGTAAATGAAAAAATCCATTGGGCTACATTTAGTGGTATTGAAAGTGTTGAATTTGCGGCAGTTGCACTTGATGAATTATTAGAAAAAAATAACTTAAAAATAGAGGATATTTCATGCTTTTTACTTTCACAATTTACGAAGATGAATATCAATATTCTTCAAGAAAAAAAGAACATCCCATGGGAAAAAATTGAATATATTGGAGATGTGTATGGATATACAGGAGCTAATAGCTTGTTCATTGCATATGAAAGTAGGCTTAAAAAAGGGTTGATAGAATCTGGTGATATAATTGTGTTATGGACTTTGGGAGCAGGATATCAGACTGGGTTGATGCTCTGGAGGCTATAGAATATTGGATAAACAAAATTTTTACTAATACATCTAGCTAAAAAAGAAAGTATCCTTCAGGAGGCTTTCTTTACACCCTGCCATTGGTGGGAATTTAGATGGTGAAATGGTTGCTAATCGTGAAGAGACTCATTACCAAGCAAGTGAAGTCAATTCTAGTAAAACACCGACATACAATCGACAAATTTACATTATGGGTGAAAAACTTATGACTTATGACTTATGACTTATGACTTATGACTTATGACTTATGACTTATGACTTATGACTTATGACTTTGTGCTGAATTTCTATACTCTGAAACTACAAAGATAGCAAACCAACATCTATCGAAAAAATACGTATATTTCTTCGTTTAAAATTTTGAAGACTGAGCTCATCGAACGATGGGCTTTTTTGTTATCAGAAATATTTAAATGTACTTGTGAAATGCACGAACAAATTATGTAATCTGGCTTGGAGTTTATATTTTTTGCATGTTATAAGATATTGATTTATATGTAAAAAATATAAAAATATTTTATTTTATTTTTGGTGTTTGAATTGCTTGTATGTATTTTGAATTTGTTACATAATCAAGTTGTACAAAAAAATTGTATATTTTATTAATTAATAAGGAAAAACTATGCTTAATACATTATTAGAAAAATCTGCAAAAGTTATGAGTGGTGCGACTTGTCCAACAAATCATTTGTGTTCTTATGATTTTGATGCAACTGCAGAAGATATTTCCTCTCTTTATCCGCATTATTGCAAGTATCCTGTTGTGGAAGGTCAGAAGTTCAGTTTTAAAGCTCAAGCTAATCAAGAAAGTGTATTTTTTGCTGCATATAGCAAAGCGTTGATTACGCAAATTAAAGATTTGAATAATGGTGTGATTCAAACTCTCGAAGGTGAAAAAAGTATTTCACCAACAGGTATTGTGGCTTTTGAAAATGAACTAAATGTTTTGCCTTTGCGGCCACTTACAAATTTGCCTGAAGCAAACACAGGTATTTTAATTGAAAGTGGGGTCTATGGTGTTTTATCCGATGGCACATATTTAATGATTGGTTGTGGTTTTGCAACTAATCAAAGTATAAATGAGCTAGATGATACAATTTGGGGGAATGCTATTGTTGTAAAAGTAGCTCATGTTTCAACTTCGGGGACTTTAGATTTTTTCCAAAAACTTTATGCAATTAATGAAACATCATTAGAGCTTCAACGTATTGGTATTTATATTAATCAAAACACAAAGCAAATTGGCTTTGTGTTAAATGGTGTTGATCTAGGTTATTTGTATAATTTTAATAATTTACTACAGAGTGCATTTTTTGTTTCAACAAGTATGGTGTCACAGCTTGTTAATGATATTGGTTCAGAATTTTCAACAGAAGTTATTACTGATCATTCTCGAATAAAACTCGAATATCCAGCAGGAACAACAGACATCTGCGGTAATTTAATTTTGTAAGTATTATTTCGCTGTAACGTAAGACCTCCTTCGGGAGGTTTTCTTTTACGCGTTGCCATTGGTGGGGCTTTTTGCTTTATATGTTAAGCTGAAATTTATAATTTTATGGATTGTTAAGATACTTATTGGTGTTGATGGTAATTTTGATGGTGAAATGGTTGCTAATCGTGAAGAGACTTATTACCAAGCAAGTGAAATAGATCCTAGAAAAACATCAACTTATAACCGACAGACATATATTCTTTGGTGAAAATATATACCGATTTTGGCTATGTGCTGAATTGCCATACTCTGAAACTACAAAGATAGCTAACCAACATCTATCGAAAAAATACGTATATATTTCTTAGTATAAAATTCTGAAGACTGAGCTCATCGAATGATGGGCTTTTTGTTGTCTTGTTATTTTCATAATAGTTTGCTTTTATGGTTGTTCAGATGAATAGGAACCCATCATGAAAGAAGCAATAGAACAATATCGCCAAGAACGAGCAACATTAGAAAATGAGATTTCAGATTTCCTTGAGAAGAAATTTGCAGAATTCAAAGACAAGACTGGTGCTGAAGTCATTCACCTTGAGGTAGAGTTTGATTCAACTGATGATGAAGATGCAGAATTCTTTATTTCGAGTGTGTTTATTGGAACTGATCTTTAATTGAATCAAGAAATAAAAAAACCTCCTTCAGGAGGTTTTTTTATAGCGAATTTATTTCACTTATGAAGTAAAAAATCATAAGAACCTTATCATAAAGAATCGTTAGTAAAGAGTTATAGATTTTTAGTACAATCATAAGCTTTTGTTTTTAATATTTAATTTGAAATAACTTTGAAGAAATAATAAAATATACACTTGTATTTATTTATTTTATGTTGAGTTTTTGGGTGAAAAGAATAGTAATTCTTCTTATAAGTACGGTAACTTGTGGTTCGGTATATAGTGCAGATGACATCTTCAGCAAAGATAAATCACTTTTAATTCTAAATAGCGAAGAGCCTCATAAAGAGATCAAAAGTAGTGAACAATTTGATTTCTTTGAGTCGATGAAGCAACAAGAACAAGATCGTGTCAATCAACGGAATTATGAATTAGAGCAAGCGCATGTAGCACAACAGCATACATCCAATATGAGTCCTCATGATAGGTCTCAATACTATTTGGAACATAGACATTTCGATGCTTTAAATGCACAAGGACATGAGCAACAGTTCAACTCAATTTTGAAGGCGAAGAACAGAGGTTTAATTTCTGAAAAAGACTACCAGCAAAGAATTGCAAAACATAACCCAGTGCCATTGGATCAGAGAAATAATCAACTTAAATTCTCAATCCCAATTGGGGAGTAAGATAGTTAATGGCTAAAGCTCATCGGAAGGTGGGCTTTTTTGTTTTACTCTAGAGCGCAGAAAAGCAACGTTAGCTTTTAAATAAAATGTCACGTAAACTAAAATTGAATAAACTTCAGGACAAGCTATGAAATTTGTTGCTATATGTGTTATGACAATATTTACTTCTGGGTGTGCCAGTTATCAACTTGCTCCTGAAGTCGAAAGTCAAGAGTGCGCGTACTATCATAGTAAGAAGGCAGCACCGATGCCTCCAAGTGCAATGAAAGAGTTGAAGCAGCGGTGTGCAGACTCTCAGAAATGATCAGGGAAGAATAGCTTTTATTCGATGGAAGACAAATGTTTAAAGATAATGTGGAACCATTGAATTTAGTTTGATTAAATAATTTAGCTTCAACCTCCTGCGGGAGGTTTTCTTTTATGCTCCGCCACTGGTGGAGCTTTATTGTATGTCTTTAGTCTAATTCAACCTTTGCTCGAAAAGATTGATCGGATGTTGAATCTTAAAGATCAGGGTGATGTTTTTTGATATAATTGGACTAAACATAATAGATATAATTATGAAAAGCTTAGTGTATTTTATAGGTGGCCCAAAAGATGGTGAAATTTACAATGATAAAAGAATCAAAATAGATGATCTTATAAAGATTCCAAAATTAGAGCCATCAAATCCAGATTCATCAGAGACTACTGAGGGAGAACCTGTACTTTTTGATGAAGTTACTTATAAGTGTGAAATTTTTGGATGTAATGGGGTAAAGCTGCTTTTTCTAGTGGATACCTCACTGGAATGGTATGAAGTGTTTGAAAAAGTAGATGGTTACTTTGAAGAATAATAAAATTAGCAGCTACCCTCGAAGGGTTTTTTATTGAAGTTATCTGTCATCAATTACAAGACAAAATAAAAGCCCTCACGGGCTTTCTCAAAAAGATGCAACTGTTACCGCCTTATCTTTTAATCCTAATCACTTAGGGAGTTACCTTAACGCAAACAGATCAATTTATATAGCTGACCCAACGGCACGAACCCTGTGAAGTATAAATACAACCATCGGGAAGCCCTCGCTCCTGAAACGCTATTTCAAACGATATTGAAATTAAACAGCAATGACTATTGAAGTGGGGATGGGGACTTCAAAATATTTTGAACTCACAAGAAAGCGCGAGCATAAATCAAAAGCAAGAAATTCACCGTTGCCTAAGGCTAAACAAAACTATTTGGAAGCTGAAAAAGCACTAAAAGAATATGATAAGGAGTAGTAGATTTTTTTCAAAAGTTATATAAAATTCATGTATTCCAATGGTTTGTAGTGAACGCATACATTTGATGGTTAGAATACTATTATTTTTAATTAGTTTAGGGGTTTTTAGCCCTGTATACAGTGCCGATGATTTTTTCGGCAAAAAACCATCTATTTTGATTGTTAAAGAAGAAGACGTTCTTAATAAGAATAACAGCAGTGAGAATGTGGATTTTTTTGAGTTATCAAATCTACTAAAAATAAAATGGGAAAATCAAAATTATAACCAAGCTACACGAAGTTATGAAGATCCATTTCAAACATCGGGTATGAGCGCTTATGACAAAGCTTAATATTCTGGACAAAATAGGTCTTTAGATAATAAAAGTTATTTGAAGCTCATTGATTCTACACCTAATAAACGAGTAGTTTCAGAAGAAGAATATCAATAGCAAATGGAGCAACATAGAAAAAGGGAAATAGATGATAGAGATTTACTCTACTTATTGGACAAGTAATTTTAGAAGAAGGATGTCATCAGAAAATGGAATAAAAATAAAATAGTTCAGTAAAAGTGATTGTTAAAGAATATGCCCACTTCGGTGGGTTTTTTAATGAGTGAAATTTATGAACAAAGTCGGATTTGTTATCCAGCAACGACCTTATCCACCAGAATGGATATTTGCCCGAGATACACCAAACTTTGCACATGCACCTGAATTATGGCGATGGGTAAAGTCTATTTTCTCAATCTCGAACACAAGCTATTTAACCCTGATCATGCTCATCTGGGATCATTCGACTATCCACAGATTGTCGTGATGTGGGCTAAAAGTGAATTTCAGAAACAAGGTCGGTTTGTGGTTGGCCAAAAGCTGAAAAGGTCATTATCAATGCTGGTGGGTGGAAGAAAGAACGACAGGAATAACAGTTTTATCAATGGTTCAATGATTTGCCCAATTATTTAATTACGATTGATGCAACTTATGCCCAGCAAGCAAATGATGTTGATTTCTGTGCTTTGATTGAACATGAGCTTTATCACATCGCACACAAGAAAGATCAATATGGAACCCCTTCATATAACCGCAAGACGGGAAAACCTAATTTGGCAATACAAGGGCATGACGTAGAAGAATTCACGGGAGTAGTAGTACACCGTTTTGGCGCTAATAAGGAAATTTAAGCAATGGTGAATGCTGCAAATCAACGGCCAACAGTGGCTAAGGCTGATATCTATAAGGAAAACCGCTTATTTAAGCGGTTTTTTTACTTTTTAGATTTAAATATTTTCCTTTCAAATCAATATGATTTTGAAATAGACCACATGTCAAAATGGCCAATTCAAGCATAATAATAGCTAACAGTTTTGTTAATGTTTTGCAGAAATTTTGCAGCAATACAATTCTTGATGATATATTTGTTTTACAAAACAAAATGTTAGATAAAGTCATTTTCTTTTGCCATATATATGATGTATATATCTTAAATAAGCCGAATTGTTGTAATAGACAGTTTTGGTTTTTGTCATAAAATGGTCATAATCGCGGAGCATAGTGCTTACGATTTCATAAATTGTTTATATCGAGAAGAGTCTAATGTCTTTAAGAGTTGGTGTCGCTGCTTTCGGTTTATTATTAAGTAGTTCAGTTTTTTCTGCAGTCACTATTACTGCCCCTGAAGAAATCGTGATTCTTGCTGTAAATGGTCAAGAAGTAAATAGTGGATTAATTCCATCAAAGAAGAATAACTATCAAGTTGATCCAGGCAATTTAACTGTCAATGTTCGTTATCGTGAGTATTTTGAACATTTGAATGGTGAACATGACATCATTAAATCGGGCGTGGTGACTCTTCAAGCCCCTGATCTGCAAGACAATCAGTCTTATAGTTTAGGTTTAGTTAATGCACCTAAAAACTTCGATGCTGCAAAAAAATATGCAGATCAACCTACCGTTGCTTTGTATGATCAAAATAAAAAACTGGTGGTACAGCAAACCGGTGCAAATAATGAAGTACAACCTTGGTTTACAGGTAGTAATCTATTAAGTCGTACTTTGGATTTAACACAGAAGAATAAGAATAATGCTGCAAATCAACCTGCACCTGTTTATGCAGGAACAACATCACAAGTAGTTGCAACTGCGCCTGTAGCAGTAACAACAGCAGCGACAGTCGGTGCAGCAAAAACTACAGATCAACAATTGGCAGAATTATGGCAGAAAGCATCTAAAGCTGAGCGCCAAAAATTTATGGCTTGGTTAGCTGGTCAAACAAACTAATCTAAAATTTAACAAGAAAGCCGATGTTATCATCGGCTTTCTTTTGTGTGGAATAAAATAAAAATGTCTTTAACGATTAGAAAAGCAAAGAATAGTGATCTGGAGCAATTGGTTAAGCTGATTAATATCGCTTATAGAGAACAATCAGAACGTAGTTGGACAACTGAAAAAGCGTATGTTTAAGGTGATCGCATTGGTAAAGTTCAATTAGAACAAGCATTACAGCAAGCAAATTTCGAATTATTAGTGGGTGAACTAGGTAATGATGAGATTGTTGCCTGCTTCGGATTAAGCTTGAATGTTGATTGTATAGAGATAGGTACATTTGCGATTGATCCAAGCATCCAGAACCAAGGCTATGGGCGTGAATTACAAAATTATGCTGAGTTATATATTGCTCAAAATTATCCAAAGATTCTTGATTTAGTCATGCATGTTCTAGATGTTCGAACTGAGCTGTTGGCCTATTATCAGCGCTGTGGTTACCAAATAACGGGACGGAAAAGCGAATATCCAATTGAGGCTGAAGTAGGGCAACCGATTGTACCTATTCAACTGATTGAAATGAAAAAAATCTTGAGTGTATAAAAGATCCATGATTGCAACAATCAAGGCTCTATCGACAACCGTTTAAGTTTGGTTTTCAGTAAGAGAGGATGTCTGCTCAACTTTCTGTGTAGACCAAATTGAACCAATTGGCGCGACTTGCGCACGATCTTTGGCTTGTTGATAAAAACGTATAAATATTAAAGCAAATATCAAAGCCGAGATATCAATCCAAATCAAATGATCTGTTGAATACCAAAGTCCTTGGATTGGAAACACATAGGCAAGCATAGAAGTCGCAGGAATCAGCAATAAAACAAGCGCAATCGCTAAGAACAGTTGAGCTAAAGCCTTTGCTGCACCAACAATAAAACTGTATGAAATACAAGCAATAAATACTAAATAGTAGCTATACATAAATACATGGTTATGACTTTGTAATTGCAATGGTATGACATAGGTCCATCGACCAATCAACATACTGGTAAATATTGCTAACATGTAGCCTAAGCAAGCCCCAATGGTTAAATTAGCAATGAACATGACATCTTTACGCTGTTGTGGTGCTGGTAGATTCGGTTCTTCTGTTTACGCAGGCGAGTTTCAATCCACAGAATATTGCCTGAATAGAACAGATAAGCGCCACCTAAGCCAAAAATCAAATAGATCCAGCGGATTGGTTCGCCACCATAATTACCAAAATGTAAGGCAAACATTGAGCGAATGAGAGAAGCAGCTGAACTTTCTTCAGTGGATAGGGTCTTGGTCGGATAAGGTGTACTTTGATATGGATTAAATGACATATAGTCAAAGGTATCACCACGAAGCATACGATCAGGATGGTATAAAGCAACAAAGTCAGATGTATGTTCATCATTTTTATGATAACCGTTTGAATTTTAAGGCAGCGTATTTCCAGTCAAAATTAGACAATGTTGTTGTTGTGGTTAGTAAATACACACAAGCTGAAGTCATAATGTCCAGTAAGACGATAACTATTACCGTGTTGTAAATGGTGCGAAAACTAATGGTTCTGAAATTGAAGCCAGTGGTAAAGTCCTATCAGTACTAATCAAAATAGGCGTTCAAATTTTGCCGCCTTTTATATAAAAATAGCAGTAGATAAAAATATTAAGTTAGATTTAATTTTACATTATGGGACTTTTTTGCATTAATTTCGACTGAAAAAATTCTTATTTTTTTGATGTTTTTAACGCTTTAAGTGTTTGTTAATACTGGTGTTTATGCTGATTTTGTTAATCATTCTGAAATTGAACGGTCTTGATATAGTGCTCATATTTTAGATGGTTTTATCACTTTGCTTTATTTAAGATGATCGTGAAAATTTAAAATATTGATTCAGTTGATGGAATATTTTTCATGATTTTAAATAATGAGAAAATAGTTTGAGGGTGATATGTTTTGGATTGTATTGTTTGTTGTTTTAATTATGATGTACCTGCTATTGAAAGCATATAATACTTTGCAAGCGAAAGCAGAGTTTATTAAATCAAGTCTTTCAAATATTTCCGTATCTTTGCAAAAGAAAGTGAATCTGATTAATCAGTTAATTGATGTGGTAAAGAACTATCAAGATGGAGAGCAACTCTTGCATCTAACCATTTCTAAAGATGCAACCAAGGCAAATGAGATTGTTTCTGGGCAGCGTGAATCCCAAGTGGCCTTGATGGGGATTCAGGGGGTGGTTCAGCGTTACCCTGATCTTAAAGCAAATGAACAATATCAAAGTCTAATGCAAAGTATTAAAGCTGTTGAAGATGAGATTGGTCATCAACGAGAAACTTTTAATCATTATGTTCGAGAATACAATACCAAACGAGGCTCTATCCCAACTATTTTTATTGCGAATGCACTCAAATTTTCTGAAGCGCCCTATTTAGATTTTTCAGTTGAAAATACGGAACAACATATTCTAAAAGATTTTCATACAGATAGTGCTGAACATTTAACAGCACTCTTGAGTTCAGCAAAAACCAATTTAGTCGATGGTTCAAAAACACTTGCCAATAAGGCATTAGATACAAGTAAGCGCATTTTGGAGAGTGAGCAAGTTCAGAACTTAAAAGAAAGTGCAGTGTCAAAGTATCAGCAAATAACAGATAAACCGAAGCAGTTAGAGCAACATACTGAAGAGTTTTCTGATGCAACGGCTATTAATCACACCGAACAGGCTCAAATTGATCAGCCTAAAAATGTAGATCAAGCTCAAATATCAAGTAAGGTGGAATGAATCAGTTTAAGCTTGATCAAATTTATTTTAGCTTTGAGTGTCTTATAAATAAAAAAGCTGCCAGATTAACAGGCAGCTTTTTTGTGGTTGGTGTAGGGGTTAATTTCCAATCCAAATAAAATATCCCAACACCATTAATGGCCAAGCGATATAAGGACTAAATAACCATTTCCATAACCAGAATCTTGGTATAAACCCAACCCCATGTACGAAACCACCAGAAATCCCAATCATCACCAACATCAGCAAGCTATGATTATAATGTCCGTTAGCATCCAACATTAGCGAAGGATGTACCAGTAAAATAGCAGCAAGCGGCAATGCCAACAAAAACGAAATGGTCATTGCAAGTACTTGCGCTTTACTATTCTTTGGTGTTGTCATTGCTTCAGCCATTTTTTATTCCTCATCTAAATCTTGATGATGTTCGATATAAAGCGCACTGAGTACACCTGCGAAACATGCCATCAAGACACCTAGAATCCATGCAAAATACCACATGTCATATCTCCTGATTAATACAAACTATGTGAATTTTCTTCAATATGTTTGTTGGTGATTACACCCCACATTTTGTAATACGACCAAGAGGTATAGATCAAAATGAGAGGAACGAAGATACATGCAGCAACGGTCATTACACCAAGGGTTTTATGACTAGAAACAGCATCCCACATGGTCAAGCTTGAAGTTGGATCAATACTTGATGGTAATAAGAATGGGAACAGGGCAAAACCAGCAGTAAGAATCGCACCGACAATCATCAGGCTTGTACCCGTAAAACTCATAGCCGCTTTATGTTTCGCTGCACTGACAATCACCAATAATGCACCGAGGATGGCAGCAATAGGTGCAGCCATGGTGATCGGATACGTTGCATAGTTGTTTAACCAACCATGATTGGCATTGGTCACCACATCTTTCGCAAGCGGATTCAGCGCAGCATTGGTGTTGATCGCAGTTGCATAGCTATAACCTGAGATATTGCCAAATAATAACCATGCACCCGCAGCCAAGAAGCACACAAGGAACACGATTGCCATGATTTGTGTTGCTTTGGCAGAGCGGTTATGCAAATTGCCATCGGTGCGTAACATCAGCCAAGCACCACCATGCGCACATAGCATTGATAGGCTGACAATACCGCAAATCAGTGCAAACGGATTCAATAGCGCAAAGAAGCTACCTGTATATTGCGAACGTAAAGTGTCATCTAGGCTAAATGGTACACCTAAGAACAAGTTACCGAATGCCACACCAAACACCAGTGCAGGAACGGCACCACCGATACATAGGCCCCAGTCCCAAGAGGTACGCCATTGGGTATTCTCTAATTTAGAGCGATAGTCGAACCCGACGGGTCGCAGGAAGAGGGCAAATAGCACCAGTAGTAAGGCCCAATACATGCCAGAAAAGGCTACCGCATAGACCATTGGCCAAGCAGCAAACAGTGCACCACCTGCGGTAATAAACCAGACTTGGTTCCCATCCCAGTGTGGCGCAATGGTGTTGATTGCAGCACGGCGTTCAGAGTCGGTTTTACCTACAAATGGCATCAGTGCCATTGAGCCCATATCGAAACCATCGGTAAGTGCAAAGCCAATCAGTAGTACACCAACGAGCACCCACCAAATAATTTTTAGGAGTTCATATTCGATCATGATTGAGCCTCCCCAGTTTTTGCTTCTAGTTTTTCAAAATGATATTTACCAGTATGCAAAGAACTTGGTCCTAAACGAGCAAATTTGATCATTAAGTACATTTCAATAATGAGCAGTACGGTATAGAACGCTGCAAGCGCAATAATCGAGCCCCACACATCACCAGCGCTGACGCTTGATGCAGAGAGGTGTGTTGGTAAAATTTCACCAATCGACCAGGGTTGACGACCACCTTCAGCTACATACCAACCTGTTTGAGCTGCAATCCATGGGAGAGGGAGAGCAAACAAAGCAAATTTGAGTAACCAAGGTTTATCTTCGGCATTACGTTTTGCTACAGCCCAAGTCGCGAGCAGGAATAACAACAGCATGAGGAAGCCAGAAGCAACCATGGCACGGAAAGAGAAGAACAGTGCCGCTACGTTTGGAATGGTATCTTTAGTCGCAGCTTGGATATGAGCTTCAGTCGCATCAACCACATTTGGAGAATATTTTTTCAATAACAGACCATAACCTAAGTCTTTTTGATTTTTCTCAAATGAAGCCAATAAATCTGGAGAACGGTCACCCGCACGAAGCTTTTCTAACTCGCTATAGGCCACCATACCGTTACGGATACGCACTTCATGTTCTTTCATCAAGTCACGTAAACCAGTCACTTCTTTATCGGTAGAACGTGTTGCGATAATCCCCATCACATAAGGAATTTTAATCGCATAGTCGGTACGCATTTCCTGTTGATTTGGAAGGCCAAATAAGGTGAATGCAGCAGGTGCAGGTTCGGTATGCCATTCTGCTTCGATCGCAGCAAGTTTGGTTTTTTGAACATCACCGAGTTCATAGCCAGATTCATCACCAAGTAGAATTACAGATAACGTTGATGCTAAACCGAAGATTGCAGCAATAGCGAATGAGCGACGCGCAAAAGGTAAATCACGTTTCTTTAATAAGTAATAGCTTGAGATGGCAAGTACAAAGATTGCACCAGTGACATAACCTGCAGAAACTGTGTGTACAAATTTTACTTGCGCCACAGGGTTAAAGATCAGCGCACCAAAGTCCACCAGTTCCATACGCATGGTTTCATAGTTAAATGCAGCACCGACAGGGTTTTGCATCCAACCATTGGCGATGAGAATCCATAAGGCAGACATATTCGAGCCAATCGCTACTAACCAAGTCACACCTAAGTGCTGTACTTTAGAAAGGCGATCCCAGCCAAAGAAGAATAAACCAATAAAGGTAGATTCAAGGAAGAAAGCCATCAAGCCTTCAATTGCAAGCGGTGCCCCGAAAATATCGCCTACATAGTGGGAATAATAAGCCCAGTTGGTACCGAACTGGAATTCCATAGTCAGACCAGTGGTTACGCCTAAGGCAAAGTTAATCCCGAAGAGTTTCCCCCAGAATTTGGTCATATCTTTATAAATTTCTTTGCCTGAAATCACATAGGTGGTTTCCATGATGGCAAGAATAAAAGCTAGACCTAAAGTTAGAGGGACGAAAAGAAAGTGATACATTGCGGTCATTGCAAATTGGAACCGCGAAAGATCGACCACGCTTTCAGAAATCATCAACGTGTCTCCTGAGTTTTGGACATGTCACCAGCAATACGCTCGGCAACTTCATTGTTAAAATCTTTTGGAATCGTTGGCGCATCAAACCAGATGTGTTTAATCACCAAGAGAAGTACAACTTTAATAATAAGAATAATCGTGATTTCTCTGATGAGTCGCCGATTTGGATCTTGAGAACTCGTGTTCATAGAACCTAGCCTCATATTTAAAGAAGATGTAAAACATTATTAAATAAAATTCATTGAAAATAAACCTTTAGGGTTTCTAAATAATTTAAAATTAAATAATTGTTTTAAATCAATATGATAAATATTTTTTGTTAAAATATTTAAAATAGTTATTTTAACCAACTAAAATAATATGAATTAATTTTAAAACCTGATCAAAACGGTTGTATTTATATTTTTAAATCTGATTAAAAAGATAGGGTTTATACTGAATTAAATAAATATTAAACCAACTAAAATGGTATGAATATAAAATTAATAATATATACAGTGACTTATCGTTTTAATTACATAATTAAATAATTCTTACAATGAAGTCTCTACAAAACCTAGTGTATAGGTAGAGATTATTCTAAAAAATGTGATAGGTATCACTGTTGTATTTTTTGTGTCGGTGAGATCATGAAAACAACAAGAAGGGAAGAGCTAAATTTAAAACTTTTGCAGGATATATTTGTAATAAAATGTAAAAATCACTATTTTTCTCTATTCAAGCGCAATTTTGAGACAAAAATCAGTCTGGTGCGAATAAGTTATTTGAGAGAGATATTTTTTTCGCGAGATAGTGTGAGTTTGATTTTTGGCTAATTAACAACACTTGGGATTGTAATTCCAATTCACCGTACTCAGGTTCAACTTGTACATAATAGAGTTGTCCGAACTCATCACGCACACGTGCCTGAGCTGAGAAACCAGGTCGTGCATTTCCAGTTGAGATTGTGGCTAAACGGCCAACCAAATTGGTATGTGTATGAGTGACTTTGGGTTTGATCACCTGATCTAGGCAGTGAATCATAAATACGGTAAAGAAAATATCGATGATCAGTGCTGGAACAAATAAATAGTAAGGTGAAATGAAGTAGTGCTGCAAAGCAAAGAACGAGAGTTCCAGAAAATAGCCTGCAAAACTAAAATTAATCAGTAAAAAAACAAAGATCAGGTATTTAGAAAATTTCACATCGAGTAGAGGCGAATTCAGTAACCAATCAGGGGTGAGCTTTTGAACCAATTGACTCGGTCGTAAGCCAATTACAATCCCGATGGTTTCTGCAATGCTGAGCACAATTAAAGCCACGACACTCATATGAAATGGCATCAGATAGTAATTGAGGAAAAACTCAGTCATCGCAGAATTCATGATCTAGGGCTTAATCAATATAGATACCACCATCTGAGTGGACTTCCAAATTTACTTTCTCAAGGAATTCACCTAGACAAGGGCCTGAAATACATTCACCCGTTTCGACTGAAAACAGTGCGCCATGCGTAGAACATTGAATATATTCTTTATCTTGGTCCAAGAACTGATTTTCTAAATACTCAAGTTCAGTTTGCAAGTGTGGGCAAACGTTTTGATAGGCATAGAAGCTGCCATCTTTTTGAGTAATAAAAATGGTGGTCCCTTTCATGGTGTCGTATGCACGAGACTCACGCTCAGGGACTTCTTCAGTCATGCAAATCTTTTCCATGTTATGCACATTCCTGTTGAGCTTTCTGGAATTGTTCAAAGAGTTTAGCGTAATTTTCTACACTTAAACGTGGTCCATATTGAGCGACCACTTCACTTGAGATCAAAATAGCAAGTTGTGCTGCGGCTTCCAAGCTTAAACCCGCATTGATTGCATATAAAAATGAGCCTGAGAATGCATCTCCAGCGCCATTGGTATCCACAGCTTCAACAGCACGACCATTAACATGGAAGTGGTGTGCTTGATCAACAATTACAGCCCCTTTTGCACCTTGTGTAATCACAATATGTTGATTTTTTAATTTTAGGCTTTCAATCGCAGCATCAAGATTGTCTGTTTCGGTAAACATAAGCGCTTCTTGCTCATTACAGAATAACAGATCTACACCATCATCTAGGAGTTCGACTAAACCTTGACGTGCATATTGCACCATTGCAGGATCGGAGAGGGATAATGCAATTTTAACGCCGTGGGCTTTAGCCAGTTCACGTGCCTGTTTAACTGCAACACGAGCGGTATCGCTGGTTGATAAGTAACCTTCGATATACAGCCATTTTGCGGTTTTAAGTGGTTCAAAGTCGATTTGTTCGTCGGATAATTCAGCGGTAATCCCAAGATAGGTTTGCATGGTGCGTTCTGAATCTGGGCTGATCAGAACCATACATGTACCTGTTACACCTTCACTGATTGATTGTGTTGTGGTTGTAATACCAGCTTCGTTTAAGCCGTCAAGATAAATGCTACCGAGTTCATCATTACCTACACGGCAGCCATAAAATGCAGTACCACCTAAGGCACTAAATGCAACGGTTGTATTCGCTGCTGAACCACCACTCGCTTGGCCTTTGTAGCTTTGAGTATCTTGTAATTTTTGATATAAATTTGCCTGCGTTTCACCATCGGCCAACTGCATTGTGCCTTTTGGCAATCCTTGTTGCGTTAAAAACTCATTTGAAACCTTAAATTCTTGGTCAATGAGTGCATTACCAATTGCAAAAAGATCAACAGTTGCCATGTTTGTCATCACAGTAAAAATCAAAAAGCAAAGTTTACACGAATGCTACGGATTACAGTAGTTTGTTGAAGAAAATTCAGCAAAGCCTACGGTTACAGTGAAATGAAGGAAAGAAGATGAGGTCAGACCACTTTAGAATTGAAAGAAGCCTAGAGTTGCCTGCACAAATCGGCGTACTGATTCAATATTCAGAACGTGAGGGCTTTCGCTTCTTAAATAGATTAAAGCAAGATTTTCAATCAGGTGCGAATTGTTTTGATCAGATCGGAGAAGCACTTTTTGTTGTATATGATCAACAGGATGGTTTGATTGCCGTAGGTGGACTGAATCAAGATCCTTTTGCTGAATCGAAGCGAGTTGGGCGCTTACGTCGTTTCTATATACACCCAGATTATCGTCATAAAAAAATAGCTACTTATTTATTGATGCATATCGAACAATATGCAAAGACCTATTTTGAGCGGCTTGATTTATTTACTGATACAGCACAAGCGGCTCACTTCTATCAAAGTCGGGGATACCAATCTATCGTGTCAGCACATCGCAATTTTTACAAGATTTTATGAAACGTCGTTTTCGATTAGGCGCTGCATTTTTCTACAAAAACATAGTAATTTACATGGATATCGATACGTATTCTTCGGTAGACTCTCTATAATCAATTGTAATGAATTTAATACAGATAAATTGGAGATCACATGACTGTAGATGTTACTGAAAGCATTACTCAAACGACACATCCCGCGTTTCAGCTATTACGTCAACACCATGTAGAAGCACTCGATATTCAAGTTTCAGAATATAAGCACAAAGTGACTGGTGCAGTTCACTACCATTTGGCCACCACCCATGATGAAAATGTGTTCTTGGTGGCATTTAGAACGCAGCCTATGGATTCCAAAGGTGCTGCACATATTTTAGAGCATACGGCTCTTTGCGGTTCTGAAAAGTTCCCTGTACGTGATCCGTTCTTTTTGATGATCCGCCGTTCGTTGAATACATTTATGAATGCATTTACAGCAGCGGATTGGACAGCGTATCCTTTTGCAACACAGAACAAAAAAGACTTTCAAAACTTATTGTCTGTGTATTTAGATGCTGCCTTTGCCGCGAATTTGAATCCTTTGGATTTTGCGCAAGAAGGCATTCGTATTGAGCTGGAAAATGATCAAGCCGTTTATAAAGGTGTGGTATTTAATGAAATGAAAGGAGCAATGAGCTCTCCTTCAGATCAGCTATATCATCAGCTTGCACATCATTTATTCCCAGAAACGACCTATCACTACAACTCTGGTGGTGATCCTAAAGATATTCCTGACCTCAGCTATGAGCAGTTGGTGGATTTTTATAAAATTCACTATCACCCAAGTAATGCCGTGTTCATGACCTTTGGCAATCAAAGTGCATATGACCTGCAAGAACAGTTTGAGAAACTAGCCCTACACAAGTTTTCTCAAGGGACTACCTTATATTCAAAACCAGAGAAGCGTTTAACTGCACCTGTAGAAGTAACTGAAAGCTATGCAGTCGATAGTGAAGATCTGAAAGACAAGACCTACCATGTGATGTCGTGGTTGTTGCCTGAAACCAGTGATACTAAATTACGTCTAGGTATGCGTTTGGTTGAGGGGATTCTATTAGAGAATTCAGCTTCACCTTTACGTCATTATTTGGAAACTTGTGGTTATGCACAATCAACAGGTCCATTAATGGGTGTGGATGATAGTAACTTTGAAATGACCTTCTATTGTGGCGTTCAAGGTTCTAATGCTGAACATACAGAAACATTTAAAAATGGCATTCTCGATATTCTGAAAGAGGTTGCCTCTAAGCCAGTAGATACTGATTTTGTAGATGCCATTCTTCATCAAATTGAATTACATCAACGTGAAATCAATGGTGATGGTACACCGTATGGTCTAAGTCTGATTCTCAATGGATTAGGTAGCGCGATTCATCACAGTGATCCAGTTCATGTTTGGGATGTAGACTCTGCGATTGAACAAGTGAAAGAAGAGTTAAAGGACCCGATGTGGTTATCAAACTTGATTCAAACTCACCTGTTGGATAATCCACACCGTGTACAAATGACTTTAGTACCTGACGCAACAAAATCAGTGAAAGAGCAACAGGCTGAACAAGCGCGTTTGGCTGAGATTACTGCTAATTTGACTGATGCGCAGAAAGTTGAAATTCAGGAAAAAACGGCTGCATTAAAGCAACGTCAAGACACAGCAGATGATCTTGAGTTGTTACCAAAAGTTGGTTTGGAAGATGTGCCTGCTGAATTGCAGATTGTACAGGGGCAACTACGTGAAATTATTTGCAATGGCTTAGATACACCGTTGAATTTATATCATGCAGGAACCAATGGTATTTACTACCAACAAGTTTTGATTCAGATTCCAGATGAAATCGTACAATCTCCATATTTCAATTTACTCTCTATTTTAATGGGAGAGGTTGGTGCAGGTGAGTACGATTATTTGGAATTCCAGCAAATCCAAACCGCAGTCAGTGGTGGTTTAGGTATGGGAGCATCATTGCGCAGTAAGGTCGATGATAAAGACCGTATCAGTGCATGGCTCACTCTGACTACAAAATCACTGACGCAGAAACTGGATGCAATTCAATTATTAAAATTGGCATTTGAGCAACTTCGTTTTGATGAGAAAGATCGCATCATCGAGTTATTGCAGCAACGTAAAACTCGCTGGCAATCACGGTTGTCTGGCTCTGGCCATAGTTATGCAATGCAAGCTGCTTCACGTCAAATGAGTGCACTTGCACGCCGTGATTATCACAACACGGGTTTAGGCGCATTAAACTGGCTTAGTGATTTGGTTGCGAAAATTGATCAAGATGATAGCGCTTATCAAACATTGATTACTGAATTACAGTCGATTCATCGTAAGTTGCTGCAAGCACCTAAACAATTCTTGTTGGTATGTGAAGAACATCAATCTGATCGTTTGGTTGAAGAAGTTCAAAACGTTTGGGATAAGTTGGTCGTCGATAAAGCAGCTGTTACTTTAACGCAAGTAGAACAGGTCAATACTTCAGATGATGAAGCATGGTTAATTCAAGCTAATGTTCAGTTCTGTTCGTCTGCTTATCAAGCAGTCGATGTTGCTCATCCTGATGCAGCACCTTTAATGGTATTGGCCGCTTATTTGCGTAATGGCTTCTTACATAGCGCCATTCGTGAAAAAGGTGGTGCGTATGGTGGTGGAGCTAGCTATGATGGCAACGCGTGCTCATTCCGTTTCTATAGTTATCGTGATCCACGCTTAGCTGAAACGTTTAATGATTTTGAAGCCAGCGTGCAATGGTTACTCAATACTGAGCAGCAACCACATCAACTCGAAGAAGCAATTCTAGGGTTAGTGGCTGGTATGGATAAACCGGGCTCACCAGCTGGGGAAGCAATTACCGCATGTTATGCATTGTTGCATGCACGTACACCAAAATTCCGTAAAATCTTACGAGAACGTTTACTCAACGTGGACTTGGATGATTTACAGCGTGTTGCGAAGCAATATCTATTGGCTCAAAAACCAGTGAAAGCGGTGGTTGCGCCATTTGCGAAACGTGAAGAATTGCAGAAACTTGGATTTAATATCCAGCAAGTTAATTAATAAAATAAAAATCGGAGAAATCTATGGCGTTCAAATCTTTTGAACGTAGTCATTTGGAGCTGAGTATCCTTGCGATACTTGGCTCTTTAGCGACATCGTTGTCACATGCTGAATCGACAGCACCAGCAAGCCCTGCAACCGTAGATGCGTGTGTGGCCTTGGCCGCAAATGCTGAGCGTTTGGCTTGTTATGACAGCCTTTTTAAAGCGCCGACCATTATTCCAACACAAGTGCAGACCGATGCCGCGCCTATGGTTGCAGCCGCTATGCCTGTGGCTGAGTCGAGTGAACCAGCCAAACCAGAGTCTTTGAAAGATAAGGTGGTTCAAAAGGTTAGTGACTTGCATATATTAGGCGCTGCACCAAAATTTGATCCAAACGTTTCATTACTCGATCGCCGTTGGGAATTGTCAGAAGAAAGTAAATTGGGGGTATGGAATATTCGTGCCTATCAACCTGTTTATCTGTTACCAGTGTTCTGGACGAGTGATAAAAATGAATTTCCAAGTAGTCCGAACCCTGAAAATACAGTCAAGGATAAGCAAGAGTTGACCTCAAGCGAAGCGAAATTCCAGCTTTCATTTAAGACTAAAGCTTGGGAAAACATCTTTGGTAATAATGGTGATCTCTGGTTGGGTTACACGCAATCTTCACGTTGGCAAGTTTATAACTCAGAGGAATCAAGACCATTCCGTGAGACCAATTATGAGCCTGAAGCGAGTTTGATGTTTAGAACCAATTATGAAATTTTAGGTTTAAATGCTCGTTTGCTTGGGGTAACGCTGAATCACCAATCCAATGGTCGCTCTGATCCACTTTCTCGTAGTTGGAACCGTGTGATTTTTAATCTTGGTTTTGAAAAAGATAACTTCGCATTGATGCTACGTCCTTGGTACCGTGTTGAAGAAGATGCCAAAGATGATAATAACCCAGACATCAAGGATTATATTGGTCGTGGTGATTTAACCGCATTTTACCGTAAGGGCAATAATGATTTTTCTTTGATGTTACGTCATTCATTAAAAGGTGGCGATCGTTCACATGGTGCGGTTCAGTTTGACTGGGCTTTTCCAATTAAAGATAAATTACGTGGTCATTTCCAAATATTTGATGGCTATGGCGAGAGCTTGATTGATTATAACCACCGAGCGACCTATGTCGGCTTAGGTGTATCTTTAATGAACTGGTACTAAATGAGTTTAAATATTCCAGAGTCCTTATTGCAGCTTGAAGCAAATTGTGGCGTGTTTGCACTCTGGTTAATCGTGAAGCAATATCATACCCATATTGATATTGCTGACCTGATTCGCTTGTCTGGTCATGACCGAGAAGATGGAACATTTACCATTGCTTTGGCTGTGGCACTGAAAAAATTAGGGTTTGAAGTATCGTTCTATACGGCACCTGACCTTAATATTGATGAAAAGGAAAAGCAGAGTTATCTTGATGCACAGCGTCTTCAGATCCCCATTCAGGCTGCTTTAACTTATTCCGAGATTCAGCGAGCTTATGAACAAGGCCACTTCGTGATTGTGTTTTATGACACATTACAGGGTATGGGGAACCAATCCTTGATTTATTCAATCGATGAGCTCGAAATTAGTTTCTGTGATCACTTTGACGTGATGTCTAAAACGGTGTTTGAAAAACAGCGTCAAAGTGATGAAATTTGTCGACAAGTGATTGTGATTGAACAGCCTTTAGATCATCATCCAATCTGAATATTGGCATTGGCATGTTTTAGGCGGCTCTTCTTTGGAGTCGCAATTAAATAAGCAAGTGTTAGCGGCCCTAATCGTCCTGTAAACATCAGCACACTCAGCACAAACAAGCTACCATCATGCAACTGACCTGTTGCACCTCGTGACAGTCCTACAGTACATGCCGCAGAGACCACCTCAAACATTAAGTCGAGTACATCTAATTTCGGTTCAAGCAGAAAAATAATAAAGCAGCCAACAAAGACCAACATACCTGTAATCGCGGTTACAGCGAGTGCCTTATAGGTGGTCTCTTGTGAAACTGAATGGTTAAAAATACGGATTTCTTCGTTACGCCTTAAAAAGGAAATCACGCAGAGCAATAAAATTACAAACGTACCGACTTTAATACCACCAGCCGTACTGAGAGAACCACCACCAATAAACATCAATAACATGGTCAATAAAGCCGTACTATGTTCCATTGAACCTGTATCAATGGTGTTAAACCCTGAAGAGCGCGGTACAGTGGCTTGGAACCAAGCGTTCATGGCCTGTTCACCTAAGCCCATTGAGCCAAGAGTGAGCGGGTTGTTGGACTCTAAAATCCAGATCAGCACGAAGGCAACAAGGTTTAATATCGCGATGGTACTCAGGATCAGTTTGCTGTTGGGAGTTAGCTTGCTCCAGCGTTTATTTTGTTTTACATCAATCAAAACCAAGAAACCAATCCCGCCTAGGGTATATAACATACTGATGGTGAGACAAATCAGATAATGGCTTTGAAAGTTAATCAGACTGTTATCAAATAAGGAAAAACCTGCGTTATTAAAAGCTGAAACGCTATAAAAAACAGCATAATAAAGCCCACGATCAAAACCATACATGGGCGCAAAGGAGGCCGTCAGGATAACGACGCCAATCAACTCAAAGAACAGGGTATATAGCACGACACCTTTGGCGACGAAGGTCACTTTGGAGAGGCTGGTTTGCCCCAAACTATCTTGCGCCATCATTTGTTGTTTTAAGCCGAGTTTAGGAGCGAGACTTAAGGCGGCCAATATAGCGAAGGTCATAAAGCCTAAACCACCCGATTGAATCAACAAAAGGATAATAAACTGCCCAAGATGATTGAACGAATCATTCAAGTTTACGACTGATAAACCTGTAATAGTCACAGCCGAAGTTGCTGTAAATAAGGCATCCATCCAACTCACATTGCCTTTATTTGCAATCGGCATTTTTAGTAATATCGTGCCAATGATAATAAAACTAAGAAACCCAATTGCCAGTAAAGATGGCGGGCTGAGGTTGAAAGTCTTTTGGGAGTTTATTTTAAATGCCATTTTATACGAAACATCCTGAAAGTTTTCGGAGATGGCTGAGTAAACCTTCTAGAATGAGGACATCACCTGTTTTCAAGGTGAAGTTGCCATCTGTTTCATAGAGAATTTCTTGATCTCGTTTTAACAATAAAAGTTTGATATGCGGTTCTTGTTTTAAGATGCCAGATAAATTTACGTTGTTGAGTTTTTCATGCACAGGAACTTTGACAATGTAATGATCGTGGTCAAGCGCCATATAACGGCTCACCATTGGGTAATTTAATGCCTGAGCAACCCGGACACCCATGTCTTCTTCAGGATGGATAATCTTATTGACATTTAAATGGGAGAGGATCGTGTGATGTGCTTTAGTTTTAGCCTTTACCAGAATTTTCTCAACACCAAGATTCTTGAGATTTAAAACGCAGAGGATACTGGCTTCAATATCTTCACCAATGGCAACGACTACAGCATCGCAATTTTGGATATTCAGCTCTTCTAGGACGTGCTCGTCGGTGGCATCGGCAATCACGGCGTGAGTAATACGATCAGCTAAGCTTTCGACATTACGTTTGATGGTATCAATGCCAATGACATCATGATTCAGTTTAGTCAGCTCTAATGCAACAGTTGCCCCAAAACTACCTAAACCAATGACTGCAAACTGTGCCATAACTGTCCTTAACTAAATGATAAAAATGTCTTTTTATTCATTTTAAGATGGAATAACTTTCTATTTGTAATGATTTTGTTTGCGCTGCACACCTATAAGCAAAACATCGAATAAAAATAAAGCCGACATTATGTCGGCTTTATACTATTGGAACGCTTATTTAAGAAAACGACGATAGCCCGTATTATCTGTGATTTCAGCATATGGATAAGTGATTTTTTCCAGTGTTTCGACTAAGCCATCTGGATTTTGCTTCGCATCAGTTGCTTGTAGGCCAACCAGTACACGACCTTCTGCTGCACCATGGTTACGATAATGGAACAAGGTAATGTTGTGGGTTGGGCCTAAGCGTTCTAAGAAGGTTAACAGGGCACCTGGACGTTCTGGAAACTCAACTCGGAATAAACGTTCATGTTCGATATTGGCATGACCACCGATCAAATAACGAATATGCAGTTTAGCAACTTCATCATCCGATAGATCATCTACTTCATATTGTTGTTTCAACATCTCATGAATTTCATGACGTTCGGTTTCACCACCTTTGAGGCTAATGCCGACAAAGACTTGAGCGAGATTACTATCACTGGCACGGTAGTTAAACTCAGTGATGTTACGACCTTGTAGTGCACGGCAAAAATGCAGGAAGGCACCTTTTTGCTCAGGAATTGTTACTGCATAGATTGCTTCACGACGTTCACCTAACTCAGTACGTTCTGCAATATAGCGTAAACGGTCAAAGTTCATGTTGGCACCACAAACAATTGAGACCATATTTTTGCCAGTCAATTGATGCTCTGCGACATATTTTTTAATCCCAGCCAAGGCCATTGCGCCAGAAGGTTCAACAATACTGCGATTCTCATCATAAGTGTCTTTGATTGCAGCACAAATTTCATCTGTATCTACGGTGACAATATCTGGTTCTACGATTGGACCTGAATTATCTGATTTACGAAGACGAATAATGTCGAAAGGTAACTCACCGATTTGTGCAACAGCCGTACCATCAGCAAATAGACCAACATGAGGTAAGATCACACGTTCATTGGTTTCAAGTGCAGCTTTTAAGCACGCGGATTCTTCGTATTCAACACCAATGATTCTGACATGCGGTGCAACTTCACCGAGGTAGGCTGCAACCCCAGCGATTAAACCACCGCCACCGACAGCAACAAAAACGTATTCTACATCACGCCATTGACGCAATAACTCGTTTGCGATGGTACCTTGACCTGCAATCACCAATTCATCGTCATAAGGCGGAATAAAAACCAAGCCTTCATCTTCAGCGCGTTGTTTGGCATATTTATTGGCAACATCAAAACTGTCGCCATGTAACACAACTTGACCACCTAAACGCTTAACTGCCTGAACCTTAATGTCAGGGGTCGTGCTTGGCATGACAATGATGGCATGAATCCCTAATTTTTTTCCTGATAGCGCGACACCCTGAGCATGATTACCTGCAGATGCACAAATAACACCACGATCAAGCTGATCTTTTGGTAATTGGCTAATACGGTTGTAAGCACCGCGTAGCTTGAAAGAGAATACAGGTTGTAAATCTTCACGTTTAAATCGAATGTTATTATTAATTTTCTGACTAATTCGTGGAGCTGCATCAAGCGGTGTTTCAATCGCAACATCATAAACCGTTGCTTGTAAAATTTGTCGTACCACACGAGACAGCATGTTCATCTTCCCTATAACAGTTTAAAATAGGCAATCATTGTAGCAAACCCCTGTGCATTTGCGCTGTTTTCTTAAAGCAAATGTCAAAATAGTTGAGTGAAGTCATGAGTCTATATGCAACCCAAGATGAAAAAAAACAAGCTGCGGCCAAAGCAGCTTTGAAACATTTGCCTAAAGGCGGCATTTTGGGCGTAGGAACAGGAAGTACCGTTAATTTTTTAATTGATTTATTGCCTGAATTGCAATTAGAAGCGGCAGTGGCAAGTTCAACTGCGACAGCTGAACGCCTAAAAAAACTAGGCATTGAAGTTGTTGATATGAATTCTGTCGGTGGTTTAGATGCTTATGTTGATGGTGCTGATGAAATTGACCGTCATATGCATATGATCAAAGGTGGTGGTGCAGCATTAACCCGTGAAAAAATCGTTGCCTCAATTGCAAAGAAATTTGTATGTATCGTAGATGACTCAAAATGGGTAGATCAATTAGGACGTGATTTTCCACTTCCTGTTGAAGTGATTCCAATGGCGCGTTCTGCAGTGGCTCGTAAAATTGTTGCGCTAGGTGGTGATCCAGTTTATCGCGAAGGTGTTGTAACCGATAATGGGAATGTGATTTTAGACGTATTTAATCTGAATATTCTAAATGCGATTGAGTTGGAAAAAACTATTAACGATATTCCAGGTGTTGTGACGAATGGTATCTTTGCATTAAATGCAGCAACCATTGCGGTTGTTGCAACTGACAATGGTATCGAAGAGCGTACAGCACAATAATGCCATCAGTTTCATTAGAAACGCTGTTACCTGAAATTAAAGTTGTTCGACATGCAAGGGCAAGAAATTTGCGCTTGCGTGTTGAGCCAACAGGTATTCGCCTCACCGTTCCATTGTTTTGCAGTAAAAGACAGATTCAGCAATTTTTGCATCTATCAGAACAATGGTTGATCGAGACTTGGGCTAAACAACAACAGCAATTTAATCAAATTACGGTATTTCCTGAATCGTTGACATTGTTTAACCATGTGCAGCCTTTTAAGATTATTCAGCAACAGCAGCGTCATATCTTTAAATTTGATTTTGATCAGCACATTATCTGGATAAGAGATCAACAGTCAGAGCAAGCGTTGCAAGCAGCAGTTTTGGCCTATGCAAAGCAATTTTTGCCTGAATATTTAGCTGAAGTGAGTCAACAAATTCGCTTGCCATATCAGCAATGTAGTATCCGAAAACCTAAAACACGCTGGGGCAGTTGTAGCTCCAAACACGACATCATGTTAAATGCCGCCTTGGTGCTGATGCCCGAACATATTGTGCGATCTGTTTGTGTACATGAATTGGTGCATACTAAACACTTTGATCATAGTGCTGCGTTTTGGAATGAAGTAGAAAAGCATGATGTCAATTATCTTGAGCATCGAAAGCAATTGAAACAGACGCAATTGCCGAGTTGGTACTATAAGAAATAATAGAGCGTAAGTTTTGTCTTAACCATTAAAGAAGCGATTGTTCTGAACAGCTAAACCTTTTCGAATACGTAGGGCTTGTTTTAGACTTGAGACATCATTTTGCCATTGTTTGAGTACCAAAATAATGGCAATGATTTCAGCACGTGTCAGAAGACCTAGCCAGAAAACAATCCAGAATAAAATTTGACTCTGACCAGTGAGTGTTACTTGCACCAGTAAGGAGAAGAGAAATAAGGTCCAAATTTTTGCACCAAGACTATGAGTGGCCACTTCTTTACGAAACTTAATAAAACTAACGGTGTAAATCGCCACTTCAAATAAAACTAGAACCAGAATTGGCCAAATGTATTGTTTAAAAAAAACAGGTTGTTGTAAGTAAATTGATGCGATTGCACAAATAAAGAAGATTTGATCAATATTGGAGTCTAAACGACGCAATTTCTCATCTGATACGCCTAAATGTCTTGCAATGATGCCATCAAAGATATCACTCATTAGTCCGAGTGTTAAAAATACGACTGTATAAAGATGATAAAAGCTAGGCCGTAATAGTGTTACCACTACAATTAGAAAGCCGAGTAGCAATCTGGAATAAACAAGAAGTGTAGGGATTTGATACTTAAGAGGCATTAAATATAAGATCAATGAGTTTGTTAATGCAGTATATCAGCCGAAGAAGAAAGCTAAGGTTGAAATAACAGATTTAAAATAAAACAACAGCTTTAATTAAAGCTGTTGTTTTATTGGAGTCGGCAAGATTATTTGGGATTTGGACATTCACGTTTTGGCTAAACATCAACGTTTTAATTTAGCTTTAACTATGAGAAATTGCACTGTAATTGAGTGGTCTGTAGCTGATCTGGCGCTTTACGATTGTCTAAACCAGCACTAGCACTTAACACTTGATTTTTCTTTACTTTTACTTGAATGAAGCTATATTGCAGTGTGCTATTATTTGGTTCTGTTGAGCTGCTATTTAGTAAGTATTCAGCATTGGCCTTATCTACTTGTAATAAATTATCGGTACTGTCAGCATCCAGTTTAGAACTAAAAGTTTGTCCATCTTTGATGAGTTCTAAGCTTCCATCGCCACGGACATTCAACTGGCAGTTACCAGATGAGTCTTTATAGCTGCCGATTAAATACTCAATTGAAGGCAAGCCTGCACTAACAATATTGATTCCTGTAATACCTTGTTTACATGGATAAACAGAACCATTGCATGTTTCAGTAGTATCTGCGAAGCCAACCGCACGACGATAGTCACCAGCACCAATGACTCGGAAAGCATTAGCTGTATTATTTATAGGGCTATTTCCAGCATAGGACTTTTGCTGCAATAAGGCGTAACCCTGTGGATTTAAAGAAGCCTGACGATAGTTGTCCGCCAGTTGTAGTACCGCTTGCTTTAGAGAGCCAGAGAAGGTATCTCTTGCACTCTTTTGATTTTCCGCAATAAATATCAAGTTATTTTTAGATGAATCAACATTGTCTGGTGTTGGAATTACTAATGAAGTCAGTGCGCTTTGATCGCCGCGTAATTTTTTAGCATCGAGATAACCGTCTTTTAAATCAACTGCTAAATTTTTGGTAAATTCAACAAAGGTATTATTGGGGTAAAGATTTGCCCATTGCTGAATAAAACCAAAACTGAGATAAGTGTTGATGTATACATATGATGTTAATGTTGCATCTTGTGGTGAGAAAGCATTTAAAAGATAAGACGGATTTAAATTTGGGATATCCAATTGATAGAACGCGCTTGTTAATGCTGAGTTCACATCTTCTGTTGCGAGATTTAATTGAGAAGCACTCACTTTTGTTGGGTTTATATTGTTATCCGTTGGCAGTCCACCAGAGCGGACTAAGGCGCGTTGATAGATTGCTTCTGAACTTGGATTGATATAAATCGTTTGCGTGAGACTACTGGTATTTACTTCTACAAGACTATGTAGTGTCATAGAAATATTTTGGTATTGACCACTTTGAAAGTCAAAAACCAAAGAATTTGGATTTGTTGATATCTCAATACGGTATAAGCGCTCTTTATTTAAAACGCGCGGTAAAGTGATGTTGACGTCAGAGGTTGTACTTAAATTTTGTTCCAGAACTAATGTATTATCAAAGTTATCGTAGATTTTAAGAACAACATCACGCATTTCAACTGCTGCTTTGACCTTGAAACTCTTCGGTTTTGGTTCTGATACTGTGGGTGTCGTTTCTACTTTCGCTTTACTTTCACCACTTCCACAACCAACTAATGCCGAACTAAGTAGAAGTGTACTAAGCCCTAAGCAAATATGATGATGTAGTCTTTGTTTTGACATCAAAGAAGGCATTCCAGCTCTCCAAAAAATTTTGCATCCATGAAATTTATTATTACCGCAATTTTTTTATTCTATTCGAATAGTGAAATGATTCAATAGTATTTCTTGACCAATGGTAGAATCAATCCAAATATAATGAGTTTATTTGTATTTTCTCATAAACTTTTGACTGTTTAATCAAGATTGATAGTACTTTTATTTTGTTAAAAGTTAGGTACTTGAAGATTGTGTAAAATGGGTCAAACTGCCATACTATTTATCTAAATGAAAGCTTGAGGTGTCACGCGTGATTTCTGTTGGTATTGTTGGTGGAACTGGATACACTGGGGTTGAGCTATTACGTCTTTTATTAAGACATTCACAAGTTCAGGTTCGTATTCTCACTTCTCGTACAGAAGCAGGAAAGCGTGTTGCAGATATGTTCCCAAGCCTACGTGGGCATACAGCACTTGAGTTTTCTGATCTGGATTTAGATCAATTAGCACAATGTGATGTCGTGTTTTTTGCAACGCCGCATGGTGTAGCGATGCAACATGTTGAAAAATTGATTGCTGCTGGTACCAAAGTAATTGATCTTGCAGCTGATTTTCGTTTGCAAGATTTGGTTCAGTTTGAAAAATGGTATGGTATGCAACATAGTTGTCCAGCCATATTAAAAGACTCTGTTTATGGTTTAACTGAATTAAATCGTGAGAAGATTAAGCAAGCCCAAGTGATTGGCAATCCAGGTTGTTATCCAACCACGGTACAATTAGGCCTAGCTCCATTACTTAAAAATGTAGATCAACTGATCCAAACACAAAGTATTATTGTGGATGCAAAGTCTGGCGTATCTGGTGCGGGGCGTAAAGCAAGCCTAGGTATGATTTACAGTGAAAATGCTGATAATTTCAAAGCATATGGTGTTGCTGGGCATCGTCATCATCCCGAGATTGTTGAAGCGCTTGAAAATATCTCAGGGCAAAAAGGGCAATTTGATCAGCTTATTTTTGTGCCACATCTTGTGCCAATGATTCGTGGCATGCTAAGTACGATTTATGTTGACCTAACCGAACAAGGTCAGCAACTTGACTTGCAAGCACTTTACGAAGATTTCTATAAAGATGAACGTTTTGTTGATGTCATGCCTGCAAATAGTTCTCCAGAAACACGTAGTGTCCGCGGTGCGAACGAGCTCAGAATTGCACTCTACCGCCCACAAGCCAATAAATTGATTATCTTGGTTGCTCAAGACAACCTAGTGAAAGGCGCTGCAGGTCAGGCGATTCAAAATATGAACTTAATGTTTGGTTTTGATGAGGCTGCTGGCTTGGAAGGTATTGGTTTATTACCATAAAAAACGCTTTTTTACTTCACACACATTTAAATTTCGATTTTAATGTGTGCTTTGATGCAGATCATAACGATAGAGATGATGATGGAAAACGTTGAACCGACTACTTCACCAGACAGTTCCGTTGAAAAAAATAAATTCTTAAAAACGAATTTACCTTTGATTATTGGTGCTACTGTTCTTATCGGTAGCAGTTTTTTGCTTGGTTATACTGTCGGCCACCGTCAAGGTTTAACTGTGGTTGGTTATGATGCAGATGCTGAGCAATTGGTAGATGTTGTTCAGAAACAAAAGACCGCATTGGATTCGGTCAGCAAGAGTTTGAATGCAGCTGTTCAAGAGCGCGATATGGCTGTGGGTAATGCGGATGACTTATTCAAAGCAGTGAATCAAGCAAATGCTGACAAGACCCAATTTGAGGGGATGAATACGATTTATCGTGATATTTTGAGACAACGTGGTGGTGTAAGCTTAACCATTCAAAATATGGCAATTAAATCTTTACCGGAAAATGCCTTTGAATATCAGATTGATCTTGTTCAAGTAAGCCCAAATAAACGCCGTGCTTCTGGTTCGGTTGAATTGCGTTTAATTAAAGATACTGAAATTTTAGTTGTGCCTTTAGAAGATAAAAACTTCAATTTCGATGATTTTGAGCGCCTAACGGGGCGTTGGACAATGCCCAAAGGGTTTACGCCTCAATTCATTGAAGTGCGTTTAACAGGAGCTGGCACACCTGTAATTAAACGCTTTAGTTGGCAAAGAGGTAAACCGGTTGATGCAGGTTCTGCTTTCGTGTCGGAAATACCTCAAGCTGAAGCAAATGCTCAATAAATTTTAGATTAAGAACTCAATATGCGAAGATATAAACGTCAAATGAATTTAAGTGAAGTGAAAAATTCTTTTCATCAATCTGGGTTTGTCGATTGGCACTTGAATCCGCGTTTAAGTGATTCGCAAGAGGATCATGAGGGTGAGGTGGTTGTACAAACTGCCCCACCAGAGTTAAAACGACCGCCTTTATATGCGGTCGTGCTAATGAACGATGATTACACGCCGATGGATTTTGTTATTGAAGTGCTACAAAGTTATTTTGGGTTGGACTTCGATCAGGCCAGTCAGGTGATGTTAACAGTTCATTATGAGGGTAAGGGAACAGCTGGTATTTATCCACGTGATATTGCTGAAACAAAAGCAAATCAAGTGAATAACTATGCAAGAGCTCAAGGTCATCCTTTGTTGTGCCAGATCGAACCTGAGCGAGGATAAAAACAAAGCGAAGCTTTGTTCCGAGCGCAAGACGAACAGCTAGGCTGTGAGTAAAAGCGTTAAGATGAGAAAGATTTTTCTCATTCACAAGACCTTGCGCCATGATATGGCTCATATGCTGTGAGTGAAGGGGTTAAGAAAAGCAACGCTCTTGCGGAATTTCATTCCTCATGCGCAAGACGAACAACTAGCTTGTGAGTGAAAGCGTTAAGATGAGAAAGGTGTTTCTCATTCACAAGACCTTGCGCCATCGTATGATTCATATGTTATGAGTGAAATGGTGCAAGTGTTGCTAAAAGCATAAAGTAAAGCTTTTCGAATCGATGGATCAATACATATCTTGTTTTGTGCTAAAAACATGAAACAATATACTGAGCGTGAATATATTAAACTTATGGGTGATTTGTTAGGCTTTAAGCAAGATCATACAGTATTACAATTTTTCATAGGTTTGATATTGTTTCATAAGCGAATAATAAGTTCGCTGTCTTTTTGAACGATTAGATCAGTCTTATTCTCTTTGTAATTGAATTTTTACAACAATACTTTGTTTTGAATCTTGACCAAGATAGTCAACTAATGCTAACAGTAGATTATGAAGCAAAGAGACTTGTAGACGTATATTCAATCACGATTACAGAAGCTCAGCGGATCAAGTCAATAATTAGCTTTTTCATTAAAAGATTTTCTTTTTTTGATAGAGCCCAAGATATAAGGGGGTTACATGCTCAGTCGTCAATTAGAAGTATCGTTACGTTTGGCTGTTAGCATGGCTCGTCAAAAGAGACATGAGTTTCTGACAGTTGAACATTTGTTGCTTGCCTTGCTTGATAACGATTCTGCCGTAAATGCATTAAAAGCATGTGGTGCGGACATCGTTACTTTGCGTAAAGAATTAGAGGAATATGTAGAGCAACATACCCCAAAACTTGGTGATAATAGTGAACAGGCCCCTCATCCAACAGAGAGCTTTGATCGAATTTTGCAACGTGCAATTTTCCATGTTCAATCGAGCGGTGGTGACCGTACGGTTGAAGGTGCAGATGTTCTAGTTGCGATGTATTCAGAACGAGATTCGTTCGCGGTTTATTTGCTTAAACGTCATCAAATTAACCGTTTAACTTTGACTCAATACCTGTCTCATGGCACACGTAAAGATGAGATTCAGGTTGAAGAGGAAGTTGAAGATATTGAAGGTGAAAGTGCAGCTTCAGCAAATGCTGGACCATTAGAGCAATATACACTGAACTTAAATATCGAAGCACAAAAGGGTAAAACGGATCCTTTAATTGGCCGTGAAAAAGAAATTGAGCGTGCAGCACAAATTTTATGTCGTCGCCGTAAAAATAATCCGCTGCTTGTTGGTGATCCAGGTGTAGGTAAAACCTCGATTGCGGAAGGCTTAGCGTGGTTGATTGTAAATGGTAAAGCACCGAAACCACTTGCCAATGCTGAAGTTTATAGCTTAGATATTGGTGCGTTGGTTGCAGGGACTAAATATCGTGGTGACTTTGAGAAGCGCTTAAAACAATTATTGAATGCGTTGAAAAAGAATCCTAATGCGATTTTATTCATTGATGAAATTCATATGATTATTGGTGCAGGGTCAAGCATGGGCAGTACCATGGATGCATCGAATTTAATCAAACCTGCTTTGGCAAATGGCAGCCTACGTTGCATTGGTTCAACCACTTTCCAAGAATATCGTCAGGTATTCGAAAAAGATCATGCTTTGTCGCGTCGCTTCCAAAAAATTGACGTGAATGAGCCAAGCATTAATGAAACAATTGAAATTTTACGTGGCTTGAAAAATAAGTTCGAAGATTTCCATCATGTTGAATACGATGATAAAGCTTTAGTTGCTGCAGTTGAACTGTCAGCTAAATTTATCAATGATCGTTTCTTGCCAGACAAAGCGATTGACGTGATTGATGAGGCGGGTGCACAACGTCGCTTGAAAGCAGAAGTGGATGGCACAACGATCTCAGTTGAGAATATTGAAGATATCGTTTCTAAGATTGCCCGCATTCCACCGAAAACTGTCTCTAAAGATGACAAGTCTGTACTTGAGAATCTGGAACGAGATCTTAAACGTGTTGTATTTGGTCAGGATGAGGCGATTACAGCGCTTGCATCAGCAATTAAATTATCTCGCGCAGGCTTAAAAGCACCAGATAAACCAGTGGGTAGTTTTGTCTTTGCTGGTCCGACAGGTGTGGGTAAAACCGAGGTCACTAAACAACTGGCTAAATTGCTGGGTGTAGAGTTGGTTCGTTTCGATATGTCTGAGTATATGGAGCGTCATGCAGTTTCTCGCTTGATTGGTGCGCCTCCAGGTTATGTTGGATATGATCAAGGTGGTTTGCTGACCGATGCGATCCATAAAAATCCGCATTGTGTGTTGTTGCTGGATGAGATTGAAAAAGCGCATCCAGATGTATTTAACTTGTTATTGCAAGTGATGGATCATGGGGCTTTGACTGATAACAATGGTCGTAAATCTGATTTCAGAAATGTGATTATTGTTCTAACAACCAATATTGGCGCGGAGAGTATTGTTCGTGCAAGTATCGGTTTCACTGAGCAAGACCACAGCGCGGATAACCAAGATGCAATGAAACGAGCATTCTCACCTGAATTCCGTAACCGTTTGGATGGTGTGATTCAATTTAAAGCACTTCCGACTACAATCATCGATTCAGTGGTAGACAAATTCTTGACCGAGTTGCAAGCACAGCTCGATGAGAAACAAGTAGTTCTCGATGTTGATCAAAGTGCTCGTGACTGGTTATCTGCTAATGGTTATGACCGCCTCATGGGTGCTCGTCCGATGCAACGTCTGATCCAAGAGCATTTGAAAAAGCCGCTTGCTGAGATGATTTTATTTGGTGAGCTTGCAGAGCATGGTGGCAATGTTGCAGTTTCTGTGAAAACAGAAAATGGCAAAGACGTCGGCTTAAAATTGGAAGTGTTTGAAGATCATATTAACCCGAGTGCTGAACCTGCTTAATGTTTGAATTGTCTTTTTCGATAACCCAAGTACTTAAAGTATTTGGGTTATTTTTCGTCACAGCGATTGCTGAAATTTTAGGTTGTTATTTTCCTTATCTTATTTTGAATCAAGGGAAATCACATTGGTTGTGGATTCCCACTGCATTAAGCTTAGCGGTTTTTGTTTGGTTGCTTACCTTGCATCCCGCAGCATCAGGTCGTATTTATGCGGCTTATGGAGGAATCTATATTTTTACTGCCTTATTGTGGCTGCGTTATGTCGATCAAGTGATGCTGACACGTTGGGATATTCTAGGTGGTCTTGTAGTTTTGTGTGGGGCTGGCTTAATCATTTTGCAGCCGCAAGGATTGGTGCGTTAGTTTCATTAAGCATGGTATATACCATGCTTAATTTCTGGGATACGAAAAGTAAAGCAATATAAAAATACTAGGTTATGCCTATTATTTCGGTTAAATAAGAGAAGTGCATTATATAGGCACAAAGAGGCTACTTTTATGTCCTCTACAGAAAATTAGGTCGAAAGAATACTGCTACGATTGATAATGATTTTTATTTTCATTGTTACAATCGAGTGTGTTCATGGAATCCTTATTTTCCAGAAGAAAAGTATTTTCTCCCAAATTATTAGTATCAGCGATTTCCTTGGTAATTGGTTCAGATGTGTGGGCAGCAGACACAGCCAATACATTGCCTACAATAACGGTTAAAGCTGAAAATAATCCTGATAGTTATACAGTTCAATCGAGCCGTAGTTCAGCCAAACTTGATTTAAATTTAAAAGATACTCCACAGAGCTTAACTGTGTTTACTCAACAGCAAATAGAGGATCAAAATCTAACAGATATCAGCAGAGTTTTAGAGGAAACACCAGGGGTAAGTAAAAGTCAGCATGGACAAGAAGGCGCTGGCTTTTCAGATTATTATGCTCGTGGTTTTAAGATTAATAATTTTATGCGAGATGGTATTCCAACCAGTGTGGCATCTTTTGGTGGAACTTATAATATTGGTATGGTAGACACGGCTATTTATGACCGTATCGAAATTCTAAAAGGTGCGTCAGGTTTGCTTGGCGGTTCTGGTAATCCGAGTGCAAGTATTAATTATGTACGCAAGCGCGCGACCGAAGAAACACAAGGTTCCATTAAAGTTCAGGCTGGTAGCTGGGAACGATATCGTAGTCAGTTTGATGTATCGGGTGGATTGAATGCAGATAAAACGCTTAAAGGGCGATTGATTGCGGCACATTCGTCAGGAGGTAATCAGCAAGATCGTTATCATAAAGATTCAACCTTACTCTATGGTACGGTAGATTATGATCTCAGTGATCAGACGACATTAACAACCGCACTAAGTTTGCAACAAAATAAAATCCACAATGCTGCACAACATGGTTTTCCATTTGTGAGTGGGGATGGTTTGAAGCAGACGACCTTTGGACCAAGAGATAATCCTGCAACTAACAACTCAAATCTTGCGGTAAATAATTTATATGTAGTATTGGGTCTAGAACATCAATTTAATCCAGATTGGAAAGGGGCGATTAGCTATAGTTATTCCAAGACGGACAGCGATCAAATTAGAAACATAGCAGGCTATACTTTAAATTATCAAGATGAAAAGGGCATCGCCAACGGTACTGACTGGGAGGGTAACCCGATTATCTGATGTGTGCTGAGAAAACAGGAGGTTTTAACTTGGTAAACTATAGACACTCATCAGGAGTTTACCATGAGCAAGAAACAGAAGACTTACACCGCAGAATTTAAAGTTGAAGCAATAAAATTGATTGAAGCCAATCAAGGCAATGTATCGGAAACAGCCAGACAACTTGGCATTTCAATGCAAACTCTTTCAAATTGGAATAATAAAGCAAAGACTGGCACCTTAGCAGGCACTAAACAATATTCACCTGATCTAAATGCCTTACTCGAAGAAAATAAAAAGCTCAAACAACAGCTCAAAACAGCTGAAATGGAACGTGAATTTCTAAAAAAGGCAGCAGCGTACTTTGCGAAAGAAAGTCAGTAAGGTACGCCTATATGAAACAGCAAAGACATTTATTCCCGATTAGCTTTATGGCTAGATTACTTCACGTTTCAGTGTCACGATTTTATGATTGGCTAAAACGAGGCATGAATAAAAGATTGGTTCAGCGAAATCAACAGACAATTTTGGTCAAAATAGCTCATGAGGAAACTAAACAAAGCTATGGCTATATTCGATTAACTAAGCATTTACAAGCGCAAGGTATCAAAATCAGTACGTATGCTGTACGTCAAATAAAAAAGCTCAACCAGCTGTATTGTAAGCGTCATAAGCGTTTCAAAAGAACTACGAAGAGTGATCATAATCGAGCGATCTACGCAAATTTACTAGAGCAACAGTTTTCAATGACTAAGCCCAATCTTGCATGGTCAAGCGATATTACATACATTTGGACTGCTGAAGGTTGGTTATACTTGGCAGCAGTAAAAGACCTGTACACGAAACAAGTGGTTGGCTATAGCTTAAATGAGCGTATGACCGCACAACTTGTTTGCAATGCACTGACTATGGCGATTCGTAATCAAAAACCAACGAAAGGCTTAATTGTTCATTCGGACAGAGGCAGCCAATATTGCAGCCATGAATATCGAAAGATACTGGAAAAATGTGATTTTCAAGGTTCAATGAGCAAACGTGGGGACTGTTACGATAATGCACCGATTGAAAGTTTCTGGGGCATACTCAAGAATGAATTAGTGCATCATTGCAACTATAAAACCAGAGATGAAGCTAAAGCAGATATTACAAAATACATTGTGTTATTTTATAATCAGCGAAGAATTCAAAAGAGTTTGGATTTTAAAACGCCAAATCAAATAGCAGAGAACTTTTATCGGTTAGCTGCCTAGCATATCCCAAGTGAAAGTCTCCTGCTAATTCAGCACATATCAATCTTAAAGCCTGGGGAAATGAGTGTCCATGGAAGTAAATTTATCAATACACCTGAAGTTCATGCGATTGATAGTTTTGTTTCAGGGCAGTTTCAAGCACTTGGTCGTGAGCATGAACTAAGTTTTGGGATCAATGGATATAAAGTAAATGCCAATGATCCTGCATATAAAGTTTGGCAATTTTCATCTAGACCGATCCAAGACTACCATGGTGATGTGGGAGACTATATCAACTTGACGCCTATTGGGCGGACGATAACCGATGAATATCAGATTGGTGGATTTGCCTCGGCCAAACTACAGTTAGCAGATCCAGTAAAACTGATTTTAGGCTCACGTTTGAGTACTTGGGAACGCAAAAATACAGGTACTGAACAAAAACAAAGTAATATCTATACCCCTTATGTGGGTTTGATTTTAGATATAAATGATCAGATCTCTGCATATGCAAGTTATACCTCTATTTTTAATCCATCTACTCGAAAAAATGTTACAGGCCAATTCTTAGACCCAGAAGAGGGAAATAGTGCAGAAATAGGCTTAAAAGCAGAATTCTTTAATCAACGCTTAAATACCAACCTTGCTTACTTCGAAACCAAGCAAGATAATTTTGCTGTTCGGGATGGTGAAAAGTTTACGACCGATGGTGAGTTTGCCTATATTGCAGTGAATGGCGCTAAGGTAAAGGGCATAGAGTTATCGGTTGCTGGTGAATTGAGTCCTTATTGGCATATTTCTGCTGGATATACTTATACAGATGCAAAAGATCGTGATGGAAAAACCTTAACGACAGCTACAGGAAGTTCACTTCCACGGCAGACTCTGAAATTGTTCACAAATTATCAATGGGATAAATTGACATTAGGGGCTGGGGTGAATTGGCAAAGTGATATTTTTGATACACGTGCACGCGGCGTAGCAACTCAGTTTAATCGACAAGATGACTATGTTCTATTGAACCTGATGGGGAGATATCAAATTAATCCAGATCTCAGTCTTGCGATCAATGTTGATAATGTCGGAAATACCGTTTATAAAAGAACGGCAATCAATACTTGGGGGGAGCTACGTAACTTTATGGCAACTCTAAACTATAAGTTTTGATACGAGTGCTTAAATTATAAAATAATCAGATCGCTTTAGATGAATGTTTGGTTCAGGCATGAACATGGTTTTGCCATGCCTGAATTTGAAAATAAAAAACTATACCAAGATATAAGTTGCTGTCATTCCGCATGCTTCAACAAAAATTTCATCATGCGACACCAGTATCACAGCACCGTTAAAAGAACGAATTGCTTGGGCGAGTAACTCACGAGATTCGATATCGAGATGATTTTCGGGTTCATCTAAAAGTAACAACTCAACCGCTTGTTGCTTTAAAGCAAGCAACGCGACTTTTAAGCGTTCACCACCACTTAGGCTGGAGATGGGCATAAGTGCTTTATCTCTTCTAATTTGAAGATTGCCTAATAAGGTTCGCCCATGTTGCTCCGTTAGTTCAGTATCGATATGCTGTAAATATTCAAGTGCCGAAATATTGTCATCGACTAGCGAAAGGGTCTGATCAAGATAAACAGAATTTACTTTGCAATAAATCTCTCCTGTTATTGGCGATATTAAACCTTGAAGGGTTTTTAATAAGGTTGATTTACCTGTTCCGTTTGCACCACGTAAATGTAATTTTTCCCCAGCCGTAATTGCAAGATCAATGAGTTTTGTCTTTGCGTAAGTGAGTTGTAATTGGTGACAACGTAAGATTTCTCCTGACTTTCTGGCTGTATGCACAAATTCGAAAGATTGTGATTTGAGATGTTCTAGTTGGATTTTCTTCTGCTGCAATTCATCTTTTGCATCTGCAAGCTGCTTAATCTGTTGTTTACGTAGATGGGCAAGAGACTGCTCAGACTGTTCCTTCTTGGCATCCAGTAAAATGGGTGCTTGAGATCCTGAAGCCCTTAACTTTTCACCTGTTTTTTGACGTTTTTGGGCTTTCATCTGACTTTGATGTTGCTGCTCTTTCAGTTGTTTTAATTCACGTTTTTCTTGTTGCACTGCATTTGATAATGCTTCAACTTGTAACTGATGCTGCTGCTGATATAGCGCATAATTGCCACCGTAATAATGTATGCCAAACTGATTGAGCATAAAAATGCCTTGTACATGATCCAAAAGCTGTCGATCATGGCTAATGATGAGCCCGCCTGTCGGATGTTGAAACATCTGCTGGATCAACCATTCTCGTCCCCGTGTATCTAAGTGATTACTGGGTTCATCTAGTAATAGATAATGATCTTTGAGTAGAAATAAGCGGCATAGTGCGAGTTTGGTTTTTTGGCCTTCACTCAAATGCTGAATAGGGGTATCAAGATCTATCGGTAAATCCGCACCTTGCAAAAGCTGTTGCCATTCTGTTGGTAAATGCCACAGATGTTCAACTTGGTCATAATCGGCAAAAGATGCAGTACCGTGTTGGATACGTTCAAAGCATTGGTGTAAATCCTCAATATGCAAAGCTTGAGCGATTGTATCTGCTTGAACACGCTGAAGCTGAGCCAGATATTGATGTGAACGTTGCCAAGAGATCTGACCTGAGTAGGGCAACTCTGCTATTGTTTGCGCTTGCAGAATAGACATGAGCAATGATTTGCCTTGACCATTGCGTCCGATCAGTCCGGTGAACTGATGCAGGGGAAGCTGGAAATTCAGATGGTCAAACAGTTTTTGCTGGGCTAATTCAAGGGATAAGTTGAAAACAATACATGCCTGCTGAGTCATAAGAAACCTCATAAACAGGATATGCAAAATAGAGATCGAGATAAGTTTTAGAATAAAGAAGCGCTAAACGATAGCTAAGTCTATTTTGCACATCAAAAAGAAAAATGAACTTTGATGATGGAAATAGAACTTACTTCATTGGCGTGATCTCAAATTGGTTTATTTTTACACTATTCTATGGGGGAAATGGCAAAAGGTCAAACTTTGAGATTTTGAAGCGATGATTAAAAAAACATAAAAAGTACTTGTCAAATGCTGAAATAGTGCGTAATTTAATAGTTAGACACCGTTTTTTAGATATTTGAAATAAATATGTTAAAGCATACTGTAAATACCAACGCATACTTTTACTTTTGGCAATATTGATCGTTGCCTGATGCGTTTCGGGCAGCAAAAGGGTTGCCCAACCAGTTAATACCTGATCGGCAACACCGATCAGGTTTTTTTATGCTTTAACAATCATGATTTTAGGAGAAATACCATGTATACATTTAATTATTCATATTTTAGCAAGATTTCTTGGTTTTACTTTGCAAAAAAATCAACATCGCTTAGATCACACTTGCTCAAATAAATGATAGGACTGCGAAGAAGGCCAGTCCAAAGGAATTGAAAATGAATGCTTTAAATACTGCTTTGACACAACCACAAACACATACAAAAGAATCAATGCTTAGCTTGCCATCACAACTCAAAGCGCAGTATCCCTTGTCTGCAACTTTAGCGCAGCAAATTTCAAAACATCGTCAAACGATTCAGAATATTTTATCTGGACATGATCATCGCTTAATGGTGATTACGGGTCCTTGCTCGATTCATGATCCTATTGCAGTACTCGAATATGCTGATCGCCTACAACAATTACAAGAACAGGTCAAAGATCAGATTTTCCTTGTTATGCGTGCATACATCGAAAAACCGCGTACCACAGTGGGTTGGAAAGGTTTCTTATATGATCCAAATTTAGATGGATCATCAGACTTACAACTCGGTTTAGAAAAATCCCGTGCGCTTTACTTGCAGCTAATCGAGAAAGGTTTGCCAATCGCAAGCGAAATTTTAAGCCCAATGGCAACAGGATATTTTGATGATTTATTGGCTTGGGGTGCCATTGGTGCACGTACTAGCGAATCTCAAATTCATCGTGAAATTGCCAGTCATATGCCGTATAGCATTGGTTTCAAAAATGGTACAGATGGGTCGATTCAAATTGCTTTGGATGCGATTCAATCAGCACTGCATGGTCATCAATTCTTAGGGATGACTCAACAGGGGTTACCAGCAATTTTGCATAGTGAAGGTAATCCATTACCGCACTTGATTTTACGTGGTTCAAATCATGGGACTAACTATGATTTAGCTTCGATTCAAGCGATGCATTTCAAACATAAACAATTACCTGCACTGGTAATCGATTGTAGTCATGGTAATAGTGGTAAAGATCCATTATTACAGCCTCAGGTTTTACAGCAAATTATTGCAGAGCGTACTGAATCGAAAGTGCGTGGTGTAATGATTGAAAGTCATTTAGTTGATGGCAATCAAAAAATTTCTTGTGATATGACCTATGGCCAGTCGGTCACAGATGGTTGCCTAGGTTGGGATAAAACTGCACAAGTGTTGTTGGATGTTGCTGAGAAAATGCGACATAAAAAATAATGTATCAAAAAGCCAGTCTTTAGACTGGCTTTTTGATACATGCAGAATTAAGCAGCTTGGATGGATTGAGCTGCAAGAAAATGACCAATCTCTTGGCTGAATTTTCTAGGTTCAGTAATCAGTGGTGTATGTCCAGAACGTTCAAAATAAATCGCTGTAGCATTGCTTAAGCTTTCAGCAATCAATGTTTGGCCAGTTTCTGGGTAAAGCGTAGATTCACGACCAATAAAGAAGGTGGTTGGGCAACTGAGTTGACTGATGGCTTCACGATAGTCTTCATTATGATTAAGATAATTTTCGACATACCAAAGTAGATAGTCTAAACGCTGAATTGGCAGTAAGTATTTTTGCAGGAATGGACGGTTTAAAGCGAGCTTGAAAATTTTAGGACTATAGTTATTGCTGCCTTGCAGTTCAATGAAATCACCCCATAAGCTGACTAGCTTATAGCGGATATCATCGGGTAAGTCTTCTAGTTTCTGAGCATGTTTATAATCGAGTAATAGCGTTTGAATCTCAAGTAATAGATTTTTAAATTGAGGATGCTTTGGACCAAATAAACCATATTGCCAAGAATCATCAACCGCAATTTTAGGCGTTTGATCAATATGCAGATAGGCCTTAAGTTTCTCGGCTAAGCCGCCATGCTTCATGCCATGCATGGCTGTGGTTGCACCCATGGAATAACCCATCAAGATGAATTGATCGAGCTTTAATTGTTGGATCAGTGAGTCTACATCATTCCAATGACTTGAGATTGCATCGAGCTCGGGAATCGCACAATTCTTTGAACCACCAAAACCACGCCAGTCGGGAATGATAAATTCATATTGTTTGCGGTTGGCAAATAAGAAAGGCAACCATTGCCAGCTTTGCATGCCCAGTCCGGATAAGACGAGCACAGGTTCGCCTTCACCAACGCGTCGCACAAATAATTTTTCTTGATCGGACATGCTATAAAACGGCATTATTTTTCTCCACTATTGTTGGCTTCTTCAAACTTTTTCAGTTGAGGAATCATTTGTTCCAACCATTTTATCCATTCATCTTCCTTAATGATACCAAGTTCCAGAATCATCTTATGGATAAACAAAACGCGATTGGTTGGTTCGTTATCTTTAAAATCTTTATCATGAATGGCTTGATAAAGGCTTAATTTTTCCTTATGTAACGACAAATGGCGTTCTAATTCAGGCAAAATATTATTGCCACCGAGTTGAGCTTCTGCTCTTAGCCTGACCATGAGGTCATCACGCAATTGCGCGGGTTCACTTTGTTGTTCAATCCATGAAGCCAGTTGTATTCTTCCAAGTTGTTCAACTTGATAAGTTTTTTTACGGCTGTTGGCAGCTTGTTGTTCTAATGTCGAAATCCATCCTTTTTTCAGCATCCCGTTGAGTTCACGATAGATTTGCTGATGAGTCGCATTCCAAAAGAAGCCCATTGAACGGTCAAAGCGACGAGCCAAGTCAAAACCTGTACTTGGTTTTTCCAATAAGCTGGTCAATAAAACATGGGCGAGTGACATGATGTTCCATAATAAAAAATGACTCATCAGAATTATGCAATATGTTGCATAAAAATCAAATCTTGTTTATAACTTTATGCAACAAGTTGCATTAGCTAGCAGAGTGCGAGCCAAAGGAGAAACCATGTCAGCTTATCCACATTTATTAAAGCCACTTGATTTAGGCTTTACCACCTTAAAAAACCGTGTCTTGATGGGGTCTATGCATGTTGGCTTAGAAGAAGCACCTCAAGGTTATGAGCGTATGGCCGCATTCTATGCAGAGCGTGCCAAAGGTGATGTTGGATTAATCGTAACAGGCGGTATTTCTCCAAACGATGCAGGTCTTACGTTTGCACATGCATCTAAGCTGGATAGCATCGCAGAAGCAGAAAAACATAAAGTAATCACCCAAGCGGTACATGATGCGGGTGGTAAAATCGCGATGCAGATTTTACATACAGGGCGCTATTCTTATCAGCCTGAGATTGTTGCACCTTCTGCGATTCAGGCACCGATTAACCCAATTAAACCAAAAGCATTAAGTTCAGCTGAAGTACAGCAAACCATTGATGACTTTGCCAACTGCGCCAAGCTTGCACAATACGCGGGTTATGATGGTGTTGAGATCATGGGGTCGGAAGGCTATCTGATTAATGAGTTTATTGCGGCACGCACCAACCACCGTGACGATGAGTGGGGCGGTAGCTACGAGAACCGTATCCGTTTCCCGATTGAAATCGTAAAGCGTACCCGTGATTTAGTCGGTGAAAACTTTATTATTATTTATCGCTTATCGATGCTGGATTTGGTTGAAGGGGGTTCAAGCTTAGAAGAAGTCATTCAACTGGCGAAAGAAATTGAAAAAGCTGGTGCAACCATTATCAATACAGGAATTGGCTGGCACGAAGCGCGTATTCCAACTATTGCAACCAAAGTACCACGTGCTGCATTTACATGGGTTACAGAGAAACTCAAAGGTGAAGTTTCGGTTCCATTAATTACCTCGAACCGTATTAACACACCTGAAATGGCAGAACATGTATTGGTTTCTGGTCATGCAGATATGGTGTCTATGGCGCGCCCAATGCTGGCTGATCCTGAGTTTGTATTAAAAGCCAGTGAAGGCCGTAGCGATGAAATCAATACTTGTATTGGCTGTAACCAAGCCTGTTTAGATCATATTTTCTCAATGAAAATTGCTACTTGCTTAGTCAATCCACGTGCTTGTTACGAAACGGAACTTATTTTTAAAGAAGCCAATGCGGTTAAAAATATTGCAGTGATTGGTGCAGGTCCAGCAGGCTTGAGTTTTGCAGTATATGCAGCAAGTCGTGGGCATAAAGTTAAAGTTTTTGATGCAAGCAATCAAATCGGTGGTCAATTCAACATTGCCAAGACTATTCCAGGTAAAGAAGAATTCTACGAAACTTTACGCTACTTCAAACGTCAAATTGAATTACAGCCGAATATTGAGCTGGTACTGAACCACACAGCCACTTATGAAGAACTTAGCCAAGCAGGCTACGATGATATTGTGGTTGCAACAGGCGTGACGCCGCGTCAATTGCAATTTGAAGGCATCGATCATCCAAAAGTGTTGAGCTACATTCAAGTATTGAAAGAGCGTGTATCAGTAGGCAAGCGTGTTGCCATTATTGGTGCGGGTGGTATTGGCTTTGATACGGCAGAATATTTAACCCATGAGGGTGATAGCGGTAGCTTAAACCCTGAAAAATTCTATGCGGAATGGGGGATTGATACTTCTTATGAACATGTGGGTGGCTTAAAACCGGCTGAGTTAGAAAAGTCTGAACGTGAGATTTACTTATTGCAACGAAAGAGCGCGTCTGTTGGTGCGGGTCTGGGTAAAACCACAGGCTGGATTCATCGTACAGGCTTAAAACATCGCGATGTGAAAATGATTGCTGGTGCAAGCTACGACAAGGTCGATGATCAAGGTTTACATATTACCGTTGATGGTCAAAGTCGTGTGCTTGAGGTTGATAATGTGGTGATTTGTGCCGGTCAAGAATCGTATACCGCAATGTTTGATCAGCTTAAAGCGGACGGTAAAAGTGTTCACTTGATTGGTGGCGCCAAGGAAGCGGGCGAGTTAGATGCAAAACGTGCAATTCGCCAAGGTGCTGAGTTAGCAGCAACGTTGTAAACATGCTAGGGAGCACTTTCTATTGAGGAAGTGCTCCTAACTTATCCATTAAATCTCAAGGGAGAATAACAATGACATTGGAAAATACAAAACAAGCTTTAGAAAACTGGCATCAGATGATTAAAACAGGTGACCTATCCAACTTAAATGATTTATTGGCTGAGGATGTGGTATTTCGTTCACCAGTTGCTTACAACCCTTATGAAGGAAAACACGTGGTTTTCTTTATTTTGACCAATGTGATTCAGGTGTTTGAAAATTTTACCTATCATCGTGAATTTTACACTGAAGATGGTGAAAATGTGGTGTTGGAATTCAGTGCCAATGTTAGTGGTAAATCATTGAAGGGCATCGATATGATTCGTTTTAATGAACAAGGAAAAATCATTGATTTTGAAGTGATGATTCGCCCGATGAGCGGTTTGGCGGCATTGGCAGAGAAAATGGGTGCACGATTTGCCAAATATCAACCAAATTGATGTCTACAAAATAGCCTAAGTAATATTAAGAGAATTCAAATGTGGTTAAAACTTTCAACTTTTGCATTACTGCCTATATTAGTCATACAGGGTATGAAAGTTCGTAACAATACACCATGTCTTTTAGAAGCAAGTGGCGACCGCCACGGCATCATTGGTCAAGGTCAGCCACTTTCTTTACTTATTCTTGGTGATTCGGCAGCGGCGGGTGTTGGTGTTGAAACCCAGCAACAGGCTTTGTCGGGAGCGATTATTGCTGAGCTGCAACATGAATATCAGTTGCAATGGAAATTGCATGCTAAAACAGGCGATACCACGCAACAGGTTTTTCAAGCAGTACAACTATTAGAGCAGCAGTGCTATGATGTTGTTATCACTTCAATTGGTGTCAATGATGTAACTAAACTGACTTCTGCAAAATCTTGGCTTAAACAACAAAAACAGCTATTCACTTATATACAGAATCAGTTTCAACCTAAACTCATTATTGTATCGGGTGTGCCGCCAATGCAGCATTTTCCGGCTTTGCCTAATCCTTTGGCTTGGCTATTTGGAAAATATGCAGAACAAATGAATCAAGCATTACAACAATGGCTGGCACCACAATCTCAATTTCGATTTATTCAATATGATATTGAAGCTTTTCAAGCAATGGATTTGCCGATGGCAAGCGATGGTTTTCATCCAAGCAAAGAAATCTATGCCATCTGGGGACAACAGGTCGCAACTTTAGTGCGACAAACATTTACTCATGCTTAGATAGAGGCGGTTATTGAATATGGGTATATCTGCTTTAGACAAAATTAAAATGTTAGGCTCAGAGCTCCTTGATTCAGTGCTCGGTGCTGAGCAACCCAAAATGTACTATGACCCGAAAGGGAAAATTAAAGATGTTTTGGAAAAATTACCGCAGTTAAAGCAAAAATATCGACCTACGCCTTGGCTCAGTAATACGCATCTACATTTATTGTATTTTGATGTGATTCGTAAGAAAACCATTAAACTTGAATATGACCGCGTTGATCGTTTGATTATGCAGGATGGAGGCATCACTGCAGTTGCGTGGTATGGATATGACCTCCCTGCCGAAACACCTACCGTTGTGATTATGCATACTATTACAGGGACACCTGAAAGTATGCGCGAACTGGTCAAAGATTTGCATGAATATAATGGTTGGCGAATTGCACTGTGTTTGCGCCGTGGTCATGCAGGATTGCCAATGCCAGTGCCTCGTATTTCGCTTTTTGGTTCAACCAGTGATCTGAAAGAACAACTTGCGCATATTCAAAACCTGTTTCCACAATCCGATCTATATGCCGTTGGCTCTTCAGCAGGTACGGGGCTCTTGGTACGCTATTTAGGCGAGCAAGGGGTAGATACGCCATTCAAAGCTGCTTTTGCAATGTGCCCAGGATATAACACAGAGATTGGCTTTAAAAATGTGCATCCTTTTTATAGCAAAATGATGACCAAGAAGTTATTTAAATACTTTATTTATCCTTATCAGAACACATGGAATCAAATTGCATCTGTAGAAAAAGTGCTGACGACTACAAGCTTGGAAGAGTTTGAAAAAGAATATTTTGAAATGGCTGGATTTCAGGATTACCAGAGTTACTGCCAAGCCATCAATCCGATTTATGTATTTGAGAATGTCAAAATTCCACTGATGATTCTGAACTCGGAAGATGACCCAGTCTGTTCAATTAAAAATTTGGAACCCTATAAAGATCAGATCCAGCAAATGGATAATATTGCAGTTGTAACGACCAAAAAGGGAAGTCATTGTGGTTTTTATGAAAGTTTAACAGTGAAATCTTGGGCCTCACGCTTGATGGCCGACTTTTTTAAAAACTACTAATCTATAGACACAAAAAAGCCAGTTGAAAGCAACTGGCTTTTTACGATTCACGAATGAATTAGTTGTTTAAAGCAGGTGTTGCGGCAGCGATTGCAGCAGCGACAGCGTCATCTTCACTTTGAGCTGGTGTAGATGATTTTGCAGCTTTCACTGGTTGTTCTGCTTTAGGCTGTTCAGTCTTTGCTGGCTTCTGTTCAGCTTTTACAGGTTTAGGCTCTTCCGCGCGTGGAGCTTCAGTTGGTGTTGCTGCAGGCGTTTCTGTTTGAGCTGGACGAGTCTCACGACGAATTTCGGTCGTTGTATTTGGTGTTTCTTCACGCGTTGTTTCTACAACAGGCGCTGGAGCTTCATGTTTATCGACACTTTCTAAAGATTCGAACTCTTGGATTTTTTCAGGCTCAGGCTGGGTTTGAGTCTCAGTTGCTGCCTGTTCTTGCTGCTCTTCGTTTTTGGGTTCTTCTTTTTTCACACAAGCAGTTAATAAAAGACCAGTCGCAAGTGCTGCACAAATTAAAAGTTTTTTATTCGCCATTGCTAAAACAACATATTAAAAAAGGACAGCAGCAATTATAACAGTAAATCTATGTGAAGAAATCACTACGTATTGTTGAGTTTGTTGATATTTTATAAATGCTTGCAATTAAGCAGACGAGCAGCAAAGAATTTAAAAGTGAAGAATGCAAGATTTTTGGTAGAGCTTTAAGTGTTTTTGGCCTGTTAATCGTAATTTATGGATGAAAAATCCACAAAACCCATAAATTTCTATCGAAAATGCTGATAGAATAACCAGTTGTTTATAGTTCTTTGAATTGATGCGGTTTGACTTTGCTTTATAGGGGCAGAGTACAGTAAAATTGCCCAACATTGTAGGCCGATTTCGGCTCGATTGTACGAGAAACTCAATGACCCATTTTATTTTTGTCACTGGTGGTGTGGTTTCATCACTAGGTAAAGGTATTTCTGCTGCTTCTGTTGCTGCACTTTTGGAAGCTCGTGGCTTAAAAGTCACTATGGTAAAAATGGATCCATACATTAATGTCGATCCAGGTACCATGAGCCCATTTCAGCACGGTGAAGTTTTCGTCACAGAGGATGGTGCTGAAACTGACTTAGATTTGGGATATTACGAACGTTTCTTACGTCGTGCGAAAATGACCAAACTGAATAACTTTACCAGTGGTCGCGTATATCAAGACGTTTTAAATAAAGAACGTCGTGGTGACTACTTAGGCGGTACGGTTCAAGTTATTCCACATATTACAGACAACATTAAAGAACGTGTACTTCGCGCAGGTGAAGGTTACGACGTTGCAATCGTTGAGATTGGCGGTACAGTTGGTGATATCGAATCACTTCCATTTATGGAATCAGTCCGTCAATTGATGGTAGAGCTTGGTCATAAACGTACTATGCTTATGCATTTAACGTTGTTGCCATATATCAAATCTGCGGCTGAGTTAAAAACCAAGCCCACTCAACATTCTGTGAAAGAACTTCTTTCAATTGGTATTCAGCCAGATATCTTAATCTGCCGTACTGAATATGATGTTGACGTTGATACTAAACGTAAAATTGCATTGTTCACAAATGTGGAAGCGCGTGCCGTTGTGGTATGTAAAGATGCGAAAACGATTTATCAAATTCCACGTACGTTCTACGAGCAAAACGTTGATGACTTGATCTGTGAGCGTTTTGGCTTTAATGACCTTCCAGAAGCAAACCTTGAAGATTGGGACAACGTTGTTAAAGCATTACTGAACCCTGAATACACAGTTCGTGTTGCAATGGTAGGTAAATATGTTGAACTTCCAGATGCTTATAAATCTGTGAATGAAGCACTTTTACATGCGGGTATCCAAAACCTTGTCAAAGTTCAGATTGATTATGTCAATGCTGAAGAGCTTGAACAGCAAGACATTAGCGTTTTAAGTACAGCTGATGCGATCTTGGTTCCAGGTGGTTTTGGTGAGCGTGGTACTGAAGGCAAAATGAAAGCTATTCAATATGCACGTGAAAACAAGATTCCATTCCTTGGTATTTGTTTGGGTATGCAATTGGCTGTGATTGAATATGCGCGTAACGTTGCAGCGATGCCAGAAGCAAGTTCAACTGAATTTAACCGTTCAACGAAATACCCATTGATTGGCTTAATCACTGAATGGTTAGATGAGCGTGGCGAATTACAACAGCGTAGTCTTGAGTCTGATCTAGGCGGTACCATGCGTTTAGGTGCACAAAAATCAGAATTGGTTGAAGGTACGAAGACGCGTGAAGTGTATGGTAAAGCTGAAATCACTGAGCGTCACCGTCATCGCTATGAAATGAATGATCGTTTTATTCCAGCACTTGAACAAGCAGGAATGAAAATTTCAGGTTATTCATCAGTACAACATTTAGTTGAAACTGTAGAAATTCCTGAACATCCTTGGTTTATTGCTGTACAATTCCACCCGGAATTTACAAGTTCACCACGTGATGGACATCCATTATTTGCTAGCTTCATCGAAGCTGCAAAAAAACAGCATCAAAAGTAAGTACTAAGTTTTAAATAAACTAGGAAAGTTTAAATGTCACAATTAAAACCACAAGAAGTTGTACGTTTAGGCGATATACAAATGGCAAATCATTTGCCATTTGTATTATTTGGCGGAATGAACGTACTGGAATCAAGAGATTTAGCATTTGAAATTGCTGAAACTTATGTTGATATTTGCAAACGCCTAGACATTCCTTATGTATTCAAGGCAAGCTTTGATAAAGCAAACCGTTCAAGCCTAAACTCTTATCGTGGACCAGGTTTGGAAAAAGGGATTGAATGGCTTGCGGACATTAAAAAGCATTTTAATGTGCCCATTATCACAGACGTTCACGAGCCTTACCAAGCAGCGCCTGTTGCTGAAGTTGCTGATATTATCCAACTTCCAGCCTTCTTAAGTCGTCAGACTGATCTTGTTGAAGCAATGGCGAAAACTCAAGCCATTATCAATATCAAAAAAGCACAGTTCTTAGCACCACACGAAATGCGTCATATCTTGCATAAGTGTTTGGAAGCTGGAAATGACAAACTCATTCTCTGTGAACGTGGTTCAGCATTTGGCTATAACAACTTGGTTGTTGATATGCTTGGCTTCGATACCATGAAAGAAATGAATGTACCCGTATTCTTTGATGTTACCCATGCATTGCAAACCCCTGGTGGACGTGCTGATTCTGCTGGTGGTCGTCGTGCCCAAATCACGACATTAGCGCGTGCAGGCATGGCAACAGGATTGGCTGGTTTATTCTTGGAAGCACATCCAGAGCCAGAAATCGCAAAATGTGATGGACCATGTGCATTGCGTTTATCTCAGCTTGAGCCATTCTTGGCGCAATTAAAAGAATTGGATACTTTGGTTAAAGGATTCAAAAAGTTAGACACCCATTGATGCAATCATTTGCATCTTGTTTTTCATTCAACAGAGGAATTGTTCATGAGCCAAATCGTTGACATCCGCGCACGTGAAATTTTGGACTCTCGTGGTAACCCAACCATCGAAGCAGACGTTATTTTAGAATCTGGGGTTGTTGGTCGTGCATGTGCACCATCTGGTGCTTCAACTGGTTCTCGTGAAGCTTTAGAACTTCGTGATGGCGACAAAGCACGTTATTTGGGCAAAGGTGTTAAAACTGCGGTTAATAACGTAAATACGATTATCCGTGACGCTTTAGTGGGCAAATCAGTATTTGAACAAAAAGACATCGATAATACGATGATCGCGCTTGATGGTACTGAAAACAAAGAAAAATTAGGTGCTAACGCAACTTTAGCTGTTTCATTGGCTGCTGCGCGCGCTGCTGCAGATGAAAAGAAAATTCCTCTTTTCCAATATATTGCTGATCTACGTGGTCAAACGACTTTGAGCATGCCTGTACCAATGATGAACATCATCAACGGTGGTTCGCATGCAGACAATAATGTTGATATTCAAGAATTCATGATTGAACCTGTAGGCTTCACTTCTTTTGCTGAAGCATTACGTGCAGGTGCTGAAATCTTCCATTCACTAAAATCAGTTTTAAACAAAAAAGGTTTAAACACTGCTGTAGGTGATGAAGGTGGTTTTGCGCCAAACTTGCGCTCAAACGAAGAAGCAATCACAGTTATTCTTGAAGCAATTGGTCAAACTGGTTACAAAGCTGGTTCTGATATTATGCTGGCACTTGACTGTGCATCTTCTGAGTTCTACAAAAATGGTCAATATGTCCTTGCTGGTGAAGGTAATAAAGCATTCACAAGCAATCAGTTCTCTGACTATTTAGCTGGTCTTGTAAATCAATACCCAATCATTTCGATTGAAGATGGTTTAGATGAATCTGACTGGGAAGGTTGGAGCTACTTAACATCAATCCTTGGTGACAAAATCCAATTGGTTGGCGACGATTTATTCGTAACTAATCCTAAGATTTTACAACGCGGTATTAATGAGAAAGTAGGTAACTCTATTCTGATCAAATATAACCAGATTGGTACATTGACTGAAACTCTAGATGCAATCTACCTTGCAAAAGCAAACGGTTATAGCACTGTAATCTCACACCGTTCAGGTGAAACTGAAGATTCAACAATTGCTGACTTGGCAGTGGGTACAGCAGCTGGTCAAATCAAGACCGGTTCACTATGCCGTTCTGACCGTGTAGCGAAATATAACCAATTGCTTCGTATTGAAGAATTAACGAACGCAGCTTACCGCGGTAAAGCTGAATTCAAAGGTCTAAACTAAGGTCAATTTATCTATGTTGAATACTTCTGATCATCTTTCTTTACAAAAGACAGAAACTCTGCAAATTCATAATCCTATAGAATTTGCAGATGATCTTCCTTGTAAGAAGGATGTAGGGAATTTTTCATGATAGAGATGTTTCGATCGACCTCGAGTAAGTTGATTCTAGTGCTTGTCATCGCTTTGGTGGCAAGTTTACAGTATCAATTTTGGCTAGGTGAGGGTGGTTATTTTCCTCACCAAGCTTTAACTCAACAAATTACGCAACAAGCAGAAATTAATACTGAGCTCAAAGAGCGAAATCGTATTTTAGCTGCTGAAGTTTTTGATTTAAAAAGTGGCAGTGAAGCCATTGAAGAACATGCACGTTTAGATTTAGGTTTGGTCAAGCCGAATGAAACCTTCGTACAAATGAGTACCATCAGTACCCATTACAAACCAATTTATATTGATCCAAACGCAAAAGAAGACACTGCAACCAATGAAAACCCAGATTAAGCTGTGGGCGGTTGTACCAGCAGCAGGTTCTGGCAGTCGTTTTTCAAAAACTGAATTAAAACAATACCAGTATATTCAGGATCAGACTGTACTTGAACATACGGTTAATCGCCTAAACACCTTAGATTTGGCTGGTTGCGTGCTTGCCATTGGTGCACAAGATAATTTTGCGGAAACCCTCGCTTTTCAAAATAATGACAAACTGCATTTTTGTTTGGGTGGTGCAGAACGTGTACATTCTGTTTTAAACGCCTTGATCTATTTATCTGACATTGCCCATGAAGATGATTGGGTTCTCGTACACGATGCTGCACGACCATGTGTAACTAAAGATTGTTTAACTCAGTTAGTTCAGGCGGCAGAGCAGCAGAATCAAAGTGCGATTTTGGCTATTCCAGTTCGTGATACGCTAAAACAAGTAGCTCATCAGAATCAGATCGAGAAAACCGTGAGCCGTGAATTATTGTGGCAAGCACAAACGCCACAAATGGCGAAACTGGGCATTCTTAAAAGTGCGATTGAAAAAGCGTTAGCCAATCACATTGTGATCACTGATGAAGCAAGCGCTTTGGAATATGTGAAAGAACCTGTACAAGTGGTGCAGGGACGTTCAGATAATATCAAGATTACCTATGCAGATGATTTAGAACTTGCCCGCTTAATTCTTCAATCTCAGAACCTCGCTTAATTCGCCTCAAAGTAGGCCTTATTTTTTTATTTAATTCAAAATAGCCTAAGTAGATTTAAGTGATTTTTCCATTTTTTTACATCAATCTAAATGACAAAATTTCTACGATTTGTTAAATTTGAATAACATACTTTATAACGGATCAACAAATGAAAAAATTATTCTTGGCGGGCCTTTTTACTTTTTCTTTAGTTGGCTGCACAACAACACCTCAACAACCACAGGATACGGCGCAAGAAACAATCCGCTATTCATCTAGTCCATGTTTTGGTGCATGCCCAATCTATTCTGTTGAGATTACACCTGAAGGCGCTGTTCATTTCGATGGTAAACAATACACCAAAGTAACAGGTACCCAGGATTTAACCGTTGATCCTTCTGTTTATAAGAAATTACAGCAAGAACTAAAAACCTATCGTCCAGCTACGGGTGCAAATGTAAAGACAACTGGTTGTGAAGAAACAGCAACCGACCAGCCAAGTGCTTATTTCTCATGGAAAAAGCCTGATGGTACTGTAACAAAACTTAGCCATTACACAGGATGTATTTCTCCAGCAAATGCTGAGTTGAATAAAGTAATTGATAAATTACCAAAACTGATCGGTATTGAAGATCTCGTTCGTTAAACTCGCTGCTGCAAAAATAGATAAAACTAGCATTCTAGTATAGGTATAAGCGCAATCAGGCGGAGGGGTCTTTAATGACAGCTTTTACAATCATGAAAATGAGTACGCAAGAGGAAAGTCTTCTTCCTAAGCTTGCTGTAGAAGCATTCCGTAATGCGTTTAAAGAGGCAAGTGAATCCTCTACTGTGGTCTATGCCAAAGGTCATCAACTGTTAAAACAGCATCCAACTGGTGAGACTGAAGTGATCAAGGATATATCAGGCGCTTATACTGTTATTGAAGCATCTCGTGCTCTATTGAAACGTAAGAAAAAGCAGGCTGTTGTATAAGTTAATGCGACAGTCTACGCCTAGAATTCGCATGTTTGCTGGTCCAAACGGTTCTGGTAAAAGTACGATTAAAGAATATTTATTGCCCCGACATATTGGGCATATTTAAATGCAGATGAACTCGAAAAAAACTTAAATCAAACTCATCGCTTGGACTTAAAGATTTATCATGAGTCTCTAGACGCGCTAAAGTTGATTGCATTTTTAAAAACCAAAAAGAAAAAATTAAATCAAAAAACCTGTAATTTATTAAGTCAAGAACCTGAATTGCTAGATAAGCACCATCTTGTTTTTGCTATTCAAGATATTGATTCATATCTTGCTGCCAGAATTATCGACTTTATCCGTTTAGAATTTCTAAGCTTAAAAATTAGTTTTACCTTTGAAACTGTCATGTCGCATATCAGCAAAGTTGAGTTTCTGAGAATGGCTCAGGAGCAAGGGTTTAAAACATATCTGTACTATGTTTCAACGGTTGACCCTGAAATCAATATTGTGCGGGTACAGTATCGGGTAAGTACCGGTGGGCATGCTGTACCAGAACCCAAAATTCGTGATCGTTATTACCGCAGCATGAACTTACTAATGCAAGCCATCGAGGTGAGTGATCGAGCTTTTATATTTGATAATTCTTCGGATGGTGAAAAAGCAGCTTTTTTGGCAGAAATTGAACAGGCTGAACGACTAAGAATTAATCCGATCGTGACAGTATTTCCTGTTTGGTTTGCAGAAAGGGTGCTTGCTGAGTTCGAATAGTTGGTCTGTTCAAGAAATACGATGCTTGTTCACATCCTGTCTTTATGTTCAAAATTCAAATTAGCTTACTTAATTTTAGAAAATATTTACCAATGTATGCCATTTTTCGTAAAAATAAGCGATTAAGCGCTAATATTGAATAGATTTGTTTAATTATTATTTATAGTAATATATTATAAAAACATATATTGATTGGTGAGAGGATGATGACAAGTATTATTCTAGCTTTAATTGGTGGCGCGTTAATTGGATTAGCGGCTGTTGGTTATTTATACGTCAATGGGCGTGTCGCGGGTGTGAGTGGTTTGATTGCTCAATTATTACAGCCCAAAACATTTTTACGTAGTTCGGCTTTTTGGTTTTTATTAGGCCTGATTATTACACCATTTATTTATCAAATTTTTGTTAAGCCTGAAATTATCATGCAGTCGTCTCCGCTCGCTTTGATCATTGCTGGACTGTTGGTGGGGTTTGGTACACGGTTAGGTTCAGGTTGCACCAGTGGGCATGGGATCTGCGGGATTAGCCGTTTATCTCCACGTTCAATGGTTGCCACAATCACATTTATGTTCGCTGGTTTTGTTACGGTGTATGTGGTGCGTCATATTCTGGGAGTAGCATAATGAAGAATTTGTTTGCATTGATCTTTGGCAGCCTATTTGCATTGGGCCTCTTGGTTTCAGGAATGTCGAATCCTGAAAAAGTACTGAGTTTTCTAGATATTTTTGGCGCCTGGGATATTAGTTTGATGTTTGTGATGATTGGTGCAATTGCAGTTGCATTTATTCCATTTCAGAAAGCCTTACGCAATCCCAAAACATTATCAGGTGAGACGATTACTTTACCAAAGAATAATCAAATTGATAAGAAGTTGATCACAGGTGCGATATTATTTGGTATGGGTTGGGGAATTGCAGGCATTTGCCCAGCACCCGCAATTACCCTGATCGGACTGGGTTATTTTGAAGTTTGGTATTTTATTGCAGCAATGCTGCTCGGTATGTTGATCCATCGTCTTTGGGCCAAACAGTAGGAGGAATGCAGTGCAACATCCAACAGTCAAAGCCTTTTTTGATGAGCAAAGTAATACCTTTAGTTATGTTGTACATGATGCTGAAACAAAGCATTGTGCAATTATCGATAGTGTTTTGGATTATGATGCTGCCTCGGCATCAACATCCACACAGCATGCAGATGAGATGATTGCTTATATTGAATCTCAAGCACTTATAGTTGAATGGATATTGGAAACACATGTTCATGCAGATCACTTAACGGCGTCTCAATATCTGAAATCTAAGCTGGGTGGCAAGATTGCCATGAGTGAGAAAATTGCCATTGTTCAGGAAACATTTAGTGCAATTTATCACATCGATATGAAGTATTTTAATACGCATCAGGTGTTTGATTATTTGTTTAAAGACCATGAACACTTCAGTATCGGAAACTTAGCGGCATATAACATACCAACACCGGGACATACACCCGCGTGTTTAAGTTATGTGATAGGTGATGCTGTTTTTATTGGTGATACCTTATTTATGCCAGATTATGGAACGGCGCGTTGTGATTTTCCGAAAGGCAGTGCGAATATCTTATTTGATTCCGTGCAAAAGCTGTATCAATTGCCAGAACATACACGCGTCTTTTTATGTCACGACTATAAACCACAAGGTCGTGATACATATATTTATGAAACAGATATTCGAGCGCAAAAACAAAGCAATATTCACTTAAATGCAAAAACGCTTAAGCATGACTTTGTACAAATGCGCCAAGCACGTGATGCGACTCTATCGATGCCTAAGCTTATTCTGCCTGCGATTCAAATCAATATGGATGCAGGTCGATTGCCAGAACCTGAGTCTAATGGAATCCGCTACCTAAAGTTACCTCTGAATTACTTTAATCGATCATAAAACACTTGATTGCTCAAAAGGATTTGAGCAATTTCTTTTTTACGCACATTAAGTATGAAAAATGAAGCTTAGGTTTTGTTTGAACACTTAATTGTTATGTTATAACATAACAATTGAAAATAAGGAGTTCAATGTGCGTTACAAAGCCCTAGCAATAGCCATTCTATTTATCAATCATCAAGCATCTGCAAATGAGCAGGATAGTCCTGTCATATTGCCAAACATCAGTTTAAAAGCAGAAACAGATCTTTCAATCGGGAACAATATCGTTGTAAAAAATCGCAATACACAAAATCAAACATTAGGAGATGCACTTAAGCAAGTGCCAGGTGTACAGAGTAGCTCTTTTGGTCCCAATGCAGGAGCACCAGTTATCCGCAGTTTAAGTGGTAATCGAGTACAAATTCTTGAGGATGGACTCTCAGCTTATGGAATGAATGCAATCAGTGGCAATATTGCCATTCCTTTTGATCCTTTATTTAATCAATCTATTCAGGTGAATAAGTCATCGGATAGTGTGCGATACGGTGGAAATGCAATTGGTGGTAGTGTAAATGTAGAGAATGGCCTGATTAGCAAAGAAATTCCCAAGCAAGATCATAATTTAGAGCTGGCTGTGCGAAAAGGTTGGAATAATGCAGATGCACATGGTTTTAAATTGAATTTAAATAATCAAAGCAACTTTTCAACTAACTTCTTATTTTCAAAACAGGACATTTCGTCTTATAAAATTCCAGGCTACAGTAAAGCTGAACTTTGTAATAGCGCAGTTTTCCCAGCAACAGGTGGTGTGAATTCAGCGTTGGCAGATGCTTGTCAAAAAGATACGCGCATACAGCAGATCTATAACACCGCATCGCAAAAGTATATTGACCAATTTATGACTGAAAATCCAGATTGGGCAGATGGGAAGTTTTCATTCTATACCGATAAACCCTCATCTGTTTGGAGTGGTAAGACATATATCAACCCAGTAAATCCTGAATATATTGCTGATACACCCAAGTTTAAGGAAAATAGAATTAATAACGATGTGACACCAAATTACAATCGAAAGCTAGGCAATAGCTATTTGGAGAATCAGCATTATGCGATCGGGAGTACCTACTTTCTGGAAAATGGCTATATTGGCTTGAGTGCAGACTCTCAGAAAAATGCATACGGTGTACCAGGCTTTTCTTTAGAAAATAAGTCGTTTCAATCTTCTTATGATGACGGTCTACCTGTAGGAATAAAGACGGATCAACGAAAATATACATTGGATAGTCAATATAATTTTGATACACCATTTTTGAAGGGAATCGATTTCAAAGCGAATCAAGTGATCAATCGTTCAGGTGAATATCTCGGGACACAGTTAGCAAATGATTACCGCTTTGATACCAAACAAGCCGAAATTGTATTGAGACATCAGCCTTTTACTTATTTGAATGGTTTACTTGGGCTGAGTCAGAGTAATCGAACTATCGAAGGACAAGGCAAGTTACGCTATCTTCCTAATGTAAAAACCAAAACACAAGCGATCTTTATCCAAGAAAAAATTGACTTGAATCGTATATCTTTCGATGCAGGCTATCGCCAAGAACGTATTGATCACATGATCAAAGACAGTGATTTTAAAGTATCTCGCAACTCGCCGAATACTAAGTTACAAGATACCAATTTCGATTTAGAAAGCTACAGTTTGGGTTCATATTTCAAAATGAATGATTATGTAGGCATGAAGCTTAGATATTCAGTATCGGAGCGTGCTCCAGAGCTGAATGAGCTTTATGCCAGTGGCAACCATTATTCTATTATGATTAATGAGCAAGGAAATCAAAAGTTAGAGCCTGAAAAATCTAAAAATACAGAGCTGACAGCTTTATTCAATTATCAAGATTTTAATCTTGAGGCTACTGTATATAAGATGAAATTTGAAAACTATCTCTATCTTACTCATTCTGGCATGCAAACGGCGAACCGCTTACCTCTCAAATACTGGACTCAAACAGATACAGAAATCACAGGCTTTGAAGTTGATCTTAAGCAGAAAATCAATACGCAGCAATTTGGCATTTTTACGCTTGGCGCATTTGCTGATTTTGTAAAAAATAAAAATTTAAACCCAAATCAATATAGCTTATTTAATGATGGCAACTATTTACCAAACATGCCAACAAGCCGTTACGGTGCAAGCGTAGAGTGGAGTAAAGGGGATTGGGCTGCACGCCTCTCAAGTATTTATTATGATAAACCTAAATATCTAGGGAAGAATGTTTCGGAGGAAGAGCCTTTACCAGCCTTCAATATGGTCGATATGCAGATCAGTAAGCATCTAAAATTAAAGAATTCTGATATTGACGTGTTCCTGAACGGCTCAAATCTGCTGAATGAAGAAGCGAGACCACATAACTCCCCACTGAAATACATTGCACCATTACCTGGACGAGGTTTTCAAGTTGGAATTAATATGAAGATATAGTTGTTTGAATCTTCTAATTTAAGTTTACCCACTGGAAGGAATAATTAGTAAAGACTTCCAGTGGTTGTTCTTGAGAACGCTTAATTTAGATTTTTTAATGAATTTTTGACGATTAGATCATGCACCAAGGAGACAGGAAGCATATAAATTTTTCCGAAAAAATTATAAGTGATCACACTGGTTGTGACCGTTAATTCATTCTTAAACTCATCATGTTCCTGAAGCTGTAATGCGACTAATACACTGAGATGTTTATCTGTAGACTGTAAATATAATTCCTTGTCCGTAATTTTCACCACATCAAAAAAATCCAACTTTTCGTTGATCGCAACATTTTCTGGTTTAACCGAACTAAAGCCTTTGATCGGTTGAACACCTCCCAACTTTAAACTTAAAAAATCTCTGATCTTAAAGGCGATACGTAGCCAAAAGGGCGGATGACCTGTCATTAAGTTATAAACTTGCATCACTGTCAGATTCTTGTCGATGTATTGATGTGCTTCATGTAGGTAGTTAAGCGATGCTAATGGAGCAACCAAAGGATGAAGGTCATTCTGATGTTCCATTGTGCCTATTCCTAGATTTATAGATATATGAAATTTATATTAATTTATAGGTGAATTATTGAATATTTGTCAATCACATTATCTGACGATTATTTTAAATTTGATTTACTATTTTCATATAAAATGGCTTTTCTAATTGATATTCATTTTGCTAAGATAAGTTATATTTCACATAATTTGTAGAAAATTTAACGACAACAGGACTGATTTTATAACATAGAGAAATAAGTCCTTACTTTGATAAAGATTGGCCTTTCTCGGGAAGTACATGTTCCTATTCTTCATTTTTAACGATTTATATTAAAAAGGAAAAATCATGCATCAACACAACTTCAATTTATCAGATCACTTTAAATTGGGCATTTTTGCCTCTAATTGTTCTGGAGGTTTAACACCTTCAACTCTAGATGATGGCTGGGATGCCAGCTGGAGCCACAACTTGGAATTGGCACAAATGGCCGATGATGCTGGAATCGATTTCATGTTATCCGCGGCACGTTTTATTGGTCATGGTGGCAAAAAGGATTTTCATGGAACGGTGTTAGAGACCGTGACATGGACATCGGCATTATTGGCAAAAACTAAAAATATTCAGATTTTTGCGACATTGCATACGGTACTGAACCATCCAATTGTGGTCGCAAAACAAATCGCAACGATGGCCCAAGTCAGTGATAATCGTGTTGGCTTAAACATTGTCGCAGGGTGGAATAAGCCTGAATACGATGCTATGGGTTTACAATTACCTGATGATCATGAGACACGATATGGTTATGCACAAGAATGGTATGAATTAATTAAGAAGACTTGGCAAAGCAATGAGCCATTCAATTGGGAAGGTAAATTTTTTCAAACCCAAGGCACCTATGGCAAACCAACTCCTCGAGTCTTTCCACCCATTTTTAATGCTGCTGGTTCTAAGGAAGGGCGCGAGTTTGCAGTTAGAAACTCAGATTTTTTATTTACCCCCGCTGCTGATTTAGCACGCTCAGTGACAGAAATTAAAGAACTTAAAGATGAGGCTGAGACTTTAGGTCGCAAAATTAAAGTCCTGACCTTTGCCCATGTGATTTGTCGTTCAACTGAAGAAGAAGCGAAAGCTGAGTGGGATCGACAATTAAATAACGCAGATCATGGTGCTATACAGCAATTAATGGATACCCTATTTTCGTTTTGTAAATCTTTCCCAGCTGATCTACGGGAAGAATTGCGCCAACGTATTGCCGTAGGTCATGGCGGTTTTCCATTGGTCGGTACTCCCGAACAAGTTGCTGAAGGGCTAATACTGTTACATGAAACAGGTTTTTCAGGCAGTACCTTGTCTTTCCTCAATTATACGCAAGAATTTCCGTATTTCAGGGATCACGTTTTACCAATTTTAAAAGACAGAGGGCTACTAAAATCGCAATTATGATTGAAATAATTCTCTGATTGCTCGTTGATCTTGTGACAATCCTTAGTCATTTAAAGATTGTCACAATGTATTATGAGTCCTTTATTTATATGAAAAAATGATGAGTTTTGAGTAGGAATCTTTACTTTTTGTGCTATAAAATTAGCTCAATAATTAAACTTGAGAATAACAAATGTCTGAACAAAAATATCATTGGTACTTAATTGGTTATACGTTTAATGATAAGAGTAATAACGGCAATACAAGGAATTTCAGCATTCAACTACCGCTAGAAACATTCTTGCCACCAGTTTCTAAATCTAAATTAAATGAATTAAGCATCATTGGAGCCGAGTGGATCCAAAAGAATGATCCCACGACTGAACCAGAGAATTTATTTGCGATCTCGATTTGCTATTTAGGTGAAATGACATAATCACAGTTTAATGCTTAGGTTAGATGTAAAAGAAGGCCCTAAAGGGCTTTCTTTATATAATTAAAACTAATTTTTAAGTTCTTGAAAGGATAAAAGATGAGTGACTATATCAGTATTAATAAGAATGCTTGGAATTTAAAAACAAATCCGCATATCAAGAGCGAGTTTTATGACAATGTTTCCTTTTTAAAAGGAAGAAACACTCTGAACCCAATAGAATTGGGTATTTTAGGGGATATTTCAGGAAAATCTATACTACACTTACAATGTCATTTCGGACAAGATTCTATGTCTTTGGCTCAACTTGGAGCTAATGTTACAGCTATAGATTTTTCAGAAGAGGCCATAAAAAAAGCAAAAGAGTTTAACGATGAACTGGGATTAAATGTAGAGTTTATTTGCTCCAATATTTATGAACTATCCAATATTTTAGACAAAAAATATGATTACGTATTTACGAGTTATGGGGTTATAGGATGGTTAGAAAATTTAGATTTATGGGCTAAGGTGATATCCAATTTTTTAAAAATTGGGGGTAAATTTTTGATTATTGAATTTCATCCAGTCATATGGATGTTTGATGATGAAATTAAAAATATAACATACAGCTACTTCAAAAATGACCCTATAAGTGAAACATCTACTGGCTCTTATGCTGATCAATCAGCAGAAATAAACTATCAAGCAATCACTTGGAATCATAGCCTGAGTGAAATATTTACAAGTTTAATCAATCACGGAATAAATATTCTCGAATTCAAAGAATATGATTACTCATCATATAACTGTTTTAGTAATATGATGAAAGAGAATGGGAAATACAGGGTTGAGCATTTTGGCAAAAATTTACCATTAATGTTTTCGATATTGGGTGAAAAGAACCAATAAATTTAAATTTATTAAATATTAATGACTTATTTTTGAAATTATTTAATTGGCTTACAGGTGTTTTTAAAAATCTAATGGTTGTTTTTATGCGCCACTTGATATCGCTAAAAATGTTGCCAATGCTCAATGAATTCGAAAGCATTTAATACTGGGAGGAAAACATTCATTAGTAGGTGGAGGTTTATGAAGCCCTTTATTTTGATAGAGCATTTAAAAAATACTGAGTTAGAAAATTTACATGCGCTACTTTAAAAGCGCGTCTTAAAAAATTAATTGTTCTCGCGAAAGCGGTTTTTTTTATTATCTGAAGAAAGTAAATTGTAGAGCCGGTAAGCAACTGTGTAGAGCTTGCAGCAGCAATTAAAGTGTATGGAATGGCTGTCCCATTTGGGGGATCATGTCTAAATTCAAATTGCTCTCTGGCTAAAGACTCTTCCTTAATGAAGCTTTTCTTTAAGATCAACGTATAATCAATTTAACTTTCATTATGAATTGTTTAAAGCTTTAAGATGGAATTGATATGAAAAATTATGCACGAATCCATTGTTTTGATGATCTAGATGGCTTAGAGCTACTTATCGCAGACTTTTTTGACCATGAGTTTGAACGACATTGGCATGATACTTGGTCAATTGGCGTTGTGTTACGAGGGGCAAATAACAATAGTGCACAGCGAAAAATGGAAGGGATTGTTCAATGTGGTGAAGTCAGTATCATTGCTCCAGGGGAAGTCCATGCCGGAACAGTCGTTGGTGAACAAGGATGCCGATATTTTATGTTTTATCCAAAGGTAGAGAGTGTATTTAATACGGCTGAAAGTATGGAAATGCATTTGCCTCCGAATATTGTGACTGGCCTAAAACAAACTGTATTTGCAAAAAAGCTGTGTGAGGCGGCCAAAGTTTTAACAAACATAGACACTGATAAATTTGAAAGAGACGTTGTTTGGACTAACTGCATGGCTGAATTTCTTCACGTATTTTCTTCTGTTGGAGTACAAAACATTACAAGTCAAAAGAATTCAGCATCATCACATTTAATACGGGCAAAAGAATATCTTCATGATTATCAGCTCGAAGGAATTAGCTTAGATCGATTAGCGCAAGCAGCAGACATGTCAAAATTCCATTTATGTCGTCAGTTTACAGCAAAGTTTGGTTTGTCCCCAAGCCGTTATCAGCGGCAACTTAAACTACAGCAAGTGAAAAGAATGCTTTCGGCAGGTCGTGATATCGCAGAAATTGCAGTTAGCTGTGGCTTTTCTGATCAGTCTCATTTAGGAAGAGCATTTAAATCTACTTATGGGACGACGCCTCGTAATTATCGCAACTTCAGTCGCTGAGCAATATCATTCTATCTTGTTTGTTTAGAGATATTGAAAATATATCCAATTAACGTTTCAAATGATGTTTATGGATATTTCAACACTTTGGCTGTTTGCTATTTCTGCTACGATCTTAACGCTTATTCCTGGTCCAGATATGTTGCGTGCATTATCGAATGCAATGAGTCAGGGAGCTAAGGCGGGATTGATCACTGTATTGGGTGCAGTGACTGGAGTGATGTTCCATATCCTATTTGCAATTGCTGGTGTAACGGCATTAATTTATTCTTCTCCTGTACTGTATAAAAGTTTTGTCATTTTAGGTGCGCTATACATTTTGTGGGTTGGTTTTAGTATATTTATAAATAATAACCCACTCAGTATTGATAATACCAAGTCTAAGAAAAGCTATAAAAAACTTTATATAGAAGGATTACTCACCAACCTCTTAAATCCCAAAGCGATTATATTTACACTGGCTTTTATTCCTCAGTTTATTCAAATAGAGCCTGGTCATGTCACGTTGCAAATGTTAGTACTTGGTGTTGAGCTAATCATTATCATGTTGTTAATACAAATTCCTCTGGTATTTTTAGCTAGAAAAATTGCTATTAATGTCAAAGTAGACTCTAAAATCGGTATTTATATCAACAGGTTTTTTGGAGCCATTATTGTGTTTTTAGGTTTAATGGTCTTGGTTAAGTGATCTGTTGTTGGTCGTGGCAGAGATGGTGGTATTGCGCACGCTGCTTATGAGAGTGGGACGGTGAAGTTATTGCACAACATGGCGATGATGAGAATGATCATTTTTACAAACCCGAATTTGTAGGTATCAAATTCTTGTATAAATCTGGATTACTAAAAGTGGTGTTAACTGAAATTTTATAAAATAATTTTGAGTAGTTTATCTAGCTGTATTTCACACATTATTATCAAATTAATTTATTGGAAAATATATAAAAATGCCAACTTAAGTTGGCATTTTTATACTGCTAAGAAGAGAGTATTATTTCAGTTTTAAACACTGAATATCACCCATAGGATTTGCCGAATCTTTCAGAATATTTTCAATTTCGGGCTGAAGAGCTAGGGCCTTATCTGAAAGGTCTTATACATCTGGTGATATTTTACTTCCAGGCTTAAGTTTTAAAGCTGAGTATTTTCCAATAAATTTATTACTTACACACAGAGCATCTAAGGCATTTAGTGTCATAACACTCTTTTTCCCTTCTGAAAGTGCTTTAAGGTCTTCTGATAAATTTATGCCCAAAGTATCATATGTAGTTTTAATTGCATGGACTTGATAACTAGCAAAATTCAATAATTGATCATTAGTTTTTGATACTTGATCCGCTTCCTCGTAAGCAGCACTAAAAACAAACTTTGTATAATATAGTTGATTAAGAATAAGTAATATTTTAAATTTGTTCACTGTTAAATTTCCCATTTCTGATAATAAGCGAACGATCGATAACTTAAGTTTTTTGAAAAATAATAAAAAAAAAGAATGCCAATTTAGTGATTGGCATTCTTTTACATCATTATATTGCGGCTACTTTAATTGATGTGATTAGAGTGCTATGTACATACTTCAACAAAATTTTTAGCGGTTTGCTCTTTACTATCTCTTAATTTGATGACCTTTTGCCTTTCTTCATAGAGTCGATGTACGTCACTTAGAGTTTCAACTTTAAGATCTTTTTTATACTTTTCACCAATCTTGCCTACATAGTTTTCCATATAGACTGTCATCCAACATATTGTATTGAGATCTGCATAATCGAAACCATTGCGGTCTAAACCTTCCACCCAATCAGGATACTCTTCACTTAAAAGACTACGAGCTGTTTCCAGCTTTACGTATGTATTATTAAAAAGCGTTTCTTTTAATGCAGGATCATTAGAGAAGTTCTTATTAGCTTCGATAAAAACTCTGTAGTTATCAGTTGCATAGTTTTTCAGATCTACTTTTACAAATTGATCAATATCATCTTTATCAGATGATGCTTTACAAGATGTTAAGAATAAACAAGAAATAGCTAGTACGGGGATTAAGGTCATTTTCATAGTGAAAAACGGTTTTTAGGTGGAGTGTAGTTGTAGTTTTGAATATATTGAGAAACTGTTGCTCTATCATATGAACGTCCAAAGACATTTTGATACATATATTCATTAATTCCAAAAGGGCCATTGTTGGTAAATACTGCCAGAGCATTTGAGGCAAGAACAGGCTTACTTGCATTTGATAATGCTAAATCTATTATTTCACCAAAATTTTTCTTAGCAATTGCCATTCGAGCTGAAAAAGAATCTTTTGCTAATTCTAAGATCATTTCAGCCCCTTTATTTCTGGAATGCTTTTGTGCATACAAGGTGAACTTTAAATACATCATTGTGTGAAAAGAATAGCGTTCTAATACTGAATCGCTAAACTGGCGCAAATCATACTCAAGCCCAAAGCGAATAGCTAAATCATGCTCAAAGGGATATTTCTGTTTTACCCAGTCCCATTGAGCTTGGTTCATCATAAAAGTGTAAGGCACCGTTGTATGATAGTTAAGTATTTTAACGATACTATTACAAAGTAAAGGATCTAATAATTCATCTGCATGGCAGACTTTGACTTCATTATCTAAGGATGGGATTAGAGTCGGTGAAAATATTCTATCTTGTGTCATATTTAAGATCCTTATAAGGGGGGTAACGGTTTTGAGGCATCAATTGTTTGAAATTCAACTTCATCAGGCGAGTTAGCATTGATGACGTGAGTTTTACCTTCTGCGTCGGTCCACCCAGTTTCTACTTTCCCATTCTTCTTATAGATGATTGAGTATGGAATTTCACTAAACGTTTTCTGCGTCTGTTCATCCTTTAATTGGAATTGTATTCCATATTCTTTGTCGGGGTTCTCTTTAACAAAACTATCCTGTGCTGTGGCAATGGCAGGGGCAACACTTGCAACACTTCCCATACCCCCACCATTATCCTGAACAACTAAATTTTGCTTTGGTAATAGTTTGCAGCCACATGAAAGAGAGTCATTGACTCGTGCTGCAGCTTTTCCAAAGATCTGCATGTGTGGATCGCCAGAGATAATCGTAGCAACTGTTTTATGCTTGGGGCATGTTGCCTTATCACCAACGCAAGCGATAGGAATGCCTTCAACCTGGAACATGCTGTTGCCAGATATAACTTGACCGCCTCCAGTAGTGGGGCAGCCAACGACAATATATGGTGTGGCCATAGATTTTACCCTCTGTTTAATTTTTGTGAGGGGATGATAGCAGGGCATGTACAGAACATACTGTTTAGTTTTATTTAATGGTAAGGTTAAAAATTCAATAGAAAGATAAAAGTTGAAAAAAGTCCTCTTAAGAGGACTGTAAGGAAATTTTTAATTCAAATTTTTCACAGACATTAGTTCATCCAATTTTGGTAATAATTTATCCTCTATTAAGGAACACTTGTGGTCAATTTTATTTCCGAACCAAATAAATATATTGAAGATTATTTGTACTACTACTGTGATGATGTATTAAATGATTATATAGATACATAACCTTGGCACTTAGCACAGATGGATCGTTATCATTTATTAAATAATAATTCTTGGTCTTTGATGGAGATGGCGGAAGTTGAAACCGCGTTCGCAAAGCCGCTTGTTTAAGCGGCTTTTTTTATGTTTTGAAAGCAGATTTTCACTCAATCTATTGCTGTTAGATCTACAAACTCGAAACTCAAAGAAAAAATGATATTACGAAAATTTTGTGAAGGTGGCATTTCCACCAACAAAAGACCCAAGCAAAAAAACCGTAAAACTCTATAAAATAAATAAAATTATTCGCTCAATTTGAAATTTGGCTCTTTATATAAATGCCTGATATAGAAATAGAAACACATCCACTACAACCATTTTTATCTTCCAGTGCCAAGCTATTGATGCTGGGCAGTTTTCCACCTCCACAAAGTCGCTGGAAGATGGATTTTTACTATCCAAACGATATGATATACAATGAATATAATATATTGATTTATATTAATTATACCTATAAATATACGCAGTTTTTAACGTGGAAATGTAACTTATAGAAACAATAACTTATAAATCCCATTTGTGAAAACTATTCCTGTCATTTAAGCAAATGGACGATGGTGTCGGTGCCTAGACGATCGGCTATGGCACCACGGTTTATCCTAATGGAATAAGAGTGAAAAGAGGCGATAGCTGTACCAAAGCGCAAGCAATGTCCTTTTTTCAACATGATTTGAGGCGCTTTGAATCTGCTGTAAAAGTAGTTATTAATCAAAATCAGTTTGATGCTCTGGGGAGCCTTACATATAACATTGGTGAAACAGCTCTTAAAGATTCGGCCTTGATTAAAAGGCTAAATGCCGGCAATTATTCTGGCGCGGCTGAACAGTTTAAAGTCTGGAATATTGGTGGAGGAAAGGTAATGAAGGGATTAGTGTGCCGCCGTGCAGCTGAGTGAGCTCTCTTTCTAAGGAAGTAACTTAATCATGATTTTATTAAAAATATAATTTGATGTATGCATCATCACCAAAAGTTAAGGTCCTCAAATTAGCACCTTAACTAGCTGTGCTGAGGTTGTATATTATTTAAAAAAATTAACGACCACCACCTCCACAGCTAAAGCCACATCCACCACCGATAAATGCTGTGTCATTTTTCGCTGTATCTGCAGCCATAGCGCCTGAAGAAACCGTAACTAATATTGCTAAAGACAATAATACTTTTTTCATAATGATATCTCATTTTAAATCAATTTAATTTATAAGTATGATTTATAACGTTATAAATCATATAATTTAATTTATATATAATATATGAATTACAATATTGTTGAAGTTTATAACCTTTGTTTGTATTTGTATACATACAGGTCTGTATATTTATATTTAATTGACATGTAATATATTTATGAGTAAAGGGTATAAGCTCATCACAGGTTAATTAATAAATTAATTCACTGTGAGCAATTCAACCCATCTAAACGGTTTCTTACTTAATTTATCCCTACTCATAGACCAATTGCGGTTAGGCACAAAGCAGGGACCTATTCCAATCTTCTTCTTTACAAATTTCTGATGAATACACTCTAAACCTTCGGAATCTCCTCATCCCTAGGCTTTCTCACATTCTTAACAAAGCACTCTTCAATCGCACTATACTTTTTAAAATTCTCACGAGCTGGGTTTAGTGAAGGTACGTTTGCACCGCTACCGTAATCATGATCTTCTGCTTGCCTACCGCCGCACTGCAGAACGTAATCTGCTTAATGAATTACTGCAAGCGCTTAGTGTTCTCATCAATTCTTAGCGCCTGCATCTAGTGTCATTTACCATGTAGGGCTGATAACAAGATCAACAAAAATATTCATGTTGAAATATGTGTAAAAGCCTTTGATAGAGGCTTTATTATTGAATACATGTAAGCCATTAAATAATGATAAAACATTTGATTAACTTAATAATTAAATTTCTAGAGGTATACTTGACCGCGCTTAATTTTTTAAATTTTTAATATATGGATGCAATATGAAATCGTTATCGAAATCTGTCATAGCTGTTGTTTTGTTTGGCTCTTCGGTGTCAGCGACTATGGCTGCTACTCTGGAAGGGCAAATCAAAACCCTATCCGAAAAGGGATGGCAGATTGGTGTATCTATCTTGGATATGGATGATAAATTGATTTCGATCAATGGCGATAAACGCTTTCCTTTAGACAGCACCGTAAAAGCTCTTGCTTGTGCGAATGTATTGGCGAAGGTTGATGCTAAAAAGCTTACTTTAGATCATTCAAAAACGATTCAGCAAAAAGACCTTGTTACTTATTCGCCAGTTGTTAAAGATTACGTAAATAAAAAACTGACGATCAAACAAGCTTGTGAAATTACAACTGCATATAGTGATAATACGGCAGCAAACTTTGCGATAGAGGCAGGTGGAGGCCCTGTAGGCCTAACCTCATTCATGCGTTCAATTGGCGATGAAGTTACAAGATCAGATAGATATGAACCAGATCTTGTCATTAATCCCGAAGATGACATCCGAGATACAACTACTCCCAATGCAATGAATGCCAGTATGAAAAAGTTATTGATGGGCAATGTCTTATCTAAAAGTTCAAAAGAGCAATTAAAAGAATGGATGATTGGAAATAAAGTTGCAGATAATATGTTAAGAGCTGCTTTACCTAAAGGATGGAAAATCGCTGATCGTACGGGGGCCAGTGATTATGGAATTAGAGGCTTAACATCAATGGTATGGTCAGAAACTCATGCACCTGTATTTATCAGTATTTATGTGAGAAAAAGCGAGACTTCTCTAGACGAACGCTCAGAAGTGATTAAACTTTTAAGTGATCATATTGTAAAAGAGCACTTGATTAAATAAAGAAGAATGTTCGGTTGATCAGTTAGATAGCCTTTATTAGAGGGCTATCTATTACGATAGTTAAAGCATTGAGGACTTGAAATAGCTTTGAATCGCAAATTGTATTTTTATTGAAATTAAATGAGTGTTAGTAATGAGTAGTAATGTTTCTTTAAAGTATGAAGCTGCAGAAGAATTGAGCGAAAATGATTTAGACAAAATAAACCAGATGATTGTATTTACTTGGGATTATCATTCATGGGTTCCTAAAAAGAATGTGAAACCTATGGCGGAATTTTTTCTAGGTGAGGTTATTATAAATTCCTCTCGTATCTTTGTGGTACGTAATGAAGATGAGATTGTTGGAGTCATTGCTGCATCAATAATTGATAATATTCGACAAAAAGCTACTGCCAAGATAAGAAAATATACAGCATTAAAGGCATTAATTTCAGATAAAAGAGATGAAGTATTTGCGTGTTATTTAGATACTTTGATATTAAATGAAACATTGCTTCTTAGAAGTGGTAAAAATTTTAATGCTTCATTGAATTTGTTTATCATAGATGAACAATATCAAGGTATGGGAATAGGCAATAAATTGTATTCTATGTTTACCGATTATCTTATTGAAATGAAGGTTAAAGAATTTTTTCTTTATACGGATGATAGTTCAAACTTTCAATTTTATGAAAGAAAAGGATTGAACCGGATAGAAGAAGAGAAATTTTTATGGCGCGATAGTAATCAAGGTAGTGAAATATATTATCTATACGAAGGTAAAGTAAAATGATTTGAAAATGAGTTTTTTGTATGTGTGATCTGGTTGTAAAGTTAATACAATCAACAATACATATGTTTTTAATGTATAAAAGCAAACTGAAAAAAAGCCCTCCTCAAAGGGCTTTTTTAATCTCTTACAAAAATATCGAATGGCTACCTTAAATAGTTAATAGAGACTTTTTTCACCACTTGGGCGAGTTTTAAATCTACGGTGGAACCACATATATTGTGTAGGAAACATTTTTATCTGATTCTCAACCACCAAATTGACTCGTATTGCATCTTCTACTTCATCAACACTTGGAAAGTTTTTCAAAGCTGGTTCTAGTAAAATATGGTATTGAGGGTTGCGAATATCACCATTACGATAAAAATATAAGGGAATTGCTGCAGCTTTGGTTATGTTAATTAACCGTCTATGCGCAGTGACTGTCGCTGCCTGTATCCCAAAGAATGGTGCCATTACTCCTTGTTTAAGCCCAAAGTCCTGATCTGGGCTATACCAGATAGCATGTCCATGCTTTAGATTTGATATCAATCCTTTCATATCATCTTTAGAAATCTGATTCTGATAAATTGTAGATCTGCATCGACTAATGATCATATCTAAGAGTGGATTATTTTGAGGGCGATAGACAACATCTAGTTCGAAAAAAGATCCACATGCAAAACCACCAGCGTCGAGCAAAGTGGTATGCGTGCCTATGAGTAAAATTCCTTTTCCTTCAGCACTTTTAAGGTGCTCTAGACCTTGGATATGCATTCTATTCTGGAACCAACGGGGGTTATACCAAGCATTTAATGCTTCAAATAGTCCTAACATCATATTAAAAAAGACTTGTTTCGCATCTGCTTGTATTTGCTGCTCACTTTTATCAGGAAAGCATAGTTCTAGATTTCTAATCGTCGTTTTGCGTCTAGATTTGAGGACTTTCCAAGCTAGTTTTGAAAGTCTCTCTGCAAGCCGCCATTGAATGGCCCAAGGAAGAATTGCAAATATCATTAAAAGAGTTAAAGCTAACCATATTCCCCAATATTTTGGTAATAAAAATGACCAATGAAACTTTCCTGCCTTAAAATTCCGATTAAACGACATAGCGGCTGTTTCTTAAGAAAAACTGATCAGCCTAGCATGAATAAATTAATTTTATTGATTTATTCATTCTTAATTTACTGTAAGACGATTATCCCAACGAAATGGATTTTTGCTTAATTAGTCCCGATTCATAGATCATTTCCTATTTGGCACAAAACAAAGACCTATCCCTATCTTCTTTCACCAAAACTTCTAGTAAATAGCTTTCATCAGCCCAATTCAGAACTATACGAAATAATGATATTGCGAATATTTTATGAAGGTGAAATTTTCACCAACAAAAGACCCAAGCAAAACACTAGAAGATTCTATAAAATAAACGAAACTTTTCGCTCAATTTAAAAATTTGGTTCTCTGTATAAATGACTGATATAGAAATAGAAACACATCCGTTGCAACCGTTTCTACCAGCGACCGCGAAGCTACTGATGTTAGGCAGTTTTCCGCCGCCACAAACTCGATGGAAGATGGATTTTTACTATCCAAACTATCAAAATGATATGTGGCGAATATTTGGTCTGATCTTTTTTAATGATAAAGATCACTTTTTAGATTTGCCCAATAAAAACTTTAAAGAGCAAATTATCCGTGAGTTCTTAACTCAAATTGGTGTAGGAATCTTTGACACGGCCTATCAATTGAAACGCTTACAAGGTAATGCGTCTGATAAATTTTTAGAAATTATCACGCCTACAGATTTATCCAAATTACTTGAACAAATTCCACGGTGTCATACCATCATGACTACGGGTGATAAGGCAACAGATACGCTGATGCAGCATTTTCCAGAGCAAGCAATTAAGCCTATGATTGGGCAATCGGTAAAGGTGAATTATGCTGATCGAGAGTTGAATCTATACCGACTGCCGTCATCATCGAGAGCATATCCACTAGCGCTGGAAAAGAAAGCTGAAGCCTACAAACAATTTTTTGAACAGATTGGCTTGGTATAAATACAAATGAGAGGGAAATAAATGCAGGATGTCGCAAGCCCAATTGATTTAAGAAATTTCGCTGATGCTTTGGAATGGCAAGAAACAGCGAATATGAAAAGGCCGTGGCGCAAGGATTTCTTTGAATATTATGCCAATCTCATTAGACAGCATGTTTCTGGGCAATGTCATGTATTGGAACTTGGTTCTGGACCAGGTTTTTTAGCTCGACATTTGCTCTCGCAACTTACTAACATTGAGTATACCGCTTTTGATTTTTCAGAAGCGATGCATCAACTGGCACAAGAAAAGCTCAATCCCGCTGAAAGAGCACGGGCAGCCTATATTGTTGGAAGCTTTAAAGCTGCTGATTGGCAGAATACATTCTCTCAGAAGTATGATTTTATTATTATCCATCAAGCATTACATGAGCTTCGACATAAATGTTATGCAACCGATTTCCATAAAATCGTAAAAAAATTATTAAAACCTCAAGGCCATTATTTAGTGTGTGATCATTTGTGCGCAGCACATGCGATGCAAAATGCTCAGCTTTATATGACCAAACAAGAGCATTTGGATGCACTCAAACAGGCATCTTTTAAACAGATAAAGATGCCGTTAGAGATAGATGGGCTATGTTTGTTTGAAATGAATCTGAATTAAGTAATTATAGCGAGTCTAGATAAACTCGCTATGCATTTACATCATCCATTCAACGGGAAAATAAGACACAAAGCGCATGGTAAAACGCTGGAATCTGGTACTTTCAGGGTCATGGTGGTGCTCAACAACCTCACCATTTTCTTTATGCTCATACCACACAATATTGCCGTTTTGATCTAATTTGAGTTGATAAGCCACTTGTAATAAATGCTGATCTAGCATAGCGGTAATCTGGTCTTGTAAATGATCAGATTCAACCACTAAACCAACTTCTGTATTTAAATGGGCAGAGCGTGGGTCAAAGTTAAATGAACCAATAAAAACTTTTCCATCGACATCAAAAAATTTGGCATGCAAACTTGAGCGATTCTTGCCTTTAACTGGAATCACGCTTCCTGTCGCAATTTCATACCAAGTCCGTTTTTTACGTTCGATATTCGGTTTAAACTCATATAGTTGCACACCACTTTGTAAAAGTGGTTTACGGTATTGGCTATAAAAAGAATGAACCACGGCAACATCATTGGCCGCCAAGCTATTGGTTAGGACACGGACTTTAATACCATCATTGGAGAGTTGATTGAGGTAGGCAGTTCCTTGTTTTGTAGGTACAAAATAAGCTGAGACCAACTCCATATGTTGTTCAGGTTTACCCATAATTTTCAAAACTTGAGCATATAAAAGTTCCTGATCTTTGGCTTGTCCTAACGCTTTATTGGGATGATCAGCGACAAAATGCGCCTTCGCCCATTGAATTGGATAATTTTCGAGGCGTAATTTTAAATAATCTTGTGCAGCTTCAAGCTTATCTTCAGTTGGTGTATCAACCTGATCTAAAGCTTTATAACTTTTTCTTAAACTCTCCAATTGTTGGAGGGTGCCAGAGCCCATTAATTGTTCAGTTGAATAGCTAAGTTTATCAGTCCAAAACTCATCAAAAACCTGTTCCGCTCGATCAACTGCTTTGCCATAGAACAAAATGTCCATGTCACTAAATTGAAACTGGTCACTGGCATCAAAATATTCACTACTGATATTACGCCCACCCGTCACCGCAATCGAATGATCAGCAATAGTGAGCTTATTATGCATACGATGATTAATCTGTTTTAGTCTAAAAACATAATCAATAAAGCGTAAGTGTCTAAACTTATAAGGATTAAATATACGGATTTCAAAATTTGGATGTTGGGCGAGAGCTTTTAAGGTTTTATCTAGTTTTATACCATTCTGATCATCAATCAATAAGCGGACTTTTACCCCGCGATCAGCTGCTTTGAGCAATTCGTGCAACATTATGTTGCCGATAGCATCATCATTCCAAATATAATATTGTAAATCAAGTTGATGCTTAGCATTTCGAATTAAATGAATACGAGAGGCAATACTTAAAAAAGCATCATCCAAAGCTAAAAAAGCCGTTAAACCCTTTTCAATATTGAGATCGGCTTGTGGATCATTCATCCACTTTGTTTTAGTGTGCAAGGAGTTACTCCGATCATGGTTCTGATTGGGTGGCAAAGAACAACCACTAATTCCCAACATGATAACAAGTGTCGCTATCTTAAAATGGTATGAATTGTTTATGATTTTATTGATCAAGCGTGCGAGTCCAACAGTAATTTGTAGGTGGTTGATTTTCTTATATATCTAAATGCTATTTTGTTCCAAGGTTTAAATGTAATTGTAAATATAATCAAATACTTATTTTCTGATTTATCTTTCCTACTATGTAAATAGATATCAATAATCGCAATGCTATAGAATTTAAATCAGTAAATATTGAGTTAAATTACTATACTGGTGTATAGTATATTTTTAGATTTAATGTGGTCGACATTATGCCTAAACAATTAGAGGATAAAAAAAAGATTCTCACACGTGTAAGACGAATCCAAGGTCAAGTCCAGAGTGTTGAACGGGCTTTGGAAAATGACACAGAGTGCGCTGATATTTTGCAGCAAATCTGCGCAGTTCGTGGAGCATTAAACGGTTTGATGACGGAACTTCTCGAAATTCATCTTAAAGACACTTTAGTTGTCGGTGAATCTTCTGAGTTGCAACGCAGTCAAGAGCTTATTCAAGTCAGTAAAATTCTTAAATCTTATTTAAAGTAAATTAGGGCAGCTGACATTTCACAGATGCTTGTGACAGAAGAGATTTTTTAAGCGGTACAAGGCAGGGTTTGTGAAACTTAGTGATTCTAAGTAAGCAAAACCTAACGCCGTAACGATAAAAAATCTGCCTGTCCCGTAGGGTTATGGCTAAAACTTCCGTAAACTGCGTTATGAAACTTGACAAGGGGCCACCATTGCCTGTGTTTCATGCCTTGTTTATTTACGGAGCTTTAATTGCTCCTCATTTAGCCGATAACACAATGCATGGTTGAAATATCAACTGACCCAAAGGAGTGTCATTGTGATTAAATCTCGTGCAGCTGTTGCTTTTGCCGCAGGCGAACCATTACAAATCGTAGAGCTTGATGTTGAACCACCTAAAGCGGGTGAAGTCCTGATTAAAATTACCCATACAGGGGTGTGCCATACCGATGCCTTCACTTTATCAGGTGATGATCCTGAAGGTGTTTTCCCTGCAGTACTTGGACATGAAGGTGCAGGGGTTGTGGTGCAAGTCGGTGAGGGTGTGACCAGTGTTGCTGTTGGTGACCATGTTATTCCGCTGTATACCGCTGAATGTAAGGAATGTTTATTCTGTAAATCAGGCAAAACCAATTTATGCGTCGCAGTTCGTGCCACTCAAGGCAAAGGCGTGATGCCAGATGGTACAACACGTTTCTCTTATAATGGTCAACCGATTTATCACTATATGGGGTGTTCAACCTTTAGTGAATATACCGTGGTTGCAGAAGTATCTTTGGCGAAAATCAATCCTGAAGCCAATCATGAACAAGTCTGTTTATTGGGTTGTGGTGTGACCACTGGTATTGGTGCAGTACACAATACTGCGAAGGTACAAGAGGGCGATAGCGTTGCTATCTTTGGTCTTGGTGGTATTGGTCTAGCTGTGGTGCAAGGTGCCCGCCAAGCTAAAGCTGGGCGTATTATTGTCATTGATACCAACCCTGATAAATTTGAACTGGCAAAACAGTTCGGTGCAACCGATTTCCTCAATCCAAAAGATTATGATCAGCCGATTCAACAAGTGATTGTTGAAATAACTGGTTGGGGTGTTGACCATTCTTTTGAATGTATCGGCAATACCAATGTCATGCGTTCAGCACTGGAATGTGCACATCGCGGCTGGGGACAATCTGTGATTATTGGCGTTGCGGGTGCAGGTCAGGAAATCTCAACGCGTCCATTCCAGTTGGTGACAGGACGTAAATGGATGGGAACTGCTTTTGGTGGTGTAAAAGGTCGTAGCCAATTACCAAAAATGGTAGAAGATGCCATGAAAGGTGAAATTGAGCTGGCGCCATTCGTAACACATACCATGCCATTGGACGATATTAATGAAGCCTTTGATTTGATGCATGAAGGTAAGTCAATTCGCACGGTAATTCATTTCTAATTTTAAATGACGGGATTTGATGATGTGAAAAGCATCATCAAATCTTAGGTGGATCTTGATGTCAAAACCACGTTTAAAACTGCATGTGCGAATCTTATCTGATGAGCAGATTGCTTTTGGTCCGGGTAAAGCGGAACTCTTAGATGCAATTCATCGTACAGGATCAATTTCTCAGGCAGCAAAGTCTATGGACATGAGCTATCGTCGCGCATGGCAGTTGGTCGATACCATGAATCAATGCTTTCATTCCAATCTGGTTGATACCCAAACAGGCGGAACGCATGGTGGTGGTGCAGTGGTGACTGAATTGGGGCAAATCGTGCTCAAGAAATTCAGAGCCATGGAGCAGCAAGCGATTCATGCTGTTGCAACTGAGTTTGAAGATTTAGCTAACTATCTAAAAATAAATAAATAATCTTATAAATAAAATAATTTAAACAGTATTGCATCATCTTTGTTTTGATCCTTTCTCTCTCAATAAAAATTTGCTGAGTTATAGCGCATACATATTCTTGTCGGATCTTTTTAGCACCATCAATAAACCATTCAAACGTTCTTGTACTTTAGTATTTATATTAAGCTATTAATTTTTATATTAAAAATATTATTGGCACGCTTTCTGCTTTTATCTATTCAAACTTGTATACAAGATAGGATTCATAAAGTGAGCGAAATAAAAACTTTAGGCTGGACAATTTCTGAGTGGCAAACAGCGTATTTAAAGCAAGAGATTCAGTTAGACACGCTAAAAGAACTGGTTGCAGCTATTGATCCAAAGGACGTTGCTTGGATTTCGCTGGCCAGTGCAGATTTGCTTGAACAACAGATCCAATCTTTAAAGCAACTGACTCAAGATAGCGACAACCTGCAAAAACAATTTCCGTTATATGGTGTGCCGTTTGCAGTTAAAGACAATATTGATGTGGCTGGTTTTGTCACCACAGCGGCATGTAAGGCACTGAATCGTGTTGCAACACAAGATGCTGAAACGGTTCGTTTACTTAAACAGGCCGGTGCGATTGTACTTGGTAAAACCAATCTTGATCAATTTGCTACAGGTTTGGTTGGCACACGTTCACCATTTGGGGCGGTACCGAATAGTTTTAAACCCGAATATGTTAGTGGTGGCTCAAGTTCGGGTTCGGCCAGTGTAGTGGCACGTGGCTTAGTCCCATTTTCTTTAGGAACAGATACCGCAGGATCAGGACGTGTGCCAGCAGCATTCAATAATATTGTGGGTTTAAAGCCAACCAAAGGGCGTTTTTCCAATCGTGGTCTATTACCCGCAGTAAAAAGTATCGATTGTATTTCTATCTTCGCACTCACAGTGTCTGATGCTGAATTGGTTGCCGCTCAAGTCGAAGCTTATGACGCTTTAGATAGCTATTCACGTCAGCATCCTAAAAACGTACCTGCACGTTTTTCAAGCAAATTGAAATTTGCCATTCCGAATAAATTGAACTTCTTTGGTGATGGATTGGCTGAAAAAGCCTTCCAACATACCATTCAATTACTAGAAAGCTTAAATGCTGAAATTACACCGATTGATTTTTCTGCTTTTGAGCAACTTGCAGCCCAACTTTATCAAGGCTCTTGGGTTGCGGAGCGCACTGCTGCGGCTGCCAACCTACTCAAAACCAATGCTGCTGATTTTGATCCGACCGTTTTAGAGATTATTCAACAAGGTGAAAAATATTCTGCGGTGGATGCCTACAATGCTGAATATTTAAAGCAGGATTTGACTCGAAAAATTCAAGACAGCTTGGCTGAGTTTGATGCCTTGATCGTACCAACTTCACCAACGATTTATACCATTGAACAAATGCAACAACATCCGATTGAATACAACGCGCATTTCGGTACTTATACCAATTTCACCAACCTCGCTGATTTAAGTGCCTTGGCATTACCCGCAGGCTTTAGAGCAGACAACTTACCTTTTGGTATCACCTTAATTGCACCTGCTTGGCATGATGCAGCCTTGGTACATTTTGGTAAAGCATGGCAGAACTATTTAGCACTGAAATTGGGTGCTGTAGATAAGACATTATCTGTGCCAAGCGCACCGACTTTGCTGTCTCCTTATCATATTCGTGTCGCCGTTGTAGGGGCGCATCTAACAGGGATGCCATTGAACTTCCAACTCACCACGCGCGGTGCCGTTCATGTTGAAACCACTAAAACCTCTCAGGACTATGCGCTTTATGCCTTGAATGGCACGGTTCCACCAAAACCGGGTTTGGCTCGCCAGCAAGATGGACAAAGCATCATTGTCGAGCTTTGGGATGTACCTACAGCACGCTTTGGTGAGTTTGTCGCAGAAATTCCAACCCCATTGGGTATGGGCAATGTCGAACTGGAAGATGGCCGCTGGGTTAAAGGCTTTATTTGTGAACCTTATGGTTTAGGCGATGCAGAGAATATCAGCCATTTTGGTGGCTGGAGAGCGTATATCCAGTATCGCAATAACCAAGTCGCCAATACAGCCAATTAATTTTTAGGGGGAAATCATCATGTTTAAGACCGTACTTATTGCAAACCGTGGTGAAATTGCTGTTCGAGCAATTCGAACACTGAAAAAATTAGGTATAACGAGCGTCGCGGTTTATTCAGATAGCGATCGTTATGCACAGCATGTACAGGATGCAGATGTCGCAATTGCACTAGATGGTTTAAAACCAGCTGATACTTATTTGAGTATCGAAAAACTGATTCAAGCCGCTAAACAAACTGGGGCAGAAGCGATTTTTCCGGGCTATGGTTTCCTGTCTGAGAGTGCAGATTTCTCTCGTGCTTGTGAAGAAAATAATATTGCGTTTATGGGGCCAACAGCAGAGCAGATTCTGGAATTTGGTCTAAAACACCGTGCACGTGAACTTGCCGCAGCGGCTCATGTGCCAATGACCCCTGGTACAGGTTTGTTGGACAGTTTGGAGGAAGCCTTGACTGCGGCTGAGCGTATTGGTTATCCAATCATGCTAAAAAGCACCGCAGGTGGTGGTGGTATCGGGCTCACTCGTTGTGACAGCCCACAAGCACTGGCTGATGCTTATGAAAGCGTAAAACGCCTAGGTGAGCAGTTCTTTAAAGATGCAGGTGTCTTTATTGAATGCTTTATTGATAAAGCACGTCATGTCGAAGTACAGATTTTTGGTGATGGTAAAGGTCAAGTGGTCGCGTTTGGCGAGCGTGATTGCTCATTGCAACGCCGTAACCAAAAAGTGGTTGAAGAAACGCCAGCAGCGAACTTACCTGAAGCAACCCGTAAAAAGCTCCATCAAGCCGCAGTTGAACTGGGTCGTTCTGTCAATTACCGCAGCGCAGGAACGGTTGAGTTTATTTATGATGCACAACGAGATGAATTTTATTTCCTTGAAGTGAATACCCGTTTACAGGTGGAGCATCCAGTAACGGAAATGGTGACAGGCCTCGACCTGATTGAGTGTATGCTCAAAGTGGCGGCTGGCGATGCATTGGATTGGGACTATCTCAGCAATATCCAACCGCAAGGTGCTGCAATTGAAGTCCGAGTCTATGCCGAAGACCCTGTGAAAAATTTCCAGCCAAGCCCGGGCGTGCTCACTGAAGTTTCATTTCCAGAAGGTATCCGTGTTGATACTTGGGTAAAAACAGGTACCGAAATTTCCCAGTATTTTGATCCAATGATTGCCAAGATTATTGTGCATGCGGAAGATCGAGCTACTGCGATTGAAAAACTAAAAGTGGTTTTGGCTGAAACCCGTTTAAATGGCATCAGCACCAACTTGGATTATGCACGTGCGATTGTTTCTGACCAACGATTTGAATCCATGCAAATCTGGACACGTATGCTCGATGATTTTGACTATTCACCAAAAGTCATTGAAGTGATCCAAGCAGGTACACTTAGTTCAATTCAAGATTATCCTGGGCGTACAGGCTATTGGGATATTGGTGTACCACCATCTGGCCCAATGGATGATTATGCATTTCAACTGGCTAATCGCATTGTGGGCAATGATGCCAAAGCAGCGGGTTTTGAATTTACCTTGGTTGGGCCAACATTAAAATTTCATGCAGATACCACGATTGCACTGGCGGGTGCAAGTTGTACTGCTGTGTTGGATGATCAACGCATTGATTTTTGGCAACCGATTAAGGTCAAAGCAGGTCAAACTTTAAAAATAGGTCAAGTCGCATCAGGCTGCCGTACTTATTTAGCCGTGCGTGATGGGCTGGATGTTCCATTATATTTGGGTAGCCGTTCAACCTTTGCATTGGGCAATTTTGGTGGTCATGCTGGTCGCACTTTACGTGTTGGTGACATGATTAAAATGGTTGATGCAGAACTTGCCAGTGCGGAATTACCGCTGGCAACGGAGACACCACAAGCCTTATCCAAAGATCTCATTCCAGAATATAGCAATGAGTGGGAAATCGCCGTGTTGTATGGACCACATGGTGCACCTGATTTCTTTAAACCTGAATATGTTGAAGAATTCTTTGCTTCTGAGTGGACGGTTCACTTTAACTCAAACCGTTTAGGGGTCAGACTTTCAGGTCCAACACCAAGCTGGGCTAGAGAAAATGGTGGTGAAGCAGGCTTACATCCGTCCAATGTACATGACTGTGAATATGCCATTGGTGCGATTAACTTTACGGGTGATTTCCCTGTGATTTTGGCAAAAGATGGCCCAAGTCTTGGCGGTTTCGTTTGTCCAGTGACGATTGCCAAAGCTGAATTGTGGAAAGTAGGTCAACTGAAAGCCGATGATAAAATCCGTTTTTACCCAATCACGGCAGAACAAGCCAATGCATTAGAACGGAAACAAATCGACAATATCCTAAACTTTGCAGATGCCGCCAAAGTCGTTGAAACCATTGAACCTGCTCAAGATGTCTTTACCACCATTTTGGCTCAGCGTGAACCAACCGATTTATCACCAAAAACCGTCTATCGCCAAGCAGGTGATAGCTATATTTTATTAGAATATGGTGAAAACGTTTTAGATTTGGCGCTACGTTTACGTGTACATCAACTGATTCAAATGATTCGCAATGCCAATTTTGCGGGTGTTTTGGAACTGTCACCAGGTGTACGTTCCCTACAAATTAAATATGATGGTCTGGTAATTCCTCAAGCTGAACTCATTCATCAATTGCTTAAACTTGAAGAACAAATGGGTGATTTAAGCCAGCTCAAGATTCCATCGCGTATTGTACATTTACCCATGGCGTTTGAGGACAGTGCGACTTTGGGTGCGGTAGAGCGTTATCAGGAAAGTGTCTGCGCCAAAGCGCCGTGGTTGCCGAATAATGTTGATTTTATCCAACGTATTAACGGACTAGCACATCGTAATGAAGTCAAAGATATTATTTTCGATGCCAACTATTTAGTCCTTGGCTTGGGCGATGTTTATCTGACAGCACCTTGTGCGGTACCGATTGACCCACGACACCGCTTACTCAGTTCTAAGTACAATCCTGCACGTACTTTTACTGCGGAAGGGACTGTCGGTATTGGTGGGATGTACATGTGCATTTATGGCATGGATTCACCCGGTGGTTATCAGTTGATTGGGCGGACGCTGCCGATCTGGAATAAGTTTAAAAAGAACAAGCAATTTGGTGATAAACAATGGTTCTTGCAGTTCTTTGACCAGATTAAATATTTCCCTGTGACTGAAGCTGAATTGAATGAATGGCGCGCAGATTTTGAAAATGGTCGTGCTCAAATTCAGATTGAAGAAACTGAGTTTGATTATGCAAACTATGTACAATTCTTGGACAATGAAGCGGAAAGTATTGCGGCATTTAAAGACAAGCAACAACAGGCTTTTAGCACTGAGGTGAGTCGCTGGAAAGAGGAATTTGCTGCACAACCTGAGCAACATGTTGAGCAAACCAATCATGTTGATTACAGCCATCTTTCTTCTTTAAATGCTTCAATGACAGGAAATATCTGGAAGATCTTTGTTGAGTATGGTCAAGAGATCAAAAAAGGTGAAACTGTTGCGATTATTGAAGCCATGAAAATGGAGTTACCTGTTTATGCGGAAGAGGATGGTATTGTTAAAGCCATTATTTGCAGAGCAGGGCAAACCGTACACAGTGGTGAACCATTGGTCTATATGGAATAAGCTTGCATGAAAGAAGCGAACATCAACATCAAGAACACAACCAAAGGCTCAGACAATTTGTCTGAGCTGGTTTACCAACGTATTAAGAATGACATTTTTGATTTCAAATTGATGCCAGGTGAGCGCTTTACTGAGTCTGAAGTTGCCAAAGCCTATGATGTGAGTCGTACCCCAATCCGACAAGCCTTGTATCGTTTGCAACAAGAGGGCTATGTTGATGTGAGCTTTCGGAGCGGTTGGCAGATTCGGCCGCTCAATTTTCGTTATTATGAAGAGCTTTATGATGTGCGTATTGTTTTGGAGAAAGATTCGATTCGAAAGCTCTGCCAAATCGATCATCATAACTCGGTTGAATTATCGGTTTTAAAAGATATTTGGTTAGTACAACCTTCTGAATATTTAAAAGATATTAAACAGCTTTCACAGCAAGATGAAGACTTTCATTGTGCTTTGGTCCGTGCTTCAGGCAATAACGAAATGGCTAGGATTCATCGGGATTTGAGTGAGCGAATCCGAATCATTCGCCGTTTGGATTTTTCTAAAGATTATCGGGTTGAAGCAACTTATCAGGAACATCAAAAAATATTGGGTTTTATTTTTGATCGACACACTGAACAAGCGATCAATGCGATTGAAGCGCATATTATGCAAAGTCGTGATGAAGTGAAAAAAATTACCTTACAGATGTTGGATTCGAGTCAGTTTTATTAGTCCAAATATTAGATATAGTCATTGATAGCATTTAACCATATAAATTTTAGTTTGGATTTGATTTAAATTTAAAAACAATGTGTTATTTAATTTAGTAAGGTAAGAATTTATGGCAATAAATAAACGTATTAAAAGAAAGGAAGGAGATATTACACTCATAAAACTTTCAAATAATTCTTTTTGCTATGGTCGAGTTTTAGCTGCCCCTTTATTTGCTTTTTATAATTTAAATACATCTCAGCCTTTATTAGATATTGATCAAATTATTGGAAAAAATGTTTTATTCAAAGTTTGGGTAATGAAACATGCAATTACATCTAGTAGATGGGAAATTATAGGCAATCGTAACTTAGATTCGAATCTTATAAGTTTCCCTTTATTCTTTAAACAAGATATGTTTACTAAGGAGTTCGCTATCTATGATTCAAGAACCAGTCTTGAGATTAGTGCAGGCTATGACGAGTGCAAAAGCTTAGAAAGAGCGGCTGTTTGGGAACCTGAACATATTGAGGATAGATTAAAGGATTTTTTTGAGGGTAATGCTAATAAATGGGTTGAAAGTTTAAAACCTAAGTTATAGGTAATTCTAAAAAATTTCTCAAAACTCTTCATTCCATGCCTAATTCTGCATAAAACTAACAGTTTTTATGGCTTTGCTATTTAATAATAAAAATCACATTTCAAATCATCAGATGACACATGATGAATGACCAGATACTCATCAACTTATTTCTAAAACTCATTCCGAAAGAAGGTTTTTTTGCTACGACCATTGATGGCATCACCTTAATGCGTATTGATCACAACACACCACCGATTGCCGTCTTGCAAGAACCAACCTTAGTGTTTGTTTTGCAAGGCCAAAAGCGTGGCTATATCGGCACAGAAACTTATTCATTCAAGCAAAGTGAGTGCCTGATTGTTTCGGTTTCGATGCCATTTGATTGTGACACTATAGCCAGTCCAGAAACACCGATGATTGCGATCAGCATGAAATTGGAAGCAGATATGGTGAATGAGCTACTGGCTAAAACCTATTTTGAGAATTACCAGTTTAAGCCACTCACTACAGGAATGAGTGTGATCCAGTATGATCAAACGATATCGAATGTCCTTAATCGTTTATTAAATACGCTGACTTCTGAGCAGGATGTATTGATCTTAGGAGATCAAATTAAACGGGAGTTGCTCTATCGCGTTATTCAACATTCGGGTGCTGATGCCTTAAAAGGTTTGGTCGCTCAGGGCAATCTCAGACCAATTTATAAAATTTGCGAATACATCCAACATCATTTTACCGAGAAATTAACCATTGAGATGCTCGCAGAGCAAGCCAATATGAGCACTTCTGCATTTCATAAAGCCTTTAAACAAGTCACACAACATTCACCATTGCAATATTTAAAAGTGGTTCGGTTGCATAAGGCAAAACAATTGTTGCAAAACGCAGACCAAAGTGTGGCTCAGGCGGCTTATGCTGTTGGATATCAGAGCTCTTCTCAATTCAGCCGAGAATTTAAAAAGCAATTTGGTTTTCCACCCAAACATGCTGAAACTAATACTCAAATGGAGTCATGATTAAATGAATCAAAATAGCGTAGAACAAATGAAATATATCGAAATTACACAAGCGGGTGGTCCAGAAGTATTACAAGTAACTCAGGGGCCTCGACCAGAGATTAAAGTAGATGAAGTGCTCATTGAAGTCTACGCAACAGGTATCAATAGGCCTGACATATTACAGCGGCAAGGGCTGTATCCGATGCCTAAAGGTGTAACCCTAATTCCTGGTCTAGAAGTATCGGGCGTGATTGCTCAAGTCGGTGAACAAGTCACCCAGTTTAAAGTCGGTGATAAAGTCTGTGCACTGACCAATGGTGGTGGGTATGCAGAATATTGTGCGGTACCAGCCAACCAAACCTTAAAAATCCCAAAGAACTTGAGCTTTGTTGAAGCTGCGGCTATTCCTGAAACCTATTTTACTGTTTGGGCCAATTTATTTCAGATTGGACAGTTGAAGAAGAATGAAACCGTACTGATTCATGGTGGGGCTAGTGGTATTGGTTCTACAGCAATCAGCTTATGCCATGCGATGGGCATTAAAAACTTCTCCACTGTTGGGAGTGATGACAAAGTTGAAAAATTATCTTCGGTGTCACAGGTGATTAATTACAAAACACAGGATTTTGAAAAAGAAGTTTTGGCTCAAACGGATGGCCAAGGTGTAGACGTGATTTTGGATATTATCGGTGCGGCCTATTTCAATCAAAACCTGAGATTATTAAAGCGTGATGGTCGATTAGTCATTATCGGTTTTATGGGTGGTCGCAAAGTCGATGGCTTTGATATACAAGAATTGATGTTAAAACGGGCTGTTGTCACGGGTTCGACCATGCGTGCCAGAACCAATGCTGAAAAAGCCCAAATTACCCAAGAACTTGAGCAGTTTGTTTGGCCTTTAATTGAAGCGGATCAATGCAAGCCAATGATCTATAAAACCTTTGTATTTGATGAAGTTGCTCAGGCACATCAATGTTTAGAGAGCAGTCAACATACGGGCAAAGTGGTACTCGAAATTAAATCAGAATTTGCCTAATTGTATTCAATCCATGCCTGTTCATACTCAAAACTTGAGGCTGGCAGGTTACTCAAGCAGTATGCATATAAACATAACGACCTAATGAGGAATCTTAAAATGACAACAAATCTTGATGATCGTAACCCAAGTCCAGACCATGCAGAAGACAATGCTTTTTTCCCATCACCATATTCGTTGAGCCAATATACCTCAGCAAAAACTGACTACGATGGCACGACTTATCCAAACCCATACCAAGGCGACAAACGGATTTTAATGATTGCAACAGATGAACGTTATATCTTGATGCAAAACGAAAAATTCTTTTCAACAGGAAATCATCCAGTCGAAATGTTATTGCCAATGTTTCACTTGGATAATGCTGGTTTTGCCTTTGATGTGGCAACACTTTCGGGTAATCCAGTTAAGTTGGAAATGTGGGCGATGCCGAATGAAGAACAAGTGGTCTTAGACACTTATAAAAAATATGAAAAGCAACTCAAAGCACCGCTCAAGTTAGCAGATATTCTGGAACAAGCCTTAAGTGCAGATTCACCTTATGCGGGTATCTTTATTCCGGGTGGACATGGTGTTCTTGCTAAGATTCCAGAAAGCAAAGAAGTCAAACAGCTATTAAAGTGGGCCATTAAAAATGATAAATATGTGATCACGCTTTGTCATGGGCCTGCTTCATTGCTTGCAGCAGCTGTGGATGAAGATCCGCAAGATTATATTTTTAAGGACTACCAGATTTGTGTGTTCCCAGATTCATTAGATAAAGGTGCAAATATTGATATCGGCTATATGCCAGGACAATTGCCTTGGTTGGTGGGTGAGAATCTTGAAAAACTAGGTGTCAAAATCTTGAATAAAGGTATCACAGGACAGGTTTATCAAGATCGTAAACTATTAACAGGTGATAGCCCGCTAGCTTCGAATAATCTTGGAAAACTCGCCGCGACAACTTTATTGGCAGATCCCGATCTTCAATAAATCTTACTGTTAGAATAGCTAAAAGCCTAGCTAAATTGCTGGGCTTTTATTTTTGATAAATTTGACGAAGTCTCCTGATGCATATTTTTGCAGATCTGTCTTGGTCCAAAAACTGGATTTTTCAAATTGATCTATTGCCGAAATGAACATTTAAATGACACCAAAATTACATTTATGTCATTCAAAACTATTTAAAGTTGTACAACGTTATTATCTTCTTAAGCAGGGCTTTAACAGGTTTAAGATGAAAATATTACTAGTCGAAGATGAGCAAAAAATAGGGAGTTATCTTAACCAAGCATTATCAGAAGCAGGTTATATGATCGACTGGGTCACAGATGAAATAACAGGTAAGCATCTGGCGGTATTGTTTAGTGAATATGATTTAGTGGTATTGGATGTCATGTTTGCTGGCTTAAATGGTTGGAACATTCTGCATGATGTTGGAAAGAATGGAAAAAGCATGCCTATTTTGTTTTTGATTGCGCGTGATCAAATTGAAGAGCGAATGAAAGCGCTTGGCCTTTCTTTTACTTTAGTAGAGCTTCTCACACGGATCAAAGGTCTATTGAGTAGAGAGCAGTGGAATCATGAAATCAACCGAATTTGTGTTGCCGACCTTGAACTTGATATATGGAAACGCAGTGTCAGCCGAGCGGGAAAACGTATTAATCTTACAGCTCAAGAATATGCATTGATTGAGCTATTCATGAGTAGACGTGGTGAAGTCCTACCGAGAGCATTGATCGCTTCACAGATATGGAATATGAATGATGATGCAGACACTAAAATGATTGAAGTGGCGATTAGTCGTTTAAGAAATAAGATCGACCGTAACTTTCTTCCTAAACTCATCCATAACATTTACGGAATGGGGTATGTATTGGCAGAATGGCATGGAGCACTAAAAAGTAAAGAAAAAGAAGATGTTTCTGAATGAGCATGACTTAATATTAAATTCTTTGCTTAGAAATAAATTTGTCAGCCAAGTGACAACTTAACTTCATATTTTGGGTTAAAGTGATGTTGTTAAGAAATAGAATCCAGCAAGGAAAATGAATGAAAGTATGTATTTATGGGGCTGGAAATATTGGATGTTATCTTGGTGGGCGATTAGCAGCAACAGGGTATGATATTGATTTTATTGTACGCCCGAAAATACAACAACAGTTGCAACAGTATGGGTTAACTGTTTCGGACTATCTAGGTGAAAAAAATATTGTTCCAGCGAGTAAGCTACAACTTAGTACTGATCCAAACATTGCTGCTCAAGCTAATATCATTTTTGTCTGTGTAAAGTCTGCCGCAACTGAACAAGTTGCACATGAGTTAAAAGAGATTCTAAAGAAAAACACCATCATCATTAGTTTTCAGAATGGTTTAAGTAATGTTGGCATCCTAAAACAAGTGTTGTTTGACCATACAATTCTTGAAGGTATGGTACCTTTTAATGTCGCTGCTTTAGGAAATGGAATTTTTCATCAAGGTACAGAAGGCGCTTTGTATGTGAAAAAACATGCTGGTTTGAATGAGCTTGTAGCCGCATTTAATGGCGCTCAGCTTGAACTGAAACTTGAAGATGATATGCAGGCGATTCAATGGGCAAAGTTATTATTGAATCTTAATAATTCAATCAATGCTTTATCTCAGCTTCCACTCAAGCAACAACTTTCTATTCGAGCCTATCGTCAATGTTTGGCAATGGCACAGATTGAAGCTCTAGAGCTACTCAAAATCGCTAAAATTCAACCTGCACAACTTACTGCGCTGCCTGCTCAGGTTCTGCCTAAAGTACTAAGTCTTCCAAATTTTATTTTTAATCTACTCAGCAAGAAAATGTTGGCGATTGATCCACTGGCTCGATCTTCAATGGCAGATGATCTTATGGCGGGGCGAGCAACGGAAATTGACTGGATTAATGGTGAAATTGTTCGTTTAGCAACGCAACTGAATTTAAAAGCACCAATCAATCAAAAGCTGATTGAGTTAATTAAACAAGCTGAAATCACACCAAAAGCATGGTCGGCCAAGGCACTTAAAAATCTATTGGAAGCGGTGAATAAAGCTGGATCTTAAATAAAAGCCATAGCATATTGTTTTATACACTATGGCTGTGATGATTTTAAAAGTTAGGTTTTTATCGTTTCTTGAGCTCCAAATCGCGTAATCAAAGTTCCAAAAATAGTCGCGAAAATATACATAAAGATTGAATAGACTGCAGCAGGCATGGCAATGGTCGTGCTCGCCATAATAGTCAGTGCAATGGTCATGGCAAGCGTACTATTATGAATACCAATTTCAAAAGCGCATGCGCGAGCTTGATAAGAGCTGATCCCAAACAGTCGTGGTACAAAATAACCAACACATAGACTAATTGCGCAGAATAAGGCAGTTGCAAAGCCAATTTGCCCGATATATTCGATCAGATTATTTCGCTCTTTGATAATTGCACCCAAAATAATAATCAGAAGAAAAACTACGGCGAAAATGCGTACAGGACGATTCAGTTTTTCTGCGGTATGCGGCGCATAATGACGGATGAGCATCCCGATACAAACAGGGACAAGAATGATGGCAAAAACTTGCAGTACTTTTGCAAATTGTAGTCCGACTTGTTGGCCTTCATTCATAAAATGCAGAATCGAAAAATTGACAATAAACGGTAAAAAAATGGCTGCAATAATGGCATTAATTGCGGTTAATGTGATATTCAGTGCGATATCACCTTTATATAAATAGCTGAAAAGATTTGCGGTTGAACCTCCAGGAGAAGCTGCTAGTAACATTAAACCGACTGCCAGAAGTGGCGGTAAAGCCAATATTTTGCAAATTAAAAATGCAATGCCGACCAATAAAATAAGCTGACAAAACAAAGCAATGAGCACCGCTTTGGGATGTTTACTCACCCGTGCAAAGTCTTTTAATGTCAGCTCCAAACCAAGCCCAGCCATGACAATTGCCAAAGCGAGCGGTAGAAAAAGTGTGATTAGTCCAGAATCCATAAGCAGTCCTTCTTTTTTAGATCAATATTATTTTTCCAATTTTCTGGTTGTTTTGTCTGATCAGATTACAACTTATCGGTATCTAAGTTGATATAGTTCACATCTGAGCAAGACCTATAAACAACAGTATTTAGGCAATACTTTAAATTTTTCCTATGCAAAGAATGAATTAGCACATTTAGGTTATTAATTCTAATGATTTCTTTAGCTTAAATACTTTATTCACTTTTGCAAAAACTATTTGTGCGATAGCGCACAATTTGATTGAATTAAAATATAAAAATTAATAGGAGAAAAATCACTTTTTTGCAAAAATTACATTTCTATAACGCTTCGGCTTTTTGGTATTTTACTATTTTTATGCTCATTAATAGATTAGAAAAGTAAAATAATTAAACTAAATGGTAAAAATATTAGTGAAGTTAAATTTAATAATTTATTTAATTTAAACAATGGTGTAGGTTTATTTTTTTACAAATGAAAACACGAATCATTTATGCTTATGCTAGAATTTCACAAATCTTTAATAAAAGCTTTATACCATTCGGACAATTGGCAGAAATAGAAAAATGATATGCACAAATGGTCAATGACATATTATTCCATTAAGAATGATAATTTGCGCCAATTATTACATTGTAACTATTTATTTATACACAATTAAGTGAAAAGTTACGTGAAAAGATGACCATTTAACCGTGGCTCAAAATAAAAACTGTATATTACAAAATAGCGGAATAAATATGGATAACGTAGCTCAGCTCGAAACTGATACTAATTTCCAAAGTCGAAAAAAAATAACTTGGGTTGTATTTAGTGTACTCATCTTATTTCTGATCTTAGGCATCGCGTATTATTTTTTGGTTTATCGATTCTATCAATCTACCGATAATGCCTATGTTCAAGCTGATGTCACTTGGGTAATGCCAAAAATCTCAGGTGAAGTCGTTGAATTGATTATTAATGACAATCAGTTTGTGAAAAAAGGTGAGGCTTTGGCTATTTTGGATCATCGTGATTATCAGGCACGTTATGATCAGGCGAAATCAGTTGTCACTTTAAAACAAGCTGCGCTTGCTGTGCAGCAACAGAATGAAAAGTCCGCAAAATCATCGATTAGTGAAGCCAATAGTGGTGTGGTTGCTGCACAAGCAGATTTAACTCGCTTGAAAAAAGATTTCAATCGTTATCAAGATTTACTCAAAGACGGGGTGATAACCCGACAAAATTTTGAAGGCATACAATCCCAATATTTAACGGCTCAGGCACAGCTGAGTAAAGCCCAAGCTACAGTCAATGCCGCAGAGGCACAGCTAGGGAGCTTACAAGCCAGTCGTGCACAATTACTTGCCGATATTCAGAATGCCAACGCGACTTTAGACCTGTATCAGATTGATCTTTCGTCCTCAAAAGTGATTAGTCCTGTTACAGGAAAAGTCGGCAGTCTTTCGATTCAGAAAGGTTCTCGTGTTTCACCACAAACACGTTTAATGGCGATTATTCCTGAGAAAAGTTTGTATGTACAAGCAAACTTCAAAGAAACCCAAATCGAGAAAATGCATATTGGGCAGGAAGTTAAATTAAAAATAGATGCTTATCCAAGTCTGACCTACACAGGGAAAATTGAAAGCTTTTCCCCAGCATCTGGTGCAACTTTCTCCTTGATGCCACCCGATAATGCGACGGGGAATTTTAATAAAGTGGTTCAACGTATCCCTGTCCGGATTGCACTTGATTCGAGTCCACATATTGACCTTATAAAACCTGGAATGTCTGTCAGCGCGACTGTTGATTTAAGAACTTAATCAGAAAAGTTTTGGGTATAAGAAAATGAATAAACCGAACCAAGATGAGTGGAAGTTTGCGCCAAAAACAGCTTGGCTGATTTTTGCTGCCATGATTTTTGGTAATTTCATGGCAATTCTCGATATTCAAATTGTTGCAAGTTCTTTGAATGAAGTACAGGCAGGCATGAGTGCCAGCCGTTATGAAGTGACATGGGTGCAAACGGTTTATTTGATTGCTGAAATTATTGCAATTCCAATGTCTAGTATCGTTTCTCGGGTGCTCTCGACTCGAATTTATTACACCATTTGTGCAATCGGATTCACGATTAGTTCTTTGCTGTGTGCTTTGGCATGGAATCTGGAAAGTCTGTTGGTTTTCCGCGCAATTCAGGGTTTTATGGGCGGCGGTATGATTCCAACTTCAATGACGGCGTTATATCTGCTGTTTCCTGAAGCAAAACGTGCCTTGCCGTTGGTGATGTTTGGCATGATCAGTACCTTAGGTCCAGCTATTGGCCCAACCATTGGTGGTTGGTTGACCAATAACTTTTCATGGCACTGGATGTTCCTGATTAACATCATCCCCGGTATTTTGATTGCGACGATTATTTACTCTGGTCCAAATATAGACCGCGCCAATTATTCACTCATCAAAAGCATGGACTGGTTCAGTTTGATTGGTATGGCCATGTTCTTAGGCGGTTTGGAGTATTTCTTGGATGAAGGGGCGCGACATGATTGGCTCGCTGATACAGGCGTTCGTGTTGCTTTTATCATTTGCCTCATTGGTGGCATGATCTTCTTCTCACGCAGTTTTACCCAACCTAAGCCATTACTGGATCTGAGTGTATTTAAAAACAAAAACTTCACTTTAAGCTGCATCATTACTTTTGTGATTGGTATGGCCTTATATGGCTTGGGCTATATGATTCCTGTGTTTCTTGGGCAAGTCCGAGAAATGAACAGCAGTCAAATCGGACATATCATGATGGTGACAGGGATTGTGATGTTCTGCTTTGCACCTTTCCTTGCATGGTTGATTCCAAACTTTGATACCCGAAAAACCGTATTTGTTGGCATGATTTTGGCGGGTTTCGGCGTTTGGCTCAATTCACATCTCAGCATTCACAGTGATTATGACTTCATGTTCTGGCCACAAATTTATCGTGGCATTGGTCTGATGATTTGTTTGATCGTAGTCTCACATTTGGCAATGAGTACTTTGCCATTAACGAAAGTTGCCGATGCCAGTGGTATTTATAACCTGATGCGCAATATCGGTGGCGCCGTTGGGTTGGCATTGATCAACTCGTCGCTCGATTGGCTGACAGCCGTGCATGTGACTCAATTGAATCAATATATGAACCCACAAAACTGGATCTTCATTGAAAGATTAGACCAGTTGACTGCGCAATACCAAGAAGTGGGGAGTAATGCCCAACAAATCGCGCTCAGTGTGATTTACCGCGATATTCATTACCAAGCACTGACATCAAGTTTTAATGATTTATTACGCATGTTGGCCATCATCATGTTTGTGGCGGCTTTCTTAACCATCTTTATGGATAGGGGGAAGAAAATGGATATGTAGATATTTAATGCTAGAGGGTTGTTTCATATAACGAAAAAATAATCGGGGCGTCGTATACAACAACATACCCCGTCATAAAAAGAACAGCGATATGAGTTTTTATATTTCTTTATGAGATAGGGGAACGTGCATATCCAAATTTAGAGGTTGAAGCAGATGATTAATACAACATATAAATTGATTTCAAGATTCAATAATAAAGAATCTACCTATGGTCAATATGTCGAGAAAGAACAAATCGATATTGATCGGTTAAAAGTCATGTATTCGATTTACGAGCAATATTATGAAAATACCAAGTTTTCCATCTTTGCGGATGATTTCAAAAAGAAAAGTGGTGCCATCTTAATCTTTAACTCGGAAACCGATGAAATCGTTGGTTTTTCTACTGTTGTTGTTCAGCATTTTTATCTGAATGGGAAGGACTACACAGTTTTATTTAGTGGTGACACCGTTATCCTTAGAGCATATTGGGGCACACGTACATTGCAAAGTACCATGCTCAAACTGATGATTAAATTACGTGTTAAATATCCCTTTAATGAGCTGTATTGGTTATTGATTTCCAAAGGTTATAAAACCTATTTACTGCTTGCGAATAACTATTATGTGTACTATCCAAATATCAAAGATGAAAATCAGCATTTATCAACAGTGGTTGAACATTATTGCGAGAATTTCTTTGGTGAATACTATGATAAAGAAGCAGGATTATTAAACTTTGGAAATGATTATCAACCGTTAAAAGGTGAAGTCGCGCCAATTACTGAAGAAATGAGAGAGAAAAACCCGAATATTCATTTCTTTGAACAAAAAAATCCAACGTGGACGGTTGGCACGGAGCTACCATGTATTGGTCGTTTAGGTTGGAAAGATCTTGCACGGTTCCCCGTCAAACTAATGACCAAGCCTGCCAGCAAAGGCCGATGTGAAGCTTTGTTAAAAAGTCCTGCAATTCGCCGAGGAGTTTTACAATGAAGCATACTGAGTGGTTAACCTTAGGTTCACATCTTATTTTAAAACAATGGTGTGATGTCTCTGACCGAGATTTTAAAAAGCAGTTTAATCGTCTAGAAGAAACACAACGTCAAATTCTGAGTTCAATTTTGCAAAGCTCTCATTTTGCAAAAGAACAAAGGGTTCATGATTATGCACAATTTGTGAATACGTTTCCTGCTTCGCGTTATGCTGCATGGCGTGAGAATATTCAGCGTTATCGAGATCAGAAACTTCAACTATCAAGTAGTAAGTTAGTGCGTTTCCAGCCCACCAGTGGTTCGAGTGAGCAAATTAAATTTATTCCGTATACCAAGCTGTTTTTAGATGAATTAGATCACGCGATTGCACCATGGATGGCCAGTCTTTATCGTAAGTGTCCACAACTTCGCTCAGGCACTCATTATTGGTCAGTGTCATGGTTGCCAGAAAGCCAGCGTGAAGTGCTAAAAGATAAAAATCTCAATGATGATAGTGCGTTACTGGGCATAGGTAAGCGCATTTTATCTAAATTTACCCAAGCCGTACCGAGCAATGTAGCCTTTGCAGCCAATGCCGATGATGCTTTGTTTGCCACAATTTGTTATCTGGTTGCCAACCGAAATCTCGCCATGATTTCAGTATGGAGTCCAACCTTTGCTTTGCAACTCCTAGATCGTTTAGAGGCCATGCAGCAAGAGGTGATTGAAGTTTTAGAAACAGGTCGATGGGGAGCGCGCCAAGCTTCATTAAAAGAAGTCAAAGCGCCATTCAGTCCAGAAAGTGCAAAATGTCTGATTGACAGTTCAAATGGTGAACACATCGATTTTAAAACGTTATGGCCAATACTGAGTTTAGTGTCGAGTTGGGATACCGCAGGATCTAAAGCTTGGGCAGAAAAACTAAAACAACGTCTTCCATCAGTACAGTTTGAAGGCAAAGGCTTATGGGCAACCGAAGGTGTGGTCACCATTCCTTATAACGATCATTATCCATTAGCTTATCAAAGCCATTTCTATGAATTTGAATATTTAGAAGGCGAAAAAACGGGACAAATCATTCCATCTTGGGAGCTTAAGGTCGGAGATGTGGTCAGTCCAATTATCACTTCGGGGAATGGTTTACTACGTTACTGCCTCGATGATTGCTTGCTTGTGACCAGTTTTATCGAACAAGTACCATGTTTTGAGTTTCAAGGCCGCCGTTTTGGTGTGGATTTAGTGGGAGAGAAGCTTGCCCCAGAAACGGCACAACAGTTGCTTTCACAACTGAATGAAACAGAGTCGAAAGCTATTTCATTGTTAGCAATCGATACAGAACAACAGGTCAAACCATTCTATTGTGTTCTATTTGAGGGTGAGATTCACCACAGTATTGATGATAAATACATCGACAATATACTACGTCAAAACTTTCATTATGAGCTGGCTCGTAATCTTGGACAGTTGGATCAGCCTCAGATTCGTCAAGCCAATAATGGATGGAACGCCTATAAGAAATTGGTGATGTTCGATGGCATTATCGAAGGCAATATTAAGCCTGAACCACTAAAGAAAGTTACCTTGAATAGTTTGGAACAACTATGAAGAAAGGGATGACGAAATTTAACCAGCGATTCTTTAAGTCCTCCCAATACGCGTTCTGTATAGGATTGTTGTTGGCATCCAGTATAGTGGATGCCATGACTTTAGACGAAGCTTTGTCCGCCAGTTTAAGGCATGAAAGCCAATTGGAGGTGAGTCGTTTAAGTGTCAATCAATCGACAGCAATGCTGGAACAGGCAAAACAACGTGATGGCCTTAAAGTGAACTTGGTTGGGCAACTCGATTATGAAAGAGTCGAGACCCCGACCAATGTTATGTTTCCAACCGAGGGAAACCGAAAAGGTCGTAGTTTGCAATTACAAATGGATTACCCTATCTACACATCAGGGCGACATCGCTTGGGTATTGATGTTGCCAAAAATCAACTTTCTGCACATTCTCAGGGTCTATCAGATCAACGTTCTGAAACGATTTTGAATACAGTCATGGTCTATACCGATGTATTGAAAAAGAAAGCCATTTTAGAACTGAGAAAAAAAACCATGTCGAATTTACAGCGTTCGTTGTATGAGTCACAACGACGTTTTGACGTGGGGATGATTACCCGTGCCGACTTGGCACAAGTGCTAGCTCAAGTCGCTCAGGGACAAGCAGATATTACTCAGGCCCAATCCAATCTCACGGTAAGTGAAGCTCAGTTCTACCAAATTACAGGTCTGAACGCGGATAATTTAACAGCAGTTAAGCATCTACCAGAAGTTTCCAACAATCTGGACGAGATCTTAGCGAAAACCAAGAATCATCCTGCATTACTACGGGCCAAATATGAGAAACAAGCCTCTGAAAAGCAATACGCTTTAACCAAAAGAGAGCTGTGGCCAACGGTTATGCTCACCAGTCGTTTAGGTAAGCAGCATGACGCAAGTTATATCGGCTCGGAAAGTAATAACTATATGGTCGGTGTGCAACTTAACGTGCCGCTCTATGATGATGGTTTAAATCGTGCCAATACCAGAAAAGCACAAACCGATGTAGATCTGGCCAATCAAAAAATTCGTAGTCTTGAACTGGATTTGAATCAACGTACACGGACCACCTATGCACAGTTGCAGACCATCCGTCAGAACAAAGACGCACTACAAAATGCCATTGATGCGGCTTCAATTGCCTTTGTTTATACCCGTAAAGAGTTTGAGCTAGGAACCAAAACCACTTTTGATTTATTAAATACTGAACAAAAGTTATTGGATGTTCAAACTCAGAAAACGGTCAACGAGCAAGATGAAATTGTTTTTGTTTATCAGCTCTTAGACCAAATGGGACACCTCAATGATTTGGTGTCTACACAAAATACTGAACAGGTGAATAATTAATGAAAATAAATCCACCACAAGCTGAGGCAAATCCGCTGATTACACGCGAAGCAACTTTGGCTGATGATCAAGCTTTACGTCAACTGATTGCAGTGCCGATGACCACCAAAGGGGTGCAAATCAGTTTTCAGCGTGAACCAAGTTATTTTAAGGCTTCTGATATTCTGTACCGTCATAAGTTGCATGTCGTGATTGAAGATACTGAAAGTCAGAAAAATGTCGCCTGTTATAGTAATGGGCATCGTCCATGCTATGTTGATAAAGCGGTACAAAATGTACGCTATGCCAGTGATTTGCGTGTTGATCCAAACTATCGTGGTAAATCATTGGTCAAGGCTTTGGGCGTACATGTAAAACAAACCATGCTCGAACCTGATTTTAGCCAGATGATTATTTTTAATGACAATTATGCTGCGCGAGCGGCGATACAAACTGGAAAAACAGGAATCCCTGATTATTATGATGAAGGATTGATTGAAACGCTGACGCTGACGCATCTTGGAACTAAAAGAAAAATTAAAACCTTTATAGATGGTAAAACCCAGAAGGAAACAGGGATTAGCGAGATTAAATCTTGTGTGGCACGTCCAGAGCATATTGCGGCGATGAACCGGTTTATTGGCGAAATGTCGCAGCATTATAATTTTATCCCTGCTTATAATTTCGAAGAATTGCACGCAGGACATCACTATTTTACTGGCTTGAAGCTTTCGGACTTTCAGCTTTATTTTCAAGATGGGAAACTCGTCGGGATGTTTGGATTATGGGATCAGCATGGGCTTAAGCAAACCAAAATCTTGCATTACAGTTCAGCCATTGGTGTACTGCGTCCGATCTATAATTTACTGACCAAAGTCACTAAAGGTATGCCATTACCTAAACTCGGTGATTCCTTAAAATATCATGTGTTACACAGCTTGTTGTGCCATCCACAGCAGTTGGCACTGCATCATTTAATGCTTGAAGATGCGCAGAAAATCTCTAAGCAACGAGGTGTAGGAATCGTCAGTTTTACCTTATCGCATCAAGATCCACGTTTTCAGCTGAATCAGTTTTATAAGGGCGAACGATTAACAGGCATGCATGGCTTTATTAGTTTTCTGGGTGATCCACGTCCAAACTTTGATAAAAATCTAATTCCGTATTTGGAAGTTGGGCGAATTTGATTTTGTCCATAAAAAAACTCCTCAAAGCGCGTAAATGCTTGGGCTTTGAGGAGTTTTTTTATATGTAAATAGATTAGTTTTTTAGACCTTTAGCATACTCAACCAGTTGATCAATCACCGTTCCCCAACCTTCGAAGAAGCCCATATCTTCATGTTGCTGGCGAGTTTCAGCAGTACGGTGTCTGGCAATTGCAGTATATTTTGTTGCGCCATTGCCTGCATCTTCTAGCAACAGAATCGCAGTCATAAATGGATTTTCAGCAGGTTTCCAATCTTCAGTATAAGTGTCAGTAAATACCAATTTTTTGCCATTAATCACTTCTAGATAAACACCTTCATTCTTGATTTCATTACCATCAACATCAAAGGTGGTATTGAATTTCCCACCTACTTTTAAATCAATTTCACAGGCTTTAATCGAGTGAGGGCGAGGAATAAAGAAGTGTTGAATATGTTCAGGTGTGGTCCAGCATTCCCAGACCAGTTCACGCGGAACATCAATCACTCTTTCTAGTTTTAAATCAGTTTTTGGATCCAGTTTCATTTTCTCTTTTCCTTTTTAATTCGAGTGCATAACGATCAAATTGATTAAGTCTTTGTTCCCATATTGCCCGTTGCTCACTTAACCAATGTTGCATAGGGGTGAATGCATCGGGTGTCAGAGCACAAGTTCTGATTCGTCCATTTTTTTCTGAATGAATAAGTCCTGCTTCTTCTAATTTATTTAAATGTTTTAGAAAAGATGGCAGGGCCATGTCATGTTGTTCAGCAAGTTCAGTGATCGATGCCGTCCCAAAAGACAGTCGCGTTAAGATATCTCTGCGCGTTGGATCACTGAGAGCACTGAATAACAAATCGAGTTTAAAATCATACTTAGCCATAAAGCTAAGTATTGCACAAAAAATACTCATCTTGCAACAAAAAACTTAGCTTTTTAGCTAAGTTTTTTGTTGCTCTATTTCTCTTGCTTATTGGTTAAAATAACCCCAATGAAACTTAGACTACCACCCATCAGCATTGACCAAGTGATGGGTTCATTCAGAATAAGAAATGCCAGTAAGACTGCAAATACAGGCACTAAATTATTAAATATGATGGTTCGAGATGCTCCAATACTATGGATGGCCTGTGCATACCAGATAAATGCCAAGACTGTCCCAAAAGCACCTAAATATAAAATGGATAGCCAACTGCACAACGAAATATCCATCAACCCGCTAGACCGTAATTCTGGCCATGCATCGAATAAAAGAAAACCTGTACCCCAAAGCACTGAATAGGTGGTCATGGTTAAAGCAGGTGCACGGGTCTGCTTAAAGCAGATTGTGTAAATGACCCAACTGAAGACTGCACCACACATCATCATTTCGCCAGCGCCAAAAGCTTGATCGAATGCAGCAAAAAAATCACCTTTGCTCACGACCATCAGTGTGCCGACTAAAGCGAGACATGCACCTACATAATTTATTATCCGTAACCTTTCCTGAAAGAAAATCCGCATGATTAAAATGGTTAAAATAGGGGATAAACTTACAAATAGTGCAGTTCGACCGGCTTCAATTCTGGACAAAGCAGCAAAGAAAAATAAGTTATAAGCAAATACCCCTGTCAATCCCATCAAGATGGCATAGACATGTTGTTGTGCAGCAAGATTTGGAAAACCTCCTGTGCTTTTCAACAATATGATGACCAGTAAGATCGCAGCAATCCCAAAGCGTAATAATGCAGATAGGGTTGGAGAGAGTTCCGCTGCAACAATCCTTCCTGCGATGAAGGTACCACCCCACATCATGGCAACACAGATCAGCTTAAAATAAACAGTGGAACTCGAAAGAGAAATGGCTACGTGACGCATGACATTTTTAATCAATATAGAATTGAATCAAATCGTAAAACTAATTTATTTTTATAGTAAAATGAGTTTTTACTCATGAATGCATCATGATGACCCTGACCCAACTCGAAATATTTTCAAAGCTGGCAGAATTAAAAAATTTCACCCACACCGCGCAGCAGCTCAATATTTCCCAATCTGCAATTTCACATGCTTTAAAAGCGTTGGAAAAGAAGTGGGAAACCCAACTGTTTTATCGAAATAACAATGAAGTAGAACTGACCGCTGCGGGACAACGTTTACTGCCTTATGTAAATGAAATCTTGAATGTTTCTAACATTATTCATCAAGAAGTGATGGATCTTAAAGGTCTAAAAACGGGAACTTTAAGGATTGGTTCCTTTGGTGCATCATCTTCCAATGTACTGATTCCGCTGATTTTAAAACAATTTGCGCAACAATATCCTGATGTCGAGGTATTGGTGATGGAAGGTACTGATAAAGAAGTATTGCAGTGGATAGATGAACGCAAAGTCGATCTTGGCTTTGTGGTCTTGCCTGAAACTCGCTTTGATAGCTTTGTTTTGTTGGAGGATATCTTTGTTGCTTTATTGCCAAAGCATTTAGAGATTGCACAAAAGCCAGCGGTGCAATTGCAAGAGTTGGTTGATCATCCTTTTATTTTGACCAGTGCGGGCAGTCAAAACCATGTCATGGAACTGTTTAAGGCTGCACAACTCACGCCACAGATTAAGTATAACTTGTCGCAAATCTTGTCGATTTTAAATATGGTGAATCATAGTGCAGGGGTTTCAATTGTGGTAGATTTAGCTCTAGACCAAAACATTCTTCAGCTGTATCCGAATGTGGTAAAACGACCATTATCTCCCAATATTAAACGCTCAATAGGCCTAGCGGTAAAAAACAAGCAGCAGATGACGCCGATTGCAAAAGCCTTTGTTGAGATTGCCATGCAACTCTAAGTCTGGGGCAATATCGTAAAACCTGCTTAATTGTTCATAAAAAGGCTAGAAAGGCAGACAAAAGTTATCAATTACACAAAATACTTCTATAATAGCGCCCATCAATACTAAGGTCAGTGTTTAGATAGACTCACAAGACGACCTTAGCCACAGTTTTTTAAGTCTATTTGTGATCCACGATTCGGCTTATAGATTAATATTTTCAATCTTATGTACTTGCAACACATAAGAATATTTAGGTGCTCGCATGGAAATCAAGGTTAATTATCTCGACAATCTTCGCCAAGAAGCGAAGTTTGATGACTTTACGGTAATCGCCGATCAGCCGATTCGTTATAAAGGCGATGGTTCTGCACCAGGTCCATTTGATTATTTCCTTGCTTCATCTGCGTTATGTGCAGCTTACTTTGTCAAAGTGTATTGCGCTGCGCGTGATATTCCAACGGACAACATTCGTTTATCGCAGAACAATATTGTTGATCCTGAAAATCGCTACAAACAGATTTTTAAAATTCAGGTTGAATTACCCGCTGATATTTCTGAAAAAGACCGTCAAGGCATCTTGCGTTCAATCGATCGCTGTACGGTTAAGAAAGTGATTCAAACCGGTCCAGAGTTTATCATTGAAGAGGTTGAAAGCATTGATGCAGATGCACAAGCCTTATTGATGCCAAGCCTTGCTTCTGAAAGCAGCACCTATATTGCAGGTAAAGACCTGCCATTAGAAGAGACGATTGCCAATATGTCAGGGATTCTGGCAGGTCTAGGCATGAAGATTGAAATCGCATCTTGGCGCAATATCGTACCGAATGTCTGGTCGTTGCATATTCGTGATGCACAATCGCCAATGTGCTTTACCAATGGTAAAGGTTCAACCAAAGAAAGTGCTTTAGCTTCGGCTTTAGGTGAATTCATTGAACGTTTAAACTGTAACTTCTTCTATAACGACCAGTTCTGGGGTGAGGACATTGCCAATGCAGAATTTGTACATTATCCAGATGAGAAGTGGTTTAAACCGGGTCCAAATGGCGAATTACCAAAAGAAATTTTAGATGAATATTGTCTAGAAATTTATAACCCCGATGATGAGTTACTCGGTACACATTTATATGACACCAACTCAGGGAATACAGAACGTGGTATTTGCTCATTGCCATTTGTACGCCAATCTGATGATGAGATTGTCTATTTCCCATCAAACCTGATTGAGAACTTATATCTCAGTAATGGTATGAGCGCGGGTAATACCTTGTCAGAAGCACAAGTGCAATGTCTCTCTGAAATTTTCGAACGTGCGGTTAAACGTGAAATTCTGGAAGGTGAAATTGCATTACCTGACGTACCGCAAGAAGTATTGGCGAAATACCCAAGTATTGTGGCAGGTATCCAAGGCTTGGAAGAGCAAGGTTTCCCTGTACTGGTTAAAGATGCATCGTTAGGCGGTCAATTCCCTGTGATGTGTGTGACTTTAATGAATCCACGTACAGGCGGTGTATTTGCATCATTTGGTGCACACCCAAGTTTGGAAGTGGCATTAGAGCGTAGCCTGACTGAATTGTTGCAAGGCCGTAGTTTTGAAGGTTTAAACGATTTACCGCAACCGACATTCCAAAGCAATGCAGTCACTGAACCAAACAACTTTGTTGAACACTTTATTGATTCAAGTGGTTTGGTCTCATGGCGTTTCTTTAGTGCCAAATCGGATTATGACTTTGTTGAATGGGACTTCACCAATGAAGGTGAAAACTCAAATGCTGAAGAAGCGGCTGAGTTGTTCGGTATCCTTGAAGAAATGGGCAAAGAAGTCTACATGGCGGTGTATGAGCACTTAGGTGCAACCGCATGTCGTATCTTGGTGCCTGATTATTCTGAAATTTATTTAGTTGAAGACCTGATTTGGGACAATACCAATCGAGCGATCTTATTCCGTGAAGATATCCTCAATCTACATCGTTTAGATGAAGAACAGTTGGAAGCCTTGGTTGAGCGTTTAGAAGAATGCGAACTGGATGATTACACCGAAATCACCACCTTGATCGGGATTGAGTTTGATGACAATACGGTATGGGGGCAATTAACCCTGCTTGAATTGAAACTGTTAATCTATCTTGCTTTAGAGCAGTTTGAAGAAGCGAAAGACTTGGTTGAGACTTTCTTGCAATACAATACCAACACGGTAGAACGTGGTTTGTTCTATCAATGCATGAATGTGGTGTTAGAAGTCTTACTCGATGATGAAATGGAGCTTGAAGACTACGAAACCAATTTCCGCCGTATGTTTGGCAATGAGCGTATGGATGCTGTAGTTGGTTCTGTTGAAGGCACGGTCCGTTTCTATGGTCTCACCCCAACCAGTATGAAACTGGAAGGGCTTGATCGTCATTTACGTTTAATTGACAGTTATAAGAAATTGCATAAAGCACGTGCTAAGGCAGTTGGCTTAAATGGCTAAAACACAATAAATATTGCTTCAAAAAGTGCATGTTGATCATGCACTTTTTTTATTTAGAACCTATAAAACTTTGTTTTTGAGTCACTCAAAATTTTTAATAAATTGATTGCTTGACCTTGCAATTATTGGAAGGACTACAGTGTCTTTCATAAAGGTAACTGTGCCACATGAGATAGAAACCCTTATCTATTGATGGTGTCACTTCCTTTATTTTCATCAATATAGCATGTCAATCACATCTGAAATGAATGTGATGCAGCTGAATAGCAAGGAAACAATAATGAGTGAACAACAATCGGCAATAACGCCTAACGAAAATGATGCAAGTGATATTTATAGCCTCTCTACGCGTGCTTATATGGAACTAAGGAGCCGTATGCATGTTGATATGCAAATCAATTACACAGGCAATGCCGACATCGACTTTATGCGTGGAATGATTCCACATCATCAAGTGGTCATAGATATGGCCAAGGTTGCCTTGAAATATGGTTATGATTCAGAAGTTCGGATATTGGCAAAAAATATTATTTTGGCTCAGGATATTGAAATTAAAGTGATCAATGCTTGGTTACAACGGCATCTACTATAAAGCCTTTGATCTTATTCTTGATTTGATAGTTCCATCCATAAAAGGCTGAATCAAAACAGCGTTTTATTGATTACAGCTTTTCGTAATTAGATAGAAAGGTAGCGATTATGCCGAAGATAACTGTTCTCCCGCATGAAAAAATCTGTCCAGAAGGCCGTATTCTAGAAATAAAAAAGGGTGCAAACCTGTGTAGAACTTTACTCGATCATGGGATTGAAATTGAGCATGCCTGTGATCTTTCAGGAGCTTGTACCACCTGTCATGTCATTGTTCGGGAAGGCTTTGAAAGTTTGCAGGAAATGGATGATGTTGAAGCAGACTTACTTGATCGTGCTTGGGGTTTGTGCCCAGAATCACGACTGTCTTGTCAGGTGAATATTCAGGATCAACCTTTAGAAATAGAAATCCCTAAATACACCATCAATTATGTTTCTGAAAAGAAGGAATGATCAGATGATATATTGTTTATTTTAATGTGTAAAAGGCTTGACCTTACCATTATGGCAACCTTTATAGTGTGTTTATCTTCTTAAATAACTGAATGGAGTTTTACGATGGAATTTCATGTCGAAAATATGACCTGTGGTGGCTGTGCACGTGGCGTAACCCGTGCGATCCAAGCGGTAGATGCCAATGCAAAAGTGATTACTGATCCGCCAAATCGCAGCGTTAAAGTTGAAACCACAGCCTCACAGCAACAAGTAGTAGAGGCTTTATCTGAAGCAGGTTTTCCACCACGTTAATCTGTTGATGAATACAAAGCGGCTTAAACAGCCGCTTTTTTTGTGTCAAAAGAATGGATAAAAAATAAAAGGCGATCACAAGATCGCCTTTTATTTTGTTTTACTTGCGCCCAGTGAGCGGGGAAAGCGAGAGTAAATCATTATGATGATGGATGTCCTTCATTTCATGACTTGGTTCTTTTAAGCCTTCCAGAATCGGGCAGTCGGGACGATTGTCACCGGCACAGCAGTCGACTAAATTCTGGAGTGTTTGTGCCATTTGCTGTAGGTCTTGGATGCGCTGTTCCAGCTTATGGATATGTGCCTGAGCCAATTGTTTTACATCGGCACTTTGTCGATTGCGATTATTCCATAGGTCGAGTAAATCAGTGATTTCCGTAAACGAAAACCCCAGCTCACGACTGCGTTTGATAAATTTCAAACGTTCCACGTCATTCTCTGAATAAGAACGGTAGCCTGCATTGCTGCGTCCTGCCGCAGGAATCAAACCAATTTGCTCATAATAACGAATCATCTTGGCAGTTACACCTGAAGCTTGAGAAACTTTACCAATATTCATAAAATCCTCCTTAGCCTTTATGCACAGACGGTGGTTGGAAACGACGTAAACGTAGAGCATTACCAAGCACAAATACACTGGAAAGTGCCATCGCACCCGCAGCAAAAATCGGTGACATCAAGATACCATAAGCAGGATATAACACACCCGCAGCTACTGGAATCAATAGGGTATTGTAGGCAAAGGCCCAGAACAAGTTTTGGTGAATATTGCCAATGGTTGCCTTAGATAAGGCAATTGCGTTTGCCACACCTTGCAGGTTCCCAGACATCAACACCACATCCGCAGACTCAATCGCCACGTCAGTCCCTGTGCCAATTGCAAGACCGACATCTGCTTGAGCCAATGCTGGTGCATCGTTGATCCCATCGCCCACAAAGGCAATATTGCCATATTTTGCTTTCAGTTCCTGCACAGCATTAACTTTACCTTCAGGTAGCACTTCGGCAATCACTTCATCAATCCCAAGTTGTTTAGCAATGGCATGTGCGGTACGGGCATTATCACCGGTAATCATTGCCACTTTTAAACCCAGTTGATGTAGCGCTTGAATGGCAGCAGGTGTGGTGTCTTTGATTGGATCGGCAACTGCAATAATCCCTGCCAAAGTGCCATCAATTGCCACATAAAGCGGAGATTTACCTTCATCACCCAAACGTTGTGCTGTAATGGAGAATGGGGTAATATCCAGACCAAGTTGAATCATGTAGCGGTCTGCACCGATATAGATGTTCTGGCTTTCATTCACGGTGGCATTAACCCCCATACCTGTGACTGAATCAAAGCGATCAACCTTTGGCAAATCTAGACCTTGATTTTTTGCAGCATCGACAATTGCTTTGGCAATTGGATGTTCAGAAAGCGACTCTACTGCAGCAACGAGGCTGAGTACATCATTACGCTCAAAAGTGGATGTCACCTCAAAATCAGTCAGTACGGGATGACCTTCGGTCAAGGTCCCTGTTTTATCAACGGCAACTACTTGGGCATCTTTTAACAGCTGTAGCGCTTCACCTTTGCGGAACAGGACACCAAGTTCCGCACCACGTCCAGTACCAACCATAATCGAAGTCGGTGTTGCTAAACCCATGGCACATGGACAGGCAATAATCAGTACGGCCACTGCATTGACCAGTGCAAAAGTTAAAGCAGGTGATGGGCCGAAAACTAACCATACGAGGAAGGTGAGTAAAGCGGCAATCATCACTGCGGGTACAAACCATAAGGTCACTTTATCGACCACCGCTTGAATCGGCATTTTAGAGCCTTGTGCTTGCTCGACCAGACGGATAATTTGCGCCAGCATAGTGTCGCCACCGACAGCGATGGCTTTAAAACTTAAAGTACCGTTCTGGTTGATAGTTCCACCCACGACTTGGCTGCCAATGCTTTTCTCAACAGGAATCGGTTCACCTGTGATCATCGACTCATCGACAAAGCTTTGACCTTCAATCACTTCACCATCGACAGGGATTCTTTCGCCTGGTTTTACAATGACAAAATCACCTGCAAGAACTTGGTCGATTGGAATATCGACCACCTGATTATCACGAGAAACATGGGCAACTTTTGCTTGTAGGCTGACTAAACGCTGAATGGCTTCTGATGTTCGACCTTTGGCTTTGGCTTCAAGAAAACGACCGAGTAGAATCAACGCTACAATCACAGCGGCTGCTTCGTAATAAACGTTCACTGTGCCAGCAGGCAGTAGCTTTGGTGTAAAGGTTGCAACCAGTGAAAATAGATAAGCCGCCAGTGTACCAACTGCAACCAAAGAGTTCATATCGGGTGCTAAACGGACTAAAGCGGGAAGACCTTTGAGATAAAAACGGCGGCCTGGAATAATCAGCACTAGGGTGGTTAAAACGAATTGTAAGTACCAACTATTTTGCATGCCAATGCTTTGTTCAATTAGATGATGAACGCCTGGAATCAAGTGTGATCCCATTTCCAAGATAAACACAGGTAAGGCTAAAACTGTGGCAATGATCAGGTCACGTTTAAGTTCAGCACGTTCTTGGTCCTTTTTCTCAAGTTGTTCACTTTGATTAATGGATGCCTGAATCTCTTTGGCATCGTAACCCGCTTTATCAATCGCTGCGATTAAGCTTTCGACGTTAGCCGTACCCGTTACCGTAGCACGTTCAGTTGCCAAATTGACGTTAGCTGTTTTTACGCCGTTAACCGCATTCAATGCTTTTTCCACACGACTGACACATGATGCACAGGTCATGCCTTCAATCGACAATTCGACCTTATTTGCAGGGACGTCATAACCTGTTTGCTCTATGGCTTGAATCAGCACTTGTCGGTCTACGGGCTTAGCAAGCGTGATATCTGCACGTTCTGTGGCTAGATTCACTGATGCAGACTGAACGCCGTCAACTTTTTTGAGTGCTGCTTCAACGCGTCCAACACAACTGGCGCAAGTCATGCCTTCGACTTGAAGGCTGACATTCATATTATTAGACAATGTTTTTGTTTGCGTTTCCATAAGTTATACCTATAGAGATAATCCGATTGCTTTCAGCATAGACCTTAACATTATGGGAAGGTCAAGCGGATTTATCAAATTTTAGGATTTTATGCAAACGGAGTTGGGGCACGCTCATGGATTGTCCTTTATCTCATTCAAGGACAATCCAAATGTGGCATGGTTTAATGAGAGGATTTAAACAGCTATCTTTTTGGCTTGGTATTCTATCTGAGCTTGTGTCTGTGCCGACTTTTGTACTTGAGTGTAATTTTCCAGATCGAAGCGACGGGTGCGTTGACGATATTCCAATGTGAAGCCCGGCCAGTTATTGGTATTTTTCCCTGTTGCGGTCTGATACCAACTGGTACAGCCTTGCGACCACATGGTTGACTTCATACGCTCCTGAATTTCTTGATTAAACTGTACTTGGATTTCAGCTTTTAGATCGGTGAAGGATAAATTGTTTTGGATATGGGTTTGAAGCGCATCTAGGATGTAATTCACTTGGCTTTCAATCATATACACGATTGAGTTATGCCCCAGATTGGTATTTGGTCCATACAGCATGAAGAAATTAGGGAAGCCGCTTACGGTTAAGCCTAAATACGCTTCTGCGCCATCGACCCATTGGTCTTTTAATTTTTTGCCATTGAGTCCAGTAATTTGCATGGGTGCCATAAACTCAGTTGCCGCAAAACCTGTTCCATAAATAATGGCATCGACTTCGCGGTGTTTGCCATCTTTATCGACAATACCATTTTCAGTGACTTCCTGAACCGCGGTATCGATAACCTCGACATTGGGACGAACCAGACTTCGGTACCAATGATTGGAAATCAAAATACGTTTGCAGCCAATCGGGTAGTCGGGCATCAGACGATGACGGAAATGTGGGTCTTTGATTTCCTCACGGATATGGCGCTGAAAAATATATTCGGCTAATGGAATTTCATTCAGCGTGGCGGTAAAGCTCTTGAGGCGAATTTCGTTATAACTATATTGAAATACACGATCCAGACTTTGCAAGATTGGTAGCTTTTGGAAAACTTTCCGCTCTAATTTTGAGTAAATACGATCTGGTTTTGGAATGACATAGGGCGCAGAGCGTTGATAAATATCTAAATGGGCTACTTGCTTTGCGATCTCAGGGACAAATTGAATTGCACTGGCACCGGTACCAATCACAGCAACACGTTTATTATTTAAGTCGTAGTCATGCTCCCAACGCGCTGAATGAAAGCTTTTCCCCTTAAATGAGTCCAGCCCTTTAATTTTAGGAAAGGCTGGTCGGTTGAGTTGACCCACTGCAGCAATTAAAAATTCTGCCTCAAATTTTTCCCCTGTTAGTGTTTGGATATGCCAAATGCCCTGCGTGGCATCAAAATCAGCGCTGGCAATTTCAGTATTAAACTGGATATGCGGATAAAGCTGATATTTCTCTGTGCAATGCTTCAGGTACTGGTGAATTTCTTGCGAAGAGCCATAGCGGTTTTTCCAGCCAAGGTCTTGTTCAAAAGAAAATGAATATAAGTGAGAAGGAACATCACAAGCAGCACCTGGATAGGTATTGTCACGCCAGACACCACCGACATCATTGGCTTTTTCAAATAAGGTAAATTGTTCAAATCCAGCAAGTTTGAGCTGAATGGCTAGCCCTAATCCACCAAATCCAGTTCCAATAATGGCGATACGAATATTTTTATTTGAAGATAATTGTTGTTTAAACATAACGGACTCAAGTGAAAAGTATCATGTATTGCTTGCAGAATAATCGTTTCATGCATTGATTTAGAGGATGGATCAGGACAAAATATTGTGATTAGAGGACATTGAGAAAATAGGTTTGAACTACTTATGGTCATATCAACGTAGTATCCATAGTGTTCGTCTCATGGCAGATTTTGCAGTTGAACTGGGCGTTAGTCATTTACAGATCCTCAAGGGAACAGGACTGGAGCAACAACAGTTGCTTGATCCAAATATGTTGGTAACTGGGCAGCAGGAATTACAGCTGATTCGCAATTTAGTCGAGACATTTAGCCAAAGACCTTTGCTTGGCTTGGAGGTGGGTCAGCGTTATCACTTTACCACCTTTGGTTCTCTAGGCTTAGGCTTGATTAGTAGTGCGAATATTCGTGAAGCCTTGAACTTTGCTTTGGCCTATTTTCCTTTATCTTTTGCCTTTAGTCAGTTTGTGGTATCAGAGCCACCAGAGACCAATAGTATTCGAATTGATATACAGGTAGATGAGGGAATTCCTCAAATATTACGGCAATTCATTATTGAGCGAGATATTGCCGCACTGATAACCGTCCAACACGATTTGATTCGGGAGAATCTCTGCCACAAAGTAGTGTTTGACTTTCAGCCCTGCGGAGAAATACAGCCTTATCATGAATTGTTTGGGGTGACGCCTGAATTTGGTGGATCGAAAAGCTTTATTATATTGAATGCTGAAAAAATTGATCAAAAGCTGAGTATGGCAAATGAGCTGGTGCTACATTCAGCTGAGCAACAATGCCGAGAAATACTGGATAAACGGCAATCTCAAAAGAAATATACCGATCAAGTGCAACACATCCTTATGAATACCAAAGGGGAAATTCCAGCGATGGAAGAAGTCGCAGATCGTTTATATCTAAACTCCCGTACTTTACGTCGTTATTTGGCGCAAGAACACACCACATTTATTAAAATCAGGGAGGAAGTCCGGGAAATTATGGCAAGCTCCTATTTGTCTTCAACACAAACTTCAATTGAGCAAATTTCTGAATGGTTAGGCTATGCCGAACCCGCTAGTTTTATTCATGCTTATAAACGCTGGTATGGCAAAACGCCTCATGCAAGCCGATTAAAAAAATGAAGTGTAGAAAATAATGATTCAGTAGCATATAAAAGATAGAGGAAAGCGAAATAAACAAAAGGGAATAACTGTTCATCTTTATTTTAGAGTGGACAGGTGTCAGGAAGATAGAAAGGTAGCAGGTTATGCTTTTAGAACACGATTTAAGTCCATCCGAGTTTAGTCTTTTTTCAGAAATACTATGGAAATTAGGTTCAGGAAAAGGACAAGAGCGTTTACGTGAAACAGTCTTGGTGGATATCGCGACTTTATTAAGAGCTGATTTTGCTGCTTCTTATATTTGGGACGCAAAGCAGCATCTATCCAAACAAGGTATTATGTGGCAAATCGATCCCAAAGCAATTCTAGAATATGACCGTATTTGGCAGCACGATGACCCGATTACGTCTCGGCTGCGGGAACGGCAACAAGCAACTTTTGTTAATGAAATCATTTCGATATCAGAACTAAAAAAAACGGATTATTACAATGAGTTTCTACGCCCTTATGGTCTGTATCATGGTTTAAATATTTATTTTGTTCGGGATGGGATAGATATTGGCGATTTGCGTATTTGGCGTGCCAAAGACTCGATTATGTTTAGTGAACGAGAGAAAAGGATCTTAAATCTACTCGAACCTTATATGACTCAAGCCTTGCCTATAGATTTATCACCCCAATATTTTTTGACTCCACGGGAGCAAGAAGTGGTCATGTTAGTGAGTAAGGGATTGAGTGACAAATATGTTGCCAATTTACTTGATATCAGCTTTACCACGGTTAGAACGCATTTGAAAAGTGCCATGAAAAAAATGGGTTGTCATAATCGTACCGAAATGGCTGCATTGATGCATTCTTAATGATCTCCTCAATTTTGAGGATATCTAATAAACTGAAAACGGTACAAATTATAAACATAACTACTTAAATGGATTTTAAGTCACAATGTCAAATATGAAAGAAAAAGTAGCTTTAGATCAACGTATTCATCTTGATAAAGCAACAATCAATGAAATTACAGCATTGGTTGTTGAGCGCAAAATTTCTTGTGAACAATTGGTATATCACTATTTCGAAAAGATTGATGCTCAGCAATCCCTCAATGCTTTTATCAGTCTTGATTATGCTGGAGCGCTTCGACAAGCTCAATTTTGGGATCAATATATTGCAGAAGGCAAACCTTGCCCTGCATTAATCGGGGTCTTGCTCGCGGTTAAAGATAATATTCATGTTGCTGGTTTTAGCAATACGGCAGGAACACCTGCTTTAACAAGATTTAGACCCAAAGCAACGGCTCCAGTGATCCAAGCATTGATTGATCAAGGTGCGATTGTTGTAGGTAAAGCCAATATGCATGAGCTGGCATTTGGGGTCACAGGCTACAATACTGCAATGCATATTGAGGGTGTGATTGGCACTCGTAATGCTGCCAATCCCTTATATATCGCAGGTGGTTCTTCTTCGGGGAGTGCAGTCGCGGTTGCTGCAGGTATGGTTCCAATTGCAATCGGGACTGATACAGGTGCATCGGTCAGACTACCCAGTGCATTGAATGGCTGTGTCGGTTTTCGTCCAACAGTTGGACGCTATGCTCAAGAGAGTATTACTCCAATCTCTCATACGCGAGATACCGCAGGCCCAATGGCACATTCGGTATCCGATATCATATTGATTGATCAATTGATTACCAAACAACAAATCCCAGCGTCTATATCGACGCAACCCATCAGGCTTGGGATATGTACATATTTCTGGGATAATCTGCAAGAAGAGGTTCAGCAGCAGGCTGATCAGGCACTGCAACTTTTAAAAAATGCAGGGATTGAAATCATCAGTGTAGAAATGCCTGAGTTGGAGCAATTGAATCATCGTATTTCATTTCCTGTGGTGATCTACGAAGGCAAATATGATTTGATTGAATATTTAAAGAAGCATGAAATCGGAATAGATATAGACGCTATTGTGGAGCAAATTTCAAGCCCAGATGTGCAGCAATTATTTAAGCAGAATATTTTGCCTGAATTGATTGTGGATGAAACTGGTCATTCTGTGGCGGTAGAACCTTTATATCAGAATGCGATCACAATGGCTCGACCACAGTTGCTTTCACTCTATGAGCAAACCTTCTGTGAACATCAACTCAATGCTTTAATTTTTCCAACATCAGCAATTGTTGCACCGCTTGTGGATGAGCATGTGAGCTCAATTGAAAATTTTCAAAGACTGATCCGCAATACCGATCCGGGGAGTAATATTGGTTTACCTGGGCTGAGCTTACCAATCGGATGTGGCACAAAATCAAAATTACCAGTCGGATTAGAAATAGATGGTTTGCCCAATATGGATCATGAAATTCTTGCGATTGGGCAGGTTTTGGAGCAGATTTTTAGTGTTTTAAACCCTCATCACTTAACTGAGTAGATTGAAATAATTGGACGAAGAAAGCAAAGCAGTTTGTTATTGAGTTAAATAACAAAATTGTCATTTTCAGGTCATGCTGTTGTTGGGGAGCTTGTTCTATCTTATAGAGAGTTAAGAGAACATAGGTAAAATAGACATGAAAGCATTCGTTAAACTTATCTTCATCCTATCGTTTGCAGCAACAGCCAGCTTAAGTTATGCAGATGGTGGTTTAATTTTCTTAGAAAAAAACCAAGAACGTAATGCCACTATACAAGGCAATAATGGTCAAGGCCCATCAAAGTAATCCTTGGTTCCCCCAAAGGATCATAAAATTTACTGGTTAATTTTATGATCCCTCCAATATCCTCACTCAAATTGATCTGACCGCTAATGGATCAAGCGAACAAAGTTATTTCGCTGGAAAAATCATGCGAAAGACGATGTTCTCCTCCTCGATAAACACATCAATTTCAGCACCATGAATTTCGATAATCGACTTGGTAATGGCTAGCCCTAGCCCTGTTCCATCTTCGGCCTTGTGTCGTGATGAGTCCAGACGATAAAAGCGGTCAAAGAAACGAGACAGCTGTAAAGGGTTTAAAGCCTGCATTTCAGCAGACACTTTATTTTTAATTTGAATGATCGAGTGCTGAGAATCTTGGATCAGCTTGACTTCTAAAAGCGAGTCTGGCTCACCATACTTAATTGCATTCGAGATTAAATTATTAAAGGCTCGACGGATCATCGCAGGTTCAGCTTCAATATATGCCTGACCTGTTTGCTCTAAATGGATGTTCTTATCTGAAGCAAATGCTTCAAAGTATTCAAATAGGATCTTCATTTCTTGCTTTAAATCGATTTCTTTTTTGTTTTTTAATGCGAGGTTATGATCCGATTTTGCCAGAAACAGCATATCTGAAATCATTTTTGCCAAATGTTCATATTCTTCCAAATTTGAAAAAAGTACGTCTTGATATTGCTCAATTGTTCTTGGCTTTGTTAAGGAAACTTGTGTTTGCATCATCAAATTATTGATTGGGGTTCTGATTTCATGAGCCAAATCACTTGAGAACGCAGAAAGTTTATCTACCGAAATTTCTAAGCGATCCAACATGTCGTTGAATGCCGTGGCTAATGGTGCAAGTTCAATTGGGATATTTTTCAGATCTAGACGGTTGGAAAGGTTATTTGCAGATATATTTTCTGAAAGTCTTGCCATGTTTCGAATAGGGCCTAGACCTTGCCAAGTTGCCAACCAACCTAAGAACATCAGGCCAATCACACCGAGTAGACCAACCATGAGCAACTGCTGTTTAAATGAGTGCAGGAAGTAATAATTATCGGTGACTTCAATTGCAGCAATGATTTGCATGTTTTGATTGGTATCTCCATAGCGAAGAACCTTATTGACCATGATGCCTTGATAACTCTGATCTTTATTTTTCCAATTAATCCATTGCCCATTTTTAGTTTGAATTAATTGGCTAAGATCGGTGTGATTATTCTTTTTGTTATAAATGGTCTGACCATTTGCCAGTTTAATCTGAATCACCAAATTATCGTGCCCAATCAAGGCCTCATCTAAACCATCTTTAAAATTGCTTGGTTTTTGTTGGAATAGGTTTTCGATCAACTGAATCTTGCCTTCAATTTCTTTTTGGTTTTGTTGGTAAAAATAATTGACCACATGCTGATTGACGAATATTCCCATAACGATCAAGATCAGAATCGTAAATAAGGTGGAAATAAAACTGATTCGAAAGCCGATTGAGCGAAATAATCTAGTTCTCATCTTCTATCTCTAGAACATAGCCCATGCCACGAATGTTTCTAATCAGTTTGGGGCTAAAATCGGTATCAATTTTATTTCTCAATCGACGAATTGCGACTTCGACCACGTTTGTATCGCTATCAAAATTAATATCCCAAACCAGTGCAGCAATCAGTGATTTAGGCAAGACTTCACCTTGGCGGCGCATAAATAGCTCTAATAATGAAAACTCTTTGGCTGTCAGATCAATGCGTTGTCCTGAACGCACCACACGGCGTTTAATCAAGTCGAGATGCAGGTCTGCAACAGCATAAAAGGTTTGCTCTTCTTTAATTTGCCCACGTTTTAATAGGGTTTTAATACGTGCAAGCAGTTCGGCAAAGGCAAAGGGTTTAATCAGGAAGTCATCTGCACCCAACTCTAAACCTTTAACGCGATCTTCGATTTGGTCTTTCGCGGTAAGAAACAGGACAGGGAGGAAGGTGTTTACTTTGCGAATTTCAGTGAGGATTTTCCAGCCATCCAGCTTTGGAAGCATGACATCTAAAATAATCAGGTCATATTGTTCTGTGACGGCATGATGGAGACCTGAAATGCCATCCTGACTCCAGTCCGTCACATAGCCAGCTTCAGTTAAGCCTTTTTGGAGATAATCACCTGTTTTTTGTTCATCTTCAACAAGAAGTATTCGCATGCTTTCATCGAGCCCAAAGTTTTATCATGTCATTTTAGCGTCAAAGATAATCAGATTTTTATAAATGACAAAATTGTAATATTGCGGTCAGCTTCCTGACTTTATTGATGCTGAAATCATTTTAACAAAGCTACTTCGAAAATTTTTGCTTTATCCAATAATCTAAACTGAAATAACGGCCACCACCCAATACGATTAAAGCCAATAACATGATGAGATAAGTAACAGCAAATTCAATTCCATTATTCAAAATCACCAATGAGCCACTGGATGTTAGCCAGTCATAATTGCCATAGTTTTGTAAAATTTCCCGAGCTGCTTTCAGTTTTTCAGCAGAGGCGAGTACTTGTGCATTGGCAAAGGGAGCATTGGGATCAGCAATGGCTTGCCAGCCGTTTGGTAAGTGTACAGTGACAATCGCCACTAACATGGTAACGATCAATGGAATGCTAATCCAACGTGTCAAAAGACCGAGTGTTAAAAGCACAGCTCCAGCAAGTTCCGTCGAAGTTGCCAGTGCTGCCATGATATGTGGAAAGGGTAAACCTAGGCCCCAATCGGTATTGCCAAACCATTCCACTGTATCTTGGAAATGCATCAACTTATTTGTGCCTGCCATCCAAAAAATAGGAACGAGATAGCAACGTAAGGCAAGTGCCGCGATACCATCTGTATGCTTCAACGTAGCGCAAATGTTTTGATAGTGCTGAGCGAGAGAATAAAAAAAGTTCTTCATGATAATTTCACACCGAATAGGATTGAATGATCATTAGTCGGGTGAGGATGCAGTTTCTTACATAGATAATTTTTTTTATTTGCACTGTAATAAATTGGAATTTACGCCGTCTAACTTTATGTACCTCTGTACAAACCGAGCATTTACCTTAAAAGGAATAGAAAAATGAGCAAACTTAATTCAATGACCTCTGTTGCAGCACTGTTAGCATTATCAGTCGCTGGTGTAACCCAAGTATCTGTTGCAGCAACGACGGCTGCAACAGAAACACATGCAAGCAAAGCCGCTGACGGAAAGTGTGGTGAAGCGAAATGTGGTGCAAATAAAGCAAAACAACAGCAAAAGTCTGCTGAAGCCAAATGTGGCGCAGCGAAAAAAGCAGCCGATGCGAAGTGTGGTGCAGCCAAGAAAGCTGCTGATGCAAAATGCGGTGCGGATAAAAAAGTGGCTGACGGCAAGTGCGGCGCCAAATAGTCCATTCAATCATGGATGATGTCGGTCTAAAGCTTAGATCGACATCATTTCAATCATAGGAGTTTTAAGCATGTCTGAATTGGTTGGTGTAGGTCTAGGCTTAAGGCGTGAGTTTATTGATGCGTTTTTAAATGCCGATACTCATCCAGATTTCATTGAAGTTGCTCCTGAAAACTGGATGGGCTTTGGTGGTCGGCATGCCAAACTTCTAGCCAAATGTGTTGAGAAAGCACCTTTAATTTGTCATGGATTGTCTTTATCCATTGGCGGACCGCATGCTTTAAATCTTGAGTTTATCCAGCAGGTTAAAAAATTTCTACAACACTATAAAGCCCAAATTTACTCAGAACATTTAAGCTATACCCATGATGGTGGTTACTTATATGATCTATTACCGATTCCTATGACCGAAGCTGCTGCGAATTATGTGGCAGAACGTATTTTACGGGTGCAGGATATATTAGGGCAGAGACTGGTGATTGAAAATGTCTCCACCTATTTGATGCCAAATGCAGAAATGCGTGAAGCGGAATTTGTGCGTGAAGTGCTGCTAAAAGCAGACTGTGAATTGCTACTTGATGTGAATAATGTGTATGTGAACAGTATTAATCATGGCAGTGATGCGTATGGTTTTATTGATGCGATGCCCAAAGATCGGATTCGTTACTTACATGTTGCTGGCCATGAACAAGTTGAAAAAAACCTATTGATCGATACACATGGTGCAGCAATTAGTGATCCAGTTTGGCAGCTCTTACAATATACCTATCAAGTTTGTGGGGTTAAGCCGACCTTACTGGAACGAGACTTTAATATTCCATCTTGGCAACAGTTACAAAGTGAATTGACCAGTATCAAAAATATGCAACAGGAGGGTCGTGATGAAGGCAAGGCAAATATCCTTTCACACTACGCAGCGACAGTTCTGTGACTGGATTCGTGATCCCGAGTTAGAGCCACCACAAAACTTTGCTGTCCATCGTATGCAGGTTTATCGTGATCTGTTGTTTAATAATATCTGTTCATTTATAAACTTGGTCTTTCCTGTAGCACGCGCCATGTTACCTGAACAGCAGTGGCAGCAATTATTGGCAGAGTTTTTTCAAAAATCACAGTGCCAGTCGCCGTTATACAACGACATCTCACTACAATTTCGGGAATATCTTACCGAACAGCAACATCCGATATTACAACAATACTTATGGCTGGCAGAGTTATTACAGTATGAATGGCTTGAACTCTATTTGGATACAGTCGAAATAGAAATTCCTATTCTGGCAGAAGATCAAGACTGGCAATTGACCACCCAAGTTTGGATATTGGCCTATCAATATCCCGTTTATAGCTGGTCAACGACAATGAGGCTTGAACAGGTGGAACAAGCGCCAAGTGCTATTTTGGTATGGCGAGATGATTTGGATCAGGTCTGTGTTGAGCCTTTATCACCTTTGTTCGCCATGTTCATCGAACAAATGAATCAACGTAATGTAACTGAATCAGATCTTTATCAACTGACCCAATCAGTACTCCCTGAATTTTCTCAGCAAGAAATTCAAACACAAATTTATTCGTTAAAAGCGTTATTAACTCGGTTAAGATTAATTCATATTCCTCATAATAATGACGAGATACAGGGATGAATTCAGCTTCAGCACAGAATCACGATGAACTATTACATCAGTTGCACAATCCTGCTTTTTTGCAAGATTTAAGACAACAGATGCTGAAATTTGCAATTTTACAATTGTCTTCATTACAACAGGCTGAAGATGTGGTTCAGGAAGCACTGACCAGCGCATTCCAACACCTAGATTCATTTAGCGGACGGGCTGCTTTTAAAACGTGGGTGTTCGCAATTTTAAAAAATAAGATTATTGATTTGATTCGACAAAAATCACGTTTAGTCAGCATGAGTGAATTATTTAAGGATGAAGAAAGTGAGCTGAGTATTGATGCCTTATTTGATGCATCAGGGCATTGGCATAAATATGAAGCACCGCAAGCGTGGCAAAGCCCTGAAGAAATGATGGGGCAGCAAGATTTCTGGATTATTTTTGATGCTTGTCTCAATCATTTACCCGCCAAATATGCACAGGTATTTATGCTGCGTGAGGTGATCGAGCTGAGTTCCAATGAAATTTGTGAGAAGCTAGAACTGACGGTCTCACATTTTAATGTGTTGATGTATCGCAGCCGAACCCGACTGCGTGAATGTTTAGAAAATAAATGGTTATTGCAGGAGGATTGCTCATGTTGACATGTCGCCAAGCCACCGAATTATTATCCGAAAAACAGGATAGATCTCTTTTTTTGCGAGAGCAGAGCAATTTACAACTACATTTATTGGCTTGTCGTTCCTGTCGCCGTTATGGAAAACACATGAAAACTTTAAGTGTGTTATCGAAACAATTTAAAAACGTTGATGAATAAGCTTTTAAACGGCTCAGTTTAGGCTATATTGATTGCTCTAGGGGATATGAGAGATTCATCTCTAAAAATAATAATTTATTTTTAATGGTTTTGTACAAAGATCAAGAATACGCGCTAGACCTGAACGCTATGGGCTTCACATAAATTTCATATCGAATTGACTAAGATTATAAGCATAAGAAGAGATGGGTTAGGAATAATCAATGTTTAAGTTTTTTCTGGGATGGATAGACAGTTGGTCAATTACGGATACTTCTGGATTAACAGAATTAGAAGCGTCTAAAACCAGCAAAGATACTCAGATCCAATGGTTGAGAATTATTCCGTTTATTTTATTGCATATGGCTTGCTTAGCTGTGTTTTGGGTGGGCATTTCATGGTTCGCTGTCTTGTTTATGATTATCTTCTATTTGATTCGAATGTTTGCAATTACAGCATTCTTTCATCGTTATTTATCACATAAAACATTTCAAACATCACGCTCAGTACAGTTTATTTTCCTTCTTATTGGAACCATGAGTGCGCAACGCGGTCCATTATGGTGGGCGGCACATCATCGTTATCATCATCGTTTCACCGAGACCGAACACGACCCACATTCATCGACACATGGTTTTTGGTATAGCCATGTTGGATGGTTCTTGAATCAGCAGAACTTTTCCACTCGAAAAGAAATTATTAAAGATTGGCTAAGATTCCCTGAGATTGTTTGGTTAGACCGTTTTAGTTTCATTGTTGTTTTAATAACAGCTGTTGCTATTTATTTATTGGGTGATTGGCTTGCAGTAACTTATCCCAATTTAGGTACATCGGGACCGCAATTGCTGGTTTGGGGTTTTGTAGTTTCAACGCTGTTATTGATTCATGCGACTTTATGTATTAATTCGCTCGCTCATCTTTATGGGCGCAGGGATTTCGATACCAAGGACAATAGTCGTAATAATCTGTTTTTGTCGATCATCACTTTAGGTGAAGGTTGGCATAATAATCATCATTATTATGCAGGAAGTACACGGCAAGGTTTTTTCTGGTGGCAAATTGATATCACTTATTATGTCCTAAAAGCGATGTCTTTCTGTGGACTCATATGGGCAATCAAGCCTGTGCCTCAACGGATATATGATGCGCATAAAATGCATCTGGACAGTCTGAAAAAGAAGATAGAAAAGAACAGTGACGGGAGTGTTTTATGAAAATTGCAATCGTCGGCTCTGGGATATCTGGATTATATGCGGCTTGGAAATTATCAAAACAGCATCAAGTTACCATCTTTGAAAAAGAAAACTATTTTGGCGGACATACCGATACACATGAGTTTCGGATTGATCAAAAAAAAGTTGCCATAGACAGTGGTTTTATTGTTTTTAACGCACATAACTATCCACTTTTTAGTGCAATGCTTGCTGAGCTCGGAGTCAAAGCACAGAATAGCGACATGAGTTTTTCAGTCAATAATCTAGTGACAGGGTTACAATACAATCCTTCAAAAAAATGGTCATTATTGACGAGACCGCAAAATTTTCTAAATAAAAACTTTCGTTTAATGCTATCGGATTTAGTTCGCTTTTATCGAGAAAATAAACAGATTGCTGTTGGTGAACTTGATACAGACTTAAGTATTGAAGAATATCTCAATAAACATGGCTATTCACAGGTCTTTAGAGATGAGCACTTATATCCAATGTGTGGGGCACTCTGGTCAAGCCCTGTGGAGCAGATTGGAAAGATTCCGTATAAGTTTGTGGTGAGTTTTTTTCAGCATCATCGGATGTTGCAATTAAAAGATCGCCCACAATGGCAAACAGTCAAAGGCGGATCAGTATCTTATATATACGCGATTCAGCGTGATTGCCCAACGATCATTTGGAAGAAAACTGAAGTGCTGCATGTACTAAGAAATGAACATCATATTTCAATTGTAACGGCTCATGGGCAGGAGCAATTTGATTGGGTGATTTTTGCCAGCCATGCCGATGATACTTTAAAGTTGCTTAAAGAGCCTTCCGAGAAAGAGCATGATGTATTAGGGTGCTTTGCTTATCAAGATAATGTGATGGTCGTCCATTCTGATAAATCAATCATGCCAAAAGCCCAATCTCAGTGGGCCAGTTGGCACGTACATGTGACAGCTCAAAAAGAGGCTTTGGCTGATAGTGTTCATTACGGGTTTAGCTACTGGATGAACAGTTTGCAGAATCTGAACTGCAAGACGCAGGTTTTTTCTACCCTCAATCCAAATATGCCAATTGCCAAAGATCATATTTATATTGAACGACATTATCGGCATCCTGTGTTTAATCAAAATGCGATTACAGCACAATCTCGTTGGCATGAAATAAACGGCAATAATCGCAGTTCATTTTGCGGTGCCTATTGGGGATGGGGATTTCACGAAGATGGTGCGAGAAGCGCTGAACGCGTCGTGAACCATCTTATGTCAATCGCTGATGAATATGGGAGTTGATTGATGTTAGAAGCTCAACTTGCGATTGCGAAAGCTAAAATCAGGCATCGCCGTTTTAGTCCCAAACCTCATCAGTTTGAGGCGACGTTGAGCTATTTATATTTTGATCCAGATCGAATAGCGGAAAATCTTGAGCAATCATGGTTATGCTCTACAAACCATTGGAATATTCTTAATGTATCTGATCAGGATTTCCTTAAAGGTTATAGCGGTAATTTTCGAGAAAAAATAACAAAAATTTTGTTGCAGCAAGCAGATACGATTTTGTCCCCGCAATCAGAAATCCGTGTCTTGGCCTTACCACGAACATTAGGTTTTAGTTTTAATTCGGTTGTGTTCTATTTCATTTTAAATCGTCAAAAACAGCCTGTTTTTATACTGAGTGAGATAACCAATACGCCGTGGAATGAGCACAAAGTTTACGTACATGATTGCCAGCAAAAGTTGAAAAATCATAGTCCTTATGACAGTTATGAGTTTGATTTCGAGAAAAGTTTTCATGTCTCCCCATTTATGCCAATGGATATTCAATACAAATGGAAATTTAACTTCTCTAATACTCAAAATGTGATTCATATGCAACTTTATCAAAACCAACAATTCATTTTTGATGCAACTATGCGGTTTGGATTAGAGCAGATCACACTTCCTTCACAGCTTAATCATTATGCTATTCAACATATATTTGAACCTTTCAAAATGTTAGCTTCAATTTATGTACAAGCATTTCAGCTATGGCTTAAAAAAGTTCCATTTTATCGACATCCCAAAAAGAATAAGGATTTAGAACAAGATGATAAAAACGCTAATTTTTGGTGAACAAGACACTCTGCCATTGGTTTTACGCAGCTTGCTGAAACTTCGACATGGACAAATTCACTTTCGTGGTGAATGGAATGGAACAGTTGGTGAAGTTTCTGATTTAGAAGTAACTGTAGATATTCATCACAAAGATCTAATTGATCTCATTTTTAAGAATGGTGTGCTTGGTGCCGCGGAGGGTTATATTCGTGGCTATTGGAGCAGCGAAAATCTGGTTGAATTAATTCAGATATTGGCAAGAAATCGTGATGTTTTGGATAAGATCAATCAAAACCTTATTTCACAAGCGAGCCAGCTACTGTTAAAAGCATGGTATAGAACGCGTAAAAACTCTTTGGCTGGCAGTCGTAAAAATATCGCTGAGCACTATGATCTAAGCAATGATTTTTTTAAATTATTTCTTGATTCTTCCATGATGTACTCTAGTGCAGTGTACAAGCATAAGGAGATGACGCTTGAGCAAGCTTCTGATTATAAAAAAGAGTTGATCTGTCAGAAGTTACAGCTTAAACCCATGGATCATCTGGTTGAAATCGGTAGTGGCTGGGGAGGTTTTGCTATCTATGCCGCTCAGCATTACGGCTGTAAAGTGACCACGATTACCATCTCACAAGCGCAATATGATGAAGCGATCCAAAGAATTGCCGATGCAGGCTTAAGTCATCGAGTTGATGTTCAACTTAAGGATTACCGACTGTTAGAAGGTTGCTTTGATAAGTTAGTTTCGATCGAAATGATTGAAGCTGTCGGTGAGCAATATTTATCTGGTTACTTTAATCAATGTAGGTCTTTATTAAAACCAAATGGTCTAGGGTTGATTCAGGCCATTACGATTGAAGATGCTCGATATAAAAAAGCATTGCATAGCGTGGATTATATTAAGCGCTATATTTTTCCGGGGAGTTTTATCCCATCTATTAGTGTGTTAACTCAAGCAGCTTCCGAACAGAAATTACGCTTGAAACATCTTGAAGATATTGGGCAAAGCTATGCTGAAACCATTCACCAATGGCGGGAACGTTTTTTAAATGCCAAAACACAAGTTCTAGGTTTAGGTTTTGATGAAAACTTTATTCGGATGTGGGACTTCTATTTGTGTTATTGCGAGGGCGGTTTTAAAGAAGGGGTAATTAGCGATGTACAGCTTTTATTTGAAGTAAGCCCTTATTAATCATCCAATGATTTAACGCATCAAGGAGACAGTGATGTTATGGCAATTGTTTTTACTTGATGCAGTGCTCATGACCATTTGTTGGCTATGGGCAAGCTACAATCACCGTGCTGGCATAGTCGATGTTGCTTGGAGTTTTTGTATTGCGCTGAATATTTTGCTGACCACATGGTTAGTTGATGATGCTTTGATGAATGTTAGATTGTTTATTGGCGTATTCAGCTCAATTTGGTTTTTACGTTTAAGTTGGCATTTGTTGCGCCGTTATCGAGCAGAATCAGCAGAAGATCGCCGATATGCCAATATGCGTCGTGCGATGGGGAAATATCAACATATTGGTTTTTATGTTTTTTTTATGTTTCAAGCTGGTTTGGCAATCTTATTTACCATTCCGATGTGGACTTTGCTCAATGTACCGAGTTTTGTTTGGAGTCCTCAGACCCATGTTTTTTTGATCATTGCTGGGATCGTTATGCTGATTGCATTTCTTGGTGAAGTGATCGCGGATCAACAATTATTTCACTTTAAGCAACAAAAGCAGAACGATGGCAAAACCATGGATCAAGGTCTGTGGCGTTATTCGCGTCATCCAAACTATTTTTTTGAATGGATACACTGGTTTGCATATCCAATAATAGGACTGGCAGCAGGCTTATACAGTCTTTGGATATATCCAATTATGATGTGGTTATTTTTGTATTACATCACCGGTATTCCATTTAGTGAACAACAAGCATTAAAACATCGAGGTCAAAATTATCTCGATTATAAAAAACGAACTTCAATGTTTATTCCGTGGAAACCAAAAGAGTAGGTAGGCACATGGACTTTATTATTAATCAATCATTAAAGCTTGTAGAAAGTGGTTTGGTACCTGATCAGGCGATTCGTGCGGCAATCCGTGCACTCAGCAAGAAGCGTTTGATTCAAGAAGGCCGCTATGACCCAGAACAAGGCGCTCAACGTTATATGGATGTGCTAAATATGTTGAAGCATAGCCAGATTGCAATTGAAACAGACAAAGCCAATGAGCAACATTATGAACTGCCCACGGCTTTTTTTGAGGCTGTTTTAGGAAAACGGCTCAAATACAGTGCTTGCTTCTTTCCTCATGATCGAACTGGATTAGATGAAGCTGAAGAGTTCGCATTGCAGATTTATAGCGATCGTGCCCATTTAAACGATGGGCAACATATCCTGGAATTAGGATGTGGCTGGGGTTCATTTACGCTGTGGATGGCTGAGCATTATCCAAATGCAAAAATTACGGCTGTTTCCAATTCAGCGACGCAACGTCAGTATATTCTGGCCAAAGCTGAGAAATATGGCTTGACGAATATTGATGTTATTACCTGTGATGTCAATGTACTGGAATTGGAGCAAAACGCATTTGATCGTGTTGTTTCAGTCGAAATGTTTGAACACGTTAGAAACTATCAAAAGCTTTTTGAGAAAATTCAATCATGGCTAAAGGCGGATGGACTGCTATGGTGTCATATTTTTTGTCATAGATTTTTACACTATCCTTTTGAAATAAAAAGTGAATATGACTGGATGTCGCGATACTTTTTTACAGGTGGATTGATGCCTGCAACTTCAACGTTCTTACATTTTCAAGAGCATTTGGAATTGTCGCAACATTGGCAGTGGTCAGGTACTCATTATGAAAAAACGGCAAATGCATGGCTGGAAAATATGGACCGCAACGCTGAACAATTAAAACCACTTTTTGAAAAGGTGTATGGGCAAGATTCGGCGGCATGGTGGCAACGTTGGCGTATTTTCTTTATGGCTTGTGCTGAATTGTTCGGATTTGAGCAGGGGCAAGAATGGATCATTGGTCACTTCCTGTTCAAAAAGAAAGCCGTATAATTAAAATGAGCAGCTGTTTTTAAGTAGGCGAGATTATGTTTAAGACCCATAAAAGCGATGAAAATAACCGTCCACTGAGCCGGATGTTTAATCGTTATTATTGGTTGCAAATCGGGCTAATCGCGCTTTCAATTATTATCGGGATTGCGTGCAGTGCTTGGGTGATCAAAGGCTCATTGCTTAAAACTGCACTTGAACAAGAAATGGAACACTATTGGATACGCGTTGATCGTAATCCAAATGCTGATTTACCAGATACTAAAAATTTATATGGCTACCGTTGGAAAAGTGAAAAACCACCTTTAGCGTTCCAAAATCAAATATTAAAACAGGGTGTGCACCGAATTTTTGTAGATGGCAAAGATCGTATGACCGTTTATGGTGAAAAAAACGGGCAGCATGTACTACTTGTTTTTGGCGAAAGCAATGTCAATAAAATCGTCTGGATGTTTGGTTTAGCACCGTTAATGTTCAGTCTGATTGTACTGTATAGCATTTTATGGTGGTCAAATCGGCGTGCAAAACGTTATTTTTCACCAATTACCCGTTTAGCAAATGCGCTAGAACATATTGATTGGGCACATCAGCATAAAGAGGCATCTCCATTTCAAGGAATCAGTACCAACGGCAATATGGAAGCTGAATATTTAAAACAAGCATTAGAAAAATACCATCAAGTATTGAGTGAGTTTATTAACCGAGAACGAGAGTTTACAGGCGATGTTAGTCATGAATTACGGACTCCATTGACGATTTTAAAAGGCAATGTGCAACTGTGTCAGGTCAAGTATGGTGAGGATAAATCATTGCATCGTATTTCTAATACCATTGACGATATGCAATTACTGGTTGAAACTTTGTTGGCAATTGCACGTAATACAACCAATACATTGACTGCTGAGCATGTGAAGTTGTCGAATATCATCAGTGATTTAGTCAGAGATTTGGAACCTGTCAGTCTAGGCAAAGGGGTGCAGATTTTTGTGCATGTGGATGCTGAGGAATCAGCACGATGGATTTATCCGTCAATGACAAAAATGGTACTGAGCAATATTTTACGTAATGCGCTAAATTATTCTCAAGGTTCTAATATCCATATTATCCAACGTAAAAATAGCATTGTGATTGCTGATAATGGGATCGGTATTGCAATGCCGAATGATTGTAAGGTTCAGGAGCTAAATAGTTCACAACTTCAACTTAGCGCCAAAGGCCACGGTATTGGTTTACAGTTAGTTAAGAAATTATGTACTCAATTAGGGTGGCGAGTTGAGTTATTCGACCGACAATATTATTTAAATACGCATCCTCATTTGCAATTAGAAAATACAACGGGTTTGATTGTTGTGGTGTATTTGAATTAATGTGCTGTCATATCTAAAGCTACTTTTATACCCACACCAGAAATGGTATGAATCAATTTTTCCTGAAAAGGTTTATCGATCATCTTTCTTAGATTGTAGATGTGGCTACGTAATGCATCACTTTCAGGTTCTTCATCGCCCCATAGTTCGATAATAATTTCTTGCTTGGTAATCACCTTAGGGGAATTTCGCATCAAAATTTTTAGTAATTTAAATTGAATTCGTGGCAATTCAATCGACTGACCTGCGCGTGTTATGGTTTGAGTTGCGCTATCTAAAATTAGATCGTGAATTTGAATTTTACTGCTTGATACTTCGCCGAGAGATCGTTTAATCAGTGCACGTACACGCATGACCAGTTCATTAAAATCAAAAGGTTTGACAAGATAGTCGTCTGTTCCTGCACTAAAACCTTTTAATTTGTCATCGAGTGTATCTCTTGCAGTTAACATCAAAATGGGAATGTCTTTGCCTTGATCGATTCTGAGCCATTCGCATAAGTCATAACCTGAGCCATCAGGTAAATTAATATCAAGCAACAGTAGATGGTAAGGATGAGTTTTTAAAAAGTTGCGGGCGGCATCCAAATTTCGTGCATGATCCACCACAAAGCCATGTTCTTCTAAAAATTCACAAACCGTGGCGGCAAGTTCATAATGATCTTCCACCATAAGAATAAATTGATTGTTCATAATAATTAGATCAAGTTATTGATTTAGTAATTGTTGCTTTAATTTAGCATTAAATGGTGAGCTTCCAAACCATATTTTGAAATATTGATTCGCTTGCGGGTCTGTGATCGAACCTAACAGTTTTTGATTAAGGGAGAGCTTTAATTGCTTGTTCATTTGACTATAGGCTAAAGAGTATAGATCATCTTTTTTTACAGGTTTGTACAGTTCAGTAATTTGGTTTAATACTGAGTCATTAGAAAAATTACTAATATTTTTTTTAAGATAATAGTTGGCTGCTTTTTTAAACGCCCATTCTGGAATATTTTGGTCGTAAGAAAAATCTAATTGGATATTTTGACTTTCCCAATTCTGATGACAATTATCTGCATAATAAGTTACTGTACCAATATTTTTTGAGCCAACCAATAGAGGAGCAGTTTTGCATTTCTGTATATTTGCATGAGCCGGATTAGAATTTAATATAAGAAATAAAAAACTAAATCCTAATTGCATAAAATAATTATTCATTTTTTTCACCTAGATGCTAATGTTTAGTCAGTCTGTTTTATTTCTATATACTGAGTCATATTTAATAAGTGTAGAAGTTCAGACCACGTTCAATCCTTTGAATTTCATAGCTTGCATAGCCTAAATTGGTTTGAGTACGGTCTAAAATTGCATAGAGGAAAACACTATGGTTGGTTTCTAGTGGCGTAATAATGTGGTATTGATGATTCGTACTCATGAGCACACTTTCCAGAAAATCATGAGGACTAATTTCATCCATTAATTTTTTCTGGTAGTTAAATAGATTCACACCTTCAGTCACGGCGAATTCAAAATTAAAAAACTCTTCACCTATAGTTTCTAAAATAGAACCATCAAAAGCATCTACTAAGGCCAAGACAATTAAACCTTCAATTTTATTTAATTGTTCTAATAACGAAATATTGTTCATAGTTTATTCTGCACTTATTTGCGTAAATCTTAGACTATTTCTTAAAGGGGAGAAGTAAAGAATAGCCTGTTCCGATATATGGAACAGAGCGATATAAACCGTTCGCTGGGTCCCAATAGTCTTGTTGAAATATGATTAGATGTTCAGCATTCACTTTGATTTGGCTAATGCCATAGGAAGACATTTTTTTTGTTCGACCAAACATTTTAAAATCATAGGTCATTTGCCAATGAATATAAGCAGAGTCATTTTTATGGGTTGCACTGATTAATTTTACCGATACCTTACTGACATGCTCATTCATTCCTTCAAAATGTTTTATGAGCGCTTTTTTCGTTGAGAATTGAGAAAGTGTGTCATTGATATACAAATCATCGGCATAGAGTCGGCTTGCATTATTTACAAAATTGACTGTGCCCATGCTATTAAAGGCGGAAACAAAATCCTGACCAATCATTTGAGTTTGAGCATCATTTAAGGGGATTCCACTGATTTGTTGATTTGCTTTTTCATAATCATGTGTGTAACTGGACGTACTTTTGCAAGCAACCAAGGAGAGTAGGCTCAGCGTTGAGACCGCTACTGTTTTTAAAATGTTCATATTGATGATCTCACTCCTTTTAAAAATATCTTAAAATTTGGAATGTGAATGTGATGTGAAATCAGACATGAATTGTTTTTATTATCTCAACAAAAAGAAAAGGAAATCCTCAGATTTCCTTTTCTTTTCAGTATAAAAATTGAGCCTTATAGCTTGGCTTGACGCTGTGCGATGTATTTTTCGTTAAAGAATCCACCAAAGGGAATAAAGGCAAGCACAAATAATCGAAGTAATTCCACGCCAGACCAGAGCGAAGCAGTACGCACCAAGTTCCAAAGATAGAATAAAAATGCCAAGCCATGAATAGGGCCCATGATTTTTGTCGCTATCGGTAAATCAAATGCATACTTTAGGGGAATCGCCACGAGGAATAATAACAATAAAGTGACGGCTTCGAGTACAGAAGAAAATCGCATCTGTTGCAACTTTTTTATCATTGCGCTCATAAATAGCTCCAGGAGATTGATAAAAGAATAAAAATTAACGAAGCATACCATCTTTAAGAACTATCGCATTGATATTGTTGGTAACGATTCTTATTTAATCATGTTGTTAAAGAAAGGGACCACATGACAGCAAAGTAAAAGAATTCCAGACTATTTCAGGGCTTAACTATGTTTTTATTCATTTATCTCGTTATTTCTTACAAAGCAGAAGTGAATGTAGATTTTATGCAACAAGTTGCATAAAAACTTTTATCCCAATATGATGAAGTGAATCAAAAAGTGAAATGCTTCTTATTTCCAAAAATGTCTTTATCTATTTGAAATAATGAGTATCTAAAGGATAAAAGTAATGTCAAAAATTCCAGAATTAATGAAAAACCTGAGACTCCCTGTAATTGGTTCACCGTTATTTATTATTAGCACGCCCAAGCTGGTGCTGGCTCAATGTAAAGCAGGTGTGATTGGTTCGATGCCGGCATTGAATGCGCGACCTGCTGAGAAGTTGGAAGAATGGCTGAAAGAGATTACTGAAGGAATTGCTGAGCATAATGCCTTATATCCAGACCGACCTGCGGCACCTTTTGCAATCAACCAGATTGTGCATAAAAGTAATAATCGTCTTGAACATGACATGGAGCTGATCGTCAAATACAAAGTACCGATTGTCATTACCTCTTTAGGTGCACGAACAGAAATCAATGATGCAACACACAGTTATGGTGGTGTGGTCTTGCACGATGTCATCAATAACACCTTTGCCAAAAAGGCCATAGAAAAAGGTGCTGATGGCTTGATTGCGGTTGCTGCGGGTGCCGGTGGACATGCAGGCGTTAAGAGTCCATTTCCGTTAATTCAGGAAATCCGCGAATGGTTTGATGGACCTTTGGCTTTGTCAGGTGCGATTTCAACAGGAGATGCCATTCTTGCTGCTCAAGCGATGGGAGCAGACTTTGCTTATATTGGTTCAGCATTTATTGCCACAGATGAAGCCAATGCCGAAGACGCTTATAAGCAGGCAATTGTCGATCACAATTCAGATGAAATTGTCTATTCCAATCTATTTACAGGTGTACATGGTAACTATCTTGCACCAAGTATTCGTGCAGCGGGACTTGATCCAGCCAATTTACCTGAAGGTAATCTGAAAGATATGGATTTCAGTACACCGAATGAAGATGGTACACAGCATAAGGTCAAACCATGGCGTGATATTTGGGGATGTGGTCAAGGTTTAAATGCAATCAAAGCCACCACTTCAGTAGAAGCACTCGTGAGCCGACTTGAAAGAGAGTATCTCGCAGCAAGAAAGCGACTTATGCTTTAAGTTTTAAAATCAGGCCTTAATTTCTAAGGCCTGATAAGTTTTATGATGCTGTTTTTAACAATGAATATTTACTTACTGACATATTTCCTTCAGAAAGCCGAGTTAAAAACAGAAGATTTTAAACCTGTTCAAAAGCAAGCCCAGCATGCTTTGTTAAACGTTGAATAAATCGATCATCAAACATGGTGGCAGGTGTCCAAAAGCCACCTTGAGTAGTCGATTTTTCGCCATCTTTGGCATGGTCAATGGCAAGACTAAGCGCTGCTTGTCCCAACATCTTTCCTGTAGAGCCATAACCAGGATCACGATCACCAGTCACTTTAATTTTTAGGCTTTGTCCTGCATCGGTTTTACCCACAAAACGTAAGTCAAATCGGCCTGCTAATTGCTGCTCTGGAGTCGGGCCTTCTCCAGGCTTTGGTAATAGATAACGTTCCATCACTTGGCTAATTGGTTTACTGACCGCAGCGAGCATAAATGCACCTAGACCAGAGACGACAGCTAAGGCTTTTATGCGTCCTTTTAATCCTTCGCCAGTCAAAATCGCTTCGTTATAGCGAAAGTTGTTGCCATAGGCATTACCTGACAAGGCATTAGAGCGTTGTACTACACGTTCATTTACAGCGGCCATAACAAAAGGGGCAATCCATGCATTAAAGTCAGGGTCGAATTTGGCGCTTTTGATATAAATCTGTCTTTGGGTATTACCATGATTTTCAGGGCAGAGGATGTACGGATTAAGCAGATCTTTACGCAATGCAGGGTCAGCTGCAGCTTCTTGAATCACATTGATCAAGCTAGCGACTGTACCACCAGATGCACCACCTTTTAAGGTTTTAACCCGCATGGTGACTTGCGTGGCAGGTGCAGAAAACTGTTGCTGTGCTTGCTGTTGCAGATAATAAACCCCCATATCAGATGGGACTGAGTCGAATCCACAGCAATGGACAATACGTGCACCTGATTGTTGTGCTTGCGCTTCATACTTCGTAATCATTTGTTTAATCCACTGAGTTTCTCCAGTCAGATCACAATAATCTGTTCCGTTACTCACACAGGCTTGAATTAACGGCTCACCATACAAAGCATATGGGCCAACCGTTGAAACTACCACACGTGTTTGTGAACAAAGCGCATCGAGTTCAGTTTGATTATTGGCATCGGCAACCAAGATCGGGACAGCTTGTCCTACAGCGCCAAGTGCATCTTTAACTTGTTGTAATTTCTGTTGGGAACGTCCAGCAATTGCCCAACGGATCTGTTCTTTTTGAGTGGCAAGGTATTCAGCTAGATATTGAGTAAGAATTTGCCCAACAAAGCTAGTCGCACCAAAGACCACAAGATCATATTTTAATTTTGTCATTGCTTGTTTTTCCTTAACGATTTGATGAGTTGAATATTAAAGTGCTTTGGGTAGGTGGAGAATAACTTGCGCGTCTTGAATCACATCTAAGCGGAGAATCTTGGATGCCTTAAGTTCATCTAATAATTGACTTAAAGGACCACCATGACGAACTAATTTGACTTTTCTAGGCAAAAGTTTTTGTCCAAAACATAAGACATTAGATTGAACTATAGTTTGCTGCCATTTGCCATCAACCAGATGTAACATCGTCGCTTGACTCATCTGTGATTCTGATTTTACCTGCTGTAAATTGGGTGTTGGGGCAATCAGGCTTAAATCGATTTTGCCAGTCGTATCCGTTAGGCTCGCATTGACTTCAGCAGAGCCGATAGCGACATTAATTTCAGTAAGCCACTTCGGAAGTTGGTAACCATAAACACCACGGACACGGGCAATTTCTGTATCAACAGGTAGAGCTAAAACATGTGCGTAAAAATGGCGTTGACGAATCGAGTTGATGAGCTCTAAAGCATGGGGACCGTGTGCATTCGACTTACGTACCACAATTGCAACAGAGACTTCATTATACGGATCATTATCACAAACTGAATAACTAAAGAAGGTAAGTGCGACCAGACCATAGCCTGGAAAAGCCTGTAGAGGTTCTAAAGGAGCAGGCAGTTTTTTCTGGAGTTGTTTGATTGGGGCTAACATCAACAGTTGCACATTGCCACTACGATAGTAGAAATTTGGCGCCCAAACAGGGCCAACTCTTGATTCAACCAATTTTTTAGGAATTTTGCGGAAGAAATCAATATTTCTTACAGCCGGATCTTGCGCGACTTGATCTAAATCAGGATTCATCCTAAAACGATCATAGTATCCATCTTTGTGAACATTGACTTTATGTTGTCCAAACTCAACTTCAGTAAACTGTTTATTGCTTTGCATATTCGTAAACCTTTGATTGACCAAGTCATTCAAAATGTCTGTCAGCGACAAGAACATTTCTTATATCTGAGTTCACTATAAGATTAAAGTGAACTTTAATGTCAAGCAGCAAAATTTGATATTTGATAAGTACAAAGCTAGTTCGTTGAAACAATGTAAAGAAAACAAATACTGAAAACATTTAAATCTGTGAAAAAAACAACGGATCTCAATAATTAAGCTTGTTGATCACCCTTTACTTTTAAATCATTAAATTACATTTTTATTATCAGAATAGGACTAAAAGCATTGACCTTAAAGCGAACTTTAATTTTAGTATAGAACCACTATCCATACGGATAGTACTTAAAAATGTAGTTATAAACGAATTAATTAGAATATAGATCATGAATCGACAGTGTAAATCTTACACAGGAGAAACAAAGATGGCATTCGTTACGACAAAAGATGATGTAGATATTTTTTATAAAGATTGGGGACCTCGTGATGCGCAGGTCTTATTTTTTCATCATGGTTGGCCACTGAGTTCAGATGATTGGGATGCTCAACTGTTATTCTTTTTAAATGAAGGTTTCCGTGTAGTTGCTCACGATCGTCGCGGGCATGGCCGTTCCAGTCAAGTCTGGGATGGGCACGATATGGATCATTATGCGGATGATGTTGCAGCCGTAGTACAGCATCTTGGGATTAAGAATGCGATTCATATTGGCCATTCAACAGGCGGTGGAGAGGTGGCTCACTATATTGCACGTCATGGCGAAGCGAATGTTGCCAAGGCTGTTTTGGTGAGTGCAGTGCCTCCCATTATGGTCAAAACAGCGAATAATCCTGATGGTCTACCTAAAGAAGTGTTTGATGACTTGCAAAATCAGTTATTTAAAAACCGTTCGCAATTTTACTATGATTTACCAGCGGGTCCTTTCTATGGTTTTAACCGTCCAGATGCAAATCCCTCTGAACCAGTGATCTGGAATTGGTGGCGTCAAGGCATGATGGGAGGTGCAAAAGCACATTATGATGGCATTGTCGCTTTTTCTCAGACCGATTTTACTGAGGACCTGAAAAAGATTTCAGTCCCTGTATTGGTGATGCATGGGGATGATGATCAGGTTGTACCTTATGAAAATTCTGGGCCTTTGTCTGCCAAACTGGTACAAAATGGAACTTTAAAAACATACAAAGGTTTTTCGCATGGCATGTTAACCGTGAATGCTGATGTAATTAATCCAGATTTATTAGCATTCATCCGTGCATAGGCTGCATTGATTTGATTCAAAATACCATTCAAGAATAGAGGCATATTTGCCTCTATTTTTTATTTTAAGAATTTTTTGATATTGGTATCACATGTTAAATTTATGATTTTATTTTGATTATTAGAAAATATTGATAAAGTGAGATCAAACCTATTGACATTAAAGTTCACTTTAATCTTAAAGTAAACCTATACTCAATGAGGTTTCAAAAATGAAAGTATTTGAAAAATTAGTTCTCCCGAATGGTTCGCACATCCCCAATCGCATTGCAAAAGCTGCAATGGAAGAAAACATGGCTGATTTAAATCATGTACCATCTGACGAGCTGATGCGCTTATACCAAGCATGGGCAGATGGTGGTGTGGGTTTAATTATCACAGGTAATGTCATGGTGGATCGTCGTGCCATGACTGGACCAGGTGGTGTTGTACTGGAAGATGAAAAGTATTTGGATACTTTCAAACGCTGGGCACAAATTGCTCGCTCTAAGGGCGCACAAGCGTGGTTGCAAATCAATCATCCTGGTCGTCAAATGCAATCTAATTTAGGTCAAGAGACTTGGGCACCTTCTGCGGTTGCTTTAGATCTAGGCAAAATGTCAAATCGTTTTAATACACCCATTGAAATGAACCAAGATATGATTAATGAAATCATCCAACGTTTTGCCAACACTGCACGTCTAGGAGAAAAAGCAGGCTTTACTGGTGTTGAAATCCATGCGGCTCATGGTTATTTACTCAGTCAATTTCTTTCACCACTCAGTAATAAGCGTCAAGATCAGTGGGGAGGCACATTGGAAAATCGTGCTCGTATTTTGATTGAAATTGTTAAAGCGGTGCGCGCTGTGGTTTCTGATACATTTACAGTGGCGGTTAAACTGAACTCGGCTGACTTCCAGCGCGGTGGTTTTAGTGCTGAAGATGCACAGCAAGTGGTAGTGATGCTCAACGAGCTGACTGTTGATCTAGTTGAGTTATCTGGTGGTAGCTATGAAGCACCTGCAATGCAAGGTCAGGCACGCGATGGTCGGACATTGGCGAGAGAAGCTTATTTCCTCGAATTTGCCCAAGAGATTGGTAAAATTGCCAAGATGCCTGTGATGGTGACAGGTGGGATTCGTCGTAAACAAGTCGCTGAACAAGTTATTGAAAGTGGTGTTGATATGGTTGGGATTGCCACAGCTTTGGCAATTGATCCAAATCTTCCAAATGAGTGGAAGCGAGGGCAAAATACTGTACCAGAATTGAAAGCAATTACTTGGGAAAATAAAACTTTAGCCTCGCTCGCCAACATGGCCACAGTGAAGTTTCAGTTACGAAAACTCAGTCTGGGTAAATCGACCAATCCAAAAGTTTCTCCGCTTTGGGCGTTGACCTTACAGCAAACAGCGATGGCATGTCGTACACGCCAATATAAAAAGCGGATGCGTATATATTCATTTGCATCTTAAGATTAGGTCAAGAAATTATTCATACGAAGGCAAGATATAGATTGATCAAAAGCCAATTGTAGATAAATCTGCAATTGGCTTATTGTTTATGCAAGCTTTTAACCATAATTTAATCACCAAGATGATGATTAAAATAAAAAATTATTGTAATCAGAGAACTGGCATATTTCTAATTTTTTTGCCCGTTGCCGTTGATTAGGGTTTATATGATCGGTGCGATTAGACCTCGCTTTTTGGAGTAGAGTCTTCATGCTTTGTCGTTGGTATAGTAAAGGTTGAGCAAACGTTGCGCATTTTCTTCGCAGGTAATCTCATCTGGTTTGCTATTGATCGCCACAATCATCATTTGCAGGTTTTGCTTACTTATTGCCAGTTTTTGCTCTAGCTCTTCAATATCTTTGATCTTGCTTTCTAGTAAGCCAATTAGAATGTCATGATTCCATGAAGCGACATTCGATGGTAAAAACGCTTTAATTTCTGTCAGAGAAAAGCCAACTTGTTGTGCTTGTTGGATTAGAAATAGCTGCTTGAGATCATTTTCACTATATTCCCGATAGCCATTTGATTTACGCTTTGCCTTTGGTAACAGCTTGATTTGCTCATAATAACGGATTGTTGGGGTGCTCAAACCACTTTGTTTAGATAATTCACTAATGTTCATTTTACTGATTTTCTCTTGACATTAAAGTAAACTTTAAGCTTATAGTGATGCAAAAGCAAGATTAAAAATAAGTCAAAAGTAGAGGTGAAAGATGTCGAAACGTATCCTGCATGTCGTAACTAATATCTCGAAATATGAAGGGATTGACCGTCCAACAGGACTATGGCTGGGCGAGCTAACGCATGCCTATGATGAGTTTGAAAAGCAGAATTATCTTCAAGATATTGTGAGCCCTAATGGCGGTTTATCTCCGATAGAACCTAAGTCATTAGAACGTTTTGTTGCCGATGCCTCTGTGCTTAGACGTAAAAATGATCCCGCATTTATGCAATTACTTGAAACAACAAAAAAACCTTCTGAGATTAATTGGCAAGATTATGATGCAATCTATTACACAGGTGGGCATGGGGTCATGTGGGACTTCATAGACAATGCTGAATTGCAGGACATCACTAAAAATATCTATGAAAAAGGAGGCGTTGTTGCCAGTGTCTGTCATGGCTATTGTGGATTACTTAATGTTCGACTTTCTACAGGACAATATTTAATTGCTGGAAAGAAACTCACAGGTTTTGCATGGTGCGAAGAAGTATTGGCAGGAGTCGCGAAGAAAGTTCCTTATAACGTTGAAGAACTGGCAAAACAACGTGGCGCACTTTATCAAAGAAAATTCATTCCATTTCTACCCAATGTGGTGCGTGATGCGAACCTGATTACTGGACAGAATCCATTTTCTGCACGAGTTACTGCGTTTGCAATGATTGATGCTTTAGAAGCAAAGTAATTTTTCTGAATAATGGCCGAATTGAGCGGAATAAAGTAATCCGAAAATCACTTTATTCACGAACTTTCAACCTTAATCAGATCTTATGCTTAAAGCTTGATCTTATTTATATTCGAGCTGTGTTGCAGGACTTTTTTGATCCACAAATATTAACTTTTCAGCAAGGGATTCTGCTTGATTTAATGCATTTTCTAGAGAGTTCTGATGACGAGCATCTGCAAACTCTTGGTATTCAGATGCAATTTCATAAATATGCTCAACCCCTAAATATTTGCTTAAGGTTCGCAGATGCGGGACGAGATGACCTTGATTAGCGCGAATCCCATCGGCGTCAAAACCAAATTCACCACTTGAGGTAATGATGACCAGATGTTTGCCTGATAGTAAGGGTTGGAGTGGAAAGTCTCCACGTGCAAGGTCAAAGTCAAAGGTTTTATTGATACGGATAATTTGATCAAACCATGCTTTTAATTGTGCAGGCATACCATAGTTATACATCGGTGATGAAATCACAATGAGATCAGCTGCTGAAACTTCGGCAATCAATTGATCAGATAAAGCTAAGATTTCCTTTTGCGCGGTTGTTCTTTTTTCTTCAGGAGTAAACACAGCACCAATCCAATCCTGATTAATAAAAGCAGGTGGATTTATGCCTACATCACGATAAATATACTCATCTATATTGCTTTGCTTCTTTAAAGTCTGAATAAAGCGTTTTGCGATATTTTTTGAAATGGACTGATGACGAGGATTATCGTTGAAAGTACTGCGAACACTAGCATCGATATGTAATATTGTCTTCATGGTGAGTCACTTTGAGCACTAAAGATAAACTCATCTTAAGTGCTCATTACAGACTGGACAAACGACTAAATTACAGATATGAATGAGTTTAATTCATCTATAAAAATTAGCTGTGGAGCGTAGAAATGCAGGTTTCTTTACAAGCATTGAAGGCATTTGAATCTGCTGCTCGTTTAGGCAGTTTTAAATTGGCTGCGGAGGAGTTATCACTCACACCTACGGCAATTTCTCATCACGTTAGCAATTTGGAAAACAGGTTAAATGTGGATTTGTTTTATCGGCAGGTTCGAAAAATCAGCTTAACCGAGACTGGCGAAAAATTAGCGAGTGCAATATCAGATGGATTTCGTACCATTGAAGATGCTTTGGAGGAGGTGAGTAACGCCAGCCGGGTGATTAAGATCACCACCACCTCCTCACTCGCAGCAATGATTTTGATTCCATCTATGCAGGGATTTTCTCAAATGCATCCAGAGATTGCAGTTGAAATCTCTACAGGGGAAAGTTTGGACAATCATTTATATGCACTTCCGATCCGTTATGGTGCTGTTTCATCGGTTTCACCCTCAGACATTATTAAATATGAGTCATTTAATGTATTTGCGGCGGCTGGGTTAAGTATGAGCACTTGGAAGCAACAACCGATCAAACTATTAAGTATGGAATGGAAAAATCGGGCTTTACCTGAGCCACCATTAACAACATGGCTTATTGAGAATGATGCAGCGCATTCAAAGATCGAGCTAAAGTGCTACGATCAAGAAATTTTTGGCATTCAAGAGGCGCTTGCCAGTGATGGATTAGTATTTTGTTCAACCACACTGGTCAGTCGATTAATCCATTCGAAATTGCTACAACCGTTACCTACAAATGCCGTGCGAGCCGAGTTGTGTTATTACATCCCAAACAAAGCGCTGTTAAAACGCAGAAATAGAAATCTAAACGAATTGATTACTTGGGTTGAAGATCAATTAAATCAATAGGCTATAATATATAATTGTGTTGCTTACGCATTCGATTTGAACTGGATGCCTATAAAAATAACAGTCAATATAAGTTTGTCAGATTCTTGCTTGCTTTTTTAAATGATAATTATTATCATTTAAGCACACCTTGTTTTGAGTCAGATGATCGTGAACAAAACCCCTGTGCTTGTAGATCAGTTATACAGAAACCATAGAGGCTGGCTTCATCAATGGTTGAGACAAAAAATAGGCAATACTGATCAAGCTGCAGATTTAGTGCAAGATACATTTATTAAGTTATTACAAACGCGGGATGAACTTTTTGGTATTAAAGAACCGCGTGCTTATCTCACTTTGATTGCAAAGAATTTACTCATCGATCAGGTACGCCGTAAAAGGATTGAACAGGCTTACTTAGATGGCATGGGTCAAATGGAATATATGTTGGATGCTGTTGCATCGCCTGAGGATCAGATGCAGATTATTCAAGCACTTGATCAAATGTGTAAAGCATTGGAAGATGTCTCTGCAAAAGCACAACACGCTTTTATTTTGCATTATTTAGAAGGCTATACCCATAAAGAAACAGCAGAGCGATTGGGTGTTTCAACTAAAATGATCCAAAAATATCTCGCTAGCTGTCTGACTCGTTGCTATATGACTCGGTTTGAAATGGATATCCATATTTAATGGCGATCAATAAACAGGAGCATCATCAGCTGGTTGAAGAAGCGGCATTATGGATTGTGCAATTAAGCTCAGACGATGAGTCAACTCGAATAAATGCACAATTGAAGTTTAATCAATGGAAGCAGAATAGCCAGCAACATCAAAAAATTGCAGCTGATATTGAGCAATGTATTCGCTCGATTCAAAAAGTATCTCAAACCACACAGCATCAGAAAGTGGTTAAATCAGCACTTAAAGCGGGCTTGGGCTCTGCTAAAGCCTATAAACATCTGCGCGTAGGGAGTGTTTTTGCGATTGCATCAGTGGTAATTGGCGGCAGTGTTTTTTATCTGTCAGATACCTCTATTGCCTATTTACAGGCAGATATTCAGGGCGATTCAGCGCAATGGACAACTCAAACTTTGCAAGATGGTTCCCGTTTAATTTTACGGGGCAAGAGTGCAGTCAATATCGATTTTCAAGCCAACCAAAGAGTTGTTGAATTAGTCCAAGGTCAGATTTATGTGGATGTGGCTAAAGATCCACAGCGTCCATTTTTAGTCAAAACTACTCATGGGCAGATTCAAGCACTGGGGACAGCTTTTAGTGTGAGCTATACACCATCTGCAACAGCATTAAAAATGTTACATTCTCGGGTACGTGTGCAAGCAGCGAATGTGTATTCCAAACAGCAAGTCATTGTGAGTGCGGGGCAAGCTGTGAGCCTGAATCAAAATGGGATACAACCACTTTCAGCACTGAATATTTATAATGAGCAACAAAAGTGGAATAAACATCAGTTAATGGTGGAAGATTTAGCACTTGATCAGGTATTAAAGGAGTTAGATCAAAACTACAAAGGTAAAATCATTTTTAACGCCGAGGCTTTAAATAAAATTCACGTTAATGCTGTTTTGCCTTTAGATCAGACACAGGATGCACTCAAGTTATTGGCAACTGTTTTTCCAAATTTAAATGTTTATCAAGTTACACCTTATCTTATTGTTATTTCATTAAAAAAATAAAGAAGAAGTCATCTTTTTTATGTTCTGGATTAAAATAATAAAAAAAAATTTAAATTTTTTTAAAATTTAGGTTCCACTTTTTTTAAAGCTGTTCGTCATAGTAAGTAGATGCAATAAATTTGGGATCATTTTATTTTGATGTATTGAATGATTCTTATTTCTATTTACTGGGGCGGGAAAAATGAAGAAAGCTGGAGATGGTCAAATGCGAAATCGGAACTTATTTCGATTCTCAACACTCGCATTTGCTGTACATACTGTATGTATCGGTAGTTTAACTTTACCTGTACAGCAGGTGTATGCGGAAACAGTTGCGGCAAAATCTTATAATATTCCTGCGGGTACATTGGCCAATGTACTGAATCAATTTGCTGAACAGTCGGGTACTTCAATTGCCATTGATGCACAGCAATTAAAAGGACAATACAGTGCAGGTCTACAAGGCAACTACGCCATAGAGCAAGGCTTTCAACATATTTTAGCATCTTCAGCATTTCATGCAGTGAAAGTCGGACAAGGTTATACACTGGCGAAAAAGACTGTCAAAAATATCAACCCGTCATCACTTGCACCAGTAACGGCTGGAAATCAGACAACATCGCTCCCAGCGCAAGGTGATGAAGTTTCAGTCCGTTTGACACCGCTTGTGGTCTATGGACAAGAAGATCGTGATACTCAAGGCAGTAACAGAGTTTATGATGCCAATCGATCTTCAGTCTACGCAGGAAAAGATTATATTGAACGCTTTAAAGGCACCAATCCTGCTGATGTCTTTCAAGGTATGGTTGGTGTTTATAGCGGTGATGCTCGAAATAGCGGAGCATTAGATCCGAGCGTTCGCGGGGTGCAAGGTGTTGGACGAGTGCCACTGACCATCGATGGAACAGAACAGTCGATCGCAGTATGGCGTGGCTACAATGGGGTGAATAACCGAAATTATATCGATCCCAATCTGATTGCGGGCATTGAAGTCATTAAAGGCCCATCACTTGAACGGAATACCACAACCTCAGTCGGTGGTGGTGTTGTGGTCAAGACCTTAGAAGCAGATGATATCGTTCGTCCCGGTAAAACCTTTGGCGCAGAATTAAAAGTAGAAGGCTCTACCAACTCCATTGATCCTTCATTGCCAGACATGAGTAAAATTGGCAAGAACTATAATGATACGACGCCGTGGATGGATATTGATGGTAAAAAATACGATCCCGATATTTATAAAAAGAATCGAACTAAAAATGATAATTCCAACTTCTCGGGAGATGATTTAGCCGGTCGACTTGCATTGGCAATGAAGCAAGATAAATTTGATTTATTGGCTGTTTATGCAGTAAGGGAACGTGGCAACTATTTTTCAGGAACACATGGTTCTGGGTACTATAAACGGGCAGAACCAAGCAATAGTCTCGATTTTATTCCTTATTTTGCTTATTCCTATAAACCGGGTGATGAAGTTCCGAATACATCTAGCCAGATGGAGTCTTGGTTATTCAAGGCAGGTTATCGACCAACTGATGATCAAGCACTGAAATTCACTTATCGAGATACCAAAAATAGATTTGGTGAAATCATGCCCTCACGAATTGAATGGGGGGTAACCCCTGAAATTGGTGTACCGCAATGGCCGCTTAGTGACATTCGTTCCAAAGCCTATAGCTTGGAATATAAATATAAACCTGAGAGCAATCGTTGGGTCGATTTCTATACCAATATTTGGCAGACCGATACAGAAAGTCAGACCTACACCCGAGGGGGGTGGCCGACCACAATTGATTTCCGTGATAATCGTATTATCAATACGGCAATTAGTCACTCTGACAACCGACGTCAAGGCATTAGTATCAGTAATAAAGCACAATTAACTCATCAGCTCGATTTAACTTTGGGGGGAAGCTTCTTAAAAGAAAAGCTCACTTCTGACGATGTTTATGGCGAATATGGCCCAAGTTATTCTTTATATCAAGCTTTACCTCGCGCAGGTCGACGTGAAGAAAAAACCTTTGATTTTAATTTTAACTATCGTCCAACCTCTTGGTTAAGTTTTGATGCCGGCATGCGTTATCGTTCTTATTGGGCTTTTGATGATTTTTTGAATAAGTCAATAAGAGATGGGGTTGATCCTGCGTTAAACCCGTTATTTACCAAGAAAAGTAAGCTTAAAGAATACAGCTTTGAATATCAGACCAAGCCTGAAAGTTATACTGCTTTTGAGCAACGCATGATCGATTTATTTTCGCGAAATTATGCAGCCAGTAATCCTGATTGGGATGGTCGCTTAGAAAGCGTACCTGAATCAGAAAGCGCGTTGTACAGTCGAATTTGGTCACAGAAAAATACATTGAGTTGGAAAGCAGATGAAAACGGTCATTTGAATTTAGCTGATAATGTATTAAATCAACTGAATGCTTCAGGACAAAAATATGTGGTTGTTGGCAGTGGTTTTCAGCCTGCTGTAATTGAACAGGTCCCAATTGAATCAGTTCAAAAAGTAAAAGATAGTGGCTGGGCGCCTCAACTCAGTGCATCGATCCATTTGACCGATAATAATCGTATCTATGCTCGTTATGCTGAGGAATATCGTTTACCTAGCTTATTTGAAAGTACCGTCGGTTTCTCAGCAATGATGCCGTATCAATCGATTAAACCCGAACACGCGTTTAATTATGAAGTCGGTTATGTCTATGACATGCGTAACTGGTTAAGCTCAGCACGTAATGCCGATATTAAGTTGGCGTATTACTACAATAAAACCAAAAATGTGATTGAGCGAAATCAGAATCTGATTTTTACCAATATGGATGAGCAAAAACTTTCAGGTCTTGAATTACAAAGCCGTTTTGATAATGGTGGATTCTTTAGCGATCTGAGTTTGGCTTATAACCTGAAGAATGAAGTCTGTGACAGCAATAGCGCCATTAATAAAATGATTAATAGCGGCACAGTACAAACAGATCAAGGCATTCAATTCCGTGATGCGTACCAACGTTGCGTTGATGATGGTTTTCCCAATGGTTATTTAGTCACCATGTCCACACCAGAACTTAGTGCACATGCTTTGTTTGGTGTCCGCTTTTTAGATGAAAGATTGGAACTCGGTGCTCGGGCAACCTTCTACAAAGGCTACGAAAGTCCGTTACGTAAAAATAATGATGAGGGTGTCAATAAAGGCTATTACCTCAATGTGCCTCTCGCTTGGGATGATACTTGGCTTTTTGATGCCTACGCACGCTATCAAGTCGACACCTACAACACGGTTGAGTTTGTTGGAAATAACCTCTCAAACCAGTTTTATATTGATCCTTTAACCCGAAGTGCAATGGCTGCACCAGGCCGCACTTTGAAAGTCAGCTGGACCACCAAGTTTTAACACAGAATTTAATTCCAACTTTCAAATTAGTCGGAATTAGATAGGCGTAAATAATGAGATTGAATGATTATTATTTACAAAATGAAAGAGCGGTTCTATCGAACAGACTGCTCCTATAACTAAATAGATAACGATGTCGTTATCTATATTGAAACAATAACTTAGCTTTAGAAAAATGGAGTAACAATAAATGAAAATCTCTCAACTGTTCATCGGTCTTGTTGCATGTTCTGCTGTGTTCTCTCATGCAGCGATTGAAGGTGCTTCAAGTAATAACGCAAACATCAAGGTTGGTGCTGCGGCAAATGCGAATCATCCAGGTGGTGCTGCGGCCGTTTCTGTTCAGGCAGCAGGTGCACCATATAACGCATTTACGGGGTTTAGTTCATTAAAAGGCTTGGCGCAAGCATTTGCAGCACAAGGTACTAGCAATACCAATGTCACTGTGGGTACTAAGACTTTTAATATCTCTCATATTCCTGTATCAGCAATGCCGGCTTCACATAGTGCGTTAGGTAATTTTAATTTTGGTCAGGTGGGTACACAGGAAGTTTATTTCGGCGAATGGTGGAAGGCGGGTGATACACCTGCAAGCGCAAGTCATACCGTTTATTATGCGGGTGACAATACCAATACTACAGTACCAACTTCTGGCACGGCGACTTATACAGTTGCAGGGATTAATGGTTCAGCAACCAACCTGTTAAGTGGTAATTTAACTGCTAACTTTGGTTCTGGTACCTTACAAGGCTCTTTAACTGGAACAGGAACAGCGGTTTCAAGCCTAACCTTAAATGGTGTGGCATTTAATCCTGGTACGGCTCAATTTGCTGGTGCAGCAAGCGCGAATGGTTCGGCTGGGGTAAATAACACTGGTGTCGTTCAAGGGCATTTCTTTGGTGCAAATGCTGCTGCTTTAGCGGGTATTGCTCAGTTTAATAATGCCGCTTATAACACGGCATTTGGTGGCGCGAAAAACTAATTGTGGCAAAAGGAATCTACAGCTGTAGATTCCTTTTTCTTGTTTATGGCTTGATGATTTTATTTTTGTTTTGCGGTTTTTATGAAAAGAACATTGCTGTGCTGTCTTGTTTTATTGGCGAATTCATCGCTCTATGCAGATGATGAAACTCAACTTCGCCTGAATCAAAGCTTAGATCAGAATTTATTACAACAACAGCATCAACTACAGCAACAAGGGGCAATTCGCAGCACCGATGAACTACCAAATCTTGTGATTAATGGTCAAGTATTTGAAGTTGAAAAAAATCAAGATGACCTCGCAAAGGCCTTATATTTGGCGGTCATGCAAAAACAATGGGGCAATGCTGCAGTTTATTTAAAGCATTATCAACAATATAAAGACTATGATCAGGCTTTAACTGATTTTGCCGAAGGGGCATTGGCACGTGCCCAAGGGCAGTTCAAATTAGCCGAGCAAAAATTTCAAAGCAGTTTAAACCAACAACCCAATAATCTTATTTGTGAATTAGAGTTAGCGCGCGTGCTGTTTGAACAGCAGAAGAATAAAGAAGCAGCACGCCTTTTTACATCCATTCAGAATAAACTGGTGTTGAGTGACCGTAGTGTGATACCGCCAGAGGTAGAACAAACGGTTAATCTGTTTGTCAAAGCACTTGATCAGCGTGATTCATGGCAAGGCAGTGTGGCCATTGGCCCAACCTATGCCACCAATCTGAATAGTTCTTCTGAGCAAAGTAAAACATGGATGTTGTATGGCATTGACCAAAATGGCAATGTGATTCCGATTCAAGAAATTACCCGTGGTAGTCCTAAAGCCGAGTCTGCAACAGGTGTGGACTATGAAACCAGTCTAATGAAACGCTTTTCTCTCTATGGCAATCATGGGGTTTCCTTGCGTGGTTTGGCTTATGGACAGTCTTATGACGATCATGCTGACTTTAATGAATCCACTCTCAATATCAATGCAGGCTATAGTTTTTTTGATTTAAAAAATCAAATCACAATTGCACCACTATTTGAGCATAAACGTTATGCCAATGATGGTTTGTACAATGCATGGGGAGTCCGTGCAGAATGGATGCGATTCATCTCTGCCGATAAGGCACTCAAGCTTGAAGCTGAAGTTAAAGATTTAAATTATCAAAAATATAAAACGCTGGATGGGAAAGAAAGTTCAGCCATGCTGACTTTCTGGAAGATTTTGCCTGAGCAATGGACGCTATTTGGTGGCTTGGATGTACTTGATCATAATACCCAAGAAAAATATATGGCTGCGTATCAGCAACAAGGTGTTCGTTTAGGTCTGAGTAAACCATGGAGTGTGGGATTAAACACCACTTTATTCAGTTCATATCGCTGGCGTCAGTTCGATCAATACACCGCGACATTTGGTACACGACGTCATGATTTTGAACAAAATTATACCTTCGTACTTCAAATGCCGCGCTTCCAGTTTTATGGCATAACACCAAATCTTACTTATCGCTATAACCGTAATAACAGCAATGTGGATTGGTTATATTCCTATGACAAACATAATGTCAGCCTAAAACTTGAGCACCGTTTTTAGGAGGGTTGGCGATGAAATCAAAATTCCTAAATCCGCTCTATGACTTTAGTACAAAAGCACCATCTATTTGGGTCTTTGCACATTCACAGCGTAAGTCGATCATTTTGACCTTGGTCATGGTTTTTCATCTAATTGGCGTGTGGTCTCTAAGTTATTTTATTGAACCTTATACTTTGGCAACATCACCTAAAGTGAATGCGTTGAAAGTCCATTTTGTATCTTTATCCGCTTCGGAACATGCATCTCCTCAAGCAACAGTAAAAGTTGAAGTTGCCCAAACATCAACAATATCCGCATTAGAAAAACAAACAAGCACTCGCGCTGCTCCATCCAATACTGAAGACACAGAACAAAAAGTGATAGCTAGTCAGAGTGCTGTGCATGAAGTGCCAAAGCAACAAAGTAGCCACAAAGTTGAAACTTTAGCAGTGAAGTCCACAGCAGAAATAGTGGTTCAACCTTCAGAAAGCAAAGCAACACAAGAGACTCAATCGGATCAAGCATCGCAGATATTGACAGACAATCCACTAAATTCGAAACAACAAATAGGACAGGTTCAATCCCAATCGGGTGGTGTAAATACAGCAGCAACACAACAGGAATTGGCTCGTGCGCCAGAAAGCCAAGTTGATCGTGATGAACCTGTTCAAGTCAATAGTGTTGATGTATTGAGCTTTGGCAAGCTTGCTTACGATGATCGGGAACTTAAACAACAAAACCGTGTGGTCGAATTACGGCTACGTATCAATGAAAACGGTCAGCCTATCGAGATTCAATTAAAACAAAGTTCAGGCATTAGCAGCCTAGATCAGCGTGTTTTACAAGCTGCTCGCCAGTCCAAATTCAAACCTTACAAAGTCAACGGTCGTGCAGTGACCGTTGTGGTTGATTTCCCAGTGCAACTCAAACTCAGTCGGAGTCGTTAACCGATGAGTCCTATCCTTTTTCTAGGAGAATAATGATGAACGCAGCAACAGAGCAAATGATTGCCAATAGCCTTTCTCAGCGTTTAAAGCAGGAAACAGCAGCAGAACATGAGCGTATGCACCAGTTAATGGCGCAAGCAGATGTATTTTCAAGCAAGGAGAAATACGCCCAATTTACCTTGTCGCAATATTATTTCCAGCAGGAAATTGAGCATCTTTTCGAACAAGAAGGGGTGGCTGGACTGATTCCCGATTTAGGAATTCGTGGCCGTTCTAAACAAGCCTTTGATGACTTGCAGGATTTGGGTATTCAGCCCGCAGGTCAGACATTACATAGTGCAGAAGTCAAATTACCTGAAGCACTAGGTTGGATCTATGTGTCAGAAGGTTCAACTTTAGGTGCCGCATTTCTGTTTAAACAAGCGCAGAAGCAGTTAGGTTTCTCCGAAACCTTTGCAGCACGAAATCTGGCAGCTTATCCAGAAGGTCGGGCGAAAGTATGGAAACGCTTTGTTGAAGCACTTGATGAGGCTGCTTTTGATCAGGTGCTACAGGATCGTGTTGTACAAGGTGCGCTAGATGCCTTTGGCTATTTTGGAAAAGCATTAATCCAGCTCGATGATTTGAAATAAGTGTTGCGGCAGTAACAGCTTATTCAGTATGGAGAACATTAATCGCATGGATCATGAAATGAAAACAGATGCTTTATCAGCAGCACCACAGCCAGCAAGCAAGTTAGCACGTTCAGTATGGTGGCGATTACTGTTTATCTGTCTGGCTTGGCTATGCATCGGTTTAGGGATTCTTGGAATTTTTATCCCAGGGCTACCAACTGTTGATTTTATCCTGTTAGCGGTGTTCTTTGCAGCGAGAGGCTCCGAAAAGCTACATCAATGGTTCCTCAACCATCGCCTGATTGGACCGATTATTCAGGAATGGCAAGAAAACCGACGTATTCCCAAGAAAGCAAAATATATCTCCACCGTGAGTATGAGTATTGCTGCGGGCATTATGATTTGGACCATTCCGCATCCGTGGGTGGTCTATCCACTGATTTCCTGTATGGCAGCAGTATTGATCTGGATGTGGATACGGGATAAAGATTGAGCAGGCCGCATCGGCTTGCTCTTTTATCACTCGGTATAATAAAATTATCTAAATATTTACTTCGGTTGTAAGATTGCTCAGATGTACAAGGCTATATTCTTTGATATTGATGATACTTTACTGAATTTTAGTGTCGCTAACCGCTCTGCCTTTATTCAATCTTTTGCTGAATTTGATTTAGATCATGATGATTTGACCTATTTAACCTATAAGGACATTAATCATCATTTATGGGAAAAGCAGAAGTTAGGTCAAATTACTATACAAGATGTAATTAATAATCGATTTAAAGAATTATTTCGGGCATTAAACGTTGAGCTTAATTATGATCATTTCCGTGACACCTTTCAGGGAAATTTAGCCAAAGAACATACGCTTGAAGCTGGTGCAGCTGAAGCTATTCATTATTTAAGTCAAAAATATAAGTTATTTGCTGCATCCAATAGTATTCTCAGTCAACAAAGAGCTCGTCTAGGTTTGGCTGGCTTATTGCCCCATTTCTCTGATTTATATATTTCAGATGATGTGGGTTATGAAAAACCAGATCAACGCTTTTTTGTAACATGTTTACAGAGAAGCCAGATTGCCAAAGAAGAAGTATTATTTATTGGAGATAGTCTTGAAGCAGATATGAAAGGCGCTGCCTCATGTCAGATATCGACCTGTTGGTATAACCCGAAAAATCTACCGAATAAATTAGCCTTAGATCTGACTCATACCATTCAGCACTTATCTGATTTAACTAAAATTTTATGAACAGGGCTTGCTCTGTTTTTGATCTGACTTAAAATTAATTAAAAATAGCCAGTAACAGACCGCTGGAATGAGCGCGATAAACAAGGAAAAAATATCCGCATAGACCAGCCACCATTGCTTTGGGAGTTGACCTGTGTGACCCCAACCTAAAAGAGTAAAAAAAGGTGCCGCAACGACTAATGAGCTTAAGCAGATTGTCAGAAAATTCAGATACTGATAGCGGTTTAAGACAAGAGAGAACAAGAATGAAAATGGAACGGTCAAAAGGCAATAACCCAAATAAACCAGAAGATGCCCAACAATAACTGCAAATATTGAACCGAATTTAAACTGATTGTTCATGAGAATAAACAGCACAGCCATCAAGCAGAGTAAGGGAACTGGAGCCAATAATAGCGATTTTAAAATGATCTTTTTCTTATATTTCAAATGAGACTCCTCCAGTTATTTGAATTACATATTGCATAATTTTAATACATATTGCGTAACTATATTCGCTCTGCTAGTCTTTTTAGCGACTTAAAGGATATTTAAATCGATATTTGGAATTTTAGATCGATAAACTGGAAGAATCAAAAAGGGAAGATAACAATGTTAAAAGAGATCAATAGAGAGGCAGGCGCTTCAAAACAAGCAATCGTGATTACACTCATCCTATGTTTCATTTTTGCGATTATTGAAGGATTTGATCTGCAATCTATGGGGGTTGCTGCACCACGGATGAAAGCAGAAATGTTGTTAAATAGTACCGAGATGGGATGGGTGTTTAGTGCTGCTGTTCTAGGCACATTACCAGGTGCATTGATTGCAGGACGAGTTGCGGACTCGATTGGCCGCAAAAAAGTATTTATCACTTCGATCGCAATTTTTGGTCTGATGTCGTTACTGACACCCTTTACCTAAGATTTGAACACCTTACTTTTAGTTCGCTTCCTGACGGGCTTAGGTATGGGAGGTGCTTTACCGATTGTGATTACCATGGTTTCGGAAGCTGTCCCTGAAAAATATAAAGCAACGGCTGTCAGTGCGATGTATTGTGGTATGCCAATAGGTGGTGTTTTAAGCTCAGTGGTTGCTTTATCTTTGACCGCAGATCATGAATGGCGACATATCTTTTATATTGGTGGGATTGCACCCTTACTTTTGGTCCCTATTCTTATTTTATTTTTACCTGAATCAAAAGCTTATTTAAATAAAGTTCCTCAAGTCGCCATTAAAAAACCAAGTGTTACGACTGTGCTTTTTGCAAAACCAAGGATCATGACCACATTTAGTCTTTGGCTCAGCTTTTTTGGTACTTTACTGGTTTTAGCATTGTTCCAAAATTGGTTACCGACTTTAATCTCGGGACTAGGGCTAAATAAGCAACAAGCCAGTTATATTCAAATTGGTTTTAATTTAGGTGGTTCTATCGGTGTATTAATTTTAGGTTTGATGTTGGATCGACTCAATAAATTCTTTATTGTTGCCAGTGTTTATGCGGGTATTCTAGCTTCATTGATTGGTTTGGCATATTCCCAAAGTGCATTAAGCTTTATTTTCTTTGCTACAAGTTGTGGAATGTTCGTGATCGGGTGTCAGTCAATTTTATACACCTTGGCTGCAAAATATTATCCCACTGAAATGCGAGGCACGGGAGTGGGGGCTGCGGTTGCTGTGGGGAGACTAGGCGCCTTTGCAGGTCCGTTAGTAGCAGGTTATTTATTGGGGACGGGGCAAAGTGAGATTGTGGTGATCGCATCAAGCATACCAATGATTTTATTGGCCGCGATCTCTGCATTCATTTTACTGCGGAAGCCAGACCATTCTTCTACTCGAAAAGAACCAATCGGTACAGTGATATCTTAATTTCAAACTAGATCCTTGACGGTAAGATAATCAAACCGTCAAGGTGATGCTTATGAACAGCATTAAAATTTCAGTTTTTTCAGCCCGCGGTTGATCCCATTTTGTAGTGCCGCTTTAATAATTGGACCAATAAATGGAACACGACCTTTAAAGCTAATAGTGTAATCCAGTCGAGTGCGATCACCACCTAAATCACTAAATTTCATGATTCCACGATGTGCTTTAATCGGACTAATGCCACTGGTAATTGCATATTCGATCAATTCATTTTCTTGGTAAACCAAGTTGGTTTCAACGAATGACGGTGCTAACGGAATGGAGAGTTTTCGCGCAGAGCCAACACCATTACGGGCATCTTTGCCATTACTAATACGCGTGATTTTTGCTGGAGCAAAGATTTTGTTCAGATTTTCATGTTCACTTAGAACGGCAAAAACCTTATCTATGGGCGCATTGAATTCTTGTATTATCTTGACTTGTTGTGTTTTTAGCATAGTGGAACCCTTTCAAATAAATTGACATGATGGATTGTCAGTACGTCGATGTTAGCACGCTTTTCAGCACTTCTGAATTTTACTCTGTCGGAAACTCGAGACATTTTTATACATATCAGTCACGCTTTTTTTTAGATATGGAATGGTCAAAAACAATCGCATACATCTCAATTTTTATTTTTGGCAAATGGCTTAGTCTTTATCTATTTAGTTTGTAAAAAAAGCTGATAAATCAGAAAACCCAGATTGTCTGCCACAGTAACAAGACTTCTATTCTTTAATTTGAAATTTGTTATTGTTCATCAAAAGACTATACCTGAGTATAGTCTTTTTAAATGAAAGAAAAGAACTCAGCCTAGTAGGCGAGTTTTAGCAATACTCGAAAGAACATTGCAATCACCAACAAGCCTAGAAATCCAGCTAACCAAAGTACAATAAACCATTGTGTTTTTGATAATTTCATTTGATTGCATCCTAGTGGTAGCCTGTATCACCAACCCGTACTTTATCTCTGAATACCCAGTACGACAGAATGGTATAGCCGATAATAATTGGAATGAGAATCACAGCGCCAACCAGTGCAAATTTTTGACTAGAATACGGTGCGGCTGCTTCCCAAATTGTGACTGATGGTGGAATTATATTCGGCCATAGACTAATCACAAAACCTGTAAAGGCCAAGAACACTAGGGCTAAGGTAAAGATAAAGGGCTTTAATTCCTGACGCTGTTTGCATGCCTTTAAAATCAAGAATGTAAATAGCAAGACCAAGATGGGCACAGGGCTAAAATACAGTAGATTTGGTAATGCAAACCAACGTGCTGCTATTTCTGGATGAGTCAGTGGCGTGTATAAACTAACACCTGCAAACACGACAAACAGTAAGATGATCAGTTTAGGCATCAGCCCATACATCTTATCTTGTAATTCATGGTCGGTTTTCATAATCAGCCAGCCACAGCCTAACGCTGCATACATGGCAACCACGCCCAGCCCAGTAAATAAGGCGAAAGGAGTTAGCCAATCTAAGCCTGAACCTGAGAAAATACCATTGGTAGTTTGAATCCCTTGAATATAAGCACCTAAAATCACACCTTGTAGGAAGCTAGAGAGAATTGAACCCCAGATAAAAGCTTGATCCCATAAATGTTTGGTGCGATTGGCCTTAAAGCGGAATTCAAAAGCAACGCCACGGAAAATCAATGCAATCACCATCAAGGTAATCGGCATATACAAGGCAGACAGCACAGTTGAATAGACCAGTGGAAAGGCGGCAAATAAGCCAGCTCCACCGAGTACCATCCATGTTTCATTACCATCCCAGACCGGTGCCACGGTGTTCATCATCACATCACGTTCTGCGCTGTTTTTAATGAAAGGGAACAGAATCCCGATACCGAGATCAAAACCATCTAAAATGACATAGATCAGGACACCCAGTCCGATAATGCCGACCCAAATCAGAGATAAATCAATCATGGTGTTTCTCCTCTTTAGTTGGGTCTTGTTGATCAATGCTTTCATCGACCGCACTTAAAGGACGCATTGGTGTTTTGAAGTGTCCATGACCTGCGGGCTCAAGATCCACAGCCTCAACGAATTGAGGACCTTTATGCATAAGTTTCAGCATGTAATAGATCCCAATTCCAAACACAACACAGTACACCACCACAAAGATAATTAAGGTAAGACCGACTTGTTCGGCTGAAACAGGAGAAAGAGCATCTTTGGTCCGCATTACCCCATAAACCACCCAAGGCTGGCGACCAACTTCTGTAGTAAACCAACCTGCCAGTACCGCGATAAATCCTGAGGGTCCCATGACTAAAGCAAAGCGATGAAACCATTTATTTTCAAAAAGTTTTCCTGTTTTTCTGAGCCAAGCCCCAGTGAAGGCAAGCAAAAGCATGAGCATACCTAAGCCAACCATGACACGGAAACTCCAAAACACAATGGTAGAGTTTGGTCGGTCTTCTGGAGCGAAGTCTTTTAAGCCTTTGACCGTACCATCCATAGAATGAGTCAAAATCAGACTGCCTAGATTTGGAATTGCAATAGCATATTTGGTGCGTTCTTCTTGCATATCAGGAACACCAAATAAGTACAGCGGCATCCCTTCATCATAATTGGTCTCCCAATGACCTTCCATTGCTGCAAGTTTTGCAGGTTGATGTTCTAAAGTATTCAGACCATGTGCATCCCCAACAAATACTTGTAAGGGTGCCAAGACCAGAATGAGCCACATTGCCATAGAAAATGAGGTCTTGACCAAGGCATCACGGCGGCCTTTAAGCAAATGCCAAGCAGCAGTTGCCGCAACCAATAAAGCTGCAACCATAAAGGCTGCAATCGCCATATGTACCAGTCGATAAGGGAAAGATGGATTAAAGACAATTGCCCACCAGTCTGTCGGCACAATAATGCCATTTTCAATGCTAAAACCTTGTGGTGTCTGCATCCAACTATTGGAAGACAGAATCCAGAACATGGAAATACAGGTACCGATGGCAACCATCAAGGTGGCAAAGAAATGTGCTTTGGGACTAACACGACCCCAACCAAAGAGCATGATGCCAAGGAAGCCAGCCTCCAAGAAGAAAGCACTTAGGACTTCATAAGTGAGAAGTGGGCCTGTGACACTTCCAGCAATACGAGAAAATTCACTCCAGTTAGTACCAAACTGGTAACTCATCACTACGCCTGAAACGACGCCCATCCCAAAGGCAACCGCAAAGATTTTGACCCAATACTTAAACAAGTCTTTATAAATAGGATCTTTGGTCCGTAGCCAGCGCCATTCTAAAACAGCCAGAAAGCTAGCAAGTCCGATAGAGATTGCAGGGAAAATAATATGAAAAGAAACGGTAAAAGCAAATTGTATTCGTGCTAGTTCGAGTGCAGTAAAACCTAAAGTCATGACAGCACCTCATCTTGTTGCTGATGAGATAAACTTAAGGTTGAATAAAGCTCTACCCAATTAAGCGTATGATTAGAAAAAGAAAACATTACTATAATCTCTTGAATAAAAGTTTTTCAAAACTAAAAAGTTTTGAGCTTCAAGTCAGAATGATAGTAAGAGAGGGGGAGCTCGGCCCTGAGGAGTGAGAAAGAGTTGTTGAAGCTGAAAGAAAACATGTAAATAGTTTTCAATAAAAGCCAGAAAGCGAACCTGAATTCGGACTAGAATTTGCTTTAGATCGACATCTGGTAAAGGCAGTACATGACTATACACCACACAGTATTGACACTGATGGTTTGCATCATGGTGGTGATGGTGACTTGCCGACGTTTTAACTTCAGCTGAAAAAACTTGATGCTCATGTGCAGTATCATGCTGAGCAGCAATATGATGATGGTTATGGAGTGGAGAGGTAGAATGATGGTCTTGTAATAAAATTTGGGTAATAGTCTCACATACTGGAGAAACTTGATATTTCTCTGGCAGCAATGGCTGTAAGAACACAGCGATTTGTAAAAAGATTGCATAGAACCCAAGCAATCTTCCAAGCATCAACACCCGATTGATCTCTTTATGGAAACCATTGGAGAAATACTATAACAAAGAAATCTTTTTTTTAAAGAGAATACTTAATTATTTTTAATGAATAATAATAAGTTTTTTACATGAATAATTATTAGATTTCATTACTGTAGACGATTTTTCGGGCATTTAATCGTTAAATTTTGCTTAACAATTTTAAGTTTTTTTTATTATAGGCCTAAAATGTTTAGCTTAAGCGTTTATTTATTAGCAAATCAAAAATAGCTAACATGTTATCAATTTAAAAATATAGATGTTGAGAATGAAAAAAGGCTTAAAACTAGATCATGACACACTTTTTATGCGGTTATTTTTCAAATCTTCGCCTGAAGTTACGGATGAAGAGGTGGAATACTACCGTGAATATCCTGATCAAATTGATGAAATAACTGCCCCGATCAATATCCATAAATTTTTTCTCTGGGCTGGTGCACTTTTAGGCATTGTGATTGTTGCGATTGCAAAATTTCTTAAATATTCAGGTACATTGAGCTTTTTATCAGAAGGCATATTTGAATTTGTCATTGATATCATTTATGAAAGTGGTATCGCGCTCATCAGTGCTGCAGTGACGGCCTATATGCTTGGTGTTGTACTCAATAAGCAACAAGATAATGCTGCAAAGTGGCGTGAAGAAATTCGTCGAAGAATAAAAGGAGATAATGCTCAGTCCTAACCAGCTAAGAGTTATTTGTTTGATGTTTGAGCTTGCACCATTAATTGTTATGTTATAACATAACAATTAATGGTAATAAAATTACCATCTGTACTTTGATGATTGGGTGGTGGTGTATCGACATGAGGAATATTTATCTTTTAGGATTTATTTTTTGTGTTTCAGCATGTCAATACAATACCCCAAGCCCTAAACAAATGGCTTATCCTATTATTAAAAATTCATCCTTTTCGAATAAAATCAATAATATCTCCAATTTTTCACAACAAAATACGGCTCCATCTTCATATTTAAAATGGTCGGGTCAAATTGAACATCAACAACAGATAAACGCCTATAAAACTTTTTTAAAAGATAAGGGGCTGGTTTTTTATATTCCTGATTATCAATTTCTACAGACGGCTAAGGATTGGCAAAAGTGTCATGCCAATGAATATGAAGTTCCCCATCAAGAACTTTGGAACAACATTATTCCAACACTGAATATTTTGAATCAGCTGGTTGAGCAGCAAGTGATTCAAAATTTCACAGTGACATCCGTTTATCGAAATAATTTATTAAATCAGTGTGCTGGTGGAGCTGGAAGTTCAAGACATGTTTTTAATGCAGCTTTAGATTTCCGAATTGGCGATCAGAACCCAGATGCTAAACAGCAAATATTCATTCAGGAAACAAAACTGAAACTTTGCCAATTTTGGTTAGATCACGGTGAAGCACTGCAGATGGGATTGGGTGTCTATGAATCTGGACAAATCCATATTGATGCTGCTGGTTATCGTACATGGGGTGTGGATCATCGTTATACATCATCACCGTGTATGAAAGATTTTTCTAATTCTGTTCTCTCACGATTCAACACGATGAGTAAAACCGAATGAAAGCAAAACATACCAATTCTCAATCCTAATCATTAAACAATATTAGAGCTTAATCTTCCGTGCTTTTAAGTATGGATTCTAAAAACTTAAACAGTGAGAACGCCAATGAATCATTCTTTAGCCACTCCATCAAAACTTCCTGTAACGGTATTATCAGGTTTTTTGGGTGCAGGAAAAACGACTCTACTGAATCATATTTTAAACAATCGAGAAGGCAGGAAAGTTGCTGTTATTGTTAATGATATGTCAGAAATTAATATTGATGCTGCTTTAGTTCGAGAAGGTGGAGCAGAGCTATCACGAACAGATGAGAAACTGGTTGAGATGAGTAATGGCTGTATTTGCTGTACTTTAAGAGAAGATCTGTTACTTGAGGTACGGCGTTTAGCTGAGGATCAACGTTTTGACCAGTTGGTCATTGAGTCAACAGGTATTTCTGAGCCTTTACCTGTTGCTGAAACTTTTACTTTTGAAGATGAAAATGGTATCTCATTAAATGAATTTGCTCGACTAGATACAATGGTGACTGTGGTTGATGCTTATAATTTTCTAAAAGACTATAGTTCGCTAGACAGTTTACAATCTCGAGGAGAATCATTAGGTGAAGAAGATCAACGCAATGTAGTCGATCTCTTAATTGATCAAATTGAATTTTGTGATGTAATCGTATTGAATAAAGTCGATTTAGTCGACGAACAAGAAAAAGCCAGACTATTTGGAATTCTTCATTCACTTAACCCAAGAGCAAAAATCGAGACATCAGAATTCGGACAGGTTGATCTTAAGTCTGTATTGAACACGCACTTATTTGATTTTCACGAAGCAGCTCAAGCACCAGGATGGCTAAAAGAGCTTAGAGGGGAACATCAACCAGAAACTGAAGAGTATGGTATAAGCAGTTTTGTCTATAGTGCTCGACGGCCGTTTCATCCGCAACGCTTCTTTGATTTTGTCCAATCTGAATGGCCAGGGGTGATTCGTTCAAAGGGCTTTTTCTGGTTAGCATCTCACCCAGAGTTTGCAGGTTCTTGGTCGCAAGCCGGCGCAATGGCGAGACACGGGGTTGCAGGTTATTGGTGGGCGGCTGTACCAGATGAACATTGGCCAGAAGATCAACAGAGTCGTGAAGCTATTGAAAAGAAATGGGACGATCTAACTGGGGATGCCAGACAAGAAATCGTTTTGATTGGAATGGAAATGAATCAGTCTGAACTGATTCATAGCTTTAATGCTTGCTTATTAAATGATGAAGAAATGGCACTAGGGGAAAATGTATGGAAAAGCTTTGATAATCCATTTCTAGAATGGGATGAATGACTCAAAACAACTGAATTTGGTATCGATAAAAAACAAGAGAGTTTTAAAACTCTCTTGTTAAATCTCTAATGTTTTTATACAGGCATATCTAAATCATCAAATGTTTCTAGTGTTTTTCCTGCTTCCAAATGCTTTTGATAATATTCCAACCGAACTTCATCTAAAATCGTACTTGAAAGACCAACATTCCAATAACCTGTCACTTGTACATCTTTTTTAGGCAGTGACTTTTCCTCTAGAAAGAATTTGCGAATTGCTCGGGCTTCATTCCGTTCGCATGCAGCCCAAACACCTAGGTTATTTGTATTTTTAAATTGGTAAGCTGCTTTAAGCAAGAGCCCCATTTTTCCTGCTTGGTCTTGGCGTTCTCTTTGCAGTAAATGTATTTGGACATTTTCTTGATTTGGAAGGTATTCGCAAATATTGGCGTCATGACTTTCAACAAAAATATCTGCAGTTATATTATTTTGCCAATGTTGCAAGATTGAATAAAGCGCAGGAAGGGCGGTTTCATCGGCAAACATCACGATATGCTTTTCTGCTTCAAAATCTGGAACAAAATGCGGTCTTGGTCCAATCAGTTGCGTTGTTGTTCCAACCTTTGCGGTGCGTACCCATTGCATTGCAGGACTTTCATCTTCATGTTCGATCAGATCAATTTCAACTTCGTGGTGATCACGATTAAATGAGCGAATTGTGTAAACACGGGTTAAATTTTCAGAAACTCCAATACGGACAGCTAAGTTTGGCTTATCCCACATATCTGGTTGATTTGTATTAATTTTAGCATGAACTCTTAAAATGCTTGGGAATGGCCTTGAAATTGCAGTAATTGTCATCTCGGTCTGTTCGAGATTTCTCATATGATCGTTTTGTTTGAGTATATTGTCATCGTTTGAAGTCACTTTTTGCTTAGTCATTGTCAATTTACCCATCATAATTAAGTGAAATTTCACCAATTATGCATGATAATGATAATTATTTGCAATAACTTATGCGTAAAATAAAAGCGAGAGAATGCATTCGACATTTTCTCGCTCAGCTTAAAATAACTTTGTGTTAGAACTTTTCTTTTATCCAACCATATGCAGCTGCAAAGGGCAAAGCAGTTCGCGCCAAGTAAGGTACATGCCATAAGCCACCATGATTGGCATTTTCCATAATCAACTCTAAGGGATGATTCAACTGTTTGGTTGGATTGGTCGCACTTTCTGGATTATTTAAATCATGTACCCAAAGCGCTGCCATGATGGCATTGGTCGTCTCTGGACTAAATGTTTCTACTTTAAATAGATCAGCACCAGCAAAGGCAGCTTTGAGAATTGGATTTTTAACCACAGAGCGGGTTGTTGTAGAGGGTGCAATATTGATGACCGTTTTTTGGCCACGTGCACGGCTGCGTATTGCAAACCATTGTTGTAGGCGTTTAGCAAGAGCGTAGTTCGGCCCTTGTTCAATGACCATACAATCGGAGATACCGTACTGTTGACCATTATCAGATCGGATTAACTGCTTTGTATTAGGTTTAAAGAAGTTAGTCAAGGAAATATTGTGAATAGATCGAGTAAGTAACTTTTCTATCATCGGACGTTGTTGAGTTTTTTCTTGTATGGAGTTCACTACAGATTTTGGAATTGCATAAATATCAGTAGGTGTCAGCATAAACATGATACTGCTGTCCGCTTTTTGTTTGCTCACTTGCTCCATGATGCTAATCATAGCAATTGAAACACGGACATGTTTTTCACCATCTAAATATGCAATACCTGCAAGGTCTAAGGTTTCTGCAAAAGTATTCAGCCAATTCGCAATTTCTGGGGTTTGGGTTAATAGATTGGCACCGAGCTGTTTCTCTTTATTGGCTAAGCTGATCTGTGGAGCGATCAATGTCGCGTTACCTTGCTGAACTGTTTGAGTAATTTTTTCCCATATTTGAGGATTGGGTAAATCAATCGCAATAATATTGGCACGCCATTTTGCCAACCAGCTAAGGGGGCCCGCTTCAGAAGCTGCACCGAACAACACCATAGTCCGTGAAGATAGATCAAACCATTCAGGATGAGCTTGGAGTAGACGCAATGCTTTTGCATGGCTAGGTTCGATAACTTTTTGATTTTCCCAGCGATCTATTTGTTCGAGTAATGCTTGTCCCTGTAATTTTTCTCCATTGAAAGGAATATACCAAGCTTCAATAGCAGAATTACCTTCACCCTTTAAAACATAGTTATCAAAAGGTTGGTCTTCAATATCAGACATTGCTTGTTCTAAAGTCGATTGTTGACCAGCTCGGTTAAATGTGAAGAGACCTTTAGCTGCATCTAGACCATTCTGAGCAATGAGTAATGGATAATGTACCGAGCTAATTCCTGTTTTTACAAGCTCTTGAAAGTAAGCTGGATATTTCTTTCTCCAATTTTTTTCTGCTTTAAGTTGTGATGCAAGTGGAGAATCAACACTGCTCAATGCGGCATATAAAATTTTCTTTGCTGTGTTTGTTGTACTGGGAGACTGCTTGCCGGATTGAATTGGAAATTGTATCCCATCATTTTTAGACTGTAATATATTACTCAACTCACTGCTCCCATCTATTGAATCCAGAAATCCTAGGTCAGGATATCTCTATGCTTTTTCCATTCTATCTTTCAGAATAAAGCCAAATCCTGAAATACAAAATAGCGAAAATAGCGCAATTGATTGACTTTTTTGAATAGAGAAAATGTCGCAATAAACTTGATGATTGGTTGAAAAATCTTTTTTATACAATTTGTTATAATGAAATATGTGCTTTTATATTGATTACATTGATAGGTAAAATATTACTTTATAAATATTTAAGTTGCTTTAATGAATAATGTATTGCAGTCCGATGAGCATTTTAAATCAATGACTAATAGGAACAATACATGGGATCATTGGTGCTCATTTCAAAGAGGATGAGGCTGATACAGCCATTGTATTGGCACAATTATTTTTCGCATACTCAACAAATTTCTCTAATCCCATTATCTCAGCTTTCACTTTACAGCGATATATCACCCCATACATTGGATGTTTTTGCTCATTGGTCATATAGTAATTTTTAATATGAAAAAAAGAATAATAATGGAACAGGGTAGAGTTCTCATCACCATCATAGACATATTGGGTACCTGTAAAATGCATATGTAAAGCTTTTGTTTGGTTCATTAATTCATCTAAACTATCCATTGCGTCATGAGTACAAATTTCGAATGCTTTTGTTTCTTTTTTATCAAGATTTTTTAAGTAATCACCAGCGCATTGTCTGATATACGCTTCATAGATCATTCCGTTTTCTTTTTTAACCGAAAAATATTGATAGCTTTTATTGGCAAGTGTCTTTATTTGATTCTTTTCAATAAATTCTTTGCCATTGATTGTAATTAATGATTCTTGCAAATCTTTATTCAATAAAAGCGATAAGTTTTTTGCTAAACAAATTGATGAACTAAGACCCAAACCCATAAATAACGGGAGGATTCGAAAAGAAAATTGATATAGGTTCATATGTACACCATACAAGATATTGCTTAATTTTTAGTTAGTTATTTCATTGAGTTGCATCTGAAATTTTTATGCTAGCGAACTAGCATAAAAATTTGACTTCAATGTTTCTTATTGAAGTTTATCTTGTGTATTGGTATCAAAATCACTTGCATCATGGCGTTCATGCAGTTGGGTTTCCAAGTCTCCGAAAGTACGGTTGACCATTCGTCCTCGTTGTACAGCGGGACGCGCCAGAATAGCATCTGCCCAGCGCTGTACATGTTGATATTGATCTACAGCTAAAAATTCATCAGCATTATAAACCCAACCTTTGACCAGACTCCCATACCAAGGAAAGGCGGCAATATCCGCAATGCTATATTCTGAGCCAGCCAAGTACTCATGTTGCGCTAGATGTTGGTCTAAAACATCCAATAAGCGCTTGGTTTCCATAGCAAAGCGATTGATTGCATATTCAATTTTCACAGGCGCATAAGCATAAAAATGTCCTAAACCACCACCAAGGTAGGGTGCACTTCCCATTTGCCAAAATAACCAATTTAGGCATTCAGTACGTGCAGCTAAATCAGTTGGAATAAAGGCTTTAAATTTTTCGGCCAAGTAAAGCAAAATCGAACCTGATTCAAAAATACGTAATGGTGGATTTTGACTATGATCAACTAATGCTGGGATTTTAGAGTTGGGGTTAATTTCGACAAAGCCGCTACTGAATTGTTGTCCTTCTCCAATTTTAATTAACCAAGCATCATATTCAGCATCTTGATGTCCCAAAGCTAAAAGTTCCTCAAGCAGGATCGTCACTTTCTGGCCATTTGGCGTTGCCAATGAATACAATTGAAGCGGATGTTTACCAATAGGTAATATATGTTCATAGCGGCTGCCAGACGTGGGTTGATTTAAATCAGATTTTTCTCCAGTCCATTGCCAAACTTGCGGGGGGATATAGTTTGAATCACTCATTTTTATTTGCCATATGATCAACAGATCATTCTAGTCTAGGCGAGCTGACCCAAGATTGGGTAGCTTTTTTGTGGCAAAGCTTTATCCATTTTTCTAAGAATGTTATTCCTCTTTTTCACTCGTCTAACTTGGGCTTAATCTTTTGAAAATGTTGATGAATCACACTGAGCCACGCTTGTACTGCAGGAGAGACAGGAAGGTTCTTTTTCCATGCCATGGCCAAATGCCATTGAATATTGGGCTTTTCCAGTGGGATTGCTGCGAATAGAGTAGGATCAAGCATATCGGTATAATATTGGGGTAGTAGGGCAATACCCATACGTTGTAGCACCATATCAGCCAGTAAATTCCATTGACTGGTACGGCAAGCAATAGTTGGATAAAAGCCATGCTGTTGGCAGGCTTCAAGAATGATACTGTTGAGCGAAAAATTTTCAGGAAACATCAGAAAGGATTGATGTTGCAGTTCTTCCAGATTTATTTCCTTCCGAGTTGCCCAAGTTGCATCTCGTCGTAATAGCACCATCAGTGGGTAATCACATAGTTCGATACTGTTAAAAATTTGATGGTCAAACGGCTGTAATAACACGCCGACATCGAGTTCATTATTTAACAAGGCCTGTTCAATCCCTCGAGAACCGACTTCGAGAAATGCAAGTTCGATATCTGGCCATTGCTGATGATAATCAAATAGGGCTGTGGTGAGTAGTTGCGAACCGAGTGGTGGCACACCGAGTTTTAAGGTGCCTGTTTTTAATTGTTGGTAATTTTCGATTTCTAAAAAGATATTTTGTTCTGCTTGCAATAATCCTACGGCATGTTGATAAACACGTTGCCCGATTTCAGTCAATTCAACCTGTCTTTTTCGACCATGTTCAGGTTTTACAAACAATGCGACCTGAAGCTGTTCTTCAAGCTGTTGCAGCATTTTACTGATGGTCGGCTGTGTCAGGGAAAGCGCTTCAGCAGTACGGGTAAAGCTTTTGCTGTTTACTAAGCTGACAAAGCATTGTAATGATTTTAGTGAAAGCATAACAAACCTAAAATTATTCTATTTAGGCATAATTTTAACATGAATAATTCATATTACATCGATGTACAGTGGATAAGATAATCATGTTGTTCACCATTTGATGTTGTTAAATGAGTACCAAAGCTGTTTCTAAATCTCTCCCACAAAACTCACTCTTGGCATTAATTAAACAAATTCTGATTCTTGCTGGATTCTGGTTGGCAGGTTATGTCTTAAACCAGAAACTCGGTATCCCAATTTCAGCAGGTATATTGGGTATGTTTCTATTGCTTTTCAGCCTGTTTTTTAAAGTCATTAAGATGGATCAAGTGGCAATTGGCGCTACCTTTGTTTTAGGCGAGCTATTGCTGTTTTTTGTACCCGTTGTAGTAGCGGTAGTGCAATACAAAAGCCTGTTTATGACGGAAGGCTGGCAAATTGTATTGAGTATTGCCGTCGGTACTATTCTGGTCATGTTAAGCACCTGTTTAACCATTCATTATTACAACCGCTTAAAAAGCTACCTTCACACACGCAAACGTTTTCAGCATAAGCACATCTAAGGCAGTCAATATGAATATTTGGTCAATTGTTTGCTTGATCTGGACGCTGATTGCTTACATCGTGGCAAAGCGTGTATATCAAAAACATCCTCAACTATGGTTATCACCTGCAATTAGTGTGCCCGTACTCACGATTCTGTTGATGGCGATCTTCGGAATTTCATATCAAACTTATGCACAAGATACACAGTGGATTGTGAATTTACTCGGTCCAGCAACTGTTGCTTTCGCCGTGCCAATTTACCGTTATCGGGAAACGATTCGTAAAAACTTGGGTGTCTTGTCGATTGCGATTGTGGTTGGGATGAGTGTTGGTGTGATGTCTGCCTACGAGATGGCAAAGTTATTTCATTTTAGCCCTGAAGTGACCAATAGTTTGATGGCACGCTCTATTTCAACACCTTTTGCCATGATTTTGGCAGAAGATATTCATGGTTCAGCGGCTTTGGTTTCTTTATTTACAGTGATTACAGGCTTGGTTGGGATGATTTGCGGTGATGCTATTTTAGCGATTACCAAAATCCGTTCCAATGTGGCAAACGGCGCAGCATTTGGTAATGCAGCACATGGTTTTGGTACGGTAAGAGCACAGCAACGTAATAGTGAAGAAGGTGTGATCGCAAGTTTAACCATGGTGATTGCGGGTATTTTGATGGTACTGGTTGGGCCATTTGCGATTCATTTATGGATTTGATGCAGCCAACTAATTTAGTATTCAAGCTGAAGAAATTCAACAAAGTAAAAGATAGCCGCTTTTGAGCGGCTATTACTTTTTAAATTACCACTTATGACTATAAGACACTTTGAGCGTTATACCATTCGCTAATAAGTGACTGGTATTATTACTATTTCTCATCAGTTGACTATAGAGCGGGTAATACTGATTATTAAATATATTTTCTAAGCCAATAGTCATGGTGTCCTTTTTGTTTAGTGCGAAGCTGCTGAGTAAGTCTGCAGTTGTGTATGACTTCACATCATAACGACCAAAACTATTCACACCATTTAAGCGATAATCTTCTGCGCCGAAATAAGTCGCCTGTAGACGGTTAGTCCATGTATCTGTTGGGCTATAAGAGATGTATCCAGTGAGTTTTAATGGTGGAATACGATAACCTGTCATATCTTGCTCGGTATTACTATTCTGCGGTGTTTCACAACCTTTCATCCAAGTAACACTACCACCAGTTCCCCATACTTTAGCATCGTCAAGATAGTCAAGCGTTGCTTCAACACCCGTCACTTTTTCTTTTGTTCTGGCCAGCACTAAACCATTGTTAAATGACTGAACACCGCCTAGATCTGATTTGGAATGGAACACCGCTAAACTAGAACTAAAATTATTAAAATGACCATTCCAGCCAAGTTCATAATTATCCACTTTCACTGGCTCTAAAAATGAAGAGGCTAAGTTAAAGCCTACGTTAGCATTTCGAATGACAATACCAACATCGGGTAATTGGAAACCTTGATTAAAGGAGGCGTAAATCGAGTGTTCATCGTTTGGTGCAAAGCTGACATTCGCGTTGTACAGCCAAGCATCTGCTTTAACTTTTCCACCTTGTACCGTATATGGATTAGCTTTGCCGAGTTGGGACAATGGAATAAAGCTGTCAATTTTGGCATAGCTGTCTTCATAGCGTGTACCTACTTCCGCTGACCATTGGTCACTGAAACGGTGCTTTAATTGAGCAAATCCACCGATACTTTGAGTGGTGAGTTCTGGTAGGTAGATCAATTTGCCATTTTTGACAAATTCCAGACCACCAGACTGATCATAAATTTTTGGATCAAAAGTATCTAATGGCATTTCACTTTGTTCACGGCTAAAGTCACCACCCCAAACAATTGAGGTGTCGCCCAAGAACTCAAGTGGTGTATTGACCGTTAAACGGCTACCCAGCACATTATTGTCTTGGTATACCTGATCCACTTGTCCACCGCGTGTTGCCACTTTACGGGCATCAAATGGAGCAAAACGAGTAAAGAAATCTCGGTAATAGACTTGGGCATCTACTTTGTTGCCAAAAAAATCTTTATTCGAATAGGTTAAATTGTAGATTTGGTTTTCGTTCTTATTCTGGTCTTTTAGTTTAAGCCCCTTAATTGCTTTGGCAGGAACGCTTCCCGCAGGGAGTTGGGCTACACTCGGATCAGATGCATAGTCTGAGTCTTGTTCAGCGTTATAATAATTTGCGGCAAACTGAAGATATTGATTGTCATCGATGTGGTAACCAAGCTTGGCGCCCACACTATAGGCATCGGCATCAAACTGGTCTCCCTGACTAGGTTCAGGGGCAACACGTCTGCCTCTTGCATCATAGGGGCTACCAATATGCTGGTAACCAAAATCTAATGCATAATCGAAGTTATTAAGGCTGCCAGAAAAATATTGATGGATGTCACCACTCAAGGCATCGGAGCGAAGATTAGTTAAGCCACTTTGCAGTCCAATCACTGTTTTTGCTGTAGGTTCACCACCTGCAGCTTTTGTGCTAATGGAAATTGTACCTCCAGCTGCACCACTGCCATATATAGCATTACTGCCACGGATGACTTCTATACTGCTAATACTTTCAGGATCAATTGCAGAAAGTCCTCTGGAGGTGTCTCGGGTTAAATTCATGGGTACGCCATCGACTAAGATCAGCGCATTACGACCACGTAAAGTTTGTCCATAATCGGTAATGGTACGACTTGAATCAGATAAACCTGGGACTATTTTTGCTAGTACAGTGGCAATATTTCCTGAAGAGGAGTTTTTCAAAAGTTCAATTTGTTTTTCATCTAATTTGGTGACTTGCTTTGCCGAGGAAGAAAGTTCATCTGCACGTGAAGCTGTAATGGCAATGGTCGGCAGTACTTCTGAGCCTTTCTCAGAATTCGTAGTTTCTATAGTTGAGGCGGCAAAAGATGAGTTGGATAAAAAGATAAGTCCACTGATTGATAAAAGTGGAATGAGCTGTTTGACTTCATTTTTCCGGTTTAACAGTTTATCTTTTATCATCTTATTTCCTTTGATTTTACCCTGAGATTACTTTTAAATTGACGGAATTGTAATTGAGAATGATTCTATATTAAAAATGTGCAAGCTTATACTGAACTCAAGCAACACTTATTTCTTTCATTGATTTTGTATCGAAAAATTTTCTAAAAAAGTGAGATATGTTGCATAACATGCTTGTTCAATTTGGGAAAATTGTGAATACTCAAGCCCGTAAAATTCATGCTGTAAGATTATCTTTTGGGGTTAGACAACGACTGTGAAAACGTATCCATTTTCTCGTTTACAAAAAGCATTATTGGCGGTTGGTTCTTTTTCATGTCTTGGGCTAAGTTCCATATCAGCCTATGCTGAAACTGAAGGTGATACACCGCGATTAGCACCCATCACAATAAAAGCCCAAACAGCAGGGGGTTCCTATTATCAACCGACTGTTAATTTATCGGGTTTTACTCAACAAAATCTTGCTGAAATTCCAGCTTCTATCAGCACAGTAACCGCTGCACGGATTGCAGATCAACATGCAAAAACACTATCAGATGTTGTTAAAAATGATGCAGCTGTTGGTGATGGTTATGCGCCAATTGGTTATTACCCCAATTTTGTCATGCGTGGCTTTGCTTTAAATTTAGGATCGAGTTACTTATTGAATGGTAACTTGCTACGAGGTGAGCAAAATGTTGCACTTGAGAATAAAGAACAGGTTGAAATTCTAAAAGGTATTAGTGCTATTCAAAGTGGGATGTCTACGCCTGCTGGTGTGGTTAACTATGTGACCAAACGTCCCAAAGATATTCGTTCGGTCACCGTGGAAACAGATAGTCATGGCGGTAATCGTGTAGCCGCGGACTTAGGTGGTCTGCTCGGTGCAGATCAGCAATTTGGCTATCGAGTCAATCTTGCCAAAGAAGAAATTCATCCCTATGTCGAGCATGCCAATGGACAACGTTGGTTTGGTTCTGTCGCATTGGACTGGAAAATTTCAGATCGCTCAAAAATCGAATTTGATCTCGAATCACAACGCCAACGTCAACGATCAGTACCGGGTTATCAATTGCTTGATGGCAAAACAGTACCTACAGATGTTGAGTGGAATCGTTTATTGGGGCATCAAAGCTGGGGTAAACCTGTTATTAATGAGAGTCTGAATACGGGTTTAAAGTATACTTACCAAATAAATGATGACTGGAAAGCAAATCTTGCAGCGTCACAAAGTCGAGTGGTGGTTGATGATTATTCAGCATTTGCTTGGGGATGCTATAGTGAAATATGCCAAACAACGGGTCTAGGAAATAGCTTTGATCAAAATGGCAACTATGATATTTATGAGTTTCGCAGCCCTGATGACAGCTATCTAACCAATCAATTTAAAGCTGGATTAAACGGTAAGTTCGACACAGGGTCATGGCAACACAAACTCAACTTAGAGTTATCACAAAGCTATAAGCGCCATGCACAATATGATGCGATTAATGAGTTAGTGGGTACGGGAAATATTTATACTGATCCTATTCAATATACACCGAGTGACAAGAAGCTAGGCCAGCATTACAAATCATTAAATAGTCAGCAAACAGCCTTGAATGTATTAGATCAGATTGATTTTAATAACAATTGGTCAGTTTTGGCGGGCGGAAAGCTTTTGCATTTAAATGAAGATGCTTATGATGCAGAAGGGAACAAAATCAGAGACACTAATTTTAATCGCTTTTTGCCGCAGTTTGCAGTGATGTATCAGCCTTGGCAACGTACTCATGTATATGCTTCCTATGCCAAAGGTTTAAGTGATGGTGGACAAGCACCATGGTTTGCTACAGGCAACCCAGATAAAGGGATTACGGGCAATGCTTTTGCAACTTTAGCGCCTGTACATTCAACACAGTATGAATTGGGGATTAAGCAGCAATGGCAAGATGTACTTTTTACGGCGGCTCTGTTTGATTTAAAACAGGATAATCAATATACCAACGCAGACAATTACTATGTTAGCGAAGGTCAACAACATAATATCGGTCTGGAACTCGGTGTACAGGGGCGGCTGGGTCGAAATCTCGATATGACATCGAGCTTGGCACTTACTCGTTCACGTTTAAAAGACCTAGCTGTTGCTGAATACCAAGGGCATCAAACCCAGAATGTACCAACAGTTCGTTTCGCGAGTTATCTATCTTATCAACTCCCACAAGTCGACGGGTTGCGCTTGTTGGCCGGTATGCAGTACAGCGGCAGTAAATATGCAGAGAAAACAGGTACTGTAAAAGTGTCGGGCTATACGGTATTTAATGTGGGTACAGCTTATAATTTCCGTGCTTATGGTTATGACAATACCTTGAGATTAAATGTAGATAACCTATTTAATAAAAAATACTGGCGAGATGCAGGGAGTTTCTTCGGCGATGATTATTTATTCCTTGGCACACCTCGCACGGCACAATTGTCATGGACTGTAAATTTCTAACTTACTTAAAAATATAGACATTCTCTTTATCTATAAAAGATAAAAGATAAAAGAATATTTTGAAAAGACCAGTTAAGTTATTAGCTGGTCTTTTTCTTTAATGCCATACAGAAATAATCTTTATCAGTGTTTCAATAAGTATGAAATATCACGTAAATTCAATATTTTTGTTTTATAAATAGAACAATTCGTCTTAATAATACTGCTGTGTTCTTTTTCTTAATTTGCAATATTAATCCTGTGTTCAGAAAACATCGATAAACAAGGAAATTCAATATGAGCCATTCAAATTTAGAACTATTGACTGCACAAAACTGCCAAATTATTTTTATTGATCATCAGCCACAAATGGCATTCGGGGTACAGTCGATTGATCGTCAAGTACTTAAAAACAATACAGTCGGTTTAGCAAAAGCTGCTAAAGTTTTTGATATTCCATGCATCATTACAACCGTTGAAACAGAAAGCTTTTCAGGTCATACCTATCCAGAACTGTTAGATGTATTTCCTCAAGCACCATTATTAGAACGTACTTCAATGAACTCTTGGGATGATCAGAAAGTGCGTGATGCCTTAGCAAATAATAAACGCAAAAAAGTAATTGTTTCAGGCTTATGGACAGAGGTATGTAATAACTCATTTGCTTTAAGTGCGATGCTGGAAGGCGGTTATGAAATTTACATGGTTGCAGATGCTTCAGGTGGTACTAGCAAAGAAGCACATGATTATGCAATGCAACGAATGATCCAAGCGGGTGTCATTCCAGTGACATGGCAACAAGTTTTACTTGAATGGCAACGTGATTGGGCAAAACGTGATACTTATAACGCAGTGATGGATATTGTTCGGGAACATTCAGGTGCCTATGGGATGGGTGTCGACTATGCATATACCATGGTACATAAAGCAGCGGAACGTACCACTTCACCCCATGAAGTATTGGCACCGATTGCAGCGAAATAATTAAAAATGGTGGAGGCATGATATGCCTCCACCACCTAAAACTGAAAATAATAAGGCTAGGTTCGGAGGGAATGACTGATGTCAGACGTTCAATTGATTTTAAGAAATGCCAAAATAACCACCCTTGATGAACAGACTTCAGAGGCGCAAGCAATTGCAATTGCTGATGGAAAAGTTGTAAAAACGGGCAGTGATGATGACATCATGCGCTTATCAAACAGTACAACCAAAGTGATTGATTTAAATGGTCGTCGAGTCATTCCTGGTTTAAATGATAGCCACTTGCATATTATTAGAGGTGGTTTGAACTACAACATGGAGTTGCGTTGGGAAGGTGTTCCTTCACTTTCAGATGCATTGAGACTGTTAAAAGAGCAAGCAGAGAATACACCAGCACCACAATGGGTGAGAGTCGTGGGCGGTTGGACTGAATTTCAGTTTGTGGAAAAAAGAATGCCGACATTGGAAGAGTTGAATCGAGCAGCGCCAGATACTCCCGTATTTGTCTTACATCTTTATGCCAGTGCTATGTTGAATCGTGTTGCACTTAATGTGCTGGGCTTTAATAAAGATACGCCAGACCCACCAGGTGGAAAGATTGAGAGAAATGAGAGGGGTGAGCCGACAGGACTACTTCTCGCGACACCATCTGCAATGATCCTCTATTCTACTTTAGGAAAGGCACCAAAACTGCCGCTTGAAGACCAGGTCAATTCTACACGTCATTTTATGCGTGAACTAAATCGTTTAGGTATTACCTCCGCAATTGATGCAGGTGGTGGTGGCCAAAATTATCCTGATGATTATGAGGTGATTCAGTCTCTGCATAATAATGATCAAATGACAGTTCGGATTGCTTATAACTTATTTGCGCAAAAAGCAGGAGAAGAACTTGATGATTATAAAAAATGGACGGAGATGACATTCCCCGGTGATGGCGATGAATTACTGAAGGTAAATGGCGCAGGGGAAAACCTGACATGGTCAGCAGGAGACTTTGAAAATTTCTATGAACCACGACCAGACTTACCTGAAAAGATGGAAGCTGAACTAGAAAGCATTGTTGAGTTACTGGCTGAAAAGAAATGGCCATTTCGCATACATGCCACCTATGATGAAAGTATCAATCGCTTATTGAATGTTTTCGAGCGCGTCAATGGTAGGCAGCCTTTTGCGACACGTTTCATTATCGATCATGCTGAAACTGTTTCAGATAGAAATATAGAACGGATTGGTGCTTTAGGTGGTGGTATCGCGATTCAACATCGTATGGCTTATCAAGGTGAAATCTTTGTTCAGCGCTATGGTTTGGACGCTGCAAAATCAACTCCACCTGTGAAAAAAATGCTGGAGTTAGGCGTGCCTGTTGGTGCAGGTACTGACGCCACACGTGTTGCTTCATATAACCCATGGGTCTGCTTAAGTTGGTTAAGTACAGGCAAAACAGTCGGTGGTTTACCACTTTATGATGAACAAAATCTATTAGACAGAAAAACAGCGTTAAAGCTCTGGACCAAAGGTTCTGCTTGGTTCTCTGGAGAACATCAGCACAAAGGTGCGTTAAGTTCTGGTGAGCTTGCTGATCTGATTGTGCTTTCAGATGACTACTTTGCTGTGGAAGATGATGAAATTCAATGGATTGAGTCTGTTTTGACGGTGATGAATGGCAAAATTGTCTATGCAGGTGCAGAGTTTAAGGATCAAGATCCATCGATTCCACCGGCATCACCAGATTGGTCACCAGTTAAACGTTTCGGTGGGCAATGGCGACAGTCAGAAAATCGCAATGCACCTTCGTTATCACCGTTACAAAGTAGCTCGGCAGCGTGTGCGTGTTCTAGTAGCTGTGGTATGCATGGGCATAGCCATGCATGGATACTGGATGTGCCCATTAATGACAAAGACAAAAAGTCTTTTTGGGGTGCATTGGGCTGCTCTTGTTTCGCTTTTTAACTTGGAAGCGCAGATAGATTTCACTTTATTTTAAGTGAAATCTAGGGAAAAGCACGATGAAAATGTATTTGATCTCTTTAGCTGCTGGGCTTTTGGTCGGTGTCATATATTACTTGTTGAGTGTTAATTCACCAGCACCACCATTAGTGGCATTGTGTGGCCTGTTAGGAATGGTCATCGGTGAACAATTACTTCCTGCGCTAAGAAATTTGATCAGTTGAAATTTAGCCGAATATAGGCTTGTTTTTTAGGAATTAGAAGATGGATGAGATTATAAAAAAACAGCCCTTAAGCTTATGGGACAGTTGTCGAGATCCTGTGTTACTCACTGTCGTTGGTGGTGCAATTGATACCATTGGTTTTATCGCACTGTTCGGCTTTTTCACTGCACATGTAACAGGAAACTTGGTACTGGCTGGGGCAGCATGGGTGAGTGGTGGGTCTGGTATCTGGATCAAACTTGCTGCGATTCCATTGTTCATTGTGACAGTGGCGATCACCAAATATTGTATCGATCGTAGTACTCAAAAGAGTAAGACGCTGAGTTACCTATTTCTTGGTGAAGCCATTTTTTTAACAGGCTTTATGCTGTCTGGACTTTATTTCGAGCCGTTCAACAATGCAAATAGCCTTACAGTCGCACTTACAGGTGGTTTGGGTTTAATTGCCTTGGCAATTCGAAACACATCAAGTAAAACTCTAATTAAACACATTAGTCCAAGTACAATGATGACAGGAAATACCACCCAGTTAGGGATCGATATTTCGAATTATATGAGACAGACCAATCCTGAAAATAAACGGAAATTATTACAAAGCTTAAGCATCGTTGTCGGTTTTATTGTCGGTGCGTTTTTGGGAGCGATTCTTTATGTTTACCTCGATTTTTGGAGTGTCGCTTTCTTTATCATTCCTGTGCTTTATTTGGCCTATCTTGCAGCCCATCATCGTTTTGTTCAGCCTGAAACATAAACGGACAGAGTTAGATATATATTCAGTGCTTTGTTGTTGAAGAGTGATGTATGAGGTTGTATCGCATGGTAATCAATAGAAAAACGCTAATAAAGGGCATTGTTTTGCTTTGTCTCTTTTACAGCTTATCTGCCTGTCAGCTCGTCAAACTTCAACAACGAAGTTTAAGCGCATCCTTAACCGATAAAACTCAAAGCATCTTAACGAGACCTCAATTAAGCGATGCTTCACAAAATACCTTGCTTCTTACTGGTATTCCAGCCAATGAATGTATCAATCAGCCCGATAGATGTGTACAGGCTATAGAAAAAAAATTAACTGACAATAATGAACAGCGTTATGCTGCAGCCAGTGAAGTGTATTTGGCTCAGGCTCTACGGTTAAGTGAAGAAAAAAAATGTCATGTATCGTTGTTGGAAAGACAGCATTCAACGAAACAAAATCAGTGTTTAGATCAAGTACTGACTTTACTTGATCAAAGTATCCGTTTTAGCTATGCCTATTTATTTGAAACGCAACATACACCTCAACAGCGTATTTTTGATCAGAGGCAAACGCAGGTTCGGCTTTTTTATAATGTGGCACTTTCACGATTGATTACGACGGCTTATTTACGCTATCAATTTACTCAGTTTCCAAAACAATTGCTCATTAATCAGCATCGTTACTCTTTCAATTTCGATGATTATCCAGAATTAGCAACGACAGATATTCAATTACTGCAGTCGAGCTACAATATGCATTTTTCTGGATTTTACAGTGTCAATCGTCGAGATGGCTTTGGTTCTGAATTTGTGTTGGTTGCAAAGAATAAGCAGCCTTTCAACTCAGATTATGTTTATGATCCAGAAACCTTTTATGCTGCTCAGGAAAATCCATATATTCATACAGCTAGATATTTATCTGTTACTGCTGTAGCACAACCATTAAAACAGACCCAAGTTGAAGATTTACTTCGAAATGCGGCTTTAGAAATCAAGCTGATAGATCCTTTTCGCCATGATGAGGTTCAGGTCGCGGATGGGAATTATTTATTAACAGCCAATTATTCAGCACCATATGGTCTTTGGTTGGCTGAAAATAACTTAGGTGGTACAGGCTACAAGAGCTTGATCGATCGTAAAGAACAGTTGAGCATGCCACATTTATTCATGTTGGAGCCGTATCAACCGAATAAGAAAATCATTATCTTTATCCATGGTTTAGCAAGCAGCCCCGAAGCGTGGATTACTTTGACTAATGATATTTTAGGGGATGATAACTTACGTAAGCAATATCAGGTTTGGCAGGTTTTCTACTCTACCAACATGCCGATTTTAGAAAGCCGCGCCCAGATTTATGCCTTGTTGAAACAGGCATTTTCAATGCATGATCCTAAAGATGCTGCAATGTCTGACGCTGTACTGATTGGACATAGTATGGGGGGTATTATTAGTCGCTTGATTATGGGGCAGGCTGATATCCGTCCGCAGGCTGTTGAAGCCATTAATAATGAAAAAGCCCATGACTTTATTTTCTCACCCGCCGTCAGTAAGCGCTTTATCTTCCGTCCAATTGATCAAATTAACCGTGTTATTTTTATTGCAACACCGCATAAAGGTACTGCCTATGCAGATCGCTGGTTTACACTCGCATTACGCAAAGTTATTCATTTACCCAGCAAGTTTTTAACTGCAGCCGAGGTTACGGTCAAAGAAAAGAAAATTGACTTACAGCAAATGAAAAATAACCTTTCCTCAGGCATCATTGAAAACGGACCAAGTGATTTAAGCTATCAGTCTAAATTTATGAAAATGAGTCAGGATCTTCAACCAATCAAAGGCTTAGCATACCATTCAATCATTGGTAATATCACCCAAAGCGAAGATCCCAATAAAATGACAGATGGTATCGTGCCATATACCAGCTCGCATTTAGAGGGGGCTTTATCTGAAAAAATAATTCAAGGTGGGCACTCGATTCAGGAAAAACCAGAAGCGATTTTGGAGTTAAGACGAATTTTAAAATTACATGCGAAACAGCATCCCTTGCCACAATGATGGTTTAGTGCACAAGAATGTAATGATGGAAACGAAGTAGTCTCTAAATTTTAGTCATCTCTTAAGATTGCTTGCCCAGTTCTTGGGTTGGTGAGGGTCACATTTTCTAAGGCACGAATCAGCCAAGATCCATTCTGTTTGCTGAGAACGGCAAGAATCAATGTATCCACTTGATGTGGGCCGGCTGGATGAGCAGTGCCAGCGGTTAATCTGCTCCAAAAATGCATAATGACCACATCATCTGTGATTGGGCTCAGCTCTATGATTTCATTCTGAAGCGTCGAATCGCGATAAATGGTTTCATGAATAGGGCTGTGCAAGGCAACAATTGCTTTTACACCTTTTACATAGTGACCAAAGCGATTCACAAAACTTGCATCCTCACAGAATAGCGATGCAAAGGCAACCATATCATGTTCATTCCAAGCCGTTTGGAATAAAAGCGGAATATCCATGGGTACAATAGCTTTAGTCATTATCATCAAACCTATTTAGTTCACGTTAAGTATCCAACAACGCTGACAAAATGTAAGACTTATGTTGTTGGATAATACCATCGTTAAGAAACTTAAAAAGTGGGAAATGAACAGCGAAGATCTGTTATCTAGCCGCTTTAGCGTATATTGCGTTCACGTCTGATGTGATCGCTAACATATGCATAGCACCATGAATCATCCCCTCTAACAAATGGAATTTTACCTCGACTCCAGCCGCCCGTAATTTGTCTGCATACTTTTCACCATCATGTCGAAGTGGATCGTATTCACATACAAAAATCGTGGCATCGGGTAAGTCTTGTAATGAATGCGCGAGCAAAGGGCTGACAAGTTCATTTACTTTGTCATACTCAGCATTTAGATACTGATCCCAACAATAAGCCATGGTAGCCGTCGTTAAGCCAAAGCCCTGTGCATAAGTTTGATAAGAAGCGTTACTCATATTGGCATCTAATGCTGGGTAGAACAGCAGTTGGTGGCTAATTTTAATTTCAGGGTGCTGTTTTGCCAGTAGACAGGCCGCTGCTGCGATATTCGCTCCAGCACTGTCTCCAGCAACTGCAATACGGTTTTTATCAAGACCAAATACCGATGCATTTTTTTGAATATAAGACAGTGCCGTAAAAAAATCGGTCAATGGGATTGGGAACTTAACTTCTGGCGCTAAACGATAGTCGACGGAAAATATAACTTGTGCTGTCGATTCCGCCAGTAAACGACAAGCCCGATCCCACGCATCTAAGCTGCCAAGACACCATCCACCGCCGTGAGCAAATACCATCGCTGGGCGTTGTTGTACATGTTCTAAGGCATAGGGAACATAAACACGAATTTCAATTTCCGCTTGATCCTCAGTCATGACCGTAAAGCTGTGTTGATAAGATGAATCTGTTTCAATACCTTGTTGTTGGATAATCGATTGATTTACCTGTGCTCTTAGTTCATCCAATGTGTTTGCAGCGGGCAGATCAGACTGAGACTTAAGCCAATTTTCGATTTCAATATGTAAAGTCATCTTGCTTTTTCCTGCTGTAAAAAATTAAGAATCAATGAACAAAATACTTCTGGTTGTTCTTCCATAATGAAATGTCCACAATCCTTGACAATTGCACTAGATAACTGAGTACTCACTTTTTTCATGGTTTCATAAGGCGCATCATTTGTGGCATGCTCGGCACCGATTGCAAATACGGGCATGTTTAAAGTCTTTGCTTCCCTTATTTTATTTTGGCGAATAGTTTCAGGGATAGCTCGATAGTAATTAAAACCTGCTGTTAAACGCCCTGAAACCTTGTACGCTTCGATATATGTTTCAGCAGCAACTTTATCTCGATGCCATGACCATTTATCAAAAATATAATTGAGATAGGTTTCTTCACGGTCCATCACTAAAGCTTCAGGCAAATCGCTAATCTGGTTAAACATAAAATGCCATAGAAAAATATTTTCTTCAGGTGAAACAAAAATTGGGGGCGGTGGAGCCAACCCTGGAATTACAGCTTCTGTGACTGCAAGACGAGTGACTGATTCAGGAAAGTCGCAGGCGAGTGCATAGCCAACCCACATCCCGATATCATGCCCAATAATGGCATAGCTATGATGTCCAAGTTCAGACATCAAGCTAGATAGAATTGTGGCAATGCGTCCAGTATCGTATTGACCATCCAGTGGAGCTGAATATCCTGTTCCAGGTGGATCAACCGCAATTGCTTGATAACCATGCTGAGCCAGTTTGGCCATGACATGTCGCCATGCATACCATGTTTGAGGCCACCCCGAAATAAGTAAAACAACAGGACCATTTCCTGCGGATACGTAATGTAATTTTTTACCTTCAATATGGATGTAGTGATGATTAAATTGATTTGATAATTTTTCAGTGTACGTTGTCATCATTATTTCTCGTTCTAGGTCTTAAATGCCCAATAATTGGTTGATTTGTGATTGATTCACTGGCGCAGCTGCAAAGTCATCAAATATCTTGTCGGTCACATGGATAATATTTTGTTTAATAAATTCAGCACCTTCGCGTGCACCATCATCTTTATTTTTTAGACAACATTCCCATTCTAAAGTTGCCCAACCCTGATAGTCGTTATGCGCTAATTTTGAGAAAATCGATTTAAAATCAACTTGACCATCACCTGTAGAACGGAAGCGGCCGGCTCGATCGCCCCAATTTTGATAGCCACCGTACATGCCTTGACGACCTGTAGGTGTGAACTCAGCATCTTTTACATGGAACATACGAATGAAGTCCTTGTAGATATCTAAGTATTCTAAGTAGTTCAGTTGTTGAAGAATAAAATGGCTAGGGTCAAACAAGATCTGACAACGTGGGTGATGATTGGTACGTTCTAAAAACATTTCAAAGCTAATGCCATCATGCAGATCTTCACCAGGATGAATCTCATAGCAAAGATTGACATCGTATTCATCACAGGTATTTAAGATGGGAGTCCAACGGCGCGCAAGTTCATCAAAAGCTGTTTCGATCAACCCTTCAGGACGTTGGGGGAAGGGAAAGATATAAGGCCATGCTAAAGAACCAGAGAAAGTTCCCATATCATGTAGCCCTAAACGTGCAGAAGCTTGAACCGAAGCTAACATTTGTTGTTCAGCCCATTGGGTTCTTTCTGTTGGTTTGCCATGCAAATATGCGGGTGCAAAACCATCACATAACGCATCATAAGCAGGATGAACCGCCATTAATTGACCAAATATATGCGTGCTTAACTCACTAATTTGCAAACCGTTTTGATCTAAAATGCCTTTGATCTCATCACAATAATTCTGACTTTCAGCTGCTAAATTGACATCAAATAATCGTTTATCCCAAGCAGGAAGTTGAACAGCTTTGAAGCCATTCTCCGCAACCCATGCGGCAATACTTGCTAAATTATTGAATGGAAAAACATTATCACTGAACTGCGCGAGATGAATACTTGGGCCTTTGATTGTTTGCATCTTTGAAACTCGATTAGTTGTTGATCGACAAACAATAGGCTTTATATGATTTAAAAACAACTTATTTTTTAAAATGAATGTCGACAATTGGTTTTAGATACAACAAATCATATTGATTTATTTGCGAAAAATATTTTTCCGATTAATAATAAAAAATACTAAATTTGAAAAAAGAAACACTATGGCCGGTCGACCAAGAGAATTTGATAGAGAAAAAGCGTTGGTCAAAGCACGAGATTTTTTCTGGCAGCATGGCTATGAAGGAACATCCATGTCAGATTTAGTTGAGGTTTTGGGTATTGCTTCAGCACGTATATACAAAGCATTTGGTTCAAAAGAAGCTCTTTTCAGAGAGGCTGTTAAACATTACGAAGAAAATGAAGGTGGATTTGCCGTCCAAGCATTGCAACAGCAAGATATTAAAGCGGCAATCAATCAATTATTTCAAGATGCGATAAAACTTTATACGCAAGTGAACCACGCTTATGGTTGTATGGTTGTCTCTGCAGCAAGTGCATTAAGCGAAGAGAACCAGAACCTTTTAGATTGGATGAAACAGCAACGTATTGAACGCGTCGAAAGTCTAATTCAACGTTTTGAACAGGCAAAGTTGCAGGGGCAACTCAAGCATGACAGTGATCCTGAACAGTTAGGGCAATATTATGGGCTGGTTCTACATGGTCTATCTGTACAGGCCAGAGATGGTTATTCAGAACAAATACTATTATCAAACATCAGTGTGGCGCTTAAAAACCTAGATCAATATCTTTTAAAAACATAAAGTTATTTATTAAAGATCAAAATCTCAATTACATAGCAGAACAAAGAAGCACAATGTTCCTTTGTTTAAAATTGGGCGAAAATAAAAAAGAATTGAATCATAATTTCAATATGGAAGCAGGGAGAAAAGTTTAGTCATAAATTACAATTGAATTTAGAAAGACTTTAAATGATAATAATTATTATTTGTATAACCGAATGGCGTATTTTATGTCATCTCCTGCGATAGACCAGCAAATTACAATGCTATACCAGCAGCATCACACATGGATTTATCACTGGTTATATAAAAAACTAGGAAACTCTGCAGATGCTGCAGACTTGGCTCAAGATACTTTTCTGCGTGTGTTAGCGCGACAACAACAATTAGAGTTTCAGCAACCCAGAGCCTATCTTGTCAATATCGCAAAAGGGCTTATGGTGAACTGGTTACAACGCAAGGAGGTAGAACGCGCTTATCTTGAGGTTTTAATCGAGCAACCTGAAATACAACAACCATCACCAGAGCATCAAATCATAATTATTGAAACCTTATTAGAGGTTATGGCGTTATTAGCTGAGTTACCTTATAGCGTGGTTCTAACATTTTTGTATGCTCAGTTAGAAAAATTAAAATATCAAGAAATCGCAGATCGCTTGGATATTTCAGTCAGTACTGTCAAACGCAATATTCAGCGAGCTTACCTTCATTGTCTGAAAGCAATGTTGGCTGCTGAGGATCTCTAAACTCATGTCCAATTTGGATAAACAACAAATTTTAGAGCAAGCGATTGAATGGCTCATACGTATGCAAGAAAGCGAGCTTTCATCGGATGAAATTGAACAACTGCAGCAATGGCAGTTACAGAGTGCAGTGCATCAAAAGGTTTGGGAGAAGGCGTTATTACTACAAACAAAATTTTCAGATGTTCCGATCGATCTTGTAATACCTGTCGTACAAAAAGTGAGTTATTCATCAAAGCAGAATTATAAAAAATATTTATGGTTATTGGCATTTGTTCCATTATGTTCAAGCTTGTATTTTAGCAGTCAACAGATGCAATGGTTTGCTGACTATCGCAGCGGCACTGGTGATCGAAAAAGTATTACCTTGCCAGATGGAGGAATCATCTTACTGAATGCCGCTTCTGCCATAGATGTTGAATATACAGAGCAGCAACGAACCATTATTTTACGCAAAGGTGAAATCTGGATTGAAACTCGACATGACCAACTTAATCGCCCATTTGTAGTAAATACTCCACAAGGCTCCGCACAAGCCTTGGGAACAAAATATATGGTGAAAATGACACCTGAATATTCAATGGTTACTGTGACACAAGGAAAAGTTCGTGTTTCAGCTCAGAAATCAAAGCAAAATCAGATTGTTGAAGCAGAACAACAGCTGAGCTTTAATGCGCATGCGATAGATAAAACAAAAAACTACGAGGAAAGCAGTATTGCATGGACCAAGGGTTTTTTAATGGTGAATGAAATGAGCTTAAAGGAGTTTGTCGCTCGTTTACAACCTTATCAAAAAGGCATGATACGAACCAATACTGATGTTGAAAATATTAAAATATCAGGAACCTATCCAATTGATCATTTAGAGAAAGTCTATGCAATGCTTGCACAGACGTATGATCTCAAAATTAAGCAGTATGTAGGTGGTTATTTCACCCATATTCAAGCCGAAGAATAAATAACAGAAAAAAAATCATTTTTTATGAGCTGATTTTGATTCTCAACTGGCATAGATGATAAGGAACACATCATTGTTAATGACGAGGGGAAAACATGTACGCTCAACAGGGAAAAACGGTGCTCACAAAAGCAATTGGGATCGCAATACTCAGTGCTATATGCGGTATTTCAGCCACAACATTTGCTGCCGATAAGAAAACGCAACAGCACTACGAGATTCGATCAGGGCAGTTAGGACAAGCATTATCCAGTTTTGCAATGCAATCTGGGGTCGCATTATCATTTGATCCCAACTTAACTAAGGGGCTACATACACAGGGGCTAGCGGGTTCTTATAGCATCAGTGAAGGATTTGAACAGCTTTTAAAAGGCACAAAATTACAATTGGTTCAGCAAGACCATGGTGGTTGGAGCATTGAAAAAATTAAAAATACTTCGCAACAACCTAAACAAATTCGCGAAGTTGGGCAGCTTAAAAATATTGCGGTAAATGGTACAGAACAATCGACAGATGCTTCTCAACTTCCTGTGATTAGTGTTTCTGCGCAAGACCAGCCTCGTGGATTAAAAAAGCAGACTCAATCGGGTGTTTTGGGAAATAAGTCGATACTAGATACCCCTTTTTCTATAACTGTTGTTGAAAGTAGTGATATTGAAAAACGAGGTGCAAAATCGATAGGACAGATTTTTGCCAATGATGCATCTGTTTATACGCCAACCAATTCTATGTCCACCGATTGGTGGGGCACCCAAATTCGTGGATTAGGTGTCCGCAACTATTATGTGGATGGTGTTCCTGTATATTTATCTTGGGGAGGCGATTTCCCCGTTGAGGTTGCTGAAAGTGTTACCGCTTTAAAAGGGTTGACTGGCTTTATGTATGGCTTTGGAACACCTGGAGGAGCCATCAGTTATCAAACAAAACGCCCAACAGCAACACCAAAAAGTAGTCTACAGCTTGATTATCGAAATTCGAGTTTATTTTCTGCTTATGTCGATAATAGTAATCATTTGGACAGTCTGGATATAGACTATCGTTTCACGCTAGGGGGCGATACAGGCACCGCCTATAATGAAACAGACAATAGTCGCTTTGTGACATCATTTGCATTCGATAAGCAACTCACAGAGGATTTAACGTGGGAAAGTAATGTTATTTACGAATATAACAATCGAAAACATGAGCCAATTCAGTTTTATATTGATAGCTATGATGTAATTGGCAGTAATGGAAACCTACCCAAAATCAATTATGACTATGATCATATCAACATAGATGGTTCTTATTATAAAACAGCGACGTTGGTTGCTTCTACAAATTTAAAGTGGAAGATCAATGATGACTGGACTGCCAAATATGACTTTGGCTACACCCGCAAGAAACACCTATCAAATAAAATATTTGCCAGCCTTGCGAATGAGCAAGGCGATTACGAAGGGAATTTATATAGCTTCGCGGGTTTATCACAGTACTTCTTAAATCAGTTGCAAGTGACAGGGAATATCCAAACTGGATCAATTCAGCATGAACTGGTCGCGGGTACTGGTTATATCCGAAATTTTGATAAATATTCAGAATTTTTCTGGGGTGATTATTTTAAGGGTAATATCTACCGAAAACCTGATTACAAAATAACGCATACGCCTAATTTTTATTTATCATCCGAAAGTACGCCAGAGAGTCAGACTTATGGTTTCTTAAGCGATACCCTCCATTTTGGTTCGCAATGGCAAGCTATTCTCGGTGTGCGTTATACCTATTTTGATAATGAAGCAGCAAGTGGCTCTGAAAATGGCTATAGCACTAAAAAGGCGACGCCTACTGCTGCTTTGATTTATAAACCAATTCCAGATGCGACTATCTATGGGAGTTATGTTGAAGGAATTGAACGGGGACAACGTATTGAATCGCCGTATGCCAATGCAGGTGAACAACTTGATGCAACAGTCAGTAAACAGTATGAAGTTGGATTTAAATATGATCTTGATCAATTTAGCTTGAGCTCAGCTTTATTTAAAGTTCAGCGTGTAGAAGCGATGGATGTTATTCGCAATAGCTTAAAATATTTGACTCAAGATGGTCTGACGACGTATCAAGGGTGGGAAATGAATGGGACATATAAACCATCCGATCAATTAAAGTTAGGTTTGGGGCTACTTCGTTTAGACGGTGAAATTAATCGTGTATCTGATGAAAATAAAGCTATTGAAGGCAATAGCCCTGCATTTGCAGCAAAATGGCAAGCTGTTTCCAGTGCTGAGTATAGTTTTCCCATGGTTGAAGGCTTAAGTGTACATGGGAACGTTCGTTATAATGGATCTTCATACATTACCAATACCAATCAAATGAAAGTCCCAGCTTATACACTTGTGAATTTGGGAACATCTTATAATTTTAAACTCAATAAGTATGATGCGGTACTGAATGCCAATATCAACAATTTATTCAATAAAAAGTATTGGGCAGGTGGTGGATATGGGGCTGGAAATTTGGGTGAGGCGTTGAATGGTTCACTCGGTTTAAAAATAAACTGGTAAATGGACGCATCTAATTCGCAGGAAGTTATATATTAGATAAACCCTCTAGCACCATCTACCACAACCCGTCGCGTTGGTGGTGCTATTTTTGAATATTAATAAGCTGTACCTTTTCTTTCTTTTAAAAATAAAATATGACGAAAGAGCTAAACCATGAAGATATCTTGTTCTAAAAGTAGCATTACCAACCAATAAGAAAAAACTGCAAGATACTGCTTTAAAAATCGCTTAAAGCAGGTCAAAAGTTTTATATTTTGAGTTATTTTCATTAATTTAATCAAAAAATAGATGAAATCAATGTATAAGTATTTGTTTATTATATTTTTTTAAAAATTTACGGTTTTTTTACGTTACTTTAAGTTTAATTTAATTTATCTTTACTTTTCAGACCCATCAAGCTGTGTTTGTTAAAAAATTAATCCATTAAATTAGGATGCTTCGCGAGTTGAATATGCCTAAAGATTTAGACCCTAAAGATGTCATCATGAATAATGAACTTACAGATGAATTATTTGTAAAGTATGACTTACAAACCATTGATACTGACGTATTAATTAATAAGTATCACAAATGTTCAAAAAAAATGCAGAAAATAATTTTTTCAATATTTGTAGAACGAGGTTTTGATAAGAAAGAAATTGAAGAACTATTAGCTTCGAAAGGTTAAATGTGTACATTTTAATCTGGAATGAGTAGAAATATTTTCGCTAAAATAATTACTAAATTTTATGTTCAGGGTGGGTTATCTAGTAAAATCCACCCTTAAATTTTTGTAAGGCTATAAAACTATTTAGAACAATACTATTCTAGTTTTATTAATAAACATCCCTTAAATAACGTTTATCACGACTCATGTTCGATACATAAGTATTGGCTTCATCTTCTGATTTGTTGCCATGTCGCACGATGATTTCTTTTAGCACCGCATCTACATCTTTTGCCATACGACTCGCGTCTCCACAGATACAGAAATAAGCGCCTTGTTCAAGCCATTGCCAGAGTTCGGCACCTTGTTCTCGCATACGATCTTGCACATAAATTTTCTGGTCTTGATCACGAGAGAAGGCGAGATCTAAACGAGTTAATACACCGTCGTTCTGAAACTTTTTGAGTTCCTCTTGATAGTAAAAATCTGTACTCGATTGTTGCTCTCCAAAAAACAACCAGTTTTTACTGTCTTTACCGAGTGCTTGCCGTTCTTGTAGAAAACCTCGGAAAGGTGCAATTCCTGTACCAGGCCCAACCATAATAAGCGGTATCTCACTATCAATAGGTGGATGAAAGGATGCTGACTTTTGTACAAAGATCGGAATTGAGCATTGTTCCGCCCGATCAGCGAGAAATGTCGAAGATACACCTTTCCGTACATTACCTTGATAATCATAACGTACAGCTGAGACAGTTAAATGAATCTGAGTTGGATATGTCTTTGGACTTGACGCGATCGAGTACAAACGGGGCTGCAATTTTGGCAAGATGCTAATCAGTTCATTTACTGACAATTTAATCGGAAACTCATGCAAAACATCGACCAATTGTTTACCCCAAAGCCACTTTTTCAACTCACTTTTATCTGGATAGTCCAATAAATCCTGTAATCTTTGATAACAGCCTTTTGTTGCAATTAGTTTTAAAGCGTTCAACTGTGGCTTCGCAATTTCAAAACGTTCAGTAAGTGCCTGTCTTAACGTCATTCCTTTTAAGTCAACCATTGATACAGAGCTGTCACCAGCTAACTTTGTGACACTCAATAATTCATTGACGATCTCAGGGCAGTTTTGTGGCCAAATACCAAGTGCATCGCCAGCCTCATATGTAATTCCTGAGTTTTCAATATCAAAGGCAAATAGGCGTATGTCTTTATTTGAATGCTCATGATTTAACCTGACATTTTGTACGAGTCGTGAATGAAATGGGTTGGTTTTGCTTGGTGCTGTTAAATCAGTCTTTTGAGGCTTTAAAGGTGAGGGTGGAGCTTTGATCTTTGTCGATTCTGCTAATTTGTTTAAGATGGTGTTAAGCCATTGCTCAGCTTTTTCTTGGAAATCTGTATCACAATCAATTCGATCAAAAATACGAGAAGCACCTAGTTCGGCGAGTTTTTGATCTAGTTTTTTACCATGTCCGCAGAACTGATCGTAATTAGGATCACCCAAGGCCAAAACACTGTAGTTGAGATGATCTAGTTTAATGTCTGCCTTGTTAGTTAAATCACTCCAGAAGTTTTGACCATTATCAGGTGCATCGCCATCACCGAATGTACTACTGATACAAAGCAAGTGATCAGTTTTTTCCAGTTGATCTATAGAGAAGTTAGACATTTCTTGAAAATTAACGTCATAGCCTGCTTGTTTAATTTTTTGACTAAAGCCTTCAGCTAGGTTTTCACTGTTGCCTGTTTGAGATGCCCAAAGTAAGGTAATTTTAGGTTTTTGAGCTTCTGTCTTTTTAGATAGCGCCAATTCATGAGGATTGAGAGGTGCACGCGAATATAAGCCAGCCAGCATGCCATTCAACCATAATTTTGCTTGATCTGATATGGGAGCATTCATCGGTAAGGTCGGCATGCTATTGGGTGATACGGGCAAGCTTTGTAATGCAGCAATAAAACCAGCTAAATAGATTTTTTCAGCATCATCGAAACAAGGAGGCGATACAGTTTCTATTCCAAGACTGGTAGCAAAAACATTTAGTTTTGACATATCTGTACTCTGAAAGATTCCAGCTACTGAATCCGCCGTGTCAGTGATTATTGAATTTTGAACAGTAGATTTTTGGTGTTTCAGCGCTTCCGCAACAAGTAGTGTTTCTGTCGGTGCAACTGGAGTTAACGATACGGCGCATACTTTAAATTCAGGCTGCTGTGAAATTGGATCAATCGCATCATTGGTGACTGCATTGATAGCCAGATCTTCACCAAAAAAATCATTCCAATGGAAAGGCGCAAAGCAGTTTCCAGCGAGTACCCGATCTGTAACAACAGCAGGTAAAACAGCTTTACCTCGTCTTGATCGAATTTCTACAGATTGTTTATCTTTTATATTTAAATTTGCTGCATCTTCGGGATGTATCTCTACAAATGGCCCAGCGTTCAGCTTATTCAACATGGGAATTTTCCCTGTTTTGGTCATGGTATGCCATTGATGTTGTAAGCGACCCGTATTCAAAACAAAGGGGAAATCCTGATCTGGCATTTCGGCAGGGTCTAAATGCGGCCGAGCGAAGAACACACCTTTAGTACGCTCAGTTGGGAAAATTAAACGTGGTTTGGCTTTATGTTCTTCCGGAGCTAATAATTTTTGGCTAATACCATCGTTTAAATAACGAATAGGATGGCGGTCATTGCTTCCGTTCGGCTGATCTAAAGGTGGGCAAGGCCATTGTAAAGGTGTTTCTTTCAACCGAGCATGACTTGCCCCACGTAAGTCATAACCGGTTTTGGGATTCGAACAAAGACAGATTTCATCAAAAATTTCTGATGCTGAGCTATAGCTGAAAGCATCAACATAACCCATTTCACAAGCAATACGACTAATGATTTGCCAGTCGGCTAATGCATCACCAGGAGGCTCAATAGCCTTTTGCATTAATGTCATATTGCGTTCTGAGTTGATCATGACGCCTTCAGCTTCAGCCCATAATGCTGCAGGTAGCATGATGTCAGCATAACGATTGGTTTCAGTATCTAAAAATGCATCTTGTGTAATGACTAATTCCGCAGCTTCTAAAGCTTCGATCACGGTTTTACGATTGGCAACGGTTGCGACAGGATTGGTACAAATGATCCAACAGGCTTTAATTTCACCAGTCTTCATCCTTTCAAACATATCAATTGTACCTTTGCCTAAATTGGTGCTTAGGGTGCCTTTAGGAATGTGCCAAAGTTCCTCGATAAAATCTCGATCTTTCTCTACCAAGACTGAACGTTGACCAGGTAGCCCAGGACCCATATAGCCCATTTCACGACCACCCATTGCATTGGGTTGACCTGTCAGAGAAAAAGGACCACTCCCTAAGCGACAAATTTTTCCTGTCGCTAAGTGTAAGTTACAAATGGCATTGGTATTCCATGTCCCGTGGGTACTTTGATTAAGCCCCATGGTCCAGCAGCTCATAAACTCTTTTGCTTCACCCATCCACTGTGCTGCTTGGCGAATTTTTTCTTCCTCAATGCCAGTTTTATTAGCCACATAAGCAGGGGTGTACTCGTCCAGAAACTCGGGCATTTGTTCCCAACCTTCAGTGTATTCCTGAATAAACTCATGATCGAGATGGTTATTTTTACACAGTAAATGTAATAACCCATTGAGTAGGATTAAATCTGTGCCCGGTTTAATCTGCATAAACAGATGCGCTTTATCTGCAGTCGCGTTACGGCGTGGATCAACGACAATCAGTTTTGCACCTGCTTTGACTCGATCCATCAATCGTAAAAAGAGGATGGGATGACAATCTGCCATATTCGCGCCAATGACAAAAAAAACATCAGCATGATCAAAGTCTTGGTAAGAACCTGGAGGACCATCTGCACCTAAAGAAAGTTTATAGCCACTGCCGGCACTTGCCATGCACAAGCGGGAATTGGATTCGATATTATTGGTGCCAATAAAGCCTTTTGATAGTTTATTAATTAAATATTGAGCTTCAATGGACATCTGTCCAGACACGTAAAAGGAAACGGCATTTGGGCCATGCCGATCAATAATTTGGCGTAAACGCTGAGCTGTTTGCGTAATTGCTAAGTCGCTTGTATATGCTACTCGTTCATCGGTGCGTTGTTTACGCACATAAGCTTTTTCCATACGTCCTGAATTACGTAGGGCTTTATCTGCTGAAGATCCTTTTGTACATAAACGACCATAATTAGTAGGATGCTCTTTATCACCTGATAATTTAACAACCTGACCATTTTCAACTTGTAAAACCATGCCACAACCAACACCACAATATGGACAAACGGTTTTGATTGAATCAGCCATGATGATTACCTTTACTAAGACTAAGCAAATGAGAATTTGAGACTAGCGATCTTTTACGACTCACGAGTTCGAATAAACACAAGCAGGCATCGTTGGCTGCAAAGTGATGTGTACGATTTAAAATAAGCAACTTATATGCCAATTGATGGCTAAAAGTAACAGCAATATATGGCTGACAACTTTATCGCTATATCGATCTAAACATAACGACAAATCCACACTGACAACGATATCAGATAGGGCAAGAAACTAGAGAATTTGATGAGTGAGTTTTAAAATAGCGCAAAAACCTATTCCATGAATATGTTTGCACCAAAATGGTGATGGATAGACTCGAGTTAGCCCGTTATGATTTGATTGATATTTAACAGATCAAGAGAAGTCGATACTCGCCAACCCTTTCGATAGGTGCTCTGTGAACACAAGGGAAGGCTTGTTGTGTTGGATGGTCAACCGCTAGACGCCAAAGATGACCTACGCCTAAACTCACTGGTTTTGCATCTGGTTGAGGTTGGTAATGTAAATCAAAAAAGTATTCTGCTAGAAACGTTTCAAATTCAGCTTCTGGCCCATCATGTAATTCTTTGAGCTTTACTCTGATTTCTGGAACCAAAATTTTCTGCTCAACTTGATCATGAGGTAGGATATCGCTTGCTGCACCATGATAGGTGCATAGAAAAGTATCTGTTTCGATAGGAGAACGATCAACATGATATGAATATACATCGGTTGAAATGAAATCGAACTCTTCATCACGTTCGTAGCATTTCAGTAGATTAAGTGAAGGTGAAGCACCGAAATCAGTTAAGTGCTGTATATCACTTAAGATAGTCTCTCTTGCCTGACTGCCTTGTTCTGAAAGTTGTAACGCCAAAAGATCTTCAACAGAGATTTCTGTAATGTTTTCTCTTAACTCAAGTTTAGCCACAATCTCTTGAAAATCACCTAACAAATCTCGATGCCAGCAAAGGGCATTCATTGCACCTTGAAAATTGGAATTCACAAGTTCAGAAAAGCTCGAAACCATGCTAATTTGAGTGTTATCAGACTGTATATTCTTCATATTAGAACTAAACCATGAACTATCGCGAATTATACACTCAAGCCTACAAAAAATATTGTATTTCAATCTATTCTGTCAATTTAACCTTAGCCAGTACAATCCCTCACGAAGCACTACTTCAACGACCGAAGTGAGATGGCTGCGCTAGAAGATGCAAAGATGTCATGAGTTATAATAAGTCAAAAAGAAACCTCAAAAGTGGTGCTCTACTTCTGAGGCTTTCAAATAGATCTATTATTAATAAAACAGCTTATGTTAGGGAACAATAACAAAATCTGGGTTCGCTATTGCAAAAATTGCTTCACGGTCTGCGATTGGCGGATAAATCCATACCGTATTAATTTCTTGCTTAATTTTTTTCGCTTCTTCACGCACAAATTGAACTTGTCGATCCCAACCCTCCGTATAAAGTGCACCCCATGGACCTAAATCAACACAAGTCACATACTTCGGTTGGCTATATGGGTGTAATGGTAAATTGACTAACTCTGCGGCTGCATTGTAGCCTGCAACACGGCCTAGGCTCATGGCGTGTTGGCAAGACATGACGTTGAAGTTACCTAAGTTATCGGTCGGAACTTTTACCGTATCACCCGTCACAAAAATATGTTTTGCATCAGGCGCATGTAAATAAGCATCAGCTAGAATACGCCCCAAATTATCTTTTTCACCTGCAATTTGAGCGGTGAGTGCGTTAGCTCGCATGCCCGCCGTCCAAATGACGGTTTCGGTTTCGATTCTTTCACCGTTAGAAAGGGTGACACTAGTGGCATTAAGTGCAGTAACACGTAAACCCGCTTTAGCTTCAACACCGAGTTCGGTGAGCGCTTCACGAATAACGGCTGCTGCTTCGTCACCTATTGCTGCACCGATTTCCGCTGATGAATCAACCAAAACCACACGAATATCAGTTTCAGCTAAAATGCTACGCAAGCGCTCAGGCATTTCAGTCACTGTTTCAAGCCCTGTAAGTCCACCACCCGCAACGACGACTGTATTACGTGCCGCACTGACAGGCTTATTGGCTAGGCTTTTAAGATGCTGATCTAGTTTTTCGGCATCTTCTAATGTGCTGACACTAAATCCATAGTCTTTAAGACCAGGGATAGGCGGCATATAGCCAGTACTTCCTGTTGCCCAAATAAAGCGGTCATAACTTAGGGTTTGTTGATCGCCGTGAGTCGTTGTGATCACAAGATTTTGGGCCGCAGCATTCACTTCATTTACCCAGCCAGCGACATATTTAACGTCAACAACATTCAATATCTCTAAAATGTCAGGGTACATATTTTCAAGTACTGCTTCATAAAGACGAGGACGAATATCAACATTCGGACTCGGGGAAACCATCAGCACTTCAATATTTTGTTGTTGCGCAGCCAAATGAATTGCTCGTTGTGCGGCAAGTGCAGCCCATAGACCAGCAAAGCCAGAACCGGCAATAATAATACGCTTACTCATTTAATAATCCTTTTGGTCGATTCATTCGAACATACAAATTCCAACTCATCATAAAATTCAGGATGAGCGAATCCTTTCTCTGACTGTTCGAAAAATCTGAGAAGGGGTTTAAAAAGGTTAGGGGAATTATTACTTTAGAACGTTAAGCCCTATCACGCCTTAGTCGGGAATATCGCGTGCTATTTTACTTTTCCGCATTTTTGCTGTTCTTCCTTCGATGCGTTCATTGATCCAGCCATTCACATCACTAAAAAATACATCAGGTGCATAACGACCAAAGCGGTCTGCAATATCACCAAGTGTATGCGCGCCTAATGCATCCCGCATAGCTTTCTCGGCCTGTAACATAACCGCATGTACAGCACACACCCCATTTGTTGCCCAATTAGGCGGGGCATTATTAAAGACAGCACATTTTCCACGAACTTCTTGGCATTCAAAAAGCGGTTTTTCGCCTTCAATTGCATTCACAATATCGAGAAAACTGATTTCGTGAGCAGATCGGGCCAGCAAATACCCACCACGCACGCCTTCTTGCGCCAAAACAAGTTTTGCCTTTTCAAGTTTAGGAAATATTTTGGCCATAAAGCTAGGAGATACGCCTTGCAATTCAGCCAGATCCTTACTACTCAATGGTTTATCTTCATTATTTACAAGAAAAAGAAGACAGTGAATCGCATACTCGACGCTACTAGTGATATAAGCCATTTAATTTCATAATTGGTCAATTACAAACACAGACTAATGCAGTCTGTGTTTTAAGTCAATAATAAAACTAAGACAAAGTTAGTCCCAGTTTTAATAAAAGACAATATAAATAAAAAGAATAGGGTTATATGACTGAATTTAAATACCTTTAACCATAGATTGAGTGAGATAAATAATTAAAAAAGGATCGGAAAAAATTACGAACGCCACCAATAATTTTCGACATTTGGCTCATTTAAGTTCAATATTTCACCCATTTGAGGTGTACTAATTGCTAATTTATTTTGATGAGCCAAAGCCACGATACGTTCAAATGGATCATCCCAAGCATGAAGTGCCAAGTCAAAAGTTCCATTGTGGACAGGTAACAAATGACGTCCTTTTAAATCGAGATGCGCTTGTAAAGTTTGCTCAGGTTGCATGTGAACATCTGGCCATTCTGGATCATAGGCACCAGTTTCTAACATGGTAAGATCGAAGGGGCCATAACGATGTCCAATCTCTTTAAATCCATCGAAATAACCAGTATCACCACTAAAAAACACCCGTAGATCATTGTCAATAATTACCCACGATGCCCAAAGTGTTGCATTGCTATCACCCATACCGCGACCTGAAAAATGATGGGCAGGGGTCGCAATCAACTCAAGACCATCTACATGGGTCGTGTCCCACCAATCAAGTTGCTGCACTTTGTCTGCTGGCACTCCCCATTTAATCAGTGCATCACCGACACCAAGCGGAGTTAAGAAATGTTCAACTTTGTCTTTGAGCTGAAGTACTGCATGGTAGTCGAGATGGTCGTAGTGGTTATGTGACAAAATCACGCCTTTAATCGGCGGTAAGTCAGCAATGCTAATTGGTGGTTGATGAAAACGCTTTGGGCCAATCCACTGAAAAGGCGAGGCACGCTCAGAAAAAACAGGATCAGTTAACCAAAATTCATTACGCAATTTTAATAAAATGGTCGAATGCCCAAGACGAAATAGAGAGCGGTCTGGGGCACTCGTGAGTTGTTGTTTTGATAAACTTAACACAGGAATTTCTCGGTTTGGCACCGTATTTTTGGGTTTGTTAAATAAAAATTTCCACATTAAACCGAGCGTTTTTCCGAAAGAATGTGTGTGCAGATTCGGCCGCGTATTACTAAATTTCCCATTGTGCTGCTGTGATGACATGTAGGGAGAAGGCAATTCTGTTGTATTTGAAATCGTCATTTTGTTTTCCTTGAGTGGAACAACCTATATCTGTAAATAAGAACTTGAGATAAGTGCTTATGTTGATTTACTTAAATGAGTATTTAATCACTCATTAATTAACTTAAAAAATAAGAATGTGTACATCCTTATTTTAATCTTCATCTACATAGAAACCGCATGCCAAAATGCTTCAAAACCAGACTTACGATAAAGATCAGCTTGAGATGCGTCTTGGGCAATAAAATTGAGTGTGACTTCAGCAAGTGCACCCAAAATTGAACCGATAAACAGGGGTGGATAATCTCTTAATTTACCATCATCAATATGCGCTTGAATGGTCTTGGTAAAATCACAAAAAGTTTGCATACCAATTTGTTTACTCTGTTCTGTAATTTGTTCCGAAGTCGACAGTTGTGCCATCACTTTACGTTTAAGTGGAGCAGCTAAACTCCAGTCCAAATAGCTTTGCCAGATATAAAACATTTGGGTTTGCAGGTCTGAGTGGGTAGGGTAATTGACCATTATGACCTGACGCAGTTCGGCCTTTAGCGAAAGGTATAATTGGTTGAGTAGTTCTTCTTTATTACTGAAATAAGTAAATAAAGTACCTTCTGCTACACCAGCGAATTTGGCAATTTTCGCGGTCGACGCACGTTCTCCAAGTTCTGCCAATGTTTCAATAGCAGCATTTAAAATTGCATTACGTTTATCTTCACTACGAGGACGGGCCATATATAAACATATTAATTGAGTGATTACTCAATCATACATAAAAATAGATAAAGTGCAAGATATGTTTTTTGATAGAGAAGGGCTTTTCCAGATTACAAGCGATAGCATCATAAGTAGGTTTAAACCGAAAAGGTTGTATTTAGAAATATGTATATTCCTGAAAGTATGCTGTTACAACATGTTTAAACTGCTAGATTCCCTCATAAGATTGTTTCAGTATAGATCTAGACACTCGAATTTACAGGACAATTATCATGGCCTCGAGACATCGTATATTTTTAAAATATCTTGCTATTTTAGGTTTTGTGGCAAGTTCTGCTGTAAGCAGCGTAACTTTCGCAAGTTCTGAGCAGGCATGGAACAAACATGATCAGGAAATAAAAAAGGCTTGTATAAAAGCGAGTCAACTTAAAAGTGCCAAGACAGTGAGCAATATCATGCTGTTTGATGATCGTGTTGGATATTCAGCACTCCTGATTGAAGGAAAATATCCTCAAGCACATATGAAAAACAAAACAGGGCAAGAACTGTGTTTATGGAATAAGACATCGAAGAAAGCTTATTTAACGGAAGCAAGCACGAAAGTACATTAAAGTCATAGCTTTGAAAGCTACGATTTCTGTTTGGCTTTTTGGCGTAAGACATACAAATATAAACTTTCTACTTTTTCACGTGCCCATGGTGTGGTGCGTAAGAATCGCAATGATGACTTTACACTTGGATCTATACAAAAACACCTAATTTCAATTTTACGACTTAAGCCTTCAAAGCCACCGTAATAATCCAATAACTCATCCAAAATGTCAGCAAGTTTTTTGCCATGTAGAGGGTCATTGGAGGCGTTCATAATAGATCAACTATATTTGGGGAGACCATCATTATAACCTGAGCTAGTTAGAAAATAAGAGAGTTGGAATTTAAACGTAATTCACATATAAAATTACAGCTTATCTTCCTATTGATGGGTTCTGAAATAGCAGGAGACATTCCTTAGTGACTCCAGTACTGCTGCATGAAAGCAAAAACTATGACAAGATTAGCAGTACTTGCTATACAATTATTGTGATAGACAGTATTTATTTTAATTAAAAATCTATTTAAAAGTCAGAATGTCGAATAGTTAAGTTTTGATAAATAAAATAAGTTTACTCAAAATTTATCCAGAAACTTTATTTTTTACTTTAAGTTATTGTAATTTTTTTGATATTACTATTTTATTTCCAATCTATCATTTGTATCATATTAAATATGAGGGTTAGTTGCTTTTATTTTGTTAAGTCTTTGTTTATTTAAGAGCTGATCAATCAGACACAATACTCAATTAAATATCAAAAGTGTTAAAAAATATACATTTAGAGAGTGAGTAATAATTAAAATATCTTAAAAATATCAATTACTTGACATTGTTTGAAATAAAATTTTATAGTTGTTCGACGTTGCTTAGATTTTCATAAACCTCTTACGCAACGTATTTAATTATAAATTCAATAATAATGAGGAAGTTTTATGAAAATGTTAGCTGGTCAAAATCAAATGTCTTATGGTGGTCATGGTGGCGATTTTAGGTCCATTCAAGATACGGGTGGACAGCAGGTGCTCATCAGGAGCGGTTCTTTGATTGATTCTATACAAATTGGGAATATCAAATATGGTGGTAATGGTGGTGGGGCAACTGCCAATTTTCAACTTCCACCAGATGGGACATTTACCCTTTTACGTATGTGTTCGAATAAAAACGTCATTAGCTATTTAAAACTCATATGCAATGGCATTATTTATGAGTCTGGAGAAACCTCTGGCAACGGTGACTTAGATTTTGGTAAAGGTGTTAAAGTCTCTTTTGCTGGTATTTCTTCAGGTACTTATATTGACATGATTTTGTTTAAAACATATTTCTAAAAATAGTAGCAGATGTTGATTCAGTGTGAATAAGATATTTATCTGATTATCATTTTTGAGAATTTCATATAAGCCAAGCTTGCGAGGCTCGCTCGATACCGTTCGAGTCAGCCTCTTTTCGCTAGGCAACCAAAGTATTTTTCTCCACAAAAAAGAATGAAGAATGTTATGTGACCCTACTGAAAAAAATTATACCGTGGACATGTATGGTGCAAACAAAAATAAAATAAATAGGACCCACTATGGAAATCAGAAATAATTGTGATGTCAAAGCACTTGAGCGAAATGCAGCCAAGCCTATGTTGACTTCGTTCATGGCGTCAGACGAATCAGGATATTCTAGCGCACCAACATATAACGCTCTAGGCTATGAAATCGATCCACGTACGGGGACACTTCAAGCCACAATCTCACCCCCAACCATTTTCGGACCACTAGGCAATAATATTACGCCATCTATTGTTTATAGCCCCCAGTCAATTGCTACTGGTAATAGTTTTCTTGGACTGCCCTTGGGGTGGACTTATTCGTTCAGTTACATCATGGCCAGTAAAGTGTATATAAATGGACAATCGGCCTATTTTATCGATGATGAGTACGAATCTGGTTTACGCTATTACAATCTGAAAAACCTTAACTTCACTGACAACTCGGGTGCCTTACCTTACGACAAAAACCTTCAATATCACAATACATTGCAGTTCGCCAACGGAGAACTACATTACTTCGACATTTACGGTAGATTAATAGGTATTGCTGATCGTTGGGGAAATCATGCTATCTTTTATTATGATCGCGATGGAGATGTTTATAACTGTAAACTATCTAGCATTGTCAGTTTCGCTGGGAAAATGATTATTTTCAGCTACAAGACAGAAAGCATTCAAGTCAATTATCCGCAGGGAGCAAAAAATGATATCTCGTTTACCTATTTAATTGACAGTGAAAATTATCTTGTAGGCTTTGTGAATCCCATCGGGCAGAAGTTTGTTATTGCCAATAAGGGAGGATTAGTGAGAAATGACTTAATTTCCCAGATCATCTATCCCAACGGCTTATCCATCGCTTACGAATACACTACTGTCCATTATTATGCGGACCAAACCCGCTCCCAGTTCTACCGTATCGATTGTGTTTCTGCTTCCAAGCAAATGTATGTTGATAACGTAGGACAAAGCCAGACTAGAACCATCACTTATTCCTATAACCCAAATGGTGATAATCACAATTACACGGGCTATCCAACTTATATTATGGGGGAATACACTGATACATTATTGCAAAGTAGAGATGATGATTACAGGTATATAACGCATGTTGATGATGGCATTTTTGTCACGGAGCATCAATACAATCGGCTCCATCTTGAGATAATCACTAAAACTTATACGAAGGATACCAAACAGCGACTAATTAAACAGACCACGAATACATTTCAAAGCGAAACGGATGGGAAGTACTTTCCACCATACAACGAATTGAGACTAATACCCAATTATCAAACGCCAATTAAAGTCACTACTGACATTTTTAACGATACAGGAAATATATTAAGCACTGAGATAGAGTCGGATTTTGACGATTACGGTTCACCAACGGAAGTTCGATCCTATACAAGTACGAAGGGAAGTAATACACCAAAGTTGATCAGTAAGGTATCTACTACTTACGACAATACAAATTATGGACAGATTATTAAGAAAGACAGCTATGACTATACTGATGTTATTATCATCAGAAGAGTTGCTAATAGTTTGACGTCAGATAAAAAAAATATTGCAATGAGCATTGACGGATTCGTCGAATTGGAAAGCGGTGAAGAAATATTTAAGCCAGAGAAAAAAATTACATTTCGCTATAACGTAACTGGCAGAATTACTTACCAGAAACTGGAGTGGGACGATGGCAAAACTCATGCATTACTGAGTACCGAAACTTCGACTTGTTATACCCTAAATGATACTGTGCTGACTATCACCAGTACTAACGCGCAAGGTACAGCAAATACTATCGAGATTGATAGTATCACTGGTTGGCTAATTAATCAGATGGATGCCTTGAATCAGGGTTTCAGCTATACCTACGACAATGTCGGCCGCAAAGTGACATCAACCAATCCTCTGGGCGTGACTACTACATGGATATTTGAAGATGAAATCAACAAGGCCACGACAAAATACGCCAATGGATATGAAACATACATCTATAACAATGGATTTAACAATACTATCAGGACTGCTGATAATGGGGGAAGGAGTAAGCAGGCAGAACGTATACTGACTTCACAGAGTTTTAACGACAAGGGACAACTCATATGGAACGAAGGAATATTAGCCGCTAATTCTAGAATTACCTATACATATAATAGTCGCAATGAATTGTCTGCACTGACAGATGCACTTGGTAATGTCACTCGATTTGAATATGATAGTGTTGAGCAAGTCAAAACGGAGTTTTTCAACGAAGTTAAGGTAACTAAATTGAGCAAAAATAATAATATGCTCAATGAAATCACTTACTCTAACTTACAGGCATCTATAGAGATTTCGGCAACAAGCTTTTCCAATATTTACTCGAACATTGTCAAATCGTTGATTGGCAATCAAACCATGGGGAATGAATGGCTAGCAACTTCGTTCCAATACGACGTAAACAATCAAGTTAGCGGCTTTACCACTACCGGCAGTGACAAGATTACGTCGCGTCAAAATATTTCTAGGGATTTATTCACTAATGCGGTAGTGACCAGTGTATGTCTTAGTATACCTGGGACAGCCGAGCGCACGGCTAAGGGTGACACCTTTTTCTACAATAATTTAAACCAGTTAATTACTGATACAAATCCGCTAGGGCAATATATTACCTATACGTATAACGAAATAGGTCAGGTATCAAGCTATACAGATTATGCGGGTGTGGTATTCACATGCCAATACACTGCCAACAATCAGTTAGCCTTGGTTGAATGGTACGATGGAAAAGTGCCATGCAAGAAGCAATACACTTATGATCCACCGACTCAAAAAATTTCGAAAATAGAAGAGTTTTATCAGAATGTGAGTAAAGGATATATTTCTTATAATTACATCTTAAATGGGGCAATTGAATCGTTGACCTATCCTGATGGGAAAACCATATTCTACGAATATGACAAGGACACAGGATTGCTCAGTCGATTTACCGATGCCATTGGTAATATCACACAATATACCTACGATATCTACGGCCGGCTGAAGCAACAGAAAATTGCCGGCAGCAATTACAGTGTTGTGACCAACTATTATGACAAGAAAGAAAGCGCGGTTAATAGCGGAAAGATCAAGTCAGTTCAAATCAGCAATGGTGTAGTCAGCAATTTCAACTATGATGGGTTTGGTTTACTTACACAAACCGTTGTCACAGATATTTCTCACAGCGATCAAATCAAGATTTTGCAGCAAACACAATACACTTATGACCCAGTAACCAAGAATATAGTCAATCTGCAATCGAGCTCCGAGGCATTTCCCCAAGATGCCAGTTTAAATTATATAGTGAACTACGGCTATAACAGCCTTAATCAACTGATAATAGAACAAAAGAAGATTTTGGATGGCGACCTTACCATCACGCAATATCAATATGATGCAGCAAGTAATGTGATCCGAGAAGACCACACTGTAGGAACGATAAAACAGTCGATCACCTATAGTTACGATCTGGACAACAAGTTGCTGTGCATCAATTCAGACGCAGGCATAAGATATTTTTCCTATGATGCCAATGGCAATTTGATTGATGACGGCGCTGGATGTATATATAGTTATGATGCACAAAACAGGCTAGTCTCCTATAAAGATAACAAAAACAAGCTAAAGGCAGAATATGATTATTACCCGAATGGATTGAGGGCCAGTAAAAAGGTCGAGAATGCAGAAGAGATACGGTTTTATTACGATTATTCCCAGTACCCTAGCATTATTAATGAGATACAAGGAAGTAAAACTTGTCATTACTTGTTGCAAGGAAATAAAAGATATATACGCTTAGTTAGCAACGCTCAAAATACGACTGCTGAATATTTTATCGCATCCTTCAAAGATATTATTGCTGTACTGAATGCAACGAGTGAACTAGAGGCTAGCTACAGTTACACCCCTTATGGACAGGAAATAGAATCCTCGCATTTCTACGTCGATATTGATATTAATCCATTTAGGTATACAACTGAATATACCGATTTGGAATCATCTCTGATTTATTTACGAGCCCGTTACTATCATCCAGATATCAAGCGATTCATGAGCCGGGATACCGCTCAGCTCATTAATCGCTATAACTATGCCAATGGCAATCCCATCATGGCTAATGATCCTAGTGGTAATCTAGGCGTAGGTTGGATTATTGGTGCCGCGCTCGCAGGCATTGCAGTAGGTCTATTAACAGGCGGTGTGGGTGCATTGGCATTAGGAACTGGTCTTAGCGCTTCGATCGCTGTCGGAGTTGTGGCAGGAGTTACAGGTACAGCAGCAAGCAATGGTATCACTGCCTGGGGGCTACATGCGAGCGGTGAACAAGCTTTGAGTGCTAAAGATTGGGGAGTCAGCTTATTGGCAGGTGCTGTAGCTGGCACGGTTGGTGCTGGCATTGGTGGTGTTTCAGGACGTGCAGTGATGCGTACAGCGATGAACGCAGGGTGGTCCGCGACTACAGTTACAGCCGTAGGTGTGCTAACAGCAGCAGGGTCTGGTGGCTTTACAGGCTCTGTGGCATCTGCTGGAGTTACAGCGGGATTGAACGATGAAAATTTCTTTAGTGCAGATATTTGGGAAAATATTGCCATTAGCACTGTAGTTAGCATCGGCGCAGGAGTGATGGCCGCAGGTGCGCATTTTGGTGGTGGTAGGCTTGGTACTATACCAGTCGAGGCCGAGGCTGCTGAAATATCTCTAATCACGATGCGACATCAGGGGAGAACTATCCTTGAACTCAATATATCTGAAGCTGGCCAATGGCAAAATAAAAATCCGATTCAATTAAGTCAGATGACGGGTGGCCATGATACTGTCATCGTGCATGGGCATCCACGTTTTTCTTTCCCTGAAGATCTTCAGCTCAGACCACGTTATGCTTCCGCGCAGACTACAGCACAAGTGATAAAGAACACTATCCCAGCCCCAGCTGTTAACGCACCAATCAGATTAATCTCATGCTATGCAGGCAGAGCAATAGGAGTGGAGAATATGGCACAAACAATCGCTAATACACTTGGTAGGAATGTTGAAGCTTACACTATAGCTATTTCAATCAGTGAAGTAATTAATGGGACGGTAACACCAGTTACCTTTAGACCTATCTAAAGTACATGGATCATCTGTTTGGAATGTACTAATCGCTTACGAGGGGCACTCACTTATAAAAATTTATTGCCAGAAATAGTGATTACGCCAAGTTTACCATTTCGTCATGATGTAAATGGGTATGGTCAGAACTTTCAAGAGGGACAAATGAGTGTGATGGCAGCTGTATCCGCAGTCTATGAACAAAAGTATTCTGTTGAACTAGCTTATGTAAACTTTTTTGGTTCAAATGACTTAAGTACAATCGAGGATAGAGATTTTATATCTTTAGTCTTTAAAGCTAGCTTTTAATAGTAAGTTTATTATAAAAACCCACTAACAAGGGCATTTATAATACTTAACTGTAAACAGCTTTGATCTAATGGATCTTGACTAAAATTCTTCTTGAGTCTAATTTATATCAAAAATAATGAACTTATTGGCTGGTTTTATTTATTTAACTTATTTTCATCTAAAGCCTCATTCATAATAAAAATACAAAATTTAATTAATTAAATTAATAATTTATTGCAAATAATATTAAATTTATAAATAATTACGTCATGAACTAGTATTAACCAACAATTTTTTCATTGTTTTGATGTATCTACTGCATACACTATGTTGAATTCATATAGATGGAACAATAAATGACACACACAGTTAGAACATGCTTTCACGCTGTAGGCAATGGAACCTTATTTAGTGGACAAATACTAAATTCAAAAAGTAGTGAAACTTTTAATTGGATATATGATTGCGGCTCTACGAGTAAAAAGATCATTCTAGATACGGTAAATAGTTTACCAGTTTGGTTTCAATATCAAACAACGATTGATATGCTGGTAATTTCACATTTTGATAATGATCATGTGAACGGTCTTGAGATCTTACTGAAAAAATTTTATGTAAAAAGATTAGTACTCCCTTGTACTGAATGGCCACAAAGTGTACGAGAAATATCAATACTCGGAAAAAAGGGTATTACGCCTTCACTAGCACTATTTCAATTGAACCCAGCTAAGTGGCTGCAGGTTAATGGTCTTGATAATCGAATAAGTGAAATTGTATTAGTAGAAGGAAGAAATGCCCCAGATTACGATACATTACCACCAAATAAAGATTCATTAGACATCCCAGATGTTCCCCAAGATTATTTACCAGATGAAGCAGCAGTCTCGGTATTTTTTGAATTTGATACACCTCTTCAGCGTTCTAGTATTAACGTAACGAAGATAAATCATTTTCAACCTATTAATGATTTAAGTAGATCATTTGAATTCATGTTCTATAATGCAGAAAAAGATTTTTCAGAACTAGGACTAGTTTATGAGTCAGGAGGAAAAATCTTTGCCAAAAAATCAGGCCAAGCTCTGTCCAAAGTTAAAGCTGATATTGAAAGTACTATTGTCTCATTGGGTTTAAATCAAAAAATCAATAAACTTCCATCAAATTGGAGAAAAATATTAAAAAATTGCTATGAACAGCATTTTGGCCATACAGGGAAAGCTAAGAATAATATTTCCTTATGCATGTATGCTGCTCCTATGAAAATTAATTCAAATAACTTGCATTATGCAACACTACTTACAGGCGATATAAATCTATCATGTAATGTTATAGATGATATGAAAATGCATTTCGGAGTTGATCGTTGGCAGTCTTTTAAATTAGTTCAAGTACCTCATCATGGATCCCAACATAGTTGGACAACAGGGAATACAGCTAAATTTATTCCAGCAATATTTGTTCAATGTGTCACTCCCACAAAAAATCATCCGCATTCAAATGTAACAGCGGATCTAGTAAATTTTGGCGGAATAGTATGTGACGCTGATCGTAAATCAGCAGTAGTTGACTTTTATAGATATTAACGGCTTTGTTGCACAAAGCTATTCTTAAAGGCTCCTTCAGCAATATAATTTCCAAATGAAAAAGCCAGCACCTAAAATCTATCGTACAACGAATTGGTCCTCTTATAACTAAGCTCTAATCAAGCGAGGAAATATTTCAATTTGGTTCGACCCTCAGACTCAATGGTATCCTCAGCAACAAGCTAAGCATGGAAGAAATAAAACCTATTCTGATACAGCAATTCAGTGCTGTTTGATGATCAAATCTATCTTTCGACTTTCTCTGCGTATGGATACAGGTTTTGTGCAAAGCCTGATTAAACTCTGTGGCTTGAATTGGGCTGCGCCAGATTACTCCACCCTCTGTAGAAGACAAAAGCATATTGATATTGCGATAAGCTATCAGAAAAGTCGTGATGGGCTACACCTACTCGTCGACTCTACGGATTTAAAATTTTTAGGTGAAGGCGAATGGAAGCGTAAGAAACATCAGCCTGAATACCGTCGGCAATGGCGTAAACTGCATATTGGTATAGATGCTGCAACACTGCAAATACGTGCCGTTCAGCTTACGACAAATAATGTCAGTGATTCACAAGTACTGGGTGATTTACTGGATCAAATCCCATCTGACGAGCGAATAGATTCTGTCTATACCGATATGGAAATTTAACTATTGTTTTAGATGGCATAGATGAAGTTATTGCAAGAAAAGGAAGCAACTTTAATCTAAATACACTTATTGATTCTATATTTAACAGTTATTCTGGAAATTTAAATAAAACCAAAATTATAATGACTTGTCGAGATTATTTTTGGGAAATTTCACAAAATTTTAAGAATAATTTTTGATTTTTCAAACTTAAAATTTAATAATTGCCATTTTGAGAATTATGAAGGTTTTGCTGAGTGTGAATTTAATGATAATACTTTATTTAAAAATACTATTTTTAAACCAAGTTTAATAAAAAAGGGGGGTAACTACCAGCTTAACTAGTAGAATATTGATGACTCAACTTGTGATACATCTGGTATTTATGATTTCCTTCAAGAAAAAGAAGAGTTGGAAAATGAAAAAGAACAAGAAATACGGAAAAATTTAAAAAGAATTATTACATATTTCTGGCAAGGAAGTTTTTTTGTTCAAAAGTTAGCTAGTGAAGCTAGAAATAGATTCAAACATTGTATGAATCTATTTACTTCTTTAATTGATTTAGGAGTTATTATTGAGAATAAAGTAACAACCCATCAAAAACGTCAAGATATCGCATATCAGATTTCAGAGAAACATATTAGTCTTAAGAAAATATTTGAAGAAAATGATACATGTGTTGAATTTGAATTGATATTGAAACGTGTAGAAGGGGTTTAGTTATACTATCTGTACTAGTCCAAACTTGATCTGACAGTTACCCATTTTTGGTTGTGTCTGTCAGGTTAAATTTGAGCTAAGTTTTTCTCAGCCCAAACTCGTTTTCCATCAAGTAATGTTTCGATTGGTGTATCTCTCACTGTCAGTGATAGTTGTCACCCCTATAAAAATCAATTCATTAAGGAAATTCGTTTATCTATTAAAAGCAATAACTCTTGTACCTCAATTTTGTATTGATCGCTTTTAAACCCTAATTTCAACATGAATTTTTGACAGTCTTTATTCGGACATTCAATGATTAGAAAAGAATATCCAAACTTCTTCCCAAATACGCATAATTCTTTGAGTAATTTCGTACCAAAACCTTTTTTAGGGGTTTTAAACCCTAATCTTGCAACTATAATTTCTTTGATTGTACTAGTCTCATCGAAATATCCTAACCTAAAATAAAAATCATTATTGGGATTATGTACGGTAACTTTAATATTTACGAACTTACATTCAGATGCAATGCCATTTATTTTTATAGATTTAGGCGCTAATCGTAGTACATTAACCATAAATTCTTTTAATAAATATTCAAATGCAAACATTTCATCCTTTTTTATAACAATAGTCTCAGCATAATTTAGCATCGAAGTTTCCGTGGGTTGTAGATTTATTTAAATGAAAGATATTTTTTGAGAAGGTGAGGTGCTAATAGATGATCCACTTTCAAATTCATTCTTAGTTTCACTTCTTCAATGATATCTATAAGTGTTTCTGTATTCTGATGGAGTTGTAACTCCAACTCATCAATTTGCATACGTAAATTTTTATTGGTGTCCGTAAGAGCCTTCCTAGTTTTTTTATTTACATAAAGTTGCTGTTCTTTCGTCTTTAAATTCAAGAGAAATCTGCTCAGAGATATACAGTGATATTAGCTTCTTCCGTTCAGCAGAACTCAGAGTACTTAGCCCACCTGATATATAACCCTTAGCTCTTAGGCGGCTATGAAGAGCTTTGTGCGAAATAGGAGATTTTTCAAAACCCTCAACCAACATCATTTGCAATTCTTGTTCAATGACTTCATCTAATTGCTTACCACGTAACATATCAGGCTTCCTTAGACTCAATTTTTTGTTGTTCGATGGCGAACAGTTCACTCAATGTAGTTGGTAATTTAGTAATCGTATCTCCATAAGGAAAAACGGGAATGGGAATTAAACTATTTTGTCTATCAAGTGCTTTTGTCTTTAAGTCACTTAAATAAAGTATTTTTTGACGTAAACCCTCAAGCATTTCTCTATAAGATAAATCATGGACAACGATTTGCTCCATATGTGCAAATTCATCATGCAACTTATTCAACGTATATTCTAAGGCTTCTAACTCTCCTTTTCGACCAGTTAATGCAAAGTTTCCACATTGATCACCTGATTGGCAGGCTAAACGTTTCGGACAAACATGCACAGCTACTTCACGCATACATCCACCAAAAGGTAAGGGGTGTAAACATGCATGACGTTGGACTAAGGAGTTTGCTAATGAATTGTCTTCTTTAGCCAATTCATTAAATGACTCTGCGATATCTTGAAAATATTCATCAAAGAAAGATTCCTTTACATAACTCGCTACTTCATTTTTCGAGTCAAAGGTTTGTAAATTCATCTTAAGATTATTTTCAAGGTCTAGTTGATCTGAAAAGTACATTAATCCATCATGTTTGATAGAGTTAATTGGAAAATCTGCCTTAATCTCTTGATTATCAGTTTCATAAAGTTTCAACTCATGTTTTTCTAACAAACTGGCTGTGACTTTACGTTGCTTTAATGCTAAATGTTGATAATACTGGTTTTGCTTAATATCTACACGTCCCATTAGCATTGCTTGTAAATGTTCAGATAATCCGCTCAATGCAAGAAAAGTATTGATATTATGCCGTGGTAGATGGCTTGTTAATGCTGTGTGTTCTACATCATTTTCCATTAAATTATATTTAACAAATACAGAGATATTAGAACTTTTACCACTTCTCGTTCCTAAAAAATTATTTAAAATTGTGACATTTAATGGGATGATATTTGTAATATGAGAAAAATTTCTTTTTAATGTGGTTGATTTATATTCATGAATAAACAATAAATCCTCATATTCCAAACTCTCCATCTTACCCTCATAGTTAAATACATGGGATAGTGGGTAATCTGAGGAATAATTTGGTGTTAATAACCTAATAAAGTTATTAATATCTTTTTTTAAAAAATATGTCTTTATCCTTTCTTCCTTAACTCTTTTAAAAATAGGCACTTTATTTATTGAGGTTAGAACTACAACGCGCTGTGCCGCTATACCGCTTTTCTCAGTATGCCTACTATATTGACTTTTAGACCTTAATCTAAAAACCGTTCCTATTAAATCATCTAATTCAATATAATCTGCTCCAATCTCATCTATCACCTTTGGTAAAAAATTAATGCATTTCTTTGATTTTAGATATCTAATATATTCTCTGTATTCTTTGGTAAGTTCTAACACAGATTGAAATATTTTTTCTACCAAATTTACAGCCAATGGCTCAACCCAATGAATCCTGAAACCTGAGCCTTTTGCACCATGATATTGGATACCAAGTGTGTATTGTTTAATACCATCTAGGGTAATATGTTCTTTGGTTACAGGATCAAGTATTGGTTGTTTGATTAAAGCATCAGTTTTTAGAAGAAGTGCTTCTGTTGAACGTAAACCAGTTATAATTAGTAAAAGTAAAAGATTCAGTACGATTTTTTCACCATTTGTTTCACATAAACTGATTAATGAAACAATATTTAAAAATGTCCGAATAGAAATCAACTTTTCTTTGTTTAATTCATCTTCATCAAGCTCTAGTTGATCTATTAAAGCTTTTGTTTTCTTAGCATTTGGGGTTCTATTTTGGCGGTTTATAAAGAGGTATTTTTGAGAAAATTCTAAAGATTGTTCGGTAAAACCATAGTGATTTAACATCTCTTGTAATCTAATGTATGTACCTGCATGATCGGGAAGATTCGTTTTACTTGAATTTTCTGCCAAAATTTCAAAAGATTTATTTAGTATTAATGTAGATAACTGGCAGGGATGTATGCTCTCCATTTTTTCCACATATAGAGAACTATACCAACGCTTAAGAATAAGAATCTCAGAATATAATTTTTGTGGTGATGTTTGCGAGTTAGCTTTTCTATAGCTAAGAACCATCACTGCTTTCATAAATTCTTGATATGTTATATCTATTGAAAAGTCATCTATTCCTTTCAATCTTTTCCCCATTTGGAAGGAGAATCTAGTTTTCCCACTACGAGAAAGTAACCATCCAGACCCAACCACTCCACCTGACCATTCTGGATTACTCCATGACCATTTAAAATTTGGTTGAATATTTTCATCAAAAAACTTTTTCTGTTCGTTAATAAAAGCATTATATTTTTCAAGATTCATTAATGCCATCCTTTTGCATTTCACAACGAACAATTACTGATTCGATTTCAAATTTTGTTGACTCATGGACCCTAATCAATGGATTTCTAGAGACACCTATACCATCAGATAGTCTAATCAGATCATTAATTTCACATTGAATACTTTCTAAAACATTAGTGTGATCGGCATCGATAAAAGGATGAAAATATATACACCCATAGCAGTTGCGGACAGGTTGAAATAAGCATTTATCATTGTAAGAACAGCCACCGATGTCATAATGAATTTTATGGCCAATGTTGCCCATTACTTTTTTGTGTTTCCATTCCTGCTTATAAACTAAACGCCCTGTAAGTAACATAGCGATCATCTGCTTATATAGAGAATTTCTACCTAAGGCTTGAGCTCTAATTTGTGCTAGTTGTAGTGTAGAGAAAATATAATGTCTTGCGGTCACAACTGATGAATGTGATATGTGCTGAATTAGCAGGAGACTTTCACTTGGGATATGCTAGGCAGCTAACCGATAAAAGTTCTCTGCTATTTGATTTGGCGTTTTAAAATCCAAACTCTTTTGAATTCTTCGCTGATTATAAAATAACACAATGTATTTTGTAATATCTGCTTTAGCTTCATCTCTGGTTTTATAGTTGCAATGATGCACTAATTCATTCTTGAGTATGCCCCAGAAACTTTCAATCGGTGCATTATCGTAACAGTCCCCACGTTTGCTCATTGAACCTTGAAAATCACATTTTTCCAGTATCTTTCGATATTCATGGCTGCAATATTGGCTGCCTCTGTCCGAATGAACAATTAAGCCTTTCGTTGGTTTTTGATTACGAATCGCCATAGTCAGTGCATTGCAAACAAGTTGTGCGGTCATACGCTCATTTAAGCTATAGCCAACCACTTGTTTCGTGTACAGGTCTTTTACTGCTGCCAAGTATAACCAACCTTCAGCAGTCCAAATGTATGTAATATCGCTTGACCATGCAAGATTGGGCTTAGTCATTGAAAACTGTTGCTCTAGTAAATTTGCGTAGATCGCTCGATTATGATCACTCTTCGTAGTTCTTTTGAAACGCTTATGACGCTTACAATACAGCTGGTTGAGCTTTTTTATTTGACGTACAGCATACGTACTGATTTTGATACCTTGCGCTTGTAAATGCTTAGTTAATCGAATATAGCCATAGCTTTGTTTAGTTTCCTCATGAGCTATTTTGACCAAAATTGTCTGTTGATTTCGCTGAACCAATCTTTTATTCATGCCTCGTTTTAGCCAATCATAAAATCGTGACACTGAAACGTGAAGTAATCTAGCCATAAAGCTAATCGGGAATAAATGTCTTTGCTGTTTCATATAGGCGTACCTTACTGACTTTCTTTCGCAAAGTACGCTGCTGCCTTTTTTAGAAATTCACGTTCCATTTCAGCTGTTTTGAGCTGTTGTTTGAGCTTTTTATTTTCTTCGAGTAAGGCATTTAGATCAGGTGAATATTGTTTAGTGCCTGCTAAGGTGCCAGTCTTTGCTTTATTATTCCAATTTGAAAGAGTTTGCATTGAAATGCCAAGTTGTCTGGCTGTTTCCGATACATTGCCTTGATTGGCTTCAATCAATTTTATTGCTTCAACTTTAAATTCTGCGGTGTAAGTCTTCTGTTTCTTGCTCATGGTAAACTCCTGATGAGTGTCTATAGTTTACCAAGTTAAAACCTCCTGTTTTCTCAGCACACATCAAATGACCTAAGATATATGCTATTTCTTCAGCGGAAGAGCCTGCCATAGCTAGACTATAACCAACATGATGTCGGAAGTCTGAAAAAGAATACTTCTGCTTTAGCATTTCACCTGCACGAACAGCTTCTCTATAGGCTTTAGGAGCAAAATTAAATAATTGTGTATTAATAGCTTCTGAGCAAAAGTGTGCAGAATTTTCTCCTAAATTAAATAATTTATTTTTTGAACTTAAGTTATATCTTTTTATATATGCAATGATAATTTCAGCAACTTCTTCTGGTAGCTTTACAGCTATTTTCTCATGTATATATTGAGATTGTTTAGCATAAGGAATTAATACACTATAGCGATGGAACTGATCTATCAGACGTGTGGTATCTATTTTTATATCTTCAGCTGATAGCTTAGCTAATTGCACAGGTCTAAGACCAGTTACATACACCAAACCAAGTATTGATGAGTAAAGTAGTTCTTGATTATCAATACTTTGAAAATTATCTTTGATAACTTGGTTTAACTTAATAAAACCTTGTTGAATCATTGAAATTAAAGGGTAATCTATCGTATCCTCATATTCCTGATAGAATAAATTTGAATTAAAAGATTTAGGTCTAGGAATAAACTCAAGTTCAAAATCATCTTCAATATCAAAGTTAGGAAAGTCTTCTAAAATTAAAAGTCTCAGTAAAAATTTTATATGAGCATAAGTATTCTGATGATTTTCTTGGGGGGCAATTTCTATCAATAATTGTTTTAAATTTTCATAATTTAAATGTAAGTTTCTATTTTTTAAATAATTTATTAAAAAGTTAAAAGAATAGATTTTTCTACTCAAAAAAGATGGTGTATTTTTTTGAATAAAGGCTATCAGGAAAAATTTAGCTAAAGTTGTTTCATTTTCAGAAAAAATTGAGAAATCTAATTTTTCTGTCTGACCAGAATAATAAAATTTCCAAATATTATTTGTAGAATTGATGAAATTATCGTCAAATTTATCTGCAATTAAAAATTTAACAACTTTTGGTATTTTTTTATCTAGATCCTGAAGAGCTATCATCTGACGATCATTAAAAACCGATACAGAATGTTGTTCTTGAGAATCTTCAAAAATGTCAAATTGCTCCATTACTTATTATTCCCATAATTCTTGTGATATACGTTGCAAATTTATAAAATTGGCACTATCAACAATGAATCGTTTTGCATAGTAATTTGGCATTATACTGTTAGCACTCCAACCACCCAAGACACGTAAATCTTCAAGTGCTTTTTGCATAATTTCATCATTACTTTGATTTAACGTATATTTACTGTCGTTTCGATATTTTTTAACAGCAAAAGCCAAAGTCATATATGCCCATGTATGACGACATACATGTGGGGTTAACTTCTGAATCGAATCGATATTTATATCATCAAAATATATAGGATGTAAGGTCCTAAAGGCCTGTTCTATCATATTAAAAATTGCGTTAATGGATGAGTAGCTCAGTGGAGAGTAGGGAGGTCTTAGTGAGGTAAACAGGATATCTGAATCATTAAAATTCCTTATTTTTTCTATGTACAGCCTCAAAAACTTATAATCCATACTATCTAGTTTTATAACTCTATAAGATTGCTCGTTTTGTATGCTAGGTTTTCTCTGTCTGGAATCATGTTCATCATCCGTATTGGTTATTATGAGACTATATGAGTCAGAATTAAGGGATTTTTTTATTGATCTTTTTGTGAGCAGCATTAGTTCACCAACCCGCAAACCGTAGTTCATCATAAGGTGAACAATCAGAAAATTACGAAGTTGATGTGATTTTGTTGAGAATGGGTTATCTGGATTAATATTAGTGCCCTGGTCTGGACGAATAATTTTATAAAGCATAACCGCCATTTCATTGGTTAAACTTTTAAAGCTATGATTAATTTCACTTTTTACAGTTATACTACGTTTAGAAAACTTACTAAAATTCCTTTTTTTATTAAGTAAAAACAAATCTATTTTTTTTCTACGATTAGTTAACTCTTTGATTGTAATATCTTGATAGCGTACATTCCAATATTCATCTAAAAGATATATGAAATACTTAAACAATGACCTCAAACGTTGTGTAATAGTCATATAGTTAACATCAATATTTGATCGTAATCGAATTAAATTTACTTCTAACTTTTTATTATTTTCTAAGAAAACAATGAAGTTATCAATTTCATTCAAAAAAATTTCAGGCTCATACTGGGACGATAAAAATGTTTCACAAAAAGAAGTCGAATATTTCTGATACCAAAATTCATACCAAAATTTTAGTGCTAGCAGATCTGACTGTTGTGTCGCAAAACTTTGAAATCTCAATACAGCTGTAAAATAGAGTAAAGGATAGAGGCAAGGTAATGTTGTTGAACTATCAAACAATAGAACTATACGATTTTGATTTGAATACTTTTTTGAAAGTTTAATTGTTTTTACGACAAACATTCTAGACACCAAGAACTTTATGAAGTAAATAGAATATAAACATATGTGTTCACAATATGAAATACTATTAAGAATAAGTAGTTGATTTTAGGGTAAACAAAGAAATCTATGAACTTAAAGTATCTTGCACTCAATTTAACATAATATACATTATGCGAAATAATTTAGTTATCAGTATATGATGCTTAGTAACTTCTGTAATTACCATTTTGCTGCTATCTCAATGTCTGTTGACATACATTAGAAAGTTACACACAATGCTATTCACTATATAAATATGCATATATCAATAACAATGCCTTCGATTTATCAGTTAAAACCTGCATTTCAGAATTTACTTCGCCCATTTGTACAATGGCTTTACTCTAAAAAGATTACAGCGAATCAAGTTACGCTTTTAGCAATGTTAATCTCTGTCGCTTTAGCAATTGCACTTTACAGTCTGCATCTTTACCAACAGCCTTTAATCCTATTTTTATTCTTTCCTGTATGGATGTTGGTTCGTATGGGTTTTAATGCAATTGATGGCATGCTCGCACGTGAGTTTAATCAACAATCAAAACTTGGCGCATATTTAAATGAAATCTGTGATGTCATCTCCGATTCAGCGCTTTATCTGTGTTTTTTAGGCTTAGCTTTCATTAACTCATTCCTGTTGGGTTTAGTTGTCTTTCTAGCGATTCTGAGTGAATATGCTGGCGTTATGGCGCCATTAATTGGTCAGGAACGCCGTTATGATGGTCCTATGGGTAAAAGTGATCGTGCATTTTGGTTTAGTTTAATTGCGTTATGTGTCAGTTTCAGCCCTTATTTAATAGAAAATAATTATACAAATTCAATAATTTACTTCTGCAATGGACTGCTTATTTTCATTGCAGCACTATTGGTTTTGACAATTTACAATCGTATTAAAAATAGTATTCAACTTTAAGGAAAATCAGATGCAAAGCTCACAAAAACATGTATTTACCAGTCATGATGATACCCAATTAGCCTATCAACATTGGCCAGCAGCTACAGAAAAAGAGACAAAAAAAGCAATTATCTTATTCCATCGTGGACATGAGCATTCTGGACGTATGGCACATTTAGTCAATGAGCTTGATCTACCAGAATTTGATTTTTTTGCATGGGATGCGCGTGGACATGGAGAATCACCTGGTTTACGTGGTGATGCGCCAAGTTTCTCTGCATGTGTGAAAGATATTCAATATTTTGTACAACATATTGAATCCACATATAATATCGTACCAACCAATATTGCCGTCATTGGTCAAAGCGTTGGCGCAGTTTTGGCAGCCACATGGGTACATGATTATGCACCAAAAATAAGAGCTTTGTGCTTAGCATCACCCGCATTTGATATCAAACTCTATGTACCATTTGCAAAAGCAGGTTTAACTGTTTTAAGCAAACTCAAAGGTAATTTCTTTATTACCAGTTATGTAAAAGCTAATATGCTGACACATGATGCTGAACGTGCGAAAACTTATGATACAGATCCTCAAATTGCCAAAGCCATTTCTGTACGGATGCTTTTAGGCCTATATGCCGCTTCTGAACGCGTCGTAAATGATGCACAAAATATCTTTGTTCCTACTCAAGTTTTAAGTTCTGGGTCGGACTTTGTGGTATTCCGTAAACCTCAACAGCAGTTTTATGCAAAGCTTCCTCATCCACGAAAAGAGTTCCATGTACTAGATGGTTTTTATCACGATACTTTAGGTGAAAAAGACCGCCATATTGCAGTAGAGAAAATTCGTCGTTTTATCTTACAAAGCTTTGCTGAAGATTATCAGGCGCCAGATGTTCTCAATGCCGATAAAATTGGTACAAGTTGCGCGACGGCTGAACAACTGAGTAGTCCACTTCCCGCTTCTTCCATCAAAAATCTATTCTGGAATTTAACCAAACGTAATTTAAAACTCGGTAGTAAATTTTCGCACGGTTTAAAAATTGGTGAAGATACCGGGTATGACTCAGGCAGCACTTTAGATTTTGTTTATCGAAATCAAGGTGAAAGTAAAAATATTCTTGGCAATATTATTGATCAGCAATATTTAAATGCAATTGGTTGGCGTGGTATCCGCGTGCGTAAACAACATATTGAGCAGCTATTGGCGAAATATGCGAAAGCACTGACCAAGCAACGTAAAGATGTTCGCATTCTAGACATTGCAGCGGGTCATGGGCGCTATATTCTAGATGCTGTAAATGAACTTCCAACACCACCTAAATCAGTGCTCTTAAGAGATTATAGCCAGTTAAATGTTGATTCTGGTTCTGCATTGATTCAGCAAAGAAATCTTGAAAACATTGCTCAGTTTGAATTAGGTGATGCCTTTGATACAGCATCACTAGCCAAAGTTAAACCAAAACCAAATTTAGTCATTGTTTCCGGGCTTTATGAACTATTTAGCGATAACGATTTATTAAGACAATCACTCTCTGGTATTCATCAAGCAATGCTACAAGGTGGCTTCCTGATTTACACGGGACAAATTTGGCATCCACAACAAGAGTTTATTGCACGTGCACTTACCTCACATCGTCAAGGTGATGCTTGGGTGATGCGTTTACGCTCGCAAGCCGAAATGGATGCACTGGTTGAACAAGCAGGCTTTAAAAAAGTGGACCAATGTATTGATGAATTTGGAATTTTTACAGTTTCGGTTGCTCAAAAAATTTAAATAAAGACTTTTATGCAAAATAATATTTTAGATCGTCAACCAGGTACTTGGAAATGGGGACTACTCTGCCTAGTCCTTTTAGCGCCCTTTTTCTTTTTAACCTATGGTTTTGCAAATCAATATGCATCCAGCCTCAGCAATGTTCCAAGTATAGTGTTTGCTTGGGAACATCATATCCCGCTTTGGGCATGGACCATTGTGCCGTATTGGTCGATTGACCTTTTTTATGGTTTGTCGCTATTGTTATGTTGGAATAGATTTGAATTAAAACAACATTCGCTTAGGCTATTTGCTGCCCAAATTATTTCGATCAGTTGTTTTTTAATTTTTCCCTTAAAATTCAGTTTCGAACGTGCTGAATTACATGGTTTCTTTGGATTATGGTTTGATGTATTGATGGGTTTTGATAAACCCTTTAATCAAGCACCTTCATTACACATTGTTTTATTAGTTATTCTTTGGGATTTTTACCGTCGGCATATTAAAGCAAACTACCGTTGGTTGGTACATCTGTGGTCTTTTCTAATCGGACTTTCTGTCTTAACCACGTGGCAACATCACTTTATTGATATTCCTTTGGGACTATTGGTTGGTGCATTTTGTTTATGGCTATTTCCACTCACGGTTAAAGCACCTTATCAAAAAAATGGCTTGCAGCGATTGACGAGCAAACATTTAAAATTAGGGTGTTTTTATTTGATTGGAGCCTTAGTTTGTATAACCCCCGCATTTTTATTCAAAGGTACATGGCTATGGATGTTATATCCAGCGATCAGTCTTTTCTTAGTCGCTTTAGCATACTTTTTGGTTAGACCACATTTTTTCCAAAAGCAAGAGAACGGTCAAATGACTGTCGCTGCATGGTTATTGTTTGCACCTTATTCTCTAGTCGCATGGATAAATAGTCGTATTTGGACCTATCAACATCCTGAAGACTCATTGATTTTGCAACTCAACGGCGTTGATCTCTATCTAGGCCGTATCCCAACAACCGAGCATAGTAAGCAATATCATGGTGTATTTGATTGTTGCGCTGAATTGCCGGCAAACAACGTTCATCATTATGAAAAATACAGTACGCTTGATCTAATTCCAATCCAAAGCGAACAATTATTAGAAGCATCAAAAAAGTTTGATCACTTTATTCAGCCGTTAATACAAGCAAATGAACCACAACAAGTATTGGTTTTTTGTGCGCTTGGCTATTCCCGCAGTTGTAGTGTGTTGATTGCATGGCTATTACAACAAGGCTATGTGAATACCTCGGAGGAAGCTGTTAGCTTAATTCAAAAGTCACGTCCTTGGATCGTTTTGAGTGAAACACATATTGCTGAAATTAAACGTTTCCAACTGTTGCTCACTCAGGCGAAGCAGCTATGAAAATGAATTTTGTCGTGGTTAGCCAATTGCTCAAGCAAACTCAGAGTATTTTAAAGTCAGGATATTTGGTCTTTGTCTTATCAATCATCACTTTATCTTTATTTTCAAAAATGCAGATCGTAATTCCTCTTTTACTCGTTACTGGGCTATTAGCAATACACCATTATCTATTTATTCGGATTGAGTTTGATCGTGGCCTATTACAGCATATGGTTGACCAGCCTGAGGACGTAGAAAGTCTTACTCAGCAATTGGACCAATCGCTGTTAAATTTGAAGTTGATTCCATCTAGTAACACGGGTCGTAATTGGTCTGAACGCTTCAAAGGCTGCTTAAGACTCTTAAAAATACAGATCGTCATTGTCTTAATACAGTATTCTGTATTTATTGTACTTTTTTATAAATTAGCACATAGATGAAGGTTGAATGAAAAAAAATATAATCACGCAATCAGTTGCTCGTTTTATTGCATTCTTAACCCGTCGTGGTGCACGGTTGTTAACAGGTGCACGAAGTTTATGGGTCGGTTGTGAACCTGAACTTAAGCAACGGATTTATTATGCCAACCATAATAGCCATATTGATTTCATTCTACTATGGTCTTCTTTACCCACTCATATTCGTCGACAAACACGACCAATTGCAGCGTCAGATTATTGGCTCAAAGATGGACTCAGACGCTTTTTAATTCAAGATACTTTTTCAGGTGTTACCATTCAACGTAACCGTAGTGATCAGCAAGATCCTTTACAACCAGTAAAAGATGTCTTGGCAGAAGGCTATTCCATTATTTTCTTCCCTGAAGGGACACGTAATTTAAATGATGATGTCGAGATGCTGCAGTTTAAAAGTGGCCTTTATCATCTCAGTCAGCAATTCCCTGACGTTGAAGTTGTGCCTGTTTGGATTTCTAATTTAAAACGAGTCATGCCTAAAGGCGCATTTATCCCCTTGCCTCTACTCTCGACGGTCATCTTTGGTGAACCCTTAGCACTTGATCAACTCACGGGCAAAGATCAATTCTTGCAGCATGCTCAGCAGCAATTATTGAAATTAAAAGAGGCCGAGAACCAATGAGTTTAGACAATTTACAACAAACTTATCTATTGTTTGGCATCTTTGCAGTCATTTTGATTATCGCCTCAAGTATTGGCTTTATCCTCAAACAAAAAGCAGGTACATCCCCTTCTCCTGTCATTGATAACCTGAATGCACGTATCAATGCGTGGTGGATCATGCTCATAGTCTTGGCAGCCGCCATTCTATTGGGAAAAACTGCTTTTATTGTCCTGTTTGGCCTTATTTCATTTTTTGCATTACGTGAGTTTATTAGTTTATTACCAACACGGCGTGGCGACTATCTGCCCTTACTAATTGCGTTCTACTTTGTTATTCCTTATCAATACTATTTGGTCTATACCAATTGGTACGGGTTATTTTCGATTTTCATTCCGCTGTATGTATTCTTACTGATTCCAATTGCCAGTTTAAAGCTGGAAGATACCACACACTTCTTGGAACGCAGTGCCAAAATCCAATGGGGGCTTATGGTGAGTGTGTTCTGTATCTCGCATGTCCCTGCCCTGTTAAATCTGGATTTACCCGAATTTAAAGGGGAAAAAATTTGGTTGGCGATTTGGCTGATTATGGTGGTGCAAGCCTCAGATGTGCTGCAATACGTATGTGGCAAACTCTTTGGAAAACATAAAGTTGCCCCTACACTTTCCCCATCAAAAACCGTAGAAGGGTTAATTGGCGGTATTGTTCTCGCAACTGCACTTGGTGTATTGATGTCATCCCTCACCCCATTCAATTACTGGCAAGCAGCTCTGATTGGATTGATTATTTGTATTTTTGGTTTCTTTGGTGGACTGGTTATGTCTGCAATCAAACGCGATCGTGGTGTGAAAGATTGGGGACAACTTATTCAAGGTCACGGCGGTATGTTAGATCGTATCGACTCTATCTGTTTCTCTGCACCGATTTTTTTCCATATTCTTCGCTATTGGTGGAGCTGATCTCTAAGAAGAAAGTCGACCAATGCTGACTTCACGGAAAAATTTAGGCGTCACATTGGTCCACTTTTTAAATGCGCGAGAAAAATGGGAAATATCGGCATAGCCTAAACGCTCTGCAATTTGTTCAATCGAAAGCTTGGGCTGTTTTAATAACTGCTCCGCCTGATTCCTGCGTACTTCGGCTACAAGACTCTGGAAAGACGTTTGTTTATTGCTTAACTGTCGCTGTAAGGTTCGTTCTGAGAGGTGGAGTTTTTCAGCGACCTGTTTCAGTGATAAGAAGCCATTATCTTCATTATATAACAAGGCTTTGACTTGTGAATCCAAGCGATTTTTTTGATCCCTTTTCAGCGCAAGCTTATCAGCATCTTGCTCACATTGTTGCTTGCTGAGACGTGCCAATAAGGCATCTGCGGTCTTTAGTGGGAGTGATAGCGCTGCCTTATTGAAGCTTAAACAATCTTTTTCACACTCGAAACTGATATTTGAGTGATTAAATTTTTGAGTGTTCTTATAAAAATCTGGTTTGTCTTGTTGGAACTTAAACTGGATTCCAAGTTTATTTTGAGCTAAATTTTCCAAAATTTGTGAAAAACCCAAGATCAAAAACATCATTCCATGTCGATTTAACTTAAATTTTTGTGAAGGTTGGTTGAAATACAAATAAGCCAAGTCACCTTCTATCTTTAATTTAGGTTTAAACACAGAACAATGTAAGCCAATAAATTGCTCTAGAATATTGATTGCATCACCTAATGTATCAGAGGCAGTTGCGGCAATGCCGACATGACCATAGCAAGAGACTCGCATTTCCTCTGCAAGATAAAGACTAATCGCAGGTTCATGCGTCAGTAAGGCTGCTTTATCCAATAAATGATTAAAAATATTGAAATCTACATACCAAAACGGTGCATTCAAGGTGCGTACAGAAATCCCTGTTCCAGACAAAAGTTGTTCTGAAGATACATTCCATTTTTGTATGACATCCACTAATAGGTTGACATAAGTACCGGGTAATTCTGGATTCATGCAGTCTCCATGAAACAGCGAAAATTTGGCGTAAAATGGTAAATATTGGCGGTTAATGAACTATGACATCTTTCTCAGTTTAAGCATAGTAGCTCTATCTAAAAAACTCAGCTTTTAAACTGGTGAAATCATGCATATTTTGATCGTCCATGCGCATCCTGAACAACAGTCATTTACCTCTGCGCTTAAGAATACAGCGCAGCAGACTTTTGAACAGCAAGGTCATACTGTCGAGGTTTCAGATCTCTATGAAATGAACTTTAACCCTGTTGCATCTAAAGATGATTTTGACAGCCTGAATCAAGCTGATTATTTTAACTATGCTTTAGAACAACGCCATGCATTTAAACAACAGCAATTTTCAGCAGATATCCAAGCTGAAATTGAAAAAGTTCAACGTGCTGATCTGGTTATTTTTAGCTTTCCTTTATATTGGACCTCTGTACCTGCCATCTTAAAAGGTTGGATTGATCGTGTATTTGTATCTGGCCTCTTTTACGGCGGTAAACGCTTTTATAACCATGGCGGCATGACTGGGAAAAAAGCCATGCTATGTTTAACACTCGGTGGCCGTGAACATATGTTTGGTGAAGGTTCTGTACATGGGCCGATAGAGCATTATTTATCATCGTTGCAACGTGGCACACTTGCCTATGTCGGCTTTGAAGTACTGCCTCCATTCATTGCCTATCATGTCCCTTATATCAGCCAAGAAGATAGACAAAAGATTGTGATTGATTTCGAACACTACTTGCAAAACATAGATGATTTACAAGCCTTAGCATTCCCGTTACTGGAAAATTTTGACGATAGAATGAATCCGCTGTAATAAAACAACGATAAGGCTCTAGGCTAAGAACCTTATCGTCTTATCTCCTAGAATTTTATTTCAACGCCTGCTTTGATGGTACGTCCTGGAATCGGCATACCAATCACCGTACCAGGATCAAAGTTATAGCGATTTGTTAAGTTATCGACATTAAATGATAGAGCGACATTTGGATTCCACTTATAGCTTGCAAACAGATCAATTAAAGTTTCAGAAGAGATTTCAGTCACAGCTCGTCCACTTACACCTGTACCAGCCAACCAACCTTTAGGGTTTGTCTTTTCAGAATGATATTTAGCACGAGCACCGACAACCAATTTATTCTCAAATAGGTTTTTGCCTACTGTGATATTCAAAATCTTACGCGCTGGCAGTCGAGTTGAAATCAGACTCCAAGAATCACCCACCTCATTACATTCCGCTTTACTTGCAGGACAAACTTTAGGTGCTTGATACAAAGTTCCATTTAAACTGGTAAAGAAACTCGGATGATTATAGGAAAGATCAAACTCCAAGCCCTTCATTACAACTTGATTGTAATTGACGAATGTATAAGAGCTTGTATAGGGAAGAATAAAGTCAGGCGTAATTTGGTTCGGAATATCTTTTCTTTGTACTCCCTGTGTCAGAAAATCCTTAGTCTGGTTACGGAAATAATTCAGGTTAAATTTCAAATGGTCATCTTGAGCAAACACGTTTTCACGCTCACCGATAAATCCTAACTCAATAAGACGTGAATTCTCAGGTTTAATCGGCAGGTCTGGATCATAACTAAAGGTTTGACCTGAAACAGTTGATTCAAACAGACTTGGGCTACGATGTGTATTGGAGAGTTTTCCATAAAGATCAATACCGTCCCACAACTTATAGTTGAGTTGAGACATCCAATCGATGTTCCCTCCAAAGTTACGTAAAGCATAACCCTTATTATTTAAGTCCGAATGAGCCACAGGTGTCATTGGTCGATACTGATCACCATAGTCTTTCACTTTGGCTTTATGCCATTTACTCCCTAAACTTAAACTAAAGTCATTAAAAAGATAGTCGCCATTGAGGAAAACTGAGGACTCTTGGCGTAATCCATCCCGCGCAATTTCATGATCAACCAGATGACGCGGCTTCATACGCTGTTCGTCGTAGGTTAAACCATAATTCAATGTGACCTGATCAAATTTACTGGTATTTTCTAAGTTTAGACCACTACGATAATCTTGGAAACTCCCCCAATATTGATCTCCATAACTCGAATTCTTCATCCCAATCATGCCATTGTGCTGGCGATATTTAGCGTTGGTATGCCACACCCCTAATTCGAGATCTACCAAAGAGTTGTGTTTCGGCTTATAGGTATAACTGGTACTAAATGCATTAACAGCTGCTGAACCTAGAGACCACTGCGGCATGGTATAAGCATCTTCTATGTATTTTGGCTCAACATACGCGTCATCGATATATCCGTAAGGTGGTGAATTAGGGTCAATCACTTTGGATCGACTCCAATAAAAAGCCATGACTTCACCCGCTTTTTGGTCATGACGTCGTAAATTTACCTCGACACGGTGTTCTTCAGTGATATTCATACCTGCTTTAATAATGCCTGAATCACTTTGATAACTGGTATTCACCACCTCTTGACCTGGACTAACATCGACAATATCCCGCTTTTCGTAATACTCAATGCCATGTTTTCCAGCATAGTAATTACCAACTTCTCGTTTACTATAAGCAGCAACCAAATCAAACATGTCGTTTCGATAAGCCAGTGCCAATGTGCCAGCACCATTTTGAAAATTATGAGACGAAATTTTATTGTGAAGCAAATAAGACATTTGCTCCTTTTCATTGTCTGAGGTTTGAGGCGTTCTGTTATTGTTATAAAAACTTCCTTTGAGCATGACACCTGCATTTTGATTCGGCAGTAAAATGTCATTGGCACTTAGGGTTCGCATTTTTACAATTCCCCCAATTCCGCCTACGCTAAATTTAGCCCGTGATGCACCTTTCTCAACCTCAATTTGGCTGATCAAATCCATATCGATATAAGTACGGTCACTCTCGCCTTGATAACCTCGGAAGGTATGACTGGACTGTAAACTACCATCAATAATCACGGGGACGCGCCCTTCACCCTGCATACCACGGATTCCAATATCTATCGCACCCGCTTCATTACGTAAACTGTTGACCTGTACCCCTGCAATATCGGAAAAGACATCCCCATTGCCCGTTCCTCTAAATCGACTAATCTGTTCTCGATCAAGATGAGTTGTATTCACCTTTTGCTTTTGTGGTTCGGCATTCACTTTTATTTCTGGCATGACCACAATAGCTTTAGCATCCTGCTCTAAGAGTAAATGCGTATTTGCATGAGAAGTCAGTTTTTCCGCATGACCGAGCATAGAACTGTTTTTGGGAACTAAGAGATAGGTTTGCCCTTGTTTGATGACTTGATAAGGTTGATCTGCCAAGAGATAGTCAAAACCCTGCTTAACCGAGTACTTTCCTGATATTCCCTTACTTTTCAGGCCTTTTAGCTGATCAGAATCATAACTTAAGACGATACCAGACTGTGCTGCAAAACTTGACAGCACGTAGCCCAATGGGTTCTCTGCAATTTGATAGGTTCTCTCTACAGCTGGCTTGTCTAATACCTGATTAGATGAAGTTATTTCTGCATAAACCCCACTGATACAAAAACAGTGTATGAGGATTGCTAATGTTTGCTTTTTAAATTTCATTGGAAGATCCATACTTGCTAATGATTTTCATTTTCAATAATCATTACCAAGTGATTTCCAAAAATATGACATTAAATTTCAATTTTTTACTCTGTTTCATCTCAGCAGAAAAAAGCACTTTCTAAATATATAGCCCCCCGTAGTACAAAGGTCGTTACGATAAGGCTTTGCCAGTGAGCTTGTTTAACTGTATTACTCGTCTAAAGCCCAAAAGCTGACAGGAATTCTCAATTATTTTTCATTTCTAGCCCGAATTATGAGAACACGATTACCTAAATGCCGTTCCATTTTAAGCGGATAACTTAATTCCAAAGCAGACTGTAGATGGGCCAAGTTATTTGTTGGATAAGAACCAGAGACTTTTAATGCTCTTAATTGAGCGTCGAGATCAACATATTGATACTGATAACGCCCAATCTCTTGCAATAGCTGCTCTAAAGGCATTTCAAATGCCATAATCATCTGATTTTTCCAAACCAATACATTCGGATCAAGCTGCCCCAACGCTTTAAAGTCAGTTCCATCAAAACATAACTGCTCACCTGCCCGCACAACTGTCATTTTTTTAGATTGATTCAAAGTGACCTTGACCGCACTTTCAATTACGCCTAAACAGGTTTGCTGTTGTTTATTTTTGAGATACTGCACATTAAAAATTGTTCCCAGTGCTTGTAAATGCGCATTTTCAGTCTCGACAAAAAATGGTCGATGGCTTTGGATCTCTTTTGCAGTATGAATCTGTATTTCGCCATAATGTAATCGAAGTGTTCGCTGATGCGGTGTATATTGAATATCTAGTGCGGTATTAGTATTTAATTGGAGTTGTGTACCATCTTCAAGTCTCACATTCTTCTGCTGCCCCATAGCTGTGCTGTAATCTGAAAGCCACAAATATTTATAATCAGAATTCCATGCAATGATACTGCCCAAGCATGTAATACAAGCCACAACAAGGTGTTTAGTCCACTGGAACCGTGTAGTTTGACTGCTCTTTTTAATAATTGCATGACCATTTTCAGGAAAATGTTCAAAACTGCTCAGTAAATACTCTGCTTTAAGCCATGCGGTTTGATGTACTTCGCTTTGATTTTTCCACGCTTCAAATTCGATCTGCTGAGCCTCGGTTAATGCTGATGCCTGAATCAGCACAATCCATTCAGCTGCCTCTTGTAAAATTTGTGTCTGAGACATTTCAATATCAATCCATAATCACTAAACATTGAGTCAGTACAGCAACCACATCTCGCATAACCGTTCGTGTAGAAATATTCAAACGAGACGCGATCTCTTGCTGTGTAAGCCCCTCAAGTTGAGACCAGATAAACACTTGCTGTTGACGTTTAGGCATTTGATTTAAAAGTTGGTTAATCAAACAGAGTGATTCAATTGCTGATATTTTTTGCTCAGGACTAATCTCATCATACTCAGGTCGACTACTCAGTGCTTCCAAATAGGCTTTTTCTATCGATTTACGCTGGTACCAATTAATTAATATGCCTTTGGCAACTGTGGTTAACAACGCACGCGGCTGATCAAAATACAATTGATCTTTACGCTTTAAAATACGAATAAAGGTATCGTGAGCTAAATCTGCTGCATCTTCACTATGATTGAGGCGTCGTTTAAGCCATTGATACAGCCAAGAATGATGTTGACGATAGAGAGTATTGATTGGATCAGACATTTTAAAAGATAATGAGAATCATTAGTAATATCTTAGCAAAAAATAAGCGAATGATCACCTCTGTTTTCTACCTGAATCGAAATCCACTTGATGGTGAATTGAATTTTTTTAAAACTAATTTTTACAATAACCAATTTGCGTGCTTTACACCAACTTTCATATGAAACGTCAATGAATGGTCATAAAGATGACACTGAGCTGTCACAAGGTCTGTCTAGTGTGTTGACATCTTTGTTATGGATGAAGCAAATGTTGAAAAAAACCAAACGATGGCTAGCATGTCTTTATGTTTTCCCCATTTTATTGGCACTCACCGCGTGTAATGACTCAAATGACGATCAGGTCGCAGCTAAACCTGATGAAACTAAAAAACCAGTCATGCGCTGTGCACCATAAGCATAAGAATAACTAAGATAGGGAAAATATCGTGATTAATCGTCGTCAATTTTTAGCAAATACACTTAAAACGGGCTTTGGTGCTGCCGCTTTGACCACCTTTCCAGCCAGCATTCAAAAAGCTTTAGCCATTCCTGCCAATAATAAAACAGGCACTATTCAAGATGTTGAGCATGTCGTGATCCTCATGCAGGAAAACCGCTCATTTGACCATTATTTTGGAACCTTAAAAGGTGTTCGTGGTTTTGCCGATCGTTTGACTATTCCTTTGCAAAATGGACGTACCGTTTGGCAACAGCAACGCAGTAATGGTGCCTTACTAACACCCTTTCATTTAGATGGCTCAAGCAACAATGCGCAACGTGCGCCAGGCACAAATCACACTTGGGTAGATAGTCAAAAAGCATGGGACAATGGCCGTATGTCAAACTGGCCAACCTATAAGACTGACTATGCCATGGGCTATTTCAAGGAACAGGAAATCCCTTATCAATTTGCATTGGCCAATGCATTTACCATTTGTGATGCTTATCACTGCTCCATGCATACTGGTACAGATGCCAATCGTTCGTTCCATTTAACAGGAACCAATGGTGCAGTGCCAACCAGTACCGCATTTGTCAATAATGAATGGGACTGGATTGATGGCGATCCTAAAACGGTGGATGTCGGCTATACATGGAAAACCTATGCTGAACGCCTAGAAGAAGCTGGAATCAATTGGATTTGTTATCAGAATATGCCTGACGAATGGGGCGATAACATGTTAGGTGCATTCCGTACCTTTAGAAAAGCCAATATCGATTCGGGTTATCCAGTCTCAAGTGGTGGAGCACCGAACAGCCCTTACAATGCAGCTGCACAAAAGTTGCCTTACAAAGCCTATGATGCCACTACAGATAATGCCAAAAATCCGCTTTATAAAGGCATTGCAAACACCTTACCGGGTAATAAACCTGAAGAATTCCTAGATGCATTTAAAAATGATATCAAAACTGGCAGATTGCCACAGGTATCATGGATTAATGCACCTTCCATTTATTGTGAACATCCTGGACCATCAAGCCCAGTACAAGGCTCATGGTTTATTCAAGAAATCTTAGATGCGTTAACAGCCGTACCTGAAGTTTGGAGCAAAACTGTTTTCCTGATCAATTTTGATGAAAATGATGGTTATTTTGACCATGTTCCTTCTCCATCAGCACCAACATTACAGCCAGATAATACTTATGCAGGAAAATCAACCCTCAGCCCTGCTGATATGCGTCATGAATATTATGTGCATGATGCACCGCTAGGCAGCACCAGCCAACCGAACAAGGACAATGGTGTTTATGGTCCTGGTCCCCGCGTTCCCTTATTTGTGATTTCACCTTGGAGTCGTGGGGGTAGCGTTAACTCTCAAGTATTTGATCATACGTCGGTATTGATGTTCCTCGAAAAACGTTTTGGCGTTAAAGAAAGCAATATCAGTCCTTATCGCCGTGCGGTGTGTGGAGATTTGACCTCTGCATTCAACTTTAAAAACCCGAATGAGGATGTACTACCCTCACTAAACGGCAAACAAACCCGTGAGCAAGCGGATCAATTGCGTAACTCACAGCAAAAGTTACCCAATGTCCCTATTCCAACCAATTTGCAGTTGCCTATTCAAGCCAGCGGTATCCGTCGTTCAAAAGCGCTGCCTTATGAATTGCATACCAGTGCACGCTGCCTAAATGATGGAACAGTCAAACTGCTGTTTTCAAACACAGGGACACAAGGCGCAGTTTTTCATGTCTACGACAAATTAAATTTAAGTCGAGTTCCACGCCGTTACATTGTAGAGGCAGGAAAAACACTCGATGATGTCTGGAATGTGCAGAAAGACAATCAAGGCTTATATGATCTTTGGGTGATGGGACCGAATGGCTTTCATCGACATTTCAAGGGTGATCTGAACCGTAATCAAGATTTGCAAATCAATCCTGAGATTCGTGTTTGTTATGATATTGCCAACGGCAATGTGTATGTTGATTTGAACAATACGGGCACTAAAGATATTGAGCTGGTGATCACCCCGGTGGTTTATCGTACTGACGCTCCACTGAAACTAACCGTAAAAGCAGGACAAAGTGCCACTCAGCATTGGGAATTGAAAGATGCTTGGCAATGGTATGATTTTGCCGTGACGTGTACTCAAGATGCTAAGTTTTATCGTCGTTTTGCTGGTCGTGTAGAAACAGGTGAAGATTCGGTGAGTGACCCTGCGATGGTTTAGGGCTTAACACCAAATAGCAAGTTTCATCTCCTCGGTTGTAGTAAATACCGAGGAGATTTTTCTTTTGAGTATTATTCAACCTTTTCCCAACACAATGCTCAAGCTCTTAATTTTTATGCTGTAGCTTATAGCACTCATCTAGGGCAAGTTCATAATATTCCAAGCCTTCTTTTGCGGCCAAGAAAGCTTTTCTTTGCTGCTCAGGGTCTTTATCACATAAGCGCTTAATCAGCTCCATCGCTTCATAAGGATGAAGATCATCATAATGCGCATGCGCTCTTAGCCAAGCGAGAGAACGTTTGTTAATGCTTACTTCAGGGTTTTGAGTATAGGTTTGAATCCCTTTATAGACTTGGATGGTCCAATCACCTGTCGCCCACTCAATCGCAAGATTAGTTGCCGCAATACTCTCTGCTAGACTTCCACGAAAATTAACATCCCACAAGAAGTGATTAACAGCATTCATTACAACAGGTGGTTTCACGTTATTCAACATTTCAACGGTTAGACCAAAGCCACCCGCCCAGTCCTGATACCAGTTCAAATGCCGCTCCTCAACTTTGATGTTTTGAATCAGCCAGTCTCTGGTTTCCGTTACCCCATCCAGTGAAAAAGCCGTCGCTTTTGCTAGTGATCCCGCCATATAGGAAGGGAAATGTGCGACGAGTGGATAAAAATTCAGTAAGGCTGAACGAAAGCATTCAAGGCTTAAACAGCCATTGGCCATATCTAAGAATAACGGATGTTTACTCACCCGTTCTTTTGAGGGTAATAATTCATCCCAGAATCGTTGCGCCCAACCCGAATGGGGTGTAATTTCTAATTTTGTTCCATATTGATTCATAGCAGTCATTGCGATGCATCCTATTTCGTATGACTTAATCCAATCACCTTCGATGATTGCTGCTTTTTTATAAATTGTATCCTAATACCGTAAAGATACAATCATTTGTGATTTAGTTTGTAACAGTTTTTATTTCTTGAATCTAATTTAAACTTGAATCATTATATTAGGCAATGACCCTTATATAAAAATTAATATTTTTTTATAATCTAATACACATTCTATTTAAATCAGTGTAACGTAGTAAAAAAATAATCCCTATTTTGACATTTATAACAACATTTGGGAGTGGTGAGAGATAAGATGAAGTTGAAAGCTTCCAATATTTTGGGACAAGAACAAATCGACTTGTTAATTTCTCGCGGGCTAAATTTAGTTTGGTTTCCTAAAGAATTAGAAGTGATCTATCGAGATCAGTACAGAAATGAGGCTGCGCATGAGTTCCGCTATCGCGCCCCTATTATTTTAGGTTTATATCTATTTCTAAGCTTCGGTATTTATCAGGTTTTACCTACAGACCTACGTATTACTTGGATGGCAACCTACGGTTGGGTGGGTATCATCATTACCTTGGCATGGTTACTTTCGTTCCTGCCAAGCATGAATAAGTGGTTCGATTACTATGTTTGTATTGGCTCAACAGGTGCCGTAGCAATCTCTTTCACCATCATTAACGTATTAGAGCAAGGACAAAATAATGTTTTGTTCCATGCTGCGATGATGTATGCAGTTGTCATCATCTATGCTTTTGTAGGAATGCGTTTCTACACTGCCATCATTGCAGGTTGGATCGGTGGGTTGATTGGTATTGCGGCGAGTACATGGTTTAGCGGTGCAATTGACTGGACCTTCCTCAACCGTACTTATACCTTCAGTAGTTTTCTGGGTATGGCACTTGCTTATGCAACTGACCGCCAGCACCGTGAGAACTATTTACAGAACTGCATGATTGAACTCAATCGTTTAGAATTGATGCGACAAGCACAACAGTTGTCTATTTTATCCCAGCAAGACGCTTTAACTGGTCTTGCCAATCGACGCTACCTAGACGAAGTATTGGAAAATGAGTGGAAAAGAGCAACACGCCATGAGATGCCGATTACCATCATGATGATTGATATCGACTTCTTTAAGCTCTATAACGACACTTTAGGGCATATTCAAGGTGATCAGTGCTTACGACGAATTGCGATTATGTTGGGCTCTATCGCCTCGCGTAGTGGTGATCTGGCAGCACGCTACGGTGGTGAAGAGTTTCTACTACTCTTCTCAATGACTGACCGTGATCAAGCCATTACTCAGGTACAAAGACTGATGGAGTTAGTACGTAATATTGGAATTTTGCACCCACGTAGCAATGTTTCAAAACATGTGACCATTAGCGTAGGCGTTGCAACAATGGTTCCCTGTGTAGGTGACAGTCTTTCTGAGTTTGTTGCACAAGCAGATCATGCATTATATATCGCAAAAAGTAATGGTCGAAATCAATATCATATTGCAACATCAGATAATATGATTTCTGAAGCATTATAATTCATTAATGATTATTAAATGAATATTAAACTAATTTAATTTAAGTATTTTAAAATGTGACACAGGCCGCAGATATAATAAATTATATGTGCGGCTTAATATTTTATTATGGTTCGATTGGTTTAAATGGAGCAACAACATCTGCATTTTGTGCACGATGTCTTAAAAAATGATCCATTAACACAATCGCAAGCATTGCTTCAGCAATTGGTGTTGCACGTACACCGACACACGGATCATGGCGACCTTTGGTCAAGACATCAGTATTTTCACGATCAATACTAATCGTTTTCCCTGGTGTGGTAATACTTGCAGTTGGTTTCAGTGCAATCGCCACACGAATGTTTTGACCACTTGAAATTCCACCTAAGATACCGCCTGCATGATTGGCAAGGAATCCATCAGTTGTGAGCTCATCACGTGTTTCATGACCAAACTGCCCAGCAACCGCAAAACCATCACCAATCTCAACGCCTTTAACCGCATTGATACTCATCATGGCGTGGGCTATATCAGCATCTAAACGATCAAATACAGGCTCGCCCCAACCAACAGGTACTTTTTCAGCAATGATTTCAAGCTTAGCACCACAGCTGGTGCCTTGCTCACGTAATGCGGTTACCAGTTTTTCAAAGCGAGGTACCGCATCCACATCACCACAGAAAAATGGGTTATTCGGCACTTCTGCCCAATCCAGTTTTTCAGCAACTTCATTGCCAATTTGTGTGACATGTCCACGAATATCAATACCAAATTTTTCAGCAAGATATTTCTTGGCAATTGCACCTGCCGCAACACGCATCGCCGTTTCACGGGCGCTCGAACGACCGCCACCACGATAGTCACGGAAACCGTATTTTTGCGTATAAGTGTAATCCGCATGGCCTGGACGGAAAGTTTGAGCGATATTGCCGTAGTCTTTTGATTTCTGATCCGTATTACGGATCAATAAACCAATCGATGTTCCTGTGGTTTTACCTTCGAAAACACCTGAGATAATCTCAACTTGATCTGGCTCTTTACGTTGCGTTGCAAACTTCGATGTTCCCGGTTTACGGCGATCTAAGTCTTTTTGCAAATCGGCTTCACAAAGCTCAAGACCAGGCGGCACGCCATCGACAATCGCCATCAAGCCCGCACCATGTGACTCGCCACAGGTTGTTACTCGAAACAGTTGCCCGATACTATTCCCTGCCATGCTTTAACCCCTTAGTTTTGAACTGATTGCTGAAAGACTTCTTTATAACGGCGGCATTGTTCAGCAGTTAAAGCAAAAATACCAGAACCGCCTTTTGGGAAAGTGAGCCAATGGAAGTCAACTGTATTGAAGTTCTGACGCATTGCCCATTCTGAATTACCAACTTCAATCACAATCAGGCCATCTTCAGTTAAATAATCAGCAGCTTGGGCTAACATTTTACGGACTAAATCTAAGCCATCTTGACCCGCAGCCAGTGCAAGCTCAGGTTCATGTAAGAATTCTTCTGGTAAATCCGCCATATCTTCTGCATCCACATACGGTGGATTACTGACGATCAAGTCATATTGGTTTTCAGCAGGAATTTTTGCGAACAAGTCAGATTCAAGTAAAGCCACTTGGTATTGCTTATCGTGGTGCTCAGTGTTGATTGAAGCCACTTCCAATGCTTCTTTTGAAATATCAGTCGCATCGACTTCTGATTCTGGAAAAGCATAAGCTAACGCAATCGCAATACAACCCGAACCCGTACACATATCTAAAATACGTTGTGGTGTTTTTGGATTGTTATTTTCAGGCAAGTTGTTTAATGCTTCGAGCATACGGCCATTTTCATCTAGGCAGTACGGCGCAAAACGTTGTTCAATCAACTCAGCAATCGGTGAACGCGGAATCAAGACACGCTCATCTACATAAAATGGCTTATTGAAGAAATAGGCCAAGTTCAATAAATATGAAGTTGGAATACGATCATTGATACGACGTTCTAACAAGCTTAGGAATTCTGCTTTTTCACTTGGTAAAAGTTTGGCATCCAGAATTTCGGCATCTGCTTTCCACTCTAGCGATAGTGTTTGTAGTACCAATGCAGAACTCTCTGCAAAATAATCTTGAGTACCTTGACCTAAGTGCGCGTCATATTGACGCATTGCGGTTACACCAAAACGAACAAAATCTCGAATGGTTACTAGGTTTTCAGCCGCTTCTTGTAAATGTTCAGGGCTGATTGTAGGTCGCTCCACTTAGGCGTCTCCAAAAGTGCTAATTGCAAAACGCTTTATTCTAACGGGATTAAGGTTGATTTAACAATAAAAAAACCGCCTCTCGACAAGAAGCGGTCTATTAACAATGAGATATTCAATAAGAACTTATAGGCCTAGCTTTTCAGCCACATAATCCGAGTCTTTATCGCCACGTCCAGAAAGGTTGATCACGATCTTAATCTGCTTATCCAACTTAGGTGCTTCACGTAAAGCCCAAGCCACCGCATGCGAACTTTCCAAGGCTGGGACAATACCTTCTACCCGTGATAGTGTCATAAATGCATCCAAACATTCCTGATCAGTCGCTGTTTCATATTGCACACGGCCGAGCTCTTTCAGGAAACTATGTTGTGGCCCAACACCCGGATAATCCAAGCCTGAAGCAATCGAATGCACTGGCAATGGGTCCCCATTGTCATCTTCCAGTACATAGCACGCCATACCATGAATCTGCCCTGGCTTGCCCAAAGTCAAAGTGGCTGAATGTTTATCTGTATCTAGGCCATGACCCGCAGGTTCTACACCAACTAATTGAACTTCAGGCGTATTTAAAAATGCGGTGAATGCGCCAATCGCATTAGAACCACCACCGACACAGGCAACCACATAATCTGGATTCTGACCAAAACGTTCATTCGATTGAGTTTTGATTTCCTTGCCAATAATCGATTGAAAATCACGAACCATTTTCGGAAATGGATGCGGACCGACCACGGAACCAATGGCATAGATATAGTTTTTAGGATCTTTTAAATATTCCTCAAAAGCACTATCCACAGCATCTTTTAAAGTTGCAGTCCCTTGAGTCACAGCAACCAGTTTCGCACCCAAGATTTTCATCTTCACGACATTCGGATGTTCTTTTTCGATATCAACCTGACCCATGTGGATTTCACACGGAATACCCACCAACGCACAAGCTGTTGCCAAAGCCACGCCGTGTTGCCCCGCACCAGTCTCGGCAATGACTTTGCTTTTGCCCATATATTTAGCAAGTAAAGCCTCACCTAAACAGTGATTGATCTTGTGTGCACCTGTATGGTTTAAATCTTCACGCTTTAAATAAATCTGAGCGCCACCAAGCTGGTCTGATAATCGCTTGGCATGAAACAATGGACTTGGACGACCTACATAATTTTTAAATAAATCATTGAGCTCATCCTGAAATTCAGCGGTATGACGAATCTCTTCATAAGCCGTATTGATTTCATCCATTGCCTCTTTTAAATGTGGTGGAATGAACTGACCACCAAAGTTGCCAAAGAAACCTGCTTCATTTGGCAAAGCAACGCCATTAATTTGATGTTCCATCATTCTTCCTGTTCTTATAAAGTTTTAGTCTAAATTTTAACGTGATAGATAGCGTGTCATGTCTTCAAGACCTTTCAGTGTCATTGGAAACATATGATTTTCAAAAATATCCTTAATCCAGTTAATGGTCTGGGTGTAATGCCAGTAACCTTCCATTTCAGGGTTCAACCAAGCAGTTTTGTCAAAGTGCTGACGTAAACGCCTAAGCCATACTTCGCCCGACTCTTCATTCATATATTCAACTGAACCACCCGCAGACTTTAATTCATACGGTGCCATACTGGCATCACCCACCACGATGACCCGATAATCACGCCCATAAGTATGGAACAGATCCCAAGTATTCATACGGGTTGAACTACGACGATGGTTGTCCTTCCAAACATAGTCATATAGACAGTTATGGAAATAGAAATATTCTAAAGTTTTAAACTCTGACTTGGCAGCACTAAACAGCTTTTCGCACTCAGCAATATGAGCATCCATCGAGCCACCCACATCAAACAGCAGTAACACTTTAATGCGATTACGACGTTCAGGAACCAGTTGTACATCCAAGATGCCTTGTTTCGCTGTTTCGCGAATAGTGCCATCTACATCGAGCTCTTCTGCAGCGCCTTGACGTGCGAACTTGCGTAAGCGACGTAGTGCAATTTGCATCTGACGCGTTCCCAAAACCTGATCATCATCCAGATTTTGGTATTTACGTTGTTCCCAAACTTTAACCGCCGAACGTTTACGCCCTGGCCCACCTATACGGACACCTTCAGGATGATCACCAAAAGCACCAAAAGGTGAAGTTCCTCCGGTACCAATCATGCGATTGCCACCCTGATGTTTTTTATGCTGTTCACGTAAGCGTTCTTCCAGCATTTTCATCAGCTCTTCAAGAGAACCTGCTTTTTGCAACTCTTCACGTTGCTCGGGGCTAAGATGTTTCTCTAACAGTTCAAGATCAAACCAGTCTTTGGGTAACTTGTGAACTTGTTTCAGCAGCTCATCCAAGTCAAAAGTTTCGATGCCATCAAAATAATCTTTCATGGCACGATCAAACTTATCAAAAAAACGCTCATCTTTGACTAAAACAGTTTTAGCCAATTGATAGAACTGTTCCTGATCTGCAAACACAAGACCCGAAGCTACCGCCTGATTAAGATCAATGAGCTCACGTGTTGTTACAGGTACGCCATATTTGCGTAAGGTGTAAAACAGTCGCACAAACATTTTTAAACACTCTTAGCGGCGTGACATAAAGGCTAAACGTTCAAGCAATTGCACATCTTGTTCATTCTTAATCAAAGCACCATACAATGGTGGAATCGCTTTGGATTTATCGTGATTACGCAACACATCTTCTGGCATATCATCTGCCATCAACAGGCTCAACCAATCAATTAGTTCCGATGTTGAAGGTGGTTTCTTCAAATTCGGGATTTCACGTAATTTAAAGAACACCTGTAAGGCTTCACTCACCAAGGTATTTGAAATATTCGGGAAATGTACCGCAATGATGTCACGCATGGTTGCATCATCTGGGAATTCGATATAATGGAAGAAACAACGACGCAAGAATGCATCTGGCAGTTCCTTCTCATTATTCGAGGTAATGATCACGATTGGGCGTTGTGTCGCGGTAATGGTCTCACCTGTCTCATAAACATAGAACGACATTTTGTCGAGTTCATGCAATAAGTCATTTGGAAATTCAATATCCGCCTTGTCGATTTCATCAATCAACAAGACACAACGCTCTTCGCTGGTAAATGCTTCCCACAATTTACCGGGTTTAATATAGTTCTTAATGTCGTAGACACGATCATCACCTAACTGGCTATCACGCAAACGTGATACAGCGTCATATTCATACAGACCTTGCTGGGCTTTGGTGGTTGATTTGATATGCCAAGTAATCAGCTTCAAACCCAAACTTTCAGCTACTTGCTCTGCAAGTAATGTTTTACCAGTACCTGGCTCACCTTTCACCAATAATGGTTTTTGTAAGGCACGAGCAGCTTTCACTGCAAGTTTCAGGCTATCAGTCGCAATATATTGATCTGTACCAGTGAAGTGTTGTGTATCAGCAGACATTTTAAAACCTTATTTTTCTATATTTAACGTTGTATCTAAACTGAACGTGCAGTTTTATTTGCAGTGTATTTTGACCAGCAGAAGCCGATCAATAATCCCGTACCAATGACAAATAAAATCAATGATAAGTTTGACCAGACTAAGACATGCTCTTTGGTGAGGACACCAAAAAGCAAACCAAAAATTGCTGGTGCTAAGGCCGAGTTGGGACCTTCTGAAATTGTTGGCGTTGCAAGAATTGCAAATGCAATAATCCAAAGGATGCCACCAATTGGATTGGGTAGGCGTGACATCAAACGATACCAACACCACAATGCAATTAGCGTCCCTGTAACATAAACAATGATCGCAACATTTTCTTCAGGAAACTGATCCAGTACCGAAAGAATGTTTGACCAAATCGCTGTTAGAGTCTCAAGCACCGCGTAAGCCCTCTGGTTCTACCGCATTCGGATTGATTAATCCTTCTGGCGGCATCTGAATAAAAAAGCCTTTGGTATTTAATGAATCTAACACATGTAAAACGTTAGCACGTGCAAGTTTACGCTCATTATGAAGTTCTAAATGCATGACAAAGGTGGCTTTGCCGAATGCTTGTAAAACTGTTTCTGGAACACCTTCAAATGGGTTTTCTAGTTCCTTGTCATCAGGATAATTTGGACGAGCAATATACATATACATTTCATCTTTCTTGCTCGATCTATAAATATCGCAGTGCATGTTTACTCACATCTATTAACAATCAAAGACAGCATACATGAAAATAAAAATGGATACATTAACGATTGTTAACGCTAGAGTCGTGTTTTTGCGGTCTTCAAATGGCAAATACAAAATGAAAAGATAAAACAACTTATCAAAATAAAAAAAGAGCGAATCATTGATTCACTCTTTTATATTTATCGTGCAACTTTCATTTGTGTGGCTAGATACTCAATATCTTCCCTTAATAGACTAATCAGGGGCTGTGTCAAAAGATCGTAACGCCATCCCATTAAATAAGATGGTAAGGACTGCTCATCCAGTTTAAATACGACATGTTCATAGATGGCATTCATCCATTTCTTACGCAATAGGACTTCTTTCGGAATACCTGTTTGTAAAACCACACTTTCAATCAACGCATCAATTTTGGGTGCAACTTCTTTAGAGTTACTCTTGATCGGTTTAGCCATGCGCAATGGCCATTCTTCCTCTGGCGGTAAGAACTTGAGTAAATCAAGAATCATTTTTCCATGTTCGCGTACAATATGCGGACGAATATCCTTAATTCTTGCCAACTGAAAATTATTGCGAGGATTCTTTTCCACCAAATCAATCATGGTGGAGTTTCTAAGAATAAAGCTACGCGGCTGATTCAGCGCCTTGGTAATCTGCTCTCGCCAAATGCTAAGTTGTTGTAACTGCATCAACTCACGGCGTGAATGTCGATAATTACCGATATCGGTATACAATTCCGCCAGCGGTGTTTCCATCGCAATCTCTTTGGTGAGATTCTGACAATCTTCCAATACGTATTGATACAGCCCTTTTGCTTTCAGATCTGTTTTCAGTGCATCTGCAAGTTTGCTTAAATAGATCACATCATTTGCCGCATAGCACATCTGCTCTTGCGTTAATGGTCTAGCAAGCCAGTCCGAACGGGTCTGATCTTTTTCAATCTCAATATTCAAACAGGTTTTAAGCGCATTTTGATAACTGACTTGAAGCCCATGTCCTAGAAATGCCAACGCAACTTGTGTATCGAATACATTATTTAATGGTTTTTGGTCAGCATAATGATAGATCAGATCAATATCTTCGCCACAGGCATGAAAAATATTCTGTTGTGCAGCAAAAATTTTCGGCCAAAAATTGCCGAGATCTAATGCGGCACCATCAAGCAGCAGAATTTGACCATTCAAATTGATTTGGCAAAAACCAAGTTTAGGATATAAGGTATCTACCTTAATAAACTCGGTATCAAGGGCGTAGACAGAACACTGTTCCATCTGCTTGAGGAGAACAGCTAAATCTTGTTGCTGTTGGATAAACTGAAACATGTGTGCTCAAGTAAAATGATAAAGAACCATGTGCAATAAAACTGCCCAATGTCAGTCATTGCTCAACTGAAAAATACAAAAAATTAATTGGTATTCCACATGCAAGACATGAAATTACTCCTCTTCCATTCATCAAAAAACGAAAATCCTTTTCGCCCATCAATAGTGCCACAAATCACAATAAATAGATCTACGATAATGTTAGACAATATGTAAAATTTAATTATTTGTTTAAATTAACAGCATGAATTTAATATAAATATATAAAAATGCGAATGAATCTTGTTATTTCATCCGCATACGGTTATGTACAGCTTGACTTAAGGTATGACTATCTACATATTCCAGTTCACCACCTTGTGGCACACCTTGCGCAATTCGGGTCATGTGAATCGGTAAATGCTTTGTTGCTTCAACTAAATAATGTGCAGTCGCTTGGCCTTCCACCGTCGCATTCGTGGCTAAAATCACCTCTTGAATCTGTCCTGCACTGAGACGCTGAATTAAGTATGGAATTCCGATCTCTTCCGGGCCGATACCGTCCAATGGAGAAAGGTGTCCACCGAGAACATGGTATTTCCCACGAAAACTGCCACTCTGTTCAATTGCCATCACATCTGCTGGTGATTCAACCACACATAGCAATTGCTCATCACGCTCTGCGGAAGCACAGATATCACAGATTTCATTTTCAGTTAAAGAATGACAAATATGGCATTCGTGAATATGGCTCGATGCTTCATGCAAAGCATGAGAAAGCGCAAATGCACCTTCACGGTTTTTCATTAACAAATGTAATGCCATTCGCTGTGCAGATTTGGGACCAACACTTGGCAATATACGTAATGCTTGAACTAATTGTTCAAATCGTTCACTAAACACAAATCAACTCTCATAATCTCCCCTAACCCCTCTTTAATAAAGAGGGGTACTCCTCCCTTTAAAAAAAGGGAGGCTGGGAGGAATTTAAAATAAGCCAGATAAGCCTGGTGGTAAGCCCATACCGGTGTTCGCACCTTGTAACTTCTCTTCAGAAATGGCTTCTGCTTGACGTGCAGCATCATTCATCGCAGCAGCAATCAAATCTTCAATCATATCTGCTTCATCTTGCAATAAATCAGGACTAATTTCGATACGCTTAACCACATTACGGCAAGTCATGGTTACTTTAACTAAACCACCGCCAGCTTCCGCATGAACTTCAGTTTTTGCAAGCTCTTCTTTGGCTTTTTTAAGATTTGATTCCATATCTTTTTGCATGCGCTGAGCTTGCTGCATGAGCATATTAATGTTCATAAGTTTCTCTCGTTAAATTAAATCTAAACCGCGTGATATGTCGCGAATAATATCATCAATGTCTTCTAAACCAACAGACACACGAATCAAACCTTCTTCAATTCCTGCGGCTTGTTTAGCTTCAGCTGACATTCTACCATGCGAGGTCGTTGCCGGATGCGTAATTGTTGACTTAACGTCACCTAGATTACTGGTAATCGACAAGAAACGAGTGTTATCGATCACGGTCCAAGCGCCTTCACGTTGACCTTTCACCACAAAGGATACAACACCACCAAAGCCTTTTTGCTGTTTTTTCGCCAACTCATGCCCAGGATGATCGACTAAGCCCGCGTAATATACCTTTTCAACTTTTTCATGTTGATGTAGCCATTCAGCAAGTTTTTGTGCACTTTCACAATGCGCTTTCATACGAATGCTCAATGTTTCCAAGCCTTTCAAGAAAATCCATGCATTGAATGGACTCATCGAGTTACCCAAAGTACGAATCACACCATTTACTTCTTCAAGCAAGTCATTTTTACCAACAACTGCACCACCAAGCGCACGACCTTGACCATCGATATATTTAGTTGCTGAATAAAGGACTAAATCCGCACCAAACTTAATTGGTTGTTGTAATACGGGTGTACAGAAACAGTTATCGACCGCAAATAAAGCACCATTAGCATGGGCAATATCAGCAATCGCCTGCATATCACCCACTTGTGCCAAAGGATTCGACGGCGTTTCGATAAATAGAATACGAGTATTTGGACGAATCGCCTGTTTCCACCCCTCTAAATCATCTAGATCTACGAAGGTCACTTCAACCGCAAATTTCGCAACATATTTTTCAAATAAAGCAATGATTGAACCAAATACAGCACGAGAGCAAATGACATGGTCACCCGCTTTTAAATACGCCATACACATTGCATGTACTGCTGCCATACCAGAACTGGTTGCGACCGCACGTTCTGCTCCGTCCAATACAGCCAAGCGTTTTTCAAAAGCTTGTACAGTAGGATTGGTATAACGCGAATAGGTATTACCTGCGATTTGTCCAGAAAACTTTGCAGCAGCATCAGCTGCACTGTCACACACAAATGATGAGGTCAGAAAGATTGGCTCACTATGTTCACCTTCAGAGGTACGATCATGCCCTGTGCGAATTGCCAGTGTTTCTAGTTGGTATTCTAAATCATCGCTTGGATTCATCGTTCTGTATGCCTTATGATCATAATGAAGAAATATGCCAATATTTTGAGCGCCTAAGGTATTTAAGGTCAAGGCGTAAGATGAAATTATCGCTTAGACTTCGTGCAATCTTGACTCATGATGAGACTTTCTAAGATGAAATCGCTTGTGGAACAGCAAAAAATAAATTTTAAACATCTGGCTATGCGTGTCTTCGATGCCGACAAACTGGTTTTGTCTCAATCGACACCGTATCAAGTGATTGCACAATTTAAACAAACTCGTGTCCGTTTCTACGCTTCAGAAAATAAGCGTTATAAAGAACCATTGGTTTTTGTCGCACCTTTAGCGATTAATATGGATATCTATGACCTGTATCCTTACCGTTCATTGGTCAAACATTTTCAGGAAAGTGGTTTTGATGTTTACCTGATTGATTGGGGTAAGCTCACTTATAAAAATTATCAAATTAACTTTCTATCTTTTATTGATAACTTTATTCCTAAATGTATTGAAGCCATTCAACAACATTCTAAATCTGAAAAAATTTCGCTGCATGGTTGGAGTATGGCGGGAATTTTCGTCACACTTTATACCGCACGCCATCAACCGAGTGTAGTCAAAAATCTTGTGGTATTAGGTAGTCCAATCGATAGCTATGCTTCAGGTTATATTGGCAAGTTATATAAAACTTTGGCTTATCTGACTAACCGTAACCCCACCATTAAAGATTACATCTATAATCGTTTACCGAAGTTAATGATTCATTCACCTGGCTTCCTAAACTCGCTTGGATTCAAGCTGTTAGATCCTAAAGGCTGGATTGATGGCAATATTCAATTATTGAAAAACTTGGATAATCTGAAGCTGGTACAAGAAGATGCAACGCTGAGTCACTTCTTAAATAATATGATTGACTATCCTGGTGGTGTGAACCAAGACATGTTGTTTAATGTCTGGTTGCAGAACCCTTTAAAAAATGGCGCAATTCAGCTAAAAAACAAAACCATTGAATTAAAAAACATCAATTGTTCTCTATTTGTTGGCGCAGGGAAAGGCGATCAGCTGGTCACATCGGAGTCCGCATTCCCGCTGACCCAGTTGACAAGCAGCCAAGATGTCACGTTTACTCTTATCCCTGGCGGGCACTTAGGTTTAATGTCCAGCCAAAACAGTTCCATTGAGTTCTGGCCAACACTGGCGACATGGTTAGCCGAACGATCGACGCAAATAAAAAGGTAAAGTATGACTCAATCTGTTGCATTCATTGGTTTAGGTGCTATGGGCTATCGCATGGCAGCGCATCTTCCTAAATATTTCGACAACGTTTATATCTGGAATCGAAATTTTAGTAAGGCTGAACAGCATGCAACAGAATATGGAACTACCGCTGTCGAGCTTGCTCACGCGGTTCAGGCCGATATTATCTTTTCTTGCTTACCGACCAGTGATGACGTTGAAGCATTAATCGAAAGTGTTGAGATCAAATCAGGTTCGATTTGGATTGACTGTACCAGTGGTGTGCCTGAAGCTGCACGCCGTCTAGCTGAGAAATTAAAAGCTCAAAATGTAGACTTCCTGGATGCACCTGTCAGTGGACAAACCATTGGTGCTGAAAATGCAACCTTAACTGTCATGGTGGGTGGTGATGTCAATGCATTTGAACGAGCTTACCCTGCAATGGCAGCAGTGGGTAAATTGATTCAGCATGTCGGTGAATCTGGTGCTGGCTTTGCGGTAAAAGCCATTAATAATATGTTGCTAGCTGTGAATTTATGGTCTGTTGCCGAAGGGTTTAGTACCTTAAAAGCACATGGCGTAAATTTGGATGCGGCACTAAATTGTATCAATGCATCAAGCGGTAAAAGTTTAGTTACAGAAACAATTTTCCCGCAGCGTGTTCTTAGTCGTGAATTTCCTGTGACTTTTGGACTACCATTACTAGCGAAAGATACAGGTATTGCACTTGATCTCGTCAAGGATGCCAAACTCCCTGCTCCGATTTTGTCGTTAACACAAAGTTTGATTCAGGCGGCTAATCTTACTGCTGAACCTAATAGTGACTTCTCAGCAGCCGTTAAAATGTATGAATCTTGGAGTAAAATTACGCTGAAATAAGAAAAATTTTAGTGTAAAAAATCTTTTTATAAACATATAAGCCGCTCAATAGAGCGGCTTATATGTTTATAAAACTTTGTTCTCTATCAACCTGTATGTATGTCCGGCTTTCTTAAAAGCTACTTCATTCACCGATGCACAGATCCTAATTTCATCACCAAGGGACCATTCTGCTACTCTGGCCGCCATCGCAGCAGGTACACCATTTGATCCAGGCCCTGCAGGTACATTATAAGTCGCATGCGCATCATGTGCTAACAATACATCATAACCAAGCTTTAGTGCTGCACGTGCAGTTGCAGTCACACACATTTCGGACAGTACACCACATATTACTAAAGACTTAACTTTTAGTTCGTCCAGAATTTTCTGGAGCAATGTTCCATCAAAACCATTGTCCTCATATTTCCGTACGACAAACTCATTAGACAGTGGTGGAAAAAATAATGCCCAACCACTTTGATAGGGCTCATCTAAAGCACCCATCTCTCCATCATTTTGCAGAAAAATCACTGGCGCGTGGGCAGATCTTGCTTTAGCAAGTAAAATACTGATGGATGCAATCAACTGTTCTGATTCAGGTACAGCGTCTATACCTGACACAAAAGCATTTTGCACATCCACGATAATCAATGCATCGACCACATGAAGTTTGGTTGAAATAGCGATCTCCTTGATTTAAACCCTATTTAACAGTGTTTGTTATTAGGTTTGACCGTAAATTAGTATCAATATTAAAAAGTTATACAAATACTCTCTTAACAATGAAAAATTTTCATGGAAATATTAGATTAAAGACATGAGTAATAAAATGGCATCTTCTACGAAAAAATTTACTAAAGCTGGCTTTATTTTTTCTTGCTTAATTTGTTGCAATACAATCAATGCTCAACAAAAAATGCTTGCAAAAACAGAAAACACCTTAGGTTGGACAGGTCTAGAAATAGAGAAGGTTTTATTTCAAAACGGGGGAAAAGTCGATATTAGAGAATTTGATAAAAGGATGAAAATTTCTGTTGATAAATTTAAAGCATTTCATGAATCTAAAATATCGTCTGCGAAATCAAAAGAAGAAAGGTTTCAAGCTGAGTGCGACTATTTATCAGATGCAAAAAATATTCTGGCAATTTACCTTTCTTTATATCCAAAACTTTTGCAACAACCTGATGCTAAACCCATTTTTTTACAATCTCGAGAATACCTTGCTCATTTTGAAAAAAATAACATCAAGTGTATCCACTAATCTTTGACTAAAAATTTGTGCCAAACTTTCACAACGTATAAGTGCTAGTGTAGAAAAATAGAGAACAACATAGAGCTACCCGCAATCAACAACATGAGGTCAAACATAAGATTAAAAGTCCTGTTGGACATGCTTAATACAAAGGTTTTACCAATATAATTGCCAATAATTAAAGAAATACCTACTGCAACCCCAGCAATTAAGATATTTTGCTGTAAAACACCTAATGCCCCAAAAGTTAGGCTTTTTGTCAAGTAAATTGCAAAAGAAGCCGCTGCCTCAGTTGCTAAAAGTCCTCCTTTTATTAATCCAAAACCATTAAAAATTGGCAGTAATAAAGGCCCTGTTGAAAACACAATACCCGTAATGTATCCAAGCACACCACCTGCAACGACCATTTGCCAAGCATTCAAAGTAAAATTACGATGCTTTGCATAATGCCGTATTGGTATAAGAAATAAGAAAAATAAACCAATACATAGATTAGAAAGAAATGGCGACATGACCCAAAGCGTATTGGCTCCCAATACTGTTGCTGGAATACCAAGACTGACAAACAATAGAAAGGCCCTGATATTGAGCTCTTTACGCCACATCACAACACGAGAAATATTGCCCATGATTGAGGCGATTGCCATAATTGGAACGGCAAGCTTCGCTCCAAATATATAAGCCAGAATAGGCAATAAAATAATAGATGACCCCGTACCAACTACACCACTAATCAAGCCCGAGAGAACGCCAATCAAGGCTAGTGCAACATAGATCATAGAATACAGTACAAAGATAACTCCTTCGATTCTATAATATTTTAACTACTAAATTAAACCGTTTGGTTAAACTCTATACCCTGTTGATTGGTCATTCTCTACCACAAAACAAATTAAATCAGATGATAAGTCCTCCTAAAAAAGCGCTTGAAGGAGGTCTAATTTAAAGCGTTGTTCCACAGATATCCTTTGTTCCTGTAGGGTAAGTATTTGAAAGTTTTGTATGATCAGTAATAAACTCTATAGATAAATTTTGTCCAACAACAGATGCCGATGTCGCTATAGTTCCAGTACCTCCACCGGCCATAAACGATAAAGCCGATCCACTATTGTCATAGCCAGACACATAGCCTTTATTTACACCGTTAAAAATATATCCGATCTGTTTACTGCTTTGATTAACATAAAATCCAAAGCTTTGATAACCATCAAGAGTATTTTCAGGCTTCAAACTCAACACCCCAGTTGACTGCGTTCCACCATTAATCATAAGTAGAATATTATTATTTGTGTTCGTTGGCTGACCATTGACATGGACGATAGCGATACTAAATACATTCTGATTGCCATTGGTCGCAGCAATCTGAATAGGGAAAAAAGTAATTGTTTCACCCGCTGGTAAAACATAAGTTGGGATTTTCAACTTAACTTCAAAAGCAACCGTTCCAAGGGTTGCGATAGCTTTATCTCCAGATACATCTTGAAAGGCGAGATTTGGATTATTAATTTTGTTATTGGCGAAAGCGTTACTCATCGCCATATAAGACTTTACAGTACTGGTTGGTTCTACGCTATAACTTGCTTTTGCTCCTAAGATGCTCGGAAATCTGGTCATCGTAGCATCAATTTGTGATAATTGTGTCTGCGTTGCATCTAAATCATAGTCGCAAGCCGCAAAAGTGCTCCCTGTAATCATTACACTAACAATGGTCCCTAACACGATCTTTTTCATTTATTAACTCATTTTTATAATTGAAAAAACAGTATACATTCTTAATTAAATAAGTGATTAAAAACAGATAAATGGACCTAATTCGAATTAACATTATGAGGAAAAGACCAATAAAAAACCATGCCTAGGCATGGGTTCACCTTACAGACTGTGAAACTACACAGCCCCGACATATCGATAAATACTGCCGTCTTTGGGATTTTCAAAGAGTAAATCCATATTCGGTAGAAGAATCTCCCCTTCAACTTCAATGTGTTCAATTCGTTTAAAGAAGGGAATTTCTTGATCATTGACAGCTTTTACTTTGGCTGTCGCGATCTTCTCGGCCTCAAATTGATCCTTTACCTTAATTTTTATAGTGTTCATTAAAAACTCCAATTTTTTAAATTTTAAATACAACAGCGAAACGAAAATTTAGAACGATGAAATAGCTGAATAAGCCAACGGCATCGCAAAGAAAGTTAAAACAAATGCTGCTGAACGTTGTAAGCTACGTTGATTCAGCCAAGATATTTTGTTGGAAATTAAAACAGATCCAAAAGCAATCCATAAAAAAGCAATTGGAGTGATTAGTGCTAAGAACGTTCCCATATGAGCAACATATTCATGTAGGTTGAGCCAAGCAGTGTGTGGAAAAATAGCTGAAGCAAATAATAAAGCTTTAGGATTAAGTAAGGTTGCTACAAACAAAGCCCTAGAGGTAATCAAAGGTTGATCCAAATCTAACTCTTTTGTTGAAGTAATCCATAACTTAATTGCCAAATAGATAATAAAAGTCGCACTCAGTAACTTAATTAGCGGTGGTAGCCAAGGCACATAGTATGAAACAGACTCAAGTAAAAAGCCCCATGTCGTAATGGCAATAAAATAACCAATAACCTCTGCAGGGATCAATTTAAGTGAACCTTTAATACCTGTTTGGATTCCTGATGAAGCCAATAATGTATTCGTTGGACCTGGTGTTAGTAAGATCGTAATGATCAAACCAATAAATAGAAATGACACCATAGACAAATACCTTTGCTCAGTTTCGCAAACGCAATATGGCAAACTAAATCTAGTCTTGTCGACAAATTGGTTGTAACGAAAAATATTATTTTTATTTTTTTACATTATAAATCAGTACTTTATTTTATTAAAAATTTAATTCAGAACTTAATCAACTTCTCGGAAAAATGAGATAAAAATCACATTTTCTTAATAATTCCATGTAGATAGCAAAGCCCTAGTTCACATAATATTTCAATGCTCAATAAAAGCTAATAAATAAAATTAAAGGATGAAATCTGCTTACTTGGTTACAGACTAAAGTATACAAAGTATTGTTTTTTCTATATAACATGAGTTCAACCTTCAAAATGAGCATACCCATGATGAAGTCTGTAAGGCTTTTATACGTTAGTAAAATTAAGAATATTGACTCGAACTTAAAAAAAGATTTGATTAAAATCCTCGATGAAGCTGTAGACTTTAATTATCGTAATGATATTAGAGGTGTTTTATATTATGGTCATGGCTATTTTGTACAATGCTTAGAAGGCCAAAAGAGCATCGTTGATGATTTGTTTTATAACAAAATTGTGAAAGATGAACGCCATATCAATTGTGAAATTCTCTATTACACTGAATGTGAGAATCAATTTTTTTCACAATGGTCTATGAAGTTTTCACCTGTTAACCAGAACATTTCAGACTTTTTCATGAAATACCATTTAGAAGAATTCAATCCTTATCTGCTAACGGCTGAAACAGTTGAGAAATTTGTTTCTGTTTTAGCTGGTGAACCTGAATATGATGTACAAGCGTATGTTTCGTGAATGAATAGATTATTCATTCACGTTAAATATCTAGAAGTACCCTTACCAGATAAATTTTACCAATCGGAATAAAACTTAACAAAAAAAAAATTGAATGAATTACCCATTAGTGCTTATATGTGCTGTGAAGAGGACGACCTCTTTATTCAATTTTCAAGCTTTAGGACGACCTAAATTATTAATAAAATGAGGTGTCGAAATGGCTTGGGCTTATTTAATTTTAGCTGGTATTTTTGAAATCGTATGGGCATATTCTATGAAAATGTCTGACGGTTTTACCAAGCTTACTCCCAGCATCATTACTCTTGTCTTCATGATTTTAAGTTTCGGTTTACTGGCTGTCGCTATGAAGACATTGCCTTTAGGCACAGCTTATACGATTTGGGTCGGAATCGGAGCTGTTGGTGCCTTCCTGATTGGAATATTCTTCTTACATGAACCTATGGGTTTTTTACGCCTATTAGCTGCAGCATCTATCGTATTCGGTGTAGTATTGATGAAAGTGACAACACCCTAATTTTCAATTGTATAAGGCCCTCAATTGAGGGCTTTATACTACAGAATTCAATTCTAATTTTTACTTATTTTAATAGGTATAAAATAAGCAATAGCCAAATTACAAAACCAACTGTGAGAATGTAAGAGGTTAATAAAATCAGATAGATGGTAATCTAGTATATATTTCTGTAAGAAATTACAAGTTTTGATCCATGTACAAGGCTTGATCATTTTCTTAAAAACAACGCCCTCTCAGCCTCCCGACGGCGAACTAATCCTTTTAAGACCTTACCACCACCTTTATTCCAAACCAAAAACTGGTCTGCCGCATCTTGGTAAGCTAGTGCATTCAAATACTTTAGCAATGTCGAATTTTTAAAAGCATTGCTGCCGATGTTGTATGCTAATGAAACCAGAGCATCGAATTGATGCTGAGAAAGTGGAACAGTGACAGCTTCATTTATAGCCTTTTGAAAATACTTTAAATCATGTTGAAAAAAAGTCTTTGCTTGCTCTAATGTACAACGATCCCCTTGCTTAACTCGAACACCAGTTGGATAAACTGTGGTGCCAAATCCGATAGACCACACACCAACGCCATCGTCATAGGCATGTAGCTTTAAATCCTCAAAGCTTGTAATAAGATTGATACCATGAGCACTTATAGACATTTCAATATCAAAGGCTGCACCTAACATATCGCCGGTATCATAAACAGTTGCAACATTCATTTGCTTATCTTTAGCATCATTCCGTTTTTGGGGGCGCCTAACATCAATGAGCTTGCGGAAATAATCCAAGATAGTCTTCATGATTCCTCACTTACTATTTTCACATCATTCGATCTAACCAAATAAATCCACAATATCATTCATAAAGATTGAAAACCGTATATTAACGCTAAATACATCAAAGCACTGACAATCCTTAACGTTTAACATTTGCATTACATCATCTCTAACCAATCGATCTAAACGTATTGAATGTAACAATACTCTGAATAATCACAATGTCTCTTTAATCAACGTTACTCATAGCCTGCCGACCAATCTTCATTTAATTGCCTTCAGCCAACATACTAGCTAAAATTACGCTTGCAGGAGCAAGGACTTCCCGATGGATGTATTCGTACTTCACAGGGTTCCTGCCGTTGGGCCAATTTTAAACGGGTCTGCTTCCACAAAGGTAACGCCTTGGGAAACCTAAAGAACGAAGGACGCCGCCCCTAACAGCTTTTTTTATAGCTGAGTAGGATAAAAGAATCATGGTCACAGTGAAATCTTTATTAAAAGCCCAAACTATGGGCTTTTATTTTTTAATCTTTAACAATTTTTCCTTATTATTCAATTTGATACAACAAAATCACCCTCGATCTCCACTTTCCATACTTTAAACTGCATAGCAAATTCAGAATTATATACAATTAAAAAGCCCACTCAATGAGTGGGCTTCCCCTTAATTCTTTTTGCGCTGAATGAAGGTTATTGTTGTTTAGTTATTATCAAACAACAAGGCAAATATAGATAAAAGTGTGATGCAAATCAACAAATTTATGCTTATTTTAAGAAAATTTTAAAGCTGAACTACATAATGAGTGATTGTAGATCGGTTTAGGCAAAACTTATTTCTTCTTGTTTAACCCGGCTATAAGCGCGAGAGAAGCATTCGCTAATCATAAGCACTAGAACTAAAAAAGCCCACCTTTCGATGAACATTTAAACGGACTGAACTTATTCTCCAACAGGAACTGACAATTTAAGCTGATTATTTTTTTGCTCTAAAGGCATATGATTTTGCTGGGTAATTTTTTGTTGATACTCTCGGTCTGAGATCACGCCTCGATTTCGAGCCTTCTGCAATGAGTTTAACTGTTGCTCATATTCATGTGCATTTAAAGCATGGGTATCATTATTTTTTAGAAGATATTGAGATCGTTCAAATGGGCTCATATTAGATGTATTTGACCGAGTTTCATACGTCTTAGCCGCATTTACATCACGCTGATTTAGACGATCTTGCTCTTGTTGCTTTGCTGACTCAAAAAAATCAACATGCTCACGACTTTTGATCTCATATTCAGGTGTGTCATTTTTTAAGATTAAAAGTGATTGAGGCTTATTAAACAAATCATCAGCACTATACACAGAAACAGTCACAACTGAATTTATAAGAAATATTAATATTTTTTTTCATCAAGTATACTCAATATAAAATAAAGAAAGACAAGGATATATTTTATAATTTCTACACAATTCTTTCAAATTTAAACACTAAAAACCAAATCATCAAGAATCTTGCCGGTAAGCAATTTTATCCATTCTATTGGTACAATACTTATATTTCTCTTCTTTGTTTTCAATACCGACTGTATGAACACATGAACAAAAAAGTAGTACTTTGTTATGCTCAATGCTGCTTGGTACATCCACCCCATAACATTTACTGTCAATTTCGCTTAGTCGGGGCGCCATAATCCATTTACCTGAATAAAAGGGATAGCCGAGCCCACCTATAACAATAATGATCAAGATAAGGATAGGAAGGTTACTTTTAATATATTTCAACATTTTTCATATTCTTGTTAAAAAGCTTAGTTTTCGATGGCACTTAGGTAATAAATTAGAAAGCCACCTTATAAAACAATATAAATATCAATTAATTATACTTAAATCTCAGATACCTCTCAATCAAAAGATTAGAATTACTTCCAATACAAGTCCTGTATTCACTATAATAGCCGTGCAGGAGCAAGGACTTCCCAATGGTTGTATTGATACTTCACAGGGTTCCTGCCGTTGGGTCAGTAATTTTACTCCCGTTACCAGTAACCAGTCTCTGGGTAGCCGAAAGAATGAAGGACGCCACCAAAGGCTCACTAAATCGTGAGCCTTTATTTTTTAATCCGCGTGAATCTTATATTACTCATTCTAACTATTCTGAATAAAGCATTCTCTATTCAACTTTTATGATTTCAAATCCATTTACAATCTACATTATTTATTCTGCAATTGAACAAGACACAACCCACAACATCATTTACATTTTAATTTGTTAAAACTCATATGGCAGCAATCAATATATAAATAAACCTTTAAAAAGAGCGAAATACCGCAAAACAAGCCATTTAATGTACAATAAAAATCATCTTAATCAGTTGTTTTATATAAAATTATAATAAAGCTCTTGATATATAAGGCTTTTCCATATTATAAGGATAAATTATGGAGTAAACTTACACTCGTACCATACAGTTTCATTGAAATTTCATTAATAAACCTTATATTGGTATATACGTAGCGATCAAGCGCCATATGGATCTACTTCATACAGCATTGATTTATACTTTTTTGATTAGAGGAACACCTCATGAATAAGTTAATGGTTGCGGTTTTTGCTGGCTTAATAACCCTTACAGGTTTTAGTGTACAAGCTGCAACACCAGAACAAGAATGTAAAAAGTTACAGGATGACTCTAACTTGATCTATGCATCTAAAGGATTCTGTTTTAAAGACGCTGATGCTAAAGCGAAGTTTGGTAACGAAAATTGCCATACGACTAAGCCAAAGTTTTCTGATAAAGAACAACAACGTCTTGATGAAATCAAAGCTCGTCAAAAAGAGCTTAACTGCAAATAAGCAGCCAAATATGGTGTTTTAAACACTCCAATTCACTCTCTGATCATGGAGAGTGAACTATATTACTGAAAAAATAAGCCTATCTAAAGGATGAATCATGGCATACGATGACCAAAATATTTTTGCACGAATCCTTCGTGGTGAATTACCTGCAATCAAAATCTATGAAGATGATCAGGTTCTCGCGTTTATGGATATCATGCCCCAAGCAGATGGTCATGCTTTAGTGATTCCAAAGACACCAGCAGTTACCTTATTGGACCTCCCTGCCGATGCGGCTGCATATACCATCCAGATTGTGCAGAAAATTGCCAAAGCAATGGAAACGGCCTTAGATGCCAAGGGTATCGTACTTATGCAGCTTTCAGGTGCAGCAGCGGGACAAACCGTCCCCCATGTACATTTTCATCTGATCCCTAGTTCGGTGCATGAACTTGGTCGCCATGCAGTAAAAATGGGTGATCAAGAAAAAATTACTGCACTCGCTGAAAAAATCAAAGCTGCACTTTAAGTTCTTATTTTTATAAAGACGGAGTTTTTACTCCGTTTTTTTTGTTTGCTAATTATATAAAAAACAATAAGAAATATAATTATTACTAAATATGAATCGTCATCAAACTGTCATTTTTCTTTCACTTGTCTGTCACAAAGTTTACCGATACTGCATACAAGTCAGTGAGCTATGTAACTTTATGTACATAAGCAAGCTCATAACAGTAACTAAGGCATCAGCCATTTACAAAAAGTGTTTTGGAGAAATCTCAATGAAAAAATTGCTTCTTGCTGCTACTGTAGCAACTTTAGCCATGAATGCAGCGCAAGCAGCACCAACATTGTATGGTAAGCTCAATGTGACTTTAGATCAAATTGATAAAAATGGCTTTAAAGACGAAAGCGTAACAAAAGTAAACTCAAACGCTTCTCGTATCGGGGTAAAAGGTGAAGAAAAACTGACTGATAACCTTTCAGCAGTTTACTTAATTGAATGGCAAATCAGTGCAGATGGCGACGGTGATGTATTTAGTAACCGTAACCGTTATGTCGGTATTAAGTCAGATGGTATCGGTACTTTAAAAGTAGGCCAACATGACTCTTACTTTAAAAATGCTGCTGGTAACAACCAAGATATTTTTAACGATCACAACGAACTAGATATGACTAAAGTTTTAGTTGGTGAAGATCGCTTAAAGAATGTGATTGCGTTTGAAACTGATAAAAAATTACTCGGTGGCTTAGCATTCAACATTATGTTCCAACAAGGTGAAGAATCGTCTGCTGTAAAAAATAATGCAAAAGGCCAAAAAGGCAGCCGTGATAGCTTTGGTGACGGTGTTTCAACCTCTCTTACCTATGAAAACAAAGATTGGGGCTTAGCGGCTGCTGTTGCTGGTAACTTTGGTGTTGCTTCTAAATATAATGCTTATAGTGACTTAAGTGGCGACAATAGTGTTTATTCAGATGCAATCCGTGTAACTGGTTCTTTAGACTTAACAGCAGCTGGTGTTAATGGTTTAGTGCTTGGTGCATTATGGCAGACAGCTCAACCAACAGACGATACTGTTGCAGTAACAAGCGGTACTCCAGCTGTTGTAACCTCTTATAAGGGCTTACAAGAAGATGCATATGGCGTAACAGCTGCATACGTAATCCCTTCTACTCCTGTGAAGTTAAAAGCAGAATATATCTCTTCTACAACTGAAGTGAATGGTCGTGATGATCGTAAACAAGATCTTTACGGTGTAGGCGCTGATTATCAAATCAACAAACAAACACGTTTCTACGGTGTTGTAGGTCAACAAAAACGTGATTGGTTAGTGAAAGATGATAAGAAAACAACCATCGGTTTAGGTATGGAATATAACTTCTAATTTGAAGTTACCTCCTATCTTATAAGAAAAAGGGCGATCTTGATCTGCCCTTTTTCTTTTTGTATTGCATTCACAGCAGTTCTATATTTTTTGGTTCGAGGACTCTTATCAAAAAAAGCCTTTAATAATCTTCCTGAAACTCTGAATAACAGGATCTTTAGTTCTGCCTCGCCTAAAAATTAGCGAAAATGGCGCTGCATAACCAAATGTTGCTGGAAGTAATACTTTTAGACGCTGTTGTTCCACCCAATATTGGGCAAAGTGCTCAGGCAAATAACCGATATATTGTCCAGATAAAATAAGTACCAACTGTGCTTCCATCGAATCAACCGTAGCAAAAGAATGTTTAAATCCTTGTTTTGCCAATTCCGTATGACTCCAATAACCACGACTGACCATTTTTTCACGCCGAATGATTTCTGCCGTTAGACCTTGCTGCTTATATAAGGGATGCGTGTCACTACAAAACAACCATTGCTGTTCTTTGTGCAAGGCTTGATACATCACGCCATTCATTTTCAGAAAAAAAGATCCAATTGCGACATCAAAACGATTTTCCAAAATCCCCATTTGCAGCTCATAAGGCGATTGCACCTGCAATTTAATATAAACATTCGGATTCTGTTCTGAAAACTGTTGGATGATTTGATCTAAAGGGATATTCCGATCTGTCACCATGGAATCCAGCATCCCTATTTTAAAGGTACCCGTCAGTTCCCCCTTAATCTGAGCTGTATGTCTGGAAAAATTATCTAACTCATTGAGTATGCGCTTGGCTTCCTGAAAAAACATTTCACCTTTTTGAGTTAATGCAAAACCACCACGTCCACGTTCACATAACTTGAAACCGACCATATGCTCCAATTGGGTCATATAGGTACTGATTGCCGAGGTTGATAGATTAAGTTCTTGCTGGGCATTTGCAAAACCTTGATTCTTCACAATACTGACAAAAATTCGAACTAACTTGATATCCATATGTGTCATGGCTTTTATCTCAATCCTCCCTTTGCCTCACTTCATCTTAAAACATTCTTGTAAAACTTAGTTTAGAAAAATCAAAACTAAGTTTTTAAAAAATAGGATTTAACCCTGTTCCAAGCTGATCAATAAATAAGAAAAGGAGAAGCAAATGAACAAGCGTTTAAATCAACCACTTGGTGGCAATGAAATGCCTCGTTTTGGTGGTATTGCCTCAATGTTACGACTACCAATTGTCGATAATGATGCAGGTTTGGCCGAACTGGATGCGGCTTTTATTGGGATTCCCCTAGACATTGGTACATCTTTACGCTCAGGTACCCGTTTTGGCCCTCGGCAAATCCGTGCCGAATCGGTCATGATTCGCCCATATAACATGGCAACTGGCGCAGCACCATTTGATTCACTCAATGTGGCTGATATTGGTGATGTCCCGATCAACACCTTTAATTTGACAGAAGCAGTGCGCATTATCGAAGAACATTATGATCGCGTACTGGCCCATCCTATTATTCCGCTCACCATTGGTGGTGATCACACACTGACCCTTCCAATCCTGCGTGCGATTCATAAAAAACATGGGCCTGTTGGTTTGGTTCATATTGATGCACATGCAGACGTCAATGATGAGATGTTTGGTGAAAAAGTTGCACATGGCACCACTTTTCGACGGGCTGCCGAAGAAGGATTACTTGATTGTCAGCGCGTTGTGCAAATTGGTTTACGGGCTCAAGGCTATAGTGCAGATGACTTCAATTGGAGTCGACGACAAGGCTTTCGCGTGGTTCAAGCAGAAGAATGCTGGCATAAATCACTCGCCCCCTTAATGGAGGAAGTAAGAGCACAAGTTGCTGGAGGTCCTGTGTATTTATCTTTTGATATTGATGGGATTGATCCTGCTTGGGCACCAGGTACAGGAACCCCTGAAATTGGTGGCTTGACCACGATTCAAGCCATTGAAATTATTCGTGGCTGTCAAGGATTGGATCTGATCGGCTGTGATTTAGTCGAAGTCTCTCCACCTTACGACACCACAGGCAATACCTCATTACTTGGTGCGAACCTGCTGTATGAAATGCTATGCGTACTCCCTGGAGTGAAGATACGCAAATAATTTCCAGCGATAAAACAAGAAAAACATATGGATAAATATAGGCCAATAAGGAATGAAAAAAGATCAATCAAAACGGGCTGCCGCCGCAGCCTTTGTGGGTACAACTATTGAGTTTTATGACTTTTATGTTTATGCCACAGCTGCAGCTCTCGTGCTCGGCTTGGTATTTTTCCCTGAAACTGATCCTGTAACAGGGACATTGGCAGCTTTTGCAACCTTTGCTGTCGGTTTTATTGCCAGACCAATTGCTGCCGTTATTTTCGGACATTTAGGCGATAAATTAGGTCGCAAAAAAATGCTGCTATTTACCATGCTGCTGATGGGATTGGCCACCACTGGAATCGGCTTGATTCCCAGCTATGGGCATATCGGAATTTGGGCACCCGTTCTTCTGATCGTACTACGCTTTTTGCAAGGCTTGTCAGTCGGTGGTGAATGGGGTGGCGCAGTGCTAATGGCCAGTGAACATGCTCCTGCCCATAAAAAAACTTTTTTCGCCTCTTTTGCCCAAATGGGCAGCCCAGCAGGTTTGATTCTGTGCCTTTTGGTCTTTAAAGGTATTACGTCTTTGGATGAACAATCCTTACTGAGCTGGGGCTGGCGCGTGCCCTTTTTACTCAGCTTTATATTTATGCTGATTGGCCTAGCCATCCGTCTAGGAGTAGAAGAATCCCCTGAATTTAAACAGATGCAAGCCAAGCAAGAAATAGCCAAATACCCTGTCAAAGAGTTGCTTAAAAACTATTGGCCTCAAGTGGTTTTTGCTGGACTGGCGATTACCATTGGGACAGCAGGTTTCTTTTTCACCAATACCTTTATGATTAGCTATGTCACCCAATATATGGCTATCAGCCGCCCCACGATTTTAGATGCATTGTTTTGGGTCACCCTATTTGAATTTTTAGCCATGCCAATTGCAGCTTGGTATGCCAGTAAAGTGGGGACACATCGTTTTCTGTTCTGGGCTGCAATCCTCTGTATCGCCATTCCATATCCAATGTTTATGTTGGTCAGTACTAAAAATATCTATTACATGGTGTTGGGTATTACGCTTGCGGTCATTGCGCTGTCTTCTTTATATGCTGTTGTCGCTGGCTTTATGGCGGAAGCTTTTCCTGCACATGTCCGTTATTCAGGTATTTCCATTTCCTATCAAATGATTGCGGCAATCACCAGTGGAACCACCCCCATCATTGGAACTTTGTTGGCTCAACATTATGCAGGCCAATGGCTACCTTTGGCGTTCTTATTTAGTTTCCTTTCGCTGCTGTCCCTCATTGGCATTTGTGGCATTACCCGACTAAGACAAAAGCAACGCTCTCAGGAACAGGCTGAACAAAAGCACATCAGCCCCAAACAAGCCGCTTAATGGATGAGCAAACAAGTAAACCTGAATCTGATAAATGGATATTAAGAGTAGTGCATTATGCATAGAGATCGTTCTAAACAGATTACAACAATCGAAAGTTATGGTATCGAAGAAATACCTGCACATGCCCGTACAGCAAGCCCTTTTGATCTATTTCGTTTGAGTTTTGGTGGTGCCAATACCTTTTCGACCTGTGTCTTAGGCAGCTTCCCGATTGTATTTGGTCTTTCTTTTCAAGCTGGATTCTGGGCAATCTTGTGTGGGGTTATCTTGGGGGCTTGTATCTTAGCGCCAATGGGAATTTTTGGTGCACGTACAGGAACCAATAACGCCGTGGCTTCTGCTGCCCATTTTGGCGTACATGGCAGGATTGTCGGCTCATTTTTATCCTTACTTACCGCTATCGCATTTTTTTCGCTCTCCGTGTGGAGTTCTGGCGATGCACTGATTGGTGCAACCCAACGTCTATTTGACGGTTCTTATCAAAGTAACTGGCTATATGGATTGGTCTATAGTGGCTTTGCCTTATTGGTGCTTACGATTTGCATCTATGGTTTTCGCTTTATGCTGCTCGTCAATCGAATCGCCGTAATCGCCTCAAGCCTGTTATTCTTTTTAGGTCTATTTGCTTTTTCCAAGCAATTTGATTCAACTTATGCGGGACAAATTCAATTCGGACAAGCTGGATTTTGGGCAGCTTTCACAGGCGCCGCATTGATTGCGTTCAGTAATCCAATTTCCTTTGGTACCTTCCTCGGTGGCTGGTCACGCTATATTCCTAAAGAAACAGCCTCCCATAAAATCATGGCAGCTGTGTTTGCTTCACAGCTTGCAACCTTAATTCCTTTTCTTTTTGGCCTAGTCACCGCCAGCATTGTTGCTAACAGTGTTCCCGTGTTTATCGAACAAAATAATTACATCGCTGGGCTCATTCAAATTGCCCCAACTTGGTACTTTATTCCTCTGTGTCTGATTGCACTGATTGGTGGTTTATCTACCGGAACTACAGCCTTGTATGGTACAGGTTTGGACATGTCGAGTCTTTTTCCAAAGTCACTCACGCGAGTAAAAGCCACCATCTGGGTCGGTCTATTGTCCATCCTATTTATTTTTCTAGGTCGTTTTGCAGCGAATCTGACTCAAAGCGTCATGACTTTTGCCACCCTTATTGTGGTGTGTACCAGTCCATGGATCATCATTATGATTATCGGATTTATCACCCGTAAAGGTTACTATAAAAATGATGATTTACAGGTGTTTGCAAATGGCCTAAAGGGTGGCGTTTACTGGTTTCATCATGGCTGGAATTGGCGTGGCATCATCGCATGGATACCCAGTGCGGTTATCGGTTTATGCTTTGTGCATTTACCAGATCAGTTCATTGGTATTTGGGGACATTTATTCAACGGTCTTGATCTGAGTTTACCGATCAGTATCACACTCGCAGCACTGCTTTATATTTCACTGCTCAAACTGTTCCCTGAGCCAAGCACTGTATACAGAGCAACATCTAGCGCGGAAAAGATCAAGCGGCAATGCAATAGATCATTGCTGTCAGAATAGCAATGATGCAGATATATAACTTAGAAAAAAGCCTGCTCAAGAGAACAGGCTTTTTCGCATCGGATTTTTTACTTTTTAAGGAAGCCACTCACCAAATTCAACACTTGCTGAATATCTTGATTCGCTTCTTGCGGATTGGTACTACTGCCTTGCGGTGTTAAAGAATCAATTACTTGCGGTAAAACTGAAGCAATTGCACCATAAATGGCTTGTTTCGGTGCTTGAGTTTGTTGAGCAACTTGTTCTACATCTTGGTCATCAAATAAACTTTGAATATTTTGCTCTGGCACATCTTGTGCGTTTTGTTGCTGTGGATCTACCCAGCTTTGCACTTGATTCGATAAACCCGCATTTTTTAGTTTATCCAATGCACCTTGTAAACCGCCTTGTTTTTGAATCCAAGCTAACACCAATGGTAAAACTGCAATCAATAAAGTTTGTGCGGTATTACCACCCGTTGCATTACTTTGGGTTGAAGTATTTCCACCACCCAATTGCCCTAAAACTGAACCCAAAATTCCACCCAAACCACCTTGCTGACTTTGGGTATTTTGCTGTTGCCCACCAAGTTGACCTAAAACAGAACCTAAAATTCCACCCAAACCACCCGCTTGGCCGGATTGTTGCTGACCGCCTAAAGCTTGCTTTGCTAAAATTTCAACAATGTTGGTTAAATCAGTCATGACTTAAACTTTCCTTTGGAATTATTTATCCAAAAAGCATACGCTGCTTTGAAAGCACAAAACAAAGTTAAATTGTTAAATTTTGCAAGAACTTGCAACCCTTTCTCATCTGATTATTTTACCAACGAAATTTATTCCAGTTCTCAGGGTTTGCCCAGAACTTGGAGTTAAACCAGTCAGGTACATGCTTATAAGTCAAAATATTAAATTGCCATAAAGCAAAATCACTGCCGTGTGTGGTTTTATCAATCAACTGAGTAAAGCCAAGCGAACGCAATAATTTTTCATCACTCAGTTTGCTGACCACGACAATTCGTTTTGCCATCAGGTCACGTAACTTCACCAACAGCTGTGATTTTTGTGTTTCAGTGATGTTTTGCATTTCTTCTGTATCAAATAATACAAAACCTAAATCATAACGCTGCGTAAATGGCAGACTTAAAAAGTCAGTTACGTTAAAATAATGCCATTGAATTGAAGCATTTTGGTCAATCTGCTGACCTATACAAAGTGCAGTATGAATGGGCTGTTCTTGAGATAAATCGTCTAGCATAGAAGTGATGACATTTTGTTCAGCCATAACTGCAACCCTTGATTGAAAAGATGAGAGTTTATTAATGGAACTACAAGGCATTTGTCATAAAATGCATGCAGCGCTCAAAACGCATAGTGTAACTGATCAATCAACAAGCAAGGCAAATGTTGAATATAAATTTATATTAGATCGTTCAGAAACTGACCTTCCTTTTGTTTTAGGTCAAGAAATTGAGATCGAATGGACTGGCAATATCTTTTGTACCTCTTGTGGCGCAAAAACACCAAAGTCTTATTCGCAAGGTCATTGTTTTAAATGTTTTAAAACCAAGGCCGAATGTGACCTGTGCATTATGAAACCTGAAACCTGCCATTATCACTTGGGAACCTGTCGTGAAGACCAGTTCGCACATGATGTTTGTTTCCAGCCACATATTGTGTATTTGGCCAACTCAAGTGCCTTAAAGATCGGGATTACCCGTATCGTCAATATGCCGACCCGTTGGTTAGATCAAGGGGCAACGCAAGCTTTACCCATTATGAAAGTCGGTTCACGTCGTTTGTCTGGGCATTTAGAAACTTTAATTGGTACACAAATCGCAGATAAAACCGACTGGCGCAAATTGCTGAAAGGTGAAGCTGAACCTTTAAATCTGCTTGAGCAACGTGATCAAATTCTTGAAGAATTCGCTCCGAAAATTCAAAGCATCCGTGAAGAATTCAATCAAAACCTTGAATTTAACGAAAGCTTGGAATTCTTGGAAGATGAACCGCCACGTGAATTTATCTATCCTGTTGAGCATTATCCTGAAAAGATTAAATCGCTGAATTTGGATAAAACGCCAAAAATTCGTGGTGTATTGCAAGGGATCAAAGGTCAATACTTATTATTTGATATTGGTGTGATCAATATCCGTAAATATACGGGTTACGAATTGATTCTTCGTGCTTAAACAATTCCAGAAAAAAGGTGGCTTAATTGCCACCTTTTTATTTATCCTGCATTCAGACAATTGAGAATCGCATGTACTGGATCTTCGGTATTACCCGAGATCAACTGTTTATGCATGCTCAAATGTTGCATCATTTGAATATGCGCCGTTTCATGATCCATTAATTTTTCAATTTCAGTGGCTAAATGCTGAGGCGTTGCATCAGCCTGAATCAGTTCCTCAATCACTTTCTTGCCTGCAATAATGTTTGGCAATGAATAATACGGAATTTTGACCATGAATTTCGCAATCAGATAAGTCAGCCAGTTCAACTTATAAAAAGTCACCATTGGACGATGCAATAACATTGCTTCAAGTGTCGCTGTACCAGAAGCCAAAGCGACGATATCACTGGCATTCATCACCATACGACCAATTTTTGACTCGGCATCGCTATTTTCAAGTACGTGAATTTTAGATTTCAGACTCGTATCTAGATTTTGAATGCCCTGTTCAATCTGATGCTTGCGCGCATCATTAATTGCAGGGATTAAAAACTCGAGATCAGGATGCTTACGATGAAGAATTTCAGCAGCACCAGTGAGCAATGGCAGCAATCGTTCAATTTCACCACGACGACTTCCTGGTAATAAAGCAATATGAGTTTTATGCGCAGACAAGCCTAATTGGTGCTTGGCTTCAGTAATTGGATTTTTTAACGGTAGTTGCTTTGCCAATGGATGCCCAACAAAGGCAGCGGTAACCTCATAATTTTCATAAAAGGTTTTTTCAAATGGAAATAAACACAGAACCAAATCGATACTGCGTTTAATGCCATAAACACGACCTTGACGCCACGCCCATACCGATGGACTCACATATTGCACGGTTTTTATGGGTAAATTCTTTTCTTTAATAGTTTTAGATAGACGTAAGTTAAAATCTGGTGCATCAATACCAATAAAGATATCAACGGGATGCTCGGTCCAACGTTCAACTAGACCATCACGCACAGCAAACAGCTTTTTTAAATCTTTAAGGACTTCAACAATTCCCATCACCGAAAGAATTTCCATCGGATAATAGCTATGAAACCCCTCTGCGATCATTTGCGGGCCACCAATCCCTTCAAATTCAGCATCGATGCCTTGTTCGCGAAAACTGCGCATGAGTTTCACTCCTAGAGTATCTCCAGAAACTTCCCCCACCACGATACCAATTTTTAGTTTTTGCTTTAACAAGACCCACGCCCCACAGAAATGTTTAAATGATTCTAACAGAATGATTTTACATCGAATCACCCTAAACTGGGCAAATTGTTCATGATTGGTGAAAATCAGTTCTGATCTAAGATGGCATTTATTATTCAAAATACAATCTAGATTTACGATGAATGAAGAATTGATTGAGATTCAGCTAAGATTTAATATAAACAAGAATCATTTCCATATGTGATTTATTTCTCCCTTCTTTCGCTTCAAGATCCTTTATGGCTAAATCTGCATCTATTTCGCTTGTCTATCGACTGAGCATTTTCTATCGCTTTGTGCTGAGCTTTGTTCTTGGCTACGTGTGCATGATGTATTTGAGCCTCGGACTCGGTTCATTGTTTAGTCATCTATTAGACAAGGCAGAGGCAATCTATCTTGCAGCATTTATTTCAATTCTCTTTTATCTGGCCTTTATTATTCTGAGTTTTTGTGCACATTCATTGTGGAAACTTAGCTTGATCAGTCTGATTTTGACCGGCGCTTTGTTTGGCTTATCTGTGGGTTTAAATTAAAAATGCAAAATAAAGGCGTTCGCCAATCAATGGCATGGTTGCATGCGTGGACAGGCTTAATTTTTGGCTGGCTTTTATTTGCCATTTTCCTGATGGGCACCAGTTCCTACTATCGCCATCAGATTAACCTATGGATGCAACCACAGCTGGCTCAATATCAAGTCAATCAAGATACAGCGATTCGAACAGCAACCGACTATTTAGCCAAGAATGCAGCAGACGCCAAATCATGGTTTCTCGATATTGCCAATCATGAAGAACCTGTTAATAAAATGTACTGGCAACAAGCCAGCGGTGGCTATGAAAGCCGTAGTTTAGATGCCAATACTGGTCAAGAGCTTAAACTTTCAGCGACCCAAGGCGGAGATTTCTTTTATAACTTTCATTTTCAGCTCTATGGTGTTCCCATCATGGTCGGACGGCTGATTGCCTGTCTTGCCGCGTTTATTATGCTGATTGCTTTGGTCTCTGGAATTATTACACATAAGAAGATCTTTACCGATTTCTTTACCCTCAGAACCTTTAAATCGCAGCGCTCATGGTTGGACTTTCATAATGTCTCCTCTGTACTGGCATTGCCCTTTTTCCTCACCATTACCTTTACAGGATTGGCGATTTTCTTCTATCTGTACTTGCCTTGGGGCATGCAAAAGCTTTATCCAGAGAATCCGTTTCAATATTTCACTGAGATTAGAACCACTGAAAAAAGCACGACACATCAAGCTGAACCTAAAAAAGCAGAGATGTTGCCCATTGGCAGCTTATTAGAAAAAGTAAAACAACAATGGGGAGATCAAGCCTTAGCATCGATAGAGGTCAAAAATCCCAATACAGACCAAGCCATTATTACCTTTAAACAATTGGAAGATCGTTCGATTACCTTAAATCAGGCGCAAATCACCTTTGATGGACAAGGTCATGTATTGGCTAATACCCGAAATGAAAGTGCTGTTGCGACCTTAAATGCAGGTGTTTATGGCCTACATATGGCGACTTTTGCTCAGCCGATACTGCGCTTTATTCATCACAACGAGTTATCTGAAAAAAGCATAAGATATGCTGATTTTTGCATAATTAGGCATATTGTCGATGTTTGGTCCTATAGAATTTATTATGGCTGGGGTATTGGTTGGCTTCTGTGTCGGTATCACAGGTGTCGGTGGTGGTTCATTAATGACCCCAATCCTGATTAGCCTGTTTAAGATCGAACCGCATATTGCCATTGGTACTGATCTACTTTATGCCTCAATCTCTAAGTTCTGTGGTTCAGTCGTTCATGCCAAAAAACTGAATATTGTCTGGCCAATTGTACTTTGGCTGTCTTTGGGCAGTATTCCAGCCTCTTTCGCAACCTCTTGGGTACTTGAACATTATCTCAGTCAATCCACCCATTATAAAGCTGTACTAACCATGGTTTTGGGCTTTATGTTGACCTTGACTGGTATTTCAATTGTGTTCCGTACTCAAATTGAAAAGTTCTTTGACAAATTCCGTAACCGTGAACAAGCGGATATGGAAAGTGAACAGCATGCATTGCAACACAAACGTCATTACATTGTGATTATGGGTATTGTGCTCGGTATCTTTGTGACCTTGTCTTCTGTAGGCGCAGGTGCTTTCGGTATCATGGCTTTAGTGCTTATGTTCCCAAACCTTCCAATGATCCGTATCATTGGCTCAGACGTAGTACATGCAGTATTACTGACAGCCGTTGCTGGCCTAAGCCATATGTCTTCGGGCAATGTCGACTTTACGCTGTTAATGTGGTTATTGGTGGGTTCAATTCCAGCCATTATTGTCGGTACACTCATCAGCTCACGTATGCCAGAACGATTGATCCGTAAAATTTTAGGCATTACTCTATTTGCCTTAGGTGTGAACTTTATGGTGAACCCAATTAAAGCGAAACCAAAACCTGTTGAAACACACCAAGCTGTTGTGGTTCAGCAAACAAAGCATGTAACAACAACTGTTTAAGCGTTGTAATGCCGATTATTTCTACATAAATTATGCTTTTCGCTAGTTAATCAATCGGCATTTCATGCTATATTCGTAGACAAAATAACCTTTTCTTTCGATTGAATTTGTGACAGCAATGAATACTCTACAGTCAAATCCAGTTTCTCAGCCAGATATCGACGACGTTAATATTAAAAGCATTCAAACTTTGATTACCCCAGCAGAACTGAAAGCTGACCTCCCTTTATCTGATGCTGCTTCTCAAACTGTGTTACAAGGGCGTGCAACTGTACGCAACATTTTAGATGGCAACGACAAACGCTTGTTTGTCGTGATTGGCCCTTGTTCGATTCACGATCCTAAAGCTGCACATGAATATGCTGACCGCCTCAAAGTTCTCAGCGAAAAAGTAAAAGACACTTTATATCTAGTAATGCGTGTTTATTTCGAAAAGCCACGCACCACTGTTGGTTGGAAAGGTTTAATCAACGATCCAGACATGAATGACTCTTTCAATATTGAAAAAGGCTTGCATATCGGTCGTGGATTATTAATTGATTTGAATGAAAAAGGTTTGCCATGTGCAACCGAAGCACTTGATCCAAACTCACCACAATACTATCAAGACTTGATTTCATGGTCTGCGATTGGCGCACGTACCACGGAAAGCCAAACTCACCGTGAAATGTCTTCAGGCTTATCATCACCTGTTGGCTTCAAAAACGGTACAGATGGCGGTTTAACCGTTGCGACCAATGCGATGCAATCTGTTAAACATGGTCACAGCTTCTTGGGCCTGAATGAAAGCGGTCAAGTTGCGATTATCAATACCAAAGGTAACCCTTATGCACACGTGGTATTACGTGGTGGTAATGGCAAGCCTAACTATGATGCAACTTCAGTTGCTGAAGCTGAAGCTGCTTTGGCAAAAGCCAAAGTTAGCAACAAGATCATGATTGATACCAGTCATGCTAACTCAAACAAAGACCCGTACTTACAACCTTTGGTTTTGAAAAACATCACGGAACAAATCCTTGATGGCAACAAATCAATTGTTGGGATCATGGTGGAGAGTCACTTAAAAGGTGGTCGTCAGGATATTCCTGAAAACCTGTGTGATCTTGAATACGGTAAATCAGTGACTGATGGCTGTATCGATTGGGAAACCACAGAAAAAGCATTACTCGAAATGCATGAAGCATTAAAAGACGTATTACCAACGCGTTAAATCGATCTTTTAACTGCAATGAAAACAGGCTCATAAGAACCTGTTTTTTTGTTCGTCAATTCAGCGAGCTTGCACAAACGTACAATACAGCCCGTAGCACTTTGCCCTATTTTGATCATCCTTTGTTATTGATTCATTTAGGTTGATCATGGAAATTTTTCTTTATACCTTAAGTGTGATGTACAGCCCTGGTCCTGTGAACTTTATGGGATTAAATGCCGGTCTAACAGGACAGCTCTCCCGAACATTGGGCTTTTTTGCAGGTGTGGGCTGCTCCATGCTGATGCTATTTGTTGTATTTGGTTATGCAGGCGCAGCATTGATTCCCCATGCGTATTTGCATTTTATTGCCTTGATCGGGGCGATTTATACCTTTTATATCGCCTATAAAATGATGACGGCACATACCGAATTAAAAACAGATCAAACTCAGCACAAAGCCCTCAGCTTTTGGAATGGTTTCTGGATTCAAAGTCTGAATCCTAAAGCAATTTTAGTGATTTTACCTGTAACCACCATTATGTATCCTGCTGCACATATTACAGGTAGCTTGATCCTGATTGTTTCACTACTGATTTCTCTCGGCGCAGCTGGTGCTCCGTTGCTTTATTCATTTGCAGGATCAGTCATTGGTAAAAAATTAAGCAATCCAATTTGGCTCAATTATCTGAATAGAGTATTGGGAATCTTCTTGATTGTTTCGGGTCTATTTATGCTGAGTGATTTCTTAAAAGGTATACATCTTATTTAAAGCATTTTTAGTTGCAAGCACCGCTTATTTCTGACGTGTATAAATCTCTTTCCATCTTGCTGGGGTAATCCCAAAAGCTTTGCTAAAATGCCGCGTCATATGGCTTTGGTCAAAAAAACCAGCAATGATGGCGGCCTGCGTCAGCGACTCTCCGTACATCAGACATCTTTTCACGATATCTAATCGGCGCATGGTCATATAACGATGCGGACTGGTGCCATATAGCAGTCTAAAATCACGAGAAAGACTCCAGCGATCACGTTGTATATTCTGTTCTAAATCATCCAAACTGATGTTCTGATCAAGTGACGCGTGAATAAACTCTCTGGCCCGTTCCGCCGCAACATAATCGTAGCGTTGCCGCGCGCGTGGTGGCTGACCTGCAACTTCATACAAGGTTGTCGCCAAATCATACAAAGCATCTTCTTCTTCTAAAAGATCCAAAGGATCCTGCATATTTTGCAAAAGTGTATGGGTAACACGATACAGGCGTGGATCATCACTCAGCCCATGTTTGAAAAAAGGCAGAGGCTTACCCTTCATGATCTTTTGAATCAATGCAGGTTCGACATACATCATTCGGTAGTGAAAGCCTTCTTGAGTCCCCGCACTGCCATCGTGTTTTTCATCTGGATGCAACACCATGGTCATGCCTTGTTGGCTATGTCGGACTTCACCACGATAATGAAAACTTTGCACACCAGACAAGGTTCGACCAATCGCAAAGGTATCATGTTGGTGTGGTTCATACGCACGATCAGAAAAGAAAGCTTCGATTCTTTCCAAACGATCGCTCTCAGAAGCCCGTACAATCCAATCGGAATGATTTGCCATTTTTGACACGCTGATCTGCCTATAAATTATTGAATTCAGCAGTCTCAGAATACCTCAATTTTGCTTTGATCTATAAGTCATTTTTTGATTATACTGCTGCCACATTTCTCCTACGACGTATCGCTGATATGAAGTCCAGTTTTCGTCAACATTTGCTTAAGTGGCGTGCCTATTTTGGCGCGATTACTTTGCTATGTTTACTCTGGCATATCTTCTTACCAACGATGGTCCATACAGGCGTCGTACCTGCACTTTATGCAATGCCAAGCCATTGCCAAGTCACAGAAATTCAAAATGTCTCGTTGATGTCACAGACGCATTCAGGTCATCATCAACATAGCATGCACGACATGCATCATGGACCGAAGCTACAGCATGCCAAACATGCTCAGCTCAGTGAATATGCACAACACGTATATGCACTGGCGAGCCAAATCATGAAGCATTGTCCTTTATGCTCACATGGTTTAGATGCCGCTGCGATCGTCCCGCTGATTGCATTCATTATTATATTTCTACTGGCTTGGTTCAGTCGCGTTCGCTGCCTGTGCCATACGTGGACAGAAGATCTGCACATCGCCCGCATCTTCTATATTTTTCCAATCAAACAAGCCCCGCCACTGGCTTTATAAATCGCAAATTTTACTTCGTGCCCCGTAAATAACGGTGGTGCGTCCTTAGTTATTGCTTTTTATAGAGTTCAAAATGAATACTCAATTCCGTTTGTCTGTATTAACGGCTGCGTGCCTGTCTGTTGGCTATAGTTCTGCTACTTTTGCTGAAACTGCACCGTCTGATACGACCAAAACCTTAGCCACCATTGTTGTCACCGCAAGTCGTGAAGGTGAATCGATTAATAATACCCCTGCTGCGATTAGTAAAATTAATAGCAAGGACATTGAAGATAAACATGCAACCTTTGTTGGGCAGGTGCTGAATCAAACCCCAGGTGTGTTAATGAATGACTTGGGCAATGAACAGCATATGATGTCTATTCGCCAACCGATTACCACAGCAGCCGTTTATCAATATTTAGAAGATGGTGTTTCGATTCGTCCCGTGGGTGTGTTTAACCACAATGCCTTATATGAAGTGAATTTAGCGGGCATTGATAGTATCGAAATTTTACGCGGTCCTGCCAGTAGCCTTTATGGCAGCAATGCGATTGGTGGAACTATTAATTTCCTGACCAAAGCGCCAAGTGCGACAGCAACAGCCGATCTGGGTATCAGTGCCAGTTCTGAGGGATATCGCCGTGTCGATGTGGGTGCATCGAATACCTTTGATAGCGAATGGGGTGAGCATGGTTTAAGACTTTCGGCCTATACCAGTGATCGTGGTGATAGTTGGCAAGATCATGCTGAAAGCAACAAGCAAAGTGTGACGCTTAGACACGACTGGCGCATCTCTGATGCTACACAAATCAAAAATATTGTCAGTTATAATCATTTAAAAGCAGATATGACAGGTAGCTTAAATCTGGATGATTATCGCAAACGCTCTGGATACAGCTACCAAACCTTTACCTATCGTGAAGTCGATGCCACACGACTTTCTTCTCAAATTAGTCATCAATGGAATGAGCAGCAACAAAGCCAAGTCACTTTATATTATCGAGACAATACCACTGAGCAAAACCCAAGTTATAACATCCGTACTGATGTTAAAAATGGCACACCGACTGGCACTTATAGTGGACAAACCACCTATAACGCCTTTCAGTCTTATGGTTTAAATGCTCAGCATTCTGCTACATTTGATCAGGTCAAACTGATTGTTGGTGCGATGGCTGACCATTCTCCCAACCAAGCCCAAACCAATCATATTCAGGTATTCCGTGACCCGAATACCTTGGTGTATACCGGTTATCAACAACGCCAGCGCTTGCGCGACTTCAATGTTGACGTCAATAACCAAGCTGTCTATGCACAAGCCAATTGGCAAGTTTTACCGACTTTAAATTTAGTCGGTGGTGCACGCTATGACTGGATTAGTTATGACTATGAAAATAAGTTAATCCCATCAAAAACCACAGGCGCACCGAATGAAAAACGTGATTTTCATAAAGCCAGCCCTCAAGTTGGTTTTGTCTGGAACATCACGCCAGCAATTGATCTTTATAGCAATTGGTCACAGGGTTTTGTACCACCAGAGGTGAGCAGTTTATACGGGGCGAATCTGGTGACACCTGACTTGAAAGAAGCCACATTTAATAATATTGATGCAGGTCTGCGCTTTAAATTATTCGATGATCGCTTAGATGGTGAGATCACCCTATATCGCTTAGAAGGCGAAGATGAAGTGATGAGCTATACCAAGCCAGATAACACACGCGAGCCACGCAATGCAGGCAAAACCTTACATCAGGGAATTGAAATTGGGGGAACATGGAAACTCAGTGATTTATATGATCAGCGTTTAAAACTCTCAGGTAGTGTGGCCAAACATGAATATCAGCAGTTTCAACCTTCGAGTGTCTTAGATTATAGCGGCAACACCATGCCAAGTGCCCCTAAAACATTTGGTACGCTTGAATACCAAATCAAGCCAATACCTGAGCTATTACTTTCTGCAGAAGCGGTTTATGTCGGCGCTTACTGGATTAACGATGCCAATACGGAAAAGTATGATGGCCATACTTTGCTGAATCTACGTGCCAACTATCGTAAAAATGCCTATGAGGTCTTTGGGCAGATTTTTAATGTGACAGATGTGCATTATGCAGAAAGTACCTCGTTTAGTAATAACCAAGTCAGCTATACACCAGCTGCACCACGGACTTATTTATTAGGCTTACGCTATCATTTTGGAAAATAATCAATGAATGCCAAACAACTCAAAAAACTACTGTCATCGCACCGTAGTTTTGGGATGGTGCTCGGCATTCTGGTTTTATTTTGGGCCTTAACGGGTGTATTGCATCCCATTATGAGTGCAACACAACCCCAGCCTGTAAAACGAATGCCCCCATCACAACAATTTAATCTGGAACATGCCTTACCTGTTGCTTCTATTTTAAGACAGCAACAGATAGACCAATTTTCAGCATTACAAACCATTGAACTACAACCCAACTTAGTGGCTTATCGGGTGCAACTGCTACATCAAGATATTGCTGAGTATTTTAATAGTCAAACAGGTCAAACCATTGAAAATGCAGAACAGCAAAATGCAAAACGTTTGGCAATCTGGTACACAGGATTATTAGAGCAACAAATCATTTCTGCCCAACTCATTACAGCATTTAGCGATGATTATCCGAGCGTCAATCGTTTACTGCCTGTTTGGCGTGTTGATTTTCAAAATGGTTTACGTGCTTATGTTGATCCTTCACAAGCACGACTGGCCACGCTCTCCAGTGATCAAAAAATGTGGATGGCAAAAATCTTCCGCTTAGGGCATACATGGACGTGGGGTGATCAAGCTTGGACAGGTCAAACTATTCTCATGCAAATGACTTTAATTGGCATACTGTGCATGATTTTTATGGGGATTGGCTTATTCTTTAACATTCATAATCGGCGCAATCACCGTCTAGGGCAAAAACCGATCCGCTTTCTGCATCGCTATTTAGGTATCTGTTTAAGCGTATTTATTCTGCTTTGGGTGATCAGTGGCTTCTATCATATTTGGCAAAAAAAGCCCGATATTAAAAATACTCAACCTATTTTCCATGTTGCTGATTTAAGTACTGAAGCTTGGCAGCACGTCACTGCACAGCCCATTCAACGGCTAGATCTCGTTCCAATCACCTTTAGCCAGACACATACTCGTGCTGCATGGATGATTCAAGCTATCGGACAAAGCCCTTTACAAGGCAGCATGACCGCGGCAAGCAAAGCGCATGATCACCACACGACTAAAACAGTAGCTCCTGCGATTGAGTTTGTAGATGCTGGTAATGGCGAACTGTTAGATATTCTTAAACAAAGCAAACAATTAGCCGCAAGCTACTTAGATTTAAAGCCAGAGCAGATTCAACAAGCTTCATGGGTGACAAGTTTTGGAGGTGAATATGGTTTTATCAATAAACGTCTGCCCGTGATCAAGGTTGAAACTCGGTTAGAGAATCAACTCAGACTGTATATTGAACCGAGCAGCGGTGTGATTGCAGCTCAGGTCACTCAACAAGATGCTTTAGAAGGTTTTAGTTTTGCTTATTTGCATAAATGGACATGGCTGCCAATAGATAAAACACTTCGAGATATCATTCTGGGGACGATTGCGGCACTGGTTGCCTTACTCGCTGTGTTGGGTTTCTTGGTTCTATTGCGTAAACGTTAACATTCATTATTAGGGTGATTCTTTTGTTTGCAGGAGGATCACTACAACCCAAGCGATCAATTTTTTAAATAATATAAAATGAAGCAATCACAACACTGAGGAGCACGCCAGTTTCAGCCAGCTCAATTGCTGCGCCTACCGTATCCCCAGTAATCCCGCCAATTCGTTTAATAAATAATGATCTTATATAAAAAAGCATCACTAAAAAAACCAGTAAGGCAATTAACCCAAGCCACTTAAACATACAAAGCAATGTGATTGTAATGACAAAAACCATCCAAAGTTGTTTTTTTGGCATAAAATCTGTCATAGAACGCCCTAAGCCTTGAGCACGTACATAAGGTGTTGTGAGGAATAAAAACAGCGGCACACTACGCCCAAGCATAGGCAAGACGATTAAAAAAACAGCCATTTGTTGTTCAAGCAAAACGTATAAAGCCACAAATTTCAGCAAGCAGACGACAACTAAACTCAGCACCCCGATTGGACCACATACAGGGTCTTTCATGATTTTCAAGGTTCGTTCAGGATCACCAAATCCACCCACCCATGCGTCTGCTGTATCCGCTAAACCATCGAGATGTAATCCACCAGTCAACCAAATCCATAACACTAAAATCAAGGCTGCACTCAAGATGATCGGAAGCTTTGCCAATAACATGGCAGATGTAAACAAAACTAGCCCGATTAATAAACCCACCAAAGGATAAAACAGTAGTGCCTGACCATTCTGCTTTGCGCTTGGCATTACTTTTAAATCAATCGGCAAAACGGTCAAAAACTGCAAGGCAATCCAAAAAGGTGTCATGCGACCTCTCAATCACATCAGGTTCATCATGCATGGATTATGAAGAAATAAAATTGGGAATAGCAAGCTATTCCCAAATGAAAAGGCCGAATATCTTAGATTATTGAATTTGATAACATTGTTTAAGCTTCAAATAGTCATAATAAAAACTGTTGTTGCTATAACGTGCGTAGTTACAACTCGACTTAAACAAGGTTTCTTTCTCGTTATAGAACATTTTCACCAAGGTTGTGCCTTGCTTGTTTTGATAAATATCCCACTGTAGATTGGCTGCCATTGGTGACACCACCTCACCTCGCCAAGCGCTGCTGTTGTAGCTATACGTTTGACGTAAAGGCAAAGGTTGCATCATATCGTGCAACTCTAAACTGGTCGCCAATGGAATGATGATTTCGGCATGAGCAAAACGTAATACAGCACGATGTGCTTGCTGCTGATCTACAATCGCATCGACCTGTTTAAATAAATCCTGCTTTAAACCTTGAGCAATTGCACTGGTGACATTCTTCGATTCGGTAAAACTTGGACCTTTACTGTAAAAATCATTGGCATCGTTAAATTCAGCATAGAATTTTGCTGCATCTACAGGCATATATTGATCAAAATCAACACCTTTCAATTCAGTTTTCATACCGCCTGATATTGAATATAACTCATAGATATAGGCCGCAGCATCTACAGCACTGGCAATACTGTTTTTACCCTTGCCTTTTTCAGTGATAGTTTCACCTTTTGGTGAAGTGACGCTGTATGAACCTGTATTGCTAAATACATAGCCTGTGGTTCCCAATTTTTGAATAAATTCTGTTTTGAACAGTGGATTCAATACGCTCTTTGCCACTTGTTCAGCACGACTATTTTTCGCAAGTTCATTTAACTTATTGACCAGATCTGCATCATCTTCTTCAAAATGCTGATAGGCTTGGCTAGCATCGTAAATCGCTTGTTGTGGTGCGGATAAAGGCTGTGCTAAATCTTGATCTTTATTCAAACTATGAAAATAAAGCTTAAAACGATCCACCCCACCATCTTCAATCGTTGGCACACTACTATTGGCTAAACTGGTGTATGAAATTGGGGTGATGTGTGCTTTTAATTGCGGTTGCTGTTGGATCAATTCATCGGTAAAAAACTTGGCACTATCCACCGCACGGTCTACACCCGAACTTTGCACTAAAATTGATGTCGGTTGTTGTGCTGCAGTTTGGAATAAATTTGGAAGTCGTTGCAATAAACGATCAGCAATTCCGCGATGCTCCTGAATACCTTGCATGGTTTCATTGCCATAGCCAAACTGACGGATGCCATCTATACCATAACCCAGAAGAATATTGGCCTTCATCATAGTTTCTAAATCTGCCCCCAACTTTTCACCTAAAGGTGTGAGTGCATTTTCAGCTTTGGCTTGTTTCCAAAGGTTATACAGCGCTAAATCATATTTGATGCTGGATAAACCGCGTGAGCCATGACGTGCAACCAGTTCAGTAAATACAGGCTGAAATCCTTGTGGAATGGCTTCATATTTTTTGAGATCTTGTTGTGGTTGGTATGGAGTTTTTGTCTGATAATATTTTGATGCAATGTTATTTTCTGGGAGTGTTTTCGATTCTGAGTGATTGTCGTTATTACATGCCGCCAATAAGATGCTCACGCATAACACACTGCTTTTCAATAATATATTCATGATTGATTTGCTTATAGGTCAAGAAATGCCATGTATCATAGGTAGTGGCAATGACAATTCGATTACATGACCCAAGCAAATACTGGAAATAGAATAAGATTTTATGACTACTAAGTTGTTGTCTTTTCAGAAAAATGAATTTGATTGTCAACTTGAGTTAGCTTTAAAGCATATAACTTTCCTAACTCTGCGGGCATAGTCAATAGGTCATCCAGCTTTTGCTGACGTGCTAAACAGGTCAGCAACTTAATCACCCCACCATGCGTCACAATCAACGCCCTATTCCAGTTATGTTGCTGCATTTGAACATAAATTTCATTAAAACCATATATGACACGTTGTTGGAATTGATGCAACGACTCTCCATTCGGGGCATGATATCTAGTTGGGAATTGCCAGAAATTAGCTAATAATTCAGGTGCTGTTTCATAAATGGTTTGAGTCGAAACACCCTCCCAATCGCCAAAATACATTTCCTTGATTTCTGTATTGAGTAGTAAGGGTAATTCGAGTTGTTTGGCTAATGCTGCCGCAAATTTTTGGCAGCGTTGCAAGGGCGAGCTGATGATCACGTCCCACTGTAACTGAGCATCAAGCTGCTGTTGAATGGTGGATTGCATTTGCAACCAACCGTGTTCAGTCAAGGCATCATCAAGATGCCCACGCAAAGTATGGCTGAGTGAAGTTTCACCATGCCGCAGCAAATCAAGGTGCAACTTTATCACCTGTCACAGCAGCTTCAGCAAAGGTTGCCATTTGGTTATGCAACACGCAAGCCAGTTGTAGCATTGACAATGCAGCACCAGCACCACTGCCTTCGCCAAGACGCAAATTCATATTTAAAATGGGCTGAGCGTCTAAGGCTTTTAGCACACGCTGATGGCCATATTCAGCTGATTGATGTCCAAACAGCATCCATGCGCGGCTTTGTGGTTGAATGCGTACCGCGCATAAAGCAGCAACCGAGCTAATAAAACCATCCACCACGATTGGCAAACCAAGTTGTGCACAGCGGATATAAGCGCCCGTCATTGCAGCAATTTCCAAACCACCAACCGCAGCCAAGATTTTTAAAGCATCGTCAGCAACATCTGCTTGATGTCGCTTCACCGCTTGATCAATAACAGAGATCTTATGTTGTAGCTGTTGGTTATTAATGCCTGTCCCAACACCCGTCAGTTGTGCAGCATCCTCATTCAACAGCAAACAAGCCAGTGCTGAAGCTGAACAGGTATTACCAATGCCCATTTCACCTGCAATAAAAATATCAGCAGCTTGAGCTTTGGCGCGATCAACGCTGTCTTTCCCCAACTGTAAAGCTGCTAAGCACTCCTGTTCCGTCATTGCTGCTTGTTGAGCGAAATTGGCTGTGCCTGCCCGAATGCAATGACGTTCAACACCGACATAATCATAGTCCTCACCGACAGTTCCACAATCGACCACCTGTAAATGTGCATGATGATGTTTGGCAATCACACTGATGGCTGCACCGCCTGAGGCAAAATTTTGCAGCATTTGACGGGTCACGGCTTGCGGATAGGCTGAAATATTTTCCGCAACAACACCATGGTCACCTGCAAAAATGGTGATCCAAGGCTGTTGAATCTGTGGATGTACCGTTCCCTGTAAGCCCGCCAATTGAATCGCAAGCTGTTCTAGCTGCCCCAAAGCCCCTGTTGGTTTGGTCAATTGCAGTTGACGTTGTTCAGCTTGTTGTTTGGCATCTAAATCTGGTTGTTGTACTACAGCTAAAAACCATTGTGCTTGTTCAGTCATGTTATTTCTCATCTTTTAAAATCATTGGAAAGCCTGCTACACAAAACATGACTTTATTGGCGAGTTGCCCCAAAGTCTGATGCAAACGCCCTGCTTCATCCACAAAACGACGACTGATTTCCCCCATCGGTACCACTCCAAGCCCAGTTTCATTACTGACCAGAGTAATTTGAGACTGTAGTTGTGGTAAGACTTCGAATAGTTTTTGCATCTGTTGTTGCTGCAAGGTTGGATCTTCAGCCAATAACAGATTAGTCAGCCACAAGGTCAGGCAATCCACCAAGATCAACTGATTGGCTTGATCGCATTGCAAGAGTCGATCTGCCAAAAAAATCGGTTCTTCAAGCACTTGCCAATCGGCTGGACGTTGCTGTTGATGATGCGCAATACGCTGCTGCATTTCTGCATCTAAGGCCTGCGCCGTTGCAATATAAATGACCGATAAACCTGTCTCTTTGGCGGTTTGTTCTGCCAAACGACTTTTACCTGAGCGTGCCCCACCTAAAATCAGTTGCAACATATCTAACCTAGTTCAATTTGCTGATAAGGATATAGTAATCCTTGTAAAATCTGTGCCTTATAATAGCCAAAAGTTAGTTTTTTGACCTGAATCTTCATGGTTTTTAGAGGAAGTTGTTGTATTCGCTGCAATACCCTATCACTTGACCAAGCTTCACGATACAAACCTAAAGTAATGTGCGGACAATATTCGAGTGCTGCAATCTCCTCAGATACTTGACTAAATTGTTGACGAATTTGCGCCAGCACATGATCTTGGTCTTTGATATGTAAGAATAAAGCACTGCTAAAGCTATCGATCTGCATAATTTCCAGCTCAAAACTTGTCAGCTGTAATGCTTCAAGCAGCTTGATCTGCTGCTGTAATTGTTGAGTTTGAAAATCATCATCATATTGCTTAACGGCAGGCTGCAAGAAACCACAAACAAATAATGTAATGTGATATTGACGTTGTTGTGCAGGAAGTAATAGATCTGAGAATTGTGCTTGGACTTCATCTAAATATTGAATCAACTCAGGTTGATCAATCTCAATATACCAAAGCCCATAATCTGAACGTCCCAAATGCCATTCAGGATAATCACGCATTTCGGTCGCAATCAATTGGGTCTCTGCTTGTAATAACACAACTTCAGCATCATATGTAAAGTTGCGTTATTCAAACATAAACCCGTACAGAAGTTAAGATCCTTTTGCCATAATCACAAGACACTCAAACGGTCTGAGGTTTCAACTCATCCAACTGTGACATGAATGCATTATCATTGAGTTCCGCCTGAATCCCATGGTAGAGCTGGTTTAATAAGGCTTTCTTCTGATTTTCAGTGATGTCCATGTGCTCAATATTGGTCTGGACATGCTTGACAATCTTAATCTCGTCCAATCCAAGCATTTTCAGTGCATAGGCATAGCCATAAATTGCACCCTGCATTAACTTCTGATAAGGAAGTTGTTGCTGCACATGAGATTCTAAACTGCCTAAAACACGCTCATTCAGATTGAGTTTTCTGAGCGGATCACGAGCTACACGTTCACAAGGATCTTTATAGGCAGCTCGGCAAGAATGCAGGAAGCTTTCCGCCATACGATCCAGTTCTTTGGCTTGGTTGGGAATCATATTGGCCAAACCCAATTTAACTTCGTTGACCACCTGCTCTGCATATTTCATGATTTTTGGATCTGCCATGGCGATACCAATCGTGTCATGTCCAAGTGCACTGGCATACCACGCTAACATGGCATGACATCCATTCCATAAGCGATTTTTAATGATTTGAATCTCAGAAATCTGATCAACTAGAATCATTTGACGCATTTTGCTCAACAATGGACTGCGATTTTCTACATAAATCGGCATATCCATTTCACTGTTGAATAGAATCAGATCCATATTTTGTAGGAATTGCCCGGTTTGAAACTGCCCACGCATATCTTCTAAACAATGGGTAATCTGCTGTTCTTGCTTTTCAGTTAGAGCGGTTTCATCTGAAAGTTCAATCGTTTCTGGATTGAGATCATTTTGATATTGTTTAAATAAATTGTGCTTGATATTGAGCTGACGATATAAGGCTTGATCCGTCAGTTTTGACACCATGCGATTGACCACGGTATCGCAAAAATAATGTTCACTTAAAATATGTTCTGCAATATCTTCATCCGTCATGACCAGTAAGGCTTCACGGATATGTTTTAAGACCAAATACTTTGCACAGACTTTATTGAGAATAATCAAAAAGGTAATGGGCTCATTATTGTCTGCATCTGCTGACATAAAACGGGCCAATAGTCCCTTCGCAATCATTTTCGCTTCAGACTCAATCGCCTGTTCAGGTAAGCAGAGTGCAATCAGGCTAGATTGCATATACATCTCTAACATCTGCTGTTCATTGTCAGCATCAATCACAGTGAGATTGTCGATACGCTCATCATATGAAGACTGGCCATATCGAATACTATAGCTGCCAAAACTGTTCACTGATTCTAAATATAAGCGATTCCGAGTTGAAGCCAAAATACGTTTTGGGCGTGTGTAACCATCCCAATAGGACAGGATTTGTGCCACATATCCCCCACCAATTGCACCAAAGCCATGGATCCCAACAGTCAATTGATTACAACTTTGCGGAAATAATTCTTGTAATTGTGGCATGCCCATTTCAGGAATATATTGATCCAAAGCATTCAGGCACTCATACATGTCCTGATAATAGAAATTTGCTTTAGAAAGCATATGATCATTGGGTTCTTTAATATCTTTAAATAAAATCGTGATACCGCCAGCATCATAGGCTGAACAAATCCCATTTTCCGAATCTTCAAACATTAGACATTGTTGTGGTTGTAGATTTAGTTTTTGTGCCGCTTTTAAAAAGATTTCTGGATGTGGTTTACCCTTTTCAACTTCATCCCCACAAACCAATAGATCAAAAAATTTATAAACATTGGCATTAATTAAATATTCTTCTGCAATCGCACGACGACTTGAGGTCGCAACAGCCATTTTTAAACCTGATTTTCTTAAGCGTTCCAGAACTTGAATCAGTCCTTTTTTTATCGGTACCCCATTTTTACGCACAAACTCTAATTCAACCTCATCCGCACGTTTACGAATGGCAGTATAAGGAACATCTGTACCATAAAACTTTTGTGCTAGCTGCTCCGATGCTTTCGCACTTAAGCCGAGACACTGCATCAAATATTCATCTGAAAATTCCTGTCCAATCAGCTCTTGTGATGCCTGTTTCAATGTTTGGAAGCGCAAACGCTCGGTATCAAACATTGTTCCATCCATGTCAAAAAGCGCTCCTTGAACAGGATAATCATGAAAAATAAGCATCTTTACTCCTTTATCTATCTTGTTATGACGTTTTATAGGGTACATAAAAAATCCCGTTAAAATCCAAAACGTCAATAAATGAAATAAATTTGATCAAAAAATAAACATAAAGGCGACTCATCATAGCAATATATAACTGAAACAGTCGGAATACTTGCATTATGAGGAAAAAGATGAGTCATTTTTAGCCAAAATCCCTTTTATTCATCAAATAGCAATGCGGTTTCACCCTCTTTTCGAATCAACATCCAACTAAAATAAAGGCCAATCGACATGGTTAAGAACAGTAATAGATAGAATGGGAAATGGGTATTAAAACGGTACAGAAATGTACTGAGTAAGGGGCCAACAATTAAACCCAATGCCTGTGTTGCCGTACAAAAACTTGCCATTTTAACCTGTGATTGCTGAGAGACGGCTTGAGCAGCACCTGTGGTAAATGCAGGTAATAAACACGCCACAGAAATACCATAAAAAAAATAACTAGCCTGAAATACAAAAATTGTAGTTGCGTAGAGTGAAAGTAATAGACCAAAACACATTGTGACTAAACCAATAATCACCAAACTATTTAATTTGAGTTTAAACAATTTCACGATTAAAAGTTGGGTCAGTACTAGACAAATACCAACGACCAACATGCATTGAGAAAAATAAACTGCACTTTGTTGGCTACTGAGATAAAACTTATCCTGAATATAAAAACCTGCTGTCATATTTAAAGTCACAATTGCAACATAAGTGACAAAACCTAGAGTTAACCACATCAGACTTTGCTTCAGAATTGGCTCATTCGCTAGTGCATTATCTTTATCTTGTTGCGGATTGAATGACTCAGCCTGAACTTGCGGACTTTTACTAAACAGGATGCCGAGTGCAATACTCACTAAGCCAAGTAAAGCCACTGCAATCCACATCGGGAAAAGTAAACCACCAAACAATAAAACTGAAGTTGCAAACGGACCTACAATCATCCCAAAACTATTCATCGCGCCAAACATAGCCATCTGCTTGCTACGATCAGCGGCTTCACTCGCATGTGTCATTACATAGCTTTGCAGACCAATTTGCGGCAAAGCCATAAAAATGCCTGTAGAAGCACGACTCAATACCAGTAAGATAAAAATAAATAACGTGGGTAAAATCGCTTGTGTTCCAAAATACAGAATCAAGGTGAAAATAGCCCAAGTAAAGGTCATTCCCCAAAAACCATAATTGACGAGTTGGTTGGGAGATAGCTGATTTTTCTTTTTCGCAATCCAGATCGATGCTATTGCCATACAGATTGCCCCTGCTGAAACAATCACGCCACCTTGGAATTCAGATAAATGCAATTGTCGTGTCAATGGGGCAAGTAAAGGGAGAATCATGGAAAAGCAAGTTCCATTGATCAAAGCTGCCAGCGCTAAAAACTTTAAATTATTGTTCATCATGAAAATCATCAAAAGAAAAGGCATCTAAACAGATGCCTTTTTGATTAGATTAGTATTTGAGGGTATAGCTCAAACCATAAGTACGGCCTTGTGCAGGTAGACTAGAAATATCACCATACACTGTCGAAACTGCTTGACTATATACAGACTTATAATCGGCATTCCAAACGTTATAAACACCAAATCCTAATGTACCTGGACCTGCTTTCGCATTGGCAATCACATCCATAACTGCAAAACCTTTAATTTCTGCTGGTGGACGGCTTCCATACTCAATGGCATCTTTACGCGCTTTATCTGTACCTCCAACAGCAAGAGTTTGAACGCGCAAACCTAGACCATCATTAAATTGCCAATCTGAATAGAGAGTTCCTTTTAACGGTGCAACACGGATGGCATCTAACTCTTGCCATTTACCACTGGTATTTTTAAATTGACCACGCGTATAAGCCAAAGTACCACCGACATTCCATGCATCAGTCACCGCATATTTCACATTACCTTCTAGGCCATAAACACGTTCATCGGTATCAATCACTTCGATTGCAAAATTTGGTGGACCAAATTTCAAGGATTTATCCGACTTGTTATAGAATGCAGTAAGCCCTGTAGTTAAAGCATTGTCTTGCAGACGCCAACCTAGCTCAAAACTATTCACTTTAATTGGATCAATGGTTTGATTGCTTACTACAAAGTTTGCTGGAACGTCTCTGAGCATACGTTGTACGTCTGGTAAGTTTGCACCTTGAGAGAAATTGGCAAAGACTTGTTGAGCATCGGTTAAATGATAAACTGCACCTAAGTTAAATAAAGTCGCATCATGCTTGACCGACCCACCTTTTAACGTCTTAGGGTTATATCCTGGGACGAAATCTGCAACCATCGCTTCAGAATAAGGAACAGAATCTTGCACTTGGCTATCAATTCGTTCATGGCGCACGCCTGCTTGTAGGTTTAAGCGATCACTGACTTCAAATTGACTCTGTAAGAAGAAACCAAGCTTCTCAGTATCGACATCTGGACCAAAACCATAATTATTTAATGGTTTAAACTTCAAACCATTACTACCAATAAAAGTATTCAAATCATAAAGCTGTGCGGTTTGCTTGCCTTTTTCTTTGTCATAATCGACACCATAAGTGAGATGTAATGCACGATCTACAAGATTTAATTTACTCTGTAACGCTAAACGTGCACCAAATACATCAATATCAGTCTCAGACTGAGTAACAATATATGTTCCACCTCTAGGAATAGATGCATGCGCTAAAGCATTTGCACTCGGATAAAATCTGCCTTTTTCAGTACGATAGTAAGCTTCTGCATTTAAAGTCTGACCAAAGAAATCTTGATTTTCATATTGCGCATTTACAGCTGCACGTTTTGTTCTTGGTTGATTGTCTAATTCCAAACCTTTGACTGCTTTCTGGCTTGGTTTTGCACCATTCAATAAAACTGCCAGTCCTGGTCCATAGTCTGCACCATAGTCACTGTCTTGTTCATCATTATAATATTGTGCACCAATGCTAATGCTTTGCTTGTCAGCGAACTGCCATCCCAAGCGACCATTGACATCAATGGTTTCTGTATCCTGACGGTCAGTCTGAGCAACTTCAGGCCCAATTCGATCGCCATGACTGTCTTGAATCTCACCGCGTTTGGTATAGCTTGCCCCGAGGAAACCATTCCAGTCTCCTTGTTTAAATGCAGCAGATTGATATGCTTCATAAGCCAAGGCATCATTTTTAAAGTTATCGCCTGAAGTTACACCGAGTTTTGATTCAAAATGAACGCCCTCGGTCGACCCTTTTTTAGTAATGATATTGATTATCCCACCTGTTGCACCAGAACCATAAATACTGCTGGCACCAGAGACGACTTCAACACGCTCAATCATATCTGGGCTAATACTATTTAATTGACGTGAACTATCACGCGAACCCGTTTGTGGTACACCATCAATCATATACTGGACTGTACGGCCACGCATGGTCATTCCATAGTTACTGGTTGTACCAGAACTTGGTGTTAGTGATGGAACTAATAAACCTAAAATATCTGCTGTGCTTTTACCCGCAGCGGCTTGTTTTGCAATATCTTCTTGTTCAATGCGATACACCGTACCTGCAATTTCAGCAATACTTTGTGCTGAACGCGAGGCTGTCACCACGATAGGTGCAAGTTGTGTTGGTTTCTGACTTGTTACAGCAGCAGTCGTTTGAACAGATGCATCTGTTTCAACTGTTTGAGCATATAGCTGAGTACTGATTGCTAAGCTTAACAGCGTTAATGATGTCGAAAGTGAACGTACTTTCATAAATTACCCCTAGGTGAGTTGTTCCGTTTGTTTTGCTTTGTGGATCAACACTTGGCTGAGCAAAACGCTCAACACAGATGCTGCTGCGAGAATGAGATAGAAATTTCCATAACCAAATGCTTTGGCCAAAAAACCAGACATTGCACCGCCAATGAAATAAACCAGGAGTTCAAAACAGACCAAAATAGTAAAGTCTGTTCCAGCTTGTTCCTTAGAGCTGGTATGCATGAAGTGAGCATATAAAGCGGTCATCGCGATATAACGAATCGCCAGAATAACCACAACAAATAGCCCTAATAACATATGCCACTGATTAAACCAGCTGAGTAAGACCGCGATGCCCAGTAAGGCATACACCAAACTGCGTGCCCAACCAGCCCAAATCAGTAATTGTGTTGCTGCAATTTTTTTTAACAGGAATGCAGCTGTTACTGCTGCCAATAAACCAATGCCCGCGCCAATTACAGACATCAGTACACCAATCTCTGCCAATGACCATTTTTGATCAATCAACATTGGATTGAGCATCGCCATCGCTGGCGCTTCAACCACGCGATAACAGACAATTAAAGCCAAAGCCCACAGCATCTCAGGACGCTTAAAAGCTCGAATCAGACTCGGCGCTTGCTTGGCAATTTTTTCAGTATTCTGTTTTTCTTTGATTTGAAACACTGCAAGCATGGTCAATGCTGTCATAGCAGCTAAACAAATCAGAGCGGTTTGCCAACCATACAATTGATAAAGCCATAAAGTTGCAGCACCACCAATCATACTGCCCAGTGCTACACCAATACTTTGCGCCATACTGCCTAATCGGTATTCGGATTCAGAAAAGGTTTCAACGGTATAACCATCAATCGCAATATCTTGAGTTGCGGCAAACGTTGAAATCCATAAACCGACAATGACAAATACACTTAGACCATAATCAAATTGTGTCAAAGCCAACGTAACGACACCCAGAACCAATGCAATTTGGGTGAATAAAAGCCAAGTTTTGCGTTTACCAAGTGCCTTAAAATAGAAACGATCAATTAAGGGTGCCCAAAAAAACTTAAAGGCCCATGGGATATACAGTAGCGACAACATGCCAATCCAGCGCAGATCGACCCCTTGATGACGCAAAATCGCAGGTAAAGCAACATTGTAAAAATACAGCGGTAATGCATGTGCAAGGTACAACACCACCACCACAGATAAACTCAGTGCAGAGACTGTTTTGATTGGAAAATCTTGGTCAGGTTTTATTTGTTGATTCATAAGTACCTCTGCATCGCCCATTGCACGGCATCGGTCTTTTCTAAACTTACAAAATAAGGAACATGCCAGGCTTTTTGCAAAGCTGGCGTGTCTAATCGAATACGATCATCTTCATCTTGGGCTATGCGGGCAAGGCCTAAACAATATTGATAAAAATCTTGTTTGTATTGTTTGTACCATTTCCCCTGAATGACCCGATATTCTTCGGGGAATTCAGTATTCGGCTCGGTTTGCATAATCAGCACAAAACTTCTTTTTTGTTCGAAATATTGTTGAATATGCATTAACCATTGCTCAAATTCTGCCACTGAGACATGCGCGGCAAAGCGCATGTCCAAGATGTGCATCTCATTGATAGATAAGCTCATGTAACACTCAGGATTTTGGCTGGCTGATTGGCTAGCTGTTGTTGTGAAATTTGGTAATATTCACCAAACTTGTTATAAAAAGTCTCTCTAAAGCAGTAATACAACATTGCCGTTTTTTCTGGCATAGGAATTAAACGTTGAGTCTCGTAGCAAAGTTCTGCGACCACAGCGGCATAAGGCTTAACAGTATGGTCAGGCTCACCCACGATTTTTTTCGCTTGTGAATGTTCAAAAATATAGAAGCTGAGTAAGCGAATAGTTGGACGCAAAAATCCTTTTCCAAATACGGATTTGTCACCAAATAGCAAATGCCAACCTAGATCGTTATCATCACCTTCGTAATAACGGCCAAGACGATCACGCTTACCTTCATAGATCTCGGTATAGCCCACATCTTTGCCATCCACCCCCACAATCAAGAGACGCTGATGGTCATCTGCCAGCATCTTGTCGAAGTAAACCTGCAAATCCAGTTCCGACTTATTCAATTGCCACTGTGGAATGACATGCGGTTCATGCATCCACTGATGTAGCAAAGGAATATCTTGTGGGTATTGCACTTGGCGTAAGTAGTATTGTGTGCCATCTTCGTGGTATTCAAAATAATCTGGTAATTGCTGAGAAATAGTTTTCATATCGAACCTTCATAAATTTAGAAAAAGACTTAACCCGCTTTAGATTCAGCTTGTTGAGCTGACCATTCAGCCAATGTTTCAGGGCTGACTGGATTTGCAATTGGATCAAGGAAAACAGGCACAGGACGCTCTGCTTCATCGTTATAACTGGTGGTAAATAAACGAACACGGTTTAAACAAATCTTGGTATAGGTTGGGCGCAACATGGCAAATTTTTCAGCTCGTTCAGCCAGTTCTGGATGCTGTTGGTTAAACGCAACAATGGTGTTGGAAATGGTCTGCCAGAAATCAAGTTCTGAATATTCAGGATAATCTTGTAAGAACACATTACAGATATAACGGTAATGCACCATGAATAGCCCCGTGAAAATGAAATGACTTAAATCCGTCGCTTCATGACGTAATAACAAACCGCCTTCAGATGGCAATTGAGCCAATTCAGGGAAATCTTCATCCACCAAATTGATATCATCAATGAAGTCTTTTAATACCAATGCTTTTGGCACACCATTTTCATGTACTAACATGGTGTTTTCACCATGCGGTGAAAAAGCTAAGCCGTAGCGATACAGGCAAAGCAGTAACGGACTGAGGCAGACTTGAGCAAATTGTGCTAACCATGCCAAAGGACTTAGACCAGAGGCTTGAATCAACACGCTTAGAATCGATTGACCTGAAATATCTCGGTGTAATAGCGCTGCTTGAGAAAGCACTTGCTGTGATGGATCAACATAGCGATCGACACTTTCACGCCATAAGCAACCAAACAACTCTTTAAACTGGTAAGGTGCACCTTCTATTCGGTCAAAACAGGGTTGATGGATGGTTAGGGTTGCCACTTCACCTAAGAAAATTACACCTGTTTGCTGTAAGTCTTGATCTTGCTGGTGGATTTGTTTTAACCACGCGGTTACTGCTGGCGCTGCCAGATTACGTTTTGATGGTAGACCACGATAAACAGCGGTATTGAAAATACTAACTGGTAGCTTAATGTAATGACGTTGTAGGTTTGATGTATTGCATAAAGTCCGGATTGATTGCATTGGGACATAGCTGTCTTGGCTAATGTTTAGCTCAATGATTTTTTGGTCGACAATTTCATTGGCATAAGTTGGAACCAACCATTGATGCCATTGCCATGCATGTACAGGAATCAAAAAGTAATTTTGCGGATCTAAGTTCTTTTCTTTCAAAATTTGGATGAACTGTTGCAGCTCATTGGCATCAAATTCATGTTGGTATAAACCGCAGGCATCCCACTGCTCTGTACTGCGGAATTCAGCCAAATCACGATGTACTGCCAACCATAATACTTTGACTTCTGGTGAAAGCTCTGGTGCAGCGCTTAAATAATCATCATAACCAAAGCCCATACGGCCTTTGCTCATAATCAGCCAAGGGTGACCACGTAGCATGCCTTCAACTTTATAATGAGGTTCAGTCAGCACTGCTGTGCTTGGTAAACGCGCTTCATTAAATAGATGCGCTTCTGCCAACCAGGTATTATTCATTTCCTTAATCAAATACGCTTTGGTAAATGGCTTTACATTTGCCTTGTCAGACATTGCGACGATAAACTCATGTAAATTCCAAGCAGGCTGATCACTCTGCTGACCATTACTTACATCACGTACTGAGCCTTCCTGAATATTCCAGTGTCCAAGTAAATATGGGTGGCCTTGGAATTCATAATGACGATTGCCTAAATCTAACTGATAACGTCCTGCGGACAAGGCTTTAACTTCAATAATTTCTTCATATAGAAACTCTGCAATCGCCATTTCAATGAGACGCTGTCCAGCGGCACGCCATTGCTGCTGATTAATTTTTAAAGTTGCAAAGTTCATATCAATTTCTCATAAGTTGAATGTACAGACACAGTTTGTGTACGTGCATTTGCACAACGACTACCTGCATGCGTTGTAATCGTGCTCTGTTCTGTTTTCTTTAAAATAGAGTGATTTTGGCTCACAGCTTTTTCAGAAACATCATCTGCTGAAAGTGCTTGGTCATCTGCCATTTGGATTTTAGGATTCTGAGTGAGCTCAAAATGCTGGAAGGTCTGCGCCTGCTGACCAAACTCATAAAGTGGCTCACCAAGCAATTGATTAATAATTGTCGCTGCACGATAAGCACCAAGACCTAGGTCTGGTGTACCGACCCCATGGCTATGCATTTCCTGATTTTGAACAAAAATATGGCCATTTAGATGATGTACAACTCGATAATCCGCAGTGATTTGCCAACGCTGTTTATGATCAAATTCAATATAAGGTTTCAGCAACTGCATAAAACCAAAGTCAGGCGTAAAGTAACCTGTTGCAGCAACGAGGAAATCACAATCTAAGTGGAAAGCCTGTGTCGTGGCACGATGTTGGAAATGCAGCCGAATTTTTTGCGTATCTAATACTTCAGCATCTTTCAAATCACATTGGCTGTGCAAATGTGTCTGTAAACTTTGACCCGCAATGCTACGGTGATAAAGTTTTTGATAGATTTCACGAATGGTTTTTGCACTGATTCCCTTATACAACAATGCCTGCTGCTGCAATTGTTGTTCTTTCTTCTCAGTTGGCAAATCATAAAAGTGTTGTGCATAGTCTGGGCTAAAATGTTCTAGTCCCAATGGCGCATACTCCATTGGGAAGAAACCCTGAGAACGCGTAAACCAATGTAGGTCGAACTGATGACTGACTGTATCTTGCTGCTCATCAAACAGATCAATAAAGACTTCAGCTGCAGATTGTCCTGAACCAAGTACCACGACATCGCCGTGTAAATCTGTATCGGCATGCGTCATATACTGCGCTGAATGCAGACATTTTTGTGGTTGCTGTTGCTGTACTTTGGCCAAGCATTCAGGCAAGTAAGGCACATTACCGCTTCCGATGACCAGATGACGGCATAAATAACTGTGCTGAACACCCTCCGATTCCACCACGACTTTAAAGCCAATGGTTTGAGGTTCGATTTTCAAAACACGTGATTGGTATTCAATACAATCAAGTTGTTCTGCAACCCATTGGCAGTAATGGTTATACTCACAACGCGGAATATGTGGCTGTTCTAAAAAGTAAAATTTATATAAACGTTGCTGATGACGCAGATAATTCAAAAAGCTAAATGGGCTGGTCGGATCAACCATTGAGACCAGATCCGCCATAAATGGCACTTGCAATACCGTATTGGGTAACTGCATTCCTGCATGCCAGTCAAACTGAGCTTTTTGTTCGAAAATTGCATAGTTCAGTGTGCTTTTATTATGCAGCAGGCTGGCCAGACTCAGATTAAATGGTCCTAGACCAATTCCAATAAAATCAAGCATAACTGACATCCTTCTGTGAAATACGCAGCGGATTTGGCAGTTCTACATAGACAGATTGGTTTTCGACAGGTGCAATCAGCTCATCTAATTCATGCAAACGTGTGAGCAAATTACCTTTATAGGGCAATGTTGAATTAAACAATAATCCCTGTAATAAGGTACTGTCTGGGTATTGCTGCAATTGTTCCTGCAAGAAACTTGTTAGATGTCCCAGTAATTCGTCTTCAGTAATATAGCCTGTTGCACCAATCGCATTGATAATGCCAAACAAGGTATTGCCAAAGAAATAATAACTAAAACGTTCATCCACGAAATCTTTAGGCCCAACGGCAAACGCTTTTTCTTTCAGTTCAGGTAATGCTTGTAGAATTTCTGTCGCAAATTCTTCAATGTAATAAAAACCTTGGTTATCACGTAACCATAAAGTTTTAGGGAAATGATTTTCTAATTCCAACAGTACATTCTGCTGATGTGATTCAAATGCCATGCCATGGCGATGATAGACATACATCAACGGTTGCAAACTGACTTCAAGGAAACGATTAAACCAATCCAAAGCGATTTCTGATAAATCGGTTTCATGATGTGCTTTTGCAATTTTTGCGAATAAAGCATTAAAACGATTTAAAGGTTTATCTGGATGATCCTGACATAAGGATGCAATACAAGTCACTTGCTGTTGAGGATGGAATGGCTGATCGCGGAAAATACAGATACTTTCATTCACTACCTCATCATCAATTTTCAAAGCAATCCATGCTGGATCATTCACCGCTTTTAAGCTTGGACACTGCTTTAAAATATTCTGACCAAATTCACTGTGCCATAGACGATGAGTGAGTTCACCACGGTGGCATTCTTTCGCTAAATTTACTCGAATAGAGTTGGTGATCATCACCGAAAGTGACGGTTTTACCATCCAAGGTGCATTAAAACTCGCCAATGTTCGGATCGAAGTGGTTGGAGAAAATTGCCAGCCTCGTAAGCCTACGTCAATTAACTGCCCCGTTTGTTTCAAACGTTCAAACCAAGGCTTACTTTGCAAATAGCGGGCTTGCCAAGGATGTAATGGGAGTAATTTATATGCTGTGTGAGTCTTGAGCAGATTGAGATCACTTTCAGACAAATACCACTGTAAAGCTGTTTTTAATTGAACTGAAATACTTTCATCCGTGGCGCTGCCTTCTGAAATATAGTCCTGATGAACTAGCCAATAATGTAGTTGTGTCTTGCCTTTATGTTCAGGTGAAAACTTTAACCAGTCTTCATGCACAAAACCTGTTCTACTTTTCGGCGCTGGATGCATGCTATGCCCTAGAATCAGTGCCTGCTCGGTTTCAATAAAATTCTGACCTGCTTTTACCAAATCATCAAAATCAGCTTCACGCTGCGCTAAAAACTGTTGTAATGCATCACGGCTCTGAATCCACTTCTCCAGCAAAGACGCTGCATCTAATGGAATAGAAGACTCAAACACCAGTTCCTCAAGCAATAGCCCGACGATTGCAACTGTACTAAATGATTTGAGTTGTCCATGGATAATAATTTGTGGAAGATCTGCTAAACGATGTCGCCCGACTCGACTGACATAAGATAAAGGAAAATTACATTGAGCTTGAATAGAATGGATAGGGATTGATAACAGCGTCAAACCTTGGCTAAACGCTTGTTGTTGTGGACTTTGCTGACTGTTATCTAGCAAGTGACCTTTGCCAGTTTCTTGCGTATATGCATTGACGAAATGTTGCATCGCCAACCGATTGGCAAGTGATTGCATCTGACGGTATCCTCTTTCAAGAGAGTTAATTTGTTTTTCGAAATGTTTTAGGCCTGAAACACATCTTAAGCACAAGGGAGGTTGTGATTAGGATGGAACTAATGATAATTATTATCATTTACTATTTCAATTCCATAAAAGAACCTGAAAAATACGATCTAATCTATTGAATTAATTTGTTTTAAATATTAATTTAGCTTAATAAAGATACAAAAAGATAATAATAATTCTCATTAAATAAAATGATAACTTTTCAATTGCTAATTGCTTTTGCAGATTCTTAAAAAATTAAATATAACAACAATTTATAAAAAACATTGTCTGTAAAAATTATTTTCCTAGTCTAAAACATCAAAAAAATCAGCACCCAATAATTTTGCCAAATCTTCAGGATTAAGACCAATGTCCAACCCTCTTTTCCCACCACTAACATAAATTTTATCGAATGTTTTCGCCGTCGCATCAATGACCGTCTTTAGACGCTTCTTCTGCCCCAATGGACTAATCCCCCCTACCAGATAACCAGTCAAGCGCTCCGCATCTTTAGGATTGGCCATTTGTAGTTTTTTACACCCAACTGCTGTTGCGACTTTTTTTAGATTGAGTTGATGGTGCACAGGCAAGATTGCAATGAAATAATTCTTTTCATCGGTCACCATTAAGGTTTTAAAAACTTCTTCCACCTTTAAATTGAGTTTTTCTGCAGCTTCTAGCCCGAAACTTTTTGCATTCACATCATGTTCATATTCATGAATAGAAAATTGTATTTTATTTTTTTCCAATAGTTTACAAGCAGGTGTCATAATAATTCAGTATTTTTGTTTAATGTTGGTCGTGTGATAAGTGTAGCATTTTTAAATCAAGGTTTAAATTTACTTAGGCTATTTTTGATATAAATCTATTCTTGATAAATACCCGAGCAACCTCATATATTGGCTAACGGTGGAATAAACAGGCTCAATGGTTATATGAGTTATAAGCATAATAATTTGATGGCAATGCGTCAGAATTATTGGGATGATGAATCATCCAGCACAGTACAAGCTGAAAAACAATTTCTCAGAGAGATACTTGTTGAAGAAGGCGTTTTCAAAGATGCGACTTTAGACGACACCAAGTATTTTTTCTTTACGCTGCCAAGTATTATTATTGTTAAGGCATATGCAGTTGGATTTCACCACAGTCAAGTAAAACGGATGTTAGTGAAACATATTCACAGCAATCGAGCTGCGTTGATGAAGAAGTCTTCACTTAAAATTCAGTTTAAAATTTAGAACATTTGTATAGTAAATAGCAAATTTCTACTTAGGCTATTTTTATGAAGATACCCTATTGCACAAATTTAGACTGATAATTCAAGAGATTGAACTATTTTAATACGTTCAAAAGCGGTAATATCCGCTACAATTCAAGTCTCGGCTTTCAACCCTCCGATTTCAGCATAGGACTTTTCTTTCATGTCAGATCAGAACGATAAGCTTAAGAATCTAAAAACCTCATCGGTGGATCGTCGCTTATCTATTGCAAAAGCTTCTCTACTTGCTGGAACACGTTGGGCGACTGCAAGTGCCACTTCTATTTTCTCGAGCGAAGAAGAAAAAGAGAAGAAACGAAAAAAGGCCATGGCTGAGCAGGCACACTATTTAGTTTCTGAAATTGGTAAATTAAAAGGTTCAATTGTTAAGATTGGACAAATGATGGCTTTATACGGTGAACACTTTTTACCTGAAGAAATTACACAAGCCTTAAACACTTTGAACAACCAAACTGTTGCACTGGCTTGGCCTGCAATCAAAACACATTTGCAAGAGCAACTCGGTTCAAAATTAAATGATCTCACAATTGATCATGAGCCAATTGGAACAGCTTCACTTGCTCAAGTTCATCGTGCTACGCGTAAGTCAGATGGTTTAGAGTTGGTACTTAAAATCCAGTACCCTGGTGTTGCTGAAGCCATTGATTCCGACATGAATCTGTTTAAGAACATGCTGAAACTTACACGCATGGTACCTCAAACCCGTGAATTTGATCAGTGGTTTGATGAAGTGCGTGAAATGATGCATCGTGAAGTCGATTATGGCATTGAAGCGGCAACCACACGCCGTTTTGCTGAGCGCTTGAAAGATGATCCGCGTTATGTAGTCCCTGAAATTATTGAGGAATTTTGCGCTGAAAAAGTGTTGTGCATGACCTTTGAGCGTGGTGTACCAGTCAATAGTCCCGTTATGCTTTCCTTGCCTCAAGAGCGCCGCAACCAATTAGGTGAAGCTTCTTTAGAAATTGCGGTACGTGAGCTATTTGAGTGGGGTGAAATGCAAACCGACCCGAACTTTGGTAACTACTTGGTTCGTTTAGGTAATGGTGATGATGTTAAAGATAAAATCGTATTACTCGACTTTGGTGCAATTCGCCAATTCGATAACAACTTACTTAGCGTTGCCCGTAATTTGATTCATGCTGGTTATGACCATGATAAAAATGCAATGGTCAAAGCCATGACAGGTTATGAGTTCTTTGATGCCATGCCAGAAAATGTTAAACCAGGTATGGCGGATGTTTTTCTGATTGCAACAGAAGCATTTAGCTGCCCGAGTAACAATCCTGATATGCCAGCTGATATTATGGATGATCAGGACCGCTATGACTGGAAAAAAAGCCAACTGCATAATCGAGTGATGCAACAAGCTGGGCAGTCGATGGCTTCACGCTATTTCTCGGTTCCACCAAAAGAGTTTATGTTCATTAGCCGTAAATTTATTGGTGCTTATACTTTTATGACTGTGATTGATGCGAAAACCAATGTTCGTAAAATGATTCCGCAGTTTGCTGAATAAATTGCTCAATTAAGTATACGGAAAAGCTGTTCAAAAAATTGAACAGCTTTTTTTATAAATTTAGATATTGAATACTCGATGACAGAAAACTCCGAATTTTGAGGAATCTTTTCGGTAAAACTCAATCACGTGCTGCAATCATAATCGCTTTGCCAAAACCGATCGGATCAGTAAATAAAGTTTCATGCCCTCCATCTGCTTCTACGTAACGAAATAAACCTAAACGCTCTGATAGACGCGGATGCCAAGATAAACTCTGTGGCAGTGCCGTATCTTGTCTACAATTCAAATATGATTTCGCAATATCCATTGCTGCAATAGGTTTTGACAGTACGATAGGATCACTAAAGCAACGATATGGTTGTGGCGTTAAGCATTTATACGCAGATCTGGCAAGTCCTTCATCCGCATCATTCATAAAACATTCTCGCCAAACGGAAAATGGTAAAGACACAGCACTGTTATTTGCTTTGGCCATTGGATCGAACAAAGCTTTATATTGTGCTGGAGCCATATCATTCAAACATTCATCTGGATACGGTACAAAAGCATTTGCATATACCACTCGATGAATCCGCAGTGGAATACGATCAATAACTGCAGAGATCACCATACCCGCATAACTATGCCCCACTAAACGAATATCCTTTAAATCATACTGCTCTATATATTGAATCAGTGAGTTAATGGCATCTTCTAAACCAATCTGACTGCAATCTTCATTGGGGCGATTACCTGCCAAGGTTGGACAATGAACGATATGGCCTCGAGAACGGATATATTCGGCTGTTGGTTCCATTAAGGGGCCGTTGTGCCATGCACCATGTACAATAATATAAGTATCAACTATGATAAATCTCTCTATTTCCTTATGTAAGTGGATCAACACGCCACATATCAACTTGTTTAAATTTTGAAAATCGTTATCAATTCAATGTGCTGAAAAATATCTGAATTACGATTTAGGCGTGTATAGGCAAACCGACATAATTTTCTGCCAAGGTCGTCTTGCCCGCTGTAGAGCCAAGGATATAGCTCAGTTCGGCTTGTTTAATCTTATGTTCAAACTCACTTTCTATTTCAAAGCGATGCAATAAGTGGGTCATCCACCAAGAAAAACGCTCAGCCTTCCAGACCCGTTGTAAGCATTTTTCTGAATATTCCTGAATGCCCTGATCTGAACCTTCGACATAATATTCAATCAATGCACTGGAGAGATAAGCAATATCAGAGGCTGCAAGATTCAACCCTTTTGCACCTGTTGGTGGGACAATATGCGCCGCATCACCTGCTAAAAACAGTTTTCCGAATCGCATGGGTTCAGTCACAAAACTGCGTAGTGGTGCGATACTTTTTTCGATTGATGGGCCTGTTACCAACTTTTTTTGACTTTCAGCATCTAAGCGAGATTTGAGCTCTTCCCAAAACCTCTCATCTGACCAGTCTTCAACTCGATCATTGAGCGGAACTTGCAAGTAATAACGACTACGCGTTTCTGAACGCATACTGCATAAAGCAAAACCACGTTCTGATTGGACGTAAATCAATTCATCGGCAACGGGAGGTACGTCGGCTAATACACCTAACCAGCCAAATGGATACACTTTTTCATAGGTCTTGATTTTATCCTGAGGCACACTGGCTCGGCATATTCCATGATAGCCATCACAACCTGCAATGAAATCACATTCGATCTGGATTGATTTACCTTGATATTCAAAATGCACTTTAGGTGTTTGATAAAAATCGCTGACCTGTACATTTTGTGCTTCATAAAATGATTTAAGTTGCGCGGCCTCACGTGCCATCATTAAATCTTTGGTCACTTCTGTTTGACCATAGACCGTGACCTGCTTTCCACCAGTCAATGCAGATAAATCAACTCGATGTTTCTGTCCATTGGTAAGTATCTCAATACCTGAATGCGGCAATCCTTTCTCTTTTAGATGTTGATCTACACCGGCCTGCTTAAGTAAATCAACCGATACTTGTTCCAAGATGCCAGCACGTATCCGCGAGGCCACATACTCAGCGCTACGTTGTTCAATAATAATATGCTCAATACCTGCCTTATATAAAAGCTGGCCAAGTAGCAATCCAGCTGGACCCGCACCAATAATCGCAACCTGCGTTGTTAAAAGTTCCATGACATCTTCCTTGTGATCTCCTGTCTTTTAACTTACTGCTTTTAAGTTTTGTGCACGATATAGCCAAGTCGAAAAGAACCGTTTATCATTTCATTTGTCCGAATAGCGGACAAAAACATCACAATAACAGGAATGGAAACATGGTTAAGGTTGATGCTGTGTTAGAGCACCCCAATTTGCATGAACAGATCCGTCAGGAAGATTACATTGCTGGTTTGGCCAAAGGGCTCGCTTTACTGGAGGCTTTTGGGGTTGATCGACAACGTTTAAATGTCACTCAAGTGGCTGAACGGACTGGGATCAGTCGAACAGCAGCACGGCGTTATCTTAAAACTTTAAAATATTTAGGCTATTTAGACACAGATGAACATTATTATTGGCTGACTCATCGTGTGTTACGTTTCTCAAGTTCTTATTTAAGTTCAGCACATCTACCTAAAATTGCCCAATCCTTTCTCAATCTTTTATCTGCACAAACCTCATTAACCTTTTCATTGGTGGTTTTAGATGATAACGAAGTGGTACCGATCGTTCGTAGTTATCTACCTCAACAAGATAATCTCCGCGTGAGCCCTTATGGCATGCATTTAGGCAATCGCCTACCTGCACACGCAACTTCAACAGGTAAAGTATTATTGGCAGCATTATCTGAGCAGACTCAGCGCGATTGGGTCAAAAACTATGGATTAAAGCGTTTAACCCCTTTTACCATAACGGATGAAAGCAAATTCTTTGAGGTGCTAAAAGGCATTTCACGAGCAGATTATTGCCTCTCTAAAGAAGAGCATGAACTCGGTGTCATCGCAATTGCCGTGCCTGTGATCAATGCTCAAGGAAAAGCGATTGCCGCCCTAAACTGCATGTCACAGACCAATCGTGTACAAGAGGATTATTTAGTGGAACAGATTTTACCGCTACTACGCAACACTGCCAATGAGCTTCGTAATGTGATTTAGAAGCATTTGTCCCTAAAGTTTCAGGGACAAATCAGAAGGAATTTTCAAACTTGCTTAGAATGGATAATGTGGCGCTTGCGCCTGAATGGTCATCCATTGCCATTGGGTAAATTCATCCGCATTCGCAGGTCCACCAATACGTGTACCATTGCCTGATGCACCAAAGCCACCAAAAGGATTCACCGTTTCATCATTCACGGTTTGATCATTGATATGCAATAAACCTACATTCAGTTGCTGACCAAGCTGCATGCCACGCCCAACATTGGCTGTAATAATACCCGCCGAAAGCCCATAATCTCCATCATTCGCAAGTTCAATTGCCTGTTCATCCGTGCTAAAAGGAATAAGGACGGCAACAGGACCGAAAATTTCCTCAGCAAAAATTGGATTGTCCTGTTTTACATCAGCTAAGACCGTTGGTTCAAAGAAAACACCATTGGCCTGTCCACCAATTTCCAGTTTAGCGCCATGTGCAATTGCTTCATTGACCAACTGCTCAACTCGTTGCGATTGCTTAGCATTAATCAAAGGGCCAATCGTGACATCCGCATTCAATGGATTGCCCACCACAAAATTTTTGACCTTTTCAATCACACGTTGTTTGACTTGATGATAGATCTTTTCCTGAATCAGGATTTTTCCAGAGGTCATACAAATTTGACCCGAATGCAAAAAAGCACCCCACGCGATATTCTCTGCCGCAAGCTCAATATCGGCATCGTCAAGAATAATCAGTGAGTTTTTACCGCCTAACTCAAGCGATACTTTTTTCAGTGTTTTGGCTGCATTGGCACCCACAATACGACCCACATGGGTAGAACCGGTAAATTGAATACTGGCAATATTTTTATCTAAGGTCAGTGCTTCGCCCACTTCAGCACCACCAGGCAGTACATGTAGCAGTCCTTGTGGTAAACCCGCCAATTCAAAAATACGGGCAATTGCATAACCGCTACAGACAGCAGTGCGTTCATCAGGTTTCAAGATCACCGCATTTCCGAGCGCCAATGCGGGTGCAACCGCACGTAACGCAAGATACAACGGAAAATTAAATGGTGAAATCACACCAACCACACCTAAAGGCACTCGCTTGGCCAAACTCAGTTTACCTGCCGTAGTTGGCAATAATGTGCCCTGATCCGCTGCTGGCAAAGCAATACAATGCTTTAATACCTGTATCGAGATATTAACCTCAAAACCAGCTTTTAATTGTAGCGAACCACTTTCTTTGACCAGCCATTCGATAATTTCAGCCTGATGCTCAGTTAGAATCTGAACTGCTCGCTCAAAAACCGCCTGACGCTCTTGATAACTCAGTGCCCACCATTGCTTTTGTGCAATCTTGGCTTGCTGAGCCGCCTCGACCACATCGGATGCATCTGCATAACCAATCTGTCCTAAGGACTCACCTGTCGCAACTTCAACTACTTGATAACCGTTTTTGGCGGATTGCCATGTTCCACGAAATAATTTTTGATCCCAAATTTCTTTTGTTAAAATAGACATCATTAACCTCTTTGTATTTCCTTAAATAAAGTCTTCACTTTTAGGCCGATTTATATCCAAAAATGTAGTGAAAAATGCTTTCCTGTATTTTTCTAACTTAAAAAGTAGAAAAATTTACACTTCATCATCAACTAATATTTAAAAACAAACTGTTGCTTTTTGATGTCTTGTTATCGCTGAAGTTCAAAAGAAATTGATCAGCTCAAATGTTCTATTTATGCTGTTGTTGGCTTGATTTGGTGAGCAGAGTGAAAATCTTGATAGGTCTTACGTTTAGGTGAATTTTCCACTAAAGGCATAACCTCTATCATGCTGTTTAAACAACGCTGTGCCAATTGGATATATTCTTGGGTCCCTTTAATTTTCCATGTGCGTTCTTGTTCTGTTAAATCTCGCACAACTTTTGCAGGGCTTCCGATTGCCAGTACATTGGCAGGAATCACATCTTTGGTTTTGACTAAACTGTTTGCACCAATAATGGTGTTTTCACCAATTTCTGCATAATCCAGAATCACACTATTCATGCCAATCAAGACATTTTTACCAATACGGCAACCATGCAAAATCGCAGCATGACCAATATGTCCCATTTCTTCAATCAGGGTGATACTTTGCGGAAAACCATGAATGGTACAACTGTCCTGTACATTGGCATTTGCTTGGATATGAACACGACCAAAGTCCGCACGCAATGAAGCAAAAGGACCAATATAAACCCCAGCTTCAATAATCACATCACCAATTAAAACTGCCGTGGGATGAACAAATGCACTAGGGTGAACCACAGGAATCACCCCATCAATGCTATAGCAAGGCATGACTCAATCTCTCATTACTTTGGGTTAAGCCGCCAAAACGACGCCAGAAAGGTGCAGTCGCATTTGGCATTGGCCCTTCGGATGTTGCCGCAACCGATAAGAAATAGTCATCAGCCGCTTCAAAGACTTTTTTGTAAATGTTCATGGATAATGTACGGGCATTGACTGCGGGCCAGTCCGCGGATAATAGTTCTAAGGGCAATGCAGGATCTTTGAGTAAAATACGACGATAGTAATGAATCAATAAGGTCCGAATCTGAAAAGCTTGAAGTGGTTCAATGCTTTCGTCTTCCTGCATCAAAATTACGCCAATTTCTCTAAACATATCCAAGAACTGCAGATAGCGTTGACGTAACTCATCAATCGGCCAATTGGTTTCTAACATACGACTAATAGTGTCAGTTGAGTTATTAAACAGCTGTAAGGTCTCGGCCTTAAACACCACCACCTGTTCACTCATATTTAAGTCAACCAACAGCTTTTGTAGTTGTAGACGATTCGAACCCGGATAAGCCATAAGATTGGTTGAAATATTGGCAAAGCCTAACCATTCCAACTCTTTCTTTAAAAATGCTTTATTGTCACTATCCAGACTCGACATTAGAATCAGATCCCAAGAGTGATCCCATTCCTTCATCTGATCATTATAAATCCGTTGCTCTGCTTGCAAATATTTTGCTCGACTGGCATCGGTAATCCGATAAAAGCTGGTTCTACCAATTTTATCTGAACCTAACCAATCACTTTTCACTAGACGGAAAACTGAAGTCCTTACAGCACGATCATTAAAATCAAAAAGCTCCATTAGCTGAATCAAGCTTGCAAGGCTGATGTTGCCCCCTCGATGCAGGACTGAATCTCCAAAAATAGTAGAAATCAGCGAGGTTCCGCTTAAGGTCTCATTCTTAATAATCGAATCAATAATTTGCTGTAATTTTACACTCATACCCATGTCTTAGCGTTTAAGATTCAGGATATAGATTCTATACCCTGAATGATCATAATGTTAAGCAATCTGACGCATATCGATTACTCGTTTTGCTTTACCTTCAGAGCGAGGCAAAGTCAGTTCATTCACTACTTCCACCGTGACTGAAATCCCAATCATGGTTTTTATCCGTTGCATCAGCTGCTGAGCCAGTTGCTGTGCTTGCTGATCACAGTTATGACACATTTCTGTGCGGATATGCAAAGTATCCATATGCCCTTTCTTCGCGACCAGAATTTCATAATTCGGCACTAAACTTGGCACTTGAAGAATTTGTTCTTCAATTTGAGTTGGAAATACATTTACCCCGCGAATAATCAGCATATCATCACTACGCCCTACAATCTTGTCCATACGACGCATCGCCATGTTCTGACCTGCCAATAAACGAGTCAAATCGCGGGTACGATAGCGGATAATCGGCAAACCTTCTTTAGTAATGGTAGTGAATACCAGTTCGCCCAATTCACCATCCTTACACACTTCACCTGTTTCAGGATTAATGATCTCAGGATAAAAATGATCTTCCCAAATGGTTAAGCCTTCACCTTCATTCAGGCACTGCATCGCAACACTAGGACCCATGATCTCAGATAAGCCGTAAATATCTAATGCCTTGATATTCAAACGCTCTTCGATTTCACGGCGTAGCTCATTTGTCCAAGGTTCAGCACCAAAAATACCGACTTTTAAAGAGGTATTTCGTGCACTACCCAACTGTTGCTCTAGTTTTTCAATAATGCTCACACAGTATGATGGCGTCACCATAATCGCTGTCGGTTTAAAGTCCTGAATCAGTTGAACCTGTTTTTCGGTTTGACCACCTGACATCGGAATCACGGTTGCACCCAAGCGCTCCGCACCATAATGTGCGCCTAAACCACCAGTAAATAAACCATAACCATAGGCAACCTGAATCATATCCTTGGCACTTAGACCTGCCATACGTAGGCAACGCGCCACGATATCTGACCAAGTATGAATATCTTTTTGGGTATATCCAACGACGGTGGGTTTGCCTGTTGTCCCAGAAGAAGCATGTAAACGGACAATTTGTTCCTGAGGCACAGCAAACATACCAAACGGATAGTTATCTCTTAGATCCTGTTTGGTGGTAAATGGAAACTTTGCGAGATCATCCAATGTTACAAAGTCATCGGGATGTACACCAGCATCATCGAACTTTTTCTTGTACACCGGGCTATTGGCATAGACATAGGTCAATGTTTCCTTTAACCGTTTGGTTTGAAGTGCTCGCAACTCCGCTAGCGTCATTTTTTCTACATTATCTATAATTTGGCTATCCACTGCCGTATCTCCTATGTCGTTATTACACGAGAACCATCTACATTAATTTAAATTTTCTAAAATAAGGGCCACACCTTGGCCGACACCAACACACATGGTGCACAGTGCATATTGACCACCACGTCTTTTTAATTCTCTGGTGGCGGTAATCACCAAACGAGTTCCGCTCATACCCAGTGGATGTCCAAGGGCAATCGCGCCACCGTTCGGATTAACACGTGCATCATCATCTTTTAAACCCAACTCACGCATACATGCCAAAGACTGGGCTGCAAATGCCTCGTTCAGCTCAATCACATCCATTTGATCTAAGCGAAGACCTGTTTGTTTTAAAAGTTTCTGAACTGCTGGCACAGGTCCAATGCCCATATATTTTGGCTCAACACCTGCACTTGCAATCGCGACCACACGTGCCAAAGGTTTTAATCCGTGGCTATCGGCAAACTGACGATTGGTCAATAACACACAAGCCGAACCATCATTGACACCAGATGCATTGCCCGCAGTGACTGAACCACCCTCTTTACGGAATGGGGCTTTGAGTTTTGCCAAACCCTCTAGGCTAGTCTCTGCTCTTGGATGCTCATCTTGGCTAAAAATGGTGATGTTCTTTTTACGATCGACCAGTTCAACGGGCAAGATTTCATCTGTAAAAAAACCATTTTGTTGCGCCACTGCCACTTTTTGTTGACTACGAATCGCAAACTCATCCTGATCTTGTCGGCTAATCTGGTATTTCTCAGCCACATTCTCAGCCGTTTCAGGCATGCTGTCGGTGCCATATTCGGCTTTCATCTTTTTATTAATAAAACGCCAGCCAATCGTGGTATCAAATATTTCCGGACTGCGTCCAAATGCTTCTGTTGGCTTGGCTTGAACAAAGGGCGCTCGGCTCATTGACTCCACGCCACCTGCCAGTACAAATTGAGACTCGCCAGATTTAATTGAACGTGCTGCCAAACCGACTGCATCTAAACCAGATGCACATAAACGATTCACTGTCATTGCAGGAACAGCTTCAGGTAAACCAGCCAATAAGGTTGCCATACGCGCCACATTACGGTTATCTTCACCCGCTTGATTGGCACAGCCTAAAAACACTTCATCCAATTCTTGCCAAGGTAAATCAGCATGCTTTTCTTTTAAATATTTAATCGGCAATGCCGCAAGATCATCAGTACGCACTGAACTTAATGCACCTGCATAGCGACCAATTGGGGTACGAATAAAATCGCAAATTAAAACGTCTTCCATGTTGACTCCTGTCTATGCAAAGGCTTTTAAATCTTTTGAATAATCAGTGCGAATACACTGCTGCTTCGCCACGTATTGTTTGAGATAAAGACTTGCACGATATTTTTCTTCGCCATAGATGGCATATAAATTGTTTAGTGTTGCCAAGACGTATTCAGCACCCAATTGCATCATCCATTGATACGGCCCTTTAGGATAGTTCACTCCATATTTCATGGCATTATCAATATCTTCCATACTCGCAACACCATGCAGACTTGCTTCACAGGCTTCATTAATCAGTAAAACAATAGTACGCAAGGTTAATAGTGCTGGATGATCACTGATCCAAAGTACCTTGATCTGGGATTGGGCAAAGAAATCCTCAACAGTTGCAAGATCATCCGCTTGGCAAAGATGGTTATGGCTAAGAACCACCGCCTGTGCCTGTTCAAAATGATGATGCCAATCCATCAATACCGTTTTACGATTTGGATAATCGATATTGACAGATTCTCCATGACTTAGACGCAAATCAACATCATCAATTTGGATGATATTTTCATTGCTTGCTAAAGCACGACTTAAGCCCAGACGTTCTAATAAATGCGGACATTGAGCCCATGTACCTTTGACTTGAACATCAGCATGAAAAGACGGCGCAGTAATAAGCTGAAGCTGAAAAGTCGCATACTGATTTTTTTCATCATAGCGATAAAAGCCTTGCTTTGATTTACGTCCCCATGTACCAGCATCAACCAATTCTTTCTGAATCAGGCTTGGACGATAACGCGGTTCATAAAAGAAGGCTTCATAAACACTTTGAGTGACTGAGAAATTAACATCTTGCCCAATTAAATCAGTTAACTCACACGGTCCCATCGCAAAACCACCACATTGCTTTAAGGCATAGTCGAGTTGATCATATGTTGTGACCTGTTCTTGCAAGGCGCGAAATGCTTCTGCATAAAACGGACGGGCAATACGATTGACAATAAATCCTGGCGTTGACTTAGTTAACACAGGAATTTTGTTCCAAGCCAGCATGAGCGTTCTTAATGACTGACATAAAACTTCCGTTGTTTTTAAACCCTGTACAATTTCGACCAACTTCATCACAGGTGCAGGATTAAAGAAATGCAGTCCAACCACACGTTCAGGGTGTGGAACAGCAGACGCAATTGCTGTCACAGAAATAGATGAGGTATTGGTGGCTAAAATCGTTTGGTCATTACAAATCGTCGCCAGCTGCTTGAACAAAGATTGTTTCACTTCCAGCTTTTCAACTACAGCTTCTATCACCAAATCGACATTTGCCAATGCTGCGATTTGATCAGCAATGGTCAAACGTGAAAGTGCCTGCTGTGCCTGCTCAGAGGTTAGCTTGCCTTTTTCTGTCAACTTCGCGAAGGTCTGATGCAATCCATCAACCGCCTGTTTGGTCTTTTCACGATCGAGATCATAGAGAACAGTCGAATGACCATTGACCATCGCCAATTGAGCAATACCGATCCCCATTGTTCCTGAGCCAATCACCGCAATTTTGGCATGAGACAAATCTAGATTCATCATGCTTAACGTCCCTGAAAGTCAGGCTCACGCTTATTCATGAAAGCTTGCACACCTTCACGATAATCTTCTGAGCGTCCTGCGATACGTTGTAAATCTCGCTCCAAGAACATCTGTTCATCAAAGCTGTTATTACTGGATTGATGGATGGCTTTTTTGATCAGTGATAGGCCAAAGGTAGGCTGTTTGGCTAAACGTTCTGCCAGTTCAGTGACTTTTGATTTCAGCTCAGCATCTTCGGCAACATCCCAAATCATGCCCCATTCTTTTGCGGTTTCCGCAGGAAGTTTATCTCCCAGTAAAGCCAGACCCATTGCACGGGCTTGACCTACCGCACGTGGCAGAAACCATGTTCCACCTGAGTCAGGAACCAGACCTAAACGACAAAATGCTTGTACAAAATTGGCAGATTTCGCTGCGACGACCAAATCACAAGCCAAAGCAATATTTGCACCTGCACCGGCTGCCACACCATTTACCGCACAGATCACAGGCTTGGGCATATTGACAATCATTTTGATCAGCGGGTTATAGTAGGTTTCAATCGAGTAACCTAAATCAGGGGCTGCAGCATTTGGATCAACCACACGATCGCCAAGATCTTGTCCTGCGCAGAAACCACGACCTTCACCACTAATCACTACACAACGAATATCTTGGTTTTTACTCCAAAAGCCCAAGACCTCAGCGACTTCACGGTGCATATCCACGTTAAAACTATTCAGTGCCTTTGGTCGATTAAAGGTTAAATAACCAACAGCATTCTTTTCTTCTACAATAATATTTTGATAGTCCATCATTCACCTCTAAATACAGGCTTTCTTTTTTCAAAGAATGCGTTAATTCCTTCTTTTCGATCGTTTGTTGCCGCCAACCAAACAAAATTCTGGCGTTCAAGCTTTAATCCCTGACTCAGTGTTGTCTCATGAATACTTTTGATCGATTGTTTAATTACCCGAATTGCCAAGGGTGCTTGTTGAGCAATTTTCTTGGCTAATTGAATGGCATATTCCACAGTTAAAGCCGTTGGCACCACTTCGCTGCAAATACCATGTTGCTCTGCCTGTTGCGCCGAAAGCATTTCACCTGTCATCGCCCAGCGCATGGTCAATTGTTGCCCGACTAGACGTGCTAAACGTTGTGTGCCACCAGCACCTGGTAACATGCCCAAACCAATTTCTGGCAATGCGAATTTGGCATTTTCACCACACAGTACGATATCTGTATGTAAAACCAGTTCAAATCCTGCACCCAAGGCATAACCATTCACAGCTGCAATAATCGGTTTACTAAACGCATCAATCTTCTGCCATAGTTTTGGACGGATATCGAGCTGTAAAGCCACTGAATCCATTTCTGCTAACTCAGCAAGATCAGCACCTGCTGCGAAACAATATTGATTGCCCGTTAGAACGATGGCTTTGATTCGGGCATTATGTTCTGCCTCTTCGAGCAATTCGCATAAATATTGCAAAGTTGCATTATTTAAAGCATTTCGTTTTTCAGCACGATTGAGGGTTAATAGCATTACACCATCAATTGTTATTTCGGCTTTGATTAGCTCTTGCATAGCCACCTCTACTCATCAAAGCTCAAACGGACATTTGAGCTTTTAGGTAAAGTCTGGCAGCTCAACACATAGCCTTTTTCGACTTCATCATCTTCAAGACTGTAGTTCAAGAACATATCAACATCACCAGAAAGCACCTTACAACGGCAGGTCGCACACACCCCGCCTTTACATGCATAAGGTAAATCTGCACCTGCACGCAATGCTGCATCTAAAATGCTTTCATCGTCTTGAGACACTGACACGATCAGTTCACGACCATCCAGTACAATATTGACTTGTTCTTCCTTACGATTTGCATCGGCATCGACTGCTCGTTTACGGACATGACCCGTATTAAAACGTTCAGTATGAATCTTGTCTTTGCTTAAACCATAGGTCGGTAGCAGGCTTTCGACTGTATCCATCATTTCATCTGGGCCACAGGCAAAAACATGATCAAAATTGCTTTCTAACACGTCATGATCAAACAATTGCTTTAATTTTGTTTCATCTATTCGACCATTCATCAACTCACTTTCGTTGAATTCACGGGAAAAAATATTGATCAACTGGAAACGTTCTTTAAATTGATCTTTCAAATCCATAATTTGCTCAGCAAACATGGTCTGTTTCCATGAACGATTACCATAGAGCAAGGTAAAATTCGATGTCGATTGTTCAAACAAAACCTGTTTAATAATCGATAAAATTGGGGTTATACCACTGCCCGCAGCAACACCTAAAAATGCTTGACCGCCCGATCTGGCTGCTTTTTGGAAGAAAACACCCTGTGGTGGCATTACATCAAGAACATCGCCAACTTTTAGATAGTCATTAGCCCAATTTGAGAATTGACCTTGATCCATCTTTTTTACTGCGATACTGATATCTTCTTTCGGTGCATAACTACAGATTGAGTAACAACGGCGAATCTCACCTGCCTCAGTTAAATGGCGAATCGTTAAATGCTGACCTGGTTGAAATCTAAATTGTTCTTGTTGCTCAGACACAAGATCAAACGCAATACAAATGGCTTGATCGGTCTGAGGCGTAATACTTTTTACTTTTAAGGGAATAAATTGGCTCATGGCTGATTTCCTTATCTAAAACTTTAAATACATTTAAAATAATCAAAGGGCTCAAGACAGTCCTGACATTTGTACAAGGCCTTACACGCGGTTGAACTAAACTCCGTGAGCAGCTTGGTATTTCGACTTTTACACCGCGGACACACCACACCATCTTTTAAATGAACATGTGTTCCACACTGATGGGCTAAACCCTCTGGTGGCGCGATACCATAGTCTTGTAACTTCTTCTTGCCTATTTCAGACATCCAGTCGGTTGTCCATGCTTCAGATAAATCAACAATCACCTTTGCTGGAGTGAGGTCTTCTGCTGCCAACGCCTCGACAATCTGCGCTTTTAATAAATCAGTTGCAGGACAACCACTATAGGTAGGTGTTAATCGAACAATAATTTCTTGCTGATCATTCAGTTCTACCCCACGAATCATGCCCAAATCCACTACAGATAAAGCAGGAATCTCAGGATCGCTGACCGTTTGCAGAACATCCCAACACTGATCGATACAATGGCGAATCATTTGCATGGCTCAACTCCTTGTCTTACCAAGTCATTTCAGGATAAGTGCGTTGAATGGCCTGCATTTCAGCCAACAAATATCCTAAATGTTCCGTATGTAGACCTTGTTTGGCACCACGGCGATACGCACCATTTGCAGGAACTGTCAGCTCAAATCGTTTTAATTCTTCAGCAATTGTCTTATCCCATTGCGCTTTATCATTGGATAAGTCACTGATTAAACCTTGCTCAACCAGTACACGCTCTTCAGCCGTCAACTCAAATAACTCTGCGCTAAAACGCCACAAGCTATCTAATGCAAGCTGTACACGTTGATGTGCTTCTGCTGTACTTAAGCTCAGACGCTCCATCCAACTGGTTGAAAAGCGAATGTGATATTTCACTTCTTTTAATGATTTCATTGCCAACGCTGCAATCTCAGCTACTGCACTTTTGCTTAAAGACGTCATTAATAACAAGTGATAATGATCCATTAACCATTGGCGTACGATGGTTTGAGCAAAATCACCGTTTGGCTGTTCACATAACAATAAATTGAGAAATTCACGTTCTGAACGGAAGTAAGCCAATTGATCTTCATCACGCTGTGCTTCTTCATATTGCCCAGCTAAAGTTAAAAAGTTTCTTGATTGCCCAAGCAGATCCAGACCAATATTCGCCAAGGCAATATCAATCTCTAGCTCTGGCGCATGACCGCACCACTCCGCTAAACGTTGCGCCAATACCAACTGGCTATCGCCAATATGTAATAAGAACTTAGATAAAATAGGATTATTCATTTCCATACTCCCTTACATATGCTCGATGCCATCAGGAATATGATAGAACGTAGGATGACGATAAACTTTGTCTAGCGCTGGTTCGAAAAATTCAGCTTTTTCATCTGGCTGTGATGACTTAATCAATTCAGAACGAACCACCCAAATACTGATTCCCTCATTACGACGGGTGTACACATCGCGCGCATGTTGCAATGCAATTTCATCATCAGATGCTCTTAAGCTACCGACATGACGATGACTTAGACCTTGTTTGCTACGGATAAATACTTCGTAAAGCGACCAGTTATTTTTATCTTCCATTTTGATGTCCTCAATTTTGTCCATAAATTTTGCTTAAGCGACTTGCGTTACGGCTTGCTGCTTTTTAGCGTAGATAACAGCTGCATCTCGAACCCATTTACCGTCTTCCCAAGCTTTGCGTCGTGCTTCTATACGCTCATGGTTACATGGCCCTCGACCAGCAATAACTTCATTGAATTCGTGCCAATTGATTTCACCGTGGATATAACGTCCCGCTTTTTCATCCCACTTCAAATCAGGATCTGGAACGTCTAAACCAAGCTGCAAAATTTGAGGAACCGTGTTATCGACAAACTTTTGACGTAAATCATCGTTACTGAATCGTTTAACTTTCCAAGCCAGACTTTGCGCACTATTTGGAGAATGCTCATCGCTTGGCCCAAACATCATCAGTGCTGGCCACCAAAAGCGATTTACAGCGTCTTGTGCCATTTGTTTTTGTTCTGATGTTCCAGCAGCTAGTACCATCATGGCTTCAAAACCTTGGCGTTGATGAAAGCTTTCTTCTTTACAGATCCGTACCATGGCACGTGCATAGGGACCATAAGAGGTACGGCACAACGCCACCTGATTCACAATCGCAGCACCGTCAACCAACCAGCCAATCGCAGCAACATCAGCCCAAGTCACCGTCGGATAATTAAAAATTGATGAATATTTCATTTTTCCATCAATTAGTTTTTCCATCATGTCATCACGGTCTGCACCTAATGTTTCTGCTGCACTGTAGAGGTAAAGTCCGTGCCCTGCTTCATCTTGAACTTTTGCGAGTAGAACCGCTTTACGCTTTAAAGTCGGTGCACGCGTAATCCAGTTTCCTTCAGGTAACATGCCAACAATTTCAGAATGACCGTGTTGCCCAATTTGACGAATCAAAGTTTTACGATAGGCATCTGGCATTTCATCTTTCGCTTCTATCGTGATGTCATTGGCAATATTTTGCTCAAATTTCTGATACTTATTTTCCATTTGTAGATTCCCTTGAGAATTCCATCCATGAATCTATTTTTCGATACACTAAAAACAAAGTCAATCAATATTTTTGTATCAAATTAAAATTAACTCACAGTAACAAAATAAACATTTGTTTTATATTATTTTAATAAAATAAACAAAAATTAAATTGAGCTCTTAAAACAAATTACAGTTGACTTTTTGCTCAATCAAGATGAAATTATGAATCATATTTTAAATATTTTTATAATTGATGTATCACATAAAAATGGAGTTTGATTATGCTTGAACAAGCACAACGTGAAGAAACAGCACAGGACACTGCATACCAAAACCCGACTCAGCAGCTGACACAACTGCCTTCTTACGTCTATGGAACGTGGCACTCAAGCCATGAAGATGCACGTACTGTTGTTCACGCCATTAGCAACGAGCCGATCTATAGCGTCAGCAGTTATGGCATAGATATGCAACAGGTTGTTGAATATGCCAAACAGAATGGTGCAGCATTGGCAAACTGGACCTTCCATCAACGTGCCAATGCTTTAAAACAAATTGCACAGCACCTACTTGAGCACAAAGAAGATTTTTATCAGCTTGCTTACGCAACGGGTGCAACACGCAAAGATGCATGGATTGATATTGAAGGTGGAATTCAGACCTTATTTGCTTACTCGAGTCTGGTACGTCGAGAACTGAATGATGAAAAAATTATTACGGAAGACAGTTGGATTCAACTCTCAAAAAATGGCACTTTTGGCGCCAAGCATATTTTAAGCCCTAAAGCGGGTGTGGCAGTTCATATTAATGCATTTAACTTTCCCATTTGGGGAATGTTAGAAAAAATTGCCCCGACGCTACTGGCTGGTGTGCCATGTATTGTTAAACCTGCAACAGACGGTGCTCAACTCACCCAAGCAGTTGTTAAAGCGATTGAAGATACGCAACTTCTACCGAAAGGATCACTACAACTCATTTGCGGACAAATTGATGATCTTTTTGATTATCTAGGTCCACAGGATTGTGTAACCTTCACAGGTTCAGCATATACCGGCCAAAAACTCCGCAACCACCCACATCTCAACAAATATTCAATTCCATTTAGTATGGAAGCTGATTCTGTCAATAGTGCCATCCTAAGCCCTGAAGCAGATGAAGCCACGGTTGATCTGTTTGTACGTGAAGTTTTTCGAGAAATGACCACCAAAGCAGGACAGAAATGTACCGCCATTCGCCGAGCTTTTGTACCACAAGCACGACTTGGGCAAGTACAACAAAAGCTGATTGCTAAACTGGAAAAAGTGATTGTGGGCGATCCACAAAAGCAAGACACCACCATGGGTGCACTCGCCAGCCCTAAACAAAAACTGGATGTGGCGGCTAAAGTTGCTGAACTGGCGAAAGAAGCCAAAATTGTATTAGGTGATGAGACAACATTTAAAATCAATGCTGACCATCCTGAGAAAGGCGCATTCTTCTCACCGACCTTGTTATTGTGTGAGCAACCACTACAAGCAAGCTTGGTACATACCACTGAAGCCTTTGGTCCTGTGTGTACCTTGATGCCGTATCAATCAATCGACGAACTTACCGATCTTGTAGCTCGTGGTGAAGGCAGTCTGGTCGCCTCTGTGGTAAAGAACAGTGATGAGAATATCGAACTGATCATTCAAAAAATTGCGCCATGGCATGGTCGAGTTCATATTCTGGATGAAGAATCTGCCAAAGAAAGTACAGGTCATGGTTCACCACTGCCTCATCTCGTTCACGGCGGCCCAGGTCGCGCTGGTGGTGGTGAAGAGCTTGGTGGAATTAGAGCGGTAAAACACTATATGCAACGGACTGCAATTCAAGGTTCACCGAATAGCCTCACTCAAGTCACGCATTCATGGACCGCAGGTTCAAACATCAAGCAAGACCGCGTACATCCTTTTAAAAAGGATTTTGATGAATTGGTCATTGGTGAGCGTTTACTGACAGCGCGTCGTACAGTTACCGAAGCAGATATTGTCAATTTTGCTTGTCTCAGTGGTGACTATTTCTATGCCCATACAGACAAAATCGCTGCGGCAGATTCTTTCTTTGGTGAGCGTGTTGCGCATGGTTATTTCATTGTCTCAGCAGCAGCAGGCTTATTTGTCGATGCCGCACAAGGCCCAGTGATTGCCAACTATGGTATGGACAACTTACGCTTTGTTGAGCCGGTAAAAATTGGTGATTCCATCCGTGTTGAACTGACCTGCAAGCAAAAAACACCAAAACCACAAAAAGACTTATCACAGCCTGCACATGGTGTGGTGGTATGGGATATTAAAGTGAAAAACCAACGCGACGAACTGGTTGCCACTTACGATATTCTGACATTGGTCGCTCGCGCAGCTTAATACATGAGCGTTGATGGATACGGGATCGTATTCATCAACAAATCAAAACTTAGTCCCTATCAATCAGGAAAAGCCATGAATGCATATATCATTTTGATTCGTAAAGAACTTAAAGATAAAGATCAAATGAAAACCTACACATCCTTAGCACGCAAAGCCAGTCAAGGTTTTGATGCTGAACCGATTGTTTTTTATGGTCAATCCATTGCATTAGAAAATATCGAAAGCGACGGCGTTGCCATCATTAAATTTAGCAGTATGCAGGAAGCACAGAATTGGTATCACAGTGATGCCTATCAAGAAGCAAAAAAACACCGAGATTTGGCAGGTGAATATATGGTGATTCTGACTGAAGGGTTAGACTAGAAAATTCAAACGACATTAAATTACATATTTTTATAACTTATATAATTTAAGAATCACTTAAAAAATTATTTTAACAATAATATAAATAGTCACGCCTATACATTTTTAAATTAAAAATCGCTCACATACAATGCAATGTTTATTTACACTTTATAAAAAATGAAAATTCAATAAAACACTTTTAATAACAACAATATAAAAAACAATTTCAAGTATAGATTTCTTATTTCTTGTAAAAAACATTCTATTTTTCAATCAAATTAAAAAATTAAGCTTTATTTAAGAATAACTATTGAATCAAATCCACAAAATAAAATAGACTAAAAATGACACTAAATTATAAAAATAAAATTTATTTAGTATCATTTAATCCACAGTCATCATAGGAAGATGCAGAATGAATGATAAACACCCAGAAAGTATGCTCAGGAATGAGCAAAAGGCAGCGCTATCGCCTGAACAAGTGATTCATATACATCCAGAGCCGCATTTGGAACGCGAACATTATGGCTACCAATGGTATGTCGTCGTGATTTGTATGCTGGCTTATATTCTTTCGTTTGTAGATCGTCAAATTTTATCCTTGATGATCGAACCGATTAAACATGACCTGATGCTGTCTGACACTCAATTTAGTCTATTGCAGGGTCTGGCTTTTTCTTTGTTCTATGCCTTTATGGGTATCCCGATTGCCGCACTCGCTGATAAGAAATCACGGATTAAGATTATTTCGATTGGCATTGCATTCTGGAGCTTAGCAACAGCCGCATGTGGCTTAAGTAAAAACTTTGCTCAGATGTTTCTCGCACGATTAGGTGTAGGTGCTGGTGAAGCTGCATTATCCCCCGCTTTTTACTCCATCGTGACCGATTTATTCCCCAAAGAGAAGTTAGGACGTGCGTTAGGGCTATATGCGATTGGTGCTTTTATTGGCTCTGGTCTGGCTTTTTTAATTGGCGGTTATGTGATTAGTCTTTTAAAAAATGTTGATTCAGTCGTCCTACCAGTCATTGGACAATTAAAAACATGGCAACTCACTTTCTTTATCGTCGGACTTCCAGGTGTTTTACTCGCCTTAGTTATGATTTTAACGGTAAAGGAACCCACACGAAAAGGCTTAAAAGTTGATCAAAACGGGCAGCTAATCCAAGCATCATTTAAAAACTCAATTGCTTTTATTCGCACGCACAGAAAGACCTTTTTTTGCCACTTTATTGGCTTCTCGTTCTATACCATGATGCTGTACTCGCTACTTGGATGGGCGCCAGCATTTTACATGCGACACTTTGGTCTAGATGCCAGCCAAACAGGCTATATCCTCGGCAGTATTATTTTGGTTGCAAACACGGCTGGAGCTCTATTTTGCGGATGGCTCATCGATCATTTCTCCAAAAAGGGTTATAGCGATGCAGCGATTCGAGCAGGAATGATCGGCTGTGCAGCACTTATTGTCCCAAGTGTGCTGTTTACCCAAGTCGATAATATGTACTTATCCTTTGCCTTAATTTTTGTGGCTATGTTTTTCTCGACCTTTCCAATCCCTGCATCGGCTGCTGCAACTCAAATGCTTACCCCAAACCAATTACGTGCTCAGGTCTCAGCGAAATTTCTATTGGTTTCAAATTTGATTGCTTTAGGTCTAGGTACAACCGCTGTTGCGCTATTAACGGATAAATATTTTCAAAATACATTGATGGTGGGTAACTCCATCTCAATTGTAAATGCAGTTGCAGGCTTACTCGGTGTATTTCTGCTCTACAAAGGCTGCAAATATTATCGTGAAAGTATCAAACACGAACAACTCGGCTAAAAGTTATTACCGCCCTTCCTTTAAGCTGTATGAAGGAAGGTGCTCAATCTGAATTTTAAAATAATAGCGCCGAGGGATGGCGTACTAAAATTGGATATGGATGATGAATCACGTACATAAATTTAACCCGCTATACTTAAGAGCAGCAATTTTATTCGTCATGCTTGGATTTTCTAGCCCGATAGTTGTTGCTGCTGAAAACGGCAAATCTACTCAGGAAGAGTGGAAATTGACCCTGAAAAATGCCTATATCAACCGCGACTATGACAACCCAAACCTCAAAGATACAGGTAGCTGGTCACAAGCAGCGTCTTTATTCTACAAATCAAATATGCAGGATACACCCCTACAAATCGCAGATAAGCCCGTCACAATTGGTGCAGATGCTTCTGTTCAATATGCAGTGCGTTTAAGTAAAGATAAGCATGTAGCTGATACCGTCTTACCATTTGACACACAAACCCAATCACAAGTATCTGACTTTTTAAATTATGGAGCAGCGCTTAAACTGGGTTATGACAAAACCTTGTTCAGTATTGGTGAATTATGGCTTGATCTGCCAGTCACCGCAGTTGATAACAGCCGCCAGTTACTCGCTTCCTATTGGGGAGCCAACTTAAAGTCACAACTCTCTGATCAACTCTATGCCGAAATTGGGCGAGTCACCAAAGTATCACCTCGCAATGAAGAGGATTTTCGCAAGTTTTCCTTTACTGCCAATGGCAAAACCGTTTACTCGGATGGTTTAAATTATCTAGATTTACGCTATCAGTTCACCCCATCCCTTAAAGCAGAATATTACTTTGCTAATTTAGAAGACTTATACAACAAACACTATCTAGGCTTAGACCATACATGGAAGCAGCCAAATTTCAGCCTTAACTCCAAGTTCAAATATTTCAATGCCAAAAATGACAGTAGCAACTTTGATATTGATGCCCAAAATATTGGAATTCTTGAGATGTTCAAAGTTAAAAATCAGTCTTTTGGTTTGGGTTATCAACAGATTATTGGTGAATCTGCTTATCCTTTGCCAGATGGTTTTCTTCCTGAGACCTATTTTATTAACTGGAATGCCACAGGCTTCTTTAAAAAGAATGAAAAGTCTTATCACCTGATGTATGGCTATGATTTTAAGGACTACGTGCCTGGGCTAAATGCAATGGTGAAATATGTCTATGGTCATGATTTTAAAGCAGCCAATGGTGAGAAAAATCATGAGACTGAATCCAATCTCATTCTGAACTACGCCTTTCAACAACCCTATCTCAAAGGCTTTGCACTGCAATACATCCGCATTGACTATGATGTGAAACACGGCAATGACTTTGGTGAGGACCGTTTATTCGTGAACTATAGTAAACGCTTCTAAGTTGAAACCATGATCACTGGCTGCCATTCCGATATGACCCAGTGATCAGACAACGATTCAATAACATCAGCGCTCTGTCAGTTTGGTCAATTTTTTTTAATTTCATTTTCTATTATTTTTAATAAATCATTAAAAAACAAATTGATAAAACACAATAGTTAGTCAAATTACCCTTTATCTTTCTCCAATCGGCATGTCAAACAAGACATAGTCTTTTTCATTGGAGCATGTCAGCATAATTTTACAACCATCCTCTAGGATAAAACCATGTCGAATATGATGAATAAAGCTCAGGGATTTGGGCTATCTTTGATCACAAAACTCGCAGGAAGCGAAATGCTTGATCAACTCAAATTAAGAAAATTTGTAGAGAAATCATTATATCAAGGTTCAAAAACGGGCTTTAAAGTACTCAATAAAACACAAAAAGCATTTAAGCCACAACCACTCGATAAACAACGTCTCCCAAATCAGACTAACAAAAATCTGTTTGATCTCAGTCTGACTGAAGAACAGCAAATGACCGTTGACGCCATGTCACAATTTGCTGAAGAAGTCCTGTACACATTGGCACATGATGCAGATCATCATGCACAATTCCCAGAAGAACTGTGGCAACATTTGGTTGATTTGGGTCTCAACTATTATGCTTTGCCAGAGGCATTGGGTGGTGTGGCAGCAGAACAAAATATTGTCAGTAATATTCTGATTGCAGAAAGCTTGGCTAAGGGTGATTTCAGTCTTACTGCAGGTTTACTCAGCACCTTCAGTGTTATCAATGCGATTACGCGTTGGGGTTCAACACAAGTTCAATCGATGTACTTACCTGTATTTGCAGAAGATACTGATGTCACAGCAACCTTTGCCTTTCAAGAAACAACAGCTGCTTTTAACCCATATCAGTTAAAAACCACTGCCACCGAAGCCAACGGCCAGTTCTATATCACGGGTGAAAAAAGCTTAGTGCTTTTAGGTGATATTGCTGATGTCTTCTTGGTCAGTGCGGAGTTCAACGGTCAACCTGATATTTTCGTGGTGCAATCCAATAAAACGATTGCCATCAAAGCCAACCCTGCAATGGGCCTAAAAGCTGCTGAAACGGCGACCCTTCAATTTAATCAAACGCCAGCCTTACGCTTAGGGGATGCTGATTTTGATTACACTGCTTTTGTCGATCTTGGCAATTTGATGTGGTGTGCTATGGCAATTGGGACTTGTGAAGCGATCAAAGCCTACTGTATTAAATATGCCAATGAACGTACTGCCTTCGGTGAGCCAATCTCTCATCGTCAAAGTGTCGCTTTTATGATTGCAGATATGGCTATCGAAATTGATGCTATGCGTATGCTGGTTTTAAATGCAGCGAGTTTGGCAGAAGCTGGCAAACCGTTTCATCGAGAAGCTTACTTGGCCCGCCTGCTCTGTGCAGAAAAATCAATGAAAATGGGTACCGATGGTGTACAGATCTTAGGTGGTCATGGCTTTACCAAAGAGCATCCTGTTGAGCGTTGGTATCGTGATCTACGTGCGACTGCAATCTTGCATTCTGGCTTACATGCTTAATTTTGGAGAAAAATAATGAATTTACAAAATCCGAAAAAATTTAAAATGCTAGTTGATCAAGCACACGAAACAGCACTCAATGTTCTACGTCCGATTTCACGAAAATACGATAAAGCTGAACATGCCTACCCGAAAGAACTGGATATGCTGGCGGCATTACTGGATGGTATGAATGAAAGTGGTGAAGGTGTTGGTGCAGCCAATGCCAGTAAACGTGGCACTGCCAATCTTGATGCCATTGTAAATGGCGGCAATATGTCAGCAGCACTAGGTATCATTGAAATGTGTTATGGCGATACAGGTTTGTTACTCAGTATGCCTCGCCAAGGCTTGGGCAACTCAGCAATTGCAGCGGTTGCCAATGACGAACAGCTAGAACGTTTCAAAGGGACTTGGGCTGCGATGGCGATTACCGAGCCGGGTTGTGGTTCAGATTCGGCCGCAATCCGCACCACGGCGACCAAAGATGGTGATGATTATATTCTGAATGGCGAAAAGATCTTCGTCACTTCAGGTGAACGTGCTGATTCGGTTGTGGTCTGGGCAACCTTGGATAAAAAATTAGGTCGTGCTGCGATCAAGTCTTTTGTGGTACCGAAAGGCACAGCAGGCATGAAAGTTGAACGTCTTGAGCACAAACTGGGGATTAAAGCCTCAGATACTGCTGTAATCAGCTTTATTGACTGTCGTGTGCCTGCTGCCAATTTATTGGGCAACCCTGAAATTGATGTGGCTAAAGGTTTCGCTGGTGTAATGGAAACCTTTGACAACACCCGTCCACTGGTCGCAGCAATGGCGATCGGTTGCGCCAAAGCATCCCTAGAACGTATCAAAGAAATTTTTAAAGATCAGCTTGATCCTGACTACGCAACACCCTACTTACAGACCTCAAACCTAGCTGCACAAATCTATCGAATGGAAGCTGAATGGGAAGCTGCACGATTATTAATGATCAAAGCAACATGGATGGCAGACAATAAAAAGCCGAACTCGAAAGAAGCGTCGATTGCCAAAGCCAAAGCGGGTCGTGTAGGGAATGAGATCACACTCAAATGTGTCGAGCTAGCGGCAAGTGTCGGCTATGGTGAAGATGAATTATTGGAAAAATGGGCGCGTGATTCAAAAATTCTGGATATTTTTGAAGGTACGCAACAAATTCAGCAATTGATCATTGCCCGCCGTGAATTGGGTAAATCATCAAGTGAACTGAAATAATTTGTGAATCGGCAATAACCTAAAAAGGACGTTTTCATAACGTCCTTTTTGTTTGATTCATCCCGCTATGAATCCATATTTCCATTCACAAGTTTCTATTCAAAAACACTTTTTAGATCCTTAGGTAGACCCTGTGCCGTTTCTAATCCGCCCTGAGCATTCTTCCAGACTAAAGCCGGCGTCGCAAAAAAGCCATATTTATTCATCATCTCTTCATTAGCTTCCAGTTTTTCTGCTAGATGTGTCGGAATCGGTTTTAATTCTTTCAGTTTTTGTTTCCCTTTCGCCGCATTAAATGCTTCAAAAACCTGTTGCGGATTTGAAGCAGCCAGCAGTGTTGCGGCCTGCCCTCGGCTTTCAGAACGAATCACACCAACTTGAATATGACGTAATTGCACTTTACCTGCTTTCACATACGGACGGGCCTTTTCCCAAAAAGCATGACAATACGGACAATTTGGATCGGAGAAGACATAAATAATCCGGGGTGCTTTGACATTGCCATCCTGAATCCAAGCCGATTTTTCCAGACTTTTCCAAACATCATCCAAAACAGATTGCTTCACATGCTTATTCAGCGCATCAACGGTTAAATTATCACCTTTGGCATTATGCAAATCCCCAACAATATAATATTTATTGTCATTTGAGATAAAAACTGTCATTGGATTTTGCTGCATATGCCCAGCCCAACCCGTCATTTGTGCTGGCGCTTCAATTTGCTTTACAAAGCTAAAACCTTCTTTTTCCAGTTTTTGTTTAATATTTGGAACTGCGGCAATAAGCGGTGTTGAAGACATTGCAAATGCCGTCACTGCCAAGAGTTTAAGATATCGATTCATTGAGAGACTCCCTCATTAAGTTGAGTGATTTTTTGTAAATATTGTTTCAGCATTGCAGGCGTAAGTTCGCCTAAATGACGTTCCACTAACTGTCCTTGTGCATTGAAAAACAAAGTGCTTGGCAGTCCAAACATATTCATCTGCTCCGCCATTTCTCCATACGGATCAGATAACACATGCTGAAACTGGAATTGATGCTTCCGCAAATAATTGTGAATCACATCGGGGGTTTCACCCTGATTCAGCATGACAAACTGAACATGAGGATGATCGTGTTGAGCCTGATACAGCACAGGCATTTCACGGTGACAAGGTGGACACCAACTGGCCCATAGATTAATGACTGTCGGTTGACCTACAAATTGAGTTAAAGATTGGGCTTGCTGATTAAGATCAGAAAAAGTTAGTTCTGGATATTGTTGTTCAGTCTGAAATCTCTTGTGTATACCTAGGCCACCCAATTGCACAGCAAAGAAGATGACCAAGCTCCCCGCAATGACGACATAGTTTAAAAAACGATTTTTCCAAATAAACCACACACTCGCAGCTACCAAGCCACTATAGAGATGAAAGCCTTTATCCTGAATCTTCAAAATATCAATCGGATGAGCGAAGTAAACATCTGCATGTATCACGACAAAACCGAATCGTGCAGCAAGCAGTCCGATCAAAATCGCGGTCCAGAGCGAATCCTTATAAACCTGCCAAATCGCTGTTGACCAGAGAAAGCGACGACTTAAATACAGGCCGAATAGCTGCACGCTGCATAGTCCCGCCAGAATAATCAATAATGACCACGGCAAAATAAAGATCCAGAGATGTAAGGCTTCTGAAGAAATAAACATCATTTCTCCCCAGACATTAACTGAATATTTTGAACCAATTGCTTCGCGCTATAAGTCCCCGTCAAGCGTAAATCTCGAATTTCCTGATGACTTGGATCGAGAAATAAAACTGTTGGAGGTCCTAAAATTTGCCATTTCTTCAAAATGATGTCCTGAGAAGCCTCATAATGGGTTAAATCAAGTTTAATTCTCACCACATTTTCAATCGCCGCCTGTACAGCAGCAGAAGGTAAAACATCTCGCTCAATCGGTTGGCAAGCCACACACCAGTCTGCATAAACATCAATCAATACCGCTTGATTCGGATGCTGTGTCAGCGCCTGTTCAAGTTCATGTTGAGTTCTAACCACCGTCCATACATGTAAGGAGGATAATCGTTGCTGATGAAAAGAAGATGTTGCTAAGTGTATTTGCCAAATGCTGCTTGCTGTGAGCAACCCAACAAGACCAAGCAGCATCAGTCGGTAAGAAAGCTTTTGCACATATCGCAACACCACGATCAGATAACCTGCCATTGCAATCAAAACAAGCGCAAGAACTGAATAATACAAAGCACTTGCTAATAAAGGCCGAGCAAAATACACCGCTAAAGCTAACATAACAAAACCAAAACAGAACTTGAGACGCTCCATCCATAGTCCTGGTTTAGGCAGATACTTCGCTCCAAAAACACTGGCAATAAAAATTGGAATGCCGATGCCCAAGCCCATCAGGAATAAGTAAAGCCCGCCTAACATGCCATGTTCAAGCTGGGAAACATAGAGTAAAGCACCTGCAAGTGGTGCACTCATACAAGGGCCTACGATCAAAGCAGATAATGCTCCCATGATCGCAGCACTGAATAGCGTACCGCCCTTTTGACCTTGTTGGATTCGATCTAAACGTTGCAATACGGACTGCGGTAGAGAGAGCTGATATAAGCCAAATAAATTGAGTGCAAATGCAATAAACATCAGTACAAATAAGCCGATCACCATTGGGTTTTGAAACCAACGCTGAACATTAAAGCCAATTTGTGACACCACAAATCCCATGACGGCATAGACCAAGGCCATACTGGTGACAAAAGTCAGCGCAATCAGTGCTGCTTTACGCCTCTTGTTCTGTTGTACCAAAATACTGGACAAAATCGGAATCAAGGGCAAAGAACAGGGTAAAAATGCCAATAAAACGCCAAACCCCAAGAATGCAATAAGATTAAGCCAAACCGTTTGGTTGGAGAGAAGGCTAAGGAAAAACTGATCATTGTTCCAATCTTGCTTGAATGTTTTGCTAGCGACCTGCTGCTGGCTGCTTGATTCAGCAGCAGCCGTTGTACTCTGCGTTACTGAATCTTGCTGAATATTCACTGTGTCCGTAGAATCATTGGTCTGTTGAGTATCTTCACTGGGTTTAATTGCTTCAGCCTGTATAGACTCACTCTGGGCAGTATTTAAGTCTTGGTGATTCAACGCCTCCGAAGTATCGGTCGTTTTTTCTGGCTCTTGAACTAAAAGTGCCAATTTAGTTTGTGCTGATCCTAACTTTTGTTGTGGCAATAAACCTGTTGCATCGGTTTGAATCGTTGTTCTTTGTACGGGATAACAGAGCCCATCATCAGCACATCCCTGCCATTGCACACTGTATAGCTGATTCGGCTGCACCTCGAATTGAGCTGTGACTTGATTATAATGTACATCCGTCTTACCAAAGGTTGGGTCATCTTTTTCCTGTCCTTTAGGTAATTTTAAGTCAATATTTTTACCATTCACGCTCAGCTTAAACTGGTCATGATATAAATAATAATTGGGGACGATGTCCCAATTGAGTTCAGCCTTTTCTTTGGAAATTGAACTGGCTTGGAACTTAAAAGCTTGATCGGGATGTAAAAACTCATTCCCAGCCCACGCTGTGGTATTTAATCCAAGGATCATACCGATTAAGAGTTGAAATCGCATACCATCTGATCTAAAGCATTAACATGATGGCATTATCAAACAAGCAAAATTAAGAGAACATTAAGGCGCTTTTTTATTTGTAGAATAGGGACTCTATTGAGGAAAAGCCATGTTTGTCGTACTTGTTGAAGATGATCCCTATATTGCTGGAAGTATTATCGCTGCTCTGGATTATCTCAGTATTTCAGTTGAGCATGTAAATACAGCCAAAGCTGCCGATTATTTTATCCGTAACAGCGCAGTAGATTTATGTTTGCTTGATCTCGGCTTACCCGATCAAGATGGATTAGAGTTGTTACAAACATGGCGCAACGATGAACTGCATGTGCCCGTACTGGTACTGACAGCACGTAACCAAACCCAGCAATGTGTCGAAGCTTTAAATGTGGGTGCAGATGATTACCTGACCAAGCCCTTTGATTTAAGTATATTGATTGCCCGAATTCACGCCTTAACAAGACGAAATAGAGGTTATTCCTCTAATACGATTCAAATTGGAGAGCTTCAAATTCATCCAGATACGCAGCAAGCCTATTATCAGGGTCAGCTCTTAACGCTTTCACGTCGTGAATATAGCTTGCTTGAATCGTTTATGCTTTATCCGAATCAGATTCTTAAAAACGAAGACTTAATTGATAAAGTTTATGGTTTTCAGGAAAGTATCGAGAGTAATGCGATTAATGTGCATATCTATCATCTTCGACAAAAAATCCACCCAGATATTATTCAAACAATTCGTGGTGTGGGCTATATGCTAAAAGTAGCCGAGTAAAAGAGATGAAAAGTTATAGTTTAAAATGGCGCTTGGTGACCACAATTTCCATTGTGTTTATCTTACTTTGGTCATTGGTCTTTTACTGGCTCTATGTCGATTTAGAAAAACGCTTGCAATCTACCTTAGATCAACGCCTTTCTGCATCTGCCCAAATGGTTGCTCATTTGATTCAGCAACTTCCTGTGAATGAAATTATCGATACCTTAAACTCGACGCAACAAAAGCATGACAGTCAAAATCTACTGGTTTGTGAAGTTTCCTTTTTGAATTCTGGTTCTGGAACTGACCCACAAGTGATTGTCAGAACCCAAGGTTCACCCAAACTTTCAACACGACATGTTGGTTTTAGTACATGGCAAGAAAATAATATAGAGTGGCGCAGTTATGTATTGCAAAAAGGACATATACAAGTTGTTACTGCTGAGAAATTACAGCTTCGCTATTCCTTACTCAAACAGATTTTACAGTCGGTACTGATTCCTTTAATTCTGACTTTAATTTTATGTATCTTATTAATTCTATGGATAGTTCGTGTTGAATTTCAACCCCTTGATCAAATTGCACAGCGAGTCAAACAAAGGAAGCAGCATTTTTCCACTGCGACAACAGAGCTGCTTGAGCTAAAAGCTCAAAATATTCCTCAAGAAATCCAGCCATTTGTTGATAGCCTAGTTGAACTTGTGCAGAACCTGCACCAGAGTTTAGAAAATGAAAAGAGCTTTAGTGCGTTTGCAGCACATGAACTGCGTAGCCCACTAACCGCAATTAAAACGCATGTACAATTAAGTAAACTGATGTTGGCACAGCCACAAATAGAATCCGAAAAGTTACTCAATAATCTAGAAAAAGCAGAAATAAGCATTCAACGTTACCAGCAACTGCTTGAACAGCTTCTGTTACTCAGTAAAACTGAGATTCAATTGCCATCATTATCAGACCAAACTGATGTTAGCGCTTGTTTAAGACAGGTCATCACTGAGCTTGAAAAAAAATATACTGATCTACCACAACAATTGGATGTGAACTGGACCAGCCTATCAGCTATGGCACTCCCCCATGCTACGCTCAGTATTGTTTTGAAAAACTTGATTGAGAATGCTTATATACATGCGCAACCTCCTATTCAAATTTACATGGAACACCACGTTTTGATTGTGAGCGATCATGGCAAGGGATTAAGCAATGCTGAGTTAGATCTGCTAACACAAAGATTTTGGCGTAAATCCGCACAGAATGATGGACACGGACTCGGTTTAGCCTTGGTCAGTCAATTACTTGAGAAATATGGCTATCGCATTCGCTTTAGCCATCATCTCCCAAGTGGTCTTAAAGTGATTATTTCATCTGTTCAAAATTCTGAGTGAACAGAATACAATGGATAAGCCTAAAGCTTAGCGCATGGTGACAAACTCTTCTGCCGAGGTAGGATGGATCGCAACCGTATTATCAAAGTCTTTCTTGGTTGCTCCCATTTTCAAGGCAACAGCAAAACCTTGCAGAATTTCATCCATACCAAAACCAATTCCGTGAATCCCAACAATTTTTTCATTATCACCCACACAGACCAATTTCATTTTGGTGGGTTGGCGATGTTGAGTAATCGCACTATACATCGCGGTAAATGATGAGTTATAGACCTTAACCTCTTTTTGACCATATTTTTCAATTGCTTCCTGCTCAGTAATTCCCACCGTTCCTATTGGAGGGTGGCTAAATACCACAGTTGGAATATTGTCGTAATCTAAATGCTCATCAGATTTATCATTAAAGAGTCGTTCGGACAATCTGCGCCCAGCAGCTACAGCGACAGGTGTTAGTTCCATTTTCCCAATAATATCGCCAACGGCATAGATCCCCTGTTGTGAGGTATTCTGGTATTTGTCAACCTGAATATAACCTCGTTCATCCAGCTGGACATTGGCCTTCTCCAGATTCAAACTCGCAGTATTTGGCTCTCGACCAGTTGCCCAGATCAGACAATCAACTGTGTAGCTTTCACCATTCTCTAAATGAAGTACCACTGAACCATCAGCATTTTTTGTGATTTTTTGAGGTACGGCTTGGGTATGTACAGCAATGCCATCTGTCCGCATTACTTCGACTAAGGTTTCACTTAAGAAAGAATCAAAACGTCTTACAGGTAAATCCTTACGAATAAACAATCCAACCTGAGAACCCAAAGCATTCAGCACACCCGCCAATTCAACCGCAATATAACCTGAACCAATCACTGCGGTGGTTTTTGGTAAAGCACTTAGTTCAAAGAAGCCATTTGAATCTATGCCATATTCCACCCCATCTATTTTAGGTAATGAGGGCTGTGTCCCTGTTGTAATCAGGATATGATCCGCTGTGAATCGCTCACCGTTAACTTCAATGGTATTTTTATCAATGAAATAAGCCGCACCCTGAATAAGATCAACTTGATTTTTGCTTAGGCTATTTTGATAAGATTGGTGAATTCTATCAATATAGGCCTGACGATTTTTGATTAAAACCTGCCAATCAAATGACTCGACTTTAGTATTGAAACCATAATCAAGAGCATATTTCTGAATCGATTCAGCGACATGCGCGGCATACCACATGACTTTTTTAGGAACACAACCAACATTAACGCAAGTCCCGCCTATTTCAGATTTTTCAATCAAGGCACATTTTTTTCCATACATCGCAGCACGATTGACTGATGCAATGCCGCCACTACCGCCACCAATCGCAATATAATCATAATGTTTTGTCATCTTTACCTCATAAACCAATTACAAGATTATTTTTAAGTTATACATAGATATACAGTAAGAATATTCAAAATCTGTACTTAGTTAAGCTTTTTATACAAGAAAATAAAAAGGCACTGACGATTACTCATCAGTGCCCTGCTTTGGGAAAGCAGTTTGGATTATGCTGTAGTTGCTGTCTCAGTAGAAACTTCAGTCAGAGACTGATCAACCACACCAAATTTCTTAAATAGTTTTGCACGACGTTTTGGAAAAATATTGGCTTTATTCAAATCACCTTTATAGTGATCAAATACACGCTTATCCATCATTTTTGACCATAGTGGTGGAATCAAAGCTGGCAATAGCATACTTGCATAACCACTCGGCAATTCAGGCGCTTCATCAAAATGACGTAACGCTTGGAACGGACGCGTCGGATAAGCATGATGATCTGAGTGACGTTGCAACTGATACAAGAATAAGTTGGTCACAATATTATTATTGTTCCAGCTATGTTCTGGCATGGTACGTTCATACTTACCATTCTTGTCTTTCTGACGCTTTAAACCATAGTGTTCGATATAGTTAATAATTTCAAACAAGCTAATGCCATAAAAAGCCTGTGTTGCCAAGTAAGGAATAACACCCTTACCAAACAAACCCACCATTGAACCATGGAAAGCTGCACTCATTCCCCAACCTTGTAATAGTTCATTTTCAGTTGACCAGAATTCTTTGCCCTTACGCTTTAGACGGTTGGTTTCAATTTCAATTGCAGATTTAAAAGAACCAATGACGGTACGTGGCCAAAACTCATAAAAGGTTTCACCCATTTGTGAAGATGCTGGATCTTCAGGTGTTGCAGCACGTTTATGGTGGCCATAAGGATGTTCAATTCGGAAATGGTTATAGCCTGTTGGCACAAGTGCTAAATGCGACAGAATGTGGTCAATACGATCGTGTTTATGACTCAGTTCATGTGCTGTATTAATCGCAATCCCGTTGATTGCACCCATTGAGATCCCTAAAAAAATCTTATCAATGAACGATGTTTCTTTACGACTAGTTAAATAGCATGCATATACATTAGCTGCATATTGCAAGGGAATAAAGCTTTTAACCAATCGAGAATAATAAGGGTCTTTTTCAAGCAGTCGAATATCTTCATCGGTTGGATTATTGGCATCTTTACCAATAATGGTGTCAATCGTAGGAATGATAATATGTAAAACGATTGGTCCGCCTAAAGCAAAAACTTTTTTCAATGGACGTGGTGCAAATTGATAACCTGCTAAAATACCAATCCCGATTGCAGGTAAAGCTGGGCTAATGGCCCATAAATAACGTTTACGATCTAATTCAGTTTTTGACTTTGGAATGCTTACTGGCGTAAGTTCTTGCTCAACATTTACTGGCGCATTCATCATCGAATCCATGTCTTTGTATATATAAGTATATTTTGAGGAATTATGAAATTCATGACAGTTGCAAGCGTCCAAAAAACCTATGTCAAAGTCTTTGGCATCATCCACCCTGTTTTTGTCCTATAAACACATATTGAGTTATTGGCGCAGCTCTCTATAATTTAGATGAATACATCGTTAAAAAATCATATGGATGCTTTAAGTAAAATATTTGCTGATATTCATTTAAATCACACTGAATATATCTACTTGAAAACTCAAGGAGAATGGAGTTTTATCTGCCAAGATCAAACGGCGTTAATTGTTCATATTGTTTTAGTTGGTTCTGTTTTTATTCAAATTGACGCGCAAAATAGTTTAACTGCACATGCAGGTGAAATTGTGGTTATTCCGTCTGGAAAAGCACACACAGGGGCAGATAATACAATTACTAAACTAATTGATGCCGTTGATATTTCAAAGTTGTTCGATGGGCATAAAGAAGAAGCTATCGAATTCGGTACCCACTCATCTGAGAAAAACCTCATTCTAACCGTACGCTGCCAGATTGATACCATTATGGCCCGTCCTTTTATTCAGGCCTTACCTTCAATCATCCATCTCCAACATGGAGATACCAATGCACCTGAATGGCTGCAAATCGGCTTACATTTTTTGGCCTTAGAAACACAGAATATTCAGGCAGGCCGCGATATCATCATCGATCACTTGGTCAATATTTTATTAATCAAATGTATTCGAGATCATATTCAACAAATCTCAAGTCAACATGGTTGGCTCAGTGCTTTAAATCATCCTGAGCTCAGTAACAGTTTGGCTGCAATTCACAATCATCCTGAGGATGCTTGGACAGTTGAGACCTTGGCAGAACAATGCTGCATGTCACGTTCAAAGTTTGCTAGCCTATTCCATGAAGTGATTGGTGAATCACCACTCGCTTATTTACAGCAACATCGCATGCGTTTAGCAAGCCAATATCTGCGTAAAAGTAATTATTCAGTTCAACAAATTGCCAATAAAGTGGGTTACTCATCAGAAACTGCTTTTAGTCAGGCTTTTAAACGTACTTTTGAGCACTCGCCTAAACAGTATCGACAACAATTTGTAGAACAGGAAAATTAAGCATAAAAAAAGACACCTCGGTGTCTTTTTTTCAATCTAGCAGTTAACGCACAATCCCACGAGTTGATTGCTCTAAAGAGTCAATAAACAATTGAGCTTCTGGTGTTTTTACTAAAATTTCATTACGAATCTTTTCAATTGCCTGCTCTGTGGTTAGACCAGATTTATAGATCAGCTTATAGGCCTCTCTTAAGCCTTGAATTGTATCTCTAGACCAGCCCTTACGACGCATCCCTTCAATATTCATACCAAAAGCACGTGCAGGATTACCTGATGCCATAATATAAGCAGGTACATCTTTAAGAATTAAAGCAGCTCCGCCGATCATGCTATAAGAGTCAATCTTACAGAATTGATGAATACCAGCATTACCGCCAACAATCACATGATCACCAACTTGGACATGCCCAGCAATACCCACATTATTGGCAAAAATATTATGATTGCCAATTACACAGTCATGTGCAATATGTGTATTGACCATTAATAGGTTATGGCTACCAATCTTGGTCAAACTATGATCCTGAACTGTACCTCTATGCAAAGTACAATGTTCACGAATCGAGTTATGGTCGCCAATTTCCAACCAAGTTTCTTCGCCCTGATATTTTAAATCCTGACAAATTTCCCCAATACTCGAGAATTGGAAAATATCATTATTTTTACCAATTCTCGTAAAACCACCAATAACAACATGTGAATGTAATTTTGTACCAGAGTCAATACTTACATTTGGACCTACAATACAATATGGACCAATTTGTACATCAGAAGCGATTTCTGCAGACGGGTCAATAATTGCTGTAGGATGTATTAAATTTTGACTACTCATGTCTGCTCTATTTTCTGGTGGGAAATAATAATCTCTGCTGTCGCGGCAACCTTACCATCGACACTAGCGGTACAATTGTACTTGTAAATACCGCGTTTTTGCATCACAAGTTCAGATTTTAAGATAAGCTGGTCACCTGCAACAACTTGTTTTTTAAACCTGATTTTTTCAGCACCCGCAAACAGGAACAATGAACCGGCTTTCGGCTTTTGATTTGTAAGTACAAAACCTAATATACCAGAGACTTGTGCCAAAGCTTCAATAATCAGCACGCCTGGCATAATCGGGTACGTTGGGAAATGCCCTTGTAAAAACTCTTCGTTAATCGAGACGTTTTTATAACCGACAATGCTATTCTCAGTTACTTCAGTAACACGATCAACAAGTAAAAAAGGATAACGATGCGGTAAATATTCACGAATGGTAAGAATATCCATAGGTAATTCAGGCATTGTGAATGCTGGTAATGTAGACTCAGTCATAATAAATTATTTACGTAACTTAAGGGTTGATTCAAGGGACTCTAATTGAGCTTGCATATGATCAAGCCTTTTGGCGATTTGGGTCAATGGCACATCTGCTAATTGTCTTAGACGAACAATTGTCTTTTTCCAATGACTATTTTCAAACAACCCCATGCCAGAAGAATATGTTCCAGGCTCAGAAATATTTTTTGTGACCATTGACATTGCTGTAAGTGTTACGTTATCGGTAATTTCAAGGTGTCCAACCACACCCGAAGCGCCCCCCATGATACAGTTTTTGCCAATTTTCGCACTTCCTGCAATTCCGCAATTGGCAGCAATGGCGGTGTTCTCTCCAATTTGAACATTGTGAGCAATTTGCACAAGGTTATCAATAATGACACCATCTTCTAAAATTGTGTCATCGAGTGCACCGCGATCAATACTACAATTTGAACCAATACGAACATCATTTCCAATACGAACTGAACCAAGTTGAGCGATACGATGCCACTTCCCTTGATAAGGAGCAAAACCAAAACCTTCAGTGCCGATCACCGTATTGGCATGAATACGAACACGGTCTTTCAATTTTGCAGCACCAGTTATAGTGACATGCGCATCAATAAAGCAATCTTTACCCACTTCCACTTCATCATCAAGAAAAGCGTGAGCTTGAATAATGGTATTGTTACCCACGACACAGTTTTCACCGATGACAACATAGTGCCCGATATAGGCATCATCAGCGATAATTGCAGATGGATGAATTCGAGCAGTACTTTCGATACCGCATTGAGTTATCTTTTTTTCAAATAAATGTGTGAGTGTGGCAAATGCCAAATAAGGATTATCAACAACAATAAAATTTTGTTTGTTTACAAGCTGCTGTTTAAGTGCTGCAGTGACAATATATACACCAGCGTGGCTTGCTTCAGCTGCTGCCAAATATTTTTCACCATTTACAAAGCAAATATGCTGTTTTTCTGCATGTTCTAAACTTGCCAAATTAGAAATTTGGAAATTCTTCTCACCGAAATACTCACCTTTGACAAGGTGAGCAATTTCTTCTAAACGATAAGTACGTCTATTCATTGATTATTTAATAGCATTGACCTTTTGGATCATTTTATCAGTTAAATCATACTGAGCGTCAGAGGCAATCGTAGAATTTTTATTTAAAATAAAGTCTAAATTACTTTCTTTACGCAATTGTTCAGCAGCTTGTTTCACACGTGACTCAAAAGTGGTATTCATCGCCTGTAAGCTTGACTGAACTTTGGTCTGCAAGCCTTGTTGAGTCGAATTAAATTCACTTAACTTTGACTGATATTGAGCAGTAAGTTTCTGAATATCAGCCTGATTCATTTTTTGACCATCAGTCTGTGCTTTTTGCTGCAAAGATTCTAATTCTTTACCCAATTGCTCCAGTCGAGTCGAAGTTGGTTTAACTGACTGAGTTAGGCTCGCATTTTGTTGTTTTAGATAAGTACTGCTTTCAACAACTTTCGCTAAATCAACCACACCAAGTCCTGCAGCATTTACAGACGCAGAAACCGTGAATCCCAAACCTAACATGAGCATTGTTAATGTTTTCATTATGACATCCTTTATATATGTTACAGCGCTAAATAAGGTCGTACTTAGAACGTACGACCGATTTCAAATTGGATAGATTTTGTATCATCGCCTTTTTTATCATTCAGTGGGAATGCATAACTGAGTGACAGTGGACCAATCATGGTAATCCATGTGAAACCAACACCGACGCTATAACGCATATTACCAAAATCAAAATTGTAGTTGTCTTTACAATACTGCTTAATATCAATATTGCTATTATTCATTTTCATTGTGCCAGTTGGAACATCGCATTTCGTATCGAAAACTTGAGCACCCTCTGCAAACAATACTGGACGTACTTGACGTGTCCAATCCCCTTTAAATGGTAAAGGAATCGCAAGTTCTGTACCGAATTGAACGAGTGCATTACCACCAATTTCTTCAGGATCAAGGTCAGTTTGATCAGTTTTCTGGAAAATTACACTTGGATATCTTGGGCCTAGAGAGCTATTGTCATAACCACGGACTGAACCGTAACCGCCAGCATAGAAGTTCTTATAGAATGGTAGATCATTACCATAGCCTAACTTACCGTAACCGCGAAGTACAAAACCACCCCAAAGTGATTTAAACGCTTGTGCATCATATGTTACTTTTTGATAATCAACATCGCTACCAGGCAAACCAATTTCTAAACCAACACGATGTGACATACCTGAAGTTGGGAAAATTGGTCGGTTCAACGTGTTATATGACCAACCTAAGTTCAAGTTATAGGTTAAGAAAGTCCCTTCAAAAGCATTACCATATGGAATTTCTTTTCCAGGGTTACACGCGCCTGTATAATTCCCTTTATCATCTTTGGCTAAATCCTCTGTTGGGCAATAACTACCATAACCTGTTGTCTTACCACCATTAGCTAACAAATAATCACGAATATAAGTTGAAACGCTCGGGCCAGTACGTACTTTGGTTTGATCGATGCCTAAAGACGCACTTAAACTTTGGTTTTCATCAATCGGATAACCAAAACTTAAACTACCACCAATACTATCAGTTACGTAGTTATTAACGTTATAGTCTTTATTCAACTTGGTTTTACGGTAATAAACGTTATAACCACGGCTGACACCATCAATAGTGAAGTATGGATCAGTTACACTTAAGTTATAGTAATCTTGCGTTTCTGAACGGGATAAGTCGATCGCAACACGATTACCTGTTCCCATAAAGTTAGTTTGACTTAAACCTGCCTGGAAGGTTACACCGCCATTTTGCGAGTAACCTACTGCAAGTGTCGTTGTACCAGAATGTTGTTCTTCAACATTGACATTTAAGTCAACTTCATCTGGAGAGTTTGGAACACGAACAGGTTTAACATCAACTGTTTTAAAGAAGCCTGTACGCTCTAAACGAACTTTAGATAAGTCAATTTTCTCATTACTTGCCAATGCGCCTTCCATTTGACGCATTTCACGACGTAACACTTCATCCGCAGTTTTACTGTTACCTGTGAAGTTAATACGACGTACTGTTACTTGTTGACCAGGATTGATGTAGTAATTTAAACCAACAATACCTGTTTGATTATTAATATCAGGTACAACATTCACTTCAGCATAGTAATAGCCAGCATTACCATACTTACGCAATAACAGCTGCTTAACCGCATTTACTCTTTCTTGCGAATAAGTTTCGCCATCTTTATACAATTTTAGCGCTTGTAACTCTTCAGGTTTATAAAGTGCGTCACCTAAGAATTTCGTTTCACCAAATTTAAACTGGCTACCCTCATCCACTGAAACTTCAATAAAGATGTGTTTTTTATCTTCACTAATATTCAATTGCGAGTTGATGATATTAAAGTTGATATAACCTTTGTTTAAATATAGTGCACGTAAAGCTTCTAAACTAGCAGCCATTTTCTCACGTGCATAGCGGTCATTACGGGTAACAATAGAAGCCCAACCACTTTCTTTCACCGCAAAAGCTTGCTTGATATCGCTATCACTAAAGACAGTATTACCAATAATATTGATATCAAAAACTTTAGCTGCCGTACCTTCATTAAAGTTAAGCTTTAATTCAACACGGTTATTTGGACGTGCAACAGTTTCAACCGTTACATCCGCATCATAACGACCTTGCTGGGTATATTGTTGTTCAAGCTCAGTTTCAATGGTCTGTAATGCAGACTTCTTAAATACTTCACCTTCAGCAATACCCATCTTCTTTAAGCCTTGTTCTAAGGCTTCTTTCGGAATAAGTTTATTGCCTTTAAATTCCAATTTAGAAATAACTGGACGTTCAACAACTTTAAAAACTAAAACATCATTTTCTTTATAGGTTTTAATATCGTCAAATAAACCTGAGGCATATAAAGTGCGGATTGACTCAGCAATCATTGGATCACTTACTCTATCGCCACTATTTATTGGTAACATAGAATAGATACTTGCAGGTGTTAAACGCACTAAGCCATCAATTCGTATATCTCGTGCAAGAAACTCATCTGCTGCGTATGCTTGTTGTACCACTGCCATCGCACTAACCAGTGCCAAAGGCATTAATAAATGTGTGTGACGCATGCCCATATATCTTCCAGTAAGTTAAATTCCATTTGCGTTGTTATAAACGCATGAAGTCGTTAAATAAAGCCAAAAGCATCATGCTACCGAGCAGTACCATACCAACTTTTAGACCAAACATCTGTATTTGTTCAGAAACAGGTTTACCACGAATTGCTTCGATAAAGTAATAAACTAAATGGCCACCATCCAGCATAGGAATCGGCAATAAATTTAGAATTCCCAAACTTACACTCATCAAAGCCATGAATGAAATAAAGGTTTGCCACCCCATTTCCGCACTTTGACCAGCAACTTTGGCAATTGTGATTGGACCAGATAAATTATCTAAACCAATTAAGCCTCTCACCATTTTAATGATGGAGTTGAAAATCATACCCGAAAGCTGTGTTGTTTTTTCAAAAGCTACAACAAGCGCTTCAACAGGTGAGTATTGAATGGTTTGCTTATAATCATTTGGAATTGTGATTTTACCAGCATCACTTTTCACGCCGAGCATCCCAGTCGTATTACCCATATTATCGCGCTGCCCTTGAGGCATCACTTGTAAATGCACAAGTTGGCCCTGACGCAGCACATCAATATTTAAAAGCTTTTCTGGCGATTTCTGAACCACATCAACCACATCAAACCAATCTTTCATTGCAACGTTATCAATTGCAACAATTTGGTCTCCCACCTTCATGCCTTGACGAACTGCCGCGCCATCCGCACTCAGCTCTTTGACTGTTGCAGGGATTACAGGGCGATAAGGTAAGAAGCCAAGTGCATCTAATGGGGATTGACTTTGATCTTTTAAAAATTCTTTGATGGGTAAACTAAATTGTTTCTCAGTCCCTGCACGATCAACAATGATTGAAACCTGCCCAGTTTCACCTACACGGTTGACCAAAGCATAATTTAACTTTTCCCATGTCGATGTAGTTTGACCATCAACCATCAACACTTTGTCGCCTACATGTAGATCAACTTGTGCTGCTGGCGTATTCGGCATGACTTTACCAATACGAGTATTCAGCTGCTCTTGCGCTGGCAAGAATAAAATCCAAAACAGAAATACTGCAAAAATCAGATTAATTAACGGACCAGCAGCAACAATCGCTATCCGCTTCCATGGCGATTGACGGTTAAACGCATAAGGTAAATCTTGTTCAGCAACATTCCCTTCGCGCTCATCCAACATTTTGACATAACCACCAAGTGGTAATGCTGAAAGTTGATATTGGATGCCTGATTTTTTAGATTGCCATTTCAACAAGGTTGGCCCAAAACCAATGGAATAGACCAGAACCTTAACACCCAGTTTTCGCGCGACCCAATAATGACCAAATTCGTGAATTGCGATCAGAGGACCAAGCAATAAAATCGCTGCAACAATCATAAATAGTGCATTCATACGATTTAGCCTCCTATACCCACAATATACTTTTCTGCAATTTGTCTTGCGATCATATCAGTCTGTAAAATGATGTCTATGTTTTCTGCTTTAGCATTTTGTACAGTTTGCAAAGTATTTTCGACAACTTCAGCAATCTGAGTAAATCTAATTCTTTGTTGCAAAAATGCTGCAACTGCAATTTCATTAGCGGCATTTAAAATCGTTGGTGCTAAACCGCCTGCGCGCATTGCCTGACGTGCTAAATCCAATGCTGGAAATTTAACAAGATCAGGTGATTGGAAATTTAATTGAGCTGTCTCAAATAAATTTAATGCAGGTACATGTGTTGCCAAACGCTTTGGCCACGCCAATGCATGTGCAATCGGTGTACACATATCAGGATTACCCATTTGTGCCAAAGTTGATCCATCCACATATTGCACCATGGAGTGAATAATACTTTGTGGATGAACAACAACTGTAACAAAATGTTCTGATATTGAAAACAAATGACAAGCTTCGATCAATTCCAAGCCTTTATTCATCAAAGTTGCAGAATCTACGGAGATTTTTTGCCCCATAGACCAGTTCGGATGCTTACATGCTTGTTGCGGCGTTACATCCTTTAATTGCTCTAAGCTGTGATTCAAGAAAGGACCACCAGATGCAGTCAGCAAAATTTGCGAGACACCTAATTGTGGCTGACCCGTTCTTTCAGTATTTAGATAATTATGTGGTAAAGACTGGAATATTGCATTGTGCTCAGAGTCTACAGGCAATAATAGCGCATTATTCTGTTTTGCCGCCTGCATCATAATGTCGCCAGACATTACCAATGATTCTTTATTAGCAAGTAAAACACGCTTACCTGCTTTTACTGCAGCAAGTGTTGGCAGCAGACCAGCAGCACCGACGATCGCTGCCATCACAATATCAACATCAACATGTTCAGCAATTGTGATCAAACCCGCTTCATCCGTTAAAATTTCAATCTGTTTTAGATTTTCTTGATTGAAGCGTTGTTGCAACTCAAATGCTTTCTCATTTGGCACAACAACAATTTTCGGATGATATTTTTTACAAATTTCTAAAAGTTCATCTAAACGACTATATGCAGAGACTGCAAATACAGTGTATTGATCTGGGTGTTGTTCTAATACTTTTAAAGTACTTTGTCCAATTGAACCCGTAACACCCAATATACAAACAGCTTGAGTCATTTAAAGATCTACACCAATAAGTTTTAATATATACATACCTGTCGCAAAAATCGGTGCAGCAGCAAGTAAAGAATCGATACGATCCAATACACCGCCATGCCCAGGAAGAACACGACCTGAATCTTTAATTCCTGCACGACGCTTAATCATAGATTCAAACAAGTCACCCAACACCGAAGCAAACACGGTAATAATCGAAAGGACCAAGAATAAAATAAGTTGTATGAAACTTAAATTTAGATAGAAATACTGTACAACCAACATAATGATAATGGTTGTTGCAATGCCACCATACAAACCTTCCACAGATTTGTTTGGGCTCACAAAGGGTGCAAGTTTTTTCTTACCGAATTTACGCCCAACAAAGTAGGCACCACTATCTGCTCCCCATACCAAAAGGAACAAATACATCAGCCACCACGGTGAACTATGCCACACGCCATAAAGTGCGGTCACTGCAGCAGAAATAAGAATAAATCCAACAATATGTAATGATACATTGTACCAACTATCAGATTGTGGGAAATTCTTAACCCAATAGATACTACCCAACCAAGTGAGGATGGATGCAGCCCAAAGTAAAAGTGCTACATCATCAAAAAATAATGCCAGTGTTGATATTAGTGCAACACATCCCCCATATACCCAAGCCTTAGGTTTTGACACAGGCGTTGTAGTTCTAGGCATAAGCTTAAACCACTCATAACCTGCAACCCCCGCGGCTAAAATCATAAGCACAAACATTGGATAATGTGATTGCGTTGCAAACATGCAACTTAAAACAACAGCAACTAACACCAATGCGGTAATAATCCGCTCTAACATTATTAATTCTCTATTTTCGCTTGTTGAATCTGTTCTGAGGTTTTACCAAAGCGTCTTTCACGTCCTGAAAAAACACGAAATGCGCGATCCAACTCTTCTATGGTAAATTCTGGCCACAAGGTATCGGTAAAATACAACTCCGCATACGCAGCTTGCCACAATAAGAAGTTAGATAAACGGTAATCTCCGCCTGTACGAATTAACAAATCCACAGCAGGGAGATCATTTAGACTGACATATTTATCAAATAAATCAACATTTATCTGATCTGCTTGAAGTTTTCCAGCAAGTACTTCTTGCGCAATCACTTTTGCTGCATGTGCCATATCCCACATACCACCATAACTGATGGCAATGGTAAGCGTCATTGAATCAAAAGCTGCTGTTTTCTGCTCTGCATATTGCATTAAATCACGCAACTCATTTGACAACCGAGAACGGTCTCCAATGAAACGTAGCGCGATATTGAACCTCTCCATACGTGGCAATTGCTCATGAATTGTTTCTTCCAACAACTTCATTAGCAAATCAACTTCGTACTGTGGTCGATTCCAGTTTTCGCTTGAAAATGCAAAAACTGTTAATGCACGAACACCTTCTTTTTTGCAATGTTCAACAATAGGATCCAAGACATTTTTGCCTTCACGATGCCCATCACCTTTTTGCATTTGCTTTTTTTTGGCAAAACGATTGTTGCCATCCATAATGATGGCAACATGTTGAGGAAGAAGCGGTTCTTCTTGCAAGGTCATAATAACATTAGACCTTCATCAATTCTGCTTCTTTCGCTGCAAGACGTTTATCAACCTCTGCAACATATTTATCAGTCATTTTCTGAATCTCATCTGACGCACGGCGATCATCATCTTCAGAAATTTCTTTTTCTTTCAACAATGCTTTGATATCACCTAGCACATCACGACGAATATTACGAATCGCAACTTTGGCATTTTCAGCTTCACTACGCGCAACTTTTTGCATGTCACGACGAGTTTCTTCAGTTAACGCAGCCATTGGTACACGGATTGCATCAGCAGTAATTGGGTTCAATCCTAAACCTGCTTCACGAATCGCTTTATCAATCGCAGCAACCATCGAACGCTCAAATGGTTGTACCAATAGTGTACGTGAATCCTCAAGCCCAACGTTTGCCACTTGATTCAATGGAACATCAGAGCCATAGTAAGAAACCATCACACCATTTAAAATAGATGGGTGCGCACGACCTGTACGAACTTTAGCAAAGCCCAACTCTAAAGAGTCAAGCGACTTCTGCATACGCTGTTCGCCATCTTGTTTGAGATCGTTAATCATATGATCTTCCTTACTTATTCATAGGTATTACAAAATATTTAGACATTAGTATAAAGAGCTTTATGGCTCACGTACATTAGTTCGTTACGTGAGTACCCTCTTTTTCGCCCATTACAACAGAAAGCAATGCACCAGATTTATTCATATCAAAAACTTGCAATGGCACATTATGGTCACGGCATAAACAAATTGCCGTAAGATCCATTACACCGAGCTTCTCATCTAAAACCTGATCAAAAGTTAAATGATCATATTTAACGGCATCATCGTATTTACTTGGATCTTTGTTATAAACGCCATCAACCTTAGTTGCTTTCAAGATCAAGTTTGCTTCAATCTCGATTCCACGCAAGCAAGCAGCTGTATCGGTGGTAAAGAATGGATTACCTGTACCAGCAACAAATACGCATACTTCATTTTGGCTTAAATGACGAATCGCATCACGGCTTGAATATGGTTCAACCACTGTACCAATCGACAATGCAGACATAAGACGTGTTTTGATATTGCGGCGTACCAATGCATCGCGCAGCGCTAAACCGTTCATTACAGTTGCCAACATGCCCATTTGATCACCTGTTACGCGACCAACCAGACCGTCTTTCTGTAATTGGCTACCACGGTATAAATTACCACCACCAACAACAATACCAACCTGAACACCTAAACCAACCAAGTGAGCGATTGAAAGTGACATTTGATCTAATACTTGGGCATCAATACCCATATCTTTATTACCAGCTAAAGCTTCACCAGAAAGCTTTAGCAAAATTCGTGCATAACGTGGATTTTTAGAAGCTGACATACCTATACTCCAAACCGACCAATTTCAAAATTTTCTTAAATTTAATTCAACATCAAGCAGATTTAATCTGAATTAACTTTGCATACAAATCATATTCATCTGCATCGGTAATTTCGACTTCCAGCAAATCGCCAGCTTTAATCACACTCTTATCAATATCTTCAACAAAAACGTTACCATCAATTTCTGGCGCATCCGCATATGAGCGTGCCACAGCAACTGGGAATTCGTCTTCTAGACCATCTACCAATACAGTCATAGTTTGACCAATACGTTTTTGCAGTTTTGCAGCTGAAATCTCTTGCTGGACTTCCATAAACCGCTCATAGCGATTTTGCTTAATTTCTTCTGGCACATGATCAGGTAAATCATTTGCTGTAGCACCTTCAACGGGTGAATAAGTAAAACAACCAACGCGATCGAGTTGAGCTTCTTTCAGCCACTCCAACAACATTTGGAAATCGTCTTCTGTTTCACCAGGAAAACCAACAACGAAAGTTGAACGAATCACCAATTCAGGGCATTTTTCACGCCACAATTTAAGACGTTCTAAAGTATTTTCACTATGGGCTGGTCGCTTCATCAATTTTAAGATGCGCGGACTGGCGTGCTGAAAAGGAATATCTAAATAAGGGAGGATTTTACCTTGCGCCATCAGATCAATGGCAGCATCTACATGCGGATATGGATAAACGTAATGTAAACGCACCCAAATCCCAAGCTGACCAAGTGCTTCACACATGTCATAGAATTTGGTTTTTACTGGCTGACCATTCCAAAAATCTAGCTTGTACTTGGTATCGACACCATATGCAGAGGTATCTTGAGAAATCACGAGAACTTCTTTTACACCAGCGCGTTTAAGTGCAGCTGCTTCATCCAACACTTTCCCTACAGGGCGAGACACAAGGTCGCCACGCATGCTTGGAATAATACAGAATGTACAACGGTGGTTACAGCCTTCCGAGATTTTTAAATAAGCATAATGCTTCGGTGTTAAACGAACACCTTGCTCAGGAACCAAATCAATAAATGGATTGTGCTTTGGAGGAGCAGGTACATACTCATGCACTGCTTCCATTACATCTTGATAAGCTGCCGCACCTGTTACTTTAAGCACATTGGGGTGCATTTGGCGAATTTTGTCTTCGTCTTTACCTAAACAACCAGTGACAATCACTCGACCGTTTTCGCTCATGGCTTCGCCAATGGCATCTAAAGACTCTTGCACTGCAGATTCAATAAAACCACAGGTGTTAACAACAACCAAATCTGCACCGTCATAATCTGATGCAACCTGATAACCTTCAGTCTTTAACTGAGTTAAAATTCGTTCAGAATCTACCAATGCCTTAGGACAACCTAAAGATACAAAACCGACTTTGGGGGTCTTCATGAATCTGCGCTCCACTTGAATCGGCGTATTGTATGACTTTTCTTTGCTTCCGCATAGCTGCAAAGCCATCTCTTTGTGTAATGCACCAAAATACGACCAAAATTTTAAACAAAATCCAACAACGCACCAATTTGAAGCATAATAAAATATTGAAATAAGCAGATGTATGTGAAAAATACAGTATAAATCGATTCTTTCCGAATTAAGTGATTGAAATTTAGTTAATACAAAGTTGGCTTGTATTTTGCATAAAGTACATTTTAGAAGTTAATGGCTATTCATTAAAATTTATATTTATTGCGCCATTTTAAAACAGGACGATTCACAAATGGATCAACAGAACACTATCGACTATCGACTCTTAGTAGATAATCTGAGCACTGCCATTTTATTGGTCGATAGTAAGCTTAATATTTTTTATTTAAATTCTGCTTGTGAAGCATTATTTGATATCAGCTTGCTCCGCGCCTCGGGTCAACCTGTATTAAATTTACTGCATGCGCATGACGATACATTCAATACACATGAAGCCCTCTTAAATACATTAGAAAGCGGTCAACACTACACCCGTCGTGAAGCAGTGATCAATGTGAATTTCAAACCCATTCATGTCGATTACACTGCGTCACAACTCAATGCAGGCAAAAGCTATCATCCACTACTGTTAATTGAACTCAATCCGATTGACCGTATGTTGAAAATTTCGAAAGAAGAAAATCTAGTTCAACAACATCAAGTCGCTCGACAATTAGTTCGCGGTGTAGCACATGAAATTAAAAACCCGCTAGCAGGTATTCGCGGCGCAACACAATTACTGGCACGCAGTTTGGGTGATGATAACTATCGTGAATTTACCGACATTATTATTAGTGAAGTCGATCGACTCACCAATTTGGCCGATACCATGCTCGGTTCACGTCAGTTACCAAGTTATGAACATGTCAATGTACATGAACCTTTAGAGCGCGTCCGCTCACTCATTGCGAATCAAACCAAGAAAAAAATTAAGATCACACGCGATTATGACTTGTCTTTGCCTGATGTCATGGCTGATCGAGACCAACTGATTCAAGTAATGCTCAACATTAGTGTAAATGCCGTACAGGCCATGACCGAGAATAAAGACTTTTTTACCGATTCAGAACCAGAGCTGGTTTTAAGAACCCGAATCCAGCGTTTAGTCACTATTAATGGCGTACTGAATCGCTCAACAGTTCGCATTGACATTGAAGACAATGGCCCCGGTGTTCCTGAAAGTATATTGGAATCTGTTTTCTATCCGCTAGTCACTGGCCGCGCCAAAGGCACAGGACTAGGCCTCAGTATCGCTCAAAATATTATGCATCAACATAACGGAATGATTGAATGTCAATCAGTTCCAGGAAAAACCGTATTTAGCCTATACCTACCTTGGGAGTTAAACCATGTCACGAAATAAAATTTGGGTAATAGATGACGATCGTGCCATGCGCTGGGTACTGGAAAAGACCTTTAAAGAAGAAGGTTTTGATGTCACCAACTTTGAAGAAGCACAAACTGCGCTAGAGCGTCTACATGATGATGCGCCTGATGTAATTTTAACCGATATCCGCATGCCGGGCATTGATGGTTTAACCTTCCTATCGAAAGTTAAAAATACGCATCCCGACTTGCCTGTCATCATCATGACAGCACACTCTGATTTAGAGTCAGCTGTTTCAAGTTATCAAACAGGTGCTTTTGAGTATTTACCGAAACCATTCGATATCGATGAAGCATTAGCTTTGGTTAATCGTGCGATTTTGCATATCAATAAATTACAACAACAAGAAGCAACCAAAACCGCTTCACCTTTGCAATCGACCGAAATTATTGGTGAATCACCTGCAATGCAGGAAGTATTCCGTGCAATTGGTCGCTTATCACAATCACACATTACCGTATTGATTAATGGTGAATCTGGTACAGGTAAAGAGTTGGTTGCCCATGCACTGCATAAACACTCACCTCGTCGCGCCAAACCTTTTATTGCACTAAACATGGCAGCCATTCCAAAAGACTTGATTGAAACCGAGTTATTTGGTCATGAAAAAGGCGCATTCACAGGTGCAAACACACAACATCAAGGCCGTTTTGAACAAGCCAATGGCGGTACTTTATTTCTTGATGAAATCGGTGACATGCCCTTTGAAACGCAAACACGTTTGCTTCGTGTTTTAGCAGATGGTGAGTTCTACCGCGTAGGTGGTCATATTCCAGTCAAGGTTGACGTACGTATTGTCGCGGCAACCCACCAAGATTTGGAAAAACTGGTGAATGAGGGACGTTTCCGTGAAGACTTATATCACCGTCTAAACGTCATTCGTATTCATATTCCAAAGCTGTCTCATCGTAGCGAAGACATTCCGATGTTAGCGCAGCATTTCTTGGCACGTGCAGGCAAAGAACTTGGAGTCAGTCCTAAAATTTTACGTACAGAAACTACGGATTATATGCAACAGCTACCTTGGCCAGGTAACGTGCGTCAGTTGGAAAATACTTGTCGCTGGTTAACGGTCATGATCACAGGTCGTGAAGTCTATCCAGAAGATCTACCTGCTGAGCTTAAGCAAGCTTCTGTGCATAAAAACAATGATGCTCAAGCTGCGTCAAATACCAGCCCAGCTTTGGTTGAACGCATTGCCGTTCATCATTGGGATGAATTATTGGCACAATGGGCGATCCAAAAGCTTAAAAATGGTGAAATGAAACTTTTAGACATCGCAACCCCTATGTTTGAGCGCACGCTGATTAATGCCGCGCTACAACAAACACGTGGACGTAAACGCCATGCTGCTGAGCTTTTAGGTTGGGGGCGCAATACCCTTACCCGCAAACTAAAAGAGTTAGGTATGGATTCTACTGATGACGATGAAGATGAAGAAATTCGTTCTGCTTAATTAAAAGACTATGAAAAAGCGAGTACAGGTTACTCGCTTTTTCATTTGAATTGAGAAATTTTGAAACACTCATCAATTTCATAACCATACAATGGATATGGTTTTTGCTATACTAGATTCAACCCAACCACCCCAAAGTAGATAATGTCTGATATTTGCTATCCAAGTTGTGCTAAACCTCAAACTCGCCGCGGAGAAGAACGTCGTCTCGCACTATTATTGTGCGCAACCGATTTATTCCTAGAAAAAGGTTATGAGGCAGTCTCTTTGGATGATATCGTCAATCATGCAGGTGGTTCAAAAACTTCTATTTATAAATACTTTGGCAATAAAGAAGGCCTATTTACTGCAATTTGTGATTATCGCAGAGAAGTTTTCTTTAAAGGCGTTTGTTTTCCCTATACACCTGAAAAACCAAATTTAAGAAGCTACCTCACACAAACCCTTCAACGTTTTTATCACCATATTATTCAACCTGAAAATATCGCTTTCATGCGAATGTTTACCGAGCAAACCCAAAAAGATGCACAGCTCGCTCATTATTTCTATGATCAATGTGCACTCAATATTCAAAATACCATTGCTTTTGCACTAGAGTATGCCCATAACAGCGGCGAGATTTATTGTACGAAACCAAAATTCTCTTCGACCATGTATTTTGGCATTTTACGCGATGTCGAGTGGCGCAACTTAATGGGCTTAGACGTACCAGCCGATGATGCTGAGACCATTGATTATATTAACTATTCTGTAGATTTATTTTTAAAAGCCCACCAAAAGGTCTAATTCTTTTGCTTTTTTTTGCGCGTATAGTATAGTATTCAATTCCTTTTTTTCCACACCCATTAATCATCACTTAATTATTGTTTTTATTCAATAATTATTGGGGGAGCAAATATGGCGCTTCGGCATTTTCTTACTTTACGAGACCTATCCTCTTTAGAATTGCAGCGCATTTTAGATCGCGCACAAGAACTTAAACGCATGCAACATAGCAATACGGTCTATCAACCTTTTGCTGGTAAAGTTTTGGGAATGATTTTCGAGAAATCAAGCACACGTACGCGTATTTCTTTTGAAGCCGGTATTTGCCAATTTGGTGGTAACGCAATTTTTCTTTCACCACGCGACACGCAATTAGGCCGTGGTGAACCGATTGAAGATTCTGCACGTGTCATTTCGAGCATGTTGGATATCGTGATGATCCGTACTTTCGGTCACGATATTGTAGAACGCTTTGCATCTTACTCAACAGTTCCTGTGATCAATGGCCTGACTGATGATCACCACCCTTGCCAATTACTTGCAGATCTGCAAACCTTCCAAGAACACCGTGGTAGCATTGAAGGTAAAACCGTTGCATGGATTGGTGATGGCAACAATATGTGTAACTCATATATTGAAGCGGCACACATGATGGGCTTTAAGCTTAAAATCGCATCGCCTGAAGGTTATGAACCACAAGCAAGATTCCTCTCTGAGTTTGCTGATTGCGTAGAAGTCTTTAACAAAGCTGAAGATGCTGCTGTGAACGCAGACCTTATCGTAACTGATGTATGGGCTAGCATGGGTCAGGAAGAAGAACAGAAGTTACGTGAAAAAGCTTTCTCAGATTTCCAAGTCAATGAAAAACTCATGGACTTGGCACATCCTGATTGCTTATTCATGCATTGCTTGCCTGCCCACCGTGGCGAAGAAATTTCTGAACATATGTTAGACCACAAAAATGCTGTGGTGTGGGATGAAGCAGAAAACCGTTTGCATGCACAAAAAGCTTTGATGGAATTCTTACTGAATGAGAATCTGAAAAAAGACTAAGTTAAAAAAACAGCATCATTTGATGCTGTTTTTATTTGTGCATTCTAAATTGAACACTGAAATAAAAACACTTATAGTAAGAACAAGCCCATTAGATTAAGTTTCTCATGATATGAGAACTTCACTCAATACACTGCGGACGTTATGACTTCACTCGAACAAGCCCTATCTCAAATACCAAGCTTTTCTTTGGTGCATGAACATCTGTTTAGCTCTGCTCAACCGACTGCTGAGCAACTGCAACAGATCAAAGAATATGGTTGCAGTACTGTCATTAATCTTGCGACCAGCAAATCAGACAACCATCTATCTGAGCAAGATCAAATTTGTTTAGACTTAAGTTTAAACTACATTCACATTCCAATCGGTTGGGATGTACCTTGCTCTGAACAATGTCTCTTTGTTTTGGATCTCATTGATCATCTGGTGCAAAACGAAATCATTTGGCTACATTGCGACGACAATATGCGTGTCAGTAGCTTGATGTATCTCTATCGCCAATTCTATATGAATATTGACCTACCAGCAGCCCAAGAACTTTTACACCAAATTTGGGAACCGAACGAAACCTGGACAGGCTTAATTCATAGCATTACTTTACAACTGCAAGGTCGTAAAGCAACACAAGAACTAGAACAATCATTGATCAATAGCAATCATTTTGCTTGATGGGACACCAGCACGGTTGCGGTCGCCAAAATGCCTTCTTGGCGACCAGTAAATCCTAATTTTTCTGTTGTTGTGGCTTTAATACTAATTTGAGTCACATCAACATCTAAAACATCTGCAATACTTTGGCGCATCTCTAAATTATGCTTCGCTAATTTAGGGCGTTCGCAAGCAACCGTAATGTCTGCATTATTGAGCTGATAACCACGATCTAAAATCAATTGATAGACATGTTTGAGTAACAAACGACTATCTGCACCTTTGTATTCAGGGTCCGTATCTGGAAAATGCTGACCAATATCACCGAGTGCCAACGCGCCCAATAAAGCGTCACTCAACGCATGTAATACTACATCGCCATCCGAATGTGCCTTCAAACCATGCGTATGTGGAATTTGAACACCCGCTAAAGTAACAAAATCACCTTCTTCGAACGCATGCACATCAATCCCTTGTCCAATCCGAATTTGAGCAACCATATGATTTTCCTTTTACAATATACCGAACAAATCTTGTATTCAGGCTTTCTATTTCGCTATAGTACGTTGAGCAAATTAGACTGAAAGTATAAGTGATTATGCTGTTTAACACTGTAAGAAATCAATTAAAGAAATCTGGCTACATCATCACATTGAGTTGTTTTTGCTCAACATTTGCCTATGCGGAAGCAATTGACTGCAACAGCAAGGATTTGGAAGCTCACAAAATCTGTGCTAAACCATATAAAGAGCAGCGTCTGAAGCTCAATGCCAAATTTTTAACCGCTTATTTGGTGACCGATGCCCCATTACAGTTATTACACGACACCCAAACCCTGTGGCTGAATCAAGTACAGCAGTGCAAAACCAAAAGCTGTTATCAGCAGCAATTTGATGCACGTTTGGATGATTTGAATTTTTATACCTCAATGAACCAAACCTTAACACAGCATTATTTGAAGTATGAACACGGTAAACTAGCAGCTCAACCTGTGCATTTACAGATCCATCAGCTGGATAAAGATAAACTCAAAATAGAAGGCACTGCTTACCGCAATCCCAATAATCGTCTAGAAACTCAAACCTTATCTTTATTGGCATATAGCACGCCAGAACAAAAAGGCCAAATCATTGATAATGAAAAAAAATGCCAGTATCAGTTTGATTTTCAAAAGGCCTTATTGATTATTAAATCTGCACAAAAAGATTGCGGCAGATTTACTGGGATCTATCGTTTGTACGATTAATGGTTTTAACATTTAAAAGCCGATGTTTTTACATCGGCTTTTTTGATTCAGCTTGGGAATTTTTCTGCAATTTCTTGGCTAATCAACACGGCTGTTGCAGCAGATAAAGTCCAGCCCAAATGTCCATGACCAGTGTTATAAAACACTCGCGCTTGTTTGCCTTGCTTTACCACAGGCAACATATTTGGCATCATTGGACGCAAACCCGCCCACGGTACAACATGCTCAGTGGAGATATCAAAGTTCTGATTGACCCAGTTAATCAACGGTTGGATACGATCAGCACGAATATCTCGGTTATATCCATTAAACTCAGCCGTACCCGCAATACGTAAACGATCAGCACCTAAGCGAGACGTCACAATCTTGGCACTTTCATCCAGTAAACTCACCCACGGCGCATTTTTTACACTACGTTCATCTCTCAGCTGAACTGTAATTGAATAACCTTTAACAGGATAAACATTCACACTATCACCGAGCATGTCGGCTAATTGATAGCTTCCTACCCCTCCACAGACCAAGATTAGATCTGCCACAATTTCCGTAATACCATCCGAGGTTGGATTGACATTTTCGGAACTGTTTTTGCAGTGAACAACCGCTTTGTCTTGAGTAAATTTCACATCAACCACATCTAAGCCAAAACGATATTTCACACCATTTTGCTGAGTTTTTTCAGCCAAGCCGACAGAGAATTTATGAATATCTCCTGTTGCATCCCCAGCCGTGTAATACCCCCCAAAATAATCACCGGTTAGCGTAGGTTCAATTGCTTTCATTTCGTCAGGTGTAATCGCGTTTCGTTCAAGCTTACCTTCGACCAGCACATCATTAACCTTTTTGGCAATCTCATAGTCTTCCTTGGTATGATACATATGTAAAATGCCACGCTTTTCCAAGTCAAACGAGATACTTTCTTTTTCTGCAATCTCAAACAAGCGTTGTCTCGCCAAAAGTGCTAAACGCACTGTCTCAATGGTATTGGCTTTATAGTTTTTAATATGAGTTAAAAATTCAATCAACCAGCGATATTTGTGTGCACTAAAGGATGGATTGAGCAATAAAGGTGCATCTTTTTTACTCATCCACTTAATGCCTTTAAGCACTGTTGCCTTTTGATTCCAAACTTCGGCGTTGCAGGCAGACAACTGCCCGCCATTCGCAAAAGACGTTTCCATAGCTGGAAAGAGATGACGATCGATCACCGTCACTTCGTAGCCTAATTTATTTAATTCGTAAGCAGACGTTACGCCTGTAATCCCCGCACCAATGACAACAACATGTGGCATAGCAAACTCCTAGAAATGCATAACATTTCTTAATGCATAGCCCCATCTGTCATGGTACCTGAGAGTTTTGGCAGATGATTACCAATTAATCATTAAGCCTTCCCCTTCGGTGAGTGTTTATCATAGAAGAAAAAAATTGTTAATTTCTACAAGTTGAGCACTGCTCTCCAGATTGTATTTCTATTATTACAGTCCTTCTGCCTGAGAGTTTCCGGGGTCGTTGCTCCTTCGGCGAGTTCATTGAAGAACTTCTCTCCCGCAATAATATTTATATTCCTATAAGCAATATATATGCCGCCTAAAAATACCGACACTAAATTCTTGTAATTGTTTGTAGGCGAAGAATTATTCTATTTCAAGTTACTTAGACAATAAAAAAGCAGACTGGCGTCTGCTTTCAAATATTAAAATTTACATTGCAAAATCTGATCGGAGAATTGCCCTTTCCAGAGTTCTCGTAACGTTGGTAAATAGAATTTCTCACCAATCATCACCAACTCTGCATCAATCAGCGCATGAATTTCATGCATCAGCACATAATCCAAAGCAATGAGTGATAATTGCGGCTGACTTTGGGTAATTTGCTTACGTCTAACTTGCGCTTTTTTTACCAGTTCGTTGGCAAAGTTTTTGTCCTTATAGGTGGTGATCGCACTTAAACGCAGTTCGATAATGCCCCAACCTTCCAATAATTTTTTAAAAGTCTCAAAGTCTTTTGATGTTGCTTCCCATGTTACATTTTCTAAATTACTGTCTTCAGGTAGGACGGGTAATAATAAATCTGCAGTGCTAGGAAAAATTTTCTTTAAATTCAACAGAAACTTAACAGGATTTTCGTTTGGAAGATCAGAAAATTGGATGTTTGTTTTGGTATCTGTTAAATAGATATTCAGCATAATGAAGCAACAATCAGGTAAATCAAAAGTATATTGTACGCAGTTCACTTTATAAAAACTACTCATAAAAAATCCCTCTATGAACAGAAGGATTTTTTATTTCACCTATAAAGCTTACTTACTATTTGGAGAAACCATATTTTCAGGCTTAACTACTTCATCAAATTGCTCAGCAGTCACTAAACCAAGTTCAACCGCGACCTGTTTTAAGGTTTTATTTTCTTTATAAGCCGTTTTCGCGACTTTGGCAGAGTTTTCATAGCCAATCACAGGATTCAACGCAGTGACCAACATCAATGAGTTATGTAAGAAGTGATCAATCTTGTCACGATTTGGTTCAATACCAACTGCACAGTGATCGTTAAAGCTATTACATGCATCGCCCAACAACTGAATCGATTGCAATAAGTTATAAGCAATCACGGGCATAAATACATTGAGCTCAAAGTTACCAGAAGCACCCGCTACATTAATTGTGGTGTCATTCCCTAAAACTTGAGCAACAACCATGGTCATCGCTTCACTTTGTGTCGGATTAACTTTACCCGGCATGATGCTTGAACCAGGTTCATTTTCTGGAATACGAATTTCACCAAATCCACAGCGTGGACCGCTTGCCAACCAACGAATGTCATTGGCAATTTTATTCAGACTTGCGGCAAGTGTTTTTAATGCACCAGATGCAAACACAGCAGCATCACGCCCAGCCAATGCTTCGAACTTATTCGGTGCGGTCACGAATGGCAGGCCTGTTAATTCAGCTAATTGCTCAGCCGCTTTAACCGCATAATCTGGATGTGCATTTAATCCAGTACCAACTGCTGTCCCACCTAAAGGCAATTCATATAAACCAGACAGTGCTTGCTGTAAACGCTTTAAGCCATGCTCTAATTGCGAAACATAACCACTAAACTCTTGCCCCAATGTCAAAGGGGTCGCATCTTGTAAATGGGTACGACCAATTTTGACGATATCGTCAAATTCTTCTGACTTACGCTGTAAAGTCTCTTTTAGCTTCGCAACGGCTGGAATAAGTAATTCATTAATTTGAATGCTTGCAGCCACATGAATTGCGGTTGGGAACGAGTCATTGGTTGATTGTGCACGATTGACATGATCATTCGGATGAACTGGTTTTTGTGCACCCAATACTTGCCCTAATTTCTGATTGGCAATGTTGGCAATGACTTCATTACAATTCATATTGCTTTGCGTACCTGAACCGGTTTGCCAAACCACCAATGGAAATTGTGAATCCCATTGTCCAGTAATTACTTCTTCAGCAGCACCAACGATATATTGGCTTAAATCTTCAGGCAGTTGTTTTAATTCAGCATTGGTAATGGCAGCAGCTTTCTTCACAAGCCCCATCGCACGAATCATGGTACGTGGCAAGCGTTCTTGACCAATCTTAAAGTTTTGTAAACTTCGTTGCGTTTGCGCACCCCATAAGGCTTCATTCGGGACCTCAATGTCACCCATTGTGTCGTGTTCAATTCGCATTTGCATAAACAACCTCTACTCTATTTGGTTAAAGTTCTCACGGGCTGAAGCAAAGTGATGCTTTGGCTAGTTGCCGTTATCCTAATCAAAGCAGATATAATTGTAAATAAGAATCATTATCTTAATTACCTTTTAAGGTATTCAGATAAAAGCGCCATTCATCTTCAATCATCTGTGCCAAAGGTCGTTTTGGTGACCAGTTAAGAATCTTCTCTGCCTTGTCAATTACTGCACCTAATTGCGCAATCTCCTCATGCTGAAATACTGCAGGCTGAACATGAACTTTCGCCTGAGTCACTTTTTCAATTTCATTTAATAAATTTTGAATTGAGGTCAGTTGTGAATGTGCAATATTGAATGACTCCATGCAGTTATTCCGAGAGCTTAACCAATTTAGGGTCATTAAAATGGCATCGCATACATCTAATACATGTAAAAAGCTTCTCTCAACAGTTCCATCGGCAGTCGGGGCCTGATTCTGCAATTCAATACATTCACGCTGCATAGCAGCAACTTGTAAAGCTAATGGCACGATATTCTTAGGCAGTTGAGTAATAAATTCACCTAATACACCATGCTCAAATGCACCAACAATATTGGACAACCGCAGATTTACAATCCGCCACTCTGGATCGACACGATAAGTATCTGCAATAATATCTTCAACCATTTGCTGAGATCGAACATAAGGATTCGAGTATTTATAATTAAATTCAGTTTCTTCCTTAAGTTCAGCACTTGATTGGCCATAAACCGCTAGACTGGATAAATTGATTAACTGTCTTACCCCCATGCGTTGCATTGCTCTTAACAGGCTCATAATGCTGCTAACATTGTCATTATAATATTCAAGAGGTTTTAAAGCAGATTCTTCTAATGATTTAAAACTGGCTGTATGAATCACAGTGTCGATGGAATATTGTTCAAAAACTTTATTGAGTGCTGGTGTATTTCGAACATCAAGTTTCGCAAATGGAATATACATTCCTGAGATATATTCTAAACGTTCTAAAGTTTGTAAGGTCGAATTGGCTAAATTATCCACAATGACGATTTCTTGCCCGTGAGCCAAAAGGCTCAAAGCAATATGTGAACCAATAAAGCCTAAACCACCTGTCAGCAAAATCATTGTATACTTACCTTCCTTTATATCTGTCCATCATTTTTTCGCCAATTATGACCATAGTGAATATTCCATGAGCACACTATTGCTAATTACTTCTTCTCCTACGTCGATTATGGCTTGGCATGCTTTTGGTCTAGCTCAAGCGCTTCAAAATAAGGATGAAGAAGTTCGTGTCTTCTTTTACCAAGATGGTGTTCAGGTTGCGAATGACTTCCAGTGGTTTCCCGATGATCAACGCAACTTAAAACAAGAATGGCAAAAGCTTGGCATCCGACTCCCTGTCTGTGTCAGTGCTGCCCTTGCTCGGGGTATCACTGATGCGGACAATGCAAAACGTCATTCCCTTCAACATCACAACTTAGCCAATGGCTTTGAACTTGTGGGTCTCGGAGAACTTGCTGACGCAGTACAAAGCTGTTCTCGTTTAATTCAATTTTAATTAAAGTTCTTTACTAGAGTGTTGCTTTGAAAAGGTAAATTGTGTGAAATCTGTACTCGTCATTCTAACTCAACCTAACTTAACAAGTTTGCAAATCAATGAAAGCTTGTCCGCTACTATGGTTTTAGCAACCTTTGGTATTTCTGTCAAAGTATTATTAAAATGTGCAGCAATTAACTTATTGGATAATAAATTAGAATTTGATCAACTTTTACACGAGTTTAAAATTGCATCCAACTTGGTTGAAAGTTTTGAGTTCTATGATTTAACCCCAATTTTAATTGAATCAATAAATCAAGAACTTAACGCTGTTAAAAATACAGAACAGGAAATTGAATTTGTTGATCTCTGTCCTGAATTTATTCAATCATTTGATCACATAATGTACTGGTAAGGCCACTCCATGCAAGCGACAACACTGTTCCTCGTGCAATCTAATGCTGATCAAATTTGGTCGGATTTAATTAAAATGGCACAATCTGATGACTATATTGTGATTATGGGTAATGCAGCAATTCAAATACCTAGCGCGATTACAGCAACTTATTACAACATTTATTGTTTAAGTAATGAGCACAACTTACTTGATGATGAAATTAAATCTCGGATTCAAATGATCGATTATGCACAATTTGCAGATTTAACCCTAAAATTCAAACGTTGCGTTTCTTTGAAGTAAGACATCTTCAATTCATTTTAAATTTGTTAGGCTATTTTATGCAGTTAGAGTTAGACCAAGACGGCCATTTAGTTGATTACACTATTTGGAATCAAGACGTTGCACAAGAATTAGCGAAGTCTTTAGATTTGCAGTTAACCGACTGGCACTTTGAGATTCTTTATGCGGTACGCCAGTTTTATCAGCAATTTGGACATTCACCTGCAACACGTCCGCTGATTAAGTTTTTAATGAAAACCATTAGTCCTGAAATTGATAATGCAGCCTTGCAACAAAAATTTAATACAGGTTTAGTCGCTCGACATTTAAGTCGCTTGGCTGGCGTACCTAAACCTGCTAATTGTTTATAATTTCTTATTTACGCAAATTTCTTGGCACAAGCAACACAGGCAATTACTGCAATCGTGACGCCAAACATGGCTGGACTTACTTGTTCATGTAACAAGACTGCCGCAATGACCAAACCAAAGATCGGTTGCAGTAGCTGAAGTTGTCCAACTGTTGCAATCCCGCCTTGTGCCAAGCCCTTATACCAAAAGAAAAAACCAATCAGCATACTAAATAAAGACACATAGGCCAGACCAATTTTTGCCGATGTTGAAATTTGAGCAAAGCTCGCAGGCATATATAGATATGAAATGAATAGCATAATCGGCAACGTGATAATCAGAGCCCAGCAAATCACTTGCCAGCCGCCTAAATGTTTAGAGAGCTTCCCACCTTCAGCATAGCCAAAACCACAGAATATGATTGCCAATAGCATGAAAATATCACCGTAATTGAAAACCCAACTTCCTGTTTGAATCAGCATATAACCAAAAACCAGTGAAGCACCTAAAACTGCAAATAACCAAAATACGAAATTCGGTCTTTCTCCACCTCGTAGCACACCAAAAATAGCAGTCGCCAAAGGCAATAAACCTACAAAGACAATAGTGTGTGCAGCACTCACATATTGGAGTGCTAATGCTGTAAATAACGGAAAGCCAACTACAACCCCTATCGCAACATAAAATAATGGTAACCAATCTTTTCGGGTTGGTAATTGCTGACGTGATAATAAGATCAAAGCCAAACCAAGAAGGCCCGCTATTGCGGCACGAGCAGCAGTTAAAAAGGTAGGGCTGAAATCCATAACCGCAACGCGTGTGGCTGGTAGTGAACCGGCAAAAATAATCACACCGATCAAACCATTCATCCAACCACTACTGAAAGTTTTCATTTAAATTCTCCAAATCTATATGAAGAATTTAAACTGTGATATGGTTTAAGCACCATACACAGTACAGTACAATTCCAAATAACTGTATTGGCTTATTAACCCATACAGTTTAAAGATAGATCGAGATGAAAAGTACAAAAATTGATTTCGTGATACAGCACATTCATGAGCAAATCAAAACCCGTTCATTGCTTCCTGGCTCTCGTTTGCCTTCAGTTCGTGCTTTAGCTGCCGTACTTCATCTATCAATTTCAACCATTGTTGAAGCTTATGAACGTCTTGCCTCTCAAGGGATTATTGAAGCTAAAACAGGTTCGGGCTTTTTTGTTGCAGGACCACTTGCGCCTTTGTCTATCTCTGAAATCTATCCAACGATTGATCGAAGCATCGATCCTTTATGGATTTCAAGACAAGCCTTGGAAGCAAAACAAGGGGTTTTAAAGCCTGGCTGCGGTTGGTTACCCGATGACTGGATGCCCCATGAAAATATCCGCAAAGCCATTCGTAAAGTATCTAAAGCCCCTTCCAACATTTTGACTGATTACTCAACACCTTTAGGCCTAGCACCTTTACGTGAATTACTCTCACGAAGAATCTTGAGCAAAGGCATCGAAGCGCGCCCGAATCAGATTTTATTGACTGATTCCGGCACGCAAGCGATCGATTTAATTTGTCGTTATTTTCTCAAACCGAATGATGTGGTTCTAGTTGATGATCCCTGTTATTTCAACTTTCATGCCCTACTCAAAGTTCACCAGATTCAGATCATTGGCGTCCCTTATACGCCGACTGGGCCTGATCTTGAAGCATTTTCGCAGGCGATCCAAAAATACAACCCACGTTTATACATTACCAACTCAGGCATCCATAACCCGACTGGTGCTGTGCTAACAGCATCAACGGCTTATCAGGTGTTAAAACTGGTTGAGCAATCCAATTTAATCGTGATTGAAGATGATATTTTTGCAGATTTAGAACTGCATAGTGCCCCTCGTCTCGCCGCTTTGGATGGCTTATCTCGTGTCATTCACATCGGCAGTTTTTCTAAAACTTTATCTGGCTCAGTCCGGACAGGATATATTGCAACCAAAACGGAATGGATTGAGGATCTAACTGATATCAAAATCGCGACTTGCTTTGGAGGGAGTAATTTATCTTCAGAAATTTTGTATGCTGCATTAACTGATGGAAATTATCGTAAATACCTAGACGAATTAAAGGTAAGTTTATCCAAAGCGATGGATGCAACAATCAAACAACTTGAGAAACTGGAAATCAAAATCTGGGTTAAACCCACTGCGGGGATATTTGTATGGTGTGAATTACCACACCACTTCGATACAGCAAGTATTGCGCAGAATTGCTTAGACTATGGCGTGATTTTGGCTCCAGGAAATGCATTTAGCCAAAGCCAGAATTTCAAGAACTTTATTCGTTTTAATGTTGCACAATCACTACAACCCAAAGTTTTTGAGGTTCTATCCCATGCCATTCAACAAGAGACAGAACGACAAAATTTATAAATCAGGCACTTTGCTTTTTTTGCTCTATAAAAGCGAAATAACCAGGCCCAGCCGCGACACGAACATCTTTGGCCTGAATCGGTTCATCACATTCAGAACACACCACTTTGGGGTTAATTTTCCGACCGCAACTTTTATGGGTGAATTCAACAGGTTTACCTAACCCCATATCCATCCATTTATCAGCCCATTGCACCATCGAGAGAATAATTGGATAAAGATCTAAGCCTTTGTCTGTCAATTGATATTCAAAACGCTCTTGACGATCAACGTACGGCACTTTAGTCAAAATCCCATGCTCAACCAAACGCTTTAAACGCTCTGAAAGTACATGACGTGTAAGCCCTAAACTACGCTGAAAATCATCAAAACGGCGTATGCCCATAAATGCGTTACGTAAGATGAGCATTGTCCAACGATCACCCAATACTGAAAGCGTCCTCGCCACTGAACATGGCTGGTCGCCAATTTCGTCCCATTTCATTATTATCACCTAATCATTTTTTTAAAGTTTTATTTAAAAAGACATCTATGTCTTGAACCGTCATGTTTAGAAACTAAACAATATAAAATATACACTAAACCACCTTATCCATCAGATGCAATATTGGTACTTGGCTAAAAGTACCAATATTCAGTCATTTTACATAAATTAATCAAAACAATTTAGTTGTGAATGAATAGTCCAGAAAGGAGCTGTCCGCTTTCCAGTTTTGTATTAGCGGGGATACGTACCAGACTGTTTGCTTGCATGAGGTTACTCAGCATATGCGATTGCTGTTTCGCCAAACTTTGGAACTTGAGCTGCCCTTGATCAAAATAAGCCTGCATTCTTAAGAAACGTTCACGCGCATCCGATTTTAGGTCATGGGTGAGTACCCCACTCAACCACTGCAAGGGTTGGCGTTGGTTCTGCAAGGCATCTAGCAAGGCTTTGCCATAGACTTGCATACACACATAGACGGCAGCAGGATTACCAGGCAAACCTAACAAATAGCAACAATGATCTTGCTGTGTGTATTCGGCAAAGAATAATGGCTTACCGGGTTTTTGTTTTACCTTCCAAAAGATTTGCTCAAAACCTGTTTCAAAGGCACACGGACGAACAAAATCATAATCACCAACGGAAACACCACCCGTGGTTATGATCAGGTCATATTGTTGTTTTAAGCGCTCAAAACACTGTGTCACCTCTGCGGCTTGATCTGCAATGTATAAGATTTCTGCGTCTATACCATAGTCTTGCAACCAAGCTTTCAATAGCGGCCCATTGGCATCAAAAACTTTCCCTGCCTGCAAATCTTCTGGCGTTTCCGCAACCTCATCTCCAGTAATGACCACAACCACTTTAGGTGCTTGAAAAACCTCGATGCGTTGTACACCGGCCATACTCAGCGCGGCCAGTGCACCAATATTAACTCGTTGCCCAACATCCGCCAATTGCTGACCCCGTTGCACCTCTTCACCGACAAAACGAATATCCGCTTGCGCTGAAATATGTTCAGTCAATCGAATGGTTTGATTGGCTTCAACGGCGACGATTTCTTGTCGTGCAACATGCGTTGTTCCCTCAGGTGTTTTTCCACCTGTGAAAATACGAATCGCTTGCCCATTTTTGAGCTGATGCTCAGATTCACTGCCTGCCTTAATTTCACCAATCACGTCATATACCGTGTCCTGAAGATTCTCAACAGAACAATTCAGGGCATAACCATCCACTGCACTTTGCGAAAAACTTGGCAGATCGACATTGGAATTGATCGCTTTAGCTAAATAACGATTCAGTCCATCGGCTAAAGGTAATGTCTCAACTTTTAAAACTTTAGCTTGGGTTTGCACCAATGCTAATGCTTCATCAATACTGATCAGACCTTTTTCAGCACCACATCCTGACATTATTCATAACCTCCTGGATGGGGTAGATCACGACAGACATCAAAAATATGTACTAACGCTGTTAAGATCGCCGCCATTGATTCGCTTGCCCCACCACGACTTCCCGGTAAGGTCACCACCAATGAGCGGTCAATAAACCCAGCAACGCCACGAGACATCGCCGCATAAGGTGTGCGTCTTTGTCCAAATGAACGCGCCGCTTCCATTAAGCCTTCAAGTTTGCGCTCCAATAGTGGCTCTAAGGTATCCACAGTAATATCGCGCTTGCCAATCCCTGTCCCACCAACCGTCATAATGCATGCATAAGATTTGGTCAGCTCTAGGACTAAATTTTTAAGCTGATCAGCTTCATCTGGCAAAATCTGATAATGAATCGGATCAAATCCTGCTTCAGTCAAAGTCTCAACCACGGACTTACCTGCAGTATCGGGTTTACGACCCGCTGCAACCGTATCTGATAGTACAATTACAGCCGCTGAAACAGGTTGGCGCAAAGTACGTTTAAAGTGTGATTTTCCACCCTTTTTCTTTAGCAATTTACACTGATCTAAACACAGCTCTTCAGGCTCACAATGTGGTTTTAACATGTCATACAAGGTTAAGCCTGCCAGACTTGCAGCCGTTAGAGCTTCCATTTCCACGCCTGTTGGGCCAATGGTTTCAACTGTGGTCAGAATCACCACATGGTCGTCATGTAGATCATAATCGACATCGGCACGGTAGATCGGTAATGGATGGCAGAGCGGAATCAGCTCGTCCGTACGTTTAGCGGCTAAAATCCCTGCAATGCGTGCAGTTTTTAAAGCATCACCTTTTTCGGTATTACCATCTCGCAATAACTGAATGCAATGTGCGGGTGCATGTAAAATCGCTTGTGCTTCTGCAACACGATAACTCTCGGGTTTCATCCCAACATTTTTCATTTTAACTTCCTGACGCTTTATTCGTGTGTATGCTCGTGGCTGCAATTTTCATAGTGATGATGCTTTACCTGATGATTTGATTCAGCAGTATCTTTGCGGATACAACAGCCTTCTACATATTGACTGGTACCATCCATAAAAAACTCTTCTTTCCAGATCGGCACTTCATGTTTGACCCGCTCCACCGCCTCTTCACAGGCTTGAAAGGCTTCACGGCGATGTGCCGCATAGGCAATCGCAATAATCGCAGTTTCACTCACATCCAAATAACCTATCCGATGCATGACACGTACATAAGAAACCTGATATTTATCTTTAATTTCCTGTTCAATTGCACGAATCATCTTTTCTGCGACAGGTGTATAAGAGGTATATTTCAGTGCTTTAACCGCTTTTCCTTCATGGTGATTACGGACAGTTCCAATAAAAATATCAACACCACCACATTCAGGAAATGATTGAATCGGATCAAAGTTATCTAGGCTTAAAGCCTGATCTTGGACGCGGGCAAATTCACGCATATTTATCCTCCCGCCACTGGCGACAACAAGACTAAAGTACAGGAATTTTCTAAGGGGGTTTGGCGTGAAATGATATCTTCCCCAATCGCACAGGCACATTTTTCCATGGCTTGATCCGCCTCTGGATAAATTGTCACAATATACGCCAACACATCTTTGACCATTCGGTCTGCTGCAAACTCAAATGCCAGCGGTTTCGGCAATAACCTTTCGATTGCCCCAAACGCTTCTATTTTTATCTCAATGGTTTGCATATTTTCTCCAGACCATTTTTATTTAACCACCCAGCATATGCATGCTGATTTTACGAGCTTGTTGATGCTGTATTGCATGATAGCCTTTAGCCTTATGCCAAATATAAGGTTTAATTTTTTGATCAAGCTGTTGCAATGTGTGTTGTCTGCTATCCAGATTGGACTGAATAGTGGCTTCTAAATCAGCTTTGATATCGAGCCCCTGCTGGGCGAACAAACAATTGTAAAGTTCACCCTGAGCCGTTAAGCGGATGCGATCACAGTCTCCACAAAATGAATGGGTAATGGTTGAAATAATACCGAGTTTATATTGGCCATCCAGTTGATAAATTCGTGCTGGTTCATGCAGTTGTTGCAAGACTTGAATGTCATAATAAGGTTTGAGTTGCGCAAGAATTTCAGCTTCGCTCACCACCGCTTGATCGGTCCAGTGCTGATCGCCATCCAGCGGCATAAATTCAATAAAGCGCAATGGGATCTGCTGCTGTTTTGCCCAGCGTACCATCGGCACAATTTGGTCATGATTTTGACCCTGCATCAAAACACAATTGATTTTGAACGGAAGACCAGCCTTTTTTGCTGCTTCAATACCATTCAGCACAGGCACAATATCTTTTTTAGTCAGTTGTTTAAATTGAAGCGGATCAAGGCTATCCAGACTGATATTCAGATCATCCAAGCCCGCTTGCTTCAATTGTTCCGCATACTTCGCTAAATAATGCCCATTGGTGGTCATTGAAATGCGTTTCAGTCCCAACGCCCTAAAGGCCTGTAAATCACGAATAAAATGCACTACACCTTGACGCATAAGGGGTTCCCCCCCTGTGATGCGAATATTTTCAATCCCTTGTTGAACCATATATTTGCAAAAAATCAATAAGGCTTCAAAACTGAGCAAATCGTGCTTTTTCATCCATTGTGGATGCTCAGGCATACAATAAACGCATTTGAAATTACAGCGGTCGGTTACGGAAATCCGTAACTTACGCTTAATCCGACCATACTGATCTTGCAAGATCGGTAAGCTCGTTTCAGGTCTCTCATGCTTCATCATACGCACTCATTTTGTGAATCTTTTTACTGGGTTTAGCACAGCTTCTGTGCATCCTTGTTGTACTCATCACAGTGAATTATTTTTTATAGCAATAATTATTCCAATCACACAGCAACTTTATGATGATGTTGCTTATTTAATTGAATAAGTCACACTTTCAATCTACAAATAAAAATTACGCCTGTCAGCATATTTTTGTTCAGTTTATATTGCACCAATTTCAAACATGATTTAACTAACATGAAAGAATTTGGTGCATTTAAGCAAAAATATCAATAGGCTGATCGTCTAAGCGGTGAGTCGCTCTAAACGTACAGGCACATATTTATGATATGGTGTCTTGGATAACGGATCACAATGCTGAGCAGAAGTAAGACGATTCAATTGTGGCCCAACCGGTTCTCCACCTCGATAGCGTAATCCATATCCATGCGGCAACGACACCACGCCGTTCCGCATTCCCTCATCAAGTTCGACCGTGACCTGAATCTTGCCATGCTCAGAAATACAGTACAGCATCTGTCCTGTTTCGACCCCGAAAGTCTGCGCATCTTCTGGGTTTATCCTTAAACGTCCTTCTGCATCGACTTTACGCCAAGCAGGATCACGATAAATTTGATTGGCATTATAACTGCGACGTTCGCCTGCCAATAAAATAAAAGGATAATCTGTGGTTAAAGTCATTGAACCTTGTTTCAGTTGAGCCAGTTCAATGAACATTTCAGGAATTGCCAAACGAATTTTCTTGTCTTTATAGGCGATCAATTCCCAAACATCAGCATAGTCATGTTGTGATAACACCGCGCCTGAGCGTTGCTGCAAAATGTTCTGGAATAACTTAACGCCTAGGTTTAAACGATTGCCGACATAGCCTGCTTGCTTTACCGCTTGGTAATGGTGAGCTGCATATTGCATACATATGGGTAATAACAAGGCAGTTGATGCGGCATCATTCGGCAAAGTTTTGCCTAAGGTGCGATATACAATTGACGCCGCATAGGGAATTAACTTTTTATTTTTCGCAAAACTGACACCTAGCGCACCGAAATAAGCAAGATAAGCGGTATTGGCGGAATCTTTTTCTGCAATTTTACTCAATATTGGAAACTGTGGAGGGATCACCTGCATGGCTTCGAGCAAGCGTGTGTAGATCTCGGCTTCAGGTAGGCTATTACCTTGTGCCTTAAATAAGGGATGGCGTAAATGAAAGCCGTTCTTAGGAAATTCCAAATTAAACCCTGTGAATTCCCACTTTTCAAATTGACTATGTGCAGGCAAGACATAATGCGCCATCCGCGCTGTTTCAGTCATGGCCACATCGACCACCACCAAAAGCTCTAAGGACTGAAAAGCCTGTTCATAGGCAGCCGTATCTGGGTAGGTCAATAAAGGATTACAGCTATCTACAAACACCACCCGAACTCGCTTTTCCCCTGCTTTTAGAATCTCATCAGGCAAAATATTCGGAGGAAAGAAGCCTGAAATCGGGAACATTTTATGATGTACGGTACGACGATATTTAGGATTACGCTCATCGGTATTGCTTAGAATTGGAATAAACATGGTATGCAGGTTATTACCGCCTTGTTTACCAAAATTTCCTGTCAGCAAATATAAAAGCTTTTCCAAATAACCATTTAAAGTGGTATTTAAGGTGTGTTGAATACCGAGATCAATCCGGACACAAGCACGCTTCGCTTGAGCAAAATCACGAACAATTTGGTAAATCAGTTCAGCTGAGACATCTGCTTTCTGGATATATTCGTCAATTGGAACAGCCAAGAAAGCTTGTTTGACCTGATCAAAACCATGTGTATGTTGCTGAATAAATCTCTGATCATATAACTCTTCTTGCAGCATGATCGCGATCATGGCCGACATCAGATAAGCATCAGTTCCTGGTTTTAATTGCACATGAATATCGGCTTGTTTAGCCGTTTCCGTCACGCGTGGATCAAACACCACCATGGTTCGGTGTGGATCTTTTTTTATGTGTTTCAAGGTATCACGTGCATTTGGAATGCCATGCGCTTGAAAAGGATTGGTGCCGATAAACAGCACATAATCTGCATACTCTACATCTTCGGTGGTATGACAGGATTGACTGCCAAACAAACGTCCATTGACCCAGAAATCCCCTGTTTTTTCCTGTGCCAAAGAGTTGTAGGAATAGAAACTTTTCATGGCATAGAGCAACTGCCGACCATAGGCTGCGCCTAAGTGATTGCCCTGCCCACCACCACCGACGGATGCAAATGCAGTTCCACCATGAGTATTTCGAATCTGTACCAGCTGCTCAGCAATTTCCTGAATGGCTTGTTCCCAGCTGATCTCTTTAAATGAACCATCTGCCTGACGTTTTAACGGTGAAGTTAAACGATCAGCATGTTGTTGGTAATGCTGCAAACGTGCTGCCTTTTGGCAGATATAGCCTTGTGAAAAAGGATGCTGGTCATCGCCTTTAATTTTCTGAAACTGGTTATCTTCAATTTCTACACTGAGTCCACAATTACGTGAACACAAAATACAAGCAGTTACATCCTGTCTTGTTGCTGTTAGCATCGTCATCGGTCTCACCTTATTATTTTATGAATATTGGCCCATTAAACAGATTTGCCCTGCTGAACCTACAACGCGGAGATACTTTTGTTCCTGCTCGGTACTGGTTTCAACTTGGTTATGTTCTGAAGGAAGTTTGACAGGTTTTAGGAATCGGACATCAATTTGCTGAATCGGTTGTGGCAGTAATTCAAAACTACGTGCGAACACCCCAAAGCCATGCAGCACTTTTTGACCAAAGTTTGACAGTTTGGCTAATGGTGTAATCCAATGAATCGGATTAAAATCGCCTGTAAGTAAGGCAAATTTCAAACCATCATCTGCTGTCGCAGACCATTCACCTAAACGCTGCCAAGTTTTATGGTCTACTGTTTCTACACGTTTAGTTTTCTCAAAATGCGGCAAAATAAAAGCCATATGCAACACTGTTTCGACTAATTCAGGTTGTGTAATTGTACCTGTGGTAATTTGCACAGAAACACGTGCTAGTCCATTACGTTCATCTACATTAGCAATCTTGGCTTGGATGAGCAGCTTTTGATCTCGAGGAAGTTTGCCATGAATTTTCAGGCTGACGCCCTGATTGATCACTTGACTCAGTGGGTAGTGAGTTTGAAGCAATAATCGTGTTGCAAAGGACAATCCCCATTGTGACACCATATGTGTTGGGATTGAGTCTTGATACTTACTAGGCTCAGCACCACTCCATTGGATGTAATGCTCAATCAAATCTTGACTCGGCCCATCAATCACCTCATTGATCGGTGCAAGTGTCTGCCAATCAACTGGAGCAACCTTGCTTTTTTTTAGACTGCGTAAGCCTATTTTCCCGAGTCCTGCCAAAGTTGCCTGATGCTCGAATAAGAATTGCAAGGGAATCTGTTGGTAATGAATCGCAAACATATGAAACTCCTGTTTCTTTTATTTTTCTTAGTTTTCAAACCATAGTTGGGTTAATTCTAGTCCTGATTAGACAAGCCTGATATGGTCAAAAATCAATTAAGTTCCAAAATAGAACTCATTTTAACAAAGGTCAAGTGTACTGGTCATAAATTAACAAAAGTTAATCTCCAATCAAATAATATTATTCTCAAAAAGTCTGCATTAAAAACGTGAAAAATCATTGTTCTTGGTTTAATCTCAAGCATACTGGAAGACTTATCCAAATGCATAGAATCGCTTTGGGCAATTCGCTGTTATTGATGTATGTAAAATTTCATGAGAAACCGAATGGATTCGAATCAAATTCAAAATCTTGTTACACACTACCCGATTGTTAAAGACCTGATTGAACTTAAAGAGACGATCTGGTTTAACCCGTCATTCACTACGCTTGAGCAAGGCTTGCCCTATGTTGGGCTAACACAAGCCGATATTGATGATGCTCGTGATCGTTTACAGCGTTTTGCACCCTACCTCATGGCTGTTTTTCCAGAAACCCTTGCAGCTAAAGGAATCATCGAATCTGAGCTAATCGATATCCCGAATATGCAGCAATCGCTTGAAACCCACTTCGACCAGAAAATTACAGGCAAACTTTGGCTGAAAAAAGACAGCCATCTCCCCATTTCAGGATCAATTAAGGCACGAGGTGGTATCTATGAAGTACTTTATCGAGCCGAGCAGCTTGCGCTACAAGCAAATTTGCTCACTCTTGACGATGATTATGCCAAACTGAATAGCCCAAAATTTAGAGAGTTTTTTAGTCAATACAGCATTGCGGTCGGCTCAACAGGCAATCTTGGCCTCTCGATTGGCATCATGAGTGCAAAGTTGGGCTTTGATGTGACAGTGCATATGTCAGCAGATGCACGACAATGGAAAAAAGATAAGTTACGCGCTCATGGCGTAACGGTGATTGAGTACGAGCAAGACTACGGTGTTGCAGTAGAAGCTGGCCGAAAAGCAGCATTAGAAAATCCAAATTGTTTTTTTATTGATGATGAAAATTCCAAAACCTTATTCTTAGGCTATGCCGTTGCGGGTGAACGTTTAAAGAAACAATTAGATCAACATCATATTGTTGTGGATCAAGCACATCCTTTATTTGTTTATTTACCTTGTGGTGTCGGTGGCGGGCCTGGTGGTGTTGCATTTGGCCTAAAAATGGCCTTTGGCGATCATGTACATTGTATCTTTGCCGAACCCACTCATTCCCCATGTATGTTACTCGGTGTCGCGACTGGTTTACATGATGAAATTTCAGTTCAGGACATTGGCATTGATAATATTACGGCGGCAGATGGCCTTGCTGTGGGCCGCGCTTCAGGCTTTGTTGGTCGTGCCATGCAACGATTATTAGATGGTTTTTATACATTGGATGACCCAACCATGTATCGCTTTCTCGGAATGCTCAACCAGTCTGAGAACCTTAAACTTGAGCCTTCTGCACTTGCAGGTATGTTAGGACCAATTCTAGTGAGCAAACATCAAGCTTATATAGATTTGCATCAATTTACTGCACAGCAATTACAGCATGCCAATCATATTGTATGGGGAACGGGTGGCGGGATGGTTCCCGCAGAAGAAATGCAGAATTATCTGGCAAAAGCTTAAAACCCTTTATTTAAACATTCAAACAGCACGACGAATGCCATGCTGTTTGAATGCCTATATAATTTACTTAAATCAATTAAAAACTGTATTTAAAGGCAAGTGATATAAAGTCTCTGTCATCAATCGTGCTAAAGTCATTTGATCCAAAAAAGTTTTGATAGATAACCTCTGCTGAATATTTTTGTCTAAAGTTGGCCGATACTGCGGCAGCCAGACTCATTTGCCCTTGCTGAAAATTTTGGCTATATCCTGATAGATCATGGCGAAAACTTAAACTGGGTGTAATCACTGTTGCAGGTAAAAGGTCTTTATAACTTAGAGCTGCACGTAGCCGATAACCATATGACCATTCACTAAAAAAACCGTCTTTATTGCAATAACGATCATTCAAACGATCAACAGCATCATTCGGAAGGTTTGCTGTTCCATAGGGTGTACACTTAAAATCACCTGTTTCTGAATTATAAGCACCTGTTGATAATTCACTGCGACCAAAAACCCCAACTCGGCCAAAACGATGATTGCCAATATTGGCAATATGATTCACTGCGAATTCTGCACCCCAAGACAAACGGTCTGCTTTTAAAATGCCTGTAATGGTATCAGTGGCGCCAATGGAGAGTTGTGTGACTGGCAAACGGACATATCCTTGCAGATACTCGCCAAACTCAGCAGCAACACCCACAGGTTTAAGTGGCGTTTCTTTTGAGAGCACCTGAGCATAGACAATATCTGTTCCGTTCAGCTGTAAGGGTTGATTGGGTTTATAGCTCAACTCACTGAACAGCTGGGTTGTACCGACCTTTCCACTCAGGCTTAGACCATAGATCTTGATATTTTCAGGATAAATAGAAAAAAAACGTGCCGTTTTAAAGTTTTCAACGCCAGCAGCAGTCACCGCGACACCATCAAAGTTTGCATTCCGACTATGATAATTGGCGAAATAAACACCTAATTCAGCTTGATTCAGGCTCGATAGATTTCGTTTCAGTGCAACACCATATTGCCCACTGTCTTTTGCATAATGACTGGCTGAACGAGGAATATAGGTTTGTGCCTTGGCAGCAGTTTCAGTTAAGTTATCACCGGGTGTCACCGTTAACATAATCGGTCCACAATTTTCGGGGACAAAATCTGAAATTGCAAAAAACGTCCCACAACCATCCACCACCGACGGCCTAAACTTAAATTGATAGAATCCTTCCAATTTTAAGTTCGGCTGAATCACAGCTTCAAAAGAAAACATCTCGACCGGAATCACCCGTTCTTTGGCTTCACTGGCAGGTCGATTGATGGCAGCAAAATCAAAAGCACTGACCGAGTTCAAGCCATTTTGAAAAAATTGGGACTTCCCCCAATTCAAGCGATGTTTACCCAGTTTCAGGTTGAGATATTGCTTGGAATCAAATTCGATATTTTTCCAAAGATAGGCATCCCATAACTCGATTCCTTTAAACTTAACCAAGCTTGGCCATTCAGAATCATCGAAAGGCTTTAAATCACCGTGCCCTGTTTCATAGGCATGATCATACCAATACTTGGCGCTCAACACCGCACCTTGCTGCGCTCCGTTTAAACGAAATTCCGTTAAACCCTTAACCATTTGTGAAATGACATCTCCGCGATCAAAGTTGGCCCGACCATCATCACCGTTAATATCTACACTCATGCCATTTTTGCCAATATGATTGGCATCGGGTTTATATAACAATGCGGCTGATGGCGCTTGGGTACTCCAACTTGCCCCCAGAGCAATCGTAGTATTGCTCTCTAAACTCCAGTCTTCATTGATTTTATAACTAGCTGCTGAAGCAGCTGATAGTGAACACAGCAATCCCAACAGCAGCGTTGTTTGGGCTAAAATAGCAGTGGTTACTTGTTCATTTGAATGTTTAACATGACAAACCATACCATCTCCATATCGATATGATGTATGAATAATTAACACCTGACCCATTCAGCAAAATGCAATCATTTTCAGGTCGTTCTATTTTTGTTTTAAGCAACTGGGCTCAAACCCTGCCTTCCGATGGGTCTTTATGCTTCAAGGCATGTTGTACTTAAATGCGAAATCAAAGAAATCTAGCCAAACATGGCTCGGCATAAGACAATGTTTTAGATTGGTTTGTAGCAAGATTAATTATGCTATCAGGCTCGGTTGATCGACCTTACAATCCAATTGCTGAATCAATTGTTCTGCCTGAGACCACGGACCAAACCCAGATACAGGATTGAGATGTCCAACAGCACCTAGATTAATCAATACACTGCCCCATGTTTTCGCCATTGCCGCCACTGCATTAAAATGCGCTAGTGGATCATTGACACTAGCAGCCACAATACTTGGAAATGGCAGCACTTGATTAGGCAATGGCGACCATCCTGCTTGTCTGAGCATTTTGGGCGAAGGATAATGTTCTGGCCAAACGTCATTCAAGTCAGGTGGTGTCACCAGCAATGCCCCTTGAATAGAGTGTTGATATCGCGCGGCCCAATGTATTGTCATCAGTACCCCTGCGCTATGCGCCACCAGAATTACTGGACCCTGTATTTTTTCCAGTTCAGCCTGTATTGCAGCAACACGTTTTGCACAGTTGAGCTTATCTTCTTGCAAAGGTGGCACTGAACGGACCTTGGCTAAGCGTGTTTCTAAAATGGTTTGCCAATGCGAAGCGACATGGTCACGCAAACCGGGGATAATTAAAACCGTTGCCTTTGTTTGTATTTTTTCCATCTTTACACCACTCAACCCTTGCTTTGATAAAAATAACGGGGACGCATCACGTCATATTCAACATAGAGGGTCAATAGAGCGACGGATATACATGGCACGACAGGCACTTTTCATTTGATGACAGCACACTTCAAACGATCTCATATATATCAATATGCTTTGCAGAAAAAGTCGCTTCAAAAACAACAATCATCATGCCAACATCAATTTATGTCAGTCTTAGTACTTTTCCAAACACCATATTTTAGTTATAAATAAGGCATAACTAGGAAGGTTATTTTTAGAAATCTGGAGATCAGCATGGTGCCACTTGCCCATACTGCTGTGCTTAAAAATTATTTAGATGTCAGCCAGCATTTAGACCTGAATCCATACCAACTGTTGTCCGATGCAGGCATTTATCCTGCACAGCTACAAGACAGTACACAGCGTATTCCCGTAGACAAAGCGGTGACGCTGCTGGAACAATCAGCCCAATTGAGTGGTTGTGAATACTTCGGTTTGCATATGGCAGAACAACGCCAACTCGCAGATTTTGGTGAGCTGAGTTTATTATTGAGTTATCAACATACCTTGCGTGATGGCTTATACACCCTTGTGCAGTATCGAAATCTAATCAATAACGCATTGGAAATGTATATTGAAGAAGTCGGTCATACCGTCATTATTCGAGTTGAAGTGATTACCACAGCGACAGAATACAGTCGCCAAGCCATCGAGCTTGCTTTAGGCATTACCCACCGCTTCTGTGCTGCTTTTTTGCAGAAATGGCACCCTTTGAGTATTCACTTTACCCATGATGCCCCACATGATACGGCGATGCACCAACGTATGTTTGGTTGTTCGCTAGAGTTTGGCAGCGAATTTAACGGTATTGTTTGCAATGCAACGGAATTAGATAAAACCAATCCACACGCCAATACCACGATGCTGGCACATGCCAAACGCTTTCTTGAGACGGATCTATTACATCGGGAAAGTGAATCTTCGATTATTTTTGATATTCGTAAAAGTATTCATCTGCTGTTGCCTATGGGACGGGCCACTATTGATCAAGTCGCCCATACTCATGGCATCAACGTCCGTACCCTGCAGCGCCGTTTGGAAGCCGCACATACCAACTTCAGTGTGTTGATCAACGATGTGCGCCGCAATCTGGTTTTCCGCTATCTCAAAAACCTGAATTATTCGCTTGGGCAAGTTTCGGATATTTTAGGTTATTCAATGCCAAGTTCATTTACTCGTTGGTTTAGCAGTGAATTTGGTATGTCACCGACCACTTGGCGGAATAACAACAAATCTGTTATGAAATCATGATGATTACAAGCCATACAAAACTTTGAGATCAAAGCTGATTTACTTCGTCTTTGATCTCAAAAATCTCATATTGATGAGATAATAGTCTCTAGAACATCCAATGCATCAATAGCAAGACCAATACCACCAAGAAAATGGTTTCACCCAGCATCAGCAAAATTGGTTTAATTCCAACAGAGGCCAGTTCCTTCAGTTGTGTTTTCATGCCTAAGGCACTAATTGCAATCACCAAACACCATTTCGATAATTCATTCACCCCTTGCTGTAGCATGCTTGGAACCCAACCCGTGCTATTAATACAGACAAGAACTAAAAAACCAACGGCAAACCAAGGCAATAAAGGTGGATGTTTGCCTGTAGCGTCTCCGCCTTGCATACGCGTGATCATTGCCGCACAAATAATGACAGGCAATAACATGGCAACCCGCATCAATTTAACTACGGTTGCAGTATCACCTGTTTCTGGCGACATGCTATAACCCGCTCCAACCACCTGTGCGACGTCATGGATAGTTGCCCCTAAAAATACACCTGCCTGCTGTGGCGATAGTTCTAACCATCGTGCAATCATCGGATAAACAATCATAGCCAACGTGGACAGTGCAGAAACACCAATGACAGTGAATAGCGTGGCTTTTTCTTTTTGAGGATGTTGAGGAAATGCAGCGGAAAGCGCTAAGGCTGCTGATGCACCACAAATTGCAGTTGCACCGCCGGTCAACATCCCGAAAAGTTTTTTAAAACCCAGAATTTTAGCCGTGATTACTGAAACTGAAATCGTCACGATCACCAATGTGATCACCAGTACAATCGGTTGCCAGCCCAACGCGGTAATTTGTCCTAGCGTAATCCGCATCCCCAACAAGGCAATCCCGATGCGTAACACTGTTCGTGCCGTAAATTCGATGCCTGCTTTACATTGACTTTCACTAGAAAGAAAGTTCAAACCCATTCCCAACAGCAAAGCAAATAACATCACAGGTGCACCATAATGCTCTGATAGAAAACAAGCCGCTGCTGCAACAACGGTACTGACAATAAGGCCTGGCATCAACTCACGGGTGCGCAGACGAAAATCCATGAATTTAGTCATTGTTTTCTCCTGAACCGATCAGGATAAATAGCTGCGCTGCATCGACTTCAACCGGATAGGCCGCCACTTTTAAATGCTTTGAATTCAACATATATCCCGTCGCCAGATCAAAAACCAAACCATGGGCACAACAACGAATCGTTTGCCCTTCTAATTTGCCACTAAATAAAGATGCACCTTGATGTGGACAACGATCCTCAATCGCATAAAACTGCGTACCAATATGAAACAGTGCAATATTTTTTCCTTCAATTTGGAGAAAGGCTCTCGCCCCTGATACTGGGATTTTTTCTTGTGGAACCTGAAAACGAATAGTCATTGCCCTTATCCTTGTACCACCAAGGCTTCTAACATGGCTTGATAGAGCACATCGACTGAATGCGCACCAGCCAAGGTCAGATAACCATCAAAAATAAAATAAGGCACGCCATTTGCCCCTGTATAGGTCGACTGAAAAGACGGATTGACTTCCGACCATCCACGGCCCTGTTCATTCACCGAGTAACCACATTGCTTGAGAATTCTTTTCAGCACAGCACTATCTCCTAGGTTTTCACCTGCTTCGAAATAGGCAGCAAAGAGCTGTTCCAGTAAATGCTCCGCTTGCTGCGCTGTTCCCAGTGTAAAAACGCTTTGAAACACATGATGAGCTTGAGCCGTATTTGGCATCCATTTGATTTTTTCAAAACGCAGCTCGACGCCAACTGTCTTGGCTGCCTGACGCACTTGAGTTTGGCGTTGTTTTACAGCATCCAGACTGCCCAATCGTTTTTGATAGAACTGTTTGAAATCGACACCCGCTATCGGAATCTCAGGAAGTAACTGCATACCATGCCAATGTACAATGACTTCAACCTCAGGATCACTTTGCTGTAATTGCGCAATTGCAGCCTGTAACTGACGTTTGCCGATCAAGCACCACGGACAAATAAAATCAAAAAAGACATCGATATTTAATTCACGCATCATCATTTTTCTTCCGCACCACATGAACGAGTGCTGTCTAGATTGGGTAAAACTGCTTGCTCAGTCAGTCGTGCAATATCTTGGTGATAGTAATTCTTGGCATAGAGAAATACGGCTGCTGCCACAATGCTGACTAAAGGCATCAATTGAAAGGCATGATCTAAACCAATCACATCGGAGAACTTGCCGATGACCAGAGGACCGAGTGCCAATCCCAACAAATTATTGGCTAAGGTTAAGGTCGCGAAAGCCGTACTATGGACGCTGTTATGCGTCAGATTAGCCACCATCGCGCTGGATGGACCATTGGTTCCCAACGCAATAAACATTCCCATGCATATCAGCAACAATTGAGATTTTCCTGCTGGCATTGCAAACGCAATCGAAAGCAGTAAACAGCTCCCGATACAGTAGCCAATCGCTAAACTCACCTTACGATCTGGGCAGTTTTGACCAAATCGATCACTGAGCACGCCGCATAGAATGCTCCCGACGGCACTACACAGTACAATCACGGCGGCCAGCACACCTGCAGAATCGGTATTCATGCCGTAATAACGATTTAAATAACTCGGCATCCACACAATGACGGTGCCGCCAACAAACAGTTGAAAACCACTACCAATATAAGTTGCGATCACTGATCGACTTGAATAAATCGTGCTTAAGCACTGTTTGCTCTGTTGCTGTTTCTGAACGTTGTGGGATGTTTTGCTGCTTAGGTTGACTCTTTTTTCTTTAACCACCATGGGATAAAGCAAAGCCAAGATCAAACCAAACAACGCCATGCCACCAAATGCCCAGCGCCAGCCAAAATGCTCAGCCATCACACCGCCTAGTGCCATGCCGAGAAATGAGCCGAATACTCCACCAGCCATAAATGCACTGGCCAGCGTAGCCCGCATTTCGCGTGGAAAAATTGCCACCACCACTGCAATGCCAACACTGCCATAAGCAGCCTCACCCACACCGACCATAAAACGGGCCACAAACATTTGCTGATAGTTTTCAGCAACAGCACAACCCAAGGTCGCCAAACTCCATAGCACCGCCATAATGACCAAGCTTTTCACACGCCCGAAACGATCCGCCAGTAAGGATAAAGGCAACGTTAAAATACCGACCATCAGCGCGACAATGCCGCTTAATAAGCCAAGTTGACTATCGGTCAAGGCCCATTCAGTTTTAATCAATGGAAATACGGCATTTAGCACTTGCCGAGACATATAGTCTGAAATCAACAAGCCAAATGTTAGCGCAAATACTAACCACGCATAACGTCGTGGTACATCGATCGGGTTATCGACATGATCCGTATGTACGGTATATGGATGAGCACCCATAGGGACCTCCTTGTCATTGTTATGATTTCTATTTTTAATTGCAGTACGTGGCTTGCTATTTGAATACACTTGCTGCGTACTGCATTTTATTTTGACGTTCAATCCATTATTGCTCAGGCTTAATGGCGCTGAGGCACACCTTTTTGCTTTGGTTGACGATTTGGTGACATACCATTGGCTTGCAAGGTTTCTTCAATACTTTGATATTGCACACCAATTCGGTAGATTTCTCGTGCTTCTGGGCCTGTTGCTACTTCACGGCCTAATTCATGTGCAATACGTACAGTTTGCTGAATTTGCTGTACAGATGAGAAACGCTGACCACGATGATCGATAATGGTATCTTCATTACCAACCCGTGCATGAAAACCCATCGCCATCGACATGGTATTGAATGGCAATACATTTTTAAGCAATGATTCCGAAGTCAGTGTGCAACCATCAGGTACACGGTGAATAAAATTAAAGAAGTTAAATGGATTTGGCCCATCAAAACCACCACCAATCCCGATCCAAGTTAAATTCAATGGCCCCATGTATAAGCCTTTACGTACCATCCGTTCTAAGGTCTCTAGGCCATGCATTCCAGTCAGTTGAAAATGCGGTTGAATATTATTTTGGCAAAGGCGTTTTAAATGCTCTGCGACCCATGCAGGCCCAGCTGGTACAGTCATTTCAGCATAAGCTTCCTGAATTGCTGGATGAGCCAAAGACGTACCTTCTAAATATTCTGGGTAGAGCAATTCCATAATATTCATTTGTGTGGTGTTAATTGCGACAGTGACCTGATCAGGTTTTGGTGTTAATTCAGCCAGCATATGACGGGTATCATCACTCAGCCACAAAGCTGCCTCACCCTCACTTTCAGGTGCAAAGGAGATCGAGCCACCGACTTGAATAATCATGTCTGGGACGGCTTCACGAACCCCAGCGATCAGTTCATTAAACTTAGACAAGCGTTTAGAACCTTTACCATCCAGTTCCCGCACATGCAAATGCAGCACTGTTGCGCCTGCTTCATAGCATTCCACCGCTTTCTGAATCTGCTCATCCATAGTAACCGGAATATCTTCAGGAAAGTCTTCTGGCATCCACTCTGGGCCATACGGCGCAACGGTAATCACTACTTTTTCCATATTTTCTGGGTGCAAAGAATCGTCAAAGAATTGCATGTGCATCTCCTGTTTGTATTTTATAAAACGGTATTAAGTTAAAAAGTTTGGATTTGGAATTTAATAGGTTGCATCACCGACAATGCCTGCCCGTTCCATTTTGCGATGGCATGGCGGGTAATCCATCACCGCATAATGTTGGGTACTACGATTATCCCAAATGGCGATGCTATTCGGCTCCCAACTCCAACGTACCTGATATTCAGGAATCGCCGCTTGGGTTATCAAATACCGTAGTAAATCTCCAGCGCCTGGATTGGCATCTTGCCCGAAACGCACGCGATCTTTGGTGTGGTAATTACTAAAATGGGTGGTGAATGCATTGACGTAGAGAATCTGCTCACCTGTCTCTGGATGCGTTCGCACGACAGGATGCTCAGCATCTGGAAACTGTGCCTTCAATGCCAGACGTTTTTCGATGGGCATGGCAGCACCAAAACTGGCTTCGATACTGTGATAGGCACGTAAAGGCGCAATCTTTTCCTTGATATCTTCAGGCAGATTTTCATAGGCCATGACCATATTGGTCCACATGGTATCGCCGCCAACAGGTGGGCATTCCACACAACGCAGTACACATCCCATCGGTGGAATTTGGCGCCAGCTGGCATCGCTATGCCACGCATTTTCATACCGATCAATCGGGCTATCAGGATGTTTATAAATTTGCACCAAACCTGGATGATCAGGATGACTACCCACCGCAGGATGATCCTCCAACGGCCCAAAACGTTCGGCAAAAGCCACATGTTCAGCCCGCGTCATCTGCTGATTACGCAAGAACACCACGCGATGTTTCAGCAATTGTGTCCGAATTTCAGTGAATAGCCCATCATCATGAATCGCATCGGCTAAGTGGACACCACGTAGTTGTGCACCAATATTGCAAGTTAACTGTTCAATTTGCATCAGAAATCCCTTCAAATTACAAAAATGGATGAACCTATGGTTTTACGTGCTTCCAGATCACGATGTGCTTGTACGGCATCTTCAAGTGCATAGCGATGATTGATCTCGATCTTGATACGACCACTACTCACATGATCAAACAGCTCCTTGGCTAAGGCTCTTTTTTCTTCTGGATCGGCAATATAATCGGCTAAAGCTGGACGGGTGATAAACAGCGAACCTTTCATTGCCAATAGCACAGGGTTAAAGTCAGGAATTGGCCCTGATGCGGTACCTACGCAAACCAATAAACCACGGCGTTTGAGCGAGTCTAATGAGGCCATAAAGGTATTTTTGCCAACACTATCAAAAACCACATTGACCCCAATGCCATCAGTCAATTCACGCACCCGTTCAGCCACATTTTCATGGCTGTAATTAATCACATGATCACAGCCATAGGCACGCGCTACGGCTGCTTTTTCATCCGTAGAGGTGGTCCCTATCACGCTTAAGCCCAACAGTTTGGCCCACTGCGATACAATCAGCCCCACACCACCTGCGGCAGCATGTAATAAAATGCAATCACCAGCTTTAAAGTCATAGATACGACGCATCAAATACGCTGCAGTTAAACCGCGCATGGTCATTGCAGCCGCAGTTTCACAGGAAATATCGTCAGGTAGTTTGATTAATGCATCAGCCGCAATAAGGCGTTCGGTGCTATAAGCGCCAAGCGTATTCAGAAACCCCGTATAAGTGACGCGATCACCCACCACAAAATCCGTTACGCCGTCACCCACCGCTTCGATGATGCCAGAGGCTTCGACCCCCATACCATTCGGTAAGGGAATCGGATAAGTTCCATCGCGGAAATAGGTATCTGCATAATTCAGGCCCACGGCTACGTGGCGTAGGCGTACTTGACCAACCGCAGGTGCGCCAACTTCGATGTCCTCATAGCGCATCACCTCTGGTGTCCCTGTTCCGTAGAACCGTATCGCTTTATTCAACGTCATTTTCCTATCCATCTTGTATTTTTATTCAGTGCCGAAGCAGCATGACTAAAAAATACAACACTCAGGAGAGCGTCGACTTTACTTAACACGACACGCACATCACCTTTGGCGACAAATGCTCAATCGATAAGATTCTTTTATAGGGCGACGCAAAGCGTATAGGTTATTTCTCAAGCTGCTGATTCATGCCTTTCACATGCTCAACGAAATGGTGCATATTGGTTGCCCATGTACTCATATCACGATGCGCGATTAGATAGGTATTGATCTGCGCTGTAGTTGAGTCAATGGGATGAATCTTCACACTTTCGGCGAAATGGGATTGCTGTACATAGCTGATCGGTAAAATTGCAAGACCAACATCTAGACTGACACAACTGATAATGCCATCTAGGCTGCCCATTTCAATCACATTAGCTGCAGGTAAATGATGGACAGATAAGAACTGATCAATGGCTTTGCGGTAACTACAACCTTGCTTAAAGGCAATAAACCTCTTTTGAATCAGATCCTCATTTGTAAGTCGTTCAGGCACATGCGTTGAGGAAATAAGCACCAATTGCTCAGTCCAGACATGTAAATTAAACATCCCGTCAATCGGTGCATGATGTGCCACAAATGCACAATCCAGCTTGGATGCATGGACTAAATCAATCAAATCTCGTGTGGGTGCGGTTGATAGCGCAAAAGGAAAATCTGGGCTGTGCTGTTGTAAATCGCGGAACAATGATGGCAATCGAACCGCAGCCGTGGTTTCCATACTCCCGATCTCTAAAGGGAAATTGGCTGTGAGCTGACTATGGGAAAACGTGTCTAACAGCTCATTCTGCAGATGCAATATTTTCTCAGCATAACCATACAACTGCACCCCTGCTCTGGTCGGTTGAATTGGATTTTGGCGATGTAGCAACTCAACATTCAATTCTGTTTCCAGTTTTTTGATATGACTGGTGACATTGGATTGTACGGTATAAAGCGCTTTTGCCGCCTCGGAGAAACTGCCTAACTTCACCACCATCATAAAAATTTCTAAAGATTTAATCTGCATCGCCATCACTATTAGAGATAGTTAGTATCATTTCAAATCATTTTACATGATTAATGCTGCCTGTTTAAATGTTTATTCATTTCTCAATATCTAAAGATACTTCAAACCATGTCTGCTAATAAGCTATTATTTTTAATCTGTATTTTAAGTTTCTTTAGCTATGGACTCTATGTATTTGACTACAAACTTCTTGCCAAAGCACAACCTCTCGCACACATGAGTCATAGCGACTAATTGTTGGAGTGAACAAGTCATGACTGGGCCAGCAAAAAACAGCAACAACGCCCTACAATCAGCGATCAGTGCCGCGCTGATTATGGCAATTGGCATGGGTTTTGGGCGCTTTGCGTTTACCGCGGTCTACCCGCATATGATTGATGAAGGCATCATCAATTTACAGCATGCCAGTTTGGCTGCTTCCGCAAACTATGCGGGCTATCTGTTCGGTGCTTTATTTGCGATCAAGATTAGATCCCAACAGAGTTATTTCTGTAGCATTATCGCTGCTATGGGTACAGCCCTTTGTCTTATTCTGCTCAGCTGTATTAACACAATTGGCCTGATTATCTTGATTCGCGGGTTGGCTGGGGTTTTTAGTGCTTTCGCCATGGTGTCCGCCTCGTTATGGCTGCTCGAACAGCAGAAACAAACACATCAAGCCCCTATTTTATATGCAGGGGTTGGTCTCGGGATTGCAGTCTCTGCTGAGCTTTTGGTTTTTGGCACGCATCTGAGTTGGCACAGTAAAATACTGTGGTTATTGCTCGGCCTATCCAGTTTGGTCCTTGGCTGTATAGCAATGTTTGGTTTATCACGGGCTCAACCTAACCCTGTTTCAACTCAGCAGATCTTGAGCAAAAATCGCAAAGCTCCCCACACATACGCTCTGATTCTGATTTATGCCTTGGCGGGTTTTGGCTACATCATTACCGCAACCTACTTACCCTTATTGGTCAAAAATGCCCTACCTAATCTTGATGCGGCACAGATCTGGGCAATCTTTGGTTTAGGTGCGATTCCTTCCTGTTTTTTCTGGCATCGCATCCACAGCAGCTTTGGCACACAAGTCGCTTTATCCTCTAATCTTGGATTACAGGCTTTCGGTGTTGTATTGCCGACCCTTTTTCCAACGACTTTAGGTTATTTGCTCAGTGCATTATTGGTCGGTGCAACCTTTATGGGAACAGTCACGATTGTCATGCCAGTGGCACAGCGTATTGCTCGCCAAGCACAAAATAATTTAATTGCCTTAATGACCGTCGTCTATGGCTTAGGCCAGATCATTGGTCCAATCGTATCAAATGCTTTATTTTCTATTCATCACACATTCAACAGTTCATTGCTGGCTGCTTGTTCTGCTTTATTCATTGCCACTGCAATCAGTCTGAAAACAACGTAATGGAATGCTATAACTCGATAGACTCTGCTTATAAAGCAATGAACCAAATACTTCTCTAAGCTTTGAGCTTACTCTAAACAACGACATCTTCTCTATTCAGCACATTTTTTCTGTTCCAGAAGGATATCTTGAACAATGACACCCTCTTGCAGTGCAATCATCCGATCCGCTGTTGCAATGGTCTCGGGACGATGAGCAATGAAGATTCGGGTAATATTCATTGCCTTGATATTTCGATTAACCTCCCTTTCTTTTTGCAAATCAAGATTGCTGGTTGCCTCATCCATAAATAAGATTTTTGGTTTTTTATAAAGTGCTCGGGCTAATAATATTCTTTGTTTTTGCCCACCTGATAACATAGAGCCTAACTCACCAACCAGTGTATGGTAAGCCATAGGCATTCTTAAAATATCTTCATGCACCGATGCCAGCTGAGCGCAAGATTCAACCCACGCCTGATCGGGATAAGGATCAAAGAAACAGATGTTTTCTGCAATCGAACCTGCAAATAGGATGTCATCTTGCAATACTGTGCCAATTTGATTGCGTAAATCGTTCAACCCTAACTTATCAATTGATTTACCTAACATTTGAATCTCGCCCGAACTGACCGAATGTACCCCTAACAAAAGATGCATCAATGTGGTTTTCCCACAACCGGTTGGTCCAACAATAACCACCGATTGATTTCTGGGGATACTAAAATTAATCTCATTCAAAATAACAGGATCTGTCTCAGAATATTGGAATGTCAGGTTTTTTACCTGAATGATAGGCTGAGCGCTATCATTCTCTTGTTCAATTCGTTCTCCATGAAGTTTCTCAGGTTGGGTGAGTACAATGTCAGCCAATCGCTCAGCATCAATCTGTAACATTTTCAACTGAATATATTTATCAATTAAACCTGCGATACGACCATCGAACTGATTTTTATATGCCATAAATGCCATTAAAGCCCCCACTGTGAACTGCCCCTCTAAAATTAGAGTCGCACCAAACCAAATGATCAGAATGTTTTCTACACCGAATAAAATGCCATTGGCTAAGCGAAACATCAGTCCCAACTTTTGGGTGACCAGATCAGCATTGACCTGATTCACCAATAGACCTAGCCAAGTCGAACGCCGAATATCTTGTCTTTGAAATAATTTAATTGTTTTCGCACCGCGGATTGTTTCCATAAAATGGCTACTTTGTTTAGCCGCATGGATAATTTGTGCTTCTGTCGACCTGCGCAAAGGAGCATACCAAATCCAACGGATAAGCCCATAAAGACACATGGTGATCAACGCAATGACCGCTAATTTAGGACTATAGATAAACATGAGAATGATGGTAAATGTTGTCATCATTCCATCAAGAATCGCTTCTAAGAAGGTCGTGGTCAATGTTTGCTGAATGCGATCAATCGAACCAAATCGAGAGACAATATCCCCGAGAGAGCGGCGCTCGTAATAAGCCACAGGAACATGCATCAAGTGGCTAAACACGTTGCCTCGCCATTGTATGTTTAGATGCGTACTCATAAATAGAACAAACCAAGAACGAAGCAAACTAATGACTTGCTGCAATACCATCAGCAATCCAAAACCTAATGCCAGTATGGTGAGTAAATCAGAATCTGCTGATACGATGACATGATCAATTACCCATTGCATAAAAAATGGGCTGGTCAAGGCAAAGATTTCCAGCACTAGCGCCAAGACCAAAATTTGGCCTAAGGATTTCCAAATACCTTTAACATGACCAAGCAGGTTATGAATCTTAATTTCTTGTTTATCTTTTCTTTCTTCAAAGTCCAAATTGGGCCATACTTCTAATGCAACCCCAGTAAAATGCAAAGAGGCTTCCTTAAGACTTAATTGTTTACGCCCAAATGCAGGGTCCACGATTATAATTTTGTTTTTACTGACCCGCTCAAGCACCACAAAGTGATTAAAATCCCAATGTAGAATACATGGCTTTTTTAGTTGATCTAAATCACCCAACTCTAACTTTAAGGGACGACTTACAAAGTTCAGTTGATGACTAATATTTAACAGATGCGTTAAAGTGCTTCCCTTTGCTGACACAGGAAAACGCTGACGCAATGTCGCTAAATCCGACTCATAACCATGATAGTCAGCCAGCATAGCTAGGCATGCCAGCCCACACTCTGTCGCTTCAGTCTGTAAAATAACTGAAAGTTTAGAGTGGAAGGAAAAAGAAAGTTTATCTAAATCGTACATTTAACTCTGCTTTTATTATATTTTTCCGGAAATGGTATACAACGGTTCTAAGACCCACTCATATAACTTACGTTTTTCTTGCAAGATATCTGCATCAAATATCAAACCCACTTTTAAAGGTCGCTGTTCACCATAAACAGAGATTGCTTTCTGACTTAATTTAACTTTGACTAGATATACAGGCTGGTTATTAAGCGTTGGGCTAATTTGATTATTGCCAATACTCATCAAATCTTGTGAAGCCATGGCTGTATCTGAAATCTCGTAAATATAACCATTACCCTGTCCAAACTTCTGATAAGGATAGGCTTGATAACGTAATTTAATCGGTTGATTTAACTTGATAAAACCGACAGCCTGGCTAGGGACATAGAGAAAGGCATTCAATTCAGATTTATCAGGAATGATGTGGAGTAATGGCTTAGTGACATCAACATGCTGTCCAATTTCTGCATTAATCGAGGTGATGACTCCATCTAGATTTGAACGGATAATTACACGATCACTGGCCTGATTTTCGATAAACTCTTGATTGGTGGTCGCAACCAGCCGATTCAGCTGGCTAAATTCATTTTCATTTTTTGCTTTTAACGCGGCTAACTCTAATTTACGATTTTGTAAGTCGGAAAGTTTTGCCAGCTTTTCACGTTCATAATTTTGTAATTGTACGTTTTGGTTAAAATAGAAATCCTGTCGACTCTGATAATCAACTTCCGCAACAATTTCTCGTTTCAATAAATCGTGATAACGCGCAACATTTTCCTTTGCAAGACTGACTCGATGTCGCTGTTGCTCAATCAAGCGGTTTAATTGAGTAATGTCCTGTTCTAGACTTCGGATCTCATTTTGCTTTTGCGTTACATCCGAGACATACAAAGCTTTGGTCTGTATTCGCTCTTGCTCTAAAGTCTGTTGCTTCATTTCAATCTGAGACTGTAATAGAGCATTATAACTATCATGTTTATCAAATCGGCTGGTGGAAATGGTATAGAGCACATCGCCACGTTTAACAGCCTGATTCTCTTTAACAAGTTTTTCAACCACAATTCCTCTATCAGGGCTATAGACTTGTATAAGCCCCGTGCTTGGCATGAGTTGTCCAGTGACCGAAATCCGTTTCGTGTAACTACCCAAAAATAAAAACAGCAAAATAGCGATACCGACGACGGCAGCAAATACCGTCACCCAAGTAAATGAAATAGGGCGAAGTAAAACGATATGCCCCACCCACTTAGATTGTTGTGCGTCTAGCGCCTCTTTTCTAAACATGCCAGTGATCACCCCATACAAAAAACCAATGCCAACAGCAAACGATTTTTAGATATAAACTAGAAATCGTTACAGTAAGCGGTCAATCAGAGGCGAACTAAACAAACGGCTTGGATCTAGTCGATGAAGTACCTTCTTCGCTTCAGCAATGGTTAGACTGAGTGGTTGATGAAGCGCATGAACATAGGGAATTTCTTGATTTAAATACCAGTCATTGGCCCAAGCCTTCTCTTGCGTATAGCCCCAGCCTTTAGACCACTCGGGACGAATCAAGCTATCGCCGCGATAATGTTGGTGCATCCACAGTTCTGTCTCTGCATAAAATTCTGCTGCATAGGGCGTGTTGGGAAGCGTTAAGATGTCAAACCAAACTGCACAATCCCACTCTGGATGATTCGGGCATGGTTTAATTGCAGATAGCGCCGCAGTTTTTGCATTCGGAACAATTGAATCACTGGCTTGATCTAGTCCTGTTACACGAATTTCAACAGGACCATTCATTGGATATCTGTTCAAAGTGCGATAGGCATTAACACGCTGCTGATAGTTTTCACAGAAATCGTGAATAATCTTTTGGACATTTTGACGCGATGTCAGTACAGCATAACCATTCGCAGTTACTCGCAGTGTCGTAGGCTTGACATAAAGTAAAAGATTTTTGGAAGCTCCCCATAAATCCTTTGTCTGCGTACTCACCAGACCACCACTCAATACCTTTGATGTTCCTGAGAACATAGACCCTTGTAATCCCAAGTACGAAATTTTCGCCTGTAATTGACCAAAGCTCGGTGTTAAATACCCTTGCCCGGCAATAATGATGTCATGGATCAAATCGGTAATCGGCTTGGGAATATTGTCCGAAAACCAATAGTTGAACGGATGTCTGACAATTTTTGCGCTGAGTGGCTTGGTTTCGGTCACAGACCATACTTTAAGCCAAGGATAATCAGTAAACGGAAACCAGATTGCCTCAACACGACCCGCTTTATCCAGATAAGATGTAAATGTTCGCCCAGCTTTTGGATTCGATGCGAAAAGCTCTTTATAATGGACATTCATTAAACTTTCGCAACGTAAATACTGATTTTTGGCACTTTGCAGTTGTACCGATAAAATAAAAGCGCGTCCTAAATGCACCAATAAAGCACTAATGTCGTCATGATCACGGAAAAAAACTTGAGGTATATAGGTTTTGGTCTGAGGATCAAAAACCACAGCGGTAATTGAAGTGATCAAATTGCTAATCGAACCATAAGTCTGTCCTAATTGGCGCTGCTCATTTAAAGCAGGAATCCCAGTACCATGTCCATCAATTGCCAATACACCACCAATGGTTAAATCGCCCGGTGCAGGTGTTGCAACAAAACCTAAACCACGATCTTCCATTGCTTGCAAAAGGTCTTGCATTAAAACGCCAGCTTCAGCGGTAACAATTCGTCCTGATGATGATATTTGGATACGGTTAATATGTGACACCATATCCACCAATAAAATACGTGTATTGTCCGCGGCTTGGTCCAACATTATTGGCGACCAATTGTGCGACATTCCCTTGGCTCTAATTTTATAATTGTTGTTATACGCCCAATTAATCACAAGCAAAACTTCGACAACGGTTTTAGGTGAACAGGTCCAAACCTTTTCCACAATCAATTCACCAGACCAGTTCTCATAACGTTGCTTATAAAGTTCAACGTTTGGGAAATTAGCTGGTCGTTCAGAGGGTTGAAAAAATGCGGCGTTTACTTTAGTGGTAGGAAACCAGCTCGCAACGACACCAGCGCTTGCCAGTCCTAGCATTTTTTTTAGAAAATCACGCTTACTTTCATCGATATTCGTTGTTTGTTCATTCATTTTATTCACTTTTATTAAAATTTATAGCGTTATAAAAAAACAAAAAGAAAGGAATAACGGATCATTCCTTTCTTGCACAGCATGTTAAGTTAAGTGGTTGTATATAAGCCTTCGCCTTTTTCTTTTTCATAGTGGTTCTGGGTTTCTGGGACATCTCCACCCAATGCGCGACCTAATGCAATGCCAGTCTTAGAGGCGACATAACCTGTGGTATCCGCTGCTTGATGAACCGATTTAAGACCAACGGCACTAAATGCCACACCAACTGAAGAGATAAGCGGATTATTTAAAAATTGATTGCCAAAATTGACTGCATTAATGATTGAATCACCGACCAGAGTACCAGCACCTGAAACTTGGTTAATTTCTTCAAGACTTAATTCTTTTAAACTCATAATATTCACCTTTTTTTTGATTGATATTTCATGAAAAGAATCTAGTTTTCCCAGATTCAATTTCATCATACAGTCAAAAAATATGATAAATATTACAGTTTAATAATATATAGTGATATAAATCACACTAATTATGCTTTGTTTAGAATAAATAAAAAATCGTTTAAAACAAATTAAAAATAGAACTAATTACTTTATTTTTAACAGTTTAAATTTATAAAATTTATTAAAACCATAATTACCTTGTGCTTTGGCTAGAGCGAAATAACCCATTTTAGTTGCAACTGGACAACTGCTTATATTGCTGTAATTCATCTAAGGAATTAATACTGTGAAAAAAGAGATTTTGCTTTTGAAATGCCACCGCCTGTGCATCCAATTGTTTAAAACAATCTCGCAAACTCAGTCTATTCTCAGCAATCGCTTGCTCCAATACCGATAAACTTTCTCGCTTAAGTAAACAAAATGGATATAAAGCATCTCCATTCATATTCACATAAGCCACTTGCGCCAGCGGCTGCTTTTGCAAAGCACGATGAAGTTTAACCAAAGTCTGACTGGGAATATAAGTCACATCACAAGGAATAAATAAAGCATAGTCGGCTTGCAGATGTGACCACGCACTTTTCATACCCATCAATGGGCCAAGGAAACCCTGTTGATCATCTGCATAGCATTCAATATCAGGTTCAATCTGTTTGTAAATCGAGCTATCACGGTGGCTATTCACCCAAATGTGTTGAACCTGAGTCTTAAAACTTTCACATATTTTTGACAGCTGAATCTGATCATCAAACTGTTGTAACAGTTTATTTGTACCATTCATACGGCGCGCTTGCCCTCCTGCTAAGATCACCAGATCTGTAGCAGGATATTCGGTATTCATGCTTCTGCCTCCAATTGACAGGTTTTAATCAGACCACGAATCTCAGGCAAACAAGAACCACAATTGCCACCTGCTTTTAAACATGCCGTAACTTGTTTTTCATGGGTAATATTTTGCGTTTTAATGGCTTCGATAATCTTATTTTTACCCACTTTAAAGCAACTACAGACCAATGGTCCATCGTTATTTGCCGCAGACATCGGCATCCCTGCCAGCAAAGCTTTACGATGCAAAGCACTTAGTCGTTCACGTTTAAATAGACTCGCCACCCAATCCCGATTTGGCAATAAATCTACAGGCGCAATATATAAACTGGCAATCAGAATACCTTCTTTTAAAATCACACTATGGCTGAGTTGCGATGAAATATCCTCCAGACTTAACCATTCATAGGTTTCATCCACAAAAGGCAGGAAGCTTTTCAGATTCTTTTGGGTCTCATCAATGCTATGACGATCAGCAATTTCATAACGCATCGCTTTCGCAGTTTTGATCTTGGTCCACCATGCACAACTTTGCAATGATGCTTTGATATGATGTTCAAAGCCTTCACGTACATAGAGCACCCCTTGCCAAGTGGTATGAAATGGCTGAATGGCCACAGGCGTATGTTTAAACTCAGGCTCACCTGAAATCGCATCCACTACAGGATTGACCACTTTACCAATCCGCGCATCAGAAGCCACCTGCTCAGTCCAGTGAATCGGGGCGAAGATTTGGCCACGACGCACACCTTGTGCCAAAGTTACCCGCAACACACAACGGCCCCATTGTGAACGGACTTCCACCAAAGCTTTATCTCGGATACCAAATTTTAACGCATCATTCGGGTGAATCTCGCAAAATGGTTCAGCGCGATGCGTGGTAAGGTTTGCCGATAGACCCGTGCGGGTCATGGTATGCCATTGATCACGGATACGTCCTGTATTCAACACCAATGGATAATCTTCGGAGATGGGATGCTCTGGATCAATTGAAACAGTAGGAATCAGTTTGGCTTTCTTATTCTTATGGCTAAAACTGCCGCGATCAAATAACTGCTCCACTGCAACACTTTGCCCTTTCTCCCAGACTGGCCATTGGGTTGGGCGTAAATGGTTATATTCATCCAAACTTAAATTCATTAGGCCTTTTAAGTTGAAATAACGAAAATTTTCAACTTGGTCACGTTGATCAACACTGGCATTTTGATAGGCCGATAAAGCCGCATGTTCATTAAAAATGTCACAAGCATGACTAAACTCAAAACCAGTAAAACCCAGTTTTTTTGCAACTTGTGCGACCGCCCACCAATCGGCTTTGGCTTGCTTTGGCGGATTTAAAAACGCACGTTGCCGTGAGATACGGCGTTCAGAATTGGTGACTGTACCATCTTTCTCCCCCCAACCTAATGCAGGTAACAACACATCGGCATAAGCTGTGGTATCCGTATCTGCACAAATATCGGAGACTACGACAAACTCGCATTTTTCCAAGGCACGTTTCACTTGATCTGCATCGGGTAAACTCACCACAGGATTGGTTGCCATAATCCAGATGGCTTTGATTTTGCCACTTTCTACCGCTTGGAATAAATCCACTGCTTTTAAACCTGCTTGTTTGGCAATCACTGGGCTGTTCCAAAAGCTTTGCACCAAATGTTGATGCGAAGGATTATCTAAATCCAGATGTGCTGCCAGCATATTGGCGAGCCCACCCACTTCACGACCGCCCATGGCATTGGGTTGCCCCGTCATTGAAAATGGTGCTGCACCTAATTTACCAATTTTTCCAGTCAGTAAATGACAGTTGATAATGCTATTGGCTTTATTGACGCCTTGAGAAGACTGATTAACCCCCATCGAAAACAAGGTGATCACTTTTTCTGTTTGAGCAAACTTATCAAAAAACAACTGTAATTTTTCTGCAGAAATTCCGGTACGTTTCACCAAGGCATTAAAATCTTGCTCGCTTTCACTCGCTGCTAATAAAGCCTCTAGACCCTCAATGTAAGTCTCTACAAAATGATGGTCAATATAATCATGATGGTAAAGATGCTGAAACAGACCATTAAATAAAGCCACATCTTGACCGGGTAAAATTGGTAAGTGTAAATCTGCTTGCTCGCAGGTACTGGTAAAACGAGGATCGACCACCACCACAAATAAATCAGGATTCGTGCTCTTGGCCTGCATGATGCGTTGATATAGTACGGGATGACACCATGCCGTATTAGAGCCAACCAGAACCACCATGTCAGTATGTTCAAAGTCTTCATAACTGGCAGGCACAATATCCTCGCCGAAGGCACGTTTGTGCGCTGCAACTGCAGACGACATACATAGGCGTGAATTGGTATCAATATTCGCTGTGCCCAAATAGCCTTTTACAAACTTATTCACCACATAATAGTCTTCAGTTAGCAACTGTCCTGAGACATAAAATGCAACGCTGTCTGCTCCATATTGATCAATACACGCTTGAAACTGCTCTGCAATTTTCTCAATTGCCTGATCCCATGTCGTGACTTGACGATGGTTTTTACGGCCAAACATGGGATGTAAGACACGAGTTTCCAAGCCTAAGGTATCGGCTAAGTTACTGCCTTTAATGCAGAGTCGTCCAAAGTTTGAAGGATGGTCTAGATCACCCGCAACTTGTACCGTCGTGCCATGCGATTTATGTTGGACACTGACATCAACGCCACAACCCACGCCACAATAGGGACATGTTGTTTTTGTAATAATTGTTTCTGCTTGATCGGAGCGACTGTGTTCTAAATTTTGAATACTGTTCATGACTGCCCCTTTGAATCCCACTCAGCCTCCCTTTATCAAGGGAGGAGTACCGCGAATTCAAATCTTAAATATAATTGAAAAACAGTCCCTCTTTCATGTAGAGAAGGAAGTCACGAACCATGATCATTGCTTAAATTCGTGGCATTCCCCCGCTTTCATAAAGAGGAGGTTAGGGGGAGATTCATCACCCTGCTTTTTTCATTGCAAAATCTTTACCAAATAACAGCTTGTTTCTAAAGGTAGAAACAGGGGTTTGATCTGCGATCAATTCGGCATACCACATCCCATCTTCCGTATCACCAAACAGAACCGCACCAATCACTTTGTCTTTTTGGATAATGATACGTTTGTAAATTTGACGCTTATCATCATTGAGGATGATGTCTTCATAATCTTCTTTTGGTTCAAAGTTCCCAGCGGAGAACACATCAACACCACTGACTTTTAACTGTGTTGGTACGGTCGGTGATTTAAAGGTTAAGCTACCATGTTCTGCCAAATGCGTTGCACAGATAAAGGCTTGCCCCCATAACGGCTCAACCAAGCCAAAGGTTTGATTACGGTGCTCGATGCATTCACCTACCGCATAGATACTTGGATCAAAGGTTTGCATGGTGTCATTGACTAAGATGCCTCGATTACAACGCAGTCCTGCACTTTGAGCCAAGGCAATATTCGGGCGAATCCCGACCGCAAAAATGACTAAATCTGCATCCAGTACCGTTCCATCTTTAAGGCGGACTTGACTGACATGACCATCCTCACCGATCAAAGCTTCGGTATTGGCTTCAGTAATGATATTGATGCCCTTCTGCTCAATACTATGACGTAACATACCGCTGGCACGACCGTCCAACTGACGCTCCATAATTCGGTCCATCAGATGTAGAACTGTCACATTCATGCCACGTTGTTTCAGTCCATACGCCGCTTCCAAACCCAGTAAACCACCACCAATCACCACCGCATTCTTCTTGGTTTCGCAATATTTGATCATGGTGTTCACATCATAAATATCACGGAAGCTGATCACACCCTTTAGATCTACACCTTGCACAGGTGGAATAAACGGTGATGAACCTGTCGCAATGATCAAACGGTCATAATCAACACTTTCACCTTTCTCGGTATGTACCACTTTACGAGTACGATCAATCTTTACAGCAGGATCATCCGCAATAAATTGAATCCCTTTATCGCGATACCATGCATGTGGATGCAGCATAATGTCATCAATGGTTTTTTCACCTGAAAGTACAGGCGACAACATAATACGGTTGTAATTGCCCCAAGGCTCCTCGCCAATCACCGTGACGTCATAACGATCAGGTGCCATATCCAGTAGGTCTTCTAGGCAGCGCATACCCGCCAGACCATTACCAATCAGCACCAGTTTCTGCTTTTCTTGAGCAGCACCATTGTTGGTAATATAGGTTTTTTGCGGAACAGACCCGACCCAAACACGACCATTTTCAATTTTGGTTGGGAAAACTAACAGCTTTTGATCTTTATCTTCCAGACAACGCCCCGTCGCTAAACTAAAATGTTGTTTATAAATCGGCGATGCAATCACGCGCTCACCTTGTAAATCGCCAATGATGCCGCGACACATCACATTGGCTTGGCTAAATGGATCTTTATTGCTGAGTGCATAGATCCGCTTTTCATGACCGACACGAAACAGTGCAACCGATTGACCTTCAATCAGCGCCCCTACACCTGTATTTGGTGTGATGTCATCCAGCGCGCACACCTCAACCCATTGATTTTCTGGCAGCATATCGATGTTTTTTAAACTGGTCATTTGAGTTCTCCTTATGCTTCAACCATTGGGATACGATCGACTGAACGTTCAGCGTCATTCAAAGGACGAATCTGATCACGTACTTGGGTAAATTGAATATGTGGGTCAGCTTGCTGTTCTGCACTGGCATTGATATAAGTTTGGAAACGTTTACGAATCTCAGGGTCTTCAACCGCAGTACGCCATTCATCTTGATAAGTACCAATCACATGGCTCATACGGTTTTCAAGCTCTTCAGCCAATCCTAAGGAGTCATCGACAATCACTGATTTGAGATAATCCAAACCGCCTTCCATATTGTCACGCCATACACTGGTACGTTGTAAACGATCTGCGGTTTGGATATAGAACATAAAGAAACGGTCGATATAACGAATCAAGGTTTCGGTATCAAGATCTGATGCCAATAGCTCGGCATGACGTGGTTTCATACCACCATTTCCACAGACATACAGATTCCAGCCTTTCTCGGTTGCAATCACCCCAACATCTTTACCTTGGGCTTCGGCACATTCACGGGTACAGCCCGACACCGCCATTTTCAATTTATGCGGTGAACGTAAGCCTTTATAGCGATTCTCGAGTTCAATCGCTAAGCCCACAGAGTCATCAACACCATAACGGCACCATGTGCTACCCACGCATGATTTCACGGTACGTAAGGATTTACCGTAAGCATGACCTGATTCAAAACCTGCTGCGTTGAGTTCCTCCCAGATAAACGGCAGTTGATGGATTTGCGCACCAAATAAGTCGACACGTTGTCCACCGGTAATTTTGGTATACAGGTTATATTTTTTGGCAATTTGACCCACAGCGATTAAACCATCTGGCGTGACTTCACCACCTGCCATACGCGGCACAACCGAGTAAGAACCATCTTTTTGGATATTACCTAAGTAGTAATCGTTACTGTCTTGTAGGCCTGCATGACTTGGTTCAAGTACGAAATCATTCCAACACGATGCTAAAATATTAGCCGCCATCGGTTTACAAATATCACAGCCTAGACCATGACCATGTTGATGGATCAAATCATCAAAAGTTTTGATTTCATTGACACGAACCAAGTGATAAATTTCTTGGCGTGAGTATGGGAAATGCTCACAGACGTGGTTGTTCACTGTTACGCCTTGGCGTTGTAGTTCAGACTTCAACACTTGTGTGACTAAAGGTGCGCAACCACCACAGGCTGTCGCTGCTTTGGTACATTTTTTCAACGCACCCAAAGAGGTTGAACCATCACAAATCGCTTGGCAAATATCCGCTTTAGACACGTTATTACACGAACAAATGGTAGCGCTATCTGGCAATAAATCGACACCACTGCCACCCGCTTTCGCACCTGAATCAGCAAAACCTGGCATGATCAAGCTTTCAGGCGTTTCTGGTAGTGCCAGACCATTCAACATCATTTGCAGAAGATCATTATATTCTGTGGCATCACCGACCAAGACCGCACCAAGCAACTTGGTTTTATCTGCATCGACCACGATCTTTTTATAAACCAAGCTATCTTCATCAGCATAAAAATAGCTAAGTGAGTTTGGCGTCATCCCATGCGCATCACCGACGGAAGCAACATCCACCCCCATCAATTTCAACTTGGTGCTCATATCGGCACCGGCAAAACATTGGGTTTCTTCTTCTAGGATATGTTTTGCAGCGATTCGTGCCATGTCGTAGCCAGGTGCGACCAGACCGTAGATTTTGTTATCCCACAGCGCACATTCACCGATCGCATAGATATGTTGATCAGAGGTTTGGCAATAATCATTAATTTTAATCCCGCCACGCTCACCCAACGCTAAACCACTCACGCGCGCTAATTCATCACGTGGGCGAATCCCCGCTGAGAATAAAATGATGTCTGCTTCCAGCTCACTGCCATCCGCAAACTTCATGATGTGTGTCGTGATATCACCCGCCTCAATACATTGTGTGGCTTTTTGGGTATGGACTTTCACCCCAAGATTTTCAATTTTACGGCGCAATACCTTGCCACCAAGATCATCAATCTGTACTGCCATCAAACGTGGTGCAAACTCCACCACATGGGTTTCCAGATTTAAATCTCGCAATGCTTTGGCAGCTTCTAGACCTAATAAGCCACCACCAATTACCACACCTGTTTTGGCATTTAAGCTTGCAGCACGAATGGCATCTAAATCTTCAATGGTACGATAGACAAAACAGTTTTCACGATCATTGCCTGAAATTGGTGGAACAAAGGCATAAGAACCTGTTGCTAAGACCAATTTGTCATAATGAATCACATCACCGAAATTTGTGGTCACCGTTTGCTCAGCTGCATTAATCTCCACCGCTTTGGTATTCAGTCTTAAATCAATACCGTGTGCATCCGCAAAATCAAAACGAGCCAATGATAGGTCTTTTGCTGTTTTACCAGAGAAGTATTCAGTCAAATGTACGCGGTCATAGGCAATACGTGGTTCTTCAGCAAGGATGGTAATTTCTAATTCATCATCAGCTTTCTCTAAGATGGCTTCGATAAATTTATGCCCCACCATACCGTGACCAATCATCACTAATTTCATTGTGTTTCTCCTCAAATCGAATCTTTGATTAAGCTGCGCTGCTTTGTTCTGAACGACGTTCCAACATGGCTTGTTCAAACAGCTGTTGTTCTTTTTGTTTATGCTCTACCGAGAATCGGATCAGCATCACCGAGCTTGCAGCAATCACCACCAAGCCACCTAAAACCATTAAACAGGTTTGAAAATCGACCATTCCTTTTAGCAAGAATCCTGCTGCGACTGCACCGACATTGCCACCCGCACCAATAATGCCAGCCACGCCACCGAGTGCTTCACGATCAATAAAGGGAACCAATGCATAGGTTGCGCCACATGCCATATGGGTAAACAGCGCAAAGATGGTCATACTGAGGATTGCAAGAACTGCACTATTCATATGCGCGAACAGCATCAGGAATAGACCTTCACCCAAGATCAACAGAAACAAGATTTTGGTGCGGCCATCTAAACCTTTTTTCAGCGCCACTTTGTCTGAAACAATCCCGCCAAGCGCACGGGCAAATAGTGCCAGCAAACCAAAAACCCCTGCTGCCAGTCCTGCTTCTTTTAAACCAAAATTAAAGTGCTCAACGTAGTACATCGCGATGATGTTGTGCATGAAGATCTCAATGCCGAAACATGCCGCATAAGAGCAGAATAGAATCCAGACCCGATAGTTACGCGCTGCATGCATTAGGATGGCCAAGCCACCTTTTTTATCGCTTCCAACTACAACACCTTGCGCGCGCAGTTCTTTAAAATCACCTTGTGGGCAGTCTTGGGTCAGCTTCCAATAAAGCACACCCACGATCAGCATCATCACACCCGGTACAAGCAATGCAATTCTCCACCCCATGGCTTGTTCTACACCGAACATCACCAAGGCAGACAACAGTAAAGGCATCAAAGCTTGTGTCGCACCGCCACCTGCATTACCCCAGCCCGCTGAAGCTGCATTTGCTGTGCCCACAACATTGGGCGCAAACATAATGCTGGTATGGTATTGAGTGATCACAAAGCTGGCGCCAATTGCACCAATCAATAAGCGGAAAAATAGGAAGGATTCATAACTATTTGCTGCAGCGACACCAAATACAGGAATGCTGCCTAGCAGTAACAATGCAGTATAAGTTTTACGTGGGCCATACTTATCACACAGAGGACCAACGATTAATCGAACCACAATCGTGATTGCAACAGCAGCAATATTAATATTGGCGATCTGATCTTTGGTGAGATGGAACTCGCCTGCAATCACTGGCATTAACGGTGCACAAGCAAACCAAGCAAAGAAACAAACGAAGAAAGCAAGCCAACTCATGTGGAATGCCCGCATCGCTGGTGCGGAAAAGTTGAATAACTTAATTGATGTGGCTTTTTTCGCCGATAAATCTAAAGACATTGCCATCTCCCATACTGAACGTATCATGTGTTGTTCATACAGCACGCTGTATCAACAAACCGATCAGATCGGACATCGTTGGCCGTCTTACAATTTTGCAAGTCATCTTTGACTCAAGGAATAGTTAGCAAATGCTGTGCCAAGTCTAAAAAAAACCATGCCAATAAAACATTATCCATTGTTTTATAATAATTTTATTCATTTATTCTTTATTTTTAATAAATACCAATTCGGTTAAAGAGAGCAAGTTCAGTACAGCGACCCGTTTTAAAGCATAATTTACACTGCTTCAAAACAACTCTTTTTACGCACTTAAAAAGTGCAGCTTTCATTCTAGTGGATATAATTCAAATTTTTCATTTCTTCTATTTGATCACAGCGATACAATAAAGCGCATAAACAATACGCCAATGGAGCGATTGCACCGAATAAGAAAACAAAATAGCTTCACTGGCACTATTTTTGCTTCAAAAACAATACGCACAGCACTTTAATCTCTGTGCATAACCCCACCGTTTGACCTATATACTTATGCCGAAACTCAAGATCGCACTTATTGATGACGACCAGGCTCGGGCTGAATACATAAAAACCTGTTTGATTGAACATGACTTTGATGTAGTGGCTTGTTTTACCCTCGATCATCTCAATATTTTTAAACTCGAACATCTTCAAGCCGATGTGATTCTGCTTGATATGGATCACCCACATCGCGATGTGATCGAAAGTTGTGTCAGCAACTTTGATCTACCTACGGTACTTTTTACCAAGAACACCGATAAAGATATGATTAAACAAGCCATTGATGCAGGGATTACCGCCTATATTGTCGATGGTATAGACCCAAGCCGCCTGCACACTATTTTAGATATTTCGATTGAGCAGTATAAAAAACATAAAAAACTTGAATGTGACCTGAAAGATGCCAAGACTAAATTGGCGGATCGTAAAGATGTCGAAAAGGCCAAAGTGTTGCTGATGCAACTACATGGCTTAACCGAAGATACAGCCTTTCAGTTACTCCGAAAAAATGCCATGAGCCATCGTATGACTATTGGAGAAATGGCACGGCGTTTACTCGATGCCCAACAACTTTTAAATAATCAACTAAAGGATGAATAGATGAGCCATTTAGTCGAATTAGCAAAAGTAGAAAAAACCGAATTACAACTGGGCTATATTCCCTTACTGGATTGTGTCGCATTACTCTGGGCAAAACAGCGTGGTTTTTTTGACGAAGTCGGTTTAAATGTCAATTTAGTCAAGGAAGCATCTTGGGCCAGTTTACGTGATCGTCTTGCTTTTGGCCTACTCGATGCAGCACATTGCCTATCTGCCATGCTGCCAGCAGCGGCGGTCGGCACAGACCAAATTGGCATTGCTTTACAAACCCCTCTCGTGCTGAGTGAAAATCGAGCCTTTATCAGCTTAAGCCAAAAGCTCTGTTATGCACTGAATATTCAGAAACAAGACAGCGCTGAAAGCTCCGCACAGAAACTGACGGATTATATCCAGCAAGATCAAAACGTCTCTTTGGCGCATGTATTCCAACATTCGATTCATCACTATTGCTTAAGAGAATGGCTTGCTTTGGCCGACCCTCAACTAGCGCAATCGATTCAAATGAAAACTCTACCGCCACCTTATATGGTTGAAGCGATCAGTAATCATTTAATAGATGGGTTTTGTGTCGGCGAACCTTGGAATACTCAAGCCGAGTTACAGGGCTTAAGTCATATCATCTGTTCGAGCCAACAGATTATTCCCAATGTTGCAGACAAAGTCTTAGCCGTTACACAGGAATGGGCGCAGCAACATCCACACAGCTTGATTGCCTTAACCAGTGCGATCATGAAGGCACAGCAAGAATTGCGACAACTGGATGATTTCACTCCTGTATGGCAACTTATGATTGAATTTGATGTGATTCAGTTCCATTGCTCAACAGACGTTCATGTTGAAAAATACTTTACCATCCAGAATATCATTCGTAACTTTGTACAAAACAGTGCTGAGCCAAAAGCCCAAGACTTTGAATGGCTATTTCAACAAATGCATAAATGGAATGCTGTAGAACTTGAACAAGACACCTATATGACTCAAGCACAGAATTGCCTACTGCTTGAAACGTATAAAGCTGCTGCGAATAATCGATAAAACAAAGGACAAAAAAAAGCTGTCTTTAAATATCAAGACAGCTTTTGAAAGACCCAAAAGGGGTTATGCCAATCACAAGTAACCCCTTAAGTAGTAACTATCATATTGAAAGCAGAGATATCTTTTTCGGACATTTTTATGTCATTAACTGCCATCTAGAGTGCGAATTTTTATCATTTCTGCCAACTGAATAAGCGACAATGGTGTTCAATCTCTAATCATCTTGCATTGCGGTAACCAAGCGTCTCACAATGTCACCCAATGGCCAAGTAGCATCAGAAACTAATCAATATTTATATTTTAGCTACTATGGATCTAACATCTTCAAAGACAATAATTTAATCACATAAAAACAATATGTTAGTATAAAATCATCATTCTATTGAATCTCATAAAAATACACTTTACCCAATTCTTTTCTAAGGATTTCAGTCGCGCTAAAATACCAAAATATAAATAGTTTGACTGCTGAGTTACACAAATCCCATGAACGAAATGAGGTAATTCAGTTTAGAATGTTTAAAAATAAAATTACGCTAAATTTTGTCATATTTTAACATTGCCAATTCCTTGCAAAGTTTTCATTATATGCACCATGCTTGGCATGCAAATTTCTTCATCGATTAAAACAAATTATAAAAAAATTGCAGAATTTTGTGCCATAATAAGCAAACTTTGCAGACATCTTGCAAAAAACTTTTGCAGATTTAGAATTGGAGCAGGCTGAATGAGCTCAACCATTTTGGTAATTCATGGACCGAATTTGAACTTGCTAGGAAAACGCGAACCAGAGGTATATGGTTATCTCACGCTAGATGATATTAACCAGCAACTCACCGCTCAAGCCCAACATGCATCACTTACACTAGATACTTTTCAAAGCAATTGGGAAGGTGCGATTGTCGATCGTATCCATCAAGCACAAAACGAGGGTGTGAAATTTATCATTATCAACCCTGCTGCCTTGACCCATACCTCAGTTGCTTTACGCGATGCCCTGCTTGGTGTTGCAATCCCATTTATTGAGGTTCATTTGTCAAATGTTCACGCCCGTGAATCATTCCGTCATCACTCATATTTATCTGATAAAGCCATTGGCGTAATTTGTGGCTTAGGTGCAAAGGGTTATTCCTTTGCTCTCGATTACGCTATCGAAAAAATTCAATCTTCTAACTAATTTAGACTTTTTAGGAATGCTCACTCATGGATATCCGTAAAATCAAGAAGCTCATCGACTTGATGATTGAATCTGACTTACAAGCGATTGAAGTTAAGGAAGGCGACCAATCCATCTCATTAACTCGCCCTACTCCTGTTTATGCCGCTGCTGCTGTAGCTGCTGCTCCATCAGTTGCTGCTCCAGCACCAGCAGCAAAAACACCACGTGGTGCCGTTGAATCATCACCAATGGTTGGTGTGTTCTATGCAGCACCAAGTCCAGGTGAAGCACCATTTGTAAATGTAGGTCAAACAGTATCTGCGGGTGAAACATTAGGGATCATTGAAGCAATGAAAATCATGAACCCAATTGAAGCAACAAAAAGCGGCGTGATTGAAGAAATTCTAGTGAAAAACGGTGAAGTGATCCAATTCGGTCAACCACTTTTCCGCTACCGTGCTTAATCAGTTTGGGGATTCCTATGTTGCAAAAAGTATTAATTGCAAACCGTGGCGAAATCGCTTTACGAATTACTCGGGCTTGTAAAACTCTTGGCATTAAAACAGTTGGTATCTATTCAGATGCTGATAAAGATTTAATGCACTTACGCTTCGTTGATGAAGCAGTATGTATCGGACCGGGTGCAAGTAGTGAAAGCTATTTAAATATTCCTGCAATTATTACTGCTGCAGAAATCACAGGTGCGGATGCAATCCATCCTGGTTATGGTTTTTTATCCGAAAATGCGGAATTTGCTGAAATCGTTGAAAGTTCTGGCTTTATTTTCATTGGCCCTCGCCCTGAACATATTCGCCTGATGGGGAATAAAGTATCAGCGATTATTGCCATGAAAAAGTCAGGCGTACCAACGGTACCGGGCTGTGACCATGCCGTAACGATTAACAATGCACTCGCGGAAGCAAAAGAAATCGGCTTTCCATTGATCGTGAAAGCGGCTTCTGGTGGCGGCGGTCGTGGTATGCGTATCGTAGAACGTGTCGACACACTACTTGAATCTGTTCAAGCTGCTCAACGTGATGCTGAAATGTGGTTCGGTGATGATACGGTTTATATGGAACGTTTCTTACAGAAACCACGCCATGTCGAAGTACAGGTTCTTGGTGATGGTAATGGCCATGCGATTCACCTCTATGATCGTGATTGTTCTTTACAACGTCGCCATCAAAAAGTATTAGAAGAAGCCCCGGCACCAAACCTACCTGAACAAGCGCGTGCTGATATTTTAGAAGCGTGTGTGAATGCCTGTAAGTTGATGCAGTATCGTGGTGCGGGTACATTTGAATTTTTATTTGAAGATGGTGAATTCTTCTTCATTGAAATGAATACCCGTGTACAAGTTGAACATCCTGTGACTGAAATGGTGACTGGCGTTGACATTATTGAACAGCAACTTCGTATTGCGGCTGGTTTAGGTCTTGAACTTGAACAAGAGCAGATCGAAGTTAAAGGTCATGCGATTGAATGCCGTATCAATGCAGAAGATCCAACCACGTTCTTACCTTCTCCGGGTAAAATTGAAAGTTTCTATGCGCCTGGTGGTGCCGGTATCCGTTTGGATTCACACATCTATCAGGGCTATAACATCCCGCCTTACTATGACTCAATGATTGCAAAATTGATTTCTCATGGTAAAGACCGGGAAACATCGTTAGCTCGCATGCGCCAAGCATTAGATGAAATGATTTTGACAGGAATTAAAACCAATATTCCATTGCATAAAGATTTGATCTTACAAGACAAAAATTTCTGCGAACAAGCAATGGATATTCATTATCTTGAAAAACATTTGTTGAAACAGCTTGAACCAAAAGCTGAAAAAGCCTAAATAAAAAAGCCTCTTAAATAATAAGAGGCTTTTTTATAATAATCTTTAACTAAGGCAAAACACGACGCAGGGTTGCAAAACACTTATCGCCTTTCTCACTGGCACAAAAATCGATGGTTGAATCATTGGCCCATTTTACAAAGTACTGGGAAACTTCACCCGTTTGATCTTGCTTTTGACCTGAACAGTCCATTTCATTATTGTCATATTTAATTTGCAGAACTAATGCTGGCAAGCGCTCTTTATGATCTTCTGATGGCTGATAATCATATAAGCCATACGACCATTCTTGACCACTTTTAATCACCACATCACTTGCACCACGGAAGTTATAGTACTCGACACACTTCTTATTGTTCGGAATTTCCATTCCCCACAGCCCCATAATTTCAGGGCGAGTTGTGACCCGAATCGCATTTGCTTTAGCTATTTGTTGAGGTGTTACTGTTGCTTTGTCATTTACGACCGTCTCTGCCATAGTCCATGTTGAGCAAGCCCATAATAATCCAATAATATAAATATTTTTCATAGATTTAATTAAGTCGTCATCTTAACGGTGCATAGGCTTAAATTAGCATATTTTTTGATAAAAGCATGCATTCATAACCATATAAACACAATATTTTTACCATGTAATTTAATTGCTTGTTTTGACACTTTTTCAGGTATTCTATTTTTTCAAATTGTATTTAACTTTTTACTTTATAAAGATTTTCGCTTTAGGGATAAAAGCCATGAAATTTTCAGAATACGTACAGTACGATGGTTTGGGGTTAGCTGAGTTAGTCAAAAACAAAGAGGTTCACCCTTCAGAGCTACTGGAAATCGCATTAGAACGAAGCAAGCAGGTCAATCCAAAGCTAAATGCCATCATTATCCCAATGTACGAACAAGCCAAACAACGCGCGCAACAAAATCTTAGTGGTACATTTGCAGGCGTTCCATTTTTAGTCAAAGACCTATTCCAAGAATACCGAGGTGTGCCAACTTCCTATGGCAGCCAAGCATTAAAAAAAATCAATTACACACCAGACTTTAATGCAGAAATTGTCAATCGCTGGGAACAAACTGGTATTGTCACTTTTGGACGAACTAACACGCCTGAATTTGGCATTAAAGGAATTACTGAGCCTGACGCTTGGGGTTCATGTCATAATCCGTGGAATTTAAAATATAACAGCGGTGGATCTTCAGGTGGTGCTGCTTCAGCTGTTGCAGGCGGCTTAGTCCCTATTGCAGGTGCGGGTGATGGCGGTGGATCAATTCGTATCCCTGCTTCTTATTGCGGTTTATTCGGACTAAAACCAAGTCGTGGACGTACGCCTTGGGGGCCACAATTCAGCGAAGCCATGCACGGAGCGGCTATGCAACATGTGCTCAGCAAAACCGTTCGAGATAGTGCGGCCATGCTGGATGCAGTGCAAGGCCCAGAACAAACTTCATTATTTCGAATCGAAGCCCCTGAACAAAAATATTTAGATGTTATTCAGCAAGCATCAAAGAAACTCCGCATTGCGTTCAGTACCCAGTCACCAATTGGTACCAAAATTTCTAAAGATGCAATTCAAGCCATACAACAAACAGCCAAGATATTGGAGTCATTGGGTCATATTGTGGTTGAAGACCGCCCTAAAATTGATGGACTCGAACTGGCAAAAGATTTCGTCACCACATGGTTCAGTCAGTTCTCCTATATGCAGGCACAAATCAAGCAAATGGCGGGTGCAACAGATCGTGATTTCGAACTTGATTCAATTGCTTTGGCTGCCTTTGGAGCGAAGACCACGGCGACAGAATATATTCATACCCTCAATAATTGGGGGCTGTACAGCACCCAGATGAATATTTTCTTTGAAAAATATGACTTATACCTCACCCCAACCACGGCCTCAGTCGCGCCTAAAAATGGTGAGGTTGCGACACCTGCTTGGCAGAAGCCAATCCTAAAAGGCTTGCTAAAACTAGGAAAAGCCCACTACTTGGCACAAGGTAAATTGGTTGAAAAAATGGTACAGGACAATTTAAGTTGGGTGCCATTTACCCAGCTCGCCAATGTAACAGGCCTACCTGCCATGTCAGTCCCTTTGTACTGGAATAAGCACGGTATGCCACTGGGTAGCCAGTTTATCGCGCCTTTTGGACGTGAAGACCGCTTGTTGCAACTTGCCGCTCAACTAGAACAAGCACAACCGTGGCTGCCACAATATAAACATATCCAAATCTAACTTAACTTTTGGCTGTTGTTTCCACGTGATTCGGCAGCCATAGTACCAGCAATAAACCAAACAAGACCACCACACTGGCACAGTAGAAAATTGTCGCACCTGAAAAGATTTGCCAATAGTGCCCTGCCAACAAACTTCCAGATGCCACCCCTAAGCCCCACATGGTGCTATACAACGCCTGTCCTCGGCCTTGCTGCTCTGGTGTAAAGTTCTGGAAAATCACTTTCATAGCAATCAGGTGGAACAGGCCAAAACTAAAGGCATGCAAACATTGAGCAAGTAACTGTCCAATATAGTTGGTCTCTAAGATACCAACCAAGAACCAACGGAAACTGGTCAACACTAAGCAAATCACCACCAATGTTCGCCAAGAAAAGCGAGTAAAAAACAGCTTTTGTGCCACCGCAAACATCACAATTTCAGCAATCACCCCCATCGCCCATAAACTACCGATTTGTGTGGTGCTAAAACCAATCTCTTTGAGGAAGTTACTATAGAAGCTATAAAACGGCGCCAATGAGAACAGTAAAATAAATTCAATGCTGAAAAATGCCGCGACGATGGGCCGTTTTAAAATCGGCAGCAGTGGTTCAAGTGTTTTCTGAGAGCTTGGCGCATGCTCTGGTTCTTTGATTGTAAACGACCAGAGAAAAGCTAGGAATGAAATAGATAGAAGTAAAATCGGCAACATTGAGATTGGAATAACCTCCAACAAAGCCCCTATGACAAACACACCGACAATAAAGCCAACTGAACCCCATTTACGCACTTTGCCATAGAGTTCAGCACGTTTTTCACCTAACCAGAATAAAGTCACCCCTTCAAACTGCGCCAAGATGGCATTTTGAAAGAAGCTGAAAATCAACATCAGTAAAGCCACTGATTGGAAACTATTCGGAATTACGAAGATGGCGAACCAGATACAGGCTTCCATCCATGTCGCAATTCGAACTAAAAGCATTCGTTTACCTGATTTATCTGCAATCCAGCCCCAAATCAATGGTGCAAAAAAACGGGTGATAATCGCAATTGAAGAAAGAATACCAATCTCTTGATAATTGAAACCCTGATCTTGTAGATACAGGTTCCAATACGGCATGAATGTACCGACTATGGCATAGTAGAAGAAGTAGAAACCTGCGAGTCTGGTATTGATGGTCAGTGATGGCATTGATTCATTTTATTCGTTGGCTAAGCCTGAAATAACGGCTTATATCTTTCTATTTGAAGCTTTAACTCGCATCCAAACATATACGCTTTCATCATTCATACTGGCTTGTATCCAAGCATCATACCTCTAAACCACCTCGAATAATTCATTTGATGAATATAAATCCGAATATAGAATCTACGTTCATTTCTATATGAATAAAATCCAATCATCATTATTTATTTTCGCGTCTCATAAAACCGCTTTTTGCAATGGCCCTAGCTCCAAGGTTTATATTTTAAAAAAACCTTATAAATCATATATTAACCAGAGTAAATCATGGTCTATGGTGATCTCAGGCCATTATCGGATAAGAAACCCATGACTCAAGTAGCTTTTCTTCTTTCCAAACATTTAACATGGCTTCAGATGCCGGAAATAAATTAGAGGGTAAGTCTGATAAGCTAAACCATGACCATCTATCAAAAATATCTGGTTCGGTGACAACAATTTGCGCTTTCATCTTGTTATCGTGTAACTGACAAGACAGTCCTACAGTGGTATTTACAACCGGCGAAGACTGATCAATAAGTAACGTAAATGGTTTAATATTCAAATCTTCTAATTTTAAGCCTGTTTCTTCATTTACTTCTCTTAGCGCTGATTGTTCATACCTTTCACCAGCTTCAATTTTTCCACTAGGAAAACACCAAGAAGCCTTTTCACCGACTTTAATACGTAAGCCCAACAAGACCTGATCTGTATCATCAAATATCATCACGCCAACACCGACTATGGGCGCTAAATTTAAACTCTCAATCATGATTTAATACCTTTGCAATATTTTATCTGGACTAAGTTATTTGAAGTCTTATGCAGAATGTCAGCACTATTATGGCGACTAACGATTGCAGTAATAATACCAACGAAGAGAACACCCAAATGCTATTTCTCATTCAAAATAATTTTCCTATCATAAAACATAGCATTCGGGTCAAATCAGCTACCCCGTTTTCATCACTAATCTGGTAACTCCATTCACAATCATATCAATTGCAATTGTGCCAACAAGCAGTGCAGCAAGTCGACCAACAATATCGAAATAGCGATCAATATATTTGGCATGCTTATAACGCAAATGATCATGCGAGAGTTTCATTACGATTAATACACTACATGTTAAAAATAGCGTACATGCAATCACGATTGCTGCCTCAGCAATTGACATACTCATACCTGTTACAACAGCAGCACTGATTGTTCCAGGCCCAATCATAAAAGGCATAGCGACTGTACCCGCTAGATGTTCTGGAGCACCCCGCATTTCACCAATCGTATCTGCCCCTTGGAAAACATAGCGATAGCCAATGACCAAAAAAATAAGGCCACCAAATATCTGGAACGATTCAAACCGTACATTTAAATACTTACTAAAAATTGCTTCACCTCCCCAAGCAAAAAGTAAAAACACAACATAAGCAATCAGCCCACCTTGTATCAGTGCACGATTAAATATTTTGGTCTCTGTATGTCGAATTAATCCAATCATATAGACACTCATCAGAAATGGATTTAACAATGAGAAAAATAAGAGAAATGTGCTCAAATAAGAAGATGTCATCTCCCCATACTCCAATGAGTCTTCTATAAGTTAATCAGCTTTCTACGAAAGATTGAATTTATATGCTTGTATGCAAATGATTAAAAATTATAAACAAACATGACATTCAACAACTTGTTCCACCGTCCGTCATCACCGCCAGCCAATGAGTTTGTGGTTCCCCCAATAAATGGGTCATTTTTACTGGTGATATATTCTGAATAAAGCGAAATCTGCTTATAGTTCCAAGCTGCGCCAATGATATTACGTTGAGAGTTTTTATAATTCTGCTCATCTTTACTCAATCCGCTTAAGACCACATAAGGCGTAACATTCAGGCCATTTATGACGTCCTTAAACGTATAGTTCACATCGACTGAATAAAAAGTGCCACTATTTGCGATGTTGTACGCGGTGTCAAATGAACCAAATGTCGAATAATTAGAAATTGGATCTTTATTGTCTATTTTGATCTGTCCAGCAGTCAGGGTTATTCCCAAGTTCTGATAGTTGAGCGTATTAAATAATGACCAAGCTTTACGATTGCCCTCTTTATGATTCTGTTGATTCTCAAGCGTTGAATACCAGTAACTTCCGCCAACAGCCATATCTAAGTCATCATTATTGAAAAAGCTAAGCTCTTGTTTGGCTCTCATTACAAACATATTTTTTTCTTTTAAGCTTGTCATTTCGGAGCCATTGGTTTTTACCATGTTGGCGGAATAACGAGCCGTAGCTTTATCTGCTGTCCCAATATAATGACCACCATCACGGACAAAGTATGCTAAATCAATCTTCGTGGCTGAAGGCAATTCAGTATGATAATTAACTCCTAAATTGAGTACATCTTGTAGCCCCATTGTATAATTGAGACCTGCATAAAAGCTGCTATCCCAAAACCGACTAGGACCAAAAGGTACAGGCTGTAAACCAAGTGTAATGTGATCTGTACTGTTTAAACGATAACCCGCATAGGCCGACACTAAAGTTGAAAAATCACATAATTCAGACCATTGATAACAACGCCACTGTACATTCCCAAATACTTTAGGTGATTCATAAGCGATATTCACAATCGCAGCATCAAACTTGATACTGTTATCCGAGTCAATATTTGGCCCATAATCTTTATAATTATATTTGGCTCGCAATGCACCTGAAACCGTTAAAGCGCCTGTATCCGTTTTTGGGTCACCCAAAGTCATTGCTGCAAAACTAGGAAATGTCACCCCAGCTGCAAATAATCCTACACTTAATTTACTAAATACGTTATGCATTCATATCTCCTTGTATAGATATTGGAGAGAAATCTGTGGTTATTTCTCCCTCATTTTTAATTAAGAGATTTTGCTCATCTGAGTCATAATCTAAAAAACAAACACTTAAAATTAATTTTCAGCTTAAAGTTAATGAAGTTAAGTTCAAGATAAACCGTGTATTTCTTTCCAATTGCCTGGGTATACTACATAACCAAAGCAGGCATGCCCACCATAAATAAGTTCTGTACCCTCGGGAATCCACAACATCTGCCCAGGACGAACCGAATACTTTTGTCCATTTGCAGTGAGTTCAAAACAGCCTTCAATGACAAAAATGACTTCGTCATAAAGTAATTTCCAACTCACTTCCGCACCTTCCCAACGTGCAAAACCAATACCCATATTTGGAGAAACATCTGCTCCTAATGCTCTGGCAACATAAGCAGTACCGTGAGGTGTTTCACCACGCAACTTAAAAATCAGTTGATTACTATCGACTAAACGAACTTCACTCATTCTTCATTTCCCTACAATTCACTACGGCTACGCCATTTTTCAAACCTAATCCGCGTTCTCACCCCCAAGCCTAAAAATGGTTCTGGTGGATTTAAACTTGGCATCCCTGTTACATATTGAATATCACTTAAAGCCTGAGAATCAGCTCCCACAACCAAGTCAGCTAATAGCGTTCCTGAAATTGTTCCCCAGGCAGCCCCGACTCCATTGTCACAAGCACTTGCATAAACACCATCTTCTAATTCACCAAAGAAATTGGTGAAATTACGAGAAATCGCATAAACACCACCCCATGTATGTGTAAATGGCACATCAGCTAACTCTGGATAACGGTCTAAAAAGGCTTTGCGATGATCAGCCTGTATCCAGTGACGATTATCATCACTCACATTGGCACCATATTTCGGTACATGTTTATAAGTATTACGGATCAAGATACGACGATCTGCCGTCATACGTAATGTCGTTCCAGCATGATCTGCTGGTGTTAGTCCCCAATCTAACTCACCCAGATAAATATTCATTTCTTGGTCTGTCAGTGGGCGCGTCCAACTCGCGAAGGTCATGACGGGTAATAAGCGATTTTTCAAATATCCAAATTCACGCGTGAAAATACTGGTTGCTAAAAGTACTTTTGACGTGGTGATCAGGCCATGATCACCTTCTAATACCCATTGTTTATTATTTCTTTTCAAATCACGGATTGGTGAATGCTCTAATAATTCAACATTAGCCGGTAAATTATCCCCCATACCTCTTACCAATGCTGCTGGCTGCATTAAGTAGGAACCGGGAGTAAAAATTGCACGACTATAAAAATCAGTCCCGAGTACTTTTTTCAGCTCTGCTTTTTCCACCCAGCGATAGGGTTCACCTAAGTCTTTCATCAAGTGTTCAAAGTGACCAAGATGCGCCTCTCCACGTTCTCCGACAGCACCTTGGTATTTGCCAACTGCAGACCACTGACAATCAATATTATGGCTCTCGACCAACTCCTGTAATTGAGCAATAGCAGCTCGGTTTAAACTCAGCAGCTTTTGCTTATGTGATGGGTCTGGGTGCGCTAAGGCAAATTTATGCGGTAAATCAATCACAAAGCCGGAATTGCGTCCTGAAGCACCTTCAGCTACACGTTGTGCATCCACTAGAATAATGCGGGCATTCGGCTTGAGTTCTGCCAATCTACGGGCTGCTGCTAATCCTGCGAAACCCGCTCCAATAATGGCAAAGTCTGCTTTTTTTGGACCGATTAGCTTTTTAGCAGCACCTGCTGAAGGTAGTGCTGCATACCAGCCACAGCTGCGATCATCATTTGGTAAAGCGATCATTTGGTTATTCCCTTAACTTAAACTGTGGATGGACATGAATCTAGTTTTTCTAGCCACTCAGCACGATGGTGTTGCAATTGACGTCCGAGTAAAGCAAAGCCTGTTAACTGACCTTGTTTATTGTAGAAACCAGCAGCTAACTCTCCATCATGTTGCTCCACTCTCCACTCACCTGTCCCCATTGCAGGTAAGACTGATAACGGTAAAATTGGAGTTTTTACTAAAACTGGTGTTGATTTCAGATCTGCATTAGTTGACTGACCTAAAAGATTATTCACTAAAGCGGGTAATGCTTGAGTGATTGGATTGATATAAGGCGCCCACTGGCCATTCACTTCTGCACAATCACCTAAAGCAAAAATCGCAGGATCACTGCTACGATGATCGAGACCAGTACAAACTCCACGTGCTGTCTCTAGTCCAGCTGCTTGAGCCAATGCAATATTGGGCCTCAACCCCACGGCACTTATTACCAAATCCGTTTCAATGGATTGACCATCTTGTAGATTTAACTGGTAACGGCCATGAGCAGATTGAATAGAACGGATACTATTTTGTAATTTCCACTCTACGCCTAAATGTCTTAGAGCATTTTGTAGAGCATGGCCTAGAAGTTCTGGAATAAGGCGCTCCATTGCCCATTTGCCAAGGCCGACAACTGTAACTTTGATACCATGTGCAGCTAAATCATTCGCGAACTCACAACCAATCAGACCATCCCCCAGAATTGTGACATGCTGTTTATTTGATAATTGCTGACGGAAACGGCGATAATCCGCTAGATCATTTACACTGATTGTTGCCGTAGAATCACCATCAATAGGAATGACGACTGGTGTTGCGCCAGTCGCGAGTACGAGCCTACCGTAAGGATAATCACCAATTGTGGTTTGAAGCTTTTTATTAGCACGATCAATGTGAGTCACTTTCGTATGTGGATAAACACGAATATTTAAGCGTTGTTCCCAACTAAGTGCTGTCTCACGGACTAAACTATCGCCATCTTTATCTAATGCTAAAGCATTAGATAAAGCGGGTTTGCTATATAAAGCCCCATCATCAGCAGTAAATACAGTAATAGACAAGTCAGCAGATTGGGCACGTAAAGCTGATGCAACTTGATAACCCGCATGGCCACTACCAATAATTACAACTGGCTCAATAACTGCAGCTGCTACTTGAGGAATTTCGTCCTCTTCAACATCGGTGATATCGAGCATTTCAAAATCAGCTTTACCCACCTGACACTCTGGGCACATCCAGTCATCAGGGATATCTTCCCATTTCGTTCCAGGTGCTATTCCATCATCAGGCCAGCCTTTCGCTTCATCATAGATCCAGCCACAGACAATACATAACCACTTTCTCATCTTGTCTATTTCCTTATTTCTAAAAATTACACGCTATGTTTCAAACGGATACCGATATTTCGTGTTTGAACATAGCTGTAGATGGCTTCCTGCCCTTTTTCTCGACCAAAACCAGATAAGCCCACACCGCCAAATGGGGTTTCAATACCACCTGCAAACCATTCGTTAATAAAGACCTGACCTGCAATCAGTCGATTTGCAACTCGAAGTGTTTGATTTAGATTTTCACCAAACACACCAGCTACAAGACCGAAGTCTGTGCCATTAGCAATTGCAACGGCTTCGTCTTCATCATCGAAAGGCATAATTACCATTACAGGACCAAAAACTTCTTCCTGAGCAATCGACATATCTGCTTTTGCTTCAATAATCGTAGGTAAGACAAAATAGCCGTCTAGATCTGCTGCTTTACCACCTGTTAAGATTTTTGCACCTTCTTCACACGCCTTATCAATCATGGCAAGAATCTGTTGCTGCTGATCTTTAGAAACAACTGGTGTCAGTTCCGCATTACTTTCACCAATGCCTACTATTAGGCTTTCTGACAGATGAATAACAGCAGCCTTAACTTCTTCATAACGGCTACGGTGTACTAATAACCGAGACATGGCCGAACAAACTTGCCCTGAGTTATAAAAAATTCCGACTTTAACGCTACGTAGTAACTGCTCAAGATCAACGTCGGCAAAAGCGATTGCTGCTGACTTACCACCCAACTCCATTACAGAAGGTGTCGCACGTTCAGCCGCATCTTTCAAAATGCGTTGCCCTGTCGGAACAGAACCTGTAAATACAATCTGATTGGTCTCTTGATGTTTCACTAAATGAGTACCGACTTCTGAACCTTTGCCACAAAGTAAGTTCACTGCCCCTTGTGGAAAACCCGCTTTTTCAATCGCTTTAATCAGTAGAACCATACCTAACGGCGAAACTTCAGGTGACTTAATCACTACCGCATTGCCAGCTGCTAAAGCTGGTGCAAGTGAACGTGCACAGATCGAAACAGGAAAGTTCCAAGGTACAATCTGAACGGATACACCCATAGGAATATAAGAAGTAAAATCGATATAATCCTTCCCTAAAGGTACTGAGATTCCTTCAATTTTATCGGCCATGCCTGCGTAATATTCGAAATAGCGAGCTGCTTCATCGAATTCCTCACGTGCTGTATTAACATTCTTACCATTTTCTCGACATAGAATGAGTGCACCCTCTTCTGCAATTTCACGAATCGCTTCTGCTGCTTTTAACATCCAAGTTGTACGTTGTGCAGGACGCACATCAATTAATGCACCACTGTTCACACAACCTCTAGCTGCAGCCATTGCTGCATCTGCATCTTCGATACTTGCTCGAGCTATGGTTGCAAAAACATGAGCTGTTGCAGGGTTGATCACATCAAATTGGTGTGCCGAATCTCGCCACTGACCATTCACATAGTTCAGATAATGTTGCATGTTAGGCCTCCAACGCAGCTTTGGCCTGAGTTGCTAACCACTTTTGGAAAAAGTGTGTTGGTAAATCCATTTCAGGTGAAAAAACACCTCCACCAAAGCCTGGAGAATGACGACCTTTTTGCATATTTTCGACAGCAAAAACATCTTCAGCAAAAACCACCTTCCATGACTCTAATGTTGCTTCACGGCATGCATCATATTTGGCATTTAAAGATTCATCGCTGACGTAATATAGACGAAGCCTTTCTATGGTCTGTTCTGGCGCAATTGGATCAATCATCATGGCAAATGCATGATCAGCTTGAATACCCAACAATACGTTTGGAAATACAGCAACATATTCTGCATGGCGTAGTTGATCTTCAGGCCAACTTGGGAATTTGGGTAAATGGGTGCCTGCTGTCGCTGATAGGTTGTATTTATAACTTCCCTGACCTGCAAAACGATCTTCGAACATGATGTTGTAATGATCTTCAAGCTTAGAATAGGTATTTAGTGCTGGATGCACCCAAGGCAAATGATAGGCTTCACAATAATTTTCAACGGTAAGCTTCCAATTGCTTTTTACTGGTAGTTCAAAATGTGAACCCACATTACTACTGCGAATAAGCTCTAAACCGTTTTCACCAAGGAAAGGCTTCCAGCGCTGCATTAATGGTGCAATATGATCTTCAAAAGATGCGGCATCACCAGAAATATTGACGAATACCATATCCATCCAGATCGCAGAACGGAGTGCCTTTAAACCATGTTTTTCACATTTAAAACGTTCATCTTTGTGCTGACCAATTCCACCGACATGCGGAGTACCTTTTAAATTACCATTCAGGTCATAACTCCATGAGTGATATGGACAGCGAATCACACCTTCAATCGCACCTTCATCATGTACCAGTTGCATGCCACGATGACTGCATACATTATGAAATACTTGAACTAAGCCATCACGGTTACGCATCATGACCAATGGCATACCCATAAAATTCACTGGCTTTACATAACTATTTTTAGATAAATCTGAAGCAAAACCCACACACACCCATGTTTTACTTAAAATATTGTCACGTTCGAAATTAAAATATTCATTGCTGGTATAAGCTAAGTTTGGCATTCCATTGGATTCAGTAATTGGATTTAAAACATTATCAACTTGCTGAACCGTAATTAATTGTTGGCTAACTCGACTATTCATCTGATGATCTCCCTTATATTTGAACGAATGCAGAACTCCCTGCGCTGAGATGATTTGCACACTCTGCTATTTCTTTGGAGATTGTGTTAAATATCGGGTTGTGCCACAAACGACTTTTTAGCTTGGTATCTATGAGTTTTAATCATGCTCTTTAGATTAAATTTGCCTGACGGAATTAAATATTTTAAAAATAGCGTTCTTTCAAAAGTCAAAAAATGATCAATCATTGATAAAAAATTGTTGTTGAAAGTCCCTTATTAGGATGAAGGGGATTCTTCATATAAATCCTCTCCCTCTTGCGCGTAACGACGCTCATCCTTTTAAAAGGAAAAGGAACTTTTATTTATTGCGACGCGAATTCAATACAGCTCAAAAATGACTTATGTAAGAGCTCTCATAATCTCCCATGATTAAAACTCACGGATGAATGAGAATAAATCAGTTGAGTGTTCTTCCTCCTCATTACTACTCTGTATTATTCGCATCTGATAGCTAATAGTTTTTAGCTATTTGCAACGCATCCAAGGAGGAGTTATGCGTATAACAACAGGAGCCACTGATTCTCATTCAGTCGTTTCAATAATTTCAAAAGTATTTGTAGTTGCATTCGTTATATTTTGTGCTGTTTTCGCAGATTCCGCAGGAAAAATATTCGCCGATCTATCCAATGTTTTATTACACAATATGAAGTGGTTTATTTTGTCTTCTGTGTCGGCAATGTGCTTTTTTCTGCTGTATGTGATGTGTAGCAGATACGGCTTACTTAAAATCGGGAAAGATACGGATAAACCTGAATATAGCTATTTTGCATGGATATCCATGCTATTTTCATGTGCTATGGGGGTTGGTTTGGTATTTTGGGGTGTCGCCGAACCGATGAACCATTATGCAAGCAACCCATTTACCAAAGGCTTAACCGATAAAGCCGCCAGTATGGCAATGCAAATTTCCTACTTTCATTGGGGTTTACATGCCTGGTCCATTTATTGTTTAGCCGCTTTAGCCATTGCCTACTTTTCATTTAGAAAAGGCCTACCCTTTTCATTACGTTCAATTTTGCATCCCATCATTGGCGATCGTATTTATGGTCCAATCGGGCATATCGTTGACATACTTGTGATTATTATTACAACCTTCGGCATTTCTCAAACGCTCGCCATTGGTGTATTACAGATTAATGCAGGCTTGCATAAAGTTTTTGATATAGAAGTCAGTGTTACTGTTCAATTTATTCTCATGATTTCATTGTCGAGTATTGCGACCTTCTCGGTCGTGCGTGGTATTGGCACAGGTATGCGCCGTCTTTCAGAAGTTAATATTATCTTATCCATCCTACTCATTTTGATTCTGATGTTTATCGGCCCTGCACGCTATATCACCAACTCATATATCGAAGGCATCGGTAACTATACATCGCACTTTATAGGGATGAGTTTATGGAGTGACGCCCAAAAAGATTCAGAATGGCAAAACTGGTGGACCGCGTTCTACTGGTTATGGTGGCCGACATGGGCGCCGTTTGTAGGAATGTTTATTGCCAAAATTTCTAAAGGACGTACCATTCGCCAACTTATTTCTGGTGTGCTGATTGTGCCAACTTTAGTGACTTTCTTTTGGTTTGCAGTATTTGGTGGTTCAGCCCTCAAAATTGAACAAGATGCCCGTAAAAGTTTTGAACAACAAACCGCATTGATTAAAAATCAAATCGCGCCATCTGCGGATAAAATCGTATCTCAAGCATCAGCAATCACACCCACTGCTGTTGAATTTAAGGGTGGGCCTATTGTAAAAGCAACTCAACAAGATAATACACAGGCTGTATTCGAATTATTTAATGCCATAGATAATGGATTATTCGGATCAATCCTCAGTATCGCGACCTGTCTGTTACTGATTACCTATCTCGTGACTTCGCAAGATGCTGGTACTCATGTGCTGTGTTTTCTAGATACGCGTTCCGAAAAGGATACACCTATTCGTATTCGAATCATTTGGTGTCTATTCGTTACCGCAATTAGTTTAGGTTTACTCTATGCAGGCGGCCTAAAAACAATTCAAGCCGCTGTTATTATGTTTGGCTTTCCAATTATCGTTTTCCTCACCATTTCAATGTTTGCCTTAATGAAGGCATTTAAACAGGAAGACATTGCCAATATTGTGGTAGTACCAAAACATCCAGAAAATGAAACCGAAATTTAACTTTTCGGAATCTACATATAAAAAGAGAACCCTTTTTAAACGGTTCTCTTTTTTATGGCATAAGCTGAAAAGGTTTTTTCACTTAAATACATTACTAATCCATTAATAGCTCATTCAAACCTTTCTGCCCAACCTGTCCCGGCAACTGCTCTAAAAGCCAATGGCGGAACTGTTTGACTGTAGAAGGAATAACCCCTCGATCGGTAGGTTCTAACATACAGAAATTCGCTTGGGTGCGTAATACTGTTTCAACAGGACGAACCAATGCCCCACTTTCTAAATAATCATCGACTAAAGATCCCCATGCCAAAGCTACACCCTGCCCATTAATGGCAGCCTGAATGAGCAGTGGATAATTGTTAATATTGACTCTGCTTTTAGGCTTGAACATCGGATATCCCACCAAAGCAAACCATTCAGCCCAATTTACCCAATCTTTTTGCGATTCATCCAAAGACAATAAACTCTTTGCAAAGATATTTTCAGGGCTTTTGTCCTGAAATTGAGCAAGATAAGCAGGACTACAGACTGGAAAAACTTCTTCAGGGAATAAAGGCGTAACTTTCATCTCGATTGGTGGTACTTTGCAATAAAATAAAGCTAGGTCACAATCCATTTTATGCAAATCAAGAATCTTCTCGGTGGTTAAGATTCTTAAATCAATGCCTTCATTTTGTTGAAAACTCGCCACTTTGGGTAATAACCACAAGGCTGCCATAGCATTGGTTGTAACAACTGTCACCTGATGCTCACCCTGCCATTTTTTTATTTCGGCTGTTGCCTGAGACACATCCTGTAAAGCACTATATATCGTTTGATAATATTGTAAGCCAGTCGGTGTTAAAACAATATTGCGATTGGCACGGACAAATAATTCCTTCCCTAGATATTCTTCGAGTTGCCTAATCTGGCGACTAATTGCTCCTTGAGTCACATTCAGTTCATTTGCTGCCTGAGTAAAACTCAGATGGCGTGCTGCCGCCTCAAATACAATCAAACTGTTCATGGGTGGTAATGGTTTAATTCTCATGGACGCTCCTTGTTTGTCCTATTTATCCATGTCGAACACCTGTGTTAACCACCTTATTCAAGTAAAAGTGGCTAAAGGTTCAAACGGACTTCCTTGTGATGTATTAACTTATTATCAATGTAATAAATTATTTCATTCTTTTAATTTCGATAAAATCTCATAAATAACAATCAATAAAAAGGGAGAAAAACGAATAGATGTATGAGTTTTTCTCATTCAAAATAATTTTCCTATCATAAAAACAAAAAGGGCTGAAAATTCAGCCCTTTTTTTAAATATCGCTTTGAGATTTAAACATCCGTATTTAAAGCCACACTCGGCTGAGCATTTCTTAATTTTCGCTGTTTCAAATAGTAGGCCAGCATCAAACAGAGAATCCATGCAGGAATCATCATGACCGCGATCCGCATATCCGCAGTCAATGACATCACCACAAGAATACTAAGCATAAAAATAATGCATAGATAATTACTGAATGGATAAGCAATACTTGGGAACTTAGTGGTTAGCCCTTGTGCTTGCATGGCTTTACGGAACTTTAAATGCGTCCATGAAATCACCACCCAGTTAATCACAATCGCTGCAACTACCAGCATCATCAACAAACCAAATGCCTTATCAGGAAATGCATAGTTCAACAATACACACAGTACCGTGACGAATGCAGATACATAAACAGCATTGGTCGGAATACCACGTTTGTTGATTTTCTTAAGGAACTTAGGTGCATTACCTTGTTGGGCCAAGCCCAATAACATACGGCTACTGCAATAGCTGGTTCCGTTATAAACAGACACTGCCGCAGTCAAGATCACAAAGTTCAACATTGTTGCCACGCCTTGGCTATCTAATGATGCAAAGACCATCACAAATGGGCTACCACCTTGCGCCATTTGGTTCCAAGGGAACAGTGCGAATAAGATGAAAAGCGTTGCAATATAGAAAATCAAAATACGATAGATAATTTGATTCACTGCTTTTGGCAAGGTTTTATCAGGATCACGTGCTTCTGCCGCAGTAATACCAAATAATTCAATGCCACCAAAAGCAAAGATGATCACAGCCATTGCCATCACCAGACCTTCTACACCAAATGGAAAGAATCCACCCAATGCCCAAAGGTTACTGATACCAGCCTGTGGCCCTGCCGTTCCTGTTGCAAGTAAATACGAACCAAAACCAATCATGGCCAAGATTGCCAAGATTTTGATGATGGAGAACCAAAACTCCATTTCACCAAAAAATTTGACATGCAAAAGGTTGATACCGTTAATTAAGATAAAAAAGGCCAATGCCGAAACCCATGTCGGGATTTCAGGCCACCAATATTGAATATATAACCCAATCGCCGTGAGCTCAGCCATACAGACCAGCACATTGAGTACCCAATAGTTCCAACCTGACATGAAACCTGCAAATGAGCCCCAGTATTTGTAAGCAAAATGACTAAATGAACCACTGACTGGCTCTTGTACCACCATCTCACCTAACTGTCGCATCATTAAAAATGCAATAAGCCCTGCAATCGCATAACCCAAGATGACCGAAGGGCCAGCCAGCTTAATCGATTGTGAGATACCTAGAAACAAACCTGTGCCAATCGCACCACCTAGCGCAATAAGCTGGATATGCCGATTGCTTAAACCTGGGTTCAGGTTTCCTTGCTCCTGTTTTGACATATGATTATTCTCATCCGTGTCGCGTAATTTTTCTGTCTAAAATTACGTATATCATAAGTTAATCACAAATGCCTATATCTAACTCGAAAAATAATTAATTCACTTTTCGAATAACCGCGCATATAAACAGAAAATTCAATAAATAACAAATATTATGAATAATGTAATTAAATTATGTATTGCGTAATTAATTATTTTCAGTATGATAGAAATTAAGACGCAGGGATTTTTGCTCTGAGTAAACTAGAATTGGCGGATAAAAACTTAAATATCAACCTATTTTCAATTACTTAATCAACACATTCCCTGAGCAATGAGATTAGACCAACAGAATTAAAGACAAGGAAAGCGAAACATGGCACATCATTTAACTTCTTTTCTTGAGATTGATGCCCAATCAGATTTCACAATACATAATTTGCCATACGGCATTTTCAGCGAGACCGCACAAGCTGAAAAACGCGTTGGCGTTGCAATTGGTGAATGGGTGCTTGACCTTGCAGCATTAGAGCAAAAAGGCTTATTACAGCTCACAACAGCGAACTGCTTTAATCAGCCAACACTGAATAAATTCATCGAAACAGGCAAACAGAATTGGCATACGGTTCGCAGCACTTTGCAAAGCTTATTGTCCGCAGAAAACCCGACCTTACGTGATCATGCCGATTTACGTCAGCAAGTGATGTTTAAACAAGAAGATGTGGTTTTGCATTTGCCAATTCATGTTCCTGGCTATACCGACTTCTATTCATCTAAAGAACATGCCACCAATGTCGGTACCATGTTTAGAGATCCTAAAAATGCGCTATTGCCGAACTGGAGCGAATTGCCTGTCGGCTATAACGGTCGTGCCAGTTCTGTGATTGTCAGCGGTAAAGACATTGTGCGCCCTTCAGGACAAATCAAATTACCGAATGAAGAACGCCCTATGTTCTCGGCAACCCGTAAACTCGACTTTGAATTAGAAACCGCTTTTGTCGTGGGTAAAGCAACTGAATTGGGTGAGCCGATTGCCATTGAAAACGCATGGGAACATATCTTTGGCATGGTGTTACTGAATGACTGGTCAGCGCGTGATATTCAACAATGGGAATATGTCCCTTTAGGCCCTTTCAATGCCAAAACTTTCGCCAGCGCCATTTCACCTTGGGTGGTGACGATGGAAGCACTTGAGCCATTTAAAGTCAAAGGTCCAGAGCAACAACCAAAACCATTGGGCTATCTACAAGAAAACACTGCCAACAGCTATGACATTCACCTCAGTGTTGAAGTGCAAACACCTCAATCAGAACAAGCCAATGTGATTTGCCAAACCAACTTCAAATATATGTATTGGTCAATGTCACAGCAACTGACTCATCACACCATTGCAGGCTGTAATGTTCAAGTCGGCGATTTAATGGGTTCAGGCACGATTTCAGGCCCAACTGAAGATTCTTATGGCAGCTTACTGGAGTTGACTTGGAATACCACCAAACCACTCAACCTTTCCAACGGCGAAAAGCGTGGCTTCTTGGAAGATGGTGACCGTGTTGTGATGAAAGGCTACTGTGAAAAAAATGGGATTCGCGTGGGCTTTGGCGAAGTTGCCAATACCATTTTACCAGCACGTCACTTTCGTTTTAATGAACAAAAGGACGAGCGCTATGAAACTGTATAGTTACTTTCGTAGCTCCGCGGCTTATCGAGTACGGATCGCACTCAACCTAAAAGCGCTGCCCTATGAAACTGAGGCAGTGCATTTAGTTAAAAATGAGCAGCAACTGGCAAGTTATCGTGCCCTCAATCCGAGTCAGTTGGTGCCGACACTACTTGACCAAGATCAGACCTTTATACAGTCGCTTAGTATTTTGGAATATCTGGAAGAACGTTATCCAACCAAAGCACTGTTACCCAAAGATCTGATTGAACGTGCCAAAGTCCGTGCCTTTGCACAAAGCATTGCTTGTGACATTCATCCGATCAATAACTTGAGAGTGTTGAAGTACCTACAAAATGATCTTGCAATCAGTAATGAGCAAAAAACGCTGTGGTACCGACATTGGATTTTAGAAGGCTTTCATAGCTTAGAAATGCAATTACAGCATTCGAATGGACAATTCTGTTTTGGCTCACAGCCGACTTTTGCCGACTGCTGTTTGATTCCTCAAGTCTATAACGCCAAGCGCTTTAAAATTGATTTAAGTGCTTTTCCCAAGATTGAGTCGATCTATCAACATTGCTTAACCCTTCCCGCATTCTTGAATGCGACCCCAGAACAACAACCAGATTGGGAATAGAGATAAAAGGAGTTTTATCATGAGCTTTGCAATTAAAAAAATTCACCATGTGGCTTATCGCTGTAAAGATGCGAAAGAAACCGTCGAATGGTACAAAAAAATGCTGCATATGGATTTCATTTTGGCATTTGCAGAAGACCATGTGCCATCCACCAAAGCCTTTGATCCGTACATGCATTTGTTTTTAGATGCGGGCCAAGGCAATGTATTGGCATTTTTTGAACTGCCGACGCAACCAGATATGGGCCGTGATGAAAACACACCACAATGGGTACAACATATTGCTTTTGAAGTGGAAGATTTAGATGCACTCATGGCAGCAAAAGCACATCTTGAAGCCAATGACGTGAAGGTATTAGGGGTGACCAACCATGGTATCTTCCATTCAATTTACTTCTTCGATCCAAATGGTCATCGTCTGGAACTGACCTATAATGATGTCCATGCCGATGCCAAGATTGCGCGAATTACCGAAGAAATGAAACTCGAAATGCTGGATGAGTGGAGTCGTACCAAACGTGCACCACATCATACTCACTTCTTACACGAAGATGAACTTGGTGCATAAATCCAGTTCAATGAAATTGGCATTAGCGTTGTAAAATGCTAATGCCTTTTTTATTGTCTAAATTTAAAGCATTCTGTATGTTTTTAAGGCATAGTAGGCTCAGCAAAATAGCGTGCAATCTCTCTAAAAACAATTGTATGCTTATGCAATTCACCGATTTGATTCATTTAAAAAGATGATTTCTATTTTGCAAACTGCTCAGGCATTATGTGCTGGATGTAAATTATCCATGATTGACAGCAACAAATACGGCGTGAAAGCACGCAGCTTAAGGGTTATTGAATGATTGAAGAAAAGTTATCTGGTGGGGTTCAATCACTTGAGGTCGGTTTAGCCGTACTGAATGCCCTTTTAGAACATAACAAGCCCATTATATTAAAAGATCTATCCAGCAAGCTGGATATGCACCCAGCCAAGGTACACCGCTATCTGGTCAGTCTGATTCGCATGAATTACGCCAAGCAACTCACCGATGGCCAGTATGCTTTAGGTGATCAAGCATGGCGTTTAGGCCTGAACTGTATCCAACATACCGATGTATTACAGCTGGTTCAGCACCTAATTTATGAATTACAAAACAAGATTGGCTGTGGTATTCAAATCAGCAAATGGTCGCCTAAAGGACCTTTAGTGGTTCAATCGATTGAATCCAACCATCCGATTTCGATTGTGACTAAAGTCGGTTCAATCATGCCGTTGGTCAATTCCGCAGCGGGTCGTGTGTTCGCTTCTTATATGCCCGAAGCAATGATCAAACCACTCATGCAAGCGGAATGGGAAAAAGCAGCACATAACCATTACCCGATTAAACCCACAGATTGGGATGAGTTTCTATTACTCAAAGAAAACGTCCTGCAACACGGTATGTCGATTGCACAAGGTGATCTTCTGGTCGGGATTAATGCCGTGGGTCTACCGATCTTTAATGCGCATCATTCAATGGAGTTTTGTATTGTGGCATTGGACAGTGAAATGTTTTTCTCGGTTCATGAAGGCAGCGAAAACTTAGAACTGTTTAAACGTGAAGTTGCAGCAATCAATCAATATATTCAAACCCGTTAATGTTTCATCCATATAAAAAAGCCAAGAAGCGAACTTCTTGGCTTTTTTATTTCAAGCTTTAAGCTGAATTATTTTGCTTCTAGTACACCACGGCGGATCTGGTCACGTTCAATTGATTCAAACAATGCCTTGAAGTTCCCTTCACCAAAACCATCATCATCTTTACGTTGAATAAATTCAAAGAATACAGGCCCAAGCATGTTTTGCGAGAAAATCTGCAACAACAGTTTTTTCTGACCATCTTTGGTATTGCCGTCCAACAAGATACCGCGTTTTTGCAATTCTTCCGTTGGCTCACCATGATTAGGTAAACGCTCTTTCAACATTTCATAATAGGTTTCAGGCGGTGCTGTCATAAACTGCATGCCAATCCCTTTTAACTTGTCCCATGTTGAAAGCAAGTCATCGGTAATAAACGCGATATGCTGAATGCCTTCACCATTGAAATCTGCCAAGAACTCTGCAATTTGACCATTGCCCTTGTCTGAATCTTCATTCAATGGAATACGAATCATGCCATCTGGTGCAGTCAAGGCTTTAGAGGTTAAACCTGTGTATTCGCCTTTGATGTCAAAGTAGCGGATTTCTTGGAAGTTAAAGATTTTTTCGTAGAAGTTCGCCCAATACTCCATACGTCCTTTATAGACGTTATGAGTTAAATGGTCGATTTCATTCAGACCTGCACCTTTTGGATTTCTATCTGCATCATCAAAGAAAACGAAGTCATTTTCATAGATATCACGATCCACAAGGAAAATTGGCATACCACCAATACCCTTGATCGCAGGAATGTTTAATTCCATTGGCCCAGCTTGTGAATACATTGGCTCTGCGCCAAGCTCCACTGCCTTGGTAAATGCTTTAGCTGCATCGCGGGTTCTGAAACCCATTGCACATGCTGAAGGACCATGTTCTTTAAAGAAGAATGAAGCATAAGATTCAGGCTGGTAGTTCAAGATAATGTTGATATTACCCTGACGCCATAAATAAACTTTTTTAGACTTATGCTTTGCGACTTTAGAAAAACCGATGGTCTCAAAGATCTGATCTAATCCATTTTCCGTCGAAACAAATTCAATAAAAGCAAAACCACATAGTTCTAATGGGTTATCTAAAATGTCCATCTAGTTTCCCTTATTTAGATAAATTCATCCGTTTAATACTCTGTATAGGCCTTATTCTTCAATTGCTTAATCGCTATCTAAAAGCATCAACCTATACATGCGTTATCAGAAAAGGCGACAGGTGTTTTTATAAGTATGTAAAAGCATCCGTGTTAAAGCCCTTTCCGTCCATAAGTCAGCCAAATGAAGAAATCATGATTCTTGATCTTGGCTCTCAGCTATAAATTCATGCTACAAGAAAGTCTAAATTTATGCAATACATAATTAAATTATGTTATGTGTAATTTTATTGCTACTTGGCTCTGCCAATAAGGGTCGCTATTAAAGAATAATTGGCGGTATCTCTAAATCAGACCATGGTCTCAAGCTGATACGAATAAATGTATTGTGAATAGACTGCCTGTCTTATTTCCTTAACAAATTTCGATTAGCTTAAACATGTGATCTACAAGGGCTAAAGAGACTATTTAGAAATGACACATACTCTGATCTTCGAACAGTTAACCCAATTGATTGAAAACTATAGCCATGAGCATAGTGGTAGACCGCAAAAGATCTTGATTGGTTATAAAGCCTATTATGACTTAATGGGAAATTCGAGTTTTGCTACTGAGGTCACTGATTCGGCTTTGAATCCCAATAAAAGAAAGTATAAAAAGATTAAAATTAAAGTCACCAAAGATGACTATCAGCTTGAGCTAGAGTAATTTTTCTGGCTTGCAGTCAAATCTTTGGCTTTCTTACCATACAAATACTCGACAAGTAGCGGCGCTGCGGCCTCAGAACCACATGCTGCAATACCCGCACTCAAGGCATTATTACCACCTGTCGCGGCAACCGCTGCACCTAAAATCGCATGGCTGACCAGTTGAGCCGCTTTGTTCTTGTCTTCACCATGTCCAAACTGCTGCCCGATTCCATGTGCAACATAAGGCGCAAGTGTATTTGCTACAACCTGCATATCCGTTTGTCCACCCAATACACCTGTCACTGCCATATCAAATATCAGTAACTGTTAGATCAGGTTTGAGCTAATACAATTTAAATAAGTTTACTCTTGCTCACTTAAGCTCAAACTTTGCTATTATTTGTCTATAATGAATTGATTTTCTTTCTTCTTACATGTTTATTCATCTGGATCAACATCCCATAAACTAGAATTTGGATTCGCATATTCACCATTTTCTATGACAGAACACCATCCAACACCATTCACGAACATGCTCAATGCAACAATAGCGAACTTCTTTTCAGCAATCTGATTTAGTGTGATTAAACTTCTCTTATAATACAAATATTCCCCTCCTGTTCCCGCAGGCACTCTATGATTTAGATCATGCCATGACCACTCTAGAACCTGTCCAGACACATTAGGTACAGTTTCAAAAAAATCAATCATAAAAGTATCACTTATTCTAACTAAACAAGGAATATTTTCACAATCTAATATCATTTCTGAATAGATATTATTAGGTAAATCTAAATTTAAATTTAACATTTATTTATAATTCCTTGGAACAATTGCCTCTCGATCACATGTCCCTCCTAAAGAACAGGCTTTGGCATGCCCACCTACATCCCCCTCATCTCCTAATTTACCTAAATTTGTTTGGCGAATATCACGTTTACCTATATTACTAAAGTCAGGTTTAAAACCACCCACATAATCAAATATTTCTTATATTAATCAAAATTTTATAAATAATGTTTTTCTTTATAATTTTCAATAGGTTTCTTTTGTACAAAATCCAGCCAACCCCTCGTTATTTTTAATAAATCTAACCTATTAACTTCATACTCTTTCTCTTCATCATAAAAACAATAAATTTTTACTATATTACCAAAAATTTCAGCCCCATAAGAATTACTACTAATATCGGCATTAATAATTGATAAACTTTCCAATTTAAAAACATTTTCTTCTAGTAAGTCAATATATGACTCCAATGATGAACCACCGTTATCAATCAAATAGGAAGCAATAATTTCCTCCTCCTCTCCTCCGAAACCATCAGATTTTATTGTAGCAATTAAATCTATTAATTCAGGGTATTTTATATAATAAAATATTAAACTCATATTAAACCTCATTTACCATATAACGGATAAACAGTTGTATTGGGCTGCGTGTAACCTTCAACAGCAACTCCTGATGGAGTTCGTCCATACCACATACCTTTTGCTGCCTTTTGAGGATCTGGATGCTGAATCCTACTTTTATATGCACCATCAACTTCTACTTTTAATCTATCAGTAGTCCAAGACTCAGGAAACATTGTAGACCTTCCTTGATTATTTGTTTTAGGCAAATACTGTCCATTTTTATTAGGATCAGCAACAGCTATCTTAGCCTCATATACTCCATTTTTATCAGGTTTCCCTATAGGTTGTAGAATTTTAATATTACCACTAGCAGTAGAGTGTCCACCAACAACATTACCATTTTTCTTAATTTCTGCATTTAAAATATGCCCATCAAAATCAATTGGAGCTGTTACTTGACCAACTCGCTTACTTGCCTGCTGATTAATAACGGTATCATTTTGTTTAATTGATAAATCTACTCCTTTAGCATTCGTCTTTATTCGCTCTAAAGCAGCTTTTTCCTCATCAATTATAGAAGTATTGGAATCAGATACCGCTCTATTTCCAGATATACCATTCACCTGAACATTCAAATTCTGATCAAAATCTGCTTTCAACTTAACTTTTTTTGCAGCTTCAATAACAACCTTTCCACCTTTCTTCACTACTGTAACTGATCCCGCACTTATCAAGCCTGTTAAGGCATTAAGTGAAAGTGCCATATCAGCTTCACCCAATTTTTCAAATTCGGCTGGAGTATCACCTACTGTATTGACAGTAGCTATTGTTTTGCCTGTGTCTATGATGTCGGCTGGGATTTGTTTTACCCCTTCATAGATTGCCTTCGCTGTACCTCGTGGATCATTCTTCAGAGCATCATAAAGCTCTTTTGGTACATTAGGTAAATTCTTCAAATCATTAACAAACTTAGTGACCGCTTGATCCTTACCTTTCTGATAGGCTGCTTTCTGCGCGACATCTAAGTCTTTATATTGCTGACGGCATTCCGCTCCCCAACAGGTTAAAGCATGTTTAATATCCTGTTTAACAGAGGTTTTATTATTTTCCACTGTATTCTGAGCAACCACACCAGAGATCTGCGCTTCAAATGCCGAATCTCCAACTGTTCCCCCAACCACTGCTCCAATGGCTGCAGTCAAATCTCGAATTTGTGTCTTCACATCTTCGGATAACAGATTTGGTATAAATTCGCCCTTCTCATTTTGATAAGCAGGATTATCCTTATACTGGTTTGTTAAATAGTCTGCTGCTGCTTCACTTGCAACCGCTGCACTGCCGCCTGCTGCTGGATTTCCCCCATTCACATAAGCAAGCGTTGCACCTAAAATCGCATGGCTGACCAGTTGAGCCGCTTTGTTCTTGTCTTCACCATGTCCAAACTGCTGCCCGATTCCCTGTGCAACATAAGGTGCAAGTGTATTCGCTACAACCTGCATATCCGTTTGTCCACCCAATGCACCTGTCACTGCCATCGTGACCGCATTCACCGCTCGACTCTTATTACCGCCCATGCCCCAATCTTGATTGGATTGACTCGCTTTAGCGTATTCAGGGGAATATTGACGTAAATATTCTTCCTGTTTAACTGGATCAAGATTTTGGTAGTATTCCAGTGCCTCACTGCTCTGCCCGATTTGTGACAGCACTTGTTGTTTATGCGCTGCTTTTTCAGCCTCTGCCTGTTTTTGCTGGTTTTGGTTATAAGTACGTGTTGCTGCCGCAATAGTCGAGGTCGCATCGGCTACTGTCTTTTGCTTGTCCAATATCTCTTGCAAGTTTGGCAGAGTCTCTACCGTACGGTGTGCAGTATTGACATCATTATGGATACCCAACTCTGTCGTCGTGGTTTTTTTACCACCAATACTGATATTTCCTTCGCTTAATGTAGCTCGGGTTACACTGCTGTCCTTGTCCGACTCATGCTGTGGGAGACTTGGGCTAAAGCTGGTACTGTTACGCCAATTCTCATTATTGGTTGGATTCGCAGCTTTGCCATCTTTCGCAGAGCTTGTTCCACCAGATAAACTGATACTTTTCGCATCATACTGACTTTGGTTTTTAATATCGCTAAAGGTCAGGCTGTTGGCAGTCAGGTTATTGTTGTCTTTGCTTGCTGTTGAAACAATTGCACCACCTTTGAGATCAACTTGATCTGCTTTGACATGGTAACCACCATCTCCAGCAAACAAACCTGATTGCTGGTTAACACTATTTGAAGAACTTTGTGCCTTACTGTTGTTATAGTTGCCAGATGCCTGCCATGCAGTACCTAAAGATGCCTGTACCCGAGCACCTGCTCCAGTTTGTTTAATGTCTTGCTCGATACGATCTTGCTGACTTTGGATACTTAGCTTTCCACCAACATCAGCATCAATTCGGTTTGCCGTTGCCTGTGCACCATTCAAAGTGGTATCACCCTTGCTCTTGATACTGACCTTATTGGCATCTAAGCTCGTCTGGCTATGAATGTTATTATCGCTATGATTACTGCCTTTGCCATAACCCGCTTCGCCATAAATATACACACCCGTTTGTGCGCCAACAGATGCACCAACACCCACACTGAGCCCTGCATTGCTGTTTTTACCCTCTGCCTTTTGCTGACTTTGTCCAGACTCAAGTAAAATATGCTGTGCGGAATCTAAATTAATCGTATCTTTGGCTTTAACCTGCGTATTTTGTAGATGAATATTACCTTCGGTACTGGTGAGGTTGATATTGCCACCAGCATTCAAAAGATTTTGTTGTGAATTGGCATATTGGCTATTTTGTTCACTCTTACTGGTTTTAAAACCAATGCCTGTTTCAGCTTTGGCAATGGCACCACCTTGTAAGTCACTATAGCTCTGGTAACCTTGGGCAACTGCTGCTGCACCCTGTAAAGCTTGGGTACGCTGATCTGCCTTACTATTGATTGCTTGATCACCAGCATTAATCACATCAAGGATGGGTGAACTGACGCGACTGAATTGTCCAACTTTCAAGTCTTTAGAAGATTGACTTGAGTGGCCAGTATTTTTATCTTCCAAGATCGCAATATCTTTGGCTTTAATATTGATATCTTTACCTGCGAGTACATCCGCCACTTGTTGGGTATATTTATTTCCAGCCTGAATATTGACATTGCCATCTAGGCTACCGACCTGACTGCGTTGCTGCTCAACAGCCTGACTCTGACTGTTATTTTGACTTTTCATGTAACCATAGAACTTTTCTGTATCCGAGATTTGTGCATTCCCAATCCCTTTACTGCTCTGTGATTCTTGTTGGCTTTGACTATTCTGACTCGACTGAATATTAATATCTCGAGCAGCATTAATCGTGTTATCGCCTTGTGATACCACGGTACTACCAATAATATTAATATCACCTTTTTCTGTTTGCAGGGTCGATTTCCCCCCTACAGAAACTTGTGTCCCCAGAGATTGAACAATGTTTCCATTGCCCTTATTTTTATCCTTATATGTGCCTGCTGGAGCAGTCCATTCGCGATTATCAATACTGATACCACTACGTTGACTATTTGCAGATTGAGTTTGCTGTTGTTGAGTTGTGCCTAAAAGAATATCATCTCGCGCATGTAAAAGAGCATCACCTTCCGCTGAAATTTTTGCACCTTGGCTATTAATATCACCAGCTTTGGCAATAATATTTAAATTGCCTTTTGCAGCAACCTCAGTCACTACAACCTGTGTGGATGAATAATTAGAAGATTGCTGTGTTCGCTGTTTACCGCCAGATACAACAATAGGAGTTGCTGCTGCCATAACAGCTTTTCGTACAGCCTCACCTTGAGCCATTACTTGTCCAACAGCGCTGTTCGAGAATTGGTTATTCGCAGTACTTTCTTTATAACTTGATCTTGCTGCTTCAAGTGGTGAATAGGTCACACCAACCGAAATACCCGATTGCTTGGACTGGCTGGCACTTTTATTTTCAGTACGGATAGATGCAGCATTAAGATTCACATTCTCACCGACCAGATTAATGTCTTTTCCAGATTGAATGATTGCAGCTTCGGCTGTTAAATCTTGAGCAGCAATAATATTGGTATCGCCTTTAATGCTTCCAATAACGCTTTGGATTATGCCTGTTGATTGATTGTTCTGCTGTGTATTTAGGCTCGATTTACCATAGCCAATGCTGGCAACTCCACCTGACAGGCTACCGCTCAATCCTGATTTTTTAGTCTGTGTATTATGTATATTCAAGTAGGAGTTATCTGCTGCCTTGATTTCAATATTTTCTTTGGCTTGAATTTGAGTCAACTCATCCGATACCACTTCACTGCCTTGAATCTTGATATTCTTGGCATCAAGAATGACTTGCTTTCCATCTACAGTACTTGCAACAGCTTCATTTGAAACATCTTTAATATAATTTTGTGTGGTCTTTTTACTTAAAAAGCCTTTCTTTTTGGTTTCATCGGCATGCTCATAACTGCTGCTCTTACGACCTTCTTTGATGGTTAAATCTTCACTGGCGCTGACTAAAGTCTTGCCTTGCTCACTACTGAGTCGCGAACCTGTAATATCAATATTCTTCCCAGTTAGCGTCAAATCACCTTTCGATTGAATCTGATTACCCACATCCTGTTTTTGCGTACCAAAATCAAAATTCTTTTTATTGGTATAGCTATTGGTAACACGTTCAGTTTGCAGCGTGTCCAGTGAGACATTGCCCTGTGTTTGAATCACACTTGAACCATTACTGTTGATCATATCAGCAGCTTTTAGGCTGGTATTTCCCCCCACACGGATATTCAGTGTATTTTGCAACGCATCGGTATTCTGACCATTGCCAACATAAATACCCGCTTTACGATCAATCTTGGTAAAGCCAAACTCATTTTGACCTGCTTTATTGCTGTTACTGGTCAGGGTACTGCTATGATTAAAGTTGCCGCCAATATCCATGCTGAGCGCATCTTTAGCAACAATCTGGCTGCCAATATTGTTCAGGTCTTGTTTGGTACTGATCCCAATACGGTTCGCTTCTAAACGCCCATTCAGTTGATTGATACTATTGGCATTGATCTTCAGAGCTTCACGGCCTGCAATGGTGGCACTGTTCAGCACGTCACCTTGCATATCCAACTGCACTTGCTCTGCGGCAATTAAAGTTCCGTCACCTTTTAAATCACCCACCTGAGATTTGACATAGACCTGCGGAACCAACGCTTTAGTCGTGCTGCCATCTGGCAAAAGAATGGTTTTTTCTTCCAGCCAGACAATATCACTGGTCAGTTGCGCGATCTGGGCTGAGGTCAGGGCAATACCCGGTGTAAGATTAAACTGCTTGGCAAAGGTAAGGCCATTGTTCATCAAGGCTTTGTATTGCTCTTCATCATTGCCATAGCCTGACAAGAAACGGCGACCCGTCAATTGCGCAATCTGATCTTGTACTAGACGCTGCTCATAATAACCATCGCCCAGACGTTTTTGTTGTTTCGCAGGGTCAAGGCCAAGTGCATTCAACATATGGTCTGATGACAGCCATTTTTTGTAATTGCTAAAGGCTGGATCAGTTTCTACCAAAAAGCCTGCCTGACTGTCTTTGGTCTGGATAAATAATGCATTACTCGGCAAGCGAATGCTTTTCTGCTGAACTGTACGGACTTCATAGCCTGTTGAAGTATCGGTCTGCCCTAGGTTCTGTTGCGATGCATCCAGTTGTTTGGCGGCATCAACATTGTTTGAACCGTTCTGGTTGTCCTGATTAACAGGCTGGCCAGATTTAGCATCAATCTGCTTTTGTTCAGTTTGCTGCTGTTGTAGTTCAACTTTCCCAGCTTGCTGCGAAGCCTGAATATCTGTCTCAGCTTGTGTTAGCTCTACTGCTTTGATTTGGTGGGTCGGCGTACCAATGACCTGATCCCCACCATAAAGACCACTCAGTACAAAAGGTTCTGTTTCATCCGCAGGGTTAAATCCGATTTGGGTCTTTCTTCCCGAATCATAGAACCATCTTATTGGATTCTTAAACTTGGTGGTTTTATTGGCGGTGTATGCTTTATTCTCAATACTTGTACCTTCAACCGTTAAGGTTTTGGCCGCCAAAATCTGACTCTGATCATTCAGCACATGCTCCGCATTGATCAACATATTGCCGCCACTGATAATCTGCCCTGGGGTACTGCTGATCACTTCTGGCACATAAGTTTCTTTATCGTATTCAAAGATGTTATAGGTTCTTAAACGACGACCATCTTTGAGTAACATCCACAAAAAGTTACCTTGTTTCTGGAATTCAACAATATCCTCTGAAACATCAATCCCCGGATGGCGGTTATCCTCATAACCATGAACCTTGACCGATGACTCTAAAATCGCAGCATCCTTCACCTCAAAGTTTTCATTGATGTTTTCAATGCGTTTGGCGTCAAGCTGCATATCCCCTTGAGATTCGATCGTTGCGCTACGGTTATTGATCAGGTCGGCTGTGCCTTGTGCCTGATACTTGTCATCCAGTGAACCGCCTATTTTGAGCTGTCCCATGCTCAGAATCCAAGCATTGTCTTTGGAAACAGCATTGACCGCACCGCCAGCCTGATTATTCAGTGTGCCGATCCCGAGGTGCATATCACCACGTGAAGCAATCACGGCGCCTACACCGTCAAGGTTACTCTTGTTATCGAGTGTTTGTGCCTGTATCGCAACATGGTCACCATAAATCCGTGCCCCATCATTATGAAGCTGCTGTGCTTGAATATGCGTCAGTCCAGCATTGATCAATCCTTGGTTATGGACTTTATTCTGCGCGATAAGATGCATTTCGGCGCTGTTGATGCTTGCGTCTTTTTGATTCAGGATATTCTGTGCATTCAGATGCAGTTGCTTGCCTGCACTGATTTCAGACTGGTTAATAATGTCTTTTTCGCTGCTGAGTTTCATACTGCCATTGGCTTTCAGCTCGCTGTCTTTATGTTGGGTGTAATTTTGCTTCAAACTGATCTCGGCATCGCCCAGACTGATGATTTTACCTTGGTTAATCAGTTCATTGGCCTGAATGTTCAGTTGTTGCTGTGCCAATAACTCACCCGCAGTATTATCAATATTCAGGCTTTGCTCAGCTTGGCCGATATTGAGTTGACCAAGACTGGAAATACTGCCTTGCTGGTTGTTTAATTGGCTTTGAATAGTTAAATTTGCAGTGTCACTGGCACGGATGGCACCCACTTGGTTATTCAGTTCTTGGGCATTTAACTGAATATTTTTCGCATCGAGACCACCAATCACATCTTTGACATTGTTATCGCGGTTATCAATACGTTGTGCCTGTATTGCTAACTGATCTCCCGCCACAATATGGCTTGCACTGCCACTGTTATTGACCTGATCCACATTGATTTGCACATTTTTCAATGCCTGTATCTGACCTTGGTTGTTCAACACCCCAGCCGAATTTTTCTGTTCAATCAGCAGATCGGTCTGACTGCTCACTTGCCCAGACTGATTTTCGAACTGTTGCGCCTGTATCGTGGTCTTGCCCGCAGACGCAATTAAACCACGTTGGTTATGCAACTGCTGAATATTGTTGAGCTGTAATGTGCCCTGACTGAGAATTCCGCCTTTGTCGCCTGAATCCTGATTGATCAAATCATGATTTTGTGTATCAATTTGCAGGGTGCTTTCCGCCTGAATCAAACCCGCCTTGTTATTCAATGCCCCAGTTTTCAAATCGACTTGTTGCGACAGAATACGTCCATTGGCATTTTCTAAATTTTGTTGTTGGGTATCTACATGCAATTGTTCTTGTGCCAACATTTGCCCAGCTTGGTTATCTAAGCCTTGCGCCACCACATTTAGCGTTTTCGCCGCTGAGATTTCACCACTGTTATTCTGTACGTGTCCTTGTGCTTGAAGCTGAGTATCACCTTGTTCGGCACGGATAATACCAGACTGGTTATTCAGTGTACCGCTACGAATATCCAACTGATTTTTTGCCGCCAGAATCCCTTGCTGATTATTCAATTCAGCCTGTGTCAGTACCGTCATGTCGGTTGCGGCATAGATCGTGCCAGACTGGTTATCTACACGGTCTGCCGTTAGGTTGATGTTGTTTTTACTCTGAATCAGACCTTTTTGATTGCCGAACTGTTGCGCTTTGAGGTGGATCGTATCAGCCGCGTAAATTTCTCCAGCTTGGTTTTGTAGTTGTTGCTGAACCGTTAAACCCAATGCGCCTTGTTCCGCACGAATCCGCCCCGAACTGTTATCCAGTGCTTGCGCCTTAATTTCGGCTTGCTTGGCAATGATCAGACCAGATTGGTTATTGACTTGTCCCGAAGCATTTAAGCCCAACTGATCTTTGCTATACAGTGTGCCTTGCTCATTATTGAGATCGGTCACACTCAAAGCCACAGACCCATTACTCAGCACTTTACCAGACTGATTATTCAAGCTGTGTACCTTGATGCTGCTGTTACCAGCCGCACTGATCTCGCCTTCACGATTATTGAGTTCTTTGTTCACCGTGAGCTGTAAACTGCCATCTTCGGCGCTTTGTAGCATTTGCCCTTTTTGATGGCTCAAACTGTCGGCACGTAATTCAATATTTTTGGCAGAGGTAGTCGCACGATCAAGATTGGCCGAACCTAATTCAAGTTGCATATTGCCATTGCTTTGGATCTTGCCATCCTGCGCGTGTAGATCTTGTGCCGTGATCTTGATTTGCTGATCTCCTGCATGCAGGATCGCGCCTGCAACCGAACTCAGATTTTGGGTTTTAATTGTTGTGTTTGCTGCATTGCTGATGATTTGCCCAGCATCATTATCAATCTTTTGAGCAATATCTAAAACCAAATCGTTCTTGCCTGTATGCTGAATCAGGCCTTTATTGTTGTTGAGGTTTGAGGTATTGAGCTGAATATCAACTGCACTGTATTGACCGTCATGATTGTCAATGCTGTCGGTTGCCTTTAAGCTGAGTTGCTGTTCTGCAAGTAACTTCGCCTGACGGGTTGTTAACTCGCTTGTCTCAACCTTGATATTCTTGGCTTGAACTTCACTACCATTCAGGTCGGCACGGCTACTCGCATTGATACTCACTTGGGTACCCGCCAAAAGCTTGCCTGCAATCTGCGCCTGCTCTGCGCTAATCTCCAGTGTTGCAGCATCATTATTCAGCTTGCCATCTGGGCTTAACCCTGCTGCCCAAACACTGTCTGCATTGCTCTGGATCTGCTCGGCTTGAACTTTAACTTGATTCTGTGCCGCAAGCTGGCCATGTTGTTGTAATTGGCTGACCTTCAGTTGCGCCGAGTCACCCGCATAGATTTGTCCTGTATTTTGCAATTGCTGGCTTTGAATTTTCAGATTTTTAGCGGCAATGATATTGCCTGCCGTATCCTTACGACTGCCGTTGTCAATCTGTGAGGCGTTGAGGTTTAAATCTTTTTGACTTTGAAGCGAGCCACTTTGGTTATTGATCTGTTGCGATTCAATAGTTAACTGTTGCCCTAAAATTTGACCTGCGCTGTTATCGAGTTGATCTGCTTTGATTGCAACATCTTGCTTGGTCGAGGCAATCACTCCTTTCTGGTTATTCAACTGCTCAGCTTGCAAGTCGATATTGTTCACCGCAAGTAATTTACCTTCTTGGTTATTAATATTTTTGCTGTCAATCTTCAGCGCCTGTTCACTCTGAATGCTGCCCGCTTGGTTATTTAACTCCTGCGAACGAATCTCCAAAGCTTGGCTGGCATTTAATTGTCCTTTCTGGTTATTGACATTGGTAGACTGAATATCAATCTGGTTGGCGGAGAGCTTACCCCCTTGGTTTTCAAACACCTGCCCCGTAAATTTCAATTCAGGCAGTTGTAGTTCCCCTCCCGTATTATTAATCTTGTCAGCAACCTTCAAAGCCGTGTCATTATTATTGCTGATTTTACCGCTTTGGTTATTCAGTTGATTTTCTACTAGAATTACGCCATCAGCAAAAGTCTTTGGTACGATGTCTTTAGGTTGAATGACTTCAACTGTACTGGCATCCTGCGCGCTACTGTTCTGTCCTGGATTTTTAACAGTTGGTGGAACTGTATTGCCATTTTCTGAACCATTACTACCATTTGAACTGTCTTGTAGCGCACGGCCGATATGCCCTTGCTGGTTGTCCAGCGTTTTGGCCGTGATATTGAGCTTTGACCCGCCGACTTGTTCAATTTGGCCCTTTTCATTACTTAAGTTTTTGGCCGTTAACTCCAATCGTCCAGCATTGATCACACCTTGGTTGTTATTGATATTGCCTTGGGCATCTAGCTTGATTTCATCCTGACTAGCAATCAGACCCGCATTTTTAATGTCCGTGGCCTGTAACTGAATCTTATTTTGAGTACTACTGATATTGCCTGTGTTTTCAATACTCTTAGCTTTAAGTTCTATTTGATCTTTAGCCGCAACAAGATTGCCTTGGTTGATCAGATCCCCGTTGGCATTCAGCTTTAACGTTGATTCAGTGCTGCTGATTGAACCTGCATTGCGGACTCCCAGTCCACGCTCAGTCCCCACCAAGAAAATCTTGCCTGCATACATGCCGCCCAATTTCCCAACATCCAGTGCAAAGCCTGACGAGTTGCTTGCTGAACCATTTGCATTTGGTGTGTATTGTGGTGCGGTTTGATCTTTGACTTGAATATCATTTTGACCCAATACCACATTGAGCTCTTTGGCATATAGTCCGGCATTAACCTTCAATGCCTGCGCATAGATATCGGTAAATGGGGTCAAACTTCCATTTAGACCTTTGCCCTCAATCGTGACTTGTCCTTCACGCACCCGAAATGACTCAAGATAGCCTTGATTCATTACTGCTTGACCCGTAGTTAAGGTAAAGCGATCGGCATTGATCACCCCACAGCCATCACAGACCAAACCTGACGGATTGGCAATCACCACCTGTGCCGACTTGCCTGCAACCTCAAGATAGCCCCTCAGCTGGCTTGGGTTACTACTGTTGACCTCATTGAGAATAACCTTAGCTTCACCTCTAGCAAGGTTAGCATTACCTTGCACCCATCCTCCAATTTGAGTTTGGGTATTATTACGCGCATTATTCAGGATTGCGCCTTCTTGGCCAACATCAAATTGCGTATAGGTATTACGCGATACCCCGCCTGCACTCGGAGTCTGGATATTGACCTGTACCGTACCATTGGCAGAATTGAGAATTTGCGGCTGTTGGTTATTGGGCGCCGAACGATCTGTAATAATTTGGGTATTGGCAATACTGCTTAATGGTAGGATATATACCACTGCGCCCAACATGCTGATCACGGCAAAATTCAGAGGATTCAATTTTTTATAAGTATGAACAGAGGATGGCATACTCGCATCAGTTGCCACCGCGCCACTTTGCCCAGCTGTCTTGGTTCGACTTTTTACAATTTCAGCAACCGCAATAAACAGCCCACGTGCCTGACTAAAAATAACGCGATATCGATTCTTATTCATACCTAAATACCCAATCTTTATTTATTTAATTAATTAAAAAACAACCAAAAGTGCTGACTAGTACATCCAGTTCACACTGAAACCTGTAGTAAAATCATCGGTTTTAAAATATTCTGGTTTTTTCAACGGCGCACCGACAAAAGCGTCGTAGCTCACTGACTTAAACACCTGTCCACGTAAGCCCACCACTGCACCTAATAAACTGGTGCCGACCAATGGGTTGGGTTGATAGGCAGTTGTTCCCCCCACTTCACCATAATCAATCCCGCTGTACCACTGCATTGGAAGTTTCGCAATTGAGCCACTCAGTTCATTGCGAACCAAAAAGCCATTATCAGCCATTAAAGTTTGTTCACCATCAAAACCACGTACTGTGTAACGGTTACCAATCGAGAAGCGGTCTTGCGGTGTCAGTGCCTTGCTGCTGTGTTGCATGCGCCACTCAGCTAAATATTGTAAGTTCTGCTGGCCGACTTGAAATGGCACTTGCAAACTGGCATTGGCCTGTAAAATACCGACACGGGTATATGCTTCGTTAAATTGTTCTTCTGGTGCACGCATCGCACTAAATGCACCTGTACCGCGTTTATAGGTGAGATTACCTGTCAGCGTGGCATTGGCTAAATATTCACTGTGATCTAAGCTGGCTTTCCAGCCTGCGGTTTTTCGACGCTGTACTTCCACTTCAACATCATTGATAAAGTTCTGCGACTCACGATACCAACCACCGACACTCGCAGAAGTCTTCCGTTTGGCATCTCGGTACAGCACACGCGATAGATCAGCGCCAATCAACTTACTTTTACCGCTATAATTATAACTTTGGTTCGCACCAGCGACCGTCTGGTTATAATTGGATTGGCTATAACTGGTGTTCAATAACCAGTATTGATAGGGAATGCTATAACTGAGGTAGAAGCCATCTGTACCTCGTTTACCAGAGTCACCGCCACCTAAGTCGTGATTATAACTGCCATAGAACAGGTCATTTGCGGTCAATAGATTATCTAAGGACAATGTTGCTGTGCCTTGATATTTACCCGTTGAGTCCGATCCTGCATCATCAATACCCAAATGCAAGCGATAGGGTTTGGATTGTTGCCAAGCGAGTTCTAAATCACTATAACCAGGTTCAGTACGCTGCTCTGAAGGCTTAATTTTAAAATCAGCTTCAACGGTTGGCACTCGTTTAAAATTTTCTAAACCCTGTTCAATATTACGTACATTGAGAATGTCGCCTGATTTCACCGGTAATGCATTAAATTTATGTGCACGTTTTGAAGTGCCTTCAACAAATTGAATTTGATCAACCTTACCTGCAACCACTTTAAGCTGAATTGTGCCCGAAGCAATATTTTGTTGTGGCAATAACATTCGCGTCGTAACATAGCCATGGCTGATCAAATCGTTCTGAATCAAATCCAAAGCTTGATTGAGCCCTTGCACCCCAATACAGCGCCCAATCAAATTATATTGACCCTGCGTTACTGGACGCATGGCAAAAGTAAACTGACGAGCATCTTCACCGATCAGTACAAATTTTTTGATTTCAAAACAAACGTCTTCACTGTGGGACTTCAAAAACTGAAGTTGTGGTTTGTGTTGTAATTGCTTTTCCAATCCAGTTTGAACGGATGGTTCAGGCTGTATTTGTTTCTGTAAAGCTTCATCGCGTTGTTGCTGGCGCTGCGTAGCATCGGGCTGTAAGACTACACCCGTTGGTCGTTCAGCAGCATAAATTGATGTTTCAAGTAAACTTAACATAATGAATATTTGGTTTTTTTTCATTTTTTTAGATTCACATTAAACAAATAGTAAAAAATTTTATTTGGATTATTACCAATTGGTTAAGCGCTGTAAATAAAAAAATGATTTTTATCTCTTTTTTTATCATTTGAGTGATCAATTTAACAATAAATGCTTTTTAGAAAATTCTACTCCGTTTTCCTGAAATGCTAATTTATTAGATTTTGAAACTAATTTAAAAAATTATATTTTAATTAAATACTTACACTCCTTTATTCAGAAACATAATTGTTATTTCTAGAACCCAAAAAACTTTCCAAATAGCATCAAAATTTCAAATACAAAAAAGCATTACCACCTTTCAAGTTCACTCTGATTTCCACTATTGACTTCAACTAGATTAAATTATATACATTAATAATGATACGTTTCGTATCATTATATAAAACTACAAGAACAGGTATATAAAATGGTAGGACTAATTGGAATAGTCTTGTCCTTAATATTGTTGATGTATTTAGCATATAAAGGATTTAGCGTAATCGTACTTGCGCCCTTACTGGCATTATTTGCTGTCGCATGGAGCGGTCTCAGCGATCAACTACTTGGCTTTTATTCCCAAGTGTTTATGACAGGTTTAGGCGGTTATATCATCAAATACTTCCCTCTATTTTTACTAGGTGCGGTATTTGGAAAATTAATGGAAGATTCTGGCTCTGCACAAACCATTGCCAATTTTTTTGTTGAAAAACTCGGACATCACAGAGCGATGCTTTCTATTGTTCTGTCTTGTGCAATTTTAACTTATGGAGGCGTTTCACTTTTTGTTGTCGGTTTTGCAGTCTTTCCGATTGCCTCGGCATTATTTAAAGAGCTCGGTATTCCTAAACGCCTTATTCCAGCAGCAATTATGCTAGGTGCGCTCACCTTTACCATGACCGCATTACCTGGCACACCCGCAATTCAAAATGCAATCCCGATGCCTTTTTTTGATACCGACCTCTATGCTGCATCAGGTTTAGGTGTTTTAGCATCTATCTTTATCTTGATCACAGGCATGTGGTGGCTCAATCGGCGAGTTAAAAAAGCGGATTTCAGTCTCGAAGGATATGGCAACCATCTCGAAAGTCATCTTGAGCAAAATCTAACGAGTGCCAAGCCCAGTCTTATGGTCTCGTTTATTCCAATTTTCATCGTGATTGTGAGCAACTTAGTACTTACTAAACTGATTTTACCCTCGCTGGACACTGCCTATTTAGCAACGGATCAATTTGGAAATACTTCACTCAATTCAGTGATTGGATTATGGGCAATCATATGTGCATTGGTTCTGGCTTGTTTAAGCATCATTGTTCTTAACTGGAATTCCATTGTCGATATTAGAAACTCAATCCAACAGGGTGTTTCCTCATCCCTTCTCCCTATTTTTAATACCGCCTCAGAAGTAGGCTATGGTTCAGTCATTGCCTCTTTGGCAGGCTTTATTGTCTTACGTGATTTTCTTGTTGGCATTGCCCCCAACAATCCGCTTATTTCAGAAGCCATCGTGATTAATGTATTGGCGGGAATCACAGGTTCTGCCTCAGGTGGTTTGAGCATTGCACTGAATACCATGGGAGAAACCTATAAGGATTTGGCCTTTCAACATGGTATTTCACTCGAACTGATGCATCGAGTTGCCTCTATGGCTTCTGGTGCACTGGATTCACTTCCTCATAATGGTGCTGTCATTACCATTATTACCTTATGTGGTTTAACCCATAAACAATCTTATTACGACATGTTCATTGTCGCCGTCATTATTCCACTGATTGCGCTTAGCGGTGTGATCACACTGGGAACAATATTCGGTTCATTTTAAAAACAATCAATTTTGACTTTAATACGGAGAATTAAAAATGTCCTTTTCAACGCACCTTCCAAGGATTATGGAAATTGGAAAAAATGCGCGGGCTAAGCTTCCGATGATTCTAGAAAGCTTGGGCGCAAACAAGCCACTCATTATTACCGATAAAATGATGGTTTCACTTGGATATATCAAGCAAATTCAAGACTTGCTAAAAGCAGCACATATAGACAGTGACTATTTTGCTGAAACCATTCCAGAGCCGACCTCTAGCTCCATCGAAGCAGGTGTAAAATATATTCAGGCGCAGCAGTATGATGCGATTATTGCGATTGGCGGTGGCAGCCCGATTGATAGTGCCAAAGCGATCAGTATCTTGAGCAAACATGGCGGGGACATCTCTGATTATAAATTCCCTAGACAAGTCAATGAGCTAGGTCTGCCCATCATTGCCATTCCAACCACTGCAGGAACGGGATCTGAATGTACGCGTTTTACCATTATTACCAATGATAAAACCAGTGAGAAAATGCTGTGTGCTGGGCTCGGTTTTCTGCCAATCGCAGCGATCATCGACTACGAACTCACAATTTCTCTGCCTCCACGTACAACCGCAGATACAGGTATTGATGCGCTTACCCATGCCATCGAGGCTTATGTCAGTAAGAAAGCCAGTCCCTATAGCGATACTCAAGCGCTTGCAGCGATGAAACTGATTGGTCCAAATTTACAGATCGTTTATCACCAACCTAACAATGAGCTAGCACGCGAAAAGATGATGCTCGGCTCTACTTTGGCAGGTATCGCTTTTTCAAACGCCTCTGTTGCACTGGTGCATGGTATGAGTCGACCCATTGGTGCATTCTTTCATGTTCCGCATGGCTTATCTAATGCAATGCTGCTTCCCCTCATCACGGAATTCTCTATCCATGCAGCGCCAGAACGCTATGCCGATTGTGCCAAGGCAATGGGTTGTGCACATTCAGATGATGCGATTGAGGTCGCCAATCAAAAGCTCATAAAAACCTTAATCGCGATTAATCAAGATTTGAAAGTCCCCACATTGGCTAAGTTCGGTGTAGACAAACCATATTTTGATGAGGTCGTTCAGACCATGGCTGAGCAAGCACTCGCCTCAGGTTCACCATCCAACAACCCCATCGTGCCGACGATTGAGCAAATGATCAACCTATATCAACAGCTTTGGTCAGCATAAAAATCTTTCATTTTTATAACAGAGGATAAATTCACATGGAACTCATTGGACATTTTATTCAGGGTGCAATCAATACAGCACATACACGTACGCAAGCCGTCTATAACCCGTCATTAGGGATACAAACAAAAGAAGTCGCACTTGCCAGCAAAGCAACCGTGGAGGAAGCGATTGCCGCAGCAGAAGCAGCTTTCCCAGAATGGCGGAATACCCCAGTGATCAAACGGGCTCGCGTCATGTTTAAATTTAAGGAGTTGCTGGAAAACAATGCTGAAAAAATCTGCCAGTTGATTGGTGAAGAGCATGGAAAAATTGGACATGATGCCGCAGGAGAATTACAACGTGGCATCGAAAATGTTGAGTATGCTTGTAGTGCCCCTGAATTTTTAAAAGGTGAATTTAGTAAGAATGTCGGACCTGCAATCGACTCATGGAGTGAGTTTCAACCTTTAGGGGTTGTTGCAGGGATTACCCCGTTTAACTTTCCGGTTATGGTTCCACTGTGGATGTTCCCAATGGCCATTGTGTGCGGAAATACTTTTGTACTTAAACCTTCTGAACGTGATCCATCATCAACTTTGTTTATCGCTCAACTGCTCAAACAAGCCGGACTCCCTGATGGTGTATTAAATGTGGTGAATGGAGATAAAGAAGCAGTTGATACCCTACTACATGATCCTCGTGTGCAAGCGGTTAGCTTTGTCGGTTCCACACCCATTGCAGAGTATATCTATCAAACCGCGACTGCGGCAGGTAAACGCTGTCAAGCACTGGGGGGCGCAAAAAACCATGCCATTGTCATGCCTGATGCGGATTTAGATAATGTGGTCAGCTCTTTATTAGGTGCAGCATTTGGTTCATCTGGCGAACGTTGCATGGCCCTTTCCGTCGCAGTCGCTGTGGGTGATGAAATTGCCGATCAAATGATTGCAAAATTATCCAAAGAAATTGATTTGCTCAAATATGGCCCATACTCCAATAAAGACAATGATTTTGGTCCAGTGATTACGGCACAACATAAAGCCAAAGTAGTCAACTATATTGATAGTGCAGAACAACAAGGCGCCAGCGTGATTGTCGATGGACGCAATGCGGCTCCTGAAGGCTATGAAAATGGTTTTTATGTCGGTGCGACGCTGATTGATCAAGTAACACCGAATATGACCAGCTATAAAGAAGAAATCTTTGGTCCCGTACTGCAAGTCATTCGTGTAAAAACCATGCAAGAAGCCATGGACCTGATCGACAGTCACGAATATGGAAATGGCACCTGTATCTATACTCGCGATGGTGAAGCCGCACGCTATTTTAGCGATAACATCAAAGTGGGAATGGTCGGCATCAATATCCCACTTCCAGTCCCTGTGGCCTATCATAGTTTCGGTGGTTGGAAGCGCTCGCTGTTTGGTGACTTACATGCCTACGGGCCAGATGGTGCCCGTTTCTATACGCGTCGTAAAACCATTACTCAACGTTGGCCAAGTACCAATGTTCGTGAAGGTGCGCAATTTTCAATGCCGACACTCAACTAATTTATTTACCCAATAAAAAAAAGAGTGAGCATTCAGCTCACTCTTTTTTACACATCAATCAATTTATTTAAATCATTTGCCGCCTGACGTAATAAAGGCTCATATGCCACTAGATCTTCAAGAGACTTTCTTATTGTAGGTGCGTGTACATATAGGCATGCGACAATGCTACCTGCTCTTTGAATCGGGACAGAACAAGCCACCATTCCCGAAATGAACTCTTCATTATCAGTTCCAAGTTTATTCAAAAAAATTCGCTCCAGATTTTCTTCAAGTAAAACTGGATCGGTAATGGTATTTTTGGTGAGTTGTACAATCGGGAGATGTTCTAATATATTTTTCCTGCGATTCACAGGCTGAAAACTTAAAAACAGTTTTCCGCTTGATGTGCACCACAAAGGCACTGTCGCACCCACTGGTAAATACACCTGTAAAGGCCAATTCGCCTGCACCCTGTCGGTGTAGAGCATTTGATTATCACTGAGTATTGCGATACCACAGGTTTCATTAATCTGATCAGATAGTTTTTGCAAGATTGCCAAGCGTTCCATCTTTCGAGGTTCCTGCTCCCAAGCATTCATCAGCAGCTTATAGGTGCGATCCCCAAGAATATAACCACCATACATATCCGTCTTCACAAATTTTTCTTGTTCTAAGGTTTGCAATAAACGGTGAATACTGGGCTTTGGAATGTCCAATTCTACTGAAAGATCTAAAGGTGATGGTGGATGTTTTGCAGTTGAAATTGCCTCAATAATGTCTAAAACCCGAGTAATGGATGAACCTTTTTTATTCATTTTTAAGTCCCAACACCTGCATGTAGCCAATTTCTTTTCGAATACAGCGCATCTATATTTATGAAAATTACCAATATTCAAGATAGTAATCGGGTTAGGAACATGGATTCAAGTGAATCTTCAGATGTAATCAGAAAAGTTACTTTTCCAATAAGGAATCAAATAGGTAAACTTATAAGAGAATAATTCTCATATCTAACAATTCATTACTTGAGCTTGTGTGAGCTTCTTGGCATCGTTTGTCAGTTGCTTCATTATGGGAATCTCCTGCCGATGGCTAGTCCAGCGCAAGCTATAAGACATAAATTACTTAACACTTTCTTTTCAAGACATTCTGTTTGGTTTCTTTGTATTTTTACCGCTTTAACCATTACTTGGTTTAAATTTACCTATACCCCACATACCATTTATTATTTTATATCCGATACGCTTTTAAACGGTCTTTGGTTAGTTACAGGATTGCTCAGCATTGTTGGTTTACGCGATTTACTACAAAAGAAGCATGCCATCTTAAGAAACTATCCAATTTTGGGACATTTCCGCTTTCTGTTTGAAGATGTTCGCCCTGAAATTCGTCAATATTTCATTGAATCGGATCAGGATGCACTGCCTTTTTCACGTATGCAACGTAGCTTGGTTTATCAACGTGCAAAAAATGAAAATGCAGATAAACCGTTTGGCTCAATTATAGATGTCTATGATCCAAACTATCGTTTCATTGTACATTCAATTGCCCCTTGCCCACCAGCGAACCCAGAATCTTTCCGTGTCCTGATTGGTAATGCGCAATGTAGCCAGCCTTATAGTGCATCGATCATGAATATCTCTGCCATGAGTTTTGGTAGTCTGAGTGCTAACGCAATCCGAGCTCTTAATAAAGGCGCGCATTTAGGTAACTTCTACCACGATACAGGCGAAGGTAGTCTAAGTCCCTACCATTTAGAGCATGGTGGCGATATTGTCTGGCAAATTGCCAGTGGTTATTTTGGTTGCCGTACAGCTGAAGGTTTATTTGATCCAGATAAGTTTGCACAGCAAGCCAAAAATCCGAATATTAAAATGATTGAGGTCAAGCTCTCACAAGGGGCAAAACCAGGTCACGGCGGTATTTTACCCAAGCATAAAATCACTGAAGAAATTGCCAAAATTCGCGGTATTTCCAGAGATCATGACTGTGTTTCCCCTTCCAAGCACCCAAGTTTTAACACCCCGATTGAAATGATGCATTTCATTCAGAAACTGAGAGAACTTTCTGGTGGCAAACCAGTCGGGTTTAAATTGTGCATTGGCCAACCTTGGCAATTTATGAGCATTGTCAAAGCCATGCTCGAAACCAAAATTGTGCCAGACTTTGTGGTTGTTGATGGTTCAGAAGGCGGAACTGGCGCAGCACCAATCGAGTTTAGTGACTATATTGGTACACCACTCCGAGAAGGTTTACGCTTTGTGCATAATACCCTTGTTGGTGCAGGACTTCGTGATCAAGTCAAAATTGGTGCGAGTGGTAAAATGATCAGCGCCTTTGATATCGCCAGTACCTTTGCCTTAGGTGCAGACTGGGTCAATTCCGCACGTGGCTTTATGTTTGCGGTAGGTTGTATCCAAGCCCAAAGTTGTCATACCAACCAATGTCCTGTTGGTGTTGCGACACAGGATAAAGATCGCCAAAAAGCCATTGACGTGCCGAGCAAGGCTGAACGTGTGTTTAATTTCCATAAAAACACGCTACATGCCTTATCTGAAATGATTGCAGCTGCAGGTTTACATCATCCATCTGACATTAAAGCGCACCATTTGGCACAGCGTATGAATGACCGTGAAATTAAAAACTATGCACAGATCCACTTCTTCTTAAAAGAAAATGAATTGCTGCATAGCGATTTAAATGATGACGAGAATTTCTACTATCGTATGTGGAAAATGGCGGATGCCAATCAGTTTTAATGAAAAAAAAGCCACCAGGTGGCTTTTTTTTCATCTAATATCTACAAGTTAGCGACTTACCAGACGATAAATACCGAAAATCACAACCATTAAAATCACTAAAAATTTGAGATAAGAGGTCCAATTATATTGCGAGCCTTTACCCTGCCAGACCTGAACCTCAACGGACTTAAACTGAATGTTTGAAGCTTCCATCAGTTCCGCATGAATACTATAGATCATGCCGTTATTTTGTTCATTTACCGAGAATGGATCGGAACTAACGACCAATAATAGAGGTTCATTTAAATCATAGGAGTGTTTATCATCACTTTGAAAAACCTCAGGATGGTAGCCATTAGAAGACTCGCTCTGCACACCTCCAATCCATTTTAACTCGACTTTACCCTGTTGCTGGGTCACTCCTTTTGCAACAATAACAAAACGATATGGATTTTTGCTGTGATCTGCTTGAAAACTAATACCTATGTTCGGCCTTTTAAAAGTGTCCTTTGGCTTTTCAATAACAGCTTTATTCAATGCATCAATTTCACTTGACGTTAAAAGAACGGAATTAACTAAACTTTCCCCGTATTCACCAACTTTAGGCTCATGGGCTACTTTTCCACACGCAGCCAAGCTAAACATCATGAATAATAGAAGTGTGAACTTAACCAATTGGTTTTTTAAATTTACATACATTTTTTTATCAAAACCTTCATTTAAAAAACACTCACTGAAATATGCCTATTTAACATCCAACGAATCACAGGAGCTTGTTCTTCTGTGGGGAGAGACAAAATATATTCAAAAGTCCGTATGACCACCTCACACTGTTTATTCTTGTCTTGTGCTGTTTCCCCAGCATTGAGTAAGTCAGCATCTTGACCGTAATCTTGACGTAATTTATCAGCAATCTGTCCCCATGCCTGTGGAGCTTGCATACGATCAACGGAAGAATGAGCTCCTTGATGCGTTAGAATATATGTTAATGCCGCTACAGTTTGCTGCTGTGTAGCTGAACTCAGTAATGCCTTTCGCTCATCTATACTGGTTTTACCATAGAGAGGGAAAGCAATTGGAAAACAATTCCCTTTACGTTTGGCATCATAAAGCTGTTGTAAATAAGCTTTTGTCCATAACCTTTGCCCTTCATCATCGGCTTGTTTTTCGACAATATCACGTAATTTCCACCACAATGTGCTACTTACAGCAGCAAGCATTTCTTCTGGCTGTACTGAAGCATTCGCGGTTTGCTGTAGCGTTTCATAATCCTTGGGCAAGTGTTGCTTTAACGGCTGCAATAAAGAGATTTGATCTAAAGCCTGTTGTCTTTGTTCAATTGGATTATGATTAATGGACTGATCTGATGTTGCATCGCGATGAGAACAACGATTTAGCAAGAAAAAAGTTGCAAAAATAACCCCAATTACAATAAATGCTGCTTTCACGACTGATTACCATTTTTGAATATTGATCAATTTATGTCTTTAAAAACATCTACCTTTTCAATGGGCAAGTCGGACTGGTCTGAGTCAACAATGTATTGGTGGCTGCATTACAACTCACATATACGCTGCCATCATCCGTACAAACTCTTGCGGCATAAAATCGACTGTTATTTTCAACTAACTGAGAGCGACGATCAGAATAACGAGCAAATCTTTGTAAAGCCATAATGCGCTGTTTACATTCAGGGAATTCAACAATTGCTCGTTGAAACTCGGATTGTCCCGTTTCTGTTCTAGTTTTATTATTTGCTAAATCCTGTGTATAAGCATTTTTTTCATAAGACATTCCTTGCTGCCTTTGCTGTTCCATAGAACGGCAATCACCCGAAAAGCCGTCCGCAACTGAGCCTGTGCATGCTGTCCTTTGTGCTATCTTTGTTGCACATGGTCTACTTTGATATGTTGTTCCCTGACTGGTTACGCACTTATATAACTCTTGTGCGAAAACAGGAAAAGAAAAACATAACAAAATAAAGACACAAAAACCCCTTAATGTACCTATTTTCATTATTACCCCAAACATCTAATTTATTGATATTTTTTTAAGATATGAGAAATTCTATCATTTAAATAATAACAAAAAAAGTACAATTAATAGTAATGGTGATTTGGTTTTGCATGCAGGAAAGCAGGAATTAAACCCGTCAGTGCAGCACGAATATCTGCACGTTCATTAATTAATTGATGCGAACCTTCTTCCAACATCAATAAAGTCTGTAATCTAAACTTACGGCGAATATATTCAATGTTATAACGCCAATCTACGGTTTGATCTAAAGCGCCTTGTGCGAGCCAGACAGGAATACGACATGCAGGTCGTTGTTCCATTTCCAGCATCCATTTTGACATCGCTAAAATCCAGTCCATGCCCATCATTCGAGGTTGCAAAGGATCCTTTAAACGAACAAAGCGTAAAAATTCAGGGTTATGGTTATTACGACGGAAATGTCGTGGTACTTGGCTTTTAATCCGACGGATAATGCCTAGCCCGACCGAGTTGTGCCACCAAGCCGTTTTTGCAGGTCGAATCAATGGCGACAACAGCAATACACGGTCAACAATGGGATCTTCTCTACGTTCCGCAAATTCGAGTAAATGATGCATCCAAATTGCACCACCTGTACTTTGCCCTATCCCTAACCAAGGTTTAGGTAATTGTTTCGCACCACGCACGGCATCATAAACTGCATGTAACACTTGCTGATAGTGATCAAAATTCTGAATACTGGCTGGTGAACCATTGCTTAAACCATGTCCAGGCAAATCGTAAGTGACGATGCTAAAGCCCTGATCTAGGATTTCTTTGATAATCGGCTGATAAATACCACTATGTTCCAAATATCCATGTAGCAGACACACGGTACCTTGAATTTTTTGTTGTTTGGGCTGAAATACTTGCACATGTAAGCGAAACAATGGCATTTCGACATAACCCTGCCAATGTTCACAGTCCAATAAATGTAAGCCATATAATTTACGATAGGCTTGTAATGGTTTCGAGATTTCAGTGACACCAGATAGATCCAAAGGTTCAAGCACTTGTGGCGTTGTCTCTCGATTTGGTACAGGTAAATCGAGTTGTTTTAAAATTGTCGGATTTAAAAATGGAAGATCGGACATTATGGTATCTCTCGACAATCACTTGAGCCAAATAACATATCACGTATCGTTGCCAGCATTTCATAGTTGGCACGGCGGCTATGATCATAGTTTTGTTCACTTGGACGCCATTGAGTTAACGTTGTTGGCATCGGAGCAACGACAGGAATCGTTTCTATTCCATTTAGGGCAAACAAACGACGAGTACGCGGCATGTGGTATTCATCAGTAATTAAGATTACTGTTGGTGCACCACCTTTCTTTTGTAGTAATAAAGAACTGAATCGCGAGTTTTCACAAGTATTCATACTGCGATTCTCAAGTAGCTTCGCTTCAACACCTCGTTCTTTTAACCATGCTTGCATATAAGGCGCTTCTACACCACTCAGTACAATTGGTAATGCATATTTCTTCTCAACTTGTAATGTTTTTTCTAAGCGCAAGCGAGTGTAATTATTCACCACAATATCTTTACCATTTGCCCCAAGCGTCAACCCGCCACCCAATACGACAATTGCATTGGGCTGCGAAATACTTTGCTGCTCGAGCGCATTATCTTTGTTTTTTTTAAGTTCAATCAGGTCTTTATTGGTCTGATCTTTGTCATCTTCGCTCACAGGCAATGCAATCGGATAGGTTTCTAAAAAGGCAATATATTTCCCCATGAGTGCCTGATTATCAGGGGTATTCCATTGCAAAAAGTCCAATGGTGTATTGATCACAACAGCAGAACTCTCCTGATCCTGATCAGGCTGCTGTTCACTCAATAATGGAATATTCGGTTGTTTTTTCTCATCTTGGTTTTCTTTTTCTTGCTCTTCAGCAATCAATTCTTGCAACAATTTATAACGCGCTTGAATTAACCTTAAATCCTCTGATTTTTCAGATTGAAAGGTTTTTTCCATAAGCTTCAAATAGGCCTGACGTGCAATCCATAAATTAGAACCAGGTTCAAGTGTTTCATGTTCACTTAAGGCCGCTGGTCGCTGGCTTTGCGCCGCCACTTCATTGACATCTACAGGGACAAACCGATTCAAGCCTTTTACAACAAACTGTGAGTAAAAAGGTGAATATAAAAAAAGTACAAAACAGCCTAATAGCACGAATAATATGGTGATTACCCGTACTAAACTGACCATCCAATGTACTTTCGCCATAGATTTCTTCACCCACTATGCGCTTGAATCAAACCTTGTTCACTGTATAACACAGGTTCAGGTTCCAATAGAATACTAAACTTTTGTTTTACATCACTTTGTACAGCATGATAGGTATTTTGTACATCTGCCAAGGTTGCCTCAGCATAATTAACTAAAACCAAAGCTTGTTTATGAAACATCCCAACCGAGCCTAATTGCTTACCCTTCCAACCGGCTTGATCAATTAACCAACCTGCAGCCACTTTAACACTGCTATTTGCCTGCGGATAATGCGGAATGTTTGGAAATTGTTGAGTAATTTTATCAAATTCAACTTGTGCCAAAATTGGATTCTTAAAAAAGCTTCCAACATTTGGAAATTCTTTAGGGTCTGGTAATTTACTTTGGCGAATCTGTATCACCTGATTTTGTAAGTTTTCTGCGGTCAGTTCATCGCCTACTGCTTGCTTAAGATCACCATAATTCAGTTTAAGCTCAGCTTGTTTCAATAGCTTAAAAGTCACACTGACAATGATGTAACGATTGGGATGATCTTTGAAAATACTGTGGCGATAAGCAAAATGACAATCTTGAGCAGAGATTGAATCAAACTGTTTTAGTTCACGATCATAAACTTGTACCGATTTAATAAACTCACCTGCTTCGACACCATAAGCACCAATATTCTGTACAGGAGAAGCACCGACTAACCCTGGTATCAATGCAAGATTTTGCAATCCAAACCATTGCTGTTGCGTACTATACAAAACGAAGTCATGCCAGACTTGCCCAGCACCTACTTTAACGGTAATGGTATTTTCATCTTCAGAAAGGACATCAATGCCCTGGATATTTAAATGCATTACCAAGGCTTGTACTTGCTGTGGCAATAAAACATTACTGCCACCCGAGAGCACCAAAACGTTTAAATGCTGCTGTTCAGCAAATGCTAATGCCGCAATGACGTCATCTGGATGATTGATTTGCACATAATGTGAAGCAATTGCATTCAAATTTAATGTATTTAAGTTTTTAAGCTGAACCTGCGCTTGTAGCTGCATATTAAATTAAATCCTATTGCCCTGCTTTCATTTGCTTTTTAAAAATATCGACCCATGCTTGGCTGCTGGATTCACATTGATCGAGTACTCGATCAAACCCATCTGCACCACCATAATAAGGATCTGGTACAGCTTGTTGAATAAACTTTGGATCATGTTCACTCATTAATGCCAACTTGGCGCGAATCTGATGAGTACCGAACTGTTGCACAGCCTGAGACATGAGTGTATGAATATCATCGAAGTTTTCATGGTCCATTGCTAAAATCAAATCGAATTCAACAAAGTCTGCTAAAACAATCTGTCTGGCACGTAACGCAGATAAATCATAACCACGTTTTGCAGCATGTTTTTGACTACGTAGATCAGGTGCTTTATTCGGATGGTAATTACTGGTCCCAGCAGAGTCGACCGTGACATTGAGGGCATGTGCATCACAATAATGTCTGAGAATCGCTTCCGCAGTTGGAGATCGGCAAATATTCCCCAAACAAACACATAACACCTTATATTGTGCAGCCATTAGAAAAATTTCCCAACATTTTGTTTTATAAGGAGATTAAAATATTGCATGCAAAATTCCTGCAAAATAAACGCAAAATGATTAAATGTCATTATGCCTGAATTGACCATTCTGACATCAGCTATTTTGTCAAAAATTGCTTTGATTTGAAAGGAAATAGTGTTTGTCTCTATTGAATATTCTGTATGAATATGTACTTTTTGGGAATTAACAATGTGTGTCAGCTTTAAACTAGTCATAACAAACCATGCTTAACAACTAAGCTGATAAAAAACTTAATTTTTAAAGATCAATTGTATAAAGCTAAAATGTAAAAACCGCTCAAAAAATACAGTTTTTGCGGACGCGGGTTCAACTCACTCCATCTCCATCTCCATCTCCATCTCCATCTCCATCTCCATCTCCATCTCCATCTCCATCTCCATCTCCATCTCCATCAAAGACTAAGAATGATTGTTCAAAAAGTTAATATACATTTTGATTAAGGCGTTACTCAATTCTGCTCTACAACTTCAAACATTGAAAAAATTTGTTTTTTCACATTCGCTATAGCAGTTCGACTGGTATTTAAGTAGATAAACAGCACTATCTGTAAACTTAAGCGTATATTGGAAACCGTAAAACTTGGGGAAATTACCCATACGATTTTTAAAGCAGGCATTATCATGATTACATTACATCACTTAGACCAATCACGTTCTTTCCGGATTTTGTGGTTGCTCGAAGAAATCAAACAACCATATCAATTGCAACGCTATTACCGTGACTTAACGACTCATTTGGCACCTGAGTCACTAAAAAATATTCATCCTTTAGGAAAATCTCCTGTAATTGAATGGCAAGGTAAAGTCATTGCGGAATCAGGTGCTATAGTAGAGTTGTTAATTCAAAGACTTGCTCCACATCTTGCACCAGATATAAATGATGCTATTTATGCAGATTATCTACAATGGATTCACTTCGCAGAAAGCTCTGCTATGGTGCCATTTTTATTAAAAATGTTTAATCAAATAGAAGCTAAGTATGGTACGAAATTGGTATTTCTAGAAAACTATACTCAAGTTGAGTTTGATAAAGTTTTTGGTTTTTTAAATGATTATTTAAAAGATAAAAATTTTTTAGTAGATGATCGTTTGACTGGAGCAGACTTTATGATGGGATTTGGGCTTCACGGCTTAATTCATCATATGCAACAAGGTGAAAATTATCCACATATCAAAAGTTATGTAGAACGTTTAAGCTTGCTACCAAGTTGGAAGGCAGCAGAAAAAATTGAACAAGATGGTATGCTGATCTAAAAATAAAAATATATTGTTAAGTCACTTAATAAATAAGAAGAACAAAGGCACATGTTTTTATAATTAAAAACTGACTACAAATAAACATCTATAAAATATTATTAAGCCCGATGAGTAGATATTAAATTACCCGAAAGTATTTTAATATCTACTCACTCTTGTTCATATATTGACCTTAAAGATCATTTCTTGTATTGATTCAACTTCTACTAACTGAAACAGTCGTTGTAAACATTTCATTTTCGTCTTTAACCGTAGCAATCACGTTAAAATATGCTGTTTCCTCAAATGCTGGGATATTTTGTGTCTCACGGAAAAGTTCAATTGTTCCATCCGTTGAAGTTATAACATGCTCAACGGCAGTTGTTGATACATAAGTCATTGTGTATTTTACAGGCAAGTCGGTAGTTTGATATGAAGTGCCAAGTAGAGTTAATCCTTGCTCCGAGTTTCCTGAATTAAATCCAATATTGGATTGACCTGCTTTGACACCATTCACATCTGCTAATCGTGCACCGCTCAATACTCCAGTTGCTAAAGCTGTGATATTAGGAACAATCATTTCAAGCTTGTCATCAATATTTGCCGTAATGCCAGCATGATAACCATACGCTATATCTGGGGTTGTTTCGGTTCCCAAATCAAGTTGACCCTCTGTCCAACTAAGCACACCATTCTCATACGTACAGTTGGTCAATTGCCAGTCTGATGTATCAGGATTAGGAATACTGGTAACCCCGATTACTGTAAATCCTGGCAGTGCATTAACCTGCTCAAGATTAGTCATAACCTGATCATAAGTCAGATCATCTTGAATCCGTACCAATGCAATATGGCCTTCTGGAATATTAGTATCTGTTAAAAGCTTAAATAGCATTTCTACTGCGTTATTTACCATGAGCAAACTTCTTTATCATAATATAATCATCGATTTTAAAATTTTTGTTATTTAAACAATTGCCCTTAAAGGCTATTCCGTAGTGCATTAACTACTCTTTTATTTTTAACATTAGTTTTTGTGAAATACAGAATATTAATAATAAACTCCATAAATTATTGGACCGATAAACAATGGTATTAAAAGTCCACTTATAATCCATAAAATATAAACGCAAAAATCTCGACCTAATACTGAAACAGAGAAATAGCATTGGAGGTAAATAAGTAAAACATCAGCGATCAGTTTTCTAATTTAGTGATTTCGAAAAAACGTATCCTTATTTAAAAGGTGCAAATTTCTATCTTTCATGAGATACATGCACTCGCTATTTTTCTACATAAGAAAATAGTTAAAAGTGCACAAGGCTTGGCTAGCCACTTGGAAAAATGACTGAGCATTATGAGTTTGGGTATGAAATCATCTAAAACGATGTAAATGTTGGTATTAAATTACCATTTGCAAAAGTGACAGAAGAAACGACTGCAAAACCATAGCTTAAGTTATTTTTTTCGTTACATTCTAAAAGTACTGTTCCTTGCGAAAAATTCCGACAAAATAGCACCATAAAATCCAATAATTTCAATATGATGAATAGGTAAAAAGCATAAAACCTAATAGGTCGTTTTGAACGGCATAATCACCTCAAAGTTACACTTTTCAAGCCTGTCTTATGTTAATTTATTTAGACAGTAAAACTTATAGTCACATGATATAAAAATGTTGTATTTATTATGAAAAATAAGGATGTATGTATGAACTCGTTTCAATTTCAAACTGTTCCCAACATCATTGCGGGGCTAGGTTCAATACAAGAACTTAAAAACGTTTTAACACAACAAAACCACCATAAAGCATTGATTGTGACCGATGCAGGAATGATTCAACATCAATTGCATCAACCCATTTTAGAAATTCTGACTCAGATTAGTCTTGAATACATTATTTACTCAGATATCCAAGCTGATCCCCCTGAACACATTGTACTGGAAGCTGTTGATTTCGCGAAACAAGAAAAGATAGATGTGATCATCGGTTTTGGTGGCGGTAGTTCCATGGATGTGGCCAAAATCATCGCGTTACTAGCCCATCCTGAACAACAACAAAACTTAAGTGAAATCTACGGCGTAAACCAAGCCAAAGCCCCTCGTTTGCCACTGATTCTCATCCCAACCACGGCGGGCACAGGTTCAGAGGTCACGCCTATATCGATTGTCACCACAGGTGCAACCACCAAAATGGGAGTAGTCTCGCCAATCTTATATGCTGATGTTGCCATTTTAGATGCAACTTTTACGCAAGGCCTGCCTGCACATATCACAGCTGCAACAGGTATTGATGCGATGGTGCATGCAATTGAAGCCTATACATCAAGTATAAAAAAGAACTTCTACGCAGATATGTTAGCTAAAAATGCACTGAAACTATTGAATCATAACTTAGCCAAAGTATTAAAAAACGGTGCTGATCTAGAAGCTCGCCAAAATATGCTGGTCGGTTCAATGCTTGCAGGTCAAGCGTTCGCCAATGCTCCCGTCGCAGCAGTACATGCCCTAGCTTATCCACTGGGTGGACATTTTCACCTTTCACATGGACATACCAATGCATTGGTACTGGTTGAAGTTTTAAAATTTAATGCACCCAAAGCCAAACAACACTATGCAGAATTGATGCAATTACTAGACCCTCGGAGTACGGGCTGTACCGATGGCCTATGTGACCTGTTTATTGACCATATGCAGAATCATCTGGACCAAAGTGGCTTAACCTTGAAGTTAAAAGAACTCGATATTGCTGAAGCGAAATTACCACAACTTGCCAAAGATGCCATGCTGCAAACTCGGCTGCTGCAGAACAATCCAAGAGAAATGACCGAGCAAGACGCATTACAGATCTACCAGGCGATTTATGCATGAGCAAACCAACTTTAAAACAACGCGAACAATTTAAGTTCTTTTTTCCAATCCAAACCCGTTGGGCCGATAATGATATCTATGGTCATGTCAACAACGTGACTTATTATAGTTATTTTGATACTGCAGCCAATTCATTGCTGATTCAGAAAACAGGTTTCGACATTCATCACAGTGAAATTATTGGTCTAGTGGTTGATTCCGCTTGTAGCTTTCAACAGGAACTGTCGTTTCCAGAAATCATTGAAGTGGGTGTGGCGATTGGCAAAGTAGGAAATTCATCGCTTAGATACGAGCTGGCGATCTTTAAACAAGGTCAGCACGAGGCTGCTGCTCAAGGGCATTTTGTCCATGTATTTGTGGATCGGGTAAGCCGAGAAAGTACAGCCATCCCACAAGCAATGCGAGAAGTACTGCATCAATATTTACTTATAAATTAAATAAAAAAGGCAAAGATAAAACTTTGCCTTTTTTATAAAAATTACGGTTTTAATTGAACCTGATGAAGTTCCGCATCAAATGTTTCGACTAAACTTTTAATAGTGGGTTCTTGCTGCAATAATTCTACTGCACGATTAAAGGCTTTTTCCTTACGTGCATTTTGCATGATTAATGGCGTACTTGAACTCACCTCACCATACTGTACATCAAATTGCGTATTCGACCATTGTAATTTCAATGCATCTTCCAAGCCATGCTGTAATTGCGACAACATCCCTTCATATTCTTGTGGAATATGAAAAATTGAAGCACCATTAATCTGACCTTGCATGATGCCATGCTGTGCTAACTCTTGCACAGCTGGAGAGAGTTGGCTGGTTCTAAACCAATACTCCCACTTCTCTAAATTCCACTCACCTTCCAAAACCTGCTCACGTAGTTTTAAAATATCTTGAGGCATCAGATCAGTTTGTCCGTGATCTTGCTGTTGTATTACAGGTGCAACTGGTTTGTCTGCGACAACAATTGGTTCCGAAACAACCGCTTCAAGCACTGGCTCTGCGATGAGATCAAGTGCCTGTTCAGCTTGAGGATTTTGCTCAACAGGAAAAACCAGCACATCATCCGCCTCAACGATATTCGACTGAATCGTGTGTTGTGGCGCTGATACATCCAATCCAATTAACTGGCCGTCCTCGGCATCAAACACCATCAAATTACTATCTGGGTTTTGCTTAACAGGTTCAGGTTCAGGTTCAGGTTCAGGTTCAGGTTCAGGTTCAGGTTCAGGTTCAGGTTCAGGTTCAGGTTCAGGTTCAGGTTCAGGTTCAGGT